>NZ_CP180552.1:0-3579918 GCF_047778105.1 Neptuniibacter sp. QD37_11 | reverse complement strand
TTGCGCAGGAACAGATTCCTGCATCGCTGGCTGAAATACCTCTTCACGAACAGGTTCAGTCATCGGTGCTGCCGCAACCGCAGGTTCTGGCGCTGAAATTGAAATAGGCGCAGCTGCAGGAGCAGGCTCAGGTACGAATGCAGGTTCTGCAGCAAATGCGGGCTGAGGAGCCGGTGCAGCAGGCATTGGACGACGGGTAAAGTTAGCAGCAGGACGTGGTCTTGGTGGTGCGCCACGGTTATTCGCCACTTCTAGAAGAACTTCTACAGAGATATCGCCAGTTACATCGCTAACGACCTGACGAATACGCGATAGGAACTTATCGTTTACCCAATCACGGACAAAACGGTTCGGCGCTACCAATACCAGCTGTTCAGCACTCTCAGGCGCAACCTGTAGTGGTCGAATCCAAGTGTTGTATTGCTGAGCCGGAAACTCTTCCTGAAGGCTGTGTAAACAACGCGCCCAAAGTTCCGTCGACATAGAGGGGAGACCCTTCTTCTATCCTGTAGTTATGATTATTAGTTCCGAATATAGGGACAAAGTAAAAATAGCACCTATATGAAGCACTAATTCTAACGATTAATTACCAACTTATCCACACAGCAAAGTGCTTTTTTTGAAACAATTTCAAAAAAAAACTAATCAAGGAAAGCTAGTAAATACGAGGGATACAAAAGAGTTACCCAACACATTTTCTCAGGTAAGCCACAACTCGCCAACTTATTACCCCCATAGTTATGCACTGCCAAAAGGCCTATAAACAGGGTTGATAACCGAGTTATCCACAGAAAAGTTCTTTTTTCTAACAAATTCCTTCACCAAAGCATTTAGCAAGCTACCTATATAAGCTGTTAACAGTTATAGAAGGCTTACCTACAAATGTAGTCTTTATTAAAGGCTTCCAATTTGGAAATACACTACCTATATAAGTCGATATTAAATGGGATCCACTTGCTAGATAGGGTTCATGCACCGAAAAAAGCAGAAATTAATGAAATAATTCCAATAAAGTTGAATAAATCCTAAAAAGAGATTGATCCAACCCCACAAATTCAATAGAATTCGCCCTCTATTTTTTGGCGTGGCATATTTCTGCCATGTTTTCATTCATCAAACGCGTTGGCAGGATTGACCGATGAAAAGAACATTTCAACCAAGCGTACTAAAGCGTAAGCGTACTCACGGCTTCCGTGCACGCATGGCTACTAAAGCTGGACGTCAGGTTATTAACCGTCGTCGCGCTAAAGGCCGTAAGCGCCTGTCTGCTTAATGACTGGCAAAACGGTCTGGTTTATTTGAATGACCGAATTCAGATTCCCCCGTCGGTTACGTTTGCTAACCGGCAGGGACTTTCAAAGTGTGTTTGACGACGTACGACTGAAAGTACCAGACCAGCCTATCCTTATACTTTCCCGCCCTAATGACCTCGGCCATCCTCGGCTAGGTTTTGTTATTTCCAAAAAAAATATCCGTCAGGCGGTGAAACGTAACCGTGTTCGTCGTATCATTCGCGAATCCTTTCGTTTGAACCAACATAATTTACCTGCAGTGGACATGATTATCCTTGCTCGTCAGGGCTTAGGAGAACTCGAAAACGAGGAAGTTCACAAGCTGATGAAGAAGTGCTGGTCCAGACTGAAAAATAAATCAAAAAAGTTAAAGTAAACTCGATTGGTCCTTAACCCATGGATTTTAAGCGTATAAGTATCATTGGCGCACTTTGCATGATCAGCTACTTAGTTGTCCTGCAATGGAACCAAGACTACGGTCAGCCAGCTGAAGCACAGCAGGCTACAACTTCTGTTTCTGCATACGATTCTCAGCCAGCCAACACAGATCTTCCTGCTGCTGAAGCTTCTAGCGATGTTCCAGGTGCAGCAACTCAAGCTGCCGGTACAGCGAAGCTAGTGACTGTAGCAACAGATGTTCTGAACGTAACTCTAGACACTAAAGGCGGCGACATTATTCAGGTTTCTCTACCTGAACATAAAGCGAGCCTAGGTTCTGAACTGCCATTCGTTCTGCTAGAGCAGACAACTAGCCGCGTCTATGTATCTCAAAGTGGTTTAATCGGCAGAAACGGTCCTGATGCTTCTGGCAACCGCCCAACCTACACAGTTTCTCAGAATGAATTTACTCTAGGTGATCAAGAGAAGATCAATGTAGATTTGAGCTTCACTGATGCTAGCGGCGTACAGATCACAAAGCGTTATACCTTCACTAAAGGTTCATATGAGATTGAGCTTAGCTTTATCGTAAATAACCAGTCATCTGATATTTGGTCTTCTCAGCTATTTGGCCAGATCAAACGTGACGGTAGCGCAGATCCAACAGTATCTACTGATATGGGTATGCAGTCTTACCTAGGTACGGTTTTCTCTACTGAAGAAAACACTTACGAAAAGTATGACTTCGATGATATTGACGAAGAAAGCGCGACTCGTAAGAGTAAGGATGGCTGGATCGCAATGTCTCAGCACTACTTCCTAAGTGCTTGGATCCCTGCAAAAGGTGCTGAATACACTTACCAAGCGCGTAAGTCTAACGGCAACTACATTGTTGGTTTCCTATCTCCAGACTTCACAGTTTCTCCAAGCGAGAACAAAACAGTAACAGCGACGTTCTACGCAGGTCCTAAAGATCAAGAGATCATGGAAATTGCAGATGAGAACCTACCACTGACTGTAGACTACGGTGTTCTATGGTGGGTAGCGTCTCCGCTATACATGTTGCTGAAATGGGTTTACGACCTAGTAGGTAACTGGGGTCTAGCGATCATCGGTGTGACAGTTATCGTTAAAGCACTACTGTTCCATCTGAACGCAAAAGCATTTAAGTCTATGGCTAAAATGCGTAAGTTCGGTCCAGAGATGGCACGCCTGAAAGACCTTTACGGTGATGACCGCCAGAAGATGTCTCAGGAGATGATGAAGCTTTACCAGAAGGAAAAAATTAATCCTCTGGGTGGCTGTCTGCCAATCTTGGCTCAGATGCCGATCTTCATCGCACTTTACTGGGTGCTAATGGAATCTGTAGACCTACGTCACGCTGAGTTCCTATACCTAGCTGACCTTTCGGTTAAAGATCCTTACTTTATCCTGCCGATCATCATGGGCGCGAGTATGTTCATTCAGCAGATGCTGAACCCAACGCCTCCAGACCCAATGCAGGCTAAGATCATGAAGATGCTGCCGATCCTGTTCACATTCTTCTTCCTGTGGTTCCCTGCAGGTCTGACTCTATACTGGGTTGTGAACAACATCCTATCGATCGCACAGCAATACGTGATCAACAAGCAGATCGAAAACGGTACGGATAAATAACTCCGGACCTAACAAAAAAAGCCGCTACTGAGTTAGCGGCTTTTTTGTATCTAGGCTTTATGTTCCCATCCCAGCAAAGTGGTAAACTTGCATTAAATTTATATTCGCTCGAGATTCATTATGACCCTGGCTAACAACGACACCATTACGGCTCAAGCAACTCCACCCGGTCGAGGTGGTGTAGGTATAGTGCGTATTTCAGGTCCATTGGCCAAAACTATTTCTGAAACCGTTTTAAAAACCGAGCTTAAACCTCGTTACGCCTACTACGGCCCGTTTTTTGATCAAAACAATCAAGAGATAGATCAAGGCATCGCGTTGTATTTCCCAGGCCCAAATTCATTTACCGGTGAAGATGTCCTTGAATTACAAGGTCACGGCGGCCCAGTTATTGTCGATCTGCTACTAAAACGCGCAATTGAGCTAGGTGCGAGGTTAGCAAAACCGGGCGAATTCTCTGAGCGAGCATTCCTGAACGATAAACTCGATCTGGCTCAAGCCGAAGCAATTGCCGATCTGATCGATAGTTCCTCCGAACAAGCAGCACGCTGTGCCATTCGATCCCTACAAGGTGAATTCTCAAGCCGTATCCATGAGCTAGTTGAAGCACTCGTACAGCTACGAATCTACGTAGAAGCGGCGATCGACTTTCCAGAAGAAGAGATCGACTTCCTCGCCGATGGAAAGGTCCTCGGAGACTTAAAAGAAGTATTAGGTAAAGTCGTCGCAGTGCAGGCAGAAGCAAAGCAGGGCAGTCTGTTACGTGAAGGCATGAACGTAGTAATCGCAGGCCGTCCTAATGCGGGTAAATCGAGCCTACTCAATGCCTTAGCCGGTCGTGAAACGGCAATTGTGACCGACATTGCTGGGACAACTCGAGATGTTCTACGTGAACATATCCATATTGATGGTATGCCACTGCATATCATCGATACAGCGGGGCTACGTGATGCCCCTGATGAAGTAGAACGTATAGGTATCAACCGTGCTTGGGAAGAGATCAACAAAGCCGATCGTGTTCTGCTGATGGTTGATAGTCAAAGCACTGAGACCGATGATCCAGAACAGATCTGGCCAGAGTTCGTCCACCAGCTACCAGAATCAAGCCGTATAACGGTTATTCGTAACAAAGCTGACCTAAGTGGCGAAACAGTTAGCATCCGTGAAGCACACGATCACACCACAATTACCTTGTCAGCAAAATCACAAACCGGTATCGACCTGCTGCGAGATCATCTAAAAGAATCGATGGGCTTCAGCTCAACTACCGAGGGTGGTTTTATGGCACGCCGTCGCCATCTGGATGCGTTAGAACGTGCCCATGAGTTACTGGAAACCGGTCTCGATCAGCTAGAGATGAATGGAGCAGGGGAACTGCTCGCGGAAGATCTACGCCAAGCACAACAAGCACTCAATGAGATCACAGGTGAGTTCACACCTGATGATCTGCTTGGCCGCATCTTCAGCTCATTCTGTATTGGCAAGTAATCGACCAATACGTTTTTGAACAAGGACGTTCAGCCTACTTATCTCACCACCTCGTCATCGCTCCTTTTTTCCTATTAGCTAGGACGCTCAGTCTAGTGCTAGCTCACAAAGTACCTATGTTTACCCAATAACATCATTTTTCATTTACTTGTTGATTGGAACGCTTAATCAAATCTCTGCGAATATCCGAGTAACCGCCATTTTGACGGGTAAAATTTGGGAGAGCACTATCTAACCAATGCAAAAACCTAACTCTTTGCTTTTATTCAGAATCCTCAATATCTTAACAATTAAATCCAATGTTATTATCAGGTTTTCCACACAAACCTGGTAGTACATAAAAACCCGTTTTTTTGGATATCCTGTTTGTATCATAAAGATAACTTAAATTTATCCTTTATAATCATAAAGATAAATTATCAACGAGAGATTTAAAGGCTGATTAATATTTTTACAGGCATTGTCTAAAAATACTTACTCACACAACATGTGCATAACCTGTATAACTAACCTAAGTTATCCTAAGGGTAAAGTTGTGAATAATTCCATCTGTGGAAAAGACGCCTAGATATACACAACTTACACGCCCCTTTTGCAGACAGTATATGCACGATAAACCAAGGCTTATCATTCCAACAATCTACTGATTTATAAGGAAAATAATTGGTTATCACCAGAAAAAGGGCTCGCTATATATAATCATTAAAATAAAAAACATATATTCTTTCTCTTTTTTAATACTTATATAAAGAAAAACAGAGCTGTATAAAAAACGATCATTTCTAAGTTGCTCAGGTAAGGGTATAATCAGCGCCCATTTCAAATCGATCTCAGCACACTGATCGAAACTTATTTCATAGAGGTAATACAACGGTGGATTTTCCTACCCACTTTGACGTCATTGTTATCGGTGGTGGTCATGCAGGTACTGAAGCTGCACTCGCGTCAGCAAGAACTGGAGCACAGACCTTATTACTAACCCATAACATCGAAACCTTAGGTCAAATGTCATGTAACCCTGCTATTGGGGGAATAGGGAAAAGCCATCTTGTAAAAGAGATTGATGCGCTAGATGGAGCTATGGCTCGTGCTACTGATAAAGGCGGTATTCAATTTCGAACGCTTAACTCACGTAAAGGACCTGCAGTGAGAGCAACACGTGCACAAGCTGACCGTGTTCTTTACAAAGCAGCTGTTCGCTCAATTCTTGAGAACCAAGAAAACTTACAGATTTTCCAACAATCTGCTGATGACCTGATTATCGAAGGCGAAACTGTTGTCGGTGTAGTGACACAAACAGGTATTCGCTTTAAGGCAAAATCAGTTGTGTTAACCGCAGGTACTTTCCTCGGTGGTGTTATCCATATTGGTTTGGAAAACCACTCTGGTGGTCGAGCAGGGGATCCACCATCTATCGCGCTTGCTCATCGTTTACGTGAATTACCTTTCCGTGTTGACCGTCTAAAAACAGGTACACCACCACGTATCGATGCTCGTAGTGTTGATTTTAGTGTGATGCAGGAACAACCAGGTGATACACCTACGCCGGTTATGTCCTATATGGGTAAATTGAGTGATCACCCTGAGCAGATCAGTTGCTATATAACCCATACTAATGAGCGTACTCATGAAATTTTGAGAAACGGCCTTGATCGTTCACCTATGTATACTGGTGTGATTGAGGGTGTGGGTCCACGCTACTGCCCATCTATCGAAGATAAGATCATGCGCTTTGCTGACAAAGATCAGCATCAAGTATTTGTAGAACCTGAAGGTCTGACAACCCATGAGTTATATCCAAATGGCATCTCTACTTCGCTGCCGTTTGATATTCAGCTAGCAGCTGTGCAATCGATCCGTGGTTTTGAAAATGCGCATATTGTTCGTCCAGGTTATGCGATCGAGTACGATTACTTTAACCCGCAAGATCTAAAACATACCCTTGAAACCAAGTATATGAACGGCCTGTACTTTGCCGGTCAGATTAATGGCACAACAGGTTATGAAGAGGCGGGTGCTCAAGGCTTGTTGGCCGGTGCCAATGCAGCACTGCGAGCATTAGATAAAGAGCAGTGGTATCCACGTCGTGATGAAGCTTACATCGGCGTATTGGTGGATGATCTGATTACCCTAGGTACATCTGAACCATACCGTATGTTCACAAGCCGAGCGGAATACCGCCTAATTCTGCGTGAAGATAACGCAGATCTACGTTTGACCGAAAAAGGTCGTGAGCTTGGGCTGGTGGGAGATGAGCGTTGGCAGGCATTCTGCGAAAAGCGTGAAGCGATTGAGTTAGAGCAACAGCGCTTAAAATCTACTTGGATTCAGCCTAAAACACCTGAAGCCGATGAGTTAGCACCAAAACTTAAAACGCCGCTGACACGTGAATACAATTTAGCAGATCTGTTAAAACGCCCTGAACTGGTTTACGGCGATATCGCTCACCTTAAAGGTGAAGCGGTCTCTGATAACCAAGTGGCGGAACAGGTTGAGATTCATAACAAATATGCCGGTTACATTGAGCGTCAGAAAGACGAAATAGAGCAGATGCGCCGTCAGGAGAATACGCCACTGCCAGAAAATTTTGATTATGACCAAGTCGGCGGCCTTTCCAACGAACTGAAAGCGAAATTAGAAGAGATTCGTCCAGAAACAATCTCGCAAGCGTCTCGTATTCAAGGTATGACCCCAGCTGCGATTTCGCTGTTATTGGTTTATCTAAAAAAACATCAATTGAGCAAAGCTAAAATTAAGGCCGATAACGCATGAATCAGGTAAGCCAAGAGATCTTGGAAGCAAAGCTAAACAAAGGTATCCAACAGTTAGGTTTGGATATTAGCGAGCAGCAAAAAGATCAACTACTCCGTTACCTGAATTTGCTGATCAAATGGAACAAAGCGTATAACCTGACTGCTGTACGCGATCCGTTAGAGATGATCGATCGCCATTTGATCGACAGCTTAAGCGTAGTGCCTTACATCAAAGCTAATCGCCTTATCGATGTTGGCAGTGGCCCAGGTTTACCTGGTATCCCATTGGCGATCTGTCATCCAGAGTTGGATGTCACTACCTTGGACAGCAACGGCAAGAAAACCCGTTTTCAACTGCAGGCTAAAACTGAGTTAGGTCTTAACAACCTAACGGTGATCAACGAGCGTGTTGAAAACTGTAATTTTGAGCCGTTTGATCAGGTGATTTCGCGCGCATTCGCCTCTTTGCAAGACATGATTAACTGGACACACCAACTTTGTCATCAAGAGGGTGTTTTTCTTGCAATGAAAGGTCTGTATCCTGAGGAAGAGTTATCAGCACTGCCTGATGGCTATGAACTTAAGACCTGTTACCCACTTGATGTACCGGGAACAGAAGGGGAAAGGCATCTGCTAGTTTTAGGGAGACGCTAGGCGTGGCAAAGATCCTAACGATCACAAACCAGAAAGGAGGCGTAGGTAAAACAACAACCTGCGTAAATCTGGCTGCTTCATTGGCTGCAACCAAAAAGCGCGTATTGCTGGTGGATCTGGATCCGCAAGGCAATGCCAGTATGGGCAGCGGCGTTGATAAACACACCTTGGAAAATACGGTCTACGAAGTTCTGACCGACAAAGTGAATATCAAAGAGGCGATCCTTAAAGACACAGCGGCAGGTTTCGATATCATTGGCTCAAATGGTGATCTAACCGCTGCTGAAGTTGAGCTATTGCAGATTCCGCGTCGAGAATTTCGTCTGAAAATGGCGTTGATGGAAGTTGATGAGGATTATGACTACGTCTTGATCGATAATCCTCCATCGCTAAACCTGCTAACAGTTAACGCATTAGCAGCATCAGCAGGCGTTATTATTCCAATGCAGTGCGAATATTACGCATTGGAAGGTATCTCGGCATTGATCGGCACGATCGATAAGATCAATGCCCGTCTAAACCCTAGTTTGAAGATTGAAGGTATCTTGCGGACCATGTTCGATCCGCGAATGAGCCTGACCAAAGACGTTTCTACGCATCTGGTAGAGTATTTTGGTGATAAAGTTTATCGTACCGTAATCCCGAGAAACGTCCGTTTAGCTGAGGCACCAAGCCATGGATTGCCGGCACTACTTTACGATAAAAACTCCCGAGGGGCCGTAGCTTACTTAGCTTTGGCGGGTGAGTTGATTCGTCGTACCAAACTTGAAGAAAAAGAACAGTCACAGGAAGCATAATCAATGGCTAAAAAGCGTGGGCTTGGCAAAGGTCTGGATGCTCTATTGTCCAGCGTTACTGATGTAGAAGAACAGGTATCCGTTCAAAGCGCTGAATCTATAGATGGTTATCAGTTGCTTCCTGTTAGTGTGATTCAACGTGGACGTTATCAACCACGTCGCGATATTGAGCCTCAAGCTTTGGAAGAGCTATCCAACTCGATTCGTGCTCAAGGCGTTATGCAGCCAATTGTGGTACGTCCGGTAGATTCCGATCGCTACGAAATTATCGCAGGTGAACGCCGTTGGCGTGCCACTCAGATGGCTGACCTATCTGAGATCCCTGCAATCGTGAAAGATGTTCCAGATGAAGCAGCCATTGCGATGGCGCTTATCGAGAATATCCAGCGTGAAAACCTAAACCCGATAGAAGAAGCGATCTCTCTTCAGCGTTTACAAGACGAATTTGAACTGACTCAGCAAGAAGTAGCTGATGCAGTAGGTAAATCGCGTTCTGCGGTAACCAATTTACTTCGCCTGATGAAGCTGACCGATGAAGTGAAGAAGATGCTTGAGTACGGCGACTTAGAAATGGGTCATGCGCGGGCATTGTTGGCACTAGAACCTGAGCAACAGCTAATTGCAGCACAGGAAGTATCAGGCCAAGGTCTTTCTGTTCGCCAAGCTGAAGCGTTAGTGAAAAAGCTCCAAGACGGTGGTTCTAAAACAGAAGAAAAACCAAAAGCAGAACCTAACCCTCGCCTAGGTGAATTGGCCGGCGAGTTGTCTATGCGCTTCGCAACTAAGGTTGCGATCAGTGAAAATGCCAAAGGAAAAGGCAAAATCACCATCAGTTACGATGATGCTGAATCTTTAGACAGTATTTTGAAATTATTGAAATAAGTAGCGTTGAATTACTACTTTGGCACTGAAGTTAAGGCGACTCAGGGCAAGGGTTGCTACGACATTAGTGCAAATGGGTAAACTGCCTGTTGTTTCGGCGGCCCTAAGCTCATATAATCGGCTCGCATTTTAGGGTGCGTGCGCTTAAATGGGGCGTAGAGTCAGAACAGAATTTAAGTAAGGTTGCGTTGTAATGTCAGTGGGCAAGGGGAACCTCAAGCAGGGAGCCCATAGTCGTAAAACACGCGGTCGAATATTTAGAATCTTTCTGATTCAAGCAGTCATATGTTTGTTACTTTGCGCTGGTTTACTACTAGTGAACTTAGAAACTGCATATTCAGCACTGTTAGGTGGAGTTTTGTACCTTCTACCTACCCTCTATTTCGCTGATCGAGCATTGAGATTTAGTGCAGGTCAGAGTGCTAAGCAAGCGTTAGCCGAAATGTATGTGAGCCAAATATGGAAAATGGCTTTAAGTGCGGTAGGTTTTGCAGCCGTATTTATACTGATTCAGCCCCTGAATCCATTTTCCTTATTTGGCACGTTCATTCTGATGCAGATCTTAGGTTGGATTGGTCAGATGAACCTAAATACAAGATTCCTGAAACTTTGAACGAGAGAAACTGAGAATGGCTAGTAGCGACACAGTAACATCCTCAGAGTATATATCCCACCACTTGACGAATCTGACGTTCGGCTATCATGAAGCTTCGGATAGCTGGCGCTTCGTAGATACTGCAAACGGTATCATGCCTGGCGATTTCGGATTTTGGGCAATCCACGTGGATACTATGCTTTGGTCTGTTGGCTTGGGTGTTTTCTTCCTTTGGTTGTTCCGTAGCGTAGCGAAAAAAGTTACGTCCGGCGTACCTGGAAGCACCCAGAACTTTATCGAAACAATCATCGAGTTTGTTGACGATAACGTTAAAGGTATTTTCCACCATAAGAACCCTGTTATCGCGCCTTTGTCGCTAACAATCTTCGTCTGGATCTTCCTGATGAACCTTATGGACCTTGTGCCAATCGATTGGGTTCCTTACATCGCTGCTCAAATGGGCGTTGGTTACATGAAGATCGTACCAACTACAGACCCTAACGCTACTCTTGGTATGGCGTTCAGCGTATTCTTCTTAATCATTTACTACAGCATTAAGCAGAAAGGTGTTTCTGGCTTCCTTGCTGAGCTGTCTCTACAGCCAATGGGTAAATGGATGATTCCTTTCAACTTGTTCCTTGAAGTTGTAGGCCTTCTGGCTAAGCCAATCTCTCTGGCGCTACGACTGTTCGGTAACATGTATGCGGGTGAAATGATCTTTATCTTGATTGCTCTGCTTCCTTTCTGGGCGCAGTGGGTACTATCTGTGCCATGGGCAATCTTCCATATTCTAGTAATTACTTTGCAGGCGTTTATCTTCATGGTGCTAACTATCGTTTATCTTGCGATGGCACATGACGATCACTAATAAGTAATTCATGAACTGAAGTACTGTTTTAACCTGTTTTAACAAATTTTAAACTTTAACTTTTAAACTTAAATGTGGAGAAAAACTGATGGAAATGGCTAACGCTTTAGTATTCCTGGCTGCTGCGGTTCTAATGGGCCTTGCTGCTATTGGTGCTGCTGTAGGTATCGGTAACCTAGGTGGTAAATTCTTGGAAGGTGCTGCACGTCAACCTGAACTAGTACCACTACTACGTTCTCAGTTCTTCATCGTAATGGGTCTTGTTGATGCGGTACCTATGATCGGTGTAGGTCTTGGCATGTACCTAATGTTCGCAGTTGCATAAGTAGTCACTCGTAAAAGCAACGACTATCGAGTCCTACTTAATTAACAACCGCGAGAGGTAATGGCGTGAATATCAATATCACCATCATTGGCCAGGCAATCGCATTCTTTATCTTTGTTGTTTTCTGCATGAAGTACGTGTGGCCGCCAATTACGGCTGCACTAGCAGAGCGCAAAAAGAAGATTGCTGAAGGTCTGGACGCTGCTGAACGCGCTGCGCGTGACTTGCAGTTGGCTCAAGAAAAAGCCACTGAAAATATGCGTAAGGGCAAAGAAGAAGCAGCCGCCATCATTGAACAGGCCAACAAGCGGGCTAACCAGATTATCGAAGAAGCTAAAGACAAGGCTCTAGAAGAAGCTAACCGTGTTAAAGCGGCTAAAGAAGCTGAACTAGAGCAAGAAGTTAACCAAGCACGCGAAGCATTGCGCGCTCAGGTAGCTACACTTGCATTGGCTGGTGCTGAGAAAGTACTAGAAGCTTCTATTGATGAGAAGGCACACGCGCAGCTTGTTGAAAAACTGGCCGCTGAGCTTTAAAGCGAGGTTTAACGATGGCTGAAGTCAACACTGTCGCTCGGCCTTATACCAAAGCTGCTTTCGAGTACGCGATGGATAAGGGTAACCTCGATCAGTGGTCCGCTACGCTAGCTCTGGCTGCTGCTGCAGCATCAGACGAAAACGTAGTGCGTGTACTGGGTAACCCTGCACTGACAGATACGCAGAAAGCTGATCTGATGATCAATATCTGCGAAGAAGCAGATGACGCGGGTAAGAATTTTCTTAAGCTTCTAGCTGAGAACAAACGCCTAGAGATACTGCCTGAGATCAGCGCTCAGTTTAATAAACTGAAAGCAGATCAGGAAAAGTCACTAGATATCGAAGTGACTACGGCGTTTGAACTACAGGACGAGCAGCAAGAAAAACTTGCTCAGGCACTGAAAACTAAACTAGGTCGCGATGTGGCACTGACCTCACAAGTAGATAAGTCTATCTTGGGTGGTGTAGTAGTTCGCACTGACGACTTGGTGATCGACGGCTCTGTTCGCGCGCGACTCGCGAAGTTGGCCGAAGCGATGAATTCCTAGGGGAATAAAAGCATGCAGCAACTGAATCCTTCTGAGATCAGTGAGATTCTCAAGAAGCGCATCGAAACTCTTGATGTGACTTCAGAAGCCCGTAATGAGGGCACTGTAGTGAGCGTTTCCGATGGTATCATTACGATCCACGGTCTTGCTGACGTTATGTACGGGGAAATGATTGAATTCCCTGGCGGTATCTACGGTATGGCGCTTAACCTTGAGCGTGACTCCGTTGGTGCTGTAGTACTGGGTGACTACCAGGATCTAGTAGAAGGTGCTACTGCACGTTGTACTGGCCGTATCTTGGAAGTACCAATTGGTCCGGAACTGCAGGGTCGTGTAGTAGACGCTCTGGGTAACCCGATTGATGGTAAAGGCCCAATCGAAACTAAATTGACTGACGCTGTTGAGAAGGTTGCACCTGGTGTAATCGAGCGTCAGGGCGTAGATCAGCCTGTACAGACTGGTCTTAAAGCGATCGACTCCATGGTACCAATCGGTCGTGGTCAGCGTGAGCTGATCATCGGTGACCGTCAGATTGGTAAATCTGCGATTGCTATCGACGCTATCATCAACCAGAAAGGTACAGGCGTAAAATGTATCTACGTAGCAGTAGGCCAGAAACAGTCTACTATCGCTAACGTTGTACGTAAGCTTGAAGAGCACGGCGCGATGGATCACACTATCGTTGTTGCTGCAGGCGCTGCTGATCCAGCTGCGATGCAGTTCCTAGCTCCATACGCTGGTTGTACTATGGGTGAATACTTCCGTGACCGCGGTGAAGACGCTCTGATCATCTATGATGATCTAACTAAGCAAGCTTGGGCTTATCGTCAGATTTCCCTATTGCTACGTCGTCCTCCAGGTCGTGAAGCATACCCTGGTGACGTATTCTACTTGCACTCTCGTCTACTTGAGCGTGCTGCGCGTGTAAACGCTGACTACGTTGAGAAGTTTACAAACGGTGAAGTTAAGGGCCAGACTGGTTCCCTAACATCCCTGCCTGTAATCGAAACTCAAGGTGGTGACGTATCCGCATTCGTACCAACAAACGTAATCTCCATCACTGACGGTCAGATCTTCCTAGAAACTGACTTGTTCAACTCTGGTGTACGTCCAGCAATCAACGCTGGTCTATCCGTATCCCGTGTAGGTGGTGCAGCTCAAACTAAGATCATCAAGAAACTAGGTGGCGGTGTTCGTCTAGCACTTGCACAGTACCGTGAACTTGCGGCATTCGCACAGTTCGCTTCTGACCTTGATGACGCTACTCGTGCACAACTTGAGCACGGTCAGTCTGTAACTGAGCTGATGAAGCAGAAACAGTACACTCCAATGTCTATCGCTGACATGGGTCTTAGCCTGTACGCTGCTAACGAAGGTTACCTACAAGGTGTAGCACTTGATAAAGTACTGGACTTCGAAGCAGCATTGATTGCGTTCTTCAACAGCGAATACGCTGATCTGATGAACGACATCAACGCAACTGGCAACTACTCTGATGAGATTGCTGCTCAGTTCAAGGCTGGTATCGAGAAGTTCAAGTCTACACAAGCTTGGTAAGAACTCGTTTTGAGTGATCGATCTGCATGCTAGTCATGCAGATCTAACACAAAGCTATATAGGCGGAACTATGGCAGTCGGAAAAGAGATTAAGACAAAAATTGCGAGTGTGCAGAGCACTAAGAAGATTACCAGCGCTATGGAAATGGTTGCTGCTTCTAAGATGCGTAAAGCACAGGATCGCATGGAGTCTTCTCGCCCGTACGCGCGGAGTATCCGTGGTGTAATTCAGCACCTGGCCAAGTCCAACCCTGAGTACAGACACTTGTACATGCAGGAGCGTGAGACTAAGCGAGTTGGTTTTGTTGTTGTAGCAACCGACCGTGGCCTGTGTGGTGGTTTGAACGTGAATGCGTTCAAAGCAGCTGTTAAAAGCATGAAAGAGTTCCATGATCAGGGCATCGAGATTGATGTCTGTGCACTGGGCAGCAAAGCACAGTCGTTCTTTAAGAACTACGGTGGCAATGTTGTGGCAGCGAAAACTCACCTAGGTGATGCGCCAGAAGTGGCGGATCTGATCGGTGCAGTTAAGGTCATGCTAGATGCTTATGACGAAGGCAAACTGGATAAACTATTTATCGTATCTAACGACTTTGTTAATACGATGACCCAGCAGCCTGCAGTCAATCAGGTGCTTCCACTGAAGGCGGAAGACGACGAAGAAAAGCTTAACCATCATTGGGATTACCTATATGAGCCAGATGCAAAAGAGCTGTTAAACAGCTTACTGGTTCGTTACGTTGAGTCCTTGGTCTACCAGGCCGTGGTTGAGAACAATGCCTGTGAGCAGGCAGCACGAATGCTAGCGATGAAGAACGCAACAGACAACGCTGGTGATATGATTGGTGAGCTTGAAATGATTTATAACAAAGCTCGTCAAGCCGCGATTACTCAGGAAATTTCTGAGATCGTTGGTGGTGCTGCAGCTGTTTAATACAGGTCACAGGTTAAATTATTAGAGGATCCGAACATGAGTAGCGGAACTATTGTTCAGATTATCGGTGCGGTAGTAGACGTGGAATTCCCACGTGATTCTGTACCGAAGGTATACGACGCGCTGACCGTAACTAAAAACGGTTTGACGCTGGAAGTTCAGCAACAGCTGGGCGACGGTGTTGTTCGTGCGATCGCAATGGGCCAGACTGAAGGTGTAAGCCGTGGTCAGGAAGTTGCGAACACTGGTGCGCCAGTATCTGTGCCTGTTGGTACAGCTACACTGGGTCGTATCATGGACGTACTGGGTAACCCAATTGATGAATGTGGCGAAATCGGTGAAGAAGAGCGTATGCCTATTCACCGTAAAGCGCCTTCTTACGACGAGCAGTCTGCGTCTAACGAACTACTAGAAACTGGTATCAAGGTAATCGACCTTGTATGTCCGTTCGCTAAGGGTGGTAAAGTTGGTCTGTTCGGTGGTGCGGGTGTAGGTAAAACTGTAAACATGATGGAGCTGATCCGTAACATCGCGATCGAGCACTCAGGTTTCTCCGTATTTGCCGGTGTAGGTGAGCGTACTCGTGAGGGTAACGACTTCTACTACGAGATGAAAGAATCCAACGTATTGGATAAAGTATCTCTAGTATACGGTCAGATGAATGAGCCTCCAGGTAACCGTCTGCGTGTAGCGTTGACTGGCCTGACTATGGCTGAGAAATTCCGTGACGAAGGTCGTGACGTACTGTTGTTCGTAGACAACATCTACCGTTACACACTAGCGGGTACTGAGGTATCAGCACTTCTAGGTCGTATGCCTTCAGCGGTAGGTTACCAGCCAACTCTAGCAGAAGAGATGGGCGTTCTTCAGGAGCGTATCACTTCTACTAAGACTGGTTCCATCACGTCTATTCAGGCGGTATACGTACCAGCCGATGACTTGACTGACCCATCTCCAGCGACAACCTTCTCTCACCTTGACGCAACAGTAGTATTGTCTCGTCAAATTGCAGAGCTAGGTATCTACCCAGCGGTAGATCCACTGGATTCTACATCTCGTCAGCTAGACCCACTAGTAATCGGTCAAGAACACTACGAGATCGCTCGTAACGTTCAGGGTGTACTACAGCGCTATAAAGAGCTGAAAGACATCATCGCGATTCTAGGTATGGACGAACTGTCTGAAGAAGATAAAGCTCTGGTAGCACGTGCTCGTAAGATGCAACGTTTCCTATCTCAGCCGTTCTTCGTAGCTGAAGTATTCACCGGTGCTCCTGGTAAATACGTGCCACTGAAAGAAACTATCAGCGGCTTTAAAGGCATCCTGGAAGGCCAGTACGACGATCTGCCAGAGCAGGCGTTCTACATGGTCGGTGGTATCGACGAAGCGATCGAGAAAGCTAAAGGCATGTAATTGCCTTTAGCTAACCTTTACGAGGTATAAATATGGCTATGACTGTTCATTGCGACATCGTAAGTGCTGAAGAAGAACTATTCTCTGGCCTTATTGAATTCGTATCCGTAACAGGTAGCCTGGGTGATCTGGGTGTATATCCAGGTCACGCTCCGCTTCTGACGGAACTAAAACCAGGCCCTGTCGAGCTACGCAAACAGGGTGGCGAACAGGATATCTTCTACGTATCCGGTGGCTTCATTGAAGTTCAGCCTCATAAGGTAACTGTACTTGCAGACACTGCTCTGCACGCTGCAGACCTTAATGAAGCGAAAGCTCAAGAAGCACAGAAACATGCTGAACAGGCGATGGCTGATAAAACTGCAGAGTTCGAATACTCTAAAGCAGCGACTCAGCTGGCTGAAGCTGCGGCTCAGCTTCGTACCCTACAGCAGATTCGTAAGAAGCTTGGTCGTTAAGACTGACTCTTACAAATCATTAGTTCTAAAAGGCAACCTTCGGGTTGCCTTTTTTGTTTCTGCTTGGACAGACAGAAAAAATTGCCAATGTTTGTTATTTGCAAGGCTGCAGCAATGGAGTTAACCCTTTCATAGGACACCTTTAACATTACGCATTTGAAAAAACACACAGCTTACAGGTGCCTGCCTTAACCAGCAGCCAATTTTTATAAATTAAGTGTTGACGCATTTTCAGATGTCTGTAGAATTCGCCGTCCTTGCTTAGGGAGGCCGCTTTTAAAGGGGCTGCAGAGCTGAGTGAGGTGCTTAGTAAGTGATTGAAAACATTGGTTTTTAAGATTTCTTACGGAGCAGGATTCAAAGTCCGGTTGCTGAGTAAAAGCTTTTTACAAAATTGCAAAATAAACGGTTGACTTTGAATGAGCGCACAGTAGAATATGCGCCTCGCTTGAGACGAAACGCTGAGTCAGCGGAGAGTCAAAAAAGCAACGCTCTTTAACAATTTGATCAGATAATTCGTGTGGGCGCTTGTTGAGAAGAAGCAAACTTTTTCTAGACAAGCAACCAAGTGAATTCATTTAAAGCGATTTACAAAGGTTTAACGTTCTTAAGAATGTTATCCGGTTGTTTAGTACTAGAGCCCGTTACCACATTCCTGGTAACACAAATGATTTAAACTGAAGAGTTTGATCATGGCTCAGATTGAACGCTGGCGGCAGGCCTAACACATGCAAGTCGAACGGTAACATGACTAGCTTGCTAGTTGATGACGAGTGGCGGACGGGTGAGTAACGCGTAGGAATCTACCCAGTAGCGGGGGATAAGCCAGAGAAATTTGGTCTAATACCGCATACGCCCTACGGGGGAAAGCAGGGGATCTTCGGACCTTGCACTATTGGATGAGCCTGCGTGAGATTAGCTAGTTGGTGAGGTAATGGCTCACCAAGGCGACGATCTCTAGCTGGTCTGAGAGGATGATCAGCCACACTGGAACTGAGACACGGTCCAGACTCCTACGGGAGGCAGCAGTGGGGAATATTGCACAATGGGCGCAAGCCTGATGCAGCCATGCCGCGTGTGTGAAGAAGGCCCTAGGGTTGTAAAGCACTTTCAGCAGTGAGGAAAGGTTAGTAGTTAATACCTGCTAGCTGTGACGTTAACTGCAGAAGAAGCACCGGCTAACTCCGTGCCAGCAGCCGCGGTAATACGGAGGGTGCGAGCGTTAATCGGAATTACTGGGCGTAAAGCGCGCGTAGGTGGATTGGTCAGTCAGATGTGAAAGCCCAGGGCTCAACCTTGGAACTGCACCTGATACTGCTAATCTAGAGTACGGTAGAGGGTAGTGGAATTTCCTGTGTAGCGGTGAAATGCGTAGATATAGGAAGGAACACCAGTGGCGAAGGCGACTACCTGGACCGATACTGACACTGAGGTGCGAAAGCGTGGGGAGCAAACAGGATTAGATACCCTGGTAGTCCACGCCGTAAACGATGTCTACTAGCCGTTGGGAGACTTGATCTTTTAGTGGCGCAGCTAACGCGATAAGTAGACCGCCTGGGGAGTACGGCCGCAAGGTTAAAACTCAAATGAATTGACGGGGGCCCGCACAAGCGGTGGAGCATGTGGTTTAATTCGACGCAACGCGAAGAACCTTACCAACTCTTGACATCCAGAGAAGTTACTAGAGATAGTTTCGTGCCTTCGGGAACTCTGAGACAGGTGCTGCATGGCTGTCGTCAGCTCGTGTTGTGAAATGTTGGGTTAAGTCCCGTAACGAGCGCAACCCTTGTCCTTATTTGCCAGCACTTCGGGTGGGAACTCTAAGGAGACTGCCGGTGACAAACCGGAGGAAGGTGGGGACGACGTCAAGTCATCATGGCCCTTACGAGTTGGGCTACACACGTGCTACAATGGCCGGTACAGAGGGCCGCGAACCTGCGAGGGTAAGCTAATCTCAGAAAACCGGTCGTAGTCCGGATTGGAGTCTGCAACTCGACTCCATGAAGTCGGAATCGCTAGTAATCGCGAATCAGAATGTCGCGGTGAATACGTTCCCGGGCCTTGTACACACCGCCCGTCACACCATGGGAGTGGATTGCACCAGAAGTAGCTAGCTTAACCTTCGGGAGGGCGGTTACCACGGTGTGGTTCATGACTGGGGTGAAGTCGTAACAAGGTAGCCCTAGGGGAACCTGGGGCTGGATCACCTCCTTAAACGAAAGCCGATTCTCGGCAAGCGTTCACACGAATTATCTGATCAGAGAAGTTAAGAGCAACGGTGTAGGCTTGTAGCTCAGCTGGTTAGAGCGCACCCCTGATAAGGGTGAGGTCGGTGGTTCAAGTCCACTCAGGCCTACCAATAATAGCCTTACTGTTTTCTTTGGGGCTATAGCTCAGCTGGGAGAGCGCCTGCTTTGCACGCAGGAGGTCTGCGGTTCGATCCCGCATAGCTCCACCATCATCCTAAGGATGAGAAGGAAGAGTTTTAAAACATATTGTCGGTTAAGACATTATCTTTTAAAGCTTTTTTGCTTTAAACGCTCTTTAACAATTTGGATTTGATTCATTTGATTTAGATTTAAGACATGTAGTTTTACTGCATGCGCCAATTCGGCGAAATCTATCGTTACTAGCAATACAAGTTACTGTGATTCCAGACGCCTTCGGGTTATATGGTCAAGTGACTAAGCGTGCACGGTGGATGCCTTGGCAGTCAGAGGCGATGAAGGACGTTGTAACCTGCGATAAGGTTCGGGGAGGTGGTAAACAACCTTTGATCCGGACATTTCCGAATGGGGAAACCCACCTATTTATAGGTATCTTTTAACTGAATACATAGGTTATTAGAGGCGAACCTGGGGAACTGAAACATCTAAGTACCCAGAGGAAAAGAAATCAACCGAGATTCCCTAAGTAGCGGCGAGCGAACGGGGACCAGCCCTTAAGCTTTATTAGATTTAACAGAACACTCTGGAAAGTGTGGCCATAGTGGGTGATAGCCCCGTATGTGAAAGGTCTTTTAAAGTGAAATCGAGTAGGACGGCACACGTGAAACGCTGTCTGAATATGGGGGGACCATCCTCCAAGGCTAAATACTCCTGACTGACCGATAGTGAACCAGTACCGTGAGGGAAAGGCGAAAAGAACCCCTGTGAGGGGAGTGAAATAGACCCTGAAACCGTGTACGTACAAGCAGTGGGAGCCGTTTTCGGACGGTGACTGCGTACCTTTTGTATAATGGGTCAGCGACTTACTTTTAGTGGCAAGGTTAAGCATTTGCGGAGCCGTAGGGAAACCGAGTCTTAATAGGGCGTCCAGTCGCTAGGAGTAGACCCGAAACCGAGTGATCTATCCATGGGCAGGTTGAAGATGCAGTAACATGCATTGGAGGACCGAACCGACTGTCGTTGAAAAGCCAGCGGATGACTTGTGGATAGGAGTGAAAGGCTAATCAAACTCGGAGATAGCTGGTTCTCCTCGAAAACTATTTAGGTAGTGCCTCGTGTCTAACCATGGGGGGTAGAGCACTGTTTCGGCTAGGGGGTCATCCCGACTTACCAACCCGATGCAAACTCCGAATACCCATGAGTTCAATCACGGGAGACACACGGCGGGTGCTAACGTCCGTCGTGGAAAGGGAAACAACCCAGACCGTCAGCTAAGGTCCCAAAGTTTATGCTAAGTGGGAAACGATGTGGGAAGGCTTAGACAGCTAGGAGGTTGGCTTAGAAGCAGCCACCCTTTAAAGAAAGCGTAATAGCTCACTAGTCGAGTCGGCCCGCGCGGAAGATATAACGGGGCTAAGCATAACACCGAAGCTACGGATGCACTTTGTGCATGGTAGAGGAGCGTTCTGTAAGCTGTTGAAGCGGAAGCTGTAAGGCACCGTGGAGGTATCAGAAGTGCGAATGCTGACATGAGTAACGATAAGGGAGGTGAAAACCCTCCCCGCCGGAAGACCAAGGGTTCCTATCCAACGCTATTCGAGGTAGGGTGAGTCGGCCCCTAAGGAGAGGCTGAAGAGCGTATCCGATGGGAAACAGGTTAATATTCCTGTACTGCTCATAACTGCGATGGGGGGACGGAGAAGGCTAGGCTAGCGCGGCGTTGGTTGTCCGCGTTTAAGGTAGTAGGTTGAGGACTTAGGCAAATCCGGGTCCTTAAGACCGAGAACCGATGACGAGGTCCTTTATGGACTGAAGTAGTTGATGCCATGCTTCCAGGAAAATCCTCTAAGCTTCAGGTTATGACTAACCGTACCCTAAACCGACACAGGTGGTCAGGTAGAGAATACTAAGGCGTATGAGAAAACTCGGGTGAAGGAACTAGGCAAAATGGCACCGTAACTTCGGGAGAAGGTGCGCCGGTTTTGGTGATGGGACTTGCTCCCTAAGCTGAGGCCGGTCGAAGATACCAGGTGGCTGCGACTGTTTATTAAAAACATAGCACTCTGCAAACTCGAAAGAGGACGTATAGGGTGTGACGCCTGCCCGGTGCCGGAAGGTTAATTGATGGGGTTAGCACTTGTGCGAAGCTCTTGATCGAAGCCCCGGTAAACGGCGGCCGTAACTATAACGGTCCTAAGGTAGCGAAATTCCTTGTCGGGTAAGTTCCGACCTGCACGAATGGCGTAACGATGGCCACACTGTCTCCACCCGAGACTCAGTGAAATTGAAATAGCTGTTAAGATGCAGTTTACCCGCGGCTAGACGGAAAGACCCCGTGAACCTTTACTACAGCTTCACAGTGGACTTTGACATTACTTGTGTAGAATAGCTGGGAGGCTTTGAAACTTGGACGCCAGTTCAGGTGGAGCCACCTTTGAAATACCAGCCTGGTAATGTTGAGGTTCTAACCCAGTTCCCTAAGCGGGATCGGGGACATTGTGTGGTGGGTAGTTTGACTGGGGCGGTCTCCTCCCAAAGAGTAACGGAGGAGCACGAAGGTACCCTCAGCATGGTCGGAAATCATGCAATGAGCGCAAGAGTAGAAGGGTGCTTGACTGCGAGACAGACACGTCGAGCAGGTACGAAAGTAGGTTCTAGTGATCCGGTGGTTCTGTATGGAAGGGCCATCGCTCAACGGATAAAAGGTACTCCGGGGATAACAGGCTGATACCGCCCAAGAGTTCACATCGACGGCGGTGTTTGGCACCTCGATGTCGGCTCATCACATCCTGGGGCTGAAGCCGGTCCCAAGGGTATGGCTGTTCGCCATTTAAAGTGGTACGCGAGCTGGGTTTAGAACGTCGTGAGACAGTTCGGTCCCTATCTGCCGTGGGCGTTTGAGATTTGAGAAGAGTTGCTCCTAGTACGAGAGGACCGGAGTGAACGAACCTCTGGTGTACCGGTTGTGATGCCAATTGCATTGCCGGGTAGCTACGTTCGGACGGGATAACCGCTGAAAGCATCTAAGCGGGAAGCCTCCTTCAAGATGAGATCTCACTGGGAACTTGATTCCCCTAAAGGGCCGTTGAAGACTACGACGTTGATAGGTTGGGTGTGGAAGCGCTGTGAGGCGTTGAGCTAACCAATACTAATTGCCCGTGAGGCTTGACCATATAACGCCCAAGGCGTTTGGCAAGTGACTTGTAAGATATGTAAGACGATAGAGAGTAACGAATTAGCGCGTAGTTAAGCTACAGTCGATAAACTATCTAGATCAAATAAAAGAAGAATCAGATCTAAGTTGTAACAGTTTTGCTTGGCGACCATAGAGTTGTGGAACCACCTGAATCCATCCCGAACTCAGACGTGAAACGCAACATCGCCGATGGTAGTGTGGGGCTTCCCCATGTGAGAGTAGGTCATCGCCAAGCATTTATTCCTAAAAAAAGGCTCATCCATTGGATGGGCCTTTTTTTATGCTTCATTGTTCGGATACCTACTCGAACATGGAACATGGAACATGTGACAACCTATGCACCGTAGGTGCCAGGTTGAAGCGCCAAAGGCGTCGCGGAGCGAGTGAAAGCGTAGCTTTCAACTTATTGTAGGTCATCGCCAAGCATTTAATTTATGCCCTTTGGGTATTAAGAGAAAACCCCGGTCACGATGTGATCGGGGTTTTTTCGTGTTGGGCTAAATAAAGCAAAACAATACTGAACGAAGTATTTACACCAGGCTTAATCCGCATACACTCACTAGCAACTAACATCCTAATAAAAAGACAACCCAAGGGTGCCTTATTTGATGGTGCTAAAAGTAAAGCTTGATAGTTGTTAGAGGTCGTCGCCTAGCTCTTTATAACCTTCGACCAGCACATGGTTGGCTGAGACGACGGATTCTGAGAACGAAGAGAATTCAGGCGATACCTTTTCGACCGACGCTAGATCAGATTCATGCGCTATGGCCGTCATAGGAGGCACGTGAGAGCGTTCTGGTAGATCGACCCCTTCGACTACGGCATTGTGTCTAATCACGCTACCGTCGCCTATATGGCAGCGGAAGACGACACTGTTAAAGCCGATAAAGACATCGTCACCGACTGTACATGGGCCATGTACAATCGAGCGATGGGCGATAGAGGTACGCTCACCTACTATAACTTCTGCACCGGCCTTTGAGTGAATCACTACGCCATCTTGAAGATTAGAGCCTTGTTTGATCAGTACGGGCTGCATCTCACCTGATGCATCAACCTCATCGGCTCTGATTACAGCGTAAGGGCCAACAAAAACATTATCTTCGATAATCACACGGCCACAAACGATGGCTGTAGGGTCAATAAAGGCCTTGTCTGACACTTCTGGGTAGTAACCCGCCGGACACTTTCTAAGCATTGTTGCTCCTAATTGTTGCCTCTAACAGGTGATAGAGGCTTTGTTATTTTTTATTAGAAGTTAAGCGTATCTTTAGACTGTTATAGACCAGAAAAGGCTAATGGTTTAGCAACGCCTTCCTGAACTAGTGTCTGTGTACCATCATATACCACGTTTCCATTTACCCAAGTCGATTTTATCTGACCCGAGAATTCTAGGCCGTCAAACGGAGTCCATTCACAGTGGTATAGGCTATTCGCATGGCTTACCAATGTCGATTTTTTCGGATCAACCAGAACTAGATCGGCAAAGTAACCCTCGCGAATAAATCCACGTTCTAAAACACCATAACGGATAGCAGGGTTATGGCATACTTTCTCGACAACTTGTTCGATCGACATACGGCCTAAATTAACGTGCTCTAATAAGGTTAGTAGAGCGTGTTGGACAAGGGGAAGGCCTGCTGGTGCATCTGAATAATCAACCAGCTTCTCGGTCAGTGTGTGCGGAGCGTGATCGGTTGCGATGATATCGATCTGTCCCGTTTTAAGTGCATTTAGCAGTGCATTGCGATCCCGTAGGGATTTAATTGCTGGGTTGCATTTAATTAAGTTACCGCGCGTTTCATAATCTTCAGCACTAAACCATAGATGATGTACGCAAGCTTCTGCTGTGATCTTCTTGCCTTGGACAGGGCCTGATTGAAATAAGCTCAGCTCTTTTTCTGTAGTGATATGCAGAACATGAAGATTGCTTTGGTATTTCTTTGCTAGTTCTACTGCGTAAGATGAGGAAGCAAGGCAGGCTTCATCATCACGAATAATAGGATGGTCGTGTATCGTAATCTTACGTCCAGTGTCTTGAACACGTTTTAGGTTGTTGGCGATGACCGGGCCGCTTTCGCAATGAGTAACGATCAAGACAGGGCTTTCACGGAAGATCCCTTCTAAAGCGGTTGGGTTCTCGACGAGTAGGTTACCGGTAGAGGCACCCATAAACACTTTTACGCCACAGGTTTTGGTCGGATCTAAGGCTTTTATATCGTCTAAGTTATCTTCTGTTGCTCCTAGATAGAATGCATAGTTTGCTGCCGAGTTTTGCGCCGCAATATTGTATTTATTCTCTAGTGCAGCTGCATTGGTTGTTGAAGGGTTAACATTTGGCATCTCCATATAGCTAGTGATGCCTCCGGCAACTGCCGCGCGCGATTCGGTTGCGATACTGCCTTTATGTGTTAAGCCTGGTTCACGGAAATGCACCTGATCGTCGATCATTCCTGGAAGCAGCCAGCACCCCTTAGCATCGATAACTGTGTCGGTAGCTTTAGCGTCTATATCAGCAGCAATTAGATCGATTCTTTGGTCTTTAATTCTTAGATCGACTTCTCTTTGTTCGCCTTCATTGATAATGATCGCGTTCTTAATCAATGTGTCTTTCATTGCTGCAATACCTTTGTGTCTCGTACTTCGGGTGAGTGGCTATAAACCCGGCGAATTATGACATGAAGTGTAATGTTATAATATAACTCAATTAAAAGGAGGCAATTGAGATCGTTTTAGCTGTTAAGGAGAGTGTGATATTTTTAGGTGAGCTACAGCAGTCGCCATAGCGTATCAAAGATGATTTTCTGAGCACCGGCTACTTCCGGCGAATCAATCACTACCGCTGTTGGGTAGTTTTCTGAAGCGAGTGAGATGATTGCACATTTAGGTGGGTAGATCGCGATATAAGCTGCATCTACTTTACCTTCCGTTTTGATCCACTTACGTTCTGATAGCAGAGCGTCTTCACCTCCATCACCGATTGCAATGGCGCGTACGTTAATACCACGTTGTATGCGCTGGTTAGTGAAGTTAGGGAAGGGTCGATAGAGGTGCTTCCTGATCGGCTTGGAGGAGAAGACTGAGTAGCTATCAGCATCTGAGCTAGACACCGTAACCAGAATGTCTTTCAGTACGTGCTCTATACCGTCATCGCCTTCATAGAAGCTGACATTGGCAGTATTAAAGTCAGGTTTAAGGTGCTGCAGCTCAGGAATAATGCTTTGTTTCAGCTCGTCGATCGCTTTATCTATGTTCTGTCGACGATCTTCAGCCAGTTGCAAAAGAATATCTGGATCTACAGGGGCGAATAAACGTCGTTTTCCTTTGGGAAGATAGGTCACAATCCCTTTTTGCTGCATATCTTTCAGGCTTTCATAGGCACTACCGCGGTTAACCCCTGATTTGTCAGCAATTGTACGGATGGAACTAGCCCCTAAGGTTAATAAGGCTTTATAGATATCTATTTCTCTGGGGGTTAAACCCAATATTTTAAAAACGTCGTTATTCATAATTGTCATAAAATTTGTGACAAAAGGGATTGTATGGTTTCAGTTTTACTTTAAAGTGCGATGAAAATAAAGCGTAAACCTACAAAGGAAAGGTAAGACTATGTCAGTAGACGTTGTCATTTTGGCTGCTGGTCAGGGTAGCCGTATGAAATCCAAACTCCCTAAAGTACTGCACAAGGTTGGCGGTAAAGCGATGGTGCAACATGTAATCGACACCGCATCGTCACTGCAGGGGGTGAAAACGCATGTTGTGATCGGTCACGGAGCGGACAAATTACGTGAAGAACTGCAGGGACAAGAACTTATATTTGCTCTGCAGGCGGAACAAAAAGGTACAGGTCACGCGGTGGCTCAGGCGATGCCTGAAGTAGCTAATGATAGTGTCGTTCTTGTGCTTTATGGCGATGTGCCGCTAACACAATCTGCCACTATGCAAGAGATGGTGGATATCGCCGCTACAGGTGATTTGGCACTACTGACAGTGAATTTAAAAGACCCTACCGGTTATGGTCGCATCGTACGTGATAGCGATGACAAAGTTGTGGCGATTGTTGAGCATAAAGATGCTTCGCCGGAGCAGCACCTGATCAATGAAGTAAATACCGGCATTTTAGCGGTTAAGAGTCAGTATCTTTCTGATTGGTTACCACAGCTATCCTCTGAAAACGCGCAAGGCGAATATTATCTGACCGATATCATCGCGATGGCTGCCAATGGTGGCGTGAAGATCAGCGCGATTCAGCCTGAAGCTGAAGAGGAAGTCCAAGGGGTTAACAACCGCGTTCAGTTGGCCGAACTAGAACGCTGGTACCAGTTACAACGTGCTGAATGGTTGATGGTTAATGGTGCAACTTTGGCTGATCCGGCGCGTGTTGATGTGCGCGGTAATGTCTCTATTGGTCAGGATCTACTGATCGATGTAAACGTTGTTTTAGAGGGCGATGTTGTACTAGGTGACGATGTCGTAATCGAACCTAACTGTTACCTGAAAAACTGTATTGTTGCAGCGGGTACCCATATCAAGGCAAATACAGTGATTGAAGATGCTGTGATTGCTGAATCTTGTGATATAGGCCCGTTTGCACGTTTACGCCCAGGTACTCAGCTTGCTGCTAAAGCGAAGGTTGGAAACTTTGTAGAGACCAAAAAAGCGATTGTGGGTGAGGGAAGTAAGATCAATCACCTGTCCTATGTGGGCGATGCGGTACTGGGTAAAGATGTAAACATTGGCGCAGGTACTATTACTTGTAACTACGATGGCGTGAATAAGTCGCTGACAGAAATCGGTGACAACGCATTTATTGGTTCCAATACCGCCCTAGTTGCTCCGGTTAAAGTGGGCGCTATGGCGACTGTTGGCGCAGGTTCAACGATTGCTAAACCTGTATCTGATGATGCGCTTGCGATTACTCGTGCAAAACAAACTGAATTGAAAAACTGGCCGCGTCCTAAGAAGAAAGGAAACTAATTATGTGTGGAATTGTAGGTGCTGTTGCAGCTAGGCCAGTTCAGGAAATCCTGCTTGAAGGTCTTCGCCGCTTGGAATACCGCGGTTATGACTCAGCCGGTGTTGCATTGCAGACCGAAGCTGGTATTCAACGTTGTCGCCGTAATGGCAAGGTTCAAGCCCTTTCTGATGCCTTACAAGAGCTACCTTTAGTGGGTACAACAGGCATCGCACATACCCGTTGGGCGACTCACGGAGTACCTTGTGAAGCGAATGCCCATCCGCATATGTCAGGTGATCAACTGGCAGTAGTGCACAACGGTATTATCGAAAACTTTGAAGAGCTAAAAGCCGATCTGCAAAATGATGGTTATGAATTTAGTTCAGAAACAGATACTGAAGTAATTGCACACTTACTTGCAAGAGAACTTAAATCAACCAGCTCTTTGCATACGGCTGTTGCCAATATTATTGGTCAGCTTGAAGGTGCTTATGCGCTAGGCGTGATCGAAAAAGCAGATCCTTCCCAGTTGGTAACCGCGCGTAAAGGTAGCCCGTTGGTGATCGGTGTTGGTATTGGCGAGAACTTTATCGCCTCCGATCAACTAGCGTTATTACAAGTGACAGACCGTTTTATGTTCTTGGAAGATGGTGATGTTGCGACCTTAACGGCTGCAGATATCACGGTAACGGATATCTCAGGCAAAAAAGTAGAGCGTGAAGTCAGTCAATTTGAACACGGTGTAAGCTCTGCGGATAAAGGTGAATTTAAGCACTATATGCTTAAAGAGACCTATGAGCAGCCAGAGGTGATCAAAGCGTGTCTCGAAGGGCGTATCAGCGAAGATAAACTGTTGGAACAATGCTTTGGCGTTAAAGCTGCGGAGGTATTCGATCAAGTTAAACAGGTACAAATCATTGCTTGTGGTACGAGTTTCCATGCTGGTTTGATTGCTAAGTACTGGATCGAAGATCTAGTCGGTATCCCATGTATGGTCGAGGTTGCTAGTGAGTACCGTTACCGTTCAGTCGTGATTCCTGAAGGCACACTGTTCCTGACCATTTCACAGTCTGGTGAAACAGCAGATACCTTAGCTGCGCTACGTGAAATTCAGGATCGTGTTTTGGCGTCTCTGGTTATCTGTAACGTTCCGGGTAGCTCTCTGGTGCGTGAATCTGATCTGGCCTTGATGACCAACGCAGGTCCAGAGATTGGTGTAGCGTCGACCAAAGCGTTTACGACACAGCTAGTTGCGTTGATGCTAACTACAATCGCACTTGGTCGTCGTAATGGCTTAAGCGAAGAAACTGAAGCAGCAATTATCACCGCGCTTAAAAAGCTTCCTGAGCAGGTTCAGCAAGCTCTAGCAATGGATAGTGATATTGAGCAGATGGCGCAATCCTTTGCTGAAAAGAATCATTCTTTGTTCCTTGGCCGCGGCACTTTGTACCCTGTAGCAAAAGAGGGTGCGCTTAAGTTAAAAGAGATCTCCTATATCCACGCGGAGTCTTACCCTGCAGGTGAGCTAAAACACGGCCCATTGGCGTTGGTCGATAAAGAGATGCCAGTTGTCGCAGTAGCTCCGCAGAATGATATGTTGGACAAGCTGAAGGCAAACCTACAGGAAGTCCGCGCGCGTGGTGGTGAACTGTTTGTCTTTGCAGGTTCTGACAAAGTGCAACCGGAAGAGGGCACTTATGTTCTGAATATGCCTGTATGTGATGAAGTTATGCAGCCTGTTCTTTATACGATCCCGCTGCAGTTACTTTCATATCATGTGGCGATTTTGAAAGGCACGGACGTGGATCAGCCACGAAATTTGGCTAAGTCGGTAACGGTTGAGTAACGGCTTTAGCTAATAAGACTTCTATAACAGGCTCACTGATCAGTGGGCCTGTACTTTTTCCAGAATCCACTCCCTAAATGCCTTGATAATAGGCTGCTCCTTCCTGTCTTCGTGGGTGACCAGAAAATAGCCTTGTTGAGATTGGATCGGCTGTAATACTCCAAATGGGTTTATCAGTTCTCCACTGTTCAGTGCTTTTTCGATTAGCTGCTTACGCCCCATAGCAACGCCTAAACCTGATTTAGCTGCATTCACTGCATATTCTGACTTATCAAAGCAGTGCCCCTGTTTTAGAACTAGGTTCAATGTTTGTTGATCGGCCCAGTAGGACCATTCTGAATAAGGGCCAGCTTCAGGCCATGCTTGAGCATCATGTAATAGAGGGCAGTGTTTTAGTTTTTCTGGTCTATCCCATAAGTCATGTTTATCTGCGAAGTCTTTGGTACAAACGGGAATGAGCTGTTCATCCATGAGTGGCCAACTAACCAACCCCGGGTACTCGCCCTGACCATAATAGATCGCTAGATCGATCTGTTCGGCGTAAAAGTCGATCAGACGACTATGGGTTTCCATACGAATAAAAATTTGTGGGTAGAGCTGAGAGAAGTCAGCCAGCTTTTCCAGCAACCACTGTGAAGCAAAAGAGGGGGGAACGGAAAGTGAGAGTTCACCGGCAAGCCCTTGGGTATGGATATCCCGAATCAGATTATTGAGCTCGGTTAGGCTGTTATTGGTTTGTATCAGGAGCCTTTCACCCTCAGCTGTGAGCTGTAGACGACGGTTGTAGCGTAAGAACAGGGCAAAACCGAGTTGTTCTTCCAGTTTACGTATCCGTTGGCTAATGGCTCCTTGAGTAAGACTTAACTCTTCTGCCGCTAGGGTAAAGCTGAGGTGCTTGGCTGCGCTGCTGAAGCATTGCAGGTTAGCGAGCACGGCGCTATTCAAGTGAGAGAGGTTCAGATTAGCCATTTTAATCCAAGGATGTTTTTTTATGGTTTGTTGTAAATTATAAGCACTGGTTTAATGGTTTTATCCTAATTTCATTAATTGGAATTAACAAAATTTATTCGATCGGAGCTGGATTCATGGGGTTAAACAGACAGGAAATAAATGATCTGATACATAAGTTTCCCTTATTGGAGCGGCTTCAGAAAACTCAGCCGTTGCTTTGGATAAACCCTAAAATTACGGACTTTGCTGCAGTATCAGCGCACCTGCCATTGACGCAAACTGATGTTAAAGATTCCTCGGCAAGATTGAATCGCTTTGCTCCCTATCTGGCGGAAGTGTTTCCAGAAACCGCTGCCAAAAAAGGCATGATTGAATCGCCGTTGTGTGAGGTGCCTCAATTTCATCACCAGTTAGAGAAAAGAGCTAATCAAAGACTCCCCGGCCGTTTGCTGTTGAAGTGTGACAGCCATCTACCTATATCTGGTTCGATAAAAGCACGTGGTGGTATCTATGAGGTGCTCAAGTATGCTGAGGCCGTTGCTATAGAGGCCGGTCTGATCAGCAAAGATAGCTGTTACAGCAAGCTAAATAGTGATGTCTGCCGCGAACTCTTTAGTCAGTATCAAATTGTGGTGGGATCAACCGGCAACCTTGGGCTTAGTATCGGAATTATGGGGGCTGAGTTAGGCTTTTCGGTGACGGTTCATATGTCTGCAGATGCTCGGCAGTGGAAGAAAGACCTACTACGTAGCAAAGGCGTGCAGGTCATTGAATATGAAGACGATTACAGTAAAGCGGTAGAAGAGGGGCGCAAACAAGCGCTCAGCCAGCAGCGTTGTCACTTTGTTGATGATGAGAACTCAAATGACCTGTTTTTAGGCTATGCGGTTGCTGCAGAACGTCTAGCTAAACAGCTATCTGAGCAAAACATTCAGGTCGACGCTGAACATCCGTTGTTTATCTATCTGCCTTGTGGTGTCGGTGGCGGCCCTGGTGGTGTTGCTTTTGGTTTGAAGCTGCTCTTTGGCGATCATGTTCATTGCTTCTTTGCTGAGCCAACTCAATCTCCCTGTATGTTGGTGGGTATGTATACTGGCTTACATGATCAGATCAGTGTTCAGGAGTTAGGTATCGACAACCAAACTTGTGCTGATGGCCTAGCAGTAGGTCGTGCTTCCGGTTTTGTTGGTAAGGTGATGGAGCCACTGTTAAGTGGGGTTTATACCGTAGAGGACAAAACACTTTATCAGTTATTGGCCGAAATTTATGAGAGTGAGCATATAGCGTTGGAGCCATCGGCTTTGGCGGGAGCGACAGGCATTATTAATCTGATCTCGCAGGGCGAAAGCTACCTTCAGAATCATGGCTTGCTGAATAAGTTGGATAACTCAACCCATATCATCTGGGCGACAGGTGGAAGTATGGTGCCAGAATCTGAGTGGCAGAGTTACTACAAGCTTGGTAAATCATAAACTACAAATAAAAAAGGCAGCTATTAAGCTGCCTTTTTTATTATCGAATTTAAAGCTTAGCTGTAATCAGCTGGGCTGTAACCGCCTGCAATACCTTTAGACGCAAGAGCTACTGCATCATGAGCGTGTAAGCTTTCGAAGTGCTCTACCTTCAACCAGAAATCCGCGTATTGCTCTTGGCTTAGTAGTGCTTGCTTAACGCGTCGTGCAGCGTCTTCGCAGAACATTAAGTTATGGCCATTCAAACGAGCAAACTCTTGTTCGTCAGCACGTTTTACAGCAGTTTGTACTGGTGTTTTTAATGCATCTTCAACAAGATCTATTAGATCTGTAAGTGGGAATGCACCCATATCTTTATCCAGTTTAACCCAAGCTGTTGCTTGGCTTCGTTGGCTATGGGGCGTAGCGAATGAGCCCTTTTCAGACTTCAACCAGTTCTCTACGTCTTCAACGTTAATGCTGCCTTTGTTGGCAAAGTCATCAGTGAATGCCTGAGCTAATAGCTGACGTGATAATGCTGCTGAACACGGACAAGTGGATGAGTACGGAACGCGTGTTGCTAGTTCCAGAACTACTTCGCCATCTTTCAGAGTTGCACGTAGCGTCGTGGAGTAGCTTTTCCAACCGCTGTTATCGCTTTTTAGAGCATCGCGCTTGATTAGGAAATCAAAATCAAAGTTTAGGAAAACCTGAGTTGAGATATCGTGATGGCTATCCAATAGGTGGGATAAGAAATCTGTTAACGCAGGAACATTCAGTGTTTGATTCTCAAAAAAGTTACTTAGCGCAAGGTAAAGGCGCGACATATGAATGCCTTTAACCTTTGGGTTTACCAGATTAACGTAGGTATTAACGCGTGCTTCGATGCTGTTTACACCTAGTTTACTATCGTCAAATTGCAGAGGGACGGTGATTCCATTCATGCCCACCCAGTCCAGAGAGCCGTGAATCTCAGGATTTTGATGGCTGGTAACGTCAGGCAAGTTGGTCATGAAGCAGGTCTTCCAATTCGGTAGTTATCAAAATCTGAATCCGTAAGCTCTTACGTAGAGAAAATAGGCTTACGTTAAACAATACCTAGTTAAATAGGGGCGTATAACGAAAAAACAAGCGCCTGTTCAAAAATGAATCAGGGTTAGGTTCAATTCGTAAATATGACCTATAAAAAAGTACTATTCCTTAGGCTGAAAGTCTAAAAAATAGAAGAGCGACGTACCATACCTCTTGATTAAGGGGGTTGGCAAATATCAGGCAAAAAAAGTCGCTTTTTAGCGCATAAAATCTGCCTTTGTCGTTTAAATACCTTGCTTTTGTATGCCTTTTAAAATGTTAGAAAGTTTTAATGTTACAGCGGGATTTTCGCTTATAAGGTTAATAATGGATGCTAGCCTATTAATAACTATAGGATATTTTGATTTATCTATTTACACAGAAGCCAATACAGCATACAAACAAAGAAAAAACCTCGTTAAGAGGCGGTGCTATGTCTATAGGAGGTCCATAGCATGAATGATTCAATGTCGAGCTTTGCTATAAATTTTATCGCGTTTGTTGGGATTGCGTTCTTGGTACTGTTTGTTGTCGCAATCGTTGTGGCGGTAGTTTTATACCAAATCGATAAACATCAAACAGCGCAAACTATCCGTCGTAACTACCCTCTGATTGGTCGCTTTCGCTACCTGTTTGAACATGCTGGTGAATTTTTCCGTCAGTACTTCTTTGCTATGGATCGCGAGGAGATGCCATTTAACCGTGCGCAACGCTCTTGGGTTTATCGCGCAGCCAAGAATGTAGATAGCACTATTGCCTTTGGTTCGTCACGTGATCTACGTATTCCTGGTACCTATTATTTTCTAAACTGTCCTTTCCCAACCTTAAAGGAAGATGCGGTAACAACGCAGAGTTTACGTATAGGTCCTTACTGTAAGGCACCTTACGATGCAGCTTCTTTTTTTAATATTTCTGGCATGAGTTATGGTGCGCTATCCCGACCTGCAATCGAGGCCTTATCTCAGGGGGCTAAGAAAGCAGGTTGTTGGATGAACACAGGTGAAGGCGGGGTATCGCCTTTCCACCTGGAATCAGGCTGTGACATTGTTTATCAGATTGGCACTGCAAAATATGGTTTGCGTGATGAAAACGGAAAGTTCTCTGAGGAAAAGCTAAAAGAGAAAGGTGATCTTCCTCAAGTTAAGATGTTCGAGATCAAACTGAGTCAGGGTGCTAAACCGGGTAAAGGTGGTATCTTGCCGGGTGAGAAGGTAACACCAGAGATTGCAGCGGTACGTGGTATCCCTGTAGGCCAAGATTCTTTAAGCCCAAACCGTCATCCAGATATAGCTTCTATTGATGACCTGCTTGATATGATTGAAAAGGTACGTCGTATCACCGGTAAACCATGTGGTTTCAAAATGGTATTGGGCGATGCTGAGTGGTTGGATGAATTTTGTGAGTCGGTTAACAAGCGTGGCGTAGAGAGTGCTCCAGACTTTATTACGTTAGACAGTTGTGACGGTGGTACTGGTGCTGCACCAATGCCGTTAATGGACAGCGTAGGTCTGCCGCTGCGGGAGAGTTTACCTATTTTGGTAAACAAACTTATGGCTCACAACCTGCGTGAGCGTGTACGTGTGATTGCCTCAGGTAAATTGATTAACCCTACCGATGTCGGTGCTGCACTTTGTATGGGGGCTGATTTCACCGTAACGGGACGTGGCTTTATGTTTGCTCTCGGTTGTATTCAGGCGTTGCAGTGTAATAAGAATACCTGCCCAACCGGCATCACTACCCATGATCCAGATCTGCAGCGTGGATTAGTGCCGATGGTTAAAGCGGATCGTGTCGCTAACTATCACAATCATTTGGTACATGAGGTGGAGATGATCGCCCACTCTTGTGGTGTAACCGAGCCGCGTCAGCTTAAGCGTAAGCATTGCGCAATCGTGGTGGAAGGTAGTCGGTCTATACCACTGAATATTCTCTATCCAGAGTATTAGTAAACAACCCAAGCAAAAACGCCAGTCATTAGGACTGGCGTTTTTATTTGTAAGTAATCATAGCGAGTGATTTTATATTACTCATCAAACCAACATTCGTCGATGTGAGAGGCGAGTTCTTTTTCTTCTTGGCGTTGTTCGATGGCTCGGCGAGCTCTAAGCGCGCGGCGCGTTGCGAGTTTTTTGCGGGAAAGTTTTTCTTCTTCTTCAAAACCCACTAGCAGATCGAATACTTCAACCTGGGTTTCGTTAAGCTCTTCAGTTTTATGCAGCATAGTAAGCTCCTGATCTTATCTTAACGGTCAGAAGGCCCATCGAGCGAAGCAGTAACTGATTATGCTTGTTAAGGCATAAACCCTTCGCTCCTCGATGAGGGGCTCTGGTGAAGTTGCTTAATAGAAAGATTTCTATCAAACACGCTTTTTAATACAGCCTTATCTCTGTTTTATAATAGCTCTGAACAAATATCAAACAGTTTTCGGCGAATTCCGAGAGGAATATTAAAAAGCCTATGTTGCAAAAGGGTGAAGGGAAGATGTCACAAATGTGACAGAAATAGCTTAATCTTCGTCCATTTCATCGGCAGGGCGAGCGCTTGGGCGTTTGTCGTTTTGACGCAAAGATCTGAGGCTACGTTTTATGGTTTTTAGGTGATCAACCAGCCCTGGACCCAGCTTCATCGCTACACCGACTGCGAGTACATCAATAACAACCAGATGGAGTACGCGGGATGACATCAGTGTGCTTAGATCTTTATCTTCTTCCAGATCGATATGGATTGGAATGCTCGCAAGATCAGCTAGGGGAGTATCACTTGGGCAGAGTGAGATAACGGTTGTGCCGGTTTCTTTTACCAGCTTGACTGTATGTAAAAGATCTTTGGTACGACCTGTCTGAGAGATAGCCACAACGACATCGCGATCATCAAGCGATACAGCTGAAATAGCTTGCATGTGCGGATCCGAATAAGAGGTGCTGGATACTTTCAAACGGTGAAATTTATGCGCGGCGTCAGTACAAACTGGAGCTGATGCACCAAAGCCATAGAACTCGACACGGCGAGCTTTAGCTAGAGCAGCGATCGCACGTTCAACCGTAGTGGTATCTAGTTGCTCTTTGATATTGAGCAAGTTACCAATCATGGAATCGAAGATCTTTTCTTTAAACTCAGTAACAGTGTCTTTTGAGTTTAGGGAAAATTGCTCGAAGTGATTATTACTGGCTAAGCCTTGAGCTAAGGTGAGTTTGAAATCCTGGAAGCCATCGTAGCTTAGGGCACGACAGAAACGAACCACGGTTGGTTCGCTGACATTTGCTTCAGATGCTAGATCAACAATACGCATATGGATCACTTCATTAGCGTGAGCTAAAACATAATCCGCAACTTTTTGCTCTGACTTCCTTAAGTTTTCACGCGCTTGCGCAATCGACTTAAGCAGATTGAACGAGTTCAACCCTACACCTCACTTAGCACTTATAAATTAATACTACAGTTTTAAGTATAACAACCTTCTGACGCTCAGATCACCATTTGTCGTAAATTGCGGAGTGAAAAATCGCATGTTATTTTCATTAAAAAATAAATAAGGTTTCCATTTGTGAAACGTCGTAAGTTTATTCAGCAAGCAGGTTCTCTGCCCATTGCCGCCGCTTTAGCGACGGCTCCTCAAGTTAGTAATGCTGCACTTATTCCTGAATTTCGTTGGAGTATGGTCACGACTTGGCCTAAAAACTTCCCGGGGTTTGGCATGGGGGCTAATTTTCTCGCCAACTTAATCAATGAGATGAGCGGCGGCCGTATCCAGATATCTGTTTATGGTGCCCATGAGAAAGTTGCGCCTTCAGAAGTCTTTGATACAGTCTCTCAAGGCAAAGCTGAAATGGGGCATGGCGCTGCATTTTATTGGCAAGATAAAGTCAGGGCTGCGCAGTTTTTTGCGGCGGTACCTTTTGGCATGACTGCGCAAGAGATGAATGCTTGGTTGTATCAAGGGCGTGGCCTCGAACTTTGGCAGGAACTCTACGCAGAATATGATTTGATTCCAGCTGCGTGTGGTAATACCGGCGTGCAAATGGGTGGCTGGTTTAACCGCGAAATTAACAGCATTGAGGATTTTAAAGGTCTAAAAATGCGTATTCCCGGCTTAGGCGGGGAGGTGGTGAAACGCCTAGGTGCGGAGCCGGTATTGTTATCGGGAGATGAAATCTTTCGAGCGCTTGAACAGGGGGAGATTGAGGCTGCTGAGTGGGCTGCTCCATACAACGATGTCGCGCTGGGCCTTTATAAAGTTGCTAAATATTACTACTACCCCGGTTGGCATGAGCCTGGTACAACCATTGAATGCATTGTCAATAAACAAGCGATGAACCAGTTGCCGAAAGATCTGCAATTGATCGTGACTAATGCCATGAAAGTGGCTAATCAAGAGATGTTAGCGGAGCTAACAGCGAAAAATCATCGTGCCTTAGAAATGTTGTTAAAAGTGCATAAAGTCGAGTTACGTCAGTTTCCTGATAAGGTGTTGGAGCAACTTCGTTTAGCGTCTCATGAAGTAATTCAGCTAGAGTTAGAAAAAGATCCCAGAGCGGTCAAAATCTACGAATCATTCGAGAACTTTAGACAACAAGCGATGGCTTGGCACGATGTCTCGGAGCGGGCTTATATGCTCGCGCGAGAATAGCTACAGATTTCACTGCAATTAGCCGTAAAACCGGTACAATAAACACTTTCCAATAGTTCAGGTGAATTAGATGTCTGATCAGCGCTTTGACAAAGAGTTCTACGATCTTAAAGATTGGCAGTTAGCGGCCTACTGCGCTGCAGTCTCAGAACGCATGTTCCCTAATTTTGCTCTGTTTGCACGTTTGATGGAGTTTGGTGATGTCAGCAAAATGCGTCAAATTTTGGATGCGGTTTGGGATCACCTGAATAATACCGGTGCAAAAATGAACTTCGAAGTTCAGCTGGATAAGGTGGAAGAAAATATGCCTGATCTGGATGAGTTCGACATGTACGGCGCGTCTCCTGCTTTGGATGCGGTTGTTGCACTATTCTCTACACTTAACACCGTAATCGCTGCAGATGCCAGCGAAGTTCTGACTGTTGCTAATATGTCTCGTGAGTCGGTGGCGACGTTTATTGAACTAAACGCGGATGATCAGATCTCTGATGATGAGCTGGTTAGATTCATCAATACACACGACCTAATGGTACAAGAAGATGATTTCCAAGCGGATATCCTAGAGATCATTCAAGATGACTTACCACGTCGTGAGGCGTTGCAAGAGCTACGTGAACTAGCGCATAACGACGGTTACAGTAACCTTGGCATTAGTGATAGCGAATAGTTCATGCTTCGAATTGGTTTAATACTTCTGATTTTGCCATCCGTTGCTTTGATGGTTCTTTTCTATGTCGATCAAAGTGCAGTTGATGCGTGTTTAGATCTGGGTGGGTCATATAACTATGATCTGGCTGAATGTGATCTTGAGCAGGAACACCCTTTCAAACCTTTATTGGTGAGGCACCCATTGCTAGTGAATGGCGGCATGTTGCTATCGGTTGTGGGTGTATTTATGTGTATGAAAGGACTGCTTTGGCGTCCACGTAAGGAAGCCTGATGGTTAAAAAGATTATTTGGGGAATTCTTTTACTGCTCGTAGTGGGTATTTTCTTGGCTTGGCTAACGCAAGATAAGTGGTTGCCGGGTTGGAATCAGGAGCTTGCTGATCAGAATAACGAATTTCAGCAAAGAGGGCTGGTGTTAGGTCAAAAGGCCGACCAACAAACCTGTTTAGAAGAAGCGTTGAGTAGCTTTAATCAATGCTCAGGGTTTAGTTGTACGATTAAACACGGCAAATTCTTAAAAGCTTGTCTAAAAAATGCATCGCCGAGTGAAAACTTCTGTAAGGATGTACCTGAATTCCGCGAAGAGCGTACCGAAGATGATAAGTCATGGGCGCGTCACGCCTGCTGGAGTCGGGATGTCAGAGGCGAAGGTTGTCGCCTTCTCATGCGACAACAGCAGTTATTTTGCAGCGAAAAGTAATGAAACGGACCAAAAGGTCCGTTTTTTTTAGTTGCTATCTTAATTTAAATAGTTCTAACATAAGCCTCGCACACTGATAGCGCACAGAGGTTTTATTCGTCTAATAAAATCTGTAGTGTATATAGATAGACGTTCTTTTAGACGTCACTAATAAAAATAATAAATTCAAGAGTAGAGATGGAGACTGGCAACCGCATTTTTTATGCTGAGGGTTGCTAGTGCTAGCTTATGGAAGTCATGTGTTACCGCAATGGTGGTTCACAGCGAGTGAGTTGTGAGGCTGCAGCATTAATGAAACAAGCGCCGTGTATTATCCCGCGTTCGTCTGGGATAGCTCAGGGCAGTTTTAATAATTTGGGTGATAATGATCATCCTATTCCCCCTCGACATGTAGCATATCCCACTTCATCTGTAAGGGTATGGGGCTGATATGCTGATAGGTTCAATAGGTTTTCCTAACGATCAGCGGGTTAAGCTGGAAAAGATTTTCAAGCTGTCTAAACAGACCCGTTATACGTTGGTAACTCCTGATATTTCTGAGCTTCCTGACCTGTTGCTCGTATTTGGATTTGACCTCTCTCTATACCCTGAATTAGCGGATATTCCTCAAAGTTATCATGCTCGGATCATTTTGGTCGGCCGTGGTAAGCCTGAAAGTGAGGAACATGCTCATCTTGGTTACCCTCTGGTTTCTTCTCGAGTTTTACGTGCCTTAGATAAGATGACGCGAGAAAACGAAGAGATGGATTTAGAGTCCTCTAAACCGGAGTCAAAAGAAGATACTTTCAGTAAATATACTGCACCTGAGCCTACGGACAGTGCCGCAGTTGAAAGTGGTCGAACCAGTTATCAAGTATTGGTAGTGGATGATAACGATGTGATGCAGCAGGCATTAAATGCCGAGTTACAGCAGTTACCGCTACCAGTTAACGTGCACTTTGCTGGTTCTGGCGAAGAAGCACTCGCGAATGTAACAGATCATAGTTATGACTTTATTTTTCTGGATGTGGTTATGCCTGGAATGGACGGGTTTGAAGCCTGTACAGAGATGCGTAAACGTCCAGAACTAAAGAAAACCCCAATCATAATGCTGACCTCTAAGACTTCACCTATGGATGAGGTGAAAGGAATTATGTCGGGCTGTTCCACTTATCTGACCAAGCCAATCGTGCATGAAGAGTTTCAGAAGGTGATCGGCCGAGTATCCAATTGGGTTGATGAATTTCAGAAAGCATAAGTAAATGGAGCTATCCAGTGAAAAAAGTATTGGTTGTTGAAGATGACCTAGTTCAGCAGAAGCATATTTGTACAGTATTGGCTTCTTGCGGTGTTGAAGTAGTCGCTGCCAACGATGGCAAGCAGGGTCTTGAAAAGGCAAAGACGGAAAATCCAGATTTGATTTTTATGGATATCGTCATGCCAGAAATGGATGGTTACTCAGCCTGTCGTCAGATCACGTCTGACGAAGCAACAAAACATATTCCAGTAGTGATTGTATCTAGTAAAAACGAAGAGGCGGATAAAGTCTGGGCGCAGCTACAAGGTGCGACAGCTATGGTTTCCAAACCTTTTACTGATGCAGAACTAATGGCGCAAATTTCTGCGTTAACTTGAGAAGTACGCGATGGATGCTCAGCTAACAACAAATATAAAAGCGGATGATCAGCCTAGCATTCACCAGATCCGGCATGGTTTTGAGATCGGTAGTTACCAGCTACTTATCTCGGAACTAACCCGGGCTGAGGTAGCGAAAGCTCCCTCAATTTGTTCGATCCCATCTACACCTGACTGGTTCGCCGGATTTATGAATCACCGTGGCGAAACGGTGCCTGTTTACGATCTAAATAGGTACCTACAAATCTTAGATGGCAACACAGCCCCGCAAGCTTGGGTATTGCTGATCGATGATCATCCGAAGACAGTTGGTGTCTTATTGACCCAACCACCTCAAAGTATCACGGACCCAGTTTTACTGGAGCAAGCATGTGGGGATCTGCCTGATGTTATCCGTCAGGCAGCGGGACAGGTATATGAGCATCAAGATCAACACTGGGTTGAAATTGATCACCACCGATTGTTCCTAGCCTTGAAGAAACAGTTTTAAAAGTACGGAGTGAGCGAACTATGCAGTCTTTTTGGGAGTTTAAGAACATTAGGATACCGATTAAGTTTGCGATCGTATTAGGATTGCTCTGTGTCGGTTTGTTCTTTATGAGTGCGTCCTACTACCAGACGATTGTCTTGCAAGAGGAAGCAAAGCAACGTTCTCAAAATCTAAATAGTTTCTTGTTATTGGTAAGTGATATTCAGGAAAGTGTGGCCGAGGCCCGTTTCCAAGAGAAGAGTTTCCAGGTATCGAAGGAGATGGATCGCCTATCCATCTATAACGATGTAATGGCGAAGCTAGATAGAGATATCCTGAGTCTTAAAGCTTATCTGCGTACCGATAAAGATAAGGAACTGGTAGAACAGTTCCAGACCATTATGGATCAGTACCAAGATGTTTTTTACGATGCGTCAGAAACAGCCATCCAGATTGGTGTAAGCAAGGATGAAGGTCTGTCTGCTGAGATCCGTACTCTGATTTCACAAACAGAACCGCTTGTTCTATGGATCAACCGTAACTGGGTTCGTGACCAATTATCGGTTGTACAAACAGATATTGATGAATATATAGCGACTGATGGTCGAGACGTTGATCTGGAGATTATTCAAACAGACTTATACACCATCAAAAGACAGATCCAAACGGCTCACCTAGATTCCAGTAAAGTTAAATCTTTATCCGATAGCCGAGCGTCCGCTTCCGGTAATATCGAGCAGATTGAGTTATTGGTAGCAGAGCTAGCTGAAGCTATCGAACGTAAACAAACTCAGTTTGCCAGCCTGCAAGAGATCATCGACAAACTGTCTCCAAAGATCGATGAAGTAACCGAGCTAGCTGCAAGCTACAAAGTACAAAACGACTTGCTGATTGCCGATGATACTACCGAGATGGCGACTTACTTCCTGATCTCTATCGGTTTGATGATCGTGGCGATGGCCATCTCCCTATCCATCATCAAATACGGTGTAATCGATCCACTGAAAACTATCCAGAATGCGGTAGATAAAGTACGTGAAGGCGATGTAGAAGCACGAAGCGGCTTGGACACACAAGACGAATTGGGTCAGCTATCGAGCGTATTGGATAACATGCTTGATGAGAAAGAGAATGCCCTTCAAGTTAAGGAACAAGAGAACCAACGTCTGAACAGTTCGATCATTACCTTGATCCAGAACGTATTCCAGATCTCCCAGCGAGACCTAACGGTACGTGTACCTGTAGCGGAAGATGTAACGGGTGCGGTATCTGACTCTATCAACCAGTTGGTAGAGTCGATTGAGTCGGTATTGCAGGAAGTAAACAGCGTATCCACCCGTGTAAATGATGCATCGGTTCAGGTGAAATCTCAGTCTGAAACGGTATTGAGCTATGCGGAACGAGAGAAAGAGGAGATCAGTGAAACATTGAACGGTTTGGACTCCGCAATCCGTGCAATGGAATTGATCTCTAAACTGGCGGTACTATCGAACAACGCATCTCAGAAAGCGATCAAAACCTCTGAAACGGCGATGGACTCGGTATCTCAGACCATCGACAGTATTAATAAAATCCGCCAGACCATCCACGAGGCGGAAAAACGTATCAAACGATTGGGCGAACGTTCTCAAGAGATCGGTGGTATCGTCAACCTGATCAACAACATCTCGGAACGTACCCACGTACTATCCCTTAACGCGAGTATGCACGCAGCTTCAGCCGGTGAGGCGGGTCGTGGTTTGATGGTGGTAGTAGACGAGGTACAACGTCTGGCGGAGAACTCCCGTGAAGCGACCTCCGAGATCGAATCTCTGGTAAACAACATCCAGCTTGAGACATCGGATACGATTAACGTAATCAACAACGTAATCACCGACGTAGTCGAGGGTACGCGCCTAGCGGAAGAAGCGGGTGAGCGTATGGATGAAACCCGTGCAACAACTCAAACGCTGGTAGATTCCGTAGTACGTATTGCCCACAGTTCGGTTAAACAGGCGAAAGTAGCGGAAGAGCTACGTACCCGTGCAAATAGCATTAACGAAACCACTCAAGCGACCAACGCCGAAATGAAACAGCAGGCTCAGCTATCCGATGAGCTGGTAGACGCGGCCGACGAGCTTCAGAAGTCAGTTAGTGTATTTAAACTCGCTTCATCCTGAGAATAGGTGGGATAGAGATCAATGTTTGATCCTAAACTAGCCATCGAGTGGCTGACAGCGAAGCAGAAGCTTTGCCTGAAAATGGAGCTGCCTCTAACGGAACTGGTGGTCGAGCTGTATGAGTATGTCGACCAGTTCAGTGAGCATAACCTTACCGGGCTATCTGACTTTCTAGCGTTGTATGCTGAACTGTTAGAGTCTTTGGATGAGACTGACCTAAAACAAGCCGAAACGGTGATGACAGAGATGTCGGAAGAACTGCAGGGCTTGTTTTCTAAATCGCCAGAGGAAGTCGCGCAAGGCTTAGTGACTTTATTGCAACGTGACGATTGGCCAGAGGCTGTGGCTGCAGAAGACGCTGAATTCCTACTCGAACTTTTACAAGATGATAGTCGCCAACTGCAACCACAATTACAGGTAAATGATGTTGAACAGGTTGAGGTGACTGCAGAAGTTGATGAGTTGAATGCATCTGAGACCGATTCAGAGTCACCTAGCCATCCGATCGCGGTTGAGTCGGTTGAGCTGCTAGGGACTATAGCTGCTGCACTACCCGATTTTGCTGAAGAACAATCTGACCACCTCTATGATCTGATTGATCATTGCTCCGAAGATGATTTAACCGGTCTGGCTGACATGCTGGCGCTTTATGGTGAGCTACTTCAGCAATTGGTTGAGTTGGAAGATACCCAGATCGCTTCGCAGTTAAGTACTGCGCTGATAAACCTTCTACAGAGCCTAGATCCTCAGCAGATCGAGCCAGCACTCGAATTGATGAAAGCTCCTGATTGGGTAGAACCCGTTGCCGATGAAGATGCTAGCTTCCTGATCGAACTGTTACAGAGCGATTGTAAAACCTTAGCGGGTGATACAGCACAAGCTATCTCTGCTGATATAGAAGACGCTGCAGCAGAATATGAAGCAGCGAATAATCAAATAGAATCTGTGATATCTACTGAGCAATGTCTGCCAGAACTTGTGTCATTGCTTCGCCAAATGGCGGCGGATATCACCCTATTTGAATCCGAATATACTGATCGGTTCTACGATTTAATCGATCGTTATTCCGAAGAGGATTGGACCGGTATCGCTGATATGTTGGCCCTGTATGGCGAATTATTACAGCAACTCGAAGAGCTCGATGGCACTCACATCGCGACCAAGCTCAATAGCGCTATTATTCGCCTGTTAGAGCAGCCGTGTGAGCAGAATATCGATTCACTACTGGCTCTTATGAGCGATTCAGCATGGGTTGAGCCGGTGCCTGAAGAGGACGGTAGCTTCCTTCGCGATCTGTTAATGGGCGATTGTCAGAAGCTAAGTTCGTCTTCGGATCAAGACGTACAAAGCGAATTACTTGAGCAGCCTATCGGCGCTGATCTATCAGCGCTTCCGAAGACAGCTCCGCAAAGCAATATTGCTCATCAATTACCCGAATTACTGCCCTTACTACAGCAGATGGGTGAAGACCTTGATCGCTTTGAAGAGCTGCATTCTGATCAATACTACGAGTTAATCGATGATTACTCTGAGGCCGATTGGACCGGTATTACCGACATGCTGGCGCTGTACGGTGAGCTATTACTGCAAGTTCCCGAATTATCAGAGCAGGCGATAGCAGAGCAGCTACATCAAGCGATAGGAAATCTATTACGGTCAGCTGAAGATCAACAGATTGAACCTGTATTGAGTTTGATGGTTGAGTCGAGCTGGTCAGAGCCTGTATTGGCTGAAGATACTGAGTTCTTAAAACCATTACTGGCGCAAGATTTAGAGCGGTTACGCTCAGATATTAACGCAAACGACCCATCTGATGAGCAAGCTGACACCGTTGACGCGCTGGTTTCTGACGATGAACCAAGCATTGCGATTCTGCCTGAGCCACCGACTTTCTGCGAGATTGACCAGACCGTGTTGGAGCAGGGGAATGCTCAAGTGGATCCTGCGGTAGTCACAATGCTGTCGCAATCAGTCCAGCAGCTATCCGATCAGTGGCTACAGACGGAGATAGAGCCATCAACGCTAGAAGAGAGCATCGATGGCCTAGAGACCGTTATTCGTGCGCTCAAGACTATTAACCTCAACGGCGCCAAAGTTCTGGTTGAAGGTTTAATTGCGAACTTAAGCTATCTACAGCAACATCAGATTCCGCTACTAGAAAACAAAATTAACGCAGTTTATAACGCCCTTAACTGCTTACTGGATTACTTCTCTGATCTCGGAGCTGCAGAACATCAACAAGCACTGTTAACTGCCTTCAGCCATGAATCTCTACCGTGCAGGCCTACGGCTGACGAAACTAAATACATTACCGATCTATTCGCGTTAGCTTCGCTACAGACCAGCGAAGATCTGGTACGTGATGAAGCAAAACCGGAAGACGTTGAGTTGCATGAATCCGGGGAAATTGATCCTCAGTTATCGGATATGCTGCACAACGAACTGCCCACGCTGTCGGATGAATACTTAGACAGTATCCAGCAGCTATTGGATCAGGAGCACAAACCAGCATTGCGTAGTGCCCAACGTGCGGTGCATACCTTGAAAGGCCTCGCCAATATGGCGGGTATCAAGGGTTTGGCTAACTTGGCTCACCGTTTAGAGGATGTGCTGGAATTCTTAGCGGATCAGGATCAGCTACCTACAGGTAGTTTGAAGGATGATCTGTTTGAGGCGTCTGATTGTCTAGCAGCAATGGCAGAGGCCATCACCGCAGGCGGAAGTGCGCCTGATAATGCGCTTTCGACGCTGCAGTTGATGATGGATTGGGATTACCGCTTAAAAACAGAAGGTGTGGACGCCCTTGATAAAGAACAAGAACGTACCGCTGTAGAGCCGGCGGTTGCAAGTGCTGGTGATTCTGCTGATCTGACTGAAAACACACAAGCGAGTGAAGCAGAGGCTCCTACAGCAGACTCCGCTCGAGAAGAGAATCAGGTCTTCCGAGTACCGCGTACCGTATTGGATACACTGTTCCGTTTGGCGGGTGAATCAAGCACGTTGAACGCCCAGCTTGATGAAGAGGTGACTCAGCTACGCGGCTTTACTCGAACGAACCGTGAGCGCCACCGTAACTTGCAGCGTGTTCTCTTTGAATTGGAACAACAGTTCAGCGAACAGATGAATTTACAGCCTCATCTGGATGAAAACGCGGATGACTTCGATCCACTCGAAATGGACCGCTATAACGAAATGCACACGACAATCTCACGTGTGCAAGAGGCTGTAGCCGACGTGCGTGAGGTTACTCAGGAGATGGAAGGGCATATCCATAGCTTGAGTACACTGCATATCGCACAATCCAGCTTGCAGAAAGAGACCCTCGACAATGTCTTAAGTACACGACAAGTCGAAGTCAGTACGATCTCTTCACGTTTACAACGTATCTTGCGTCAGGTGTGCCGTTCTACCGGTAAAGAAGCGCGTTTAATTATTCAGGGTGAAGATACGCTGGTGGATAGCAATATCTTGAACCAGCTAGCTGACCCGCTGATGCATATCATTCGAAATGCGGTCGATCATGGTTTAGAAAGTACAGGTTTAAGGCGTCAACGAGGGAAGCGAGAGCAGGGTACGATTACCCTCGGCTTCAGTCTTCATGACGGTCAGATCGACGTAAGTTGTACAGATGACGGTGATGGCATAAATACCCAGCGCGTATTAGCAGTGGCCCACGAGAAGAAATTGATCGAGCCAGATCTACCACTGAGCGCGGATGATGTTCACCGACTTATCCTGATTCCAGGTTTCTCCACCCGCGATCAGATCAGCCAGTTGTCGGGTCGTGGCATTGGTATGGATGTAGTGTATCAGCAGATCCTGCGTCTACAGGGTACTTTAGATATTCAATCCTCTGCAGGCGAAGGTACCTCCTTTACCTTGGCGATGCCGGCCAGCTCATTGATGGTTAAAACCTTATTGGTTCGCTGCGGTAAGCAGGTATTTGCATTGGCAGGGCATGGTGTTGAGCAAAGCTTAATCTCGTTGGATGGTAAGTTCCAAGAGACAGAAGAAGAGCTGTGCTTTATCCACGAGGGTGAGAGTTACCCAGTGTTTATGCTGGAAAATCTTCTGCATCAACGCAAGCATCTCTATCTTGAGCCAGGTGCAGTACACCCTGTACTGATCGTTAATATGGCCCAAGGTGAGCGAGTGGCTGTTTTGGTGAAAGAGATCATCGCTCACCGAGAACTGGCCTTTAAACAGATGGGCGAATATGTACCTGATCTGCCAGGTATTCCGGGCCTAACTATTCTTGCCAACGGTGAAGCGGCGCCAATCGTCGACTTACCGGCCCGTATTCGCCATCAACGTACCACCTTGTCTGATCAGCCTGTGCTACTAGACAATGAAATAGATATAGAACTTCCACGTCTTCTGGTAGTGGATGATTCTTTGAGTGCGCGGAAATCCCTTGAGACTCTGTTGAAAGACACAGGTTATGAAGTGATGACGGCGATAGACGGTTTGGATGCGTTGAATCAGGTGCGTAAGCGCCAGCCTGATTTGATTCTAACCGATATGGAGATGCCTCGAATGGGAGGCGTTGAATTATCGACCATCTTGAAAAACCGTGAAGAAACGGCTCATATCCCAGTGATAATGATCACCTCACGATCGACTGATAAACATAGATTAGAGGCAACGGATGCAGGAGTCGATGTGTATCTGACCAAACCATGGTCAGAAAACCATTTGTTAGATCAGGTGGAGAGCTTATTAGCTGAAGCTTGCATCTAAAAAGGAGTATCTGATGCGTTTAATTCGTTATGTTTTGATGAGTTTTCTCTTTCTCAGCGGTCACAGTGCTGCTGAGATAACCTCGATTGAGCATGCCATAAATACAGCTTCTCACCAGAGTATGCTGACTCAGCAGATGCTGAAGGACTATATGCTTATTGGTTTGTCCGTGCGTGGCCGCAAGGCAGAGCAAGAGTTAGCTGAATCGATCGACGATTATGAAGAAACTCAAAAACTGATTTTGGATTACGCCAAAACGGATGCAGAGAAACAAGCTTTAAAGCGTGCAGTTGATCAATGGGAAGTGGTTAAGCCGCTCTACCTTGCAAAGCCAACACGTGAGAAGGCAACCGAAGTACGACAAGCAACTGAACTGCTGCTGCAACAGTGGAGCGCGGTCACAATGGAGATCGTTGAAAATAACGACAGTCGCTTCGGTAAAGTAATCAGCACAGCGGGTTTTGTCCGTATGTTGGCGCAACGTGTAACTAGCCACTATGCGCTTCGTGCTTGGGGTTTCCAAGATGAGTACAGCGAAGCCTTTATCAGCTCTCTACAGCTGTTTGAACAGAACCGATCGGAGCTAGAAGGCGACCCACTTAATAACGATCAGATCAAAGCCGAATTGAGCAAAATCCAACGGGACTTCAAGCGCTTTAAGGGACTATCAGATTCCGCGTCTGATAAAGGTCGTTTGGCCTTAGTGGTGAGATCTGCAGAAAAGATTACCACCAGTATGGATAAAGTCACTGCGATGTATGTTTATCAAGGCTTGAGCTTTTAAGGGTTGAGGTATTAGGGGTTATTGATTAAGAGGTTGTGGAATGAAAGGGAACAAAGAAATAGAGCGAAAAGGTATGGAAATCCTAAAGCAATTTCTTAGTGAAGAGTTTTCTAACAAAGAAATAGAAGAATGGGATAAGCATAAAATAGCTGAATATGGATGTGATTTAATAATTACAGTTGATAATGTGGATTATTTTATTGAGCTTAAATCAAGTTCCCGCCACCCATATCGTGACAATCTAAGAATGACCCCAAGCACTATTACAAGGTGCGCTAATAAGGGCGTGTTAGATAAATTGATCATTGCTTTGGTTACAAATGTATTTAGTGAAACTGAGCCTCATGTTAGCTTCATCCCGTTCTGTAATATTGAAAGTGATCGCTTTTTTGTTGATGTGAAATTTGGTTTCAAACCCCATCATGTGGAGGAAATAAACTTCTCAGGCCTTGCCCTTGCCAATAGTAATTTAAGCGATAAGCAAGGCGTTAACTCGCATCTTCAGTTTGCATTAGCTGATAAGCTTGGGATAAAACCTTCATAGGGTGCAATAGTGAAACCTATTGCACCACTGTCAGGTGTCTTCAGATAGTAAGAACTAGCTTACCCTGAGTTCTGCCAGATCTGCTGGCATCAAAAGCATCGCCGACGTTTTCAATCGGATAAGTATCTGCTAGTTGTAGCTGCAGCTTACGGTCGGCATAAAGGCCTGCTAAGCGATCTAGCTGTTCGCTATTCGCTTCTACACGGATAGGCTCCACTTTCACCTTCATCGCTTTGCCGGCCGCGATAACCTCATCTTTGGTCACTGAGGGTAGGGTCACTAGCGTACCGCCAGGCTTCACGCAGTTAAGCGCTTCGATACCGATCTCGCCGCCCATACCGTCAATAACCAGATCGACATTATCGATATGATCGGTGATTTTGTCGTTGTGGTAATCGATCACTAGGTCCGCGCCGAGTGATTTCAAGAACTCATGGTTTTTAGCCGATGCAGTCGTTGCAACGCGCGCGCCCATCCATTTCGCTAGTTGAATCGCTAAGTGACCGACACCGCCAGCACCTGCCAGAATCACCACTTGCTGGGATGCCTGTAGGTGGCCTTTATCAAACAATGCCTGCCATGCGGTTAGACCTGCTAAGCCTAGGCCTGCAGCCGCTTCAACTGGAAGGCCTTCAGGACGAAGGCTAATCTGATCTGCTGGAGCTGCAATATACTCAGCAAAGCAGCCAGCCGCTTCAGGGAAGCGGATTAAACCGAATACTTCATCACCGACACTAAATTCAGTGACATCATCGGCAACGGCTTCAATCGTGCCTGCAAACTCCCAACCTGGAACAAAAGGTAGCTCGCCAATAAATGGTGCTGCGCCACCACCCGAACAGGTTTTCCAATCGATCGGGTTTACGCCTGTGGCTTTGTTTTTGACGAGGACTTCACCTGAATTCAGTTCAGGTTTATCCAGTTCGGTATATTTTAAGACGTCGTTGGAACCAAACTGTGAAATTTGTATCGCTTTCATTTACTACTCCAGCAGCTGCGTAATACTAGCGTCGTTAATCTGCGCTATGGTCTGGTGGAAAAATAAGTTGCTCAACCAAGGCAGTGCAGCCGACTACATTGTTTTTTGGTACGCTAGGGAACCTTTTTCGGTTCAAAGGTCATCTGATCAATGAGCCGTAAGCATAAAACGGGTTACTTTCTACTGGCAATAAGTAAAGGCGAATGTGATGTATCTGGCAATATTAGAGCAATTTTTATTTTGGGGTGGTTTGCTAGTATTTTTGGTTTCTCTAGCGATGTACGCTGGACGCACCAAAGACTTTAAGTCGCTGGTGGAATTTTGGAAACCTACCATGGATATGACAAAGCGGGAATTTAACGTAAACCGCGTCGGTCTTATGATGATGATAGGTGCTGTTGCGATTAAATTAATTGTATTTTTAACTTACTAAAAGGTAATTATGAAAGGAAATCCAGTAAGAGGTGGAAGCTATGTTTTACGGGGCTTGCAGATGTTGCCAGACCCGGAGATTCGTCCCTTTGTACTTGTCCCACTACTAACCAATATTGTGCTGTTTGTAACCGCGATTTGGTTATTGTTTAGTAACTTTGGCGCTTGGGTCGATAGCTTAATTACAACGTTTCTACCTGATTGGGAGTGGTTGCAGTTCCTGCACTACGTTTTATGGCCAGTGATGGCCTTGTTAGTAATTGTCTTTGTTTATTACGGCTTCTCTATAGTCGCCAATATCATTGCTGCGCCGTTTAATGGCTTCCTATCTGAGAAGGTGGAGAAGCGTCTACGCGGTGATGTCGTCACTGACGATGGTTGGAAAGAGGTGATAGCGCTGATCCCAAGAGCGATTGGCCGCGAGCTTTCTAAGCTTGCCTATTACCTGCCGCGTGTTTTGTTTCTGTTGGTGTTGTCGTTTATTCCGGTGATTAACCTGATCTCGCCTTTCTTGTGGATCTTGTTCGGCGCTTGGATGATGGCGATTCAGTACTGCGACTATCCGATGGATAACAACAAAGTTAGCTTCAAGAATATGAAGCTGATGTTGAAATCTGATCGCCTAACGTCAATCGGTTTTGGTGGCTTGATTCAACTTGGCATGTTGGTGCCATTATTGAACTTGATCCTTATGCCTGCTGCGGTAGTTGGTGCAACCATCTACTGGGTCGAGGCCCACTCAACAAGTGAGATCGATCTGGACCAAAAACGTCTGGAATCGTAAATAAAAAAACGGCCTGCTTTGAGCAGGCCGTTTTGTTTTATCTCTTCAAAATAAGTTTAAGCGGAGTGTTCATCTTCCACATGAGACGGTGCGATCATCTCTGTTGGGAAATGGCAGGCAAAGGTGCTGCCTTTCCCTAGCTTACTCTTAATCGTTAGCTGGCCACCGTGACGCGCCAGCACGTGCTTCACAATGGCTAAGCCAAGGCCGGTGCCGCCACTGGCAGAAGAACGACTCTCATCCACACGATAGAAACGCTCGGTTAGACGTGGCAAGTGCATCGCCTCAATACCCGGACCTGTGTCTGTCACCGAGAAGTGGCCGCCTTGTTCGTCGGTCCACCAACGAACTTCAATCTTGCCGTTCGCCGGGGTGTAACGCACGGCGTTAAATACTAGATTGGAAAAGGCACTGTGTAGCTCAATCTCTTGGCCGTTAAGGTCAAAAGCGTTGTCGATATCGAGCGTGATCTTATGATCTTTATCTAGTGTTTTCGCCAGTTGCTCCGCATCTTCGACAATATGAGTCAGGACACTGCGGATCTGGATCGGGTGTTCGTCCGATGCTTGATTACTGGCTTCTAAGCGAGAAAGCAGCAATAGGTCTGAAACCAAGTTTTCCATTCGGCGCGCTTGGTTTTGCATAGAACTCAGACCGCGCAGCAACGGTTTTGGAAGAGCTTGGTCCAAGAAGGTCTCCAAGTACCCCCTGATCACCGTAAGCGGTGTACGCAGCTCGTGAGAAGCGTTAGCAACGAAGTCTTGTCGTGTTTGTTCCAAACGCATCAGACGAGAGACATCACGTGCGACTAACAGACGGTCTTCATCACCAAAGCGTGTAATATGGAATTGAATCTGAATATCACTGTGTGCCGGTGACGGTAGAGTAATCGAGTCGTTGTATTGACCGCGTTTGTAATAGCGAACAAAACGCGGATCACGCAGAAGGTTCATGACCGGCATACCGCGGTCCGATTCCTGATTAAGCCCTAATAGATGGTTAGCAGACTCATTCCACCACTCTAAGTTGTGGTGTCTATCGATGATGATAATGGCATCGGAGAGGGCGGAAGTAGAGTCCTGAAAGCGCGAGATAATGCTTTTTAAGCGATCTTCGCGCTTTTGACGACCACGCTGCAGGCGTGAAAGCTCATCAAAAAGCTCACCCCAATGGCCTGTGCACTCTGGTGGTTCCTCTTCCACTTCGGATTGGAACCACTGCATCAAACGATTGAATTGGCGTGCCTGAAAGATGGCCCATACAAATAGGCTTAATGCTAATGCCCAACTTGGGTAACCAATTAATAGCCCCAAAGCAAAGGAGCATCCACTCACCAGCAATAAGCTGGTAAACATCGAGTGGCGGTTTTTGTGCATGGCTTTTCCTTGCTAACTAATCAGGCTACATCGGCAGAGAAGCGGTAACCCGTTCCTCTGACAGTTTGTACCAGATAGTCATGACGCTCGCCAAGTGCTTTTCGTAAACGACGGATATGAACATCAACAGTACGTTCTTCAACGTAGACGTTACCACCCCAAACCATGTCCAGTAGTTGGCCACGAGAGTAGGCACGATCTTGGTGTGTCATAAAGAATTGCAGTAGGCGAAATTCAGTCGGGCCCAGTTCGATTGGTGACTGATCAGAGGTTACGCGGTGCGAAATAGGATCTAGGGTTAGACCGTCCACTGTGACTGGCTCTTCAATACCTTTAGGCGTTGTACGGCGCAGTACAGTCTTGAGACGGGCTACAAGTTCGCGTGGTGAAAAGGGCTTAGTGATGTAATCGTCTACACCGGTTTCTAGACCTTTAATTTTATTATCTTCATCGGCTTTAGCCGTGAGCATAATAATTGGGATATCGGCAGTGGTTTCATCTTTGCGCAGACGGCGCGCAAATTCGATTCCGCTCATGCCTGGCATCATCCAGTCCAACAAAACCATATCTGGCTTGTCATCCACGATCAGGCCGTGTGCTTCTGTGGCATTGCTTGCTTCGAAGCAGTCGTAGCCAGCCATTTCTAGCGCAACAGCGATCATTTCGCGAATTGGCGCCTCATCATCAACAATCAGGACGCGTTTGGATAGAGACATGCGTAATTGCCCTTTTCAACTCAATTTATCGACGCCAATATTAGAAGACAATAGTGTTACACAAATATGACAAACGGTAACAATTCACCATAAACAGTTAAAAAGTAGCTGATTTTGGGGCGTTTTACAGTAAATCTAAGGCCGCATAATGGCCTGCAAGGCCAATAAAAATCGCAAGGCCAACGTAATGATTATTCAAGAAAGCCTTAAAGCAGGCATCGCGCTCGCGATCTCTAATCAATAGTTGCTGATAGACAAATAAAACGCCTGCCACAGCAAGGCCAACATAGTAGATCCAGCCCAGTTGTAACTTCATTCCCAGTAGTACAAATGTCAGTAGGGTAGAGGCCTGAAGCACACCAATAATCACTTTATCGGCATCGCCAAATAGAATAGCGGTCGATTTGACCCCGATCTTAAGGTCATCATCGCGATCCACCATGGCATACATGGTGTCGTAGGCTACAGTCCATAGCAGAGTTGCTATGTAGATAAGCCATGCATAAGCTGGAACGGTTTCAGTTACGGCGGTAAAGGCCATAGGGACCGCCCACGCAAATGCAGCGCCTAGCACCACCTGCGGTAGATGGGTGTAGCGCTTCATAAACGGATAGCAAGCTGCGAGTAAGAGGCCGCCACCGGATAACAGGATAGTGGTGAGATTGGTAAAGAGTACGGCAATAAACGCGATCAGCATCAATCCGGCAAACAGCACTAAGGCTTCTTTGGCGGTCACTATACCTGCTGGAATAGGGCGCTGTGCGGTACGTTTTACATGACCATCAATTTTACGGTCAGCAAAGTCATTGATGACACAACCAGCCGAGCGGGTTAGGAAAACCCCAAGGGTAAAGATAATAAGGATGTCATAGCTTGGAACACCTTCGGCTGCAATCCAAAGTGCCCAGTAGGCTGGCCAAAGCAGTAGATAGATCCCAATTGGCTTGTCTACGCGCATAAGGCGACTGTAACCAATCAGTTTTTCTTTGGTCGAAATCGGTGTTGAGGTGCTCGGTGAAGCCATGATCAAGCTCTGCTTAACAAGGTTTCGGCCATTCTACCTCTCCAGCTGGTCGCTGGAAACGCTGAGTTAATCTTAACTCGCGATGAGAGCGGTTACCCCCTAGTTTTCTCCTCTGTAGAGAGGAAAAACTGACTTCCCTGTGCAACCGTTCCATCTTGTATCTATAGCTACCGGTTATTACAGCATGATTTGAACCTGATCATCGACAAAGCGAGCAGGCCACACTGGTACGCTGACATCGGGTTCTTCGATGCAGGCACCTGAGCTAAGTGAAAAGTGTTGTTTGTATAAAGGCGATGCCACCATCGGCTCGCCTTGCAGATCGCCGATCAAACCGCGAGATAGCACGTTAGAACCGCTAAACGGGTCGTTGTTACCTACGGCAAAGATCTCGTTTTCATACTCTGGGATATAGAACAGTGCGATCTGTTGGCCCTCATGCATAGCGGCGACGCCAGAATGAGGGATAAGGTCGTTTTTGCTGCACAGATCGATCCATTCAGCGTTGCTATCAACAGTCGTCATAATAAATATCTCCTAATCGCTAGTTATGCTGGACGGATCTGATCACGTTCCATGATATGAACGATCTGCGGATCAGCCTGCTCTTCAGTGTTCACGAAAGTACGGAAACGTTTTAGTTTCTCTTCGTCTTCTAGTGTCGACTTCCACTCACACTGATAGGTCTCTACTACATGGCTCATTTGTGATTCGAGTTCTGCGGCAATCTCTAGTTTGTCATCGATTACCACTTCGCGAAGGTAATCTAGACCACCTTCTAAGTTATCCATCCAAACCGACGTACGCTGTAGACGGTCCGCTGTTTTCACGTAGAACATTAGGACACGGTCGATGTAGCGAACCAGTGTTTCGTCATCTAGGTCGGTCGCAAATAGATCGGCGTGACGAGGTTTCATACCACCGTTACCGCAAACATAGAGGTTCCAACCGTTTTCCGTCGCAATTACACCGATATCTTTACTCTGCGCTTCCGCACATTCACGGGTACAGCCTGATACAGCAAATTTGATTTTGTGAGGTGAGCGCAAGCCTTTGTAGCGGTTCTCAAGTTTGATCGCCATGCCAGCACTGTCATTGACACCGTAGCGGCACCAGGTGCTACCTACACAAGATTTCACAGTACGTAGGGACTTACCGTAGGCGTGACCTGTTTCGAAACCAGCATCGACGAGTTCTTTCCAGATCAACGGTAGTTCGTGTAGCTGAGCGCCGAATAGGTCGACACGCTGACCACCGGTGATTTTGGTGTAAAGGTTATATTTCTTCGCAACCTGACCTAACACGATCAGTTTGTCTGGTGTGATCTCACCGCCGGCAACACGAGGAACGATGGAGTAAGTACCGTTCTTCTGCATGTTCGCCATAAAGGTATCGTTAGTATCTTGTAGAGATACCAATGGCTCTTCCATGATGTGCTCATTCCAGCAAGACGCCAAAATTGAACCAGCAGTAGGCTTACAGATCTCACAACCTAGGCCTTTACCGTGTTTTTCTAGTAGTTCAGAGAAAGAGCGGATGCCTTCAACACGAATGATGTGATAAAGCTCTTCACGGGTGTATGCAAAGTGCTCACAAAGGTCGGTATTTACTTCAACACCGCGTTTTTCTAATTCGCAATCAACAACGCTCTTCAGCATCGCTGCACAGCCACCACAACCCGAAGCGGCTTTTGTGGCATCTTTGACGTCTGCAACAGAGGTTGCTCCTTCATCGATAGAGCAGCAAATCTGACCTTTAGTTACGTTTAGGCAAGAACAGATAGTCGCTTCGTCTGGTAGCGCATCTGGACCTAATGCTGGTGCAGCCGAACCATCCAGCGATGGCAGGATTAGACTTTGTGGCTTTTCTGGTAGATCGATACCGTTAAGCGCATATTGTAGTAAAGTATCGTATTTACTGTTATCACCTACCAGTACTGCACCTAGAAGCTTAGTGCGATCTTCAGAGACAACGATACGGTAGTAAACCTGCTCGTCTTCATCAGAGTAGCGGTAGCTGATGCTGCCCGGTGTCTGACCGTGAGCATCACCGATAGAGCCTACATCTACACCTAGAAGCTTCAGTTTGGTACTCATATCAGCGCCAGTAAAGGCGCTGTCATCGCCCGCAATTGCAGCCACAGCTGTTTTAGCCATAGTGTAACCCGGAGCTACCAAACCAAAGATCTGGTTGTTCCAAAGTGCACATTCACCAATCGCATAAATGTTTTCATCAGAAGTACGGCACTGATCGTTAACCATGATGCCGCCACGTTCGCCAATCTCTAGGTCACTTGAACGTGCTAACGTATCTTGTGGGCGGATACCTGCGGAGAACAGGATCAGATCGGTTTCTAGGTGTGTACCGTCGCTGAAGTTCATGCGGTAGGTATGTTCTTCACCAGCAACGATCTCAGTTGTCGCTTTGTTGCAGTGAACATCTACATCCAGATCTTCAATTTTATTTTTCAGTAGCTCGCCGCCATCTTCGTCTAACTGCACTGGCATTAGGCGCGGTGCGAATTCAACCACGTGAGCTTTAAGGCCCAGAGATTTCAGGGCATTCGCTGCTTCTAGGCCCAATAGGCCACCACCCACTACAACGCCAACTTTAGCCGATTTCGCACATGCTTGGATCTTATCTAGATCTTCTAAAGTGCGATAAACAAAGCAGGCATCACCATCATTACCCGGTATCGGGGGGACAAATGGGTAAGATCCGGTCGCCAAGACCAAGGTGTCGTAGGGATATGTACCTTGTTCTGTGATGACCTGCTTTGCATCGCGATCGATTTGCGTAGCACCTTCGCTCAAGTGAAGGCTTACGCTATGACTTTCATAAAAGTTATCTTCTACCAGACACAGATCCTGATACGTGGAACCGCCAAAATATTCAGAAAGATGGACACGGTCATACGCTGCGCGATCTTCTTCAGCCAGGATGTGAACGTCATATTCATTCGCGCTCTCTCCCGTTACAAAGTTTTCGACAAAGTGGTGTCCTACCATGCCGTTACCAATAACGACTAACTGTTTTTTAGGGCTGCTTGTCATAGCGGAATTACCTATATTTTGTTCTTCGATAACCTCGTCGCAAAGTGGGCTGCCAAATAGCAGCTGCGATCTACAGGCGCTCAAATCTGTGTTGTTCTTTAATTGGTCCAAATACCATTGGCCTTCACGTACATCGCCATACAAAACGGCACCTTTCAGGCGATTGTCTTGTAACCAAAGCTTGCGATAGTGATTGAGCTTCAGATCGTGATAAACCAAGGTTTCGGTGTTTTCGTCATCGCTTAAGTCACCGCAGGAGAACAGTTCCACTCCGCTGATTTTCAGCTGAGTAGCAACCGCTTCTTCCACATACTGCGCTGACTGCTCTAATAGGGTTGCGGTTAGAATTTCGGCTTGTTGCCAAATCGGTGCGACTAAACCGTAAGTAAATTGATCAAACTGGCAGCATTCGCCCAGTGCAAAGATGTCGCTATCACTGGTGCGCATCTGGTTATCGACACAGATGCCGCGCTCGCAGGTTAAGCCGCTCTGTTCAGCGAGTGCTTTGTTTGGTGTTACGCCGATCGCGGTAATAACCAGATCAGCTTTTAACTTCTCGCCGTCTGATAGATGAACAGATTCAACATGTTCCTCACCAACAATGGCTTCAGTAACTGCATCTAGACGGAATTTAAGGCCGCGCTCTTCCAGAGAGTTCAACAGCATCGCTGCAGCTGTGCTATCTAACTGGTTGTTCAGTAGGTAAGGTGCGCGTTGCAGGACCGTGACATCCATACCCAGAACTCGCAGACCTTCTGCGGCTTCCAGACCTAAGAAACCACCGCCGATCACAACTGCATGTTTGTGGCTTTTTGCCATCTCTTTCATGCGGTCTACATCTTTCAGGGTGCGGAAATTCATCACGCCATCCAGATCGAGGCCCGGTAGAGGTACGCGAGTCGGGTAAGAGCCTGTAGCCATCACCAACTGGTCATATTCAACTTCTATGCCTGATTGGCTAATAACTTTCTTGTTCTCACGATCAATAACTTCTACTGGATCGCCACTGTGTAACTGGATCCCCTGTTCCGCATACCACTCATGTGTCAGCGTAATAATATTTTCCAGTGGCGCTTCACCGCTTAGTAGGTGAGATAACAAAACGCGGTTATAGCTGCCGCCGGGTTCTTCACCAAAAACAGTAATATCAAACTGGCCTGCCGCCGATTCGCTCAGGCATTGCAGTAGACGGCCTGTTGCCATGCCGTTGCCAATAATGATTAGTCGTTTTTTCATCTCAAACCCAACGTCAAAAAATAAAAAAAGGCGTTATCCATGCAGCACTTCAGGAAAGTGCCGATGGAGAACGCCTTTGTTCTCTTAGCCCGATTTTTGTAACTAAAACTGCAGAAAAATCACCCCAACAGATATTTGTTACGCAATAGATATAGCAGGGGGTGTGCCAATTTAAATAAAATGCTTATAAAACATATAGTTAGTTTTTCTTGGTTTTTTTAATGCTCACAATAAGAGTGTGAATTTGAAGCATAAAGCTATTGTTGTGACCTGTTATGGTGCGCTGCAATAGGGCGTAGATCATTCCAGCATGCTTAATAGAACCAAATTGGAGATCAACAACACTCCGGCTAGAAGCTTCCAAACCAATACTGGGTTTTTCTCCAATAATGGTTGGTGCTGAATCTTGGCTGCCAGTGCATGGTTCGGACGGGTGAAATCTTTTTCAAACTCAGAGAATGCGTCATAACGGAAACGCGGATTAGGTTGCAGCGCTTTACGTAAGCAGCCTTCGACCCAAAGCGGTAGATCTTTGCGATGGTGCAGAGCCGGAATATATTCCAGCTCGGCGTAGTTAGCGATCTCTGCAGAAGAGGATGACATCTCTTTGTAGGGCAGCTTCCCGGTGATCATCTCGTAAATGATGACAGCAAAAGAGAACAGATCCGATTTAAAGCTGCCGGATTCTCCCATCAGATACTCAGGTGCAATGTAATTCACCGAACCTTGCGGAATCGCTTTATCTAGAGGTGAGCTCATCTCCTCGATACCCGCTATTTTCGCAGTGCCAAAGTCGATAATTTTTACCCTCCCATCCTGATTGATCATGATGTTTTCGGGTTTAAGGTCCTGATGCACCATATCTGCTCGTTGGAACGCTCTTAGCCCTTGAATGATCTGCTTAGCGAGCTTGCGCACCTCATCTAACGGTGGATTAGGATTGTCGTTCATCCACTCGCGCAGGTTCATCCCCTGAATGTGCTCACCGACATAATAGAGAAACAGCTTTTGCTGTCGGCACGGATAGGTTTTCATCACATGGTGATGATCGATCCGTTGCCCCACCCACTCTTCGCGGATAAAGCCATCCAGGTATAAGGAATCATCGGAGAAATTAGTTGATGGCGCTTTGAGTACGTATTGCTGGTGAGTTTCTCTGTCTTTCACCAGATACATATGGCTTCGCGTGCCACTAAAAATCAGGTCGAGTATTTCATAGCCATCGATCTGATTGCCAACTTTCATCACTGGAGGAATAGGCAATTGAGTCAGTTGTTGGTGACTCTCTTCCAGCGATTTTACGGGCAGTTCATCGACACAGATGATCAGCGCAGTGAGGTTATCGTCACTGCCTTTAGCTAAAGCACTGCTAATCAGTGTATCCGCGGCTTTTTCCGGATCAGAAAAAGCCTTCGCGAGAACCTCTTTCATCTCGGCGCGGGTTAAAAAATCGTGCACCCCATCGGTGGTCATCAATAAGAGGTCGCCATCATTGAGTGGTCGAGTCGAATAATCGACTTCTAAATGACGATCGCCCCCTAAAGCCCTAGCTAAGTAACTATGCCCGCCCGATTTTCGCACATGATCTTGGCTCAACTGTTCCAGCTCTCCTTGCTGGAAGTGATAGATGCGTGAATCTCCCACATGGAACATATGTAGGGTGTTGGACTTAATTACCAAGGCCGAGAAGGTACAAAGCATATTGTCCTGCTCGCGATGGCTAAGGTTATTCTCTTTGTGCAACCAGCGGTTTAAGGCAGTCATTACACGGGATACTGAGTTTCGTACACTCCAACTATGGGGCGTACTGAAATAGTCCTGCATAAAACTGGTAACACTGGTTTGGCTGGCAATATGGGAATCTGCGCAGCTGCTGACACCATCGGCAATCACTGCCGCAGCCCCTTTGAACTCCCGATCTGCCTTGTCTGGAATATGAGCCGCAAACGCATCCTGATTGACGGGTTTGATCCCCGCAATTGATTTACCGCCAAAGCGTATAGATAACGTTTTCTTACTCATATTCATGCCTATCGCAGAATCAGAAAAGCAGCCCAATCAGATTGGGCTGCGTAAGTTTTGCCTCTCTCTTAAAGGCAAAATTGCTACGAGCTCTTGTCTAAAGTCTCTTACCTTCTTAGCGAAGAAATCGTTTTATGAAACTTTAATCAGTTCCACTGTACCGTCTTCATTTACTTCCGCCATGTGACCTTTTGGTTCTTCTAGCAGTAGTAGTGCCAAGAAACCAAGTACAGCCGTTACTGCGATCACGGTGAAGAAAGTAGAGTAATCAACCATCGATAGTACAGTTAGATAAAACACTGCGCCTACGTTGCCGTACGCACCTGTCATACCGGCAATCTGACCTGTCAGACGACGCTTGATCAGTGGTACAACCGCGAATACAGCACCTTCACCCGCCTGTACAAAGAAAGAGCATGCCATCGCAGCCGCAACGGCTAGGAATAGTGGCCATGTACTATCAATCATAGACATCGTTGCATAACCTGCAGCCAAACCAGCGGTTAGAATCAATAACGTTTTCTTACGACCGAAACGGTCACTGATCCAACCACCACCTGGGCGGGACATTAGGTTCATGAATGCGTAAGCAGAGGCTAGAAGACCTGCGTAAACCATATCTAGCTCGAATACTTCAGAGAAGAACAGTGGCAGCATAGACACAACTGCTAGTTCAGAACCGAACGTCGCGAAGTAAAGTACGTTCAGTACCGCAACCTGCTTGAATTTGTACTGCTCAACTTCAGGAACTGGCTTCTCAAAGATCTCTTTGTTTACTTTGTATGCACTTACACAATCGTAAACAAGGATTGCACCTAAGCTCACATAGATTGCTACTGCAGCCATATCAGAAAGGATAGATACACCTGCTGGTGAAAGCTTCCACGTTAGCAGAGAAAGAGCAGCGTACATTGGCAGCTTCATGATTAGCATGAAGACGAAGTCTCCTTTGCTGGTTACTTCCATGCCGCCAATTTTCTTCGGCTTGAAGTAAGTAGAGCCTTTTGGCGTATCAGATACGTTTTTGTACCAGATAAAGCTGAAGCCAAGGCTCATCAAGCCAGTTAGGCCTACTGCGTAACGCCAGCCGTCTTCACCACCAAACATCAATGCCAGCGTTGGTAGCAACATAGCGCCTGCAGCCGAACCGAAGTTACCCCAGCCGCCGTAGATGCCTTCTGCAGTACCCAGCTCATTTGCAGGGAACCACTCACTTACCATACGGATACCGATTACGAAGCCCGCACCGATAAAGCCTAGTAGGAAACGTGAAATCGCTGCCTGAGCAAAGTCAGTGGATAGAGCAAAAAGGAAACACGGAATACTGGCGATAAACAGTAGCGCAGCGTAAGTGATACGAGGGCCGTATTTATCGGTCAGCATACCAATGATGATGCGAGCAGGAATGGTTAGCGCAACGTTCAGAATAAGAAGTGTTTTTACTTCAGCTGGCGTTAGGCTCAGTGATTGGGCAATTGCACCCAGTAATGGAGCATGGTTGAACCAGACAAAAAACGTAATAAAGAATGCCATCCAGCTCATGTGCAAAATCTTCATTTTGCCGCTGAAAGCAAAAATATTTAGCTTTCCTGAGTCGTTCATAATAGGGGCCTCGTAAGGTTTTAAAAGCAATAAAAAAGGCGCTCAGACCTCTGTCCTTAACCTTGGGTGGTAGGTTAGGGAGAGAGGTATGAACGCCTTTGTTCGATCCAATGCGAGGATTTACCGCTCCATCGTTGGAGCATTCAGACTAGCTAATAAGGTGCGCTGTATTGGTGCGCTTTTTTAGCTGTGCACTGCTTTAGCCTGATCCAATCCTATAAATCACCATTGAAATGTAGGGTTTTGGTGCTTAAGCAGCTTGTTCCTCGCTTTCTGCTTTATCATCCTGCACATCCTGTGCCAGATCCTGCTTTTTATCCTCTTTTGGTGCGGAATCAGTGCTATCAGGTTTGCGCTGCTTCTCATATAGGAAGGTCAGAACTTCATGACGATAGTGGTTGTACTGTGGGTCATCCGCCAATGCGATACGGTCACGTGGACGCGGCAGGTCGATTTCAAGAATCTCACCAACAGTCGCAGCTGGACCATTGGTCATCATCACAATACGGTCAGATAGCAGTACTGCTTCATCGACATCGTGGGTAATCATGATCACGGTGTTGTTGAGATCTTTTTGGATCTCCATCAGAGAGTCCTGCAGGTGAGCACGGGTTAGGGCATCCAAGGCACCAAATGGCTCATCCATCAGCATTACGGTCGGTTCCATTGCTAGGGCACGGGCGATACCGACACGCTGCTTCATACCACCGGAGATCTCATCAGGACGTTTGTCCATCGCGTGATCCATGTGTACGAGCGATAAGTTGTGCTCAATCCACTCGCGCATCTCTGCTTTTGATTTCTGCTTACCGAAAACCTGTTTCACGGCTAGCTCAACGTTTTCGTAAGCGCTTAACCATGGCAATAGGGAGTGGTTCTGGAAAACCACTGCACGTTCAGGACCCGGTGCGTTGACCTCTTTACCATCAAGCAGGCAGCCACCTTTAGTTGCTTGATAAAGGCCTGCAACGATATTCAGTACAGTCGATTTACCACAACCGGAGTGACCGATTAGCGAGACAAACTCACCTTTATTAATGGTTAAGTTCACATCCTGTAGCGCTTTAAATGGGCCATTAGGGGTTGGGAAATCAATATCTACTTTTGTTAGTTCTAAATGCTTTGGAGGCTGAGTCATGATAATTCTCCTGCCGAGAGGCTTGGCCTCTCAGGCTCTAAATTCTGTGAACGTTTTTCTTAACGTCTTATTTATCTAAGTACCGCAGTCTTATCCCAAGACACTTTCTTCTGTAGGAACAACATAACGCGGTCTAGTAGGAAGCCGATTAGACCAATCACAAGCACGGCTACCATGATTCGGCCTAGGGAGCTGGAGCTACCGTTCTGGAACTCATCCCAAACGAACTTACCTAGACCTGGGTTTTGCGCCAGCATCTCTGCGGCGATCAACACCATCCACGCGATACCCAGCGATAGACGCAGACCTGTGAAGATCATTGGGATAGAGGATGGCAGTACAATTTTTGTGACATGGGCGAACCAGCTCAGACGTAGTACCTGAGATACGTTCTGTAGATCTTTGCTGATGCTAGATACACCTACCGCTGTGTTAAGCAGTGTTGGCCACAAACTACATAGAGATACAGTGATTAGAGATGTCACAAAGGACTTAGCAAACATTGGATCCTTGCTGACATAAACCGCACTGACAACCATAGTAACCAGCGGCAACCATGCCAGTGGTGATACCGGTTTAAACAACTGAATTAACGGGTTCAGTGCAGAGTAAAGCGTATTGTTTAAGCCGATCACGATACCCGCAGGGATAGCGATCAGGGATGCCAGAATAAAGCCTGACAATACCGTTACTAGGCTAGTGCCGATCTGATCAAAGAACGTCGGGTTGCCTGTGTAAGGGCGAATTTTTACTTTAGCGTTTGGATCTTTTTCTAGTTTCTTAGCGTTACGCTTCTCTTGGCGCTCATAGAAAGAGGCCTCTTTATTACGTTCATTCTGGTGATCGTTCACCAAATTGATTGATTGTTCATACACTGCCATTGGGCCCGGGAATGCGCCCAAGGATGTATTAATGCTTTTCGCGCCGATCTCCCATACGAAAAGGAAAATTAGTAGACCAACCAGAGGTACCAGAAGGGTTTTGCTGAACTTCTTTAGATTGTCTTTCGGATTTTCAAAAAAGGCACTGATGCCTGATAGTGCTGATGTATTACTCATAACTTGCTACTCCCTCGTTGACCTGAATTCCTCCCCCGAAACCAAGGGGGAGGAATATGCTTAACCAGTCAGATTAGATTTTCTGTTCTGGTTGCAGACCAATGTTGAACTTCTTCAGGTAGTCGTTTGGCTTCTTACCGTCGTAAGTGATGTTGTCGATGAAGTGAGTCTGCGGAGCACGGAAACCATCTTCAGTATTGAAGTCTGGGAACATGTCTGGCGTCATCTTACCTTCTTCGATTAGCTCTTTAGCTGCTGTTGCGTAGATATCAGGACGGTAAACTTTCTTCGCGATATCCATGAACCACTGGTCAGACTTAGGTTCAGAGATCTGACCCCAACGACGCATCTGAGTTAGGTACCAGATCGCATCGGAGTAGTACGGGTAAGTCGCGTTGTAACGGAAGAATACGTTGAAGTCTGGCACTTCACGCTTATCGCCTTTTTCGTACTCAAATGTACCTGTCATTGAGTTAGCAATAACGTCGTAGTCCGCACCAACATAGTTAGGCTGAGACAAGATTTTTACTGCTTCTGAGCGGTTCGCATTGTTGTTATCGTCCAACCATTTAGCTGCACGGATCATCGCTTTAACAACACGAAGGTGAGTATTCGGGTTTTCATCTGCCCATGCTTTAGATACACCAAATACTTTCTCTGGGTTGTTTTTCCAAATCTCGTAGTCAGTTACTACAGGTACACCAATACCTTTAAATACAGCCTGCTGGTTCCATGGCTCACCTACGCAGTAACCGTAGATCGTGCCTGCTTCCATTGTTGCTGGCATCTGTGGTGGCGGTGTTACAGATAGTAGGGCATCGGCATCGATCGTACCGGATGTATCACCTTTATGCGGTGCGTAGTAACCTGGGTGGATACCGCCCGCTGCTAGCCAGTAACGTAGCTCATAGTTGTGGGTAGATACTGGGAATACCATACCCATATTAAATGGCTTACCGTCGTCTTTATATTTCTCAACAACAGGTTTTAGTGCATCGGCTTTGATTGGGTGTACTGGTTTGCCATCAGCTTGTTTAGGCACATACTCTTTCATTTGATCCCAAATATCGTTAGATACAGTGATCGCGTTACCGTTAAGGTCCATAGAGAATGCAGTGATGATATGAGACTGCGTACCGAAACCGATAGTGGCACCTAGCGGCTGACCTGCAAGCATGTGTGCGCCATCAAGCTGACCGTCAATGACGCGGTCGAGAAGAACTTTCCAGTTTGCTTGCGCTTCTAGCGTTACGTAGAGGCCTTCATCTTCAAAGAAGCCTTTTTCGTACGCAACCGCTAGAGGAGCCATATCTGTCAGTTTGATAAAACCAAACTTCAGATCTTCTTTTTCAGGCTCACCAATTGCTGCCCATGCAGGGACGGTAATTAATGATGCAGCTAAAACTGCACCGCTGATAACTTTACTTAGTAGAGCCTTTTTCTTCTTAAGCATGGATCGTTCTCCCAATCTTAAAAACAAAAAGGCGCCGAACATGATCACATCACTGTGATCAGCCGAGGCGCCTTTGCCTAGTTTCAAATTTTGTGACCTTCTGGGTCATGTTTAACTTTTAGAGTGCACCGCCATTGGTGCTCTCATTTGTTATCTAATAGAGCAGATGCTGTGCCAGAGTTTATTGAACTCAATAAAAACAATAAGTTATGGTAGTTCTGTGTGTTTCTGTAAGTTTAGGTCGTGGTTTGTTGCGGTGCACAATAGGGCTTTTGGTCATTAAGTTGGTGCAAAAGTGCGAGAGCAAAAATGGGGCAAGTGAAGCTTGTTTTGGGGCGAAAGGTTTAAAAAGGGGCTTTAAATGGAATAAAGATTATCAATAGAAGGGCGGGTTTTAGGATCGGAGCTTTGTAGAGAAAAAAAGCTCAGTTCTTATGAACTGAGCCTGTTCTTTTCAATTTAGATTTAAGCGCCGATCCAGTCGTGATATAGATCTTTGCGATAGACGTTATGAACGATCTCATCTTGATCAAATGCCTGCTCGCCAATCTGGCCGCATTTACGCATCTGATCGATTAAGAACAGCCCATGGTCAGGATCTGGGCAGTTCACATTCTCGCCGGAGAAATGCTGCTCCATCGAATAGGGTGGAGTGAACTTAGATAGTTGCTCTGCTGCTTGATCTAAATAAGGTGGCAGTGCGAGTAGTTTTAATATCTCAGCCTGATTACTTGGATCTTCTGCCCATAGGCAGGCTTCGTGGAGTGCTTTAATTAAAGCGCGGTGGGTATTTGGGTGTTGATCAGCCCACTGTTGCGTGACGCCCAGCACTTTCTCCATATGGGAGCCCCAAATCTTATGGCCGGTACTCACAAGGCCACCAATCTGTTGCACTAAAGCTAAGCTATTCCAAGGTTCACCTACGCAGTAACCATCAATCAGACCGGTGGAAAGGTTATCTAGCATTTTGGTCGGTGGTACCGCGACCAGCTGCACATCCTCTTCGGTATTGATGTTGTTCTGGTTTAACCAGAAGCGTAGTTGGTAGTGATGGTTTGAGTAGGGGTAAACGGTTGCGATAACCGGTTTGCGTCCGCTTTGTTGGATCAGCTCTTTAAACTGTTGGCCTACTTGCTCGCAGTCATCCCAATCAGAGATCTTATTCGACAGCGCTATATACAGTTCTTGCGATAGAGTGATAGCCGTACCGTTCTGGCTGAGGGATAACGCCGTCATCATCGGTGTAGGGTTACCGTTTAAGCCTAATGTTGCAGCCAGCGGCATTGGTGCCAGCATATGGGCTGCATCAAATAATCCAAAACTTACTTTGTCGCGAATAGAGGCCCAAGAGGACTCTTTACTCAGGATGACATTCAAACCATGTTTCTTAAAAAAGCCTTTCTCGCGCGCAACAACCAAAGGGGTACAATCGAGCAGTGCCACAAAACCTAGTTTCAGGTCAGTTTTTTCTAGTGTCAGTGCTTCTGACATATCAGCTCCTATCTCTTTTACTTACTCAGGCCGTTCGCCAGTTGTAAAACTTCAATCACATTTCGTGCCACATCGGGAATTTTCTGACCTCGGTCCATCGCAAGCTTACGCAGGGTTTGATATGCCTGTTCTTCGTCGCAGCCTTGATGCTTCATCAGCATGCCTTTGGCTTTCTCTATGGTTTTGCGTTCTGCCAGTTGGTTTCTGGTTTTCTCCAACTCTTCACGTAATAAACTGTGAGCATCGAAATGAGCAATCGCCGTATCCATAATCGCTTTTACGCGGTCTGGTTGTAGGCCGTCGGCTATATAAGCGCTGACACCGGCGTTGATTGCTTCGGCCATCGTCCTGCGGTCGTTCTGTTGTTCCGCAAAGAAAACGATCGGGCGTGGATTGTTCTGGCTCATCGTCGCCATACTTTCCAGCGTGTCACGGTTAGGTGAATCCATATCTATAATGACTATGTCGGGGTGGTTCTCCTCGACATGCTTATTTAGATCAGTGGTGTTAGGTAGATGACAGACAACATGGTGCCCTAGCGTATTTAACGCCTTCTCAAGCGCATTCACACGAATGGGCTCGTCATCGATCAACAGCACGTTTAAACAGTTTACTTTACTCATTAATCCAGTTCCGGAATTGGATAGCCTGTCATAAAGCAATATTTGTTCCATGGTTATTCGGGCGCTTTATGGCACGCGCTTTGCTGTACTAGGAGCAATACATTTTGATGCGCAACGGTGCGTGCTTACTCTGTCTTCAGTTTAGGGTATGCAGGTGCCTGCATTCCAAAAAACTGACCAGTAAGCCAAATATTTACGTTGCTCCTGGATAGTTTTATTGGAGGTAAAGATGCAAACGACAACGACCTGTCCTTACTGCGGCGTGGGCTGCGGGGTAAAGGCCGAAATTGCTGACGATTGCGTAGTTGCAGTAAAGGGTAACGAAGAACACCCCGCTAATTTTGGCAGATTATGTGTAAAAGGCTCCTCATTAAACGAGGTATTAGGGGCCGAAGGGCGCTTACTCAACCCAGTCGTCGATGGCGAAATTGTTGAGTGGGACAGTGCTCTTGAAACAGTCGCGGAAGGTTTCAAGCGCACCGTAATGGAGCACGGGCCCGATTCTGTGGCCTTTTATCTCTCCGGCCAGCTCCTTACCGAAGATTACTATATTGCCAACAAACTGATGAAAGGCTTTGTCGGCACCGCCAATGTCGATACCAACTCGCGCCTTTGTATGTCATCAGCCGTAGCTGGTTATAAGCGCGCTTTTGGTGCCGATGCTGTTCCTTGCTGCTATGAAGATCTAGAACTAGCCGAGCTGATCATCATCACCGGCTCAAACGCTGCGTGGAACCATCCAATCCTTTTCCAACGCATGAAAGCGGCAAAAGCTAAGAATCCTAATCTGAAAATAGTAGTGGTAGACCCTCGTCGAACCGCGACTTGTGATATCGCCGATCTGCATATTCAGCTCAAAGCCGAAACCGATAGCTCTCTGTTTACTGGTTTGCTTTCTTACTTAGCGCGTCATGATCATCTTGATTACGAATATATCGCCAACTTCACTGAAGGCTTCGCTGATGCCCGTGCTAATGCCGAGCTTACTTTCCCAGATGTTGAAAGCGTGGCTAAAGCTTGTGATCTGCCTATCATGCAGTTGCGCACCTTCTTTGAGTGGTACGCCAAAACTGAAAAAGTTGTGACCTTCTATTCGCAAGGGGTGAACCAGTCAGCTAGTGGAACCGATAACTCTAATGCCATTATTAACTGTCACCTTGCGACGGGTCGCCTAGGTAGAGAGGGTGCAGGACCGTTCTCTATTACTGGGCAGCCAAACGCAATGGGTGGCCGCGAAGTCGGTGGCCTAGCGAATCAGCTTGCAGCACATATGGAGCTAAACTCGCCAGAGGCGGTCGACCGTGTAGGACGTTTCTGGGGCAGCGATCATGTTGCGACTAGCGCCGGTTATAAAGCGGTGGATCTGTTCGAAGCGATTGAAGCGGGCAAAGTAAAAGCGATCTGGATTATGGGTACCAACCCTGCGGTAAGTTTGCCAAATGCCGATCAAGTGGTTCGCAGCTTGAAACAATGCCCGCTGGTGGTGGTATCTGACTGTATGGCGCATACCGATACGGTTGCCCTTGCCAATGTTTGTCTGCCGGCGACGGGCTGGAGTGAGAAAAACGGTACTGTAACTAACTCTGAGCGTCGTATCTCCCGCCAGCGCAGCTTGCTGCCGCCATCAGGCGAAGCGAAACCAGATTGGTGGATTATCAGCGAAGTGGCCAAGCGTATGGGCTATGAGCAGGCCTTCACCTACGATCACCCTTACGAGATCTTTAAAGAACATGCAGAGTTATCGGGTTTTGAAAACAACGGTAGCCGCGCCTTTGATATCAGCCTGCTGCAAGATCTGGATCTGAAAAGCTACGATGCTTTAAAACCACAACAGTGGCCGGTAACTGATGCTGCGCCTTATGGCACTGCGCGTTTATTTGCAGACGGTAAGTTTTTTACCCCATCGGGTAAGGCACAGTTTATTACGGTCGATCCACACGACCCGCTACAGCAGCCTTGCGACGAAATGCCTTTTGTTATGAATACCGGCCGTATTCGTGATCAGTGGCACACAATGACCCATACAGGGCGTACCAGCCGCCTTTTTCAACACCGCGAAGAACCCTTTGTTGAGCTCAACAGAGAGGACGCGGAAAAACTGAATATCAAAGAATCCGAGCTCGTTAAACTTAAAAACATACAGGCGGAATATATCGGTCGTGCCCGTATCGTTGATACCGATCAGCGCCGCGGTGAAATCTTTGTGCCTATGCACTGGAACAAACAGTTCAGTGCCAAGGCGCGTATGGGTGCTCTCGTGCAACCGGCGGTCGATCCGTTCTCGGGTCAGCCAGAAGGTAAACACGCGGTGGTCAATGTCGAGCCGTATAACCCCGCTTGGGAAGGTTGGCTGATTACCCGCAAGCCCCTTGATAATGCGTTACCGGTTGAATATTGGTCGCGCGTGCCCAAAGAGAGTGCATCGCTCTACTATCTGGCAGACAGCAACAAAATCGAAGATATGCGTAGCTGGTGTCAGGAACAGTTTGGTGAAATCGATATCTGGTTGGAAGATGCCAACCAAAATAGCTTCCGCGCAGCGGGTCTCAATGGCGAGCAGCTTGAGTGGGCCTTCTTCCGTATGCCTTACGGCCAGATCCCATCGACCTTGTGGTTGGAGCAACTCTTTGCCGAAACCGAAGTGAATATGGATCAACGCCGCTTCCTACTCAGCGTTACAGGCTGCGAACTGGAAGATCCGGGCGAGATCATCTGTAGCTGTTACCAAGTAGGCAGCCACGCCATCGAAGATGCTATCCAACAAGGCTGTAACTCTCTCGATGCATTAGGCAATAAGCTGAAATGCGGTACTAATTGTGGCTCCTGTATTCCAGAGTTGAATGGAATGTTGGGTAAATAGCGGATTTATTGAGCGAAAGCAGCCTTTAGGCTGCTTTTTTGTGTCAAACTGCTTAGCTCAGAATTAGTCGTTTTTTTTGTTTCTTTATATGATCCAGAAGTGAGCATTAATTCGTATGTACTGCAGCCAAAGTCTATCCTTTATAGCAAAGCCATCAATCAGGATGAATGGGGCAATTTAAAGCACTCAGGAATGAACTCAGTTAAGTAAGAATATTGGTAGTATGAGTTTAAAATTTGATCAATCCGTTGATGCAGCGCTTAAGCTGGTAAATGAGCATAGTGGTCATCAGTATTTTGATGTCTTGGTCACTAGTCTCGCTCAACTGATTGATGCTGATTATGTCCTGATTGGTGAACTAGATTTAGTTTCCCACCAAGCAAATACTGTCTCCTTATGGTGCGAAGGGCAGTTAGGTGAAAAGCTTTCTTATGATCTGGAGGGGACGCCTTGTGACAAAGTTTACAGTGGCGGCATATGTGTTTATCCCCGTGATATAGCAACGCTTTTCCCTGGCGACCAAATGCTGGATGACTTTGGCTTGCAAGGTTATGTTGGCAAAAGCCTAAAAGATGCTGAGGGTAAACCTATAGGTTTATTGGTTGCATTGTTTAAGCAAAAGGATCAGGCCTGCGAAGATGTTTTGGGTATTTTCGATCTTTTCGCCATACGTGCGTCTGCTGAATTAGAGCGCACTCTCTGGGAGAGGGAGCAGCAGAAACAGATCTCTCTTCTACAAAAGAAAAATCAGCAGTTAGATCTTTCTCATCGAGTTTTTGAACATACGAATGAGGGGCTTCTGGTCTCTGATGAAAACAACAATATTCTTGAAGTAAACGCCGCATTTGAAAGGATGTGTGGTTATAGCAGGGAAGAGCTGATTGGCAATAACCCCAGTATGCTCAATTCAGGTCTACAACCGAAATCTTTTTACGATGCGATGTGGCAGGACCTTTCCACAAAAGGCATCTGGCAGGGTGAGTTGTGGAACCGACGCAAGGATGGTGAAACTTATCCGGTATGGAGTTCAATCTCTCTGGTAAAGAATGATCAGGGCGAAATATCCAACTTTATCTCCAGCTTTAGAGATATCAGTTCTGAGAAGGCGTTGCAGGAGCAGCTCTATCATCAGGCTACTCATGACTACCTGACTGGACTGAGTAATAGCTTTGAGTTCCAAGACCATGCCACTAAAGCGATTGCTGTTGCTCAACGGGCGAGTCAGCATATTGCTTTGATTCGTATGAATATTGATAACCTGAATATGGTGAACTCTTCATACGGGCATATCGTTGGAGACATGGTTGTAAAAACCATTGGTGAGAAGCTTAAAGGCCAGACGCGTGACAGTGATGTATTGGCACGCCTGGGAGGTGATGACTTTGCATTGCTGGCGGGTTTCGACAGCTTTCATCGCTTAGAAAAACAAATTAAACGCACATTGCAGCTATTTACAGAGACTATTCACACTGAGTCAGGTGATATCTCTCCTTCTTGCTCTGTCGGTATTAGTATCTTGGGTGAGGATGCCGAAGATCTTGATGCTTTAATGCGCAATGCTCAAACCGCTCTACGTTTTGCAAAACAGCATTTCCGTGGCGGCTATAGTTTTTATAGTCAGGAGTTTGAAGAGCAGGCCCGTCGCCATGACAAAGTAGAAAACAGGCTCTACAAAGCGCTTTCTGAAGGGGTGATTGAGCCGTATTTCCAGCCGATCATTAATCTAAAAGATATGTCAGTCCATCATTGTGAAGCTCTGGCTCGCTGGGCGGATGAGCAGTTAGGTCAGGTTTCCCCAGCAGAATTTATTCCAATAGCTGAGTCTACTGGGCTTATACAGAAGTTAGGGGAATTGATATTCAACCGCTCAGTTCAGGTTTTTGCTCAGTTGAATGCTGAATTGAGTCGCGAGCACAAGAACCCTGTAGGCGTGACGGTTAACCGCTCGCCGGGTGAGTTCAACTTCAGCAAAGGAGAGATGCTTACCACCGCAGAAACCCTAACCCAACACGATTTGAGTCCTGACTTGGTTTGTATCGAAATAACCGAAAACTTGATGATTGAGTCACCGGATGAGGCATTAGAGCAGCTTAATCATATTAAAAACCAAGGGTTTTCATTGGCGCTTGACGATTTTGGTACCGGCTTTTCATCTTTGAGTTACCTGAAGCATTACCCTTTTGATTATCTGAAAATCGACCAGTCTTTTATCAGAGATATGAAAGAGCAGGGCGAAGATTATCTCCTGGTGAAAACTATTATCCAGATGGCTAAAAACCTTGGTTTGCAAACTATAGCTGAGGGTGTTGAAACAGAAGAGCAGTGCCGACTACTTAAAGACTTGGGTTGTGATTATGGTCAGGGGTACCTGTTCAGCAAACCTCTACCACAGAACGAACTGTTCCAGTTTGTTAGGGATGCTTAATTAGCTCTTCAACTAGCTGATTTCTGCCCCCTTGGCGCAAACTCAAACACGTCTGAGTAGCAGTTCTCTTCCTTAAGTCCTTTTGCCTCCAGCTGATCGAGTGTGCCGTAAACCATATTGGGTGAGCCGCAGAGGTAGGTTTGAGTGCCTTCAAGAGCATTACAATCTTCGCTTACTACTTCGTAAATAAAGCCAGTGCGGCCGTTCCAGTTGGCGTCTGGCGATTCGAGAATCGGTGTGAACTTGAGGTTTGTATTCTGATCCGCCCAAGCTTGGAACTGCTCTAGCAGATAGAAATCTTCGATCTGTTTGTTCGACCAGTAAATACTCACCTCGGTATCGGGTTTGCGCCTTAAGATCTCTTCGGTGATGCTTTTAATTTTGGATATGCCAGAGCCCGCAGCGATCAGTAGGTGAGGCAGAGCAAGATCAGTCTGTAAAAAGGCTTTCCCCATGGCCAGCGTTACATTCAGGGGCGTTTGGTTTTCTAAATGTTGAGATAGGCATTGCAAAACCTTATCAGCAAACTCACTACCGTTTTGGATAAACAGTTGTAGGCGGCGAGGGTTTGCTGTATCAGGGCTGCTGGCAATGGTGTAGGAGAGCGTTTGTAGCTGACCATCGCCATTAACATCTAAATCGAACTGCAGATACTGTCCTGCATGATAGTTAAGCTCTGTACCTGCTGGAGATTGCAGCTCAATATCAAATGTATCTGTATCAAAAGAGCCATTACTCAAAGGGATTAACTTAACAACCTGACAAGGGTAAGAAGCGACTGGGTAGGTTGTGGCAAGGTTACTCATAAACAAACCTAAAAATTCTGTTTTCGTGACTGATTGCCAAGCAGCTTAAAGAGCTTATTGCATGAGTAGAAATGGTTAATTTTCACTGATCAATTAGTTTCCCTCATACATTGTCTATTCGCTGCGCTTGCCGAGCACCAGATCCTGAGCATCACCGATGACGACGCAGCCTATGTAAATTGGGCGCTCATCCAGCAAAAAAATACCTCGTAGTGCCTATTCCAAACGTTGCCTGAATCAATTTATGAGCAAAGGTCATCAAACCATAAATTTTAATCAATTTTTTTCATAAAGCTGTCCCTGTAAAAAGTGCACTTAGCTTCTTAAGTACGACTGCTCCTAATATCGGCCCATGGTTATTTAAGGCAGGTGAACAGTCCAGAGAGCGATGAAAAGTCAGACTTAATTTCTACGGAATACAGATTATGAGCAACGGTTTCGAATACAGCATTGAGCGCATTAGTTTCGACGAAAACTATGAGCCATCAGGCAATACTCGCCTAACAACTAACTTTGCCAACTTAGCGCGTGGCGAACAGCGTAAAGAGAATTTGAGCCGTGCGATCAAGATGATTGATAACAGCTTTAATACGCTGGCGACTTGGGATAACCCAAACAATGATCGTTACTCGGTAGAGCTTGAGATCATCCATGTTGATATTGATGTGCAAGGCAATGGCGATAACTTCCCAACCATTGAGATCCTAAAAACGTACATTCTGGATCACAAAACTGAGCGCCGTATTGAGGGCATCGTTGGCAACAACTTCTCCTCTTACGTGCGTGATTATGATTTCAGCGTGCTGCTGTTGAACCATAACAAAGATGCAGAGCAATTCAGCGTGCCGGATAACTACGGCGAGCTGCATGGCAACATGTTTAAAGACTTTGTGAACTCAGAGGCTTACAAACAGAACTTCAACAAGCTGCCGGTGATCTGCCTGAGTGTGTCGGATAACAAAACGTATTATAAAACGGCAAATACCCACCCGGTTCTAGGTACGGAATACGAGCCAAATGAACCGTCATTGACCGAACAGTACTTCAAAAAGATGGGCATGGAAGTGCGTTACTTCATGCCGCCAAACAGCGTGGCGCCTTACGCGTTCTATTTCTATGGGGATCTACTCAACGATTACACCAACCTTGAGTTGATCAGCACTCTTAGCACGATGGAGACGTTCCAAAAGATCTATCGCCCAGAGATTTATAACGCCAATGCTTTTGCTGGCGAGGTGTTTAAACCAAGTTTGAAGCACCAAGATTACTCACTAACGCAGGTTGTGTATGACCGAGAAGAGCGCAGCCGTTTAGCGGTAGAGCAGGGCAGATGGGCGGAAGAGCACTTTATTAAGCCCTATGGGGATCTTCTTGAAAAATGGTCTGCTAACTACGCGTAAGCCAAGATATAGAGCTGTATAAATTATGAAAAACTTACTACCTACTTCAACTGCTGGCAGTTTACCCAAACCCTCTTGGCTAGCAGAACCGGAGAAACTTTGGTCACCTTGGAAACTAGAAGGTGAAGAACTTGTGTTCGGCAAACAGGATGCACTGCGTGTGACCCTGCAAGAGCAAGAAAATGCAGGCATTGATATAGTCAGTGATGGCGAGCAAACACGTCAGCACTTTGTAACTACGTTTATTGAGAACCTGAGCGGTGTTGATTTTGAAAAGCGCAAAACCGTTCGTATTCGTAATCGTTATGACGCCAGCGTACCGACTGTCGTTGGCTCAGTGAGCCGTCAAAAACCTGTGTTTGTTGAAGACGCTAAGTTTCTGCGCCAGCAAACTGATCAGCCGATTAAATGGGCGCTACCAGGGCCAATGACCATGGTTGATACCCTGTACGATGATCACTACAAGAGCCGTAAAGATCTAGCTTGGGAGTTTGCCAAAGCGCTCAACGAAGAAGCGAAAGAGCTAGAAGCGGCTGGTGTGGATATTATCCAGTTTGATGAGCCGGCATTTAACGTCTTCTTTGAAGAAGTAAATGAATGGGGCATCGCTTGCCTAGAGCGCGCTATCGAAGGGCTTAAATGCGAAACAGCCGTGCATATTTGCTACGGCTACGGCATTAAAGCCAACACCGATTGGAAAAAAACGCTGGGCTCGGAATGGCGTCAATACGAAGAGACGTTCCCGTCTCTACAGAAATCCAATATCGACATCATCTCTTTGGAGTGCCACAACGGTCGTGTACCGCTTGAAGTACTGGAACTGATTCGGGGTAAGAAAGTGATGGTGGGTGCGATTGATGTTGCGACTGAGACCATCGAGACGCCTGAAGAAGTCGCCGAAACACTGCGTGGTGCGCTCAAGTATGTCGATGCCGACAAACTCTACCCTTGTACCAACTGCGGCATGGCACCTCTGTCACGCGAGATCGCACGCGGCAAACTGAATGCCCTGCGCGCGGGTGCAGAACTGGTTAGAAAAGAGCTGGCAGCTTAAGACTGTTTCACCAAAACAGCTCGACACTCTTTTAAAAAACTGGGGCCTGATGGCCCCATCGCTTTATGGCTAAAACCTCAGGGTAGAGCCACTGTATAGAACCTTCCCTCAATGAATATCACTGAATTCTTTATCAACAATATCCCAACCTTTTTAGCGCTACTGGCAACCGGTGCTTTCGCTGGCATCTTAGCGGGTTTACTCGGTGTCGGTGGCGGCATCGTAATCGTACCGGTGCTGTTTTTCCTCTTTCAGAGTTTTGGCGTATCTCCAGAATCAGCCATGGTTGTGGCGACTGCAACCTCGTTGGCGACGATTGTTCCTACCTCTATCAGCTCGATTCGCTCCCATCACAACAAAGGCAATGTCGACTTTGATCTGCTAAAACGTTGGGCAGCTTTTATCTTTGTCGGTGTACTGATTGGCAGTTGGCTGGTAACGCGGGTCGATGGCACTTGGCTCACTGCGCTATTTGGCGTGATCGCGACGCTATCTGCGCTGAACATGTTATTTAGAAGCGGTAAATCCGCGTTGTTCCAACAGTTACCGGGTAAAGCAGGGCAAACGGCTATGGGCACATCCATTGGCTTTTTCAGCTCAATGGTCGGTATCGGCGGCGGCACAATCTCGGTGCCGCTGCTGACCCTATACAACTACCCTGCGCATAAAGCGGTAGGTACGGCTGCTGCTATCGGTCTAATCATCTCCTTGCCAGGTGCCGTAACTATGTTGCTGCTGGGTAACACACCAGCCGATGCCCCAGCGGGTACATTTGGCTTAGTTAACTTGATCGGTTTCTTCTGCATTGTGCCACTTACCGTACTGTTCGCCCCGATTGGCGTATCCATCGCATCGAAGTTGGATGCAGGCAAGCTGAAGAAAGTGTTTGCTGTGGTGCTGCTGATTACAGGATTGCGTATGTTATTGCTTTAAACAGATGCTAGTGGCAAGGATGCCGCTGCGCGGCTAGAGATCGCTTCGCTTTTAGGGCGCAGCTACGCTGCTAGAGGACGGCTGCGCCTAGAGGAAAGGCGTGGGGATGTAGTGGCTTCTGTTTTGTGCCATTAGCAGACAGGGCCTCTGATTTACATGTATAAGCTTTCAGGTATTATCTTACACATGAGTATTCACAACAGGGAATGTATGAAAAAACACCGCACATATTTAGTTTTCGTTCTTACTATCATTGGTTTGACCGGTTGTTCTGATTCTGAGGTCACTCATGCCCCTGTTTATAGTCAGTGTATTGGCCTTATAGAGCCTTATATGCAAAAGGCCAAATCATTACATGGGACTGAGACCGCTCTAACCTTGTTTGATAAAAAACTTGAACCTTCCCATGGAGTTATAGGTTTCATTTCAGTTACCGGAGAGAAGAAAGAGCGATTTTTGAATACACTCTCGTCCCTTTGTTACCCCATAAGCCGTGAGCTCTACGATAATACGACACATGGTGCTAAGCAGGTTCTTAGCCGTGTTCAATGGTTCGAGAAGGAAGGTCGTGATTATTTTGTTCATGGGGATAAGGGGAAAATTGGAATTTATTTCAATGACACTCCTGAGCACATAGTAAAAGGAATCATACAGACTAAGTAATGTCTGCAAAGTGTCGATAGATGACTTTTAAAGGGATATAGATGATCAACTATGACTGGAAATGTAAGAAGTGCTCCACTGCCAATAAAGCTGGCTCTGACGCATGTCTATCTTGTGGGGAATCTGCATATATTTCTGGTGATGAGATTGAAGGAAATCACAACGCAGCCCAAAGCAAGAAGCAACAGCTTGCCCATACTCATGTAGTTTTTTTAGTTTGCTCAATGACCTTATGTATAAGGTCTATACATGAAGGCTGGAAAGAGACTGCAATCACATACGGTATTGTTTTCCTCATAACTTTGTTCGTCTTTATCCCGAAATTTGGCTCATCAATTAAGAATTGTTCACTTGGAGCCATAGATTACTTAGGAATCATTTTGTTTATGATTGCCTTCTTAATGATTTTGGTTACAAAGATCGGTTACCTTTGGATGCTTATCTTAGGCCTTCCCTTCTACTTCTTTACGAAGAAGGTCTCATTGAAGATAGCAAGTAGGGTGTAATAGCAAAGCGTATTACACCAATTCCAAACCTTAATTGTGTTTAGCCAGCGTAATACTTACCTAGAACTGATAGGTAAGTTCTCCCAAGATGCTGCGACCCTCAATAGGGTAATCGTTAGGGATGATTGCAGACGCAGGTGTGGTGGCATCCTTATCCAGTACGTTTTTGATGATCAGAGCTGTGCTGAGCCCAGCTAGTTTGTGCTCTTTAGAGAGTTTCAGGTTTGCCCATGAATAACCGCTGTGTTTTTTCCGCGTGTCATTGGGAGCTCTGTTACTCGAGCCAATCCAATGGTTATTCAGGTGTAGCTTCCAATGATTGGGGAGACGGTAATCTACGGCTAGATAGCCGGTGTGGTTTGGAATATCGGCAACATTGCCACCCGTAATCGAGTTTTTGGTGCTTAGGTAGTTGTATTGGGTTTTCAGTGTTAACGCATGACTGATATCCCAGGTTCCCTCGATCTCTACGCCGTAACCTTTCTGTTCCATTGAGTTCTGGAATTGATATACAGCACCGTTAAGTTGGTTGGTAATCAAATCATCGGCTTGGTAGTAAAAGAGTGTGTTTTGTAGATGCAGCGTTGCTTTGGGTTTGATGTCAGCAACCAGTTCCAGTGTTTCTATTTTTTCGGGTTTAAGCGATGGCGAGCCTAGTCCACCGGGGTTGTTCTTTAAATAGAGTTCGCTGAATGATGGCGCTCGGAAGGCCCTGCCGTAGAGCAATTTTCCAGTAAATTTTTGATTCGGCTCCCAAACCAAGCCCATTCTTGGATTAAATACTCGGCCAAAATCGGAGTAATGATCTAAACGCCCACCGATGGTGAGGGTCCATTTTTCATTTAGCGTCCACTGGTCTTGAATCGCTAAAAACACATTATGACGTTCACTATCCTCTGAATATACATAAGGCTGATCGCTCACGTCGGTTAAGTTGCCATCAACAACCGTTTCGGTGCCGTCTAAGACACCTGGGCCAAAGTTTTTTCTTTCTTCACTGCGGAAATTACTAAACTGCCCCCCGACCTGAAAGCGCCAAATATGGTCGGGTGAACCAACATAGTTTAAAACGAGATCAGCGTAGGATTTATGCATTTTGGCGGAAGGAATGCCTATGACTCCATCCGTAAAACGGACTAAGTTGCCTCCCGGAGTATATGGGTTTCCATCGCTGCCTATCGGAATAATACTGTTGGCTGGAAACAGGGTTAAGGTGCTTTCACCTTCTTGATAGTGGTAGGAATAGTTGTTCTCAACGGAATATTGAGGGTTGATAATGCCTCGGTATTGCAGATGCGACATGAAGGAGTATGTGTCTTCATAACCCGAGCTGTCTAGGGCACGAGCACCGCCTTGGCCGTTACCTGCCTTATGGTTATGCCAAAACCAGTTATTCCAGCTCCAGTCACCCCTATCGATATTTAACATCGCATTGGTGACTGAGTAATTTCTATTAAGCTGGCCGGGCGCTAATGATGCGTTTGAACTGAACCATATGTCATTAAGCGATTGGAAGTCCTGAGTAATAATTCTGGAATCATCACCGTCGCTCTGTTGATGTTCGAGTGAAAAGAAATAGCCTTTGCCAAATCCATCAAAGTCGCTGTGCTGTACCGTGAAATCACGGCTGCCAAAGCTACCTACTCTGGCTTGAAACATAGGTTCGGCCAAATTTTGCGAGCGTTTAGGCATGATATTGATTACGCCTGAGTAAGCATTTGCACCATATAACGCAGAGCTAGCGCCTTTGATCACTTCAATGCGTTCAATTGCGTTGAGGGGTAATCGAAATGTTGTAGGGAGGCCGCCACTGAATGGGTTTTTAAACTCTATTCCATTAAAGAGAACTAACACTTGAGTGGAAAAGCCATTTTGAATCCCGCGAATACTGTAGACCGGGTCCAATCTGCTTAGATCTGAACGCTGGACATGTAATCCTGCAACCGTTTCCAATACCTCATCGAGATGCGTTGCACCCATAGCTTCTATTTCTGCAGCGGTGATGACGCTAACCGTACCGGGTGATTTTCGGATCGCTTCTAGATGGCCTGAAGCGATCGTAGAGAAGTAGTCACCTTCATGGGGGTAGCTTCTTTCATCAAAGTCACGTTCATCGAAGGGTGAATTCGGGTCGGCAGCGATGCTCTTTGCGCTAAAGATTAAGAATAAAACGAGTAAATATAAAGGCTGTTTTATCAGTAAACTAAGTAAACGCATCTGGCTATTTCCCGCATTATCACTTGCCTAATAGCTCAGGCAAAAATGCTTCAGAAACCAGTAAGGGTTTATTGGACAGGAAAAACACCGAACGGCGTGCCCAGATCTCGGTTTTATCTTGCAGTTGCAGACGACTGATCTCGATAGGATCGCGGCGCATGGTTGGATCGGTAAATAGCAGACTCCCCAAAGAGCGGTTACCTAACATGCGTAGTTGCCGTTCGCGGCCGGTTAGGGTTTGTGCTGGGATAATCGAACGGGCAAATACCCAAGGTACATCGTTACCGATCAACTGAACTTCGCGAACTAGAGCGCATTGGCGCTGATCTATGCCTAAGGCATTGGCCTCGGAGCGGGTTGGACGCATCCAACCTTGGCTTACCACCTCAACACGGAAATTTCCCTGACTTCGTTTTACCAAGCGCTGGGTTAGGGAGCCGCTATCGAGCAACCAGCTTTGCCATTCGCGAGGCACAGCAGTCTTGAGTGGTCGACGTAGTTTCAACCAACGGGTATCAAAACTTTGTGTGGTAAGAGCAGACTTGATAGGCACTGGGGTACTTAGCTTCCTAATGATGAGTGGCGCTATTTTAGCAGAAAGGGCGGTCAGCATCATAGGCACCAAATTAGAGCATTGACGGGGAAGCTGAGGTAAAATGATTCCCTATGACGACTGATAAATTCTCTTTTCCAGCAACGCAGGCTGAACAGTTAACTCAACAATGGGTTGAGGCGATTGTGGTTGGCCTAAATCTATGTCCCTTTGCGGCACCTGAAGTGCGCAATCAGAGCATCCATTACGCGGTATCTCATGCCAGTGTGATGACCGATGCAGCGCAGGATTTCCTAGCTGAGCTTGCGAAAATTCAGGACTCGCCCGAAGAAGAGTTATCCACAACCTTAGTTGCGTTTACCGAGACGGCGGTGGATTTTGAGTCGTTTCTGGATCTGCTAGATCTTTGCCAAACTATGCTTGAGCGTGCGGGCCTTGCCGGTGTATTCCAACTAGCGAGCTTCCACCCTGATTACTGTTTCTCTGGGGTTGAAGCGGATGATATTACTAATTGGACCAACCGTGCGCCGTTCCCAACCATTCACATTATTCGTGAAGGTCAGATGAGCCGTGTGCTGGTGCACTATAAAAACCCAGATGAGATTCCTGAACGTAATATGGCGTTGATGGAAACTATGGGACGTACAGGCTTAATCGAGCGCTTCCCACCCCTTGCTCAATACTGGCCTGCAGATTCCTAATCGTTCTCTAAGCGTTGCTGCAATCGTGGTCTAGCCCACTCAATAAAGGCGCGGCTTCTAGATGAGAGGCGGCGCGAGTGTGGATAGACCAGATTGACCGGAATCGATGGACTTTCAAACTGTTCGAGAACCGGGGTCAATTGCCCTGTTCTGATATGCGGATTCACCTGATAACTTAAAAACTGACCGAAACCGCGACCCTCTCGACACGCATCCACGGCTGTTTCTACATGGTTAGTTTTAAAGCTGCCCTGCACATTGATTCTGTATTGCTGGTTACCCTCAGTAAACCCCCAAGTGGCGTGAGATCTAAGCGCGGTGAGGTGAATACAGTCGAGCTGCTCTAATTCATCTGGGTGATTCGGCACTCCGTGTTCTGCAATATGGGCTGGGCTTGCACAGACTTTATATTTTACCTCGCCGACCTGTTTCGCGATCAAGGTAGAGTCGGGAAGGGGGCCGATACGCAGGGCGATATCCATCCCTTCCTCGATCAAATCGACCACACGATCCAACAGCAGTAGTTCCACCTCCATTTCTGGGTAGGTATCTAAAAACTCATTAATCACAGGGCTTAGATGCAGGCGGCCAAAGGTTTGTGGCGCAGTGATCCGAATCACCCCTTTAGGGATCGTTTGCTGCTGGCTGAGGGCATTTTCTGCATCTTCTACCTCCAGCAATATCTGTCGGCAGCGCTGACAGTAGTCATCGCCTTCCTCGGTTAGGCTGAGACTACGGGTGGTGCGATAGAGCAACTGAGCACCGAGCTCTTTCTCTAGTGCCGCCAGCGTTCGGACCACCGAGGATTGTGACATGGATAACTTTTCTGCTGCTGCACTTAGACTGCCGCAGTCGACGATTTTGACAAAAACCGCCATTGCTTTGAGTTTATTCATTTCTGCAGATTAATGCATAAAGTGCATTATTGAAATCTAGTTTGCTCTATTTATTGCGTTATCTGTTTTTCACATAATGAATGACATGATCAATGTTTAAGCAAGGTGTTCTCATGGCCCATCGTTTTAGCGACATAACCTTTACCGAGTCTGTATTGGCGATGCAGCAGCGTTTCGGCAGTTATGAGAAGTCTGCTGTGGTACGCCAACGAATGCCTGATTTTGATCGTTTCACCGAGCGTGAAGCCGATTTTATCCAAGCGCGGGACAGTTTTTATATGGCGTCAGTGGGCGAAGATAGCTGGCCTTATATTCAACACCGCGGTGGTGAGGTTGGCTTTCTAAAGGTGTTGGATGAAGAAACCTTAGCTTTTGGAAATCTTAGCGGGAATGGTCAGTATCAGAGCCTAGGCCATTTCTCCAAGAACGATAAAGTAGCGCTATTTTTAATGGATTATCCCCATCGTCGGCGCTTAAAAATCTTAGGCCGGGTCAAGCTACTCTCGGTTGAAGAACATTTAAAACTCTATGCAGATCAGATGGAAAGTTCGGCCAAAGCGGAATCGTTTATTCATATTAAACTGGAAGCGTTTGACTGGAATTGTTCCAAGCATATTACCCCTAGGTTCACAGAAACTGAGTGGGCGCGGGATTAAATTTAAGGAGCATAAGAATGAAACTGTATGATTTGGAACCTTCAGGTAACTGTTACAAAGCAAGATTGTTTGCATCGCTAACCAATATCCCGCTAGAACTTGTTCCCGTGGATTTCTTGGCGGGCATGCATAAGCAGTCACCGGTAATCGATCTGAATCCGTGGGGTGAGGTACCGGTGCTGGAGGATGGTGACACGGTACTACGCGATTCCCATGCAATCTTGGTGTATCTAGCGCAGAAGTACGCAACACCAGAGTGGTATGGCAACTCCCCAGAGGAGCAAGCTGAGATTCAGCAATGGTTATCGACTTCGGCAAATGAAATACAAAATGGTCCGGGTGCAGCTCGACTCGTTGATAAATTTGGTTATGAACTGAATAAAGACGCGACGCTGGTGGTGGCTGACAGAATTCTTGGTCTTCTAGAATCCCATCTTTCTAATAACGACTGGTTAGCACTAGGTCGTCCGACGATTGCCGATTGTGCGGTGATGCCTTATGTGGGTTTAGCTTGGGAAGGTGGAATTAAGTTGGAAGATTATCCACAGATCGTTAAGTGGATAGAGCGAATTAAAGCGCTACCGGGTTTTATTCCAATGTCTGGCCTAGAGTAATCTGGCTTAGAGTACTTCTAACTGAGAGTGACTCTGTTACGGCCATTCTCTTTGGATTGATAGAGTGCTTGGTCGGCCAGCTCGATCAGCTCATGCGGCGAGCCTCCATTTGAAGGATTAATTGAGGCTACGCCTGCACTGACAGTGGCGGTATTGCCAGTGCTGGAAAACTTATGTTCGATCTTCAGCTCGGCAACGGCTGAGCGAATTCTCTCAGCAATTAGCTGTGCGCCTTCAATATCTGTCTCTGGCAGAATCACGGCAAACTCTTCTCCACCATAACGACAGACCATATCTTGTGCTCGTTGAATGGAAGCTTTAATGGTTTGTGCGATGGTGCGTAAGCAGCCATCGCCGGCCAGATGACCATAACCATCATTAAATGGTTTGAAATGGTCGATGTCGATCATGATAAGAGAAAGGTTGCGCTTAGAGCGCTGTGCACGTCGCCATTCCGTTTCAATATTGCGTTCAAACTCACGGCGGTTATTCACCTGAGTTAGACCATCAACACGAGCCGAGCGTGCCAGTTGATCCTGAGACTGTTTTAGCTGCATCAGAATCTTAATGCGCGACTGAATAACGGCAGGTGCGCGGTTGAGCGCGAGGAAATCTGCAGCTCCTGCTTGATAAGCATCCAGCTCTAGCTGATCCTCGACCTGTTGGCTAAGGAACGCAATCGGCAGCGGAAACTCATCTTTGTTTTTGTTCACCTCTTCACACAGAGCAAACATATCAGACCACTGATTCTCCGTGCCGAGTAGTAGCAGATCTGGTGCATCTTCCTGCAGTAAGTTTTTTAGCTCTGTCAGGTTAGCCGGTAGTAAGATGTTGTAATCGTTACGCAAGATAGCGATTACCGGCCAAACGATCTCGATACTGTGGTCACAGTATATGGCGATAGTTTGTTGCTCTGTCCGTGGGCAGCTCTCTCGTAGCTGCTCTTGGGATTCGATCTCTTTACCTTTAAAGAAGGCTTTAAGATCTTCAGGGCTAGGCAACCCTAGCGAGATACGACCATCATCAGCACAGATCACCGGAATGCGCAGGTTAAAATCACCTTGCTCCCACGCGGTTTGCCATTCGATCAGTTTGTTTTCTTGTGGCTCTTCGATATCCAGCTCGGTCGGTAAGCCAGCTTCAATCAAGCAGTCGTAGATAACCGAAACATCCGCTATATCTTTACCTTCGACCCAAAGAGCACGGTAGAGTAGGCGACGAAGATGGATCGACTTTTCAACATCATGCTCAGCCGCTTCGATTACACAAAGGCTGGCAAAGTGACTATCGCTTCGTGCTTTAGGCAGCGCGACTTCGATATTAGGGACACGGCTTCGAACAACGAATACTTCACTGGCGAGTTCGGCCTGACTTTCAGCTGTTTTATTAAAAATCGCGATATCAGGCGCGTGCTCAACTAAGCGCCAATCTACTTGCTGCAAAAGACCAAACTGATGCAACTGCTCATGCAAGGCATAGCAGAAGGGGCAGTTGAGGTCGGCGTATACAGTGTATTGCAGCATGGGAGCCCTAGTTGATAGATGAGTCATATAAGTATCGACCAATATTCGAATAACTTTGGCGATAAATACAAAAAAAGCAGCCTAATTAGGCTGCTTTTTATAGTGATAAAGCTTATTAAACAGGAGCTTAGATTAATCTTCGTCGCCTGGTTTAACGGCTTTTTTAATCTGCTTAAGGCTACCGTGACGAACATCAGTACCGCTCACGAGGTAGATCAGGTGAGCAGCCATTGCACGTGCATGTTCAGAGATACGCTCAAGGCTACGTAGAACCCAGATTACGTTCATCACACTAGAGATAGAACGTGGATCTTCCATCATGAACGTTGCTAGAGAACGCATCGCAGAGCGGTATTCCTGGTCTACAGATTTGTCCATTTTCGCTACGCGGTAAGCAAGTTCAGTATCGTTACGAGCAAACGCAGTTAATACGTCTTTTACCATTTCGCGTACAAGGTTACCGATGTGACGAACTTCCTGATAACCACGTGGAGATTCGCCTTCGTCTACCAATTCAATCGCGTGACGGCAGATGCGTGCTGCTTCATCGCCCATGCCTTCAAGGTCAGATACCGCTTTAGATACAGCGATGATCAAACGAAGGTCACTTGCCGCTGGCTGACGACGTGCGATGATCTTTGTGCATTGCTCATCGATCATCACTTCCATATCGTTAGTCTGCTTATCGACCTTGCGAGACTGTTCCGCCAGGTCTGCATCGCTGTTGAGTAGCGCATCGATACAGTCGTGTACCTGACGCTCAACAATGCCGCCCATAGTTAGCAGTTGGGTACGGATTTGCTCTAGCTCTTCGTTAAACTGAGCCGAAATATGCGTGGAATAGTTTTCTGTATTTAGTTCCATGATCTAATTCCTTCCCCAATTAACCGTAACGGCCAGTAATGTAGTCTTCAGTTTGTTTCTTAGCCGGGTTAGTGAACAACGTATCTGTTACACCAAACTCGATAAGATCACCCATATACATAAAGGCAGTGTAATCAGATACACGCGCAGCCTGTTGCATGTTGTGGGTTACGATCACGATCGTGAAGTCTTTCTTCAGTTCGTGGATCAGTTCTTCAATCTTCAATGTAGAGATTGGATCAAGTGCAGATGCTGGTTCGTCCAACAGCAGAACTTCTGGTTTTACCGCAATCGTACGTGCGATAACCAAACGCTGCTGCTGACCACCGGACATGCCTAGAGCACTCTCGTGTAGACGGTCTTTAACTTCGTCCCAAAGCGCAGCAGATTTTAGTGCCCACTCAACTGTTTCATCGATAACGCGCTTTTTAGTTACACCCTGAATACGCAGGCCGTAAGCAACGTTTTCGTAGATAGATTTCGGGAATGGGTTTGGCTTCTGGAATACCATACCCACGCGACGACGTAGTTCTGCGATATCAACGCTGCGGTCGTAGATGTTGTTATCATCCAGCAGGATCTCACCTGTGATGCTGCAATCATCTACTAGATCGTTCATACGGTTGAAGCAGCGTAGAAGTGTTGATTTACCACAACCAGAAGGACCGATAAACGCAGTAACGCGGTTCTTAGGGATGTGCATATCGATACCGTGAAGCGCTTCGTTATCGCCGTAGCTCAATTTAAGGTCTTTAACCTCAAGAGCCATTGTTTCTTCTTCAAGGTTCAAAATACGGTTATCTCGTTGCATTGTAGAGATATCAATTGCGTGTGTTTTAGCTTCGCTAGTCATTGTAGCAACCTTTAAAAATTCTATTACATTTCAAGCGCTTTGTATTTTTCACGTAGGTGGTTACGAATCGCGATTGCAGACAAGTTAAGTGCCGCGATTACTGCCACCAACAAAAACGCTGTTGCGTATACCAGCGGACGTGCCGCTTCAACGTTCGGGCTTTGGAAACCAACATCGTAGATGTGGAAGCCCAAGTGCATAAATTTCTGATCCAAGTGTAGGAACGGGTAGTTCATATCCAATGGCAGACTTGGTGCTAGCTTAACTACACCTACCAGCATCAGCGGTGCTACTTCACCTGCTGCTCGGGCAATCGCTAGGATTACACCGGTCATAATCGCTGGGCTAGCCATTGGGATTACAATTTTCATTAGGGTTTCGAACTTCGTCGCACCTAGTGCCAAAGAACCTTCACGAACCGCACGGGGGATACGTGTTAGGCCTTCTTCTGTCGCTACAATCACAACTGGAACTGTTAGCAGTGCAAGTGTGATAGAAGCCCACATTAGACCTGGCGTACCAAAGGTTGGTGCTGGTTTCGCTTCTGGGAAGAACGCGTCATCTATGTGACCACCCAAGAAGTAAACGAAGAAACCTAGACCGAATACACCGTATACGATCGACGGTACACCCGCCAAGTTGTTTACAGCGATACGGATAACGCGCGTTACAAAACCTTGTTTCGCGTATTCACGTAGGTAAACCGCAGCAACAACACCGAATGGCGTTACGATCACAGACATGATGATAACCATCAGTACTGTACCGAAGATTGCTGGGAAGATACCGCCTTCAGTGTTCGCTTCACGTGGATCTGTACTTACGAATTCCCAGATCTTAGAGAAGTAGTGAAGGATCTTGCCGCCTAGGCCCATATCGTTTGGTAGGAAAGCACGCACAACGTGTGCAACTTTGAACTCTACGATTTTGCCGTTTGCGATCTCAGCAACCACAGTGTCACGGTTAAATTTCTCGTAAAGAGCGAGTAAATCTCCTTGTAGACCTTCGTACTCTGCATCTAGTGCAGCACGCTTCTCTTCAATCTCTTTGTACTGAGCTGGGTCAGTTACATTTTTCAGCTGTAGAGAACGCTCTTGCAGACGCAGACGCTCCAACTTGTAGTTGATCGAGCCAATACGGTCTTTCTCGATATCTTCGATATCACTGTGGATATCTAGTGCTCGTTCGATACGACTTTCAAGTACTGCCCAAAGAGCTAGGTACTCGTCAGTTTTTTCGTAGCCTTCGTAGCTAGAAACCAGTTTACCATCTTCTTTGATGCCACGTAGGTAACCGTAGAAGTTACCCCATTCACGACGCTCAGCAGTGAATAGCATTTCTGGTTTAGAAGGATCTTTAATGAAGTCTTCCAGAACCCAGATGAAGTCAGTACCACCGTGGTCACGGTTACCTACTTTCATCAGGTTGCGCTTCATGCTCTCAACACCTTCCGGTACCGCTACGCCACTATCGCGTAGTTGAGCTGCAGGCACATCTTCAGTTTGGACTTTTTCACCGATCAGGGTAACGCTGTTTCCCTTATCAACATAAGTCGCTTGGATAACATCTGCAGGCCAGAAGTGACCCAAACCGCGAATTGCGATAAGAGTCAGTAGACCTACAACCATGATCAAACAGATCGCTACGGCACCGGCATTAAGCCATACCCAAGGTGCGCCGGATTTTGACCATTCAGTAAAAGACTGTCGCATTACTATATTTCCTCAATCAGGCACAAATTACAGAGAGCCGTACTTCTTACGTAAACGCTGACGTACAACTTCCGCCACGGTGTTTACGAAGAAAGTGAACAAGAACAGTACGAACGCTGCTAGGAATAGAATACGGAAGTGGGTACTACCAACTTCAGATTCCGGCATCTCTACTGCAATGTTTGCAGCCAGAGTTCGCATACCCTCAAAGATATTCACGTCCATGATTGGCGTGTTACCAGTTGCCATCAGTACGATCATAGTTTCACCTACAGCACGGCCCATACCGATCATCACTGCAGAGAAAATACCTGGACTCGCTGTTGGCATTACTACGCGTACCAGTGTTTGCCATGGTGTAGCCCCCAGTGCTAAGGAACCGTAAGACAGGTGTTTTGGTACGGCGAAGATCGCATCTTCAGTGATAGAGAAGATCGTTGGGATAACCGCAAAGCCCATCGCGATACCTACTACTAGCGCGTTACGCTGGTCGTAAGGAATGCCTAGCTCTTGAGTTACCCAGTAACGCATCTCAGTACCGAACAACGCTTGCTCTAATCCTGGAGCGACCCAGAAGCTGAACATTGTTGCGATGATTACAACAGGGATCAGTAGCGCTGCGTCCCAGCCATCTGGCACTAAGTAGCGTAGTGTTTTAGGTGCACATGCCCATGCATAAGCGAACGCGATAATAGCCGCAGGTACGACCAGTAGGGTTACAAATATCCCCGCTAGGTTTACCTCCATAAATGGCGCTAACCACAGACCTGCTAGGAAGCCCAAAATTACCGTCGGTAGAGCTTCCATCAATTCGATGAAAGGTTTTACCTTACGGCGCATTGACGGCACCATGAAGTAAGCTGTGTAGATCGCACCACAGATCGCCAGCGGCGTACCTAGAAGCATTGCGTAGAACGCTGCTTTTAACGTACCGAATGCTAGTGGCATCAAGCTGTATTTAGGCTCGAAGTCGTTGGTAGAAGCGGAAGACTGCCATGTGTACTCTGGCTCTTGGTAACCTTCGTACCAAACTTTCTCCCACAGTGCGCTCCAAGAGATCTCTGGGTGTTCGTTGTGAACCGCCCAAAGCGCTAACTTACCATCCTGTTCAACCAACAATGCGTTAGAACGAGGTGATAGAGCGATCATATCTACATTGCCTTGAGCAACGGCAGCAGTAAGTGAATTACGTGATGCTGTTGTGCTGTAGAAATCGATAACGCCTTGGTCCGAAACCGTTACAAAACCTTTGCGGCGGTGCTCAATAGAGATGCTGCTGATAGGTGAAGTGCCGTTTTCGAAGCTGCGAATCTGGCGCATTAGCCATTCGCCTTTTTCGTTACGAACCAAGAACCACTGTGAAGTCACACCTTTATCATCAGAGATAAGTAGGGAGTTACCACCGATCAGTAGCTCAAAAGAGGTGATCTTGTTTTTGGTCGTCTCGATTAGCTGAGTAACTTTAGGGCCACCGTCTGCTTGCATATCAACGATGCCCAACTTGCCGCCTTCACCAGAGATCATCATCCAACGACGATCTGGCATCAGCAGTAGTTTCTCCGCTGGGATATTCATATTAGGAAGCGTAATGCGGTTAGTGTCCGCTTCTACTTCCTCAGTAATCAGGTTCTCGGTAAGGGAAACTTCAGTCGCAGCGATGTTTGCTGCCTGACCACCGATAAGTGTCCATTCTTCCTCTTCACCATTGATTGCAAGTAGCTCAAGTGGTGAATCGCTTACCTGAATCAGTTCAGAACCCAGTGGGTATTCCACTTCTGGCGTGATAACACGTACGCCATCAGGGTAAGTAGAACGGTATTTGTGTTTGAAGACCTGCGCCTGACCGTTGCTGTAACCCAAAGCGAAAATACCGCTATATTCAGAAGCTAGAGCAAAGCTGCTTACAGTTGCACCTTCTGGAATATTGGCAGTTTCTGTTTTGATTACGTCACCGTTGCGGCTGTTAAAGAACACCAGCTGACCTAGGTCGGTAACACGCAGAGCGATCTCTGTTTGTTCTTCCATTGTCAGATAAAGTGTCTTGCCGTCACCGGGAACAGTGTAAGGGGCAATTTCCTGTCCATTTTTCTGCCAAGGTTCAATGCTGGCAGATTCGAACAGCGGTGCTACTTCATAAAGTAGATAAAAGAAGATCAGAAGGATTGCAACAATAACGCTGATACCACCAAATGCGATACCACCTGAAGCAAGTTTATCCTTCAACGCACGTATGTTTCTGTGTCGCTTGGCCGACGCGGTATTAAAATCCAGGTCGGACGTTGCAGTGTTTTCTGTACTCATGGCACATAGGTCTCGGAAGTTTACTAAGAAGACGGCGCATACAATATGAAAAGTTTGTTACATCTGTATTACAGTGACTGTCATAAACGAAAAAAGGGGGCCAAAATGGCCCCCTTTTTCCTAAGATCAGATGATCAAGACATATTACATGCCTAGCGCTTTCATCTGCTTCTCTACAACTGCCGCTGGTAGTGGGATGTAGCCGTCTTTAACTACTACTTCCTGACCTACTTTAGACATAACCATTTTCAGGAACTCTTTCTCTAGAGGAGCTAGAGGCTGACCTGGCTTCTTGTTTACGTATACGTATAGAGAACGAGCTAGTGGGTACTTGCCGTTTAGCGCGTTTTCTGGAGTTGCTTCTACGAATGCGCCGCCATCTTTCTTAGTAAGAGGTAGTGCACGTACAGATGCAGTTTTGTAACCGATACCAGAGTAACCTAGTGCATTAAGAGAAGTAGATACAGACTGTACTACAGATGCAGAACCTGGCTGCTCGTTTACGTTGTTTTTGAAGTCGCCTTTACATAGAGCTTTCTTCTTGAAGTAGCCGTAAGTACCAGATACTGAGTTACGACCGAACAACTGGATGCTCTTGTCAGATAGGGAACCTGCTACACCAACATCACCCCAAGTTTTAGCGTCTGCAGCAGCGCCACACTTACGAGTAGAAGAGAAGATAGCGTCAACCTGGCTGATAGATAGACCTTCAACTGGGTTATCTTTGTGTACGAATACTGCTAGCGCATCGATTGCTACAGCAACAGGCGTTGGCTTGTAACCAAACTTCTTCTCGAATGCAGCGATCTCTTTGTCCTTCATCTTACGAGACATAGGACCGATGTTAGAAGTACCTTCAGTTAGCGCTGGTGGCGCAGTAGAAGAACCAGCCGCTTGAATCTGAATGTTAACGTTCGGGTAGTTACGTTTGAACTCTTCAGCCCAAAGCGTCATTAGGTTAGCTAGTGTGTCGGAACCTACAGAAGAAAGGTTACCAGAAACACCAGAAGCCTTAGAGTAAACTGGTAGGTTCTTGTCTAGCAGGTCAGATGCGTTTGCAGCTACACAAGTTGCAGAGATAGCAACAGCAGCAAGCAGCTTTTTCATTGGTTTCATGTATAGGCTCCAAAGAGTCTTAAAATTAGATATATGAGTTAAGATGCGAACACTATAATTTTCTTAAATGACAAAAGTGTGACACTTAGAAAAGAATTTTTACGTTGTACATATTCAGGGTATTAGCCTTTTGTATTAGAGTAAGCTTACTAATAAATACAAAATTCACAGTTTCTATCATTACCCTAAGGAGTGGGGATGGCAGTAAAGGAGGGGAAATCCCATGGAGCATGTCGAGGAAAATAGCCACCAGCCAGCAGGTGAATTAAGCCTACTTCTGCCGGCTTCAAGCGATGCCACCAATATGTTTGGCGATGTTTATGGTGGTTGGGTGTCCGCCAAAATCGTACAGGCAGCCGAAATTTATGCGGCTAAATTATCTAAAGGCCGAGTTTCTACCGTATCGGTCGGGCAGATGGCATTTCTATCACCAGTGCTAGAGGGAACTATTATGTCCTTCTACACTCAATTAATTGAAAGTGGCCGCAGTTCTTTGCGTATCCACGTAGAGGCTTGGGGCTGTTGCCCCGATGGCACCGAACTACGAAAAGTGACCGAAACCGAATGTGTGCAAGTAGCCATTGATGGCCACGGCCATATCCGTGATCTGGCGGTTGCCATATAAGCGGCTATAGTTACCTCTAAGATCAACCATAACAACAAGGATGTTAAATATGGCTCACGCAGATCCATTACCTATATACGAACAACTATCTAACACTGACAGTGTGATTGTGCAGGCAAATGATTTTGCTTTTCGCCGATCTTGCCTAGACGCGTATGAAGCGGCGTTAAAATTCTGCTTAGCAGAGTTGCACTTACCTAACTTACTGGATCAGGACTCGATGCACGCAGTTGAGCGCTATATCGCTCGACACTTCGCGGAGTTTTCGTTGGGTACACAGCAAGGCTTAAGTCAGGCGCCAGCCATTTGGCAGGCTTATCACAGCGCTTGGCCGCAACTGTCGACCTCAGAAAAGCAGGCCTTTGGCTTTACCGTTTTATCTTTAGTCTTTGGTGAAACGGTTGCTGCTGAAGCGGTCGGGTATGCAGGTACTTCTGCTCCGGCAACGTTGCAAGCCTTTGATATTGATGCCATGAGTCATGATGTTATTTATAACGGCATAGGTCAGACAGAACCGGATGGTAGCCTTTTAATAGACGAGAGCTAGTATCAATCGGGCCTTTGCTTAAACCAAGTGGAGGTGAGTGCTATGCCGGTATATCAAGGCAGTTGTCATTGCGGCAATGTTAGATTCAGTTTTCATGCCCCAGAGATTGTTGAAGGTGTGCGTTGTAACTGCTCTATCTGCCAGAAGAAAGGCGCAATGATGGGTAACTTTGTAGTCGACCCTAGCGACATCGATATTCAGGTATCGGATGATTCCTTGGCAACTTACGAGTTCGCGACCCATATCGCCAAACATCATTTTTGTAAGCAATGCGGTATCTACACTTTCCATCAAACCTTGCGTAAACCTGGTCATTACAGAGTGCATCTAGGCTGTGTCGATGGTGTAGATGTGTTGGCACTACCTTACGAACTGATTGATGGTGCTTCTTTGTAGCACTTTGTTAATGGTTTTATTTAGCCGAAGAACCAGTAACCCACAGTAATTGCGGCAATAATCCCGGCTAGATCTGCAGTAAGACCACAAGCGATAGCATGACGGGTATGGCGAATACCAACCGCACCAAAATAAACTGCCAGTACATAGAAGGTCGTTTCAGTTGAACCTTGGACAACCGAGGCTAGGTAAGCTGCGAAAGAATCAACACCATGGGTGCTCATGGTTTCCAACATCATGGCGCGTGCGCCAGAGCCGGAAAATGGCTTCATAATCGCAGTGGGCAGTGCATCAACAAAGCGGGTATCGGCGCCAACGCTGGCAAAGCCTTCACGTAGTAACCAGATAAACCCCTCTAACGCGCCACTTTCCCTGAGTACGCCAATCGCCACCAGCATGGCGAGCAGATAAGGGATAATTTTAATCGCGACTTCAAATCCCTCTTTGGCGCCATCAATAAAGGTTTCGTAGATATTCACCCCTTTAAAGTGGGCGATACAGAGAAAGCCAATAATCGCTGAGAAGATCATTAAGTTACCCACCAGCGATGATTGCCGTTGTAGCTCATCGATCGTTAGTGTCGTGAAATAGCCGATAAAAGCGAGTAATAGTGCAACAAATCCGCCGATATAGAGCAGAGTGACTCTTTCCCATAAACGGATCTTCTGCACAAAACTCACCGCCAATAAGCCAGCAAGTGTCGAGCAACAGGTCGCAATTAGAATAGGGATAAAGACCGACGTAGGGTCACTTGCCCCTTGTTGCGATCGATAGAGAAACACGGTGATCGGGAATAGCGTTACCGAGGAGGTGTTCAGTACCAGAAACAAAATCTGGGCATTAGTCGCGGTATCTTTATGTGGATTTAAGCTCTGCAGATCACGCATTGCCTTCAAACCTAGAGGCGTAGCGGCGTTATCTAAACCTAGAACATTGGCCGAGAGGTTCATAGTCATAGAGCCCATAGCTGGGTGACCTTTTGGCACTTCTGGCATCAAACGGCAGAAAAGTGGACTTATCCCCCGTGCAAACTTATCCACAAGGCCAGAACTTTCCGCCAGCTTCATGATGCCCAGCCAAAAGGCGAGGGTACCGATCAAACCGATGGATAACTCTACCGATAGCTTCGACATATCAAAGGTGGACTGAACCAAACGCTGGAATACTGCGGAATCATCTAGCCAGAGCCACTGATAGAGGGCTGCGCTAAAAGCGATTAGAAAAAAACTTAGCCAGATGCGATGAAGCATAAAAACCTTTTTAAATTTATCGCAATATCAGGGAGTTAAGTGGAACCATTAAAAACAAGAATATTCTATTCACAGGCATAAAAACAGAAAAAGAAAATTTTGTTGTACATTTTTTGATCTGTCCTTCAAGAACCTCCGTAGCACTGATTACGATGCACTTAAGCAAAATCTCATTAAGGCAGTAGAGGGCCTGCTTAAGGAATAAACGCGAGGAGAAGAACAATGAAAATTATAAAAACACTGGCCTGCTTTCTACTAGCTATACCATTAATGGCGACCGCAGGTTCCTACTCAATGAAGAAAGATATTGTCGATGTCGCTGCGGGTAATGAGAGTTTCTCTACCTTAGTGACGGCGCTGAAAGCTGCTGATCTAGTCGGTGCCCTCCAAGGTGATGGCCCCTATACTGTATTTGCGCCGACTAATGAAGCGTTCGCCAAACTGCCGGAAGAAACTTTGGCTAACCTGCTAAAGCCTGAGAACAAAAAAGACCTACAAGCGGTACTTACCTACCACGTAGTAGCCGGCAAAGTGGATGCAAAAACGGCTATGGGTTTAAGTGCAGCGCCATCCCTACAAGGTGAAAATATCGCGATTAGCTTAGCTGGCGGTAATGTGATGATCAATCAGGCGACTGTAGTTGCGGCTGATGTGGATGCAAGCAACGGTATTATCCACGTGATCGACACAGTGATTTTACCTCCATCGCTTCAGCAAGCGGCTGAGATCAATCGTATGACTGAAGATAACCCAACCGCTGCGGGTGCTAATCAGCAAACATTTAATATGAATTGGGAAAAGATTCAGAATCCGACTCTGAATTAAGTTATGTCTTAGTTCTGCGAGATAATAAGCCCTGATTATTCAGGGCTTTAATCGTTTTAAGCGCTTTGATCGTTTTAAGGACTTAGGTTTTTTACCAACCCAACCAACTGGCTGATTCTGGCATTGCTCAGTTGACGATAATCCAAATAAGGGCAGACGATCACTTTGTTGTCTGTATCTATCGCAAAGTACGGATCTAACCAAAGCAAGTTTTCTAGACCGAGTTCTTGGGCATAGGTTTTACCGGCAATGATATGGATACGATTTGGCTCTGATAGATTTGGCTTTGAAAACAGCAAGGCCATTGGGCTTTCTGCCTGATACAGCGACTGATCGCGCAACATCTGCCAAGTCTTAAACTCTACGTCGCTTTGTAGCTCAAACAGAAACTTAGCGCTGACATTAAAAATTTTGCGCCAATGATTACCGGTTTGATCCGCAATATGTTTGATCTCACCCGAGGTAAGTGGGCGAAGATGATCGAGAGTGGGGTAAGGCTCAATCGTTGGTCGATTGGCTATATAGATCGCGATCTCAAACCCTTGAGTGCCGAATCCGACAGTCATACAGGTTTAGTGACGCTTTTCGATTTCGTTCCTTAAAATCGCATCAGCATCCAAAGAGCTGATCGCCACCGTTTCATTCGTTGGGATATCGCCTGACAGTTGCAACGCCAGGTAGCGCATACAACAAACTCGTAGAAATGAAGTGAAGTTACCTAAGTCATGACCGGCATCGATCGATTCGTGATAGAGGCGGGTCAGCATCTGCGGAATATTTAGATCATCCCGTTCTGCGATCGCTGTCAGGGTCGTCCAAAAATAGTTTTCCAGACGTACGCTGGTAACCATACCGTCAATACGGATTGAGCGGGTGCTGCTTTTCCAAAGTTCTGGTTCGGCATTAATAAACAGTTTGCACATAGCTCTCTCCACTGATTTGACTATATAGGTAGCGACAAACTGCTTTCGGGTTCAGGTTTGGGGAGAAAGCAGCTTGCGCTAATTCTATTACATAGTTAGCAAAACCATAAACTGTGCTAACCAAGCAGGGTGTGCTGGCCATGCAGGGGCAGTGACTAGATTGCCATCAGTCACGGCTGCATCCAGAGGAATATCTGTGTATGTGCCACCAGATTGATTGATCTCTGGCGCGCATGCCGGGTATGCAGAGCAAGACTTACCTTCTAGAACGCCCGCAGCAGATAGCAATTGCGCACCGTGGCAGATTGCAGCGACGGGCTTGTTCTCTTTGAAGAAGTGGCGCACCATCTCGATCACTTCTTGGTTTAAACGTAGATATTCTGGTGCTCGACCACCTGGGATTACCAGTGCGTCATAATCTTCAACATTAATATCTGCGAACGTCGCGTTTAGAGTGAAGTTGTGGCCGCGTTTTTCAGTGTAGGTTTGGTCACCTTCGAAGTCGTGAATCGCTGTTGCAACCGTATCGCCGCTTACTTTCTCTGGGCATACCGCATCCACATGATGGCCAACCGTTAATAGGGTTTGGAACGGCACCATCGTTTCATAATCTTCGGTGAAATCACCGGTAATCATCAGAATCTTTTTGCTTTGCATTGTATTGGGCTCCCTTGTTTGGGCTTTTTATTTGAATGGCTGCTCAATACTTATCAAGGTAACAGGGCTTGGTTTGGGATAGGTATTAGCTGAATACTACATGGTGAAAAAGTGACCAATACTTTTGTTGCATGGGAATTGTTAAGCTAGCAGTCCTTGTTTAAATTCGACGAACTTAAACTCGATTGCCGATGGATGCTTTAGGCTGGTTTAGATGCAAAAGATTAAACACACCTTTTTTGAGAACAAGCGCCTAGCTGCTCTTGGGATTGAGCCGATTTCGTTCTCAGATCTCTACCAGAAGTTGCCGACTGTGCCTGAGCGTTTAGAGTTTTATATGCTGATTCTAGTGACCAAGGGGCATGGACAGCATTGCATCGACTTTATCGATTATGACTTGAGGCCGGGCACTTTGTTGTTTGTGCGGCCTGGTCAGGTTCAGGAATGGCAGGATTACTGTGATTTACAGGCAGAGGTCGTGCTGATTGATCCCGCAGCTCTACCGAATGATGAGCGGGTAAAATCTAAAGGCGTGGATCTGTTGGCTTTGCAAGATTGGCAAAATTGCACGCTACTAACCGAGCTTTTACAGGAGGATATTCTACAATCGATTTCACGCTTAAAGCGTGATTTTGAAGGGTTTGATGGTTCAGAGTTAGATATCTCACTTCTGCGAAATGAACTATTGAACCTGCTACTCCGCTTAGCGCGTTGGCAAAAGAAGGTCAGAGTTACCGATCAGGTTACAAGCCGATCCCGCAAAACCTATCAATTGTTTATCGATCTATTGGAGCAAGAGTACCGGACCGAGCATAGCCTGCGTTTCTACGCTGAAAAGCTCGGTTACGCCCAGAGCACTTTAAGTCGCGCTTGCATTCAGGTGGAGGGTTATAGCGCTAAGGTGGTGATTGATCGTCGTGTCGCTTTGGAAGCCAGACGTATGTTGGTGCATAGCTCAGCTTCTGTTGCAGAGGTAGGTTACTGGTTAGGCTTTAGTGAAGCTACTAACTTTGTAAAATTCTTTCGCCGCATGGTGGGCGTTACGCCGCAATTATTCAGGGAGCGGCGTTCGGAACTGCGGCGCTAATAGCGTTATGTTGGTTTAAATATTTCTTCACAATTTGATCACGGCGGCCACTACTAATCAGATTATCAATCGATTTATTGATTGGTTTTACCAAGTCTATACGAGCACGATGTATACGGATGTGTAAACTCGCTTCATCATGTATAGGGCCTGCTTCTAAGTATTTTTTTTGCGCTGAGGCATTAAAAATATCCTCGTTAACTATGCCAACGTCAGCTCGGCCTAAAGCCAGGGCGCGCATCAAGGTTGCTTCATTCTGAAAGTTGACCTTTTCTCCAAAATGTTCAGATCCTCGATAATCGAAGCCTCGGACAGTGGCGATAAGTTTATCGGATAGCTGCGAAAGCTTGTTTATCTCAAAGGACTTGCCTTTAGGAAAAATAAACATGTCTTTGGTCCAGTAAAATTGTTTACTAAAAACTTGGACCTCTTGCTCTCTCGGGCGTGCACGCCAAGCGGGGTTTGCACAGCAAGCTAAATGATAGAGCTGATTTTCAAAACCTATGCGGCGTCGCATAGGAGGTACTGGTAATAGCTGAGGTTTTAGACCTGCCCCTATTAGTATTTCTCTGAATAGGTCAGGATATATTCCGTGGGCTTGGCCATTCTTGATGATTGATAAGGGTGAACGATCCTGATCATAGATAGGCACTGTGATTACTTCAGCTGCTTTAGCAAAGGTGCAAGATATGATTAGGGCAGCGAAGACACTCCAGAGTTTATACATATCCCCTCCGTCACCTTAAAAATCTGAACGGTTTAAGTATAAGGTGACTTTTGGGAATTGGCCTTCTTTGCCTAGGAAATAGGCTTGGAAATCATTGGTGCTTATAACGGCGTTAGATTGGCAAAGCCAACCACCAGCCACTTACTACCTTCGTAATCGAAATTAACCTGTACTCTGGCCTTAGGCCCCGAACCTTCAAAGTTAAGTACAGTGCCATCACCAAATTTGCTGTGCATAACACGTTGACCCAGGGCAAGGTTGGTTTCTGGTACATCGCTGCTGCTAAGAGAGCTACTACCAAATAAGCTACTGCCTTGGTTATCGTTATGGCGGCTGGTCATGGGGCGGCTAACGCTAGCGTTAAGGCGAACCTCTTCCATCAAGTCGTTTGGAATTTCACCAATAAAGCGCGATGGTCGGTTGTAGTTATCTTGTCCATGCAGACGACGGGATTCAGCGTAAGTGATAAACAGCTTCTGCATCGCACGGGTGATACCTACATAGCAGAGGCGACGTTCTTCCTCTAAACGGCCCGGCTCTTCCACAGACATCTTATGCGGAAACAAGCCTTCTTCTACACCGGCTAGGAACACCTGAGGGAATTCCAGACCTTTTGCAGAGTGAAGGGTCATTAGCTGCACACTGTCTTGGTAATCATCTGCTTGCGCATCACCGGCATCCAGCGCTGCCTGGTCTAAGAATGCCGCAAGTGGGGAGTTAAATTCCTCATCCAGAAACTCATCCCATTGGCTGTTAAACTGCTTCGCTGCAGTGACCAGTTCTTCCAAGTTTTCTATACGGGATTGAGCTTTTTCGCCTTTCTCTTTTTTGTGGTGCTCGATCAGGCCTGAGTGTTGTATAACGTGCTCAGTCTGTTCGTGTAGCAGAGTGTCTTCGGTATCTTGTGCCATCTGATTGATCAGATCTAAGAAAGCTTGCAGGGCATTAGATGCACGCGCTGGTAGCTTTTTCAGTTCCACAATTTCGTTGGATGCGCGCCACATAGAGATCGCTTGGCTACGAGCATGCTCACGGATAATTTCGATGGTACGTGTGCCTATACCGCGTGTTGGTACATTGATTACACGCTCCATCGAGGTGTCATCGTCGCGGTTGCTTAGCAGGCGCATATAGGACAGCGCGTTTTTGATCTCAAGGCGCTCATAGAAACGTTGGCCACCGTAAATACGGTACGGCACGCCACTGCGAATCAAGGCTTCCTCAAGCACTCGGGACTGGGCGTTAGAGCGGTACAGAATCGCGCACTCTTTACGGAGGTTGCCCTCTTGTACCCATTTTCCGATTTGATCGACGATAAAGCGTGCTTCGTCTTGCTCGTTAAAGGCTGCATAGAGCGAGATCGGCTCGCCTTCACCAGAATCAGTATGCAGCTCTTTACCTAAACGACCTTGGTTGTTGCGAATGACTTCGTTGGCTGCACGCAGAATCGTTTCTGTAGAACGGTAGTTTTGTTCTAGCTTGATCGTTTCTGTACCCGGGAAGTGAACCGGTAGGTTCTGGATATTTTCGATCTTCGCGCCACGCCAGCCGTAGATCGACTGGTCATCATCGCCTACGGCCATCAATTTCTTCTGACCGCCACAAAGTAGTTGCAGCCAACCATACTGAATGGTGTTGGTATCTTGGAACTCGTCCACAAGAATGTAGCGGAAACGCTCTTGATAGTGCTCTAGTAGGGCTGGGTTCTTATCACGGAACAGCTCTAGGGAACGTAGCAAAAGCTCGCCAAAGTCGATCATGCCGCCACGTTCGCAGGCTTGCTCGTAAGCTTCGTATACTGCCAGCATCTGGCGATCATTCAGATCATGACGCGGTTCGATATGTTTAGCGCGTAGGCCATTATCTTTCTTATCGTTGATGTACCACTGGAATTGGCGAGCCGGCCAGCGCTTATCATCCAGATTCATCTCTTTGGCTAAACGTTTAATCAGACGCAGCTGATCATCGCTGTCCATAATCTGGAAGTTTTCAGGTAAACCAGCATCCTGCCAGTGAGCACGCAGTATACGGTGGGCTAAACCGTGGAAGGTACCGACCCACATGCCTTGAGGATTGATGCCTAACAGCTCCTCAATACGGCCGCGCATCTCTTTTGCAGCTTTGTTGGTGAACGTAACCGCCATAATAGAGTAGGGCGACATTCCTTCTGTCTGAATCAACCAAGCAATTCGGTGTACCAATACGCGGGTTTTACCAGAGCCTGCGCCGGCTAAAACCAGTAAGTTTTGTACCGGAGCGGTTACAGCATTGCGTTGGGCATCGTTCAGAGAATCGATAATGTGAGTTACGTCCATAGCGGCTTTCTGTTCACTGTATAAATAATCAGTGGCTGATTATAGCGGGTGTTAGCAAAAGAGGGCAGTGTTGATTTACTAAGACTCCTTAGGAGCCTTAGTATAAGAAGCCTGCTATTTGGGAAGCTGACTTGGATTGTTACGGCGATAGATCAGGATCTGTTTTAGCTCTTCAGGATCTTTCAGCTTCTGTTCGCTGTTTTCATCCAACCACGGGATTAAACGAGATAGCCAGAATCGCATCGCGGCAGTACACGTCAGCACTGGCCAAGCTTTGTATTCATCCTGAGTGAAAGGACGCGCTTTTGCGTAGGCTTTTAGCAATGCCTGCTCTCGTTCGCTATCAATCGAGCCATCAGGACGGCAACACCAATCATTAGCCACGATCGCCAGATCAAACAGCAGATAGGCGGTTGCGGCGTTATAAAGATCTAAAACGGCACTGACCTCAGTCCCTTGGAATAGGACATTATCGTGGAATAGATCACCATGAATCGTGCCGGCTTTGATATCACCTGGCTGCTCGCGAAGTTGATCAAAACGCGCTACTTCTTCCTGTAGCAGAGTCTGATCATTTTTAGGCAATTTACTACGAATGAGTTCGCTCTCTCTACGCCACCAAAACACACCTCGGTGTGCTTGGCGTTCAAGATAGAAGTTTTCTGTTGCAACGTGGAACTCGCCTAAGACTTTACCGATGGCAGCACAGTGCTCAGGTGTGAGTTCTTGCTGACCCACATGCTCACCAAAGAACCTTGGTTGTAGCGCAGCAGGTTTCTTTTTCAGTTGTTTTAGGCCGATTCCGTTTCGATCCTGAATAGCAAAAGGTACAGCGATATCTCGCTGTGATAGCCATTGGCATAGCTCGACAAAGTAGGGAAGCTCTTCGTAGCTAAGCTCTTCAAACAAAGTGAGTACATACTCCGTCTCAATCCCTTCATTTTTCAGGGTGACAAAGTAGTTGGTATTTTCGATACCACCATCAATACCTTTGTAACTGACTAACTCTCCCAGATCATAATCTTTAAGGAATGCAGTTAGGTCAGTGTCATTAAGTTGCGTATATACAGCCAAGCGCTTTACTCACTTCGTAAATTTGAATTCGTTTGTTCCAGCGGATTTACCAACGGAACAGTACCCATTTAGGGATCAGCATTTGTGATTCTTCATGGCGAATAAATGAGCCTTCACCTGGCGCTGGAACCAGATAGTATTCTTTACCGTTTTTAGGCACGACCTTAATTTCCTGAAGCTGACCATTTACGCGGTACTCGTAATAGGTTTTATCTTCTTCGTGGAAGATTGTGATCTGTGGTTCGTTCTCATCAACCAGCGGTGGGACTTCGGCATAAGCTACAGGTGTCACTGCAAGTAGTGCTGCTAATAGTAGCTTTTTCATTATTCTTTCCTCTTTCATGGCAAGATTTCTTTTGGCAAATGAGCATATCGACTATGATCGGGTTTTTGAAGAATAACCAACCCGGATTTCCTGATGAGCGAACAGCAGCAAGCCAACTCCTCTCCTTTAATTTTAGTCGACGGTTCCTCTTATTTATACCGTGCTTTTTTTGCTTCACAACAGGCTGACCTGCGAAATTCTGCGGGAATCCCAACAGGAGCGATCCGAGTTGTTACTTCAATGCTGAAAAGCTTGATCAAACAGTATCCAGAAAGCCCTATTGCGGTGATCTTTGATGCTAAAGGTAAAACATTCCGTGATGAGATCTACAGCGATTATAAAGCCCAGCGTCCACCGATGCCGGATGATTTACGTAGTCAGGTAGAGCCGATCCACAACATCGTCAAAGCTTTGGGTATGCCGCTTATCGTAGAACCGGGTGTAGAAGCGGATGATGTCATCGGTACGATGGCGCGTGAAGCCAGCGCTCAAGGGATCGATACCCTGATCTCCACAGGCGATAAGGATATGGCGCAGCTGGTGGATCAACACGTAACGCTGATCAACACTATGACTGACACCATCATGGATATTGAAGGTGTAAAAGAGAAGTTTGGTATTCCGCCAGAGCTGATCATCGATTACTTGGCATTGATGGGCGATAAGGTCGATAACATCCCAGGCGTTCCGGGCGTGGGTGAAAAAACGGCTTTGGCTTTGCTTCAAGGTATCGGCGGTATTAAAGATCTATACGAAAACCTAGATAAAATTGCTGATCTTGGTTTCCGTGGTTCGAAAACTATGGCGAAGAAACTAGAAGATAACCGCGAAGAAGCGGATCTATCTTACCTACTGGCAACGATTAAAACCGACGTTGAGCTGCATGAAAAAGTCGAAGAGATCGTTAAGCCAGAGCCAAATAAAGATCAGTTAATTGAGTTATACAAAGAATTTGAATTCAAGACTTGGGTGCGTGAGCTGGAATCTGGTGAGAGCGGTGCTGCAATCGCTGCTGATCCATCGGAGCCATCTACTCCAGAAGCACCTAAAGATGTTGAATACACAACAGTGCTTACAGAATCCGATCTAGATGGCTGGATTGAAAAGTTATCCACAGCCGAACTTTTTGCCTTCGATACAGAAACGACCAGTCTCAACTATATGGAAGCTGAGCTGGTGGGTGTTTCCTTTGCGGTAGAGCCGGGCAAAGCTGCTTATGTGCCTGTTGCGCATGATTACATGGGCGCGCCAGAGCAAATCAGCCGTGATGTTCTTTTGACTAAGCTGAAACCACTGCTAGAAAGCGAAGATCACAAAAAGATCGGTCAGCATATTAAATACGATATGAACGTGTTGGCTCGTTACGATATCGATCTAAAAGGTGTGGCGTTCGATACTATGCTGGAATCCTACGTGCTGAACTCCACGGCAACGCGCCACGATATGGATAGCTTGGCTGATCGTTATCTGGGTGTGAAAACGGTTAAGTTCGAAGAGATCGCCGGCAAAGGTAAAAAGCAGCTGACCTTCAACCAGATCGAACTAGAACAAGCAGCGCCTTATGCTGCGGAAGATGCGGATATCACCCTGCGTCTACATCAAGCGATCGATAGTCAGCTAAGCCAAGATGAAACGCTAAGCAAAGTTTTCAATGAGATCGAAAAACCGTTGATTCCAGTACTGTCACGTATCGAGCGTAACGGTGCTTTGGTTGATGCATCAATGCTCGGTGAACAAAGTATCGAACTGGCTGCACGTATGGTGGAACTGGAGCGCGAAGCTTACGATATTGCTGGGAAAGAGTTTAATCTGGCGTCACCAAAGCAGCTGCAGCAGATTCTATTTGAAGAGCTTAGTATCCCGGTGATTAAGAAGACACCAAAAGGTGCACCATCGACTGCCGAGGAAGTGCTTCAAGAGTTGGCACTAGAATATCCTCTGCCTAAGTTGATTCTTGAACACCGTAGCTTGAGCAAGCTTAAATCAACTTACACCGATAAGCTTCCGCTAATGATTAGTCCAAGTACTGGGCGCATTCATACCTCTTACCATCAAGCGGTGACAGCGACAGGGCGTCTATCTTCGACTGATCCAAACCTGCAGAATATTCCGGTACGTACTCAGGAAGGCCGCCGTATTCGTCACGCCTTTATCGCTCCAGAAGGCTACACGGTTGTGGCTGCCGATTACTCGCAGATCGAACTGCGAATTATGGCGCACCTGTCTCAGGACCAAGGTTTACTGGATGCTTTCTCTAAAGGAGCCGATATTCACCGTGCGACAGCGGCAGAAGTTTTCAAAGTTGAACTCGATCAGGTATCTGATGATCAGCGTCGCAGTGCTAAAGCGATCAACTTCGGTTTGATTTACGGTATGTCTGCGTTTGGTCTAGCGAAGCAATTAGGTATCGCCCGTAAAGATGCCGCGCAGTATATCGAGCATTATTTCGAGACTTATCCAGGTGTGCAGCATTATATGGATGATATACGTACTAAAGCGCAGGAGCAGGGTTACGTTGAAACTCTATTCGGTCGTCGTTTGTACCTGCCAGAGATTAAAGCGAAAAACGCGATGCGCCGTCAGGCTGCTGAACGTACCGCGATCAATGCGCCAATGCAGGGTACAGCTGCAGATATTATTAAACGCGCGATGGTGGCGGTCGATGCTTGGTTAGCCGAGTCAGATTTTGATGTCCGCATGATCATGCAGGTACACGATGAATTGGTCTTTGAAGTACGTGAAGATCAGGTAGATGCCTTCGTTGCTGAAGTGAAAGCTCAGATGGCGGGTGCTGCTGATCTAGATGTGCCGCTGCTAGTTGAAGCTGGTGTCGGTGAGAACTGGGAACAGGCTCACTAAGTTCAGAAAATATTTTTGAATGTTTTTTGAACAAAAGGGAACTTTTCAAAATATAGAGAGTCAACAGCCTTAAGAGTCACTTACACATTCATCGTGCCATGGCTGTGGCTCTTTACAACAAGCATGCGTTAAAGCCCTGAGAAATTGACAGTTCCCCTTCCTAAGTTTCCCAGGGCTTTCTTTTGTTATTCGCCTTCAAATGCCTCTTCGAAATCATCTTCCGGCAGTAACCATAGATCCAAACGCTGTCTGAGTTGATCGACATTTTGTTTCTTCAGTGCAGAGAAGGTTTGCACAGTCACTAGATCGCCTAGAACGGCAGTTAGTTCCTTGCGAATCTTCAACATAGTCGACTGAGCTGGGCCTTTTTTCAGCTTATCGGATTTGGTTAGAAGTACATGTAGCGGCATCTCAGTACTGAGGCACCAATCAACCATCATCTGATCGAACTCTTTCATTGGATGGCGAATATCCATTACAAGCACAACGCCTTGTAGGCATTGGCGCTTTTGTAGGTACTCTTCCAAGTGTTGCTGCCAATGCTGCTTCATTGCGACAGGTACTTTGGCGTAGCCATAACCTGGCAAATCGACAATACGCACGCCTTCGATATTTAGATCGAAGAAGTTAATCAATTGGGTACGGCCTGGCGTTTTCGATGTACGTGCCAATTTGTTGTTATTGGTCAGCGTATTGATCGCACTCGATTTACCTGCATTTGAGCGGCCTGCGAAAGCGACTTCTGCGCCTATATCCGCCGGACACTGGTGTAATTTTGCCGCACTCTTATTAAATTTTGCGGTGTTGTAGTGAACGGTTTTTTGATCTGAAGACATATTTTTAAGTCGCTTTTTAAGAAATCGCTACTAAAGGAACAGAGATTGCCGTTCCAGTTTGTGTGGATATTGGTTTATAATTGCGCCAATTTTACCTGCGAACAGGCCTAAGCTCTAGTCTGCAGGGAAGTGAGGATAACATCGGTCAACGCTTAATGACTCATCATTACGCCTATGGCCGTCTAATTTTAATAGCAAGAGTCTGGGTTCATCGATGAATAAACTACTGATTAGCTTGCTGGTGACCGTTGGTATCACTGGTGTAGCTCACGCAGCGGGTGATGCTGCTAAAGGTAAAGGAATGACTGCAATGTGTGCTGCTTGTCACGGTGCTGACGGTAACAGTGCAATCGCAAACTTCCCTAAGCTAGCAGGTCAGAACGAAAAATATCTGATCAAACAGCTTCAAGATATCAAATCTGGTAAGCGTACAGTTGTAGAAATGACTGGTCTTCTAAACTCTTACAGCGACCAGGACATTGCTGATATCTCTGCTTACTTTGCTAAGCAGACTGGTACAGTAGGCCACGCTGCTAAAGACCTTGTTGAACAGGGTCAGAAAATCTACCGCGCAGGTATCGCAGATAAAGGCGTTGCTGCTTGTACAGCTTGTCACGCACCAACAGGTGAAGGTAACAGCCAAGCAGGCTTCCCAGGTATCGGCGGCCAGCACGCTGCATACACTGAAAAGCAGCTAAAAGATTTTGCTAAAGGCGCACGTAACAACGATCCACAGCAGATGATGCAGGATATTGCGGCTAAGCTTAGCGATGACGAAATCAAAGCGGTTTCTAGCTACATTCAAGGTCTGGGCAAGTAAGTTCAGCTTGGATTCAATAAAGGCAGCTTAGGCTGCCTTTTTTGTACGTGGTAGGAACTTAGGTTTCATTTTATTGTCTACCACCCGGTCCTATTGTTTTCGGAGCAAAGAATAATGAAAAAGTTTGGGTTGATGTTAGTGGCGTTACTTCTGCCGTTTATGGCACAGGCTGAAGAGTTTAAAGAAGGTGTTCACTACGCCAAAGTTCCTGTAGCAAGCACTATGCAGGAAAAGAGCAAAATTGAAGTTATCGAAATGTTCGGATACCCATGCCCTCATTGTAATAACTTTGAGCCATTGATTAAGCATTGGGAAAAGAACAAAAGTGAAGACGTGAAATTTGTTCGTACCCCAGTTGCGTGGAATCCTCGTTGGGAACAAATGGCGCGTGCGTTTTATGCGTCTGAATTTATGAAAACGCTGGATAAAACTCACGAAGCGACTTTTCACGCGATTCATGTAGAACGTCGTCGTTTTATAGATAAAGACGATTTTGCTGATTATTACGGTAACCTAGGCGTTGATACAGGTAAATTCCAAAGCTTATTCAACTCCTTTGCGGTAGAAACTAAGATCCGCCAAGGCCGTAAGCAGCTAGAAAACTACGGTATCAAAGGTGTGCCTGCGATGGTTGTGAATGGTAAATATCATGTCACAGCAGGTATGGCGGGTGGCCATAAGAAGATGCTTGAAGTCGTTGATTTCCTTGTTGAGAAAGAGCGCTCCGCTGCGAAGTAAATAAAATATGCAAAGAAAAACGCCCTCTAGAGGGCGTTTTTTTATATCTGATTGATATCAGACCTAGTGCGAAGAACAGAGTTCGACTAACATGAAGTCTGACTGATGTTGATGTTGTGTACTCCGAGGAACTGGTGTGGCAGAAGAACAGGTAGACTGGAAGAAAAAATACCGAGAGCTGACTCTAGAATTTGAGCGGTTTGAGCGAAAAAGTGTTGATACTGAACAGCAGTTACGCCAGTTAGCCGGTTATATGTCTATCGGTTTAGAAGGTGATAATCCACAATTTGATGCTGAACTCGCAGCATTGAAACCACTACTTAATGAGCAGTGCACAGAGCATCTCGGCTTTTTACAAAAAATCAGTCGCCGTATTGAAAAACAAGTTCAACATCGTGAAGACCTTCGCGGAAAAACTGCCAAGCAAACAGTTGCTGCCCTTCTTAAGTGGATTCGCATGCTACGCACTCAAGTGCAAAATAGCGGTTCACAAAACCTGCTGGATTCCCTAGAGCGTCGCAGTAATGAAGTTGAAGCGAAAGGTTACGAACTACCTGCTGTTCTAGCTGATCTGATTGAGCTACAAAGCCATATCGAAACGGGAACAGAAGAGAGTGCAGAGATCAGTGACAGCGACTTCTCTCTAGACACGACTGCTTCAACAGATGCGCTGGGCGATGAAGTTAAATTACTCTTAAAACGTATTGGCGCTGAGCTTTTAGAGCTGATTAGCGGCTTGTACGTGCCTAAAGAGGAAAACCCCAATGCGCGTAAGTTGGTGAAACGCATCGAAGATGGCTTTGAGTTACCGCATCTGCCGGAGATCGTTCATCAAGTTGTGCAGCTGGTTATCAAATCAACCAGCAATACCAGTGAAGATTTCGAGAACTACCTGTTGGAACTCAGCACGCGCTTAACTGAGGTTCAAACTTTTGTGGTTGATAGCCGCCAGGAGCAGCAAGAGATAGGTCAGAACCAACGTGATCTTGATATCCAAGTTCGACGTGACGTTAAAAAGCTGCACCACACGGTCAAGAATACCAATGATATTACAGACCTGAAAAAGGCGGTTTCACTGCAACTTTCAGGTCTAGTTCGTGCTATGGATAGCTTCAAAAAGAAAGAAGAAGAGCGCGAACAGCGATTGCAAGGTCGTTATGAAGACCTGATCGATAAAGTTGAATTGATGGAGCAGGAAACACGTAAGGTCAAAGCGCATATGGAAGAGGAGCGCTTACGTGCACGCACAGACCCTCTTACAGGCTTACCAAACCGCGCTGCCTATGATGAACACATTGATCAGGAATATGAGCGTTGGTCGCGTTACCGTACATTATTCTCTGTAGTTGTCGGCGACTTGGATTTCTTTAAGAAAATCAACGATACCTACGGGCATTTAGCCGGTGATAAAGTACTACGTTTGGTAGCAAAAGTTATCACTAAGAATATCCGCGTAACTGACTTTGTTGGTCGTTACGGTGGTGAAGAGTTTATTATTATCCTTCCTTCTACTGGCGCAGAAGAGGCCTCGCAGGCAATGGAAAAATTGCGAGAATCTTTAGCCAGCAGCCCATTTAATTTCCATGGCAAGCCCGTGGGGATTACAATGTCGTTCGGCGTAACAGAAATCAAAGAGGGTGATTCTCTTGATGATGTCTTTACCCGTGCTGATGAAGCATTGTATCAAGCCAAAGAAGATGGCCGTAACTTAGTCAGAACTAAGTAACGTCACTACTTATCTATTAATTTTTAGCAACAAGGTTTCCCTGCTGTGAAACGTCTATCGCGAATTCTGAAGATTGTTCAGGTTTTTGCTCGGTATCGATTGGATACTCTATTTTTGGGTTTAGCCCTTCCTTGGTATGTTCGATGCCTGTTTTGGTTATTGCCTTGGCGTTTATTTATTCCAGCAAAGCAACCGCAAGCGGTACGTGTTCGTTTAGCGTTAGAAGCATTGGGTCCAGTTTTTGTTAAATTCGGTCAGATGTTATCCACCCGCCGAGATCTATTGCCGGATGATCTGGCAGAAGAACTGAAAAAACTGCAAGATCGTGTGCCGCCGTTCTCTGGACCGCAAGCACAAGGATTGATTGAAAAAGCACTGGAAAAGCCAGTTTTAGAGCTATTTGCTGAGTTTGAGGTAGAGCCTATGGCGTCTGCTTCGGTTGCTCAGGTTCACAAAGCGACCATGCTTGATGGCAGCGAAGTGGTCGTTAAAGTTATTCGACCGGGCATTGGTAAGACTATCCGTAAGGATGTGGACCTTCTCTTCAGCTTGGCGCGCCTTGTTCATGTGGTTTGGGAAGAGGGACGCCGCCTGCGCCCAGTAGAGGTGGTTTCTGAGTATGAGCAGACAATCTTCGACGAGTTGGATCTTCGGAAAGAGGCGGCTAATGGCTCGCAGTTAAGACGTAACTTTGAAAACAGCGATATTCTTTATATCCCGGAAATTTACTGGGATTACACGCGTTCTAATGTACTCGTAATGGAACGCATTCACGGTATTCCGGTTGCTGAAGTTGATCAGTTGAATGAACAGAATACCGATATGAAAGCGCTGGCAGAACGCGGCGTAGAGATCTTCTTTACTCAGGTATTCCGAGACAGTTTTTTTCATGCGGATATGCACCCAGGTAATATCTTTGTCTCTCGCAATAACCCAAGTTCACCACAATATATCGCGGTAGATTTTGGGATTATTGGCTCGCTTACCCCGGAAGATCAAAGCTATCTAGCCCGCAACTTTCTTGCTTTCTTCAAACGTGACTACCGAATGGTAGCGCAATTACACGTTGATTCAGGCTGGGTGCCTGCAGACACAAATGTTGATGCATTTGAAACGGCTATTCGTAGTGTGTGTGAGCCGATCTTTGAAAAGCCGTTAAAAGATATCTCTTTCGGACAGGTGCTTTTAGGTTTGTTCCAAACTGCGCGTCGTTTCAATATGGAAGTGCAGCCACAACTAGTACTTCTACAGAAAACGCTTCTTAATATCGAAGGCTTAGGTCGACAGCTGTATCCAGATCTAGATTTGTGGGAAACAGGTAAGCCGTTTTTAGAGAATTGGATGAAAGAGCGGATGGGGCCAAAAGGTGTTTATCGTTCGATTAAACAGCAAGCACCTGATTGGCTAGAGAAAATGCCGCATATGCCGCAACTAATTTTTGATTCTCTAAACCAGATCCGGAATTTAGATAGCGCACGTCAGCGCGATATTAGAGCTTATCAACAAGCAAAAGAAACCTTAGAAAGCAAAGCTTCTAGAAGACGAAATCTAGGGTTGATACTCATTGCGGGTGCTATAGCTGTTGCTAATCCAGATGTAATGGAATGGCTATGCGATTTGCCTACCAGTAGTTGGATTTTGGCAGGTGTCGGAATAGTACTATTGTTGAAACGTTCATGATCCTCCTTTAGGAGGGGATGGTGGAAGCAATATTGATCGGGTATGCTTCCGCACGTAAGTTAGTCTTAATTGAAAGTGAGTGAATAAATGAGTGACGTATTAACTCAGCTGGGTGAAGTTCTGGAACAGCGTAAATCAGCAGCCCCAGATAGTTCATATGTATCTAGCTTACACGCTAAGGGCTTGAATAAGATCTTAGAGAAGGTCGGTGAAGAAGCAACAGAAACAATTCTGGCTGCTAAAGACGCGCAGACCAGCGGTGACAATAAAGATGTCATTTATGAAACAGCCGATCTTTGGTTTCACAGCTTAGTTGCATTGTCGCACCTAGGTGAAGAACCGCAGGCAGTCTTAGATGAATTGGCACGTAGATTCGATCTATCGGGCCTAGAAGAAAAAGCGTCTCGCACTAAAAAATAAATACAGATCCTAAGGCGTTCTCAAAACGTGTAACGTGGATCATTCCAACAGATTTCTATGATGGCAGTTAAAAGAGCTGCTATGTGATAGCGGAGAGTAAAAATGGGTTTAGGTGGTATCAGTATTTGGCAGCTATTGATTATTTTGGCCATTATTATTCTGATTTTTGGTACTAAAAAATTCAAAAACATCGGGAGCGATCTAGGTGGTGCTGTTAAAGGCTTCAAAAAAGCCATGACAGAAGAAGAAAAAGCCAAAGAAGAAGCTGAAAACAAACAGATCAAACAGGAAGACGCTGATTTTACTGAGGCTAAAAAAGCTGACGACGTAAAAGCTGAACAGAAGTCTGACAAATAACAGGCTTTAACTATGTTTGATATCGGTTTTACCGAGCTGCTCATTGTTGCAGTGGTTGCATTGGTTGTTCTTGGACCAGATAAATTGCCTACTGCTGTAAGGACCGTCGGAATGTGGATGGGGCGTATAAAGCGTACTGTCTCATCTATACAGACGGAAATTAGCGAAGAGCTAAGAGTAGAAGAGTTAAAACGTACAACGGCTATTCAGAAACACGAGTTAGAAAAAGAACTTAATGAGATGCGTCAGCCGTTCAACGATGCATTAAAAGAAGAAGTTCCAGTTAGCTCTAAGATTGTTCCGCCAGAAGCAACAGAAGAAAAGCCTCAATCTGCGAATGAGCCTAGCAAGGCTGATGACAATAGCAGTACAGGAAAAGCATGAGCAATCCGCAGCCTGAACACGATCAGGAACAGCCATTAATTAGCCATCTGGTTGAGTTACGCCAGAGGCTAATGTTTATCCTACTTATTATTTTGGGTTTCTTTCTTGGCTTATTTTATTTTGCCAATGATCTGTATACCTATCTTTCATCGCCATTAACTGCATTGTTGCCATCGGGCACAAGCATGATTGCGACAGATGTAACTTCTCCATTCTTTGCGCCCTTTAAGCTAACGCTTTTCGCCGCAATCTTTTTGGCGATGCCATTTGTATTGCACCAAATATGGGGCTTTATCGCGCCAGGCCTATATAAGCATGAAAAGCGCTTTGCGATACCATTGTTAATATCGAGTATCTTTCTATTTTATGCCGGTATCGCATTTGCCTACTTTGTTGTGTTTCCGCTTATCTTTGGTTTCTTTACCAGCGTTGGGCCAGAAAATGTTGCGGTAATGACGGATATCAGCAGCTACCTGAATTTCGTACTAAAGCTTTTCTTTGCATTTGGTATCGTTTTTGAAATACCGATTGCTACTCTGCTACTGATTTGGTCTGGTGCTGCAACTGTTGCTGGTCTGAGACAAAAGCGTGCATATGTAATCGTTGGTTGTTTCGTCTTAGGGATGTTGTTAACGCCGCCAGATGTGATTTCACAAAGCTTGTTGGCTGTGCCAATGTGGCTGCTGTTTGAAACGGGCATCATCTTAGGTGTGATCTTTGTAAGAAAGAATACTGATGATGAAGAACTGTCTGATGAATTCGCTGCTGCAGAAGAAGAGCAAGAAGAAAATAGTAAATAGTAAATAGTAGTTGAGAGCTAGATAGTTATTATAAAAACGGTGTTTATTGAGAGGTAAGCACCGTTTTTTTATGTCCGTAGAGTATTTAGCGATCAACGCTGTATAACTAATAAACAATATTGAATATTTATTCACTTTTTGCGCTTTTTTTAAGATTGGGTGTTGACCCTTTTTCAGATGTCTGTAGAATTCGCCGTCCTTGCTTAGGGAGGCCGCTTTTAAAGGGGCTGCAGAGCTGAGTGAGGTGCTTAGTAAGTGATTGAAAACATTGGTTTTTAAGATTTCTTACGGAGCAGGATTCAAAGTCCGGTTGCTGAGTAAAAGCTTTTTACAAAATTGCAAAATAAACGGTTGACTTTGAATGAGCGCACAGTAGAATATGCGCCTCGCTTGAGACGAAACGCTGAGTCAGCGGAGAGTCAAAAAAGCAACGCTCTTTAACAATTTGATCAGATAATTCGTGTGGGCGCTTGTTGAGAAGAAGCAAACTTTTTCTAGACAAGCAACCAAGTGAATTCATTTAAAGCGATTTACAAAGGTTTAACGTTCTTAAGAATGTTATCCGGTTGTTTAGTACTAGAGCCCGTTACCACATTCCTGGTAACACAAATGATTTAAACTGAAGAGTTTGATCATGGCTCAGATTGAACGCTGGCGGCAGGCCTAACACATGCAAGTCGAACGGTAACATGACTAGCTTGCTAGTTGATGACGAGTGGCGGACGGGTGAGTAACGCGTAGGAATCTACCCAGTAGCGGGGGATAAGCCAGAGAAATTTGGTCTAATACCGCATACGCCCTACGGGGGAAAGCAGGGGATCTTCGGACCTTGCACTATTGGATGAGCCTGCGTGAGATTAGCTAGTTGGTGAGGTAATGGCTCACCAAGGCGACGATCTCTAGCTGGTCTGAGAGGATGATCAGCCACACTGGAACTGAGACACGGTCCAGACTCCTACGGGAGGCAGCAGTGGGGAATATTGCACAATGGGCGCAAGCCTGATGCAGCCATGCCGCGTGTGTGAAGAAGGCCCTAGGGTTGTAAAGCACTTTCAGCAGTGAGGAAAGGTTAGTAGTTAATACCTGCTAGCTGTGACGTTAACTGCAGAAGAAGCACCGGCTAACTCCGTGCCAGCAGCCGCGGTAATACGGAGGGTGCGAGCGTTAATCGGAATTACTGGGCGTAAAGCGCGCGTAGGTGGATTGGTCAGTCAGATGTGAAAGCCCAGGGCTCAACCTTGGAACTGCACCTGATACTGCTAATCTAGAGTACGGTAGAGGGTAGTGGAATTTCCTGTGTAGCGGTGAAATGCGTAGATATAGGAAGGAACACCAGTGGCGAAGGCGACTACCTGGACCGATACTGACACTGAGGTGCGAAAGCGTGGGGAGCAAACAGGATTAGATACCCTGGTAGTCCACGCCGTAAACGATGTCTACTAGCCGTTGGGAGACTTGATCTTTTAGTGGCGCAGCTAACGCGATAAGTAGACCGCCTGGGGAGTACGGCCGCAAGGTTAAAACTCAAATGAATTGACGGGGGCCCGCACAAGCGGTGGAGCATGTGGTTTAATTCGACGCAACGCGAAGAACCTTACCAACTCTTGACATCCAGAGAAGTTACTAGAGATAGTTTCGTGCCTTCGGGAACTCTGAGACAGGTGCTGCATGGCTGTCGTCAGCTCGTGTTGTGAAATGTTGGGTTAAGTCCCGTAACGAGCGCAACCCTTGTCCTTATTTGCCAGCACTTCGGGTGGGAACTCTAAGGAGACTGCCGGTGACAAACCGGAGGAAGGTGGGGACGACGTCAAGTCATCATGGCCCTTACGAGTTGGGCTACACACGTGCTACAATGGCCGGTACAGAGGGCCGCGAACCTGCGAGGGTAAGCTAATCTCAGAAAACCGGTCGTAGTCCGGATTGGAGTCTGCAACTCGACTCCATGAAGTCGGAATCGCTAGTAATCGCGAATCAGAATGTCGCGGTGAATACGTTCCCGGGCCTTGTACACACCGCCCGTCACACCATGGGAGTGGATTGCACCAGAAGTAGCTAGCTTAACCTTCGGGAGGGCGGTTACCACGGTGTGGTTCATGACTGGGGTGAAGTCGTAACAAGGTAGCCCTAGGGGAACCTGGGGCTGGATCACCTCCTTAAACGAAAGCCGATTCTCGGCAAGCGTTCACACGAATTATCTGATCAGAGAAGTTAAGAGCAACGGTGTAGGCTTGTAGCTCAGCTGGTTAGAGCGCACCCCTGATAAGGGTGAGGTCGGTGGTTCAAGTCCACTCAGGCCTACCAATAATAGCCTTACTGTTTTCTTTGGGGCTATAGCTCAGCTGGGAGAGCGCCTGCTTTGCACGCAGGAGGTCTGCGGTTCGATCCCGCATAGCTCCACCATCATCCTAAGGATGAGAAGGAAGAGTTTTAAAACATATTGTCGGTTAAGACATTATCTTTTAAAGCTTTTTTGCTTTAAACGCTCTTTAACAATTTGGATTTGATTCATTTGATTTAGATTTAAGACATGTAGTTTTACTGCATGCGCCAATTCGGCGAAATCTATCGTTACTAGCAATACAAGTTACTGTGATTCCAGACGCCTTCGGGTTATATGGTCAAGTGACTAAGCGTGCACGGTGGATGCCTTGGCAGTCAGAGGCGATGAAGGACGTTGTAACCTGCGATAAGGTTCGGGGAGGTGGTAAACAACCTTTGATCCGGACATTTCCGAATGGGGAAACCCACCTATTTATAGGTATCTTTTAACTGAATACATAGGTTATTAGAGGCGAACCTGGGGAACTGAAACATCTAAGTACCCAGAGGAAAAGAAATCAACCGAGATTCCCTAAGTAGCGGCGAGCGAACGGGGACCAGCCCTTAAGCTTTATTAGATTTAACAGAACACTCTGGAAAGTGTGGCCATAGTGGGTGATAGCCCCGTATGTGAAAGGTCTTTTAAAGTGAAATCGAGTAGGACGGCACACGTGAAACGCTGTCTGAATATGGGGGGACCATCCTCCAAGGCTAAATACTCCTGACTGACCGATAGTGAACCAGTACCGTGAGGGAAAGGCGAAAAGAACCCCTGTGAGGGGAGTGAAATAGACCCTGAAACCGTGTACGTACAAGCAGTGGGAGCCGTTTTCGGACGGTGACTGCGTACCTTTTGTATAATGGGTCAGCGACTTACTTTTAGTGGCAAGGTTAAGCATTTGCGGAGCCGTAGGGAAACCGAGTCTTAATAGGGCGTCCAGTCGCTAGGAGTAGACCCGAAACCGAGTGATCTATCCATGGGCAGGTTGAAGATGCAGTAACATGCATTGGAGGACCGAACCGACTGTCGTTGAAAAGCCAGCGGATGACTTGTGGATAGGAGTGAAAGGCTAATCAAACTCGGAGATAGCTGGTTCTCCTCGAAAACTATTTAGGTAGTGCCTCGTGTCTAACCATGGGGGGTAGAGCACTGTTTCGGCTAGGGGGTCATCCCGACTTACCAACCCGATGCAAACTCCGAATACCCATGAGTTCAATCACGGGAGACACACGGCGGGTGCTAACGTCCGTCGTGGAAAGGGAAACAACCCAGACCGTCAGCTAAGGTCCCAAAGTTTATGCTAAGTGGGAAACGATGTGGGAAGGCTTAGACAGCTAGGAGGTTGGCTTAGAAGCAGCCACCCTTTAAAGAAAGCGTAATAGCTCACTAGTCGAGTCGGCCCGCGCGGAAGATATAACGGGGCTAAGCATAACACCGAAGCTACGGATGCACTTTGTGCATGGTAGAGGAGCGTTCTGTAAGCTGTTGAAGCGGAAGCTGTAAGGCACCGTGGAGGTATCAGAAGTGCGAATGCTGACATGAGTAACGATAAGGGAGGTGAAAACCCTCCCCGCCGGAAGACCAAGGGTTCCTATCCAACGCTATTCGAGGTAGGGTGAGTCGGCCCCTAAGGAGAGGCTGAAGAGCGTATCCGATGGGAAACAGGTTAATATTCCTGTACTGCTCATAACTGCGATGGGGGGACGGAGAAGGCTAGGCTAGCGCGGCGTTGGTTGTCCGCGTTTAAGGTAGTAGGTTGAGGACTTAGGCAAATCCGGGTCCTTAAGACCGAGAACCGATGACGAGGTCCTTTATGGACTGAAGTAGTTGATGCCATGCTTCCAGGAAAATCCTCTAAGCTTCAGGTTATGACTAACCGTACCCTAAACCGACACAGGTGGTCAGGTAGAGAATACTAAGGCGTATGAGAAAACTCGGGTGAAGGAACTAGGCAAAATGGCACCGTAACTTCGGGAGAAGGTGCGCCGCTGACGGTGATGAGACTTGCTCTCTAAGCTGTTGGCGGTCGAAGATACCAGGTGGCTGCGACTGTTTATTAAAAACATAGCACTCTGCAAACTCGAAAGAGGACGTATAGGGTGTGACGCCTGCCCGGTGCCGGAAGGTTAATTGATGGGGTTAGCACTTGTGCGAAGCTCTTGATCGAAGCCCCGGTAAACGGCGGCCGTAACTATAACGGTCCTAAGGTAGCGAAATTCCTTGTCGGGTAAGTTCCGACCTGCACGAATGGCGTAACGATGGCCACACTGTCTCCACCCGAGACTCAGTGAAATTGAAATAGCTGTTAAGATGCAGTTTACCCGCGGCTAGACGGAAAGACCCCGTGAACCTTTACTACAGCTTCACAGTGGACTTTGACATTACTTGTGTAGAATAGCTGGGAGGCTTTGAAACTTGGACGCCAGTTCAGGTGGAGCCACCTTTGAAATACCAGCCTGGTAATGTTGAGGTTCTAACCCAGTTCCCTAAGCGGGATCGGGGACATTGTGTGGTGGGTAGTTTGACTGGGGCGGTCTCCTCCCAAAGAGTAACGGAGGAGCACGAAGGTACCCTCAGCATGGTCGGAAATCATGCAATGAGCGCAAGAGTAGAAGGGTGCTTGACTGCGAGACAGACACGTCGAGCAGGTACGAAAGTAGGTTCTAGTGATCCGGTGGTTCTGTATGGAAGGGCCATCGCTCAACGGATAAAAGGTACTCCGGGGATAACAGGCTGATACCGCCCAAGAGTTCACATCGACGGCGGTGTTTGGCACCTCGATGTCGGCTCATCACATCCTGGGGCTGAAGCCGGTCCCAAGGGTATGGCTGTTCGCCATTTAAAGTGGTACGCGAGCTGGGTTTAGAACGTCGTGAGACAGTTCGGTCCCTATCTGCCGTGGGCGTTTGAGATTTGAGAAGAGTTGCTCCTAGTACGAGAGGACCGGAGTGAACGAACCTCTGGTGTACCGGTTGTGATGCCAATTGCATTGCCGGGTAGCTACGTTCGGACGGGATAACCGCTGAAAGCATCTAAGCGGGAAGCCTCCTTCAAGATGAGATCTCACTGGGAACTTGATTCCCCTAAAGGGCCGTTGAAGACTACGACGTTGATAGGTTGGGTGTGGAAGCGCTGTGAGGCGTTGAGCTAACCAATACTAATTGCCCGTGAGGCTTGACCATATAACGCCCAAGGCGTTTGGCAAGTGACTTGTAAGATACGTAAGACGATAGAGAGTAACGAATTAGCGCGTAGTTAAGCTACAGTCGAAGAACTATCTAGATCAAATAAAAGAAGAATCAGATCTAAGTTGTAACAGTTTTGCTTGGCGACCATAGAGTTGTGGAACCACCTGAATCCATCCCGAACTCAGACGTGAAACGCAACATCGCCGATGGTAGTGTGGGGCTTCCCCATGTGAGAGTAGGTCATCGCCAAGCATTTAATTAAGAGAAAACCCCGGTCACGCTGTGATCGGGGTTTTTTCGTTTATAACCGTGTTTAGAGAGCAGCTAGGCAAGCAGAGAAAATATCAAATATGGGTGGGTAATCTAAAGGCTGGTCATGCTTTATAGAAGAAGGCACACTGATACGCTGTCCTTCGCTGTCCTTCGCTGTCCTTCGCTGTCCTTCGCTGTCCTTCGCTGTCCTTCGCTGTCCTTCATTGCCTCAGATCAACATCTTATTTCTTACCGACCCCTTTACCGGTACCGTCATATATTTGTATTGTGCGTATGCGTAAAATAGGAATCAGTTTCGATTATTTATAAGGGTTTATGGAATGTCTAACTTGTTAATGGCTGGGAAAAAAGTACTTGTTGTTGGTATCGCTAATGATAAAAGTATCGCTTATGGCTGCGCGAAGGTTTTGAAAGCCCAGGGTGCGGAGTTGGCCATTACTTATCTTAATGATAAAGCTGAGCGCTTTGTGCGCCCTTTAGCAGAGGAGCTTGAGGCGGATATTTTTATGCCTCTAGATGTTTCGGCACCTGAACAGATGGATGCTGTGTTCTCCGAGATTGAGTCGAAATGGGGTGAGTTAGACGGTGTGATTCACTCTTTAGCGTTCTGTCCGTTAGAGGATCTACATGCCCCTATTTCTGAATGTTCACGTACCGGTTTCTTACAGGCTATGGAGATTTCCTGCTATTCATTTATTGATATGGCAGCGCGTGCTAAAGGGCTTATGAAAAATGGTGGTTCGCTAATTAACTTCTCTTACCTCGGTAGTGCCTTGGCTACAGGTGATTACAACATTATGGGTTGTGCTAAAGCCGCTTTAGAGGCCGCAACTCGTTATTTAGCACGTGACCTTGGACCTCAGGGGATTCGTGTGAACTCTATTTCACCAGGAACTATAGCGACGCGTGCTGCCGGAGGAATTAAAGACTTTGATGCCATGCTACAGCACAATGAAGAGATGGCTTGTGATGGTAAATTACCGACAATCGAAGAAGTGGGTAACTCTTGCCTCTACTTTATGTCACCGCTCTCTGAGGGTGTAACTGGCCAAATCCATTACGTTGACCACGGTGTTTGTATTGTAGGTTGATCTTATTCCGTCTAGCTGTGCTTACATGTGCAGCTAGACGGAGCTTCTTCTTTATGGCTTTAGTTCTATTGATGAATCAATGATCAATAAACCAGGGTGTTATAAAGTAACTCTTTTCTCTCTTATATCTGATAAAACAAGGCTGTAGGGCAGCTTATTCATATAGATTCTGTTAAGTTATTCCTTACATGGCCGACACGGTTACTGAATGTTTACTTAATCATTAATCTTGGGTTTTTCGATTGAAACGATTGTTTAAGCTCGGTAGATTTGTTGTTAGAGAATTAAGCGAATAGTGCAGGAGTTAACGCTTGCTTTCATTTCTTAAGAAAAAGTCTGCGGTAAACGGTTTAACTTCCCTCGTTATCAATAAGGGAGGCGTTTCTTTTGCACATGTTCGAGATGGTAATACTCAGCCAGAACTTGTCTGTTGTGAGTACAGCGCATCGACTAACCCTTTAGTTGAGCCCAAACGTTTTAGGGATTTGATAGAAGCGAATAACCTTCTGGGTACGAAAACTGCATTAGTTTTGCCAGAATCTAGCTATCAGATTCATCTTGTAGAGCGCCCTGAAGTCCCAGACGAAGAGCTTGCTGAAGCTTTACGTTGGCGACTCAAAGATTTGATTACCTTCGATGTCGAACAAGCAGTAATTGACTATATTGACCTACCAGAAGACGCCTATCGAAGCCGCAGTCGCATGGTTTATGCAGTAGCTGCCGAACAGACCAAGGTAGATCTATGGGTTGATTGGTGCAGAGAAATAGGTTTGGATATTACTGCAGTCGATGTGCCTGAGTTGGCTTTGCTTAACTTAACGGAAGACCTTGCTGATAGTGAATCTGGTTTAGCTGTATTCAATATCGGTGAAGAAGGCAGTTCGATTAACCTTCTCTCTGATAGCGCTTTATATTTCACTCGTAATCTTAGCTACAGCCATACGTCAGCCCCTGATAACGCTTCAGCTGCTGTACTTGAGCTTCAGCGCTCTCTTGATTATTACGAAAGCCAAGTAGGTAAACCTCCTTGTGTGCGCTTACTTGTGATGCCCATGCAAGCGGATGAATCGCCGCTAATGAACGAATTACGATATAGCCTAGCGCTTGATATTCACTCATTAGATCTCAATAACCTTATTTCATCCGATATAGACCTTACTGAGTCTCTCCAAAATCAGGCTACTGTTGCTATTGCTGCGGCGTTACGCACTGAATTTGCTATAACTGAGGTGGTTAAGTGAAACAACGAATTAACCTCTATAACCCTCACAAATCCAAAAAGAAATTTGAGCTCTTAAGCCTGCAAGGTAGCGTCACAGTTGCTATAGCAGCCATTGCGGTTGTTCTGTTATGTGGACTCGGTTTGAAGTGGTATGCATCTGAACAGGAAAGCACGTTCGCTAAACTGCAACAGAACAAAGTTAAGATCGACGAAGCAGTCGCTACAGAGCAAGCGCGCTTTAGTAATCTTCAAGTACAGCCAGAAATTTTGGCTGAACAGCAACGTTTAAAAGATGAGATTGCTGCACGGAAAGCGTTACAAAGTTTATTGCATAAAGTGCAACCAGCTCAGAGTGTTAATTTCTCGTCTTATCTCTATGCTCTGGCTGATGCTTCATTAACGGAAAGTTGGTTAAGTCAGTTCGTACTTGATAATGATAAACGCAGTTTTGCTTTGGGTGGTGGTGCTGTCGATGGCCCGTCAGTTGCTTCCATGATTGAATCGATTGCTAGTACTGAAGAATTCCAAGGTATGAATGTTAATACGCTAACTGTAAACGCTGAAGGTAGTGGTGTGCGCTTTGAGGCTTTAGCGGAGTTGCGCAGTTATGAATAAACGTTGGCAGGAGTGGGACAGTAAATGGAATGAGCTAACGGCACGTGAACGTATCATGTTGCTTGTAGTTGGCTTAGTAGCCCCTTTAGCATTGATCTTTGTGTTCTTAATCGAACCTGCAATGATCGTATTACAAAAGGTGCCAAGTAAAATCGAAGCTATGCAAACCAGCATCGATGCTCAAGATCGCGTTTTACAGCTGCTAAAGAGTCAAGAACCGAAAGATCCTAATGTCGAGGCAAGAGCTGAGCTAAAACGTTTGCGTACTCAGTTATCTGAGGCTAATCAGGATATTAAGCGTGCTGCTACCAACCTTGTTTCGCCTGATCAGATGCTGACTTTGTTGAGATCAGTATTAGCCAATCAACAAGGTATTGCGCTTGTGAGTGCTAAAAGCCTACCTGTCGTAGCTAAACAGTTAAATGAAACGCCAGTTGATGCTGATAAAGATACCAAGCCTGTGGGTCCGCAAGCTGTAATCTTTATTCATCCATTTGAATTAGAGCTGGAAGGCACTTATCAGGGTTTATATGACTATTTGCAGAAAATAGAACAGCTAGATGGTGTGTTCTTTTGGGATACATTGGAATACAAAGTTGACGAGTATCCTACTGCAAAAGTGAAGATCAAAGTTCATACCTTAAGCTCTGAAGCGGGGTGGTTAGGTGCCTAAATTAGTCATTCTATTAATTACACTGCTTGGTAGTAGTCCGATTTATGCCGAGCGTTTACCTGCCGATCCAACAAAGCCGTTGGCTTCTCATGTGGCTATCGGTGACATCAAAAAGCCTGAGCAAGGATATGTGCTTAGTTCTTTGATTGTTGGAAAGCGAACTCCCTCTGCAATTATTAATGGTCAACGTGTGCAGCAGGGTGATCTGGTTGATGGTGCCGAAGTTGTCGAAATCAACCGTACAGGAGTTAAGTTGAACACTGGAAGTGAATATCAGATTATCTCTTTAGCTGAACGAAAAGGCTTCAGCAAAGTTAAGAGTGGGAAATAGGCTAGAAATAATGATGAAACGTATTTTCAATGCTCTTGCTATGGGCAGTGTTCTTGTCTTAAGCGGCTGCCAAACTCTTCCGCCTGTTGCAGGTACGACCACTAAACAAGTGGGTGAATCCGCGATTGAAGAAGCGATTGAAGAGAACCAAAAAGCGGTCACTGCAGCACCTCCGCCACCACCTCTTGTTCCTGCTCTTTTACCGCCGCTTGATTTACAAAACAGTCAGGCGGTTAATGAAGAGCGTTTTGATATTACGGCTGAAGCATTACCTGCAAAAGATTTCTTCATGGGGTTGGTACAAGGTACACCGTATAACATGATCGTTCATGAAGCGGTCGGTGGCAGTATCTCGCTTGAATTAAAAAATGTCAGTGTCGCTGAAGTTATGCAGGCGGTTCAGCGTGTATACGGTTATGAATTCGAACGCACAGGTAACCTATATCAAGTATTGCCAGCCTCACTACAAACAGAACTGTTCCAGATTAACTATTTAGACATTCAGCGTGATGGTACATCTGATACTCAAGTAAGTGCTGGTTCTGTCAGTACTTCAGGTGAAAACTCTAGTGCCGAGGAAGTGATTGGTACCCGCATTAGTACCAAAACCTCGACTAATTTCTGGGGTAATCTAAAAAGTACGCTAGAGACCATTGTTGCTGGTGAAGGCCGCAAAGTTGTTGTAACTCCACAGACAGGCGTTGTTGTAGTCCGTGCGCTACCAAGTGAACTTTCCACTGTGCGCGAATATCTGGCTCAGGCCGAATTGATCTTGCATCGTCAGGTAGTAATTGAAGCGAAAATATTAGAAGTAACGTTGAATAATGGTTTCCAAGCGGGTGTTAACTGGTCCGTTTTAGGTAAACCGGGGCAAGGTAATACAGCCCTATTTAGCCAGTCTTCTGTTGGTTTGAATAATGATGATGGTATTGGCGGTATCTTCAAAGCTGATCTGAGTATTGGTGATTTTACTGCTGTAATTGAATTATTGGGTAGTCAAGGTGATGTACAGGTACTGTCGAGCCCGCGTGTATCGACCGTCAACAACCAGAAAGCAGTGATCAAAGTCGGTACAGATGAATTCTTTGTGACTGAAGTTGAAAATACGACTACTACAGGTACGAGTACAACATCATCACCGAGTATTGAACTGACGCCTTTCTTCTCTGGTATTGCGTTGGATGTAACCCCGCAGATAAGTGCCAGTGGCGATATAGTTTTGCATATTCACCCAACCGTTTCTGAAGTGGTAGACCAGCAGAAACAGATCAGCGTGGGTACTGATGATTTTAATATCCCATTAGCTCTAAGCTCTATTCGTGAGTCGGACAGTATTGTCCGTGCAGAGAGTGGTCAGGTGATCGTAATTGGCGGTTTGATGAAATCCACTGACAGCGATCTACGTGCTAAAACGCCGGGATTGGGTGATCTTCCGGGTGTTGGTAACTTGTTTAAGCAAAAACGCCAAGCAGGCAGTAAAACTGAACTTGTGATTATGTTACGGCCTGTATTAGCAAACCACGATAATTTGCAGAATGAGCTAAAACGCAGTTTGCGATCTTTCCAGAGCCTGCAATCTACACCAGCAATGTAATAGGAGTGCTGGATGTACACTGAACATTTTGGTCTGAGTGAACTGCCGTTCACTCTGACGCCAAACACACATTTCTTTTTAAATATGCCAACGCATCACGAAGCGTTGAACCTAATTATGGTCGCCCTTGCCGGGGGCGATGGCTTTGTAAAAGTGGTTGGCGAAGTTGGAACTGGTAAAACCCTGCTGTGTCGCAAGCTTCTGAATGCGTTAGAAGGTGACGAGTATGTCACAGCTTATATTCCTAACCCCTATTTAAGCCCTGATGAGTTTCGAAAAAGTTTTGCTAAAGAGATAGGCCTTGAGGTCGCAGATTTAGAACACTTCGAGTTATTAGATGCGATTAACCACAAACTAATTGAGTTAGCACAAGCGAAACTTAAAGTTGTTTTATTGGTGGACGAAGCTCAAGCAATTCCAGAAGAGACAGTCGAAGCTCTGAGATTGCTAACCAATCTAGAAACGGAATCAGCTAAGCTATTCCAAGTTGTCCTATTCGGGCAGCCTGAATTGGATGAATTACTCAGTAAGAAGTCCTTGAGGCAACTGTTGCAGCGTATTACTTTCAGCTATCAACTCAGCCACCTAGATAATGAGGCAGTTGAACATTATATAAATCAACGTATTCAGCGGGCAGGCTTTCAAGGGATGTCGTTATTTAAACGCGACGCAGCTCGAAAAATCGCTCAAGCCTCGGGTGGTACTCCTAGGTTGATAAATATATTAAGCCATAAAGCATTAATGGCTGCTTATGGGAAAGGTGACCTTAAAGTAGATGGAGACCATGTTTTCAGGGCGATTGAGGATACCGAGGGGATTTCCATTCCAAGCAACCCACTGCCGTTAATTTGGGGAAGTATAGGCTTGCTGTTCACTGTAACAATCATCTTTGTTTATTTAGGTATCCTTAAGTGAGTCTGGTCAATGACATGCTCCGAGATTTGGAGCAGCGCAATGAGCGCCCAGTAAGTATGGATGGAAATCAGTCGAGTATTAAAGCTGCTCAAACTGTGGAGGTGGAGAAGCCCAATAGCTTACCGCGATTGATACTGTGGTTTATCGGGTTCAGTGCTTTATTAATGACTGCCTGGCTTCTTTGGCAAGATCAGTCTTCCTCGTCTGCTGTAGGAAATAAAGAGGTTCAACCAGCTCTATCTTCTAAGGGAATGACAGATCAGCCTGTAACACCTGAGGTTGCGCCAACTCCAGCTGTGCCTGTCGTTGTGGAGTCTAAAGTAGAACCTGTTGAGCCAAGTCGAACTGTTATTACTGAGATAAAGTGGGCTGGAACGGACCAAGGTGGAGATCTTGTCGTTCGTCTAGATGGCGCTGCTGATGTGCAAGTGGTTAGCCAAAATGCAAATGTGATTGTTATCGCTTTTGATGATGCGATTTTGCAGTCAGCGTTGCCTAGTATTAGTAATGGGTTGGTGAAAAGCGTCGATTTAAATACCGAATCTGATCGTGCTTTGCTGACAGTTACAACCCTAAGAGACAGTCAGTTTGCCTTCCGTGTTCAACAAGCACCAACCACGCTAATTTTGGGTGTAATTGCCAAAGAATCCAATGTTGAAGCTGTTGAGCATGTGCCTCAAGTTGTTTCTGAAAACCACTCTTTAGAAGAGGGGGTAGAAACAACTGAAAAAATAGAAGAGATTATTAAAAAGACTAACGCGATTAAGTCAGGAAAAGAGTTACAAGTTGCGCACCCAAATGATGTCATGGCTGAAAAGAGTCGACCAAGTAAACCTGTAACTAAAGTAACGGCTAAATTGTCAGATCAGCAGTCAGCTGATCGGGCGAGGCGTTTGATAAATCAAGGTAAGTTGGCTGATGCTGAAACGTTGCTGCTGAAAAGTATAGCGGAGCAGGTATCTAACTCTTTGGCTTCTAGACGTTTATTAGCGACGTTGTATCTGTCGACGGGTAATCAACAAAAAGCTGAGCGCGTATTGTCTGATAGCTTGGTGCTATTCCCATCAGATACTGCTTTACGCAAGCTGCAGGCTCGTATTTGGCTAACCTCAGATCAGCAGATTCAAGCGGTTTCCTTACTGGAAAAAGATAAGCCTGCAATGAAGCAAGATACAGAGTTCTATGAGTTATTGGCGAGTGCGTACCAACAGAGTGGTAACTATACAAAATCAGCTCAAAACTATTATCAGCTTTTGCAATTGAATAATCAGGTTCCTCGTTGGTGGGTTGGGCTAGGTTATGCGTTTGAGCAGTCACAGCGTTTCCACGATGCGCTTAATGCGTATCGAAGCGCAGCGAAGATTCCGTCGATCGACAGTAGTTTGAAACAATATGCACAACAGCGTGTTCAAGCGCTGTCTGGGCGCTAGGAGGAAGGGGCTGCATGGCTGCACCTAAAATGAAAATCCGAATTGGTGACTTGCTAGTTCAGAATGGTGTTATTACCGAACCGCAGTTGATGGAAGCTTTAGGCCGCCAAAAAGAAACGCGCCAGAAGCTGGGTAAAACGCTAGTTACCATGGGATATGTTCAGGAACAGCAGTTTCTGGAGTTTTTATCGCAGCAGCTTAATATTCCTCTGGTTGATCTAACTCATTACTCCTTTAACCAGGACGATGTTCTGCGCCTGCCGGAAACGCAGGCACGTCGATTCAGAGCTTTAGTCTTGAAAGAGGATGTTGATCATTTTTTAGTGGGTATGTCCGACCCTATGGACATATTCGCGTTTGACGAGTTGCAAAGAGCTCTGCCTAAGCCTATTGAACAGGCGGTGGTATCAGAAGCTCAGTTACTGCAATCGATGGATCTGCTTTATCGTAAAACCAGCGATATTGAAGACCTAGCTGATCAGTTAAACGAAGAGATCGCCGATGATGCTTTCGATCTTGCTGCGCTTACCGCAACTGATGAAGTAGATGTTCCGGTTGTGAAACTTCTGAAAAGTCTATTTGAAGATGCCGTGCAGGTTGGTGCTTCCGATATTCATATTGAGCCGGACGAAAGCGTATTGCGTATCCGTCAGCGTGTTGATGGCGTTTTGCATGAGCACGTAATGAAAGAGAAGCGTATCTCTTCTGCATTGGTACTCCGATTAAAGCTAATGGCGTCTCTGAATATTTCGGAGAAGCGTCTACCGCAAGATGGTCGCTTCAACATCAATGTCTCCGGTCATAGTGTTGATGTACGTATCTCGACGTTACCAATTCAGTTCGGCGAGTCGGTAGTAATGCGTCTACTTGACCAATCGGGCGGAATTATCGGTCTAGATAAAGTTGGCTTGCCTGATCATATGCTGCCGCGTTTACGTAAAATGATAAATGAGCCTCATGGCATCTTATTGGTAACTGGCCCTACAGGTAGTGGTAAGACAACCACGCTTTACGGCGCATTGAATGAACTAAACAGCCATCAGAAAAAGATCATTACCGTAGAAGATCCGGTCGAGTACCGCTTGCCACGTATTAATCAGGTGCAGGTGCAGCCGAATATAGGTTTGGATTTCTCCACTGTATTGCGTGCAACCTTGCGTCAGGACCCTGATATTCTTCTGGTAGGTGAGATTCGAGATAAAGAGACCGCAGAGATTGCATTGCGAGCTGCGATGACAGGTCACTTTGTACTGTCGACCCTACACACCAATGATGCGGTATCCAGTGCCATGCGTTTGACTGATATTGGTATTGAGGGCTACCTAGCAGCGTCTGCGTTAAATGGCATCCTAGCGCAGCGCCTAGTACGAAAAATCTGTGAAAACTGTAGTCAGCACTACAATCCAACTGGTCAGGAACAGCTTTGGCTAAACGAGCGTCAAGAAGAGTTAGGCTTAGATGATATTGAATTGAAAAAGGGCCGTGGTTGTACCTACTGTAATAATACCGGTTACAAAGGCCGAACAGGTATTTTTGAGCTTTTAGAGATCAATGATGCCATGGCGGATGCATTACGACGTGACGACAGTGCTGCTTTCACCATAGCGGCAAAAACTGATCCTCACTATAAACCGCTCGTATATAGTGCATTAGATTTGGCTATAGCGGGTGTTACTTCCCTAGAGGAAGTGTTCCGTGTGACAGAGCAGTTGGATGAATCAATGTATCTTGATGCTCCATCTGCAGAAGAAGCATCTGCACAACCTAGTTCCGGTTTTGAACTGGAATAAGCGAGCGAGATAAACCTATGGCGATCTATAGTTATCGAGGACGAAACCGTGAAGGGGTTGAAGTGAATGGCCAGCTTGAAGCGGGTACATCGGCTTTGGCTGCATCTCAGTTAAGTGCCGATGGCATTATCCCAATAACGATTCAAGTCGCTGAAAAGGTTGCTGAGAAAAAGGGCAGCAAAGATATTCAGATCAAACTGTTCCAGAAGATCTCTTTGGATGAATTGATCATGTTTAGTCGGCAGATGTATAGCTTAACCAAAGCTGGTGTACCAATTACCCGAGCAATGCGTGGTTTGGCTAATACAGTAACGAACCCATTGCTAACAGAAACCCTTTCGCAGTTAGCTGATGATCTTGAAAAGGGCCATGCGCTGTCTTCTGCCTTAGCCAAACACCCTAAGGTCTTTAACGAACTGTATATCAGCATGATCCATGTAGGTGAAAATACCGGTCAGTTGGATGATGCATTTAGGCAGATGGCTGCTTACCTCGAGTTAGAAAGGCAGACAGTTAAAAATATTAAACAAGCGACTCGTTATCCTTTGTTTGTCTTGATTGCTATCACAGCGGCTGTTGCCATTATCAATATCTTTGTTATTCCTGCTTTTAAATCTGTATTCGAAAGCTTCGGTGGTGAAATTCCTTGGCAGACTCAAGCGTTGATTACGCTTTCTGATTTTACGGTGGATTGGTGGTATGCCATTCTGATCGGCATCGTTTTGAGTGTATTTACCTTCTACCGGTGGAAGAAAACTGAAAAAGGCCACATGACTTGGGATCGAAGAAAACTGAAGTTTCCCATTGTTGGGCCGATATTCTACAGAGTCATACTAGGGAGATTTTCTCGTACCTTTAGTATCGTATTGAAAGCAGGTGTGCCTATTGAACAAGGCTTGTCGATCGTTGCTAACGCTGTTGGTAATCGCCATATAGGCAAAAAAGTGGCTGGTATGCGTTTAGGTATTGAGCGAGGGGAATCTTTTACCCAAACCGCTCATCAGACCGAGATGTTCAGCCCTCTAGTGATGCAGATGTTGGCGGTTGGTGAAGAGACCGGTCGAGTAGACCAGATGCTTGAAGAGGCTGCTGGGTTTTACGAACAGGAAGTAGAGTACGATCTTAAGAACTTAACCAGCGCTATTGAGCCTATTTTGATTATTGCTATAGGGGCAATGGTGCTGGTGTTGGCCTTAGGTGTGTTCCTGCCATTGTGGGAGTTAAGCACGACCATTAATGGTTAGGGAGGATAAAAATTGCAACGGAGATGTAGTGGTTTTTCGTTATTGGAACTAACCATTTCAATTTTTATCATAACAGTGCTGATGGCATTTGCACTGCAACGATTGGAATTACTGATCGAAGATGTAGAGCGAGTATCTTTTGAAGGTAGTCGAGATAATATCCAGGCGCAGATAACGCTCAAAGTAGCTTATTGGTTTGCTGAGCAACAGGCTGTTTCTCCAGAGAAGATAGCTAACCAAAATCCTGTGGATTTGATACAACATAAACCATCAAATTATGCAGGCGAGCTTTCGTTTAGTGAATTGCAACATGCTGCTGGAGAACATTGGTACTTTGTGACTGATAAACGTTGGTTGGTTTACAAGGCTAAGCGGATAGACAATTTAGACAACGAATTTATGCAGGCTGATTTGATCCCTTTTAAGATCGAGTTGGGTCTTCAGAATAGTAGAGCGGCTGAAGGTCTAGCAATAGAAGCGAAGCTAAAGCCGTTATATAAATTTTATTGGCAAGCAGATTAGCTATACAAAGGTGAGCTAATTTGTTAGAAATCAAATAATTGCAAACTTAAACCCAAGGGCAAAGAGTTCCATGAAAAAGCAAGCAGGTTTTACAATCATTGAATTAGTTGTAGTAATTGCTCTACTAGGTATTTTGGCTGCGGTAGCTCTACCGCGTTTTATTAATGTTACTGATGATGCTCACAATGCTGCGGTTAAAGGCGCTGCGGGAGGTTTTGCTGCCGGTGTCGCTCTGGCTAAAGCGAAAGCCGTGGTAGAAAATGCTGCATCAGGAGCTAATGTATCTCTTGATGGCGATGCTGCAGTTGCTGTAAATGGATTTGGTTATCCAACGGGAGCTTCAGGAGCGGGCGCCACAATTAATAGCGCAACAGAGTGTATTGGCGTTTGGGATAATGTTTTGCAGGGTAGCCGACCTGCAGCATCAACTGCTACCGCTAATGGTGTGGATTATGTGGCTGCAGCGGTAGATACTGAAACTTGTACATTCACTTACCGTGTGAATGCGCCTTCAGGTGCTAGCCGATTGATTACTTACGAAGCAGATTCGGGTAATGTGTCAGTTGCTGGTGCAGACGAGTAATTAGTTATTCTCTATGAGCAGTAACGGTCCTGATCTATATAGGCAATGCTGCTCTAAATCTCGCCAGCGTGGCTTTACGCTGGTCGAGATTATCGTTGTAATCATCCTGCTGGGTATTCTCTCAGCTGTAGCTATCCCTCGAATTGGTAATGTTGCTCGCTACGATGAGCTTGCGCTTCGCAGTGCCATTATGGGGTCGTTACGTTTAGCGCAAAAGGCTGCTTTAGCGCAGCATGCATCTTCCGTTTATTGGGTGTTAGAGCGCTCGTCTGATACACAATGGCAGATCGCTTTGTTGATAGACGCTGACACTTCAGATGCAACGCCGCCTACAAGCATTACACCTCCTCAGCTCAATGCTGAGATCACAGCAGATACGGTTTTATCCTACACTGCGTCCCTCGTATCGGGCACTGAGTCAGGTAGTTTATCTTCGGGGCAAAACCTAGTGGTGATGTATAACCAACTGGGCGATATGATCCGCGTTGATAACAATGTGGTTTTGAGTTCGGCTGCGAGTTTTCCTGATGACAGTCAAGAGGTTGATAGCAGTCTGCAATTTACCGATGACAATGGCGATTACTGCCTTTCACTGACTGGGTATACTTATGAAACGACCTGTCGCTGAACGAGGCTTCTCGCTAGTTGAAGTAGTCATCACCATTGTGATTATTGCTATCGCTCTCACAGCAGCGATAGCAGGTTGGGGCACCATTGCCCGCCATAGTGCTGATGTCATGTGGCAAACCAAAGTATCCTATCTTGGACAGGCTTACCTCGAAGAGATTTTGTCGCGCCGATACGATGAACTGACCCCTTTAGGCGGCAGCCCACCTTGTGACCCTTGTACACCCGAAGCACAATTTGGCGTGAATGCTAGTGCGCCGATTACCAGTAAAGATGGTGAATCTCGGGAAGAGTTTGATGATGTCGATGACTATCATGGCTTAACAGAGAGCGCGGTTGGTTTATTCAATGCGCTTGTGACGCCGGGTGGTATTCAATCTTACCAAGGTTATGAAGTCTCTGTTCAGGTGACTTATGTCGGAAGCACCTATTTCTCTGGTTCTGACTCTGAGTTAGTCAAACAAGTTATCGTTACCGTTACGCCTCCAGCAAATACGGGGCAGAGCCCCGTGGTATTCAGTGCTTTGCGGGGTAACTACTGATGCGTCGTCAAAGCGGCTTTACACTGGTTGAATTAATTGTCGTTATTACGTTGTTGGGGATTATCTCTCTAGTAACCGTAGGCTTTATTACTTCAACCATGCAAGGCTATGCGGATCTGACAAGGCGTGATCAACTTTCATCTGCGGCACGTGTGGCTGTTGAGCGTATGGCGCGTGAGATCAGAAACGCCCTGCCTAATAGTATCCGTGTTGGTGATTCAGGAAATTGCTTAGAGTTTATACCTGCCTTAGCGGCCTCTCGCTATATTTCTGTGCCGCTAACGGTTGTTTCGGCATCGTCAGCATTTAGTTCCGTGCCTTTTGCTACATCACCTGATCTTGGTCGTGTGGCTGTATACCCGATTGATACCAATACAGTGGATGAACCTGCTAGACCTGCAGGACAAAATCCAATCTACGATTTGGATAGCTGGTCGATTATCTCACCTATGATCAGTGCCAGTAGTGCTTTGGCGTCAGGGTCAGGCACTGTGGATGTTTTATTAGACGCTACCCATCGTTTCCCCGCAGATTCACCTTCAAAACGTTACTTTATTGTTGATGAGCCGGTTAGCTTTTGTGTTGTTGGGAGTGATCTCTATCGTTTTCAGGGGGTAAGCGGCAGTGCTTACACTTATGCGATTACCCAGCCTACGGGCGCTACTTTATTTGCGAATCTATCAGAGCCACAGGAAGCGTTGTTAGCCAGTGATGTCGTAAGCCCTGCGGATAACGATGCCTTTACCTACAGTGAAGCGACATTACTTCGAAATGGTATTGTCCTGTTTGATCTGTTTGTAGAGGATCAGGTACTAACCAGCAGGGATACAACGCGAGAAAGTATCCGAGTTCAATTTGAGGTGCAGGTGAGAAATGTCCCATAAGTTACCTGTAGTCGCACTGAGATCTAAACAGCGGGGGCTGGGCCTTATCTCGGCTATCTTTGTGATCACCGTATTAGCGGTCATCATTGCCGGTATGAGCCGTTTCTTTGCACTTAGCCAAGATGTGACCGCTCAAGAGTTTCTTGGCGCTAGGGCGATTACAGCAGCGCAAACTGGGATAGAGCTAGAGTTAACCTGTTTAGGCAATGGTGCGTCTGGCTGTGTTGCTTCGGCTGCAGTTGGAAGCCCGCCTGCACAAGTTGATTATTGGCCAGGGCCAGCCGCTAGCGACACCTTTAATATCAGCGGTCTTCAAGGGTGCCGATCGGAAGTGTTTTATCGGACAGTGACATCGCCAGAAGGTGATTTCTGGACAATCGAGAGTACGGGCTACTGTGGTGGTAGTGGCTTGGATGGAGCTTCGAGGAAGGTAATCATCAGAGCTGCCCAGTAAAGAGCAGCTCCGGTAAGCAAAACTTAGATACCGTATTCGTCGCGGTATTTACGAATCGCTTCAAGTTCAGTCGCCATATCGCCTTTTTCAGTCAAGTAATCAATCAGATCACCAAGGCTAACGATGCTGATAACAGGCATGTTGTAGTCGCGTTCTACTTCCTGAATCGCAGATAGCTCGCCTTTACCTTTCTCTTGACGGTTAAGGGCAATTACAACGCCAGCAGGTTTTGCACCCGCTTGATCGATGATCTCCATTACTTCACGAATCGCAGTGCCTGCTGTGATTACATCATCGATGATCATCACGCCGCCTTCTAGAGGTGCACCTACTAGGCTGCCGCCTTCACCGTGAGTTTTTGCTTCTTTACGGTTGAATACGTAAGGAACGTCATCACCGTGCTGATCAGATAGGGCTACCGCTGTTGTTGCAGCTAGTGGAATACCTTTATATGCAGGGCCAAGCAGTACGTCGTAGTTAACGCCAGAATCTTTGATCGCCTGAGCGTAAAAGCGGCCAAGCTTAGCTAGCGCAGTACCTGTGTTGAAAAGACCTGCATTGAAAAAGTAAGGGCTAGTACGGCCAGATTTAAGCGTGAACTCGCCAAAACGTAGTACGTTCTGTTCGATAGCAAACTCAATAAACTCGCGCTGGTAATCTTGCATGGCAAACTCCGCTGGGAAAGGGGTAAAAAATTTGCGGCTATTCTACCAGTGGAAGCCTTGAGTCTCCATTGTTCAACGAACACTCAAAAAATTTCATTTTGCTTAACTTCCCTATACAATTCGACCAATCGCTAAAAATAATAGATAAGTCTGATAACGGACAGGAACACCTTCTATGCGCGTCATCACATTCAATGCTCAAGGTATTGAACAAGCTACTGAAAACGGTTTTTTTGACTGGATGGTCCGTCAAGATGCTGATGTTGTTTGCTTGCAGGATCTGCGGGCGAAAGAATATCAACTTGATGACGAACGCTACCACCCCGAAGGTTATCACTCATATTTCTTTGATGCCTGGGAAGATGGCTACAGTGGTGTAGCTATATACAGCCGTACCATTCCTAAAGCGATCATGACCGGTTTGGGGTTCGAGTTGTGTGACCAGCACGGCCGTTTTATCCAAGCGGACTTTGATGATGTCAGTGTTGGGTCGTTCTGCCTGCCTTCTGGTTTGAAGAGCGAAGAAGCACAGCAGCAGAAAGAAGCCTTTATGGTCGACTTTATCGGTCACCTAAATAAAACCCTACGTAAGCGTAGAGAGTTTATCTTCTGTGGCACGACTAACATTGCGCACAAGCCAGTCGATCTGAGTAACTGGTACGCTAACCAAACGGTTTCTGGCTTTTTGCCGCAAGAGCGTGAGTGGATGGCTGAGATCTTTGATGAGATGGGCTATATCGACGCTTTCCGTCAGATCAACAAAGCAGAACGTCAATTCAGCTGGTGGCCTGATTACAACCGTGCCCGTAAGTTGAACGAAGGTGCACGCTTGGATTACCAGATTACTTCAGCAAGTCTGCGTAAGACGGTTAAAAATGCGCAGATCTATCGTGATCAGATGTTCAGTGAACACGCGCCAATCATCATCGATTACGATTTTGATTAAGTTGATTTAGAAAACAAAAAAGGAGCCAATAGGCTCCTTTTTTAATGGGCTGAAGGTTTATTCAGCCAAAGCTTTTTGCTGCAGATCGATCAGCTCAGAGATACCTTTGCGTGCTAGATCCAACATCGCATTCAGCTCGTCCTGAGTATAAGGCGCGCCTTCGGCAGTACCTTGCACTTCGATAAAGCCACCGTCGCCAGTCATGATCACGTTCATATCAGTTTCAGCTTTGCTGTCTTCAGCATAATCCAAATCGAGAACAGGCTCACCTTCATAGATACCTACAGACACTGCTGCGATCTTCTGCACCATAGGGTCGCCTTTCATAGCGCCGTTCTTATCTTGCTTAAGCACATTAATTGCATCTTGAAGGGCAACATAAGCACCAGTGATGGACGCTGTACGTGTACCGCCATCCGCCTGCAGAACGTCGCAGTCTAGAGTGATCGTGTTTTCGCCTAGTTTTTTAAGGTTAAGCGCAGCACGAAGAGAGCGACCAATTAACCGTTGGATCTCTACAGTACGACCGCCTTGTTTACCTTTAGCCGCTTCACGACCGTTACGAGACGTTGTAGAGCGAGGCAGCATGCCGTACTCAGCAGTAATCCAGCCTTGGCCAGAACCGCGCAAAAAACGAGGTACACCGCGTTCTACAGTTGCAGTACAAAGCACCTTTGTATTACCAAACTCAACTAAAACGGAGCCTTCAGCGTGCATAGTAAAGTTACGAGTTATCTTAACTTCACGCATCTGATCATTTTCACGTCCGCTTGGGCGGTGCTTCTTAATACCAAGAGTTTGCAGCTGTTCTGAAATAGATGAACTCATGCCTGTCCTTTATCAATATTCTGGTCTGCCATAGCGTGGCACTGCCGAGCTAGGCTGTTACAATGCGAATTAATGATGCATTTTAATCGAGAATGAACAATATGACACGTAGCATGACAGCTTTTGCTCGACAGGAAGCCGAGCACGAATGGGGATCTCTAAGTTGGGAGATCCGTTCCGTTAACCATCGTTATCTGGAACCTCACCTGCGTTTACCGGAAAACCTAAAAGAGCTAGAAGGTTTTCTACGTGAACAGCTACGTAAAAATCTAAGTCGCGGTAAAGTTGAATGTACTCTGCGCTTCAACCCAGAAGCCAAAGTTCAACAGCTGGTGGTGAACCCTGCCTACGCGCAAGAGGTTGTACAAGCAGCCGAACAGATCCAAGGCATGCTGAAAGAGCACCAAGCGCTTGATCCACTAGAACTACTGCGCTGGCCTGGTGTATTGCAAGACACCAAGCTGGATATGGATCTAGTCAAAAAATCGGCTAAAGATCTTTTCGGTACTGCACTTAAAGACCTAATCGAAGGTCGCGGCCGTGAAGGTGTTGAACTCGCAACACTGATCAACCAGCGCCTAGATGCAATTAGCGAAATCGTGAAGGAAGTTCGCGAAAAAATGCCGCAGATTCTGCAAAACCAGCGCGATAACCTGCATCAGCGTTTAGCAGAACTAAAAGTAGAGCTAGATGAAGGCCGCGTTGAACAAGAGATTGCGCTGCTAGCGCAAAAAGCCGACGTCGATGAAGAGATGGACCGCCTAGACACCCACGTACAAGAAGTGCGCCGTGTCCTAAAACAAAAAGGCCCAATCGGCCGCCGTTTAGACTTCCTAATGCAGGAGCTAAACCGCGAAGCGAATACCCTATCTTCTAAATCGATTGTTGCGAGCACGACTCAATGTGCGGTTGAGCTGAAAGTGCTAATCGAACAGATGCGTGAGCAGATCCAGAATATTGAGTGATTCAATCTAGAATCATCAGATCCCTACTCGGACTCGAGTAGGGTGTTCTTCAAGCCTTACTTAAAGCGTACTCTGTGCGCTTTTCTCGCCTTTATTACTCAAAGCTAGTTGTTGCTCATTCTTAGGTTGATCTAAGCGAGCAATATAATCTTTAAGCTGGCGTTCGAACGCGTTTTTCTTCTTACCTGTGAGTGATACCGCAATTGGGATTTTGGCTTTCATTGCGTTCACCGGGCGGCCATTTTTATGTAGTTCGAAGTGTAGGTGAGCGCCGGTTGAGCGGCCTGAGTTGCCGGACAGGGCGATCTTTTGGCCGCGTTTCACGCGTTGGCCTTTAACTACATAAGATCTATGCAAGTGTAGGTAACGGGTTTTGTAGCTCTGACCGTGTTTGATCTCGATATAGAGCCCCGCGTATTTATGGCGAACCACACGGGTTACGACACCATCACCGGTTGATACTACTGGTGTGCCGATGCGCATGGCGAAGTCGGTGCCGTTGTGTGGGCGAATCAGCCCGGTTACAGGGTGTTTACGGCGTGGATTAAAGTGTGAAGATAGACGGTATTTACCGTTAAACGGATAGCGCTGGAAGGCTTTCTCTAGATTACGGCCTTTCTCGTCGTAGTAGTTATCTTCAAACAGGAAAGCGCTGATATTGTGGCGGTTCTTGATTCGGATTGCCTCAACTTTAGTGTTGCCGGTTGCTTCGCCATCAACATATTGGCGAGAAACGAGCACTTCAAACTTATCACCACGTTGGATATCACGACGGAAGTCCACGCGCTGCTTGAGTACTTGGGTAATCGATTGCGCCTCAGCTTGAGTTAGACCAGCTTTTTTGCCCGAACCAGTAAAACTATAGAGGATCTCGCCTTGGATTAGCTTCTCTTGCCAATCACCTTCGATACGAATCTCTTCAAACTCAAAACTATCTGCTTTTCGCGTATACACAACTTTGTGCGCAAGGCTAAATTGCAGTTCTAGACGCTGTAGTTTTTGATTTTGTTTTTCAAAAACTAAAGTGTGCCCCGGCATTAGGTTATCTAATGCTAGAACGTTAACGTCAGTTTCGAGCAGCTGATACATGGTTTTTTGAGGCAGGTGTAAGCGCTCAAAGATTTTACCTAAGGTATCGCCTTTACGAACGATGTATTGGTAACCATTAGTGCCTGTATCTGGAACTAACAGGGTTTCTGCGGCGGGTACGCTGTCAAAAGTCCAAGGGGCTTTTAGCTGGCGAATGCTAAACTTCGGTTGCTCAAAGATCGGCGCATCGGTGTCCACAAGGTGTTCTAGAGATAAAGGTGTGGACGAATGAGGGCGATCGCCAGAGGGTAGAAAAGCCGCCACTAGAAGCATTGCTGCTAAGGCTATAAGTGCGCGCTGGTGGCGCTTAGGTAAAGCTGTTACAAAACCTGCTGAGGCTGAAATCCAGCGCATCAAAGTAAACCGTCGTACAAAGTTTGAGTCATAAGTACTTTCGATCATATAGTATTTATCGCTGAAAGGCCCGTATTTCCTCAGGATTCGTAGTTTTAAATGGCTTATTTAGTCTGTTTTCATGGTGAAAAAGGGGAAAGATCTTATAATAGCCCTGCAGCAAGACGGTTTGCTGCTTCAATTTGAGTATGAGAATTCACATGGCTAAAGGCACGTTATATGTTGTTTCGGCTCCTTCGGGAGCGGGTAAAACCAGTCTCGTTAAGGCGATGCTAAAACAGGATAATGATATTGTCGTATCAGTATCCCACACCACGCGGGATATGCGTCCGGGCGAAACAAACGGTGTGGACTACAATTTCGTGTCTATGGATGAGTTCAATCAGATGATTGAAGCATCTGATTTCCTAGAGTTTGCTGAAGTATTTACCAATAAATACGGCACCTCTCAGCGTTGGGTTGAGGATCAGCTAGAGCAGGGTAAAGATGTTATTCTAGAGATCGATTGGCAGGGTGCTCAGCAGATTCGTCGTTTGATGCCTGAATGCCTGTCTATTTTCATTCTTCCGCCGTCCCGTGAAGCGCTCCAAGAGCGTCTGACTAACCGTGGTCAGGACAGTGACGAGGTGATCAACCTACGTATGTCTGAAGCGGCGAGCGAAATGAGTCATTACGGCGAGTACGATTACCTTGTGATCAACGATGATTTTGATCAGGCACTGCGTGAACTACACGGCGTATTCCTGTCGCAGCGTATGCAGATCGCCCAGCAGCAAGAACGTTGCCGTGATCTGTTGAGTTCTCTATTGTCATAAGCCAAATATGCAGGTAAACTGCGCGGTCTTTTTAATGTACCGAATTCTGAGGTTACCCCCATGGCACGAGTTACCGTTGAAGATTGCCTAGAAAACGTAGATAACCGTTTTCAGTTGGTTATGGTTGCCGCTAAGCGCGCACGTCAGCTTGCTACTGGCGGTAAAGAACCAAAAGTAGAGTGGGAAAACGACAAGCCAACCGTTGTTGCTCTACGTGAAATTGCAGAAGGTCACACTGACCGTACTGTTCTGGACGAAGTCGAGCAAGACTAAGCCCTAAGCACACTGCTTTATCAGACGCCTCGCTATCATGCGGGGCGTTTGTGTTTATACTTGTTGGTAAATTCGTTAGTAATTCCTTGTTTAGGTCTTTTCCTAGCAGAATGAATGCGGCATCATCAGATGTAATGTGCATTTATTTGTTTGTAGCACTGGAGGGGTAATGCCGACCATTGACGCACTTTCTCAACGCCTGAATGATTACCTGGATCTGGAACAGATTCAGCAGGTGCGTCGTTCCTATTTTTATGCCGAACAGGCCCATGATGGCCAGAAGCGTAAAAGTGGTGAACCTTATGTAACACACCCCCTTGCCGCGGCAAATATTCTTGCAGAACTGCGTATGGACCATCAGAGCCTGATGGCAGCCATGCTGCACGATGTTATCGAAGATACCGAGATCGCCTACGAAGGGATCGAATCCCAGTTTGGTAAAGCCGTTGCCGATATCGTTGACGGTGTATCTAAACTGACCCACCTAGAGTTTGAAACCAAAGCCGAAGCTCAAGCCAGCAACTTCCAGAAGATGGTGTTGGCGATGGCGGAAGATATTCGCGTGATTTTGGTGAAACTGGCGGACCGTCTGCACAATATGCGTACCTTGGGTGCGATGCCGGGGCATAAGCAGCGACGCATCGCTCGTGAAACGCTGGATATCTACGCACCGATTGCAGCTCGACTAGGCATGCGTGATGTGCAGGTGGAGCTGGAAGATCTGGCGTTCCAAGCGCATTACCCAATGCGCGCCAAGCATATTCGTCGAGCAGTCGTTCAAGCGCGTGGTCAGCGTAAAGATGTGATTAGCTCGATTCAGGAAACGATCGAAAAACGCCTCCAGAAAGAGGGTTTGAGCGGTACAGTTACCGGTCGAGAGAAACACCTTTACAGCATCTACTCCAAGATGAAGGCGCAGCGTAAGTCCTTCTCTGAGATCATGGACGTATTTGCTTTCCGTATCGTGACCGACTCAGTTGATGACTGTTACCGTACACTTGGTGCCGTGCATAATTTGTATAAACCGGTGCACGACCGCTTTAAAGACTATATCGCGATCCCTAAAGCCAACGGCTATCAGTCACTACATACTGATCTTTTCGGTGCTAGAGACATCACCATCGAGGTGCAGATTCGTACCCATGAGATGGATGCAGTAGCCAATCAGGGTATTGCTGAACATAGCCACTACAAGAACGAAGAAGAATTGGATGCATCTGATAGCGCATTAGGCAGTTATAAGCGTGCCCGTAAGTGGGTGCAGGGCTTGTTAGAGATGCATCAGCGCGCAGGTAACTCCATGGAGTTTATCGACAGCGTTAAGACCGATCTGTTCCCTGATGAGGTGTACGTCTTTACGCCGCTGGGTAAAATTATGGAGCTACCAAGTGGTGCGACAGCGGTAGACTTTGCTTATGCCGTTCATACCGATGTCGGTAACTCTTGTGTCTCTTGCCGTATAAACCGCCGATTGGCGCCGCTGTCTCAGCCGTTAGAAAATGGCCAAACTGTCGAAATTATTACAACGCCAAGCGCTCAGCCAAATATGGCATGGCTCAACTTTGTTGTCACAGGTAAAGCGCGTACAGCGATTCGCCACTACTTGAAGAATCAACAGCGTCACGAGTCTGTAGAGCTTGGTCAGCGTTTGTTAAATCAGTTCCTCGCCAATTATGGTGCGACCTTAAACGATATCGATCCGTTCAAACTGCGTGAGCTGCTGCAAGAAGCTGAATTGGATAGCATGGAAGACTTGCTAGAAGATATCGGCTTGGGTAATCGCATGGCGTATGTCGTTGCGCGCAGGCTGCGTCCGGAAGAGGGTGCTCAGTCGGGGGATGATAGTGAAACAAACCGCCGCCAGAAACCGATGTCGATTAAAGGTACTGAGGGTATGGTGCTGCAATATGCGAAATGCTGTTTACCTATCCCGGGTGACTCGATTATTGGTCATATCAGTACTGGCCGCGGTTTAGTTATCCATCAGACCGATTGCCGTAATATAGGCTACCTGCGTGATGATCCAGAGAAATGTATCTATCTGGAATGGTCAGACAACTTGGACGAAGAGTTCAGCGTTAATCTGACCGTCCAGGTTGAGTCCCATCGCGGCATTATTGCTGAGCTTGCTACGACCACTTCGAGCATAGGTGCGGATGTTGTTGCGATTGATATTAGTGAGCACGAAGGTCAGCTAGCGAATGTCCATATGGAAGTGACAGTGACTGACCGTATCCATTTGGCACGCGTGATGAAGAAACTGCGTCGCTTGAAGAGTGTGAACCGTATTACCCGCTACTGATTTCGTTTTCGCAAAAGTTAGCACTAGTTATTCCCCTAGTGCTAAACCTTCCCTTCGATTATCTACTGCACTTTCCCATTCGTTTGATGGCAGACGACGGAATCCGTGTAGGCCACTATTCAGATCTCTTACCTTTATCTGATGCCCCATCGCCTCTAACGGCTGCTGTAGCTGATCAATAGGTGTGTCCGCCTCAAGCTCGGTTAGCCCGTTACGGTTGCTGATATGTGGCTGATTAACGATCTCCTGCATACTGAGGTCAGAGTTGAACATCAGCAGCAGGCTTTGCGCTACATAGTTGATGATTCGGCTTCCGCCAGGAGAACCAATGGCTGCATGCAAATTTCCATCTGCGTCGAATATCATAAACGGCGACATCGAGCTGCGTGGGCGTTTGCCCGGTTGCACGCGGTTGGCGACAATCTGCCCTTTGCTAATACCTTTGAAAGAGAAGTCCGTTAGCTGATTGTTCAGCAGAAAACCTCCTGCCATCAGCGTTGAGCCAAACGCCATTTCGATACTGCTGGTCATCGACACCGCATTGCCCCAACGGTCGACCACCACAAAGTGAGTAGTGGAGGGGCGTTCTGGGGATTGCGCATCAACTAAGTTAGCCATAGCGTGTGGAGGTTTACCTGCCTTGGCTTGGCCTAAGTCTTTATCTAGTGAGATTAGTTTGGAGCGCTCATTTAGGTAGTTAGGGTCGAGTAATCCTTGTACAGGCACATCGACAAAATCGCTATCGGCTAGATAACGGCCACGATCCGCAAAAGCGAGGCGTGATGCTTGGGTGAAGAGATGGTTAAACTCCAAGCTCTCTGGGGCAAAGGTTGCTAGATCATGTTGCTCAAGCAGTTTTAGTATCTGCAGTACAGTGACACCGCCAGATGTTGGCGGTGGGAAACCGCACACTCGATACTCTTTGTATGGCAGACAGATCGGAGCGCGTTCTTTAGCTTGGTAACTAGCTAGGTCACTTTTATCGAGTAAACCCGGATTGTCCTTAATGGATTGCACCTTATCCGCGATTGCGGTTGCAATAGGGCCTAGATAAAACGCTTGGGTGCCGTTATCAGCAATTAACTGCAAACTGTCGGCTAATTCGGGGTTAGTTCTGATAAAACCGACCGGCAGAGGGGAGCCATCAGGGTTATAAAAATAGTCTCTCGCTTCTTTATAGCGGTTAAGCCCCGGGTTGATACCGCTGGCGATCAACTTGTGTAAGCGTGGGCCTATCGGAAAGCCTTCTCTAGATTGTTGAATAGCATCGTCAAACAGATCTTGCCAAGCCAGTTTACCGTGCTTTTCTTGCGCCATTTCCAGCATTTTTAAGACACCGGGTGTGCCAACAGAGCGCCCACCGACCATAGCTTCTACCCATGGCATCGGCTTTTTATTTTTTTGGAACAATCGGTAGTCTGCTTTCGCCGGTGCTGTCTCGCGGCCATCATAAGCCTTCAGCGTTTGCTGCTCCTGATCCCAATAGAGCATAAACGCGCCGCCACCAATACCAGAGGATTGTGGCTCAACTAAGGTCAGCATGGCTTGAATGGCTACGGCAGCATCTGCGGCTGTACCGCCTTGTTGCAGAATGCTTAGGCCAGCCTGAGTAGCAAGAGGGTGTGCTGTGACTACTAAGGATTGTTGGGTGGCGATCGCTTCGCTTTGATAGAGCCCGGTAGATGATTCGGGAGCAAGATCCTCTTCCACTGCGTGAGCGGAAAGACCGAGCAGTGAAAAGATGATCAGCAATGCTTGGCTAATTTGGAGAATTATCGACATTTTTCTCATTTAAACTGATTTAAATCGTGAATTTTTGACCAAGAACTTTGCTTTCCCTAATTGTTGCTAATAATCTACCCTTTAGATTAAACCAAGACTAGGTTTGGAGAGAGTAAATTGTCAGTCGGCGTACGAGTTCTGGAAAACAGTGGTGAATTACCGCAGTTTCGCTTGGTGTTATTGCATGATGCTGAAGGTAAGGTGCTGGCTCTGCTTCCTGCGGCGTCATTACTCAATTTAGTTTCTGTCTGGAAAGAGACAGGTCGACAGCTACAGCCTGTTCGTGGCGAAGATGCGAAACGCTATTTTAGCCAAGATGCCTTAAGGCATCCTGAAGGACAGAAAAAACTTTTATCTCTCAAGCTGTTGGTATCTCCTGAAATTTTGCAGCACGATCGAGTCGAACTGATCGAACCGCACGCTGAGCTGTGTTTTGGCGTGAGTGCTAAACAGATCGAGAAAGCGAGTAGCTGTAACTTAGCGCTTACCACAGAGCAGATCGAAGCTGTGCAGCCGAAAGGTGATGACCGCGTTGTTATCACTCAGGCGGTTGAGCGCTTTACTGAGTTGCGAATCAAGCAACGCCTTGAAGATACTTTAGGTCTGCCTTCTCTATCTCCAACGATTAAAAAAATTATCGAGCTTCGCTCTGATCCAGAAGCAGGTGTGAGTGAGCTCGTACCGGTCGTGCGGATTGATCCTAGCCTTTCTGCTCAAGTGATGAGCTGGGCTGCATCTCCGTATTATGCGGCTCCAGGTAAAGTCAGCTCGATTGATGATGCGGTTATCCGTGTCCTTGGTTTTGATCTCGTGATCAATATGGCGCTAGGTACGGCGATGGGTGAGATGCTACGTGTACCAGAAGATGGCCCACGTGGTGCGACGCCTTACTGGTTGCAGTCGGTTTATAACGCTGCGTTTGCTGAGCAGCTATGCCGTGCTATGCCAGAAAATGAAGATCAGCCTAAACCGGGTTTGATCTACCTGTCTTCTTTGCTACATAACTTTGGTTATCTCGTGTTGGCACACCTGTTCCCGCCACACTTCACACTATTGTCCCGTTATATCGAGGCAAACCCACACTTTGCTTTAGATTCGGTAGAACAACAGGTATTGAGTGTTACCCGTGAACAGATTGGTAGTTGGTTGCTATCGAGTTGGGAATTGCCAGCTGAGGTAACGACAGCGATTCGTCATCAGAATGAACCTGATTATGCCGGCGAACATAGTAACTATGTCAAAGTGCTCTATATGGCAAACCGTCTGCTGCGTCAGCAGGGTTTGAGTGACGGTCCTTTGGAAGAAGTTCCAGAAGAGATGTATGCAGAGCTTGGCTTAAAAGAGCCTGATGTAGCTAAAATGCTTCGCCGTTTAATGCGTAATGACGAAGATATTAAAGAGTTAACAGCGTTACTGGGTGACTAAACGTCACCCAGTTCTTCCTCAAGGGCTTCCAGAGCTTCTTGCTGCTCCATCCACTCTTCTTCGGTTTGCTCCGCTTGCTGTTTCAACTCCGCTTGTTGTTGTAGCAAGGTTTTGAGCTTGTCCTTGTTTTGCTCTTCGTAGATCGAACTATCACTAAGTGCTGTTTCGATCTCATCTAGCTGTTCGTGCTGCTTTTCCATCGCTTTTTCTAGCTTTTCCAACTGCTTTTTCAGTGGACGTAGCTGGTTACGACGTTCGGCTGCTAAACGTTTCTGTTCCTTACGTTCTGCTGCAGAGAGCGTCTTTTTTTCTTCTGTCGCTGCAGGGGCAAAGGCTTCAGCTTCGGCTTTTTGTTCGAGGCGCTTCTGTTCTAACAACCAGTTTTGGTAGTCATCTAGATCACCTTTAAACTCTTCAACTTTGCCATTCGCAACCAGAAGGAACTCATCTACGGTATTACGCAGCAGGTGACGGTCATGGGAGACTAGAATCAATACGCCTTCGAACGATTGTAGAGCAAGGGTCAGTGCGTGACGTACTTCCAGGTCCAAGTGGTTGGTTGGTTCGTCCATCAATAGCAGATTTGGTTTCTGCCAAGCGATCATAGACAGTGCAACGCGGGCTTTTTCACCACCAGAAAAGTTATCCACAGGCTCTAATGCACGATCACCGATAAACCCGAAGGAACCTAAGAAATCACGGATCTCTTGTTCGGAGGCATTTGGACTAATGCGTTTGATATGTAAAAGCGGTGAAGCCGCCATATCGAGTGCTTCAAGCTGATGTTGAGCAAAATAACCGATCTGCAAGTTGTCACTTTCGTGGCGTTCGCCATTGCAGAGATCCAAATCGCCCACGAGTGACTTAACTAGCGTTGATTTACCAGCACCGTTTGGGCCAAGAAGACCGATACGCGCACCGGGCGTAAGGGTCAAAGAAGTTTTATCCAGAATAACGCTATCGTCATAGCCGCACTGTGCATCGTACAAAGTCAGCAATGGCGATGACATCTTGTCTGCAGAGCAAAATTTAAAGCTGAACGGACTATCAATGTGCGCAGGCGCAATTTTCTCCATGCGCTCCAGCTCTTTGATACGGCTTTGCGCTTGTTTTGCCTTAGTGGCTTTAGCACGGAAACGGCGGACAAAGTTTTCAATTTCACCAATACGCTGTTGCTGTTTCTCAAATGCAGATTGTTGCTGTGCCAGACGATCCGCCCGCTGTATTTCAAAGGCTGAGTAACCGCCCTTGTATAGATTCAGCTTGTTACGCTCGATATGAGTGATATGGCTTACCACGTTATCGAGGAAATCACGGTCATGGGAGATCAGAATCAACATGCCCGGGTATTGGCGCAGCCATTGTTCCAGCCAGATCGTTGCATCCAGATCCAAGTGGTTGGTTGGCTCATCCAGAAGTAACAGGTCAGATGGGCACATCAATGCTTGAGCTAGGTTAAGACGGATTCTCCAGCCGCCTGAGAACTCTTTGACTGAACGGGTGATATCGTTATGGCTAAAGCCTAAACCGGCGAGAAGCTGGGCTGCACGAGACTCAGCGCTATAACCGTTGTGGTTATCTAGCTCGGCATGCAGCTCGCCTAAGCGATTCATATCATGATCGGCTTCTGCTTTCGCAAGCTCTTGCTGGATAGAGCGGAGCTTGTAATCACCGTCTAAGACGTAGTCGAGTGCTGAGCGATCAGAGGTCGGAACCTCCTGCGCCATATGAGAGATACGCAGTCCCCCCGGTAGCTCGAGGTCTCCGTTATCACAGTGAAGCTCTCCGAGTAGCAGTTTAAACAGAGAGGATTTACCCGCACCATTTGCACCAACTAAACCGACTTTCCACCCCGAATGCAGGGTCAGATCGGCTTGTTCTAGCAATATGTTGTGGCCGCGTTGTAAGCTAACTTGCTGAAATTGAATCATGGCGGCGGATTTTAACATAGAGATGCAATTGAAAAATGACCTTTGGGACTTTGCGCTCAACTTTTATCAACAGCCGGGCATAGAGCAGAGCTGTTTAGAGTTACAAAACGAGTTTGGGTTGAGCATTAACCGTCTGATCTTTGCTTGTTGGGGCGGGATACAGGGCTATGCGCTCGAATCGATTACTTGTGATGAGGCGGATCACTGGCAGCAGGAGATGACCCATCCACTGCGTGGTGTTCGTTATAAAGTGCGCGAACGTAAGCAGCAAGAATCGGAATATGATGCTTGTTATCAGAAGTTGCGTCAGGCTGAATTGGCTTGTGAGCAGATAGAGCTCGCTTTGCTCTATCAACAGGGCCAAAAGGCAAAGCAAACACAACCATCTTTAGAAATAATTGAAGAAAACCTGCATAGCTATTTGAAATCTAAAAAAGTGCCTATAGATAAAGAGATATTAGGCGCATTGAATCCCCTGTTACAGGCGGCTAACACCTACTTAAGCACGAATCATAAGGAATAGGTGGTGCCCCGCTGAACTTTGCTGTTTAATCAGGGACTAATAAGGCCTGTTGTAACTTGTAGGTTTATCTCAATTGATAGGATAGCTGCCGCAAAAGGCGCGCTGATTCCAAAGAATTACAAACAAGGATATTTAGCATGAAACAAACTTTGCTGGCGGTTGCTCTAGGTGCCGCGATGGTATCTCCAATGGTTTCCGCAGTGGAACTAAAAACTGAAGAGCAGAAAGTTAGCTACAGTGTTGGTCTGATGGTTGGTGAACAGCTTAAGACGATCCCTAATGTTGATTTTGATGCGTTCCTTGAAGCTGCTAAAACAACTTATGGCGATAAAGAGCCAAAGCTGTCACCTGATCAGGTACGCGAAGTGATGACTGCTTTCCAGAAGAAACAGATGGAAGAGCAGAAGAAAAAACACGATCAATTAAGTTCTGACAACCTTGAAGCAGGTAAAAAATACCTAGCTGAAAATGGTAAGAAGAAAGGCGTTACAACAACTGAGTCTGGCCTTCAGTACGAAGAGCTAACAGCTGGTAAAGGTAAGTCTCCAACAGCTGCAGACACAGTAAAAGTACACTACCGTGGTACGCTTATTAACGGTGAAGAATTTGATAGCTCGTTCTCTCGTAACGAACCTGTATCTTTCCCGTTGAACGGTGTAATTCCAGGTTGGACTGAAGGTCTACAGATGATCAAAGAAGGCGGTAAAGCGCGTTTGGTTATCCCTGCTGATCTAGCGTACGGTCCAGGTGGTATGGGCAATGCAATTGGTCCAAACGAAACACTAATTTTTGAAGTTGAGCTTCTGGAAATTAACCCAGGTGCGGAAGACGCTGCTGAAGCTGAGCAGAAGTAATCACTTCTTAGCAAGGTTTGACTTAAAAAGGCCGATGCTTCACAGCATCGGCCTTTTTTATTTAATCACTTTTTAGTACGTTTATTTCAGCTCGTTCATGATGCCGTTTGAGCCAATTGCATAATATTTACCCTGACCAAATGCCACTGCGTATACACCGGCATGCACTGGCCCGTAGGGGTCTCGCTTATGAATTCGCCATGTGCGAAGTTCTGCACCGGTTTTAACATCCCAAAGCTGTACTAACCCCGCTGCGGTACCGGTTAATAACTTAGAGTTATCTGGAGAAAAGCGTGCGCTTAGATAGCTTACTCGTTTTTGCAGTAGATCTTTTATGTTGCTCAGAACGTGTAGCTCTTTACCGCTATTCACATCCCAAATTACGGCTTTATCTAAGCTGCCGGCACTGAAGGCATACTGAGTATTTGGCGAGATAGCGACAGTATCCACTACATTGCCAAACTCTAGCTCACGTAGCATTTCACCGGTCTGCATGCTCCATAGCTTAGCTTTGTAAGCATCAGAACCTGTTAGCGCAAGAGTGCCGTCATCACTGAGGTCAACACTGCGAACACGTGCATTATGGCGAAGGGTACGTTGGACACCGCCGTTTTTGACATCAAAATATACAGCGGTGTGATCGGCTAGGCCAAGTAGCGCGAAATCACCATTCGGGGATAGGTCCATCTGCATGATCTCAGCAGGGGAACTCCAGAACCATTCTGGTTTACCGGTTTTTACATCCCATAGAACGAGATCTTGCTGGTTTGCTGTCGCGGCATAAGTGCCTTCCGGAGAGAAGGCCGTCGCTGCGATGATAGAGAAGTCTTTGGCTTTATGATTCCAGTTGAACAGGCGCTCGTGATTGCTGCTCTGCCAAAGGCTTCCGCCGTGATTGAAAGAACCTATAACACTATGAGAGCCATTTTCGGATAAGGCAGCGGAATATGCGCCGGTAAGTGCATATTCCTTCCACAAACTTGGGTCATCACCGCCGCCACAGCCAGTTAATCCGAGGATACTGCCAGCCAGTAGCAGTTTACTAAACCCATAGCGCATCAATTCTTATCCTTCTACCGCTTCTCTGTGGGAGGTATGAAGCACGGCAATCATTTTATCTTCGAGTTCGAAACGTTCTTCCAGTGCTTCTCCAAGTTTAGATAAACGCTCGGAAAATTCACGGATCTGCTGCACTGTAGGATCAAGAAGATTATTAAAATCATCGTTAAAATCTAGCGCAATATCGGTGCTTACCTGAATTTTAGGTAGCAGTGACTGGCCTTCTTCAAGACTGCCATCATTGAAATCGCTGCCTTCCAATAGCAGCTGCTCATAGACCTCAAAGTGTCCAGAGGAGAGATAATCCATCAACGTCTGGCAAAAGCCTTGAGCTTTATTGTTCAGCTCTTCGTTGATGTGGTGTTCAGGCAGATGGACAAATTGGCTGATCAGCATCTGACGTTCTTCAAGCCAAGAATCGATGATCTCGCTGACACCGCCCCAGCGCTCTTTAGCGTTTTTGCATTTCTCTAACATCCTGCGCTCCTTTCCTACCATGTAGACAGGGGTTGGTAAATTCAGAGTGAAAGTGATTTACCATTTCTATTTATTAGTACCCTTTCGCTCATCATATTCCTAAGCTGATTCAGGGTGCAACCGTCCCTATAGTAAAAAATAGTTTTTTCGACCGCTTTGATATAGAACAGGGTCAAACACAGTTAACTTTTTGTCCATAAGCCCCTGTTGGGGCTGGAAATAGCGCGCTATACTGCTGCTATTGAAGACGAATGACTGAGGCGAACAATGCTTAAGCGACTGGTTTTATTTATTTTTTTGGCTTTTTCTGTACAACTGACTTGGGCAGAAGGTGATGAACAGAAAACCGCTGAAGACTATGTTAATTACATCGAATTAAAAGCGTTTGTAACCAATTTTGGTGGTGTAGGTAAAACGCGCTTCCTGAAATGCGAAGTGACGATTCAGGTATCAAGCGAAGCGGCGCACCATGCGGTAAACCACCATATGGCTCATATCCGTAATGATATTGTGTTTCTGCTAAGTGCTCAGACTGATGACACGGTTGGTACAGTTGAGCTACAGCAAGAGCTAGCGAAGAAAGCACTGAAAAAAGTACAAAACATCTTAGTAGAAGAAGAGGGTGAAGGTTTCGTATCTGATCTTTTCTTTACGAGTTTCGTAGTGCAGTAGCTACTAACCGAAAACAAAAAAAGCAGGCCACTTCGGTGTCCTGCTTTTTTTATGGGCGCAATATAGAGTGGCTAATTAGTTCGCCATATAGTCCGCTAAGTAGTCATCAAAGTCTGGCTGCTCCGCCGCTTCAATTTGCTGTTGTTCTACAAGAGAGCTTTGGCTGAGTTCTTCCAACATCGCTGCCATCTCTGATGAAGGTGCTTCGGATAGCAGAGTTTCTTTATGGCGCTGTGCTTGTTGCATCACAAAGTCACCGTGGTCGAAATTCTTATCCTGCATCTCTTTAAGTACTTGCGCTGATGGCGTTAGCTCAGGATCTAGCAACTTAGCTTTTTGGACTTTAATTGCTGCGCCAAATTGACTGCTATTGTGTGCTTGATCAAACAGCGCTGCCGTTTTCTCCATTTCTGCGAGAAACTCGATGCCCCAATCCTTCAAAGTAACCGTCTGATCGTTGTTGATTAGTGTCAAACCTGGTTCACGGCCGCGAGTGACCACCTGCTGGTGGTTATCTTGAATCTGCTCACACTCAGCATTGCTAATTTCGCTATCGTCCATCAGCAAGCAGGTGACTAAGAACAGGTCTAAGAAATCAGCTTGGGTCTGATCGATACCCAAAGGTAGGAATGGATTGATATCGGTATTACGGACTTCGATATATTCCACGCCCTTAGACATCAACGCATGAATCGGTTTTTCACCGGATTCTGTGACGCGTTTAGGGCGAATATCGCTGTAGTATTCGTTTTCAATCTGTAAAACATTGGTGTTTAGCTGTCGATATTCACCGTCTACTTTGACGCCGATCTCTTCGTATTGCTGGTAAGGCGTACGGATCGCACTCTCCAGAGATTTGGCGTAAGTATCTAGATGGTTAAAGCAGATATTTAGGCTAGCTTGAGCTTTATTGGAATAGCCAAGGTCGCTCATACGCAATGAAGTCGCATAAGGCAGATACAACGTACCTTTGCCCATCTCTTCTAGGTTGTGCTTCTTACCCTTTAGGAACGAGCTACATAAAGCCGGAGATGCACCAAAGAGATAGATTAGTAGCCAAGAATAACGACGGAAATTTCTGATCAGGCCGAAATACGCAGCGGATCGGAAATCTTGTAGTGATAGTTCACTGCCTGAAAAACTATGGTAAAGCGGCCAGAATGCTTCAGGGAGTGAGAAGTTGTAATGAATGCCAGCAATGGTCTGCATTACTTTACCGTAGCGATGCTCTAAACCTACGCGGTAGATGTATTTCATCTGGCCGACGTTTGATGAGCCGTAACGAGCGATAGGGATCTCTTTCTCTGGCGGCAACAAGCATGGCATGCTGGCTGGCCAGATCTGCTCTTTATCGAGTTTCTGATAGGTATAGCGATGAAGATCTGCAAGGAAATTCAGGGCATCAGAGGACTTTTCGAAAACGGGCGTAATAAATTCCAGTAACGCTTCCGAATAATCAGTGGTGATATGAGCGTGAGTGAGCGCTGAACCAAGAGCTTGCGGATGAGAGGTTTGAGCTAATCTGCGTTGATCATCAACACGTAAGCCTTCCTTCTCTATACCGTGTTGTAGCTGGGTTAGCAGTCCAGAATGGCCTGCTTGGTTAAGCCAATCTAGCTTTTGTTCTAGTGCTGAAGACAAAAGTCGATCCTTTAAGTCACTCGTTGAGGGGCAACATTATAATTGAGGGAATATTAAATTGCTGCATCGAAACAGTTAGTTTGCGCTTTCGACCTAAACTGCCTCAATTAATTCAATCTGACGTGCTAATTTATCAGATAAAGGGCCGTTATTGGCCCCTCTGATTATGCGGCTTCTTCTGTTTTCTGCTTGCCAAAACGTTGTTGTAGTTGGAACCAGCAGATGAGTAGGCAGGGTAGGAAGCCCAGGGTGATGATCACAGAGAACAGGATTCCCATCATAACCACGATACCAACACCTCGATAAAGCTCGGTGCCTGCGCCCGGAATAAAGACCAATGGCGCCAACCCGAATACGGTTGTGACCGTGGACATCAGAATCGGTTTGAGTCGTTTAGCGACGGCTTGGTTTACCGCGTCTACGATAGAGGTTTTGCCTAAGTGTAGATTATCCCGAGCTTGGCAGACGATCAGGATTGGGTTGTTCACTACGGTCCCGAGTAAGATAACAAAGCCCAGCATCGTGATCATATCGAAGGCTTGGTAGAAACCCGGTAAGCCAGTTTGTTGCAGAAGTTCACCGAGCATATTGGCTGCGACTAAACCGACAACGCCGCCGGCGATGCCTAAAGGCACAGTGGTGAGAATGAGGCTTGGATAACTCCAGTGGGACAAAATTACGACTAGAAGTAGGTATATCAGTAAAGCTGCGACGATAAAGTTATTAAACAGGGCGGTTTGAGTCGCATCCAGTTGGTCCGCTGCACCGGAAATACTGATGCTGACTTTCGGTAGAATTTCGCCCTCGGATTTCATCAACGGGATTAATTCGGTTCTTACTTTTTCGACCGCCGTTTCTAGTGCCACGGTTGGCGGTGGCAGGATGTAAACGGAGACGGTACGACGACCTTCGATACGACGAATATCTTCACTGGCGACAGTCTCTTTAATCTCGGCCAGTGCTGATAGAGGCAGAACACCGCCACCCGGAACAGAAATCGGTGTTTGGCTGAGTAGCTCAATGCTTTTTGCTGCATTGAGTTGGCTGTAGAGCAGCATATCGACTTTCTTATCGCCATCGATAAATTCACCGACATAAGCGCCATCGCTGAATGCGGCCACTGCGATACCGAAATCTTCCGCTTTGATCCCTAATTCAGCCAGTCTTTGCCACTTCGGCAAGATCTGTATCAGAGGTTGGTCTAAAGAGAGGGATTTGGGTTCTGAATCCAAACGTGGGTTATCAAACATCTCTTTTGCGCGAGTCATCACATTTTGCGCGGTGGTGAAGAGGGCTTGTTGATCAGCACCAGAAACATTAAGCACTACAGTACGGGTACCGCCTTGGTTACTTGAGATAATTGAACCCCGCGATGAAAAGGCGCGCATACCCGGATAGCTGGTAAAGAACTGGGTGATCTCTTTCATCATCGGCTCTTGATGGTCATAGTCTTTAGGCTCACTCAGCAACCATACGGAACCTGAGCCGATATAGAGCAGGTAATAACGTAACGCCGGAATCATCCCTTGTTCGGGTATGTAGTCTTCCGGTTGCTGCTGCACGGCTAGATCGACTTTTTCTTTCACCTCTGCGCCAATCAGGGACATCTCTTTGTAGCTGTAACCGGCAGGGGCAAACATCATCGAAAATGATTTTGGCTCTTCACCTTCGGGTAGGTATTCCGCTGCTGGCATAAACGCAATAGCTAACCCTAAGGTTGCGAAGGTGCTCAGCGCGATGACCGTTATCCGGCGTTTGAAACCGTCATTTAGCCAAGTGATCAACTGCATGATTTTGCCCTGCTGATATTGCTTATCGTCCGATTTAGTCGATAAACCAAAGAAAGCGCAGGCAGAAGGCACGACAAACAGTGCAAACAGCATAGAAGCTAAAATTGAAGCGGAGACGGTAATTGCGATATCAGAATAAAGTTGCCCAGCTTCCTGCTCGACGAAAAAGATCGGTGTAAACACTAGAACGGTCGTGGCACTGGAGGCGATGACGGCAGTCCACACCTCTTTTACTCCAGCAATGGCTGATTCAATCCGATCCATGCCTTGGCGTAGTTTCTGCTCGATGCTTTCGAGCACTACGATACTGTTATCAAGAGTCATACCGATCGCAAAGGTAATCCCGGCTAAGGAGATCACATTGATACTGCGGCCAAACATCATTAAGCCGATAAACGCAGCGATGGTACAAACAGGGAGTCCAAGCAAGCAGAAGAGCGTTGCGCGGCCAGAGCGCATAAATACGTATAGAACAAGGCTCGCCAGTAACGCACCTAAGCAAAGGTTTAGCACCACGCTTTTGATAGAGGCTTCTACATAGCGAACATCATCTCCGATCAGCTCTATACGCATGCCGTTGGGTTTAAGCACATCGCGGCGTAGTTGTTCGACTGCTTGCAGCATGTCTTGTTTGATTTGAATAACGTTGGCACTGGGTTCTCTACGAACCCCTAAAGTGATCGCTCGCTCACCGGCTACATAAGCGACGCCGTTAGTTTCATAATGATCGAGTTTGATGTCGGCAACATCTTTCAGGTAAGTGCTAACGCCATTTTCGTGGCGAATAATAAGGTTGCTCAGTTCCTCTAAGTCATTGAAGCGACCTTGAGTACGCAGTAAATAGCGGCGTTTACCCTCTTCAATATCGCCAGCAGAAATATCTCTATTACGGGTTTGGATCGCACTTTTAACATCCGCCATGCTTAGCCCGCGTTGGGCAAGTTGGTCCGGTTCAATATGGATCTGAATTTGGCGCTCGGTTTTCCCGCGCATAGATACCTGTGAAACCCCCGGAACCCTTTCCATCACTGGACGTACCTGACGATCAATAAAATCGCTGGTCATGTCCATATCGAGGTTAAATGGATTGCCAGCTTCAGGTACCACCGAAAAATAGAGGAAGGGGTTAGCAGAGAAGGAGCTGATTCTTACACTCGGCTGGTCGACATTATCAGGGTAGCCCGCCACTTGATTAAGTGCGTTGGTGACCTTGATCATCGCCTGATCAAGGTTGGTTTTTGGGGGGAACTCTAGAATGATCTCGGCTTTCCCAGTCGAAGCGATCGACTCCATAAAGGCTAGATTCGGCAGAGTGCGCAGATGACGTTCTTGCTCTAACAAGATCTCTTGTTCAATATCTCGTGGCGTTGCTCCTGACCAACGGGTCTCTATCTCAATAACCTGCGCATCTAGATCAGGGATCATTTGCACCGGCATCTTCAGGCTGGCTACCACGCCCAATAAACAGACCATCAATACCAGAACGGCTAGTAGGCGGCCTTGTTGAATAATTGCTCCTAGCATGGGCAACTTATTCCTCTTTAGAATCTTGTGAAAACCTTAAGGTTGCAGAGTAACTTCTGCACCTTCACGTAATAGCTCGTTACCGCGAATAACAACCTGCTCGTCAGCATTGATCCCATTAATGATCTGGATCTTATCGCCTTTGATCTTGCCCAATTCCACCGGCCTGCGTTCAGCTTTGCCTTCCACCACGATAAATACGCTGTTACCGTCATCGGCGTGATGCAAAATGGCATCGCGTGACACCATCACTACGTTTTGCTCTTTGGAAAAGTTCAATTCCAGCTTGGCCGATGTGCCCGGTAATAATAGAGGGTTCGCTTGAACGGGTTTAAAGCGGGTCAGGAATGTTCTGCTCTGCTGCGAGCCTACTGGCACTACTGTTTTGACCAAGCCTTCAATAGCGGTATTCGGGGCCGTATCGGGATAGATGGTGATGGTCGTGATCTCCTGCATGCGACCGAAATAGGCTTGAGGGATCTGCACATCCAATAGAATTTTGTCTAAAGAGACCAGAGTCACTGCTGGATTGCCGCTACTGAGCCATTCCCCTTTCTCTGTTTTCTTAGCGGTGATGATGCCAGCAAAAGGTGCGAGTAGTTGATGTTGACCCAGTTCATGTTGGAAACGCTCTTGTTCGGCTTGGGCAGCGGCAAGATCTGATCGAGCGACATCACGCGCTACACGCAGTGAGATCAACGCATTTTGTGCAATGTGCTTTTTCTTGCGTAGCAGTTCACCCTCTTTTAACTGGCGGCGGGCCTCATTTAACTGCGTTTGTGTGGATGTTGTTTGCGCTTTGGATTTGAGTAGGTTCTGACGGGTGATTTCATCATCGAGGCTCAGAATCAGATCATCTTTTTTGACCTGACTGCCAATATCGACACTTAGGTTTTTAACGATTCCTTCAGCGGCTAAGGATAGATTCGCCGATAGCTCGGCTTTCAACGTACCATGCAGTGTTAGCGTCTCTTCAAAAGGCTCTGCTATGGCGGTTTCAACACGAACGGGCATCGTTTTGGCATGCGCCAGCGTCGGGATTAAAAATAGAATAGTTAACAGGGCTGAAGCAGCCTTGTTTCTAGATAAAGTCCGCAGTGGGGTGGGGAACATGTGACAGTTACTCTCACTCAAAAAGTGTGCAACTGATAAATTAAAATCAATTGCTGGGTAACTGCAACTGTATATACACTTTTTTACATTCAAAATGTTTGAGGGGAAGCAAATGCTTCCCCTCATCATGGCTTATTGAACCGCTAAAACCTGCATAGAGTTGGTGCCGCCATCTTCACCTAGGGATGCCCCGCGGGTGAGGATAACAAGATCGCCAGTTTCTAAAAGGTTACGAGCTTTAAGGCCCGCCAGAATCTCTTCGTTTAGCTTCTCTTTTTCGATCTGCGTTGCATCGAAGAAGATCGGCTCAACACCACGGTAAAGTGCTGTACGGCGCATCGTACGCTCATTACGGGTTACTGCGAAAATAGGTAAGCCTGAACGTATACGTGACATCCACAGCGGAGTGGAGCCCGACTCGGTTAAGCAGATGATTGCTTTAACACCTAACAAGTTATTCGCCGTATACATTGCTGAACGTGCAATTGTTTCATCGAAACGTTCCAGCTTTTGCGTGATGTTGGTTGGAGCAGGACGAGACAACTGATGTTTCTCAGCACCTTGGCAGATAGAAGTCATCGACTTAACCACTTCCACAGGGTGCTTACCCGCCGCTGTTTCAGCAGATAACATCACCGCATCTGTACCATCTAAAATCGCATTAGCAACGTCGAAGACTTCAGCACGGGTCGGCATAGAGTTTTCGATCATGGTTTCCATCATCTGTGTTGCAGTGATTACAAAACGATTGAGTTCACGAGAGCGCTTGATCAGGTGTTTCTGCACGCCAATTAGCTCGGCATCGCCAATCTCTACGCCTAGGTCGCCACGAGCTACCATAATCCCATCGCAGGCTAAGATAATTTCATCCAGCGCTTCGTTGCTAGCTACAGTTTCGGCACGTTCTACCTTGGCGATAATCTCTGCTCGGCTTCCCGCGTGATCTAGTAGTTCGCGTGCTTCGTGTAGATCGGCCGCGCTACGAGGGAAAGATACGGCGATATAATCCATATCGATATCACCAGCGACTTTAATATCGCGACGGTCTTTCTCTGTCAGAGCGGCAGCAGAAAGGCCGCCACCTTGACGGTTGATACCTTTGTTATTGGAAAGCGGACCACCAATGATCACTTCGGTTTCGATACGTGAGCCGTTAACCGCGGTGACTTTCAACTGAACGCGGCCGTCATCGAGTAATAGGATATCGCCTGCTTGGCTATCTTCTGGCAAGGCTTTGTAATCGATACCGACTTGGGTTTGGTCGCCATCTTCATTACCGAGTTCTGAATCTAGAAAAAAAGTATCGCCTGTTTCTAGTTGAATCTTTGTGTCTTTAAATCGTGCGATACGAATTTTAGGTCCCTGTAGGTCGCCTAAAATTGCGATAGATAAACCCAGTTTACGTGCTGCTTTACGGACCTCACTGGCACGACGGCGATGGTCATCCGCGCTGCCGTGGGAGAAATTTAGACGTACAGTGTTTACGCCGTTTCTTAAAATATCTTCCAAAACACCAGGTTCATCGGTGGATGGACCCAAGGTTGCTACAATTTTGGTTCGTTTCAGCATAAGAGTAATTAGTCCCTTCTTCAGATTACGCAAATAATATAGTTATGTATTTAGGAGCCTGCCCCTCCCCAAAAAAAGGGGATAGCAAAGCCTGATAGGAATTGTTCGCAGGTTCCTTAATCCTTAATACCATGTTTGGCGTTCAAGAATATATACCTTAGTATAGAGCGACTATGTTAACGAAATTAAGTATTTCTTTTGCAGTTACGTTAATAAAAGCCCTTTTTGCACAGACAGGCTAGGTTTTATGCCACAGACTCAATCACTTCGCTGGCGTCAGTATCGGCTGCTTTTCTTTGTCGTATTGGCTTTTGCATTCCTGTTGGTGGTTGGGCAAATTACATTTCTAAGTCAATCTCAAGGCTATCAAACTCTGCAACAGCGCTCCGGTGCCGATCTCAATCGTTACCTGTTGAGCCTGCAACAGAAGTTAGATCGATATAAAGATCTGCCTGCGTTACTGTCATCACACTCCACATTGGTCGAAGCTTTAGCCAAGCCTGAAGATGCGTTCCTTTCAGGTCAGGCCAGTGTCTATTTAGAATCAGTGAATAATTCGATTAATGCGACTGATGTCTATCTGATGGACAAGGATGGGACGGCGATTGCCTCGAGTAACTGGGCGGAAGCGTACTCTTTTATGGGGAAAAATTACGCTTATCGACCCTACTTTCAAGATGCGATTAAAGGTAAACCTGGACGCTATTTTGCGTTGGGGTCAGTGTCTAACAGGCGCGGTTACTATTTCTCTTACCCAGTTTATCTGCGCAGCCAGATCATTGGGGTCGTGGTTGTAAAAATTGATCTAAACGAAATTGAATCAGATTGGACCGATCCGTATCTGGATATTCTAGTGACCGATGAAGATGGCGTTATCTTTATCTCGACTCGAGAAGATTGGAAATTCCGAACCCTACACCCACTGAGCAAAGATGATATCCAACGCATTTCTGAGAGCCTTCGCTACGGTGATCATACGTTAACGGCCCTCGAGATTATTTCGCGTGCACCACAGGAAAATGGTGCGACTTTGATTACGCTGGTGGATGGTAAGCGAATTAAAAACCAAGCCCTCGATGGCATCCGACCACGTGAATTTCTTCTGCAAAGTAGAGAGCTCCCAGATAGCGGTTTAACCGTAGTCGTCTTAGCCAGCACTAAGGCGGTTAAAGTGCGGATGTTCTATACCGCTTTGACCGCAGGTTTTATCTTTCTCGCGTTAATCTTATTGGTGTTAGTGCTGCTGACACGACAGCGTATTACTCGAGAGCGCGCACGTTTTAAACTGAAAGAAACCCAAGCTTTGGAAGCGAGCGAGCAGCGTGTACGTGCCATCATTGATAACACTCAAGCGGGTCTAATCACGTTGGATGATCAGGGACGGATTGAAAGCCTGAACTTGATGGCTGAAAAACTGTTTGGTTATGACGAACAGGAGGTAAGGAGTAAATACTTTAGTAAATTCCTCTCCCAGAACGATCGTGCGCTCTGTTGGCAGCATTTAACGGCGGCAGATAGTGACCGACAGCTGGAGCTGTATACAGAGGCGCTAGGATTGCGCAAAGATGGCTCTGAGTTCCCAATTGAATTGATTATCGGCCATATGGATTATGGCGTGGTGAAACGCTTTATCGTCACCATTCACGATATTACTCAGCGCAAGCAGTACGAAGAAGATCTAAAGCGTGCACAAGAGCTACTAGAACATAGGGTTGCGGCGCGTACCGAAGATCTTACCAATGCCAACCTTAAATTGCGTGACGAAGTCGCGAAGCACGAGAACACCCAAAATGAGCTGATTCAAACGGCGAAGTTAGCGGTGCTTGGTCAGATGTCTGCGGGTATCAATCACGAGCTGAATCAGCCGCTAACGGCTATTCGCACTTATGCGGATAATGCCAAAGCCTTTATGGAGTTGGGTAAAACTGAACCGGTAGAGAAGAACCTAAGCGAGATAAGTGGTTTGACCGAACGTATGGCGAAGATCATTCACCCGCTGAAAGAATTCTCGCGTAAAACAACAGGTGGCGTGGAGCCTGTCTGTCTTAAAAATGTGCATGATGGCGCGATGTCGATCATGTATGGGCGTTTAAGCAAGGCGGATGCAGAGGTAAATTGGCCCACAGGTCTGGAACGGATCTATGTGCTTGGCGATACCGTGCGTTTGGAGCAGGTATTGGTCAATCTGATCAGTAATGCTCTGCAAGCGATGGAAAATCAGACCAAACCAGTGGTGGATATCAGTTTGTCTGAACAAGACCAGCAGATCAGCCTTAATGTACGAGATTTCGGCCCGGGTATACCGTCGCAGGAGTTGAATCGCGTATTCGAACCTTTCTACACCACCAAAAAAGCGGGTCAAGGTTTAGGGTTAGGTTTGTCGATCTCTCACCGTATTATTGAAAGTATGGGGGGGGAATTGGCGGCCTCCAATCATGCTCAAGGTGGAGCCGTGTTCCGTATTTGCTTACCTAAAGCCGATCAGCCTGATAACCTTAATAACACGATTGGTTGATTAAGAAATGGAAAGCCGCATGAGTGAGAATAGGTTATTGCCGATTCTTTTAGTGGACGATGAAGAACATATTCGGTTAGCGGCTGGACAGGCCCTTGAATTAGCGGGCTATGAAGTGACAGCCGTTGAAACGGCGGAACAAGCTTTCGCCATTATCCAGGATGATTGGCCAGGGATTTTAATTACCGATATCAATCTGCCGGGCATGGATGGCCTTGAGTTGATGAAGCAGGTGGTTAATCTCGATGCCACTTTACCAGTGATCCTGATTACCGGTCATGGTGATATCACTATGGCGGTGGGTGCTATGCGAGATGGCGCTTACGACTTTATCGAAAAGCCTTTCTCTTCAGACCTTATGTTAGACGTGGTGCGCCGAGCGATTGAGAAACGCAATCTGGTTATCGAAAACCGCCGTCTTAAATTAGAGTTGGAAGCGCAGAGCGCGCCGGGCCCGCGTATTATCGGGAATACCTCGATGATTGCCCAAGTGCGTGGTCTAGTGCATGCAATTGCGGATACCCCCGCTGATATTCTGATCTTGGGTGAAACCGGTACAGGTAAAGACCTGATGGCCCGTTACATCCATGAGCACAGTCACCGCCGCGATCAGAATTTTGTCGCGATTAACTGCGGTGCTGTACCCGAAAATTTGATCGAATCTGAACTCTTTGGCCACGAAAAGGGCGCGTTTACCGATGCCAAAGCACGTCGAATTGGTAAATTTGAACATGCGAATGGCGGTACGCTTTTTTTAGATGAGATCGAAAGCATGCCGATGACACTGCAGATTAAGTTACTGCGAGTCTTGGAAGAGCGGGCAATTGAACGCCTTGGCGCTAACGAAGTCATTCCGCTCGATCTTCGCGTGATTGCTGCTACCAAGGTGGATCTGCGCGAGGCTGCCGAGCAAGGGAGCTTCCGAGAAGACCTCTACTACCGTCTGAATGTTGTGCGAGTGGATATCCCGCCGCTACGAGAACGACGTGAAGATATAAGTCTGCTCTTTCAGCACTTTTCATTGATTGCTTCCTCCCAATATGGCCGAGAGGTGCCGCTGTTATCGGCTGAACGTATGCACAGTTTGATGACCCATGATTGGCCGGGTAATGTTCGTGAACTGCGTAATCTAGCTGAGCGCTATGTGCTTCTGGGTGAAAGTTGTACATTCGACTTTGAGAATAAACCGATCACCGACAATGATGGCTACAGCAATATGAGCCTGCCGGATAAAGTCGAGCAATTTGAAAGCATGTTGATTCAGGCTGAACTTGCACGATGCGCAGGTTCCATCAAAGAGACCTTAACCAGCCTTGGGTTACCGCGAAAAACCTTGTACGACAAAATGAAGAAGTACGGGTTGGATAAGAAAGATTTTAAATAATTGGACTTAAAAATAGTAACGGAGCGCTACTTGGAGCTGGCGTTCAAGTAGCTTCGGGTCATCTTGGTTGTATGCTCTTGCAGCTCTGGTGCTATTTATCCAATTGAATTCATTCAACAGAAACCACTGGCGGTTTAGGCGATAACGGTAGCTAAGGGTAAATGCTTTACCGTATTCATCATTGTTGTCGCCAACTGTCTGATCTAGATCTGTAACCGAAAACTCTTCTAGGCGAGTCGATACTCGATGAGGACCGTTTCGCCAGCTTAAGGTTAGATAGGCGCTACGGTAATCGTTATCGACTACATTCTCGCGTTGCGGCGATTGCATTAGCGTTGAACCCTGCATCAACTGACCCATCAGGCTCCACTGTTTATCGATCTGCCAGCGGAAACCGGTATAGGCAAACTGAGTCTCCCAGCCATATTGTCCATCCTCAATCATATAAGGGGTGGCGTTATTATCGTAGTAGCCCGCTTGCAGGAGTAGTTCCTTTTTAAGCTTATATTCGGCATTTAAAAAGTAGCCAAGGCGGTCATCGCCTTCATGAAAAGGATCAGACTCTTTTGCTTGATCTGTAAGCAAAGTCGTTTGCGCAGGGGTTTGTGGTACAGGGAGACCTTCGCCGATAACGGATTGGCGACTGCTAAGCGTCCAACCATGCCAAGACAGCATCGCACCAGCGGTATCGTTAAAGCCAAATAAACCTGTGCTGAGCTTTAGATCGTAATCGACCTCTCTGAACTTTCCTAACCACTCTGCCGTGTATTCTACGCCGGTAGTGCGTACTTCTTCTCCGATCCAGCTGTTCATCGTTGAAGGGGTAAGTGTATTAGCAGGAGACCAAGCAGTGGCTCTGTTCTCTAATGATATGGGCGGGTAAAAAGTACCGACGCGAGTGCTGTGCCTAACACCACTTTCACTGGGAAGGCCTGAATACTTAAGGAAGACTTCGGTAAGCCCAACTTCGCTTTTCTCATCATCGACAAAGCTGTTTCCTACGATGACAAAACTGAGCTGGTCACTTAAACCTAGTTTTAAGTTCAGGCCTAGCTGCCCTAGAGATAGATCGCCGCCGGGCGAGTTTTGGAGTTTGCCGAATTGACCACTGACATAGCTCGGTTCCCCAGAAGAGTGGCTGGCCCGGATATCAACGAGTCCTTTCAAATCTACATCAATTGCATGTACAGGCAGAGATAAAAGCGTCAATGCTGTAAGCCAGCGACTATCCATGTAAAACCTTTGTGATCGAAGACGGGTTGTACTCCGATTCTAGCAGCCAACTGCTAAGTTCGCTCGCTGGTTGAGGTCGGCTGATGAAATAGCCTTGTGCTAAATCACAGTCATGTTGTTCTAACCATGTCAGAGTTTCTTGATCTTCGATGCCCTCGGCGACAACTGTTAGCCCCATATCATGGGCCATGCGGATGGTGGATCGCACAATGATCTGGTCGTCGCTGCTCATGTGAACTTTATCGACAAATGAACGGTCGATTTTTAGCTCGGAGACCGGCATCTGTTTTAACTGAGCTAGTGATGAGTAACCTGTGCCGTAGTCATCAATCGACAGCTTGATCCCTTGATCTTTTATTTCGCAGAGCATTTTAATTGCGCTCTCTGGGTCACTCACTACGGCACTTTCCGTTACTTCCAGGGAAAGTGAGTTTTGCGGAAGTTGATGTGTTTTCCAAATCCCTTTGAGAGAATGGATCAACTGTTGGTTTTTCAGGTTTTCCGCAGAGATGTTCACCGCGATAGATAGATGTAGCCCTATTTCTGCCCAAGCCCGATATTGTCGAGCGGCTTCATTCATTACCCAATTGCTGAGGGCATCGATTTGGCCTGTTTGCTCGGCGATAGAGATAAAGGAATCGGGTGGAATCATGCCCTGAATCGGATGCTGCCAGCGAACTAATGCTTCCAGTTGATGGATCTTCCCGGTTTTAAGATCGAGCTTAGGTTGATAGAACAAACAGAGCTGGTCTTCAGCGATAGCAACCTTAAGGTCATTTACTAAGCTTAAACGACGGTTCGCATCGGCATCCATTTCTGGGAGGTATTGCTGGAAGCTTTGCTGTGCTTTCTTACCATGGCTAAGCGCTGTATCAGCTTTTTGCAGCAAAGTTTGTGGATCATTGGCATCTTCAGGTACACGAGCGAAGCCTACTTGCAGCTGTAAGTGCAGTAGGGTGTCTTCACCACAGAGAGGGTCATCCATTACTTGCTCAATTTTTTGCTGCCATTGCACCAGCTCGTTCAGGGTCGAACACTCGATCAACATGGCGAATTCGTCACCATCTAAGTGGAAGGTTTGGCTGGCACCGTTGAGCTTCAACAGGCGTTTACCTACTTCTTTAATCATCATATCGCCAATCTGGTAGCCAAGCGTGTCATTGACGGTGCGTGTGCGACGAATATCCAGATGGAGAAGGCTAAAGAAAGTGTCTTTTTGCTGCAGCAGGGTGTCTAGAGTTTCGAGTAGGGAGAAACGGTTAGGGAGATTAGTCAGGCTATTATGCTTGAGCTGGTGGCTAATCTTTTGTTCTCGAACCAAGACTGCTTGCTGCATCTGATTAAATTCTTTTGCAAGCTGCCCCATCTCGTTTTTCTCACTAATATCTACGCTGCTCTCATAGTTACCGCGCGCAATATACTGAGCTTGACGTACAAGCTTTCTGACCGGTTGGGTAATACTGCCTGCAAGGAGATAGGCTGCCAGCATAGTTATTGTCACCATGCCGCCTTCAAGTGCTAGTAAGTGCCACCAGTTCTCTTGTAGGGTTTCCAGTAAGTTAGAACGAGAGCCAAATATTGTTACTTGCAGAGGACTCTTGCTGACCATACCTACTTCGATCTGGGTTGCGAAAAGGTGATCTGGTACCCGATTTTCAATAACTGCTAAGCCTTGCTGGCTCGGTGCTTGAGGATGGCTTGTCGGGATCGCAGCAGCAATAGCGCGCCATTGGCTATCTTCCTGCTGCAACATGAATTCGATACTCAGCCCAGTAATATCGGCAAAGTTTTGCGCTAGGGTGGTATTAATCTGATAGCCATAGCCGATCCAGCCGACGACTTGTTGCCCACTTTTTAACGGTGCAAAACTGAGTTGGTATAACTCGTTTTCTTGCTGGTAAAGCTTAGTAAACGTGCCATCTACGCCAAACCATTGTGGCGAAGGGAATGGTTGGCCTTGTTCGGGGCCTAAACGGATTTTTTCATTTGGATTGCGGCGGATAAGCTGGCCGATAATCGAGAACTTTTGGTCGACAGCGATCGCTATATCGGCATCAATACGCTTGCGGTGGTTATTCAATGCAATCAGAAAACTGCGTTGGTCAGCCCCAAATACCTCTTTCAAGCCAAAGTCTTTAGCCGCCGTTTCTGCGAAGGCTTGGAGATAGTAGTTTCGTTGTTGATATAAGGTGTCAAAAACGGAGACAGCGGCATTGAGCCGAGATTGTATCTGGACATCGCCTTGCTTATTATTGGCGTCGTAAACCATCCACAGCGATGCTGCTTGAGCCACCATTAATAAGGCGACAAAGAATATAAATATTTTGGTCTTTAAACTGCCCATGGTCAGTTCATCCAATTATTAGTATTCATCCAAAAAATCGAAGTCTTCTTCGTCAGCCTTTGGCTGTATTTCGTAGAAGGTTTCGCTTAATTGCCAGGTCAGTGATTGGTCTTGGCTAATGTCCACTATCTGGGTTAATCGATTATTTTCCGCTTTTAACTGCGGATGCCATAAGGTTAGGCGATATTTACCCAAGTGGTGAAGATCGAATGAAACAGAGCCGGTTTTAGTCGTTTTGGCAAAATAAGGTGTATCGACGATCAGTATAAAACCGCTCATCCAATCATGGATGTTACAACCCATAGCGACTGTTTCAGTGGATGAATCGGGCTCAAACGCCTCTAGGGCCTTGGATTCGCCTGATTTCAGTTTAAAGGAAAAACGGTTTGGGCCGGAGATCGAGTAGATATGGTGGGTAAAGTCATCTTTATTGCTGAACTGTACCTCATCTTGGCGCTGCATCACCGTAATATGTGGTACGAATGCGCGATCTTTTTGTGTGATCTCGATTTTTTTACGTTCGATCTTGGGAGCTGGCTGATCCAAAGGTTCTGCATAGAGTACGATGGAATCCACTCCTGATTTATCTGGGTTGAGAACCGTTACGTCCAATATGGCAGCGCTAGTTTGAGTGGCTGTAAAGATGGCAAAGCTAGCTGCGATGGTGCGTATATACACTGCGATTCTCCAAAATGGGTTCCGTTTCCTTAAGAATGACTCATTTGAGAAAAATAGGTTCCTTAATTCTTTATTACGCACTCAAAAAATTACATCTAATGGATAGGGAGGTAATATTTTTGTAGTAAATGTCCTTTCAAAATGTCGGATCAATTCTGGACGGTTTTGCACTAACTCGGTGTTAGTTTTTTCTTGTTTGCTGCACTGCGATAAAGCAGATGCTAAATTAGGCGATTTAAAAATGTGCAAATTAAACATTTTTATCGGTTTTTGAGCCGAATTTGCCGAAATTACGCTTATTGGCATAGGCATTGCTCCAGCACTCGCAGTCATTTTGTGAGTTAGGAGTAAACAATGAAACAACTGCCCTCTAAGTTGTTGTTAGCTACGGCTACCGCAGCTATTTCTACCCCTTCAGCCTATGCCGCTGAGTCTATTGCCGAAGCGTTTCAGAATGGTGAAACCTCAGTTAGCTTCCGTCTTCGTTATGAAGATGTTGAAGATGATTCTGCTGCTGAGGATGCAAATGCTCTGACGTTAAAGTCTCGATTAACCTTTAAAACAGACGAATTCAAATCTGTATCTGCATTGGTTGAAGTGGATGATGTTACTGAGCTGGATGATGTTGAGTACAACGACGGCGTCAATGGCATGGGAACGAAAACTAAAATCGTCGATCCTGAAGGCACAGAAGTAAACCAAGCGTATTTAGCATTTACCGGTCTATCTGATACCACTGTAAAGGTTGGTCGCCAGCGTATCCTTCTAGATAACCAGCGTTTTGTTGGTGGTGTAGGTTTCCGTCAGAACGAGCAGACTTACGATTCCCTGTCGGTTAAGAACAGTTCTCTAACTGATACAGATGTGTTTTACGCTTACATCAATGATGTCCATGGCATTACAGGGTCCGATAGCAAACATAAGACACACTTACTCAACGTAAAATATAAAGGTCTGCCATTTGGTGCGTTAACAGGTTACTACTACAACTTTGAGGAAGATAAAGTAGATGGCTATGACTTAGATACTTACGGTGTCCGTCTTAGCGGTTCTCAAGATGCGGGTAATACCAAGCTGCTTTATACCGCAGAATATGCCACTCAGGATCAAAACAATGGTTCGAAGCCGGATTACTACTTGCTTGAAGGTGGCGTGAAGGTTTCTGGTGTAACTGCCAAGCTGGGCTTTGAAGTTCTTGAAAGTGACAATGATAAAGGCTTCAACACACCACTAGCGACTAAGCATAAGTTCCAAGGTTGGGCTGATCAGTTCTTAGCGACACCAACAGATGGTATTGAAGATCTATATGTCAGTGTCGGTACTAAGTTAGCAGGTGTTAAGCTGCTTGCGGTTTACCACGACTATGAAGCAGAAGATAGCGGTGCTGATTTAGGTTCAGAGTTGGGCTTCCTTGCAGCTAAAAAGTTTGGCAAAAATTACGGCCTAAGTCTGAAATATGCTGACTATGATGCAGGCGATACCAAAGATGATAAGAGTAAATTGTGGCTAACAGCTACAGCTAAATTCTAAAGCTGTATTTCAGCTGCCCGAGTAGTGACGGGTGAGAAGAGATAGGGCGATCCCCTCTCGCGCTATCAAAAAAGAAGCCGCCATATTGGCGGCTTCTTTTATTGTATTGAAGTGATAGTTTTTTACAGTTTGAACTTCTGTACCATAACCTCTAGCTGTCCTGCGAGCGTATTCAGTTCATGGGCAACTTGGTTCAGTTTACCGGCACGAGATGAAGTGTGCTCAGCAGTCTGAGCGATCTCATGTACGCTGGATTCAACGCTACTAGCCATCTCAGTCTGCTCTTTAACGGATGATGAAACCATATGGTTCATATCGTTAATCGCACGAACCTCTTCGGCAATTTTGATCAGCGCATCCGATGTTTCCTGTACTTTAGCGACACCAGCTTCTGCACTTGCATGAGCCTGATCCATAACGGATACCGCATCACGCGCATCGTTTTGCAGCTCTTCGATAATCGCGTTGATCTCTTCAGTCGAGTTACGAGTTTTACTTGCCAGGGTACGAACCTCATCGGCTACCACTGCGAAGCCTCGACCTTGCTCTCCGGCACGGGCCGCCTCGATTGCAGCATTAAGCGCCAACAGGTTGGTTTGCTCAGCAATTTTCTGAATAACTTCTAATACGGTACCGACACTTTGGCTTTGTTCATCCAGTTTGTTGATAACGCTCAGTGCACGGTCAATATTGCTCTTCAGGGAATCAATGGCATTGATCGCTTGCTGAGTAATTTGGGTGCCTTCCTGACTTTGTTCAAGGGCAAGATCAGATGCTGATACCGTATTTTCAGCACTGGCTTCAACGCTCTTAGTGGCTGCTTCCATCTGCTCCATAGCAGAAGCGACAGCACTGGTTTGTATCTGTTGATTATTAACCGCGCTATTTGCCATATCAGCGATGTCATTAATAGAAGTACTGGAGGTACTCAATTGATGAACGGTAGAGCTCACTTTGCTGAGGCTGGAGTGGAAATCTTCCAGCATAGTGTTCAGTGATGTCGACATCGTGCCGATTTCATCTTTGGAATTCACATCTATACGAAGTTTAAGATCAGAATTTTTATGAATGGTGTTGATCGTTTTACCCATACGTTTAACTGGACGTACCACTAGGTGTCCTAGCAACAAGCTAATTAGTATTAAGCCGATAATAAACAGCACTAGCTCGGTTAATGCTACGCTGATCAAGTTAGCACGAATGGTGTTATCAAGATTTTCAAAAGAGTAGGTGACACGTACAGCACCTAATACATCACCTTCAGCGGTTTGGTGGCACAGTAAGCAATTAGTACCTTTATAGTCAGGCAGTGCTTTCATTGGCGTGACAACAGTTAGGCGGTGGCCTTTTTCATCATCAATCTCTTCAATAACCTGTTCACCTTGCATCGCGCGTTTATCTAGATCATCAACAACTTTGGAGTCTGCGGTGCCGGGCCCATAAACTTTAGAGATACTGTCGGCACGGATGATACGAGCTTCTAATACGTCTGGGTTAGCAAGGATCTTTTTCTGTAAGGTTTCGCGGTTAGACATAGCGCCGCTCAGCATCAGAATATTGATACTGTCAAAGTAGGAATCAGCCGTTTCAGTGGTTGTACGTTGTACAACTTCAGAAACTAATTGTGTTTCACTACGGTAAATCGCGGTTAGAGAGCTAACCAGGATAATCAGGAACACTACTGCTAGAGAAATGTTTACCTTTGTTTGAATTGATAGGCCATCCAATTTCACACTTCAGCTCCCGTCATTAGTGACGTCATTTTTATAATAGTGGTTAGCATAGTCAGTAACTCATCATAAGGCGAAGCTGATATTACACACAAGCCTAAGGTGCTTTGTTCTTTCGATGTAGATCAATAAAACGCTATTTTTGGATGCTGGTTCAATAAATAAAACAGAGATGGATGGGAGTTCACTTATTTAAAAATGATAAATGGGTGGGTTTCCGCCAATTTTTCTGGCCGCTTTAATCTCATCTTAAAACACGTGTTTAACCTGTGTCTCAATGTTTATAGGCGCTACAGGGCTTTAGGAAAAATATTTTTAACAGTTGGCCCTAACTTTGCTCCTAGTGTCATGAGTTCAGAAAGTTCTGTGACGCCTAAAAACAGAAAGCGCTGAATTTCAAACAAAACAAACATAATTAAATTCAATTAAACAGGAGATGCACAATGCGTTTACTGACCGCTGCGGTAACTTCCCTTGCACTAACTCTAGGAGCACAAGCTGCTGTTGCAGCCCCAGTAGAAATTAAGTTTTCTCACGTGGTTGCTGAAAACACACCAAAAGGCCAGATGGCTCTTAAATTCAAAGAGCTAGTAGATGAGCGTCTAGCTGGCAAAGTTGAAGTTAAAGTATTCCCTAACTCCCAGCTATTTGGTGATAACAAAGTTTTGGAAGCGATGTTGCTAGGTGATGTGCAGATGGCTGCGCCTTCTCTATCTAAATTCCAGAAGTTCACTAAAAAGCTTCAGATCTTCGATCTGCCTTTCCTGTTTAAAGATATGGCTGCTGTAGAAAAATTCCAAAACAGCCCTGATGGTCAAAAACTACTAGGTTCTCTTCAGAGCAAAGGTCTAGTGGGTCTAGGTTACCTACACAATGGTATGAAGCAGCTTTCTGCAAGCCAAGAGCTGAAAGTACCAGCTGACGCTCAAGGTAAAAAATTCCGTATCATGACATCTGACGTACTACAGGCTCAGTTTGAAGCTGTAGACGCTGTTCCACTGAAAAAGCCTTTCTCTGAAGTATTCACACTTCTACAGACTAAAGCGATCGATGGTCAGGAGAACACTTGGTCAAACATCTACTCTAAGAAGTTCTTCGAAGTTCAGCCTTTCATCACTGAATCTAACCACGGTGTACTGGACTACCTAGTAGTAACTTCTGCTGAGTTCTGGATGGGTCTTGATGCAGATCTGAAAGTTGAAGTTAAGAAAGCTCTAGACGAAGCGATCAAGCACGGTAATGGCATCGCTGCTGAAAAAGCTGCGTCTGATAAGCAGAAAATCATCGATTCTAAGCGCTCTCAAGTTGTGAGCCTAACTGACGCAGAGCGTGCTCAGTGGGTTGAAGCAATGAAGCCTGTATGGAAGCAGTTTGAAGATGAGATCGGTGCTGATCTGATCAAAGCTGCTGAAGCAAGCAACTAATATCACGTCACTTAACCGGGTGGGCTTTGCCCGCTCGGTTATGTTCAGAGGAGAACGATTAACGGCGCTAGCCGTAGGTTGTCCTGTGAATATCTCCTTTTGAAAAAACCTATTAACGACGTGAGTCGCTAGGGGAGCTGTATATGGTTCGTAATCTTGTAACAAAATTGGAAGAGGGCTTTTTATCCCTGCTTCTAGTTTCAATGACATTACTGGTATTTGCTGAAGTGGTAGCGCGCTTTGGTTTTAACGCCGGTATCCATTGGGCACAGGAAGTGACCCTTTTACTCGCTGCATGGTTTGTACTCTTTGGTGCTTCTTATGGTGTCAAAGTAGGTGCCCATATCGGCGTGGATGTTTTTGTAAAACTGATGCCTGAAAACACGCATCGGTTAGTCACTTTGGTTGCTGTTGGCCTGTGCTTGGTTTACTGCGGACTGTTCTTGTATGGCTCTTGGATCTACATCAGCAAGATGAAGATGATCGGTATCGAGCTGGAAGATCTTCCGGTACCGAAATGGATCCCAATGAGTATTTTGGTGATCGGTTTTGTTCTATTGATCATTCGCTTCTTAGAGCTGGGCTGGAAAGTTCTAACTAAAGAAGCTGATGGCTTCCACTTCGCAGATGAAGCAGAAGAGTCAATGGAGATCGCTAACGAGTTGAAAGGCACCGCTTTGGGCGATCCTAATGACAGCCAAAATCAAAAAAAGCAGGAGGATAAATAAATGACTATTGCTGTACTGTTTATCACTCTGTTTGGGTGCATGATCATCGGTATGCCGATTGCTATCGCATTGGGCCTATCTTCTGTAACCACTATTTTGTTGTTCTCAAATGACTCGCTTGCATCGATTGCATTGAAACTGTTTGAGGCGACTTCAGAACATTACACGCTACTAGCGATCCCGTTCTTCATCCTGTCCTCTGCGTTCTTGTCTACCGGGGGGGTAGCAAAACGTTTGATTAACTTCGCGGTTGATACCGTGGGTCATATCCGAGGCGGTCTGGCGATGGCGTCGGTAATGGCGTGTATGCTATTTGCTGCGGTATCTGGTTCATCTCCAGCAACAGTGGCAGCGATCGGTACTATCTGTATCGCGGGTATGGTGCGTTCTGGTTACCCACAGTCTTTCGCTGCTGGTGTAATCGCGAATGCGGGTACTTTGGGTATCTTGATCCCACCGTCTATCGTAATGCTGGTATACGCTGCGGCGACTGAAGTTTCGGCTTCACGTATGTTTATGGCGGGTTTCATCCCGGGTCTAATGATGGGTCTGATCCTAATGATCGCTATCTACATCGTTGCGCGTGTTAAAGGTCTCCCATCTCAGCCGTTCCCAGGTTTCCGCGCGTTGGCTAAGTCTGGCCTAATCGCGATGGGTGGTTTGATGCTGATCTTCATCGTACTAGGTTCTATCTACGGTGGTGTGGCATCTCCAACGGAAGCGGCAGCAGTAGCTGCAGTATACGGCTATTTTATTGCGGTAATGGGTTACCGTGATATTGGCCCGATGAAAGGTGTGCCATGGAAGAAAGATGGCGAGAACCTAATCACTGCTGCTATTCGTAATGCGCTACAAATGCTTTGGGCGCTACCAAAATCTGTTAACGATCCAGAAGTACGTAAAGTACTGATCGATGCGTCTAAAGTGTCGATGATGCTGCTATTCATCATTGCTAACGCAATGTTGTTTGCACACGTTCTTACGACAGAGCGTATTCCACACACGATTGCAGAGCAGATTCTAGCTTGGGGTCTACCAGCCTGGGGCTTCCTGATCGTAGTAAACATCTTGCTACTGATTGCGGGTAACTTCATGGAGCCATCAGCGATCCTATTGATCATGGCGCCGATCTTGTTCCCAATCGCAACGCAGCTAGGTATCGACCCAATTCACCTAGGTATCATCATGGTTGTAAACATGGAGATCGGGATGCTCACCCCACCGGTGGGACTCAACCTCTTTGTAACCGCCGGGATAACCGGGCAGAACATGGTCTGGGTTATCAAGGCCTGCCTACCATGGCTATGCCTACTGTTAGGCTTCTTAATGCTTATCACTTATGTGCCGCAGATCTCTCTATTCCTACCGGAATATATCGATCACTTGAAAGGCTATTAAGTTTTACCGAATCAACCTCACTCAAGGGGGGAGCTTCTCCCCCGTTTAAACTGTTGATTAGTGCTTTAACCACCGCTCGCGGTGGTTTTTTTTGTCTTAAATTTGGGCTCTATCGCTGGCGAGGGTATAATCGCCGCATCTAATGCATTGGTTATAAAAGAGACAGATAGAGTGATTGGTTATATAGCAGCGCTATGGGGTATCAGCGGTATTTTCCTGTTAATAGGCAGCGCGATCTATCGTCTTAGCGATATAGGTCTACAAACCTTTAACTATGATCTCTCTTGGTATCACTGGGCGGCATTAGCATTTAGCGTGATCTTTATGGGTTTTGCCGAAGGCTATCGCGGCTTTCAACAAGCGTGGTCACCGCGTGTGGCGGCTCGAATTCTGTATCTTTCTCAGAATGTCTCTCCGGTCCGTTTTGTCTTTGCGCCCCTGTTTTGCATGGGATTCTTCTCGATCGTTCGTAAACGTATGATCGTTACTTACTGCCTAACGCTGGGCATCATCTCTATGGTCTTGCTAGTACATCAACTAGAGCAGCCATGGCGCGGCATTGTTGACCTTGGCGTAGTTACTGGTCTGATCTGGGGCCTAACTTCACTGCTGCTTTTCTCTATAAAAGCGTTCTTTAGCGAAGGGTTTGAGCACTCGCCAGAGATGCCTTAAAGCGACTAGCCTGTTGCTAGACGCTGCGCTTGTTAGTGGCTAGGAGGGAATCATGGCTGATGGCTTTGTCTTGGATTTTACAGTTTATTCAGCAGCCCCAACCGTTTCCTGCTTCTTATCCACGCGTTTAGCCAGTCTTCATCAAGCACAACTGCCGCAGCTATTCGCTGAGGGTTTTATCTCTGTCGATGGCCAGATTGCTTCTACAAACCAAGCCCTAGCAGTAGGGCAGCAGATAGTTGTATCCCTGCCAGATCATTATGAAGAGCCTATTGATACCCATTGGCGCAAACTCTGGGAAGACGACGAAATTCTAGCTGTATTTAAGCCCCATCTGCTGCCTGTGAGCCGTACCACTCGAAATTTATATGACACGCTAATCTCTCTTGTTCGTCGTCAGACAGCCTATGAGGATGCGCACCTGTTGCATCGTCTTGATACCGAGACCGCAGGCATCATTCTGCTAGCCAAAAACAAAGTGGCGGATAAAAAGTGGAAGCCGCGTTTAGATAAACTGATCAGCAAAAAAATCTATCACGCTTGGGTAGAGGGCATTCCTGAATGGGATGAACTCAGCTACGAATGTGAGCTATCGGAAAAAGTTGGTAGCCCGATTCGCAGTCAGATGTATGTGGTGGACCAAGCCGAATCAGACTTGTACCCCAAGCCTAAACAGAGCCAAACTTTGTTTCGGGTCTTGCGAAAGGACGAGGGTAAAAGCTTGATTGAGTGCGAGTTAATTACCGGAAGGAAACACCAAATTAGGGCGCATTTAGCACATCTAGGCCACTCGATTATTGGCGATAAGATTTATTCCAAAGGTGGTCAGTATTATTTGAAACGGTTGGACAAAGAGTTAGGGAATGCAGATTTTGCAGAGTTAGGTTCTGAGTATCAGAGGCTGACTGCGGTAAGGGTGGACATTAACCCTGATGACCAGTCAGTGACCATCAGGGTTGATAGCAGGGATTAACCTAAGAACAGCTTATAAGCTGCGTTATCAGTTTCTTCCCAGTAGTTGTAGCCGATCTCTTCCAAGAAAGTGCCCACTTGATCACGTTCAGCTTCAGGCACTTGCATACCTACCAATACGCGACCGTAAGCGGCACCGTGGTTGCGGTAGTGGAACATTGAGATGTTCCATTTTCCACCCAACTTTTTCAGGAAGTTCATCAGTGCGCCTGGGCGCTCTGGAAATTCAAAACGGTAGATCACTTCGTTTTCCAGCGTTGCTGGCGCATGACCACCGACCATATAACGGACGTGAATTTTAGCGATCTCGTTTTCGCTTAGATCTTCAACTTCGTACTCTTTTTCACGTAGTTCGCTGACCACTTCTTCGCGGCCATCACCACCGGCTTTTAGCTGAATACCTGCAAAGACGATAGCATTGCTATCATCGCTATAGCGGTAGTTAAACTCAGTGATATTGCGGTTGCCTAGCGCTGAGCAGAACTTTTTAAAGCTACCCGGTTTCTCAGGGATGCGTGCGGCGATAATCGCTTCACGCTGTTCACCGAGTTCGGAACGTTCAGCGATATGACGCAAACGGTCGAAGTTTACGTTGGCGCCCGAGTCGATTGCGATAAGCGTTTTATCGCTGATCTCTTCACGAGCAACATACTTTTTCATACCGGCAACGCCTAGTGCACCTGCAGGCTCGCAGATAGAGCGAGTATCGTCGTAGATATCTTTAATCGCAGCGCAGATCTCATCCGTTGATACAGTAATGACATCATCAACGTATTTCTTCGCTACTTCAAAAGTGTTTTCGCCGATGATTGCTACAGCAACACCGTCGGCAAAGATGCCCACCTGATCCAAAGTGACACGCTTACCTGCATCCAACGCGGCTTTTAGGCACGCAGAATCTTCGGATTCTACGCCGATAACCTTAGTTTCAGGGCGAAGATATTTAACGTACGCAGCAATACCAGCAACGAGGCCGCCGCCACCAACTGGGACAAAGATCGCTTCGATTGGGCCGGATTCCTGACGTAGGATCTCCATTGCAACCGTGCCTTGACCCGCGATGACATCGGGATCATCAAAGGGGTGAACGTAAGTCATGCCCTTTTCTTCAACCAGCTTCTGAGCGTGAGCCGCTGCATCGTCGTAAGCATCGCCGTGAAGTACCACTTTGCCGCCAAGACGACGTACGTTGTTCACTTTTACGTCCGGCGTAGTTTTTGGCATGACGATGGTCGCTTTAACACCTAAGTGTTTCGCGGACATTGCTAAGCCTTGAGCGTGGTTACCCGCGGAAGCTGCAACAACACCACAAGCGCGTTCTTCCTCGGTGAGCTGCGATAGTTTGTTATAAGCGCCGCGCAGCTTGAAGGAGAACACAGGCTGTTCATCTTCACGCTTTAGCATAATTCGGTTATTCAGACGCTCAGAAAGACCTTTTGCTTCATCCAGTGGAGTTTCGATCGCCACGTCGTAAACGCGGGCCTCGAGGATTTTTTTGATATATCTATCTGGCATGATATTTCGCCTAATGTTTCGTCTGAATAAAAGTAAGCGGGAAATGGTAAAGGGAAACGCCCTGTTACGTCTACAATAGGTCACTAAAGCTGCGTATAATTTAGCGTAATTCTTACATATTTTAGTGAAAACCCCGGTTGTTTTCCGACATGCATAAAACAGGTGCCTAACATGACCCAGGACGAGATGAAAAAAGCAGTTGCTGAAGCTGCTGTGGAGTACATCAAACCTAAACTAAATGAAGACAGTATTGTGGGTGTGGGCACAGGTTCTACTGCCAACTTCTTCATTGATGCTTTAGCTGAAATTAAGCACTTGTTCGAAGGTGCAGTAGCGAGCTCTGAAGCTACAGCTGAACGCTTAAAAGGCCACGGTATCGAAGTGTACGACATGAACTCTGTTGCTGAGATGGAAGTGTATGTTGATGGTGCTGACGAGTTCGACTCTGGTCTGAACCTTGTGAAAGGTGGTGGCGGTGCCCTAACGCGCGAAAAGATTGTTGCGGCAGTTGCTAAAGAGTTTGTTTGCATCGTAGATAGCACTAAGAAAGTCGATATTCTTGGCGAATTCCCACTACCTGTAGAAGTGATCCCAATGGCTCGCTCTCAAGTAGCGCGTGAATTGGTAAAACTAGATGGTATGCCAGAATGGCGTGAAGGCTTCACGACTGATAACGGTAACGTGATTCTAGACGTTCACGATATGGAGATCATGAATCCTAAACAGCTAGAAACTCAGCTAAACAACATCGTCGGTGTTGTAACTAACGGCTTGTTCGCCAACCGCGGTGCTGACGTTGTATTGATGGGTACGCCTGAAGGTGTAGAAACTATCAAGCTTTAATGCATTTGCTAGCGTCTAGTAGTTAGACGCTGCGCTTGCTAGAAAAAAAACCTGCCTACGGCAGGTTTTTTTGTTTAAGGATCTTTTCGCGTCGAGTGCTGAATATGTTGATAGCGGAAGGATAGACTTTGACCAAAACGTACGCCTTCAAACTCTCTCGCACAGACATTCGAAAAACCAGAAACCTCACCCTTCAGAGTGCCATCTGCATTTAATTTAATATCACGTAGATGTACTTCCTGCCCTTTAAATAACAACGCGACTTCAATCGCTGTACGCGCAATGCGCTGTTCCGGGCTTTCCGATTGTGCAGCATTGGTATTTGGTGGTGTAGGCCCAACTAGATCAAAGCCTAGAGTATCGGCATCGGTGGTTTTCATGGTGTTACATCTTGTTTATTTATCTTGAGCTGCAAAGACTACCATTAGCCTGAGATACATGGAATTAAGCTGAGCGTTATTGGTCACAGGGCAAGAGTTTACTTTTTATACGGGCTAGTTAATGAAGCTATTACCCCTCTCAGATATACATCTAGAAATTATTACTAACGGCGAAGAACTACATATTCCAAATACGATTGCAGATATGATCCTGTTTTTAGGCGATATAGGTACCGGAGAGCAGGGGATATGTTGGGCAATTGAGCAATGTGAACGCTTAGGTATAAAGGGGCTCTATGTGCCAGGAAATCACGAGTATTACGGTCATGACATAAATCAGCTTGATAAGAGGCTACGAACAGTCGCTGCTGGTACTTTGGTGAGTCTACTCAATTGTGATGAGTTGATCGTGGGCAACTATCGCTTTTTAGGCTGCACTTTATGGAGTGATTTTTCCGCTTACGGAGATACTTCGAGTAACTTAGCGGTAGTGAAATCTCGTATTAAGGATTATCGAAAAATACATATATCGTCGAGCAATGCAGAAAAACGCTTTTTTACCCCCAAGGATGCGTTAGCAGTTCATCAAGCACATAAAGCTTGGTTGCTTGGAAAATTGGTGGAACCTTTTCACGGCAAAACGGTACTACTGACTCATCATGGAATATCGAGAGAGTGTCAGCATCCGCAATTTGCTGTAGATGAAGTTGCTGGAAGTTATTGGTCTGCACTTGAACCTCTGTTTAAAGGTAAAATAGAGTTGGCTTGTTTTGGACACACTCATGCCAACCTAGATCAACAGTCTAAGGCCGGATTTCGTATGGTTAGTAATCAGATGGGATATCGGCGGCGCTTATCTGATCCGCCTGAATGCTCTGATTTTACATTCAAGAAGGTCATAGATTTATAAAACGAAGGGTTAAATTATATGTAACCTGAAGGAGGCCTTATCGATGTTTATAAATCTTCAGAGGCTTACCGTTACGCTTGCCTAAATTCTCCACTACCCAGAGCTTTCCACAGTTCCCACATCTAAAGGTTGCAGAGTGATTTTCGATATCGGAAGATGCCATAGCTAGTTTTCCGTCTAGCTCCGAAATTTCGTGAATTGAGTTTACTGTATATAAGTCGTTTAGTTTGTCACAACAGTTCATAGGCAATGGATGCTGAGTGGTTTAGAAAAGCGGTGTAATACGCTCCGTTATTACACCCTACATAAACTGTTTCTGTTAGGCGAAGCCGTTCTAGCAAGCGCAGCGTCTAACCACAATCGACTAGCCGCTCAGATGTTACTCCACCAAAGCCCTGCATTTATACAAAACCGCACCTTGCCCCCAGTAAACACCGTTCTCGTCGATAACGTTCCAAACGATCGCCTCTTCAACCATAAAGCGGTTACCTTTAGCTGAGATACGTACGCCTTGGTAATCATCAATAAAGCCATGGTCGGTTACGGCTTTAAGTAAGCGGTTTCGTTCTTCTTGGGTTTGTGGTTCAGCGGTATAGCGTGATGGTAGTTTGATTAGCTCTTCCCATTGGATTTCGAACTGCTCCATACCTTTGGCGTTGGAGTAGTTAAGCAAGGGATCTTCATTAGCATTGTGGGAAAGTACGGGATGAGCTGCGTTATATAGTGCTTGAGCACGTTGATCACTGCTGGTGTCTGATGGAATCAGTGATTTTCCGGTAAGGCGTTCAAAGCTGCTTAATAGTCGCTCTGCTTGTTCTGCGGCGAAGTTGTTCTCGGAGCAAGGTTTGTTCATGGTGTTGGGGTCATCTGTGTCGTATAGATCTTATTGAACACTAATCTTGGGGATTTTTTGCCTTACTCGCAAGTCTCCGTTGTGATGGCGATTTCTAGTGCTTCAAAAAGTCGATAATTGGGCAGTCCGAGACAGTACCTTCCCCGCAGCAACTATTGGAGAGCTGCTCTAATGAGTGCTCGATCTTTTGTAGTTCGCTGATCTTGGTTTTGACTAACGCGATCTTATGTTCGACCTGCTGTTTTACCAGTGCAGAGCTGGTGGTCGGGTCGGTCTGTAGCGACAGGAGCTCGCTAATTTCTTGCAGCGAAAAGCCAAGGTCTTTGCAGCGATGGATAAAGTGTAGACGTTGTAGGATAGTTTCCGGGTAGACCCTATAACCGGAAGGAAGGCGGTCGGGTTCGGGGATAAGGCCGCGCTGTTCGTAATAACGAACGGTTTCTACGCTGATGCCGGATTGTTTTGCGACTTGTCCAATTTTGAGCTGTTTCATAGTTCCTGTTTAACACAGCAACCGAAACAGCTCAAACAGGCTGAGGCGATTACAGAGTAACGCGGCTCAGTGCGATGCTAGCAGGCATAGTGATCCACGCCATAGCGATCAAGTTAATGATGATCCAGGAGAAACCTGAAGAATCGCGGAAGTTTTCGTCATGATCTGCCATCGAAGTCACCCTAATGTCAGGCATGCGGATTTTGATCGATCATTGAAGTCACAGCATTTGACTTCACCTGCTGATGAGCCCTTAAGAGCTTCTGGTTCCAGGTTTATTGCAATCGATTTAAATCGCGCAAAAGTTTATGTGCATAGAACTGTCTTGTCGGAAGCGCTAAGGCTTCAAAAACGTGGGCAATTTTATCAAGAGTAGAAAGTTTTTAATAGCCAGAATAAATCGTCCTTAGGGACTGTAATAGCGTCAAGGTATCATTACAAACTGTAGGGACTTTTCGGTCGGTTTCAATTTTTCACTAAACTTATGCTGTTTTTTGAGTTTCTATCCTAAAGATTCGCTTTCTATTCATGAAACTGGATTATGATAGAGAGGTTATTAGCTCGTCTGGCGAAAAGGGACTATGTTGCGTTTTCTTCTGGTTGTTATCGTTTTGGTTGCTCTGTTACTACATAACTTGCCTCTATTGGTGCGAGATCAGGTGGTGCTGTGGTTACTGAACAATGGTGCGGATAAAGCTCAGTTATCAGCTTTAGAAGTAGAGTGGTTTGAAGGCCGTATCAATATTAAAGGTCTTAAAGCGGAAGCTGCAGAAAAGCCGCCTCTGCAGGTAGATAGTCTCTCGGTTGATCTGGATTATGAGCAGCTTCAGCAAGAACGTATCTTAATTTCTGATCTGAGCCTTGCTGGCATTAATTTAGGTGTTCGTCAGAAAGAGCAGGCACTTTGGCTAGGTCCAATCGATCTGAACCAATTTAAGTCCGAAGAAGTAGAGGTTGAGGAAAAGCCAGAAGAGCCTCCTTCAAATTGGAGCTTTGGTTTAGCGCAGTTAAATCTTCAAGCGATCAACTGGCAAGCAGAGTTAGATGACCAGACGCATAAGCTGCAATTGAAAACAGGACGTATCGCCGACTTCTACCTTTGGGATCAGGATCAGCCGGTTGCCTTGGATCTTGATGGCTCTTTAAACGGTGCGCCAATCGTATTGCAGTCCCAGTCCAAGCCTCTTCCTGAAGAGAAGAGTTCTGAGATCAAAGTTAAGTTAAATAACTTCCCTATCCACAGTGTCACGGCAGTATTTATGCCTGAACTTCGTGGCCATCTGGATATGGATCTCGATCTAAATGTACGCACAAACCTGACTAATCAGTTATTACAGGTAAAACAAAAAGGCAGCGTTAAGTTACGTGGTTTGAAGTTCCGCCAAGATAATATGGCGCTAAAACAAAACTCACTAGCTTGGAAAGGTGATGTTGATTTGGGCGTTTTAGCGGGTGAACTAAAACAGCTAAAAACTGCAGGCCAAATCAAAGTGGCAGGTTTGCAGCTTGATCAAGGCGGGCAAACGGTCAATTTAAAAGGGGCCGATTTGGTCTCTGCAGTCGAGATGGAAGGGCTGCAAAAACTGACCCTTAAGGATCTGGTTTTAAAAGCGGAAGGCATTGCGCTGAATCAAGCGGGGCAGACTATCAATATCAATGGTGTATTGGCGCGCGGTGCTGTGCAGACTGCTGATATGAAAAACTGGCAGGCTAATATCCCTACAGTTGCTCTGCAAAACTTTGCTTTGTCTAAAGGGCAGCAGGAACTGATTAGTCTGGCTACTTTGCGCTTAACTCAGGCACAACTACGAGACGTTAACGATATCAGTCTAGGTAAGCTTGAAACCGAGAAACTCAACGTTCAGGGTAATGGCGGGGTATTTACCCAGTGGGGAGCAATCACGGCCGATGATATTAAGTTTAAACAGCAAAGCGAACTGAGTATTAACTCTGTGCAGTTGAGTGATAGCAAAACGCGGGTGCTGTTGTCATCTAAGCGTCAGTTGACTGATCTGGATTGGTTATTAGCTCAGCTATCTAGCGGTGAGGAAAAGGCTACCACATCAGCGAAAGAAGCCGAGAAACAAGCAAGCAAGCCAATCAGAGTTAAGCTGAACAAACTGCGTGTCAGTGGCAGCAATCCAATCCAAATTGTCGATGGTGGGGTTAAACCTGCTTTTAAAACCAATCTAACAATTCAGCGCCTCGCTTTGAGTAATCTAGATACCGGTTCCAAAGGTAAAACGGCGTTTGATCTGAAGGCTAAAAACAAGTTGTCCACCATTAATGCCAAGGGCGCTATTGAGCTATTTAGTGGTAATTTCGGTGGTCATTGGGATGCCAAAATTAAAGGCCTTGAACTTCCGCAAGTAAGTCCTTACTCGCTTGAATACACCGGTTATTACTTGCAGAGTGGTCAGCTTAGCTTAACCACAAAAGGCACTATTAAAGGTCGTAAACTCAAGGGTGATACCGATATTCGTTTGAACAAACTCGATGTTGAAGCGAGAAATAGTGAGCGTAGTGGCGAGTTTGATCAGAAGGTATCGATGCCTCTAGGAACGGCATTGATGATCCTGCAGGATAACGATGACAATATTGATTTAGAGATCCCAATTGATGGCTCTTTGGATGATCCTCAGTTTGGCTATCAGACCGTAATTAATAAGCTTGCGGGTAAAGGTTTGAAGAGTGCAGCCATGGGTTATCTAACCAAAGCACTACAGCCTTTCGGTACGTTGATTTCGATCGGCAAGATGGTGATGGATGCACAAGAGAAAGGCTCGTTCATTACTCTGCAACCGGTCTACTTCGACGTGGCGGGTGCCACGCTTAATTCTGAATCTTCAGCTTATCTGTCGAAATTGACCCAGATGATGCAGGAACGAAAGGGCATGCGGATGAATATCTGTGGCCTTGCTGTTGCTGAAGACCAGCCAGCTATATGGCAACAGATTTTGGCTGAAAATGCTAAGCGCAAAAAGCCTCTACCCGAGGAACAACTTCAGGCAGAAGTGACACCAAAGCTGCAGCAGTTAGCGCAAGACCGTAGCGATGTTGTGAAAGCTGCGTTGTCGAAAGATGGTATCGATATTGAGCGCCTGTTTAGCTGCTATCCAAAAGTGGATCTGAAACAAAAACTTAAACCGCAGGTAAGTTTAGGATTATAAAAAGCCAAAGGGATCTTTAGCTTTTGCACAAGCCGCCGACAGCTTAGGGTGAACAGGATCTGTTTTTTCGCGGGATTAACTCTCGAAAAGGCAAAACCCAAGCAATTGGGCGACGCAAAGTTACGGGTCCCTATGGGATGGCCGGACCGCCGACGATAAAAACTCTCGCTTCTGCTGAGGTTGTCGTTATGTTGTTTGCAAAACCACTATTCGGCTGTGTCGCAGGGATGGCTCTGGCGCTTGCATCTCATTCAGTGAGTGCAATGGATACTGCGCCCACACATCTACCCACGTCTTTACCTTCTTCAATTTTTACACAATTAGCTGCCCAAGATGATTGGCATTTTGGGCTCAAATCCCCCATCTTTTGCTTTAGTGGCCATTACTTCAGGTCCGTCACTTCTTCTGAACAGGATCAAAACAAGCTAGCCGCTAAACCTAATCGTAAAAGTCGTTTATACCTAGCCTTCTTAATGTTGGCGCGAAATAAAAAGTAGATTTTACAGGGTATAAACTCGTTGGCTGAATTTCGTGCCTTTTGCGCGAAATTCGCCCTTTCTCGCAACGAAATTCTGCAGCTGAACTAAACTCATGCAAGGATCTTTCGATTGCGAGGCGCTGGATGAGACGGCTTAAACAAGCGATATCAGGACGTCTGGGTAAACAGTTTGCGATACAGGTAATTTTATTTAGCTCCTGTTTTACGTTGATCACGACCAGCGTGCAGTTAGCGTTCGACTATCACGCTGATATCAGCCGCATTGAACAGCAATTTGTTGATATAGAAAGATCGCATGTCCCTCCTTTATCCCTTGGCTTATGGTCGATGGATGGCGCCCAGATTGGTGTGCATCTAGAAGGCTTACAGCAGCTGCCAGATATAGAGCATGTAGTGATCAGAGATGAACAAGGTGGCGTATGGGAGTTTGGCGATAAGATCTCTGATAACTCTCGAGAGCATGTTTACCCCCTAGAATTTTTGCGAGTAAACCAAGCCGATCCTATCTATCTTGGTGCGCTGGTAGTAACGGCCAGTATCGATAATGTTTATGAGAGGTTGATCAACCGAGCCAGCGTTATTCTGATTAGTAATGGTGTGAAAACCGCAATAGTTGCGGGTTTTATCATGCTATTGATGTGGTTGCGTGTGACCCGGCACTTAGGGACGGTGACTGAATATGTATCTAGGTGGGAATTAGAGGGCGAGAACAAACCACTGAAACTCTCCAAACCCCAAGATCAAGAAGATCCTGATGAATTTGATGTGGTCGCTGATGCTATCAATCGGATGCAGCAAGGATTAACTAAACAGTTCCATGATCTAAACAGCGCTGAGGCGGAACTTAAGGCCTTGCTTAGAGAGCGAAATCAACTTTTACAAAGCGAGAGGGAATACAAAGGCAAGCTAGAAGAGAAGGTCAAAGAGCGTACTCAAGAGCTGACCTTAAGTCAGCAAGCCCTAGAAAAGAGTCACAGTTACTTGCGCAATATTCTCGAAACTAGCCCGATCGCGGTGAGTGTATATAACCCTGTTGAGCATCAACTGAGTTACTCAAATCAGACCTGCGCCAATATGTTTGGTTTTAGTATCGAGTCTTGGCTACAGCATAATCCTGAAAACAGTTGGCTACATGATGAGGACCGAGAATTCTTTGCTCAAGAATATCGCAAGCATGGCCGCGTCAGCACCACTGAGGTTGAACTAGTGCGTAGGGATGGATCGGTGTTCTGGGCACTATTAACTTGGGAGCGGATCTTCTTTCAGGATGAACGCCAGATCCTGTTCTGGGTGGTAGATATCAGCGGTCAGAAAAAAGCCCAGCAGCAATTGGAGCAGGCCAAAGCTGAAGCCGAAGCGGCCACCAAATCCAAATCTGAATTTCTCGCCAATATGAGTCATGAGATCCGTACGCCGATGAATGCGGTGGTTGGGTTTAGTCATCTTGCTCTGCAAACGGAGCTAACCGATCAGCAGCATGATTACCTAAGAAAAATCCAAATGGCGGGGCATAACTTGCTCCGTGTGATTAACGATATTCTTGATCTGTCTAAGATCGAAGCGGGGCGGATGAGTGTCGAAACCATCGACTTCTCTTTGGACGATGTGCTGGAACATTTATGTGATTTACTGCGTCTTAAAGCTGAGGAAAAAGGCTTAGAGATCCTACTTTTTCACCCTTGGGAGCTTCCGCGTCAACTACGAGGCGATCCCTTACGCTTAGGGCAAGTGCTGACGAATCTTGTGGGCAATGCCATTAAGTTTACCGAGCAAGGCGAGATCTCAATCAAGGTGGAAGAAGTTTCGAGAGAGAGCGGTAAGGTGCGGTTGCAGTTTAGTGTGACTGACTCCGGTATTGGTTTATCTGTAGAGGAACAAGCAAGACTCTTTAAAAGCTTTGGTCAGGCGGATGCATCAACCACCCGTCGATATGGTGGTTCAGGTCTAGGCTTAGTGATCAGTAAACAACTAGTTGAGTTGATGGGTGGTGAAATCACGGTGAGTAGCGAAACGGGCCACGGCTCCTGCTTTGCGTTTACCAGTGAGTTTGAATTGGCTGAAATTGATCTCGCCACCGAAAACCCTGCTAAACGCCTGCAAGGCACCCGTGTTTTGATTGTGGATGACAGCTCTGCATCTCGTGATGTGCTGAGCTCGCTAGTGTGTAACTTCGGTATGTACGGTTATGCCTTAAGTTCGGGAGAAGAAGCGATTGCTGAACTGCAGCGGGTAAGTGACAGTGACGAACCTCCTTATGATCTCCTTCTGATCGATTGGCATATGCCGGGCTTGGACGGCTTTGAATGTGCAAAACAGATCAAAGCGTTGAACCCAAGCCAGCCGGTTCCCGCGGTCGTGATGGTTACCGCGCATCATCGGGAGGGGATTCTTCATCAAGCCTGTGCTGAGGATTTAGACGGCTTCCTGCTCAAGCCTGTGAGTCCATCTTTACTGCTCAGCGCGATAATGAAAGCGTTGAATATCAAAGCTGACCTAGGCGGACGGCAGCCAAAGGTTATTCCAACGCAAGCCGAAGCTGCCAAAGAGTTTAAGCATACCCATGTTTTGTTGGTGGAAGATAACCTGATTAATCAACAGATCGCCACTGAGATGCTTACAGGCTTAGGTCTAGAGGTTAGTGTGGCGGGCAATGGTGTGGAGGCGATAGAGCAAGCGCAAGAAACACCATTTGATTTGGTGTTGATGGATATCCAAATGCCAGTAATGGATGGTCTGGAGGCTACGCAGAGGTTGAGAGAGATTGCGGATTACCAAAGCGTTCCGATTATTGCGATGACCGCCAATGCGATGCAGGAGGATATCGAGCGCACCGAAGCGGTCGGGATGAATGCGCATATCACTAAGCCTATACAGCCGCAGGTGCTATTAGAAACCTTAGCGCAGTGGATCACGCCGAAGATCGTGCATCATTCCTCAACCAGTCCGATACCAACAATCGAGGGCCTTAACTGTGAAGAAGCAGTGGCTCGGGTTAATGGTAATCTTGGCCTCTATCACAAACTCTTAAAGCAGTTTGCCGAGGAGCAGGGTGAAACGTTCACTGAGGTACAGTCTCTTTGGCAGCATCAAAAATTCGTTGAGGCGGCTGATCGGGTACATACCTTTGCTGGGTTAGTGGGGAATTTGGGAGGCACCGAGTTATTTAGTCTTGCTCAGCAATTGGAAGTAGGTTTGCGAGGTGAAAACCCTGAAAGTGAAAAAGAGCGAATTGCTGAATGTCTCGTACAAGCCCAACAGCTCAGCAGTGCCATATCGGCATTTGTTACTTCTGACGTTGCTTTAGGGCCCAAAGAGGCAACTTCGCTACAACCGTCTATAACTAATAAAGGCGATTCCTCTTTTATGGCGGCTTTGGATGAGATTACAGAGCTTCTCAAAGAGGGTAACAGTCGGGCGACCTCTACAGTGTCAGAGTTAATTGATAATAGCCCGGATGATTATAAAACGGAGTTACAGGCACTATTAATCGCCGCGGAAGAATTTGAATTTGAGCAGGCCCTTAAGGAGTTAGAGCAGCTAAGGACTCGTGTTCATAGTTAAGTAAAGGAGTCTCTTGTGGATAAGGTGAAGGGGCATGTACTGGTAGTCGATGATGAAGCGGTTAACTGCAATGTGTTGGTTTCGCTGTTGAGTGATTACAAAGTTATTGTTGCGAAAAGCGGCGCTAAGGCGATTGAACGTGCCCGTGAAAACCCACCTGATCTGATTCTGCTTGATGTTGTTATGCCCGATATGAACGGCTATGAAGTCTGTTCGCAATTAAAAGCTGAAGAACTTACCTGCAATATCCCGATTATTTTTGTCACCGTTAAATCCACTATTGAAGAGGAAACCCAAGGCCTAGAACTTGGGGCGGTGGATTACATATCTAAACCTTTTAGTCCCGCAATCGTTCAAGCGCGAGTAAATAACCATATACAGTTGAAGCAACAGCGTGACATGTTAGAAGCATTGAATGTCACCGATAGTTTGACCGGTATTGCCAATCGTCGGTTGTTTGATCAGGCATTAAATCAGCATTGGCAGGCCTCGATTCGGACTTTTAGTCCTCTCGCGTTGTTAATGATCGATATTGATCACTTTAAACAGTACAACGATCACTATGGTCACCAAGCGGGTGATGATTGCCTGATACAGGTGGCGCAAACCATCGATCAACAGTGTGATCGAGATTTGGATAAAGCATGTCGTTATGGGGGGGAAGAGTTCGCCGTGATCTTGCCCTATACCGATCTGGCGGGCGGGAAGAAAATCGCTGAAAAAATGCTTAGCGCTGTACGTGAACTACAGATCCCGCATGCGCAATCAAGCAGTGCCGAGATCGTTACGGTCAGTATCGGACTGGCTGTGATTGAAGCAGGTCCCAATGCCGAGTTAGAACGTTTGGTAGAAACCGCTGATCAAGCACTGTATACCGCTAAAAAAAGCGGGCGAAATCGCTGTCATTATCAGGATCTGCCCGCTGCTCATTTTGTTCAGCGTGAAGCTAGTGTTTGATAGCTTTGGCTTAAGCTCTGCTGACGATGGCTAAAGTGCCCTATTAGAATAAATAGCCCGCTGCTGAGTATCGGTAATAGACACCAGAGTATCGGATGCAAAACCGGTGATAGATTCAACAATTGCTGGTGGATCGGCCACAAACTTGCCTCGGAAATGATGACTGCCAGTACACCACTGATCCCGCCAATCAATCCCATCTCTAAACGATCAAGTTGTTTACACTGCTTCTGGCTCGCGCCTAAGGTAAGCAGAAGTGCGTTTTCATGACGACGCTGTTCAAGTTCTTGGGTCAGCGTTACATAAAGTAAAACTAAACCTGATGCTGTTGTTAGCAACATCAGTAAGCTTGAGAGCAGGGAGAGCTTGCTCAGTAATGTTTGCAGCTGCGACAGAATCTGCCGAACATCGATCAGGGTCAGAGTCGGGAACTGTTGTAGCAGAGAGCGGCTAACCTCTGCGCTTTTATCACCTAGATAAAAACTGGTTAGATAGCTAGGCGAGTACGGATCCAAGATGTCGGGGCTGAATATATAGTAAAAGTTGGGCTGGAATGAGTCCCATCTTACAGAACGTATACTAGTGATCTCGGCGCTGGCTTCGCGGCCGGCGATATCAAAAGTGACGGTATCGCCGAGTGTTAAGCCCAGTTCAGATGCGAGCTTTTGTTCAATAGAGACGCTTTGTGAGCTGTTCCACTGTCCTGATATCAGCTTGTTATGCGCGGGGAATTGTTCCGTGGCTGTAAGGTTCAACTCACGTTTTAGCGAAGGCTGTTCTAACTGTTCAGGCGTGAGAGCCTCTGCTAAAGGTTGGCCATTAACCTTACTTAATCGACCACGATAGATCGGCCAGAGCTGATTATCGATCTGCTGTGCTGTTAACAAGGTTTCAACTTCAGGTTTCTCCCAGTCTTGAATATTGATTAGGAAATGGTCCGGCGTGTTTTCGGGTAACTGTTCTTGCCAGCGGCTAAGTAGATCATTCAGAGCAACTAAGTTGATGCTCAACAATGCAAATAACAGGCAGATTACCGGTATTTGGATCCGATACCAGCGCTGCTGTTGCTGCATGCGGCTGGCCAACATCTGCCCTAGCGGATGATGCTTAGATAACCTCTGCGAACTCCATTGCGCGATAAAAGCACCGAGCCAACCCAGCAGGCTACCTAGGATAAGCAAGCTTAGAGTAAGACTGAGCGTGAGCCAAAGGCTATTTAAGTAACTGCTAGTAAATAACAGTAAGACAATGAACGCGCAAAGATAGGGCAGCTTGCCACTCCACTTTAGAGGCGAAGGCTGGTTTTGGAATAGCTGTGTTGGCGTGCTTTTCTGTAGCAACAGAAGGTTCGGCAACCCCAGGGTGACAATAATAGCAATGCCTAACGCAGGCCCTGTGAGGTAGGTTGTGAAAACGGCCGTAGGTACTGGTTGAGGTAACAGTTCGTTTAGCAGTTGTAGGCCAGATGCTTCCAATATAACTGCCAGAACAATCCCTACAAGGCTACATAGGAGCCATGCGTACCCTAGCTGCGCAAGGTACATCAGTAACAACTGACGATTACTGACCCCTAAGCTTTTCAACAGGGCAGCGCGTTTACTTTGGCTCTGTGTGAAGCGGCGTAAACTTAGGAAAATCGTCATGGCCGCAATGAGCAAAGCAAACAGCGCGCCTAAACGCAGATAAGACGAAGCTTTCATTAACGCGCTATTTTGTTGGCCCTCTTCGCTTTTAAGTGAAGTGATCTGTTCGCCGGTTTGTTTGTTTTCTTGTAGATAAGTTTCTAGTTTCGCTATTTGCTGAGCATCGCCACTAAACAGCTGACGATAATGTACACGTGAGCCTGGGCCCAAGAGCTCAGTGCTTTGAAGATCCGACTGGTTGATAATGATTTGCGGATTAAAGCTGATAAAGCCGCGCCCACGATCGGGTGACGCCTTTACAGTGTGAGTTAAAATAAATTCTGTTGAGCCTAAGGTCAGTTTATCGCCGGGTTCGAGTTTTAAGCGTTCAAATACGCCTTGCTCGGCCCAGGCTTCTCCCTGCTTTGGTAATTCTGTTTGTGTTGGCTGATCTAATGTTATTTGTCCGCGAGGGTAGGGAGCACTCAACGCTCTTACACTGACAAGAACAAAGTTATCACCTTGGTTCGCCATACTGGCGATCTGCGTGACCGAGGTGTGCTCAAGAGCCATCTCTTCAGCCATCGAAAGCGTTTTTTCAGAAAGAGGGCGACTGTTACTCAGAACTAAGTCAGCGCCTAAAAGTGCACTGCCTTGTCTTTCGAGCGTTTGTTCAATCCGTTCGCCTAGTACTGCCATTAGGCTAGCAATAGTAATCGCCAGTAAGAGAGCCAGTAGGAGTGATCGCCACTCACTTAGCTTGATATTACTCCAGCTATGTTGCCCGGCTATTTTCAACAGAGTGGTAAGGTTCATGCGGATAACTCTTGCAGTTCGCCATTATGCAAACGCAATGCTCGACTGCAGCGTTCTGCTAAGAATGAGTCATGGGTAATCAAAATCAGCGTCGTGCCTTGGGCTTTGTTGAGATCAAAAAGCTGCTGGATGATCTGTTCACCGGTATGTTCATCTAAGTTGCCGGTAGGCTCATCAGCAAACAGTAGGGTGGGATTTGTGGCAAAGCTGCGCGCTATCGCCACTCTTTGTTGTTCACCACCTGATAGCTCAGCGGGTTTGTGATTAAGTCGTTCACTCAGGCCTACTTTGCTCAGCCAAATCTCTGCTTCTTCTGCAGCTTCTTTATGATTGCGAATTTGCAGAGGCAGCATGACATTTTGCTGGGCTGTTAGGTCTGGTAGTAGGTGAAACGATTGAAATACAAAGCTGATATGTTGGTTACGAAAATCTGCCCGTTGTTGGTCATTCAGGGTATTGAGATCGGTATTATTCAGTAAAACATGACCAGAACTAGGCTGGTCTAATCCGGCTAGTAGCGATAGCAAGGTCGATTTACCCGTGCCTGAAGGTCCGACGATAGCAACACTTTCTCCCCGATTGATCTCTAGATTGATATCACTGAATAGATCAACGGCTCCTGCTTGAGTCTGAAACTGTTTTGCGAGATGCTGAGCACTAACGACTGTGTCTGTATCAATTGCCATAGGTTCTTCCGTGCGTAAAACGATTGCCTTTCTATTATTCGTATTTCTGACCATTCCGGTTCAAGCGCGTTCCCTAATTGTTTTAGGGGATAGCCTATCTGCTGCCTATCAGATGGATCTAGAACAAGGTTGGGTGCACTTGTTACAGCAGCGTTTAGAACAACAAGGCTATGCGCTTGAAGTGATTAATGCCAGCGTTAGTGGTGATACAACGCAAAATGGCATTGCGCGATTGAATTTGCTGCTGAAACAGACTGAGCCAGAGATTGTGGTTATCGAATTGGGCGGGAATGACGGTTTACGTGGCACGCCGCCGGTTGCGATCCAAAGAAATTTAGGGCGTCTAATCGATATGGCTGAAGGAAATGGAGCTAAGGTTTTGTTGCTTGGTATGCAGCTCCCTCCTAACTACGGTAAAGCCTATACCCAACGTTTTAGCGAAATCTATCCGACGGTGGCTGATAACAAAGACGTGGCTTTAGTGCCTTTCTTTATGGAGCAGGTTGCCCTGTTTCCTGAGCGCATGCAGGATGATGGGATTCATCCTAGTGCGGCTGGTCAGCCTTATCTGCTAGATACGATGTGGCCCTATTTAGAGCCATTATTGTAGTAATCGTTACTTATTTTCGAGTTGGAGATCGGGCTTGAGTAACCCCTGATAGGACACGAGTGAGCCCCGTAATGGCAAAGTAAAACCGACGAAAAATCGGTATCTCCCATCCTCTATCTTTTTGTAAGCAGTGGTTTTAGGTAGCAACCATGTGGGGACGGAAACACCTTTGATCTTAATTTTTAGACAGCGCCAAAACCATCCGCCCTCTTTGATATCAACTGTCAGATGCAATGTTATCGGGCCGGTTTCTTCGATCCAATAACCGTCTGCAATTGAACCCACCGGTTTAAATAGTGAAGTTACTCTCGCTTGGTCGTTGAAACAGCGCCCCCAGTATAAGCCATCAGGCTGATGAGATATGTTCACGGATAATTGATGTTGGCCAGCTGTTGGTAGGCCCATTTTCTTGGCAAGCCTCTGGCCGATTATTCCCGCGAGGCCTGTACCGAATGTTAGATCGACGGAGCCTTTAAGCTCACCACCTTGGATATGCAACTGTTGTAGTTGAGGGTGAAGTTCAGAAAATTTATCTCCGAACCAAGTGGATACAAGCGCAGATTTCATTCATACAGTCCTTTGTTTAGCTATTTCCCGTAACACTTGTTTTAGCCTATCACGATAAATCCTAGGCACAAAAAAGGCCGATACGTTTCCGTATCAGCCTTTTAAAAATTACGGTAACTTATGCAAAGTTAGCGTTTACGAATTCCCAGTTAACTAGCGCCCAGAAACCTTTTAGGTAATCAGGACGAACGTTACGGTAATCGATGTAGTAAGCGTGTTCCCATAGGTCAACAGTTAGCAGTGGAGTCTGACCTTCAGTTAGAGGGCAGCCAGCGTTGCTAGTGTTAACGATATCGATAGAACCGTCAGCGTTTTTAACCAACCAAGTCCAGCTAGAACCGAAGTTGTTAACTGCTTTGTCGTTTAGAGCTTCTTGGAATGCTGCGAAAGAACCCCACTTAGCGTTGATTGAATCAGCAATCGCGCCAGTTGGCTCACCACCACCGTTTGGAGATAGGCAGTTCCAGTAGAACGTGTGGTTCCAGATCTGAGCAGCGTTGTTGAATACGCCGCCAGCAGGAGCAGAAGTGATGATCTCTTCTAGAGTTTTACCTTCGTACTCGGTACCAGGAACTAGGCCATTTAGCTTAACAACGTATGTGTTGTGGTGCTTGCCGTGGTGGAAGTCTAGCGTTTCAGCAGAGATGTGTGGTTCCAGAGCGTCCTTTGCATAAGGTAGCGGCGGAAGTTCAAAGCTCATAAGTGTCACCTTATTCGTGTGTCGTAAAGACTTATTATCAGAGATTACCTGCGTTTCCGTATGCTCACACGATTGGCAGGTAATTATTAATTATCCAAAGCACGGGAATAATAGCACCCAAGAGTGATTATTTCATGGTACAAAAAGTGTGCTTATTTGATGTTCTTTTATTACGAACTATCTACCTATATTGGTTCATAATTCATTTTTTAAAGGGCTGCGACTAAAGTTTGCTGAAACTGTCATGTTTTAACCCTAGAATGACAGGCCTGTATTTTTATAACTATAAAAAAGTGACTGTTAGACGATGTATAAAGTTTTAATTTGGATCTCTGTGGTATCTCTGGCAATTCTGGTCGTTAAAACTCAGTTTTTAGCGTCTGATACGTTTGTGCCGTTTAAAGAGGACTGCATGAAGTTGGCGGGTGCTACAGAGGAACGCTGTGACTGCTTCTCTAAATATGTACACAAGCACTTTAGCGATAATGAAGTAAAACTGATCCGTGCTAATCAGCTGAGCAACCCGGACTTTAAATTTAAAGTGGAAGAAGTTCTGGCGCGCGCTAATCAGTCTTGTGCGGCTGAAAAATAACTCCTATCTACTCAACTAACTGGGATAGTTAACTCTATCCCAGTTACTTTTGATCTCTATCCGTTTTGAGAACCGCTCGCTAGATGGTTTCTTAACACTTCTAACGGGAATTGCGGATCACCGCAGGCAAAGAAATACGGATTCTCTAAAGACTCGCGTAAGTTATAGGTGAGGCCTTCGAGTGTTTCGGCGTTGACTAAACGCCCACCGGCTGCTTCCAGAATGGCTTGAGCTGCTGCCGTATCCCATTCACTGGTGGGATAAAGGCGTGGGTAAAAATCGGCTATACCTTCAGCGATTAGACACATCTTTAGAGAGCTCCCCATCCCTCGATGGCTAATCTGTGAAAACTGTTTGGCTATCGGTAGCATCAGGTTTTCGTTGGCTTCTTGGCCATGCCTGCGGCTGGATGCGACGATTAGGTCTTTGCCCAGAGGCCGGCTTCTGATTTGCGCTGGAGCTCGCCCATCTTCCTGTTTCCAAGCACCAATCTCGTTCCCTCCCCAATAGGCGACGCCGCTAACGGGGACATAGATAATGCCAAAGATAGGGCGGTTATTTTCGATCAGCGCAATATTGATGGTGAATTCATCGTTACGGTTAATAAACTCTTTGGTTCCGTCTAACGGATCGATACACCAAAATTGCTGCCAAACTTTACGCTGTTGATAGGTTAATTCAGTGTCTTCTTCGCTCAGTTGCGGGATCTCGGGTGTTAGATCACTGAGGCCTGCCTGAATCACCTGATGCGCAGCGAGATCAGCAGCCGTAACTGGGGAGTGGTCTTCTTTAGCCGCAATCGAAAAATCATCGCGCTGATAAACTTTTAAGATCTCAGCGCTGGCTTGCTGACAAATGCAGAGTAATGCTGAAGCTAAGTCGTGTTGGTTCATTACCTTACGGCCTTTTTGTTATTGGGTGTTGGCAGTATGAATGATGGTTCTACTTACGATTGAGGAAATCTCTGGCCATATAGAGCGCGGCAATGGCTCTACCTTCGGTAAAGTCATCGCTGGCTACCAGTTGTTCTATTTCGGCTAGCGGCCAACTGACAACTTCCATCTCCTCTGGTTCATCGCCTTGTAAACGACAAGGATAGAGATCTCTGGCGACGACCGCTGTAATGCTATGCCCCATATAGTTGGGTGCTGATGTCATTACTTTTAGCGTATTTAACTGGTTGCTACCAAATCCTGCTTCCTCTTTAAGCTCTCGGTCTGCAGCGATATGAGCGTCTTCACCGGGATCAATCAGGCCTTTAGGTAGCGTCAGCGTGTAATCCTCAATACCTGCAGCGTACTCTTTGATCAGCAGTACTTCATTGTCTTCGGTCACAGGAATGATCATTACTGCACCGTTACCTCGATTGGCTAAGCGCTCATAAGTGCGTTCGGCACCATTAGAAAAGCGAAGTTCAACCTGCTCGACTTTAAATAAGCGTGTTTGTGCGGCAGTTGTAACCTTCAAAATCTCGGGTTTAACCGGCATACTGAGGTTTCCTCTTTACTTGGCCTGAAAAATGTTTGATTGGCAGAATATAGATACCGTCTTGCTGGATATGGACGGCACCCTTCTTGATCTACACTTTGATACCTATTTTTGGCTAGAACATCTACCCCTGCGATATGCGCAGATCCACAAAATGGATCAAGATGAAGCTCGCAGCTGGTTGCATGAGCGTATCATAGAGCAGCAAGGAACTCTTAATTGGTATTGCTTGGATTATTGGACGCGTGAACTGAATGTGCCCATTACCGAGCTGAAATATGAGATTGCCGACAAAATCGCTTTTCGACCTCATGTGCAGGACTTTCTAGCTACCTTAAAAGCGCAGGGGATTCGCACGGTTATTGTGACGAATGCTCATTGGGGAAGCCTGTCTCTTAAAATTGAAAAAACCGCTATCAACGATCTTGTGGATGATGTCATCTGCTCTCATGACTTTGGATTGCCCAAAGAAGATCTCACTTTTTGGGATCGTCTGCAGCAAGTAGAGCCTTTTGATAAGTCCCGTACCTTGCTGGTGGATGATAGCTTTGCTGTACTTAACAGTGCTCGGGAATATGGTATTAAGTATTTATTGTCGATCTACCAACCTGATAGCCAGCAGCCTAAAAGAGAAATAGATGACTATAGTGCTATAGAGCACTTTGATGAGATTACCCCCAAGAAATGACAGATACAGAAGTAAAAGTTCGACTTGATAAATGGCTTTGGGCCGCTCGTTTTTATAAAACCCGCGCTGTTGCTAAACAGATGATCGATGGCGGTAAAGTGCACTACAACGGCCAACGTACCAAATGTAGCCGACACGTTGAGATCGGCGCTGTCTTAGAAATTCGTCAGGGTTTCGATGAGAAAGAGATCGTAGTGGTTGAACTCTCGGATAAGCGTCGTGGCGCGCCTGAAGCGCAAAAGCTCTACAAAGAAACTGAAGCCAGTATTAAAAAACGTGAAGAGCATGCAGCTCAGCGCAAGGCGATGGGTAGTAGCTTGAATCCGCGCAATCGACCGAATAAGAAAGAGCGTCGTCAGATTCGATCATTTAAAGATGGTGAGCGCGGTATCTTTGATAAAGGTTGAATGCTAACCGCATTGCTCATTTGTTTTTTGAACAATGCGGTTTGATAAGCCTGTTTAAGGCTTGAGAATCGGAAGTTGATTTAGCAAAGGTATCTTTGTGAATAGCCGTATTAATGGCAGCAGAAGTTTATGAGTCTTGCTGGTAGCTATATGCATAATTGGCGTGCAGAATGCCCAGCTCAGGGTAATCATCGCTGAGAAAGCCCCGCCCACTAAATTGTCACTCGCCCAGTGGGCTCCACCAACAACGCGTGGAAGCATAAATAGCACGGCCAAAAACAGAGCTGATAGAGATAGCCAGCTACGTGCATTTAGCATCATAAAACCTGCCCAAGTTAGCACGACGGTAGCGTGGTCCCCAGGGAAGGTGGATGTTGCACTGTCTTTGGCCGGAATATCCGGTACGATCTGACTAAATCGATATGCAGGCTCCAGCAATAAGGTTGGGCTCTTTCCACTTAGCTCCGCAGCCTTAGTGAAATTAGCCACCCCTTCTCTGACAAAGAACATCAAAACAAGTAGTAGAACAAACCCAATGATCGCTTGCTGCAGGCGGTCACGTTTGATGCCGAAATCCGGGAAGGTCAAACTCACCAGCATGATCGTTAGAGGGACTAGATCCATAATGCGGACATTGGCCCACGCCCAAAAGCGGGTCCAACCATTATCTTCAGACAGTGTGCCATTCAGCATAAAAAATAGGTTTTGGTCGATGCTGCGCCAGAAAGCAAAGCCTGTTTCTGTCACGAAGAAGCCAAACCAAGCAAACGCAAATAGATGCCCAAGGAAAAGCGCTTTTAGATTCCAAGTCTGCCTGAAAACGGTGATATCGTTCATACTGCAAATACTGTCCCGAATTGTTAGACAGATATGATAAAATACCTGTATTGACTTGGGTACCTGTCTGGACCCTCTTATTTTCCACTTATAACTCGATAGAATCCTCTCATGAGTAATCCTGATCAGATTCAGCGTATCCTATTCGATGAATTGGATATTCGCGGCGTTGTTTCCGGCGTACAGCAAACCTGTGCCGATTGTTTTGAAAACCATGACTATCCCGCTGTGATCCAGCAGGTGTTAGGTGAAATGTTAGCAGCAGTGAGCTTGCTTAGCTCGAACCTAAAATTTAAAGGTCGTCTTATTCTTCAAGCTCAAGGTCGAGGAAATGTTCGTGTGTTAATGGCGGAATGTAACCATGACCGCGATTTACGTGCGATTGCTCGTTACGAAGGTGAGCTAGATGAACAAGCTAACTTTGTGGATCTATTACCGCAAGGTCAGGTTGTCCTGACTATCGAGCCGGAGCAAGGACAGCCTTATCAAGGTATTGTGCCGCTAGACGGAGAAAACCTTGGTAAATGTTTAGAGAACTACTTCCTAAGTTCCGAGCAACTGCCAACCCAGATCCAGCTAGCTTCTGATGGTGAAAAAGCAGCAGGTATGATGCTGCAGGTATTGCCAGCGCAAGGTACAGGCGAAGAAGACTGGGACCGGGTCAGTCACTTAGCGTCCACGCTTAAAAGTGAAGAGTTATTGGAGTTAGATAACGAAACATTGTTGTACCGACTTTTCCACGAAGAACAATGCCGTCTATACGAACCGGATGACGTTCGATTTAAATGTACCTGTTCGCGTCAACGCAGCGAAGCGTCCTTGAAACTTGTCGAAAAAGCAGAGCTTTTAGAAGTACTAGAAGAGCAGGGCAAAGTGGCTGTAAATTGTCAGTTCTGTAACGCCCAGTACGATTTTGACGCTGCAGATATTGAAGCCCTGTTTGCTGAAAACGGCGCTTCAGGCGGCTCACAAGTACATTAAGCGAACTTATATTAGATATTCTGGTGGTGAATTTGCTGTAAAATCAATCAAATAAGCCTGTTTTTACGGCAGGTCAAATGCGAATTGATTTCAACAATGGCACAGCGTGCGATTTTTGTGCATAATACGCCTCCTTATAATTACGATACACCATAGCCTTACGCCTTATTAGGTAACGTTATTGGCGCCTATGCCAAGGGAACCCAGTAATGACCAAAGATTCTGTTAACATTGCACACCATAACTTAAGCCCAGCTAAGCTGGTTGAGAAAGCCATTGCCAACGGTGAAGGAACACTTGCTGACACTGGCGCATTGGTAGTGACAACAGGTAAACGTACCGGTCGTTCTCCGATGGATCGCTTCATCGTTGAAGAGCCAAGTACTGCTGATTCTATCGATTGGGGTAATATCAATCGCCCATTCGATTCAGACAAATTTGATGCGTTATGGACTCGCGTAGAAGAGTTCATCGCAGATAAAGAGCACTTCGTGTCAAACGTACACGTTGGTTCTGATCCAAACCATTATCTTGCTGTAAACATGACTACTCAGACTGCATGGCAGAACCTGTTTGGTCAGAACCTTTTCATTCGTCCTGCGGAATACAACCCGAAGTCGAAAGAAGAGTGGCAGATCCTAAACGTTGCTGGTTTCGAATGTGATCCAGAGCGTGACGGCACAAACAGCGATGGTTGCGTAATCATCAACTTCGCTAAGCGTAAAGTTTTGCTAGCAGGCATGCGCTACGCTGGTGAAATGAAGAAAGCGATGTTCTCTGTACAGAACTTCCTGTTACCAGAGAAAGACGTATTGCCAATGCACTGTTCTGCAAACGTTGGTGATGACAACAGCACAACGCTATTCTTCGGTCTATCCGGCACAGGTAAAACAACGCTGTCTGCTGACCCTTCTCGTTACCTAATCGGTGATGATGAGCACGGTTGGGGCAAAGGCGTTGTATTTAACCTGGAAGGTGGTTGCTACGCTAAAACTATCAATCTAAGCCAGAAGAACGAACCAATTATCTGGGACGCTATCCGCTTTGGTGCGATCGTAGAGAACGTTGCTCTAAACGATGCACGTACAGCTGATTACGATGACACATCTCTAACTGAGAACGGTCGTTGCGCATACCCGCTACAGCACGTTGAAAAACGTACTGTATCTAACATGGGTGAAGAGCCAGATTCTATCGTATTCCTAACATGTGACCTGACCGGCGTATTGCCACCAGTATCTATCCTGACTAAAGAAGCGGCTGCGTACCACTTCCTGTCTGGTTACACTGCACTTGTAGGTTCTACAGAAATGGGTTCAGGCGGTGGCATCAAGTCTACTTTCTCTACTTGCTTCGGTGCTCCTTTCTTCCCTCGTCCAGCGCACGTTTACGCTGAGCTTCTAATGAAGCGTATCGAAGAGTTCGGTTCTAAGGTTTACTTAGTAAACACTGGTTGGACTGGCGGTTCTTACGGTACTGGCGAGCGTTTCAGCATCCCAACTACCCGTGGCATCATCTCTGCAATCCAGAATGGTTCCCTAAACGGTGCTGAGACTGAGAAGCTAGAAGGTCTAAACCTAGAAGTACCAGTTTCGGTTGAAGGTGTAGACTCTACACTGCTTAACCCACGTAACACTTGGGCTGATAAGTCTGGTTACGATGCAACTGCAAACGACCTGATCGGTCAGTTCGTAGAGAACTTCAAGAAGTTCGACGGCGTATCTGAAGAGATCATTGCAGCGGGCCCTAAGCTATAAGCGGCTAGCTAGCATTTGAAAAAAACCTCGTATTTATACGAGGTTTTTTTTTGCCTTAGTTTTGTTAAAGGGATATTTTTATCAAATGTATGATTCATTAAATCAGGGAGTGATATGGATGAAGCGTGTAGATCAGAGTTGGGTGCTACTCTGATTTTTGAGTGGGTCTGTAGTTTTGCTGGGTAGGTCTGCCCTTAATGTTAAATAATGAGTTCAACGCGCGATGGTGCTACAAGATAAGGCTTATGGATCTAAACCAGACCGTAAAGGACAAATGTGCGGAATTACGAGAAACTCGTTGCTAATGTTGCTTTGCATTAGGGAGAGGAAGTGTTTCGTTTATTATTGATTATTAGCTGTTGGATGCTGACGGGCTTTGCTCAAGCGATTGATGGCGAAGGTGGTCTGGTGGCGCCTGATCTTCCGGCGTTAAATGCTATTTCGGATCAAACCTCCATATCTGGTTTATCCTCCGGTGGTTTTATGGCTGCTCAGTATCATATTGCATATTCTGAGAATCTAGTGGGCGCAGGGATTATTGCAGGAGGACCGTGGAATTGTGTCGCGAGTATTCCCGGAAGTGATATGACGCCTAAGCTTGTGAGTGCCACTACAACCTGTATGGATCCTTGCAAGTACAGCTGGTTTGGTTGTCCTGAATCTCTTTATCCTAATAGTCGTTATTTGTCTGAACTAGCCAAAACTGAAGCTGAGCGCGGTAGTATCGCTAAGTTAGAGAATCTTTATGATGACAAGGTTTATATCTTCTCGGGCCTTGAAGATAAAACCGTGTGGCAGGTCGTGGGCGACCAGACGGTGTCTTTCTATAAGCACTTAGAACTTGATGAAAGTGCTATTCGCTACGATAACAGAGTGGCTGCAGGACACGGATTTATTACCGATGATCTTGAAGATAATCAATGTAGCCTGACAGAAAAACCATGGATCAATAATTGTGGCTTCTCCCAAGCGCGGCGATTGCTAGAGCATATCTATGGCGAATTGGAGGTCGATGTTAAAGAGCTGTCAGGTGAGTTGATTAAATTTGATCAAACACCTTTCATTTCAGGCGAATACAGTAGTCTAGATAATATGGGTTATGTCTATATTCCTGAGAGTTGCCGTAGTGAATCTTGCAGGGTGCATGTGGCTCTACATGGTTGCCGTCAAGGTCATGAATTTTTGGGGGATCGGTTTGTAAAGGGTACGGGTTATAACGAAACAGCGGATGCTAATCGATTGATTATCCTTTACCCGCAAGTGAAACCCTCCTCAATCATGCCTTTAAACCCCCGTGGCTGTTGGGATTTTTGGGGGTATAGCAGTAATAACTTACCGCCATATCATTACTATAAAAGAACTGCGCCACAGATGAAGGCGATCAATCAAATGGTTAATCGCTTAACCTCAAAACCTACTAATGATTATTAATAGTGCAAGTTTGAAGATTAGATAGTTAGCTGTATTTTAGCTTCATATCAGCGCTTTCTAGATAACTCGCTTCCTGCTCAAGCCCTGCTTCGGTCAATGGGTGGTGAGATAGCCAGTCCTCAGGGAAATTCATATGCAGTGTTTTGCCGTCAAAGCTAAACGTGATTGCTGGAAGGCGATCTGAAGAGCGACTGCGATGGAGTACAACTGCCAATCTTAGTAACACGCAGAGTCGACGATAGGGTTCTTGCAAACGTTTAGGTAGTGCTTTGAACTCGTCTTTAGGAAATTTACGACGATGACCGCGCACGAGAGTCGCTAGTTGTTGTTGCTCGCGCGTCGTAAAGCCGGGTAGATCAGAGTGGCTAAGCAGATAAGCACTATGCTTATGGAACTGGCTGTGAGCGATTGTCAGGCCAATCTCATGTGTACGTGCTGCCCAACAAAGCATATCGTAGTCTTTTGAAGAAAGGTGCCAGCTTTCCTTCAATTGTGCCCAAGCAAGCAGAGCTGTTTGTTCGACACGTTCGGCTTGTTCTTGGTCAACATGGTAGCGCTGCATAAGTGCGGTAATGCTGCGATCACGGACATCTTCATGCTTTAAACGGCCTGCCATATCATAGAGAACGCCTTCACGTAGTGCGCCTTCGGAGAAGCTCAGTTTCTCAAGATTTAGGGCTTCGAATATCCCGCATAAAATTGCAACGCCTGCAGTGAGGACGGTTTTTCGCTCAGTTTTGATGCCGTTAATGTCGATATCGTCACTGTGTTGGAAGGTCAGCAGAAGATCTCTAAGTTGCTGCAACCCTTCCCAGGTTATGGACTCTTGGCTGTAGCCGTAATCCTGACAAATATTGCGAACGGCTTTGATTGTGCCTGATGCACCTACTGCACTGTTCCAACCTAGATTGCGATATTCTCGGACGATAGATTGCAGTTCTTGGCGAGCGGCTGTGCGAGCGCGTTTAAAGTTGGAAGCAGAGATAATGCCATCTTTAAAATAGCGTTTGGTATAGCTAACGCAGCCCATATGGAGGCTTTCCATAGTGCGGGGCTCAAAGCGCTCGCCAATGATAAACTCAGTACTACCGCCACCAATATCAATGACTAAACGGGAGCCTTGATCATCTGCAAGGGTGTGGGATACACCTAAATAGATAAGACGCGCTTCCTCTCGACCTGCGATGATCTCAAGCGGAGTTTCTAGGATAGCTTCAGCTTCCTCAATAAACTCTCGGCTATTTTTGGCTTCACGAAGAGCGTTGGTGCCTACGACTCTAACGGAATCTCTAGGGAGGTCTTTGACTCGCTGGGCAAAACGGCTGAGGCATTCGAGCCCTCGTTGTTTGGCTTCATCAGTCAGGTAGCGTTTCTCATTGATGCCAGCGGCCAGTTGAACCTTATCGGACAAGAGGTCAATCGGGCGTATCTCACCCTGATCAAGTTGCGCGACAACCATATGGAAACTGTTAGACCCTAAATCAATGGCTGCTAAGCGTTGATCATCTTGTTTATCTGAAACAGTTGAAGGCTCTGTCATGCGTTATCGTCCTATGACCCGATATGGAAGGCTGAGCTAGATTACCAAAAGTACTGCGGTACTGCAGGTGCTTTTCATCTTTTGTTTTAAGGCTTTTAATTTATAAGGATAGTCTACTGGAAATATGGCCTGGCAGTCCCATGAAATGGGGCTTTATAGCGTTTGAGGTTTAAGCTTATAGCTAAATAATTGACCGCTATGCTAGGGAATTACCCTTGTAGGCGTTACACAATAGGCGGCGAGGATGCTATTATCGGCAGTCTTATTGAAAAATAATGGGCGCAGCGGAGAAAAGTTCCCATGAGTGAAAACATTGTAAATGTTACAGATGCTTCCTTTGAGGAAGATGTTCTCAAAGCTGAAGGTGCAGTATTAGTTGATTACTGGGCTGAGTGGTGTGGTCCTTGTAAGATGATCGCCCCTGTTCTGGAAGAGATCGCTAAAGAATACGGTGACCAGTTGAAAATTTGTAAACTGAACATCGATGAAAACAGCGAAACTCCACCAAAATTTGGTATTCGTGGTATCCCTACATTGATGCTTTTCAAAGGTGGTAATGTAGAAGCTACTAAGGTTGGCGCACTATCTAAATCGCAGCTTTCTGCGTTTATTGAAGCTAATCTTTAATAGATTGATACCTAGAAAGTGTAATGTGGCTCAAAACATTACACTTTCTTACCTTTGCACTATAGACAGACCCTTACCTACCTTCTATAGTGTTGCTTGTTTGGTCCTCCCGCTAAAATCTTTTTCCTTCGTTGTATTTTATGCGAGAGCGTTTTGACCAACGTTCGACTATCTTCTTAAATTCCATCCACATATTAAAAATTAGCTTCGTGCTTCTTTTCTTCAAACTATGAATCTTACCGAACTAAAAACAAAAAGCGTTCCCGAGTTACTTGAAATTGCCAAAGGCATGGGAATGGATAATCTGGCTCGTTCCCGTAAACAGGATGTTATTTTCGCTATTCTTAAGCGTCATGCGAAAGGCGGTGAAGACATCTACGGTAATGGTGTCCTAGAAATTCTGCAGGATGGTTTTGGTTTCCTGCGTTCCGCTGACTCCTCATACCTAGCTGGCCCGGATGATATTTACGTATCTCCAAGTCAGATTCGTCGTTTTAACCTACGTACAGGTGACACGATTGCGGGTAAGATTCGTCCACCTAAAGATGGTGAGCGTTACTTCGCATTATTGAAAGTTAATGAAATTAACTACGATAAGCCTGATAACGCGAAGAATAAGATTCTTTTCGAAAACCTGACGCCTCTATTTGCGCAGGATCGGTTGCGGATGGAAATTGGTAACGGCAGTACAGAAGATCTGACTGCACGTGTTATCGATCTGGTTTGCCCAATGGGTAAAGGTCAGCGTGCTTTGGTTGTATCACCGCCTAAAGCCGGTAAAACCCTGATGCTACAGAACATTGCTAACAGCATCACCCGTAACAACCCAGAAACTCACCTGATTGTATTGCTAATCGATGAGCGCCCTGAGGAAGTAACAGAGATGCAGCGTACCGTTCGCGGTGAAGTGGTTGCATCTACCTTCGATGAGCCGCCATCACGTCACGTGCAAGTGGCTGAGATGGTTATCGAGAAAGCTAAGCGTCTAACTGAGCATAAGAAAGACGTGGTTATCCTTCTGGATTCCATTACGCGTTTGGCTCGTGCCTACAACACAGTTATCCCATCTTCCGGTAAAGTACTCACCGGTGGTGTTGATGCGCATGCTCTAGAGCGTCCTAAGCGCTTCTTTGGTGCTGCGCGTAACATCGAAGAGGGCGGTAGCTTAACAATCATCGCAACTGCGTTGGTTGATACGGGTTCTAAGATGGACGAAGTTATCTTTGAGGAATTCAAAGGTACAGGTAACTCTGAAGTTCACTTGGATCGTAAAGTTGCTGAGAAACGTGTATTCCCAGCAATCAATATTCGTCGTTCTGGTACGCGTCGTGAAGATCTTCTTACATCTGAAGAAGAACTACAGCGCATGTGGATCCTGCGTAAGCTTCTAGATCCAATGGAAGATACTGCAGCGACAGAGTTTGTAATCGACAAACTGAAAGACTTTAAAACAAACGACGAATTCTTCCTTTCGATGAAACGGAAGTAAACCGGTTTGCGTATTAAAGGGTGAGCATCTGCTTGCCCTTTTTTATATCTACTAGGTCTGATTATGGCGACACCCAAATATAAAGATCTGCGTGATTTTATCCACATGCTTGAAGAGCGTGGCGAGTTAAAGCGTATTAAGCAAGAGATTGATCCTAATCTGGAGATGACCGAGATTAGTGATCGTACTCTCAAAGCAGGCGGTCCTGCTTTGCTGTTTGAAAACCCGAAAGGCTCCTATTATCCAGTGTTAGCTAACTTGTTTGGTACGCCTGAACGTGTAGCGATGGGTATGGGAGAGGAGTCTGTAGAAGCGCTGAGAGATGTAGGTAAACTCTTATCTCAATTAAAAGAGCCTGAACCACCTAAGGGTATGAAGGATGCTTGGGAAAAGCTGCCTATCTTTAAGCAAGTGCTCAATATGGGCCCCAAGCTGGTTAAGTCAGCGCCGTGCCAGAAACATGTGATTGAAGGGGATGATGTTGATCTAAATACCCTTCCTATTCAAACTTGCTGGCCGGGGGATGCAGCACCGTTGGTTACTTGGCCTTTGGTGATTACACGCGGTCCTAATAAAGAGCGACAGAATTTAGGTATCTACCGTCAGCAATTAATCGGTAAAAATAAACTGATTATGCGTTGGCTCGCCCACCGTGGTGGTGCACTCGATTTTCGTGAGTGGAAACAGGAACATCCGGGTGAAAAGTTCCCTGTTGCCGTTGCTTTGGGCGCAGACCCTGCAACAATTTTGGGTGCAGTGACACCGGTTCCTGATACTTTGTCTGAGTATGCTTTTGCGGGCTTGCTGCGTGGTGGCAAAACGGAAGTTACTCAGTGTATTGGTAATGATCTTCATGTACCTGCTAGCGCTGAGTTTATTTTAGAGGGTTATATTGATCCGGACGAAATGGCGGATGAAGGCCCATTTGGCGACCATACAGGTTACTACAACGAGGTTGATAGCTTCCCTGTATTTACGGTCGAGAGAATTACCCATCGCAGTAACCCAATCTATCACAGCACCTATACTGGCCGTCCACCAGATGAGCCAGCTATCTTAGGTGTGGCGCTAAACGAAGTATTCGTACCGATTCTGCAGAAGCAGTTCCCTGAAATCGTCGATTTTTATCTGCCGCCTGAAGGCTGTTCTTACCGTATGGCGGTAGTGACGATTAAGAAGCAGTATCCGGGTCATGCAAAGCGTGTGATGTTGGGTGTCTGGTCGTTCTTAAGACAGTTTATGTACACCAAATTCGTGATCGTTTGTGATGATGATGTGAATGCCCGCGATTGGAATGATGTGATCTGGGCGATCACTACGCGGATGGACCCTCAGCGAGATACTGTGATGATCGATAATACACCGATCGATTATCTCGACTTTGCTTCGCCTGTGTCAGGCCTCGGCTCTAAAATGGGTATGGACGCGACCAATAAATGGGAAGGTGAAACAACTCGTGAGTGGGGTGAGCCTATCGTTATGGATCCCGAAGTTCAGAGTAAAGTGGACGATATCTGGGACGAATTGGGTATTTTAAAGTGATCTATGCCTAAGCATATTCTGATCGAAAATAACGGGGATGAAATTCCTTCTGGATCAGATGAAACCCTGCTGGAAAGTTTGCATCGAGCAGGGTATAAAATGCGCGTCAGCTGTCGCAATGGTGTCTGTGAAATTTGCGAAGTAAAGCTGCTTGAAGGCGAAATTAAACAACGCTATCCGGAACTGCATCTCTCTGTTGATAGCGTTCAAACTACTCGTAGTGCACCAAGTGTACTAGCATGTACATGTAAACCCTTAAGTGATGTAAGGGTCAGGATTGAAGGGTTAAAAAGCCCTGGAGAGTTATCTGTGAAAAAGCTCCTTTGTGATATTAAGGCATTTGAAAAGCTAAACCATGATGTGTACCGCATCCGCCTGCAAATGCCTGCAACGGCTTCTCTATCTGCCGAATTTTTTGCTGGTCAGTATTTAGATATCTTTTTGCCAGACGGTAAACAGGCTTCATTTTCTATTGGTTCTGCGCCAGATACGGGTCGTGATATCGAGTTACATATCCGTCATATGCCTGAGAGTGAAATGTCTAATGCGATTATCGGACATTTAAAAAGCGAAAAAACGGTAGAGATTGAACTGCCTAAAGGTGATTGCTACCTACAAGCTCATAAACTAAAACCTGATACGCGTTTGATTTTGGCTGCGGCGAGCACGGGCTTTGCGCAAGTGAAGAGCGTGGTAGAGCATCTATTGGCTAATCAATTTGGTAACCCAATTTATATCTATTGGGGCGCGCGTGTAGAAGAAGACATGTATTTGGAAAAGTTGCCAATGCAATGGGCTGCAGAGCATCCAAATGTTCACTTTGAGCCTATTGTGAGCGAACCTGAAAATAGCCCTGGTTGGACAGGTCGTACAGGCCTTCTACCGGATGCTGTTTTAGAAGATTTTGCCGATTTTGAGAATGTAGAAATTTTTGCAAGTGGTTCTCCAGGAATGGTTTATGCGTTGTTAGATGCGTGTGAACCACGTGGCTTTGAAGAAGCGAATATGCATTCTGATGTATTTGCTTATGCGCCAAGACCTAAGAGTTAATTCACCTCTTTATTTAAAAAGGAGCCTTTGGCTCCTTTTTTATTGCTCAATCATCCTTAAAAGCGTGTTTTACACTAGCTAGGTGTAACAAAGCTTTCTTATAAATGCTTTTCTGGTCATTTTTTATTAGAATCCACGGTTCGCGCTTACCCTAATCGCTTAGTTATGGATCTCTATCTGAGCGGTTATCGATAAACGCCGAGCCAGAATTGCGCTAGCTAGACGTTTTACCTGTTTTTATCAACTTACTTGGATGTATTCAGATGCAATCATTCGCTGCCTTAATGATTCGTTCCCTTGTTTATCTGCTATTTATGGCAGGTGTAGCAAATATCTTTGCAATGGAAGGTTATGCCCTATTGGCAGAGAGTAAGTATGATGAAGGTTCGGCGACAGAGTTGATGCATGATACGTTTGCTTTCGTTACCTGCATGCTATTTTTAGTCGGCGCTTATTACAGTGACACGTTGCGCCCAGCTGCCGTGGTTGTTGCGACGCTGAGTGGCATGATGCTGATTCGTGAGTTTGATGCTTTCTTAGATGAGAATATGTTTGATGGCGCATGGCAGACGCTGGTTTGCATCTTGATTGCTACATCGACTTTATATTTGATTAGGCAGCAGCATCCGGTCAAACCTTCCTTAATTGAATTCTCGAAACTGTCTAGTGCTGGTATCTATCTGAGCGGTATCTTAGTTGTATTGGTATTTTCGCGCCTGTTTGGTCGAGGTTCCTTCTGGGAAGCGGTGATGGGCGATGGCTATGTAAGGGTCGTGAAGAATATTGTAGAAGAGGGAACTGAGCTTATGGGCTATACGATACTGGTTGTCGCTGCGGTTGAGTTTCTGTGGCAGATTGTCAGTCAGCGAAAAGTGAGCGCAGATAACCCTTAGGTTAGAGATCTAGAGTAAATGAAAGAGGAGCTGCAAGCTCCTCTTTTGCTTTTGGCTGGCAATAACTTCAGTCGCGGGATAAGCTGTATAAAATCCATAACACCTCAGGGACTTTTGAGTTCTATGGAAGGGCAAAGCTCTGAAGTATTGATGGTTCGGCAGCCTATCTTTGATCGAAACCTCAAGATCATCTCTTATCAGCTGCGCTATCAATATTCTGAATACATCGAAGACTCGTTGTTTGATCCTGAAACGGAAGGGTCAATGCTCGTTATGCATACCTTCACCAGCCTGTTTCAAGACGGGCATATCCATAAAGTTCCCGTCTTTCTCCCTTTTCCTAGTTCTATGCTGCAGGAGGGGAGTTCTCTAGCTTTGCCTAGAAAAGAGATAGTTATTGAAGTCCATCCAGATATAACAGTGACTGAAGAGGTTATCACCCACCTTAGAATGCTTTCTAAACAAGGGTACCGAATTGCTTTGGATGGGTTCTCCATGCAACCTCACCTCATCCCCTTAATTAAGTTGGTCAATATCATCAAAATTGATTTTAGTTTGATGCATCGGACTAAAATCAAAAAGCTGGTAGCCACGCTGAATAAAGCAAAAAAGACCGCATTAGCGCAAAATGTAGATGACTTTGAAACCCTGCAGTTCTGTAAAAAGGTTGGATTTAAGCTGTTTCAAGGCGGTTTTATTAGTCGTCCAGTTAAGGTGCTGGGGAAAGATGTGCCGGGTAATAGCGCGGCTTTAATGCAGCTTTTGCAACAGTTGCAGCGTCCAGATATTACGCCTTCAGAAATTGAAGAGCTGATTATCATGGACCCTAAGCTTAGTTTTAAAATTCTAAAAGTGGTTAATTCAGCTGCCTATCAGCAGAACCGTTCGATTGATTCTATGCAGCAGGCGGTGGTTATCTTGGGGCATGATCAAATACGGAAGTGGGCGACTCTTATTACATTAGCCAGTAACCCTGATAAACCCGAAGAGCTTGCTAGAAACCTATTGGTCCGTGGTCGGATGTGTGAGTTGTTGGCCGAATCGACCGAAGCTTTGCAGCAAGACAGTGCTTTTATGGTGGGAATGATCTCTCAGTTAGATCTCTTATTAGATGTAGAAATGGATGAAATTTTGCGTCAGATTCCCATAGATGACAGCATTAAGCATGCAATATCTGATTTTGAAGGCGATTTAGGTGGATTGCTGAAAGTTGTGATTGCTTTCGAAAAAGCGGATTGGGAAGAGGTTGAAGCTTCTCCTTTTGGTAAAGAGTTTTTTGATGTGGCCTATCGACATAGCCTGCACTGGGCTGAGCAGGCTATGGAGGCCTTAGTGCAAACGGAATAAATAAAAAAGGATGCTATAAAGCATCCTTTTTTATGGTCTTGTAAGGCTATTAAGCGCTAGCTTTTTGCTCTACTGGCATTGGTAGTTCAGGTAAGCCTGATGCCACAATGTTTAGGTTTTCTTGTAGTAAACCTTGTGCCTTTTCATCTTCGCCTAGGTGGCGAAGTAGGCGCGTTAGCTCACCTAATGTTTCTGGTTTTGCATCTAGCTCAAGACTTTGTTCAAAGTACTTAACTGCCTGTCCCCAGTGCTCATTACGTAAGGATAGGCGACCTAGGGTTAACAATAGTTCAGGGCTTTCAGCGTGAGCTTTCTGCCAGCTACGTGCACTATCAAGCTGCTTCTTGGCATTTTCGCCATTGATGCGGCCATACAATGTAACCAGTTTCTCGTCCCAGTTTTTCTTAATCAAACTGCGAAGATTTTGTTCTGCACGATCTTCGGCGCCAAGAGAAACCAGTAGTTCGGTGTAATGCTGAACGATCTCACCATTCTTAGTTTGCTCTGTTGGCAGATCAGACCAAGCATCGCTTAATGCTTTCAGGCGGTCTTCTTCGCTGGTTTCCACTGGAAGTTTGCTAACACTGTCTTCAAGAATATGAGTGCAGCATTCCGCGCTCAGTTCATATAGCTCTTCCGTTTTCAGCGCTTGGTGTTTACGCAGTGCAGGAATCAGTTGAGAAAGCGCTTTCCAGTCATTCAGGCGAAGGTAAACATCTTTCAGCAGCTTCATCACGTATGTGTTTTTAGGTGCTAGTGTGCGTAAACGTAGAAGCGTTGCTAGGCAAGGCTCTAGCTGACCACGAGATAGTTGAATCTCAGCTTGAGAGATAGCAACAGTCACTTCGGCTTCAGGTGTTGTGTTGCGTGCCTTTTGTAGAAGTTCGTCAGCAGCAGCTTCATTGTTTTGCTCATGTGCAGCTTTTGCCGCAGCAAGGTAGTTTACTAGCGGTAGATCAGAGCGTTCAGCGGCTTGAGCTAGTTGTTTCTGCGCTTGAGCCCAGTTGCCTTCGGATAGAGAAGTTAGACCTTTCAGCGTCTTACGACGGCTGATTAGCTGGTTTCTGTTATCTTTCCAAGCTTTTAGCTTAGTGGTTGGCAACTGAGTATGAGTGACTAAGTTCAATAGCCAGTGACCAATGACAAAACCTACAGCCAAAACGATGAGAAGAACCCACAGGCTGGTTTCGATCGTTGTTTGGTTATAAGCGATCAAGACATAGCCTGAATCTTTGATCATCATCTCACCGACGAATGCACCGCCAGCTAGAATGATCAGCAGAAGTAGGACAAGTTTTTTCATTATGAAGCCCCTTGTTCCTTAAGTTTTGTCATATGAGCAAGGTAGTTCTTCAGGCTGCGTAGAGAACCAGAAATATCTGGCATCTCAGCCGTTACTTTAACGCTCTTCAGCTCAGAAATGCCGCGTAGCAAGCTTTGTGTAGTGCCGTCGCTTTGCTCGAAGTAAGTAGAAACCCAATCGTGCGCTTTGTTTAGACTGGCATCATAAGATGACTGCTTGCGCTGTAGTAGAGCAAGCTGAGCTTGTTCTAGCATTAGGTGAAGATTTTGCTGTAGGTAGTATGTTTGCTGTGGTGATAGCAATGGTTCAATTGGCTCATCACGGTGCTGGATAACCACAAGCTTATTAAGTTTGTCGGTTGCTTTGCTCCATGATTCTTCTAGACCGGCAGTCCAAGACTCTTCGACCACTTCTGGCGTCACTTTTTCTAATAGATCAGGTAGCTTGTGCTGTTTAGAAATTGGGATTAAACGTAGGTTTTGTACCTGATTGTTCAATGCGCCAAGCTGCAGGAATACGCCTTCTGTATCCAATACCGGTACTGCTTCTAATGCTGCGATATCAGCAGCTAAAGCCTTACGTACATCGTAAATGGAAACGTCGTCGGTCTCTTTTAGGATCTTATCAGCAGATTTCAGTAGTTTCAGTGCACCTGCAGAGGTTTGCTCCATCAGTACGCGCTGATTAGCGAGACGTAATAGATATTCGACTTCAGCCAGAAGCCAGTCTTTACGATTGGTTTTCTGATTAGCTGTCACCTGTTGGATGCTTTTCGTTAGACGTGCCTGTAGCTCATCAATGTTGTTTTTGTCAGCTTGGCTTTGAGATTTTAGTTGGCCCAAGGTTTGGTTCATGCCAGCTAATGCTTGATCGAGCGAGCCGCGTGCATCGCTTAGAGAGGAGCTAACCTGAGCTTCAATCGCTGCGTTATTCTGAGCGACGCTATTGCTTTGTTGCAGAGATAGCCAATACAGGTAACCAGCAGCTCCTAAAGCGATAATTGAGATAGGCAGTGCTAGTTTGCCAGGCCATGTTGCAGGCTTCTTCTCTTTCTCTGCTTTTGGTTCAGGAGCAGATTGTTCTGATGCAGCAATATTGTCTGCTTCAGCCGTTGTTTCTTCTGCTTCTTTGTTAGTCTCTTCTGCAGCGGCTTCTTCCTGTTCAGCGACTGCTTCTGTAGTTTCTTCAACCACTTTTTCAACAACCTCAGTTGCAGGTACATCTTGAGTGGTTTTATTGTCTTCCTGCGATTGTTTCTTTTTGTTGCTCATCTGTCGATTTCCGCAAAAGTCAGTGACTGCTTCAGGGTGTCGATCATTGCTTGATCGTCTGGCCCCGAGGCCGTGGTTACTCTGTTGAATCCAGCTGCTTCGGCAGCTTTTTTAATACGTTCACTGGGCACAACAAGATGACAGCGTAATAGTGAATCAGTGCTGAATTTGCCATTAGGGCGCTGTATCAAGTCCAGTAAATTGTCGAGTCCTGCGCCGCTGCTGATAAATATGGCATCTAAAGGCCGATTAAAAAGGGCATCGGCAATATCAGCGTCGGAATATGCAGGACATTCACGGCGGTAGAGTTCAGCATAGCTAACCTCTGCTCCCCGTGCACGAAGTTCAGTGGCTAATTTTTCCCGCCCACCCTGGCCTCGCATAATTAAAATCTTATCGCCAGTAATCTGTTGCAGCGCCGGTGATGCTAATAGCGCTTCTGAATCGTACCCCAGAGGGCTGTGATAGGCATCTATACCATAGTTGTTCAATAATGCCGCACTCTGCTTTCCGATGGCTAGCCATTGTACGCCAAGTGGTAGTTGAGGCCAGTATAAGTCGATCCACTCATAGCCAATCTCTACCGCATTGGGGCTGATAAAAATGACATGCTGAAATAGATCGAGATCTAAAATGTGTTGTTTCAGCGGATGAAAGTTTTCATCAATTTCAGAAATAGGTTGGATTTTGAGTAGCGGAAAGGGGATAGGTTCCGCGCCAAGGGCGCGGAGTTGTTCGGTAAGCTTTTGGGCCTGATGCTCTGGACGTGTCACCAGAACCCTAAGGTTGGCTAAAGAGTTAGGCATCTGCTTTGTTATATACAGCGTCCAAAATCTCTTTAGCACCTGCGGCTAAAAGTCGATCAGCCAGTTCTACGCCAATGGCTTCGGCATCAGCCGGAGCGCCGCGTTGTTCGTCGCGTAGAATCAACGTACCGTCTGGTTTTGCAACTAGGCCGCGTAGGTATAGTTCAGAGTTGTCATGGTTCAGCGTCGCGTAGCAGGCGATAGGTACCTGACAGCCTCCTTCTAGGCGTTTATTCATTGCGCGCTCTGCGGTTACACGCCAAGCCGTTTCGGTGTCGTGTAGAGGCTTAAGCAATTCATGCAATTCAGCATCATCTGTGCGGCACTCAATGCCTACAGCGCCTTGGCCACCTGCCGGTAGGCTGAAATCTACAGAAATTTCTGAACGAATACGCTCAGGCATCTCTAGGCGAATCAGACCTGCAGAGGCAAGGATGATCGCATCGTATTCACCTTCATCTAGCTTACGGAGACGTGTATTGACGTTACCGCGAAGCCATTTGATCTCTAAGTCAGGGCGCTTTTCGCGAATTTGCGCTTCACGACGTAGAGAAGAGGTGCCGACTACAGCGCCTTGAGGTAGTTCATCAATGCTGTTGTAAGTATTAGAGACAAAAGCATCGGTTGGTTGTTCGCGTGGGCAGATCACGGCCAAACCTAAGCCTTCTGGAAACTCCATTGGTACATCCTTCATGGAGTGAACCGCGATATCAGCTTCACCGGCTAGCATTGCTTCTTCTAGCTCTTTTACAAACAGGCCTTTACCACCCACTTTGGCTAGTGGTGCATCAAGGATCTTGTCGCCTTTAGATACCATGCCGAGTAATTCGACCTTAATGTCTGCGTGATGGCGTTCTAGCTCGGCTTTTACATATTCTGCCTGCCATAGGGCCAATGGGCTTTTACGGGTAGCAATGCGGATGGTTCTGCTCATAAAAGTAGTCTCAAATACGGCATATTTAATATTTGTTGCCGATTGTAGCAGATTGCAGGGCGCGATATAGACACCTCAAGCGAAAGGGCATGATATAATGTCGCGCAAATTTTGTGATATCAGCTAAAAATAGCTGATTAAGTCTCCGAGTAATTTGAGGTTTTCCCATGAGTGATAAAACTAACCAGCAGTGGGGCGGTCGTTTTAATGAGCCAACGGATGCTTTCGTTGCGCGTTTTACGGCTTCCGTTGAATTTGATCAGCGTATGTATCTGCAGGATATTCGCGGTTCTATTGCTCATGCGAAGATGCTGACAAAAGCAGGCGTTCTTACAGAAGAAGAGCGTGACGATATTATCCGTGGTCTTGGCGAAATTCGTGTCGAAATTGAGCGTGGCGAATTTGAATGGTCAATTGAGCTAGAAGATGTGCACATGAACATCGAAGCGGCTTTGACTAAGAAAATTGGTATCACGGGCAAGAAACTACACACTGGTCGCTCTCGTAATGACCAAGTTGCGACCGACATTCGTTTGTACCTACGTGATGAGATCGACCTGATCTTGGCTGAAATTACGCGTCTACAGCAGGGCCTATTGGGTATTGCTGAGCGTGAAGCTGATACGATCATGCCAGGTTTTACTCACCTTCAAACAGCTCAGCCAGTGACCTTTGGTCATCACCTGCTTGCGTGGTTTGAGATGCTAACGCGTGACTTCGGCCGTTTCGAAGATTGCCGTGAGCGCGCCAACATCATGCCACTAGGTGCTGCAGCACTTGCGGGTACAACATACCCAATTCAGCGTGACCTAACTTGCGAGCTACTTGAGTTTAATGCTCCGGCTGAGAACTCTTTGGATGCGGTTTCTGATCGTGACTTCGCGATCGAGTTCTGTTCCGCGTCTAGTATCTTATTGATGCACCTAACGCGTATGTCTGAAGAGTTGGTTCTATGGACATCTGCTCAGTTTGATTTCATCAACCTGCCAGATCGTTTCTGCACAGGCTCTTCTATCATGCCGCAGAAAAAGAACCCAGATGTACCTGAGCTTGTACGTGGTAAGTCCGGTCGTGTTTACGGTCACTTGATGAGCTTGCTAACGTTGATGAAGTCTCAGCCACTGGCATACAACAAAGATAACCAAGAAGATAAAGAGCCGCTGTTTGATGCGATCGATACAGTGAAAGGTTGTCTACGTGCATTTGCTGACATGGTGCCTGCGCTTGAGTCTAAGAAAGAGAGTATGCGTGAAGCGGCGCTTCGCGGTTTCTCTACAGCGACAGACTTGGCTGATTACCTAGTGCGTAAAGGTATGCCTTTCCGTGATGCTCACGAAGTTGTAGGTAAATCTGTAGCCTACGGTATCGAGCAGAATAAAGATCTAGGTGAAATGACGTTGGAAGAGCTTGTTCAGTTCTCCGATACGATCGAGCAGGATGTATTTGAAGTGCTAACCCTTGAAGGTTCTGTTGCAGCACGTGATCACATTGGTGGTACAGCACCAAATCAGGTGCGTGCAGCTGTGAAGCGTGGTCAGGCTAAATTGGATGCGCGTGGTTAATCGCTCATCTTAGAAATAAAAAACGCGCTGCCTTGAGAAAGGTAAGCGCGTTTTTTGTTTGTCTGCGGTATGGCTTATTTATCTAAGCTGATATCAACCATTAGATCGCTGGCAATATTTTCTAAATCCTGTTGCAGCTCATCTAAGTCAAGGTCGCTGGATGCAAGTAACTCAGCTTCGGCTTTAAATAGCAATTCAGCCGACATAGAACCAGACACGAGTTCTGTGTTTAGGCGTTCAACGTTTACGTGGCGTTTAGCTAGTGCGCTAGAAATATCGCGCACGATGCCAGGTTTGTCATGGCCAACCAACTCAAGTTTAAAGTGCTGAGATGCGCCAGTGGTTTCTGGTGCTGATGATTGCTCAACTGTTACCTTCAAGCCTTGAGCATCTAGCGCTGTTAGCGCTGCAGTTAATGTAGCTGCTTTATCTTCAGGAACTTCGGTGATTAGAATGCCGGCAAACTTTCCAGCTAATCTGGACATACCGGATTCAAGCCAGTTGCCGCCATTTTCAGTAATGGTTTGCGCTAGCATTTCGACCAGACCTGGTTTATCAGGACCGATGACGGTTAAGACAAGAGATGTCATCATTGTAGGCTCCACTCTGTACATCATTATTAACTTTATAAGATCACTATAACACTATGATCGAAATTATCAGTGCTCTATGGCCGGTATTTGCACTTATTTTATTAGGCTATGCGGCGAGAAAGAGCGGATTTCTAACCGATGACTTTTGGGGGCAGGCGGAAAAGGCGACTTACTTTGTGCTGTTTCCTATCTTGTTGGTGTCCCGTTTAGCTAGTACCGATATGACTGCTGTCCCCTTGGATCAGGTGGGGTTGGCTGTTGTGTTGCTGGTTTTGGGTGGCAGTGTGTTTGTCTTTTTGGCAAAACCGTTCTTGAGGGTCGATGCAGCGGGCATTACCTCCATTTATCAGGGTGGAGTTCGTTTCAATGTTTATGTGGGCTTAGCTGCTTCGGCAACCTTGTTTGGTCCTCAAGGGGTAGTGGTCGGTGCAGTGGTGATGGCGCTCATGATCCCCTTGCTGAATTTCTGCTGTGTACTGGTCTTTTCCTACTTTACCCGTAGCACTCAAGATTTTAAGAGTGTGCTGTTAGCCTTGTTAAAGAACCCACTTATTGTTGGTAGCTTGTGTGGTTTGTTGCTAAATCAGACAGGGGTAGGTTTCCCGAATCTGCTGATGCCTATCGCTGAATTCCTAGGTCGTATGGCTCTGCCTTTAGGGCTGTTATCTGTCGGAGCAGGACTGAGTTTTAAGGTCCTAATGAAAAGTGGCCAAGCGCTTTGTGCAACCTCGTTGATCAAACTGTTAGTAATGCCATTATTGGCCTTTCTTATCTGTGTTGTATTGGGATTGCCAAATGCTGAAATTATCTGGTTGTACGCGGCCTTACCAACGGCTGCATCCTCTTATATTCTGGCGCGTCAGCTTGGTGGGGATGTGCAAATGATGGCTGCCATTATCACCGGACAGACACTTTTCTCGATGTTAACCATACCTTTTATGATGATTTTTCTTAATTTTCTGCAAAAAAGTTTATAAATCAGTAGGTAATTGGCTCTTTTTACAATTCTGGATTAAAATAATTATGTAACTGGCCGATAGTTTTATTGCCCTATGATTTATAAGGGGTTGCAAAAAACTGTATTTATGAAAAACTACGGCCGGGCATTAAGTAAACGAGCGTTTGTTTAATGTGTGGTAAACCTTATAGGCAGAATAATGAAAAAAGGTCCTGATCTGGTTCTAATCTTGGTAGTCGTGTTTGTACTAGGGTCTGTAATGACCGGCGTATCGCATGCAGATTTCCAGTTTGCTTCCCTGTTTGAGCAAGTCTTTAACAGCTAAGCTTTCAATTGCGTTATAGATAGCTTCTGCTATCAGTAACAATCGATATTAGAGGGATATCCCAGCTCTCTACAGGTAACTCTTCTACTCTCTGAATTTCATGCGCCAGCCCGATAAGGCTTGGCCCTTTCATGCTTTTCTTCAGATTTTTAAAGCCGAATGTGCGGTCATAGTATCCACCACCCATGCCCATGCGATTGCCTTTTGCATCGAAGGCGACTAGAGGTAGCAAAACTAAATCGATCGCCCAAGCGGCTCTGCGTTTGTGCGGTTGTAGTTTGGGCTCTCGGATACCGTAGATATTCTTAATCATCGGTGTTTGGTCTGTGTACGGTGTAAACCATAAACGATTATGAAGAATAGGGTGCAATACCGGTAGGTAGACTTCTTTGCCTAATTTCCAGCAGTAGTGAATCAACGGTTCAGGGTTAATCTCACCATCATTAGGTAGGTAGATGGCGATGCTCTTAGCGCGTCTGAAATCTGCACGGGTGCGTATATTCTTCAGCAAACCTTGTGCGGCTTGTTCCTGTTGTAGAGGAGTTAAAGAACGTCTGAGTTGACGAATACGCTGGCGGAGTTGTTTGCGTTGTTGAGTCATTGTGAAATGAAGATCCCCAAGGTGCCGGTGTCGGATATGGCCCTGAACCCGAAGGTTCAAGGAGGTGGTTACTGAGTATCATTAGGCTTTCCGGTAAATCGGACATGCACACCAGAAACTACGAGCAACCCCCAAAAGTGTGATTATCGGCTCGAGGGACGTAACCAACGGTCGAACACCCCAGGGCATGTTTTTATTATACCCTTTATGATGCCGGTGTCAGGACTTGTAATAAAAATATTTTCTGCTAGGTGGTGCTGTAACTGGCTGTTAAATATACACTTTTCTTAAGTTGAAAAGTTTTCAAGGACAGTGGTTAACTGTCCGAATCAGTAGTTTGTGTTTCGTTGATTAACGCTTTATCAATTTTGTTACCAAGGTGACGTAGGCGTTCTTCAATATTGCTGGTGTTTGCTTGCTTGGATTGCAATAACTCATGAGCCAAGTTGAGCGCTGCCATCACCGCTATCCGCTCAAGCCCTAACACTTTGCCTGTTTTTCTGATCTCTAGCATTTTCTCATTAAGAAAGTCTGCGGAAGCCAATAATTCAGCCTCTGCGTCAGCCGGACAGTTAAAATTAAACTCTTTGTCTAGCAGAGTAATAGTGACAGGTTGGGATTCTGGCTGGCTCATTTGTTTTGCTCCAACGCTTTAAGTCGCATGATCATCGCTTGAATTTTGGATTGCGTTTGTTCGTTGAGCTGTACTAGTTGAGCACGCTCCTCTTTAAGCTGTTGTTCACGGGCACGCAGCTGAATATTTTCCTGATTTAGTTGTTCGCAGCGTTCCAGAAGTTGATCGATTTTCTGTTCCAGCGCGTTAAAGTAATGCTCAGTCATGCAGAAAGAATGCCCCTAAAGCTAAATTATTCTCAGCAGGACTATAATCAGCCCCTGTCTGTGGGTCAATGACGCTGCACAGGAAGTGTTGAAATGCTAGGATTAACAGCACGATATTATTGATGGATTCGATTCATGTCTTTAGAAAATGTACCTGTAGATCTACCCGATTTTGAACTTATCGCAAATATGTTTGTAGAGGAGGGGGTGAGAGCTGTTTCACCTTCGGAACTCCACGGAGTTATCTCGGGACATTTAGCTGCGGGTGCACGTTTAAAACCAGCGGCGTTAGAGAAGATCGTTAATGAATTGCTCGATATAGAATCGCTCTCCCAAGACAGCAGTAAGTCGGTGGTGACGAATCTTTACACAGCAACGCTTGGCTGTATGGAAAGTATGGATCTGGAGTTCGATATGGTACTTCCAGATGATGAGGATGAGATCTCTATGCGTGCTGAATCCCTAGGGCGTTGGTGTCAGAGCTTCCTAAGTGGATTCGGTCTCTATGGTAAACATACAGATGCCAGCTTATCGCCTGAAGCGAAAGAGACGCTAAATGACCTTGGCCAGATCGCACAAATCTCTTCCGATCTGGAAGAGCTTGATGAAAACGAAGCTGATCTGATGGAAGTTCAAGAATATGTGCGTATGGCTGTTTTGATGCTGTTTACTGAGTGTAATAAAGCGTTAGAAGAGAAAGAAAAAGAGTTTGCTAAAGCTAAGCCAGAAAACAACAGGTTGCACTAATGAAGATCGGTCTTGATCAGTTTGTCGCACGCCGTGCTGCGTTGATGGCGCAGATGTCACCGGGCAGTATCGCGATTATTCCTTCTGCGCAGATGAAACAGCGTAATAGCGATGTTGAATATCCATTTCGTCAGGATAGCAACTTTTACTACTTAACTGGTTTTAACGAGCCGGATGCAGTGTTGCTATTGATGCCGGGTCGTACAGATGGTGAATCGGTGCTGTTTTGTCGAAATCGTGACAAGCTGATGGAGATCTGGAATGGCTATCGTGCAGGGCCTGAAGGCGCTGTTAATGACTATGGCATGGATGAAGCCCATGCCATTGATGAAGTCGACGATATTCTACCGGGCCTGTTAAATGGCGTATCTAGAATCTATTACTCCATTGGTAAAGATGAAGAGCTTGATCAACGCGTTCGACACTGGCTTAACCTGATTCGCGCAAAAGTACGTCAAGGGGCGGTAGCGCCTTCAGAATTAGTTATGCTGGATTGCCTGTTACATGAAATGCGCTTGATCAAAGGCGATGCAGAAAAAGATATGATGCGTCGTGCCGGTGAGATCTCTGCGCAGGGGCATATCAAGGCGATGCAGCTGTGTAAGCCGGGTGTGATGGAATATCAGTTAGAAGCGGAGATCTTGCACCACTTCGCGATGAATGGAGCGCGCCAGCCAGCGTACTCGACTATCGTGGGTGGCGGAGCAAATGCTTGTGTACTGCACTACATCGAAAACAGCGAACCGCTCAACGACGGCGATCTGGTGTTAATCGATGCCGGTTGTGAGCTAGATCATTATGCTGGCGATATTACACGTACTTTCCCTGTAAATGGTCGCTTTAGTCCTGAACAAGCGGCAATATACGGACTGGTTTTGAAAGCACAGAAAGCTTGTATTGAATTCGCGAAACCAGGTGTTTTGTGGGAAGCCGTACACGAAAAATCAGTAGAAGTGTTAACCGCAGGGCTGATTGAGCTAGGTTTGCTATCGGGTACGTTGAGTGAAGAGATCTCAGCGGGTCGCTACCGTGATTTTTACATGCATCGTATTGGTCATTGGTTAGGTATGGATGTTCATGATGTTGGCGATTACAAAGTCGATGGCGAATGGCGTCCGTTAGAGCCTGGTATGGTGATGACGGTTGAGCCAGGTATTTATATCGCTGCGGACAACGAAAATGTTGAGCCTCGTTGGCGCGGTATTGGTGTGCGTATTGAAGACGATATCTTGATCACTGCAGAGGGTAACGAAAACCTTACTGCGGCTGTGCCGAAAGAAATTGCAGAAATTGAAGCGTTAATGGCAGCAAAATGAAACAGCACTATGACATCGTGGTGATTGGTGGCGGCATGGTGGGTGCGAGCTTAGCTTGTGCTCTTCTGCCAGCAAGTGAACAGCTTGATCTGAATATCGCCGTAATTGAAGCCTTTCCTATGCCTGAGAAAAGCGCTCTGGAGTATCAGCCGAGCTATGATTCCAGAGCGACGGCATTGGCTTATGGTAGCCGCTCTATCTACGAAGTCATGGGTATCTGGCCAACGCTAAAAACGCATTTAGCACCCATCAAACATATTCACGTTTCTGATAAAGGTCATTTTGGTGTGACGCGTCTGCACGCAGAGCAGGAGAGAGTGCCTGCGTTGGGTTATGTGGTCGAAAACCAATGGCTCGGACGTGTCCTGCTAGATCGTTTACAGCAGGATGATGCCAATCGCATTGATTTTATCTGCCCTGCAGAAGTGACAGATGTTCAGTATGGCTCTGACCAGATGGGCGTCACGCTAGAAAAAGAGGGTGAGACGCATCAGTTAACGACTGAATTGGTTGTGATGGCTGATGGTGGCCGTTCCTCATTGCGTGAAGGGATGGGCATGAACTACAGCGAAACAACCTACGAGCAACATGCTGTCATAGCCAACGTCAGCTTAGATCGCTCACACAACGATATTGCTTATGAACGTTTTACCGATACGGGCCCTATGGCGCTGTTACCCTTGGAAGAACAAAACGGTGAGCATCGTTGTGGTCTAGTTTGGACAGTGCCTAATGATCAAGTCGATGAAGTGATGGCGCTTGACGAAGCTGAGTTTATAGCGCGTCTACACGAACGCTTTGGTCATCGCGCAGGTAATTTTGTCAAAGTGGGTGAGCGACATACATATCCGCTAAAACTGGTTTTAGCGCAGGAACAGGTGCGTCAGGGTTTAGTGGTCTTAGGTAACGCAGCGCATGCTTTGCATCCAATCGCTGGACAAGGATACAACTTGGCGTTACGTGGCGTTGTCGCTTTAGCTGATCACCTAATTCAAGCTCGTAAAGCGGGCGGTAATCTAGGTGACTTAAACGTACTTCAGGATTTCTACGAACAGCAACGACAAGATCAGCAGCGCACAATTGGGCTGAGCGATCAGACTATGAAGCTGTTCTCCAATAATAATATTCTGCTTGCAGCCGGCCGTAACCTAGGCCTGCAACTGTTAGATATTTGTCCGCCTGCTAGAACCGTTTTTGCCCGTGGTGCCATGGGCTTAGATATGCCCGCTCCAGACCTGAAATAGAGATAGATCATGCCAGAAAATACACAGGCACAAGTGCTTAATTCAGATGTAGTGATTGTTGGAGCCGGCATGGTGGGAGTTACCCTTGCTGCGGCTTTGGCGGATGCCGATATTAAAGTAACGCTTTTAGAGCAGCGTGAAGGCGATATCAGTGGTTTCTCTGAGTTTGTTAAAGGCGCTCAAACTAAGGGCTATGACCCTCGTGTCAGTGCGCTCACCTGTGCCTCACAGCAGATCTTAACCTCTGTAGGTGCTTGGAAGTATATGCGGGATTATCGTCTAAGCCCCTACACCGAGATGGATGTTTGGGATGGCGAAGGGACTGGGCATATTCATTTCTCAGCACGAGAGTTACATGAACCCGCTTTAGGCCATATTGTAGAAAACCGTGTGACACTGGCGGGTTTGTATCAGGTTCTTTTAGAAACACCTTCAGTAGAACTGATTACCGGCGTGACAGTGACGGAGCTCTCTCCCCAGTCTGATCATGGTCGTGCGGTGAAATTGAGTGATGGTCGTATCATTCAAGCGGGTCTAGTGGTTGCTGCGGATGGCGCGTTATCTAAAACGCGTCAACATGCTGGTCTACCGATGGTGGAATGGGACTATGGTCACCATGCCATTGTGACCACAGTTAAAACCGAACAGCCTCACCAAGCGACCGCTTGGCAGCGTTTTACCGAAGATGGACCGCTAGCATTGTTACCTCTGAGTAACGAAGAGGGCGATTACTACTGCTCGATTGTTTGGTCGACATCGCCAGAACATGCCAATGAATTGATGGCATTGCCAGATGACGCGTTTTGCCAGCAATTAGGCCGCGCATTTGAGAACCGTTTAGGCGACATAGAATGGTGCGATCAACGCAGCGTTTTTCCTTTACGTCAGCGTCATGCTCAGCATTATATCCAGCCGGGCTTTGCTGCGATTGGGGATGCGGCACATACCATCCATCCTCTGGCAGGTCAGGGTGTGAATTTAGGTTTACTGGATGCAGCTCAATTAGCTGAAACGTTGATGGAAGCTTCGCGTCGAGGTGAGCCTTTAGGCGCTCAATCTGTGTTACGCAGATTCCAGCGCGAACGCCGCAATGACAATATCCAGATGTCTTTAGCTATGGAAAGTTTCAAGCGTTTATTTAATACCAGACAGCCTTTAGCTTGCTTAGCGCGCAATATGGGTATGAACTTATTGGATAAACTGTCACCTGTTAAAAACCATATTGTGATGGATGCGATGGGATTATCTGGCCGTTTGCCACAATTGGCGCAGAGAAACATTCAAGAATAATTGGCTTGGATAATCTGATCCGACCATAGTCGCAACCCTAGTTTGTCGTTCAAAGATTGAACTGTGAAGAGAATCCCTATAAATTGTCTTCCCTTTTTTTGTTTTTCAGGTCAATTGATTCGCTCTTGAGCTGAAAAGCAGTTGTTAAAGCCTAGCAAGACCTGTTTATGACGATAACAAGGCCTAAGCTAGCCCCTGATAAGAGTTAATAATATGGGTAGCAAAACTGCATTGTACGAAAAGCACCAAGAGATGGGTGCTAAGCTAGTCGACTTCGGTGGTTGGGATATGCCAATCCACTATGGTTCTCAGGTAGATGAGCATCACAAGGTTCGACAAGCTGCTGGTATGTTTGATGTCTCCCACATGACGGTTGTAGACGTTACCGGCACAGACGCTAAAGAGTATTTACGTTACCTGCTAGCAAACGATGTTGCTAAGTTGCAGGAAAAAGGTAAGGCGATGTACAGCGGCATGCTGAATGAAGATGCTGGTGTAATTGATGATCTTATTGTCTACCTAATGACAGAGCCAGGTGTTGCTGGTGAGTGGTTCCGTGTCGTTGTGAACTGTGCAACACGCGAAAAAGATTTACGTTGGATGTCTGACCAGACAGCTAGCTTTGATGACGTTGCCCTAACAGAGCAGCCAGAATTGGCGATGGTGGCCGTGCAAGGCCCAGACGCATTAGCGTTGGCTAAAGAAGCTGTAACTGAGTCTCGCGCTAATTTGATCGATCAGTTAAGTGTTTTCCAAGGTTTAGAGTCAGAAGGCTGGTTTATTGCGAGAACTGGCTATACTGGTGAAGACGGTTTAGAAGTGATGCTGCCTGAAGATGAGGTAGCAGATTTCTGGCAGGCGCTCGCGGATGCTGGCGTTGCTCCGTGTGGACTAGGCGCGCGCGACACTTTGCGTTTAGAAGCGGGTATGAACCTATATGGCGCGGATATGGATGAAACCATTTCCCCACTTGCAGCTAATATGGGTTGGACGATCGCTTGGGAACCGCAAGAGCGTGTATTTATCGGCCGTGAAGCACTACAACAGCAGCGCGATGCAGGTGTAAGCCATAAGCTTGTAGGTCTAGTGATGGAAGCGCGTGGTGTATTGCGTGCACATCAGAAGGTTGTAGTAGACGGCATTGGCGAAGGCGAGATTACCAGTGGTACATTCTCCCCAACGCTAGGTTGTTCGATCGCTATGGCGCGTGTGCCAGTGGGCACAACGGATACAGCTGAAGTGGATCTGCGTGGTAAAGGCAAGTTGGTGTCTGTACGTGTAATTCGTCCTTCTTTTGTCCGTAACGGCAAAAAAGTTTTTGACTAAGAATTCGATTTAAACAGGACCCATAGGGGTAGGAAATAAACATGAGTAACATTCCATCTGAACTGAAATACGTTGCTAGTCACGAGTGGATCCGCGTTGAAGGTGATGGCACCGTTGTCATTGGTGTAACAGATCACGCGCAAGACCTTTTGGGTGACGTAGTTTTCGTTGAGCTGCCAGAAGTCGGTGCTGAAGTAGAATCAGGTGATGAAACAGGTGTTGTTGAGTCTGTTAAAGCTGCATCTGATGTATACGCGCCGCTAAGTGGTGAAGTTGTAGCCGTTAACGAAGATCTGGAAGACTCTCCAGAGCTAGTTAACTCTGATCCATACGGTGATGGTTGGTTCTTCAAATTGAAGCTAAGCGACGCTGAAGAGTTGAACGAACTACTAAGCGCAGAAGCTTACAACGATCTGTGCGAATCTGAAGCTTAAGTCAGATTTAGGGCCTCGGCCTGAGAAATAAATACCTTGTCCCGGCTATATGCCGGGACAGTTGTCTGTAAAACAGGAAAAACATGTCACTGCAAACTCTAAAACTAAACAGTGGGGCTGAACGCAGGCTGCGTGGTGGTCACCTTTGGATCTACAGTAACGAGGTGGATAACCGTGCGACGCCGCTGAAGAGCTTTGAGCCGGGTCAGCAGGTTATTGTCGAAACTGACAAAGGCAAACCTTTAGGCGTTGCTTATGTAAACCCAAATACGTTGATTTGCGGTCGAATTGTCAGTCGTGATCTTAAATACACTTTGGATCGTTCCTTAATCATTCACCGTCTAAAAGTGGCGCTATCACTGCGTGAAAGCTGCTTTACTGATGATTGTTATCGTTTGGTGTTTGGTGACAGTGATGCTCTACCTGGTCTAGTGATTGATCGTTTCTACGATGTGTTTGTTGTACAGATCTCTACAGCTGGCATGGAAGCGGTGCTAGATGACATTATCGACGCATTGAACAAGGTGTTCACGCCGAAAGCTATTTTGCTGCGTAACGACGGCAAAATGCGTGATATGGAAGGCTTGGAAACCTACACAGAGATTATCCAGGGTGATATCCCTGAACTGTGTCCGTTGATGGAAAACTCTGTGCCACTGCTAGCACCACTGCAGAAAGGCCAGAAAACTGGTTGGTTCTACGATCACCGTAATAACCGCGCACAGATGCAAAAGCATGTTGAAGGTAAGCGGGTACTGGATCTGTTTAGTTACGTAGGTGGCTGGGGCGCGCAAGCTTTGGCTGCTGGTGCTAATCAGGCGATCTGTGTTGATGCTTCCCACTTTGCTCTAGAAGTGGCAGCTGAGAACGCGCGTATCAACAATGCGTCTGATCGTTTCGAAGGCTTCCACGGCGATGCCTTTGATATCTGTAAGTCTCTGATTGCAGATAAAGAAAAATTTGATGTGGTTGTGTTGGATCCGCCTGCGTTTATCCAGAAGAAAAAGGATATTCGTAATGGTGAGCGTGCATACTCCCGTATGAATAACTTCGCGATGCGTCTGCTTAAGAAAGACGGAATCTTGGTGTCTGCGTCATGCTCTATGCATCTTCAGCGTGATCGCTTGATCGATATTATTCGTAGTAATAGCCGCGAATTGGATCGTAATGCTCAGGTCTTTGATCAGGGGCATCAGGGTGCAGACCACCCGGTACATCCGGCGATTCCAGAAACGGATTACCTTAAATCATTCTTTGTCAGAGTTTTGCCATCGTCTTAATCTGACATCTGTTCCCAGATAGGAGCTTTACCATGCAATATCGTCAGCTAGGTAATACTGACCTCAATGTGAGTCTAATCTGTCTGGGAACCATGACCTTCGGGCGTCAAAATACTGAGGTCGAAGCGTTTGAGCAGCTGGATTATGCTTGGGCACAAGGTGTCAATTTTCTTGATGCTGCTGAGATGTATCCAGTGCCTGTTGATGAGCGCTATCAGGGGCTGACCGAGACCTATATCGGCAATTGGATGAAGCAGCGGAATAACCGCGATAAGGTGATTGTTGCAACAAAGGTTGCGGGGCCCGGTGATTTTGTCAGCTTTATCCGCCCTGAAATGCATTTTGATCGCAAAAACATTCGTGAAGCGATCCAAGGCAGTTTAAAGCGCCTCCAAACCGATTATATTGACCTCTACCAACTCCACTGGCCAGATCGCACCACTAATTTTTTTGGTAAGTTAGGCTACCAGCATGCTCCAGAAAACGATGGGGCAGCAATTTTGGAAACCCTAAACATTTTAAAAGAGCTGGTGGATGAAGGCTTGATTAGATATGTGGGCTTATCCAATGAAACGGCATGGGGAACCATGAAGTTTCTCGCTTATGCTGAGCAATTAGGCCTGCCACGAGTTGTTTCCGTACAGAATCCTTACAACTTGTTAAACCGCTCCTCCGAGGTCGGTTTAACCGAGGTTTTGATGCGTGAGCAGGTGTCTCTACTGCCGTATTCACCAATGGCATTTGGTACCTTGAGTGGCAAGTACCTTAATGGCGCTCAGCCTGAGAAAGGCCGTTTAACCCTGTTTCCTGATTACACTCGATATCTGAATGAACAAGGTATAAAAGCGACTGAAGAGTATGTATCGCTAGCGCGAGCGCATAATTTGGATCCAGCTCAGATGGCGTTGGCTTTTGTTAATAGTCGTGATTTTGTTGCCAGTAATATTATTGGCGCAACGACCATGGGGCAGCTGACAGCGAATATAGACTCGGTAAACCTTAACCTTGATGAAGGTTTACTGGCGGAGATTGAAGCGATTCATGTCCGCTATCCGAATCCATGCCCATAGCTTTGGCGAATTGATCAAAAAGGGGAGCTTTAACAGCTCCCTTTTTTGTTGTGAATTTGTCATTTTCGAGTTCTTTGCCAGACTGTAATCAGCAAGATAAAACAGGTGGGTAGGGTTATGTTACAAGTAAAAGATGCAATGTTTCCTGTGAATAAGCCGCTAAGTGCAGATATGCCCCTAGTTGAGGCGGTTTCTCATATTCTAGATTCTGGGTATTTAGGCTTACCGGTTGTGGATAAGAACTTGAAGGTGGTTGGCTTTTTATCAGAGTTTGATTGTTTGCCCTATTTGGTTACCGACAGCTATCACTGTGATAGCCATGAAATTGTTGGTGATATTATGCGTACCGATCCACTTACGGTTGCACCGGGATTGAGTATTGTCGATTTGGCTCAGCAGATGGGTTTGGATAAACCAAAAGTGTATGCAGTGGTTGAGCAGAATAAGCTTGTGGGTATCATCACGCGAAGCATGTTGATGCATGAGCTAAATGAGTCTTTGAAGCACTGTAAAGTGGTGGCTTAAAGGCTGTTATTCCGTGAAGGTTTAACCGCAAAGGACGAGGGATCATACCGAAGAATAATTATAGAGAGAAAGTTAATTTTTAAAATAATAATGGTTGTTTGACCTATATCAGAAACTCCTGATGTAGTAGGCGCATAATCAGTAATACTGATTAACCGAACTAGAGAGGTAAGCCTATGAACCAGGAGTTACAGACCCCAGACGTTGATGTTCAAACTGCAGATGTGACCTTGCCACCGCAAGAAGAAATCTGCCCTACTGTACTGCTGGATCAGGAAGTTACTGATCTGTTTGAGTCCAGCGAATACCCTTACGATACAAAGATCTCCCGCAAAGAATACGAAAAGCGCAAAAAAGAGCTGCAGATAGAACTATTGAAGATGCAGAACTGGGTGCGCGAGACCGGGCAGCGTGTTGTTATCCTCTTTGAAGGGCGTGACGCCGCCGGTAAAGGTGGAACCATCAAACGTATTATGGAGCACCTCAATCCTCGTGGTGCCCGTGTTGTGGCTTTGGAAAAGCCGACCGAGCAAGAGAAAGGACAGTGGTATTTCCAGCGTTACATCAATCATCTTCCTACGGCTGGTGAGATAGTGCTGTTTGACCGTTCTTGGTACAACCGTGCTGGCGTTGAGAAGGTGATGAACTTCTGTTCGCCATCTGAGTATTTAGAGTTTATGCGTCAGACACCTGATCTGGAACGTATGCTGGCGCGAAGTGGCATCAAACTGTTTAAGTTCTGGTTCTCGGTAAGCCGTGACGAGCAGTTCCGACGTTTTCAGGCTCGTCGTGTAGATCCGTTGAAGCAATGGAAACTTTCTCCAATCGATTTGGCCTCTTTAGATAAGTGGGATTCATATACAGAAGCCAAAGAATCGATGTTTTTCTATACCGACACAGCAGATGCGCCTTGGACTGTGATTAAGTCTGACGATAAGAAGCGCGCAAGACTTAATGCAATGCGCCATCTACTTAGTCGTATGCCTTATCCGAATAAAAGTGAAGAGATTGATCTTCAGCCGGATCCGCAAATCGTCAGCAATGCCCAAGGGCAAATTGATCGTCACCCAGTGCATAAGTAAGAGTTAAGGAGTAAAACGATGACAATGAAACAAACTGCACATGCTCAACATGTTGTCTCGTCTTTTAAGGAGAGATTACCAACAGCAATGTGTAACGATATTGGTGAAGAGCATTTTGATGAGTTAGCACTGTTGATTGAGTCAGCGATCAGTGCGGCTGTTTTGGCAGAGATGGAAAAAGCGGCCGATAAGATTGATAAGTTAGCTCACGATGTTCGTCATTTTGCAGAACATTTTGATTGAGTTTTAACAGAAATAAAAAAGAGAGGCTATTGCCTCTCTTTTTTGTGCGGATGTTTACACCTGATCAACGTAGATCAAGCACAGGCCAAAGGTTGGCGTTGGCATGATCTTCCAGCGTTTCATCTGGGTTTACTGCGACTGGATGAGTTACTTTCTCCAGCAACGGTAAGTCATTGTGGGAATCACTATAGAAATAACTGCCTTCTAAATTGAAGTCATTATGTTTTAACCACTCATTCAGGCGCGTTACTTTGCCATCTTGGAAGCAAGGTATACCCGCAACTTTACCGGTATATTCACCATCCACTTCTTCTGGGTCTGTTGCAATAATATCGTCTACACCAAGCTTGTCTGCGATAGGGCCTGTTACAAAGCGGTTAGTCGCTGTGATAATAAGCAAGTAATCACCTTGTTCGCGGTGGTTCTGCAGAAGCTCAGCCGCTTTAGGCAGCATAATTGGAATAATTTTAGATTCCATAAACTCTAAATGCAGCTTATCTAGCTCTGCACGTTTCATCTGCGTCAAAGGTTTTAGAGCAAAGGCAAGAAATTCAAAAATATCTAATCCGCCATTTTTATATTGCTCGTAAAAGTAGTCGTTTGCGCGACTATACTCATCGCTATCTACAATCCCTTTTTCGCACAAAAATTCGCCCCATGCGTGATCACTGTCACCGGCAAGAAGAGTATTGTCCAGATCAAAAATTGCTAAGCTCAAAAGAGGTTCCTCAACGAATAAGATAGTGTCGCAAGGATAGGGAGGATATGCTTTGAATGCAATTGTCTGAAAAGGGATTTGCTGAGTATCAAAGAATTATGGAACAATAGCTGAAAAATAATTAGGAATAACTAAAGTGATTGATTCAGATGGGTTCAGGCCGAATGTCGGTATCATTCTGGCTAACTCGCTGGGTCAGGTCCTTTGGGCAAGACGAATTGGCCAAGATGCTTGGCAGTTTCCGCAGGGGGGGATTAATGAGGATGAAACCCCTGAAGAAGCAATGTATCGCGAATTAAGAGAAGAGATTGGACTTGCTGCAGAAGATGTAGAGATTGTTGCAGTAACCCGAGGTTGGTTGAGATACCGATTGCCCAAACGAATGATCCGGCGCAATTCGCATCCGGTATGTGTTGGCCAGAAGCAAAAATGGTTCTTGCTACGGATGTTGAGCGCAGATAGCGCGGTAAAAATTGATCACACTGAATCGCCAGAGTTTGATGGTTGGCGTTGGGTGAGCTATTGGTATCCGCTAGGACAGGTTGTGTCATTTAAACGAGAGGTGTATCGCAAGGCAATGCGAGAATTATCACCTAAACTATCGAGATTTAATGCCATAAATACCTAGAAGGAGAGACACTGAATGCTGGATGTGTTGAAGAAGATTGTACAGGAAGTCAGTATCGCGCCAGATTTGGACTCGGTACTGAATCTGATTGTGCGTCGCATCCAGCGTGCTATGTCCACAGAGGTTTGTTCTGTTTATCTATTTGATCCCGAGGATCAATGTTATGTTTTGATGGCGACCGAGGGTCTAAATCAAGAAGCGGTAGGTAGTGTTCGCTTATCTGCCGAAGAAGGCTTGGTTGGTATGGTGGTGGATCGTGCCGAACCAATCAACCTTGAAAACGCCTCTGAACATCCCGCCTACAAATATGTTGAGTCCACTGGTGAAGAGCGTTTTAACTCTTTCCTCGGTGTGCCGATTATCCATCACCGCGGTGTTTTAGGGGTCTTAGTTGTTCAGCAAAAAGCGCAGCGCCGTTTTGATGAGAGCGAAGAAGCTTTTCTGGTTACATTATCTGCGCAACTAGCAGGTGCGATTGCTCATGCTGAAGCCACAGGCTCTTTAGGTGCGATGGGTGAAGAGCCTAGTAGCGAGATTGTTAACTTACGCTTTGAAGGTGTACCGGGTTCTGCTGGCGTAGCTATTGGTTCGGCTACGGTTGTTGCGCCTCCTGCAGATCTGAATTCAGTTCCGGATAAAGTTGCCAAAGATGTAGAGCAGGAAATTGCGAACTTTGAAGCTGCGTTAAAGCTTGTTCGACGGGATATCAAAGTAGTTGGGCGCAGTTTAGCCCAGCGTTTACGTTCTGAAGAGCAGGCGCTGTTCGATGTTTATCTTCGAATGTTGGATGACAATGCCTTGGCTGGCGAAGTTGTAGCGAGAATTCGCCAAGGTAACTGGGCGCAAGGTGCACTGCGTGAAGTTGTCATGGAGCATGTGCGTCAGTTCTCTATGATGGATGATCCCTATCTGCGTGAACGTGCGACGGATATCAAAGATTTAGGTCGTCGAGTGCTCGCCTATCTGCAAGAAGATGCGCCTGCAGTACTCGAATTTACCGATGAAACAATACTAGTTGCTGATGAACTAACCCCGGCGATGCTTGGAGAAGTGCCGAGCGAGAAGTTGGTCGGTTTAGTTTCTGTGCATGGTTCTAGTAACTCACATGCTGCGATCCTTGCTCGTTCCATGGGCATTCCTACCATTATGGGCGCGGTTGATCTGCCTCTAACGCGTATTGATGGTCGAGAGCTGATTCTTGATGGTTATTCAGGTCGAATTTACGTACAGCCGGGAGAGGATCTTCTAACGGCATACAGAGATATCTTGCGTGGTGAGCAGGAGCAAGCAGCCGAACTTGAAGCGATCAAGGACCTGCCTGCGGAAACGACAGATGGTTTCCGAATGCCGTTATGGGTAAATACAGGTTTGATCGCCGATGTAGCGCGTTCACTTGATCGCGGAGCAGAAGGTATCGGACTGTATCGAACCGAAGTGCCTTTCATGATCCGAGAGTTCTTCCCGAGTGAGCAAGACCAAGCGCAGACTTATCGCAAGCAGCTTGAAGCATTCCATCCTCGTCCTGTGACAATGCGCACCTTGGATATCGGTGGAGATAAGTCACTACCTTACTTCCCAATTGAAGAGGAAAACCCATTCTTGGGATGGCGTGGTATCCGAGTGACGCTGGATCATCCTGAAATCTTCCTAGTGCAAGTACGCGCCATGCTTAAAGCGGGTGAAGGCTACGGTAATCTACGTATCATGTTGCCGATGGTGACCAGCGTCGGCGAAGTAGAAGAAGCAAGTCGTCAGATCGATCGTGCAGTTAAAGAGCTGCAAGATGAAGGGCATGATATAGAGCGTCCATTGGTGGGTGTGATGGTTGAGGTGCCGGCAGCTGTTTATCAGGTACGCCGATTTGCCCGTCGTGTCGATTTTATCTCGGTAGGTTCCAACGACCTTACTCAGTATCTGCTTGCCGTAGACCGAAATAACCCTCGTGTTGCTGATCTGTATGTTAGCTACCATCCCGCTGTTCTGAGAGCGCTTGTTTTCATTGCACGAGAGGCGCATAAAGAAAACGTTACAGTGTCTATCTGTGGTGAATTGGCGTCTGAGCCAGGTGGTGCTTTGCTGTTGATGGCAATGGGGTATGACGTGCTATCAATGAACGCGACCAATCTGCCTAAAGTAAAAGCCGCGATTCGCCAAGTGAGTAAGGAAGACGCGGGTCAACTCTTGAAAGATGTGATGGCGATGGATGATGCTGATCGCATTCAGAAATTCATCAATGAGCGCCTAACTGAATTGGGTATAGCGCTGCCAAAACAGCCGGTTGTTGTTTAGTCGATTTTTTCTGGAGATTACTACCCTAGGGCTGGCAAGGTAAGTTGATACTCACTTCTTTCTAATAGCCCATTATAGTCGTACCCTTGTTCGATAACTGTTGTACGGCCATCGAGTCCTTGTAGTAGAAGTGTTATAGCCCGAGTGCCGTACGTCTCTGACCGAATAAAACTAGAAGAGAGCAACCTTTCCCATTCAAAAGGTACGCCGGTGTCTGGCAGGATTTCGTCTGCGGCGCGTTGATCGTTAAGCATAATCTCAAATAAAACCTGCTCAGAAATAATCTCATTTTCGATTGTGTCTGATAGTGCCTGTTTTACTTGGGTAAGCTTTGGCCAAGGTGTGTCTAGAAGCGCATTACTCATTCCGTATACACCGGGTTGTAATTGCTGCGTTTGACCTCCGCGGTTAGAACAGTAGTACAGACCTGTTTTGTCCCCTGTAAGCAGATTAAAATCGCCGTATTGTGATTTTTCTTTCTCCAATTGCGCTAAATAGCTTTTCGCATCAGTAGAACCCGTTAAGAAATTGGCTGTAAGCTCACCGCGAGATTTTTTCGATTTGGTCATATTGTTGCCATCACGAAAATTGGTAACGGCTGAGAACTTTCCTTCCTTGTTGATGCCCAACCAAGTGCCCATCTGTTCTAGGTCTCTTCCGGCAAGCACATGAGACTGATCTGGCCAAAAATGCATTGTTTGGCTTGCTCTTTGATAAAACTCGTCGCGATTGGCGAGTAAAATCAGGGAGTATTTAGGGTGGGTCTTATATGCGAATGTTATTAAGCACATAGGTAATAGGCCATTAATTGGGTAATATAGCGATCGTTTTTATTGTAAGTGCAAATCGCACAAAGGCAGAGTAAAGGATAAAAGATGCTGATCACAATTCTTACCTACTTAATTCTAGGCGCAGCAGCAGGGGTTGTTGCAGGCTTATTTGGTATTGGTGGTGGTCTGTTGATCGTGCCGGTATTGGTCTTTTGCTTTGAATTACAGGGGATGGCGCCTAGTGTGCTAACCCATGCAGCGGTTGCTACCTCTTTAGCGACCATAGTAGTGACTTCGATCAGCTCTACGATGGCACATAACAGCAAAGGTGCAGTCCGCTGGGATATTTTTAAGCCTTTAACGGCCGGTATTCTGTTGGGTGCATTTCTCGGCGTTAAAACTGCGGGACAAATGACCGGTGAATGGCTGCAAATTGCGTTGGGTAGCTTTGCTATTTTGGTTTCGATCCAGATGGCGTTGAACCTAAAGCCTGATGCGGGTGAAAAATCGGCGAGTACCAAATCTTTTGTTATCTCAGGTGGTGTGATTGGTTGGCTCTCCAGTATTTTTGGTATTGGTGGTGGAACCCTGACCGTGCCTTATCTCACTTGGGGGCGAGTTCAGATGCAGCAAGCTGTTGCTACATCGGCTGCCTGTGGCCTTCCGATTGCAGTAATGGCGGCGCTAACCAATGTTTGGGAAGGTTGGGGTAATGCTGATATGCCTGATTGGAGTGCAGGTTACGTCTACCTACCTGCATTTGCGGGTATTGTTTTGACCAGTTCTTATTTTGCTAAGTTTGGTGCTAAATGGGCGCACAGCTTGCCTGGACCAGTTTTAAAACGGATTTTTGCAGTCTTTTTATTCTGTGTAGGACTGCGTTTCTTAATCAGTAACCTAGTTTAGGAGTAGCGCTGTGTGGGTTCATGATATCAACCCGATTGCATTAGATCTCGGGCCATTGCAGATTCATTGGTATGGCTTGATGTACTTGATCGGCTTTGCCGCAGCTTGGTGGTTAGGTGTAAGACGAGCGCGTTTGCCGGGTTCTGGCTGGACTGAAGAGCAGATATCCGATCTGATCTTCTGGGGCGCTATGGGCGTGGTTTTAGGTGGTCGAATGGGGTATGTCCTGTTCTATCATTTTGATCGATTCCTGCAAGATCCGCTGTGGTTGTTTGCTGTGTGGGAAGGTGGAATGTCTTTCCACGGAGGTTTGCTCGGTGTTACCGCAGCTATGTATCTGTTTGGCCGCAAACATGGTAAATCCCTATTTACTATGACGGACTTTGTGGCTCCTTTGGTGCCGATCGGTTTAGGTGCTGGCCGCATAGGTAACTTTATTGGTGGAGAACTGTGGGGGCGTGTTACCGATGGGCCTTGGGGTGTGGTATTTCCTCGCGGAGGTGATCTGCCTCGTCATCCTTCTCAGTTGTATGAATTTGCACTAGAAGGGCTCGTGCTATTCGTGGTGCTTTGGTGGTTCTCATCTAAACCGCGACCGAAAATGGCTGTTTCTGGATTATTCCTACTGCTCTATGGTTTGTTCCGATCTTTAGTAGAATTCGTGCGTGAACCGGACGCGCATCTTCAGTTTATCGCATTTGAGTGGCTAACCATGGGTCAGTTGCTTTCTTTGCCGATGATACTGCTGGGGATGTTGTTGGTTGGGCTCGCTTATAAGCGCGGATGAAATTGAGCTTAAAAAAGAGGCCAAATAGGCCTCTTTTTTTATTGTCTGATCTAAACCGAGAACGGATACTGAATCGGGTCGTGGTGCTGATAACCATCAACTTCAAAGTCATCAACGGTTACCCATGTTTCTAAATCTTCCAGCGTTTTGATATCTGGATTGATTTTAAAGGTCGGTAACGGTAACGGTTCACGTTTAAGCTGCACATCACGCATTAGCTCGACTTGGTCTTCATAAATATGGGCGTTTACGATCTTGTGATACGCCTTACCCGGTTTATGACCGGTGATCTGGGCTACGATCGCTAGCAAGAAGTACACCTGCACCATATTAAACGTCAGACCTAATGGCACATCGCAGCTTCGCTGAGTGCTGTTTAGGTAAAGTGTATCGCCTAGCAGTGAGAAATGATGGCTATACATGCAAGGTCGTAAGCAACCCATGTGGAATGCGCCCGGGTGATAGAAGGTATAGATCTCACCACGGTCATCAATACCGTTTGATAGGTTATCCACAATTTTGCGCAATAGGTCGATACTGCCGCCATCGGGTTTTGGGAAGTTTCTGCCTACTTTTCCGTAGATGAAACCGCAATCATCTTCACCCTTTCGATATGGATTAGCTAGCCACTCAGCATTGTCGTTGGCATTGGCATCCCATGTTTTGGTGCCAATCTTGCGAAAATCTGCTGCGTTATCATAACCGCGGAGATAACCTAACATCTCTGCAATCGCTGATTTGTAAAAGCACTTGCGCGTAGTCACCATAGGGAACAGCCCTTGGCCGACGTCATAAGTTAAATCAGCATTAATGACGGTAAGGCAGCGTTTGCCTGTGCGTTTGTTTTCTACCCAAACGCCTTCATCGATAATTCTTTGGCACAGATCTAGGTATTGTCTCATTGGTTTGTGCTTAACCCTGTGTTTAAATTCAGTGAGATTATGTTACCGAATGTTAAGTATTTTTGGTAAGAATATAAAATGATGCTTAATATCTTAGCGATATAAGTCGATTAGGAGTTTCGATGAACTTAGCAATTATTGTTGCACAAGCTAAAAATCGAGTGATTGGCGTTAACAATAAGCTGCCATGGCACTTACCTGAAGATCTACGTTACTTTAAACAAGTGACTATGGGTAAGCCGATTATCATGGGGCGAAATACCTATGAGTCTATAGGCCGTCCACTACCTGGGCGCACCAATATCGTTATCTCTAGACAGGAATCTTATGCGCCTCAAGGTGTCAAAGTTGTTTCTAGCCTAGAAGCGGCTATTGATATGGCTGAAAGTGTAGCAATGATCGATGGTGCATCCGAGGCGATGGTCATTGGTGGCGGTCAGATTTATGCGCAAGCGTTAGAGAAGGCTGATCGTTTATATCTGACAGAAGTTGATGCAGAAATAGAAGGGGATGCTTGGTTCCCTGAGTTTGCGCAAGAAAATTGGAAAGAAGTGGGTAGAGAAGATTTCTCTGCAGAAGGACCTAACCCATACAACTATAGCTTTATTGTTTTAGATAAAATTTAAAGAAGGCAAAGTAGTATGACGCTCCGTTCGTTGTTGTCTATTCTAGCTGATGGCAAATTCCACTCCGGTCGAGAATTGGGAGAGGAAATTGGAATCAGCCGTAGTGCGATCTGGAAACATATACGCCGTATCGAAGAAAGCGGTCTTGAAGTCTACAGTGTTAAAGGGCGAGGCTATCGTGTCCCGGGTGGTGTAGAGCTACTGGATTATGAGCAGATTAAATCTGCTTTACGCCCAGAGGTTGCAGAACTAATAAAATGTCCAGAGATTCCGTTAACCATCGCATCTACAAATGAGATGGCTATGAAGGAGTCTCAACAGGGAGATTGTCATGGGCGTTTGTTTGTTGCTGAGCAGCAGACAGAAGGTCGTGGTCGACGAGGTCGCAACTGGGTTAGCCCTTTTGCTCGCAATCTTTATTTCTCATTGGTATGGCGATTTGAGCAGGGTGCTGCAGCACTTGAGGGTTTGAGTCTGCTGATCGGTCTATCTCTTGTTAAAGCATTGGAAGTACTCTCGGTTGATGGGGTTGAGCTGAAATGGCCAAACGACTTACTTTATCAAGGCAAAAAGCTTGCAGGGATTTTGATTGAGTTAAATGGAGAGGCGTCAGGTCAATGCCAAGTGATTATTGGTGTTGGTATGAATGTGAATATGCCAAAGGAGCAGGCGGAAGATATCGATCAGCCTTGGACCGATCTTAAAACTATTGCTGGTACTGAAGTAAGCCGCAATCGACTATTGGCCGAAGTTATTAATCAGCTGGTAGTAAGGCTTGAAGAGTTTGAGCGTACGGGCTTTGCTGCATGGGTTGATGAATGGCAGTCCTATCATGCGATGCAGAATAAAGAGATCGCATTACAGGTTGGCGAGAAGGTAGTAGAGGGTATTTGTAACGGTATTGATACCTCCGGTGCACTGCTTCTACAGACGCCGTCTGGCGTGCAGGCTTTCCATGGCGGAGAAGTGAGTGTTCAGCGAAACTTATGATTCTTGAAATAGATGCTGGCAATACGTTTATAAAGTGGCGAGTGCTCGAACAGAATGGTGCTCGAGGTAAGCTGTTAACGCGAGAATTGAGCGAGCAGTCAATTCCGGATAGCTGGCTACAAAAATTTTCAAAAATCAGAGTGGCGTCAGTTGCAGGTAAAGAGATAAACCTGCAGCTGAAAGTAATATTTCAAGCGCTAGAGCAAGTCGAACCTTTATTTGCTAAAACAACAGCAGAGCAAGCTGGATTAAAAAATAGCTATGTTGATCCGCAACGGATGGGGGTTGATCGTTGGTTGGCTATGTTGGCTGCCTTTAAAAAGGCGGGGGGCGCTTGTTGTGTGGTTGATTGTGGAAGTGCAATTACAGTCGATCACGTTGATCATGAAGGCCAACATATAGGTGGTCATATCATTCCGGGCCTCAGGTTGATGCAAAAAGGCTTATTAGAAAACACTTCTGAAATTCTTGTCGATCATTCACTTAAGTCCTTTAATCCTCAGCCGGGTAAAGATACAAATTCAGCCGTATCTAACGGAATTGATTTTGCGTTTGTTGCTTTGGCGGAAAAAATTGTAAAGGAACTAAATATTGAGCATAACGCACTCTATATAACAGGCGGTGATGGCGAACTGTTCTATAAGATGGCAGGCTGCGGGCAGCTCGAGCATGATTTGGTTTTAGACGGTTTGGCTTGGGCGTTGTCTTAGTTATGTTTCGTTGGTTATTTCTCTTTCTTCTATTGGCCAATGCGGTATTACTGTTTTGGCATTCCATTCAGCTAGAGCCAGAGACTAATAAAACCTCTGAGGCGCGCCAGCAGCTGAATACGTTAAAGCTGGTTACTGAGATGGATCAGGGCGCTCTTGAAAAACTAAAGGCTGAGAAGTCTAGCCAGCAAGAGTGTTTGTGGTTTGCTGGTTTTGAAACCGATGTAAAAGCAGCTGCCGTGACGCAATTTATTGTCGGCTTGGGCGGTCAGGCAGAATATAAAGCGATAGAAGTAGCTGTTGCTAGCTATGTGGTAGTGATTTCCTTACCGGAAGATCTAAAGAAACGCTTGGCTTTAATGGATTATCTGGAAAATAAGGGGTTAAGTGAAGTTGGTGACGAATTACTGGACTTTGAATACAGCCTAGAAGGTTATAGTAATAAAGAATTGGCTGTAGAGCAGGTAAAGGTACTATCTTCGCTAGCAATTGATAGTCGTGTAGAAAAGCGCGAATCTACTGGAACTCGCTATGTTGTTGTAATGGATGCTTCAGTTGATCGAAATTTATCCAGTAAAATCAAAGAAATAGTCAAAGAAAACTATTATTTTATAAAAATTGAAAAAAAGTTGTGTAAAGGGGTTGCAAAGCCCTGATTCGGTGGTAACATACGCGCCACTTCATTGAGACGCCGGTATAGCTCAGTTGGTAGAGCAACTGACTTGTAATCAGTAGGTCCCGAGTTCGACTCTTGGTGCCGGCACCATCTCATAGGTCAGTGAAGTTTTGAAATTGTTGGTGAGGTTCCCGAGTGGCCAAAGGGATCAGACTGTAAATCTGACGCGTAAGCTTCGGTGGTTCGAATCCACCCCTCACCACCATTCACAGTAAGGCGGGTATGGTATAGTGGCTATTACCTCAGCCTTCCAAGCTGAAGAGGCGGGTTCGATTCCCGCTACCCGCTCCAAGTGAGACTAAGCTCAAGTAGCTCAGGGGTAGAGCACACCCTTGGTAAGGGTGAGGTCGGCGGTTCAATTCCGCTCTTGAGCTCCAGAATTTATTTTTTTAGGGTAGATATAGTAATATATCTGCCCTTTGTTATATTTGCGCTTTGTAAATTTAATTGTACTGGACAGACTGATGGCTAAAGAACAATTTGAACGCACGAAACCGCACGTAAACGTTGGTACAATCGGCCACGTTGACCACGGTAAAACAACGCTAACTGCTGCTCTAACACGTGTAGCTGCTGAAGTTTTCGGTGGTGAAGCGGTAGATTTCGCTAACATCGATAACGCTCCAGAAGAGCGTGAGCGTGGTATCACAATCGCGACTTCTCACGTAGAGTATGACACTCCAGAGCGTCACTACGCGCACGTTGACTGCCCAGGTCACGCTGACTACGTTAAGAACATGATTACTGGTGCTGCACAGATGGACGGCGCTATCCTAGTATGTGGTGCGACTGATGGTCCAATGCCACAGACTCGTGAGCACATCCTACTGTCTCGTCAGGTTGGTGTACCTTACATCGTAGTATTCCTAAACAAAGCAGACCTACTTGCAGAAGACTGTGGTGGTGCTGACTCTGAAGAATACGCTGAGATGCTAGAATTGGTTGAAATGGAGCTTCGTGAGCTTCTAGACCAGTACGAATTCCCAGGTGACGACACTCCAATCGTTCCAGGTTCTGCTCTAATGGCTCTAAACGGCCAGGACGACAACGAGCTAGGTACTACTGCTGTTAAGACTCTTCTAGAAACTCTAGATTCTTACATCCCAGAGCCAGAGCGTGCTATCGACGGTGCATTCATCATGCCAATCGAGGACGTATTCTCTATCCAGGGTCGTGGTACTGTAGTAACTGGTCGTGTTGAGCGTGGTATCATCAAGGTTGGTGAAGAAGTTGAAATCGTAGGTATCAAAGAAACTACGACTACTACTTGTACTGGTGTTGAGATGTTCCGTAAGCTTCTTGACGAAGGCCGTGCTGGTGAGAACGTTGGTGTTCTACTACGTGGTACTAAGCGTGAAGAAGTTGAGCGTGGTCAAGTACTAGCAGCTCCAGGTTCTATCACTCCTCACACTCGTTTCGAGGGTGAAGTATACGTACTATCCAAAGAAGAAGGCGGTCGTCACACTCCATTCTTCAAAGGTTACCGTCCACAGTTCTACTTCCGTACAACTGACATCACTGGTGCATGTGAGCTTCCAGAGGGTGTAGAAATGGTAATGCCTGGTGATAACGTTAAGATGGACGTTACACTAATCAACCCAGTAGCAATGGAAGAAGGTCTACGTTTCGCGATTCGTGAAGGTGGCCGTACTGTAGGTGCTGGTGTTGTATCTAAAATTGTTGAATAAAATCAACAATTAGGTATTGCCAACTGATAGGGAGGCTTATACAATATGCCTCCCTATTATGCAGTAGGCCAGTGGCTCAATTGGCAGAGCAGCGGTCTCCAAAACCGCAGGTTGGGGGTTCGAGTCCCTCCTGGCCTGCCATCTCTTTTCTGAGATGGCATCAAGACACAAGCTATTTTTAAGTAATCCTGAGGCCCTAAGCGTGAATGCCAAAGTGAATTCCGAAGGTTCAAAGTTTGACGCCCTTAAGTGGGTCGCTGTAGTGGCAATTGTTACTGCGGGCGTTGTAGGTAACTCTGTATACGCAGATCAGTCTTTGTTCTACCGTGTGGTTGCACTGCTTGTGTTAGCGTTGATTGCAGGTTTTATCTCTCTGCAAACAGCAAAAGGGAAAGCGTTTTTTACTTTGTTTAAAGAAGCAAAGCAGGAAATTCGCAAGGTAGTATGGCCGACACGTCAAGAAACAGCACAGACAACAGCGATTGTTGTGGTTGTGGTTCTGATTATGGGTTTGGCGTTGTGGGGGCTTGACTCATTGTTGAGCTGGTTAGTATCTGGAGCAATAGGTTAAGAGGCTGATAAGCATGTCTAAGCGTTGGTATGTTGTTCATGCGTACTCCGGGTACGAAAAGCGTGTAATGAATACGCTGAAAGAACGAATTGAGCTGCATTCTATGCAGGATCTTTTTGGTGAGGTGTTGGTGCCTACCGAAGAGGTTGTTGAAATCCGTGACGGTAAGAAACGTAAATCTGAGCGTAAGTTCTATCCAGGTTATGTGTTAGTTCACATGGATATGAATGATGAGAGCTGGCACTTAGTTAAGAATACGCCGCACGTTCTTGGATTTATTGGTGGTACTGCAGGTAATCCTGCGCCGATCACAGAAGCAGAAGCTAACGAGATCCTTAGTCGAGTTGAGAGCGGTGTTGATAAGCCGCGTCCGAAGACTGTGTTCGAGCCGGGTGAAATGGTTCGAGTTATCGATGGGCCGTTTGCTGACTTTAACGGTGTGGTTGAAGAGATTAACTACGAGAAGAACAAGCTGCAGGTGGCAGTATTGATCTTCGGTCGATCTACACCGGTTGAATTGGATTTCGGTCAGGTCGAAAAAGCCTGATTTAGAGTTTTAAGGAATAACCTCAGCGAGAGCTGGGGTTTTTCTGTCTTGAGAAAATGGGGAGCTGTAAGGCGTTTGAACCCACTAGGAGTTAAATAAAAATGGCTAAGAAGATTGAAGCTTATATCAAGCTGCAAGTTCCTGCCGGCGGCGCTAACCCGTCACCACCAGTAGGTCCTGCGCTAGGTCAGCATGGTGTTAACATCATGGAATTCTGTAAAGCGTTCAATGCTCAAACTCAGAGCATGGAAAACGGCTTGCCAGTTCCTGTTGTAATTACTGTTTATGCTGATCGTAGCTTTACTTTCATCACTAAAACACCTCCAGCAGCAGTTCTTCTTAAGAAAGCTGCAGGTCTTAAGAGCGGTTCTGGTCGTCCAAATACTGAGAAAGTGGGTAACGTTACTCGCGCTCAGATGGAAGAGATCGCAACTGTTAAAATGCCTGACCTAACTGCTGCAGATATGGATGCAGCTGTACGTACTATCGCAGGTACTGCGCGTAGCATGGGTCTGATTCCGGAGGGTGATGAGTAATGGCTAAGTTGACTAAGCGTCAGAAGCTAATCGCTGAGAAAGTTGAAGCGGGTAAAGCTTACTCTATTGAAGATGCAGTTTCTCTACTATCTGAACTTTCTACTGTTAAGTTCAAAGAAACTGTTGATGTTGCTGTAAACCTTGGTGTTGATCCACGTAAATCTGATCAGGTTGTTCGTGGTTCTACTGTGCTGCCAAACGGTACTGGTAACGATGTTCGTGTAGCTGTATTTGCTCAAGGCGAAAACGCTGAGAAAGCAAAAGCTGCAGGTGCTGATGTTGTTGGTTTCGAAGACCTAGCAGAGCAGATGAAAGGTGGTGATCTGGACTTTGGTGTTGTTATCGCAACTCCAGACGCGATGCGCGTTGTTGGTCAGCTTGGTCAGGTTCTAGGTCCGCGTGGTCTAATGCCTAACCCTAAAGTTGGCACAGTAACTCCAGATGTTGTTACAGCTGTAAACAATGCTAAAGCTGGTCAGGTTCGTTTCCGTACTGACAAGAACGGCATCATCCACGCAGGTGTTGGTAAAGCTGACTTCGAAGCGGCTGCTATCAAGCAGAACATCGAAGCACTTGTTGCTGACCTTAAGAAGCTGAAGCCGGCTTCTGCTAAAGGCGTGTATCTTAAGAAAGTAACCCTGTCGACTACTATGGGTCCAGGTTTGCTAGTTGATCAGGCTTCTCTAGAAGTTTAATCAACATGAAAGGTTTTTTGAGGGTCTTCTGTACCTGTTACACAGAGATGAAGGCCGTCAAAGACCGCAGGTGATAGGGGTTTCCTTATCTTAATGGGCTAAACCAGCCTGCGCAGACGGTGAGATTCTGTATTTGAATCAAACCACCGTACTCGGAAAGCCTCAGTAATGAGGCGGTTGGTAATAAGTCGAAAGACTACTCCAGGAGTAAATCGTGGCATTAGGACTCGAAGATAAAAAAGCGATCGTCGCTGAAGTCCAGGAAGCTGCATCTAGTGCTCTGTCTGCTGTTGTTGCGGATTCCCGCGGCGTTGAAGTAGGCGATATGACTGCACTGCGTAAAGAAGCTCGTGAAAACGGCGTATGGCTTAAAGTTGTACGTAACACGCTTGCTAAACGCGCAGTTGAAGGCACTGACTATGCATGCCTACAGGACACTTTCAAAGGTCCAAGTATCATTGCTTTCTCTCAGGAACACCCGGGCGCTGGCGCTCGTATCCTGAAGAACTTTGCGAAAGACAATGAGAACTTTGAACTGAAAGCAGCAGCATTCGAAGGTGAAGTTGTAGACGTGGCTATGCTAGCAAGCTTGCCAACTTACGACGAAGCAATTGCGAAGCTGATGGCTTGCATGAAAGAAGCTGCAGCCGGCAAACTATGCCGTACTATTGCAGCAGTTCGCGACCAGAAAGAAGAAGCTGCGTAAGTTTATACGCACCTTTATTTATACAAGTTTTAATGAGCCTTCGGGCTTACAAATATCAGGAATATAGAAAATGTCTCTGACTAACGAAGATATCCTAAACGCAATTGCTGAAATGTCTGTTAAGGACGTTGTTGCTCTTATCGAAGCAATGGAAGAAAAATTCGGTGTAACTGCAGCTGCTGCTGTAGCTGCTGGTCCTGCTGGCGATGCTGGTGCGGCTGCTGAAGAGAAAACTGAATTTGACGTTATCCTAACTGCTGCTGGCGATAAGAAAGTTAACGTAATCAAAGCAGTACGTGGCGCTACAGGTCTTGGCCTGAAAGAAGCTAAAGGCATCGTTGACGGCGCTCCAGCTGCTGTTAAAGAAGGCGTTAGCAAAGAAGAAGCTGAAGAACTTCAGAAAGCACTGGAAGAAGCTGGCGCTTCTGTTGAAGTTAAGTAATAACTTCATGCTAATCCGAACAGATTTCTGTTCGAAGTGCTGACGGCTGGTGGCTATATGCCACCGGCCTTTTTCCGTTATTTATAGACAGCAAATAAATAGCGGTAACACAGTCCGAAACGGGTTTTCGGCCTGCTTATAAATTGGTGCACTTGCTGGGGAACACTGATGGCTTATTCATACACTGAAAAGAAACGCATCCGTAAGGACTTCGGTAAATTACCGCAAGTAATGGATGTGCCTTACTTGCTGGCAATTCAGCTTGACTCCTATAAAAAGTTTTTGCAGACAGGGGTTGAAGCAGCAGATCGTTTAGATGCTGGTCTGCATGCAGCATTTAACTCCGTCTTCCCGATCGTGTCCTATTCTGGAAATGCATCTCTAGAATATGTTGGCTACCGTCTGGGTGAGCCTGTATTTGACGTAAAAGAGTGTCAAATACGCGGTATTACATACGCAGCACCTCTGCGTGTGAAAGTTCGTCTGGTTATTTATGACCGTGAATCCAGCAACAAAGCCGTAAAAGACATCAAGGAACAAGAAGTCTATATGGGCGAAATGCCTTTGATGACTGAAAACGGAACTTTCGTAGTTAACGGTACTGAGCGTGTAATCGTATCTCAGCTACACCGTTCACCAGGTGTGTTCTTTGATCACGATAAAGGTAAAACACACTCTTCTGGTAAGCTACTTTACTCTGCGCGAGTGATTCCTTACCGTGGTTCTTGGTTAGACTTTGAATTTGATCCAAAAGATAGCCTATTCGTACGTATTGACCGTCGTCGTAAGCTGCCTGCAACTATCTTGTTGCGCGCTTTGGGTTACCAGGCTGAAGAGATCCTAGATATCTTCTTCGATAACACGTCTTGGAACCTGACGTCTGAAACAATCAACATGAAGTTGGTTGCTGATCGTCTACGTGGTGAAACACTGTCTTTTGAAGTGAAAGATCCTGAAGGTAATGTGATTGTTGAAGCGGGTCGTCGTATCACGCCTCGTCACATCCGTCAGATGGCAAAAGCCAACATGGAACAGCTTGAAGTACCAATGGAGTACTTGGCTGGCAAGGCAATTGCTAAAGATGTTATCGACCCATCTACAGGTGAACTGATCTGTGGTTGTAACGCTGAGATTACAGAAGAACTGGTTGAACAGCTTCGTGCTGCAAATATCACTGAGTTCGAAACTCTGTACACGAATGACCTAGATTGTGGTCCATTCATCTCTGATACGCTACGTAACGATCCTACGCGTAACCAGTTAGAAGCATTGGTAGAAATCTACCGTATGATGCGTCCTGGTGAGCCACCAACAAAAGAATCTGCTGAAGCATTGTTCGAAAACCTTTTCTTCACTGAAGAGCGTTACGATCTTTCTGCTGTTGGTCGCATGAAGTTCAACCGCCGTCTAGGTCGCGAAGAAGTTACTGGTTCTGGCGTACTAGATAAAGAAGATATTCTTGAGGTTATGAAGACCTTGATTGATATCCGTAACGGTAAAGGTACCGTGGATGATATCGATCACTTGGGTAACCGTCGTATCCGTTCTGTTGGTGAAATGGCAGAAAACCAGTTCCGTGTAGGTCTGGTTCGTGTTGAGCGTGCTGTTCGTGAACGTCTAAGCATGGCGGAATCTGATAACCTGATGCCTCAGGATTTGATCAACGCTAAACCTGTTGCGGCTGCAATTAAAGAGTTCTTCGGTTCATCTCAGCTGTCTCAGTTTATGGATCAGAACAACCCTCTTTCAGAAGTAACTCACAAGCGTCGTGTTTCTGCATTAGGTCCAGGTGGTCTAACACGTGAGCGTGCGGGCTTCGAGGTACGTGACGTACACCCAACTCACTACGGTCGTGTATGTCCAATCGAAACGCCGGAAGGTCCAAACATCGGTTTGATCAACTCTTTGGCAACATTTGCTCGTACAAATGACTATGGTTTCCTAGAGACTCCTTACCGTCGTGTAGTAGATGGCAAAGTAACAGATGAGTTAGATTACCTATCTGCGATTGAAGAGAATACATTCGTAATCGCACAGGCGTCTGCAACAATGGATGACGAAGGTCGTCTATTGGATGAGCTTGTAACAGTTCGTCACCTAAACGAAACAACAGTAATGTCTCCTGACAAAGTCCAGTACATGGACGTATCTCCACGTCAGGTTGTATCTGTTGCGGCATCCTTGATTCCATTCCTAGAGCACGATGATGCGAACCGTGCATTGATGGGATCGAACATGCAGCGTCAGGCTGTACCAACACTACGTGCTGATAAGCCGCTAGTAGGTACTGGTATCGAGCGTAACGTAGCTCAAGACTCCGGTGTATGTGTTGTGGCACGTCGCGGTGGTCTGATTGAGTCTGTAGATGCGAGCCGCATCGTGGTTCGTGTAAACGACGACGAAGTTACAGCGGGTGATGCAGGTGTAGATATCTACAACCTGACTAAATACACACGTTCCAACCAAAATACATGTATCAACCAGCGCTCTATCGTTAATCCTGGTGATACTGTAAAAGTTGGCGATGTTATGGCTGATGGTCCATCCGTTGATATGGGTGAGCTAGCACTTGGTCAGAACATGCGTATCGCCTTCATGCCTTGGAATGGTTACAACTTCGAGGACTCCATCCTAATCTCTGAGCGTGTAGTTCAGGAAGATCGTTTCACAACTATCCACATTCAGGAACTAACCTGTGTGGCGCGTGATACGAAATTGGGTTCTGAAGAGATTACATCAGATATTCCAAACGTTGGTGAGTCTGCACTGGCGAAGCTTGATGAAGCAGGTATTGTTCACATCGGTGCTGAAGTAGGCCCAGGTGACATCCTTGTAGGTAAAGTAACGCCTAAAGGTGAAAGCCAGCTAACGCCAGAAGAGAAGCTGCTACGTGCGATCTTCGGTGAGAAAGCTTCTGACGTTAAAGATACATCTCTACGTGTTAAAACAGGTACTGTTGGTAAAGTAATCGACGTACAAGTATTCACACGTGATGGCGTTCAGAAAGATGAGCGTGCGCTATCTATCGAGAAGGCGGAGCTTGACGCAATCCGTAAGGATCTAAACGAAGAGCTTCGCATCGTTGAGCAGGCAACGTTCGAACGTCTAGGTCGTGTACTAGTTGGCTTGAAAGCTGACGGTGGTGCAGGCCTGAAGAAAGGCGAAGAGATCACAGCTGAATTCCTGGCTGGATTGTCTAAATCTGATTGGTTCAACATCCGCATTTCTGATGAAAATGCAGTTGAACAGCTAGAGCTAGCTCAGAAACAGCTTGAAGATCGTAAAGAATCTTTAGACAAGCGTTTCGAAGATAAGAAGAGCAAGCTGCAGACAGGTGATGATCTTGCACCTGGCGTCCTTAAGATTGTTAAGGTTTACGTTGCTACTAAGCGTCGCGTACAGCCTGGTGACAAGATGGCGGGTCGTCACGGTAACAAGGGTGTTATCTCTGTAATCATGCCTGTAGAAGACATGCCTTACGATGAGAACGGTGAGCCAGTAGATATCGTACTGAACCCACTGGGTGTACCGTCTCGTATGAACGTAGGTCAGATCCTAGAGACGCACATGGGTATGGCTGCGAAAGGCTTAGGTCGTCGTATCAATGAGATGCTGGATCAGGAGCGCGAGCGCACTGAAACAGTAACTGAGATCCGTAGCTTCCTAGATCAGATCTATAATGCAGATCTGGGTGCTGGCATGAACAGCCGCACAGAAGATCTAGATAGCTTCTCTGATGATGAGATTCTAGAGCTAGCTAAGAACCTATGTGGTGGTGTACCTCTAGCTACACCTGCCTTTGACGGTGCGAAAGAGGTTGAATTGAAATCTCTACTTCGTCTTGCAGGTTTGAGCGATACAGGTCAGTCAACGTTGTTTGACGGCCGTACCGGCAACAAGTTTGACCGTCCTGTAACTGTTGGTTACATGTACATGCTGAAACTGAACCACTTGGTAGACGACAAAATGCACGCTCGTTCTACTGGTTCTTATAGTCTTGTTACGCAGCAGCCGCTGGGTGGTAAGGCGCAGTTCGGTGGTCAGCGTTTCGGTGAGATGGAGGTATGGGCACTAGAAGCATACGGTGCTGCTTATACTCTACAAGAGATGCTTACAGTTAAGTCCGATGACGTGAATGGTCGTACGAAGATGTATAAGAACATCGTCGACGGCGATCACCGTATGGAGCCGGGTATGCCGGAATCCTTCAACGTACTTATTAAAGAGATCCGTTCTCTGGGTATCGACATCGAGCTCGAATCCGAATAAGCACAAAACTGTATACCAGGCGGGGGTCGCCTTCGGGCGGCCTCAAGCAAGAACTCCGTTAGGAGCTTGAAAGAATGAAAGATCTGCTGAATCTGCTGAAAACACAGGGCCAATCTGAAGAGTTCGACTCTATCAAGATCACTCTGGCCTCTCCGGAAATGATCCGTTCATGGTCGTACGGTGAAGTTAAAAAGCCGGAAACTATTAACTACCGTACGTTCAAGCCAGAACGTGAAGGTCTATTCTGTGCCAAAATCTTTGGTCCAGTAAAAGACTACGAGTGCTTGTGCGGTAAATATAAGCGCATGAAACACCGTGGTGTTATCTGTGAGAAGTGTGGCGTTGAAGTAACGCTAGCTAAAGTTCGTCGTGAGCGTATGGCACACATCGAACTTGCTTCTCCTGTAGCGCACATTTGGTTCCTTAAGTCTCTGCCATCCCGTATCGGTTTGATGCTGGATATGACGCTACGTGATATCGAACGTGTTCTTTACTTCGAATCTTTCGTAGTAATCGATCCAGGCATGACTACGCTTGAGCGCGGTCAGCTACTGAACGATGAGCAGTACTTTGAAGCGCTAGAAGAGTTCGGTGATGACTTCGACGCACGTATGGGTGCAGAAGCTGTTAAAGAACTATTGTCTTCTATTGAGCTTGAAGAAGAAGTTAATCAACTGCGTGAAGAACTACCGCAGACTAACTCTGAAACTAAGATCAAGAAGCTTTCTAAGCGTCTTAAGCTACTAGAAGCTTTCTACAAGTCAGGCAACAAGCCTGAGTGGATGATTCTTGAAGTACTACCAGTACTTCCACCAGATCTTCGTCCGCTAGTACCACTAGATGGTGGTCGTTTCGCGACATCTGATCTTAACGATCTTTACCGTCGTGTTATCAACCGTAACAACCGTCTTAAGCGTCTACTTGACCTTAATGCTCCAGATATCATCGTACGTAACGAAAAACGTATGTTGCAGGAATCTGTTGATGCATTGCTAGATAACGGCCGTCGCGGTCGTGCGATTACTGGCTCTAACAAGCGCCCTCTGAAATCTTTGGCCGATATGATCAAAGGTAAGCAGGGTCGTTTCCGTCAAAACCTTCTAGGTAAGCGTGTTGACTACTCTGGCCGTTCTGTAATCGTGGTAGGTCCATACCTACGTCTACACCAGTGTGGTCTTCCTAAGAAGATGGCACTTGAGCTATTTAAGCCATTCATCTTCTCCAAGCTAGAGCTTCGTGGTCATGCGACTACAATTAAAGCGGCTAAGAAGATGGTTGAGCGCGAAGAAGCACTAGTATGGGATATCCTAGACGAAGTAATCCGTGAGCACCCTGTACTACTTAACCGTGCTCCAACACTTCACCGTCTTGGTATCCAGGCATTCGAGCCGGTACTGATCGAAGGTAAAGCTATTCAGCTACACCCACTAGTTTGTGCGGCATACAACGCCGACTTCGACGGTGACCAGATGGCTGTACACGTTCCACTGACTATTGAAGCTCAGTTGGAAGCGCGTGCGTTGATGATGTCTACAAACAACGTACTATCACCTGCCAATGGTGAGCCGATCATCGTACCTTCTCAGGACGTTGTATTGGGTCTTTACTACATGACTCGTGATCGAGTGAACGCGAAAGGTGAAGGCATGGTATTTGCTGACATCGAAGAGATCGCTCGAGCGCAAGGTGCCGGTGAACTTGATCTACAAGCAAAGATCAAAGTACGTGTTACAGAAAGCATTCGTGACATCGAAGGTAACCTAGAAACGATTACTGAAATGAAAGAAACAACGGCCGGTCGTGCGTTGTTGTTCGCAATCGTTCCAGCAGGTCTACCTTACGAGCTTGTTAACCAGCCAATGAAGAAGAAAGCGATCTCTCGCCTTCTTAACGAAGCTTACCGTCGCTGTGGTCTGAAAGATACAGTAATCTTTGCTGACCAACTGATGTACATGGGCTTCCGTCAGGCAACTATGTCTGGTGTTTCTATCGGTGTTAACGACTTCGAAATTCCAGCTGAGAAAACAACTATTATCGATGAAGCAGAAGCTGAGGTAATGGATATCGAACGTCAGTTCGCTGATGGTTTGGTAACTCAGGGTGAGAAATACAACAAAGTTATCGATATCTGGTCTCGTGCTAACGAATTGTTGGCTAAGAAGATGATGGATAACTTGAAGACTGAGCCGGTTGTTACAAAAGATGGCGAAGAGTCCGAGCAGGAATCTTTTAACTCTGTATACATGATGGCCGACTCCGGTGCCCGTGGTAGTGCTGCACAGATTCGTCAGTTGGCGGGTATGCGTGGTCTGATGGCTAAGCCGGATGGCTCTATCATCGAAACACCGATCACTGCGAACTTCCGTGAAGGTCTAAACGTACTTCAGTACTTTATCTCGACCCACGGTGCTCGTAAGGGTCTAGCCGATACGGCATTGAAGACAGCGAACTCCGGTTACCTAACGCGTCGTCTAGTAGACGTAGCTCAAGACGTAGTTATCACAGAGCATGATTGTGGTACTGAAGAAGGTCTGAGCATGGTACCTCTGATCGAAGGTGGTGACGTAGTAGTTGCGCTGGGTGATCGTGTACTAGGTCGTACAGTGGCTGTTGATGTTCTAGATCCACAGGGTGTAGAGGTTCTAATCGAAGCGGGTACGCTAATCGATGAAGCATGGAAACATCGTCTAGAAAACGATGAGAAGTACTCTTCTATCGATGAGATTATCGTGCGCAGTGCGATCACATGTCGTACACGTCACGGTATCTGTGCTAAATGTTACGGTCGTGATCTTGGTCGCGGTCACTTGGTTAACCCAGGTGAAGCAGTGGGTGTTATCGCTGCTCAGTCAATCGGTGAGCCAGGTACACAGCTAACGATGCGTACGTTCCACATCGGTGGTGCTGCATCACGAGCAGCTGCTGTAGACAGCATTCAGGTTAAGAACGGCGGTGAAATTCGTCTTCACAACCTTAAGTTTGTAGAGCGTCCAGATGGTGCGTTGGTTGCAACTTCTCGTTCTGGTGAGCTGGGTGTAACTGATGAGCACGGTCGTGAGCGTGAGCGTTACAAGCTTCCATACGGTTCTGTGATCAAAGTTAAAGACGGTAGCTCTGTTGAAGCAGGCGACATCGTAGCTAACTGGGATCCACATACTCACCCAATCATCTCTGAGGTGGCGGGTAAGGTTGAGCTTTCAGGCATGGAAGACGGTATTACCGTTAAGAGCCAGACTGATGAGCTAACAGGTCTATCTACAACTGAGGTATTGGACGTTAAAGATCGTCCAGCAGCAGGTAAAGATATCCGTCCTATGATCAAGCTATTGGATGCGAAAGGTAATGAAGTAATGCATCCAGGTACAGATTCTGCAGCGCAGTATCTACTACCAGCTAAAGCGATCATGAACCTTAGCGATGGCGCTGAAGTACAAGTAGGTGACGTTCTTGCACGTATTCCTCAAGAAGGTACTGTGAACAAGGATATCACCGGTGGTCTGCCGCGAGTTGCGGATCTATTCGAAGCACGTAAACCGAAAGAGTCTGCGATTCTTGCAGAAGTTTCTGGTCTAATCGGCTTCGGTAAAGAGACTAAAGGCAAGAAACGTCTTGTGATCTCTCCTAGTGATGCAGAGCCACATGAAACAATGATCCAGAAATGGCGTAACCTGAACGTGTTCGAAGGTGAACATGTAGAGAAGGGTGAGGTTGTTTCTGATGGTCCGTCTAACCCACATGACATTCTACGCGTACTAGGTGTAGAAGAGCTGGCGAAATACATCACTGGTGAAATCCAGGACGTATACCGTCTACAGGGTGTAGGCATCAACGATAAGCACATCGAGGTAATTGTTCGTCAGATGCTGCGTAAAGTTGAGATTGTATCTGCGGGTGATTCTACATTCATCCCAGGTGATCAGGTTGAATACCAAGCTGTATTGGCAGAGAACGAAGAGCTAGAAGCTGCTGGTAAGATCCCAGCTAAGTACGATCGCGTACTATTGGGTATCACTAAAGCATCTTTGGCTACTGAGTCCTTCATCTCAGCAGCATCCTTCCAGGAAACAACTCGAGTTCTAACGGAGGGTGCGGTAACAGGCAAGCAGGACTTCCTGCGCGGCCTGAAAGAAAACGTGGTAGTAGGTCGTCTGATCCCAGCGGGTTCAGGTCTTGCTTACCATGAAGAGCGTAAGCGCAAACGTGCTCAACCTGCTGAAGGTGAGTCCGTGACAGTAAGTGCTGAAGAAGTTCAGCAGGCACTGACAGAAGCGCTAAATGCTTCAATGCCAGATGCTGAATAACAATTTATTCGAAAATATTGAATAAATAGTATCCAGTATTTGACGTTTAGGGCCGGAATTGATTAAAATTCCGGCCCCTTTGTGATTGGATTGTGTAAATCCAATTTTTTTTATGGTGTTAAATCAAAACGTGGAGTTTGCTTAATGGCAACGATTAACCAGCTGGTACGTAAACCACGTAAACGCAAAGTTCAGCCAAGCGATGTTCGTGCATTGCAGGCTTGTCCTCAGCGTCGTGGCGTTTGTACCCGTGTATACACCACTACTCCGAAAAAACCGAACTCAGCACTACGTAAAGTATGTCGTGTTCGTTTGACCAACGGCTTCGAAGTTGCTTCCTACATTGGTGGTGAAGGTCACAACTTGCAGGAGCACAGCGTTGTTCTAATTCGTGGTGGTCGTGTTAAGGACCTTCCTGGTGTTCGCTATCACACAGTTCGTGGCGCACTAGATTGCTCAGGTGTTAATGAGCGTAAGCAAGGCCGTTCTAAGTACGGTGCTAAGCGTCCTAAGTCTTAATCGTCGTCCCAACATAGTGCTTTAGTTACCTAAACACTGTGTTGAATACACGGTAAGAGTAAGGCCTAGCATCAATTGCTTGGAATACCTGAAGACCTTTTAATTTATTGAGGGCTTATCAATGCCTAGAAGACGCGTCGCTGCAAAGCGCGAAATTTTACCGGATCCTAAATTCGGAAGCACAGTTCTTGCTAAGTTTATCAACCATGTAATGGTTCACGGTAAGAAGTCTGTAGCTGAGAAGATCGTTTACGGTGCTCTAGATAAAATCGAAGAGCGTTCTGAACAAGATCCAATCGAGCTATTCGAAAAAGCTCTAGAAGCTATCCAGCCAGCGGTTGAAGTTAAATCCCGCCGTGTTGGTGGTGCTACATACCAAGTACCAGTTGAAGTACGTCCTGCTCGTCGTATGGCTCTAGCTATGCGTTGGGCTGTAGACTCTGCACGTGGTCGTGGTGAGAAGTCAATGGCTCTGCGTCTAGCAGGCGAGTTGATGGACGCTGCTGAAGGCCGTGGTGCTGCAGTTAAGAAGCGTGAAGACGTGCACCGTATGGCTGAAGCGAACAAAGCATTCGCTCACTACCGCTTCTAAGATACTGAGGATTAAGTCGTGGCTCGTAAAACTCCTATCGCACGTTACCGTAACATCGGAATTTGTGCGCATGTAGATGCCGGTAAAACGACTACAACTGAGCGTGTCCTGTTCTACACCGGTCTTTCTCATAAGATCGGTGAAGTGCATGATGGCGCTGCGACAATGGACTGGATGGAGCAAGAGCAGGAGCGTGGTATTACAATTACTTCTGCTGCAACAACTTGCTTTTGGAAGGGTATGAACCAGCAGTTCGATGATCATCGTATCAATATCATCGATACTCCTGGGCACGTTGACTTCACCATCGAAGTAGAGCGCTCACTGCGTGTGCTTGATGGTGCAGTTGTTGTGTTATGTGCATCTTCCGGTGTCCAGCCTCAGACAGAAACGGTTTGGCGTCAAGCTAACAAATATGAAGTTCCGCGCATGGTATTCGTCAATAAGATGGATCGCCTTGGTGCGGATTTCTTCATGGTTGTAGATCAGTTAAAAGATCGTCTTGGCGCTAATGCTGTACCAATCAATTTCCCGATTGGCGCAGAAGAAGATTTTGTTGGTGTTGTCGATCTGGTTCGCATGAAAGCCATTATGTGGAATGAAGTGGATCAGGGTATGACCTACGAGCTGGAAGATATTCCAGCTGATTTGCAAGATAAAGCTGATGAGCTTCGCGAAGAGCTGGTTGAAGCTGCTGCTGAAGCATCAGAAGAGCTGATGGAAAAATACCTTGAAGAAGGTGATCTATCAGAGGAAGAGATTAAACAGGGGCTTCGTGCTCGTACCTTGGATAACGATATTGTTCTTATGCAGGCTGGTTCTGCGTTTAAGAACAAAGGTGTTCAAGCTGTTTTGGATGCGGTTATCGAATACATGCCATCTCCGATCGAGGTTAAATCGATCGAAGGTACGCTAGATGATGAACAGGAAACTGTTGCACAGCGTGAGGCTGATGATGACGCGCCGTTCTCTGCTCTTGCATTTAAAATTGCTACAGACCCATTTGTAGGTACGCTTACGTTCGTACGTGTGTACTCGGGTGTTCTTAAGTCGGGTGATGCGGTCTTTAACTCTGTTAAGGGTAAAAAAGAGCGTGTTGGTCGTATGGTGCAGATGCATTCTAACAACCGTGATGAGATTAAAGAGGTTCGCGCAGGCGACATCGCAGCTCTAATCGGTATGAAGGATGTAACTACGGGTGATACTTTATGTGATGGTGACAACAAGATTGTCCTTGAGCGTATGGAATTCCCTGCACCAGTTATCTCTGTAGCGGTTGAGCCTAAGTCTCAAGCTGATCAAGAGAAAATGGGTATTGCGCTAGGTAAGCTTGCGCAAGAAGATCCATCTTTCCAAGTTGAAACAGATCAGGAGACGGGTCAGACAATTATTTCCGGTATGGGTGAATTGCACCTTGATATTCTCGTGGATCGTATGAAGCGTGAATTTAAGGTTGAAGCCAATATCGGTAAACCACAGGTAGCCTACCGTGAGAAGATCCGTCAGTCTGTTGACGCAAACCACAAGTTTGTACGTCAGTCAGGTGGTCGTGGTCAATATGGTCATGTTGTCGTTGAATTTAGCCCTTCTGATGAAGAGGGTCTAGAGTTTATCAACGAGATTGTCGGTGGTGCTATTCCTAAGGAATACATCCCAGCTGTACAAAAAGGTATTGAGGAACAGATGCATAACGGTGTCATTGCTGGCTATCCGTTAATCGGCCTTAAAGCACGTTTGTACGATGGGTCCTTCCATGATGTTGACTCCAACGAAATGGCGTTTAAAATCGCTGCATCACAGGCGCTTAAAAAGTTCGCACAAGAAGCAAATGCGTGCTTGTTAGAGCCAATGATGAAAGTTGAAGTTGTAACCCCAGAAGATTACATGGGTGACGTGATGGGTGACCTGAACCGTCGTCGTGGTCTTGTGCAGGGGATGGAAGACAGTTCTTCGGGTAAGATTATCAACGCTCATGTTCCGCTGGGTGAGATGTTCGGTTATGCAACCGACCTACGCTCTGCGACGCAGGGTCGTGCGACTTACTCGATGGAGTTTCTCGACTACGCTGAAGCGCCACAAAATGTCGCTGACGCTGTAATCAATCAGAACTAATATTTTTATTCGCCTAATTACTTTGAGGTAATGAAAAGTGGCTAAAGAACAATTTGAACGCACGAAACCGCACGTAAACGTTGGTACAATCGGCCACGTTGACCACGGTAAAACAACGCTAACTGCTGCTCTAACACGTGTAGCTGCTGAAGTTTTCGGTGGTGAAGCGGTAGATTTCGCTAACATCGATAACGCTCCAGAAGAGCGTGAGCGTGGTATCACAATCGCGACTTCTCACGTAGAGTATGACACTCCAGAGCGTCACTACGCGCACGTTGACTGCCCAGGTCACGCTGACTACGTTAAGAACATGATCACTGGTGCTGCACAGATGGACGGCGCTATCCTAGTATGTGGTGCGACTGATGGTCCAATGCCACAGACTCGTGAGCACATCCTACTGTCTCGTCAGGTTGGTGTACCTTACATCGTAGTATTCCTAAACAAAGCAGACCTACTTGCAGAAGACTGTGGTGGTGCTGACTCTGAAGAATACGCTGAGATGCTAGAATTGGTTGAAATGGAGCTTCGTGAGCTTCTAGACCAGTACGAATTCCCAGGTGACGACACTCCAATCGTTCCAGGTTCTGCTCTAATGGCTCTAAACGGCCAGGACGACAACGAGCTAGGTACTACTGCTGTTAAGACTCTTCTAGAAACTCTAGATTCTTACATCCCAGAGCCAGAGCGTGCTATCGACGGTGCATTCATCATGCCAATCGAGGACGTATTCTCTATCCAGGGTCGTGGTACTGTAGTAACTGGTCGTGTTGAGCGTGGTATCATCAAGGTTGGTGAAGAAGTTGAAATCGTAGGTATCAAAGAAACTACGACTACTACTTGTACTGGTGTTGAGATGTTCCGTAAGCTTCTTGACGAAGGCCGTGCTGGTGAGAACGTTGGTGTTCTACTACGTGGTACTAAGCGTGAAGAAGTTGAGCGTGGTCAAGTACTAGCAGCTCCAGGTTCTATCACTCCTCACACTCGTTTCGAGGGTGAAGTATACGTACTATCCAAAGAAGAAGGCGGTCGTCACACTCCATTCTTCAAAGGTTACCGTCCACAGTTCTACTTCCGTACAACTGACATCACTGGTGCATGTGAGCTTCCAGAGGGTGTAGAAATGGTAATGCCTGGTGATAACGTTAAGATGGACGTTACACTAATCAACCCAGTAGCAATGGAAGAAGGTCTACGTTTCGCGATTCGTGAAGGTGGCCGTACTGTAGGTGCTGGTGTTGTATCTAAAATCGTTGAGTAATTAATACTCTTTGATTTGAAAAAGCCCTCCCTGTGAGGGCTTTTTTGTGCCTACTTATAAGCTTGTTCGGGGGTGTAAGTATAGATTGTTTGTTAATTGTACAAATTAATCCTGCTTACTGTTGACCTTCGCAAGTGACATAAGTAGAATTTGCGTCCCCCTCATAGTAGGGGGAGGTCGGCGTATGCCGTAAAATTATTTTTTGGAAATGTGTGATCGAAATGCAGAATCAGAAAATTCGTATTCGTCTGAAAGCCTTTGATCATCGCTTGATCGACTCTTCTGCGCAGGAAATCGTAGATACTGCAAAGAGAACAGGCGCTCAAGTACGAGGTCCGATCCCACTTCCTACTCGCAAAGAACGCTACACTGTTCTGATTTCACCTCACGTAAACAAAGATGCGCGTGATCAGTATGAAATCCGTACACATAAGCGTGTTCTAGACATCGTTGAGCCAACTGAAAAAACAGTTGACGCATTGATGAAGCTAGATCTTGCTGCGGGTGTTGAAGTGCAGATCAGCCTCGGCTAAAAGGCAACTGCGCAGAGTTAATTTTAATTAATGAAGCGCTTATTTAGTGTGGAATGCTCTGGAAAGGGCAGCCGTAGTGGGTAACAGCCCCGTACACAACTGGCAAGAGGTTTTAAAAGAAAATGTCTGTAGGTCTTATCGGACGTAAAGCGGGTATGACTCGCGTCTTCACTGAAGACGGCGTATCCGTGCCAGTCACCGTCATCGAAGTGGAACCGAACCGTGTTACTGCTGTGAAAACAGAAGAAACCGACGGCTACCAAGCAGTGCAGGTTACTACTGGTGCTAAGAAGGCTAACCGCCTTTCTAAGCCAGAAGCTGGTAACTTTGCTAAAGCTGGTGTTGAAGCTGGTCGTGGTTTGTGGGAGTTCCGCCTGTCAGGTGGCGACGAAGTCAACGTTGGCGACGAGCTAACAGTTGCGCGCTTCGAAGCTGGTCAGAAAGTTGACGTAACAGGTCAGTCTAAAGGTAAAGGTTTCCAGGGTGGCGTTAAGCGCTGGAACTTCTCCATGCAGGACGCGACACACGGTAACTCTCTTTCTCACCGTGCTCCGGGTTCTATTGGTCAATGTCAGACTCCTGGTCGTGTTTGGAAAGGCAAGAAGATGGCAGGTCAAATGGGTAATGCTCAGGTTACTGTGCAGACCCTAGAAGTTGTTCGCGTAGACGCTGAACGCAACCTGTTGTTGATCAAAGGTGCTGTTCCAGGCGCAACTGGCGGTGACGTAATCGTTAAACCAGCTGTTAAAGCTGGCGCCTAAGGGGGTTTGAAATGAATCTGAATTTAGCTGGAGCTAATGGTTCGGTTGAAGTTTCCGACCTGGCTTTTGGTAAAGAATTCAACGAAACGCTAGTTCACCAAGTAGTTACAGCTTACTTGGCTGGCGGTCGTCAAGGCACTAAAGCTCAGAAAAACCGTTCTGCGGTTTCTGGCGGTGGTGCTAAGCCATGGCGTCAAAAAGGTACAGGTCGTGCACGTGCGGGAACTAGCCGTTCTCCAATCTGGCGTGCCGGTGGTGTTACCTTCGCGGCTCAGCCGCGTGACTACGCTCAGAAAGTAAACAAGAAAATGTACCGCGCAGCAATGCGTTGCATCTTCTCTGAGCTTGTACGTCAAGAACGTCTGGTTGTTGTTGAAGATTTCGCTTTGGAATCTCCAAAGACAAAACAGTTTGTGGCTAAGCTGAACGAGCTTGAGCTGACTAACGCACTGCTGATTACTGAAGATGTAGAGCAGAACTTGTACCTAGCTGCACGTAACGTACCACACGTTGATGTACGTGATGCTGCTGGCGTTGACCCGGTTTCTCTGGTTGGCTTTGATAAAGTACTAGTTACTGTTGCTGCTCTGAAGAAAATCGAGGAGAAGCTGGCATGAAACAGGAACGCATTTATCAAGTGCTGCTGGGTCCGCACATCTCCGAGAAAGCTACTATCGTAGCTGATGGTTCTCAGCAAGTAGTATTCCGTGTGGCTAAAGACGCTACTAAACCAGAAATCAAGCAAGCAGTTGAAGAGCTGTTCAACGTTAAAGTTAAAGGCGTGAACGTTCTTAATGCTAAGGGCAAAACCAAGCGTACTATGCGTGGTTTCGGCAAGCGTAGCGATGTGCGTAAAGCATACGTTTCTCTAGCTGACGGCTCTGAGATTGATTTCCTTGGTGGCGAGTAATAGAGGGTATATAAAATGGCAGTGACTAAAACTAAGCCGACCTCTGCTGGACGCCGTCATGTAGTTAAAGTGACTAACACTGAACTGCATAAAGGTAAGCCTCATGCAGCTCTTGTTGAGAAAAAGAGCAAGAGCGGTGGTCGTAACCACCACGGTCGCATCACTACTCGTCATATTGGCGGTGGTCACAAACAGCAGTACCGTATCATCGATTTCCGTCGTAACAAAGACGGTATTCCAGCGACAGTTGAGCGTTTGGAATATGATCCTAACCGTTCTGCGCATATCGCACTAGTTGTATATGCAGACGGTGAGCGTCGTTACATCATTGCACCTAAAGGTGTTTCTGCGGGCGCTAAGATCATGTCTGGCGATTCTGTAGATATCAAGCCTGGTAATACTATGCCTCTACGCAACATCCCAGTGGGTTCTGTAATCCACTGTGTTGAGTTGAAGCCTGGTAAAGGTGCTCAGATTGCTCGTTCTGCGGGTACATCTGCACAGTTGGTTGCACGTGAAGGTGCTTATGCGACTCTTCGTCTACGTTCTGGCGAAATGCGCAAAGTCCTAGTTGAATGTCGTGCAACTCTGGGTGAAGTGAGCAACAGTGAGCACTCCTTGCGTCAGCTTGGTAAAGCTGGTGCTACGCGCTGGCGTGGTGTTCGTCCTACTGTTCGTGGTGTTGCGATGAACCCAGTAGACCACCCACACGGTGGTGGTGAAGGTCGTACTTCCGGTGGTCGTCACCCAGTGTCGCCATGGGGTGTTCCGACTAAGGGTTATAAAACTCGCAAGAACAAGCGTACTGATAAGTTGATCGTACGCCGTCGTAACGCTAAGTAAGAGGATACAGCTGTGCCACGTTCACTGAAGAAAGGTCCATTTATCGACCTTCACCTGTTGAAAAAGGTAGAGTCTGCAATTGAAGCAAACGACCGTCGTCCAATCAAAACTTGGTCACGTCGTTCTACGATCTTCCCGAATTTCGTAGGTTTGACAATTGCAGTACACAACGGCCGTCAGCATGTTCCGGTATTTATTTCCGAGGACATGGTTGGTCATAAACTGGGCGAGTTTGCTGTGACACGTACTTACCGTGGTCACGTAGTAGACAAGAAAGCCAAGCGATAAGGAGTTAGATGATGGAAGTTGCCGCTAAGCACAAAGGCGCCCGCATCTCTGCACAGAAAGCACGTCTGGTTGCTGACCAGATCCGTGGTAAATCTGTCGGTGAAGCTCTGGATATCCTGGCGTATAGTCCTAAAAAAGGTGCGGCGCTTGTTAAGAAAGTACTAGAGTCTGCTATTGCTAACGCAGAGCATAACGAAGGTGCTGATATTGACGAGCTACGTGTTTCTACAGTTTTTGTTGATGAAGCAATGACTATGAAACGCATCAAGCCGCGTGCGAAAGGTCGCGCTGATCGTATTTTGAAGCGCTCCTGTCACATCACTGTAAAAGTGGCCGACTGAGCTGACTGCTAGGAGATTCCGTTATGGGTCAGAAAGTACATCCTACGGGTATTCGTCTCGGTATTGTTAAAGATCACACTTCTGTGTGGTACGCAGACAAGAGCGAATACGCAAGCAAGCTGCAGAACGATCTGCAGGTGCGTGAGTACCTGGACAAGCAGCTTGAAAAAGCATCTGTTAGCCGCATCGAAATCGAGCGTCCTGCACAGAATGCAAAAATTACTATTCACACAGCTCGTCCGGGCATCGTGATTGGTAAGAAAGGCGAAGATGTTGAGAAACTACGTAACACTGTATCTGAAATGATGGGTGTTCCAGTTCACATCAACATCGAAGAAATTCGTAAACCAGAACTAGACGCGCGTCTTGTTGCACAAGGTGTTGCAAGCCAGCTTGAGCGTCGTGTTATGTTCCGTCGTGCTATGAAGCGTGCGGTACAGAACGCAATGCGTCTTGGTGCTAAAGGTATCAAGATTCAGCTAGGTGGTCGTCTTGGTGGTGCCGAAATCGCTCGTAGCGAATGGTATCGTGAAGGTCGTGTGCCATTGCACACACTTCGTGCTGATATCGATTACGCTACTTATGAAGCGCACACTACTTACGGTGTGATCGGCGTTAAAGTCTGGATCTTCAAGGGTGAAGTTCTTGGTGGCATCGAACAAGTTCGTGCTGAAAAGAATGCGCCTAAGAAGAAAGGTAAGTGAGGTAGACGTCGATGCTACAACCAAAACGTCTTAAGTTCCGCAAAATGATGAAAGGCCGCAACCGCGGTCTAGCACAGCGCGGTAGCACTGTAAGCTTTGGTGAATTTGCACTGAAAGCGACCGGTCGTGGTCGTATCACTGCACGTCAGATCGAAGCAGCGCGTCGTACCATGACACGTCACGTTAAGCGTGGTGGTAAAATCTGGATCCGTGTGTTCCCAGACAAGCCAATTTCTAAGAAACCGCTTGAAGTACGTATGGGTAAAGGTAAGGGTGCGGTTGAGTACTGGGTTGCTCAAATCAAGCCGGGTAAGATTCTGTTCGAAATGAGCGGAGTTGATGAACAGCTTGCATCTGAAGCGTTCAACCTAGCTGCTGCTAAATTGCCTGTTGCAACAACCATTGTTAAACGGACGGTGATGTAATGAAAGCAACTGAACTACGTGAAAAGTCCGTTGATGAGCTACAGCAAGAACTACTAGGTCTTCTAAAAGAGCAGTTCAACCTGCGCATGCAGAAGACGACTGGTCAGCTTGCTCAGAATCATCTTCTAGGACAGGTTCGTCGCGATATCGCTCGTGTGAAGACAGTACTCAACGAAAAGGCAGGTAACTAAGTATGAGCGCCGAAAAACGTACTCGAACTGTTACTGGTCGCGTTGTTAGCGACAAGATGGATAAAACCATCACAGTTCTGGTTGAGCGCAAAGAGAAGCATCCGATTTACGGAAAATTCATGAAGCGCTCTTCTAAACTGCATGCTCACGATGAGAAAAATGAGTGCCAGCAAGGTGACCTAGTTACCATCGCAGAAACTCGTCCTTTGTCTAAGAATAAATCTTGGGCGTTGGTTCGTATTGAAGAGCGTGCAGCAAAGGTGTAAACTATCGCACCTTTGCTCCATTAGACGGTCCGTCCGCATTGCGGGCGGCCTAAAAATGTTTGTGGAGTAAGACCATGATTCAAACTGAATCTATGCTTGACGTAGCTGACAACAGTGGCGCTAAGCGAGTGCAGTGTATTAAGGTCCTTGGTGGTTCTCACCGCCGCTACGCTTCTGTAGGTGACATTATTAAAGTTACTGTTAAAGAAGCGATTCCTCGCGGTAAAGTGAAGAAAGGCCAGGTTCTTAACGCCGTAGTGGTACGTACCCGTAAAGGTGTTCGTCGTCCAGACGGTTCAGTAATCCGCTTTGATACAAACTCTGCGGTTCTACTGAATGCGAGCGACGCTCCAATCGGTACTCGTATCTTCGGCCCAGTGACGCGTGAACTTCGTTCAGAGAAGTTCATGAAAATCATTTCCCTGGCGCCTGAAGTGCTATAAAGATCGAACAATATACTGTTCGGTTTATGTGAAAACGCTAACACCGGAAGGTGTTGGCGTTTTTGAGCATGAGAGGGTAGCAGGAAGCGATATAGGTAAATTATGCGCAAAATTAAACGTGACGATGAAGTAATTGTCATCGCAGGAAAAGACAAGGGCAAGCGTGGCACAGTCATGCGTGTTCTGGACGATCGTTTGATCGTTTCTGGTATCAACATGGTGAAGAAGCACACTAAGCCGAACCCAATGTTGGGTAAAGCAGGTGGCATCGTTGAGAAAGAAGCTGCAATTGCAGTTTCTAACGTAGCGATCTTCAACCCGCAGACTGGTAAGGGCGATCGTGTAGGCTTCAAAGTTCTTGAAGACGGCACTAAGACTCGTATCTTCAAGTCTACCGGCGAAGTAATTGGCGGATAAGGGGAGATATCATGTCTAGATTAAAAGCGCTTTATAACGATTCCGTTAAGCAGCAGCTTAAAGATGAGCTGAACTGCCCTAACGTAATGGCAGTTCCACGTTTGACTAAAATCACTCTAAACATGGGTGTTGGTGAAGCGTTGGGCGATAAGAAAATGCTTGAGAACGCTGTTGCAGATATGACTGCAATTGCGGGCCAAAAGCCAGTTGTATGTTTGGCACGTAAATCTATCGCGGGCTTCAAAGTTCGTGAAGGTTGGCCAATCGGCTGTAAAGTAACACTACGTGGCGAGCGTATGTGGGAATTCTTGGACCGTTTGGTAGATATCTCTATCCCACGTATCCGTGACTTCCGTGGCCTAAACCCGAAATCTTTCGACGGTCGTGGCAACTACAGCATGGGTGTTAAAGAGCAGATCATCTTCCCTGAAATCGAATTCGATAAGGTTGATAAGATGCGTGGTATGGACATTACGTTCACTACAACTGCTAAGAACAATGATGAGGGTCGTGCTCTATTGGCTGCCCTGAACTTCCCGTTCCGTAAGTGATAGGCATACATCATGGCTAAAGAATCAATGAAGGCACGTGAAGACAAACGTGCGAAGCTTGTTGCACAGTATGCTGAGAAGCGTGCTGCACTAAAAGCAATTATCAATAACCCTAATTCATCTGAAGACGAAGTTTGGGATGCAGTGATCGCTCTACAGAAGCTACCACGCGACTCAAGCAAATCTCGTCAGCAGCGTCGTTGCCAGATTACTGGTCGTCCACACGCTGTATACCGTAAATTCGGTATTAGCCGTATTAAACTGCGTGAAGCAGCGATGCGCGGTGATGTTCCAGGTTTGAAAAAGGCAAGCTGGTAATCCACCAGTTTGTATAACGGTAAGCGCAGTGGTCCGGCCCTTTGGGTACCGCACTGTGCTGCACAAGAGGAAGTAAATGCATGAGCATGCAAGATACTCTAGCGGATATGTTTACTCGTATTCGTAACGGTCATATGGCTGAAAAGCAGGCCGTATCTATGCCGTCTTCCAAAGTAAAAGTATCAATTGCCAAAGTTCTTAAGGACGAAGGTTACATCGTTGACTACGCAGTAGAAGGCGACGTAAAACCGGTTCTGAACATTGAGCTTAAATACTTTGAAGGAAAGCCGGTAATTGAAGAGATCAAACGCGTTAGTCGTCCAGGTCTGCGTATCTACAAGAACGCAAGCGAACTACCAAAAGTATCTGGTGGTCTGGGTGTAGCGATTATCTCTACAAGTAAAGGTGTAATGGCTGACCGCGCTGCACGTAGTGCTGGCGTTGGTGGCGAAGTAATCTGCACGGTATTCTAAGAGGTATTTCAATATGTCACGTATTGCAAAAAGCCCTGTTATCGTACCTGCAGGTGTTGAAGTTAAGATTGACGGTCAGACTGTCAATGTTAAAGGTAAAAACGGCCAGCTTTCACTAGACGTTCACCCAACTGTTGGTGTTGCTCTAGAAGAAGGTTCTGTGAACTTCACAGCTCGTGAAGCTTCCAAGCTGTCTCTTTCCTTGTCCGGTACTACACGCTCACTGGTTAACAACATGGTTGTTGGTGTGTCAGAAGGCTTCAAGAAAACTCTTGAGCTACAAGGTGTTGGTTACCGTGCTGCTGCTAAAGGCAACACGCTTAACCTTAACCTAGGTTTCTCGCACCCAATCGACTACGATCTACCAGAAGGTATCAAAGCAGAAACGCCTAATGTAACTACTATCATCCTTTCAGGCGCTGATAAGCAAGTTCTAGGTCAAGTTGCTGCTGAGATTCGTGCGTTCCGTCCACCAGAGCCATATAAAGGCAAGGGTGTTCGTTATGCTGATGAGTATGTTCGCCGTAAAGAAGCGAAGAAAAAGTAAATAGGGCAGGGTTATGAACGCTAAGAAACAATCTCGTATTCGTCGTGCTCGCCGCTCTCGCCTTAAAATGCGTGAGTTAGGTGCAACACGTCTGTGCGTTACACGCACACCGCGTCACATCTACGCTCAGGTTATCTCTGCTGATGGTGCTAAAGTTCTTGCAGCTGCATCAACTGTAGAAAAAGATCTGCGTGAATCTGCTGGCGGTAACGTTGCAGCAGCTGAAAAAGTAGGCGCATTGATCGCTCAGCGTGCTAAAGAAGCTGGCGTATCTGAAGTAGCATTTGACCGTTCTGGTTACCAGTATCACGGTCGTGTTAAAGCTTTGGCTGATGCAGCCCGCGAAGGCGGCCTGGAATTCTAAAGGGATCGAATATGTCAAATCATGAACAGAAAGACGGCGATCTGCAGGAAAAGCTGGTTCAGGTTAACCGCGTCGCTAAAGTAGTAAAAGGTGGTCGTATCTTCGGCTTTACAGCACTAACTGTAGTTGGTGACGGTAAAGGTCGCGTAGGTTTCGGTCGTGGTAAAGCTCGTGAAGTTCCTGCTGCTATTCAAAAAGCAATGGAACAAGCTCGTCGTAACATGGTTTCAGTTGAACTAAACGGCGACACGTTGCAGTACCCAATTAAAGCACGTCATGGTGCTTCTAAAGTTTACATGCAGCCTGCATCTCAAGGTACTGGTGTAATCGCAGGTGGTGCGATGCGTGCAGTACTAGAATTGGCAGGTGTCCATAACGTACTGGCTAAGTGCTACGGCTCTACAAACCCGGTTAACGTTGTACGCGCGACTGTTAAAGGTCTTGCTGCAATGAAGTCTCCGGAAGATGTAGCTGCTAAGCGCGGTAAGTCCGTAGAAGACATTCTGGGGTAATCGACAATGGCTAAGACTGTTAAAGTAACACTAGTACGTAGCCCTATCGGTACTCTTCCTAACCACAAATTGTGCGTTAAGGGTCTAGGTCTACGCCGTATTGGGCACACAGTTGAAGTAGAAGATACTCCATCTGTACGTGGCATGATCAACAAAGTTAACTACCTACTTCAGGTAGAAGACTAATAAGGGAGTTCAAAACATGCGTCTGAACACTCTAAGCCCTGCTGAAGGTTCTCGTAAAACGGCTAAACGTGTTGGTCGTGGTATCGGTTCCGGTTTGGGTAAGACTTGTGGCCGTGGTCACAAAGGTCAGAAATCCCGCTCTGGCGGTTCTGTAAAACCAGGTTTCGAAGGCGGTCAGATGCCTTTGCAGCGTCGTCTGCCGAAATTCGGTTTTACTTCTCGTATTGCTCGTTACGTTACAGAGATTCGTCTGAACGAACTTGCTAAGATCGAAGCTGAAGTAATTGATCTAGATGCTTTGAAAGCAGCAGACATCATCAAGCAGGAAATCAAAACTGCTAAAGTGATTTTGTCTGGTGAGATCAATAAGGCTGTCACTGTTAAAGGTCTTAAAGTGACCAAAGGTGCACAGGCTGCTATCGAAGCTGCTGGCGGTAAAGTCGAGGCGTAAATGGCTAAAAAAGGACCTATACCAGCGGGCAACCAAAGCGGACTAGGTGAGCTTAAGTCTCGTCTACTTTTCGTTTTGATGGCGATCGTTGTTTATCGTATCGGTGCACATATTCCTGTACCGGGTATCAACCCAGATCGTCTGGCCGCATTATTTGATCAGAACCAGGGCACAATCCTGAGTCTCTTTAACATGTTCTCCGGTGGTGCACTGGAGCGTATGAGTATCTTGGCATTGGGTATCATGCCGTACATCTCTGCATCGATTATTATGCAGCTGATGACGGTCGTTAGCCCTACCTTGGCTCAGTTAAAGAAAGAGGGTGAGGCTGGTCGTCGTAAGATTAACCAGTACACTCGCTACGGGACTGTAGCGCTTGCAACTGTACAAGCCTTTGGTATGGCCGTAGGCCTAGCCAATCAAGGTGTATCGTTTACCGCGGATGCCAGCTTCTATTTCGTAGCTGTTGTCACTTTGGTAGCGGGTGCAGTATTCCTAATGTGGTTAGGTGAGCAAGTCACAGAGCGTGGTATCGGTAACGGTATCTCCATTCTGATCTTTGCTGGTATTGTTGCCGGTTTGCCAAGTGCGATCGGACAGGCCTTTGAAGCAGCGCGTCAAGGTGATTTAAACATCCTTGCGCTGTTAGCTATTGCTGTACTAGCGATTGCTACAGTTGGTTTTGTTGTGTTTATGGAGCGCGGCCAACGCCGTATCACCATTAACTATGCTAAACGCCAACAGGGTAATCGTGTGTTCGCGGCACAATCTAGCCACCTTCCATTGAAGGTCAACATGGCTGGTGTGATTCCGCCGATTTTTGCATCCAGTATTTTGCTTTTCCCTGCCTCTATGGGCCAATGGTTTGGTCAGAGTGAAGGCATGGATTGGCTGCAAAATGTTGCATTAGCGCTTGGCCCAGGTCAGCCGCTTTACATTTTGTTATTCTCGGTCGCAATTATATTTTTCTGCTACTTCTACACAGCGATTGTTTTCAATCCTAAGGACGTAGCAGATAACCTGAAGAAATCAGGTGCTTTTATTCCGGGTATTCGTCCAGGTGATCAATCCGCACGTTACATTGATACCGTGCTGGGCCGATTGACCTTATTCGGTGCGCTTTATATTACTGCTGTATCTTTGATGCCTCAGTTCCTAGTAGTCGCAGCGAATGTACCGTTCTATTTCGGTGGCACCTCACTCCTGATCGTCGTAGTTGTCGTGATGGACTTTATGGCGCAGGTTCAGTCTCATCTGATGTCACATCAGTACGAGTCCCTGATGAAGAAATCTAATCTCAAAGGTGGCGGCGCAGGACTTTCGCGCTAAGGCCACAACTGGAGTAGATCATGAAAGTACGTGCATCTGTTAAAAAGATCTGTCGTAACTGCAAAATCGTTCGTCGTAACGGTTCAGTACGTGTGATCTGTAAAGTAGAGCCGCGTCACAAGCAGCGTCAGGGTTAATTAATCCCTGATTTGGGCGCAGATGGTGTGCAGCACTTGATTTAATTTTAATCAATGTGTATTATTGCGCGCCTTCTGCGAACAGAACAAATTTTTATTGGTGTTTGATAATTTAAACAAACACCTTTTATTAAACGGAGTAATAGAATGGCCCGTATAGCTGGAGTCAACATTCCTGACAATAAGCATGCGGTAATTTCTCTGACTTACATTTACGGTATTGGCCGCACGACATCGTCTGCGATCTTAGAAACTTGCGGTATTGCACCGACTACTAAGATCTCTGATTTGTCCGATGAGCAATTGGACATCGTTCGTGGAGAAGTTGCTAAATTTACTGTTGAAGGCGACCTACGTCGTGAAGTATCCATGAGCATCAAACGTTTGATGGACCTTGGTTGTTTCCGCGGCATTCGCCACCGTCGTAACCTTCCGGTTCGCGGTCAGCGTAGTAAAACTAACGCGCGCACTCGAAAAGGCCCGCGTAAGCCGATCCGTAAATAAGTGGTAAGCGATAGGAATTCCGAATATGGCAAAGCCAGGTAATCGCACACGCAAAAAAGCGAAGAAGCAAATAGCGGATGGGTTCGCCCACATCCACGCTTCTTTTAACAATACGATCATTACAATTACCGATCGTCAGGGTAACGCTCTTTCTTGGGCAACTGCGGGTGGCTCCGGCTTCCGTGGTTCTCGTAAGAGTACCCCTTTCGCTGCTCAGGTTGCGGCTGAGCGCGCTGGACAGGCTGCATTAGAATATGGCCTGAAAAACTTAGACGTATTTGTAAAAGGCCCAGGACCAGGTCGCGAATCAGCGGTTCGTGCTCTGAACTCTGTAGGCTACAAAATTGCAAATATCACTGACGTGACGCCAATCCCTCACAATGGTTGTCGTCCACCGAAGAAACGTCGCGTTTAATCTGGAGACGGTAATATGGCTCGTTATCTTGGACCAAAGTGCAAACTGTCTCGTAGGGAAGGTACAGACCTTTTCCTAAAGAGCGGTGTTCGCGCACTGGACAGCAAGTGTAAAGCTGAGACTGTCCCTGGTGTTCACGGCGCTCGTCGCGGTCGTCTATCCGACTACGGCCTGCAGCTACGTGAAAAACAGAAAGTTCGTCGTATGTACGGCGTACTGGAACGTCAGTTCCGCAGTTATTATAAAGAAGCGGCTCGTCGTAGCGGTGCAACAGGTGAAAACCTTCTGCAACTGCTAGAAGGTCGTTTGGACAATGTTGTATATCGCATGGGTTTCGGTTCTACACGTGCCGAATCTCGTCAGATCGTATCTCACCGCTCAATCACTGTTAACGGTCAGGTTGTGAACATCGCTTCCTACCAAGTTAAAGCAGGTGATGTTGTAGCAGTACGTGAAAAAGCTAAATCTCAGTTGCGTATTAAAAACGCTCTAGAACTAGCTGGCCAACGTGCAGCAGTTGAGTGGGTTGATGTAGACGCTGCAAAAATGGAAGGCACATATAAAGCCACTCCAGAGCGTTCTGATCTGTCCGCAGATATCAACGAACAGCTAATTGTAGAGCTGTACTCGAAGTAATTTTAACTTTAATTTGGTGGAAATATGCAGCGTTCGGTAAATGAGTTTCTAAGTCCACGTCATATTGACGTACAAGAAATCAGCAAAACGCGCGCTAAAGTGACTCTAGAGCCACTTGAGCGTGGATTTGGCCATACGCTGGGCAATGCATTACGCCGCATTCTTTTATCTTCTATGCCGGGTTGTGCCGTAACAGAAGTAGAGATTGAAGGCGTTTTGCATGAGTACAGCACAATTGAAGGTGTTCAGGAAGATGTAATTGAGATCCTCCTGAACCTGAAAGGGGTTGCAGTGTTGTTGCACAACAACGACGAAGTAACCCTGACTCTGAGCAAATCTGAAGCAGGTCCTGTAACTGCTGGTGATATTCAACTGAATCAGGATGTTGAAATCGCTAACCCGGACCACGTTATTGCTCACCTTAATGAAGGTGCGAGTCTAAACATGCAGCTAACTGTTGGTCGTGGCCGTGGTTACGTTCCAGCTGATCTGCGTGTTTCTGATGAAGAAGAGACTCGTGCAATCGGTCGTCTACAGCTGGACGCTACTTTCAGCCCAGTACGTCGCGTTTCTTACGTAGTAGAAAGCGCGCGTGTAGAGCAACGTACTGACTTGGATAAACTGGTTATTGATATCGAATCTAACGGTACCATTGATCCAGAAGAAGCTATCCGTCGTGCGGCTACCATCCTTCAGCAACAGCTTATTGTGTTTGTTGATCTGGAAGATGGTGCTGATCAAGCTAAGGATGAACCAGAAGAGCCGGAAATTGATCCAATTCTTCTGCGTCCTGTAGATGATCTGGAGCTGACTGTACGTTCCGCCAACTGTCTGAAGGCAGAACAGATCTACTATATTGGTGATCTGATTCAGCGTACAGAGGTTGAACTGCTTAAGACTCCGAACTTGGGTAAGAAGTCGTTGACAGAGATCAAAGACGTACTTGCATCTAAGGGCTTGTCCCTAGGTATGCGTCTTGAGAACTGGCCACCGGCTAGCCTGAAGAACGACGATAAAGTCGCTTCCTGATTCGGCGATAACAACTGACTGGTTTGGTAGGGATTTATCATGCGTCATCGTAAATCTGGTCGTAAATTAAGCCGTACCAGTGCGCACCGCAAAGCTATGTTTAAAAACATGGCAGTATCTTTGTTTGAGCACGAGTTGATTCGTACAACTTTGCCTAAAGCTAAAGAACTGCGCGGCTATGCAGAGCCACTGATTACACTGGCTAAAAACGACACTGTAGCGAACCGCCGTTTGGCATTCGCACGTACTGGCAGCAAAGTTGCTGTTGGTAAACTGTTCAACGAACTAGGTCCGCGTTACAACGCGCGTCCTGGTGGCTATGTTCGTATCCTGAAGTGCGGTTTCCGCCCAGGTGACAACGCTCCTATGGCTTACGTTGAGCTAGTTGATCGTCCAGCTGTAGAAGCTGCTGACGAAGCAGAAGATTAAGATTTCTTGATCTAAAAAAACCCGGCTTTATGCCGGGTTTTTTATTGCCTGAAATTTAGTAAAGACATTACTATTACCCTTCAGACTGCTTGCTCGATGATAGGTTTTTAGCTGTAATGAATACTGATAAATTGGTTAAGTTGTTTCGCTATTTAGCTGCGATTCCAAAAAGTCTTTACGTCAACTTACGCTTATTACCTATTAATCAAGCGATCAAGTTTCCTATCATTGTTTCTAATAAAACTAAACTCATCTCACTAAATGGTAAGGTTAAGTTAGATAAGGTTAAAACTGGCTTGGTTCGTATCGGCTTTACTGGTGCCGATATGATTGATTATCGCTACAGTCGAACAATGCTCCAAATTGATGGTCAGTTCACTGTTAAGGGCAAAGTTAAGATAGGTAAAGGAACACGATTAATTGTTGCCGGTAATTTGAATTTGGGCGCTAATTTTATCGCCACAGGTGATAACACGATTATCTGCGAAAAACATATGTCTATCGGTAGCGACTGTATGTTCGCTTGGGAATCTGTGGTCATGGACACTGACCAGCATGCAATATTCGATCAATCAGGTGATCAGATCAATATTGAAGATAGAGTGGTCATTGGTAACAATGTCTGGCTTGGTGCAAGAAGCTTTGTCTTGAAGAACTCTGTGATTGAAGATGGCTGTATAGTTGCTGCAAATACTACTGTAACTAGATCAATTGGCGAGAAAGATGTGATCATTGCTGGAGCACCTTCTAAGAAAATTAAAGAAGGTGTTCACTGGCAACATTAAACACGATCGTAGTGAGTTCTACCCAAATGCTTAACCTGATTATTTCAGGTTAAGCATTGGCTTTAAGAACCTACCTGTATGCGAAGCTGGGTTCTCAGCAACCTCTTCAGGTGTACCTTCGGCAATGATCATACCGCCTTTAACGCCACCTTCAGGTCCCAAATCTACAATCCAATCGGCTGTTTTGATCACATCCAAATTGTGTTCGATCACTACAATTGTGTTGCCGTGATCGCGTAAACGATAGAGTACGTTCAGTAATTGCTGAATATCGTAAAAATGCAGGCCTGTAGTTGGTTCATCAAGGATATACAGAGTTTTACCTGTATCACGCTTAGAAAGTTCTTTGGCTAGTTTTACGCGCTGAGCTTCACCACCAGATAGTGTTGTTGCAGCTTGACCCAAACGGATATAGGACAAACCAACATCCATTAAGGTCTGTAGGCGACGAGCCAGTGCTGGTATCGCATCGAAGAATTCTCGCGCATCTTCAACCGTAAGATCTAAGACTTCATGGATATTCTTGCCTTTGTATTTGATCTCCAATGTTTCACGGTTGTAGCGCTTACCTTTACAAACATCGCAAGGGACATATACATCAGGTAGGAAGTGCATCTCTACCTTGATGACGCCATCACCCTGACAAGCTTCACAGCGACCACCTTTGACATTAAAACTAAAGCGCCCTGGCTTATAGCCACGCGAGCGTGCCTCTTGAGTACCGGCAAACAGTTCACGTACGGGTGTAAAAATACCTGTATAAGTTGCTGGGTTTGAGCGCGGAGTACGGCCGATCGGGCTTTGATCAATATCGATCACTTTATCAAAATGCTTAATGCCCTCGATCGATTCGTGAGGTGCAGGATCCAAGGTAGTCGCATTATTAAGTTCAGTTGCTGCGATTGGATACAGCGTACCGTTGATCAGAGTTGATTTGCCCGAGCCCGATACACCGGTAACGCAGGTTAGTAAGCCTACAGGGATCTTCAGATCGACATTGTTTAGGTTGTTACCGCTAGCACCATTCAGGCATAGCTGTTTCTTGCTATCAGCAGGATGACGCTGTTCAGGTACAGCGATCTCTTTAGTGCCTGTTAAATACTGACCTGTTATAGAGGCGGGGTTTGCCATGACCTCATCTGGCGTACCTTCAGCAATGACTTGTCCACCATGTACACCGGCACCAGGGCCTATATCAATGACATAATCGGCAAGACGAATAGCGTCTTCATCGTGTTCTACAACGATGACTGTATTACCTAAGTCTCTAAGGTGAACTAGTGTTTTGAGCAGTCGCTCGTTATCTCGTTGATGCAGGCCGATCGAAGGTTCATCCAGAATGTACATAACACCAACAAGGCCAGCGCCAATCTGACTTGCTAAACGGATGCGCTGTGCTTCACCACCTGATAGAGTATCGGCATTGCGATCTAGAGAGAGGTACTCGAGGCCTACGTTGACAAGGAATCTTAGGCGTTCTCGAATCTCTTTTAGAATCTTTTCAGCAATCTCACCTTGTTTGCCTGTTAGATGAAGATTCTCGAAGTACTCTAAACTCTCTCCAATCGGTTTCTTAACGATATCAGGAAGTGTCTGTTGATCTATATATACGTGCCTCGCGTCGCGGCGCAAACGACTGCCGTTACAGGACGAGCACGGCTGCATATTTAGATATTTGGCGAGATCTTCGCGAACGGTATCGGATTCGGTTTCTTTATAACGACGTTGTAAATTATTCAGCACGCCTTCGAAAGGGTGTGCCTTATTAATGATGTCGCCGCGATCATTTAGGTAACGGAAAGTAACGGTTTCTTTGCCACTACCATTCAAAATAAGATCTTGTTCGGATTTTTTCAGGGACTTGAATGGTGTATCCATATCAAATCCGTATTGCTCTGCTACCGCTTTAAGCTGCTGGAAATAATACAAGCTGCGGCGGTCCCAACCTCTAATAGCGCCTTCGGATAGGGTCAGGTTTGAATCGTGAACTACTTTAGATGGATCAAAATATTGCTTAACCCCTAAGCCGTCACAGCTTGGACAAGCGCCATGAGGATTGTTGAAAGAGAACAGTCTAGGTTCAAGCTCCTGAATACTATGTCCACATTCTGGACAGGCAAAGCGAGCAGAGAAAATTAATTCGTCAGCGTCACCATCCATGTAAGCAACTTTGGCAATGCCGTCGCTGAGGTTAAGTGCTGTTTCGAATGACTCGGCTAAACGGGTCTGGAGATCATCGCGAACTTTGAAGCGGTCAATAACTACTTCGATATCGTGCTTCTTGTTCTTATCTAGCTCTGGTGCACTATCTAGGTCAACGACAATTCCATCGATTCTGGCGCGAATGAAACCTTCAGCGCGCAGGTTGTTTATAGTGTGTAAGTGCTCACCTTTTCTGCCTTGTACTATAGGTGCTAACAGCATTAATTTGCTGCCTTGCTCAAGCTCAAGTACTTGGTCCACCATCTGACTGATTGTTTGCGCTGCAAGTGGTAGATCATGATCCGGACAGCGTGGTTCACCTGCACGAGCAAATAATAGGCGCAAATAATCGTATATTTCGGTGATTGTACCAACAGTCGAGCGCGGGTTGTGAGATGTTGATTTCTGTTCAATCGAAATAGCAGGGGATAAGCCTTCGATATGATCGACATCAGGTTTTTCCATCATCGATAGGAACTGTCGAGCATAAGTCGAGAGAGACTCAACATAGCGGCGTTGACCTTCTGCATAGAGCGTATCAAATGCCAGTGAAGACTTACCTGAGCCGGATAACCCTGTAATAACAATGAGTTTGTCTCGGGGGATCTCAAGATCAATATCTTTAAGGTTGTGGGTACGCGCACCCCGGACCTGAATCTTATCCATAATGGCTCTCAGATGTGGAAAACAAAACATCCCATTATAGAGATTTTTCGTGGCCGCTGTAGCTTTTCTAAACGATAAAATCTCTATGGGATAAGAGTGGGCGAGAGGGTGATCGCATGTTAAGCTTGAGTGTTATACGCGCAGGTTTATCAATCTGACGTGAGAGAAGATTTTTGGAGAAAGAAAATGGCACGTGGTGTTAATAAAGTAATTTTGGTGGGCAATCTGGGTGGAGATCCAGAAGTACGTTATATGCCAAATGGCAATGCTGTAACTAATGTAACCATCGCAACGTCTGAATCATGGAAAGATAAGCAGACGGGCCAGCAGCAAGAGCGTACTGAATGGCACCGTGTGGTATTTTTTAACCGTCTAGCGGAGATCGCTGGCGAGTATATGCGTAAAGGCGGTAAGGTTTACGTTGAAGGCGCCTTGCGTACTCGTAAATGGCAGGATCAAAGTGGTCAGGATCGTTACACGACTGAGATTGTAGCAAGCGAAATGCAGTTGCTTGATAGTCGTGGCGGTAACGAAGGTGGCTATGCTCCTCAGCAACAACAGGGTGGTTATGCACAACAGCCACAACAGCAAGCACCTGCTCCACAAATGGCGCCGCAGATGGCTCCACAAGCTGCGCCTCAGCAAGCTCCTCAGCAGCGTCCTGCTCCAGCACCGCAGCAAGCGCCTGCACCGCAAGCGGCACCGGGTTTTGATGATTTCGATGATGATATTCCGTTCTAATATTTGTAGAGCTGGATAGATCGATAAAGACCTCGCATTGCGAGGTTTTTTCGTTTTAGGCCTTTCATAGGGCTTGGTTGGGAGCGCAAATCTATTTTGGATGCTTGGACGGTTACTGTGGATCTTTGGAGGCCTATAGCAGAAGTTTTACGGGTAAATTTAGTGACAGCATAAATACAAACAGAATGATTTTTAGGAGTTAAAAAATGCCGTCAGTCGAAATTTATACCATGAGTTATTGCCCATACTGCATTGCAGCCAAGCGCTTGTTGAAAAAGCTGGGGTGGCAATTTAACGAGATCGAAATTACAGGCAAACCTAAGGTTAAAACCACCATGGTTCAACGCACTCAGCGCAAAACTGTGCCGCAGATCTTTGTGAATAATCAGCATATCGGTGGCTTTGATGATTTTTCGGCTTATGTTCAAGAGCAGAAGTTACTGTGAGAGGCCGATTGCGGGCAGTTGTTACCCAGTTATCAGGGTGTTAGATCAAGCTTCGATTAAAAATAGCTACCCTGCTAAGGGTTTACTGGGCCTTGCCGGGAGATTGAGGTATATTTTTTAAGAAGTGAGGTAACTTTCTGCTGTTATGCAGGATGAATAGTTTTATGAGTCAAAATGAGATGCCGGAGAGTTTGGTTTAATGGCACTGGATCTACTGTTAAAGCCTATCAAAATATTAATTACCGGAGCTCATGGACAGGTGGGGAGCGCGCTGACGCGTGCTGTAGAAGCGGATAGCTTTTTTGAAGTTATTGCTTTGGGGAAATCTCAGTTAGATGTTACTGATCCAGAGCAGATCTCTGAACAACTGGCTCATCATCTACCAGATTATGTTGTGAACTGCGCTGCGTTTGATGATGTCGATGAAGCAGAGTCACAATCAGAGCTTTGTTATGCGGTTAACTCTGATGCTGTAGAGGCTTTAGCATTCGCATGTGGTGATCTGTCTATCCCAATGTTCCACTTATCCACCGACTACGTGTTTGATGGTCACTATGCTAGCGGCTATACCGAAGAGGATGAAGTCGCACCTTTAGGGATCTATGGTGATAGTAAGTGGCAAGGTGAAGAGAGACTTCGCCAAGCTTTGCCGAAGCATATTATCTTGCGAGTTAGTTGGTTGTTTAGTGATCAAGGGAATAACTTTGTTCTGCGAACGCTTGAGGCGGCTAAGAAGCAATCTGAGCTACAAGCGGTAACGGATCGTAAGGGCTGCCCTACTTCTGCATCAGATGTGGCCCGAGTTATTCTCGCTATGCTAAAGCAGATTCATAATGGTGCCGATGCCTGGGGCACTTTCCATTACTGCGGCGCTGAGGTGATCAATCGTTATGATTTCTGTAAAGAGATTCTGATTGCTGCAGGTCAGTACGAAAATTTTGATGTGGAAAAGTTGGTCCCAGTATCGAGTAAAGATTACGTCACTGAAGCATTACGTCCAAATACGTCTGTTTTAATGTGTAAAAAATTATTGAGTGTATTTGGGATAAGGCAGAGACCTTGGCGACAGGAGTTGCAATGGTTGATGCGAGATATCTATCCATCATCCTAGCCGCCAAGTACTATAGATTTCTTAACCCCAAGGCATTGGGGATTTAGAAACCGCAACGGCTGCAATGTAAATGAAAGCAAACAGAGCGCCTGCTAGTGCTGTAGCTTGAATGGCTTTGGTTTTACCGCGTTTGATAGCGATTGTTCCCAGACCAATATACACCACCAAAGCGATCACTTTAGCTGTTAGCCAGTGATGGACAAACGGATATTGCTCAATCATTACCGCGAGCGTTAGTGCGCTGACCAGCAGTGCGGTATCAATAATATGTGGTACGATCTTTAACCAGCGTTTTTCTAGTTTTTCTGGGCAAAATAGAGCCAAGCCACCGCGTAAAAGAAAGAGTACGAAGCTTAGGGCTATGCAGGTTAAATGGATGTGCTTAATGGCAAAGTACATTAGGTTTCCTATGAAAATTGGTCTAACTGCTGTTGAAATGAATTTGTGCTATTTTAGTGCGATAAAATTATAAATTACATGCTCCATTGACAAACCATGGCCAATTCTAAAGATGATACGCAAGCGCTGGTAGATCGGTTTGGCAGAACCGTTGACTATATTCGACTGTCTGTAACTGATCGCTGCGATTTTCGTTGTGTTTATTGCATGGCTGAAGAGATGACTTTTCTTCCGCATGCTCAAGTACTTACACTCGAAGAGATTGATCAGATAGCCCAAGCTTTTGTTAGCTTAGGTGTAAAGAAGATCCGCTTGACTGGTGGTGAGCCGTTGGTTCGTCGTGATGTCATAAAGCTGATGCGCAGCGTTGGTCAGTTAGATGCTGAGTTAGCAATTACCACCAATGGTTCTCAGCTTGTTCATATGGCCCAGGATCTCAAAGATGCTGGCGTCAATCGTCTAAATATCAGTATTGATAGCTTGCGTGAAGATCGTTTCAAAGCGATGACCCGTATTGGTAAATTGCCAAAAGTACTTGCAGGTATTGATGCGGCTATTGAAGCAGGGTTTGATCGTATTAAGTTGAATGCGGTGGTTATGAAAGGCCGCAATGATGACGAAATTCTCGATCTTGTAGATTTTGCGCGTGATAAAGGCGTTGATGTTAGTTTTATTGAAGAGATGCCTTTAGGTCAAATTTCCGAACATGATCGTGGTGAGGTTTACTGCTCAAGTGATGAAGTTCGCGCGATTATTGAGCAGAAATATGAGTTACAGCCAACTGTAGAACGGACGGCTGGGCCTTCTCGTTATTATCGCATGAGTGATAGTGAAAGCCGCGTTGGTTTTATCTCACCTCATAGCCATAACTTCTGCTCTGAATGTAACCGTGTCAGGGTAACCGTTGAGGGGCGTTTGTTGCTTTGTTTGGGTAACGAACACTCTGTTGATCTTCTACATACATTACGTGCTCACCCTAATGATCAGGAAAAACTGAAGCAGGTTATTATCGATGCTATGGATTTGAAGCCTGAGAAGCACGAATTTGATCTAGATGATGAGCCACAAATCATTCGTTTTATGAATATGACAGGGGGCTAAACGAGTTCATCGTTGTCCTTGCTCCCGTACTTTCTTATTAAGGAAAATACTCATGTCCCATACTCCTGCCAGAGCGGAATTTATTCCGCTAAATATTGCCGTATTAACTGTATCTGATACTCGTACTCTTGATTCGGATACCTCTGGGCAAGCTTTGATTGATCGTTTAGAGGCTGCAGGCCACGTACTTGGTGCACGTGAAATAGTTAAAGATGATGTCTACCAGATGCGAGCGGTTGCATCGCGTTGGATTGCTGATCCAAATATCCATGTAATTATCTCCACGGGCGGTACAGGCTTTTCGGGTCGCGACTCTACGCCAGAAGCGATGGCTCCTTTGTTTGATAAATCTATTGAAGGGTTTGGTGAATTTTTCCGTCAAGTTTCTGCCGGTCAGATCGGTACTTCAACCATTCAGTCTAGAGCGTTAGGTGGTCTTGCAAATGGTACCGTGATTTTCTGTCTGCCAGGCTCTACAGGTGCTTGCCGTACTGGTTGGGATGATGTGATTGCGCAGCAGTTAGATCATCGTCATAAGCCTTGTAATTTTGCTTCGTTGATCATGAAGCATCAAGAAGATAACGCTTAAGGTAAGAAAATGGGAAGCTGTGATTCTCAACCTGGTTTGATCCCTTTTGATGAAGCGCTACAGCGCCTTTTAGCTGGAGCACATGTTTCTGTGGTGACTGAGATTGTGCCTGTTGCAGAGGCATTAGGGCGCGTATTAGCTGAAGCGCCAGTCGCTTCTGTGTCAGTCCCTCCGGCTGATAATAGCAGTATGGATGGTTACGCAATTAATACGGCTGATTTAGGTGCTAATACAAGCTTAGAAATGAGTCAGAGGATCCCTGCAGGTACGCCTCCGCAGCCTTTAGTTGCAGGTACCTGTGCACGTATTTTTACTGGAGCAGAGATTCCTCAAGGTGCCAATGCAGTTGTTATGCAGGAAGATGTTCACTTTGAGGGGGATAAGGTTGTTTTTCCTGCAGATGTGCCGGTTGGTGATAATGTCCGCAGTGCTGGCCAAGATATTTTGGCTGGTAGCCAGGTACTCGCAGTAGGCACACGTTTGCAAGCTGCTGATCTAGGGATATTAGCGTCGGTAGGCTTGTCTTCTGTCTCTGTATATAAGCGTCTCAAGGTTGCGATCTTATCCACAGGCGATGAGCTAGTGGAGCCGGGTCTTCCTCTTGGTGCAGGGCAGATCTATAACTCTAATCGCTATATTCTGACTGGGCTTTTACAGGGTCTAGGTATGGAGGTTGTTGATCTAGGTTGTGTAGCAGATACGCGTGAGGCAACGTTAGCAGCATTGGAAAAAGCGGCTGCATCGGCAGATGCCATCATCAGTACCGGTGGTGTGTCTGTGGGTGAAGAGGATCATGTCAAATCTTGTGTTGAGCATCTTGGTCAGTTGGATATGTGGAAGATCAAGATCAAACCAGGAAAGCCTGTTGCCTATGGGCAGGTCAAAGGTACGCCATTTATTGGTTTGCCGGGTAATCCAACGTCTACACTCATAACTTTTTGCTTGTTGGCGAGGGCCTTCTTGCTTAAGTTGCAGGGGGCTTCATTCGAACTGCCACTGCAACTTTTAGTACCGGCTGGCTTCCAGAGAAAGCGAGCTATTCAGCGCCAAGAATATCTGCGAGTTCGGTTTGAGGATGGGCGTTTACAGCCGTTCGCAAATCAGAGTTCCGGTGTATTGATGTCTGCTAGTTGGGCGAATGGTATTGCTGTTATTCCTCCTCAGACAGTTGTAGATGAGGGCGATTTGGTCGGATTCATCCCGTTTTCTGAACTTCTCGGTTAATTACATTTAATTTCCCTGAAGTTTGCGTGAGAAAACGGTAAAATAACGGCCTTTTTAGTAGAGCTTTCGAGGAAAGAATGACAGATCAGCAGGATCCGTATAAAGAGATCAGACCGTTCAACGATAGTGAAGTGGCGGATGCACTCCTTAATATTCTTCACAATGATGAATTCCTGACCGCTGTTACGCGTTACCAGTTTCCTAAATTATCCTCGAGTATTGGATGGTTGTTAAAACCATTTGTGCGTATTGCCTTGGCTGCCAAGATTGGTGAGATCGACAGTGTCTATGAGTTTCAGATGCTGGTGGCTAACTATATGAAGAAGATGATTGGACGTTCGACCACTAAGCTGACTTGTAGTGGTATTGATGAACTTGATCCTGAAGAATCCTACCTGTTTATCTCAAACCATCGAGATATCGCAATGGACCCAGCATTCGTCAATTGGGTTCGTCATCAATACGGCATGGATACAGTTCGGATTGCGATCGGTGATAACCTGCTTCGTAAGCCTTATGTTTCTGACATTATGCGTTTGAATAAGAGCTTTATTGTCAATCGTTCTGCGACAGGACGTGAAATGATGAAAGCGCTAACGCAGCTATCTTCTTATATCGATCACAGTATCTTAGGTGGTCATTCTATCTGGTTAGCACAGCGAGAAGGCCGCGCAAAAGATGGTAATGATGCGACGGATCCAGCCATTTTGAAGATGCTTTATATGGCACATCGTAAATCACGTAGTTTTGCTGAGCAGGCTAAGCGTCTGAATATTGTGCCGGTTTCTATCTCTTATGAATACGATCCATGTGATGCCTTAAAAGCGAATGAGCTACATGCTAAGGCAACTGATGGTGTTTATGAGAAGTCTCAGTACGAAGATATCGCAAGTATTGTGAAAGGCATTACCGGTGATAAAGGGCATGTGCATGTCGCTTTTGGTGATCCTATCGATGCTGACTTCGATACGCCTGAAGAGCTAGCGGCTGAGATCGATCGTCAAATTCATGAAAATTACTATTTGCACCCATCTAATCTGATTGCAGCAGGTCGTAGTGATGATGCTACTGCTGATCAGAAGGCTGGTTTAGAAGCGCGTATTAACAGTGTTGAAGGCGGTGCGCAGGATATTCTTCGTCAGATGTACGCTAATCCTGTTCTAAATCAGGCAACGCAAACACAGGAGTAGTTATGAGTCGTTTAACCCATTTGGATGACCAGGGAAACGCTAACATGGTTGATGTTTCCGAAAAGCAGGTGACTTTTCGTGAAGCGACTGCCTATGCAGAAGTTGAAATGCTGCCTGACACCATGAAGTTAATTACGGAAGGTGGTAATAAAAAGGGTGATGTTTTAGCGGTTGCACGAATCGCAGGTATTCAAGCTGCAAAACGAACTAGTGATCTTATTCCTCTTTGTCACCCATTGATGTTGAGTAAAGTTGCGGTAGATCTTCATCCTAATACCGAGCGTAATGTCGTTGAGATTACGGCCACCTGCAAGTTGGCAGGTCAGACGGGGGTGGAGATGGAAGCGCTAACGGCGGCATCTGTTGCGGGTTTAACGATTTACGATATGTGCAAGGCCGTGGATAAAGGCATGGTTATGAGCGCAGTTAAAGTATTGGAAAAGAAAGGTGGCAAAAGCGGTCACTGGAAGGTGGAGAAGTAATCATGGTTAAAGTGGTGTATTTCGCCAGCTTGCGCGAGCGTTTAGGTGTAGCTGAAGAATCTATCGAAGTGAGTCAGCCTGCTGATGTGTCTGCAGTGCTAAATAAGCTAGTTGAGCTTCACGGAGAGCAGTGGCAAAAGATTCTGGTTGATACGCCTATATTGATGGCTGTTAACCAAGAGATGTGTGACGAGAATGCCGCCGTAGCTGCTGGTGATGAGGTTGCATTCTTCCCGCCGGTAACTGGGGGCTAAGCATGTCTAAAAAAGCGAATCCACTGCACTATCTACGTGCAGTGTTTTATTACTTAGGCTTTTACCCTCTAACCATTGTGCATGCCACGCTGAGTTTAATCATCTCACCGCTATTGAATTTCCAGCAGCGCTTTAAATTTGTCACTCTGATTAACTACTTTTATATCTTTTGGTTAAAGCTGTGTTGTGGTGTCGGTGTAAAGATCACTGGGCGTGAAAATCTGCCTACTGATGGTGCTTATGTTGTTGTAGCTAACCACCAAAGTGAGTGGGAAACGCTGTTTTTACAAACCTTGGTCCGCCCGCAGTGTACAGTGCTTAAAAAGGAGCTTCTTAAGATTCCTTTCTTTGGGTGGGCGCTAGGCCTGTTGAATCCTATCGCGATTGATCGTAGCCAAAGGCGTGGTGCACTTAAGCAGCTTTTAACAGAGGGTAAATCTCGTTTAGAAGATGATATCCCTGTGATTATCTTCCCGCAGGGTACGCGAGTGCCTGTGGGTAAAATGGGTAAGTTTAACAAAGGCGGAGCTATGCTGGCGTTAAGTGCGGGTGTGCCGGTGATCCCAATGATTCATGATGCTGGGCTCTATTGGCCAGGCAAAAGCTTTGCGAAGATCCCAGGTACTGTGCAAGTCCATGTGGGCGAGCCAATTCCTGTAGAAGGTCGTACAGTGGATGAAATCCATGAAGATATGGTGGCTTGGCTGGAAGAGCATATGAAAGCGCTAGAGATAGCCTAAGCTAAATTTCAGATATAAAAAAACCGCCGAATGGCGGTTTTTTTATAACTAGAAGACTGATTAGTCTTTTAGTTTTTCGAATACCAATGTGCAGTTAGTGCCGCCGAAGCCGAAGCTGTTGGACATAACGCGTTGTAGATCTACGTTTTCCTGCTTCTCGCTAGCGATTGGTAGGCCTTCTGCTTCTGGGTCTAGCTCATCGATGTTCGCGGATGCTGCGATGAAGTTGTTTTCCTGCATAAGAAGAGAGTAAACAGCTTCTTGTACGCCTGCTGCACCTAGAGAGTGGCCAGATAGAGACTTAGTAGAAGTAACTGTTGGCATGTCATCGCCAAAGGCTTCTTTCATCGCTTTCAGCTCTTGCATGTCACCCGCTGGTGTAGAAGTGCCGTGTGCGTTGATGTAATCGATCTTGCCGTCTACAGTTGCCATCGCTTGCTTCATGCAGCGAGCAGCGCCTTCACCAGAAGGAGCAACCATGTCGTAGCCATCAGAAGTTGCACCGTAACCTACTAGTTCAGCGTAGATCTTCGCGCCACGTGCTTTAGCGTGTTCATATTCTTCGATAACTAGGATGCCAGCACCGCCAGAGATAACGAAGCCATCACGGTTTGCATCGTATGCACGTGAAGCTTTTTCTGGTGTTTCGTTGTATTTGCTAGATAGCGCGCCCATAGCATCAAACATTGCAGTTTGTACCCAGTGAAGTTCTTCACCGCCACCTGCAAATACTACGTCTTGCTTACCAAGCTGGATCTGTTCCATTGCGTTACCAATACAGTGAGCACTGGTCGCACAAGCAGAAGTAATAGAGTAGTTAACACCTTTGATTTTGAAAGGTGTCGCTAGACAAGCTGAAACAGTAGAACCCATGGTGCGAGTTACACGGTATGGACCTACGCGCTTAACGCCTTTCTCGCGAGTGATATCGGCAGTTTCAACAATGTTGTCAGCAGAAGCACCACCGGAACCTACGATAAGGCCAGTGCGCTCGTTGGAAACCTGGTCTTCAGCTAGGTTTGCATCTGCAATTGCTTCTTTCATTGCAATGTAAGTGTATGCTGCTGCATCACCCATGAAACGTAGCAATTTACGGTCGATTTGCTCAGAGAAATCGATATCGATGCTGCCGGCTACCTGGCTACGGAAACCGCGCTCTTTATAGTCTTCTTGGAATTTAATACCAGAACGACCCTGCTGCAGTGATTCCAGAACGGTTTCTTTATCTGTACCCAGACAAGAAACGATACCCATACCGGTAACAACAACGCGACGCATGTGCTTCTCTCTCTTTTTCTAATTTAAGGTGCTTATTTTCCGTGAATCAGTAGTGTTTTGCCACTAAATTCGTAAAAAAGTAGACGGAAAATAGAAGAAAGGCCCTGAATTCAGGGCCTTAAAAGATCAGAAATCTTCTGTAGATGTGAATAGACCTACACGTAGATCTTTCGCTGTGTAGATTTCACGACCATCAACGGACATGCTGCCGTCCGCGATGCCCATAACTAGCTTACGCTCAATAACGCGCTTAAGCTGGATTCGGTAAGTAACCTTCTTAGCAGTCGGTAGTACCTGACCGAAGAACTTAACTTCGCCAGCACCTAATGCACGACCGCGGCCTGGGTTGCCTTTCCAGCCAAGGAAGAAGCCAACAATCTGCCACATAGCGTCTAGACCTAGACAGCCTGGCATTACTGGGTCTTCCTCAAAATGGCAGCCGAAGAACCAAAGATCTGGGTTGATATCCAACTCAGCGATAATCTCGCCTTTGCCGAATTCGCCACCGTCTTCGGTGATTTCCAGGATGCGATCCATCATTAGCATGTTGCCAATTGGTAGGCGCGCATTGCCTGGTCCAAACATTTCGCCGTGGCCGCAAGACAGCAGCTCATCGCGATTAAAAGAGGAAGGTCTTGTCATTAGCTTCTGTTTATCCAGGTTTTTATAAGTCAAAATATCGCGCAATTATACAGATTTGAATGCCACTAGGCACGATCTGTGTCAGGTTTATTGAATAAAAAGTTTACGACTTAGGGTGTAAAAGGCGAAATGGAACATGATTTTTGGCATCAAAAGTGGTCCGAAGGGCGAATAGGTTTCCATCAAATGGAGATTAATGCTTACTTGGTCTCCTATTGGGAAAAGGTGGATTTAGCTGTTGGTGACAAGGTTTTTGTCCCTTTGTGCGGTAAAAGCAAGGATATGCTTTGGCTTAGAGGTCGTGGTCATGATGTGTTGGGTGTGGAGCTTAACTCAAATGCTTGTTTGGATTTCTTTAAAGAGAATGATCTAGTTGCTAAAACTGAAGATACAGAGCTGTTTGTTTCTCATGCGTGTGAAAAGCTGAATCTTTTATGTGGTGATTTCTTTGCATTGACGAGTGAAAGTCTATCGGATGTTAAAGGTGTTTATGATCGTGCAGCGCTGGTGGCTTTGCCAATGGAGATGCGAGCTGACTATGCTAGTAAACTCATTGAATTGTTACCAAAGGGTGTGAAAGTGTTGTTGGTGACCTTGGAATTTGATAGCCCGCAAGGACCACCGTTCAATGTTTCTGGCGAAGAGATAAAGAACTTGTTTGGTCAGCGTTTTAAGGTGGAGCGTTTAGGTGAAGCTGTAGATGGTGATCGGCAGGAAGTCGTCTGGTTGCTGAGTGACTGATCTGGGTTCGCTGTGCACTTAATTTATAGTAATTAAGTGCACAGATATAAGCTTTTAGCTTTTACGTTTCACTGCCAAGTTGGCAATTTGAATTAACGTTTCTTTAAAGGATGTGTCTTGAAGAGCATTAAGTGCTGCAATCGCTTTATCTGCTTCACCTTGAGCTTTCTCTTGGGTGTATTCGATAGCGCCAGTCTCTTTTACGATATCCATAATCGGTTGAAGATCGTCTAGACCACCTTTGCGAATTGCTTGGCGAACTAGTTTGCGTTGTTCTTCGTTACCAGCACGCATCGCATGAATAAGTGGTAGGGTTGCTTTGCCTTCAGCCAGATCATCGCCCACGTTCTTGCCCATCTCTTCTGCTGTGGATAAGTAATCCATAACATCGTCGATAAGTTGGAAGGCAGTGCCTAAATGTAATCCATACAAGCGTAAGCCTTCTTGCTCTTCTTTGCTGGCTTCGGCAAGGATTGCGCCTGCTTCAGTAGCGGCTTCAAACAGCATAGCGGTTTTACCAAGAATAACCTGCATGTAGGCTTCCTCGGTGGTATCTGGATTTTTTGTGTTTAGTAGCTGCAGAACTTCGCCTTCAGCGATAACGTTCGTCGCATTGGAAATCACTTCCATAATCGGCATTGAGCCAATTTCTACTAATACCTGAAATGCACGGGAGTAAAGGAAATCGCCGACTAATACACTTGGTGCATTACCCCATTTTGCATTAGCGGTATCTTTGCCGCGGCGTAGATCAGAATTATCAACTACATCATCGTGCAGCAGCGTGGCTGTGTGGATAAATTCGATAATCGCCGCTAGCGGGATATGCTTATCGCCTTGATAATTTGCAGCATTAGCAGCAAGCAATACGAGTAACGGACGAAGACGTTTACCGCCGCTTTCAACGATGTAATGACCAATTTTTTCTACCAGCGGTACGTTAGAGCCAAGGTGATTAATGATGTAATCGTTTACGGCTTCAAATTGGGGTTCTATTACAGGGTTGAACTGGTGAGGCTGCATAATAAGTAATGGCTGCTACTAACTTAAAGGAATCAAGAATAGCGCATGCTAGGTGTATGCATAGTTTCTGTCAAGAAATGCTGGTTTTACGCTATGTAATTAAAGAAGCTTAGTTGTGTATAACGGCGGTTTGCTATATAATCGCGCGCCCTGACCCATCCAATAATGGCTCCCTACCATATGGTGTAACCATTAGAAGTAGGCCTTTTTCTAGTAGCTGGGTGGGCAAATAACGGAGATTAAAATGTACGCAGTAATCGTAAGCGGTGGTAAACAGTACCGTGTCCAGGAAGGTGAAACCCTTAAACTGGAAAAACTGCAGGCTGAAGCGGGCGCAAACGTTGAGTTTGACCGTGTTCTGCTAGTTGGCAACGGCGACGACATCAAAATCGGCGCACCAGTTGTTGACGGTGCTAAAGTGACTGCTGAAGTTGTTCAGCACGGCCGCGCTAAGAAAGTTGAGATCATCAAGTTCAAGCGTCGTAAGCACCACATGAAGCGTCAGGGCCACCGTCAGTGGTTCACTGAAGTTAAAATTACTGGCATTTCTGCCTAATATTAACCTAGTTTAGGAGTTAGATAGATGGCTCATAAGAAGGCTGGTGGTTCTACTAAGAACGGTCGCGACTCGGAGTCGAAACGACTTGGTGTCAAGCGTTACGGTGGTCAAGTAGTTGCTGCAGGTAACATCCTAGTTCGTCAACGTGGTACTAAATTCCACGCTGGTACAAACGTAGGCTGTGGTAAAGACCATACTCTATTTGCGAAAGCAGATGGCGTTGTTAAATTCGAAGTTAAAGGCCCGCAGAAGCGTCAATACATCTCTGTAGTTGATGCGTAAGCAACGGTTTTAAGCTTCTAAAAAGCTCCGCCAAGGCGGAGCTTTTTTGTTTATAGTTTTTTAAAATATTTTTCAGGGGATCTACCGCTGAGTCTTGTGGTGTTTCAGGGCTTAATTGTAGGTTTCCTACGTTTAACTTTTGGGGGATAACATGAAGTTTGTCGATGAAGCAGTCATCACGGTTGAGGCCGGTAAGGGTGGCAATGGGTGTATGAGCTTTCGGCGTGAAAAGTATATCCCCAAAGGTGGTCCTGATGGTGGAGACGGCGGTGATGGTGGTTCTGTTTATTTTGAGGCAGATGAAAACCTAAATACTTTGATCGATTACCGTTTCACGCGTCACTACAAAGCGGCTAATGGTCAGTCTGGCATGGGTCGTAACTGTACCGGTGCTAAAGGTGAAGATCAGGTGCTGCGTGTGCCGGTTGGTACAACCATTATCGATACGGATACCGATGAGATTCTTGCTGATATGACTGAGATCGGTCAGGTTGAGAAGATTGCTCAGGGTGGTTTTCATGGTTTGGGAAATACGCGATTTAAGAGTAGTGTGAATCGTGCTCCACGCCAAACAACTAAAGGCTCAATGGGTGAAACTCGAAACCTTAAGCTTGAGCTTAAAGTTTTGGCTGATGTTGGTTTGTTAGGTTTGCCAAATGCGGGTAAATCTACGCTAATACGAGCGGTGTCCGCTGCTAAGCCTAAAGTGGCTGATTATCCATTTACTACGCTTGTGCCTAACTTAGGTGTAGTACGTATCGAAAAGCATCGCAGTTTCGTTATTGCAGATATCCCAGGGATTATCGAGGGGGCTGCAGAGGGGGCTGGTCTAGGTATTCGTTTCCTTAAGCACTTAGCGCGTAACCGTATCCTGCTGCATCTTGTCGATATGGCGCCTTGGGATGGTGTTTCTCCTGAGGAGGCAGCAGCAGTTGCTGTGGGTGAGCTGGAGAAGTTTAGCCAGACGCTAGCTGATCAGCCGCGTTGGTTGGTACTGAATAAGCTGGATATGGTCCCGGAAGAGGAGCGCGAAGCGCGTTGTCAGGCTGTGATCGATGAGTTGCAGTGGGAAGGTCCAGTTTATCGTATCTCGGCGCTAAGTCAGCAGGGCACAGATGATATGATGCGTGATATTCAGGCGTTCTTGGATCATCGTCTAGAGGCGATTGAGGAAGATCCTTCTATTCTTGAGCGAGAGCAGAAGATCCGTGAGCAGGTTGATGCTGAGGCTCGAGAGCGTATTGAGCAGATGCGTGCAGATATGCGTGCGCGTCGCGAGGGTGATGATCTGGATGATGACGACTTTGACGATGATGATTACGACGTTGAAGTTGAATATGTTCGTGAATAGCAATTGATGTGATTGTTGCTACTGCAGACGGTGTTAGGAGTTTTTAAGTGGCTGTAGGTAGGGAAAAACTCAAGCGCGCGAAGCGTTGGGTGGTAAAAATTGGCAGTGCGCTACTCACAAATGATGGTGAGGGTCTGGATTTAGATGCGATTAGTCGCTGGGTAGATCAAATTGCTGCTCTTAAAGCGTCTGGGCTTGAAGTCGTGTTGGTTTCCTCGGGTTCGGTTGCGGAAGGTATGACTCGCCTAGGGTGGGATTCGCGACCGCACGAGATCTCAAAGCTGCAGGCGGCGGCTGCCGTTGGGCAGATGGGGCTTGTGCAAGCCTATGAAACTAACTTTCAGCGCCATAATACCCATACGGCACAGATTCTTCTGACTCATGAAGATCACTCAAATCGTAAGCGTTATCTTAATGCTCAGGCGACTTTAAAAGAGTTGCTTGAGTTGGGTGTTGTTCCGGTTGTTAACGAGAACGATACGGTTGTCACTAAAGAGATTCGTTTTGGTGATAACGACACGCTGGGGGCGTTGGTGGCTAACTTGGTTCAAGCTGACGCTCTAATCCTGCTGACCGACCAAAAAGGGCTGTTCACGGCGGATCCGCGTCATGATCCTGAGGCGACTTTGATTTCCGAAGCGAGAGCGGGTGACGAAGCGCTCGAGGCGATGGCAGGTGACGGTGGTAAGTTGGGTCGTGGTGGTATGGCCACTAAAGTGCGTGCGGCTAAATTAGCGGCGCGTTCTGGGGCTGTGACCGTTATTGCGAGTGGTCGTGAAGATGATGTTCTTCTGCGTTTAAGAGAGGCGGAAGATATAGGTACGCTGTTGGTGCCTGAAAAAGGGCCGATGGTGGCGCGTAAGCAGTGGATTGCAGGTCATTTACAGGCGCGTGGGAATCTTATGCTTGATGCGGGTGCGGTTAAGGCGCTGCGTGAGCGTGGTAAGAGTCTATTGCCAGCGGGTGTTCGTAGTGTGAGTGGTGACTTTTCTCGAGGAGAGATGGTTATCATCAGTGACGAGTTTGGTCGTATCGTTGCGCGTGGTTTGGTGAACTACGGTGTTGGGGATGCGCAAAAAATTATCGGTAAGCCTAGTGGTGAAATTGAATCAATTCTTGGTTTTATGGGTGAAGAAGAGTTGGTGCATCGAGATAATTTAGTCCTCTCTTAATTGAGGGGCTAAATTTAGGCACAAAAAAACCGGCATAAGCCGGTTTTTTTTACGCTTGGCTCTAATTAAAGAGCAGCAATCTGCTTGTTCAGACGGCTTTTAGTGCGTGCGATTTTGTTCTTGTGGAAGATGCCTTTAGACACTGAACCATCTAGAACTGGCTGTGCAGCTTGGAATGCTTCCTGTGCAGCAGCTTTTTCGCCTGCTTCTACAGCAGCAACAACTTTCTTGATGTAGGTACGTACCATGGAACGCAGGCTAGCGTTATGCTGGCGACGCTTCTCTGCCTGTCGAGCACGTTTACGAGATCCTGCGGAATTTGCCACAGTCCGGCTCCTTAAAATTAGTTAGTAAAATATCGGCTTATTGGTATACACCGAAAATTAGAGGCGAGATTATTCATATTTGAGAGCTATCTGTCAATAAAACTGCAGAAATTTTCTTGTTGAAGCAGTAATATTCCCATTCTCTTGAGTGTTATTCATGAAATTATAGGCGGAAGCGGTGTCAAAGCAGGAAACGGAAGCAAAAAAATCAGCGGGATTACTGCGATCAAGTGCCGTGGTTGGTGTGATGACCATGCTTTCGCGAGTGCTAGGTTTAGCGCGAGATGTTGTGGTTGCCAATTATTTTGGTGCCAGTGGTAGTGCAGATGCCTTCTTCGTCGCGTTTAAAATTCCGAACTTTCTTCGCAGATTATTTGCTGAGGGGGCGTTTGCTCAAGCATTCGTGCCTGTTCTATCTGAATATCGTACCCAAAAAGATCTAAAAGCAGTGCAGCAGCTTGTTAATTATGTTGCGGGTACGCTCGGTAGTATTTTAATCGCAATCACCGTCTTGGCGGTGGTGGCAGCGCCCATGTTAACCGCTATGTTTGCCCCAGGTTTTTATATGGGAGATGAGGGGAAATTTGCACTGGCAGCAGAGATGCTGAGGATTACATTTCCGTATCTGCTATTGATCTCGTTGACTGCGTTTGCCGGTTCTATCCTGAATAGTTATGAGCGTTTTGCTGTTCCTGCGTTCACGCCTGTGCTGCTTAATATCAGTTTGATCTGTTCTGCGATCTTCCTAAGTCCGTTGTTCGATCCACCTATCTTGGCTTTGGCTTGGGGTGTCATGATTGCCGGGGTGGTGCAGTTGGTTTTCCAGTTGCCGTTTCTGGCGCGCATTCATCTTTTGCCTAAACCCGTCTGGGGATGGAATGATCCAGGTGTTCGCCGCATCATGACGCTGATGATTCCGGCGTTGTTTGGGGTGTCTGTTACTCAAATCAACCTGCTTTTGGATACGGTGTTGGCATCGTTTCTGCAAACCGGCAGTGTCTCTTGGTTGTATTACTCAGATCGCCTGGCAGAGCTGCCTTTGGGTGTGTTTGGAATCGCCATTGCGACGGTCATTCTGCCTAGCTTGTCGCGTAAGCATACAACTCAATCTAGAGAGGCGTTTTCGTCTACTTTGAATTGGGCAATGCAGATGGTGATGTTTATCGGTATACCGGCGGCGGTAGCGTTGTTTGTGTTGGCTGAACCGTTGTTGATCACCTTGTTCCACTATGGCGCTTTAACCGATCGTGATGTCTTTATGGCTGCGGCTAGTTTGCGTGCTTATGCCTGTGGTTTGCTCGCCTTTATGCTGATTAAGGTTTTGGCTACGGGCTATTTCTCTCGCCAAGACACCAAAACGCCAGTGAAAATCGGTATTCAAGCTGCTGTGTCGAATATGGTGTTTAACTTGATCCTTATTGGACCGTTTGCGCATGTTGGTTTGGCCGCTGCGACAGCGATGTCGGCGTTTATGAATGCTGGTTTGTTGTTGTATGGGTTGATTAAATCGGGCGTGTTTAGCTGGTCTTCGGGTTGGGTCGTGCAATTACTACGAATGTTGGTGGCTAATGTGGCGATGGCTATTGTCATCATCCAGTTGATGGGTTCAGTTGACGAGTGGCTACAGATGGATCTGTGGGTGCGAATCTCTCAAATGGCGATTTTGGTGGTTACTGGCGGGGCTGTTTATGCTGTTGTGTTGGCTTTTGCAGGCTTGAGAGTGTGTCATTTGAAGCATAATTAAGTTTATTTTGCATTCTGTTGCTTACAGCGGGTCTCAGTAGTACAGGTTGGATATTATCTGAGCTATAATGCCGCGTTTATTTTTGGCAGTAGCAAGAGTACCTGATGGAACTAATTCGCGGATTACATAACCTGCGCGAAAAACACCGAGGTTGTGTCGCAACTATCGGCAATTTTGATGGCGTGCATTTAGGCCATCGACAGGTACTTGCTCAGGTAAAGGCAAAAGCGAAGGAGCTAAACCTGCCTTCCGTTGTGATTACCTTTGAGCCTCAGCCTCAAGAGTTCTTTGCAGGTGATAAAGCACCACCGCGCTTAACCCGTTTTGGCGAAAAGTACAGATTGTTGCAGGCAGAGGGTATCGATCGCCATCTTTGCCTAAATTTTAACGACCGTCTACGTGCGATGACGGCGGAGCAGTTTGTACAAGAGCTATTACTGCATGGTTTAGCGGTGAAGCATTTTGTCGTTGGTGATGATTTTCGTTTTGGTTGTGATCGTTCAGGTGATTACAACATGTTGTGTGATGCAGGCGAACGTCACGACTTTACAGTGGTAAATACACAAACGTTTTTGAATGCTGATGAACGTGTCAGCAGTACGCGTATTCGCAGTGTGTTACAGCAGAATGATCTTGAAGCGGCTGCCGTTTTACTCGGACGCCCTTATGCTGTTTCTGGTCGTGTGATGCATGGCCAAAAACTGGGCCGCCAGCTCGGAGTGCCAACGGCAAATGTACGTATGCATCGTTATGCTTGCCCTTTGCGCGGGGTCTATGCGGTAGAAATTAAAGGCCCAAACTTTACTGCTCAGGGTGTATGTAACGTTGGTATACGCCCAACCGTTTGTGGTCAGCAGCCGGTGCTTGAAGCACACCTGTTTGATTTTGATAAAGATATTTATGGGCAGTTGCTAACTGTCGAGTTTAAGCAGTTTGTTCGTGATGAGCGTAAATTCTCAGATATCGATGCGCTTAAAAAACAAATTTTTGCAGATATTGAAGATGTGCGGGCTTACTTTGACCGCACCCGTAGTTAATTCGGAACTTATAACCATGACCGATTACAAAGCAACATTGAACCTTCCGGAAACAGCCTTCCCAATGCGTGGCAATTTGGCTCAGCGTGAGCCGAAAATGCTACAGGGTTGGCAGAAGATGGATCTGTACCAGAAAATTCGTGAAGTCAGTGCTGGCCGCGATAAGTTCACTTTGCACGATGGCCCTCCATACGCAAACGGTGATATTCACATTGGTCACTCGGTTAATAAGATTCTGAAAGACATTATTATCAAATCCAAAACAATGAGCGGATTTGACGCGCCTTATGTGCCGGGTTGGGACTGCCATGGTCTGCCAATCGAACATAAGGTTGAGACTAAGCACGGCAAAGCGGGCGTGAAACTGTCTCACAAAGACTTCCGTAAAAAGTGCCGTGACTACGCTGCACGACAGGTTGAAGGCCAGAAGAAAGACTTTATCCGCTTAGGTGTTCTAGGTGATTGGGATAACCCATACCTAACAATGAATTTTGATACTGAAGCCAACATCATTCGTGCTTTGGGCAAAATCGTTGAAAATGGCCACCTAGTGAAAGGCTTTAAGCCAGTTTACTGGAGTGTTGTGGGTGGTTCTGCCCTAGCTGAAGCTGAAGTGGAATATCAGGACAAGACTTCTACAGCGATCGATGTACGTTTCACTCCGGTTGATCAGGACGGTTTCCTTGCGAAATTTGAGGGTCTTGAAGGTGAAGGCGAAGCATCGGTAGTTATCTGGACAACAACGCCTTGGACACTGCCATCTAACCAAGCGGTATCGCTAGGTGGTGAGCTAGACTACGTGCTTGTTCAGCTAGATCTAGGTTTAGGTGCGGAGCGTATTCTGCTAGCGGAAGGCTTAGTTGAAGATGCTATGAAGCGTTACGGTGTTGACGAGTACAGCATTGTTGGTCGTTGTCAGGGCCAAGCACTAGAAAAATTTGAACTACAGCACCCGTTCTATGAGCGTACAGTTCCTGTAATCCTAGGTGATCACGTAACCCTTGATGCAGGTACAGGTGCCGTACATACAGCACCAGACCATGGTGTGGAAGACTTTGAGGTTGGTCGTAAATACGGTATCGGCACAATGAACCTAGTGAACGCTTCGGGTGTTCTAGGTGAAGGTGCAGGCGTATTTGCTGGCGAACACGTTTATAAAGTGGACGATAAAGTCGTTGCACTGCTAACGGAGAACAACAAGCTTGTCTTGGAGCACAAGTTCCAGCACAGCTACCCTCACTGCTGGCGCACAAAAACGCCATTGATCTACCGTGCAACACCTCAGTGGTTCGTAAGCATGGAAGAGAAGGGCCTGAAGAAAGATGCCCTAGAAGCAATCAAAGGTGTTGAGTGGTTCCCAGGTTGGGGGCAAAACCGTATCGAAGCGATGGTTGAGCAGAGCCCTGATTGGTGTGTATCACGTCAACGTACTTGGGGTGTGCCAATTGCACTGTTTATCCACAAAGAAACTCAGCAACTACACCCGAATACGCCAGAACTAATCGAACAGGTTGCTGTGCGTGTAGAAAAAGTGGGTATGGATGCATGGTTCGATCTTGATGCTGCTGAAGTCTTGGGCGACGAAGCTGATCAGTACGAAAAAGTAACTGATACCTTGGATGTTTGGTTTGATTCCGGTGTGACGCACTATTCTGTCGTTGATCAGCGTGACAACTTGGAATACCCAGCTGATATGTATCTTGAAGGTTCGGATCAGCACCGTGGTTGGTTCCAGTCTTCTTTGAAAACTGCGATTGCTATCAAAGGCAAAGCGCCATACAAACAGGTGCTAACGCACGGCTTTACCGTTGATGGTCAAGGCCGCAAGATGTCTAAGTCAGTTGGTAACGTTGTTTCGCCTCAGGAAGTAATGAACAAATACGGCGCAGATATCTTGCGTCTATGGGTTGCTTCTACTGATTACAGCGGTGAGATGACCTGTTCTGATGATATCTTGAAGCGCGCCGCGGATGCTTACCGTCGAATTCGTAACACAGCACGTTTCTTCTTGGCTAACCTAAGCGGTTTTGATCCTGCTCAGCACATGGTTAAACCAGAAGAAATGGTAGCGTTGGATGCTTGGGCAGTAGATCGTGCAGCGCGTTTGCAAGAAGAGCTGATCGAGCACTTCAACCAATATGAATTCTTACAAGTATTCCAGAAAGTATCTCACTTCTGTTCTCAGGATATGGGTGGTTTCTACCTAGATATCATCAAAGACCGTCAATACACGGCTGCGACTGATTCGCATGCACGTCGTTCTGCTCAGACAGCGCTTTATCATATTGTTGAAGCGTTGGTTCGTTGGATTGCGCCAATCTGTAGTTTCACTGCAGATGAGATCTGGGCAACGCTTGCGGGCGAACGTACTGAGTCTGTTCATTTAGATACTTGGTATCAGGGCCTAACCAAACTGCCTGCTGATAGCACATTTGATTCTGCATACTGGGAACAGGTAATGGCAGTGAAAACTGCGGTTAATAAGCAGTTAGAAACTGAGCGTAGCGATGGCAACATCGGCGGTAGCTTAGAGGCAGAAGTGACTTTGTATTGCGATGACGCTCTACAGGCTCTACTAGGCAAACTAGAAGACGAGTTGCGTTTCGTTTTGATCACATCAAAAGCGGCAGTAGCACCATTAGCTGATGCACAAGATGCTAATAACACAGAACTTGAAGGGCTTAAGGTTAGCGTAGTTAAAAGTGCTGCTGATAAGTGTCCACGTTGCTGGCACTTCCGTGAAGATGTAGGTCAGGATTCTGATGATCCTGAGCTGTGTGGTCGTTGTGTTGATAACGTTAAAGGTGCCGGTGAAAGCCGTAGCTTTGCTTAATGACACAGAGCACTGAACAACAAAGACAACCAGTGCGAAGCTGCCTTATCTGGGGTGTGCTCTCGCTGCTGGTGGTTGTATTGGATTTAGGAAGTAAATACTTAGCGGTAACTAATCTAAAGTATGCCGATCCTAATCCCGTGCTGCCAATGTTCGATCTAACGCTGTTGTTCAACACTGGGGCTGCTTTTAGCTTCTTGTCAGAAGCAGGTGGCTGGCAGCGTTGGTTCTTTGTGGCAATTGCTGTGGTTGTGAGTGTTGTACTGGTGATCTGGCTAAAGCGTACGCCTCGTATTTATTGGTGGTTAGGTCTAGCTCTATCCCTCGTATTGGGTGGTGCTTTAGGCAATCTGTATGATCGGGCGGTACAAGGGTATGTGATTGATTTCATCTCCCTGCATTATCAGAATTATTACTTCCCCGCTTTTAATATTGCGGATACCGCTATTACGATTGGAGCGATTATTCTGATTCTGGATATGTTATTTCTGGAAGGGAAGCGAAAATCATCTGAAGAGAGTTCACAATGAGTAAATTGATCGGTCCGGGTAAAACCGTTACGCTGCACTTCGCAATTAAACTGGAAGACGGTCAAATAATTGATTCCAATTTTGAGGCTGAACCCGCGACATTTACTGTGGGTGATGGTAATTTGTTGGAAGGTTTTGAAAAAGCATTGTTCGGCTTGGAAGAAGGGGCGAAACAAACTCTTAAAATTCTGCCTGAAAATGGCTTTGGGATGAGTAACCCAAGCAATGTGCAGAATATCCCTCGCAGTCAGTTTGAGGGCATGGAATTAGAACAAGGTTTGGTTATTTCATTCGCGGATGCTGGTAATGGCGAACTTCCCGGTGTGATAGCTGAGTTTGATGATAAGATGGTTTCGGTTGATTTTAATCATCCGCTGGCAGGGAAGAGGCTAGATTTTCAGGTAGAAATTCTTCAAGTTAGCTAAGATGATATTAAGAGCCCGAATTTTTTAATTCGGGTTTTTTGTATTTGTCCTATCTTAAGCTATTCTTACTTGAGACCCCCGAAAAATCTACCTATGGCGTATGTTCCCTTAAACGACTAATCTTAAATTAGGATTTGTTGTTGTCTTTCTAGTAAAAATTTAGTTACTCACTTTAAAATGAGATGTTGTGTTTTGGTCTCAATTATAGACTTTGCTATTAATCGTTAAACTGCATACTCGGTGCGTATTTAGGAATGAAAAAAATGAAAGGAAATCAAAACCTTCAATCAGGGTTTTCTTTAATTGAACTGATGATTGTAGTAGCTGTTGTCGCTATTCTTGCGTCTATCGCTTATCCGGCTTATCAGTCATTCGTGGAGAAGGCGAGGCGTGGTGATGCTATGGCGAGCCTTGCTGATATCAGATTAGAACAAGAAAAATGGAGAGCAAATAATGTGGCTTATGCAACGGCAGCATCATTAGCATACGGTTCTACTTCAAGGGAAGGTTACTATAATATTACTATCAGCAGTACAGGGGCTAGTTCTTATACCGTTACCGCAGCTCCGACAGGTGTTCAAACTAATGATGCATGTGGTTCGTTTCGCATCACGCAAAATGGACCTGTTTATGGGAGTGGGTTTGCTGATGCGGACTGTTGGGAAAGATAGATGAATAAGCTGCATACATATAAAGGCTTTACTCTAATAGAGTTGATGGTAACGCTCGCTGTATTGGCAATACTAATTTCCCTTGCTGCACCTAGTTTAAATGATTTTCAAGAACGGGTTGAGCTGACCGGAGCTGCGGAAAAAGTTTACGGGCATATTCAATATGCGCGTAGCGAGTCTATCTCTAATGGTTCTGATATCTATATTGCTTTTAAAGGTACAGGTGCTGCAGGTTGGTGCATGGGTATAAGTGATACCGCTGCATGTGATTGCTCTTCTGCGGCCTCTCTTGCTTTGTGCACCATCAATTCTGCACCGGCTAGATATGTTACAGGCAGCGATTACCCAAGCGTTGAGTTATCAACGAATTTAACAAGTGATGATTCAGGTTTTCTGTCGCCGAGATCTACTTCTATGGAAAACGGGACAATTACTTTGAATTATCCCGGATATGGTGATGCGAAAGTGGTTTTGAGCACCATTGGTCGAGTACGTTTGTGCTCAGATACCTTGGACATTTATGCAGGATGCCCATAATGAAAACGTTTCAAGAGGTGCCTTCCAAGCAAGCAGGTGTCACATTAATCGAACTAATGATCGGTTTGGTTGTTGGACTTATAGTTGTATCTGGAGCGATTTACACATTTATTATCGCATTTAAAAGTAGTAGGGATGTGGTTTACAGTGCTCGTCTAAATCAGGAGCTCGCGGCAATAACAACGATTATAGCTGATGATATTAGACGAGCGGGGCATTGGGTTCAGAGTGGGGCATTATCCTCACCTTATGATGATATGGGTGAAGATTTTAACTTAGTCAGCGCATCTTGTGCTCTTTATAACTATGATGTCGATGGGGATGGTCTTATTGGTACAAATGAGCATAGTGGGGTGCGGTTTTCAGCATCGTCTATTTGGGTGAAAACGTCAGGAACTAGTATGACATCCTGCTCTACAGGAACATGGGAAAGGCTTTCTGATGAGAACTTTATGTCAGTAAATGCGATGTCTATAACCGATAGTTCTTTATGTATTGTTAATGAAGCCAGCGCAGCTTGCCCTTCTAATGTAGGTACTAATGCAGTTGGTTCCGTAAGGGAAATAGATATAACGATTACTGCATCCGTTATAAATGATACTGATTGGACTAAAACGGTTCAGGAATCAGTTAAAATTCGGAATGACTTCTATGCAGATTAAAATAAATAATCATATAGATAATAGAATAGGTCGCCAAAAAGGAGCAGCTACATTAGTTCTGGCTCTAGTCATGGTTGTTATTGTTCTAGGTGTGTCCTTTTTTACGTCTGAAACAGTCATCACTGAAAAGAAAATTGTTGCAAATGAATATCGTGCAAAGCAGGCATTTCATGCTGCCCAGGCTGGTATTGATTACGCAATAGCTTATTCTCGAGTAGGAGTCGATCAAGATAATAACTCTGTCTTAGATCTTAGTGTTTCGGGGGCAACCGTTAGCTGGGGTGACGGAGTTGGTTTTACGGTCTTGCTATCTGATGCCAGTAGTGACGCAGATATGTCTTTAATTCAGATTGATTCAGTTGGTCGCAGCGATGATGGGCTGATCAATCGTTCTATCAGTGTTCTTATCGGGGAATTACCTCTTCTCCCTAACCCTCCCGACCTCCCTATCGTCGCGCGTGGATATGTGAATGTTTCAGGTAATATGAATGTTTTTAATGGTTTTACCAATTTAAACATTTGGGCGGGTGATGATATTACTTCTTGGGGGTCTGCGGATACTTATATCAGGGATCCAGATTGGACAGGGTTTTCCGGTGATACATGGGATGGTACGGTTGATGATCTTTCAAGGCATTTAACTGCGACAGGAAATGACATAGACGATATTGAATATATACAAAGCACGACAAAAAACACAACTGGGCCTGATGTGATTGATGGTGATACCAATATGGCCAATGTTACTGCAGATGAGTTTACTCAAAATTTCTTCGGGCGGACTTTAGATGAGCTGGTTGCCTCTGCCAGTTTGAGCATGACCGGTAATGAGTTGCGGGATGCCGATGCTTCTGACATTGAAGGGCAATTAATACATTTGAATGATGCTCGGCTTACTGGAGGAACGATTGGTAGTTCAGCTAATCCTGTAATCCTTGTTGTCGATGGTGATTTAAGGATGAGTGGAGGGCCAGATGTTTACGGACTTATTATTGCGAGAAATGTTGATAGAGTAAATGGCACTGTGGACATCTTTGGTGGCATTGTTTCTGAAGGTGAATTAGACATGGGTAATGGTACAGCTAACGTTTATTACGATCAGGAAGTGGTTGATAATCTAGATCAAATTAATACAAAGGAAGTTATACGTGGGAGCTGGAAGGATTGGTAAGGGTCATTGAGTAAGCTCTCGAGGGATTGAGGAAAGGTGGTTAATATGTATCAAAATCGTTATGAAAAAGGTTTTACACTAATTGAGGCTTTGCTTGCATTTGTTATTGTAGCAATAGGTCTTATTGGGGCAGCGCTTTTTCAAAGTGAGTTAGTCACTGAAAGTGGGAACTCTAAGGCTCGTGCTGTTGCAGTTAAATTAGCAGAGCAGAAACTTGAGCAAGAGAGAGTCGTAATTTTAGAAAATAGCTATGCTAGCTTGGCATTGGCATCTTATCCTGAATCCACGAATGTTACTGTGGGCAACACAGCTTATACAGTTTCTTATTCATTAGCCTCGACTGCGGCAGCATCATTTCAAACGCATTATATGTTAGGCGTTGATGTTGCATGGACTGATTCACTTGGAAATGCGGAGTCTGTATCCCTGAATTCTCGTTTGGTTTGGAATGATCCAAAATCGTCATTTGACTCTAGCGATCAAGCAGGTACAGGTACTGATGAGAGTATAGGTAGTTTTGAAAGGCCTTCAGGTTCAGCCGTTGCTACGGCCAGAGAAACATCAGATGAAGTGCATGATGCGACTAAATCTGTAGGTGATTGGATTGAACTTGCTGATAATAAGTATGGTATCAAGATTACTGATGATGAATGTATCAATGGTGATGCCGGATGTGACCAAGTCGTTACTGTCATTGAATTAGTTGATTTATCAAGCCCAATTTTTTCTATTAAAGGCAATATATATGTGGATAGTAGTGTCTCGGTTTCTTATGAAGATTTAGAGGCATCGCCTAACGTATTAACCTCTGAAGGTGGTGGCTGCGCTGTATATGAATTAGGCAGTGATATCGGCTATACATGTCTATTCGGAGAGGGCTGGTACGGAACAATCGCATTATTGTTACCAGACGCTCAGGGCTCTAACAAACCTGGCGCTTGTATATCACCGCGAGAGTATAAATACTATGGTATTGATCCAGCGACTGTGTCTGGAACCATTCAATCTTCAGATGTTATTGGTCAATCAGGCCTTGTTCGTTTTACTACGACTAATGGGCCAGGACCCTATCTAGCGGCGTCGAACGCAGCGCCAGGATTAGGTTATTACTATATGTATTCTGAAGTTGATACTAATGTAGAGGATACTCAATCATCTCTTTTAAACACTTCAGGAAATCTCTTAAACCAACATTTTTTGGTAATTAATACCAATGGTAATAAAGATTGTAGTGACTTTCTGACGGCATTGAATAATGTGCCAGCAGGTTATCCGAGCCTTAGTACAGATGATTATTCATACACAGATGGAGTAACCGTCACTATACCCGATGAAGAAAAAGTGCTGGGTTATGTTAATCTAGCCTATGAAATATCCGGACAGTTGGACGTGTCGTCGGTTGCTTCAGGAGCTGAGGGATTATTATCCACAATTGAGGTTGGGGTTGATCCATTGCCCGATTTTGCGCAGCAATGTGAGTTAGAAGTGTTGGCTGATCAAATTCTTGGCTATAGCTGTTTTGTTGATTACTCTTGGAACGGTACTGTTACTCCTTCGGTTGTATCAGGTGCTGCTGTTTCGTTTGATTTTGCTCCATTGGAATATGACTTCTCACTCAGCCCGGTGACAGCTGATGTGACATCAGGCAAGGATTTTGTTGTTACTGATACTCCTTGAGTTCTAAAACGGAATACATTTATAGAGGAAGGGGATATACATGAATGTGTATCCCCTTAATTATCTCTAATTGGTGTATTGCTTTCTTTTGGTTTCCATTCTTTCATAATTTTCCATCCCCTTTCTTGGTTTTGTAATATAGCTTTATCTGTATGTAACTTAAGATAATTGAGAAATTAGATGTCTGACTTTTTAATAATCGGTGGTGGCGTGATCGGTATGATGTTGGCGCGAGAGCTTGCTCAAGCCAATGCTGATGTTACGTTGTTAGATCGCCAAGTGTGTGCACAAGAATCTTCTTGGGCGGGTGGTGGTATTGTTTCGCCTTTATATCCTTGGCGTTACCCTGATGCCGTCACTGAGCTGGCGACTTGGTCGCAAAGTAGTTATATCCATCTAGCGCAAGATCTTTTGGATGAAACCGGTTTTGATCCTGAACTGCGTCAAAAAGGAATGTTGATGGTGTCTGTAGAGGATCAGCAGGATGCTCTAGGTTGGGCGCAAAAATATCACCGACCTTTACGTAAAGTGGATGCCGACTTTCTCTACCAGAAAGAGCCTAATCTTTGTTCTGGTTTGGAGGAGGGCTTATGGATGCCAGAGGTGTGCAGTATCCGTAACCCGCGTTTAGGTCGTTCCCTACGTGAAAGCTTAGTGCTTAATCCACGTGTGACGCTGTTAGAAAACCAAGAAGTAAAAGGTTTTGAGCTTGAGGGTAGCCAAGTTGTTGGCGTTGAAACGGCAGAGCATAAGCTGCGTGCTAATAAAGTAATTATTGCTGCGGGGGCATGGAGTGCAGAGTTGTTATCTATGTTAGATAGAAAACTCCCTGTAGAGCCAGTCCACGGACAAATGATGTTGTTTAAAGCTAAACCAGGTTTGGTAAATCGTGTCATTTTAAAGGGCGGACGTTATGTGATACCGCGTAATGATGGTCGAGTGCTGGTGGGCAGTACAATGGAACGTATAGGTTTTACTAAACGAACAACCGAGGATGCGGCAAAATCCTTACATGCAACTGCGTTAGATATTATTCCTGCGTTGGCTGACTATGAGGTCGAACATCATTGGTCTGGCTTACGTCCTGGCTCGCCAGAAGGTATCCCTTTTATCGGAGAGGTTGCTGGCTTGGACAATGTGTTTATCAACGCTGGCCAGTTTAGAAATGGTTTAGTTCTTGCGCCAGCATCTACTCGACTACTTGCCGATATGTTGCTGGGTCGAGATACAATTATCTCTGCTTATCCATACAGAATGGATCGATAAAGAAAATAATAAAGCCTGTAAAACAGTAACATTGTTTGCAGGCTTTATAGCGATGCTTAGTCGTATATGGTTGGAATCGGCTGACGTTTATGTTGTGTACGATTGTAGATTTCGATAATGCGTTGCTCTACTTCCACTTCAACGCTCTTGCCTTCTAAGAAATCATCAATTTGATCATAGCTTAGGCCTAGTGCTTGCTCATCAGCTTTTTGAGGTTCCAAGCACTCAAGATCCGCAGTAGGTGTTTTGTCTACAAGTAGTGTGGGCGCACCTAAAGCGTGAGCCAGTTGGCGAACTTGGCGTTTGCTCAGGCCAAATAGCGGTGCAAGGTCACAAGCACCGTCTCCCCACTTGGTATAGAAGCCTGTGATGTTTTCTGCTGAGTGATCAGTACCAATGACTAAGCCGCCTACAATACCTGCAACTTCGTACTGAGCGATCATTCGTGCTCGTGCTTTTACGTTGCCTTTAGCGAAATCTACGGCGCCCTCTGAGGCCTGATTGAGTTGTGCTTCAGCGAGTGATGCTGTGACTTCTGTATGTATGCCTTCGACGCCAGGTTTTACATTAACCGCTATAGACTGTGATGGTTGGATAAATTGAAGTGCTAGTTGCGCATCTTCTTCATCTTTCTGTACGCCGTAAGGCAGGCGCATAGCAATAAATTGATATCTGCTCTCGCCGCTTTCTTCGTTTAGTTCATTGACTGCTAATTGCGCGAGTCGGCCACAGGTGGATGAGTCCACGCCGCCACTAATGCCGAGTACAAGGTTATTGAGGCCAGAAGCTTTAAGTGTGTTTTTAATAAAGCTTACTCGACGTGCAATTTCTTTAGCAGGGTCGATTTCAGGTAGTACCTGCATCTCTTTGATAATCGCTGCTGCCTGCATATTTATCTCTCTTATTTCTCTTTATGGTTCCCTAAGAGGCAAAAAAGGCACCTTTAAGGTGCCTTTATATTGTTCTTAGTTATTTCTTCTGTTCATCGTCTTCATCATCAAATACACCAAACGTTATGGTGCTGAAGAGAGAACGATCAGGTTTCGGTGCATCAGTACTCTCGTTCATACGAACAGGAGTCGCAACAGGAGGCTCTTTAGTGTCGCTAAACAGGTCAAATGTTGCTGCATCAAATAAGGTTTTCTCGCCTTTAAAAATAGGCGTGTATTGGTAGTTAGGGAAGTTCTTCGCCAATACGGCTTGTGTGTCTGCGGCAAGGTCTTGCTGGCCTAAGTGAGTATAGGCTTCAATCATGACCGCTAATGCATCAGGTACAGCAGGTGTTTCCTGCATATTTTCAATGACGTAACGTCCACGGTTAGCAGCAGCAACAAAAGCTTCGCGTTGGATGTAGTAGCGGCCTACATGGACTTCATAAGCAGCAAGACGGTTTTTAAGGTAAACCATACGCTTTTGTGCATCAGGAGAATATTGACTATCTGGATAGCGGCTAACCAGTGTTGAGAAGCTCTCGAAAGAATCTAGGGCTGCACCTGGATCACGTTTAGTCTCATCAACAGGTAAGTATTGAGTAATCCAGTTAATATCTTGTTCAAACGCAGTCAAACCTTTTAGGTAATATGCGTAATCAATGTTGTCGTGATTCGGGTGCAAGCGGATGAAACGATCAGCTGCTGCTCGTGCGGCTTCAGGTTCATAGTTTTTAAAATAAGCGTAAACCAATTCTAATTGCGCTTGCTCAGAGAAGCGGCCAAATGGGTAACGAGCTTCTAGAAGTTGGAATTTTTCTATAGCTACATCATAGCTCTCGTCATCCAATGCGGTGATAGCTTCTTGATACAACTGCTGTTCAGGAACATCTGGATATTCTTGAATGTCTTCGAACCATGAACAAGCTGCTGTCATTAGGCAGAATAAAGCAACAATAAGACTCTTGGTAATACGCATCTTTATATTAATCCCGGTGTAGTCTCTTGCCCGAACGGTTATACTGGACAGAAAGAGGCTATATGCAATTCAACGGCCTATTTAACCATAACTGATAGGGCCTGTTAACAGACCCAGACATATCAATTAGAAAGTTCTGACAGGTTCGAATGTCTGATCAAATACATTTAGAAGCACGTATCGAAGATGATCTTGTCGGTAAACGACTGGATCAGGCCGTAGCGCAGCTATTTCCCGATTATTCCCGCTCACGTCTACAGGGCTGGATCAAAGATGGTTCTCTTAAAGTTGATGGCGAAGTAAAGCGCCCTCGAGATAAATTATTTGGGGGAGAAACCATCGTTATCGATACTCAGTTGGAGATGATCGAAGATCATCAGCCGCAGGATATCCCACTGGATATTGTTTACGAAGATGATCATATCTTAGTCATTAATAAACCGGCCGGATTAGTTGTGCATCCTGCTGTAGGCCACCGTGACGGTACCTTACTAAATGCACTGCTGTTCCACTGCCCTGATATCGCCCAAGTGCCTCGTGCGGGTATTGTTCATCGTCTAGATATGGATACTACTGGCTTGATGGTGGTTGCGAAGACCATTGCAGCTCAAACGGAGCTGGTCGATCAGTTGCAAGAGCGTTCGATGGGGCGTGAGTATGAAGCTATAGTTCACGGTGTAATGACTGGTGGTGGTACGGTTGATGAGCCTATGGGGCGTCACGCTAAAAACCGCCAAAAGATGGCCGTTGTTGGGGTAGGCAAAGAAGCGACTACGCATTATCGTGTTTTAAAGAAAATGCGTGCCCATACTCATATCCGTTTGAAGCTTGAAACTGGCCGTACCCATCAAATTCGTGTGCACATGTCGCATATCAATTACCCGCTTGTAGGTGATCAGCTTTATGGTGGTCGTTTCCGTCTACCTAAAGGTTGTAGTGATGAGATGATTGAAGGCCTGCGTGATTTTAAACGCCAAGCCCTTCATGCCAAAAAGCTTGAACTTTGGCATCCAGAAACAGGTGAGCTTGTTTCTTGGGAAGTGGATCTGCCCGATGATTTTCAGCATCTGTTATCGCTACTTCAGGCTGACTTAGATGCTCATGCAGATGAAATGGTGTAATTAAATGCAATTGATTCTCCCAGATTGGAATGCTCCCCGAGGGGTAAAAGCCTTTACCACTACACGCTTCGATGGTGTGAGTGGTGGTGCCTATAAAGGTTTAAATCTGGGAGATCACGTAAAAGATGATCCCGAGCACGTCAAACAAAATCGGCAGATTTTGATTGATGAGCTGGGCTTACAGCGTAATCCTCAGTGGCTCTCGCAAGTTCATGGGATTGATATCATCGAAGCTAAAGTTGATGGTGTTTGCCGGGAAGCGGATGGTTGCTGGAGCCAAGATAAAGGCCAGGCATGTATTGTGATGACGGCTGATTGCCTTCCGGTACTGTTTGCTGATGGTGATGGAAAGCGTGTTGCTGCAGTGCATGCCGGTTGGCGAGGGCTGTTGGATGGTATTTTGGAGCAAGCTGTCGGGGGCTTCCAAAAGCCAGAAAATTTGCATGTTTGGTTAGGCCCGGCCATAGGCCCAGATGCATTTGAAGTAGGACAAGAAGTGCGAGATCAATTTGTCGCGGTCCAGGCGCAGGCTAATCAAGCTTTTACTCCTGTCGAAGGTTCGTCAGGGAAGTTTCTAGCAGATATCTATCAGTTAGCCCGTCAAAGGCTAAACTCCGTTGGTGTAAATTTTGTCTCTGGCGGAGAATATTGCACCTATACTGATGCAGAACGGTTTTATTCCTATCGTCGAGATGGTGTTACGGGCCGTATGGCAAGTCTTATCTGGATTGAATAACGTGGATTTAATTACGACTAAGCCCGAACTCTTTGTTGATCTCTTAGATGTCGACTCCAGCATTGTTATCGATCTTAAATATTTTACCGGTGATAACTTTGTGGGTGAGTCAGTTTGCGGTTATCTGAGAGAGACGTGCCTTTTAACCAAGCCTGCTGCGTTGGCTTTACAAAGGGTTCAACACTCACTCGCTGAATTTGGTCTAGGGCTAAAAGTGTTTGATGCCTACCGACCTCAGCGCTCAGTTGATCAGTTTATTGCATGGTGCGACCAAGACGGTGCTAACCCTACGCAGGAGCGATTTTTTCCCACATTGCAGCGTCCAGAGCTTTTCAGTAAAGGGTACCTTATCCGGCATTCCAGCCACACGCGAGGCAGTACGGTTGATCTGACATTGATCGATTTGGATTCCAAGGAAGAACTCGATATGGGGACGGAATTTGATTTCTTTGGCCCAGAATCGTGGTTTGATTCAAACTCGGTATCTGCGCAGGTGCGTGCGAATAGAATGTTACTGCAACGAGTAATGGTCCAGCATGGTTTTGTACCTTTTCATCAAGAGTGGTGGCACTTTACCTTGCAGGATGAACCATTCCCAAATCAGTATTTTGATTTCGAAATAAGCTGATTCGGCTTGTTTATTTCCAGTGCTGGCTCAAATTAAACGTGGTTAGCCAATCGGGGATCAGATCTGCTGGCATCGGTTTGGCGATGCCGTAGCCTTGCGCATGGTTGCAGCCGAGTGCCATTAAACAGCGGCCATGCTCGGCGCTCTCTACGCCTTCGGCTATGACCCCACGATTAAAGGCTTTACCTAGCCCAATTATGCCTTCAACAATTGTTTTGTCTTCATCATCGTCCAGCATATCCATAACAAAACTACGATCAATTTTTACTGTATCTGCAGGAATTTTGCGAAGATAAGTTAGAGAAGAATAGCCTGTACCAAAGTCGTCTAACGCGAATTTTATTCCCAACTGGTGGCATTTATCGATAATGTCGCGGGCTGCACTGACATCATTAAACGCAGTAGTTTCTAATACTTCTAATTCGATCGTTTCTGGCGGAACCTCAGGGTATTTCTCTAGTAGGTCGGCTAATTGCTCTGGAAACGCTGGGTTTTGTAAATGCTCGGCTGAAATGTTGATGCTAGTGGACAGCTCAAGCCCTGCACCCCTCCAAACACGTAGTTGTCGTATCGCTTCATTCATCACCCAAGAACCTAGCTTGGTAGCAAGATCTGGGTTGGTTATATGTGGTAGAAAACTATCAGGAGGTAAAAGGTTAAGCGTTGGATGCTGCCAGCGAATCAACGCTTCCATTCCATAAACTTCACCTGTTTGCATGTTGATCTTTGGTTGGTAAAACAGCACAAATTCCCTATTTATAAGTGCTTCGTGAATTTCATCTTGAGCTTTGTGTTGGTCTTGGGTTTGCCGATCTACAGCAGGGTCAAAAAAGTGATAGCGGTTACGACCTGTTTGTTTCGCAGTGTACATGGCCTGATCTGCATGACGGATCATGGTATCCGCGTCGGAATCATCATCTGGATAAAGTGTCGCGCCTATGCTGGCTGATATCGAGAGATGGCGCTGCTTTATTTGGAAAGGCATTGCCAGAGTTCGGTTTAAATTCGCTAAAATCCCTTGGCAGTGTGTGACATTTTTTAGTTGCGTTAAAATTACAACAAATTCATCACCACCGAGTCGCGCAATAACCTGCTCGGGGCCTAATGTCTTCTGCATACGTTTAGCTGCTTCGACTAGAAGCATATCACCAACATCATGCCCATAAGTGTCATTAATAGGTTTGAATTCGTCTAAATCGATATAAGCAACTGCCATCATCTGTTTGTGCTGCTTGCAGTGTTGAAGTGCTGTTTGTAAGCGGTCAGAGAGTAAAACGCGGTTGGGTAGTTGAGTTAGGGCGTCAAAATGCGCCATTTTTTCTAATTGATGCTGATGCTCTTTCAGCTGTGTAATATCGGAGAAGATGCTTACATAATGAGTGGTATCCCCGTTAGGGCTTTTTACCGCAGCAATATTAAGTAGTTCAGCGTAAATTTCTCCAGATTTATTGCGATTCCACACTTCGCCGCGCCAGTGCCCATTTTGTCTGAGGCTCTGCCACATGGCAGCGAAAAACTCTTCACTGTGATGGCCTGATTTTAATATGCTGGGGGAGAGACCGATAACTTCTGCCGCGTTGTAGCCTGTTAACTGATAAAAGGCGTTGTTTACATCTAGAATGATCCCTTGTTCATTGGTGATCATCACACCTTCGCTGGCATGCTCGAATACACTTGCAGCTAATCTAAGCTGTTGTTCGGTGCGTTTACGTTCAGATATATCGGAAATGAGCGTGACAAAATGATTGATATGCCCCTCTGTGCTCTCTTGTGCACTCATGGCTATCTCTGTATGAACAACAGGTCCAGAGTAGCTAAGTAAACGAATCTCATGACGGATATGGTCTGCACCATCATTTAATAAGCTTTCGCACATCAGGTTAAAATTGGTCTGATCATCTGGATGGATCAATTCTGATAGTGGCGTAATCTGTAGATGTTCCGGTTCGTAACCAAGCATTTCGCAGAGATAAGCGTTGGTTTGGATCCAATCACCATCGGTGGTAATTAAGGCCATACCAATCAAGCCGAGTTCAAAATAGCTACGAAAAATTGCTTCGCTGGTGCTTAACGCTTTTTGAGCTTCATGTAGCTGAGTAATTTCGTGACTAACACCCAACACGCCTACCAGCTCCCCAGAAGTTGATTTCATAGGGGTTTTAGTCGTTTCTAGCAAAGCGCGGTGACCATCGTTGGCAAAAGTTACCCACTCTTGGAAGGTATTTGTTCTATCAATTTCTAGTGTGGTTTGATCATGTTTACGGAAAGAGTCGGCGAGTTCTTTATCGACAAAGTCGTAGTCTGTTTTACCAACTATCTCATGCTCCAGAGCACCAACGAACTCTTCAAAACGGGTGTTGCATGCTAAATAGGTTCCGTTTGGATCTTTAAGCCAAACCAATTCGGGAATAGTGTCCACTAAGGAATCAAGGAATGATCGTTCCTTATGTAGCTGTTTATAGGCAAGGGCACCACCTAAAGCCACAAAAAGCTTTTCGATGATGGGCCTTAACTGACGTAGCTCTTTTTGCGAGAAGTAACTATTGTCTCGTAACAAGCGTACATAACCTAGCGCCCCTAAACGGAATATAGCGGCGCTTCCCTCTGCGCAGTGCTTCTCAGCGAGCTGTTCTGGGGATGCTGTTGCTAAATCGTAGCAACAAAAGTCCTCATCATCTTGAAGTGAAATGGCGGGGTGGTTAAAGGGAAGCTTAGTTTCTTTAGATCTACTATAAGGGAAGGCGAAATAAAGATTATATTCTTGTGCTGATTGAGTAAATTTTTCCGGTAACAGCCATATGCCAAGAAACGTTATTTCACTTTGACGCATAAGGGATGCAGTGAATTCTTGGCATACCTGATCAGGGTCTAGGCTATTTCCTACAGCCAATGATAATTCGTACATCCGCTGTATATCAGACCTTAAGTCTGTTGGAGCTTTACTCATAGAAACTGCATATGCCGAAGGTTTTGTTATAGAAGTTTACCGGACGCTCGCCGTTACTTGCTATTTCACCTAAGGCTAATATACCGGAGACATCCGTGCCTGGGTTTATTTGGTTTACTTGCTCATAAACTGTGCGCAGTTCTGCTGGAAATTGACTATCGAGTGCTACTGTTCTTGATAAACAATCACAGACTAAAACCCCAGATGTGTTGTTTGACATGGTTTCTTCAACCGCTTCTCGCGCGGCTTCAATGAGGTTTTCTGGGGTGCCTTCTACAAGGTACATAAGTGCCCCCTGGGGAATGTCTGATAAAAACATTACGTCATTACTGCCGCAAAGAGCTATTGGGTCTCGAACCACATCTTCTGCACCAGGGTGTTCAACAGCAAATGGGTATCGAGGTGTAACATCTTTGTAAAAACGTTCAGCCGGAGTCCCTTGCAGTTTAGAGGGAAGGGAATTCCGGTAAGCTGTCTCCGCATCTTCCCAATCTAGTTCGTGGAGGACGTTACCTGTGGTTCTGCTAGCAACAAATGGTCCTGAATGTCTAACCCAACCGTGTTTTGCAATGCTGCGACTAGGTTGGTCGATAATAGCAACTAATGCTGCGTCTATTTTTGTGCCCCAAGGCCCAAAAATACAGGCATCGGCTTTTAGTTCATGATTTCCTGCACCGGCACCAAAGTAGCTACAGCGTTTGCTATAGCGGTTATAAAGTTGGTTAAGCAGGTTGTCGATTTGTGGGGATAAGCAATCAACCAGGGTTAGGCAAGTAGCGCCCTCTTCAGGAATGTCATTGTAACTGGGTAGGTTAGAAATTTTTTCTTCTTCCGAAGGCATCGGCAAAACAATGGGAGTGCCTAGACAGCTGACTTTAATAGCTAACGCGCCCTCGTAGAGCATGCGCTTGCCGTGGATTAAACCGGGGAATACTGCGCCAAAGAATTTGCACTGTATAAGGTTAAGTTGTTCGACTAAGTTATCGAGATCATCTTGATGCTTATCAGCAAGAAAAATTAACCAATGCTCTTGATCCTTGAGCGTTTCGCCTCCGATTGCAGAAACAAGTTCTGAAATATCATTAAACCGGATGTACATCTCACACCTTACTTTTTTGTATTTATTATTCAGGTAGTAAAGAACCCATTAATATACTGAGAAGGTTGTTATTGCAATTACCTGTTTTGAGTAGGGGTATGACCTGTTTATAGCCTAATGCTTCCTCTACATCTAACAATGGAGTTCAAATTTTCTAATTTCAGATGAACTAGCAACGGAATTGGTATGGTGACCTTTTATGTGAGATGTAAGTCTGGTTTGTGCAATAGTGCGGATAAAGTAAGTGATTAGAGGGGAAGTTATCCTGCTGGAATGGTTGAAACTTTCGTGGTTTCGGCTAAGAATTAGTTAATTACCAATCTATCCAATCAAACCCTGTAACGGCGGTTTTTGTGGCTAGTGCGATGCTGCTGAAATGGCAATCTTTGTACAAGGGTTTATTGCTCAAATAGCTTTATAGAGCACTGAGGGATTTAGATGTCTGATTATAAAGTTTTATTTACCGGTTCTGTCTGTTCAGGGAAAACGACAGCAATCCGCTCGTTGAGTGATATTGAAACTGTAGATACGGATGCGAATGTCAGTGATTCAGCCATTCGCAGAAAGCAAAAAACCACCATAGCTATGGATTATGGGATACTGGAATTAAACAGTACGTCTAAACTGCATCTTTATGGCACGCCGGGACAAGAGCGTTTCAAGTTTATGTGGCAGCTTATGATGAGTGATTTGGTGCATGATGCCGAAGCGCTGATCCTCATGGTGGACAATACCCGTAACGACCCTTTCAAAGACATTCGTTTCTATGTCGAAGAATTTCGCGACTTTATTATTCGTCGTCGTTTGATTATTGCTGTGACTCACTCCGATATAGAAAGTGATCCTGATCATAATTATTACATGAGTGAGTTAAAAGCAATGGGGCTCTTTACTACCGTTGTATTTATTGATGCTCGAGACCCCTCATCAGTCTTAAATATTGTTAAAGAACTGGTGGGCAGTCTAGAAAAAGGCATTGATTGGGAAGGCATGAGCAAACGTCTTGAGGTTAACAGTACAATGCCTGATTCTGATGATGATCTTGTTGAAGGAAAGAAACCAGAATCTCAAGCCATTGATAATGTATCTCTTATGGATGCAGCAATGAATACGCGGGGGATTACAGGAGCCATGCATCTGGGAGCTGATCGTAAAGTGCTCAGCGCTAGTGTTAGAAATCAAAGTAATAAAGAACTACTTCGTTCCATGGTTAATCTTGTAGCTGCTTTGGAAAATAAAGCAGCTTTTATGGGGCGTATAGACGATCTAGTATTATGTGGGCCTAATCAAGAAACTTTATCAGTATTCGTTGAAAGGGAGCAGGCATTGGGATTGTGTTCTGATCGAGGTCTAAGTCTGAATGTGGTTAAACAGCAAGCGTCTGATCTATTGCAGTGGAGCCATCAATGATTGAGCTACTGACTCAGGTTGATAAGCCTGGGGTTATCGAGTGTAGTATGGTGCTAAGCGGCAAAGAGGTTGTCGCTTCCAGCTTCCCAGCTGAATATAAAAACCATGCGACTATAGGAAAACAGGCTTTTATTTATGTGTTTTCTAATGTAGCAAAAATGCGAACCAAACATAATGAATCTCATCTTGAGATAGGTGATCGCCGCATTAGTGGCTATCAATTAAAGCCAGGATTGATTTTGGTTTGTCTGTCGGCGAAAGACTCTAATATTGCGCTGGTGCGAAAGCATATTCGAGAAGTGCATACTGCTTTTCTTCGGGAACAAGTAGCAAAGAAACTGGAGTCCTAAAGCCTTTCTTTCTTGTATAAGCATAGAATGTTCATGATTGAGTCTGATCAATCAATAGCCTAATGTCGACTTTATAATAATTGTCATTTTGCGCTGCACAATAGATGCTTGAGTTGCAATCTGCTCAGACTGAGCTGGTTGTATAAGTAGAGGAAATTTTTAGCTGAGGCTCAAGTAGCGAGTTGTAAACTACAGTTACCTTCTTATCTAGACAAGGAAAGCGTGCATGCAAAACTACAAGATCCTTTTCACAGGGTCAGTGTGTTCAGGTAAATCTACAGCTATTCGATCCTTAAGTGATATTGAAACACTAGATACCGATGCGCGTGCCAGTGATGTTACGGTTCGCCGTAAGAAAAATACCACAATAGCTATGGATTACGGTGTACTGGATCTGCACGATCAAGCGCGTGTACACCTTTACGGCACTCCAGGCCAAGAACGCTTCCGCTTTATGTGGGAAATGTTGGCTTGTGAATTTGCCCACGATGCCATTGGCATGGTTTTGCTGGTGGATAACACTCGAAAAGACCCTTTCCGCGATATCCGTTTTTACGCAAAAGAGTTCCGTGAGTATATCCAAAAGCGTCGTTTAATTATTGCGGTGACTCACTCCGATGTAGAGCCAAATCCTTCAATTCAAGATTATCAGGCGTGTGTTAGGGAAATGGGATTGATGGCAACGGTGATGTTTCTTGATGCCCGTGATCCCCGTGCTGTTTTGGGGGTTGTTGAAGAGTTAATCTCTGCGGTAGAACTTAATGTCCAATGGGATGAGCTTTGTGATCGGCTGCTGGGTAACAATGGCTTCTCCTTGGATTTTTATAAGCCAGTTTATGAAGAAACCCTGCTTGACGCTGCAATGAATAAACGTGGTGTATTAGGGGCTATGCACCTCGATGAAAATCAAGAGATTCTCTGCTCTAATATAGATAGTAAGTCTCGTAAAGCACTACTTAAAAGCGTCAATAAGCTTTCCAAAGCGTTGGCGGAAAAAGCTGCATTTATGGGGGAGGTCAGTAACGTTGTTGTAGCTGGCCCTAAAGTCCAAACCCTTTCTATGTTTACCGACCAAGAACAGGCACTTTGCTTATGTTCTGATAACGAAATATCTCTACCGGTACTGCGCCAGCAGGCGAGTGATTTGCTGCAATGGAGTAAAGAAAATGACTATCTGGCGTGAAATGCAGGAGCGAGAGTTAATCTTGCAAGGCTGTCTGTTGTCGTCAGGTGCCGTAAAAGTATCTACTTTCCCTGCTGAATATAAGAAACATTTAGCAGTTGCTAAGCAGGCATTGCTCTACATATTTAAGAGCGCAGCGCAAAATGATGATGGTTATGATGAAGCGCATATGGAAGTAGGGGACCATCACTACAGTGGCTATCAGCTAGATGCAGATACCATATTGATCTGCTTTTGTGACTCTGATGCTCGACAGCATTATTTAAGAGAATATATAGACGAAAATAAGCAGCGATTTTTAGATCTGCTACCCTCATGATGCTTGTCTATTTTATATAAGTTCTGTCTAATTTTTGACCGCTTAGCCCTTGAAGCTGTTCTAACTTGTCCCCATACCTCTGTTATACCGATAACCTAGTATCCAAAAACAGCACGCTGTTGTGTTGTCAGATACAGGTTCTTTAAAAGCTATGTGGAGGTTGTATGCGTCCTGATAAATTTACATCCAAACTTCAAGAAGCGTTGGCTGATGCTCAATCATTAGCGGTTGGGTTAGATAATAACTACATAGAACCTATTCATCTTTTAAGTGCATTGATTGATCAGCAAGGAACAGTAGCGTTGCTAGAACAAGCGGGTGCTAATGCTCATGCACTTAAAAATCATGTTGATCAAACCGTTAGGCAATTACCTAAAGTTCAAAATCCTGATGGTGAATTGCGTTTCTCACAGGATGTGGCACGGGTTTTCAACAAAGCAGACAAACTTGCCCAGCAGAAAGGCGATCAATATATCGCAAGTGAATTGATTCTATTGGTTTTAGCTGAAGATAAATCCAGCGCGGGTAAATGTTTAAAAGATGCGGGTGTTATCCCGCAAAAGCTAGATCAGGTCATTAATCAAATTCGAGGAGGGGAGTCAGTGCAGGACCCCAATGCAGAAGATAATCGTCAGGCTTTGGATAAGTACTGTATTGATCTTACTGAGCGCGCAGAAGCAGGCAAACTAGACCCTGTCATCGGACGTGATGACGAAATTCGCCGTACCATTCAGGTCTTACAACGTCGTACCAAAAATAACCCAGTGCTTATTGGTGAGCCTGGTGTAGGTAAAACGGCCATCGTTGAAGGCTTAGCTCAACGAATCGTGAATGGCGAAGTGCCGGAAGGGTTAAAGCGTAAGCAAGTTTTATCTCTAGATATGGGTGCATTAATTGCGGGTGCTAAGTTCCGTGGAGAGTTTGAAGAGCGCCTTAAAGCGGTATTGAACGAACTATCCAAACAAGAAGGGCAAATTATCCTCTTTATCGATGAACTGCATACCATGGTTGGAGCGGGCAAGGGTGAAGGCGCAATGGATGCGGGTAATATGCTGAAGCCCGCATTAGCTCGTGGGGAGCTGCATTGTGTTGGTGCGACTACCCTTGACGAATATCGCCAATATGTCGAGAAAGACGCTGCCCTTGAGCGCCGTTTCCAGAAAGTCATCGTTGATGAACCGGATGAGGAATCAACGATTGCGATTCTTCGTGGCTTGAAAGAACGCTACGAAGTGCATCACGGTGTTGATATTACCGATTCTGCGATTATTGCTGCAGCTAAGCTATCGCAGCGTTACATCACAGATCGACAGTTGCCGGATAAAGCTATTGATCTGATTGATGAAGCTGCATCCCGTATCCGTATGGAGATGGATTCTAAGCCGGAAGATATGGACCGCCTTGAGCGTCGCCTGATCCAGCTAAAAATGGAGCGCGAAGCACTTAAAAAAGAGAAAGATAGTGCCGCGCAACAGCGCCTAAAAGAGCTAGAAAGCACCATTGCTAATGTCGAAAAAGAGTTTGCTGACCTAGATGAGGTTTGGAAAGCAGAAAAGCTGGCGCTGCAAGGTTCGCAGAAGATAAAAGAGGCGTTAGATCAAGCACGTATCGAACTTGAAAAGCACACTCGCTCTGGCGATCTGCAGAAAATGTCAGAACTTCAATATGGCAAAATCCCTGAGTTAGAAAAACAGTTAGCTGTCGCTTCAGAAGCGGAAGAACAAGGGCAGCAGGAAGCTAAGCTTCTACGTAACAAAGTCTCTGAAGAGGAGGTTGCAGAAGTTGTAGCACGCTGGACAGGTATCCCTGTTAGCAAAATGCTGGAAGGTGAACGTGAAAAGCTGCTTCGAATGGAGCAAGCCCTGCATGATCGGGTTGTCGGTCAAGAAGAGTCAGTTATCGCTGTGTCTAATGCGGTACGTCGCTCTCGCGCAGGTCTAGCTGACCCCAACCGTCCTAATGGCTCTTTCCTTTTCTTAGGCCCAACAGGTGTGGGTAAAACGGAACTATGTAAAGCGTTAGCTAGCTTCCTGTTTGATACGGAAGAAGCGATGGTGCGTATCGATATGTCCGAATTTATGGAGAAGCATTCAGTCGCACGTTTGATTGGTGCGCCTCCAGGCTATGTGGGCTACGAAGAGGGGGGGTACCTTACCGAAGCTGTGCGACGTAAACCTTACTCTGTACTGTTGCTAGATGAGGTAGAGAAAGCCCATCCTGATGTCTTCAATATTTTACTACAGGTGCTGGAAGATGGGCGTCTGACCGATGGCCAAGGCAGGACTGTTGATTTCCGCAACACCATTGTAGTGATGACATCGAACTTGGGCTCTGATCTGATTCAGAACTTTAGTGATGATGACGATTACCAGCTGATGCAGAGTGCTGTTATGGAAGCGGTTGGTACGCACTTCCGTCCAGAAGTAATTAACCGAATTGATGAAGTAGTAGTTTTCCACAGTCTTAAAAAAGATCAGGTGGCCGGTATTGCCAAGATCCAACTGCAGCGTTTGCAGAAGCGTCTCGCCGAACGTGATCTAAGCCTGACACTAACCTCAACAGCGATGGATAAGCTGGTGGATGTTGGTTTTGAACCTATCTATGGTGCTAGACCGTTGAAACGAGCGATCCAGCAGTGGATTGAGAATCCGTTAGCGCAGGAGATACTCTCTGGTCGTTATGTACCGGGTACTGAAATTGCGGTTGATGTTGAACAAGGCAGTTTTGTTTTTCGTTGATCCGCAGATTTAGTTGTATTTTAGAAGAAGAGCCAGCTTTTTAGCTGGCTTTTTTATGGGAGTCCCTTGTCTGCTTAAAAATTAGGCGGCGTAAGTTGATGGGTATTATACATAGTCTTTTCGCGGCTAAAGGTTTATTGGGAGAGGTCGATATCCTTGGTTGAATTGGCAAGAATAGATCTGGTTAATGTAAAGAAAAACAAATGATTTAAACGACTGTTTGGCTGTTATTTGTTCATTAGTGTATCCTCGAACAATAACTGAATTAGTCAGATTGTATAGGGGGATCTGTGAAGTATCAGTTGGTTGTTTGTATTGTTTTAAGTTTGAGCGTTTTTTCCGTAACTAATGCCAAGGCCGCAGTGACAAAAGATGTATTAGATTCAAGTATTCAGTACAGAGTTATACCGTTAAGTGTAAACCTTTCGAAACAACCCCAAGCTGGTTTCTACAATGGGTACGCTCATCCTTTATTAAAAAACCTTGCAGAGAGAAGTATCTACCGTATTAAAAACGGTGAAGAACTGAGAGGCTTTTATAAATATGAAGGCAGGATTAATTCCTCGGATCGTAGAAAAACAATTCTAGGTTTTAAAAAAGAAGAGGGGGCCCAATGGGGCTATCTCACCACAAGTGTAGCTCCTCAAAGTTCAGCTAATGCCTTTGTGGTACAGAGTGATAGACGAGACCCGATTTATGTCCTTGTGCTTAAGGGAGTAAGGATCTGTCTGGTCAGTAAGGCTTCAGGTTTACCTGTTTGGGAAAACGGAAAGTGGGTGTTTGCTGGCAAACCTGGGTATTTCGAGTGTACTGGTTCAGCCCGAAGCAGTATTTTTAAAGGTAGCTTTGAGTTTCCTCGATTACTAGGCCCTTATTATTCAGAGGGAGATACTGTTTTAACTTTTAGAAAGCCGAATGAGCTCAAGAAAGTCATTGTATCCCTGAAAAGGCAATTTCCTGTGCTGACGGTCCCTGCTTTACCTAACTATAAAGAAGCTCAGCATTTTGTATATCGTACATATTGATCATGAAGGGTAACACTTCTAAAGTGTAGTTTGATCATTGACTGGGAAAACTACAGTGAGAATATTAACGATTTTACTTTTAGTTGGGATTTTGTCTGCTTGTGCGGGGAAAACAGTACAACAGGCTCCGACAGTTCAACCAGAGCCTCAGCCGATTAGTGTTCCTTATTCTATTAATTATTCCTCTTCTCCTGTAGCTGATTATTTGCAGCCTCTAATTTATAACCTTTCGTTCGAGCCTTATTATGATTTGGTTAATCCTAGAAGGATAACGAATAGTTATGTTTTTGACGGGCAAGTCGATGATACGGATCCCAGTAAACTTGTCTTTGCTTATAGATCAAAGTTTGATGATAGTTGGGCTTACGTTACCAGTGGAATAGGTAGGTCGCCGGTGGCCAACATAATTTCTTTTAGCCATCCTAACTTTGGAAATGGTTATGCTTTGGTTCTGCAGCAGGTTAAGGTATGTCTGGTTACGCAGGCTTCCGCACCTCCTTTATGGAGAGGAGGGAAATGGATATTTCCAGTTCAGCCAGGGTACTTTGAATGTACTGGTCTTACGAATAGGTCGATCTTTAAGGTTGGATATGGTTTGCCGGGAGCTTTGGGCCCTTACTTTGGAGATAAGGATACTATTCTGGTCTTCAAAAATTTGGGGCAGCTACAGCAAATCTTAGTTTCTTTGAAAGCTCAGTTTCCGATGTTGAGGATCCCAAATGTATAGTTATCGAGAGTCGTTCTAGTCGTTGAGGGATACGCATTATTGCTGAATAAGTCTTTCATTTTCTCTTTCTAATCGGCTATTCTGAAAGAGTTAACCTTGAAAGCAGTAGTGGATTATTGGTCTGCTCAGCAGCCTATATCCTCTTGTATTAAAAGGACTAGAGGTAGAATGAGTCAAATCAAAGTGCTGATTGTTGATGATGCGCGTTTCATCCGTGATCATGTATCACGTATAGTGAAAGAGCATTTTCCTGATTATCAAATCGATGCTGCGGAAGACGGTGATGATGGCCGTTCGAAAATGGAAGCAACCAATTACGATCTAATATTGTGTGATTGGGAGATGCCGGGCATGTCTGGTTTAGACCTTCTAAATTGGGCTAGGAAACAGCCTCATTACAGCGATATCCCTTTTATCATGGTAACCAGCCGCGGCGAACGTGATTACGTTCTTAAAGCGATCCAGGCGGGTGTTAATGATTATATGGGGAAACCTTTCGAAGACTTGCAGCTTGTTGAAAAAGTTAAGAAGTATATAGGTAAACGTATCGAATCTAGTGCTGCATCACGCCGTAAAGCAGCGCAAATGTTGGCTACCGGTAAAAGTGCTGCTGCGCCAAAAGCGGCGAAGAAACCAAAAGGCTTGGCTCAGTTACGAATCTCTTCAGGCGTACTTCGATGTGCTATCAAAGATATCACTCTTCAACAAGTTAAGATCATGGTGAAGCGTGAAGAGGGAATTCCTAACCTGCTTGAGCAAGTGGTAGTGGATATCGAGCAAGTTAAAGGTGGCAAGGTTGCGCAGATGAATGGTTATGTCAGCTCTCTTGCGGCTAACGAAAAGAGTATCGAAACGACGTTTATCGGTGTCGATGTTCAGTTTATGGATAATGACCCTGAAAAACTGGAAGTGCTAACAAGCTATATTTCTAGTCTTGGGAAAAAATAACTTATTGTTATTTAAATAAAAAAGGCTGCTTAATGCAGCCTTTTTTATTACAGGAGTATCGCTTAATACAGCGCTTGCTCATCCTTAATTACATCGATTAGAACTTCCAAGAAAAGTCGATCTGCTTCGCTATGCTCTAGTGGAATCTTGATATTAGTTGTCGCAGAAAGCTTGTCAGCAATTACTTGAGCCGCGTTTTCATCATTCAAGTGTTCACGCGCAATCTCTAACGCCTTCTCACTAATATCCGGTTCAACTAATACTTTACGGATAAAAGACATCAATTCGTTGATTACACGCTCTTTGTTTTTAATCTCAGCGATACTCATAGGGATCTCCTGTAAACGTACATTCAGAGCCGATGAAGGGTAGTATAAAGGCTCTGTTCTGAGTTCTGCATAGCAAAACTATAACCCGATACTGAAATTGAGCATAGTATTTGACGCTAATCGCCCGTTATTCCGCAGGTGCAGCATGATTTTAGTTGAAAAAATAAGCACCTATGTGAGATAATTTCCGCCTCGAATTTTGAGGCCTTGAGTGTGTAGGACAACCCGAAGCTCAGGGAGACAGCTTTCTGAGGGCCGTTTCTCAAAGGTCTGTCGGTTGGGCGATCCCCAACACCGGCACACACCCGAACGTGAACCTGCAGCTCTACCCCTGGAATGGTTCAGAGTGAGATCGCTAGAGATTCAACAAATATTGTCTGGTACAGGCACGTTCAACGTTACAGAAACAAAAACTGTTAATTTCGTCAGTAACGAGACACTGACGTCGTTAGAGGGTGAGAAAAGTGGAATTACTTTCAGGCGCAGAGATGACAATTCGCGCGCTTCGTGATCAAGGCGTTAAATACATCTACGGCTATCCAGGTGGTGCATTGCTGCACATCTATGATGCAATCTTTACGCAAGACGAAGTCGAACATATTCTGGTCCGTCACGAACAGGCAGCTACACACATGGCTGATGCTTACGCACGAGCTACCGGTAAAGCGGGTGTGGCACTAGTTACGTCTGGTCCAGGCGCAACAAATGCAGTAACGGGTATTGCTACTGCATACACAGATTCTATTCCAATGGTGGTTATTACGGGTCAGGTTATGTCACACCTGATCGGTGAAGATGCTTTCCAGGAAACCGACATGATCGGTATTTCACGTCCGGTCGTTAAGCACAGTTTCAGCGTGCAGCGTCCGCAAGATATTCCTGAAATCATTAAGAAAGCATTCCACATCGCTGAAAGTGGTCGTCCAGGTCCGGTTGTAGTCGATATCCCTAAAGATATGACTACGCCTACAGAGCGTTACGAATACGAATATCCTAAGAGCGTAAAAATGCGTTCTTACAATCCGATCGCTAAAGGTCACACAGGTCAGATCAAAAAAGCAGTAGATATGCTTTTGGCTGCCAAACGCCCAGTTATCTATACAGGTGGCGGTGTAATCTTAGGTGATGCGAGTGCTGAACTGATTGAACTAGCTCAAGAGCTTGGCTACCCAGTAACGAATACGCTGATGGGCTTGGGTGGTTACCCAGGAACTGATAAGCAGTTTATCGGTATGTTGGGCATGCACGGTAGCTATGAAGCAAACATGGCGATGCACCACAGTGACATGATTTTGGCTGTAGGCGCACGCTTTGATGACCGTGTAACTAACGGTACAGATAAGTTCTGTCCAACAGCTAAGATCGTTCATATTGATATTGACCCAGCTTCGATCTCTAAAACGATCAAAGCTGATGTACCAATTGTAGGTCCAGCTCAAGCTGTTCTTAAAGAGATGCTAGAACAGGTGCGTGCGGCTAAGAAAGCGCCTTGCGCTGATAGCCTGCAAGCTTGGTGGGAGCAGATCGATGAATGGCGTGCGCGTCACGGTGGTCGCTACCGCACAGATGACTCTGAGCTAATGAAGCCTCAGCAAGTTATCGAAATGCTTAGCAAAGTGACTAATGGCGATGCTTACGTTTGTTCTGACGTAGGTCAGCACCAGATGTTTGCTGCGCAGTACTACAAGTTTAACAAGCCAAATCGTTGGATTAACTCTGGCGGTCTAGGCACGATGGGCTTCGGTCTTCCGGCTGCTATGGGCGTTAAGCTGAACTTCCCTGATGAAGAAGTAGTATGCGTAACAGGTGAAGGTAGTATCCAGATGAACATTCAGGAACTATCTACCATTAATCAGTACGATATTCCGGTTAAGGTTATCTGCTTGAACAACCAGTCTTTGGGCATGGTTCGTCAGTGGCAGGATATGAACTACGAGTCTCGTCACTCTCAGTCTTACATGAAGTCTCTTCCTGATTTCATCAAGCTGGTTGAGTCTTACGGTCATGTAGGTATCCGCGTTGAGCGTCTTGAAGACCTTGAAGGTGCTATGCGTGAAGCCTTTGCAATGAAAGATCGTATGGTATTCATGGATATCGCAGTTGATCCGTTTGAGCACGTATACCCAATGCAGGTACCTCGTGGTTCTATGCGTGACATGTGGCTGAGCAAAACGGAGAGAACATAATCATGCGTCATATCATTTCTGTATTGATGGAAAACGAGCCAGGTGCTCTGTCTCGTGTTGTTGGTTTGTTCTCTCAGCGTAACTTTAACATTGAGTCTTTGACTGTTGCGCCAACTGAAGATGAGACATTGTCTCGACTAACAGTGACTACGCTAGGTGATGACCGTGTTGTTGAGCAGATCACTAAACAGCTAAACAAGCTTATTGATGTTGTTAAGGTTGTTGACCTAACTGAAGGTGAACACCTTGAGCGCGAACTGATGATGATTAAGATGAAGGCGAACAATGGTACTGTTCGTGCTGAAATCAAACGTACTGCGGATATCTTCCGCGGCACTATCATCGATGTTACGCCTAACACTTTCACCGTTCAGTTGGTGGGTGCAAGCAGTAAGCTGGATGCTTTCATTGAAGCACTAGGTACTTCTAACATTATGGAAGTTGTACGTTCGGGTGTTTCTGGCATTGCACGTGGCGAGAAAGTTCTAACTTTGTAATTACTTAAGTTAGTCTGATTACTAAAGCCGCTTCTGGTAACAGAAAGCGGCTTTTTTATTGCAGGTAAGGATATGCTTTTAGAATTAGAGAATATGGAAAAGTCAGATGTCTATCATGCGCTGACGCAAGTTGTTGTACCTCGTCCTGTGGCCTGGGTGCTCTCTTCTAATCAACAAGGTGCACTCAATCTTGCGCCGTTTTCGTACTTTTCAGCGGTGTGCAGTGATCCACCATTGATCATGTTATCTATAGGTTCAAAGCCTGATGGCTCGCCAAAAGATACCTATGCAAATATTGCAGATACCGAAAAATTCGTGATTCATATCGCTGGTTCTGATCTCGCGACCAAGGTGACCCAGAGTTCCGTGACGTTGCCTAGGGGAGAATCGGAAATTGAGCTGTGTGATCTGGAAACAATCGATGTTGAAGGTTTTGAGTTGCCTAGGATCCTTGGCCCTAAGATCGCTATGTCCTGTTCTCTGTATCAGCAAGAGGATATTGGTAATGCTCCGCAACGACTCGTCTTTGGCCGTATAGAGAAAATATGGTTGGATGACGCGGTGGTCGAAATGGATCAACAGGGCCGACCTAAAATTGACGCTGCGTTAGTTGATCCACTGGCACGTCTAGGTGGTTTCGATTACCAAACCTTCGGCGACGTGGTGACTGTGCCTAGGCCAGCGTAAAGCAGGAATCTGAAGTTTTTCAGAACCTCAGGCTGCAAAAGATTGTTTGAGATCAGCAATCTTTTGCACCGAGATATCGACATCTACACGTAACACTTGGTCCGATGCTCGGCGTTGATAGATAGACGATTGTTCACGTCTACGACGATCTAAGCCTTTAAACTGAGTTGAACGGTGTTGTTCAATCCACTCTTCGGCATGCGTCAGAGTTGGTAGGTAAGGGCTAAGTTTGCCTGTGCCTTTTTCATACCAGTAATAAACGAATTGGTAATCACGGAAGTCTTTAATCAGTTTAGGCATGGCGCTTACGGTCAGTAGTAGATAAAAACTTAATCATACTGACCGAACCTTAACAAAGTCTTACGTGTTGTAAATTAACCCTAGTTTATTTGCGGTAAATGGTTTCGATAAGGTGCCAGCCAAATTTGGTCTTAATCGGACCATGTACTTCATGCAGTGGCTTTTTGAATACGACATCATCAAACGGTTTCACCATATCGCCGCGACGAAACTCTCCCAGATCACCACCTTGGCGTTTGCCCGATGGGCATAGGGAGTATTTTTTAGCGAGCTTACCAAAGTCATTGCCTAACTTTAGGCGCATTTTTAGCCTTTCCGCTTGGTCGCGGGTTTTAACCAATATGTGTCGGGCGCAAGCGCGGTTAGCCATGTTCTGCTCTCCTAAAAGTTATAGACTAATTTTATCGCAAAAAGGCAGGGGCTGCAGGTTCATGGTAGGAAAAGAAAAGGCGCTGATAAACAGCGCCTTTGCATGATCTTAGTGGATAAGCTTATTAGCCCATCTGAGACTGGAGATAGTTTGGTAGACCGATTTTTTTGATCAAACCTAGCTGTTTCTCCAACCAGTACGCATGATCTTCCTCGGTGTCTTCCAGAAGCTTCTCTAGGATTTCACGGCTGACATAGTCCTGCTCTTCTTCGCAGACTTTAATCGCGTCCTTAAGTTTTTTATCAACTTCATATTCAACGCGAAGATCTGACTCAAGCATTGAAGGAACGTCAGTGCCGACTTTAAAACCATCACGGGTGGTCATGTCTGGCGTGCCTTCCAAGAACAGCATACGCTCAATCAATGCAGCTGCGTGGCCTTTCTCATCATCAAACTCATGATCGATACGCTCGTACAGCTTATGTAAGCCCCAATCATCGTACATACGGGAGTGGATGAAGTACTGATCCATTGCTGCTAGTTCCATCGCTAGCAGGCCGTTTAGTGCGTCAATGACTCTTTGATTGCCTTTCATTGTCTTCTCCCGTTAAATCTGAGATTGCAGATAGTTTTCGATACCTGCATTACTGATTAGGTATTGCTGAGTTTCGATCCAGTCTACGTGCTCTTCTTCGTATTCTAGGATATCTTCCAGCAGATCGCGGCTGACGTAGTCTTGCGCCGTTTCGCAGTAAGCGATAGCTTCACGCAAAATTGTCAGTTGCTCCAATTGGAAATCCATATCACATTGCAGCATCTCTTCAGTATGTTCGCCGATGCGTAGTCGACCTAACTGTTGCAGGTTAGGTAGTCCTTCCAAAAACAGAATGCGCTCGATTAGATCGTCTGCCTGTTTCATATCTTTGATGGACTTTTTATAAGCTTTCCCGTTTAGCTCATCTAGGCCCCAGTTCTTGTACATACGTGCGTGAAGAAAGAACTGGTTGATTGAAGTGAGCTCACTTGTCAGAACCTTGTTCAGGTGACTAATGACTTGTTTGTCGCCTTGCATGGGGGATCTCCTTTAGTAATAACCGCCCAGCTATGTGTGGGTTAGCAATTTCAAAGTGATCAAGAGTCTAGTTTATAAAATGACTTAAATCAAAAAAATCCTTATAAAACAATGGGTTGCAAAGATTAATGCGTTAGATTCTCATTGCGATTCTGTATAATAAATAACCAGTTTTTTATTGTGTGATTTTTGAAAATAAATTTAATAAGTAAATCAATTAGTTGGCGAGTTATGAAGAGCATTCAATAATTGCAATTCAATGAGAATAATTTTCAACAAGATTCTCGTTAAATGTATTGAAAGTTGCTTATTTGATAACTATTATCATTACCCGATTTAATTGAGATTGGTTATTGTTTCAATGTTCGTTTGTATTTGTGAAAATATTACCTGTAGTGACGTTCGTGACGCCGTAGATCAAGGCGCGCGTAGCGTGCGTGATCTAAACAAAGAGCTTGCCGTTGGTAGTCAGTGCGGTAAGTGTGTGTGCATGGCACGTAAGGTAATGAAAGAGCATCTAGACGACATGGATTTCGATCTAGCCGTACCTGCTTAGCCTTCTCGCTTTAGTATCTCTACTGCTTCGGTCAGCGTCTCTGCAATCGGAGCGTCCAGCTTTAGATTCAGAAGTGGATCTGCTCTCGTTACCCCAATCGTTAAAGAACAGATCGGTTTTCCCCACTCATGGGCACGTTTACAGAAGCGATAGCCTGAATAGACCATCAAAGAACTACCAACACATAGTAAACCATCGGCATTTTCTAGAGCATCCAAGGCACTAAACACACGTTCCTTTGGGACGTTATCACCAAAATAGACAACATCCGGTTTTAAGATTCCTCCGCATGCTTGGCATTCAGGTACAGAGAAATCTTCAAATAGATGGGTTTCTAGATCGGCATCACCATCGGGACGAAGGGGAGCTTCAGGGATCTCGAAATGGGGATTGATCGCTTCAGTATGCCTGTGGATATCTTTACGATCATAATTCTGTGCACAACTCATGCAGCTGACTCGATCAGAGCGACCATGAAGATCGATAACGGCTTGGCTGCCGGACTTCTGGTGTAAGCGGTCGACATTCTGTGTGATCAGTAAACGAATAAATCCCATGGTTTCTAGCTCAGAGAGCGCTGTGTGAGCCGCGCTCGGCTCGGCATCCCTAATGGCAGGCCAACCGATCAAACTACGTGCCCAGTAGCGCTGACGGGCGTAGTGGCTCTCCATATACTCTTTATGCTGGGTCGGGGCAGAGTGCTGCCAGTTACCTTTAGCATCTCGGTACGCGGGAATGCCCGAATCTGTACTTACGCCAGCTCCTGTTAGAACAACAAGGTTGGGGTGTGAGCGAATGAATTCGGCAAGTTGCTGAGCTTCTGACATAAGTTATTCACAAAGGCAAAGAATGCTATCAGTGTAACCTATTTTAGGGGGAGGCGAATTAAACAAAAAAGCCGCGCTTTTCAGCACGGCTTTTTAGTTTTAAAGCTTTTTAATTTGGCAGTTTATGCGCCAAATTTAGCTTTTGCTTCGATACGACGACGGTGCAGAACTGGCTCAGTGTAACCATTTGGCTGTACGCAGCCTTCGATTACTAGTTCGCACGCTGCTGCGAATGCAACGCTGTCTTCGAAGTTGCCAGCCATTGGGCGGTATAGAGGATCGTTTTCGTTCTGACGATCTACTACTGCAGCCATGCGCTTAAGCGTTTCCATTACCTGCTCTTCAGAACAGATACCGTGGCGCAACCAGTTAGCGATGTGCTGGCTAGAGATACGTAGCGTTGCACGGTCTTCCATTAGGCCAACATCGTTGATGTCTGGTACTTTAGAACAACCAACGCCTTGGTCGATCCAGCGAACAACGTAACCTAGGATGCCCTGTGCGTTGTTGTCTAGCTCTTCTTGGATCTCTTCAGCAGTCCAGCTTGGGTTAGCTTCAACTGGTACAGTTAGGATGTCGTCTAGGTTCGCGCGATCGCGTACTTTCAACTCGTCCTGACGAGCGAATACGTCTACCTGATGGTAGTGAGTCGCGTGAAGAACAGCTGCTGTTGGAGATGGAACCCATGCAGTGTTAGCACCAGACATTGGGTGGCCGATCTTAGCTTCAAGCATGTTAGCCATCTGATCAGGGATTGGCCACATACCTTTACCGATCTGAGCGCGACCCTGTAGGCCACATAGAAGACCGTTGTCTACGTTCCAGTTTTCGTAAGCACCGATCCATGCAGCAGCTTTCATGTCGCCTTTGCGGATCATTGGGCCAGCTTCCATAGATGTATGGATCTCGTCACCAGTACGGTCTAGGAAACCTGTGTTGATGAATACAACACGCTCTTTAGCAGCGCGGATACACTCTTTCAGGTTAACAGTTGTACGGCGCTCTTCGTCCATGATGCCCATCTTCATAGTGAAGCGTTCTAGGCCAAGCATGTCTTCGATACGAGCGAATAGTTCGTTAGCGAAAGAAACTTCTTCTGGGCCGTGCATCTTAGGTTTTACGATGTATGTAGAACCTGTAGTTGTGTTGCTGAACTTACCTTTGCCCTGCATATCGTGCATAGAGATAAGCGTAGTTACAACACCGTCCATGATGCCTTCAGGAACTTCGTTGCCATCTTTGTCTAGTACAGCTTCGTTAGTCATTAGGTGACCAACGTTACGTACGAACATCAAGCTACGGCCTTTAAGTGCAAGGTTAGAACCGTCTAGTGCAGTGAACTCACGGTCAGCGTTGATAGAGCGAGTGAAAGTCTTGCCGCCTTTCGTAACTTCTTCAGTTAGGTCGCCCTTCATTAGACCCAACCAGTTACGGTAAACAACAACTTTGTCAGCGCCGTCTACAGCAGCAACAGAGTCTTCACAGTCCATGATCGCTGTTAGAGCAGCTTCCATCACGATATCTTTGATGCCTGCAGCATCGTCTTTACCGATCTGGCTTTCACGGTCGATCTGTACTTCGAAGTGCAGACCGTTGTTTTTGAATAGGATAGAAGTCGGAGCAGCTGTTTCACCAGTGTAACCGATCAACTTTTCAGCTTGTGCTAGCGTAGTTTCGCTGCCATCGCGCATTACAACAACAAGCTTGTTATCTTGAATGCTGTAGCCTGCAGAATCTTTGTGAGAACCTGCCGCTAGTGGAGCTGCTGTGTCTAGGAAAGTACGTGCAGCTTCGATAACTTTAGCGCCACGAGCTGGATTGTAAGAACCAGATTTCTCAGCGCCGCCTTCTTCAGATACTGCGTCAGTACCGTAAAGCGCGTCGTATAGGCTGCCCCAACGTGCGTTAGCTGCGTTAAGTGCGAAACGAGCATTCATTACAGGTACTACTAGCTGAGGACCAGCCATTGTCGCCATTTCTGGGTCAACGTTTGAAGTAGTCGCTTCGAAATCTTCGCCTTCTGGCAATAGGTAACCGATCTCAGATAGGAAGCCTTTGTATGCTTCTAGATCGAAAGCCTGACCTTGACGCTCACGGTGCCATGCATCGATCTGCTCTTGGATCGCATCACGCTTAGCTAGTAGGTCACGGTTCTTTGGCGCCAGATCGTGAACGATGGCATCAAAGCCAGCCCAGAACTGTTCGCTAGTTACGCCAGTGCCTGGCAGTGCTTCGTTGTTAACGAAATCGTATAGAGCCTGTGCAACCTGAAGACCGCCACTCTGTACTCTTTGACTCATAATGAATTGCCCCAGTAAATATTCTGCCAGCTCCGGTGCGAGGCTACCGGTAGCTGAGTGAATGATCGCTGTCGATTAATTTGCAGCTAAATTTGTGCATCGCACAGTAGCGCAATGGTGTCTTATTGTCGCCTAAGTCGACCCAAAAGTATGATAAATGGGCCTTATATTCGGTATAAATTGAGCGAATGGCTGCGGTATTGGCTAAGGTTAAGTATGAAATGATCACCTAAGTTGTGCGGGAATGTCCCTAAGGTGGTGTCTATGACCTTATTTGATCGTGACCTCCTCGTTAAAGGGCTAAGGCCTTATATTGAAACGGGTTTTGGAATACCGAGCGAAAGTGTTCGCGCGTATTTAGCCTGTTATGGCTTATTGGATATCGCTGAAAAATCGAATTATCGGATTGGCCGTATAGCGCTCGATGAGGTCTCTGTGACCCTGCAATCCTTCTCGGTTTTAGATCGTTCCCGTAACCGCGGCACGGTTGTATTGGTGCATGGTTATATGGACCATGTTGGGTTATATCAGCACCTGATTGATGACCTTTTGAAAAGCGGGTTTGATCTGCTCTGTTACGATTTGAGTGGTCATGGTTTATCCGATGGTGATCCGCTGGCAGTGGACGATTTTCAACATTATGCGACTCAGCTAGCGGAGCTGCTGGCGAGTTTGGATCAGGAGCTATCTTACCCGGTTCATTTAGTTGGCCAGAGTACAGGTGGTGCAGTAGTGATGGCACATCAGTTGCTGTTTACCGATCAAACTATGCCTTCCTTGGGTGAGCGAGTGCTGTTGGCACCCTTAGTAAGACCCAGCCTATGGCGTAGCATACAGCGCAAATTTCGCTGGCTGAAATACGTATTACGCCGAGTGCCGAGACGTTATAGCCAAAACTCTCATGATGACGACTTTATTCGCTTTCTACGAGAAGGGGATTGTTTGCAGCACCGCGAAATCCCTGTGAGTTGGGTCGGAGCGATGTTGGCGTGGGGGGATTGGATCGAAGCGCATCTGCCTGTACCGGGGCGTATTCATATGATTCAGGGAACCCTCGATAGTACGGTCGACTGGCAGCACAATATGGCTGTATTGGGCAGGCTTTATCCTGAGATGGAGTTAACGTTGATTGAGGAGGCGAAACATCACCTGGTGAATGAAACACCGCAATACCGGGATCAGGTGTTCAATCAGATTGATGCGATATTTAAACGCTGGGAAAACGAAAACGGGCAGCCCTAGGGCTGCCCGTTTTGATTAAATCAGATCAACTTAGAACAAACGACGGCAGCGGATTGTGCCTTCGATCTGCTTCAAGTTTTCTAGTGCTACAGAAGAGCAATCTGCATCAACGTCTACCACTACATAACCAACTTTCTCGTTAGTTTGTAGGTACTGACCGCTGATGTTAACGCTGTTTTCAGAGAAGACAGTGTTGATCGCAGACATAATGCCCGGCACGTTGTTGTGTACGTGAAGTAGACGGTGAACGTGTGGGTGCTCTGGTAGTGCAACTTCTGGGAAGTTAACAGACGTGATAGAAGAACCGTTATCACTGTACTTAATCAACTTCTCAGCTACTTCGTAACCGATGTTTTCCTGAGCTTCCATCGTAGAACCGCCTACGTGTGGAGTTAGGATTACATTGTCATACTCACGTAGTGGTGAGATGAATTCGTCATCGTTAGTACGTGGCTCAACTGGGAATACGTCGATAGCCGCGCCTAGTAGGCGACCAGAATCTAGTGCTTTACATAGCTCATCGATTACAACAACAGTACCGCGAGCAGCGTTAAGGAAGATGGAACCTTGTTTCATCTCAGCGAACTGAGCTTCGCCCATCATATCTTTAGTAGCTGGTGTTTCTGGTACGTGTAGAGAAACGATGTCACTCATGTTTAGAAGCTCTTTCATAGAGCCAACTTGAGTTGCGTTACCTAGCGGAAGCTTAGTGACAACATCGTAGAAGTAAACATCCATACCCATTGCTTCAGCAATAACGCTTAGCTGAGAACCGATGCTACCGTAACCTACGATACCTAGCTTCTTGCCACGGATTTCGTAAGAGTTTTTAGCAGACTTCTGCCACTCACCGCGGTGAGCTTTAGCATTTTTCTCTGCAACACCGCGAAGCAGAAGAATCGCTTCAGCGATTACTAGTTCTGCTACAGATCGAGTGTTAGAGAAAGGTGCGTTAAATACCGCAACACCACGCATCGTAGCTGCTTCCAGATTTACCTGGTTAGTACCGATACAGAAGCAACCAACAGCTACCAATTTTTCAGCAGCTTCAAAAACTTCTTCAGTTAGCTGAGTACGGGAACGGATACCGATGAAGTGAACGTCCTTAACACGCTCAATCAACTCTTCTTCTGGTAGGGAACCAGTTAAGAATTCGATGTTGGTGTAACCATTCTGATTAAAAGTGTCCACCGCAGATTGGTGTACGCCTTCCAGAAGCAAAATTTTGATTTTGCTTTTATCGAGAGAGGTTGTTTGGCTCATGGTGTGCAGCTCTTTAATTTGCGTGGCTTTTTCTAGTATCTAGGAGGGCCACAGGTTTAAACGCTTTAAAATTAAGCGCGAATATTAGCACAGCCAAAGTTGAAAAGGATGAATGATAAGCTCAGATTGGCGGAAAAATATTCATCTTGAGATGAGATGGATTGTATAAAGGGGATGTTTGGAGGGAAAAGGCTTCTATATTGCGAATACAGAAGCCTTGCTTTTCCTTAGCCGTAGAAGCAAAGGTAAGCAGTTGCTTGCTCAACTTTAAGCTGGAAGCTCTGGTTCGCTGCAACTTTAAATTCAGTGCCTGTTGGGAAAGACTGGAACTCTTCGCTGTCAGGAAGTTTAACGATTAGCTCGCCGCTAACTACCTTCATTAGTTCGTCTTCGCTTGTGCCGAATTCGTATTCGCCTGGTGCCATTACGCCAGAAGTTACTTTACCTTCGCTGTTTTCGAAGCCGATAGATTTTACTTTGCCGTCAAAGTATTCGTTTACGTTCAGCATGTTTGATCTCCTAAAATTTGCGCGAATCATAAAATTAAATGCTAATCGCTGCAAATTTCAGGATTTAATCGGGCTGTTTTCCAACACAAAATCGACAAAGGTTTGGTTAGCCTGAGATAGATAACCGTCTTTACGCCATGCGATTGAAAGGTCCAACCAGACAGGTTTTGTGAAAGGACGTGCGACTAATCCAGGTTCATCTTCGATCACCATCGCCATCAGGGTTGAGATGGCATAGCCCTGTTTAACAATTGATTTAATCAGAGGAATCAGATTCGTCTCAAAGCTGATCTTGGGCGTGATACCTGCCTGTGCTGCCAGATCATCGACTACATTGCGGTGGAAAAAGCCGGTATTAAACATCACCAGTTCCTCCGCAAATAGTTGTGAATATTCAACGCTTTTTAAACTGGCAAAGGGGTGGTCGAGAGGTGAGATCACCATCATCTGTTCTTGCAGAAAGACTTTGGATTCTAAGTTCTTGCTGGGGATAGATTTATCGACGATAACAGCTAAATCGAGTTCCCCTTGCTCTAAAAGTCGTTGCAGTTTGCCTGCGCCGCCATCAATAACGGTTAATGTCAGTTGTGGATAACGATGCCGAAACGCCATCAAAATAGGTGGGAAATAATAAGAACCAAGCATGCTTGGAATGCCTACGCGCACCTCGCCTTTGAGTAAGCCTTTCAGCTCTTGCATCTCCAAAATGGCATCTTCGGTAGCCTGCAAAATCTTATTGGCATGGCGATAAAGGTGTTCACCTTCATCGGTCAGGCTGATTTTACGGTCGTATCGATGTAGAAGTTTTAGATCTAACTCTTCTTCTAGCTTTCTGATCGCCATACTCATCGCAGGCTGTGCAATGTGTAGCTTTTCAGCGGCTTTAGTAAAGCTGTTGAGATCGGCAACGGTTTTGAAATAGCGTAGGTGTTTTATATCCATCATCATATTTTCTTATCAAAGCTATAAGAAGTATATATTTTTATGATGGCTTTGCGATTGCTAGTCTTCCACCACGAATGAGAGGTGGAACATGATCGAAGCAGGTACAAGTCAATTTTGGCGCGCAACTATCGCCTTATGCGTAGGCTCTTTTATGGTGTTTGCCAATCTCTACATCACGCACCCTTTGCTACCGATGTTGGCTGAGGAATTTGAGATTAGTCCATTGTTAGCCAGTTGGAGCTTAACAGTGACTACTTTGACTTTAGGTTTGTCTCTGTTGGTGTTTGGCCCCTTATCTGATGCCCTTGGGCGCACGCGTTTGATGCTGATGACTATGTGCGGGGCAGTGCTTTGTAGTTTTGTATTGTCACAGGTATCTGACTTTACATGGTTGCTGTTCTGGAGAGCATTGCAGGGTATTTGCTTAGCGGGTTTGCCGGCAATTGCGATCGCTTATATGGGCGATGAGTTCACAAAAAAAGGCTTAATTGCCGCAGTCGGTTTGTATATCAGCGGTAACACTTTAGGGGGCATTGGCGGGCGCCTTATTGGTGGTTTTGCCGGTGAACTGTTTGGCTGGCAGGAAGCATTCGCCTTGATGACCTTTATTAGCTTCTTTTGTTTATGTCTGTTTGTTTGGTTGTTACCGCCATCAGAGAATTTCAACGCAAGAAAAGTTGTGCCAACACAGATGATAAAAGACGCTTATCAGCATCTGTCTAATCCTCTGTTGTTACTCGCTTATATCGTTGGCGGACTTAACTTCTTTATCTTTATCAACCAATATAGCTATGCCACTTTTCTGTTGGCTGATGAGCCCTATTACCTATCGGCGGGTGTGCTTGGATTACTATTCCTCACTTACCTGAGCGGTACGGTGGGAGCTGCGTTTTCTGGGCGTATTGCTAAAAATATACCGCAGCCTATAGTCATGGCTATGGGGATCATTATCTTGATGGCCGGTACGCTGCTGACTCTGCAGGGTAGTTTATGGGCGATCATTTTAGGCTTCTTGGTCAGTGCCTTTGGTTTCTTTTTAGCTCATTCCTGTGCAAGTAGTTGGGTTAGCCATACCGCGTTGCACGCTAGAGCGACAGCATCGTCTATCTATCTGTTGTTCTATTATCTGGGGGCTAGTAGTGGAGGCTTCTATTTGGACCCGTTTTGGCACTCTTGGGGTTGGAATGGTGTGGTCTTTGGATCCTTGTGTATTCTGCTGATTACGTTGCTATCCAGTTTAATGCTCTACTATAAAACCAGTGTAAAACTGGAGCGCTGTGCGGCAGGGGGGTAAACTTCACCCCACGATAATAAAAGGAGTACCTATGAGCTATCAACACAGTAATGTCGACGGAGATTTGGTAAACCTGCCAACGGGTAAAGTGATTTGTGTCGGTCGTAACTATGCCGATCATGCTGCAGAGCTAAATAATCCAATACCTACCGAGCCTATGTTGTTTATCAAACCCGCTACGAGTGTGGTTGATATGACTCAGCCGTTTACTGTGCCTCAAGGGCATGGTTCTGTTCATTTTGAAACGGAGATGGCGATTCTGATTGGTTCTAAACTGAACAATGCATCTGAAGAAGAAGCGAAAGCGGCGATTAGCGGCGTAGGCTTAGGTTTAGATCTAACTTTGCGTGATCTTCAAGGAAAGCTAAAAGAGAAAGGTCATCCGTGGGAGAAGGCGAAAGCGTTCGATGGTTCATGCCCACTCTCTCCTTTTATTGCTGCAAATGCAGTTGTCGATCTACAAGACGTAGAGATCAAATTGACCGTTAACGGTGAGATCCGTCAGCAGGGCAACAGTTCAGCTATGTTGAATCAAGTGCTGCCGCTACTTAGCCATGCCAGTGAGTTCTTTACCCTAGAGCCGGGCGATGTAGTGTTAACCGGCACGCCTGCGGGGGTAGGCCCCGTAGTACCTGGAGATAAGCTGCTGGTAGAGCTGACAGGTCTTCTTTCCGTAACAACAGAAGCTGTGTAATACGTGAAAAGCTTCGTTCTGTTTATTGCGTTATTCAGCGCGCTATTTGCCTTACCTGCGGCGGCTGTAGATCCAGCGGTTCGTTGGCAGCAGCCTGAGTTTATTCTACAGGCTTTTAAAGAGGTGGCGCTGCGCAATGAATACAGTCTTCAAGGGCGTATGGTAAGACGCTGGAATAAGCCAATTCGGGTGTGGCTGGATCACCAAGTGCCCGACGCTGAGGTGCATACCAGTTTGGTAAATATGCACCTCAAACATCTGTCCGAGATAACTGGTTTATCGATTAAGACCGTCAGTCGTAAACAGGACGCTAACCTGATTATGGTTTTTACTAAGCAGTCTTTGTGGAAACGTCAGGTAGGTGAGCTCTTTGGTAAGCGTGCGGAAAAGATCGTTCATGGTGCGGTTTGCATGGCGAACTTCCGAGTGAATGGCCGCTATGAGATCGATCAGGCGGCAGTGATTATTCCGGTTGATCAGGCGAGGATGCATGGCAAATTAGTCACCTGTATCGTTGAAGAGATCACACAGGTGATGGGTTTGCCAAACGATTCGGACAAGGTTTATCCCTCCATTTTTAATGATCGTACTCCAGAGACATTGTTGTCTGGTTTAGATTACCTTCTACTCAAGTTGCTCTATCAGCCGGTTCTTAAACCGGGTATGACCGAAGAGCAAGCCTTACCTCTGTTGAAGAAAGTTATCTCAGAATGGCAGAGTGACGGTACGATTCAATCTGCTCATAAAATTGTTAAGCGCGGAGAACTCTATCCGCTGCTAGGCTACTAAGGAATTTGTATGTCGTTTTTGTGGATAAAAGTCTTTCATATTCTTGCGATGACCAGTTGGATGGCAGGTATCTTTTACCTTCCACGTATCTTTGTTCATTACGTTGAAGGGCGTGAAGCAGGGCAGGATGTTGCTCGATTAGAGATCATGGCCGGTAAGCTCTACGGCTTTATGAGCATTATGGCGATCTTTACCTTAGGCCTAGGCTTATGGCTGATGTTTGGCTACGGTATTGGCGGTGGCTGGATGCATGCAAAACTAACGTTTGTCGGCTTGCTGATCGGCTATCACTTCTGGTGTAAAGCGTACTTAAACAAAATGAGAGCGGGGACTTTAGATCGCAGTGGTCGTTACTTCCGTCTGTTTAACGAACTGCCGTTACTGATCTTTATTCCGATTTTGATCTTTGTCGTTGTAAAACCGTTCTAATTCGGAACGAATGGAGCAGACGTTGGTAACTTAAGCTTTATGCTTTGCCAGCGTTTGTTCAACGCGAGCGGCGAGTCGTTCAGCTCTCTCTTGAAGTTGCTCAACTTCATTGGTGAAAAAGTCCATCTCTGGACGTGTAGGGATAAACCTTACTTCCTCTTTCACAAACTCATCCAAGTTGTGGATAAAGCTAGAAGCACTGTTTTTATACCACTGAGCTTTCCAAACTGTGTACAGAGCTACTTGGTGTGCTGGAAGGTCGCCAATCACATCGCCTAGCATCGCTTCCCAATCAATTTTAGCGTCGCTCAGAATCTGTTGGAAGCGGGTAGCTAAAGCGCTGTCACCGCTAACCTGAACCGTCTTACCAAACATCGCATCAGACTTGTCTTTGCTCGTTAGAAGAGTGATAAAGTCGGCGGCGTTACCACGAAGCGTGGTGGTCGGTTCATCGTTGTAGGCCGATTGGATCTGAAGACCATCGGCATTAGGAAGTAAGTAAAGGTTAAGTGCAGGTGAAGTGCACTCAATCGCTATCACTTTGCCAGTGAGGCGCTCAAGATGTTGCAGGGTAACCGGGTCACGTTTAAGCAGTTGGTTGCATACCATTTCTGCAGTCGTGAATAGGGTAGCTTGAAGCATCTCGAGCATGGGTTAGATCCTAAAAAGCGATTAAGGCTTGATACCTGTGTGTAGCGCAACGATACCGCCAGTCATGTTCTGGTAGCGGCAGTTTGTCAGACCAGCATTCTGCATCATACCTTTCAGAGTTTCCTGATCTGGGTGCATGCGGATAGACTCAGCTAAGTAGCGGTAGCTATCAGCGTCGCCAGCAATCGCAGAACCCATGTGCGGTAGGATATTGAACGAGTAGAAATCGTACGCTTTAGTTAGCAGTGGGTTATCTGTTTTAGAGAACTCCAATACCATCAATTTACCGCCCGGCTTAAGTACACGAGCCATAGAGCGTAGCGCTGCATCTTTATCGGTTACGTTACGTAGACCAAAGGCGATTGTGATCACATCGAAGGTGTTATCAGGGAATGGTAGGGCTTCAGCGTTTGCTTGCACAAACTCAACGTTGCCTGTTACGCCTTTATCCATCAGCTTGTCACGGCCAACTTTCAACATAGAGTCGTTGATGTCAGCAAGAACAACTTTACCTGTAGGACCTACAAGGCGAGAGAAACGCATGGTCAGATCGCCAGTACCGCCCGCGATATCTAGGACTGTATTACCAGAGCGAACACCACTTTGTTCGATAGTGATTCGTTTCCAAAGACGGTGAACGCCACCAGACATTAGATCGTTCATCAGATCGTATTTGCCAGCAACACTGTGGAAAACATCAGCAACACGCTGTACTTTTTCCTCTGTTTTGACGTTTTCATAGCCAAAGTGAGTGGTGTTGTCGTTGCGTTGATCTGCCATATCCGGATGTCCTGAAAATCTTAGATTAGTGGGGGATTTTAACCTTATCCGCTGAAATTGTCTGCGATTGAAGAGGGATTATTTTAGGTGGAGGTGACCCAGAAATAAAAAAGGGCTATTAATGAATAGCCCTTTTAAATGTTTATGATCGATTTGGAAAGCTTATCGGCCGATAGCGATCATACCGCCATCGCGCGATTCGCCAGCATCTGCGAGTTTCTGAAGATACTCCTGCCAATACTGATCGTGGTTGTAGGCAAGGTCATGTAGGCAATCCCAAGTATAGATTCCGCTGTCATGACCATCATCAAAAACGATCTTTAGGGCATAGTTACCACTAGGGATCAGCTCTTTAATGCCTACCAACTTTTTGCCAGTTTGTAGCACGCCATTGCCGATGCCATGGCCGCGTACTTCAGCAGATGGAGAGTGCACGCGCAGGTACTCGGCACTCAGCTCAAAGGTTTTATCCTCATAGCTTAATTCCAGCGTGCGAGACTTCTTGTGCAGCTTTATCTGTGTCGGTAATGGTGCTTTAGACATCATCTTACTCCCAGTTATAGGGTCCTAATTACAGAATGTAGTGGCTTAGGTCTTCGTCTTTGCTTAGCTCGCTAAGCTGCTGATCAACAAAAGCTTTGTCTACTTTGATTGTCTGACCAGAGCAGTCTGATGCAGCAAAAGAAAGCTCTTCTAGTAGACGTTCCATCATTGTGTGTAGACGACGTGCACCGATGTTTTCTGTGCTTTCGTTTACTTCAAATGCCAGTTCAGCCACACGATGAATACCTTCATCTGTAAACTCAACGCTCACGCCTTCAGTACCAAGTAGTGCTGTGTACTGGTCAGTCAGCGACGCATTTGGCTCTTTAAGAATACGGCGGAAGTCTTCTGGTGTTAGAGCGTTTAGCTCAACCCGGATAGGCAGACGACCTTGCAGCTCTGGGATCAAGTCAGATGGCTTAGCCAAATGGAATGCACCGGACGCGATAAACAGAATGTGGTCTGTTTTGATCATGCCGTATTTAGTGCTTACGGTGCAGCCTTCGATTAGCGGCAGCAGGTCACGCTGTACACCTTCACGAGATACGTCACCGCTGCTGTTTGAGCCGCCTTTGCAGACTTTATCGATCTCATCTAGGAAGACGATACCGTGCTGTTCAACTAGCTCAACTGCAGATTGTTTCAGCTCATCTTCTTTGACAAGGTTAGCTGCTTCTTCATCAGTTAGGGCTTTAAAGGCATCTTTGATCTTCAAACGGCGAGATTGCTTCTTACCACCGCCCATGCCTGAGAACATGCTTTGCAGTTGGTTAGTCATCTCTTCCATGCCCGGAGGCGCCATGATCTCAACACCCATCTGTGGCTGAGCCACTTCGATGTCGATCTCTTTATCGTCTAATTGGCCTTCACGTAATTTCTTACGGAATACCTGACGCGTAGCGCTGTCTTCGCGCGTTGGTTCTTCGCCAAAGTTTGCAGGGCGTGCTGGTGGCAGTAGGGCGTCAAGAATACGCTCTTCCGCTGCTTCTTCAGCTTGGAAGCGTACTTTATCCATCTCCTGCTCACGTAGCATCTTAATAGACATATCAACAAGGTCACGGATGATGGTTTCTACGTCACGACCGACATAACCGACTTCGGTAAATTTAGTCGCTTCAACTTTGATGAACGGTGCGTTAGCTAGTTTTGCTAGACGACGAGCGATCTCAGTTTTACCTACACCGGTAGGACCGATCATCAGGATGTTTTTTGGGGTAACTTCAGTACGCATCTCATCATCAAGTTGCATACGACGCCAGCGGTTACGTAGTGCAATAGCTACTGCGCGTTTTGCTTCGTCTTGGCCGATAATGTGACGATCCAGCTCGGATACAATTTCACGTGGTGTCATGTTAGACATTTTTAGCTCCTGTGGCTGGATTACTGAACTGAATCAAGTTCTTCGATAGTCAGGTTGCCGTTGGTAAATACACAGATACCAGCAGCGATATGTAGGCTCTTCTCAACAATATCTTTAGCAGAAAGCTCAGTATTGTCAGTTAGGGCGCGAGCAGCAGCTAAAGCGAAGTTGCCGCCAGAACCGATAGCGATAACGCCATCTTCGGGTTCGATAATGTCGCCGCTACCCGAGATTAGATAAGTTTTCTCTTTGTTGGCTACCAGCATAAGCGCTTCAAGTTTGCGCAGCACACGGTCGCCACGCCACTCTTTCGCAAGGCTTACAACGGCATTGAAAATGTTGCCTTGGTGTTTCTCTAGCTGAGCTTCAAAAAGATCAAGTAGGGTAATGGCGTCAGCGGTACTGCCGGCGAAACCGGTAATTACATCGTGCTTAGGCAGAAGGCGAACTTTACGTGCAGTGCCTTTCATTACAGTGTTGCCTAGCGATACTTGGCCATCACCGCCTACAACTACTTTATCGCCACGACGTACGGATACTATCGTTGTCATTATCTGCTCCTAATGGGAGTGAATCTTAAACAGTGCGTTATAAATCGATGAAGCGTAATGCACTGTTTCTTTATAGGTTTAAAGAAAGATGGTGACTAAGAGATGAATTTCAAGGCTGTAAAAACAAAAAGCCCATCGACTTAAGGATGGGCTTTTAGTTTTTACTGTTTGATTCGCAAAGGCTGGATATTTTGCTGAACCAATTTGTCGTAGGCTTTAGATAAGCGCGAGCGGTTATCGAATGGGCCAACCCGCACCCGATACCATTGAGTACCGTCTTTGCTGGTGCTGATATTGGTGTGGACGTTTGGCAGTCCAAGCAGTATCAACTGAGCGCGCATTCTCTCTGCATCTGCTTTGGCTTTAAATGAGCCGGCTTGTAGCAGATACTTATGCTGAGTTTTGGCATCCTTCGGCGTGGATTTATACACATCCTTGGGTGCTTCAACTTCGCTCTCTTTAAGCATTTCGTAAAATTCGAAACGGCTCTTATCAGTCGAGGTAGTCGACTTCTCAACAACAGGGGCCTGACTTTTAACCGGTTTTGATGGGGCCGGTTTCGGTTTTTCAGCCGTCTGGGCAGGCTTAGGTTTGCTGTTGGCCAGTGGCGTGCTGGCTTCGCCAGGATCAACCTTAGTTAGGTTATATAAACCGTAACCAAGGCCGCCCAGCAGCAATAAGGTTAACGCCAGTAGCCCAGTGGGAAAGCGCTTTTTCTGCTTAGCAGGGACTCTCTTTGGGGCAGGTTTAGCGCGGCTAGCTGAAGCTTTGCCACGCTTGGTTTTGGCGTAATCCTTACGAGATGCCATCTACTTACATTTGCTCCGGTGCAGATACACCTAGTAGATCCAAACCGTTTGCAAGTACGTGACGTACCGCTACAGCCAGTGTTAGACGCGCGTTACGTACATCGGCGTCTTCTACTAGAGTTTTCTCTGAGTTGTAGTAAGTGTGGAATTCAGCCGCTAGATCTTTCAGATAGTTAGCGATCTGGTGTGGTTCGCGTGCATTGGCTGCGTTCTTAACCACTTCTGGGTATTTGCCCAGATTGATCACTAGATTCTTCTCAGATTCTAGCTCTAGTTTATCTAGTGCAGCTATGCCTTCAGCTTCGTTCCACTCCAAGTTGCCTTCGCTTAGTTTGCGGAAGATAGAGCAAACGCGCGCGTGAGCGTACTGGATATAGTAAACCGGGTTATCGGCAGACTGAGAGCGAGCCAAGTCGATATCAAAGGTCAGATGACTGTCAGACTTACGTGCTGCTAGGAAGTAACGGGTCGCATCACGGCCTACTTCGTCGATTAGGTCGCGTAGTGTTACATAGCTACCTGCACGCTTAGAGATCTTAACCTCTTCACCACCGCGCATAACGGTAACCATCTGGTGAAGTACATAGTCAGGCCAGCCCTGAGGGATGTCTGCTTTAAGTGCTTGAAGACCTGCACGTACACGTGTGATTGTGCTGTGGTGGTCGGCACCTTGTTCGTTGATAACTGTGTCGAAACCACGCTGCCACTTATCAAGGTGGTAAGCCACGTCTGGTACGAAGTAAGTGTAACCGCCATCTTTCTTGCGCATTACACGGTCTTTGTCATCGCCAAAGTCCGTTGTGCGTAACCAAAGTGCGCCGCCATCTTCGTATGTGAAATCGTTTTCGATCAGTGTCTGAACCGCTGCTTCTACTTTACCTTCTGCGTACAGAGAAGACTCTAGGAAGTAGACATCAAAATCTACCGCAAACGCTTTAAGGTCTAGATCCTGTTCGCGACGTAGGTAAGCAACAGCGAAGTGACGGATAGATTCCAGATCATCTGCATCTTTAGCACCAGTGAAAGACTGGTCTTCAGATACAACAGTGTCGCCAGCCATGTAGCTGTTCGCTAGGTCGATAATGTAGTCGCCGCGGTAACCGTCTTCAGGCCAGCTTGGATCATCTGGTGTTAGGTTTTTGCAGCGTGCTTGTACAGAAAGCGCCAGGTTATTGATCTGTTGACCAGCATCGTTGTAGTAAAACTCACGCGTTACATCCCAACCGTTCGCTTCCATGATGCGGCATAGGCAGTCACCTACAGCTGCACCACGACCGTGACCGATGTGAAGAGGACCAGTCGGGTTTGCAGATACAAACTCAACCTGAACTTTTTTACCTTCGCCGTTGTTGTTACGGCCGTAGTTGTTCTTCTGCTCGAGAATGTTTTTCAACAGCGAGCTAGTAGACGCACCACTAATAAAGAAGTTGATGAAACCTGGGCCCGCAATCTCTGTGCGTTTTAGGTTGTCTGATGCAGGTAGTGCGTCAACCAGTTTCTCAGCCAATTGGCGAGGGTTGCAGCGAGCTGGTTTAGCTAATGTCAGAGCGATATTAGAAGCGTAGTCACCATGAGATTTATCACGGGTGTTTTCCACCATGATTTTAGGTTCTACGTCGGCAGGCAAAGTGCCATTTTCAATCAGTGTCTTCAGGGCGGAGTCAATCAGCTCTGCAATTATCTCTTTCATTAGCGTACAAATACCGTTTGAAGTAAGTCGGTGAGCCCAAGGTCGATCAATTTGATCGGATGGGGCTTCAGAAGAACCGCGTATTATCCCTGTAAAATCAGCCTATGTTAAGAGCTGAAAGGCTAGATCTGCTTAAAAAGTATCCGCTGGATCGACATCTATAGACCAGCGTACTTTTCGAGACTCTTTATTTTGCTCTAGATACCAGCACAGGTTGGCTAATAACTGATGAAGCGCTTTGCGATTTTGCGCATAGATCATCAGCTGAGCTCGATGCATGCCTGCGCGTTTTTCCATAGGGGCAGGGAAAGGTCCGATCCAATGGGCATCCTGTGGCAGCAGCATGTCATCTTCGAGCTGCTGTCTAATCGCACTCAAAAACGATTCTGCGCGACCATTTTGGGTTGTTTCTGCGCGAAGCAATGCATAGTGAGTAAACGGCGGTAGTTGCGCCATTTTACGATTATGCAGCTCCTCTTGCGCGAATGCGCTGTAACCATGCTGAACCAGTGTTTGCAGGGTTGGGTGATCTGCGTGGTAGGTCTGCATCATAACTGTGCCCGCATGGTCGGCACGCCCAGCGCGTCCTGCGACTTGCAGAATTAACTGCGCCGTACGCTCCATACCGCGGAAATCAGCGCTAAATAAGCCGCTATCGGCATTGATGATCGCAACCAGTGTTACCCGTGGGAAATGGTGTCCTTTGGCGAGCATCTGTGTGCCTACCAAAATGCAGGGGTCGCCACTGTTCACCTGATTCATGATCTCCTGCATCGCGTTTTTCCGCTGGGTACTGTCGCGGTCGACACGAATCACCGGGAAGTTCGGGAAAAGCTTCTGCAATGCTTGCTCGCTGCGCTCAGTGCCTACGCCAACCGGCTGCAGTTGATCGCTATTACATTCAGGGCAGCGGTGCGGAATAGCGGCTTGTTTGTCACAGTGATGACAGTGTAGATGCGCAGGACGTTGATGCAACGTCATATGGGCATCACAGCGGGTGCAATCTGCTATCCAGCCACAATCGTGACAAGTTAATGTCGGCGAAAATCCACGACGATTCAAAAACACTAAAACCTGAGTGCCGCTTTCTAGATGCTTCTTTATGTTCAGTATCAGTTGCGGCGATAGGCCATCTGATAAGTTCTCCTGCCGGATATCCAACAACCTGAATTCAGGAGGAGATGAGTTACCCGCGCGTTGAGTCAACTTAAGCCAGTGATAGCGGTCTTCGATCGCATTTTGTAGCGTCTCTAAAGAAGGTGTGGCACTGCCTAAAACAATAGGGATCTCTTCCGAGCGGGCACGAACGACCGCCAAATCGCGAGCGGAGAAGCGGAAGCCGTCTTGTTGCTTAAACGAAGCATCGTGCTCTTCATCAATAATAATGATGCCGGGCGCTTTCATCGGTGTAAAAATAGCCGAACGGGTACCAATAATAATCCGCGCAATGCCTTCGCGCGCTTGTAACCATGCATCCAAACGTTGGCGATCAGTTAAATTAGAGTGTAGGGCAACAATAGGCACGCTAAAGCGTTGCTGAAAGCGCGCTACAGTTTGCGGCGTCAAACCAATCTCTGGTACGAGCACTAGGGCTTGTTTGCCTTCATTAATGATTTTCTCGATCGCTTGCAGGTAAACCTCGGTTTTACCTGAGCCAGTAACCCCTTCTAATAAGCAGGCGTTAAAACCATCAAATTGAGCGATCTGTTTTACGCAATTATCTTGCTCGTCATTTAATGGAAGAGGCGACTCATGCAGAATCGGGCCTGTGTGCTGTTTGTGTTCGCGCTTAAATGATTCGGCGAGCTGCTTCTCTTGTAAGGTTTTAAGAGTGGCGGTCTGCCCGCCTTCTGCACGGAAAGCATCGGCGCTGATCCCTTGAGGATGATCGAGTAATAGCTGCAACGCCTCCAATTGGCGTTTAGCGTTGCTCTTAATGGCACTTAAGCAAGCGCCTGCGGCGGCGCGCCACAACGTTTCGTGTTGATATTCGCAGGCTTGGCCTTTACGCAGTAAAACCGGCAATGCTTGTTGTAGAGCATCGCCCTCTGGATGCTGATAATAGCTTGCAGACCAGCGCGCCAGTTTAAACAGGTGAGCAGGCAGAGGCGGCGTGTCATCTAAAATCTGTGAGGCGCTTTTAAGCTTGTTATGATCAAACTCACTGCTTTGCGCCACCTCGACTAAAATACCAATGACTTCTCTGTTCCCAAACGGGGCTAGAACGCGAATACCGGGCTTTAATGAAAGGGAATCGATCCCTTCTGGGCAGTGGTAATCGAACAGTCTGCGTAGGGGGCTAGGAATGGCAAGCCGTAAAATGCTCATATATGCTTAAATTGCTCACTTTTTAAACGGTTTTAAGTTGCGCAGCATTATATCGATGCGTATAATTCGCCGCCTACTTAACGTACCAGTTATTTTGCTGGTAGTTTAAATCAATGCGGTGCCTGGCAGAAGATCAGGTGGCGGCATGAATCTAATGAGGTTTATCATGAAAGCTGGTATCCACCCGGAATACGCAGAAATTAACGCTACTTGTTCTTGCGGTAACGTTGTTAAAACTAAGTCCACTCTGGGCAAAGACATCCACTTGGACGTTTGCTCTTCTTGCCACCCGTTCTACACTGGTAAGCAGAAAGAAGCTACTTCTGGTGGTCGTATCGATCGCTTCAACAAGCGTTTTGGCGGCCGCGGCATGAAAAAATAAGTGATGTCACTTATGAGAATTTTGAAAAAGGCGCTCCCATTGTGGTGCGCCTTTTTTGTTTCTGGCTACAGTGCTGCTGTTACCGCAGCTCAGTGTGAACAACCTCATCATGCTGAAACGGTAAGCGTTGCGCATATATATGATGGCGATACAGTAAAACTGACCGATGGTCGTCGTGTTCGTCTTATCGGTATCAATACCCCAGAAACTGCCAAGGAAGATAAACTTGCCGAAGCTTTTGCTGATCAAGCAACCGCTCACCTGAAAACCTTACTAAAAGGTGCTGATCTTTCGTTAGTGGTTGGTAAAGAGTCAAAAGATCGCTACAAGCGTTGGTTGGCCCATCTTTATGCTGACGGTCAGCATGTTGGGGAATCTCTGCTTGAAAATGGCTTGGCCTACCATATAGCGGTACCCCCGAATCTTGGTTATCTTGATTGCCTTAAATCTGCAGAGCTACGTGCGGTAGATGCCAAACTTGGGTTGTGGAATCAAACTCCGATTCGAGATGTGGCTTCGCTAAAAAATCGTGAATCAGGCTTTAGAATCTTAAAAGGTAAAGTGGTAGCGGTTAAAAAGATCCGTTCTGGCTGGATTTTAGAGATTGGTGACGAGTTAGCCGTAAAATTTAGCCCTATTGTTGCAGAGCAGCTAGGCGGCAAGAGAAAAATTGAAGCTTTTAAGGGTAAAACCCTAACTGTTAGGGGTTGGATTAAGCCAAAAAGCCATAACGCACCTGCACACTACCAACCTTGGCTAATCAACATTAGCCACTCCGTGCATTTGGATCATTAAACAATATTCCTATCTTTATGCGACTTCTTGCAGGTTTTTTTAGTACTTTAGGTTTAACCTAAAGAAAAAAAGCCTGTTGCAGGTGCGGAATAGTTGTTCGGCAAATATGTTTTCTATATAGTTCTGTGTTCGACTTTTTAACTAGATTGGAACAGCAGCTATGTCTGATGATATGAAACAAGCCGCTCTTGATTACCATGAGTTCCCACGTCCAGGTAAAATCAGTGTGGAACTGTCTACAGACGCTGAGTCTCAGCGTGATCTTTCCTTGGCGTACAGCCCGGGTGTAGCAGAGCCGGTTCGTGAAATCGCAAAGGATCCTGAAAACGCATACCGTTACACGGCTAAAGGTAACTTGGTCGCAGTAATTTCTAACGGTTCTGCAATTCTAGGTCTTGGTGACTTAGGTCCATTGGCTTCTAAGCCAGTAATGGAAGGTAAAGCACTGCTGTTCAAGCGCTTCGCTGGCCTTGATTCTATCGATATTGAAGTTGACGCTGAAAGCCCACAGGCATTCATCGACACTGTTGCGCGCATCGCGGACACTTTCGGTGGTATCAACCTAGAAGATATCAAAGCTCCAGAATGTTTCGAAATCGAACGTGTTCTGATTGAGCGTTGTAACATCCCTGTATTCCACGATGATCAGCACGGTACAGCTATCGTAACAGCTGCTGGCATGATCAACGCACTAGAAGTAGCTGGCAAGAAGCTAGAAGAAGCTTCAATCGTATGCCTAGGTGCTGGTGCTGCAGCTCACGCTTGCATGAAGCTGCTAGTGAACATGGGTGCTAAGATCGAAAACATCTACATGATCGACCGTACGGGTGTTATCCACTCTGGCCGTGAAAACCTAACTCCAGAGAAAGCAGCGTTCGCGTCTGAAACAGACAAGCGTACTCTAGACGATGCTATCGACGGTGCTGACGTATTTGTTGGTCTATCTGGTCCTAACCTGCTTTCTGCTGAGCAGCTATCTAAAATGGCTGCTAACCCAGTTGTATTCGCATGTGCTAACCCAGATCCAGAGATTCGTCCAGAACTTGCTCACGAAACTCGTGATGACGTTATCATGGCGACAGGTCGTTCTGACTTCCCTAACCAGGTAAACAACGTACTTGGCTTCCCATTCATCTTCCGTGGCGCAATGGACGTTCGTTCTACTGCAATCAACGAAGAGATGAAAGAAGCAGCTGTACGCGCTCTTGCTGATCTGGCTAAGACTCCAGTTCCTCAAGAAGTACTTGATGCTTACGGTCTAGACTCTCTAGAGTTCGGTCGTGACTACATCATCCCTAAAGCAACAGACTCTCGTCTACTTGGTGCTGTATCTACTGCAGTTGCTCAAGCAGCGATCGATTCTGGTGTTGCGCGTCTGCCACTACCAGACAACTACCCACTGTCTTAATCGACACTGGCGTACTAAAAAAAACCGGCTTAGGCCGGTTTTTTTGTGTCTGTAGAAAACTATAGAAAATTATAGCATTCTGTTCAAAATTTAAGGAATTAAGAATTTTTCCTAGTTTCACAAACGGTATTATTCAGTAAGCTTATCTAGGTAATAAACTTAGGTACACGATCATGGAAGATGACAAAAGATCCTGCAGTAACTGTGAAAAGCAAGAAAAGCTTGGCTTTCCGCATGCTGACCTAAAGCTAATTAGCTCAATCCCTGAAAGCTCGATCTATCGCTGTGAATGCTGTGGCGCATTCTGGATTCACGATGGCGAAGACGGGTGGGAAAATCTGGACTTTGACACCCTATGGGGTCTTGCCTGCTAACGCAGCAGCCAGATAGAAAAAGACGTATTTAAAAAAGCCCTGCTAGTTTTGCTAGCAGGGCTTTTTGTGTGTTTTGAGCATTAAACAATGCACTAAGGGCGTTCTAAAACATCAAGATACCCTGCGCACGATGATTTAAAATAGTTATTACGGCATAGTATGCGGGTAATAATGTATGGGCTCTGGTATGCGAGACAGGAAAATCTTATTTGTATTCTTAATTTACCTCGTATGTCTAGGTCTTGCTCTGTCTACAGGCGTTTCTCTTTTTCAGCGAAGTCTCTATATCGAACTTGATCAAAAAGTGAAGAATGAAGCTGAAAATGTCAGTACCTATTTCAATAAAGAACTTGCTCGTTATGCACATATTCCAGAGCTGTTAACGAACCATTACCAGATTCGTCAGCTACTGCAGTTCAAAACAGGGGAGCAAGAATTAAACCTACTGTTACTTGATATTGCTAAAACGACCGGGGCTAGTGAGGTTTATGTGCTCGATATTAAAGGCGATGTTGTTGCTGCAAGTAACTTTCAAAACCCATCGAGTTTTATAGGCGGCAATTTTTCTTTTCGTCCTTATTTTCAGCAGGCAATTGAGGGGCAGAATTCGACGTATTACGCCCTAGGTGTTCGCTCTAAAGAGCGCGGCATCTTTTTTTCATCTCCGGTTTACGTCGATGAAAAGATTATTGGTGTTGCTGCTGTAAAGGTAGATATTTCCAGATTTGAGCAGGATACAGAGTGGTTATCTGGTCAGCATTCTACAAAGTTTATGGTTTATGGACCTGACAATGTCATCTTTATGTCTAATCACCCATACTGGCGCCTCAAGCAGCTCAGCGAGAGCGAAGAATTGAGTTGGGCTCAGATTAAAGAAAGCCAACGTTACCTCGACCTGACGCAAAATATCTTAAATAACAGCAAAAGAAAGTATGCACTTGCTGATTTACAGCAGTGGCAAATAGAGTACGCCGAGGCCGAGCAGGGCTTGTATTTTTATGGTGAATCCAGCTTGCCTAGCATGAGTCTTAAGCTCGTTACGTTTAGCCCCGCGGCAACGGTGGGCTATCAAGTCACCAATTTTATGATTTGGCTCTCGCTGGGGTATAGCGTGGTCTTTGTTTTGGCGTTCTACCTTTATCGACGCTTTGCTGGTTATCGTCAGTTGCTGTATACCCGCAGGGCGTTAGAAAAGGAGATATCGGTTCGCACTGATGAGTTAGATAAAGCGCATAAAGCACTGATGCAGTCGACTAAGCTAGCTACGATTGGGCAGATGTCAGCTTCGATCAATCATGAAATCAATCAGCCGCTCAGTGCTATGAATGCTTATATAGCTGCTTGTCGACGATTACTTGATAGGGGGGACTATCAGCAAGCTAAAGAGACGCTTAATACAATTCAGGATATGACTGGGCGGGTTCATAGAATTGTTTCACAGTTAAAACAATTCAGTCGGAATAAAGAACCCTCATTAGCTTGGTGTGAATGGTCTAAGTGCCTTGATGCCGCTTTAGTGGTGGTAGGGCCCCAGATCACAAACTATAAAGTAGATTTGTCTGTGGAGCGCTACAGCGGTTTTGTTTGGGGTGAGGCCTTAAAGTTAGAGCAGGTCCTGGTTAATCTCTTATCTAATGCTATAGATGCAATGTCTGAGCAGCAGGAAAAATCTATTAGCATCAGCTTTAGCCAAAGAGAAGGTTATGTGGATATTCATATAACCGACAGTGGTATTGGCTTGGACCTGCAAAATATAGACACTATATTTGATGCCTTTTTTACCACTAAGTCCGATCAAGGTTTAGGGTTGGGCTTGTCTATCTCGCGTAACATTATTCGTTCTTTCGATGGTGAGTTGACGGCTAAGAATGCGGATTCTGGGCTTGGGGCTACATTCACGATCTCGTTGAAATCAAGTAACACTGGAAGCAATTAAAATGACAAAAGTTTGGATTATCGACGATGAAGAGATCATTCGTGACTCCCTTAGCCAGCTTCTAAAGATAGAAGGTTATGAAGTCCAGGCGTTCGCGAACGGTACGCAGGCTTTAAAAACACTGGATGAGCATTTTCAAGGTGTTGTGATTTCAGATATTAATATGCCAGAGATGTGCGGCACCAAGCTTCTTAGTGAGATCCAAACCATTGATGTCGATATACCGGTCATCATGCTAACCGGCTATGCCGATGTACAGCTTGCAGTCTCATGTTTGCATCAAGGAGCTTACGATTTTTTTGAAAAGCCGATCACAGAGCAGCTGTTGGATAGTGTTAAGCGTGCCAGTGAAAAAAGAGCCCTTGTCCTAGAAAATCGAGCACTTAAAAGTAGTTTGAAAGCAGTACCAGAAAAAGGGGTGCGGATACTTGGCGACACCCCTGAAATGAAAGATATGATGCGGCTGCTTAATACCGTAGTTGATACCCCAGCAGATGTTTTGATTAGTGGTGAAACCGGTTCCGGTAAAGAGATGGTTGCGCGCTACTTACATGAGATGAGCAGTCGCGCTGATGCAAATTTTGTTGCGATTAACTGTGGCGCTATACCCGAAAGCTTAATCGAGAGTGAGTTGTTCGGGAGTAAAAAGGGGGCTTTTACTGGCGCGACAGAAAACCGTACCGGGCAGCTAGGTTTCGGCCAAGGTGGTACTATTTTTCTCGATGAAATAGAAAGCATGCCGATGTCTATGCAGGTGAAAATGTTGCGGGTGTTAGAAGAAAGAACCATTACTCCTGTTGGCAGTAATACTGCAATCCCGCTGGATGTTAGATTTGTAGCAGCAACTAAAATTGATCTGCTAGAACTCGCGGAGCAAGGGTTGTTTCGCACCGACCTCTATTATCGTTTAAACCTAGTTAAAGTAGATATACCGCCTTTACGTGCGCGCAAAGCCGATATCCCATTGTTGTTTAAACACTTTAGCTCTATAGCTGCTGGGCGTTATCACAAACCGCTAACAGCGCTTGCTAGTGAAGAGTCCAATCAACTCATGGCTTACCATTGGCCGGGTAATGTGCGTGAGCTTCGCAACGCTGCAGAAAGAAGGGTGTTGCTGGGTATGCCAATTTCGATCGACGCCGATCAGCCAAGTGTGGCCATGCCAGAGGATCTGTCCTTAAGTGAAAAGGTCGCTTTTTTTGAATGCGCTGTAATAGAGGAGGCCTTGAGCCAATCCTCCGGTTCCGTAAAAGAGGCGATCTCGCTACTGCGCGTCCCCAGAAAAACCTTTTACGATAAGTTGGCAAAATACGGAATTCAAAGGCGAAGTTTTGTAAAAGACTGAGCTAGTGCATTAGCGTGGTTTATACCGCAAAACGTTGACTTAATTAGCCCTGTTTTTCGTGATTTATCTGTGTGTGGTTTTAGTGACAAATCACCCGCTAAGGCTGTGTGGCTATCCGCATTATGTACCTTGTTTAAAAATAGCTATTCTTTTTAACTGTCTGTTAATTAAAAGGTTTTAACTTAATTTTTAAAGCTGGCAATACTCTTGCTATCTCTTCTTCCCATGATGTGAAAACCAAACATTCACTAATTTAAATACCGTTTAAATTTAGGTTGGAAGAAGAGTATGAATGACAAAAATAAAAAGATACCTTGGCTAATGTTATCCCTCGGCCCTTTAGTCATGTTGATGACATTACTGATTGATCCGCCTTTCGCGGGGCTTTCAGTTGAAGCGTGGCGCACCGCCGGATTAGCGTTCTGGATGGCGAGCTGGTGGATATCTGAAGCTGTTCCAATCCCTGCGGCCTCTCTATTACCTTTATTTGTGGTGCCGGTTGCAGGTATCGCAAACATCAAAGCGGTTGCTGCACCTTATGCTCACCCGCTGATTTTCCTATTCCTAGGCGGTTTCCTGATCTCTATCGCAATGGAACGCTGGAACCTGCATAAGCGTATTGCGCTAAAAACTATGCTACTAGCAGGCACCAAACCAAGTATCCAAATTTTGGGAATCATGTTGGTGACGGCATTTCTATCGATGTGGATGTCCAATACAGCTACAGCGGTAATGATGTTGCCTATAGCTCTATCCGTAGTGAAAATTGTCACCGATCGTGAACCGAACAACGAGAGTTTTGCTAAAGCAATGCTCTTGTCCATCGCTTATGCTGCCAGTATCGGTGGTATAGCAACGTTAATTGGTACGCCACCGAACGCGCTGATGGCTGCATACCTATCTGATAGCTACGGTATGGAAATTGGTTTTGCTCAATGGATGGCGATGGGTCTACCACTATCAATTATTATGCTGATATTAGCGTGGGTTCTACTCACCAAAATTAGCTATAAAGTCGATCAGGCTGGTGCGGTTAGCGCTAAATCTGTATTTAAAGAACAGTTGCAAGCGCTAGGGCAGATGTCTGCTGGCGAAAAGAAAGTGTTATTTATCTTCCTATTTGCGGCAATCGGTTGGGTAATGCGCCCATACCTTGCTAAGTGGACAGGTATTGGTATCTCTGACACCGGAATCGCAATGGCGGCGGCTATTCTGCTATTCGCCCTGCCTGTTAAATCTGGCGATAACGAGCGTGTTCTAGATTGGGAAAGCGCACAAAAAGTCCCTTGGGGTATCTTGATCCTTTTTGGTGGCGGCCTAACTTTGGCAGCGACTATTAAGTCTTCTGGCTTAGCTGAATTTATCGCTCTACAGATTCAAGGTGCAGACGCTGTTTCTCTATTAGTGGGTGTGTTGATTGTTACAGCGCTGATTACTTTCTTGACGGAAATCACCAGTAACACAGCAACGGCGGCAGGCTTCTTGCCGTTATTAGGACCAGTGGCTGAGTCGATTACAGGTACACCACTTGTATGGGTTATTCCTGCTGCAATTGCAGCAAGCTGTGCCTTTATGATGCCTGTAGCTACGCCGCCAAATGCGATTGTGTTTGGTTCAGGTAAACTGAAAATGGCAGATATGATGCGTGCAGGCTTTGTGTTGAATTTTGTTGCAATAGGCCTGATTACGCTTGCTAGCGTAACACTCCTACCAGCTGTTTTTGGTGTTTAGGAATATAAAGTAGTAAAGAGTCATTGCTCGCGGGGCAGCTCAGCTCCCCGCGATCTGATTTTCATTGGTTTACAATAGCTAGAGGAGTTAGCTCTTTTTCAAGCTTTTGCATGTATGGCATGACCTCCTGAAGAATACGCCAGTATTCACCCGAAGTTTTCATATCCTTTATTGCTTGAGCCAAAGCCGGAGCTAGGCCTGAGTGCGATTTATGTATAAATGGGTAAGAAATGTTTTGCCCCGCGACTCCGACAATAGTGATGTCTTTTGTTGGTAAGCCTTTATTGTGAAGTGCTTTCAAAATAGGAACTTCTAAAGCAAAGAAAATATCAGTTCTTCCTCTTTGTAATTTATTTATACCTTGTTCAATAGAGCCTACCTCGGATAGGTGCTCTTTATTGGTTGCTTTTATAAGATTGTTTTTGGACCAAACAGAACCACGCAGGTACTCAATTCTTAAATCAAGCATTTTGAGATCTTCGAGCCTACTGAAACTTAATTCGGCATTCTTGGATAGTCCAATGACTCTATTAAAGAAAATAGGTTCATCAACTAAGACCATATTTGAATAGCGGGAGCTATAGTCTCTAATTCTTTGAGGTTCCCCATCTATAATTCCATCGTTTGCCATTTTCGAGCATCTTTTACTGGGGCAAAGGATATATGAAAATTCATACCCCAGTGTATTGAAAGCTGCCGAGTAAACTTTACTGTAGAAGTTGTATTGTGGATTTGATGTAGGGTCTTCACCAAAGCCCATTACAAATGTATCTGCATATATTGTGGGGCAGAGAGCTATCACAGCACCTAGTAAGCCTAATCGCGTCAGTTTAAAAATCCTATTCATCGGCTTTGGGTTCAAATCACAGTTAACTTAAAATTTTTAGTTTAGTCCAAAGCCTTTGAGCTAAACGAATTTTTAATCACACGATGGCAGGTGAAATTATCGGCAATATTTTAAAAGGAGATGGTTTTGTGTGTTTGCTTTTTGAATTCTTAAAAACTTATCCAAAGATGATAGGTAAAGTGTCAACCTTATTCAGGACGGGACAATACAAATAAAAAAGCCACCCGAAGGTGGCTTTTTTATTTGTATTTGGTGGGATGGCGTCAACTGAATAGTATATTTAGTGCATTGATTTGTATAGGATTTGTGGATTGTTTCTTGCGAGTGGGCCCCCAAATAAGCCCCCTGATTATCATTGCTTAAAATATTAAATTAGGAATTTTTCTTATACCTACTTAAGCAATATGTGCTTACTTTAGATCTCTTTTGGATTGCAATGGAGGGGAAATGTCGCCTGGTTTATCTGTCCCAACAGACAATATTTATAAGTTTTATACTTTATTCGGTTTCACGCTGCTTGTTTCAACTCTCTTGGGCTATGTTTACGTCTACGATTCGTCTCGAACCAAAATGGTTCAATGGACTTTGGAAATATTGGAATATGAGGCTGGTGGATCAGGAGAAGTTGTTAATCCAGAAAAGAAAGAGCTGCTCCTACAGTTAGTGAATGTAGAAAAAGAGAACAGGCAAACCTATCAGAAGGTATTGGCTTTAGTTTCTGGGTTTGCTTTATTTCTATTTGTTATTGGTCTCTACAAGTGGCAAAACGAAGTGCAGCCCAGGGAAGATGATTTATACAAGCTTAGAATTCTATCCGCGGAAACTGAATTGTTAGGTATGGGAGTTTCTCTGGCTGAACTCAAAAGAAGAGAGTTGAATCGCAATCCAAGAAAATACACATAATGCTACTTCTAAGGCCTTTAGCGGCTCTAGGCACTAGAGGCTTCAGAAGGGGGGCTTTTTTAATCGTGATTCTTAAGTCTCTAGTAACGGTCTCTTCATGCTTCGCCTCACCTTCCTCACCCCTAACTGATTGAAAGTATAAGGTTTGTATACCTCTGGTGGTGAGGCGTATAAAAGCTCGTAAAATAGCCGGAAACCGGGGTTTGCTTGTCCCCCGTGGTGGGAGGCTACCTCCAGGGTCCCTAGGCATTTGAACTTCACTAGGAACATAGAAACCTCACGCCTTAAGCAGAGGCTCGCGAAGTTCGCGCGTCCTGCTGGCTTGACTTGTTAGCTGTGATTTTTGGTTTTACTACCATCGGCTTATCTTTATATGAAACAGTGATGTGAATCTCTGGTGTGCCGCGCTCCGCCATACGATATAAATCTTCCATTTCTAACCTGCAGCTCCAAAGCTGGCCAGGCTCAATAAAAAGAGGGATATTATCTTTAGAGTGACTTAAAAAACGTTGTGAGGAAGAAAATAGTCGGCCACTACCGTTTTCAGAATGTGTTGCTTCGATATTTGTGACTGTCGCAGGGAGCTTGCCAACATTTGTTATTTCAATATGGCAATATGAGGCTAGCTCTTTACTTTCACCATGCTCAGTAACTTCAGTCGAAATCACCCTTGCGTCTGGATATGTGGTGTTAGGACGCAATTTTACTTTTAATTTTGGAGCATTGCTTAAAGAGTTCCAAACATTCCAGCCAAAGGCCACTGTTGCCAGAACAGCGCCCCACCATTTCACAAAATCTATTTCTTCCATCTCGTTTCTTAAGTGCAAAAACAACTAACGCCAAGCTAAGCGGCGCGCATTTATGCGCGTCCTTACTTGAACACCTTGTTAGGCATTAGATTTCAATGCCTAGTTTATTTTTAATTTCCTGTTTAGCGATGGCCATAATTAAATCGATAGTTAAGGAGCCACCAACCTTTGAAATTGACTGTTTTGTTTTAGACCAAATTTCTGGATCTCTGATGCTATCGAGGTACTCATAGCCTTGCCATGTAATTCTATAAATATAACAAGTATGAGGTCTTTGGGGATTTAGCTCTTTGCTGATAGATGCCTCGATGAAGCCGGCTTGTTCTAGTAATTTGATGTGAGCAGAAACATCCCACTCTTGACCATCCTCACACTCGATATCTTGATTAGAAATCCTTTGATTGGCTTCGCACTTCTCAGCAGCCAGCATGATATTTCTTATTATTTCAGGATTTCTTCTCATCTCTCTTCCTTGTCCCTAACGCTTAAAGCAGCCGCGCAGTATGCGTCTGATGGCTTTTCTTGTTATGTGTTTATTTCATTGTTGGCTTGGGAATGGGTGATGTTTAATTAGCCCCCATTTGCCATCTGCTTTTTCAGACCCGCGCGCTTCAAGTTCAACTAGAAGCCGCTTTGTTTCTTCTTCGCTAGCTCCTATTACAGCAGAAAGCGTTTCGAGATAACGCCATTTATCTGGGAAACGATCATCTTCAAGCATGAGCTTAAGGGTTGCCTTCCTTTTCGCATCCAGTTCTTTCTGCGGTTTTTCTTTGATCTTGTGCAGGATGATATTGCCGCCCAGTGTGAGCAATGACCCCACAATACCACCAAGGATTCCGATCAGTGCTATCCAGAACTTGGTGTCAGACACCACCTGAGTGGCGATTTTTGTAGCTAATGTCGATTCATCCATGTTCTTTTTTCACATAATGCCGCATTATGCGTAGTTAGTTTGCATTCTTTGGAAGCAGGTCTCTCAACGCAGCTTTCAAAAAACCACCGTTGTTGTTGTCTTTAACAGCTACCATTTTTTTCTCGACTAGATCATAGGCTTCAAGTTCGCCAAGTGCTTCTTTTAAAAACCGTGCCGGTGCATAAGCCGCTAGTGAGTACAGGTGCCGACTATGAGTTCCGGGCTTTACTTCACTAAAGTCAGGCAAATTCTCGGTGATACGTACATAAGTTGCACCTTCGGTGTTGAACCATAGCTCATAGTAAACATGCCCGTTGCCGCTTATCTTTGAAGCGGTGCCAGTGAAGTCCTCTAATTTCTTCATTTGTAGATATCACCTCTAGTAGGAAATACGCATAACGCCAAGCTAAACGGCGCAGCTTTGCTGCGTCCTTGCTTGAGCGCCTTGTTAAGTTCTTAGCTGTCCTGCACTCTAGAAGCATAAATCTTACTTTTTAAGTCAGGTGCGACTTTCTCGATTGTTTGCTCAATGGTTTTATAAAACCAACCAGCGGCAAAGGGCGAAACATAAATTCTATCAACTAGGTTGCCTACATCGATTTTTACGTAACGACCTGGGCCGTCAGATTTACAAGCAACGCCACCCTCCGACAAGGGATAACGAAAAATCATCAATCTTAATTCTTTTTCGTAACTATAATATGGCATTTTTTGAGTCAGCAAATGAAACCGACTAGTACTATTAGGATCACCGTGTTTGCCATACCGAACTTTGCCCATATAGATTTCTTCACTATATTTATCTCCACCGTTTTCCAGTGCCCTCTTGAGGGCACCAACAGTTGAGCGGATAGCTACTCCAGATGAAGAACCTTTTAGGTATATTTTCCAAAGCGCATAAGATTCTAGACGCTCCATAGACCAGCAATTGACCAATGAAAGCTCTGGCATTGGGTGGGTAAAATAGTGAAAGCTAGCCATTTCTTCTTCTAAATCCCTGCCAGCAAGGCCTTGGTGCTCTAACTCTGCTCTTTTTTGCTCGATGATATTTTTCGGAATAGTGCCTTCATATTTATCCGAAAGGATATTCATGTTGGGGAAATAAATCTGTTCGTGAACTAATACGTCCAAGAATTGTGCTAGATCCATATATCGCCAGATTACAGTGTCATCTTCTGGGCAATCTAAATAATCATGCTCTACTACTTTCATGCTACTCCATTGCTAGTAGGGAAACTTAACGCCCAAAGCAGCGGCGCGTTTACGCGTCCGGCTGACTTTGCTTGTTAGCTGGCTTTTCATCTGGCTTCTGTTTTTCTTTAGGGAACTCAATTTTTTTAATAAATTCCATGAGGATTTCATGAGTATTCAAAGGGTATGGATCAGAGCCAACTTTTGAAAAATCCCTAGCTGCAAAAATACGCTTTGCGATATCAACTTTTAGTTTATGCTGTTCACTTTCAGGAAGGGATGCCAAATAAGGTGTAATTGATTTCAAGTCTAGAGACGTTTGCAAATGGTTGTATTGCTGCTCTCTATGCTTAGCTGATTCCCTAGCAAGGTATGCTGCTGGCACTGATAGTAGAAAAGCCAAAATTAATCTAAAAATTGAGTTTTCCCAACTAAAGTTGGCTCTTGTAGTATCCCAAAAAGAATATGCCACCACCGCAACAATCAACGACATGCACAGCAGAGATCCTGCTCTTAACCAATTGGCTGAATTCCGTTCATCAATAGCACTTTTATCGAAGTTTCCGGCAATATTTTTACCAGTTGCGTGGGCAAGCTGTTCTTCAATTTGCTCTTTTTTAGAGCTAACTGTACTAAGTGCGTCATCGTAAAGCTTAGTAATCTCATCTAATTTCGCTTGCACCTTTGATTCAATATCTTTGGTACTTTCACCAAACAAAGATACTCTTGATTCGTTCTCACTTAGCAGCTTTTTTATACGAGCATCATGTTTTTCATGATCTTCTTTGATGGCATTTAATTCATTATTTAATGCCTTGATACTTAGTGTCTTTAGGTTCTTATTTTCCGTCTTATCTTTTCCTTCAAGTAATACAGACCTGTCTTCTACGGCACTCCTTAATTGTTGAGAGTGTGACAAGATATTTCTGCCTTCCTCTTTTTGAGACTCAAGTAAATCTTTAACCTTGTTTAAGTTTTGCGCAACCGTTTGTCCATAAACGCCAATCATCTTTATCGCTTGCAATACTTGTTCATCACTTGAACCCTCAATTGCGTTTGAATAAGAGTCAATAGACTTATCAAACTTATCAAACGCCTCTTTTAAGCTAATCGGAACTTCCTTTAATCTAAGGGAATCTCTTAAGCTGGAAATCATTTTCTGAAGGGTATATACATCGTCAGATAATTTTATTGATAATTCTTTCATCTAATTTCATTCTCTGTTTCTTATGCCAACTAACGCTCAGCTAAGTGGCGCGCATTGCGCGTCCTTACTTGAGCGCCTTGTTATGCGTATTAGCTCTGAACGCCTGTAAACGGCATAAGCACCCCAAGCTGAGCCAGAACTAACCAATAAAAAGATAAAGTACCCAACAGGAATATGACCGAGCTTTGCAAGGGCAGTGATACACGTACAAAAAACAAATAATGCAGCCATTCCTATGCTCATAGCTCTGGTTAGCACTGGGTACCCTCTATAAACACTTGAGTGATAGAAAGCGCAAGCAGCAGCCGCCATACCTGTATAAATGAGATTTTCAATTTCAAAATTTGGCCTTGAAAAGGTTATGAATGGGAATAGGCAACCAGCGGCCGATATGACTTTATGCCCTCTATAACCGCTCTCTTGCATAAAAATCGTATAAATATGATCAGGATCGTTTTCTGATTCTGTAGATAAGATCACAAACTTAGGAATAGCAAAAACCAACCCAAGTAAACCTAAGGCTAATAAAAAGAAAAAACCTAGTATTAAAATAATATCGACCATAATTCCTTTTACGCATAACGCTTTTGTAATAGGCCGCATTGCTGCGAAGCAGCGCAGTGTGCGGTCCAGCCCGAAGGGCGATTATTAACAAACTTGTTATAGCTTATTAGTTAAAACCGAGAATCGTTTTCGCAAGGTATTCCATCTCTATCCCCATCCATTTTGGTATTTGGGCAATGATTAATGAAAAAAACCGCTTCTTCACGAGAAGTCATTTGGCTGCAATGTTGACGACCATCGCACGAGAACTTTGAGTTAGAAGAATAAGCAGTCCTTTCCATATCTTGATTCTCTTTGGAATTAGAAAAAGACAAATCGGATATATTCGTAGGTTTCTGGTAGTACTGCCAGCCTGCAACAATAACTAAGCCTAATATTATTAGCTTTCTCAAAGTAAATATCCTTATTCAAATAGAGCTATAACGCCTCAATAAATGGCGCGCAAAGCGCGTCAAAGCGAAGCGATTTGATTGACTTGTTATGCCTTGGAACATGCAAGTTTGCCCAATTTGAATACATAAAGTACGCCTAGAGCTAACGGCACGTAAAGACAGGCGATTGTGATTATGCCCCAAAACATATCTGAGCTGTCCTCTAGTACCAACACAAAAACCATACTCATAATAAGCGGCAGCAATATAGACAGCACAAAAAAACCAACCGCCTTTTGTAACAGGTGAACCCAAGGCTCTTTGCTCGATATAGCAGATTTTTTAAGACTGAAATAAGTGCTGAGAAGAGCTAATAGCACCGTTATTTCAAAAACAGTGATCAGTAAGTCCTCAAAACCGAAGTAATTTATAAAATCCATTTTCTTCACTTATTTATGCATAACATTTTAATCAAAAGCGCGCGCGTTTTTCTGCCATTGAGAAAAACATAAAAAACTGTAAGAGATTGAATCTAAGTAGCTTTTAGACAGCACCGCCATTTTCCTCCGATAAAAACGAGCATGCGTGTTTTGATGACTGACTGTGCGCATAAGTCTGCACAGTAAATTCCCTAAGTGATTAATATGTAACTGAATAATTGAAAATGCAAGGAGAAAAGAGAGTGAGCATTGGTAGAAAAACGAGCCTATAACTCAGAGTTATCCAAATATACTGTATAGATAGTCATATTTGAGAAGCTTTCTATCCTCAGAGGAATAGATCGAACATGTCCACTTTTGGCATAAAGCGGAAGTCGATATGTATGCCCAACTACTTGTTCGAAAGATTAATTTACTGCTCTCCTAACTGTGAATATCAACCCGATATTTCGAATACCCTATTAATTTTGATTGAATTTCAAACGCGACCAAGTTCCCTTCGTCGTATTGGGCGGTAAAGGGTTAGGTATAAAATCTATCCATTGGGAGGAAAAGCAAAACGAACTTTAAGCGAATGGTGATATTTAAGCTCCCTATATAATAGGTACGTGTATGGTTATATATAAGACTCTCCAATGTGGAGTAGATCATAGACCTAAATGTTCCAGTTACTACCCCTATATGGAGTAGTTGACAGGAGGGCAACCAGTTATCTACTCCATATAGGAGGAGTAACTATCAAAACCTACTCCATATAGGAGGAGTTGTTTTGATAATTCTATTTCCAAGATGAGGGTGATTTGCACCAGTACCCCAGTGGAATATTGCCTGGGCTAATGCCATCATCGTATTGAACACCTTTAACAGGCTCATCAATCCCATTCCAAGTTATAGCTACTAGTGTTGGTCTACCTCTTTGCTTCCAGCCCTGTCGGGTTACCACTAGAAATCCTTTACTAATAAGCCCAGAGAAGGCTCGATGAAGTGACGAGCTAGCCCAACCTCTTTCCTTCATCAGAGCGTGACAGGCAGATAGGCATCCATTGTTACGCCCGTTACACTGACAAAGTAAATCGACTAATAACTTCACTTCAGCAGCCTTTAGTTGAGCAAAGGGCAAGCTTTTGGCTACGTGGTAAGGTATCCCAACAAATCGGCCTTTCTTTTTTGGGGAGCGTTTCATACTTCCCATATTTAGTACCCCATCGTGCTAGGCTTTAGACTGTCATAACTTATGGTTAAGGACGTGGGTTAGGAAACTGAGCAAGAAGGTATTGGCTTTCCTTCTCAGTTATGAGTGAGGCGGATCGGAGACTTCGCGTTTCGTTTACGAACGCCAGTGCTTTTTCCGCCTCTTTGCGATCTGGTAACCAGTACCAAGTAAAGAAAGTTAAGCCACCAGCTCGATGGGTGTCTTTTGTACGTTTTTTTGAAAGGGTAAGTCCAATTCTTCGAACTAGATTCGATATGGTTGATGGTAGTGCCGTTTCGCCATATACCTTCATAGAAGCACCTAGTTTATGGATACCATTTGTACCGGCTTTTAGTGACTCATAAGAGCTGAGTTCAAGTTTCGTTGGGGGTGAGTTAGGCTTATTTAGCTTTTTTGTGCTGGTGGCTTTCGTATCGAGAGCCGCTCGCTGCTTTTTCATTTTTAGCCCCTCCTTCTTTATGCAGTCTGTTTTTTTTCGGCTTCTGAAATACGGTCGTCGATCCATTTTTGAATGTCCGACTCTAGCCAAGCCACCAGCCGGCCACCTAAGTGGATGGGTTTTGGGAAGCTACCTGACTTAATGCGGAAGTAGATCGTGCTGCGAGCTAAGCCAGTTAATTGCTCAACTTCTGGTCGGCGAATCAGTCTTTTGGAATCCATATGTCTCTCCTGAATCGTTGTTGGAATCAGGAGAGATATTGGATGAAAGGGGAGGGTGATAGCACTAGTGTAAAATTTCGTAAAAGTATCTATTAGATGAAAAAGTCCTAAGTTTTTTTCTTATAGGAAAATTTGCCCAATTTTCATCTAATTTTATTGGGTGATACTGCTCTCCAGTATTTTAAGGAAAGATTCGTCTACTGCCTCCCGAGCGAGTGGGATTACTGTTTGAGATAAACCTCGGTCCTGGACTATTCCGTAAGGCCCATAGACGGAATTGACCAAGAGTTGCCTGTTAATAGTTTTATTGTTTTCTTCTTCCCAGATCAGTAAATCGATTATGGCCAGTATTTTATATTTCTTAAGATCGTACATCTTAACGTCTGTGTCTTTTCTGCTAGTCGCTGTAATGCCCAGGGCTTTACGATATTTGGGTAAAAGCTGCTTAAACTGTTCAATAATCTTGTTATTAGGAAGAGTCATGTCGATAGACAAAAAGGCTAAATGATCGTGACCGTCGATATCGTTATGTTTCCTAAAAAGATCATAAGGTGCTTGTAGTAATAGGTGATCGGTAGATTCTTTGCTTTTGGCCAATTCGTCGAGCTTTTGAGAGACGACATTGCCTGCGGATAGGATTTGGAAGGTTAAAAGGGGGGTTACAGCGGGCGTTGTAATTCCACTATCATAGCCATGTTTCTCTCCGTCTAGGTCTAGTGGGTCTTCTATGACTGATACGTTTTTTTCGCGCAAAGGATCCCAGCGTTGGTCTAGTAATCCCGATTGCCTAATTTCCTTTACGGCTTCTAGACTGGTTTGAAATTCCCCTAAAACCTCCAAGTCATCACGTGCAGAAGATCTATGGTAAAGCTCTCTGTACCAATCTGATTTAGTAAAGTTGGTAACAGCCTCGTAGTTGGCTAAGTTGAACCATTCTGGAAGTTCATTAACTCCAGTTTTCTTCATTTTCACCTCCCTATGATGATAGGCCCTGTAAGAAGTTACGGCACCGGCTGTCAGGGAACAGTTTTTCGGGAGCGACCCTAGGCACCGTATGTACTGGTCTATCAGAAAACTTTAGTTACTTTTGACTACTAATTTGAGCTAGAAGGCGACTGAGTTCGGATAGACTGGTGGTCGCTTCAGCTAACTCGGATGTGGATATGTCGGCAGATACGTTATCTGCTGCGTAGAAAGCAGTTTTATTAATCAGAGTAAGTAGTTGTAAGCATTCCTCTAGAGCGGCTTCAGCTTTATCGAAAAAGCCGTTCGACTGATCGGTAGGAGCCTGATTTATTAAGTGTTTAACAAAATTAGGTAGCTCGGAAAAAGTAGTCATGAGTTATCTCTCCTTGATAAATGAGTGTTGGGTATTAGTTTTGCCCAAAGTTAGCGGTTATAACATTCCCAGTTAATGCCTGGGCTTTAAGTTGGTCTAAATAATCTGCCCAGTGCTGCATCATTTCAGTACGCTGGGCGAGGTGCTTAGTTCTGTTATAGGCTCTACCGTTAGCATCCTTAACGGCGTGGGCTAGCTGCTGTTCTATCCACTCTACCCGATAGTTAAGCTGCTCATCTAAGAGGGTTCTAGCCATTGCTCTAAAACCGTGCGGGGTCATAGTTTCGTTATCGTACCCCATGGTCCTGAGAGCTACCCTGATAGCATTTTCCGACATGCACCGGCTTCGGCCTCGAGCTGATGGGAAAATATATTCGCCTCGTCCTGTCAGGGCGTGTAGTTCTTTCAGTATGGCTAGGGCCTGACTGCTCAGAGGGATTATATGCTGCTGGTGGGTTTTCTCGGCCACCAGCTCTATGCGTAATTCTTCGTGATTAATATCGGACCATTTCAGGTGTCTTAGCTCTCCAGGACGGCAGAAGAAGAGGGCTGACAATTTTAGGGCTGCAGAAACTACAGGGGTCCCTTCGAACTGATCTATGGCAGTCATTAACCGTCCAGCTTCTTTTGGGGTAGTGATCGCTGCAAAGTGTTTGGTAGGTGCTGGTTTAAGAGCTCCTTTAAGGTCTGGAGTGGGATCCCGCTCAGCCCTTCCAGTCGCGATAGCGAACCTGAAAACTTGTCCGGCAATTTGTTTGTCTCTATGGGCTGTTTCTATTGCACCTCGGTCTTCCACTTTTCTCAGGGCATTTAGCAGCATAGGGGCTGTTATTTCGGTTATGGGAGTGTCACCGATTGAGGTGAATAGATCGTGTTCCAGCGCTCGTAATACTCTTTTCTGATATCCAGGGGTTTTGTCGCTTTGGTGGGTGTTAAACCACTCCAGCGCAATCGATTGGAATGAATTGGCTGTTTTAAGTTTTTCTGAGGCTTTCTGAGATTTTTTGTGGGCTGAAGGGTCTATGCCATCTAATAGCAGTCTTCTGGCCTCGTCCCTCTTCTCTCTCGCTTTTTGGAGAGTGACGTCAGGGTAGGGGCCAAATGCTAATTTTTTCTCTTTGCCATTAAACCTGTATTTCAAGTAGAAGAGTTTAGAACCACTTTTCTTGATGAGTAAATACATTCCTTTCTCATCCGAGAGTTTGTAGTCCTTCTCTCTGGGTTTAGCAGATTTGATGGTTCTATCCGTCAGTGGCACAGCATACTCCTTTAGCTGTAATTGGGGGCCTTGGTTTTGGTGATGGGTAAAGGCCCCCGATAAAGCCCCAGTTAAGTGGGGGCTTTCAATAAACTTGTTGGAAGTCACTGGAATAGAGAGTAGACCGCAAGCCTTGGTATTTCAAGGCCTGCGGGACCTGTTAGGAAGTCACAGGATTTGTGTTTGGTGGAGATGGCGGGGGTCGAACCCGCGTCCGTCAATCCTCCGCCTCAAGATCTACATGTTTAGGCTTCTCTATTGAGTTAACCCGTCACGACCCGAGAGCCAGGGTGTTATGGGCGAGCCTTTTTAAGTTTTAGCCGTTCAGCTTAAGGCGAAGCATCCGGGCGATTCTGTCTCGAATGATACCGCAAAATCCTTTAGTTACAGACACCTGAAGGAGCGGCACAAGCTGACTTATGCAGCTAGAGCGTAGTTATCGTCGTTAGCAACTATAACTGTGTAGTGAGGGATTTACGAGATTCACTACATTCTCGACATGCACCTAAGGTTTTGTAATCAGCGTCGAAGCCAAGTCATCCCCAGATAGCTCGCGATTATACCTATTGTGTTGGATATAGACGAGTAGATTGTGAAGCTTCGACCCAATTTTTTTGTGTAAGTTCCTTTGGGGCTTTGTTGGAGAAACTAAAAAGGGGTTGTAATACGCTGCTGCGATGGAAAGAGAGGTCGGTAAAGAAGGGGGGGGAGAGGTTGTGCTATGGCAGCTATTTAGCTGCCATAAGGCGTTGTTTCTGACGAGCCCAGTCTTTGTCTTTATCTGCGGCGCGTTTATCGTGTTGCTTCTTACCTTTGGCTAGCGCAATTTCGCATTTGATGCGATTGCCTTTCCAGTAAAGGGAGAGTGCTACACAAGTGAAGCCTTTAGCTTCAGTCGCGTTGATGATCTTTACTAGTTCGCGATGGTTAAGTAGCAATTTACGATCACGGGTCGGATCTGCGACTACGTGGGTGCAGGCTGTTTTCAGCGGAGTGAAGTGTGCACCAACTAACCAAGCTTCGCCTTTGTGGATCACCACGTAGGATTCCACCAGTTGCGCGCGTCCTTCGCGTAGGCTTTTTACTTCCCAGCCAGTCAGAACGAGACCTGCTTCGAATTTATCCGAAATTAGGTATTCGTGACGTGCTCTTTTGTTTTGACAAATTGTGTTGCCCGATGGGGCTTTCTTTTTCTTGGCCATGGCGGGCGATTATATAGATCAGGCTTGCTAAGGGAAAGCGCCTTGCAATCAGGGAAAACTATTTCTATTTGTTCATCTACTTCTACAAAGTTCTGAATGTGCAATCTGCACAATAAAAAGCTCTGTTTTTGCTATCTAAAACAGGGGAAATCCCTAAAGTTCTGGGGAGCTAGCGGGGTGTGCACTTTTTGAGCAGTCAACGATGTACTTAATAAGTAAAAAGTGAAAGAATTTGCGTTTTTTCGCGACTAACCCCCCAGAAGAGTAGCAGTTCATGCAGGAAAAGAAGTCTATCCACGGTGCTTGGGCATCTCGTTGGATCTTTATTTTGGCGGCCACTGGTTCGGCAGTTGGCTTAGGTAATATTTGGAAGTTCCCATATATTGCGGGCGAAAATGGTGGCGGTGCGTTCGTACTGGTATACCTTGTCTGTATCTTGATGGTTGGTGTTCCAATCATGATGGCAGAGGTCTTCATCGGTCGACGTGGTAGACAAAGTCCTATCAATGCTATGAAGGATGTGGCGATAGAAGCCAATCATTCAGGGAAATGGTCATTTGTTGGTTGGATGGGTGTTCTAGCCGGCTTTATGATCTTCTCGTTCTACTCTGTAGTTGCGGGTTGGGTGCTTTATTACATTGCTGGTATGGGTACTGGCGATTTCATCTCTATTGGTAGTGATGATGCGGGTAAGGTCTTCAATGACTTGCTAGCTGACCCTCAGACATTGCTGATCTGGCATACGATCTTTGTTGCAATGGTAATGGTGGTTATCGTTGGTGGCGTTAAGAAAGGTCTTGAGAACGCTGTTAAGCTATTGATGCCTGCGCTATTTATCCTTCTATTGATCATGCTTGGTTACTCCATGCAGACAGAAGGCTTCTCTCAAGGTTTTGATTTCCTATTCCACTTCGACTTCTCGGAGCTGAGTTGGAATGCTGTATTGATCGCGTTAGGTCACTCTTTCTTCACCCTATCTCTGGGTATGGGTGCGATCATGGCGTACGGTTCATACATGCCTAAGAAGACCTCTATCGGTGGTTCTGTAATCACAATTGCGGCAATGGATACTATCGTTGCTTTGATTGCTGGTTTGGTTATCTTCCCGATCGTATTTGCTAACGGTATGGATCCTGGTGCGGGTCCTGGTCTGATGTTTGTAACGCTGCCTGTTGCTTTCGGTCAGATGCCTGGCGGTCAGATCTTTGGTTTCGTATTCTTCTTGCTTGTAGGTATTGCTGCTTGGACTTCAGCTATCTCTCTAATCGAACCAGCAGCTGCTTGGTTGGTAGAGAAGTTTGGCTGGAGCCGTGTTCCTGCGTGTATCGCGCTAGGCCTTGTTGTTTGGGGCTTAGGTATTGCTGCGCTAGGTTCTTTCAACTTCATCTCCGACTTCAAGATGATGGGCTTCAATGTCTTTGATTTCCTAGACTTTATGACGGCTAATGTCATGTTGCCATTGGGTGGATTGTTCATCGCAATCTTCGCGGGTTGGTTTGTAACTCGTAAAATGGCTGAAGATGAATTGGCAATCTCCTCTCCTTTACTGTTCAATGCATGGTATATTGCGCTGCGATATGTATCGCCAGTAGCGGTAGCTGTAATCTTTATTCTCAACCTTGTTGAGAAGTTGAAGTAAAGGAATGAAAAAAAGGCATGACTCAGGTAGATCGCAGTGCATTGGTATTGCACACTGCAGAAGAGATGTTTGATCTTATAAATGATGTAGAACGATATCCTGAGTTTTTGCCCTGGTGCGCTAGCACCGAGATTATAAGTCGCACTGACGATGAGTTGGTTGCGACTTTGTTCCTTTCTAAAGGTGGCTTGAAATATAGCTTTACCACTCGAAATCAGCTTAACCGCCCTGTAAGCATGACACTTGAATTGGAAGAGGGGCCCTTTTCCCGCTTGAGTGGTGTGTGGGATTTCAAACCGCTTAGTGATGAAGCGTGTAAAGTAAGCTTAAGCTTACAGTTTGAGTTCTCGGGTAAAATTGCTTCTATGGCGATGAGTAAGGTTTTTAATCAAGTTGCAACGACTATGGTTGATGCCTTCGTAACCCGCGCAGATCAAGTATACGTTTAAGAGAAAGTGTCACTATGAATGTTGAAGTCGCTTATGCCCTTCCTACAGAGCAAAAAATCATAGCTTTGACTGTGGCTGATGATTGCACTGCTTATGATGCGGTTATCCAGTCTGGCATTGTGGAGCTTTATCCACAGATCGATCCTGAGAATGATCCTATGGGTATCTTTGCTAAAGCAATCAAGAACCCTAAAGAGACAATTTTGCGGGAAGGTCAGCGTGTTGAGATTTATCGCCCTTTAATTGCTGATCCGAAGGAAGCAAGGGCTAAGCGCGCAGCTAAGGTGAAAGCAAAGAAAGAAGCTGAATAAGCTGCACGCCTGCGTAGCTAAGGTTTAGCTACGCTTACCACCTGGACGGAAGTCACCATTTAAGGCATTTAGCTTGCCATCTGTAAAGTATAGAGAGATGCGTTCTTTGCTATAGCTGCCATCTTCACCACTTTTCTTTGTGTATAGGTAGTCCCAACGGCCTTCGTGGAAGGTATCAGTGATTAATGGTGAACCCATGATGAAGCGCACTTGGCTTTGGCTCATGCCAGGGCGCAGCTGATCTACCATCTCTTGAGTAACAACATTGCCCTGCGGGATGTCGAATTTATATACACCTGGGAAACCAGAACAACCGGTCAGAGTCAGTGCTACAGTAAAAGTTGTAGCAATTAGTAGTTTTTGCATCAGAATTTTGCTTCCACTATTGTGCGTAAATGCGGATAATAAAGTTTCGTGCGCTATTGAACAAGCAATTCAGCTTCCGCATGATTATGTAATCACCAACAGCTTAGAGAATAGATAACTATGTCACTTGAAAATCAGGAACTAAGAAAAGCAGGCCTGAAGGTTACTTTGCCTCGCGTAAAAATTTATCAGATCCTAGAACAGGCTGGTGAAGGCGATCACTTCAGTGCTGAAGATATTTATAAGTTGCTGATGGAAAAAGGTGAAGATGTTGGTTTGGCAACGGTTTACCGTGTACTAACTCAGTTTGAAGCGGCTGGTCTAGTAACGCGTCACCACTTCGAAGGTGGTCACTCTGTATTTGAATTGGCGCGTGATGAAGAACACGATCACATTGTTTGCGTAAAAAGTGGCATCGTAAAAGAATTTAACGATCCACGTTTGAATGCGCTTCTAAACGAGATCGCTGAGTCTATGGGCTTTACTGTGACTGATCGTACTATTTACCTGTACGGCGTTCACAAAGACGCAGACGAAAAATAAGCAGTACTTGCTCTGGTGACAACTAAAAAGCCCGCTACTAGCGGGTTTTTTAGTGTATGGAATACCCTTCCAAAAACTATGTGTATGGGGCTTGAGGTCTAGCTTGCTTGAGCAAGCATCTCTTTAGCATGCTCAATAGATCGCTCTGTAATATCGATCCCGCCCAGCATACGTGCAACTTCTTGAACACGACTGTCCGCGCAGAGTTGATTGATCTGCGTGTGAGTGGTCTTTTTATCCGTCTGTTTACTCACAAATAGATGTTGATGGCCTTGGCTCGCGACTTGCGGCTGATGAGTTACACATAGAATTTGTGCTTTTTCACCCAGTTGTCTTAGCAGGCGACCCACGACTTCCGCAATCGCACCACCAATACCTACATCGACTTCATCAAAGATTAGTGTCGAAGTGGTGGAGGTTTGTGCTGTGATCACTTGGATAGCAAGACTGATACGTGATAGCTCACCACCGGATGCGATTTTGCCTAATGGTTTTGGTGGTTGGCCTGCATTGGTAATAATCAGGAACTCTACTTCTTCCAAACCGTTCAGACTTGGTTTTTCTAAAGCGGTTAATGCAACAGACATCTGCGCAGATGGCATGCCTAAATTATGCAGTTGCTGATCGACTAATTTGCCTAATTTTTTAGCGGAGGCTGAGCGTTTGGTACTTAACTTGTTAGCGTAAGCGAGGTATTCAGTTTTGGCGCTCTCAACGTCAAGGGCGAGTTGCTCTAACTCTTCGTCAGAGCGACTTAGGCTGGATAGCTCTTGGCTAAGCGATTGATGGAATTCGCATAGCTCGTCTGGGTTGATGCGATGCTTACGTGCAATCTCGTAAATTGTTGATAGGCGTTCTTCGACATCTTGTTGTCTGCTTGGATCGACATTGACGCGATCCATGTAATGGCGGATCTCGTTGCTAGCTTCTTCAACTTGGATCAATGCCGAGTTCAGCATCTCGTTGGCTTGTCGAACTGAAGGGGATTCTGATTGGATTTCAGATAGAAGCTGCAGGCAGTGATTCAATTGTTGTACGCAATTGGCGTCATCGCTATCGCTGGCTAGATTGATCAGCTGGTGGCCTGTGTTCAGAATGCTCTCGGCATTGGCTAAGGTTTTTTGCTCTTCTTCCAGTTGCTTTAGTTCGCCATCGGTTAAGGCGAGCTGGTCTAACTCTTCAATCTGATAGCTTAATAGCTGCACTCGTGCTGTTTGTTCGGCGCTTTGCTCAGAGAGACGTTTCAGTTCGCTATCGAGCTTATGCCATTGCTGGTAGCTACTGTGAACTTGGCTGACGAGTTTGGCCTGTCCGGCAAAATTATCGAGTAGTGTTCGGTGATGATCTTTTTTCAGTAAGCGTTGGTGTTCATGTTGACCATGAATAGCAATCAGTAGCTCGCCAAGGTTTTTGACTAAGCTGGCAGGCGATGGGCGACCATTGATATAGCAGCGTGAGCGCCCCTCTTTAGTGATCACTCTACGCAGTATGCATTCACCGTCATTGTCTAAATCATTCTCTGATAGCCACTGAGAGGCTTCAGGGATGCTATCTATGTTGAAGCTTGCTGTGATGTCGGCTTTCTCAGCGCCTTGACGTACGGCACCGCTCTCTGCGCGGTTACCTAAGGCTAGGCCTAGGGCGTCGAGCATAATCGATTTACCCGCACCTGTTTCACCGCTGACTACGGTCATGCCTTGGCTTAGTTCTAGATCAAGGTGATCAACAATGGCAAAGTCACAAATAGATAATTGATTCAGCATAATAAAATACATGTGTTTTTATACAGTGGTTTCTGTATAAGTCATATTTTGATCGGATGCAATCTTTATCTGAAATTAGCGTAAAAAAATCGAATTTATCTGTTGAAAGCGATCTCTTTGTCCCCATATTCAAGAGCAATTGATATTAACACCCAACAGACGCCCTCGAGTTTATTGAATGGGCTGGCTGGAGAGCACAATGGCAAACGAAGAACTGAACCCAGTAGAAGAGCAGAAAGTTGAGCAGCCAGAAGAGGTTGTAGCAGCGGAAGAAGCGCAAGAAGAAAACGCTGAACAAGGTGAAGCGGAACAGGTTGCTGCAGAAGAGACTGCTCAGGATGCGGATAAATTGGCAGCTGATCTAGCTGCAGCAGTAGCTGAGGTTGAGACGCTAAAGGATCAGATGCTACGTGTTCAGGCTGATGCTCAGAATGTTCGTCGTCGTGCTGAACAGGATGTAGAAAAGGCGCACAAATTTGGCGTAGAGAAGTTTGCCAACGAAATGTTGCCAATCGTCGATAGCCTAGAGCGCGCTATTGAAGCCTTCGGTGATGACGAAGCGGTTAAGCCGATGAAAGAAGGCGTTGAGATGACTATGAACATGTTCCTCTCGGGTCTGGCTAAATTCCAGATGGAACAGGTTAATCCTCAAGGAGAAGCATTTGATCCGGCACTACACCAAGCAATGTCTATGGTTGAGTCACCAGATGCGAAGCCAAATACAGTTATTGCAGTAATGCAGAAAGGTTACACATTGCACGGCCGCCTAGTGCGCCCTGCGATGGTTGTTGTGGCTAAAGCTTAAGGTACGTTAGGTAAATTTAATTTTGGTTTCGGCCTTGAAACCCTGCAAAACGTACTTATATAGATTTCATACTGACTAGTAAGTCAATTATAGAATTAATCACTGTCCGTCAGAACGGGCAGCTTAGAAAGAATTGGAGCAGATACAAATGGGTAAAATCATCGGTATTGACTTAGGAACTACAAACTCTTGTGTTTCTATCCTAGATGGCGACAGCGCTAAAGTTATCGAAAACGCTGAAGGCGATCGCACAACGCCTTCCATCATTGCTTACGCTGATGAAGGTGAAATCTTAGTCGGTCAGCCTGCAAAACGTCAGGCGGTTACTAACCCAGACAACACGCTATTTGCTATCAAGCGTCTTATCGGCCGTCGTTTCAAAGATGATGTTGTTCAGAAAGACATCAAAATGGTGCCATACAAAATCGTTGAAGCTGACAACGGTGATGCTTGGGTAGAAGTTAAGGGCGACAAGCTTGCTGCACCTCAGATCTCTGCAGAGATTCTGAAGAAGATGAAGAAAACTGCAGAAGACTACCTAGGCGAGACAGTAACTGAAGCCGTTGTAACTGTACCAGCATACTTCAACGATGCTCAGCGTCAGGCGACTAAAGATGCGGGTAAAATTGCTGGTCTAGAAGTTAAGCGTATCATCAACGAGCCAACTGCTGCTGCTCTTGCATACGGCATGGACAAGTCTAAAGGCGACAAAACTATCGCTGTATATGACCTAGGTGGTGGTACTTTCGATATCTCTATCATCGAGATCGCTGAAGTAGATGGCGAGCACCAGTTCGAAGTACTTTCTACTAACGGTGATACGTTCCTTGGTGGTGAAGACTTTGACCTACGTTTGATCGAGTTCTTGGCTGATGAGTTCAAGAAAGACACTGGTATCGATCTACACAACGATCCACTAGCGCTTCAGCGTCTAAAAGAAGGTGCTGAGAAAGCTAAAGTAGAACTATCTTCTGCACAGCAGACTGACGTTAACCTACCTTACATCACTGCTGATGCAACAGGTCCAAAACACCTTAACGTTAAGATCACTCGTGCGAAGCTTGAGTCTCTAGTAGAAGAGCTAGTTCAGCGCTCTCTAGAGCCATGTAAGATCGCTCTACAAGATTCTGATCTAAGCGCATCTGAAATCGACGAAGTTATCTTGGTTGGTGGTCAGACTCGTATGCCAATGGTTCAGGAAAAAGTTGCTGAATTCTTCGGTAAAGAAGCACGTAAAGACGTTAACCCTGATGAAGCTGTAGCAATGGGTGCAGCGATCCAAGGTGCGGTACTAGCTGGTGACGTTAAAGACGTTCTACTTCTAGACGTAACGCCTCTAACGCTTGGTATCGAAACTATGGGTGGCGTAGCTACTCCAGTAATCGAGAAGAACACGACTATCCCAACTAAGAAGTCTCAGATCTTTTCTACTGCAGACGACAACCAGAACGCTGTAACAATTCACGTTGTACAGGGTGAGCGTAAGCAAGCGGCACAGAACAAATCTCTAGGTCGTTTCGACTTGGCTGAGATCCCACCAGCACCACGCGGTGTGCCTCAGATCGAAGTAACTTTCGACCTTGATGCTAACGGTATCCTGAACGTATCTGCACAGGATAAAGCGACTGGCAAACAACAGTCTATCGTAATCAAAGCATCTTCAGGTCTGAGCGATGACGAGATCGAGCAGATGGTAAGCGATGCAGAAGCTCACGCTGAAGAAGATAAGAAGTTTGAAGAGCTGACTACTGCGCGTAACCAGGGTGACGCGATGGTTCACTCTGCTAAGAAGACAATGGAAGAAGCGGGCGACAAAGCGACTGACGAAGAGAAAGCAGCTGTTGAAGCAGCAACTGCTGAGCTTGAAGAAGCGCTTAAAGGCGACGACAAAGACGCTATCGAAGCTAAAACTACTGCACTTACTGAAGCGATCTCTGGTGTTGCTCAGAAGATGTACGCAGAAGCTGCACAGCAAGCTGAAGCTGAGCAAGGCGCAGGCGGTGCTGAACAGCAACAAGCTGGCGGTAACGATGATGCAGTAGACGCTGAGTTCGAAGAAGTTAAAGACGACAAAAAATAAGTCGCCTTTTAGCTGAATCAAGCTAACTAAGCGTAGAACTTTGCAGTGTTTCTTGATGCTGCAAAGTCGAATTACTCGGCACCGCGGGCTCTATGCCCGCGTTGTCATATCCGGCTTAAAGCCGAAAACAGTGTTGTGACTGTATAGTGTAGTGACCATGTCAAAACGAGATTATTACGAAGTATTGGGTGTATCTAAGGGTTCATCTGATCGCGATATCAAGAAAGCTTTCCGCCGTATGGCGATGAAATATCATCCGGACCGTAACCCGGACGATAAGGAAGCAGAAGATAAGTTCAAAGAAGTAAACGAAGCTTACGAAGTGTTATCTGACGCTCAGAAGAAAGCTGCGTACGATCAATACGGTCATGCCGGTGTTGATCCGAACATGCGTGGTGGTCACGGTGGCGGCTTCGACGGTAACTTCTCTGATATCTTTGGCGATGTATTTGGCGATATTTTCGGTGGCGGCGGTGGTCGCGGTGGCCGTAGCTCGGTACAACGTGGCGCTGACTTACGCTACAACATGGAAATGACGCTGGAAGAAGCGGTTCGTGGTGTAGAAAAGAGCATCAAAGTTCCTACGCTTGTAGAGTGTGAAACTTGTGATGGTTCTGGTGCTAAGCCTGGTACTTCTGCAAAAGTGTGCGGTACTTGTGGCGGTCAAGGCCAGGTTCGTATGCAGCAGGGCTTCTTCTCGGTACAACAGACTTGTCCAACCTGTCATGGTGAAGGCAAGATCATTACTGATCCTTGTACTGACTGTCATGGTCATGGCCGTAAAGAGAAGACTAAGACGCTTAACGTTAAGATCCCTGCGGGCGTTGATACAGGCGATCGTATCCGTCTAGCGGGTGAAGGCGAAGCGGGTACTCACGGTGGTCCAGCAGGCGATCTATATGTACAAGTTCATGTTAAAGATCACCCGATCTTTGAGCGTGACGGTAAACACTTATACTGCGAAGTGCCGATCAGCTTTGTTGATGCAGCATTGGGCGGTGAGCTAGAAGTTCCAACCCTTGATGGTCGTGTTAAGTTGAAAGTACCATCCGAAACGCAGACCGGAAAAATGTTCCGTCTACGTGGCAAGGGTGTAGCGCCTGTTCGCGGTGGATCTACGGGAGATCTTCTGGTTAAAGTAGTTGTGGAAACGCCGGTTAAGTTGAGCAGTCGCCAGAAAGAACTATTGCGTGAGTTCCAAGACGAGATGGAACAAGGTACGCATAAACACAGCCCGAAGAAGCACGGCTTCTTTGATTCTGTGAAAAAGTTTTTTGAAGATATGACCTAATTTTAAGGGGCATTTATTGCCCCTTAAATTTTTATAAGAATGGGGATGGCATGAGCCAGAATCCAGAATGCCCAACTTGGCTTTGGGATGAAATTACGGCAGAAGCCGAACGTGAAGTAGTTGACGAGCCTGTATTGGCGGGGTTTTATCACGCCAATATTTTAGGTCATCAGAGTTTGTGTTCTGCTTTGGCTTATCTGTTGAGCCGCAAGTTGCATGATGATGCAGTGCCAGCAGTAACTTTTCGTCTAGTGATCGAAGAAGTATTTCGTGAAGCGCCAGAGATCTTACAGGCTGTGTGTGCAGATATAGCTGCGGTTCGTACCCGAGACCCTGCAATCGATAAATATGCGACTGTATTGCTGTACCTTAAGGGGTTTCATGCAATTCAGGCGTATCGTGTGGCTCACTATATGTGGAATAAAGGCCGTAAGAGCATGGCGCTTTATATCCAGAGCAGAGTTAGTTGTGTGTTGCAGGTTGATATTCATCCTGCGGCTAAAATCGGTCATGGCGTAATGTTTGATCACGCAACAGGTATTGTTGTGGGTGAAACCAGCGTGATCGAGAATGATGTTTCTATCCTGCAATCTGTAACCTTAGGCGGTACAGGTAAAGATTGTGGTGATCGTCATCCGAAAATTCGTGAAGGCGTTATGATTGCGGCAGGTGCCAAGATCTTCGGTAACATCGAAGTGGGCGCAGGTGCCAAAGTAGGTGGTGGAAGTGTTGTGTTGGATGATGTGCCAAGGCATACAACAGTTGTAGGCGTACCTGCCCGTGCTGTTGGTCATCCTCAATGCGATAAACCGGCACTGGATATGGACCAGAATATCCTTCACGACAAAAACAAATAAGAGCGGAAACTTACATGATTAAAGTAGCAGTTACTGGCGCAGCCGGTCGTATGGGTAAAGCAAATATCGAAGCGCTACAGATGGCTGAAGGCATTGAATTAGGTGCAGCTATTGTTGAGCCTGATAGTTCTTTGATCGGCGCAGATGCCGGTGAAGTTGCAGGTGTTGGTAAGCTAGGCGTTAAGATTGTTGGTTCTTTGCATGAAGCGGTTGCTGATTTTGACGTGCTAATCGACTTTACAGCACCAGAAGTCACGCTAGAGAATGTTCGTTTCTGTACTACTCACGGTAAGCAAGTTGTTATCGGTACGACGGGTCTTACTGATGAGCAGAAAGCAGTGCTAGAGAAAGCCGCTGAGAGTGTTGCCATTGTATTTGCACCAAACATGAGTGTTGGTGTGAACTTGTGCTTCAAACTGCTTGAGATCGCAGCTAAAGCTTTAGGTAACGATGATTACGATATCGAAGTGATCGAAGCTCACCACCGTCACAAAGTGGATTCGCCTTCAGGAACTGCACTACGTATGGGTGAAGTGGTTGCTGATGCCTTAGGTCGTGATCTTAAAGAGTGCGCTGTTTATGGCCGTGAAGGTCAGGTAGGCGCGCGTCCTCGTGGTGAGATCGGTTTTGAAACGATCCGTGCTGGTGATGTCGTAGGCGATCACACTGTGCTATTTGGTACAGAAGGTGAGCGTATCGAGATCACGCATAAAGCGAGTAACCGTCTAACTTTCGCTAAAGGCGCTGTTCGTGCTTGTAAGTGGTTGGAAGGTAAAGAGAATGGCCTATACGATATGCAGGATATTCTTGGTCTGAAATAGTTTTAGATCTACTTTAAAAAGCCGCTGTTTATCAGCGGCTTTTTTAATCGCACACAACGGTATTGCGACCAGCCTCTTTCGCTTTATACAACATCTCATCTGCTCGGCTGATCATCTGGCTGAAGTTATCATCATCCCTTTCGATCAAACCTATACTCACTGTGACAGGTAATATTTGATCAGCGAATACAAATTCAGTGTCATGCACTAAGGTGCAGAAATGCTGCATCAAAATATCTGCTTGTTCTAAATTTAAACCGCTTAACAAAACACAAAACTCTTCACCGCCAATACGGGCATGTAAGAAGCGATTAAAGGAACGATTCAGCAAGGTGGCTATCTGTGTCAGTACAGCATCGCCAGCGTCATGACCATAGTTGTCATTTATCTGTTTAAAGAAGTCCAGATCCATCATGGCTAAGCAGGCTTGGTTTTGTGATTGTGTTAATAACTTTTCAGACTGTTCGAATAGATAACGGCGGTTGTGTAGACCTGTGAGAAAGTCGCGGTTAGCCGCATCTTTGATTTGAGCAATGAGTTCCATCTGCTCGATGTTATGCATCACTCGGCAATGCAACTCTTCATAGTTAAACGGCTTAGTTAGAAAATCGTTTGCACCGCTTTTAATAAATTTAGCCGATAGGGAGGGGCTGTCGGCAGCCGATATGCCGATAATCTTCAGTTCCGAGGTTTCGTATTCGCGTCGAATGGCTTGTACCAACTCAATGCCGTTCATATTCGGCATCTCGTAGTCAGTTAGAATCAGTTTAATTTCCGGGTCTTGCTGCAACTTAGCTAAGCCCTCTTGGCCATTGCTAGCTTCAATAACTTGATATAGGTGCTTTTCTAGTTGTTTACGAATCAGTAAACGATAGGAGGAGGAGTCTTCGACTAATAGGACTTTTATCGTTCGGTTTTTAAGTAAACGGTGAATTAATTGAACGGCATATTCGTAGGAGAAGCGGCTCTCTTTGATGATGTAATCCACCACGCCTTGTTGCAGCAGAGACTCGCGTTTATCGTCGTCGTAACTACCTGTCAGAACGATTGTCGGTATGTTTTGCGCGAGAATGAGATCGACAATTTCGCCATTGGGCGCGTCGGGCAGGTTTAGATCTACAAGTGCTGCAAAAATATCTTCGTAGAGGTCTATCTTTTCCTGAGCTTGAAGAAGGCTTTCACAGAAGATGACTTCCACTGGGAGATCTGCAGTTTGAAACAGTCTTTGTAGTACGCGGCTTACTAGTTGGCTATCTTCAACGACAAGAACTTTCATATCTAAACTCAAAATAGATGCGATTAATGTCTGGGTTAGCACACCTTGTCATAGTGTCATTTATGATTGCTTAATTGAAGGCAAAAACCACCCCAAATCTCGAAGCTTGTCTAGTAGTTTAGGCTAATATTAAAAGAGTAAGGGAGGGGGAGTGAATGGCGATTTCTCAATCTGCTTTTCTCACGAGGACGGATTTAACTGAGCTGTTTGAGCTTTTGCTTAAGCAAGGCTTTAGGTTGCATGGTCCTCAAGTTCGCGATGGCGCAATTGTTTTTGATGATCTCCAATCTGTTAGTGATCTACCGCAAGGGTGGACAGATCAACAGGCTCCGGGGAGGTATCGACTCAAGCACAGTGGTTCTCCACGCCAGTTTAATTGGGCAAATGGGCCTTCGGCACTAAAACCGCTGTTATATCCTACTCGAGAAGTCATCTGGCAAGCAAAGCGGAGTGGTGATGGTCGATTGCAATTTTTAGTGCCTGAACAAGCGCAAGATAAAGTTGCGGTCATAGGGGTAAAGGCCTGTGACCTTACCGCGTTGAAACTGCAGGATCAGCATTTTCTAGAAGGTGAATATGTAGACCCCGGTTACCAAGCAAAGCGGCAAGGGCTTTTTTTAATTGCTGTTAATTGCAATGTCTCGGCAGAAACCTGTTTCTGTGCCTCTACCGGTGATGGTCCTGAGGTAAAGCAAGGGTATGACATCCTGCTGACTGAATTAGACGACGGTTTTCTTATTCAATCGGGCTCGGATAAAGGTGCGGCCATCGTCGATCAGTTGCCGCTACACAGAGTGACTGAAGCGATGACCGACATAGCCAAGGAACAGATTCAAACGGCTGCTAATCAACAAACCCGATCACTCAACCTTATTGCTAAAGATGATCTGCAAAGCCGAAGAGATCGTCCGCAATGGAATAATATTGCCGAGCGCTGCCTTGCCTGCGGTAACTGCACTATGGTTTGCCCCACCTGTTTCTGCCATCGACAGCATGAAGAGCCACAGCTTAATGGTGCTGAGAGCGAGCACGTCAGAGAGTGGGATAGCTGTTTTGGAGAATCTCATGGCCAGCTTGCAGGATTTCAAGTTCGACAAACCGTTAAGCAGCGCTATCAGCAATGGATGATCCATAAGCTAGATACTTGGCAGACCCAATATGGCCGCTCAGGTTGTACTGGCTGCGGGCGCTGTATGACCTGGTGCCCTGCAGAGATAGATTTTGTAGCAGAAGCAAACCTGATAACAGGAGACAAAGAATGAGTGTTTTCTGTCAGAAACCTTTGGTTGCAACTGTTACTGAGGTGATTTGCGAATCTAAAACGATCTTTACGCTTCGTTTGCAGTTGGCTGACCTCGCAGAGCGAGAGGCCTATGAGTTTAAGCCGGGGCAGTTCAATATGCTTTACCTTTTCGGTGTGGGTGAGGTGCCTATCTCGATCGTTTCTGATCCTAAGGATGAAGGCGTAATTGATCACACTATCAGGATCGTAGGGCGTGTTACTGAAGGCTTAGCGAAATTAAAACAGGGAGATCAAATCGGTCTAAGAGGTCCATTTGGTCGAGGTTGGCCTCTGCCGGACGCCAAAAATAAGGACCTTCTGATCGTTACCGGTGGATTGGGTTGTGCGCCGGTCGTAGCAGCAATCAATTATGCGCTGAAAAGGAGAGATCATTATCGACGCTTGAGTATTGTTCAAGGCGTTAAGCACAGCAATGATCTTATCTGGAGTGAGCGCTACGATCTATGGCGTCAGTTTGAGAATGTAGAGGTGTTTCTTGCTGCGGATGAATCAGGACCGGCGTGGCCATTCCATAAAGGGCGTATCACCGAACTAATTGATCAAGTGACGGTTGATCCCAGTAATGCATTGGCGATGATTTGTGGGCCTGAGGGGATGATGCATGCTGCAGCGGAAAAGCTTATTGGTTTAGGGATAGATCCAGCTCAGATCTATCTTAGCTTAGAGCGCAATATGCAGTGTGCCATGGGGCATTGTGGCCATTGCCAGTTTGGGGCTGATTTTATCTGCAAGGATGGTCCAGTATTTTCTTACCCTGCTGTACGTGATCGTTTAGGTATGGAGGGCGTGTGATGAACTCTAAACCGAGTATTGCTGTGCATAAGTTTAGTTCCTGTGATGGTTGCCAGCTCGCTCTTCTTAATATGGGTGAGGCGCTGGTGACTTTAGCTACTCGCGTTGAGATTAAGCACTTTGCGGAAGCCGGTGTTTTGGATGAAAACGCAGAGGTCGATATTGCCTTTATCGAAGGCAGTATTGTGACTCAACATGATACTCAGCGAATCCAACAGATACGTAAGAACAGTCGTTATCTTATTACCATGGGAGCCTGCGCCACTTCTGGTGGGATTCAAGCATTAAAGAACTTAGCGGATGCACCAGAAACTTGGCCGGGGGCTATTTATCCACAGCCTGAATTTATCGACAGTTTGGATAGATCAGAGCCGATCAAAGATCACGTTAAAGTTGATTTTGAACTCTGGGGTTGCCCGATCAATAGTCGCCAAATCTCAACGGCGATCAGCTTAATGCTTGAAGACGTGATGCCTCAGGATGAGCGCGAAAAGCTCTGTGTTGAGTGTAAACGCTCAGGTCAGGTCTGCACTTTAGTCACTGCTGGAGAGCCCTGTATGGGGCCAGTAACAAGATTGGGGTGCGGAGCTTTGTGTCCTAAATTTGGTCGGGCATGCTATGGCTGCTATGGCGATGCAGAGTTGTCTCATCATGCAGCGTTGGCACGTCGTTTATCAGGTTTAGGCCTTGTTGATGAAGAAGTTAGTCGACGCTTTCAATTGATTCATCCTGACCCCAGTCCTTTCCCTAAAGGTGGTAATGGAGAGCTGAATGACTAAGCGAAAGATTCAGATTGATGTGCCCTCACTTGCCCGTGTTGAGGGAGAAGGAGCGCTCCATCTCAAAATTGAGCAAGGTAGGTTGCAGCAACTGCAGTTCAAAATTTATGAGCCGCCACGATTTTTTGAGAAGTTTCTAGAAGGGCGGCACTTTTCCGAAGTTCCAGACATTGTGGCGCGCATCTGTGGAATATGTCCTGTGGCGTATCAAGTCAGTGCAGTGAATTCATTGGAATCTCTGTTTCAGGTTCAGCTAACTCCATGGATAAAGGATATGCGGCGTTTGCTCTATTTAGGTGAGTGGCTGCAAAGTCATGGTCTGCATATCCATTTGCTAGCGTTGCCAGATTATTTTGGCCATAACTCGGCGTTGGAGCTCGCAGGGGAATACCCCGATGAGGTTCGAAGGGGTTTTGCTATTCAAGATGCGGGTAACCGAATTATGCGCTTCTTGGGTGGGCGTTCTGTGCATCCTGTCGGCATTAAAGTGGGTGGTTTTCATAAAGCGCCTTCAATATCTGAAGCCCTCGAACTCAAGCAGAGCCTGCAGGAAATATTGCCTCAAGCAGTTGCGATGGTTGAATGGTTAGCTGAGGTTGAGATTCCTGATCATCGACAGGCTTTTAATTCAGTATCCCTAGTAGCGAATAGCTATCCGCTTGGAGAAGGTCGTCTCGTTAGTAGCTCAGGATTGAATATCACTGAGGATGAATATGAAACCTACTTTGCAGAAAGCCAGTCGCCGAACTCGACGGCGCTGTGGAGTCACCTAAATGGCCAAGACTATCTGGTAGGCCCTCTGGCAAGGATTAATCTGAATCATCAGCAACTGCCTGATTTTCTACAAAAGCTACTTCGTAAATTGGGTAACCCTTTCCCAAGTCAGAATATGTTCCACAGCATGTTGGCTCGTGGGGTGGAGATCTGTTTTGCTTTGGATGAAGCGATTAAGTTGCTGGAAAAGTATCAGTCTCTTGAAAAAAGTGCAGTTGAGGTTAGTCCACGAGCAGGCACTGGATACGGTTGGAGTGAAGCGCCCCGCGGTTTGTTATGGCACCGATACACAGTGGATAAGGCAGGCTTAATTACAGAAGCGAAAATCGTCCCGCCGACCAGCCAAAACCAAGCACGTATCGAGCAAGATCTGCTTTATTCCCTCAGTGAATTTGGCTTGGATCAACCCGATGATCTTTTGCGCTTACATAGCGAAAAAGTGATTCGTAATTATGACCCTTGTATCTCCTGCGCAACTCACTTTCTAAAGTTAACAACGGAGCGTAAGCCTTGAATTTAGGGGTGTTTGGCTTGGGCTCTTCCCATGGGGATGATCAAATCGGTTGGGTGCTGGTGGATGCCCTGCAAGGTTTACTCCCTGAATCTGTGGTCTGCGAGAAATTAACCACCCCTGCTCACTCTTTAGTGACGTTATTGCCTCAGTTTGATCAGGTCATTGTGATTGATGCCTGTGAAATGGAGCAAAAAGCAGGTGAGTACAGGTATATTGAGGATGGGTCTGGGTTTTTGCATATGCAAAATGTGCCAGTTAGTAGTCATACTTTGGGTATCTCAGAGAGTTGGCAGTTGTTGCTTAAACTCGAACAATCTTTGCCGCAGATCAGTTTGTTTCTGGTTCAGCTAGGTCAAACTGAGACTATGGCGCCTATATCGGATTGTATATCTGAGCAGATACCTAACATGGTTGAACAGTTAAATAAAACGGTAAAACTTCGGTGTATAAACTAAGTTTCTTTGTTCCCGATGAAAATTTGGAACAAGTTAAAGCAGCTGTCTTCGCAACAGGTGCAGGGCGAATTGGTAACTACGATTGTTGCTGTTGGCAGGTGCTGGGTCAGGGGCAGTTTCGCCCTTTGGAAGGTAGTGATCCGCATATAGGGCAGCAAGGTAATGTAGAGACGGTTGATGAGTGGAAAGTTGAACTGGTTTGTAGCGATGAGCTGATACGTCAGGCCGTTGATGCAATGAAATCGTCTCACCCTTACGAAGAGCCAGCCTACGATGTTTGGCGCTTAGAAGAATTTTAAAGTTGTAACCGAATGACAGGGAGGTAGAAGTGACGCAGTTATTGGTACGTTACTCTCGTATTCTGGAGATTGTTGGTGACATAGTTAAAGTACATGTACCGTTAACAGATGGCGCTTCGTCTATCTGTTTTGGTGATCTAGCTTTAATCGAAAATGACAGACATGATGGTGCTGAAGCCAATTTGGCCCAAGTCATCTTGCTCGATCGTGAAGAGGTCTCGCTTCAGGTCTTCACTGGCACTAAAGGCCTCTCAACTCATTCGGTGGTTCGCTTCCTTGGTCGTTCCATGGAAGTCACTTTCTCCCCTAATATTCTTGGACGCTCTTTCTCAGGAACGGGTCGAGCTATCGACAACGGCCCGATGCTCACAGAAGAGCCCAAAATTGAGATCGATGGGCCCACGGTCAATCCGGCTAGACGTGTTTTAGCCTCGCATATGATTCGCACCGACGTGCCGATGATTGATGTGTTTAATTGTTTGGTTGAGAGTCAAAAAATCCCTGTGTTCTCCGTGGCAGGCGAGCCTTATAACCAGCTGCTAGCGCAGATTGGCACCCATGCGGATGCCGATGTGGTGGTCTTTGGTGGCATAGGTTTAGTGTTCGATGATTACCACTTCTTCCGTCAGGCATTTGAAGAAGCAGGCGTGCTAGCGCGAACAGTGATGTTTGTTCATCAGGGATCCGACCCCACCGTAGAAGGTTTGTTGGTTCCGGATATGGCGTTAGCTGTGGCCGAACGCTTTGCCGTTGAAGAGGGTAAACGCGTACTGGTGTTACTCACTGATATGACCGCATACGCCGATGCTCTTAAAGAGGTGGGTATCTCGATGGAGCATGTACCCTCAAATCGAGGTTACATCGGGGATCTCTATTCACAATTAGCGCGCCGATATGAAAAAGCCTGCGATTACAAAGGCGCAGGTTCTGTAACCATTTTGTCGGTTACAACAATGCCGGGTGATGATGTGACTCACCCTGTACCTGATAACACCGGCTATATCACAGAAGGTCAGTTCTATCTGCATGATGGAGTGATCGATCCGTTTGGTTCTCTATCACGCTTAAAGCAGCATGTGATCGGCAAAGTCACCCGAGAAGATCATAGCCAGATTATGAATACGATGGTGCGTTTGTATGCAGAGTCTCAAGATGCTGCGCAGAAACAAGCAATGTCTTTTGAGCTAAGTGAATATGATGAGCGCTTACTTAAATTTGGTGAGCTATTCCGAGATCGGTTTATGGATATACATGTCACTATGCCGTTAGAGCAAGCATTAGATCAGTGCTGGCTGACACTGGCTGAATGTTTCGAGCCGCAAGAATTGTTGATGAAGCAGGCGTTGGTGGATAAATATTTTCCAGCGCAAAATTTAGCTCAGGCTTAGGGATGAATTGTGGCGAAGCTAGCACTCAATAAGACCACATTAAATCGCGAGGGCGGACGCTTAAAAGCGTTTCGTCAGTTCGTGCCCGCCTTAGATTTAAAGCGAAAACAGCTTCTCGCTGCGAGACAAGAAACCCTGCAGCTTCTACAAGCTAACCAGCTAAAGCTACAAGATCTCTACCTTTGTGTATCTGAAAAGCTGCCAATGCTGGCGGGTGCGGAGATCGAGCTTAGCCAGTTGCTACAGGTCCAAAAGGTTGAAGTGAAGTACAGCAATTTAGTCGGACTAGAGCTGCCTGAACTAGCTGAGTTTAAGGTTGAGCTATCTGAATACTCGCGTTTGGTCTTGCCTCATTGGGTCGACACCGTTTTATTACTGCAGGAACAGGCCTTAAAGTTGGAAGTGGAGATCAGGATCTACCAACAACGCCTACAGATATTGGAAACTGGACTGCAGAAAACGACCCAGCGCTTAAATTTATTCGATAAGGTTTTGATTCCGCAGACTGAAAAAAATATCCGCAAGATCCGTATCGCTTTATCTGATGCAGAACGGGCGGGTGTTGTACGTGCCAAGATTGCGAAGAACAAACGTCGGAGGCTGCAGTTATGAGTATTCAGTCTCTTAAGAAAGCGACCTTAGTTGGCTTAACGGAGGAAAAGGCATCTATTCTCGATGCTTTGCAAGCCTTGGGAGTCATGCATGTTATTCCTTTGGTCGCGCCTAAAAAATCTCAAGTGAAGCTAGAGCATCAAGTGAGCCCTGAACAGCTCCATGGCGTGTTGCACTATCTTCTGAACTCTAAGCAAAAGCGCAAGCAGGTAGTCAGTGAACGTCATTTTGATCTGCTGGAGGTTACAGACAAAGTTGATCAAAACCGTAGTTTGCGGCTTAAGCTGGTGGAACGGCATGATTTTTTGCGCAAACGTATAAAGGATCTCAAGCCTTGGGGTAGTTTTATCTTGCCCGAGGAAGGTGAGTTATACGGCCGCCGTTTGTGGTTTTATCTTGTACCTAACTACAAGATGAAAGAGGTAGAGAAAACGGAGCTGCCTTGGCAAAGGGTTCATCGAGATAATCGCTATAGCTATATCACGGTTATTTCAGAAACAGAGCCGCCGTTAAACGCTATGCCAGTCACCCGCACTCATACCGGTGCTATTCCGCTCGAACAGTTGCAACGTGAGTTGGAAGATATCGAGGTCGAGCTAGAAACCGTTGAAGCCGAACGCGAGGCGTTTACAAGATGGATCTATCTCCTGCAACGATCCATTGCGGGTACCGAGGATGATGCCCAGCTAGCTGAAGTATCAGATCAGACTTTAGATCGGGATGAGATCTTTGCTATTCAGGGCTGGGTCGCTGAGGACAGCATAGAGTCGTTACAGCGCTTTGCTGATCAGCAATGTATGGTGTTACAGCTCGAAGCTCCTAAGCCTGATGAGTTGCCCCCGACACTTTTACAGAATCCAACCTCTGTTGCTGGTGGTGAAGAGGTGGTGCATTTCTTCCAGATGCCTGGTTACCGCAGTTGGGACCCTTCGCGCGTGGTGTTCTTTTCCTTTGTGAGCTTCTTTGCGTTGATCATGTCCGATGCAGGCTACTCGCTGTTGTTGGCTGCGATTTTGCTGTTTTACTGGCGAGATATGGGGCGCTCAGAAACGGGGCTGCGTTTGCGTGCTATGGGTGCAGCGCTTTCTGTAGCAGGCTTTGCTTGGGGTGTGTTGGTGGGGAGCTACTTCGGTGCCCAAGCCCCCTTTGCGTGGCTGCAGGGTTTCAAACTGATGGATCTCAATGACTTTGACAGCATGATGTCGCTCTCAATATCTGTTGGGGCCGTACACCTGATTTTGGCTAACTTGATGATGGCATGGGTCAGGCGTGGAACCACTCGAAGGTATGCTGCATTAGGTTGGGCAGGCTCGGTCACTGTGGCCCTTTGGGGCTGGATCGTTGGTTTTGAGGTTTTTCATTGGCTGTTATTGGCGGCTTGTTTGTCATTAGTGCTTTTTTTCTCTAGTGAAAAGTCAGAATGGAGTGTGGGTCGGCTCTTCGATGGTGTTTTGGCTCTTGCAGGGATAACCAAAATATTTGGTGATGTTCTGAGCTATCTGCGTCTGTTTGCTTTGGGGTTGGCCAGTGCTTCGTTGGCGATGACCTTTAATCAACTTGCGGTAGATGTCGCAGCTGCGCTACCTGCGATAGGCCTGTTGTTTAAGGTGCTTATCTTGCTAGTAGGCCATCTTCTTAATTTCGTACTTACCGTGATCAGCGGTGTGATTCACGGTTTGCGTCTGAATTTAATCGAATTTTATAACTGGAGTCTGGCGGATGAGGGCTATGCCTTTCAGCCGTTTGCTAAACGGGAGGTTTCACCTTGGATAACCTGATTATTGCTTTGGGTTGGGCTGGTCTATACGGCCCAATGGCGTTAGGGGCAATCGGTAGCATGATTGGTTGTGCGCAGGCGGGGCAAGCTGCCTGTGGTGCATTGTTAGAAACCGAAACAGGTCATGGTCGTTATATTGGGGTAGCTGCAATGCCGTCGTCGCAATCTATATACGGCATCGTGGTTATGTTTGCGTTGAATCGAGAAATTACGATCGATAACGCACCGGGCTTAGCTGCCATTGGTTTGTTGTGTGGTTTAGCGCTTCTATTTAGCGCAGCATGGCAGGGGCGTTGTTGCGCTTCTGCAATCAATGTTTCCAAAATCCGTCCTGAGATCTTTGGCATGTCGTTAGCTCCGGCTGCGATTGTGGAGGGCTTTGCAGTATTCGCCTTTATCTTTGCGCTGGTGATTAGTGCGGGCGTGCCTTTATAAGGGGGAGATTGCTGATGAGTAATGAACATCAAACTCATGCGTCTTCAGGCGTTGAAGAGCTGATCGAGAAGTTGCGTCAGCAGGGTGTTGAAAAAGGCCAGCATGAAGCTGAAGCCTTGGTTGAGGAAGCAGAGCATCGAGCAGATTGGTTGCTATCGCAAGCAAAGCAAGAAGCGGAACAGATCGTCAGTAAGGCACGCAAAGAAGCGGAAAAACTTCAACAATCTGGTGAAGATGCGTTAAAGATCGCTGCGCGTGATATGCATCTGGAAGTTCGAGAAACCCTATCTCATTCTTTCACCGATCAAGTGGAGCGTTTGGTTGCGCAGCAGATGGATAATGCTGAATTTATGCGTAGCTTAATCCTGTCGCTGGTGGCTAAGGCAAGTCATGATCATGGCATTGCTGATGCTGAGGAAATCGAGCTACTTCTGCCGGATGATTACATCGGCTTGGATGAGCTGCGCCGTAATCCTAAAGAGTATCGCGAAGGTAAGTTGAGCCAGTTTGTGCAATCACTTGCAGCTGAACAGATGCGAGATGGAGTTAGTTTTGATCTTCACCAAGGCAAAGGGATTCGTGTTCGTTTGCAAGGGGAGGAGGTTGAAGTCGATCTAAGTAGTGAAGCTATCTCTAAGCTGTTGTTAAAACATCTTCAGCCTCGCTTCAGAGCGATCATCGAGGGAGTGATTCGCTAGTGTCTGACTATTACACCTTAATTACAGCGCTCCCTTGGCTGCCTGATCTAGAGCATTGTAAGCAGATGCCGCTATCGCGTATTGCATTGGATCTGCGTTTAACCATGCTGACCGATGCTGATAGACAGCAGCTAGCTTTGATTGAGCGTCTTTATTATCCCGATGAGAAGGTGTTACGAGGATCGACGGATAGAGAGGTTGTGCAGCAGTGGGCTGATCAACTGAATCAGGTGAATAGCGAAGTGCTGCGTCAGCGGATACTGTTTCATTTGGAGCTGCGAACGTTGATGGCTGCACTTCGTAGTCGTTCAGCGGGTATGGAAAACTCAGCGTTGTTTTATGGAGTAGGTCGATGGTTGCCACGTATTCGAAAACATTGGTTTGAACCCGGATTTGGCTTAGAGGAGGTGTGTCCTCAGCTACAACCTTTACAGCGTGTTTTAGCGAAAGAGGATGCATTACTGGTGGAGCAAACCTTAAATCAGTGGTTGTGGCAGGACCTAGCGTTTTGTGAGAAACAACATGGGTTTAACTTCGAGGCGCTAGCCTGTTTTGTGTTGCGTTGGGTCATTGCCGAACGCCATCTAAATTATGATGCTGAAGTCGCTATAACAGAGTTTAATCGAGCAAATATGCAGTTATTGGAAATGACAGGCCTAGAGCAACAGTTAGCTCAGGGGGAGGTCTAGTGGACCATAAGATTACAGCTCAGGTAGTTGCAGTACGAGATGACATTGTCACCATCGAACTGGGTCAAGATGACGAGGGAGTGTTTTATCCGATTCTGAAAAATGAGGTGGTATATATCTGCCCTGTTCGAACCGCTATGGATGGACGGCAGGAGTATTTGCAGGCGGAAGTGCTTCGGGTGCGTCATGGAGAGGCGGATGTTCAGGTATTTGAAAATACCCGCGGTGTAGCTGTTGGAGACCCTGTTAGGCAAAGCGGCGAGATGCTTTCGGTTGCTCTTGGGCCTGGTTTGTTGGGTCAGGTTTATGATGGTTTGCAGAACCCTCTAGAGATCATTGCATCACAGAATGGCTTTTTTCTTCCTCGCGGGTTGGAAGTTGAAGGGATTGATCAACAACAGCATTGGGCTTTCCAACCCAGTATTAAAGTAGGCGATTGTGTTAAAGCCGGTGATCTGATTGGCAATGTTCAAGAGGGGCGCTTTAAACATCGGATAATGGCACCGTTTAACCTCTACGGTGAGGCAGAGATCAGCTGGATTCAGGAGGGGAGTTTCACGGTCACAACGCCAGTGGCACGTCTCCGTCTTGAGCACGGAGATGAGATTGAGGTCACTATGCAGCAGAAGTGGCCAGTGCGTGTGCCGGTGAGTGAGCCTTTACTTAGGTCGGGGAAAAGTAAACGGCATTATCCACAAGAACCGCTGCTTACTTCGATTCGGCTTATCGATACCTTTTTTCCTGTAGCCCGAGGTGGAACCGCATGTATTCCGGGACCGTTCGGTGCAGGTAAAACAGTGTTGCAAGGTTTGATATCTCGTTTTTCTGATGTCGATATCGTAGTGATTGTGGCCTGTGGTGAACGCGCCGGGGAGGTGGTGGAAACGATCACTGAGTTTCCAAATATGCCAGATCCGAAAGGTGGGACCTTAATGGATCGTACTGTGATTATCTGCAATACCTCATCCATGCCGGTGGCAGCGCGTGAAGCATCGATCTACACCGGGATCACCATCTCTGAATACTATCGTCAGATGGGTTATAACGTGCTGCTGATTGCCGACTCTACTTCGCGTTGGGCTCAGGCGATGCGAGAAACCTCGGGGCGTTTAGAGGAGATTCCGGGAGAGGAAGCTTTTCCAGCCTACTTGGATTCTGCTGTGCGGGCGCTTTATGAGCGTGCGGGTTTGATTGAAAACAATGCCGGAGAAATGGGGAGTCTTACTCTGATTGGCACTGTCTCTCCTGCTGGAGGTAATTTTGAAGAGCCGGTTACCCAATCAACCTTGCGTACAGTGAAGACCTTTTTAGGTTTGAGTGCCGAACGCGCTTATAAACGTGCCTATCCCGCTGTAGATCCGTTGATTTCATGGTCGCGCTATTTAGACCAACTTGCCGATTGGTATGCCGAGCATTTAGGCGAAGAGTGGGTTTCTCAGGTGAAAGAGATGAAACAGTTGCTCGATCAAGGTGAGGCGGTGCAGCAGATGATGCAGGTAACCGGCGAAGAGGGTGTTACCCTGCAGGATTATATTCTCTATCACAAATCTATCTGTTTAGATCAGGTTTATTTGCAGCAGGATGCTTTTGATGATGTCGATATATCGGCTCCCATCGAGCGCCAGCAGGCGTTGTTTACTCTATTAAGAACAGTACTGACATCGACGCATGACTTTAAGGATAAATCTGAGGTTAGGGATTTTTTTGTAACCCTTACAGGACTATTCAGAAACCTGAATTATAGCCGCACTGATAGCCCCGATTACCGACGCTATTTAGATGAGATAAATGCCAAGATAACGCTGCGTTAATCCACATCTGTACCGGTCCAAATTTAAGTCCCTGTTCTTTGTAGGGTGCTATAAATTATGGTAGTTTGACCTAGATCAAATTTTTGACCGGATGAATGGTCTGTTTGTTGACAAAATATGTTACAGTTTTATGTCGGTTCTTTTTGTTTGTATTGGGCCAATTATTAGATGTGCGCAGCCAATCGGCTTTATCGCGATGGAAAAGTAGATGCGGTTTCTATCCATCGTTTCAATTATAGAGTTCTGTCTCTATGACACCGACTAATGTAGGTGCTCTGCCGCGTTACCTTCTTTGGGGCTCAGTTGCCATAGCAGTAATGCTATTAGCAGCTGTTGCTACGCATTTTTTATACAAAAACCAACGAGATAGTGAACATCGCCTAGCTTCCTTAGAAAAGGAGTTTATGGACAAAGGGCGAGAGCATCTGATCACTGAGATTGATGGTGCAAAAGACTATATCCAGTATATGGTGGCTCAGGCCGAAGCCGTTCTGAAGCAAAAATCTCGTGAAGAAGTCCTTAAAGCGCATACCATCGCGCAAACCATCTACGATCGTGAATCTCCGCTAAGACCAGAAACGGAAGTTAAAGCGCTTATTCGAGAGAGTTTGCGTGATCTACGTTTTTTTAATGGTCGTGGTTATATCTTTATCGACGACGACCAAGGTATCTGCATTCTATTGCCGACTTCCCCCGGAGTTGAGGGGCAGTCTCTGTATGATAATCAGGACGATACCGGTCATTTCATTATGCGTGGTTTGTTGGATGCGGTTGAGAATCCTGAAAAGGAAGGGTTCTCTCGATATCGTTGGTATCCACCGCACGACCAAACTCAGATGACTGAAAAGATCGCGTTTGTGAAAGCGTTTGAGCCCTATCGCTGGATTATTGGTGCGGGCGATTATCTTTACCAAATAGAGAATGATCTGAAAGAACAGGCGTTAAAGCGTTTGGAGACGATCCGTTTCGGCGAAAATGGCTATTTGGCTGTGTTTGATACAGAAGGCAATCTGCTCTCGACTGCGGGTGTCAGCTCTCTGACAGGGGACAACCCCAACACCAAAATAAGTAAGAAAGAGCGCAAGGTGCTCGATCTTATCTATGAAACGGCTAAAAGCGGTGGTGGTTTCATCGAATATGAGTGGTATTACCCTAACGGCGAAGGACCACATCCCAAAATATCGTTAGTAGAAACTGTGCCGGATTTAGGCTGGGTCTTGGTTGGTGGTTTCTATCCTGATGATATTAAAAAATTGATGCAAAAGCAGAAAGAGATGGTCGAAAAGACCATGCGTGAGGATCGTGCTCAGATCTATGCATTTCTGTTTTTAGCAACCTGTGCCACCCTATCGCTGACGTTTGTTTTTTCTGGTTGGTTGAACCGTCAATTTGGTAAATATCAGAGCGAGATTGAAAATAAACAAAATGCTCTTCTTTTAGCTTCACGAGTGTTCGATAACGCCAGTGAAGGCATTATGGTAACGGATGCTGATTGCCGCCTCTTAGCGGTGAATGACGCCTTTGTAGATATCACAGGGTATTCCGCTGATGAGGTGGTGGGGCGTAACCCTCGTTTACTGCAATCGGGTCAGCATAGTGCTGATTTCTATAAAGAGATGTGGGATGAAATTAATGCCAAAGGTGCTTGGGGCGGAGATATTTGGAACCGTCGTAAGAATGGCGAAATTTTCCCACAGTGGCTCTCTATCCGTGCTTCACATAACGAACAAGGTGAAGTTCAGAACTATATTGCAGCCATCACAGATCTAACTGAACGAAAAGAAGTAGAAGATAAACTACGTTACCTTTCTGACTATGATTCGTTAACAAATCTGCCAAATAGACGTTTGCTTGGCTATAAGGTTGATCAAACGATTTCTTTGAGCTGTCGAGCGACAAAGCAACGTTTTGCGCTTTTATATATAGACCTCGATAACTTCAAGAACATCAACGATAGCCTTGGCCATCGTTTTGGTGATGAAATCCTCCAAGTGATGGCTGAACGAATTCAGAATGAGGTTCGTGAGGGGGATACTGTAAGTCGCTTAGGTGGTGATGAGTTCAGTGTTTTATTGCCGAATCTAAATAGCCTAGAGCAGGCTGCAAACTTATGTGAACGCATTATTCACCGAGTCTCTGAACCGTTGCAAAGCGATAGTCACTTGATGATTACACCTAGTATCGGTATCTCGGTTTTCCCTGATGACGGTGATGATTTCGATCAGTTGCTCCGAAACGCAGACGCCGCCGTACACTTTGCTAAGAATCAGGGGCGCAATAACTATCAGTTCTACACCGCTGAAATGAACCGACGAGCTTCAGAGCGCCTACAGGTTGAGATCGCTCTGCGTAAGGCGATTGAGCATCAAGAGTTTGAACTCTATTACCAGCCTCAAGTGAATCTTGCTGATGGCTCTTTAGCGGGTTGCGAAGCATTGATTCGTTGGCAGCACCCAAATCTTGGTTTGGTACCACCGAATAACTTTATTCCTCTAGCTGAAGAAACCGGCTTGATCCTGCCAATCGGGGGATGGGTGTTACAGCAGGCTTGTCAGCAAGCGGCTGAGTGGGGTAAACAATCTGATCAGCCGTTTACCATGTCTGTGAACGTTTCTGTCCGTCAATTTAGACCTGAATTGGTGGAAGAAGTGAAGGAAGCTTTAATGCAGTCGGGGATTGAACCTGCTTCATTGGTGCTAGAGATCACAGAAAGTACTTTGATGCATGATCAGGATAAAACTTTGCAGTTGTTACACGACCTCAAAGCGCTAGGTGTACAGCTGTCATTGGATGATTTCGGTACGGGCTACTCCAGTATGGCGTATCTGAAACGTTTTAATCTAGATCAGCTGAAGATTGACCGCGCCTTTATTGATGATCTGCCAGGTAACCCTGATGATGCTGCAATTAGTGCTGCAATTATCGATGTGGCGAGTCACTTTGGCTTGATTACAGTTGCGGAAGGTATTGAAACAGCCGAGCAGGCTGAGTTCCTCGCTCAGGCAGGCTGTATGGAAGGGCAGGGTTACTATTACGAGAAGCCGATCCCCGCCGATGCAGTAACTGAGCGTTATTTTAGTTAGAAATTAGGTCGTGTTAAACCGCTTTTGTAGGCTGCTGCATGGAGCGGTTTACAACATTTTCACGTAAGGGAAAGTGGTTGTTTTTACGATCGGAAAAGTAATAGGTTAAGGCCTTCTTGATGGTTGGGAATGCAAGCTCATCCCAAGGGATATCTTCCTCACTAAACAGTTCAACTTCCAATGATTCTGAACTGATCGAATACTCCGGTTTGTCCATATAAGCTAGATAGAGCATCTGTACCTGATTTACATGCACGATCGAAGTGATTGTGTAGAGGTGACTAATCTTAACTTCAGCATTTGCCTCTTCACGAGTCTCTCTCATGGCGCCTTCTAAAGTGGACTCATTGTTCTCCATAAAACCAGCAGGCAAGGTCCAAAAGCCTTTGCGAGGCTCAATGGCACGTTTGCACAGTAGGACTTTATCTTGGTAGATCGGCACGCAGCCGGTAATGACCTTTGGGTTTGAGTAATGGATAGTGTTGCAGTTGTTACAGATATGCCTAGGAAGGTGATCTCCTTCAGGAATGCTGAAAGTAAGTGTGCCGGCGCAGTTAGGGCAGTAGTTCATTCAATTAACCTAGGTTAGTCCATCTATCTTAAGGCAAGAAGTGCATGAGTAGCCTAGATTATCACCATGAGGTTAAAAAGCGAGAGCCAAGTTTCTCTTGGCTGTTCACTCAATAGCTCTGTTACTATTAAGCTATATAATAATTTTTAATCTAAGCAGAGCTTCAGTTTTAAAAGATACGCTTATGCTCACAACTATTCGCGAGCGCTTAGTGGGGTTTGAACCACGCAGCTTGCCAGACACATCGCCTAAAGCCAGTGTATTGATTGCTTTGACCGATCATGACGACCCTCATGTTGTGTTGACCAAACGCTCGTCAACCCTGTCATCTCATAGTGGCGAAATAGCATTCCCAGGCGGTAAATATGATGATACTGATACGGATCTGCTCTTTACCGCCTTGCGTGAAGCTGAAGAAGAGATTGGTTTGGCGCCTGAGCATGTTGATGTCATTGGGCAATTGGGGCAGGTGAGATCTAAACATGGCTTGCAGGTAACCCCCTGGGTAGGCGTGATTCCGTCAGATATTGAATTTACTGCAAATCCCGCTGAACTCGATGAGATATTTACTGTGCCGTTGAGTTTTTTTCTTGCGGATAATCGTTATGCAACGGATGAGATACGTTTTAAAAATCAAAGTATCTATGTTCCAGCATGGGAGTTTAATGGTCATATAATTTGGGGTTTAACTGCCTACGTGTTGGCAGAGTTATTAAATGAAGGCTGTGGGGCTAACATTCCAATGAAGCCTCGGCCCGAACATAAGGTTCGTCATTTCACCAGTGGGTCTTGAGGGGGACTATGTTGTATTCGTTAGGTGAGCAAGCTGTTTCGTTAGTGGGTGAAGAGCACTTTGTTGCGGATAACGCGACTGTTATCGGCAATGTAGAGCTGCATGATCGTGCTTCTATCTGGTTTAACGTTGTTATCCGTGGCGATAACGATCCGATAGTTATTGGCGAAGGAAGTAATATTCAGGATGGTTCGGTGTTGCATACCGATAGTGGCTTCCCGATGAGCATAGGATGTGATGTGACTGTTGGGCATATGGCGATGCTTCATGGCTGTGAAGTGGGTGATGGCTCGCTTATCGGTATCGGTGCCGTTATCTTAAACGGAGCCAAAATTGGTAAAGGTTGCTTGATCGGTGCTAAAACATTGGTACCGGAGGGGATGGAAATACCGGATAACTCGCTTGTAGTGGGCTCGCCTGCTGTTATCAAACGTACGTTGAGTGACGAGCAGGTGGAAGGCATTCGGCAGAATGCGCTTTACTACGTCGAAAATATGCGTCGATTTAAGAAAGAATTAACCGTTCAGAAGTAGAAGTATGACCGAGCAAGAGAACAAACCTGTGCCAAACCCTTGTGTAGGTGTTTGTGCGCTTGATGAAAATGACTTATGTATCGCCTGTCAGCGAAGTGGTATCGAGATTGCTGAATGGGGTGTTTATTCAAATGACGAAAAGCGCGCTGTTTGGGAAAAGATTAAGCTGCGTGAGCAAGGTCAGTTGCCGGAGTAATTCCACATGAAGGTTATGATTGATATCTGCATCGTCCCTTTAGGCGTCGGTGTCTCAGTATCTGAATATGTGGCGGCTTGCCAGAAGGTTTTTGACGAGGCAGGTCTAAGTCACCAGATGCATGCGTATGGCACTAATGTGGAAGGTGACTGGGATGAGGTGATGTTGGCGGTGAAACAATGTCATGAAGTTGTACATGAGATGGGCGCGCCGAGAATAACGACTTCAATGCGCTTAGGTACGCGTACAGATAGAGAGCAAACGATGCAGGATAAGGTTGATAGCGTTCAATCCAAACTTAGTTAGACGCTCGGATAAATGACTCCCTTTAGTAAAACAGTTACCAAGGGAGTCGGTCTTCTGAACTCTATTCTTCTACCGGTTTAGGTAGGGCGATAATGCGAGCGGTTTTAATCACATTGTCGCTGACTTGTAGTGTTTCTATGCGGTAGTGTTCCAACTGCAGGCAAACGTTAGCATCAGGAATCGATTCCAATGTTTCTGTAATCAGGCCGTTCATAGTTTTCGGGCCATCAGTTGGTAGTTCCCAATCCAGAGCTTTGTTTACATCACGGATATAAGCCGTGCCATCAACAAAGTAGCTTCCGTCTTCCTGTAAGAAGATATCTTGATCTGCTTCTTTGTTGTTCGACGACAATTCACCCACAATCTCTTCTAGGATGTCTTCCAGCGTCACAATGCCTTGTACGTCACCATACTCATCAACAACCATACCGATACGGCGGTTTTGAGATTGGAAATGCAGTAGTTGCGTCTGCAAAGGGGTGCTTTCCGGAATAAAGTAAGGCTCTCTGATTACTTGAAGGATCGCCGCCTTAGTTACTGTGCCACTGTGGAAAACCTGCGCTAGGTTGCGCATGTGCAGTAGGCCAACAACCTTGTTCAGCTCACCTTGATAGACTGGTAGGCGAGTATGCTCGGTACGGCTTAACTGCGCGATAATCGTATCAAGGTCATCATCTAGATCGATGCCCAGCACCTCGTTACGTGGCACCATGACATCATTAACAGTTACTTCTGATAGTTCTAAAACACCAAGTAGCATGTTCTGGTTGTTTTGCGGAAGTAGTGCGCCTGCCTCGTGTACCAGCGTGCGCAGCTCTTCAGTGCTGAGGTGATGACTGTTATCACCGGTTACATTTACACCAAATAGCTTAAGGAAGTTGTTAGTAATACCGTTGATGATCCATACAAGCGGATAGATCAGTTTTAATAGCGGCGCCAGAACTAAAGAAGCAGGAAAAGCTATCTTCTCAGGATGAATTGCAGCCATCGTCTTTGGAGATACTTCTGCAAAGATAAGGATCAATACAGTCAAGCCAAAGGTGGCAACCATAATACCGGCGTCACCCCATAGGCGAACACAGATGACAGTGGCAATAGCCGAAGCAAGGATGTTTACAAAGTTGTTGCCGATCAGAATAACGCCAATCAGACGGTCTGGTCGTGCAAGGAGTTTGCTGACGCGAATAGCGGCGCTGTGCTTTTTCTTAACTAAGTGTTTTAGGCGATATCGGTTGAGCGACATCATGCCTGTTTCGGAACTAGAGAAAAAAGCGGAACAGAGAATCAGGAAGCCAAGGACTCCCAAGAGAAAACTTATCGATGCGTCTTCCAAGACGGTATGCCTATATTAGTAATGGAGGGATATTTTTAAATGTGGCTCTTAGAGTGTCAAGCCATACTCTCGAATAATGCGTGCTTTTATCTGGATATCAGATAAACCATTCCATTACGGCTTTACTGCCAAAGAAACCGATCGCCAGAATCATAAAGCTTGTGATCGTCCAGCGGATGGCTGTATTGATTCTCCAGCCAAAGCTATTTCGGCCAAATAACAAGATGGCATAGAGCCCCCAAGCGATCAGGGAAAGTACAGTTTTATGCACTAGATGCTGAGCAAAGAGGTCTTCAAAGAATATAAATCCAGTGATGAGAGCTGCAGTAAGTAGTGTTAATCCTGTCCAAAGCATCTCAAACAATAGACGTTCCATTGTTTGTAATGGTGGTAGTGAGGACACTAATCCGCGCGTGTGGTGATGCTTAAGTGCTGAAACTTGGCGTGAAAGCAAAATGGCTTGGATCGTAGCTATAGTGAAAATACTGTAAGCCAAGATAGACAACAGAATATGGAGGATTAATCCTGCATCGTAGGCTTTGCCTTCGCCTACACCTGCTACCCAAGTAGCTAATACCGTCATGGCTGCCATTGGGAATACGGCAATAAATAGGTTGTCTATGCTCTGGCGTAAGCTGCTGAGTAATACTAAACCCGCTACCAGCCAAGAAATCAGTGAGCCAACACTAAATAGGCTGAGGTTAATACCGCCCGGTTGGTGTAGAACTAAAAAAATCGCAGCTGTGTGTGCTACCAGCCCCGCAAGACCTAAGGACTGATTGATAGAGCGAGATTGTTTGCGATCTCCGCGCATTATTTGCCATTGTAAAAAACCTGCGGTTGAGTAAAGCAGAACGGCAATTAATGTAGAAATGGATAACATCTTCGTCTCTTCTGTCCAGTGTTCCTGGAGAACAGTGTTTACGGGTGGAGTGTAAATCGAGCCTTAGTTTGTCACAGATAGAAGAAGGATAAAAGAAGAGGGGCTGCTAAGGATGCTTGGAGTGCGGTATAATACTGCGATTATTAATCCAAGTTTATCGATTTCCTCTATTTAATGGGCCTTTTAAGGCTGTCTGTGAAGAGGAAGTGTGGGGCAGGACATGTTTGAGAATTTAACAGAACGACTTACGCATACGCTACGTTCAGTCACGGGTCAGGCGAAACTGACAGAAGACAACATTAAGGGCACATTGCGTGAAGTGCGTATGGCGCTGCTTGAAGCAGACGTGGCGCTGCCTGTTGTTAAAGAGTTCGTAAACAGCGTTAAAGAGCGCGCGGTAGGTACCGAAGTAACCAAGAGTCTGACGCCGGGTCAGGTCTTCGTTAAGATCGTCAATGAAGAGATGGTCAAGGTTATGGGCGAGGCTAATGAGCAGCTGAACCTAGCAGCTAAGCCTCCTGCTGTTGTGATGATGGCGGGTCTTCAAGGTGCAGGTAAAACTACCTCTGTCGCTAAACTTGGTCGCCACCTGCGTGAGCGTGAAAAGAAAAAGGTTTTGGTTGTTTCTGCTGACGTCTATCGTCCAGCCGCGATCAAACAGCTAGAAACCCTCGCGGGTGAAGTACAGGTTGATTTCTTCCCATCAACGGCTGAACAAGATCCAGTTGATATCGCGAATGCTGCAATTGCCCATGCACGTATCCAGCACCATGATGTTGTTCTTCTTGATACTGCAGGTCGTTTGCACGTCGATGAAGATATGATGGGTGAAATTAAACGTTTGCATGAAGCGGTTAATCCTATCGAAACTCTGTTCGTTGTCGATGCGATGACAGGTCAGGATGCTGCTAATACTGCCAAAGCGTTTAATGAAGTATTGCCGCTGACTGGTGTGGTTCTGACTAAAACGGATGGTGATGCCCGAGGTGGTGCGGCACTTTCTGTTCGTCAGATCACAGGTAAGCCAATCAAGTTCTTGGGTGTAGGTGAAAAAGTTGACGCTTTAGAGCCATTCCATCCGGATCGTATCGCTTCCCGTATCTTAGGTATGGGTGACGTTCTTTCTCTTATCGAAGAAGCTGAGCAGAAGATCGATAAGCAGAAAGCAGAGAAATTCGCTAAGAAGATCAAAAAAGGTAAAGGTTTTGATCTAGAAGATTTCCGTGAACAGATCTCTCAGATGAAGAATATGGGCGGAATGATGGGCATGTTGGATAAACTGCCGGGTATGGGACAGTTGGCGCAAGCGGCTGATGCTGCAAATGCCGAGAAAGGCATGCACCAGATGGAAGCGATCATTAATTCTATGACGCCGATGGAGCGTCGTAAGCCTGATATCATTTCTGGTTCCCGCAAAAAGCGTATTGCGATGGGTTCGGGTACGCAGGTGCAAGATGTTAACCGCCTGCTTAAACAGCATAAACAGATGTCGAAAATGATGAAAAAGTTCAGCGGCAAAGGCGGTATGGCGAAAATGATGCGTGGTATGAAAGGCATGCTTCCACCAGGAATGGGCGGTGGCCCAGGTGGTATGGGCGGCATGGGTGGTCCTGGCGGCTTCCCGCGTATGTAATAATTGCGCATTTATTAAACGAAATGGCTTTATTAGGGCGGCAAATTCGCGTAGAATTGCCGCCCTGATTTTTCCGGTCCGATCTGCGTTAAAACCAGATTGGTTCATCAAACAGTGGGCGATATCAAAACCCACTCAATAAAAGGGTCTAACGCATGGTAATAATTCGTTTGTCTCGTGGTGGCGCTAAGAAGCGTCCTTTCTATCACATCTCAGTAGCGGACTCGCGTAATGCGCGTGACAGCCGTTTTATTGAGCGTGTTGGTTTCTTTAACCCAACTGCACGTGGTCAAGAAGAAGGTCTTCGTATCGATCTTGATCGTGTTGAATACTGGCAGAGCAAAGGCGCACAGCTTTCTGAGCGCGTAGCTAAGCTAGTAAAAGAAGCTAAAGCAGCTAAGTAATTTTTAGGTTTTTGATCAGGATTGAAAATGAGCAGTAATCCAAATAATGAACAACTCATTGTCGGAAAAATTACTGCAGTCTATGGGATCAAAGGTTGGGTAAAAGTTTACTCGCATACTGATCCAATGGAGAATGTTTTCAATTACAAGCCGTGGCTATTAAAAATTGGTGGTGTATTAAAGCCTGTAGAGGTTGAAGCCAGCAAACGTCATGGTAAAGGTCTGATTGCAAAACTGGCCGGTGTTGATGATCGCGATGTTGCCGCTAAATATTGTGGTTTAGATATTGCGGTTGAAGCAAGCCAGCTTCCAGTTTTGGAAGAGGGTGAGTACTACTGGAGCCAGTTACAAAACCTATTAGTTTATACCGAGTCTGACCAATTGTTAGGCAAGGTGATCCGCCTGATGGAAACCGGTGCAAATGATGTATTGGTTGTGAAAGGTACAGCAGACAGCATTGATCAAAAAGAGCGTCTGTTGCCTTATCTTCCTGATCAGGTGATTAAAAAGATTGACTTGGAAACAGGTGCTATGTGGGTCGATTGGGACCCAGAGTTCTGAACCATGTGGTTCGGGGTGGTGACACTCTTTCCTGAAATGTTTGATGCAATTCGTTGCTACGGCGTAACAGGTAAAGCGGTGAAAAATGGTTTGATACAGATGCAGTGTTGGAGTCCTAGAGACTTTGCACACGATAAGCATAAAACTGTAGATGACCGACCTTATGGTGGTGGCCCGGGAATGTTGATGAAAGTTCAACCTCTTAGGGATGCTATCCATGCAGCCAAAGCTGCTGCGGGTGGAGAAGCTAAAGTAATTTATCTCTCACCGCAGGGCCGTCGCATGGATCATAAGGGTGTACAGGAACTGGCTTCGCGTGAGAGGTTGATTCTGGTAGCAGGGCGTTATGAAGGTATTGATGAACGCCTGATAGAAACTGAAATTGATGAAGAGTGGTCGTTAGGGGATTTTGTCCTCAGTGGTGGTGAATTGCCAGCCATGACTATGATTGATGCAGTTTCACGTTTAGTACCTGGGGTCTTAGGGCATCAGGATTCAGCTACAGAAGATTCGTTTCATGATGGATTGCTAGACTGTCCTCACTATACTCGACCAGAACAGTTCGACGATATGCAAGTGCCTGAAGTGTTGTTGAGTGGCAACCATAAAGAGATCAGACGTTGGCGTCTGAAGCAGCAATTAGGAAGAACCTGGCAACGCCGGCCTGATTTGCTAGAAGATCTTGAGTTGGACACTGAACAAAAGTCATTGTTAACCGATTTTATCCGGGAGACCCAAGGGTCCGAAGGTTGAATGTTTAGGAGCAAGCGATGAGCGGCAAGAACCTAATTATTCAGCAGCTTGAAGCTGAACAAATGAACAAAGAAGTACCAGAATTCGCACCAGGTGATACTGTTGTAGTTCAGGTAAAAGTAGTTGAAGGTAACCGTACACGTCTACAGGCGTTCGAAGGCGTAGTGCTGGGCAAACGTAACCGTGGTGTGAACTCTGCTTTCACTGTACGTAAGATCTCTCACGGTGTGGGCGTTGAGCGTACTTTCCAGACTTTCAGCACTACTGTAGATAGCATTGAAGTTAAACGTCGTGGTGATGTTCGCCAGGCTAAACTTTACTACCTACGTGAGCGTAGCGGTAAGTCTGCACGTATCAAAGAGAAGTTGGGTTAATTCATCTTCCTCTCTTAAAAAAAGCGGCTTTATGCCGCTTTTTTTGTTTTTGTTTTTTGGTTATTCGTTGAGAAGCGTCAAGCGAATAGATAAAGGGTTGGACAGATTCGCCAATTCCCACCCATAATAACAACTATCATTAGGGTTCCGTGCATATAGGGAGAGCTTTCGGGGCTAAGGTTTATGCAAGTTAACGTGATTAAAAAAATTGCCGCTGTGCTATTGGTGATTCTTGCACCGATTGCGCTTTTCGCCGCTGTGTACGGTTTTGTTTGGTGGAAGGTCTCTACTGCAGCGGAAAGCTTCGCAAAGGACATCGCTCCTTTTGCAAAAATGACCTATCAAGATATTCATATCGACCTTGTAGAAGCTCAAGTGGGTCTTAAAGGTATCTCATTTGTCCCAACAGGTTCTGAGGGTGAAATAGGGGTTCAATCTGCTGTGCTGAAGGCGCCGTCATGGGGCTTTGTGCTCGATTTAGAGGAAAAACTCTCTAAGGGAGAGTTGCCTGATGCATTTAATGTCGATCTCAAGGGCCTCAATATCAACCTGAATAGCGGCTATATGCAGGATTGGGGACGGATTGCCCTAGAGGCGCAACGCGAAGCTGGTCAAAGCTATGACGCCCTAGCTTGCGGAGGTTTGGAATTTATAGGTCTGCCAGAGATTCGCAAAATGGGCTATGGCAATCTTAATTCTGATGTCTCCTTCCAATACCATTTTGATCCTCTCGATAAAGAGCTGAATTTTGATCTGCAAAGTAGGACTAAACAGGTCGCAAATATGAGCATGTCGTTGGTTCTGAAAGTCGCGAGTGAAACATTAAATATGCAGTCAATCGTGTTTGCTCAGCCGCAGCTTAAGCATATCGAGGCGCGATATTTCGATCGTGGTTATAACAAAAAGCGTAATAAATTCTGTGCGAATTTAAATAAAGAACCGGTTAAGAGCTATCGTGAACGTTATAAGGGATTGCTTTCAAAGCGTTTGGCTTATGAAGGTTGGAAAATTCCTGATGAGTTGTTTAATGCGTTTGAAGGTCTAAATAATCCAGGAAGCTCTTTATACCTGCGTGTGGATGTACCTAAGGGATTTGGTCTACAGTCTATGGCGATGATTCAAACACCAAGCGATTTGGTGCGCGAGTTAAACCCTTACGTCGAGTTTAGTAAAAAGTATGTTGCTTTAGATGGGCTGGAATGGTCAGAGCCGGACCCAGAAGGGGAGCGCCTGCTTCGAGAGTTGATGCAAAGCCAAGAGCCGCCTGAGCTTGTTCTGGGTGAAGAGATCGAAAAGGTTGTCGAGCCCGAAGAAAAGCCTAAAGCTCCTATATATCAACGACCTAAACCGGAAAAAGCCGTAGAGAAGTCATTCAAAAAAATTGAAGTTGAAAAGTTAGGTGGCCATATAGGGAAACCAGTGATTCTTTACACCTATTTTGGAAGGAAAGTAGAGGGGCGTTTGGTTGCTGTGACAGATGCAGTGGTTACTGTAGAACATCGTTTGGTAAGTGGGCGCGGAACTGCGACTTACCCTGTGGCTTACGATAAAATTCAAAGTGCGCAGTTATATCATTAGTACGTTAGTCTGACGTTTGGAGTATAAGTGGTAGCAAAACGTGAGGCTGAGACTGTGCATCCCAAGGATGCGCAGTTAATTGATACCTATCTAGATGCGATTTGGATGGAGAAGGGGTTAAGTGATAATACCTTAGCGTCTTACCGACGTGATCTAACTCAGTTTGCCATTTGGCTACGTCCCAATGCAGTTCGTTTACTTACCTGTACAAAGGCCGATATACAGGCTTACCTTGGGTGGCGAGTAAAAGAACGGTTAAGGCCGAGCTCAACTTCCAGAATGTTATCCTGCTTGCGAGGCTTGTACCGATATCTCCTTCGAGAAGGGGAGATAGAGGAAGACCCTGTGCTATTAATTCAAAGCCCGAAAAAAGGTCGTAGTCTGCCAAAAACCTTAACTGAGACCGATGTCGAAGCTTTGCTAGAGGCGCCAGAGCTAAATGATCCAGTGCAGTTTAGAGATCGCGCGATGCTGGAGGTTCTATATGCAACTGGATTGCGTGTTTCTGAATTGGTCTCTCTGAAAGTCCATGAAATGAATCTTAATCAGGGGGTGATTCGCGTCATGGGTAAAGGCGGTAAAGAGCGCCTTGTGCCCTTAGGTGATGAGGCTATTAGTTGGGTGAAGCGCTACGATGCACAAGTACGCCCTCTTTTAATGGGTGAAGAGGTTGGTGATGTAGTGTTTCCAAGTAGACGTGGTCAGCAGATGACGCGGCAAACTTTTTGGCATCGAGTCAAACGCCATGCCTTAACCGCAGGTATTGATAAACCATTATCACCACACGTTTTGAGACACGCTTTTGCAACTCATTTAATCAATCATGGTGCTGATCTACGTGTAGTTCAGATGTTGTTGGGCCACAGTGATCTATCAACCACGCAGATCTATACCCATGTAGCACAGCAGCGACTGCAATCCTTACATCAACAGCATCACCCTCGAGGTTAATCTGCTAGACTGTGGAACTTTTCGTGAGATCGAGAGTCTCTTCTTGGTATCGGAATAAGTCTGAGCTTTATTAGATTTGGAAATTTTATGAAAAACTTATTTAAAACGTTTGCTTGTCTTTGGGCGTGTGTAGCGACATCAGTAATGGCGGCAGAAGCTGAAGGGCTTATTGAGCAGAACCTTAAGAAAGTAGATGCTCGTATCGTCGTGAAAGAGATTGGCGATGCGCCTTTAACTGGATTGCGTGAGGTCGAGTTAAACAGTGGTGAAGTTTTGTATGCTGATGAAAAGGGCGAATATTTTCTTATTGGTAAGCTCTATCGCTTCACCGACAAAGAAGGCTTTGTTGATCTGACTGAACGTAAGAAAAGTGCACAGCGCAAAGTTCAGATGGCTAATCTAGATGAAGAAAAGTTAGTTGTTTATAAGCCTAAGGGTGAAGTAAAAGCGACTGTGAATATCTTTACAGATGTAGATTGTCCATATTGCCGTAAACTGCATGCAGAGATTCCTGCTCTCAATGAGCAAGGCGTTCAAGTTAATTACTTGGCTTACCCTCGTAATGGAACAGGTACCGGTACTTTTAAAAGCATGGTATCAATTTGGTGTGCTGAAGGTGCTGAAGGCCGTCGCCAAGCTATGGATCAAGCTAAATCAGGCATTCGCCCAGCAGTTAAGACTTGTGATAACCCTGTATTAGATCAGCTGCAGTTGGGTCAGTCTGTTGGTGTGACAGGTACGCCTGCAATTATTTTTGAAGATGGTCGTTTGTACCCAGGTTATGCACCAGCGCAGCAGTTGGTTAACCTGTTAGATCTTGAAAAATAACCCACTGCGGTTACTGAGATGGAGGCTATATGGCCTCCTTTTTTATTTGTTGGGTCATAATGGGCTCAGAGATAGAGCTATTGCCTTGTTTTGGCTATAATACCCGCCTTATTTTTTGTAGATTGCGGTAATTGCCTGAAAAAAAGAGGCTATCGCGGTTTTTTTTAGTTCAACAGCATGCGAGGTGCAGGTTTGAAACCGGTTAAAGTTGGTATCTGCGGACTAGGTACAGTCGGTGGTGGCACATTTAATGTGCTGAAGCGCAATGCGGAAGAGATTGCTCGTCGAGCAGGCCGCAAGATTATTGTTGAAGAGGTTGGTGCTCGCGACACAAACCCAGATTGCGATACCAAAGGCACTCAGATTACCAACGATATTTTTGCTGTAGCTAAAAATCCAGAAATCGATGTTGTCGTTGAACTGATCGGTGGCTATGACGTTGCTAAAGAGCTGGTTTTGACAGCAATTGAGCACGGTAAGCACGTTGTAACTGCAAACAAAGCACTGATTGCGGTTCACGGTAACGAGATCTTTGAAGCGGCTCAGAAGAAGAACGTAATGGTTGCGTTCGAAGCGTCTGTTGCGGGTGGTATTCCGATCATCAAAGCGATCCGTGAAGGCCTTTCTGCAAACAAGATCAACTGGTTGGCGGGTATCATCAACGGTACTGGTAACTTCATCATGACTGAAATGCGTGACAAAGGTCGTGCATTTGAAGATGTGTTGGCAGAAGCACAAGAGCTTGGTTACGCAGAAGCGGATCCAACGTTCGATGTCGAAGGTATCGATGCTGCTCACAAACTAACCATTCTTGCGTCTTTGGCGTTTGGTGTACCGCTACAGTTTGAAAAAGCATTCACTGAAGGCATCAGCAAAATTACACGTGAAGACGTGCAGTATGCTGAAGAACTAGGCTACCGCATCAAGCATCTAGGTATCACTCGCCGCACTGACAATGGTGTTGAGCTGCGTGTTCACCCAACACTGATCCCTGAGTCAGCGCTAATCGCTAACGTAAACGGCGTGATGAATGCTGTTCTAGTTGACGGCGATGCAGTCGGTCAAACTATGTACTACGGAGCAGGCGCGGGTGCTGAACCTACAGCCTCTGCTGTAGTTGCTGATATCGTTGATGTTGTCCGTACGCTAACCGCTGATCGTGACAACCGTGTACCGCACTTGGCTTTCCAGCCAACTGAGTTATCTGATGCGCCGATTCTGCCAATCGAGCAAACAGAATCTGCTTACTACCTGCGCATGAACGCACAGGAGAAACCAGGTGTGCTAGCTAAGATCTCTAGCATCCTAGGTGCGCAAGATATCAATATCGAAGCGATTATCCAGAAAGAAACTACTGAAGATCAGGTGCCAGTTATCATCCTGACTCAGTCTGTTCTTGAGCAGAAAGTGAATGATGCAATCGCTCAGATCGAAGCATTAGATGAAATCAATGGTTCGGTTACACGTATCCGTGCTGAGCACTTTGATAGTTAAGGAGTAAACCCCGTGAAATATATCTCTACCCGGGGACAGGCTCCGGCAATGAACTTTGAAGAGGTTTTGCTGGCTGGTTTGGCAAGTGATGGTGGTCTATACGTACCAGAAACACTGCCAACATTTAGCAAAGAAGAGATCGCTTCTTGGGCTGGTTTGCCGTACAACGAGCTTGCTTACAATGTAATTAAGCCATTCGTTGATGATTGCATCGACGATGCTGATCTTAAAAAGATGATTGATGAAACCTATGCCGGTTTCAATCACATCGCTGTAGCACCGTTGAAAGAGCTAGGTACTAACGAGTGGGTTCTGGAACTGTTCCATGGCCCGACACTAGCGTTTAAAGACTTCGCACTGCAGTTGCTAGGCCGTTTGATGGACTATGCACTGGAGAAACGTGGCGAACACTTAGTGATCATGGGAGCAACTTCCGGTGACACAGGTTCTGCTGCGATTGAAGGCTGCTGCCACAGCAAGCACCTAGATATCTTTATTCTGCATCCGCATAACCGCGTATCAGAAGTTCAGCGTCGTCAGATGACGACGATCATTAAAGACAATGTCTTTAATATCGCGCTGGAAGGTAACTTTGATGATTGCCAACAGATGGTTAAAGACAGCTTTGCTAATCAGGACTTCCTGAAAGGCATGAAGCTGGGTGCAGTAAACTCGATCAACTGGGCGCGTATCATGGCTCAGATCGTTTACTACTTCTCTGCTTCTTTGGCTGTGGGTGGTCCTCACCGTGAAGTAAGCTTCTCTGTACCTACAGGTAACTTTGGCGATATCTTCGCAGGTTACTTGGCGAAGCAGATGGGCTTGCCGGTTAAGCAGCTAGTTGTTGCAACTAACAAAAATGACATTCTGCACCGTGTTATCTCCGGTAACGACATGTCTAAAGGTGAGTTGGTTCACACGCTATCTCCATCTATGGACATCATGGTGTCTTCTAACTTCGAACGTATGCTGTTTGATGTATACGGTCGTAACGGTGAAGAGATCAGTGATCTAATGGCACGTTTCTCGAAAGAGTCTGTTGAACTAGATCCCGCTCGTTGGGAAAAAGTTCGCGAACTATTCGATAGCTATGCAGTCGATGATGAGACAACTTGTGATGTGATCAAGCAGGTATTCGAAGAGACAGAATATCTTCTAGACCCACATACAGCGATTGGTGTTAAAGCGGGTCGTGAATGTAACCGTGATCAATCAGTGCCAATGATTACTCTATCAACAGCACATCCGGTTAAATTCCCTGAGCCAGTGGTTAAAGCGGGTTTGGATGCACCGCAACTGCCTGCGCATATGGCTGATCTGTTCGAACGTGAAGAGAAGCTAGAAGTGTTAGATAATGATCTGAATACTGTCCAGCAGTATGTTGCGAGTCATGTACACACTGAGTAACTATTAATCAGATGTGATATTCTCAAAACCCGACGTTAACGTCGGGTTTTTTGTGTCTGACAGAAAAATAAAAATACAGGGGCCTATGGACATGGCTGATCAGTTTTTTCTTCTCTCAAAGATCTTATGGTTTGTCGCGCAACCGGATCATCTTTTACTGCTAATGCTGCTGTTTGGCCTGTTCTTATGGCGCAGGGCGTTGGGTGTTTTTCTAGTCTGGACTTCTGTTTTGGCCATGCTAACAATTAGCGTATACCCAGTGGCTAATTATCTTTTAGAACCGTTAGAACAGCGCTTTCCACAACCTGTATTATCCGAAATTAAAGAGCCTATCGCTGGGATTATTGTGCTGGGAGGTGGTGAAAATGCGGAGATGTCCTCCCATACACAATGGCCTGAGTTTAATCAGGCTGCAGACCGTTTAATGGCGTTACCGGGCTTAATGCTGCGTTATCCAGATGCCAAAGTTGTTTTTACCGGCGGCTCTGGGTCCATTCTAGCGCCTGAATTTAGAGGCGGAGATGTGGCTGAACAATGGTTGCATCAACAGGGTATGGGATCGCGTGTAATGATCGAGCGGGATTCGCGAAATACTTTTCAAAATGCCATCTATACCAAGGATTTGATCGCGAATGCTGAGGGTCAGGTCGAAGGTAAGTGGCTATTAGTGACATCAGCCTTCCATATGGCGCGTTCGGTTGGCGTGTATCGTAAAGCGGGGATTGATGTAATCCCTTTCCCTGTTGATTATCGCGTCGGTACAATGCGTTTTGACCCCGGCCTGAACAAGAATATGAATGGCTTTAACACTGCTGTAAGGGAGTGGATAGGGCTATTGGCATACCACTACACTGAGAAAACAGACGTCTTGTTCCCTGCACCTGTTAGCACCATTGAATTAGAGAACTAATGAAGCAGTTAAACATTTCACCTAGACCGCAGGTCGATACATCTGTACCTGTGTTTCAGCAGGTAAATCCAGTTTTAGCCCGTATCTATGCATCACGTGGAGTGCATGATTTGCAAGGGCTTGGGCGAAACTTGAATGAGCTTTTGCCCGATAGTGGCTTGGCAGGTATTGATGGGGCGGTTAACCGTTTAGTTAGGGCATTAGAGCACCGCGAAAAAATCTTAATTATTGGTGATTTTGACTGTGATGGTGCGACCAGTACTTCGGTTGCTGTTTTAGCGCTACGAATGATGGGTGTGTCAGAGGTAGGCTATCTGGTGCCTAACCGCTTTGAATATGGCTATGGCCTAAGCCCTGAGATTGTAGCGGAAGCACTCAAACAATCCCCTGATCTGTTGATAACCGTCGATAATGGTATTTCGAGTATCGAGGGCGTTGCAGCGGCCAATGCTGCGGGTTTAGATGTCATCGTTACGGATCACCATTTGGCAGGGAGAGAGCTTCCAGCAGCTTGTGCCATCGTTAACCCAAATCAGCCTGATTGCCATTTTACCGCTAAATCTACCTGCGGTGTCGGTGTGATCTTTTATGTGATGATTGCACTGCGCCGAACGCTACAACAAAAAGATTGGTTTAACTTAAATGGGCTGCCGAGCCCTAATTTAGGTTCGCTCTTAGACCTTGTGGCTTTAGGAACGGTCGCGGATGTTGTGCCTTTAGAGCAAAACAACCGTGTGCTAGTTCATCAAGGTATACAACGTATCAAAGCAGGGCGCTGCAGGCCGGGTCTGAAGGCATTAATCGAGCTATCAGGTCGTCAGCAGCATAAAGTGGCTTCATCTGATCTTGGCTTTGCTATTGCGCCACGCTTAAATGCAGCTGGCCGTCTGGAGGATATGTCGATCGGCATCGAGTGTTTGCTGACCGAATCGGAACAGAAAGCCAAAGAGTTAGCCGCTACGCTGAATGATCTTAATCAGGAGCGTAAGGGGATAGAGCAGGAGATGCAGCAACAAGCGCTCGATCTGCTCGATAAGCTGCAACTGGACTCAGCGCAGCTTCCTTATGGCCTATCTCTGTATGAGCCTGAGTGGCACCAAGGGGTGATCGGTATTCTGGCTTCTCGGATTAAAGATCGAACGCACCGCCCAGTGATTGCCTTTGCTCAAGGCGATGAAAGCGAGTTAAAAGGCTCTGCACGATCAATTCCAGGTTTTCATGTACGAGATGGTTTAGATGCGATTGCTGCGCGATACCCATCGCTTTTGCGTAAGTTTGGTGGTCATGCCATGGCTGCTGGATTAACTATCAAAGCTACAGATCTAGAGCTGTTTCAAAACGCTTTTGATGAAGAAGTTAGACGTCAATTAAGTGAGTCAGACCTCCAGCAAGAGGTGTTAACCGATGGTGAGCTTACCTCTGCAGATATGACGATCGAGTTAGCAGAGCTGTTACGTGATGCCGGTCCTTGGGGGCATCAGTTCCCTGAACCGCTGTTTGATGGTCAATTTACCTTGATCCAGCAACGAGTGGTTGGTCAAAGGCATCTGAAAATGGTGTTGATGGAGCCGATTTCTGGTTTAGCTGTGGATGCGATTCAGTTTAACGCTGATATGGAACTATGGCCGGATCAGGATATCACTCAAGTCAGAGCCGTGTATCGTTTGGATGTAAATGAGTTCCGCGGTAAACGATCGGTACAAATGCTGGTGGATCATCTGCTGCCTGAGTAGTATCTTTGCCGTCTCTATTTTCTGATTCTTAAATGGAAGCAGCTAAATTGCTGCTTTCCTATCTACACTGAAGTGAATAATTGATGTCTGATCTACTGCCTTACTACGTTGGTGCGCATGTGAGCGCCAGTGGAGGTGTGCAAAACGCCCCGCTTAATGCTAAAGAAATTGAAGCGAATGCATTTGCTCTCTTTACTAAAAATCAGCGGCGTTGGGTGGCAAAGCCTTTAGATTCCAAGACGATCGCGTCATTTAAGAAAAACTGCGCTGCGCTAAATTTTAAGCCGGAGCAGATTCTACCTCATGATTCCTATCTCATTAACTTGGGCCATCCTGAAGAGGAAGCGTTGCAGAAGTCTGGTGATGCTTTCTTAGATGAGATGCAGCGCTGTGAGCAGTTGGGCTTGGTTTATCTTAATTTTCATCCGGGTAGTCATCTGCGCAAGATCAGTGAAGAGGAGTGTATTGCTAAGATTGCTGAGTCGCTTAACTGGGCAATTGCGCAAACTGAATCCGTTGTGGCGGTCATTGAAAATACAGCGGGCCAAGGAAGCAACCTTGGTTTTAGCTTTGAGCAGTTGGCCGCCATTATTGATCAAGTAGAAGATAAGAGCCGCGTAGGTGTGTGTATTGATACTTGTCACATGTTTGCGGCTGGCTACGATATTCGTACTCAAGAGAGTTGTGCTGAGGTATTCGAAGATTTCGCCAAGATCGTCGGTTTTGAATACCTTAAAGGTATGCACCTGAATGACTCTAAAGGTGGTTTAGACTCGCGTTTGGATCGCCATCACAGTCTAGGTCAGGGAGAGATCGGTTTAGAGGTCTTTAAATTCATTATGCGTGATGATCGTTTCCGAGGGATACCGTTAGTGCTGGAAACGATTGATGAGACGATCTGGGCAGAAGAGATTCAGATGCTGAGACAGTTTACATTAGGCGAGCTTGATTAGGCTTGTCTAATATTTGGGCAGTTATCCACCCATATAAATAGTAGATTTTTTGCTTCTGTCACTTAAGTGTCATCCTTTATCGCTAGCCTGTGCGTCTAAGAGTAATGCGTCACAGGTGAGTAGTATGTTGCTTGCAACAAATGAAGTGGATGCTGAGTCACGTCGTAAGTATCTTTTCGATATTTTAGAATCAGAATCACTTTATCCACATTTTCAGCCGATTGTTGATTTAAAAAACAATGTTGTTATTGGTCATGAAGCCTTAATTAGAGGACCTGCGGGTACGGTTATGGCTTCGCCTGGCGCGTTGTTCCAGACGGCAATTGAAAACAATTTGTTACATACACTTGAGTTGTTATCTCGACGCAAATCCCTTGAAGCATTTGCAGAGTTGAACCCTGGTGGGCAGCTCTTTCTTAATATCAGTGCTTCTTTGTTAGGGACGCCAGAGCACACCGAAGGCTTTACAGCTGAGCTGCTACAAGAGCTGGGTATCTCTATTTCGGATATTGTTATTGAGTTATCCGAGCAGCATCCTTTTGATCAGCAGGGCCTGACTCATGCTGCCGTTGAGCACTACCGAAATATGGGGTTCCAAGTAGCGGTAGATGATTTGGGAACAGGTTACTCTGGCTTGAAATTGTGGTCGGAGCTAAAACCTGAATACGTCAAAATTGATCGCCATTTTATCTCCGATATTGATAGTGATCCGGTGAAACGTGAATTTGTACGATCGATCTATAACATCAGTAATACCATGGGCTGCAAAGTCATTGCTGAAGGGATTGAACGTCAAGAAGAAGTCAAAACGATCAAAGAGCTGGGGATCAATATTGGCCAAGGTTTTTACCTTGGTTATCCAAGCCCAGAGCCGCAAACAGTAGAGCCTCCAGTTGTTGATGTCTACGAATCTGCAAATGCCCCTCGAGTTGAGAACTGTGAGACGGCTCACTCTCTATTGCGCAACGCCCCAACCGTTTCGATTCAAGATACAGTGCTATCGGTGAGTGACCTATTTAGGACGCACCCCGAAGTAAGCTCTCTACCGGTTGTGCATGAAGGCGTACCCCAAGGTGTAGTGAGAAGGTCCAGTTTGTTTGAGCTTTTCTCTACCCAATATGGTCGAGCGCTTTATGGTACGAAACCGGTCGAGCGGATCTTGTCCCATGACGTTCTTATTGTGGATGCCGGGATGAGCTTGGATGAGGTCTCTCGGCTTATCACAGAGAATGAGCAGAATGAGATCCAGCAGGATTTGGTTATTACCCAGAACGATCTCTATGTTGGTATGGGTAATGTGCGAGATCTGTTGAAGCGCTTAACCGAACTCAAAGTACAAAATGCGCAATACGCCAACCCGCTGACGCTTTTGCCGGGTAATGTCCCGATCAATAACGAAGTGGATGCGTTGCTTAATCAATCGGCAGACTTTCATGTCGCTTATTTTGATCTGAATAACTTTAAACCCTTTAACGATTGCTACGGCTATTCCAAAGGGGATCAGGTGATTCGCTTGTTGGGCGAATTACTGGTGCAACATGCCTCTTATGATTCAAATTTCATCGGCCATGTTGGGGGCGATGACTTTGTGGTGATCTATCGCTCTCCTGATTGGCAGTTGAGTTGTGAGCGGATCATTCGCGAGTTCGATAAAGCTGTAAAAGGCTTCTACTGCGATGCGGATCTCAAAGCGGGTGGAATCTGGGCGAGTGATCGTCAGGATAATCGCACCTTTTTCTCATTTTTGGGCTTAGCTGTCGGTGTTGTTCACCCTGATCCTTGCTGTTGTAACAGCTTTCATGAGGTGGCGGAGCTTGCGGCAATGGCCAAAAAAGAAGCTAAAAAGTCTGCTGAGAGCGCGATGTTTGTATCCCGTCGGCGTTGTATTACTACATCGGTAGCCGATAGCTTAAGGTGCTTTGCGTAAGCTTAAATTTCTATCTTAGCCCTGTTACTCAGGGCTAACATCTCCTTCTTCATTTCTAAATGTCTTGATCAATTGGCTTGATGAGCTGGTTAATTGATATAGTGAGTTATTCGCTAGTCAATGACAGGAACAGCACATGTCTGAGAAATGGCAACCAAGTTTTGGTCAAAAAGATTTCAACATCGATAAACAAGAAACCCTGTACGATGGTTTCTTTCAAATGCACAAACTCTATCTGCGGCATAAAACTTTTGCTGGCAGTGAAATAGAGATCCAGCGTGAGCTGTTTTACCGAGATGATGCTGTATGTGCGCTGCTCTATGATGCGGTTAAGCAATCAGTTGTTTTGATTGAGCAGTTTCGTGTGGGAGCATTTGATAGCCCAGATGGGCCTTGGTTGTTGGAGCTGGTGGCAGGTATCGTCGAGAAAGGTGAAACCACTGAAGATGTCGCTCGCCGTGAAGCAGTCGAAGAAGCGGGTGCGCAGTTAGGTGAGATTAAGCACATTACCCGTTTCTCACCGAGCACTGGAGCAACGCGAGAGTATATTGATCTACTTTGTGCTCAGGTGGATTCCAGTGGTGTCGAAGGCATCCATGGTTTGCCTGAAGAGGGCGAAGATATCAAAGTGCATGTTATTCCGGTGGAAGATGCCTTTGAATTAGTACAACAAGGTATAATTAATAATGCCCCTGCGATAATTGCGCTGCAGTGGCTACAGTTAAATAAGTCAGCGCTCGATCAGCGATGGCAGTGAGTATTAAAAAAAATCGGATAGGCAGATGAAGCGGAAATATATTCCAGATCTAACTCGGCAGATGGCGCATTGCGAGGCTAACTATGCTCGTATTATGAAGCTATTACCGGATCTGGATGACTGTGATGAACGCGAGTTTCAGGTGAGTTGGCCTGAGCATACTGCCTATCTGCGTCTGCAGGTTGATGAGCGATTCAAGTATACGACCACCTTGTTGATTAGCCATCGCTTTGAATCGAGTTCTCCATGGCTAGAAGCACCAGGGCTAGTGGTGCGTCTTTACCACGATGCTGGCATGGCTGAGGTAATCTGTATGCAGCGTCGTAAACAGCTCTCCGGTGTCTACCCCTACCCCAACAAAAATATGCACCTGCCTGATGAAAAAATTCAGCTGAATGAATATCTGGGCGAGTGGTTGAGCGAGTGCTTAAACCACGGCCACAGCATGGAACCCGTATTCAGTGGCTGAAACCATTACTCTGCTCCAAGTCAGTGATATGCACCTGCAACAAGAGCCAGATATGTTGTTGAAAGGTGTGAATGTTGAGCAACGCTTTCAACAAGTGATATCGGAGATCGAATCTCAATCAGCTGATGCCTTGTTACTCACGGGTGATCTGACACATCACGCACCTAATGCCTATGATCGTTTGGTTTCTTATGTCGATCAGCTTCCTTACCCAAGTTATTGGATTCCTGGTAATCATGACCTGCCAGAGGAGATGGCGCGCTTTGCAGATAGTGAGTTATCGCCACGGGTAAAAACGTTTGGCGCTTGGAACCTGATCTTTTTAGATAGTAGTTCAAATCCTGATGGCAAAGGTAGCGGTTCGCTGTCTGAGTCAGAATTGATCTTTTTAAAAGCTGAATTAAGCCAGATAGCGCCTGATCAACACGTGCTATTAGTTCTGCATCACCATCCTGTGTCTGTAAAAAGCCGATGGCAGGATGAGATCTGTTTAGTTAATGCTGATCAGTTTTGGCAAATTGTTGAACCTTATCCACAAGTGAAAGGCGTTATCTTTGGTCATGTGCATCAAAGCTGGGCGCTTCAGAGAGGGGATATTCAACTATTCTCTGTGCCTGCGACTGCTGCGCAGTTTAAAGGTCAGACAGACAGTTCCGAAGTGGAAGATGATCCTAAGCTAGCCGGGCCAGCTTATGGCCGTTATCAGCTTTATTCTTGTGGGAAAATTAACCAACAAGTGATTAGATTACCCGCATAGCTTTACTGGCTATTGCGCCTTGCTTTCCCCTCCGGTAAGTTCTTTGCCAGAGGAAGAAAATGAATACACCGCTTTATATATACGTTCATGGCTTCAACAGCTCGCCGCAATCGATGAAGGCGAGGTTGTTTGTCGAATATCTGCAGGGTAAAGGTTTAGGCGATCAGGTGATGGTGCCAGAGCTATCCCACTGGCCAGCAGAAGCTATGGAGCAGTTACGCGCTCTTGTTGAGCAAAACCAACAGCGATCAATCATCTTATTAGGAAGTTCGCTGGGTGGTTATTACAGCACATGGCTCACTGAACATTATGATCATGTACGTACAGTTTTAATTAATCCATCGGTCAGACCGTTTGAACTTTTGCCGCAGTATCTTGGGCCTAATGTGAATCTGTATTCTGGTGAAGAGTACGAGCTTACCCAAGAGCATTTGACGCAATTGTTGGCATTAAATTGCCAAGAGATCGAGCGGCCAGAAGCTTATCTGCTTTTAACCCAAACAGCAGACGAAACACTGGATTACCGAGAAGCGGTCGAGAAATTTGTAGCATCACCGCAGTTTGTTCAGCCCGGTGGCAGTCATGGTTTCGAGCAGTTTGAAAACCTGATTCCAGCCATTATGGCGTTTGCTGAAGGGCGTATTGATCTGCCCGAAGCACAACCGATTTAAATATCGTTAAACGTTGATTCATAGATAAAGTTTTGCGACAGGAAAGTATTTGATGTCCAAGCAATACAACGCTGGTTCCATAGAAGTTCTTAGTGGTCTAGACCCGGTTAGACGTCGTCCGGGGATGTACACGGAAACGGATCGTCCAAACCATTTGGCGCAAGAGGTCATCGATAACTCGGTGGATGAAGCGCTTGCCGGTCACGCTAAACAGATTGATGTGGTTCTGAATAAAGATCAGTCCTTAAGCGTGACCGATGATGGTCGAGGCATGCCTGTGGATATCCACCCAGAGCAGGGTGTCAGCGGGGTCGAGTTGATCCTGTGTAAACTACATGCGGGTGGTAAGTTTAACAACGATAACTACAACTATTCCGGTGGTTTACACGGTGTTGGTGTATCGGTTGTAAATGCCTTATCTAAGTTGTTAGAAGTTCAGGTACGTCGCGACAGTCAGGTTTATCGTATTGGCTTTGCCGACGGTGAAAAAGTATCTGACCTAGAAGTGATTGATACTTGCGGTAAGCGCAACACCGGTACTACGGTTCGTTTCCTGCCTGATCCACAATACTTTGATACCCATAAATTCAGTGTTTCACGTTTAAAGCATAATCTACGTGCTAAAGCAGTTCTTTGTCCTGGCTTAAAGGTGACCTTTACCGATCTGACGGGGGCCAAGCGTGAGAAGGAAGAGTGGTATTACGAAGATGGATTGGTTGATTACCTAAAAGGCACCACTCAGGTCTTTGAAGTGCTGCCAGCTGAACCATTCTCAGGTTCTCTACAGGGCGAGCTCGATGCAGTTGAATGGGCCGTACAGTGGCTGCCGGAAGGTGGCGAGATGACCTGTGAAAGTTATGTGAACCTGATCCCTACGGCCCAAGGTGGTACTCATGTAAACGGTCTGCGTACAGGTTTGCTTGAAGCGATGCGTGAGTTCTGTGAATTCCGTAACTTGCTACCTCGCGGAGTTAAGCTTACTGCGGATGATGTTTGGGATAAGTGTTGTTACGTCCTTTCTGCCAAAATGCAGGATCCGCAGTTCGCCGGTCAAACCAAAGAACGTTTATCTTCCCGCGAAATCGCAGCCTTTATCTCCGGTACGATTAAAGACGCTTTCTCCCTGTGGCTAAATCGCCATGTAGAAGAGGGTGAGCAACTTGCAGAGGTTGTTATCTCTAATGCTCAACGCCGTATGCGTTCCAATAAAAAGGTTGTGCGTAAAAAGGTGACGCAAGGGCCCGCACTGCCTGGTAAATTGGCTGACTGCTCCGGTGGCGATGCGATGCAATCAGAGCTGTTCCTGGTAGAGGGTGACTCTGCGGGTGGTTCTGCTAAACAAGCACGTGATCGTGAGTTTCAGGCGATCATGCCTCTGCGCGGTAAGATCCTAAACACTTGGGAAGTTGATCCAACTGAAGTTTTAGGTTCACAAGAGATCCATGATATCTCCGTGGCGATTGGTGTGGAGCCTGCTTCAGAAAACTTTGATGGTCTGCGTTACGGCAAAATCTGTATTCTGGCCGATGCGGACTCCGACGGTCTACATATCGCCACGCTGCTGTGTGCATTGTTCGTACGTCACTTCAAGCCGCTGGTAACCGCGGGTCACGTTTATGTGGCGATGCCGCCGCTGTATCGAATCGATGTCGCGAAAGAGGTGTTCTACGCACTGGATGACGCTGAGAAGGATGGCATTATCGAGCGTATTAAAGCGGATCGTAAGAATGCCAAAATTGGTGTGCAGCGATTCAAAGGTCTGGGTGAGATGAACCCACTTCAGCTACGTGAGACAACCATGTCGCCGGATACTCGCCGTCTTGTACAGCTAACGGTAGAGCCGGGTGATGGCACAAACGAAGTGATGGATATGCTGTTAGCTAAGAAACGCTCAGGTGACCGTAAAGACTGGTTGCAGAGCAAAGGTAACTTGGCAGACGTTTAGACGTTGAAAGTAGCATGAATTTCTCTGTGATCAGTCACTGTAGGCAGAGAAACAGGATAGTTTTTACAGCTGGTTGCTAGGTTTGTGTTATAGCAGCGAGTTGAGCTTATTACGAGTGTAATGTGAATTATGACGGTACAAACAACCTTCGAAGATGGCACTGAACGCCTCGCGTTAAAAGATTTTACCGAGAAAGCGTATCTGGATTACTCCATGTACGTGATTTTGGATCGTGCGTTGCCGCATGTAGGTGACGGCATGAAGCCGGTTCAGCGTCGCATCATCTATGCGATGTCTGAACTTGGCCTAAAAGCGTCTGCAAAATACAAGAAGTCAGCACGTACTGTGGGTGATGTGTTAGGTAAATTCCACCCGCACGGTGATTCTGCTTGTTATGAAGCGATGGTATTGATGGCGCAGCCGTTCAGTTATCGCTATCCGTTGGTTGATGGTCAGGGTAACTGGGGTTCTCCAGATGACCCTAAATCCTTCGCAGCGATGCGTTATACCGAATCCCGTTTAGCCCGTTATGCCGAAGTTTTACTGTCTGAAATCAGCCAAGGTACAGTTGATTGGGTACCAAACTTCGATGGCACTATGCGTGAGCCGGCGATTCTGCCTGCGCGTTTACCAAATGTGTTGTTGAATGGCACAACGGGTATCGCTGTAGGTATGGCGACCGATATTCTGCCGCACAACCTCCGTGAAGTGGCTCAAGCTTGTGTTCACTTGCTAGATAACCCGCGTGCTGATCTGGACGAGATTACTGAGATCGTTCCTGGCCCCGATATGCCAACCGATGCGGAGATCATCACTTCCCGTCGAGAGCTGAAGAAGGTTTACGAAACGGGTCGTGGCTCGGTACGTATGCGTGCCGTGTACACGAAAGAGCAGGGCGAAATCGTTATCACGGCACTGCCGCATCAAGTTTCGGGCGCTAAAATTTTGGAACAGATCGCCGCTCAGATGCAGCAGAAAAAGCTGCCGATGGTGAGCGATCTGCGTGATGAATCCGATCACGAAAATCCAACACGCTTGGTGATTATCCCGCGCTCGAATCGTGTAGATGTCGAGCAGTTAATGGCCCACCTCTTTGCTTCTACTGATCTTGAACGCACTTATCGTGTGAATATGAATATGATCGGTGTGGACGGTAAGCCGCAAGTTAAAGACCTTCGCCAGATTTTGGTTGAATGGCTGAGCTGGCGTACTGAGATTGTGCGCAAGCGCTTAAACCACCGTTTGGCTAAGGTTTTGGATCGCCTACATATCCTCGAAGGTTTGATGGTCGCGTATCTCAATATTGATGAGGTGATTGCGATTATCCGTCATGAGGAAGATCCAAAAGCAGAGCTGGTTAAACGCTTTGGACTGACTGAGATTCAAGCCGATGCGATTTTAGACCTTAAACTTCGTCACTTGGCGAAACTGGAAGAGTTTAAGATCCAGTCTGAACAGAACGAGCTGGAAGAAGAGCGTAAGAAGCTGGAAGGTATTCTAGGTTCTGATTCTAAGATGCGTAAACTGATCAAAAAAGAGATCCAAGATGCAGCTGAAGAGTATGGTGATGACCGCCGCTCACCAATCGTAGAGCGTGAAGAAGCGCAGGCATTCAGTGAGAAAGATCTTCTGTCTTCGGATCCTGTAACCGTCGTGATCTCTAAGCAGGGCTGGATTCGTGCCGCAAAAGGTCATGACATTGATGCCGAGGGCCTCAATTACAAATCCGGCGATGCCTTTAAGTTAAGTTGTAAGGGCCGCACTAATCAGCCGACCCTCCTATTAGATACCACGGGTCGAAGTTTCACTATCGAGACCCATAATCTACCGTCAGCACGTGGACAAGGTGAGCCCGTAACTGGGCGTATCACGCTACCAAAAGGTTCCACGGTTGATGCCGCGATTGCAGGTAAGGATAACGATCAAGTCTTGATGGCGTCTGATGCGGGTTATGGCTTTATCGCGAAGATCTCTGATCTGACCAGCAAAACTAAAAACGGTAAGGCGGCATTAACCCTGCCTAAAAACGCTCAGATCTTACAGCCAATCACGATGAGTTCAGTCGAAGATTCTCTTTTGGCTGCAGTGACAAATGAAGGACGCTTACTGGTCTTCCCTGTGTCTGAACTACCACAACTGGCACGTGGTAAAGGTAATAAGATTATCAATATCCCATCTGCAAGAGCCTCTGCTCGAGAGGAATTGGTGGTTGCCTTAGCCGTGTTCTCTCCAGAAGATACTTTGCTGGTACATGCTGGCCGTCAACACTTGAAACTTAAGCCTGCTGATATTGAACACTATCGTGGTGAGCGAGGCCGACGAGGTAATAAGCTACCAAGAGGCTATCAACGTGTAGATAGCCTGGAAGTGAATAACAGTACGCAAGAACAACCTGAAGGCGAGGAATAAAGCCTACTTAACCTAGATGCTAGTAGCGGTAATCAGCTGTTAATTCAGCAAAATTCAGAGTAGCTTATTAGAATTGTGCTTCGCAGTAAGTCTAATAGGCTATATCTTGACCCTCTAAACAAACAGACTATTATATACACCTACATTTTTGGCGGTTTTTAGTCGGCCATATAGGTGCTGTACGTCATGGAAGGACGTTTATTACGTAAGCGATTTAGTCGTCGCATTACGATACTAGCTGTTTCTCTATCCATCGTTATTTTGCTGATGGGAGGGCTTCTTTTGTTCCTATCCTCGGGGGTAAGAGATGCTTGGGCTGCTTATAGTTATACCTCCGAGAGCCGTGCAACGGCCCTTTCTGAGTTACATCGTTCCATTGGATACGGTGGTTTTATCCACAATTTTAAAAACTATGTCCTACGACAAGAGCAAAGTTTGCTTGTGCGCTTACGTGGTGACATAGAAAAATCTACTCAAATTATTTCACTCTATTCGGCCTTAGATCTTAATAGTAAAGAGAGCCAAGCACTGTTAGTGATTCAACAGACGCTGCAGATGTACCGAGATAATCTTCATGTGGCGCAGATGGCGGTAGAAAGAGGAGCTCCGACTCAACAGATTGATAGACAAGTGCGTATTGATGATTCTCCTGCGTTGGCTGCGTTAGCATTACTTCAGCAAGAAAATAACCGTTTTCACGAAGCTGTCACTCGGGATATGAACAGGCAAATTACTAACCTAATTAATGCGCTTCTCATAGGTTTGTTAGCGATGCCTTTTGTGGTACTTGCTGCCTATCATTATCACGATGTTATGAATCGATTCGTCCAATTGATTGCAGAAAAGCGTGAGGTTGAAAAAGCGTTGGTTAATTCAACCGCTGAGGTAGAAGAAGCGCAGCAGCAAAGGCGTGCTATGGCTTACGAAGCGCATCATTGCGAATTGACCCGTGTCCCAAACCGCAAGGCTTTTATGACCACTGGGCACGAGATCATGCAGAATGCAGCCGCTTGCGAACAATGTTTAACAGTGCTGTTTGTCGATGTAGATGATTTTAAAATGATCAATGATACCTATGGTCACGAAATCGGCGATAAAGTGCTGGTGGAAGTGGCCTCTCGTCTCAGCATTGCGCTACGAGAAGGAGATTTTGTAGCACGCATAGGTGGTGATGAATTTGCCATGATTATCCAATGTAATGACACAGCAACCTGTGCTCCAGGACTTGCCGAACGCTTACTTGATGTGATGAATGAGAGCTATGCTCATATTGCTGAAGGCCTAGAGGTTAGCTGTTCGGTTGGGGGGGCAAACTGCCCTCAGGATGGGCAAGATCTTGAAACGCTGGTGCGTGTGGCTGATGAACGTATGTATCGCGTTAAGAAAAGCGGTAAGAATGGTGTGTTTCTGCAAGAGTCTTAATTAAATTCCTCCGCAGCTTCTTTCATGGGCATCGGCTTGTAGAAGTAATAACCCTGAAATACTTCACATCCCAGATCGTCAAGGATCTGCTTCTGCTCTAATGTTTCAACGCCTTCAGCCACGATGGTTATTCCCATCTTATGGGCTATATCGATGATGCCCTGGAGCAACAATCTGGCGTCTTGGTCTTCGACGATATCATCGACAAAGCTTTTATCGATTTTTAGCTCATCGATAGGTAGGTTTTTCAATAAGCTCAAAGATGAGTAACCTGTACCAAAGTCATCTAAAGATACAGATATCCCTTCCGCTTTAAATTGGTTTATCATCCCAAGGACGTAATCTAAATCCTGAATAAATAGGCTTTCGGTAATCTCGATTTTAAGCCTACTTTTATTGATTTGGGATTGATCAGCTTGCTCTGAAAAGTACTCAAAAAAGCCATCGGAGAAAAACTGCTTGATAGAAACGTTAATTGATATTGAGCAATCGCTTGAGGTTAATTTTCCAGCCTCATCTAAAGATTTACGAATGATATAGCGTCCAAGTTCTGGCATAAGGCCAGAATTTTCTGCGATGGGTATGAAGCGGTTGGGTGGAATAGGGCCAAATTCCTTACTATGCCAGCGCACCAGAGACTCTAGGCCGCTTAATAATCCTTCTGAAGAAACTTGAGGCTGAAAAACGACGTAAATTTCCTCATTCTTAATCGCGTCCCTAAGTTTGGTTTCCAGTGAGAGGTCATCTAGATAGCGCTTCTTTAGTTCCTCATGGAAAACTGTGTAGCAATTTTTATTATGTTTAGCTTCATACAAGGCAAAGTCCGAGAGCCTTTTAACCTCTTCAAATGAACTAGCATCGGTTGGGCAGTGAGATATACCAATACTGGCACTTAAAATTAAACGATTGCCACTCATTAGATAGGGCTTAGATATTTCTTCTAAAATATCTTCGGCTAAGCGCTCTGCTTCAAAGCTTGAGAGATTGAAGGCTACGACTACAAACTCGTCACCGCTGTATCTCGCAACAAGGCATTCTCTATCCTGAGTGTTTAGTTTGAGTCTTCTCGTGATTTCAATCAGAACCTGATCGCCATAATCGTGGCCGAAGTTATCATTGGCTGATTTAAAATTATCCATATCGACAAACAGTAGGTGGTAACTGTTTTGCTCTTCTAACTTTGAAAAGTAGTTGTCCAGAAAATAGCGGTTAGGCAGATTGGTTAAGAAGTCGTGTGTCGCTCTATAAGTTAACAGTTCTTCTTTCTTCTTCTCATTATTACTGATCACTCTAAAGAGCCAGTAAATAACGGCGTAAGCAAAAAAGAAGACCAAAGATAGATTGGTGGCAGCTTGGAAAAACTTCTGTCGAATAACTTGGGTGTCTCGTTCTACACCGACCCAAAGCTGAAACTCTTTGATATAGAAATTCGACATCATCGATTGAGAGTCATCGTTGAATTTACCGGTGACATGGGTCGTAACGATTTGCTTCTCTTTAATGGTTTCAAAGCTGATATTGTAGGCTTTTTCGACATAATCGATGCTTTCTTGGACTTTGCCTTCAGAAAACTGATGTTCATATACGGCTGGATTGTTGATGAGACGTTTAGGTGCTACTTGGAAATAACGATCCCGATCTCGATAGATAAACACACTGTAATTAGCACTATGCTCATTAGTGTTAGAAAAGAACGGCAGACCTTTCTCAATATTAATGGTGAGAGACACGATGAATAGCGGTTTGCCGTTGGCATCTCTAATTGTTTTACGAATCGGGATGATTAGAGCGTTTTCCCAGTAACTAAAATAGGTCCGTCCAATAACGGCTGCATTACTGTCTAAGGTGAGGTTAAATGATTCTTTTGCTTTTGGGTTTTTCAGCAGGTTAAGTGAAGATTCGCGTTTATCTTGAGAGAGAGAGTTTGTAACAACGATATTGCCATCAAGATCTATCTGAAAGAAGTTATGAGTCGTGTGAGAAGCAATATATAACTTATCTATCTCCTGAATCGATTTCTCTCGATCCAGATACTTATCTTCGTGTAACAGCTCCTGACCAAGAATATCTAACAGCGTTTCATATTGCCTGAGAGTGGCTTCAACTGAGTTAGAGGTGATGCGAGTCAGATTTTCTTGCTCTAATCTCACATCTTCCCGGATAGACTCGTGAGTCTTCGTAAGAATGAAAATAAACGCAGCAAAACCTGCCAAAAGGAAGACGTAAAACGCAAGCCAGATGTTATTTCTTATAAACAGCATAGAGCTTCACTCAATCTCAGAGAGTTTAAGCAATATGAGAATAAGACAGCAATACGGGGAAACGTGTGTTTATCATCGGAAGTACCTTTGCTAATTACATCATATAGCGTAGTCAAAGCTGAGCTCCTTGTAAGGAGGGCTAGCTTCCTTGCGACGATCGAAAGATTATCGGCGGGGCCAAAATCCAATTTTTAGTTCAGTTATACAGCTTTGCCTAACGTAAACTTCTCTTATTATATAATCAGTTTTGAATGTAATGGTCTCTATATTTGGTAGTAGATTCATGGCTCTTTGTAGGGAGCTCAATTGCACATAGAGTGCTTTGTGGCATATGTAATAACAATTTATAAATTCTGCATCGATTAAGGTTTGTGCACGCTTAATTGATGGTTTTATTCTTATTCAGGGTCTTTGCAAGAATATCGATAAAGCTTCTGATCTTGCTACTGGCTTGTCGTCCTTCCCTATGAACTATGTGTACAGGCATTGCTGGTGGTTCATAGTTCTCCAGAACAGTTTTAAGTTCGCCATGGTTTAGTTCATCTTCAACTTGGTACGACAAAGTATGGATAATGCCTAAATGCAGCTTTGCTGCATTGATCGCTGATTGATTGGTGGAAACCGTTAATCGTGGCTTTAAGCGTAAACTCTGTTGCTTTCCTTCGTAATCAAATTTCCAATCTTGCACCATGCTACTGCTATTGGTCATGATAGTTGAATGTTGCTTCAGATCTTCAGGGGATTGTGGAATACCTGCTTTTTCTAGGTATTGTGACGAAGCAAGCCAGTGCATACGCACCGTGCCAACCCGTTTTGCATACATGTTTGAGTCAGGAAGATGACCGATACGTATGCCGACATCAAACCCTTCCTCCATCAAGTTAACCACACGGTCTAGAAATACGGCATCTACCTCTGTTTCTGGGTAGTTATTCAGGTATTCAGCAATGCTAGGCATGACATATTTTTGTCCAAACAGAACAGGCGCTGTTACCGATAAATGACCTTTGGGTTCGCTATTGATACCTATTGCAGATTCGTTTGCTCTTTCTAGCTCTTGAAGAATTCTCTGTGCATCTTGGAGATAGCGCTGGCCCGCGTCAGTGGTTCGTACATGTCGAGTGGTTCTGGTTAGCAATTTAATACCGAGTTTTTCTTCCAGAGCAGAGACAGCTCGGGTGACAGCTGGAGGGGAGATATTCAATCGGCGACTAGCGGCAGCGAATCCTTGTTCTTCTGCAACAGCAACAAACACATTCATCAAATGAAACTGATCCACTTTTCTTATGCCCTCCGAGTTATATTATTCCATTTTTCGTAATAGTTATTTGCTTTTTCTGAGTATTCTTTAATTTATCGTTGCTTGTCAAACTAGTCCTACAACTTAACCAAACGGCCAAATACAGAGGCTGGTCATTAGTTTGAGGAATTAGATATGAGCCGCATTAACTTAGTAACAAACGAACAAGTAAATGAAGAGCAACAAGCACTGTATGCCGCGATTGAAGGGCAACTTGGGATGGTGCCAAACTTTCTTAAGGTATTTGCCAATTCTCCAGCGGCACTACGTGCATTCTTAGGCTTACATGGGATTGCAAATGAAGGAAGCCTAGATCTTCGTACTCGTGAACGTATTGCCCTAGGGCTTGCCGAACAGAATGCCTGTGAATATTGCGTATCAGCACATACTGCAATTGGTCGTAAAGCTGGCCTGTCTAGTTCAGAAATTGAAGCAAACCGTTCCGGCAGTAGTCAGGATGCCAAAGCGGCTGTTGCCGTGAAGTTCGCACGCTCCTTAGCAGAGAATAATGGTGCTGTTACTACCGCCGAACTGCTCGAAGTACGAAATGCCGGCTACAACGATGCAGAAATCGTCGAAATTATTACCCATGTTGGAATGAACGTTTTAACCAATATTTTGGGTAAAGCGAGTCGCGTAGAAATAGATTTCCCCAAAGTAGAGCTGCAGCAAACTTCATAAGTAGTCTGCCTTTGCGGGCCTTAAAGGCCCGTTCTTTTCTGCTAAATCCTAAAATAAGGGTATTTGACGATGGCACATAAATACGCACAAATCGCATTCACTGAGACTGTTCGCCAAGTTCAATCAGAGCAGAATAGTCGTGCTGGTTACGCTCGTATGGATGAGGGTGAGGATTATAATTATCTGCTGTCGGAATACGAAGCCGAGTTTATTGCCGAGCGTGATAGTTTTTACATGGCCAGTGTCGGTGAAACCGGTTGGCCCTATGTGCAGCATCGAGGTGGCCCTAAAGGCTTTATGCAGGTTTTAGATGCATCAACGCTAGGCTTCGCTGATTTTAGTGGCAATCGTCAATACGTCAGTACTGGTAATTTTCGTACCAACAATAGGGTATCTATCTTCTTTATGGATTATCCCAATAAGCGTCGTTTAAAGCTTATGGGAAGAGTCGAGCTGGTAAAGGATGATGATTGGGAAACACAGGCCAAACTTGAGGTAGCGGGGTATAGAGCCGAGATTGAGCGTGCCTTTATCATCAAAATAGAAGCATTCGACTGGAATTGCCCACAACATATCACTCCGCGCTTTACTGAAAGTGAAATGGAGCAGCTTATCGCACCTGTAATCGATGAGAATGTTCGCCTTAAGGCTCAGTCCGATCTGGTGGCCTCCGCATATCCGCAATCGTTAGGTGATGGCCCTATAACGTTAACGATTTCAGGTATTAGGCAACTGACCCCAAGAGTGCGCGCTTATGAGCTGCGACATCCGCAAGGTTTGGAACTGCCTCAATTTGAAGCTGGTGCGCATTTGCAAATACCTGTACAGCTAGAGGATGGTAGTTTAACCACGCGCCATTATTCGATCTGTTCTAACCCAGCACGACGAGATATATACGAAATTGCTGTGTTGCATGAAGAGCAGGGGCAGGGTGGGTCCGTTGCAGTACATCAATACTTCAATCTGGGTATGACGTTGAAGTGCCAGCCACCGCAAAATTATTTCAAGCTTCATGAAGATACACGTCCAACAATCCTCATCGCAGGGGGAATTGGCATTACTCCCATTAAGGCCATGGCGCAAAAGCTCCGCGATCAAGGCAGGAAATTTGAACTTCACTATGCTGGTCGTAGTCAACTTGAGATGGCGTTCTTTGATCGTTTACAGCGGGAGTTTGTTGGTAATGGTTTTTTTTATCGGGGAGATGCGAACGAGCGTATAGATCTACATCAGATTTTATCTGCCAAAGCACCTGATGCAGTGGTTTACGCGTGCGGTCCTCAGAAGTTACTCACAGGCTTGAAACAGCAGGCTCAGTTATTAGAGGTTGATCCACAACAGATCCAACTTGAACAGTTTGGTGCAAGCAAACAAGCGCATGATAGCTCTATATCACTAGAACTCGCACGAAGTGGCAAAGTAGTCGAAGTATCTGCAGAACAAACTTTGCTAGACGCTATTATTGGAAGTGGAATTGATATTCCCAATAGCTGTAAAAGTGGCGTGTGTAAAAGCTGTGCGGTCACTGTGCTTGATGGAGAGCCTGATCATAGAGATCAATGCCTCACCCAGAACGAACAGCAAGTTCAAAAACAGATTTGCCCCTGTGTATCACGTAGCTTCGGTGATTCACTGGTGCTAGATATATAAAAAGAGTAGTAAGTCAGATGGTCACACGAATCAATGCAGATTTTGAACAACGCGTAATTATTCGTCCCGAAGATTACCATTGGGTTGATTCACCCATGGCGGGTGTAGAGCGCATGATGCTGGACCGTATTGGTGATGAATCGGCACGGGCGACCTCGATTGTCCGCTATGCACCTTTTAGTGAGTTCTCACCGCATATTCACAGCGGTGGGGAAGAGTTCTTCGTGCTTGAGGGTGTGTTTTCTGACGAACACCAAGATTATCCCCAAGGGAGTTATGTTCGTAACCCTATTGGTACCTCTCACACCCCGAGGGTCGGCAAAGAGGGTGCGATCATCTTTGTAAAGCTGCAGCAGTTTAACGAAACCGATAAAGAACAAAAGGCGATTGATACTACTAAGGAGCCTTGGCTCCAAGGCTTGGTCGATGGTTTAACCGTTATGCCGTTGCATGAATTTGAGGGCGAGCATGTCGCCTTGGTGAAGTGGGCGCCGAATACGCAGTTTAATCCCCATCGTCATTTTGGCGGCGAAGAGATACTGGTACTTGAAGGCACGTTCTACGATGAGCATGGTATCTACCCAAAAGGTTCTTGGTTGCGTAGTCCTCATTTGAGTGAGCATCATCCTTATACCAAGGACGATGGCGCATTAATCTATGTGAAAACGGGACACCTGTAACAACACTGCCAACAAGTATTTCTGTCGAACAAAAATTTATTGCTAAAAAATATAAAACGCTATTGCGAATCATTATCATTATTGATAATCTAGATCCCGCTCATAAGTGATAGGCAATGGACGACCTCACCATTAACATTGCTGAACAGTTCTACCTGCTCGCTCTCAGGCAGGTAGAACTTCTCCCACCTTAAGCACCAATAGAATCAGCAACACTGCTGTAGTCACAAAGAGCATAAACAGCTAAGTCTTTTCTTACTGGAGGAGAGGAAGTTATGCACTCAATCAAAGATCGTGAATCGTACAAAACACTTCTGCACCTTGCGGAAAAGCTGTCCAACAGTAGCTCATCCAATAGTGATTGGTTGGCGAAGCAGCACAAAGATATCTACGACTTTTTAAAACACGCTGAAGAAAGATAGAAGGAGAGGCTTATGGGTTCTGTGATTAATCCCTCAATTTTTAAAGCTGTGTACGACAAGATTGTGACTGAAGGTCAGCAATCGAGTAGTGGTTTCTTTCTTCGTGGTGTCTATGCGGCGGGCCAAGGCAAAAAGCATTTAGAGCTGAAGGATTGTTTTTCACTTATCCGCGTCGTGAATGGCGAAGTGGTCGCGACCGAGTTCTCGAACAATACTCAGCGTGTCAGGTTTCTGAATAAAGTTCGCAAGCTCTATTGTGGCGCACAAGTCTCGCAGTAGTCTCTTTCTTCCTATTAAAAAGGTCGATAAAACAGATCTCCTCCTTGTGGTCCTTATACAAAAGCCTTGTATCTAAGCCAGTTTTTACTGCATCAAAAAAGATAACTTATCGTTTTTTTAACCAAAATACTAAAACTGTTTCTGATACATTGTATTTTTAAGCACAAGGATGAGAGTCTCGCAATGACCAATAAAACTAAAAACCTTTCGGACGACCTAGACAGCCTTCGAGACGAAGCTAATGAAGAGGTTCAGGTTATTGAAGTTAGTATTGAAGAAATACGAGCGATGGGAGGCATTTCTCATTTAGGGCTGGATAAAGCAGTAGAAGAAGATCTTACTCGCCAGTTAATAGAAGATGGCATATTTCAAACTCACTGAGTGTCCTTAGCTTTTGTGTCCCTTTTTGGCGCTATGCCACGTAAAAAAGCGCAGCAGTGAGTAAATTTCCTACAAGTACCTCAGACCCCTTGTCTTTTTACCGGACTCCTTTACTCAAAAGGTGGTGCTTTATTGCTCTAAAGACCAGTATTTACTTTTGTCTTAAAGCGTTACCCTAGCCCCGCTCAAAAATGTGTGCATTGCAGCATTTTTAGCATAGGCATGAATACACGCCATGCTAGTAGCTGGTTGGACTTAACGTTGGTCTACTCGAATTTGGTCATTTTTTGACGCTCTTTCTCGTGACGATGGGTCAAGCCCTGCAAGTTGCTAGGCAGAAATTGCATAAGAATTGTCAATTCTTATGTGATTTCGGCGGGTATTTTGAAACCCGTAACCTGATCCAGACACAACAATTTTAAAATCGGATTCTGACCATGAACCTGTCGATGTTTTTTCCACAGATCAACAGCGCAAGCTTACGCTTTGTGTTGGCTGTTGTTGGTCTCTTACTGCTTCCTCTTACTGCTTTTGCAGAAACAGGCGGAGCGACCGCTAACGTTCCGGAACTGAGCGCTTCTTTCTATGGCTATCTAAGTATCGCCATCTTTATTTTGGCTTACTCACTGGTTCCGTTGGAAAATAATATTCATCTGCTTAAAAGTAAGCCGGTTCTGGTGGCTGCGGGTCTGATCTGGATTCTAGTAGCGCTAGCATTTAAGGAAATTGGTGCCACAGAGCAGGCACACCATGCGATTAAACATGCGATTATCGAATACGCAGAGCTATTCCTGTTCTTACTAGTAGCGATGACCTACATTAATGCACTGGAAGATCGTAACGTATTCCAAGCGCTGCGTGCTTACCTAGTATCCCGTGGTTACTCTTTGCGTAAGGTTTTCTGGGTTACAGGTGGACTTTCCTTTGTAATCTCTCCAATCGCCGACAACCTAACTACAGCACTTCTGATGGGTGCGGTTGTAATGGCTGTAGGTGGTTCGAATATCCGTTTTGTATCGATTGCATGTATCAACGTAGTCGTTGCGGCAAACGCGGGTGGTGCATTCTCCCCATTCGGCGATATCACAACACTGATGGTTTGGCAGAAGGGCAAAGTAGAGTTTCTAGAGTTCCTACCGCTGTTTATCCCATCGCTAGTTAACTGGTTTGTGCCTGCCATTATCATGAACTTCGCGATTCCTAATGAGATCCCAGAAGCGTCTCAGGAAAAGTCCTTCATGAAACGTGGTGCTAAAGTGATGATGGTGCTATTCCTAGCGACTATCGTAACTGCAGTAAGCTTCCACAGCTTCCTACACCTACCACCTGCGGCTGGCATGATGTTTGGTCTAGGTTACCTAGGTCTGTACTCGTTCTACCTGAAGAGGGTTGAAGGTCGCACGGTAATGGCTGACTCAATCTTTGGTGGTCGTAGTGATGCACATCAGAACCCATTGAGCGTTCTACAGGCATACGGTAAGGATATTGGCGAGCATCTAAATGATCAGCCATATCCAGCGTTTATGATCGATAAAGAGAAAAACGTTACCCATTGGAATACTGCACTAGAAGAGCTAACGGGTATCAAAGCTGAAGAGATGATCGGCACGAAAAACCACTGGAAAGGCTTCTATAAAGAGCAGCGTCCAACCTTGGCTGATGCTGTCCTAGAAGACGAATCAGGTGCAGGCGTACGTCAGCATTATCAAAACAAGTATCGTGATAACCCAATGGGCGGTAAGTCTTACGATGCCGCTAACTACTTCGACAATATCGGTAACTCCGGCGCATACCTAATGTTCAGTGCTGCACCGGTTGTTGATGAAAACGGTGAAACAGTGGGTGCTGTAGAGCTGTTTGAAGATATGACTGAGAAACGTGAAGAAGTTAAAGAATTCGACGTGATGGAGCGTGTATCACGTGCCGAATGGGATACTTTACTGTTCTTCTACGGCGTAATCTTGTGTGTAGCTGGCTTGAGCCAGTTTGGTTACATGGCGATCGTTTCTGAGCTTATGTACAACGACCTTGGCCCAACATGGGCGAATGGTTTGGTAGGTGTGCTCTCTGCGATTGTAGATAACATTCCGGTGATGTTTGCGGTATTAACCATGGACCCTGCGATGTCGCTAGGCCAGTGGCAGCTTGTAACCCTAACAGCGGGTGTGGGCGGTAGTATGCTTGCAATTGGTTCTGCTGCAGGTGTTGCACTACTAGGTACAGCGCGTGGCGTATATACCTTCGCATCTCACCTTAAATGGACGCCAGCGATTGCCCTCGGTTATGTGGCAAGTATCGGCGTACACTTACTGATTAACGGTGTTTGATTGCACTCAGTGACTAGTAGCTAGATCGCTTCGCTGCTAGTGGCTAGAAAAAGAAAGGCCTGCTCAATGAGCAGGCCTTTTTTGTTTGGCTTCTTCCTCTTTCATTAAAAAGAAGGCACCATCCCGCTTTCTACCGCTTTCTACCGCTTTCTACCGCTTTCTACCGCTTTCTACCGCTTTCTACCGCTTTCTACCGCTTTCTACCGCTTTCTACCGCTTTCTACCGCTTTCTACCGCTTTCTACCGCTTTCTACCGCTTTCTACCGCTTTCTACCGCTTTCTACCGCTTTCTACCGCTTTCTGCTGATCTGTAACTATGCATATTCTATTGGCTGTGCCTTGGGGATTAAGAGGAGATAGGTAGGATGGTAGGTCGTTAAATCAACCTAACTATCGGAACGAAGAGATCACGTGGCGCACTCAACGGGTACAAGCAGTAAAGATAATCTAGTCGGAAGCCTGTGGATGATTGCTGCCATGGCTGCGTTTGCGATTGAAGATGCGCTGGTTAAGGATGTCTCGCAAACCCTGCCTGTCGGGGAAGTATTAGTCCTGTTTGGTTTGGGTGGCATGTTCCTATTTGCTGTCATGCTTAAACTCAACAGTGAGCCTTTGTTTATCAAAGATGTTCTGTCGTTGCCTATGCGTATTCGCATTGTTTTTGAAGTAATCGGGCGACTATTTTACGTACTCGCAATCGCCTTTATTCCGCTATCTACTGCCACTGTGATACTGCAAGCCACTCCGCTTGTAGTTGTGACGGGCGCTGTGCTGTTTCTGGGGGAAAAAGTCAGTCCTGTTAGGTGGTTAGCCATATTTATTGGGTTATTGGGTGTTATCTTAATCGTACAGCCAGGCGCTGATGGTTTCTCTCAGCTCTCTTTGTTGGCAGTAATAGGCATGATCGGTTTTGCCGGTAGGGATCTCGCAAGCCGCATGGCTCCACCAACTATAGGTACCGCAAGGCTCGGCTTTTATGGCTTTCTCTCAGTCCTGATCTCTGGGCTTCTCTATTCAAGCTGGGCAGGCGAGGTTTATCGTTTGCCATCGCTGTCCGAACTGTTGTCGATTGTGATAGCTACGGTAGCCGGTGTCATAGCCTATTCCTGTTTAATGAAGGCAATGCGTACTGGCGAAGTATCGGCGGTGACGCCGTTTAGATATACCCGCTTACTGTTTGGCTGCTCGCTGGGACTGCTGTTCTTTGGTGAAGAGTTCACCACGTCCATGTTGATTGGTTCGGCGTTGATCGTATCTTCTGGGTTGTTTATTGGGTGGCGGGGGAAGAAGGTACGGAAGGAGCTAGAGGTTAGTGGCTAGAACGCTTTGCTGCTAGTGATTAGGAAAAGAAAAGGCCTGCTCTCTAAGCAGGCTTTTTTAATAAAGGAGTTTTTAAAGCTTACCCCTTTAGGTCTTTGACATAAACAACATGTAGATGCGTTTTTCCGGAAGGTTTTTTATCAACATCAAACAATTCAGTCGCTTCGATGAGTTTTGTGAGAGTGGAGTACCCATATGTTCGAGGGTCAAAATCAGGGTGCTGACGTTTTATTAAACCTCCACAGACGGATAGTCGAGCCCAGCCGTCGTCATCAGCATATTCACGTATAGAATTTCGTAGTAGGTTGAGTAATCGCGTATCACAACACAATTCTTGCCTAGTTTTAGCCGTTGCAGAATTTTCTGAAATATTCTGTTGTTCTTCTGAAGATTGATCTACATCTCGGAGAACTTCAGTCTGAATGAAATCATCGCATGCATTGCGGAATGCGATTGGAGTCTTAGCTTCACCAACCCCAAATACATATATTTCAGATTCTCTCAATCGAGCAGCAAGTTTTGTAAAGTCACTATCACTGGTTACTAACGCAAAAGCGTCAAATTTATCCGAGTAAAGCAGATCCATTGCATCAATTATCATGGCAGCATCTGACGAGTTTTTACCTGAAGTGTAAGAGAATTGCTGAACAGGGGATATCGCCAGCTCATTAAGTGGGGCTTTCCAATTACTTAGATAGTTTGAACTCCAATCACCGTAGGCCTTTTTAACAAGTATGTGGCCGTGTTTTGAAAGTTCACTCAATACAGCTCCAAGTACTGAGTGCTGGGCATTTTCAGCATCAATTAAAACGGCAATTTTTTTAGTATTATCTAAGTCTTTCATAGAAGGTCCTTTTCATCTGGGAGTGTCATTTACGCATAAAGAAAGGGCTGCGTTCAAGTCGACCGAGTGGAGACAGGGATTACTTGGATAAAAGAGCTCTTTTGCATAGATTAAAGGGCTCTGCCCCCTTTAATTCTCTTCGCTGCTAGTGGTTAGAAAAAGGACTCAGGCCCCTTTAATTGCCTTTAATTGATTGGTCAGGCTGCGTGGTTGTGATATACAGAATTACCTCTCTGATTAGAAAAGGAATTCAGATGTTTAACGAAGTTAAGAATATCACTACTAGGCAGGCTTTTATTAGCATACTTGTTTTTACAGGGGGGATTGCGCCTGGTGTATTGTCGATTTTTTACTTTGATCCAGAGCTTTTTAAGAGTTTAGATGTGCTCAAGCTTGTGATCTTGTCGATGGGTATTTCTTTGCCTATAGTATGGTTAAACCTATTTGTAGCTTCTATCCATGTTCGCTCTGTAAATTTGAAAGATAGGTTGAACGGAGAGCCTTCCAAAACTTACAGCTCCACGGAAGAAAAGAATAAGGATGAATTGCTATTTGAATTCATAGTGGCTCTTTGGTCTTCATCAGTCGTTTTCTATACGACATTTGTATTTATTTTTTTCAAAGAACTTTCAATCGAATATGCTCTTTTTTATGCGGCAGGCTTTCAGGTGTTTGTATATGTATTGGCTGCTTTAACGCACCTGTCTAATAAAAAGCTGCAAAAGGAGCTTGATGGAAAGGGAGAGGGAGATCATCTAGCTAGTTTTGAATTAGCCCCGTTAGATTTTCAGGTTGTTCCTAGTGAACCTAAAGAGATAAAAGGGCTCTGATCTCTTTTATTGCTTTTATTGCTTTTATTGCTTTTATTGCTTTTATTACTTTTATTCGATGCTGTGTAATAGTAATCAGATATCAGAGTTCACAATAACAGAGCTTTATAATGAGTAACCATTTGTTTAAAAGTACTGCGCACTTTGTAAAAAATCCTTTGGGTATTATTGGATTGCTCCTAGTTAGTGTGTATGGCATATCTACTTTAGCCTTTTCGCTACAAACCTTCGACGGTTGGCATCTATCAGTTTTATTGATTTTTAATGTTGTTTACCCGGTGTTTTCCTTGTGTGTTTTATATGTGCTGATCACACGTCATCATGAAAAGTTGTATTCACCGTTGGATTTTCAGAATGCAGAGTCATTTGAAAATTTAGTGAAGTTGAAGCTACAAAAGGTGGAGAGGGAAATTGATGCAACAGTTGCTGCAGAACTAAGAAAAAAAATGCAGGAACTTGATAAAGAAACGAAGCGTGAAATGCTAATCCTAAAGTGTTCTACCAGTGTTGATATGGGAGACTTTACAGGCGCAAATAAGTGGGTAGATGAGGCATTGGAACTGAGGGAAGAGCCAGTTGCTCTAGCGTGGAAAGCTTATATTCTTAGAAAAGATCATAAAATAGAGGAAGCACTAAGATATTTAGATAGAGCAATAGAATTAGGAAGTGATGAGCCAAGGGCAATTCATTTTTATAATCGTGCTTGTTACAAAACTCAGCTTGAATATGCACTGGATGAGATTGTTTGTGATCTTCGGCGGGCTTTACAATTGGACCCGAAGTTAATTAAGGAAGCGCGACGGGATGAGGATTTGTTTGCGGTACATGTAACTAGCGAATTTAAGGAGCTTGTTGCATAGTTTTTTATAGTTGTCATTTTGTCGCGCTAGAAGCAGAAAAAATTGGTATCTACGAGAGCTTAATTGCTAAGAATTAATGGGGCCAAAGCCCTTTTTCTGACTCAGCCAAAAAAAGAAAAGGCCCGCTCAATGAGCGGGCCTTTTCTTTAAGAACTCGATGGTACCAGCGGCCGGACTCGAACCGGCACGCCCGTGAAGGCAAGGGATTTTGAATCCCTCATGTCTACCAATTTCATCACGCTGGCACTTAAGAGAGGCGTATTATAGAAATCTGGACGCTTGCGTCAATCAATACTTTTGAAAACCTGAAAAAAAATCTCCTTTCCGGTACAATGCGCGCCCTTAAGTCCCTTTGATGTTGATATAGAAGAATTCCCTGAATGCAGGTTAAAGATTTTCATTTTGAGCTTCCAGAGGAACTCATTGCGAGTTTTCCTCTAGAACAGCGTAGCGCTAGCCGTTTGTTGTCTGTGAATGGCGATTCTGGTGAACTCAATCACGGTCAGTTTACCGATGTGCTTGAGTTGATCCAGCCGGGTGATCTGATGATCTTCAATGACACCCGTGTTATCCCAGCTCGTTTATTTGGTACTAAAGAGTCTGGCGGTAAAGTCGAGGTGTTGGTTGAGCGTGTTTTAGACGATAAGCGTGCCTTAACCCATGTACGTTCCAGTCGTTCGCCTAAGCCGGGTACTAAGCTGATTCTTGAAGGTGGTATTGAAGCTGAGATGGTTGCTCGTCACGAGAACCTCTTTGAGCTTAAATTTTTGATTGAAGGCGGTTTGGTTCAGGCGCTTGAGCAGCATGGTCATATGCCGCTACCACCGTATATGAAACGTGAAGATCAGTTAGAAGATCGTGAGCGTTACCAAACGGTTTATAACAAAAAGCCGGGTGCGGTAGCTGCACCTACAGCGGGTCTGCATTTTGATGATGCCCTGCTGGCTAAGCTGGATGAAAAAGGTGTTAAACGTGCATTTGTGACTTTGCACGTAGGCGCGGGTACGTTTCAGCCGGTTAAAGTCGATAATATCGATGAGCATGTAATGCACTCCGAGTATATCGAAGTGAGCGAAGAGGTTTGTGAGCTGGTTAAGCAAACTCGTGCCGAAGGCGGTCGTGTGATTGCGGTAGGGACAACCAGTGTGCGCAGCTTGGAGAGCGCGAGCCGTAATGGTGAAATCGAACCATTATTTGGTGATAGCGATATCTTTATCTTCCCAGGTTACGAATTCAAATCTGTGGATGCGATGATCACCAATTTCCACCTGCCAGAATCGACCTTGTTGATGCTTGTGAGCGCGTTCTCCGGCTACGACAACATGATGAAGGCCTATAAAGAGGCGGTTGAGCAGAAATACCGTTTCTTTAGTTATGGCGATGCCATGTATTTAACACGTAAAAGTGGTCAGTGATTTAACTGCGTAAATTAGAGGTAAGAGTTAAATGAGCAGAGAATGTTTTATGCAGTTTGATAAGCTGGCTGAAGATGGCAAAGCCCGTCGCGGTCGCTTGCAGTTCCCACGTGGTACGGTTGAAACGCCAGCCTTTATGCCGGTAGGTACTTACGGCACAGTTAAAGGTATGACGCCGCGCGATATCGAAGCGACAGGCGCACAGATTATTTTGGGTAATACCTTCCACCTGATGCTACGCCCGGGTACCGAGATTGTTAAGCAGCACGGTGATTTGCATGACTTTATGCAGTGGAAAGGCCCGATCCTAACCGACTCAGGTGGTTTCCAGGTATTCAGCTTGGGTAAAATGCGTAAGATCACCGAAGAGGGTGTGACTTTCCAGTCCCCTGTAAACGGCAGCAAAGTATTTATGGGCCCAGAAGAGTCGATGCAGGTTCAGCGCGAGTTGGGTTCTGACATCGTAATGATCTTCGATGAATGTACACCTTACCCAGCAACAGAAACCGAAGCGGCTGAGTCTATGCGCTTGTCTATGCGTTGGGCTAAGCGTTCTAAAGATGCGCACGGCGATAACCCCGCCGCGCTGTTTGGTATCGTTCAGGGCGGCATGTACCCGCACCTACGTGATGAATCGATGAAAGGTTTGGAAGAGATCGGTTTTGATGGCTATGCCATTGGCGGTCTATCAGTAGGTGAGCCTAAAGATGAGATGGTGAAAGTGCTGGATCATCTTGCTTACAAAATGCCGGCCGAGAAACCACGTTACTTGATGGGCGTAGGTAAACCAGAAGATATCGTTGAAGCGGTTCGCCGTGGTGTTGATATGTTCGACTGTGTAATGCCTACTCGTAACGCGCGAAACGGCTTCCTATTTACTGATACGGGTGTGGTTAAGATCCGTAATGCGGTAAATAAAACCGATACGCGTCCGCTTGATGAGAACTGTGATTGCTACACTTGCCAGAACTTTAGCCGTGCATATTTGCACCACTTGGATAAGTGTAAAGAGATCTTAGGCGCGCAGTTAAATACCATTCATAACCTGCATTATTATCAGCAGCTAATGGCTGGATTGCGTCAAGCTATCGAACAGGGTAAATTGAGCGACTTTGTGGACGAATTTTATCGTAAGCGTGGCCTTGAAACGCCCGCAATTGACTCCATATAAGTTGTTAGTGCTTTTATAACGACAAGAATTTTTACATTATTTTTAGGAGTAGCTAAATGAGCTTCTTTATCTCCCCAGCTTATGCTGAAGGTGCTGCCGGTGCCCCAATGGATTCTGGTATGTTCAACATGATCTTCTTGGTTGGCTTTGGTCTGATCTTCTACTTCTTCATGTGGCGTCCACAGGCTAAACGCGCTAAAGAGCACAAAGAGCTTCTAGGTGGCCTTAGCAAAGGTGATGAAGTGATCACTGCAGGTGGTATTCTGGGTAAAGTAGTTAACCTAAACGACGACTACATTGTTCTAGAAGTGAGCGAAGGTACTGAACTGACTTTCCAAAAAACTCACGTATCAGCAGCTCTGCCAAAAGGCACTCTTAAGAGCATCTAAGCTAATTCACAGACGCCACTACATCTAGTAGTGGCGTTTCTGTTTCTATCAGGGAATAGGGCGCTATGCTCAATCGATACCCCCTCTGGAAAAATCTCCTTATTTTGTTTGTGTTAGTGTTCGGTGGTTTATACGCTGCACCTAACTTGTATCCCGATGATTATGCGATTCAGCTAACTGGTACACGTGATGTATTTGAAGTGGATCAGCCGCTAATCGAAAAAGTTACTGCTGCGCTGGAGCGTGAAGGTGTATCTGTTAAGGAAACCGAGCTTGAGAGAAAAGCCGGCCTTATCCGTTTCCCTGATGGCGATTCCCAGCTTAAAGCGAAAGATATTATTACCCGTGTAGTGGGTGATGATTACATCGTAGCGCTTAACTTGGCGCCTACAACGCCAGAGTGGCTTTCTTCTATGGGCGCAGGCCCTATGAAGCTTGGTCTTGACCTACGTGGTGGTGTTCACTTCTTGCTTGAAGTTGATCTGCCAAAAGCGGTGACTCAGAAGCTAGAAAACTATGCGTCTGAGATCAAAGGTCGTCTGCGTGAAGAGAAGCTTCGTTACCGTAAGCTAGAAACCCGTGAAAACGGTGCCTTGGCAATTAAATTTACCAAGCTAGAGTCTCGTGATGCAGCGGTTAACCTTCTACGTCAGGAATATACTGAGTTCTTAGTCACTGCAGATGATCGCGATGGTGATTTTTATGTTGAAGTAAATCTGACTGAACAAGCTGTTCGTGATATCGAAACTTATGCGATCAAGCAGAACCTGACAACACTTCGTAACCGTGTAAACGAACTGGGTGTAGCTGAGCCGCTAGTTCAGCGTCAAGGTCGTAACCGTATCGTAGTTCAGCTACCGGGTATCCAAGATACTGCGGCAGCGAAGAAAATTATCGGTAAGACAGCAACGCTTGAATTCCGTTTGGAAGCTAAACCTGGTGCGAGCTCTGCACGTACTGAAGTTTACGAGTTCCGTAGTGAGTTAGGCCGTAAAGCTACCTTAGAGAAAGATGTCATCATCAAAGGTGATAACGTATCTAACGCACAAGCTTCTTTTGATGAAAACGGTCAGCCGCAGGTAAACATCTCGCTTGATTCTAAAGGTGGTGAGCTAATGGCTCGTACCACTAAGAACGCTGTACAGCGCCGCATGGCCGTACTGTTTGTTGAAGATAAAGAGCGTACTGTGACTAAGACGGTTGATGGTGTTCAGGTAACGGAAAAAGTACGTTACACCGAGAAGAACATTATCTCTCTTGCGACAATTCAGGCGGTATTGGGTAACTCTTTCCGAATCACAGGTTTGGACGGAGCAGGCGAATCTTCTGAGCTAGCGCTATTGCTACGTGCCGGTGCACTAGCTGCGCCAATCTACTTTGTAGAGGAGCGTACAGTAGGTCCGAGCTTGGGTGCGCAGAACATCGAAACCGGTGTGATGTCGGTTCAGATCGGTCTAGCCTTAGTATTGCTGTTCATGATTCTGTACTACCGCGTGTTTGGTCTACTGGCGAATATCGCTCTGACCTTGAACCTGATGCTATTGGTTGCAGTGATGTCGATGCTTTCGGCAACGCTAACGCTTCCGGGTATTGCCGGTATCGTATTGACGGTTGGTATGGCCGTGGATGCGAACGTACTGATCTTCTCGCGTATCAAAGAAGAGCTTAAAAATGGTCTGCCACCGCAATCAGCGATTAACGCTGGTTTCAAAGGCGCGACTACAACCATCTTTGATGCCAACATCACAACGCTTCTTGCGGCAGTTATTCTGTTTGCGATGGGTACGGGGCCAGTTAAAGGCTTCGCGATCACGCTATCTGTAGGTATTTTGACCTCTATGTTCACGGCGATTCTTGTAACGCGTGCACTGGTTAACTTAACTTACGGCGGCCGCCAAGTTAGCAAACTATCAATCTGAGGAAGCTGTGATGTCTACACAAAAGATATATAACTTCATGGGCTTCCGTAAGATCGCTGCAGCTTGCTCTGTGATCTTACTGATAGTCTCTATTGGTGCTTTAGCTGTTAACGGTTTGAAGTTCGGTTTGGACTTTACCGGCGGTAGTTTGGTTGAGATTGGCTACGAACAGCCAGCCGATCTAAACAAGATCCGTGGTCAGTTAAAAGATGTAGGTTTTGAAGATGCTGTAGTGCAAACCTTTGGTTCGCCAACCGATATTCTTATCCGTTTAGGTCAGGATCATGACCCTCAGCTGGGTGATAAAGTTCTTTCTGCATTGCAGGCGGGCGAATCACAACAGCTTAACTTGCGCCGTAACGAGTTCGTAGGTGCGCAGGTAGGTGAAGAGCTACGTGAGCAAGGTGGTCTTGGCATGCTGTTAGCATTGTTCATGATCATGGTTTACGTAGCGTTCCGTTTCCAGATTAAGTTCTCTGTAGGTGCAGTAGCGGCCTTGGCACATGACGTATTGATCGTGCTTGGTTTCTTTGCCCTGTTTAAGTTGGACTTTGACCTAACGGTACTGGCAGCAGTATTGGCGGTAATCGGTTACTCGTTGAACGATACCATCGTAGTGTCTGACCGTATTCGTGAAAACTTCCGTAAAGTGCGTAAAGGTACGCCGTTAGAGGTAATGAACATCTCTTTGACGCAAACCTTGGGCCGTACCTTGGTGACCTCTTTAACCACATTGTTGGTATTGTTGGCGCTAAGTATTTTCGGTGGTGAAATGATTCACGGATTCGCGACAGCATTGTTGGTGGGTGTATTTATTGGTACATACTCCTCCATCTATGTGGCGGCTAACGTCCTGATTGCGATGAACATCTGTAAAGAGGATCTTCTCCCTCCTGAGGAGAAAGAGACCGAGGTCGATGATCGCCCTTAAGTTTGACAAGAGCCGGCATTTGCCGGCTCTTTTCGTTTAAAATGCCTGTAAATCATCGCTTTAAGCGGTGCTATTCTAAAAGAAAGCCTTCGGCGTGTTATGCTAGTTAGATAAATGCCCTAGCCATTTCGTTTTTGAGAGCTCTATGAGTAAAGATTGGACTAAAAATGACCCTAAAGCCGCAGCGGAAGCGGAGAAGTATTCCAACCCGGTACCCAGTCGCGATTACATTCTGCAGTACATGCAGGAGTGGGGCGCGCCGATTGGGCATGCACAGCTGTGCGAAGGTTTAGGTGTCTGGGATCCAGAGAGTCGTGATGCGGTCTTCTTCCGATTGAAGGCGATGTGTCGTGATGGTCAGTTGATGAGTAATCGCCGCAATGAATTTGCGTTGATGGATAAGATGTCGCTGATCAAAGGCCGTGTTATTGGTCATCGAGATGGTTATGGCTTTGTTAAGCCAGAAGAGGGTGGCGATGATCTCAAGCTAAGCCCTCGCCAAATGCGCCAAGTATTCGATGGCGATCGAGTTTTAGTGCAAGAGACCAACGTCGATTTTAAAGGTCGTCGTGAAGGTAAGATTGTTGATGTACTGGAGCGTAATACCCGTAAATTGGTAGGGCGTTTTAGTGGTCGGGATGGTTTTGGTTATCTTCGTCCTGAAAATCAGCGTATCACCCAGGAGATCATGATTGTTCCTGATCCTGAGGCTGAAACACCGTTAACGTACAAAGATGGTCAGTTGGTTGTTGCTGAGCTGATCAATCAGCCAAGCAAGCGTCAATTGCCACAAGCAAAAGTGACCGAAGTGCTAGGTGACCATATGGCACCGGGCATGGAGATCACGGTTGCGATCCATAACTATGAGATCCCGCACGAGTGGCCAGAAGCGGTTCGCCAAGAGATCGGTGAGCTGACTGCTGAAGTTGAAGAGAGTGCCAAGGCTAATCGTGTTGATCTGCGTGATCTTCCACTGGTTACTATTGATGGCGAAGACGCTAAAGACTTTGATGATGCTGTTTATGCTGAGCGCAAAAAGTCTGGTGGCTGGCGTTTGTGGGTCGCGATTGCGGATGTATCTTGGTATGTGCGACCTGATTCTGAACTAGACAAAGAAGCTTATCAGCGTGCGAACTCAACTTACTTCCCTGAGTTTGTTGTACCGATGCTGCCAGAGCTGCTATCAAACGGCTTGTGCTCGTTAAACCCTAAGGTAGATCGCTTGGCGATGGTCTGTGAGATGACGATCAGTGAGTCAGGCAATCTATCCGGTTATCAGTTCTATGAGGCGGTAATCAGCTCTCATGCGCGTCTAACCTACACTAAGGTTGGCAAGATGCTGATGCAGCCAGAAGAGGAAGAATCAAAAGCATTGCGTGCGGAGTATGCCGATGTGGTTCCTCATCTAGAAGATTTGTATGGTCTGTACTTTGCTCTGCGCAAAGCCCGTGAAATCCGTGGTGCGATCGATTTCGATACTACTGAAACACGGATGATCTTTGGCGAAGATCGTAAGATCGACCAGATCGTTCCGGTTTATCGTAACGATGCGCATAAGCTAATCGAAGAGTGCATGTTGTGTGCGAACGTTGCGACGGCGCGCTTCCTGAACAAGCTGAAAGTGCCAGCGATCTATCGTGTTCACGAAGGCCCTAAAGAGCAGAAACTGCAGAACCTACGTGCTTATTTGGGTGAGCTAGGTCTTAACCTTGGCGGTGGCGATACACCTGAGCCGATTCATTACCAAGAGCTGGCAGAGATCATCGAAGAGCGTCCGGATCGTCATCTGATTCAGACCATGATGCTACGTTCCATGCAGCAAGCGGTTTACAGCCCTGAAAACCAAGGTCACTTTGGTTTGGCGTACCCTGCGTACACGCACTTTACCTCGCCAATTCGTCGTTACCCAGATCTATTGGTGCACCGTTTAATTCGTGCCCGTATTCACTCAGAAAGTCAGGATAAAGCGATTAAGCGCCCTGATGATTTTGCTCAAAATGCAGATTTTGCATGCAACTACAGCATGGAGCAGCTGCTGCAATTGGGCGAGCATTGTTCTATGACAGAACGTCGCTCAGATGATGCGACTCGTGATGTTGTGGCGTGGCTTAAGTGTGAATACATGCAGGAGCATGTGGGTGATGAGTACGAAGGCGTTATTGCTGCCGTTACTGGCTTTGGTGTCTTTGTCGAGCTTGATGAGCTGTTTGTTGAAGGCCTCGTGCATATCACTGGTTTGCCGGGTGATTACTACGTATTTGACCAAGCTAAGCAGCGCTTAGTGGGTGAGCGCACCCGTAAAGTGTTCAAGTTGGGCGATCGTTTACGCGTTAAAGTCGCGCGTGTGGATCTGGATGAACGTAAGATCGATTTTGAACTAATCGACCATCAGCCCGTTAAGAAAAAGAAAACCACGCGTCAGCTGTTAGCTGAAGGCAAGATCGGCGGTCCGTCTTCTAAAGGCGATAAAAAGCTGCCAGGTCATAAGCACGAGTGGGGTCATCGTCCTGCTAAGGATGAAGAACGCAGTAAGCCGAAGAAAGGTTCTAAGCGTGATGCTCTGCGTAAATCGCGTAAAAAGCCTGCGCCAAGCGGTGAAGGTGGTCCGAAGAAACGTATGGCGGCTAAAGCTCAGCCTTCTCGCGGTAAGGAATTATCTTCTGCAGAACGCGAATTGATGGAATTTTCTGGCCCAAGCGGGGGTAAGAGTAAGAAGTCTAAAAAGCGTAAGGCTACGTCTAAGCCTAAGTTGAAAGGCAAACAGAAAGGTTTAAAAGTGAAAAAGCCAAAGCGTAAATAGGCTGCTTTTGTAAGACATATGAGTCTTTGTAAAAAGGCGCTGTAGTTATCTGCAGCGCCTTTTTTATTGGATTGGTATTCTTAACCGATATGTTTCGCGTAGCTATCGCGATCTATATCCAGTACTTCGACGGTAATCGAAAGGTCTTCCAAACCGAGTGTTTTAAGCTCATTAAGCACTGCTTGAGTCAGTTGTGTTTTCTGCTCGGTATTACGACCGCTTAAAATCCGCGATGAAACGTGGATAAAGCCATTAAGCCCTGCACCATTCATATGCTGTTGGTAAGCATGCGCGCGGACTTTAATGTCTGTTTCAGCAAAGAGGTTAGCAGCCACAGCACCTTGGAAAACCTTCTCCATAACAGTCGTAATTTCTACCTTATCTTCAATCTGCTTGGAGTATTCGATGATTAAGTGGGGCAAGGGATAGCTCCTTTTAAGCCGTCTTGATTAAGACTTTTTAAAAATCTTGGTTAACAGGTGATTCGCTTGTTTCTGTAGCAGTGTTTGATGCTTAGGTGTGACTTTAAGCAGCAATACTTTGTCTTCATCTTCGCGCCTAATGTCGGCTTCTTGCAGCATCGCCTCTTTCAGTAAAGGGGCTTCAGTTAGCGCGGTATGGCTGATCAGATCATTGCTACTAGTCGTGCGCGTGAGGAAGTGAGCTTCCTCTTTTACCAGATCGTGTTTGTTATGATGGCCGCGAGCGAGGGACATCTGCAGACTCAGTACCGGCTGGAAACCACGAATACGAGAGTGATTAAAGCCTTTGTATAGCAGGTTGAATAGCTGGCCGGCGCACAGAGCGTTAATACCGTGGCTATCCTTTTCGTCCCTTAATTCAAAGCGCAGCAGAATGTCTTTATTAGGCAATTGCTCGCAGGCACCGTTATAGATGCGTGCGACCTGTTTCGCCAAGTGATGGTATACATTCAGCAGTGTTGCTTTCTCGTCAGGCTCCATATTATCGCTGCTGGCAGTATTGGCATCGATATAGAGCAGATAGATGGCATCTTGTGGCGTAAGAATTAGTTCGAGTTCATGTTCAAAGCTATAAAGGTCCAGCTGCTCTTCATGGCGCTCATTCATGCTCTTCAGCAGAGGGTTTTCGCGCATAGGAGTATGCGTTTCTTGCGTGCCTACCGGTTCTTCTTCTAGTACGAGAGTCTCGACGGTATTTGCGACGGTTTCAGAATCGTCAAGCTGCTGTGGTTGATGCTCAAATTTAGGCATCTGCTGCTGAGTACTTGGTGCCGGTTTGAGAAGATCGACCAATTCGTGGGTGTGTAGCAGATCAGAAGCCTTTTGGTTTGGTGCTTGTGGTTCGGAAATGGCTTCGGGCGAGGCTTTAGGCCCCGTTTCAGGCCGAGTTTCGGTAATGTCTTGAACTAGGTTTTCTGTCTCTAAAGATGGCCTAATAACGGGCGCTGTTTCACTAGATGTTTGCGTGCTTTCGGCTGAGCGCTGTACTTGGGTTTCATAGTCACTTGTTTCGGCTGTTGCGGAGCCGATAGTGACAGTGTCTTCGGTAATTTCTTGAGGTGTGCTTTCAGCAGGCGTCTGAGTAGCCAGCGTATCGGAGAACGAAGGCTCAAACTTTTCTTCTTCATCTGCGCTGCTCTCAGAGATGAATTTATCTGATCGGGTAAAGAACCAACTGGTTGTCAGCAGCAAAATCGCGGTGAAGATAGCGATGATCAATAAAGGCCAGAGCTGGCTGCGGAGTAATTGCTCGACAGGGCCGCTGTCCAACCAGATCGTTACTGTGCCGATGGTCTTTTCTTGTTGAATTAGCTGTTGTTGCAGAGTTTGCTGGCTGGACTTTCCTGCGCGGGCGAGGGTGAAGCCATTGGCATCTTGTACATGCAGGCCGCCAACATACTCAAGTTGGGTTAATTCGCTGAGTAAGTAGTTAAGGCTGACGCGATCATCCGAGAGAAGCAGTGGTCGGATCAGGAGTTCGCTCTGTTTAGCGATGTTCTGCCCGATGATTTGTGTCTCATGCACCGCCTGTCGGCTGGTAGCTAAGTGCATGTAGAGAATGCTGACGATAAAACCCACCAATAGCACTATGCCTAAGGATAGCGTCAGATTCCTTCTGAAATTAGGCTTTGATTTGGCGTTGTTAGTCACGGTCAGTGTTAGCTCAAAAACGGATGCAGGGGCAAATAATAACAGGTCATTCTACCGAGGGTGAATATGATTTGCATTAGAGGTATAACCCAAGTGCCCCTGACGCTATAATAAAGGGCTTATCGATAGGAAGGACAGCAATGAACGTACAAGAATATATGATTCAGCTAGGTGAAAATGCCCGTGCAGCGGCGCGCCTAGTCGCTAAAGCAGACACTAACCTAAAAAATCAGGCGTTGTTGGCAATGGCTGATGCTATCGATAGTAGCCGACCGGCACTGCGTGAAGCGAATGCAAAAGACTTAGACAATGGTCGTTCAAACGGTTTGGACGATGCCATGTTAGATCGCCTTGAGCTAACAGATGCTCGTATCGATACTATGATCGAGGGTCTACGTCAGGTTGCAGCTTTACCAGATCCAGTAGGCGCGATCACTGATCTTAAATACCTACCGAGTGGTATCCAGGTAGGTAAAATGCGTGTGCCGCTAGGCGTGATCGGTATTATTTATGAGTCTCGTCCAAACGTAACCGTTGAAGCAGCGAGTCTGTGTCTAAAATCCGGTAATGCGACGATTCTTCGTGGTGGCTCTGAAGCGATTCATTCCAACCAAGCGGTAGCCGAGTGCATCCGTAAGGGTTTGAGTGCAGCGGGCTTACCAGAAAATGCAGTACAAGTTGTTGAAACGACTGACCGTGAAGCGGTGGGTCAGATGATTACAATGCCAGAATACGTGGATGTGATTGTTCCACGTGGTGGTAAAGGCTTGATCGAGCGTATCAGCCGCGATGCGAAAGTGACGGTAATTAAGCACTTGGACGGCATCTGCCATGTTTATATTGATGAACAGGCGGATAAAGGCAAAGCAGTGAACGTTGCTTTAAATGCTAAAACACACCGTTACGGCACTTGTAACACTATGGAAACGCTATTGGTGCATGCCAATATTGCAGCTGAAGTACTGCCAGAGCTAGCGGAGCGCTATCAGGCTGTAGGTGTTGAACTGCGTGGTTGTGAGCGTACTAAGGCTCTGTTGCCATTCGTTAATGATGCGACAGAAGAAGATTGGGTAACCGAATACCTAGCACCAGTTTTGGCAATCAAGTTGGTGGACGATATGGATGAAGCGATTCGTCATATCAACCGTTACGGTTCACACCATACAGATTCGATCATTACTGAAAACTACACTAAGTCACGCGCTTTCTTGCGTGAAGTAGATTCTAGTTCGGTAATGGTTAATGCCTCAACCCGTTTTGCGGATGGCTTTGAGTACGGTCTAGGTGCTGAAATCGGCATCTCTACTGATAAGATCCACGCGCGCGGGCCGGTAGGTTTGGATGGATTGACCTCCGAGAAGTACGTTGTACTAGGTGATGGTCACATCCGTCAGTAATTTAGATTATGAAAGCGAACGCTTTTGCTTTTATGGGTGGGACCTTTGATCCCATCCATAATGGCCATCTGAGAACGGCTCTGGAATTACAGCATTGGTTAGGTGTGGATCAGCTATGTTTGATCCCCTCTAAAACCCCCGTGCACAGAGTGACTCCAGGTCGAACCTCTGAACAACGTTTAGAGATGGTGAAGTTGGCGGTAGCCGATGAGCCAAGTTTATGTGCTGATGATCGAGAAATCAGTTCTGAACAGCCTTCTTATTCACTCCTGACATTGCAGGGATTACGTTCTGAATTAGGTGATCAATGCCCAATCTTTATGATTATGGGTATGGATTCTTATATGACGTTACCCAGCTGGTATGAATGGGATAAGTTTACCGATTACTGCCATATCGTTGTAGTAAAACGGCCCGGTTACGATCTGCCTACAGAGGGTGAGATCAAAGAATTTACAGATGAGCATAAAGCTCAAAACTTGGAACAGACGATGGCGCTCCCGGCGGGCAAAGTGCTGTTTCATGAGCTGACTCCCTTAGGGATATCAGCAACGCAGATCCGCGAAACCATAGCGCAGGGCTTGTCGCCTCGTTATCTGTTTCCTGATGGGGTCTGGCAATATATTCAAGATAACCGTTTATACGGTTTAACTAACTGAAGTGAAATAATGCAAGCTGAAAAAGTTTTAGAACTAGTGCACACAGCACTAGAAGATATGAAGGCCAAAGAAGTTGTCGATCTAGATGTTCGAGGTCGCTCTAGCGTAACGGATTACATGGTTATCGCGAGCGGTACATCTAAGCGTCATGTTGGATCTATCGGCGAAGAAGTGGTTGTTAAGCTGAAAGATGCAGGTGTGATGCCGTTAGGTTCTGAAGGTCAGGGCGTAAGCGACTGGATTCTTGTGGATCTTGGCGATGTGGTTGTTCATGTAATGATGCCAGATGCGCGTGACTTCTATGATCTAGAACGCCTGTGGGGCGTTGACGCAGAAGCGTAGAACTTTTTATGAAAATCCGGATCATAGCTGTGGGTGGCAAGATGCCTTCGTGGGTAAACGAGGGTTATCAGGAATATACCAAGCGCCTACCTGCAGATTTTCAGATTGAGATGATCGAAATTCCGTTAGGGCATCGAGGTAAGGGCAGTGATGTTGCTCGTGCTAAGAAGCAGGAAGGAGATCAGATGTTGGCTGCGATACCTAAAGGCGACCGAATTATCGCTTTGGAAGTGTTAGGTAAAAACTGGTCAACAGAAAAACTGGCGTCACAAGTAGAAGACTGGCGTATGGATGGCCGTAATATCAGTCTACTCATTGGAGGCCCGGATGGTCTGGATAGCCGTTGCTCTACAATGGCAGATCAGAAATGGTCGTTGTCTGCACTGACGTTACCGCATCCGCTTGTGCGGGTGATGTTAGCAGAACAACTTTATCGTGCCTGGACGGTCATTCAGGGACATCCTTACCACAAGTAGAAGAACGCTAGGAATATGGCAGCAGAGCGCCTCAAGGATCACTCGAAAGAAAGCCGAACATTTAAGTTTCGTGCGGCTTTGGCGTTTTTTATCGTGGTCATTATGCTCGGGATTCTACTTGGGCGTATCTATTATCTTCAGGTTATTGAGCACGACCGTTATGTGGCGATGTCGGAAGACAACCGTGTTCAACTTCAGCCAGTACCGCCGACGCGAGGTTTAATCTACGACCGCAACGGGGTGTTGTTAGCGGATAACCGACCTAGTTACAGTGTCACGCTTCTTAAAGAAGAGGTGAAAGACATTGATAAAACCCTAGTCGATCTGCAAGCACTGATCCCCATTACCGATCGTGAAGTTGAGCGTTTCAAAAAACGTCTAAAACAGCGTCGCCGCCCCTTCCAATCGGTGCCTGTGCGCTTCCGTTTAACGGAAGAAGAGATCGCGAAAATATCGGTTAATTACCATCGCTTACCGGGTGTGCGAGTCGAAGCCGAGCTAATCCGTTACTACCCCTATGGTGAGTCTTTAGTTCACGCCATGGGTTATGTTGGTCGGATCAATGAGAAAGAGCTGAAACGAGTTGATCAGGATAACTACGCGGCAACCCACTATATCGGCAAGCTCGGTATAGAAAAATTCTATGAAGATCAGTTGCATGGTGAGGTGGGTTTCCAAAAAGTAGAAACCAATGCTCGTGGTCGAGTGATGCGTATTCTGGAGCGGACGGATCCTAAACCGGGTAAAGATCTAGTACTTCATCTGGATCTAAGGCTGCAACAGATCACTGAAAAACTATTGGAAGGTCGACGCGCGTCGGTTGTGGCGATGGACCCGAAAACCGGTGGTATCCTAACCTTAGTTTCTACCCCTGCTTACGATCCGAACCTGTTCGTGACGGGTATCTCATCGAAGGATTATTCGGCATTAAGGGAATCGAGAGATCTGCCGTTGTTTAACCGCGCCATCCGCGGTGGTTATCCTCCCGGCTCGACCATTAAGCAGATTGTTGCTTTAGCCGCGATCGATACAGGTGTAGTAAAACCATCCTATAGAGTCTTTGATCCAGGTTTTTACCAAATCACCCGTGGTGGGCGTCAATATAGGGATTGGAAAAGAACGGGCCATGGTTGGGTCGATATGTATGATTCTCTGGCACAATCTTGTGACGTTTGGTATTACGATGTTGCCCATAAAATGGGTGTAGATCCGATGTCCGATTACTTGGGTAAGTTTGGTTTTGGCCAAGTAACGAGTTTAGACCTTCCAGAGGCAATCGGAGCGATCTTGCCTTCGCGTGAGTGGAAGAAGCGTGCACGTAAAACACCTTGGTATACCGGTGACTCGCTTAATATGAGTATTGGTCAGGGTTTCTTCGTTGCAACGCCATTGCAGTTAGCCACCGCTACGGCGGTTGTTGCCAATCGTGGTACTTGGCACTCACCACGAATGTTGCAAGGCATTAAAGAAGCTAAAGAAGGTGAAGAGACAAGTTTATACATGCCAGATATAGCGGGGGTAAAACGTCCGTTACCTGATGTAGTGTTAAATAACGATAAGCATTGGGATGACATTATCAAAGGTATGCGTGAAGTTATGCATGGAAAGCGCGGTACAGCACGTAGCTCTGGTGCTAATTCAGCTTATGAAATTGCTGGTAAAACCGGTACAGCTCAGGTCGTCGGTATCAAACAGGATGAAGAGTACGATGCTGAAAAGCTGGCGGAAATTCACCGTGACCACGCCTTGTTTGTAGCATTTGCACCTATTGACGACCCGAAGATCGCGATCTCGGTGATTGTTGAAAACGGCGGCGGTGGTTCCAGTACAGCTGCACCAATAGCGCGTCAGGTCATGGATGCCTACCTTCTCGGTATAGATCCTTTTGCTGAAGAGAAAGAGCCGGAGGTTGCAGTACGATGATGGGGCGTGAGTTTGAGCGCTATATGCCAGAGGCGCATGATCATCTGCGTCAACGTCCAAGCTTGTGGAGTTACACTAACCTAGACGGTTGGCTGTTATTGCTTCTGCTTGCTCTGTGCGGTTTTGGTTTATTTATCCTTTACAGCGCTTCAGGCCAAGATATGGGTTATGTCACCCGTCAGGCCATCCGTATGGGTGTAGGTTTTTTTGTCATGATTGTCTTGGCACAGTTTACCCCGAGATTCCTTGGACGGTGGGCGCCCGCGCTTTACTTGATTGGGGTCGCTCTACTGGTGTGCGTAATTCTCTTTGGTGTCGGTGCTAAAGGGGCGCAGCGTTGGATCGCCTTACCTGGCTTCAGATTCCAGCCTTCGGAAATCATGAAGTTAGTTCTACCGCTGACTGTAGCTTTTTACTTGGCCCATAGGCCGCTTCCACCGCGTGTTAAGCATATATTTATCAGCCTTATGCTGGTGGGTATTCCAACCGTGCTGATTATGAAACAGCCGGATTTAGGTACTTCATTATTGATCGCCTCATCGGGTGTGTTTGTATTGCTTCTTTCAGGGATTCTGTGGCGCTATATCTTTGCTGCATTAGGTTTGGCAGCAGCTGCACTACCTGGGTTATGGATGGTGATGAAGGACTATCAGAAACAAAGGGTATTAACCTTCCTTGATCCAGAAAGTGACCCGCTGGGCTCTGGCTGGAACATTATTCAATCAAAAACAGCGATTGGATCGGGTGGTATTTCAGGTAAGGGTTGGTTAAGCGGGACTCAGTCACAGTTAGACTTCTTACCAGAGTCTCATACTGACTTTATCATCGCGGTTGTGGCTGAGGAGATGGGGTTAATCGGTGTTCTCATACTGTTAACCCTGTATCTGTTAATTATTGCGCGTGGCTTGGTGATAGCTGCTCGTGCGCCTGATAGTTTTGGTCGATTATTGGCCGGTAGTCTGATTTTAACTTTCTTTGTTTATGTTTTTGTAAATATAGGCATGGTAAGTGGTTTGCTGCCAGTGGTAGGTGTACCTTTGCCATTAGTGAGTTACGGTGGTACATCGATTGTGACCCTGATGGCAGGATTTGGCATTATTATGTCGGTGCATAGTTATCGCACCATGTTGTTAAAGTAGAAGTGTGTCGGCGTTATTTTTAATAGACCGATGTTTTGGGTGTTATTTATGTTGTACGTGTTTAAGGGAGCTTTTCAGGTATGAAGTCTAAATTTCTTGTATCAACGGCGGTCGCAGCGGGTGTTTTGCTGACAGGCTGTATAGCTGCGGAAAAACCAGCTGAGCCAACAGCGGTTAAATCTGAAACTGCAGCCAAAGAAGCAGCAGTGGTTAAGCAGGAAGCTAAAGCGGAAGTTAAAGCGGTTGAAAAGCCAAAAGCTACAACCACGAAACGTATGACTCAGGAAGAGGTGTTGGCGGCTGTACGCGGTGGCTCTTACGCGGATTATCCACGTGCACAGCAGTTTATCGAAGAGATGAAAGCCGAAGGCTTTAAAGAAGCTTACCTGCGTGATGTGTTAGGTAAAGCGGAACGTCAAACCTCTATTTTGAAAGCGATCTCCCGACCTGCAGAAGGCACCTTGAATTGGGGGCAGTACCGCAACATCTTCCTTAAAGAGAAGCGTATTAACCAAGGTGTTCAGTTTTGGCAGGAAAACCGTCAGGCGCTAATGGATGCGGAAAAAGCCTACGGTGTTCCGGCGGAAATTATTGTTTCGATTATCGGTGTTGAAACGCGCTACGGCCGTATCACTGGTAGTTATCGTGTATTAGATGCGCTAGCTACTTTGGGTTTTGATTACCCACGTCGCAGCGAATTCTTCCTTGGTCAGCTAAAAGAATACCTTTTGTTAGTACGTGAAGAGCAGGTGGAGATTACTTCGCTGAAAGGCTCTTATGCAGGTGCTATGGGTTATGGTCAGTTCATCCCGTCTAGCTATCGTAACTTTGCTATCGATTTTGATGAAGATGGTAAACGTGATATCTGGAAGAATAAACGTGATGCGATTGGCAGTGTAGCTAACTACTTTGCTGAGCATAAATGGAAGCCGGGTGAGCCTGTGATTAGCTCTGTGTCTTTCCAAAAGGAAAGAGATGAGAGCTGGTATAGCGTTGGCCGTAAAGGTTTAATCCCTAAACACACGCTAGGCGAATGGCAAGCGCGTGGTGTTCAGCCGCAACTGGATCTAGATCCAGAGGGTAAAGCGATCTTGATGCGCTTAGTTATGGGTGAAGATGAGCAGTATTGGTTAGGCCTGCATAACTTCTATGTTATTACCCGTTATAACCATAGTAAGCTATACGCGATGGCTGTATACCGCCTAAGTGAGCAGATTAAAACTGCTTACGAGAAAGCGGAAGCAGGCCAAGTGGCTAAAAAATAATAAATTTAAGAGTAGGCTATGCTGCAAAAAATTGGTCTAGTTCTATTGGCAATTGCTTTGGTCGGCTGTTCTTCAACGAGCAACACGACTAATAGTGGCCGTTATTCAATGCGTCACGATAAAGCACCTGATCGTCCAGTAGATGTATCTCATGTAAAAGATGCGGTGCCAAAAGTAGAACCAAAGAGTCGTGGGGGCAATAAAAGCCCTTATACGGTATTTGGTAAACAGTATTGGGTGATGAATAGTTCGTTGGGTTACAGCGAAACAGGTACAGCATCTTGGTACGGTAAGAAGTTCCATGGCCATAAAACCTCTAATGGTGAGATTTATGACATGTATAAGATGTCTGCTGCGCATAAGTCTTTGCCTATCCCGACTTATCTAAAAGTCACTAACTTGGCGAATAATCGGCAGGTGATTGTTAGGGTGAATGATCGTGGGCCTTTCCACGGCAACCGCATTATTGATCTGTCTTATGCTGCGGCATCGAAGTTAGATATTCTGAAACACGGTACTGGCCAAGTTCGATTAGAAGCTATCGACCCGCGTGCATGGCAGAAATCTGGAGCAGTTGTAGCGGCTACTCCAGAGCCTGTTGCTAATATTGCAGGCCGTTATCTGCAAGTGGGTGCTTACTCCAATAGGGATTCAGCCGAATATGTGGAAAGTCAGCTACGACCACTACTGCCGGAACTTGCGGTATTGATTCGTCCAACGACGACTAATAACCGTACCTTGTACCGTGTCCAGATTGGGCCGTTGAAGCAGGATACTTCGTTGTCTGATTTAACCCAAAAAGTTGAGCAGATGGGGCATAAGAACCCTAGGCTGGTGGACTTCCCTTAAACGCTTGAGTAGAGTTATCCACGGCGTTTAAGTGGACTTTTTAAAACCTAAGAAAATGATGATCTGGCGGGTCTTCATTTCTAAAAATAGATTCTGGAAAACAATGTTTAATAAGGCTTCCCAGTACATAACCGTACTATTTCTGACACTGTTTGCATTTCAAGCGCATGCAGTAGCACGTCTAATACCTGCTGAACCTCAGATTGCAGCAACTGCGTATCTTGTTGTTGATGCCGATACCGGGAAGGTTATTGCGTCTAAAAATGCCGAGAAGGCGTTTGCACCAGCAAGCCTGACAAAAATGATGACGGCCTACATTCTTGAGTATGAGCTAAGCAAAGGGAATGTTGGCGTTGATGACCTTGTGTTGATCAGTGAAAAAGCGTGGCGTACCCAAGGTTCACGTATGTTTATCCGTGAAGGCACTCAGGTCCGCCTAGGCGACTTGATGAAAGGTATTATTATCCAGTCTGGTAACGACGCATCTGTTGCTGTTGCTGAACATATTGCGGGTAGTGAGGCTGCTTTTGCTGATTTAATGAATCAACATGCTGATCTTCTAGGATTACAAAATACCAATTTCCTTAATGCTACTGGCTTGCCTGCTGAAGGTCACAAGTCTTCTGCTGCGGATCTTGCCACGCTAGCTCGAGCAATCATCAATGATTTCCCTGAGCTGTATAGCATCTACTCTGAAAAGTATTTCACCTATAACAAAATACGCCAGCCAAACCGTAACAAGCTACTTTGGCGTGATAAAACTGTAGATGGCATGAAAACAGGTTATACCGATGAGGCCGGTTATTGCTTGGTTGCATCGGCTAAACGTGACGGTATGCGCCTTATTTCGGTAGTGCTTGGCACGAGCGATGAGGAAGCACGTGCGCGTGAAACTCAGAAGCTACTTTCTTATGCTTTCCGTTACTACCGCACACACAAACTATATGAGAGTAATGTTGTACTGAATACAGCTAAAGTGTGGTCTGGTGTATCTGATCAGCTTCGTATGGGTATCGATGAGTCCCTTACTGTAACAATCCCTCGCGGTCAGGCAGATAAATTACAAGCGACAATGGATGTGGACAAAGTGATCACGGCGCCGATCGAGAAAGGTCAGGAGTTGGGTAAAGTCCGCGTTACTTTAGATGGTGAATTGGTAACGGAAGTACCATTAGTAGCGATGGAAGCCGTGCCAGAAGCAGGCTTATTAAAGCGTATCTGGCATGCCATCCTATTGTTCTTCTCTAGCTTAATTGGCTAAACGCATTTAGCGTAGCCCTTTAAAATTGCACGGATGCCCACATCTATATACGTAGATGTGGGCATTTGCGTTTAGGTGATATGAATACAGTCTATCTGAATGGCGAGTTCATCCCTGAAGAGGAAGCGAAAATATCGGTTTTTGACCGTGGCTTTCTGTTTGGGGACAGTGTTTATGAGGTGATTCCGTACTATCAGGGGATAGGGTTTCGTCTACAGGAGCATGTGGATCGTTTAGAGCATAGTTTGCGCGCAGTACGGATCAAAAGTGACTGCGATTGGGTTGCCATCATGAATCAGCTAGTTGAGCTGAATGGGGGCGGCAATCTATCGGTATATCTTCAGGTCACACGGGGAAGTGCTGGTAAACGTAGCCATGCTTACGATGATAGTTTAGAACCGACCATTTTTGCCTGTTGCTCGCCGATCAAAGATATCTGGCAAGCGGGCTGTGATGATGTGGTGCCTTTAAAAGCGATTGTTACAGAAGATCTACGCTGGCATCGCTGCGATATTAAATCGACCTGTTTGCTGCCAAATATACTTGTGTTACAGCAGGCCAAAGATGAAGGGGTGGATGAGGCGCTGTTTTCTCGCGATGATAGATTAACAGAGGGCTCAGCCTGTAACCTATTTTTGGTGAAGCGCGGAGTTCTTTATACCCCTAAGCGCAGCTCAGAGATTTTAGGTGGCATCACCCGAGAGCTTATTCTCGAATTGTCAGACCAGTATGCGATCCAATATCAGGAGATTGATATTGATTATGATAAGTTATTGGCTGCGGATGAAGTTTGGGTGTCCAGTTCCACCCGAGGTATAGTGCCTATAATTGAGGTTGATGGCCATCAGATCGGTGATGGCCAGAAAGGTCCGGTTTGGCGGAAAATTTTTGAAAAGTTTTCTGAGTATCAACGCCAGTTGATGACCGGTAAGCCAACAGAGAATTAGAAAGAGTTTATGACAGACAAGCAGCAAGAACCGCCAAAGATCGAATTTCCATGTCCTGACTATCCAATTAAAGTCGTTGGGGTAAATAGTGAAGATTTCCGCGGTCACGTTATCGAAATTGTGCAGATTCATGTTCCGGATCTGGATATCTCTCAGGTAACTTTGCAGGATAGCCGTAAAGGCACATTCCAATCCGTGCGGTTTAAAATTACAGCGCAGAGTGTCGAGCAGCTTAAAGCTCTGCATGAAGCGTTAATCGCGTCTGATCGCGTAAAAATGGTGATCTGATGAACCCTGATCAGCTAATTGTCAGGGATTTAGGCTTACAGCCTTACGAACCAACATGGCAGCGGATGCAGAATTTTACTAATGAGCGCGATGACTCAGTAGTGGATGAAATTTGGTCGCTGCAACATGAGCCTGTGTTTACGCAGGGGCAAGCAGGTAAAGAGGAGCACTTGCTGGGTACGGGGGATATCCCGGTTGTTCAGGTGGATCGTGGCGGTCAAGTCACCTATCACGGCCCTGGGCAAGCAATTGTTTATCTACTGCTAAATTTGAAACGTAAAAAATTAGGTGTGCGTGAGCTGGTTTCAATTATGGAAGAATCTGTGGTTGAAACAGTCCAGTCCTATGGCATAGACGCTTACGCTAAGCCGGATGCGCCCGGCGTCTATGTGGATAACAGTAAAATTGCATCCTTAGGTCTTAGGGTTCGCCGAGGTTGCTCTTTCCATGGTTTGGCACTTAACCTTGCTATGGATTTAGAACCCTTTTTAAGAATAAACCCATGTGGCTATGCCGGTATGGCGATGACACAACTTGACGCGTTAACTTCTGACCTTGATCAGGTTGAGGCAACGCAGCGTCTTCTGGATATCCTTATTACCAAGCTAGGGTATAAAGAAGTCACTCGACAAACTACTCTGGATTAAGCCTAGATGTCATTAGATAACAATAACGAAGTAAAGAAGAAGCGGGTAGAGCAGGGCGTTAAATTGCGTGGCGCCGACAAAGTTGATCGAATTCCAATTAAGGTAATTCCAACTGAGAAAGAAGATATGCCGCGTAAGCCAGATTGGCTACGTGTGCGGATGGGATCCAGTGCAAAAGTGGACAGTATTAAACAGAAGCTGCGTAAGCATAAGCTCGCGTCTGTTTGTGAAGAAGCAAGCTGCCCTAACTTAGGCGAATGCTTTAGTCATGGTACAGCGACCTTTATGATTATGGGTGATATCTGTACCCGTCGTTGTCCATTCTGTGACGTAGCTCACGGCCGTCCAAATGCTCTAGATGAGAATGAGCCTAGAGAGATGGCAGAAGCGATCGCGGATATGGAATTGCGCTATGTCGTAGTCACTTCAGTAGACCGTGATGATCTCCGTGACGGCGGTGCTCAGCACTTTGCTAACTGTGTTAGCGAAACGCGTAAGCGTATTCCATCTATCGAGATGGAGATCCTTGTACCTGATTTCCGTGGCCGTATGGATATCGCGATCGATATTCTTACAGAAACACCGCCTGATGTGTTTAACCACAATATGGAAACTGTTCCACGCTTATATAAAGCGGTACGTCCTGGTTCTGACTACGAATGGTCTCTACGCTTGTTGAAAAAGTACAAAGCTAAGAACCCAGAAGTACGTACCAAGTCTGGTTTGATGGTAGGCATTGGTGAAACCAATGAAGAGATCATCGAGGTAATGAAAGACCTACGTGCTCATGATGTGGATATGTTAACAATCGGTCAATATCTACAACCAAGCCGTTCACACCTTAAGGTAGAGCGCTTTGTGACGCCTGAGGAGTTTGATGAGTTTAGCCGCATTGCAAAAGAGCTTGGCTTCAAACATGCAGCTTGCGGACCTCTTGTTCGCTCTTCTTATCATGCCGATCTACAAGCGAAGGGTGAAAAGGTAGGTTAATGTCCCTCCTTTAACGTTAAGTTATCCACAAAGGCCGTTTTTAGAACGGCCTTTTTTATTGCTAGTGGCCTAAGGTCATCCCAGCGAAGGCAGGAATCTAGATTAGGTTTTGGTAGTTATAGCTGATATTGGTTCTTAGGTCCGCTGTTCTTATAGCTATTTGTTCTTATCCTTATAACTTAAAAATCTATATATTAGATTTATCTAATATTTATTCTGCCTAAGGCAGTAAAGATTAAAACTAAGGTTAATTATGAGTACTAAAACCATCTCTGTGACTGCCACTATGAATGCGGGTTGGGCAATCCACGCAGATATCCGTGACCACAAAGTAACGATCGATCAACCGCAGGCGAGCGGTGGCACCAATGAAGGCCCTACACCACTTGAGAACTTCCTATTCTCTTTAGCGGGTTGTATCGGCTCAATCGCACGAATTGCTGCGAATCAGGAAAAGATTGAGCTGCGTAGCATGCAGATCCAAGTCGATGGTGATCTGAATCCAATGGGGCTTATGGGCAAAGAAACTGAAGATCGTGTAGGCTTTCAGACGATTAGCGTTCAAGCAAAGATTGATGCTGATCTGAGTGAAACCGAGAAACAAGCGTTCTTAGATAGAGTTTGTGTACGTTGTCCGCTGCACGACAATATCAAGTTGGAAACTGAGGTTCTACATCAATATATCGGGTAGGTTTTTTGGAACGATAACAGTAATTGGCTAAGGGTGATTTTTCATCATTACATAATGTGTGTTGACTATAAAAGAGGGTTAAGACATTTTACTTGGCCCTTTTGAACTCTATTTTTGTAAAAAAGCTTTATCTAGTTCTTTATATAGATCTAAGGATTTATCTGATTCCGTTTTGATATTGTTGTAGAGACTGCTAGCTATAACTCTAATGGCATGTTTTTCATGAGAATTAAGTTCTGGGTAATTATGCTTTTTAAAGTTATCGATAATTCTCTGTCTTCGTGCTTCATATTTGTCAGGTTCCCCGCGATTATCGCAAACCTTAGCGAGATGCTGCTCCCAGTTGCAGTAAGATTTATCTTCTAAGCGTTCCCGTTTATTACATTGTTTGCAGCACGGAATTATATTTCCTGGATGGTGAAGTCCAAATTCAGCGCGATTGAACATTAATACATGTTCAATTTGGAGTTTGTCATTTTTCTCTCCGCAATATCCGCAGCAATTCCTAAAGTCTTCATCTCTAATTGAAAGCCATAGAGCCTTCCCCTTACCGCTACCGGTATTAAAGGAGTGGCCAAGATAATGCTCACCAACTTTTGTAAGAAAGGCTCTAACAGCCGTGTTAGCTGAATCGGATGCAGTGTTATATACGGCCATGAATTTTTAATCTCACAGGAGCATTATTTGGTGATGTGATATGTATTTCGCCTTAGCTTAATTTGAACTGTTTTTCTAACAATCTCAACACCAAAGAATTGTATGCAGTAGAGAGAACACGTTAAGCGATATGAGCTTCTATATGATTTAACTCTTACTATCTGACTCGTTATACTTCCCTTATGATCAAATTCCTAACGCCTCTTATCTTATTCGTGCTATCTGGCTGTGCTCAAAATGTGCAGCCAATAAGCAAACCTACCCAGCTTGATCAAATCACTGTAACTAACCTATCCAATCAAACTTTAACCAGTGTTCGGATCGAAGTTTTATCCACAAGGAGCAAAATTGTTTGTCAGCAGGTAGCTCTAAATGGTTTTTGCGCGTTTCGATTTAAAGCGCGACCTTTACGCGGAGAGACTGCGCTGATCGATTGGCAGATTGGTGATCAGCAGTGGTATGAGTCTATCAGTGCTGAGGATGTGAAAATTTCGCAGGGTTGGCACCAAGTAAAGTTAAACCTGACGCTAACTGCTGATGGTCAGGCTAAAATAATAGCTGTTGAGTCAAATTAAACGCCTTTATCGGGGATGTAATGTTACATAAAACGATGTTTTCCACCCCTGTGGTTCAGCCTTGTTTGCGCTGGTTCTCTCGAACTGTTCTGAAACTGTTGGGCTGGAAGGTTGTGGGTAATATCCCCAAAGAGTTAAAGCAGTGTGTTGTGATTGGTGCTCCCCATACTACAAACTGGGATATGCCGTTTAGCTTGATGGTCGCTTTCTCACTCGATGTTCCTCTCTATTGGGTGGGAAAAGACAGTATCTTTAAATTTCCTTTTGGCGGTTTGATGCGATGGATGGGAGGAATTCCGGTTGATCGAAGCAAGTCGAACAATATGGTTGAAGCAACGGTGCAACAATTTGATCAACATGCCGAACTGCGGATTATGATGTCCCCCGAAGGCACGCGCTCTAAAGTGGATAAATGGAAATCCGGTTTCTACTATATTGCTCATGGGGCAGGTGTGCCGATTGCCTTGGGCTTTATCGATTACAAGCAGAAGAAGGCAGGGGTGCTAGGTAGCTTCGAAACCAGCGGCGATTATGAGGCTGATTTGGCAAAGATTTTTGAACAATATGGGGATTATCTACATCCCACTCAGTAATAAGTTAAAGGGGGCGCTTACTTAGCTGTCATATGTGAATGCTGAAGTTTAACTACATATTGAGCTACAGCATCTGCTTGTTTTTCTGAAAGCTGATCAAAAACCGGCATGCTGTGTTTTTCTTTGTTATAGCCGTATTTGATCATCAAAATAATCTTATACGCTTCCATCGGTTCCTTTCCGGCAAACTTTTCCATATATGCGCCGGGGCCATGCTTGGTATGGCACTCTTTGCAGTAGTAACCATATAGATCCTCTCCAGATTTCATTCGCTCTGGCGGAATCTCTCTGTCGCAACCACTTAGTAGAAGCGCTGTTGTGCATAATAGACTTAAGGCGAGTGAACGCATGGTTATCTATCTCATTGATATCTAACCGCATCATAGCTGATGAAGAGTGGTGAAACTAGCTGTTCTTGAGTGCTTAATTAGGAAGTGCGAGTGCTTGCCCAGAAAGGGTTAGCGAGATTGAAGTCAGCAATAGCCAAGCGTCGCCAACAGCCATGCCCTTAACGATCTTATCTACCTCGGCACATTGCTGCAGAGCTTGGTTGATCTGAGCACTACTAATGCGTTGTGAGGCTTTGCGGGCTAAGGGTTTACGTTTACCCCAGATGCGTTCCCGTTGGCATACCGCATCGAATGATTGGCCGTTGTTTTGTGCTTGTTGGATCGCTGCTAGGGAGCGAAGCTCTTTGGATAAGGCCCAAAGCACTACTGGAGGCTCAGTACCATCTTGTCGTAAAACTTGCAGAATCTTGCAGCAACGAGAGGCTTGGCCTTGTAGGGCTGCGTCTGAAAGGCCGTAGATATCATAGCGGGAGCTATCAGATACGGCGTTGATGACATCGTCGGCGGTAACAACTTGGTTTGGGAACAACAGACTGAGTTTGCTTAGTTCCTGTTTAGCTGCCAATAGGTTGCCTTCAATGCGATCACAAAGCAGCTGAATCGCCTCATCATCTAGTTTTAGCTCGATCTGTGCTGCGCGCTGACGAATCCAGTTGGGTAGTTGCTCAGCTTCTACGGGCCATACTTCAACTATTACCCCCGTGCTATCGATCGCTTTAAACCAAGCGCTCTTTTTAGCGGTGCCATCGAGTTTATCGGCAATAATAAACAGGATGTTATCCGGTGCAGGATTATTGAGGTATTCGCGCAGGATCTCGCTGGATTTCTTATTGAGCTTGCTGCTACCCAGGCGTAGCTCGATAATCTTCTTTTCAGCAAACAGGGAAAGCGCATTGGCACATTCCAGTAGGTATTCCCAGCTGAAACTGCCATCAACATGGAGGACTTCGCGTTCGCTAAAGCCCTGTTGTTGCAGGTGGTGACGAAGAAGATCGCTACTCTCTTCCGAGAGTAGGGGCTCATCACCGGTAATCAAATAAACCGGTGATAACCCTTTTTTTAGATGACCGCTAAGTTGCTCTGGGCGCAGTTTCATACAGGCTTATTGAACGCTGTTGGTAGCCAGATAGCGGCGAAGAATTGATTGTGCAACGGAATTATAAAGCTCGCGGCGCAATAGCTCTTCTTGTTCTGAGCTCGCAGCAGCGGCGTTTTTATCGTAGGTATAAATACGCTCGCGCTGGATCTTAATATCAGAGGTTATAGGTGTGCCCTGTTGGTCTGCTACTAGCATCACAACTTCTACTGATAGCTCATACTCATCCACATCGGCACTGCTACTGATGGTTGCAGCACGACGTTTGTAGCGATGATTGCTTAGTTGGATTTGATAAGGGGCGCCAGAGACTTCTTTGATACCGTTGAACTTCATGTTCTGGCGTAAGTGCTTGAGCAGCTCACCACTGGCATTGCCTTTTACAATCGTTACTTGCTGCTTGTCTGCAGATACTTCTTGAGCGCCACGCAGCTGAAAACCGCATGCGCTCATGAAGCCACACAAAGTGAGCAACAGAATGATTTTTCCAGTCAATGATTGCCATTGTTTGATCATGATCTGCTCCTTAGTCCGCACTAATTAACCAACTACAATGTTCACTAGACGGCCAGGTACAACAATCTTCTTACGGATTGTCTTATCTGCCATGTGTTTTTGAACATTTTCGTCAGCTAGTGCTGTGTGAAGAACTACATCTTCGTCTGCATCTGCAGCAACGTTGATCTTCGCACGAACTTTACCATTAACCTGTACAACCAGTTGAATGGTGTCTTGAACTAATGCGCTTTCGTCAACCTGTGGCCAAGCCGCAGTTAGAGCGTCGCCTTCGTTACCTAGCTCGATCCAAAGCTGGTGGCTGATATGCGGAACAATTGGGCCTAGTAGCAGTATTGCTGCTTCTAGTGCTTCTTGCATTACCGCGCGACCTTGTTCACTGATATCTACAAACTTAGCGATAGTGTTAGACAGTTCCATCACAGCAGCGATAGCTGTATTGAATGTCTGGCGGCGCTCCATATCGTCAGATACTTTCTGAATCGTTGAGTGAACTTTCAGGCGCAGCTCTTTCTGAACATCAGTTAGGCTATCTTTATCGATCGCAACAGTAGAACCGCCAACTTTTAGATGATCGTGAACTTGTTTCCATAGACGCTTAAGGAAGCGGTGAGCACCTTCAACACCTGTATCAGACCACTCTAGAGACTGCTCTGGTGGTGCTGCGAACATCATAAATAGACGCACCGTATCAGCGCCGTATTTATCGATCATTACTTGTGGATCGATACCGTTGTTCTTGGATTTAGACATCTTAGACATACCGTCATGCTGAAGCGCCTGACCGGTAGTGCGATGAGCTGCGCTAACTACGCGGCCTTTCTCATCGGTTTTGATATCAACGTCGGATGGTGAAACCCAAACTTGGCCACCGTTCTCATCTTCATAGAAGAAGCTGTCAGCCAATACCATGCCTTGGCAAAGTAGGCGCTTGAATGGCTCGTCGCTATCAACCAAACCTTCATCACGCATCAACTTGTGGAAGAAACGAGAGTAAAGTAGATGCAGAATCGCGTGCTCGATACCGCCGATATATTGATCTACTGGTAGCCAGTAGTTCGCTTTCTCTGGCTCAAGCATGGCATTTTCGCTGCTACGAGAAGCATAACGCGCGTAGTACCAAGAGGATTCCATGAACGTATCGAATGTGTCTGTTTCACGTTCAGCAGCACCACCGCATTTCGGGCAGGTTGTGTTGATGAAGCTTTCCATCTTTTTGATTGGAGAGCCGCTACCATCAAACTCCACTTCTGTAGGTAGAACAACTGGAAGCTGATCTTCTGGCACAGGTACTGCACCACAGCTCTTACAGTTGATGACAGGGATTGGAGCACCCCAATAACGCTGACGAGATACACCCCAGTCACGTAGACGGAAGTTAACCGTAACTTTACCTTTGCCTTTCGCTTCTAGGTCAGATGCGATCGCTTTAAATGCAACGTCGAATTCAAGATCGTCGTAAGCGCCAGAGTTAATCAAAGCGCCTTTTTCTGTGTACGCTTCAACGCTTAGATCAACGTCTGTATCGTCTAATGGGCGGATAACTTGTTTGATATCCAAACCGTACTTAGTTGCGAATTCCCAGTCACGCTGATCGTGGCCTGGAACAGACATAACTGCGCCAGAGCCGTAATCCATCAATACGAAGTTTGCAGTCCAGACAGGTACTTCTTCACCGGTAAGTGGGTGAATGGCAGTGATGCCAAGCGCCATACCTTTCTTTTCCATCGTTGCCATATCAGCTTCGGCAACTTTAACGTTTTTGCACTCTTCAACAAATGCTGCAAGCTCTGGATTGTTTTCAGCAGCTTTAAGTGCAAGTGGGTGTTGAGCCGCAACGGCAACATAAGTAACACCCATTAGTGTGTCTGGACGTGTTGTGAAGACTTCTAGCTCACCATAACCGTCAACGTCGAACATTAGTTCAACACCTTCAGAGCGGCCGATCCAGTTCTTCTGCATAGTGCGAACCTGCTCTGGCCATTGATCTAGTTTGTCTAGATCTTCCAGCAGCTGATCTGCGTAATCTGTGATTTTAAGGAACCACTGAGGGATCTTCTTACGCTCAACTAGCGCACCTGAGCGCCAGCCGCGACCATCAATAACCTGCTCGTTGGCAAGGACTGTTTGGTCAACAGGATCCCAGTTTACTTCAGCTTCTTTCTTGTAAACTAAGCCTTTGTCCATCAACTTAGTGAAGAACCATTGCTCCCAACGATAGTACTCTGGGTGGCAAGTTGCTAGTTCACGATTCCAGTCGTAACCAAAGCCCATCTGCTGTAGCTGGTTACGCATGTAATCAATGTTTTCATAGGTCCATTTTGCTGGCGCAACGTTGTTTTTCATCGCTGCGTTTTCTGCAGGTAGACCGAAAGCGTCCCAACCCATTGGTTGAAGTACGTTTTTGCCCTGCATACGCTGGTAACGGGAAACTACATCACCAATGGTGTAGTTACGAACATGGCCCATGTGGAGACGTCCACTTGGGTAAGGGAACATAGACAGGCAGTAGAATTTTTCTTTCTGCAGATCTTCTTCGCATTTGAAGCTGTCGTTATCTTGCCAGTGTTTCTGGATGGCTTGTTCAATCTTCTGAGGACGATATTGTTCGTTCATGTTCGTGAATCGTTATGCCTATGATGAAAAACCGGCATCCAATTGACGCCGGTTAATAAAAGTTTGCTAATTGGGGCATAGCATACAATATATACAAGAGGGCAAACAGCATTTCTGCTAAAAACGAGGTGGTTTTATGGGCGCGGATAGCGATAAGAAAACGAAACTGGCTTCAACAGACTATGACAGAGTGCTCCTGCGACTAACTAAGGATCTGAAAACGTCAGAAGCTAGATCTTGGGATCTGTTGCAGGAAAAAATTCATGATGCTGTGGAGTTAGAGCTGGCAGCAGAGGATATGACTCGGGATGAGCTGGATCTGCTGAAAGCTTATTTGGCTCGAGACCTTAAAACCTTGGGCTATTATGCTCATGAAACCGGTGCTGGGATTGCTGCTTGGCTCAAATTTGATCTGAATGCGTTAGAGCATACTTTTGCCGAACAGCTTAAGTTGATTGCAGATCAAACCCGCATTGGGCAAGAGTTGTTACGAGAGCGTTTAGATCACGATGAGGATCAGTACATTGCTGGAGAGTTGGCTACAGTAGGGACGTTGCAGTGTTTAAGTTGTTCAACTCAGTTTATTTTAAAGAAAACAGAAAAACTTGAGCCTTGTCAGGCCTGTGGAAAAACGTTCTTTAAGCGAGTTTCTCAACCTTGGCCATAATCGATAGTTCTAACTGAAATCGGGATAGGGATTGTCTTGCAGGGCTAGCTGATGACGCCCTAGCCCGAACAGAATAAACAGTCCTGCTAAGACGAGGATCGGTAGTGATCCAAACTCCTGAAAAGGCGTCATGCCTTGCATGCTAAAAACTTGTGTTCGTAAAACGCCTGCTTGGAACTGTGGGAGTTGTTCTACGATCTGCCCTTGTGGATCGATAATGCCGGTTAGGCCATTATTGGTTCCTCGGATCAGCCAGCGACCATTTTCTACTGCTCTGACACGGGCAATCTGCATATGTTGAGCTGGTGCGATGGATGCACCAAACCAAGTATCGTTAGACACGGTAAGCAATATATCAGCGTTTAACGAGTTCTTTCTAACCAGTTCTGGATAGGCAATTTCGTAGCAGATTGCGGCACTGATCTTTTGGTTCGCAACCGATAGTAAAGGCTGCTCCCCTTGCGGAAGTGAGAAACTCGACATCGGCAAATTAAAGAAATCGAGCAGGCCTCTAACCTGCGTTTCCATCGGCACGTATTCACCAAAGGGCACTAGGCGTTGTTTGTGGTAGATGCCGCTGCCCGTGGTTAGAATCGCCAAGCTGTTATGAACTCGATAGCCTTTAGGGTGGCTGTTGTCTCTTGTCGTGCTAGGAAGGCCGCTGATTAATGTCGCTCCATTACTATCAAGATCGCTCAGTAATTCAGCTAACGGCGTAGCTGCATGTTGGAACAGTGCAGGAATGGCTGTTTCAGGCCAGAGCATGAGCTCAGCGTCGATATGAGGTTGAGATAGCTTGATATATTTGGCGAAGATCTCAGGACGATATTCAGGATTCCATTTAATTTGCTGCGGGATATTAGGTTGAACGATTGCGACTTTTAGGGCGTTGTCCGTCGCAATTGTCCATGGATGCATAGATAGCATACTGGCTATCAACGGTAGTGGCAGCAGTAACAATGGGCGTAGATTTCGACTGCGAATAAATTCGGCCGCAGCAATCGCTGTTGCAAGCATGGCAAAGCTTGCTAGCCATACACCGCCTATAGGTAAAAGATTCTGGAATGGCGTATCTAAAGCTGCGTTACCTAAATATAGCCAAGGGAAACCGGTGAATAGCCAGCTACGAAGCCACTCAAACAGTACCCAGCAGCCAATAAAACTCAGTGCTTGGAAACGGGCAGAGAACAGCTTTTTCCAAACGAATTGTTGTAGCGCAAAGAGAAGGGCTAAGCCAGCTACAAATAGTGCTGTTAAGGTAACGGCGATAGGTAGTGGGGTATGACTGTGCTCATGAATGCTGACAAACACCCAAGAGGCGCCGGTTCCAAAGAAACCTAGACCAAAAATATAACCAAGCCAACTGCTTTGCTTTACCGAACGGTTTCGGCTGCATAGATACAGAATAGCTGGAGGCAGTAGGGCTAAATAGGGTGTATTAAATGGTGCTAAGGAGGGGGCAATCAATGCCCCTGCAAGCAAAACGAGTAGCAGTTGCAGAGGCATAATAGTTATCCGTTACGGCTTACCTGTAATAAGCGGATACGACGAGTGTCAGCAGATAAAATCTTAAACTGGAAGTTTTCGATATCTACGCTTTCATCTTTTTTCGGCATGCGACCAAATTTTTGTGTAACGATACCGCCAATAGTATCGAACTCTTCTTCAGAGAAATCCGTATCGAAATATTCGTTAAAATCATCAACCGGAGTCAAGGCTTTAACAATAAAGGCGTTTTTATCGAATGGCTTGATGTTGCCATCATCCTCTTCGCTGTCATGCTCATCTTCAATTTCACCCACGATCTGTTCCAGAACATCTTCGATGGTGATTAGACCAGACACACCGCCGTACTCATCCATCACGATTGCCATGTGATTGCGAGTAACACGGAACTCTTTTAGGAGAATATTTAGGCGTTTAGATTCAGGGATGAAGGTCGCACTGCGCAGCTTGCTTTTAAGATCAAACTGGTCGAGGTTGCCTTCTAGGATTAGAGGTAGAAGGTCTTTTGCGAGCAGGACGCCAAGGATTTCATCTGGCGTTTCTCCGATAACTGGGAAGCGAGAGTGCGCGCTAGAGATAATAACCGGCAGGAACTCTTTAGGTGTTTGATCCGCTTCCACAACTACCATTTGTGAGCGTGGAATCATTACATCACGAACCTGCATATCAGATACTTGCATTGCACCTTCCATAATGGTCAGTGCTTCGTTATCTAGCAGATTGTCGTCGGTCGCTTGACGCAAATCGGTTAACAGATCCTCACGGCTGCGAGGTTCATCATTAAACGCTTGGGAAAGCTTTTCTAACCAGCCTTTCGGCTGTCCCGATCGATCTTCGCTCATGGTGTGTCGAGTGTCCTAATATTTAGTTACTTTACAGATAAGGATCTTTTATATCCATACTGGCGAGAATTTTTCGTTCGAGATTTTCCATCTCTTCGGCTTCTTCATCATTTATATGATCGAAACCGATTAGATGCAAGCAGCCATGCACAACCATGTGGGTCCAATGGTCAAACAAAGGCTTTTTTTGCTCTTCTGCTTCTTTAGCAACCACATCGGCACAGATAACCAGATCGCCTAAAAGATGAAGGGGCACGCCTTCAGGGACTTCAAAAGGGAAGGAGAGGACGTTAGTCGGTTTATCCTTATCGCGATAAGTGCGGTTGAGGGTTTGGCTCTCATCCGGTGTCACTATGCGGATACAAACTTCGCCTTCATCGATCTGACCAGTCAGCGCAGCGGATATCCATTGCTGAAACTGCGCTTCTGTCGGTAGATCGCCTTCAATTTCGTACTGAACTTCGCATTCGAAACTCATTTGTGGGAATCCTGCTTGCCTTCTTTTTTCTCAAAGCGGTCGTAAGCACGGACAATGTGCTGAACCAGTGGGTGACGAACGACATCTTTAGCGGTGAAGTGGGTAAAGCCGATGTCTTTTACATCGTCCAGCACTTGCATCGCGTGGATCAAACCCGAGCGCGTGCCTTTAGGTAGATCGACCTGAGTGATATCACCGGTAATAACTGCAGTAGAACCAAAACCGATACGTGTCAGGAACATCTTCATCTGTTCGCGTGTCGTGTTTTGACTCTCATCCAGAATAACGAATGAGTTGTTAAGGGTACGGCCACGCATGTAGGCCAGAGGCGCAACCTCGATTACATTGCGCTCAATTAGCTTGCCTACACGTTCAAACCCTAGCATCTCATACAGCGCGTCATAGAGAGGGCGCAGGTATGGATCAACTTTTTGGCTTAGATCACCTGGCAGGAAGCCTAGCTTTTCACCGGCTTCTACCGCAGGGCGAACCAATAAAATACGATCAACTTCTTCACGCTCTAATGCATCTACTGCGCAGGCAACCGCAAGGTAGGTTTTACCTGTACCCGCAGGGCCAATACCAAAATTGATATCGTGCTGAAGGATCGAGCGTACATAGCCTTGCTGGTTTTCACCGCGAGGGCGAATCAACGCTTTTTTTGTACGGATACTGATATCCGTATCTTTAATCTGTTGATTGCTATTACGCTGTTCTAGACCACTTTCTTGAATTAGAAGGTGGATCTGGTCGGGTGAGATACGTTGGTCCTGCTTAGCGTCGTTATAAAGCGCTTCAAGCATTTCGGAAACGAAGGTGATGTTTTCGATATCACCCAATAGTTGGAAATGATTGCCGTGATTACGGATTTCAATCCCTAAACGTTTCTCAACCAGTTTGTAGTGCTCGTTGAACGGGCCACCAAGGTTCGCTAGAAACTCAGCATTTTCAGGTTCTAGCGTAAGTTTGATCGATTGTGCAGTGCTCAACAGCTTAGCCCGCCTTCAAGGAAAAATTGTCGTCCAGTTCTGAACAGATTAGCTCACCTACTAAAGAGTTGGCATAAGCTTGAGCAATATTCACATCAGCAAAGTGACCGATTAGATCTGGGTTGTCGCAACGGAAGTTAACAACACGGTTGTTTTCAGTACGACCTGAAAGCAATCCCGGATCTTTCTTAGAATAACCGTTAACCAAAATACGCTGCTTAGTACCTACCATACGGCGGCTGATCTGCTGGGCATTTTGAATAATACGGCTTTGCAGAATTTGTAGACGCGCTTTCTTAGTTTCTTCGTCAATATTGTCAGGCAGGTCAGATGCTGGCGTACCCGGACGACGGCTGTAGATAAAGCTATAGCTGTTATCAAAGCCTATATCTTCGATTAGTTTCATTGTCGCTTCGAAATCAGCGTCAGTTTCATTCGGGAAACCGATGATAAAGTCAGAAGATATTTCTATATCTGGACGCGCTTTACGAATACGACGGATCTTAGATTTGTACTCAAGCGCAGTATGGCCACGTTTCATCGCCATTAGAATTTTGTCAGAGCCGCTTTGTACCGGTAAGTGAAGGAAGCTCACTAACTCAGGCACATCTTCATAGGCTTCGATCAAACTGTCTGTAAACTCTACTGGGTGGCTGGTAGTGAATCGAATACGATCAATACCATCAACCTCTGCTACACAACGGATCAGTTCAGCCAGATCGGCAGTATCGCCATCATGTGTATCCCCGCGGTAAGCGTTTACGTTTTGACCGAGTAGGTTAACTTCACGCACGCCTTGTTCAGCAAGTTCAACGCACTCAGTAATCACATCGTCTAGAGGGCGGCTTACTTCTTCACCGCGTGTGTAAGGTACAACGCAGAAAGTGCAGTATTTTGAACAGCCTTCCATCACAGAAACAAAAGCTTCAGCGCCTTCTACTTTAGGGGCTGGAAGGTGATCGAACTTCTCAATCTCAGGGAAAGAGACATCGACGATGCCCACACCGCCATTACCGGTTTCTGTAATCATCTCTGGCAAACGGTGTAATGTTTGCGGGCCAAAGATCATGTCAACGTAAGGGGCACGTTTTAGAATGTTGTCCCCTTCCTGACTTGCCACACAGCCACCGATACCAATTTTGATATCGGGGTTCTTCGCTTTCAGTTTTCGCCAGCGGCCTAGTTGGTGGAATACTTTTTCCTGAGCTTTTTCACGAATCGAACAGGTGTTCAGGAGCAGAACGTCCGCTTCATCAGCGTCCTCAGTTAGCTCAAGATCATGACTTTCCCCCAACAGATCGGCCATACGTGCAGAGTCGTACTCGTTCATCTGACAACCGTGGGTTTTAATAAATAGCTTCTTCGCCATTGTTCACCTGTATTTTGCGTGTATCAAAGCCCGGCAGGAAAATATGGCCGGGTGCATAAAGGACCGCGCATTATACTTAAGCGGCCAGATAATGAACAGTTTAGTCGAGTTGAAATCGGCTCATTTTATCGGTTGTTGTTGCCGTAAAAGCCTTGGTTTTCAAAGGGCTTTTAGGGATGCGAGGTGACTTATGGGCATTTGGTACTGGTATTTAGTCACTTGGTGCATAGAGGGGGACTCATTAGACTTTAGTTTTGGTAAGATTGCCTTCCAATTTTTATCTTTATTTACATGTTAAGTAATCTTTAAGGGAAGGCGTTTATGGCGTATTTGGAGCCGCGTGAATTTGTTACCAAGATGGTCGATGCAGGCGAACAAAAGATCTTTATGACCACTAGGGATACTTATATCCGTTCGTTGATGGCTGGCGCTATTTTGTCCTTGGCTGCATTCTTCGCCATTGCGGTGATTACCAATACAGGGAATTTATTGATTGGTGCGATCTTGTTCCCTGTAGGCTTTATCATGCTGAACCTGATGAAATTCGATCTTCTCACCGGAGCTTTTACTCTAGTACCTCTCGCTGTAATTGATAAACGTCCAGGCTGCACCGTTAAAAAGCTCTTACGTAACTGGTGGTTAGTTTTCTTGGGTAATCTCTCTGGCGCTGCGATCGTCGCGTTTTTTGCTTCCTTTATCCTGACTTATGGCTACCAAATTGATGGTGGGGCAATTGCGGAGAAAGTCAGTTCAATTGGTGAATCTCGTACCTTAGGTTATCAAGAGCAAGGTATTTGGGGATGGATTACGATTTTTATCCGCGGCATGTTGTGTAACTGGATGGTTTCTATGGGCGTTGTTGGGGCGCTGATCTCAACATCTGCTAGCAGTAAAATGGCGGCAATGTGGATGCCTATCATGTTGTTCTTCTATATGGCGTTTGAACACTCTGTTGTGAACATGTTCCTGTTCCCATTTGCGATGATTATGGGCGGCGAGTTTACGCTAGTGGATTACCTGTTATGGAATGAGATTCCTACGGTTTTGGGTAACTTGGTTGGTGGCTTCTTGTTGGTAGGTTTGCCTCTGTACCTAACCCATGTAAAAACTGGCAAATAATCGCCTTTAATTAATTAGGAATAGCTTATTTTTGTGCGGATTTTATTCAGCTAAGCTGAATAAAATCCGATAGTGCTCCTAGTTTTATCCTAGAAAGGTTTTTATGAGGATTATTTAGTCGAGTTGGATCAGATAAACCTTGCTCGCTTGCGCTCGACTAGTAAAATTACAGCTTGGATTCCTGTACACAAAGAGAAAAGTTAGATGCTTGCGCTGAATACGCTGAGTAAGAAGAACCTTCGCGGCGATATGTTAGGTGGTTTGACCGCTGCGGTTGTCTCGTTACCCCTTGCTTTAACCTTCGGTGTGGCGTCAGGTGCGGGTGCGGAAGCGGGTCTTTATGGCGCAATTCTAATCGGGCTGTTTGCCTCTCTCTTTGGTGGTACTTCTACTCTGATCTCAGAGCCTACCGGCCCAATGACAGTAGTCATGACTGCTGTTGTGAGTACGCTAATTGCTACGCATCCTGAAAAAGGTCTCGCCATGGCCTTTACCGTCGTCATGATGGCGGGTTGTTTCCAGATAATATTTGGCTTCCTCAAACTGGGTAAGTACATCACCTTAATGCCGTACTCGGTGGTTTCGGGCTTTATGTCTGGGATAGGCGTGATACTGATCCTCATGCAATTGGCCCCCGCGTTGGGTCAAACCGCCCCTGTTGGCGGCGTGGTGGGGACATTGTCGAATCTCCCCGAGCTGGTTATGAATATCCAGTTGGGCGAATTTTTACTGTTCGTCGTGACCTTGCAGTTGCTTTTCTTTACGCCTGAAAAACTTAAAAAGTACCTACCACCTCAGTTAATAGCGCTGGTTTTTGTAAGTATTCTGTCGGTGCTTGTTTTTGATTTTGAGCAGATCCAGCGTATCGGCGAGATCGATGCGTCACTCCCTTCATTGGTGATTCCCCACTTCACTCACGCTGAGTTGAGTATCATGTTGGTGGAAGCGATGGTGTTGGGTATGTTGGGTTGTATCGACTCTATGCTGACATCGGTTATCGCTGATAACTTGACGCGAACTGAGCACAACTCGAACAAAGAGCTAGTAGGCCAGGGCTTAGGTAATATCATGTCTGGTCTGTTTGGTGGCCTGCCGGGTGCGGGCGCCACTATGGGGACCGTGGTCAATATCCAGTCGGGTGGTCGGACCGCGCTTTCGGGGGTGATTAGGGTCGTCGCCTTGGCCATAGCGGTGTTTGGCGCCGCCTCCTTGATCGAAAATATACCGCTAGCCGTCTTGGCTGCCATCGCTGTGAAAGTGGGGATGGATATCCTTGATTGGTCTTTTATCAAACGTGCCCATAAAGTCTCCCGCCATAGTACCTTGATTATGTACACCGTGCTGCTTCTGACGGTTTTTGTTGATCTGATTGTTGCTGTAGGTATCGGTGTTTTTGTAGCCAATATCATCATTATCCAGAAACTCTCTATGGTTGAAGCGCAGAAGGTGCGGGCCATGTCGGATGTGGATGATGAGATCCCACTGGATGAAGAGCAGAAAACTCTTCTGAACAAGGCGGACGGTCGGGTACTTCTCTTCTATTTGTCCGGTGCAATGATCTTTGGTGTTTCCAAGGCAATAGCGCGTGAACGTCAGGATATTGAAAGACACGAAGCGGTTATTTTTGATTTGAGTGATGTCTCTTTCTTGGACGACACTATGGCACTGTCGATCGAAAACGTAGTTTTTGAGGCTCTAGATTTAGGTAAGCATGTATCGATTATTACCCGATCAAAAGAAGCTCAGGATAAATTGCTCAAACTAGGATTAGAGTCCCGTATCAGCAGTAAGGATTTTGCTAGCACTCGTACGGAAGCTTTGGAACGAGCTGTTCAGTATCTTGATGAATCACAAGTTTATGCCGGTGCTTAGTCAAAGCGCCGTGGCTTGTAATGAGTGAATAGCAACCTAGGTTTGCGGAACAGATGGCTAAGAAAGAAGATCGTATCTATAAAGTGATTTTTGTAAATCAGGATCAAGTTTTTGAGCTCTATGCGAAGCATGTTTATCAAAGCGACATGTGGGGATTTTTAGAGATTGAAGAGTTGGTCTTTGGGAATCGCTCTGAACTCGTTATCGATCCTGGCGAAGAGAAACTCAAAACCGAGTTCAGTGGTGTAAAGCGCTCTTATATTCCTTCCCATGCGATCGTTCGCATCGACGAGGTGGAGAACGAGGGCGTGGCTAAAGTTTCTGAGGCAAAAGGTACTATCGCGGCATTTCCGGTAGCACCTGTATAGCCAAAATCCTAATTTCTATTAATACACGTTTGATAGCCAAAGGCTCTGATAGGGCTTTAACGTCAAAGTCTGGTGTAGATCTTCACAACGAAGCCCAGAGAGTAAGTCGTACCATTCGTCTGTACCTATCAAGTTGAGATTGGACAGCAGTAGCTCAGCAGGCTCTGCACTAATATTGTTAAGGCAAAAAATGCTTTGTCGACGATCGATGCTCTGACGCCAAAATCCAAATATCTGACCACCTAAGTGTAGAGTGAACTGAGTGGCATTCGGATGAAAGGCGGGTTGATAGGTGCGAATTGATATCAGCTTTTTCATCGCTTCGAAAATTCGATAATGATGGTTGTCAGGGGTTTCTAAGGCATCCACTAAGTCATCATATTGCCAATGATGGCGATTAATAGATCGAAAGTGTCCCGTCATCTTTACGCGCTCATGATCATTTCTCGATCCAAATAGGCTTTGAATGTAGATGCCTGGTATTCCCTCAAGCGCTAGCATGATCTTATGCGCGCATAGAAATCGTTCTTCACCCCATTCATCAGTACCTTGGGTAGTGCCCTGTAACGCATCAAATAAGGATATATTTATTTCATAGGGTTTGTTTTGGCCATTATCTAGTGCTCGCCAAGATACATGTCCGCCGAAGGCTTGCATGGTTTCAATCATTGCGCTGACTTCTTCATCGCTGAGGATGCCTTCGACAGGTCGTAGACCTATACCGTCATGCGAAGCGATAAAGTTAAAGTAAGCAGTCCCATCTTGCGCTGGGGGCATGCTCATCATCCATTGTTTTAGATAAAAACAATCTCCAGTGAGAAGTGTGTGAAGAAGCAAAGGGGGGAGAGAGAAGTTATATACGCAGTGGGCTTCATTAGCATTGCCAAAGTAGGATAGGTTCTCCCTACTTGGGATATTGGTTTCTGTAATGATCATTGCTTCAGGGTGTGCATGTTCGATCAATGTTCTCAGTAAACGAACGATCTCGTGGGTTTGCGGCAAATTAAGGCTGCTTGTTCCAGACTCTTTCCATAAAAAAGCGACAGCGTCTAACCGGAAGATATTTACACCTTTATCCAGATAAACACGGATGATTTTGATGAACTCCTTTAGAACCTTAGGGTTTCTGAAATCGAGATCGATTTGGTCGTGACTAAAAGTGCACCAGACGTGTTGAATTCCTTGGGGCGTTTCCACTTCTCTGAGAAGAGGGCTCGTTCTTGGGCGAATCACTTGGCTGAGATCAGCCTCTGGCGATTCAACAAAAAAATAATCGCTGCCTTCACCTTCCCCCTTTTGAAAATTTTTGAACCATTGGCTTTCACTAGAGCAATGATTAATAACGAGATCCGCCATAAGGCGGAATTCTGATGATATCTTTTCAATGTCATCCCAACTTCCGGCAGATGATCGAACTTGATAAAAGTCTGATACCGCAAAACCGTCATCTGAGCTGTACGGAAAAAAAGGAAGAATATGAATACCGTTGATCATGCCTTGGCATTGATCATGTAAAAACCGGTATAAAGTTGCTAATGGGGTTTCTTCAGGGTGATGTATTGCATCGCCATAAGCTATCACCATTAGATCTGAGGCATCCCAGTGATTCTTATGTGGAGTGGGGGTAAAAGATATCTCATCCAATCGCATTAAAGTAAACAGCTCAGATGTGATGAGATCAGTGTCTCCATCAGGATAAATCAACTCTAGATGACTTTTGACCTGAAAACTGAGTTCTTCTTGGGAGTGATTCATTGTAATGCTCCCTTACCTATACATCAGTTCTTTATTGTCGAGTTCTACTGCTTCTACTAGACGATCAAAAACATCAGGCATAGCACTGGCAACGCGGTTCCAGCTCGGAATAAAAGGTGTTTCCATTGGGTTGGAAAGGAATTGTTCGCCAGCAGTCATGATGTTTCGAGCAAACATCTCGACCGCCTCTTCTTCGCTGTGGATATCGAGTTGCAAGCCATTCATGACGGCATCGTTATGGTAGGTTTCGACAAAATCTAATGCGATGCGGAAGTATGTGGCTTTGAGTGATCTAAACGTTTCGGTACTGAAGGTGTGTCCGTGAGTGGCCAATTTTCTAAGCAAGGCTTTGGTTATGTCGATCGACATTTTAGATAAGCCGGCATTCGCATCTTCTAATGATAGGTTTTGGTGTTTATGGTCATAGCGATCAGCGATATCTACTTGGCAAAGCCGGTTGTTCGCATAGTTGCGATGCATCTCTGATAGAACGCCTATTTCCAGTCCCCAGTCACTCGGTATGCGAATATCATTGAGTACATCTCTACGAAAGGAGAACTCACCGGCCAGTGGATAACGAAAGCTATCCATAAACTGTAAATACTCGATTTCTCCAAACACTTTTTTCAAAGCACGGAGCAAAGGTGTTACCAGTAATCGGCAAACCCTACCGTTAATTTTTCCTTCTGCTACTCGAGCGTAAAATCCTTTACAAAATTCATAGTTAAATTGAGGATGGGCAACAGGATAAATCAGTCTAGCGAGTAGTTCTCGGTTGTAAGTGGTGATATCACAATCATGCAGAGCTACTGATTCTGCCCGGCCTGAAGCCAGAATGTAGCCCATGCAGTACCAGACATTTCGTCCCTTACCCGCTTCTTTTGGCGCGAGATCTAATGCTTGGAGTTCCTTGTTCAATGCACGTAAGCGAGGCCCGTCATTCCAGAGAATTCGGTGGTGCTGAGGTAATTTGCCGAAAAACTCTTGAGCAAACCTAAATTGCGACTCGTCTGCGCGATCAAGCCCAATAACAATTTCATTTAGGTACGGGACTTCGCAAATTTCATCGATGATATGGCTAAGGGCAGGGCCTTCCAATTCAGAAAAAAGAGACGGAAGAATCAGTGCTAGAGGGCGTTTTTGACTGAATTGGAGAAGTTCACGTTCTAGATCCACTAAAGGGCGATCGGATAAATTATGTAACGTCGTGATAATGCCATTCTGATAAAAGTCAGCCATAAAAATCACCTCTTAGTATGCATGTCTTGAGTATGAGCGTTAGTGCTTTTAGATCGCAGACGGGTAAAGTATTTGATACCTTCGGCCCAGCCTTCGGGGCCCGTTGCTTGGGTTTGATATTGATTGGGGTTACGAATTTGAGGGCTAGGAGCAACAGGCGAGCGGATAATGATGGCGTTGTCCGCAGCATCTAGCATTGCGACATCATTTTGGCTATCGCCAGCAGCAATGCTGATTAAGTCATCGTTGTTTTGATCTTTTATGTAGTATGCGGATAGCCACTTCAATGCTTGGCCTTTATCGCAATGGCCCGTTACGTTTAAGAAACGCCCGCCTTGCAGAACATTGGCTCCTGACTCTATAAGCATGGCTATAAATGCTTGCTTGCGTTGCTCAGTGCTTTTCCAAATTAGGGGTTCGCTGAACTCGCGTGAGTTTGCTTTTTCAGCATCTGTTGAACTTAAGCCGGTACTGCTTTGAATACCTGAGGGGCCTAACTGGGCGAAGGTAATAAATTCATCGGGAAAGAAGCGTGATAGGTGTTGTAGCAGTGACTGCCATGTTTCTCGGCATTTAGAGAATACGTAGCAATGAAATTCATCCTTTTCATAAGATGAAACAAGATGGTGTTTAGGCGGTTCGGAATGAAAATAGCCCTTCGGCACGTATATAGCGGCTCCATTTTCAACGATAAAAGGGTGTTGGTTATTGAGCTCTTTTCTCAGACTAAGTAACTCCTCATAGGTCTTGCTCGTGGTAGGGATGATTGGGACATGTTGCTTATCCAATTGCTGAAGTGTAGGTATGGCTGGAGCATAGCTATAGCTATGGTGATCCAGAAGGGATCCATCTAAGTCTGTGAATATAAGTAGAGGTTGGTGCATGTTTTACCTTCCTTTACCAAAACGGTGCTGTTCTCTTTGATTTTTAACCAGTTTGCACTCATTTCATGCGATTTTTATCGTGATTTGGCAGCTAATGGTGCATTTGGGGTTTTATAGGGTTAACAGCAGGAAACGTGCCGGAAATAGGTATATAGAGGGTTTTAGATCTTCAGCTGGTAAATAAAAAAGCCGGCAGTGCCGGCTTGTGGAGTTAGGCTAGCAAGTTACCTAACTCGAGGGAGTGAACAGGTCGCAGTAGATGTCCTGCATATTGGCGCCAGCCAAAAATGTTTGTTTACGTAATGTTTTGACGCGATCTTCAGAACCACAGAAATAAGCTCGGTAGCCCTTGGTATTTGGTACCCTGTTTTTGACTACGGCATTGAGATCACCGATCTCGCAACCGTCTGGTTCTGATCTAGTTTCTTCGAGCACAACGGGATAATAAGTGAGGTTATCGTAGTGCTCACTCAACGCTTTTAACTCTTCGACTAGGTATAAGCCTGCGCTATTTTTAGCGCCAGCGAATAAGCTGATTGGGCCGGTATGACCCTGTTGTAAGGCATCTCTGACAATGCCATAAAGAGGAGCTAACCCAGTTCCGGTACCCGCCATAAGGATCGGTTGGTTGAGATCTGTTTTGGTATAAAAGCAGTCGCCAAATGGCCCTTGTAGCTCAATGCTTTCACCCAGTACAAATTCATTGAGTGCCCATTGGCTAAACTGCCCATCTTTAAAAATACGTAGCTGTAGTTCTATATGGTCATCGAGGCTTTTTACGCTGGCGATTGAGTAAGATCGGCTCAATCCATCATGACGAACTAAATTGATATATTGTCCTGCTAAGTAATCGATATCTGCTTTTAGTTTGAGTTGCAGAATGGAGTCCGTTAGTTGTTGCTTACTGATTAAGATCCCTTCGGTTGAGGATGCTTGCGCATTCCGTTGAACGCTCATTGCAGTATTTGGCTGGCAGCGACAAGCCAGAAAGTAGCCCTGTTGCTTTTGAGTCTCTTTAAGACCTTTTTGAGCATCAGCTGGTGGCGTACCTTCTGTTGCTTGGAGCATGCAGCACTGGCAAGCGCCAGCACGACATGAATTGGGAATGTCGTGACCAGCATCCAATAAGGCTTCTAAAAGGTTAGAGCCTTCTTTGACCGTAATATCAGCCTCTTCAAATCTGACGCTTACCATGTTGTGACTCCTTAGCGATTAAGCACATCGTCTTTAACGCTGCCGGCAATACCTGCAATTTCGCCGATATCACTTTCACTCACGCCGAGTTCAGTCAGCGTCGCGGCTAGGTTTTCAACGACCGCATCAAAATGGGTTTCGTTAAGTCCTTTAAGATGTTTGTGACCTTCCCGCATATCTTGCCCGGTGTAGTTATGCGGGCCGCCGAAGACCATAGTTAAGAAGGCTTTTTGCTTGGCTGCTTGGCCATCCATATCTACATCATCGAAGTAGTGGCTGATACGGTCATCAGCAAGCACTTTGCGGTAAAAAATATCGACGGCAGCATCTACCGCTGCTTCGCCACCAATTCGCTCGTATAAACTCATCTCTTTTTCCTCTTGGGCTGCCTCGCCTTCTTTAGGGCGATTAAGAACGTCATCTCTTACACTTTCCGCGATACCTGCAATTTCGCCGATATCTTCACTGCCAACACCCAGTTCAGTTAGGGTCGCGGCTAGGTTTTCAACGACCGCATCAAAGTGGCTATCGTTTAGCCCTTTGAGGTGTTTATGGCCTTCGCGCATATCCATGCCGGTGTAGTTATGGGGGCCACCAAAAACCATGGTTAGAAAGGCTTTTTGTTTTGCGGCTTGACCTTCCATATCAACATCATCGAAGTAGTGGCTGATGCGATCATCTACCAACACTTTGCGATAAAAAATATCCACAGCAGCGTCTACCGCTGTTTCGCCGCCTAGTCGTTCATAAAGAGAGGCTTGGCACTTAGCCCCGCCGAAAATTGATTTCAATTTGCTGAAGAAACAACCCATGTTAGATCCCTCATTCTTTGATTTGTGAAAGCATGTAGCCAACTGCTAAGCCGATCTCTTCGTCAGAAAGATCTGTAAAACCACCTTTAGCTGGCATCAGGCCAATACCATTAATGGCATGTTCGACCAGAACGGCCTTGCCCTGAGTCGCACGTGTTTTCCACATCTTTTTGATACCAACGATAGGGGCGCCGTTGATGCTTTGTGCATGACACGCAAAGCATCGGCCCTCTACGATCTCTTTCCCTTGTTGCAATTCGGGAGACAGAGCAGCAGTCTTCGTTGTCTCGCTTGAGTCACATCCTGTGGCGATAAAAGACACTAGGATTAGTGTGAACAGCGACATCAGAGCACCGTTAAACATGGGTGATTACTCGCCTAGAGGTACACGAATAACGACACCGCCCATAACATCACCGAGTTTAAAGTCTGTTTTAGGGCTATCTTTATGGCCGTTGTGACAGCTCACGCAGGCTTTTACAGAAGCAACATCTGCGTAAACCGCAGTGAAGTAGTCTTTGCCACCTAATGTTTCTGTTCCGTAGAAGTTTTTACCTAGGTTTTTGGCAACGTACTCAAGGCCTTCTTTCTCCATGTCAGTACGTGGTGCGTTTTGTGAATTGATTGGCCAAATTGACTGGAGAGAATATGTGAAGTCATCCGTTACTTCCGATACAGATTCATAACCTAAACGGAACATCTGCGCTGGAAGTGGTACACCGTTATCTACATCTTTCCAGTGCTCAACTGGCATAACGGCATCAGCTCCTTTAGGGCCAAGACGACCAACAATGTATTTTGTGTAGTTAGTACGGTCAGCATTCATTACTGCGAAGAGTGCGTCAGTGTGTTTGCTTGGATCGATACCAACCGCTTTCTCTTCTTCCTGACAGCCTGTGATTGCTAGTGCAGTTGCCGCTATTGCAGTGGCTAAAGTTACTTTTTTCAGCATAGTATTTTCCTCGTTCCCCAAGTTCTCATAAGTAAATCGGTATAGGGCTATTTAGCTTCTCGGTCTAAAACCATCTGGATTGACGGAATGTTTTGAGAAGGTAGCCCTTTAAAATTGTTTTCAATCAGTACTTCGTCAGCCAACGCGTCGATGCTGAATGAAAGGGAGTGACAATCCATGCAAACGCTTCGGATCATCTTTTCATTCGGACGTAAATTCATGCTTTGGTTGTGCTGTACGCGAACGACCTCTTCACCAAACTCTTTGTGTACTTCGCGCGGCATATGACAGGTCGCACAGGCCACGCCGCTGCCTGCAGGCAGCTCGCCTTTTAGCTCTTGCTTCCAAAGTTCTGCGTGAGGTGAATTGGCATAGTTCTGTGTATGGGTATCGTTGTGACAGCTGGTACAGGATTCGACAGCAGCGAGCTTCGGCTCAGGTTTATGAGCATCGTGGCAGCTTGCACAGTCTAGACCTGTTGTATCAGCGTTCTCATGGAAAGCGGCTCGACCGGTGACTGGAGACATCTTGCCCAACCCTACCGATAGTTTCATACCGTGCTTTCCTGCCAAAAAGCCTTTTTCTTCGTGGGTATGACAGCTATTGCATGCGGCAAGACCTGGATCGTCTTGCCATGCTTGTCCTTGTGGTGCATGGCAACTGGTACAGTTCACACCAGCTGTCGCATGTATGCTTTCACTCCACTCTTTAAGGTGTTCAGGCGAGGCAGAAGGCGCATCAGCATGATCTATTGATAGACTTGCTTTACGTTTGATTGATTGCGTACCGGTTCGAGCTAAAACCTGGGCCATCGCTTTGATCATTGGGCCTTCGTTGTTGCTCAAAAGGAAATCTTCATAGAGTGCGCGGTTGTCGTGATAGTTGTGGCAACCTGCCGAGGCGCAAGTGTCAAACCCCATGCCTTCATGACTGGGTCGTTCTTCGGCAATTTCTGCATGACACTCGTAACAGAAGTCGTCTGGTAGCGTTACACCCATCTCGAAGGTTTGATCTTGTTTATGTTCCCCATGACAGGTCACGCAGCTCACGGCATTGATCTTTTCGAGTCGATCAGCGTTACGTGGGTCGGTAAACTTTTTGATTGGATGTGAATCGTGGGAGGTTTTCAGCTCTTCTTGGTGGCAGCCTAAGCACGCATCATGGATGACCTCTTCACCACCAAAAGGATCGGTGTGGCAAGTATCACAACTCATCTCGATTTGATGGTGACCGTGTGTCGCTTCACCGATTATGAAGTCAGGCTTCTGTTCTTCTAAGAACATCTGGTAACCAAAATAGCCTGCCAGCGAAAAGCAAAGCACTAACCAAGCAAGCCAGATAGATAATTTACGACTCATGAATATCTCTCCGACCTAGAAATAGTAAACACTGAGAATGTGGAAGCTTAAAAGGGCTGGCAGAGGCCAGCTCAGTAATAAGTGACCCCAAAAGCCGATGCTGCGTAGTTGCTTACCGACATTGAAGGACAGCTTGTGTTGCATGCCTATCGCGAGGCTGATCACAATGCCTAAACCCGCTAAGAGTAAAAAATTGATCAGTAGCCATTGGTTAAGGGCTTGGCCACTATTGAATCCGGTATGGGCCAATAAAATGATTAGGCAGAGGAGGGCCAAAATAGTGTGTAGACTGCGCCACAGTTTGTAAGAGCCAAGCTTAAGTGCTTTGCTGCGTTTCTTAAGCGACATAAGAAGGCCAACAATCGTGAGGCCTAACAGCGTGAATCCAGTTACTTGCTTGTAGAAACTATCGTTCCAGAAAAGATCTAAGCGTATGGAATCTTGCACGGATGTGCTGACAGTAAAGGCTGGCACCATAAGAAAGGCGATCAATGCGGCTAATACCCCTAAAGAGGTGATCAATAAATTTCTGCTGTCTGGTGCGGCTTGTTGCTCTGCTTCGGAGCCAAGAATTTGTTGAACAAGCGGCTTACAACTACCGCATGTGGTTGTAGCGCCTGTGCATTTGGCAATCGTTTCCATGGTACAGCAGCCTTGCTGGTCCATGGCGTAGCTGAGTTGTCCACGAGTCACGTTGTTACAGTTACAGATCACTGCGGTTTCTGGCCAGTTTTCTGGGCTATTAGACGCTGGATTCCAAAGGTTTCCGGTAAAGCGGAAGCGCATAATCTGCCATGCGTAAACTCGGCGCTGGTGGGTGATCAGCTCCTGAATACGAGGGATCTCATCCCAGTCGCCAATCGCCATCGCACCCACAATACGCCCTTTTCGAATGGCTAATTTGCGATATCCACCATCTTTGGTCTTGTAGCTGAAAAACTGTTTTTTATCGTAAGGCTGATCGTCTAAGACATCCCCCATACTGAAAACGGATTCGCCGACGACTTTAAGGCGAGCGATGCTATGAGAACCTAAATATTGGCTATCGCCTTGGGTCATGTGATTGGCAGCAACAGCGGCTTGTTCGAAGCCAGGAGCTACCAACCCGTAAACTTTATCTCGGTGTTCCGCGCATTCACCAATGGCGTACACGTCTGGATCAGATGTTTGTAAGCTATCGTTGACGCGAATGCCGGTACCTACTTTGATCCAAGCTTTACGCGCTAACTCAATATTAGGTTTGATACCCGCAGAGATGAGTACGGTGTCACATTTGAGTGTTTCACCATCACGTAGTTTGACCCCTTCAACCCGTTGATCACCGACTACGCCTTTAACTCCAGCGCCAACAATGACGCGAATGCCCATAGATTCGAGCTGGCTTTGTAGCATTGCAGCGGCATCATCATCTAACTGTTGATTCATGATGCGGCTAGCTTGCTGGACCAAAGTGATGTTGGTCAGATTGCCTTGCATGGCACGCGCGGCTTCTAAACCGAGCAGGCCGCCGCCAACCACAACTAAATCTTGGCTGCGTGTTGTACGTGCTTTGAGTTTTTCGGCATCGCGCATGTTGCGGAATGTGAATACACCTTCCAGATCTACACCAGTGATATGTGGAACGTGTGCACGAGAGCCTGTGGCGATGACTAGCTTGGCGTAACTGTAATGATTAGCTTCTGAATCTGTAACGCTGTGGTTTTCAGTATCAATCAAAACGATCTCTTTGAAGAGGTATTTGAAAAGAGGGTCGTTATCTAATTCATCTAGTGGAAGTAATAAGTTTTCTGCGGAGTCTTGACCTGCAAGTAGGGCGCTCAGGCGAACACGGTCATAGGGAAGGTAGGGTTCATTACCAAATAAAATTACCGGTGCTTGAGGTGCGTTTTTACGCAACTCTTGAATAAACCTGAATCCAACAGGACCAGCTCCGACCACAATGATCGCTTGATCCCATTTGTCAGCACCGTTGCTCACTTTTGGTTGTACTTCGCTCATTATTTGCTCCCCTCGGTCGTGCTCAATGACCTTGGTAGTGATAGAGCAAAAGTCTTGCCAAAAATGTTTTATCTTTACATTTTTCTATAAAAAATCATTTAAATTCAGTGTGTTAGTTTGATGTTTTTTGTATGTATGAATATGGCTGCTCTTTATGTTGCTGTGCACCATAAATTGGCTTGGTCAAAAAAACAGCAATAAAACTGCGCAAAAAAGTTACGTAGTCGGTGTGCCAAAAAGGAGCAAAAGCGGTTTTTTGAGGGGGATGATTTAATCGGTTTGCCCCAATTTGGATACAATTGAGGGGGAATTAGTAAGCGTGATTTAAGTGTTAACAAAAGGCTTCATAGTTACACGACTAGATCAACCTGCTGTAAGGTACCTGTCTCGCCTTCCTCTGTTAGAAAGAGACCTGTTGCACGAATTTTTCCGGCCATTTCGTCACTATGTTGACCTGCACTGAGCTCCCAGTCTGTCCGGGAATATCCAAGATATAAAGCGCCAATATCTTTGTCGGCTAAAGTGAACATGCTGCTACTGCCATCATCATGCTGGACCCAGATGCGTAATTGATCCCAGATTGCATCGCCTTCATCGATAAAACCGTTGTTATCATCATCGTAGGCTGCGAGCTCTTTAAAGCCATTACCTGACTGTGCGCCAAACAGCTCGTTACCATTATCAATTGAACCATTGTTGTTTTTGTCGAGGGCGATATAACCGCTCGAGTCATCAAGACGATGAACGGTATCCAGCTCACCATCGCTATCTATATCGAACTCAATTGTATCGGCGCTAAGTTCGGCGGCTTGGCCAGAAAAGTTGATCACGAGAGGATCTTTAAGCGCTGCCCCCAAGCGAATTTGAAAACTTTGATTCTCGCTGAGTGAGCGGCTCATATTGAGTTGTAGGTTGAGATCGATAACCCGACCGTCTGTAGTACGCACTTGCCCTTGGGCTTGAAACTGGACTTGCTCGGTCGAGGTCGTGGTTTCGCTGTAGCTGTATTCAAAGCCGTGTTCTAGGGCTTCGCCAGAAGTAATACTCAGTTGGCTGGCGGATGTCGTCGCTTGCTCAGTAGTAGAATTGTTACCGCTATTTCCTACTGCTTGCGCATCTAACAAGCCGACGTTGAAGCTTTTGCCAGTCATGCTCTCAAACAGCTTTTTTAGAAGCTCAATTTTGACTTTATCTTCTGGGTTTAACTCAAATAGACTTGAGCTACTCCCCGTCGTCTTTGTGATTAGCTGATCAAGGCTGTATTTACCGACATTTTCCCGTTCCATCTGTTTGCGGAAATCGGCATAGGTTGAGTCATCAGCTTGAGTGCTTTGATTTACTTCTTTTACCACTCGCTTCCTGTGGCTACCTTCGACCAAATTTTCTTTATTGAAAGCATCGCCAGCGCGAACATAACCCTCGGTTAGATGTTCTCTAATTTCAGTATAGGTCGATTGGTGTGCTGCACTCTCCAGTGCAATATCAGAAGCTGCAATACGCATTGCTTCACCCTCTAGTACTAATTATTCCATTCGAGAGTTATCGGCCGCAGTCGAGGGAATCAAAGGGTGAAACTAAGAATATGAAAAAGTTTCAGTTTCCTTTCGTTAGAACAGCAGTGTCTTAGAACGTTTGCCAGGGATCTCGCGAGCAAGTTTTGGTACCAAGTAACCCGGTAATGTTGCCTGCAGCTGTTGATGCAACGCGATAGCTTGATCGTCAGGAATATCAAAGTGAGCTGCGCCTTTTACCGGATCTAGGGTGAATAGGTAGTAGGGCAAAATACCGAAGTGGAAGAGCTTTTCACTAAGCTCAGTTAGCGCGGTTGAACTATCATTGACGCCTTTGAGTAATACCGCTTGATTTAAGACGGTAACGCCTGCTGTTCTCAGATCTGCGCTAGCTTGCTCCACCTGTTGATCCAGTTCATTAGCATGGTTGGCATGAAGAACCATCGCGATATCGAAACGGCTCTTGGCAAAGAGCGTGGTTAACTCGGAGGTTACTCGCTGCGGGATCACTATCGGTAAACGGGTGTGAATTCTTAACCGATTTAGATGAGGGATCTCTTCTAAATCAGCAATCATTCTGCACAAGCGTTTATCCGAGGTAGCTAGAGGATCGCCTCCTGAAAAGATCACTTCGGTGATGCTGTCGTCTGCTTTTAAGTATTCAAGCACTTGTTGCCATTGCTCAGAACCTAAGCGGTTGTCTTGATAGGGGAAATGGCGGCGGAAGCAGTAACGACAATTTACTGCGCAAGCTCCACTGAGAATAAGCAGTACACGACCGTGATATTTGTGGATAAGTCCATCACTGTGGTTTGCAGCCATCTCGGCAAGAGGGTCGGTGACATAGCCTGGAATATCCGCGCTTTCTGCATCTAGCGGTAGAATTTGGCGTAACAAAGGATCGTTTGGATTACCTTTTTCTATCCGCTGTAGAAATGGCTTTGGCACTTTTAGTGAGAAGAGATTGCTCCCTTGTTGCGCGCCATGAAGTAGTGATGCGGGGAGATCTAATAGCTTAAGCAGCTCGGCTGGGTCATCAATCGTGTGACTCAGGAGCTGCTGCCAGTCGGCTTCTTCCGTGACGGGAATGGGATTAGAAATAGAATTCATGATGTTTTTGTACGGAATTACGACTGAAAGTTGCTCGCATTTTCCTTTCAAGTAGAATGTCTGTCAATTTTACGATCAACAGGGTTTGTTGGTTGAGAAAAACTTACAAGAGATACAGAGAACATTATGGGCAACATTTCTACTAACCAGTTTAAAAATGGTCAGAAAGTAATGATCGACGGCGATCCATGCGCAATGGTTGACGTTGAATTTGTAAAACCAGGTAAAGGTCAGGCGTTCACACGTGTTAAGTTGCGTAACCTAATGTCCGGTCGTATCTGGGAACGTACCTTTAAATCAGGTGAGAGCGTTGAGCAGGCTGATGTAATGGATACGACTATGGAATACTCATACTACGATGGTGAGCTATGGTACTTCATGGATCCAAATACGTTTGAGCAGGTAGGTGCGGACGAAAACGCAGTTGCTGAAGCTAAGCCATGGTTGAAAGAGCAGGACTCTGTAACGGTTACGTTGTTCAACGGTAACCCAATCTCTGTGACTCCAGCTAACTTTGTTGAGTTAGAAGTAACTGAGACAGATCCAGGTCTTAAAGGCGATACTGCTCAGGGTGGTTCTAAACCAGCAACATTGAGCACTGGCGCTGTTGTACGCGTACCTTTGTTTATCAACGAAGGTGAAGTACTCAAAATTGATACACGTACGGGCGAATACGTTTCTCGCGCGTAATGTTGTTAAGGGGCAGATCACTCTGTCCCTTTTCCTCTCCTAGCTTTATTTCTCCTACCTTGTCATCTTCTTGACGAACACCACCACAAACAGCGCCATTGTAAAACTGCCTAAAAAGGCTTCAACAGCTGCAACAAACCTTGCAAGCCCTATAGGTGCTATGTCTCCGTAACCTAGAGTCGTGAAGGTCACAACGCTAAAGTAGATTGCATTGAGAAACTCCAAGAAGATTGCAGTAGCTCCGGTGCTGTCCGAATAAATGGGATTGGATGCGGTTGTTCCGAGAAAGAAATACACCAGTGCACACAGCAATATCAGACAGACTGAAAACATTACGACCCTGATAGGGGATTCGCCGTAACCACAAAAAAGATCGACCCCTTTTGAGATAATTCGTCGAGAGCTGTACATGGGCATTTGGTAGCGCCTGAAGATCATCTCCTTCTTAAAGAAATGACCAGCTATATCAAAAAGTCCTTCTTTCTCACATTGTTTGCGGATTATCCTTGCGACCTCTTCGGCCTCCTGGCATAAAGATATGGCTTCTTGAGGTTTTTTTTGCTGGAAGGCTTCAAGTGCTCTTCGTTCTTGTTGGAGTTCATCTCCCCAATCGATATTTTCAAGTCGGGAGTGGCTTAGATCTGCACCGAGTAAGTTACAGTTTTCTAAATGGGCACAATGAAGGTTGGCACCTGCCAAGGTGCTTTTCATTAAGGAGGAGCCTCTAAGGTCGAGCCCAAAACAATGCGCATTGCGCAGATTCGCACGGTAAAAGTCAGCTTCCCGACATTGATAACCCTGCTTGCTACCACGGTTTACTAAATTGATATCTTCCAACTGCGCGCGTGCTAACTGAAATCCATCGAGAGGCTTGCCTGCTTGAGCCCATTTTTCCACAGCGTTCTTTACGCCTTTATCCTGGCTTTTATCCACAGAAGGGTCGTGCCAGTAGCATAGGCCTGAGTCATTGGCGGGTTCACTGCATTGCCAACCATCTGGATTGCAATAAGAACAGTTTTTAGGTGTTGTCATGGCTGCATACCTCTACAGCGACCGTTATTCGGTGATATGCATAGTGCACTTAAGTGTAGAAGGGGATAAGTGAAGTGACCAAACAGATGGACAGTTACGTATGTGGGTTCATCGATTTAATTTTTATTGGAGGGGGGCAAGCTGATAAAGTTACGCCTAGTGGTTTTAGATGGAATAAGTAACTTCAGTATGAATGATTGGCAGCCTTCAGCTTCAATAGACAACTTGCGTAAACGCGGCGAGTTATTCGGATATATTCGTGATTTTTTCAAGCAGAGAGGTGTATTAGAAGTAGATACGCCAGTGATGTCTAACTGTGCGGTGAGTGATCCTTTTATCGATAGCATTGAGGTAGAGTACCGCGAAACGTTAGGCGCAGAAGGGCGACAGTTATATCTGCAAACATCACCTGAATATGCCATGAAGCGTTTGTTGTCCGCTGGTAGCGGGCCTATCTATCAGATGAGTAAGGTGTTTCGAAATGGCGAATATGGTCGTCGTCACAATCCTGAATTTACTATGTTGGAGTGGTATCGTCCGGGCTTTGATGATGCTGACCTGATAGATGAAATTGAAGCCTTGATTAAGCCTGTCTTACAGTTAGATCAGGTAGAACGTATCACCTACTCGGATCTGTTTTTCCGCTATTTAGGCTTCAGGCCGGAAGAAGTCGTTTTAGAAGACCTAATTAAAGAAACGCGGAAGCACATAGATATCGAGCTAGATGACTCTGATCCAGATACTTGGCTGAATTTGTTGATGTCTCATGTCATCGAACCACAGCTTGAACAGGTCGATGCCATTTTTGTGATGGACTATCCACAAAGCCAAGCTGCATTGGCGCGAGTGCGAAGGAATGCAGCGGGAATAACTGTCGCAGCAAGGTTTGAGCTGTTTGTCAGAGGCGTTGAGTTAGCGAATGGTTATTACGAACTGACAGATAGTGTCGAACAAAAGCGTCGTTTAGAAGCTGATCAAAAGCAACGAGCTGCATTGGATCTGCCACAGCGTCCTCTTGATTCTCGTCTTGTGGATGCGCTGGAGGTAGGGATGCCTGATTGTGCTGGCGTAGCCTTAGGTGTTGATCGGTTGTTGATGTTAGCGCTTAGAGAATCTTCCTTAGCCAATGTTATCCCTTTTGATCTGCCGCGTGCTTAAGTGGGGTATGTTAATCGATGAATGAGTTTAAGTTGGTTTACGGTGGTTATCAGAGCCAGCTTGGGCACTATTGCGATATTTTGGTTGATGATCAGCCACTACTTGATGGGGTGAGTGATTATGAAGCGGCTTTTGCAGGCAGTATTAGTGGCGCCTACATCTGTGGTTTTAATCAAGAGATGTTGCAGCGAGCTTGTACTGATAGTGAGATCGTATTGACTCCATTTGTGTGTAACTGCGGTGATATAGATTGTTGGCAGTTAAACCTAACGCAATCTTGTTATTCAGATATCGTTGTTTGGCACAATTGGAATAATCCAGCTCGGTCTAAACAGGATGGTTGGGATTATCGAGATTTTGCTCCGCTGAATTTCTCAGCGGAGCAGTATTTTGATGAATTGAAACGCGCTCTTAAACTGATTGAGTCTAAGTCGGATCTTTAGGTTTTAGGCTGGTAATTCATTGACCAGTGCACGTTTAATTCGGCGAACGGCTTCTTCGAGCGTGCTTCGTGTGCAGCCGAAATTCAAACGCATATAGTTATTGTCGCCAAAGTCTCTTCCCGGAGACATGCCTATACCTGCTTGCTCAAAAAAATGTGCAGGGTTGGTCAATTTCGCTCCTGATACATCAATCCAAGCAAGGTAAGTGGCTTCAATTGGGGCGAGTTTTAGGCCGGGGATCTGATTGATCTCATTTTGTAGGTAATCGCGATTAGCTCTGAGGTAATCAAGCTGTTGTTGATTCCACGCTTCACCTTCCTGATAAGCGGCAATAGCTGCGGTGTATCCAAGTAGATTCACATCAGGCACAACACCTTTCTTAGTGTTAATAAATTTCTTACGTAGCTCTGGATTACCAATAATGGCAAAAGAGCAGCCCAAACCGGCGATATTAAAAGTTTTACTTGGCGCCATGAGCGTTATTGTTCTTGCCGCGATCTCGGGGCTGAGTGAAGCAATAGGTGTATGTTGTAGCCCTTGTTCGAGAATTAAATCGCAGTGTATTTCGTCTGAGCAGATATAGAGATCGTGTTTAATAATGATCTCTGCAAGGCGTTCGAGTTCTTCTTTGCGATAGACCGTACCACCGGGGTTATGAGGGTTACAAAACAGTAGCAGTCGTGTTTTATCGGTGAGGGCATTCTCTAACGCATCAAAATTGATGATCTTGCGGCCATCAATGTCTTGCATAGGTAGTGTGCAAACTTCGCGATCGGAGAGACGAGGAGCTGACATAAAGGGTGGGTAGATAGGTTTAGGGGTTAAAACCGTATCTCCACTTTCTCCGAGGCTGCGACAAGCGAGGTTGAGGCCGCAAACTAAACCCGGTAGCCAAACAATATCATTGCTGTTGACCTCCCAGTTGTAAAAGCTCTGCATCCTTTTAATAACCAGCTCATTAAGCTCAACAGGAACATTTGTGTACCCAAAAACACCGTGGTCTATACGTTCATGTAGCGCTTTAATCACGGCGGGCGGAGACATAAAATCAGTGTCGGCAACCCACATAGGTAGGATGTCGCTATCACTGTATTTTTCCCACTTCTGACTCGCTGTACCTTTACGGTTGATTTGATAATCAAACTCTGTGGACATGATCTCTCTACTTGTTCGTTATTTGCCGAAAACACGGGTTGCAAAACAGCCGCCCGGCGTTATAGTGGTGGGCATTGGATTACCACACAAATCCCTGTAGCTATGAGCTATCAAGAGAGTAAAGCAACGCGAAGTTTTAAGACTGGTTTTTATTGTCGATAGCGTTGAAAACTATCCCTGCTTTTTGAACAGTATAGTGCTCTCCTGTCCTTTTTTTGAATACAGATTTTGTAAAGAATTTAGAGAGCAGCGATAATTGTAAGTATTGATCGCTGGTGAGTCGGTTTGGAGCAAACCTTATGAGCAATGACAATCGTGTAATTATTTTTGATACAACTTTGCGTGATGGCGAGCAAAGCCCTGGTGCATCAATGACGCGTGATGAAAAGCTGCGTGTAGCTAAGCAGCTTGAGAAGATGCGTGTTGATGTAATTGAGGCTGGTTTTGCTATTGCGAGTCCGGGTGATTTTGAGTCGGTAAAAGCGATTGCAGAAGCTGTGACGGAAAGTCGCGTTTGTTCTCTATCCCGTGCGCTTGATGCTGATATCGACCGTGCTGGTGAAGCACTTCAGAATGCAGCAATGGGTCGTATCCATACCTTCATTGCAACGTCACCTATCCACATGAAATACAAACTGCAGATGCAGCCTGACCAAGTGGTTGAGCAAGCAGTCAAAGCAGTAACGCGTGCGCGTAACCTAATTGATGACGTTGAATTCTCGTTAGAAGATGCAAGCCGCTCTGAATTGGACTTTATGTGCCGTATCATAGAGAAAGTAATCGATGCTGGTGCACGTACAATTAACATCCCAGATACTGTTGGTTATGCGGTACCGGGTGAGTTTGCTCACACAATCGGTCAGCTAATCCAGCGTATTCCAAATGCTGATAAAGCGATTTTCTCTGTACATTGTCATAACGACTTAGGCTTAGCTGTAGCTAACTCTTTGGCAGCTGTTGGTGCCGGTGCACGTCAGGTTGAATGTACGGTAAACGGTCTAGGCGAGCGTGCAGGTAACGCTTCTCTAGAAGAGATCGTGATGGCGATCCGCACTCGTAAAGATACGCTAGGCGTAGAAACGAATGTCGATACAACTCAGATCGTTCCGGCATCGCGTTTAGTCTCTAGTGTGACCGGTTTCCCTGTTCAGCCTAACAAGGCAATCGTGGGTGCAAATGCCTTCGCGCATGAGTCTGGTATCCACCAAGATGGTGTTCTTAAACACCGCGAAACATACGAGATTATGACTGCTCAGGATGTGGGCTGGAACACAAACCGTATGGTACTGGGTAAGTTGTCTGGTCGTGCTGCGTTCCGTACACGTTTAGAAGAGCTAGGTACAACATTTGCGACAGACTCTGAACTAAACAATGCTTTCTCTCGCTTTAAAGAACTTGCTGATAAGAAGAGCGAGATTTTTGACGAAGATCTAGTGGCTCTAGTAAGTGATACTCGCGCTACAGCAAGCAGTGAGCAGTTCAAGCTAACAAGCCTATCTGTGACTTCTCAAACAGGTGAGACGCCTGTGGCTAAGATTGTGATGCAAGTGGGTGACGAAGAGAAAACAGCGGAAGCGACGGGCGGTGGTCCAGTTGATGCGGCATTTAAAGCGATTGAGATGATTGCAGATTCTGGTGCGAGCTTGCAGATCTACTCAGTAAACGCTGTGACAGAAGGTACAGATTCTCAAGGTGAAGTGACGGTGCGTCTGGAAAATGCAGGCCGTATCGTGAATGGCCTAGGTGCGGATACTGATATCATCATCGCATCAGCAAAAGCCTATATCCATGCTTTGAATATGCTGGATGCAAACGTTCAAAAAGCTCACCCTCAGGTGTAACTGAGGGTTAAGCGTTAAGGCAAGGTAGTGGCTATGGAGCAAGAACAGCTTAGGCATCAATACCTGGACGCAATGGGTATATCCAGCTGGCTACCTTGTGCTTCTCTAGCGGGAGCGAAACCATCACCTGATTGGGTTGATGACTTTCAGTATCCCGCTCCAGAAATTCCTTTCGATTCTCCAAATCGCCCTCAGCAGCAAAATGTAGCTAGTACAGCACCTGTTTCTAGAAAGTCATCTCCTGAAACTATGCAGCAGGGGATGTCAGAAGCTCGCGCTGCGTTAGGTTTAGTGTCAGAAGAGGTTAATAAGCCTGTTGCAGCTCCTACCAATGACGCTGCTGATGTAGTTGCTGAGTCTGATGAGGTTCAAACGCAGGAGCAGGACGAAGCTCCAGTCTTTAAGCTTGTCTTCCAGCGGATCGGTAGCGTGTTGATTGTGGACAGTTTACCGCCTCAGGGAGGTAATTTTGCTAACAATTATCAACAGTTGGCTGCAGCCATCGTGGCTGCTTTAGGTCGATCAGGTCCAGCTGTAGCTGCTTTTATGCTTCCTTGGCCGATGTTTGCTAGCAAAACCTTAGATCAGGGTTATAAGCAGGCGCTTAGTGCAGTTCAGCATAAGCTGTCAAAAGAACTGCAAACTGAAGAGGTACAAACGGTACTTCTCTTTGGTGAAGCTGCAGCTCAAATGGTGATGGATCGTAAAGAGAGCTTGGAAGAGCTTAAAGGTATCAGCTTCACGATTAAATCTGGCGTTAAAGCGGTTGCGACCTACAGTTTGACTGAAGCGATGCAGCTTCCGGGAATTAAACGTCAAATCTGGTTAGACCTGAAATCTAGCGTTGCTTAAGCTTCTCTTATGAACATTGATGTCCTTCAGGCCAAGGATCTTCCAGCAGTAGAACGTATTGCTCAATCCTGTTTTGCTCATGGTGCCTGGTCGGCTAAACAATACCTACAGCAAATAGAATCAGAGCGATCTGTCGTTCTTGGTTTGTATGCGCCGGACTTAATTGGCTATGTCATGTTTTCGCAAGTTCTAGATGAAGCGGAACTGCTCCAGATAGCTATAGATCCGGCCCACCAAGGGTGTGGTTATGCACAGCTACTGGTAAGTCAGGGAGCTCAACAGCTACAAAATGCTGGCGTTATTCGAGTGATGCTTGAGGTGAGGGAATCTAACTTAGCTGCAATAGCGTTGTATGATAAAAGTGGCTTTGTAACTGAAGGGGTGCGCAAAAATTACTACCCTTCAGTTCAAGGGGGACAACGCGAAGACGCTGTGCTAATGGGTATGTCTATAGAGCCAGTACTCTGTAATTAATCAGAGAAGGTGTAGCTGCGGTTTCGACCACTGTCCTTGGCTTTATAAAGCGCTTGATCGGCTTGCTTTAGCAGTGCAGAGGGTGTTTCTGCATTGTTAGCAGTTGAGCTAATGCCCATGCTGACAGTCACATGCTCTGCAGCTTGAGACTTAACATGAGGAATGGCTTTGGTGGCTAAGGAGGCGACAATGTTGCTTGCGATCTTTTCTGCTCCCTCTATATCAGTATCCGGTAGGATAATGACAAACTCTTCACCACCATAGCGTGCCAGAAGGTCATGAGAACGATTAAGCTGACCTTTCAATAGTTTAGCGACGGCTTTAAGACATTCATCCCCTTGCTGGTGGCCATAGTGATCGTTATAGGTTTTAAAGAAATCTATATCGAGCATGATGGCTGCTAACTCGAGTTGCTCTCGTTTGTTGCGTTTCCATTCTTTTAACAGGTTAGTTTCCAGATCTCGACGGTTAGAAATCTTTGTAAGTGGATCTTGAGAGCTAAGTTTTTCTAAACGAGAGTTGGCAGCATCGAGTGCTTTCTTCATATTAGCGATACGTTCCATCGCTAATATTTTTGCTTTAAGCACAATCGGACTGACCGGTTTGGTTAGGTAATCGTCACCGCCAGCATCAATGCCTTCCTCATAGTGTTTTTCATCACTTTGGCCACTGAGGAAAATTATAGGGAACCAATCGTTGGGGAAGCGGTTGCGGATTTCGCGGGTGAGGTCGAAACCATTGAGGCCTGGCATTTCGACATCAGTTAAAACTAGATCAATACCACCCTTATCTAAAGCAGCTAAGGCTTCGTCTCCTTGAGAGGCGGTAATAGGTGTATGATTGGCGTCCTGAATAACGGCGCTGATTATTTCACGAATAAAACGATCATCATCTACTACAAGGATGTTCATTTATTCTCCGCATTGGTTAAGGGAAAAGTGATACACGTCAAAAGAAATTCCGTATCTCTTTATCATATAAGTAGATAATTAATCTTCAACGTAAAATGTGTCCTAATCATTAAAAAGTAGAAAAATATGAGCTTTTCCGAAGGATTATTACATTCATATTGGTTGATTGGTGGTGCCCTTATTTACTGTATGGTTTTGTTTTATGCCATCAGAAATGCACCTTGGTCTACATTGGGCGGCAACCGAACACTACAGCATATGTTGTTTGGTGCTACTGCTTTGTTGATGGTTTTATGGTTCATGAGAGCGGGTATCTCACCTGGTTTAGGTATTCATTTTCTGGGCCTGACCATTATGACCTTAGTGTTTGGTTGGGATCTGGCGATACTATCTGCGACTGTTGCTCTAATTGGGATGGCTGTAGTGGGGAAGGAAAGCTGGGATGGCTTACTGTTAAGTGGCGTCTGTTCTGTACTGCTGCCTGTAGCGTCTACATGGCTTCTTCATCGTTTTGTTGAGGCCAAAATGATGAAGAATTTTTTTGTTTTCTTATTCGTCTGTGGTTTTTTGGGTGCGGGCCTCTCCGCCGCTGTTGCAGGCTTATCTGCAAGTGCGATTCTAGTGTTAGATGGTGTATACACCGTCGAGAAAATTATTCACGAATATGTACGTTATCTACCGCTTATTATGTTCCCAGAAGGCTTGATGAACGGGATATTTCTCACCGGGATGTTGGTGTTTCATCCTGATTGGGTGCGCACCTTCGATGCCAAGGTTTATATAGACGATCAGTGAAGCGCTTTATCGTTTTACAGGGCGTTTAGAAAGTTTTCGCTGCAAGGTTCTTCGGTGCATGCCAAGTGCCCGAGCTGTAGCTGAAACGTTACCATCATGTTCATTGAGCACTTTTTGAATATGCTCCCACTCTAAGCGGTTCACCGACATGGGTTGTTCAGTCACTTCAATTTCAGCATCTGCCTCAATCTTATTTAAAGCGGTCAGGATTTGATCGGCATCTGCAGGCTTCGGAAGGTATTGGGTTGCGCCCAGTTTTATAGCTTCTACTGCTGTGGCGATACTTGCATAGCCGGTCAGCATTAGAATTTTCATTGTAGGGTTTTGTTGTCGAAGTTTTGGGATCAGTATTAGCCCAGAGTCGCCGTCCATTTTAAGGTCTACAGTCGCTAGGTCCGGAATCCACGTTTGAATCAGCTTTTCGGCTTCTTCTGCGCTACGTGCAACTTGAACTTCAAACTCCCGACGTGTCATGGCGCGTGAGAGTACGCGCGTAAAGGCCGGATCGTCATCAACTATCAGAAAGCGTTCAGTCATCTGCATGCCTTATCGGAAGAGTCACTTCGGTTAACGTACCGCCCTCAGGGCGGTTGTAGAGTCTTACATCGCCATCATAGCGTGCCAATGTTGTACTGGTAAGGAAAAGCCCTATTCCTAAACCTTTACCCTTTGTAGTGATAAAAGGTTTACCTAAATTGCTGCTCTGTTCAAGGCTAATTCCCGGACCGTTATCGTAGATACGGAAATATACTGTCTGCTGATCCCAATCTAGCTCGATATTGATATCTTCGGGCTCTGCATCTGCGGCGTTATTTAGCAGGTTTAACAGGGATTGTTTTAATGATGTTGTGCAGTTAAGAGAAGGCGGTTCTCCGTCACCTTGTACAGTGAAGGTACGCGTTACCTCTGGCCGAAGAATCATAAACTGCTCAATAACATCTTCTACCAGTGCCATGGTGGACATCTGCTGTGCAGTCGCTTGCTCTTCTTTCACACTTTGGCTCATCTGTTTCAGGCGCTGCGCACAAAGTTCAGTCTGCTGGCGTAAGAGTTGTAGGTCTTCTACTAGCTCAGGGTTTTCAGTGTGCTCATGCTCAAGTTCATTGAGTAGGACTTGCATGGTGCTCAATGGCGTTCCCAATTCATGAGCTGTGCCGGCAGCCATATTTGCGAGCGATAGAAGCTGTTGATCTTGAATGCGTTTCTCGCGTTCTTGATCCAATGTCTCTTGCTGTATCTGCATGGATTGACGCATGCGAACAATAAAATAGGTTACAACAATTACCGTTAGGAGGAAGTTGATCCACATACCTAAAATATGGATATCGAACAGTTCCATAATTCGGTGCTGATGACTGTTATCCAGCTGAACTAGAGGTTCATAATAAAACAGTAGAGAGCTATAGATAGCGATGATCATGAAAGCTATCAGCCAGACATAGGCTCTCGACATTGTGGCTGAAGAGATAATCAACGGGACGAGCAGTAAGAATATAAAGGGATTGGTTGCTCCCCCCATATGAAATAAAAGCGCGCCATACAACGCCATATCCGCGATTAATTGGGTAAAAAACTCAGGCTCTGTGACCGGCCAAGGTGAAAAAAGTCGGGCGTAGGTCATCACATTTAGCAGCGCTAAGGCTGCGAGTGTTGTGCCTACTAACCAGACATTAAGGTCGGCCTGCAAACCGTAAATCGCAAAGATAACCGCAATACATTGCCCGAAAAGGGTAACGGTTCTGATGTAAGAAAGTTGAATTAAATTATCGCGATGATTAGCCATCAAAAGATTATACCGTAGAGTGGTGAAAAACTGGCGAGGCAAAATGTCGCAGTGGAGGTAATTTGTCACAGTCGGAGTATAATGCCTGCTTTCTGTCACCATAAATGATGTTTATCCATGAGTATCCTGCAAGAAGAAGTTAATCAACGCCGCACGTTTGCGATTATTTCCCACCCCGATGCGGGTAAAACGACCATTACTGAAAAACTGTTGTTGTTCGGACAGTTGATCCAGCAAGCGGGTAGCGTAAAAGGGAAAAAAGGCGATCGTATGGCGACATCTGACTGGATGTCGATGGAGCAGGAGCGTGGTATCTCGATCACTTCTTCTGTAATGCAGTTTCCGTATAACGGTCGCATGGTTAACCTACTGGATACTCCGGGTCACGAAGATTTCTCTGAGGATACCTACCGCACATTAACGGCAGTGGATTCTGCGTTGATGGTTGTGGATGGGGCGAAAGGTGTCGAAGACCGAACCATTAAGCTGATGGAAGTTTGTCGTCTGCGTGACACGCCTATTTTCTCGTTTGTGAATAAAATGGACCGCGAAATTCGTGATCCGATTGAACTCCTCGACGAGATCGAAGAGGTTCTGAAAATTGCAGCGGCACCGATCACTTGGCCAATCGAAATGGGGCCGCGTTTTAAAGGTGTATATAACCTTTATACCGATACGATTCATGTCTTCCAGCCGGGCCAAGGTCATACTATTCCTGAAGATATTCAGGTTAAAGGTCTTGAGAGTGATGAAGCTAAAGAGCTTTTAGGTGATATCTACGAAGACTTCCTGGATGAAGTGGAACTGGTTCGTGGTGCTACTCATGAATTTGATAAAGAAGAGTTCATGGCGGGTAAGCTAACCCCTGTCTTCTTTGGTACGGCTTTGGCGAACTTTGGTGTCCGCGAGATGCTAAATGATTTCGTTGAGTGGGCGCCTGCGCCAATTCCGCGTGCGACACTAACCCGTGAAGTTGAACCGGCTGAAGAAAAATTCAGTGGCTTTATCTTTAAGATTCAGGCCAATATGGATCCAAAACACCGTGACCGTATTGCTTTTATGCGAATCTGTTCCGGTAAGTACAGCAAAGGCATGAAGATGCGCCATGCACGTATCAAAAAGGATGTGAAAATTGCAGATGCGGTAACTTTTATCGCTGGTGATCGTGAGAACGTAGAGGAAGCATGGTCCGGTGATATTATCGGTTTGCATAACCACGGTACGATCCAGATTGGTGATACGTTTACTGCAGGTGAAGATCTTAAATTTACCGGTATTCCTCACTTCGCGCCGGAAATGTTCCGTCGTGTACGCCCATTGGACCCACTTAAAATGAAGCAGCTACAGAAAGGTCTGCAGCAGCTATCGGAAGAGGGTGCAGTGCAGTTATTCCAGCCGTTGAAAAATAATGACCTAATTTTGGGTGCGGTAGGTCAGCTGCAGTTTGATGTTGTTGTATTCCGATTGAAAGATGAATACAAGGTTGAGTGTAAGTACGAGCCGATCAGTGTGCAGACAGCGCGCTGGGCTGAGTGTGATGATGATAAAATGCTGGCTGAGTTCCAGAAGAAGAATCATGATAACTTGGCAATCGATGGTAGTGGTCTTTTGACTTACTTAGCACCAACACGCGTGAACTTGAGTTTGGCTGAAGAGCGTTGGCCTGATGTAGCTTTCCGTGCTACACGCGAGCACTAAACCACTTACCACTAAATAAATGGCTGCAAGCATCTAGGCTTGCAGCCATGTATTTCCCGCCCTAATCTAATGCTATGCAATTTATCGATAGCCACTGTCATTTAGACTTCTCAGAATTTGATCTTTCTCGGAAAGAAATACTTCTTCAGGCAAGAAGCGCCGGTGTAAGCGATATTGTCGTGCCTGGTGTTATCGCTGATAGGTGGCAAGACTTATTGAGTCTGATTAAGTCGGATCATAACCTCTACGCTGCGCTTGGTTTACATCCCTGCTTTATGGCAAAGCACACGCAGGCAGATCTTGAACTTTTAGAAACCTTGTTGGCGACTGAACAGGTCTGTGCTGTAGGTGAGATAGGTCTGGACCTTTTTATTCCTGAGGCCAATCTAGATCAACAATTACTCTATTTGAATGAACAATTGGCTTTGGCAAAGAAGTTTAACCTGCCGGTATTGCTGCATGTTCGTAAAGCGCATGACCAGATGTTAAAACAGTTGCGGCTAATTCAGCTAGAGCGAGGTGGTATTGTGCATGCTTTCTCTGGAAGTGAGCAACAAGCAAGACAATATCTGGATTTAGGTTTCAAATTGGGTATTGGTGGAACGGTTACTTATGAGCGGGCGAAGAAGATAAGGCGGTTAGTGTGCGAATTGCCGCTAGAGTCGTTTGTGTTAGAGACGGATGCGCCAGATATGCCTTTGGCTGGATATCAGGGGGAGGTTAATCTTCCAGCTAATGTAGCAAAAGTGGCAGGTGTGATAGCAGAACTTCGTCAAATAGCTCTGGAGGAGGTTGCAGCTATCACTACCCAGCAATCAAAGAACCTATTGCGATTAATATAAACCGCTTTCAATAGTGCCTAGAGCATCCCAAGCGATTTGTGTCTTGTCGTTAACAGGAATCTTAAAGTAGCGGCCTGTGGTTCCAGCAGGTGAACTGGTGTAACTGCCATCGGCAGGGTTTAGAAGCATACGGGTGAGTGATACTGGATAGTTTGGACCTTTGATTGGAGTACCGTAAGCTTTTTCAATAGGCGCAAGCTGCGAACGAGAAGAAACAATCTTTGTCATGTCACGACATTGAGTCGTATTACCTAAGCAGATAAAACGAAACTTCGTATCGATTAGGTAATAGTCCGTTTTAGTTGGTTCGGATTTGCCTAGAGAAAGGGAGTCCATGCTCATGCAGCCGCTCAAGCCCAAACCAGCAATTAAAAGTAATACTGCATTACGCATACTCATATCCTTATTTAGCAAAGGTCTTCAAAAGGGTTACTAACTTCTAAGCTCACAGGGTTGGCATAGCCTGGAAGTTTTATTTGTGAATCAGTGATTTTAAGATCTTCGCCTTGTAGAACGTTGTGGTCGTAGCGATAGATTGGTTTAGCTTCACCAAGAATGGCTGCTTGGTCATAAGCACTGGCGACAGCACGCGTCTGCTCAAGCTTGTTCTGATACTCTTTTAATTGTGCAGCGCTGTAACGCTTTTTAAGCATGTTGTGGACAACATGTGGCGCTAGCACAGGTGCAGATGCGTTGTTCCCGCCAAAGCCTTTAGAATTCAAAAGCACAGAATCCATGCCGTTTACACCCACTTCATGGTGCTGGTTGCTTAGATTCAGGTTACTTTGGTGAACATCATCAGCAAACGCAGGCGTCGTTACGATGCCTGGGACATAGCCGTATTTCCACGTACCTAGAGATGTGCTTAATTGGTCACCGCCAGCTGTACCTTGCGAGTGGCCTAGATAGCATTTAACTGCGGAAACTGTCCAGTTATCAATAGAGAAGGCTTTAGCTGTCTCATTGATAACATGAGATTCGGTTACGCGGTTTTGCGGAGTACTTGTTCCGTGAGCCTGAACAAAACTGCGCTGTTGCAGTGACTCTTCGCCGAGCATTGATCGGATCAAAGAAGCTGACTTAGCTAGAGTGATGTAGTTACCCACGCCTGGAGCTGAGATTGATTTCTTGTGACCGTCGGCGTTAACAAATACTTCTGGCACAGCGCCATAGATTTCGGCGCCTAGTTCAACCGCTAGGTCATCACTCATTAATAATACGAATTGGCTACTTTCACCAATGGTGAATCCACAGTTATTACCAAACGGACGACATGCTTTGCGGTAGTCATCGCTGGTGAGTTCAGCAAGATTGTCTAAAGCCAAAAGGTCCTTATCTTCAGCAAGAGCGCCCATCGCGCGGAAGCCTTCGATAACTTCGGGTGTAATTGGGGCATCGCTGCCGCCAACTAAAACTACTTTGCGACGACCGCTGCGGATATCATTAACGCCACTGCGCAAGTTATATAGGAAGGTTGCACAAGCACCTAAAGCGCCGCCTGTCGTTCCTACATTGCCTAGAATATAAGCATTCACAAAATCGGCCGGCATTTGCGCATAGCCAAGAGGCATCTGTTTTGATGTTGTGCGCTTACCAATCGCTGGGAATTTAGTTAAACCACCAAAACCAAAATCATCTAATTGGCCAATAGAGTTACTCGCATAAACGGCAATCTGGTCTGGTGCAACGTAAGCACTGATGCGTTCAAATGGTATGCCGCTTGAAGAGATCGCATCTGATGCCGCAAAAACAGTCATCTGCAGATTACGTGGGTGATTACGAGATTGGTAGAGTTTGCCTGGTTGGAAGCCGCTAGGCAGTTGACCTGCTGATTGAACAGGTGCTGTTTTACTATCCGGCAAAATTGCTTCTAATTTGCCTGTGACTTCGATTTCAAATTGCCCAGAAGATGTCTCCGTCACTTGCCAATTACTTGGAATGTTTTGCGGCATTTGACGTTTACGTAGCTGGAATTTTAGGGTTTCGTCACCTAAATTGATGCTTGCTGGCTTATTAAACATGACGTTGTTGACGTCAAAGCAGCTACCTTCGATCTGTCGGATCAGAGTGCTATTGAGTAGTTGTTCTTGTAGAGACGCAATAAGTGCCTCTGCAGTGCAAACTTCGCCCTCTTGGTTTAGATATTGGCCTTCAGATGTTGTTGCTAGGCCAGTCAAAATAGCGAGATCGGTTAATGTCTCAGTGCGAGATTTAGAATCCAGCTTATCGATGATTAAACGGCGATAAGCATGGTGAAATGAGGCACGTCCAGCAGGGTTTATACCACCAAAACCAACAATGACAGGAAGCTGGGACAATTGTATCTCCTCAAAGGGCAGTACTACAGATAATCGAAGGTCTCTATCTAACCGCTACACAATAACGTATTTTAATCGGTAGTAGATATAGGCCAAATCTAAAAATTACAATCGTATTATTTTATCGGTGTTTACCCGTACTGACTAGCATCTATGACTTATTTTATTTGTTTTTAGTCAGCCAATATTCAGTCATACTATGGCCGAATTCAGGGAGCGCAAGAATCTTAGGAGATATGCATGAAAAAACTGATTGCTGTAGCAGTTACAGGTGTTCTGCTAACGGGGTGTCAAACACTAGATCCTTATACAGGTGAGCAGAAAGTAGGTAATACTACGAAGGGTGCAGGTATTGGCGCTGTAGCAGGTGCTGTACTTGGTGCTGCTGTTTCTAGTAAAAGTGACCGTGGTAAAGGTGCTTTGACCGGTGCTCTTGTGGGTGGTGCTGTTGGTGGCGGTATCGGCTATTACATGGATCAACAGGAAGCTTTGTTGCGCCAAGAATTAGAAGGTACAGGTGTTCGAGTTGAGCGTATTGGTGATTCTATTCGTTTGATTATGCCTGGCAATATTACATTCGCTGTGGATTCTGATCGTATTGCCGGTAGTTTTTACCCGGTGTTGGACTCAGTAGCTAAGGTATTGGCTAAGTTTGATCAGACTGAGCTGAATGTTGACGGCTTTACAGATAGCTCTGGTTCTTTTGAGTATAACCAGCAACTTTCTGAGCGCCGTGCTGCGCGAGTAGGTGATTACCTTGTGAGTGCAGGTGTTGAGCGGTTACGTATTAATGCGCGTGGTTATGGTGAGCGTTATCCAATTGCAGATAATAAAACCTCTGCAGGTCGTTCACAGAACCGTCGTGTAGAGATCAATATTAGCGGAACGCGTCGCTAAGTATGGATACGGCACTCGAGCTTATAAGGCTCGAGTGCGTCCTTTCTTATCTTTTCTTCACTAGCGAGCGATAGCTAAATCGCCGGGCCTAATGTTGAATGACGCAGCTGCACTGCTGATGTGGCCAGAAGCTGAACCCATTTGGACATCATCAATTACCAATGTTTGTTTTGTATTGGTTAGTTGAGTGGTCGCTTTCATATCTGGCGAGTAATAAGTGGACTTGCGGTAGATGGTAAGTTTATCACCTCGTTTTAACCCCTGTTGTTTACCAGAATTAATCCAAATATTTCGATCTTCAATTTGAGTAATCATGGTTGAGAAAGGCTCGCACAGTAATTCGTTTTGAAGCTCTTCAAGAATGGTTTGCTGGAGCTCTTTAACTTTTTGTCCATAATCCTGCTTGAAAAAACCAGCAGTATTGAAGCCTGTTTTAATTGTACGATCTAGATTCCAGAGACCAGCGGTTTGATAGTGTTTTTGGCTGACAAGATGGCCAGTCATACCATCATGGATAAATAGGTCTATTTCAAAGTTTCTTAAGTGTCTTTTGCTTTTGTAATCCAAGGTGTTGTAAAGGTCGATTAGGAAGTTTTTCTCAGTATGAGTGCGAGGATCCATCATCGACATATCGCGGATAACACCGGAGACAACATAGTTTACATTTAGCTGGCCCGCTGTTTGTTGCATGCTGGAAAGGGCGCCGTCATCCAACTGATTGGTTGGGGCGAATTCTGGTTGTGGATGAAGGTTTAGACGGCCGGCGTTGTGAGCAACAAAAGACTGTTTGTTATTCATCAGTTGTGCAATTTGAGCAGGAAAAACACTGCTCACACTGCCTAAGCCACCTAGGTTGGCTTGTTTAAGTTTTAGTAATGGGAAGGCGGTAACGGCAATTGATTTTGTGTAACTGTTGCTTACGCCGTTGTGGCACCCTTGATCAATCAGTACATCAGCCCGAATACGGATAAATAGAGTATTGCCTACGACCTTCTCATCAATAATCTCTATATTGGATACTTGGCCCAAGGTGCTGATCTGCATATTGTCGATTTCTAGGATGCCATCGCGAACGACTTGGCTGCTAGAAATATAAACAGCGGCTTGCATAGAGGCTTGCTGTGAAGCATCTCGAATTGCTGCTTCTCGAGCAGAGTTTATATCTTTGTTGGCAATAATCGCTTGGCCTTGCGCTTCAACAACAACAGCCTGAACTGAAAGGGGCAATAGAAGCAGGCAGGCTAAGATTAATTTTTGCACTAGATTAAACATATCTCACCGTTGACCGATTACTTACACTATATGTAGATAACTTAAATAACAGATATTGGAACTGTGGGCATCTTATCTCAGGGCCCATAAAGCTGACAGTATGCAATTACAATATGATTGTAAATCATTGTATAAGGTCGTGTTTTGTATTGCTCCCTATACCTAGATGATTATGTTAGATTGTGGTGCGTAACCTTTGAGTTTGGAAGATCAGGATGAAAAATATTTTACTGCTGTTAGCGATCGGATGTTTAAGTGGTTGTATGCAGCAAACAAATAAAGATGCTGGGCCTGAGTCCGTGCATATTGAAAGTATGAGTCCTGAAGTCGTTGCAGAACTGCATAAGCTAGAAAAGGCGCATATCGCTGAAAAAGAAGCTCTGTTGGAAAAAGAACGTGCGATGTTGCAGCGAGAGGTTGTGCAGGTTGATGTTTCCCCAAATGGTTTGGATCCTCTCAGTGAGGCTGTTCAGCAAATGGCTGTACAGATGACGGCGGGTTTGCAGCAGAACCGTGTTAAAAAATTTCCAATGGCGGTCATTCCATTCACAAACTTACATAATGAGCGCAAAGTTGGGCGCTTTGGTGAACGTTTAGAACAAGCGTTTATTTATCAGTTACAACAACATGGTTATAACTTGATCGATTACCGCGCGGCGGGGTTAACAACATCAACCAAGCAGCCGCTATCGAAACAGAACCTGTCAGGCCTCAGAACACGCTACAAATTGTATTTCTTGGTGACAGGAACTTATGCGCAACATTCTGATGGTATGGTCATAAATGCCCGAGTTATTGATACAACGACTCGACAGGTGTTGGCAACTGGACAGAGCCATTTAAGTAACGCGCGTTTAGAAGGCGGGTTACCAGGGTATAATCCTCTCAAAGCGTTAAATGAAGATTTGATTATCGAAAATGGAAGTGGGCCGGTTAGGTAAATCATCAGATGAAAAAAGCATACACAAATCTTTTTCGTAAATTGGCAGGGCTGCTTTTATTGACGCCAGTTTTACTTCTTCAGGGGTGTGAAACGGCAGTTGAGACAACCATTGATATGGTTGAAGCCTTACCGGATGTTAATTTTCCAACCCGTGTTGAGGAGCCTAAAGAGCCTAATTGGGTGAGAGCGACGGGCTATGCGCCGATTAGCTTGCAACCGGGGAAAAATCGTCAGCATAAAATTTTGATGGCTATGCGCGCTTCTAAATTGAGAGCTTATCAAGAATTGGCGGGTGTTGTGCATGGTCAGTATCTGTTTGGTACAACATCGGTACAGGATATGATTTTGCAAAATGATCAATTCAAAGCTGCTGTTTCCGGAATTGTTAGAGGGGCAAGAGTTGTGAAGACTTATCCGGTGCAAGAAGATACTTACGCAACTACATTAGAAGTGGATCTAAATCAGGTTCAGCGAGCCTGGATTAGCCGCTAATTTTAGTAATAAAAAAGGGAGCAGATGCTCCCTTTTTTATTACCTAACTTTTTAAAGCTAAGCGATCATTTTTGAGTCGCTTCGAATGCTGCCATCTGTTCTGGTGTCGCTTTCTTTTGGTATTTATCTTTCCAAGTGTCGTAAGACTCACCGTATACCAACTCTAGCGCAGCATCGTAATCTACTTCTTGGCCGCGCTTTTCAGCTTCGGCTTTGTACCATTTGCTCAGGCAGTTACGGCAGAAACCCGCCAGAATCATTAGATCAATGTTCTGTACGTCTTTGCGGTTGTCTAAGTGCTCTAGTAGACGACGGAATACAGCCGCTTCGATTTCGTTTTGCGTTTGTTGATCCATGTTTTCCTCACTTTCTCTTAGCGCCTCGATTACCTGAGGCACGGCTCTATTAACGTTCGTGTTGGATGTGTTCATCCAACTGCTGGCAGATCTGATCCTGAAGGGTCTGACATAAGTTAGGATCTGAGACTGGCAAGCCTTGTTCGTCGGTGATGAAGAAGAAGTCTTCTACGCGTTCGCCGACACTCGCGATCTTAGCTTTACGAACAGATAGGTTGTGCTCTGCGAAAATGCCGCCAATCCGTGCAAGTAGACCCGGTCGATCGGGTGTGATCACTTCTAATACGGTCTGTTGAGCAGATGGATCATTGCTTACATAAACTTGTGTAGGTGTAGCAAACAGCTTCATTTGACGCGGAACGCGTCGCTGGATGATGTCCGGGTAGTCATCTGGGTCGTCGAGCTCTTCAATTAAGCGTTGCTTGATCGACTGCAGATGGCTCGGGTTTTCCGACAATGGCGTATTGTCATCTGACAGAACGGTATAAGTGTTAAGGACCTCGCCACTATCTGTCACGATAATGCGCGCATCTTGAATATTGAGATGTAATTGGTCCATTGCTGCTACAGTGGCTGCAAAGAGGTTTTTGATATCTTTGCTGTAGATGAAAATCTCTGTTGCACCTTCAAATACACGGTGAGATGTTTGGCGAATCAGGATCAGCGGCTCATCTGCTTTTGTATGTTCTAGAATTGCCTTGGTGTGTTCAGCGATGCTTTGGGCGGTCTCTCTAAGGAAATAATCATCTCCTATTGACGACCATAAAGTGTGTATATCGGTTTTCTCTACGCCTTGTCGATCCAATAGAATCTGAGCTTCGTGCTGAATTTGTTCGATACGGTCTTCTTTATTGATTGGGTTCTCTAAGCCGCGACGCAGAGCGCGTTTAGTGTCGGTATAGAGTTTACGCATCAACGTTGCGCGCCAGCTGTTCCACAGCGTGTGGTTGGTAGCATTGATATCGGCGATAGTCAGCACGTAAAGATAATCAAGATGCACAATGTCTCGTACTTGTTGCGCAAATGTGTGGATAACTTCCGGATCTGAAATGTCTTTGCGTTGAGCTGTCATGGACATAAGTAAGTGGTTACGTACGAGCCAAGATACTAAATGGCTGTCCCACTTGCCTAAATGGTGCTCATCGCAGAACTCGAGTACGTCTTCAGCGCCTAGCTCTGAATGATCGCCGCCTCGGCCTTTGGCAATGTCATGGAAAAGACCGGCAATGTATAGCAGTTCGATTTTGGGTAGCTGATTTACAATGCGATGACAAATTGGGAATTCTTCTCGGTAGTCGCGATGTCTGAATTGTCGGCACTTTTGTATCACCTTCATGGTGTGTGCATCAACGGTGTAGATATGGAATAGGTCGTGCTGCATCTGACCAATAATGCGGCCAAATTGAGGTAGGTAACGACCCAAAATTCCGTATCGTGTCATTCGTTTTAATTCGGTGGAGACTCGCTCTGGGGAGCGAAGTAGTTCCATAAAGAGACTGGTATTGCGAATATCCTTACGAAACTCGTCATCAACCTTGTGACGGTTGTCTCGAATTAAGCGAATAGTCGAGGCGCGAACACCTTTAATGGATGGATTTTGTGCTAATAGAACAAACAGCTCCATCAGGGCAAAAGGTTGGTGTTCAAAAGTGTTTTCGTGAGTGACTTCTAAGTAATCGTTGTGAATCTGGAAACGATTGTTTAGAGGGATGATCACTTGCTCTTCATTGCCGCGGAGGATCGCTTCGTCGAAGTGTTGCAGTAGCATGTCGTTGAATTCTGACATGGTCATGGCAATGCGGTAGTACTTGCTCATGAACTGTTCTACGGCAAGCTTGCCTTCTTCATCTTTGTAGCCAAAGAACTCGGCTAGTGTTCGCTGATGATCAAACAATAAACGGTCTTCACGACGGTTACAGAGCATGTGTAGTGCATAACGAACAGACCATAGGTACAACTCGCCTTTATTTAAGATATCTAGCTCTGTTTCAGTTAGAAAGCCATCTTCAACTAGGTCGCGAATATAGGTAGAGCCGAAATGCCTTTTGGATACCCAGCCTATGGTTTGTAAATCGCGCAGGCCGCCAGGTGAATTTTTAAGGTTGGGCTCTAAGTTATACTCAGTGTTGTTGGTCTTCTTGTGGCGTTCTTTTTGCTCTTTTTGCTTGGCTAGGAAGAACTCTTTATCGGTCCAAGCGCCTTCTGATGTCACCCTGTCATACATCTGTGTGTGTAGATCAGGATTGCCTGTCAGTGTGCGAGATTCAATCAGATTGGTGGCGATCGTAATATCGCTTTGTGCTTCTTTGTAGCACTCGCTGAGTGTTCGAACACTGGAACCTATATCTAAATTGATATCCCATAGGGTGGTTAAAAATGCGCTGATTGAATCGTGTAGATCTTCAGCATTAACCTCATCATCCAAGAGGATTAGTAGGTCAATATCTGAATGCGGGTGCAGTTCGCCTCGGCCGTAGCCGCCAACAGCAATAAGCGAGATCTTATCTTCAGGCCAGGGGTATTGAGACCAAGCGACTTGTAAGATGCGATCAATTTCCCACGCACGGCCGTAGATTAGTTTGCGGATATCCTCTCCAGCCTTGAAGCGATCATCAAGGCTGTTTTTTATCGTACACAGCGCCTCTTTGTACAGTGGGATAGGGGAGGTTGTCTCCGCTAACTTGGTTCTAAAATCATCGATGTCGATGATTTCTTCTTCGGCTAGTTGCTGGTGGAGGGTGGTCGACATCTTAGCATTACCCGCTTTGTTTATTTCGCGTAGTGAATGATTTACTGAAGATTCTCATCAGAACGAAGGGTTAGAATCTCGTAACCATCGGCAGTTACTAAAATTGTGTGTTCCCATTGTGCTGATAAGCGACGATCAGCTGTTTCAACAGTCCAACCATCCTTCTTAGATAGTTTAACTTGTCGTTTTCCTGCATTGATCATTGGCTCGATTGTAAAAATCATGCCTTCCTCAAGGATCTCGCCAGTACCTGCTTTACCGTAATGCAGAACTTGAGGTTCTTCGTGGAATTCAGCACCAATGCCGTGGCCGCAGTATTCACGAACCACAGTATAGTGATTTTGTTCTGCATGGGTTTGGATTACGTGGCCGATATCTCCTAGGCGTGCGCCCGGTTTAACCAGTTTGATTCCTTTGTACATGCATTCCAAAGTTATATCGACTAGGCGACGGGCATGAGGTAGTTCCTTGCCCACAAAAAACATTTTGCTGGTGTCGCCGTGATAGCCATCTTTGATTACCGTGATATCAACATTGATGATATCGCTATCTTTCAGTTTTTTGTCATTTGGAATGCCATGGCAAACAACCTGATTAACTGAGGTGCAGATAGATTTTGGGAAACCATGGTAGTTAAGCGGTGCAGGAATGGCTTGTTGCTTATCCACAATGTAGTCGTGACAAATTTGGTTCAGCTCATTTGTGGTGACACCCGGTTTTATATATGGCTCGATCATTTCGAGAACTTCGGCAGCCAAACGGCCTGCAACGCGCATTTTCTCGATCTCTTCAGGTGTTTTAATTTTGATGCTCATAAGCTGTCAATTGTCCTGTGAAACCGCCAGAAGCGGTGTATTAAAGTTTAACTGAAGGGGATTGTAGCAATCCTGCTGCAGGAATAGAAATAGGCTTTATATTATTGGGTGGTTATGGTATAAATCCGCGCTCAATTTGCGTAAGCAAAAATATATATCACACACGTTCCGACACAATGTTCAGGGTGCCTTCGGGTTGGATGTTGGGGATCGTGGAGGTTTAACCCAATTTTAGGAAAATATAATGGCTAAAATTACTATGCGTGACCTGCTTAAAGCAGGCGTTCACTTCGGTCACCAGACTCGTTACTGGAACCCGAAAATGTCTAAATTCATTTTCGGTGCTCGTAACAAGATTCATATCATCAACCTAGAGCACACTCTACCTGCGCTTAACGGTGCACTAGATAGCATCCAGGGTATGGCTTCCAACAAGAATAAAGTTCTTTTCGTTGGTACTAAGCGCGCTGCTAGCAAAATCGTTAAAGAAGAAGCTACTCGTGCAGGTATGCCATACGTAAACCACCGTTGGTTGGGTGGTATGCTGACTAACTACAAAACTATCCGTCAGTCTATCCGTCGCCTACGCGATCTGGAAGGTCAGAGCCAGGATGGTACGTTTGAGAAGCTAACTAAGAAAGAAGCTTTGATGCGTCAGCGTGAAATGGAAAAGCTAGAGCGTTCTATCGGTGGTATCAAAGAGATGGGCGGTCTGCCTGATGCTTTGTTCGTAATCGACGTTGACCACGAGCGTATCGCAGTAAATGAAGCAAATAAACTGGGTATCCCAGTTATCGGTGTCGTTGATACTAACAGCAACCCAGATGGCGTTGATGTTGTTATCCCTGGTAACGATGATGCACTGCGTGCAATCCAGATTTACGTTAAGTCTGCAGCTGATGCTTGCCTAGAAGGTATCGAAGCAACTGCTGGCGACAAAAACGAATTCGTTGAAGTTGAAGAAAAAGCAGCTGAATAATTCTGCTGGGGATACGGCAGCGTATTCTCTTTGACTTTATAGAGGGGGCCTTGCCCCCTTTTTTGGATTTTTTGATTAACCCGCGATTATTTTATAGGGGTATTCGATATGGCGAACATTTCCGCTGCAATGGTTAAGGATCTGCGTGACCGTACTGGTCTAGGCATGATGGAGTGTAAAAAAGCACTTAAAGAAGCTGGTGGCGACATCGAGAAGGCGATTGAAGAGCTACGTAAAGCTTCTGGTATGAAGGCTGCTAAAAAAGCAGGTCGTACTGCAGCTGAAGGTGTTGTGGTTGTTAAAGTTGCAGACGATAACAGCTACGCGGTAGCAGTAGAAGTTAACTCTGAAACTGACTTCGCAGCACGCGATGAAGGCTTCCTTGCTTTTACAAATGTTGTGCTAGAAAAAGCGTTTGCTGATAAAGCGACTGACGTTGAAGCGTTGATGGCTGGTGAACTAACTGATGCACGTGATGCATTGGTTCAAAAAATCGGTGAGAACATCGGTGTGCGTCGCGTATTCCTAGTTGAAGGTGGCGTTGTTGGTGCTTACGTACACAGCAACAACAAAATTGCTGCGCTTGTTCAGCTTGAAGGTGGTAATGAAGAAACAGCTAAAGACATCGCTATGCATGTTACAGCTGTTAACCCTCAGGTTGTTAACAAAGAAGATATGCCTGAAGAAGTTGTTGCGAAAGAAAAAGAAATCATTCTTGCACAGCCAGATATGGCGAGCAAGCCTGCAGAGATTGCAGAAAAAATGGTTACTGGTCGTATCAACAAGTTCTTGGCTGAAAACAGCCTAGTAGAGCAAGCTTTTGTTAAAAACCCAGATCAGAAAGTTGGTCAGGTAGCAAAAGATGCTGGCGCTACTGTATCTGCATTCACTCGTATCGAAGTGGGTGAAGGTATTGAAGTTGAAGAAGTAGACTTCGCTGCAGAAGTTGCTGCTCAGCTTAACGGCTAATAAGCTCTAAAGCTTATGGATTGCGCATCTAACCCATGCGCAATCCCCTCTTTTCTTGCTACACTCTCCTGATCCCAATTTCTGTGGAGATATACGGATGCCAACCACCGAGAAACAATCAAAATATAAACGCATATTGCTGAAGCTTAGCGGCGAAGCCCTAATGGGTGACGAGAGCTTTGGTATAGACTCAAATGTCCTGAATAGAATGGCCCTAGAGATTGGCCAGCTAGTAGGGATTGGTGTTCAAGTCGGTATGGTTATCGGCGGTGGTAATTTGTTTCGTGGCGCAGCGCTAAATGAGGCTGGGTTGGATCGCGTTACTGGCGACCATATGGGTATGCTCGCAACCGTTATGAATGCATTGGCTATGCGTGATGCATTGGAGCGTAGCAATATAAACACTAGAGTAATGTCGGCTATACCAATGAGTGGTGTAGTGGATCATTACGACCGTCGAAATGCGATGCGTTACCTTAACCAAGGTGATGTTGTGATTTTTGCGGCGGGTACAGGTAATCCTTTCTTTACAACGGATTCAGCAGCTTGCCTTCGTGGTATAGAGGTAGAGGCTGATGTTGTACTGAAAGCAACTAAGGTTGATGGTGTATATACAGCAGATCCAGTTAAGGATCCTACAGCGCGCCGTTACCGTCACCTAAGTTATGATGAAGTTTTAGAACAGCAACTTGGTGTTATGGATCTGACCGCGATCTGTTTAACGCGAGATCACAATATGCCAGTGCGTGTATTTAATATGAATAAACCAGGTGCTCTCGCCAACCTTGTAGTAGGTAGCGACGAGGGTACTTTGATCGATTGCAGTGAAACGGTTGGAGAAAAATATGCTGAATGAAATCACTCAGGATGCTGCCGAGCGCATGCAGAAAAGTGTTGATGCCCTAGTAACGAACTTCAAAAAAATTCGTACTGGTCGTGCACATCCGAGCATTCTGGAAGGGATTCAGGTTTCCTATTACGGTTCTGATGTGCCTTTGAGTCAGGTAGCTAATATTTCTGTTGAGGATGGTCGTACGCTATCTATCGTGCCATGGGAAAAGCCAATGGTGCCTGTAATCGAAAAAGCGATTATGACCTCTGATCTAGGTTTGAACCCAGCAACTGCGGGTGAAAATATTCGCGTTCCAATGCCTCCGTTGACTGAGGAAACGCGTAAGGGTTATATCAAACAAGCGCGTCAGGAAGCTGAAGGTGCACGCGTAGCTATTCGTAATATTCGTCGTGATGCAAACGGCGATCTTAAAGATCTTTTGAAAGAAAAAGAGATTACTGAAGATGATCAGCGTCGTGGCGAAGATCAGATTCAGAAAGTTACGGATAAGCATGTTGCAGAAGTAGATAGTCTTCTGGAGCAGAAAGAAAAAGATCTAATGGAAATTTGATCGAAGCAGCGGCGCTGTAAGGTGCCGCTGAATTATTTGCATGACATCAAAAAACAATTCTTCAGAAGTTATTACTAATACGCCTCGGCATATTGCCATCATTATGGATGGGAATAACCGTTGGGCAAAAGAGCGTCGACTACCAGGCTTGGCAGGTCATAAAGCGGGTGTGGATTGTGTGCGTTCAGTCATCGAAGGCTGTGTGGAGTTAGGTGTTGAATCTCTGACTTTATTTGCTTTTAGCTCTGAGAATTGGAAACGACCTCCGTTGGAGGTTAAAGGTCTAATGGAGTTGTTCAAGCTAGCATTAGATCGAGAAGCGAAGAAGTTATTGAAAAACAATATTCGCTTACGAGTTGTTGGTGATAAAACATCTTTTAGTGATTCGTTACAGAAAAAAATTCACCATGTTGAAGCTTTGACTGCCGATTGTGATGGTTTGCAGCTTAATATTGCAGCAAATTATGGTGGTCGTTGGGATATTACCCAAGCGGCTCGCCAACTAGCTGAAAAATGTATTGCTAATGAATTGTCTCCTAAAGAAATTACTGAAGAATCGTTAGGGAAGTGTATTAACCTTTCTGATCTGCCGGAGCCAGATTTATGTATTAGAACCGGTGGTGAGCAACGTATTAGTAATTTCTTGATATGGCAGTTCGCTTACACTGAATTGTATTTTTCGGATGCTTATTGGCCTGATTTTGATAAAGAGCATTTGAAAACAGCGATCCTAGATTATAGCGGCAGACAACGCCGCTTTGGGAAAACGAGTGAGCAGGTAGAGGCGGAGCAAAATGCTTAAACAGCGAATATTAACCGCGCTTGTGCTTGCACCGTTAGCATTGCTGGGTGTGTTTGCTTTACCGTTACCATCTTTTCTTTATTTTATGGATGTTGTCATTCTTTTAGGTGCTTGGGAATGGGCAAATTTATCCGGTTATGAAAGTCGAATTCAGCGTTTCATGTATGTCGGCTTGGTGGCGTCTATTCTTGCTAGTCTGCATCTTTTTTATACCAGCATTCCTATTGAACTTATCTTGTCAGTTACACTCTTAGGTTGGGTGGTTGCGCTTCTCTGGGTGGTGAAATATCCGAAGAGTTCTAGTTGGAGCGCTGGCTGGAAGCGTGCCTTAGTTGGTTTGGTTGTATTGGTACCAAGCTGGATTGCATTTGTTGGACTTAAAGGTTCAGAAAACGGTGAGATGTTGATCTTGCTGTTGTTTCTTTTGGTTTGGGGTGCTGATGTAGGTGCATACTTCTCAGGCAAGAAATTTGGTCGGGTTAAGTTGGCGCCTAATGTAAGCCCAGGTAAAACGCGTGAAGGTCTTTACGGTGGATTAGTCGCCTGTGCAGTTATTGCATTGGGGTTTGCGCTATACAATGGCTTTGAAATGCTTCAAGTTATTCTCCTTGTTGCGCTTGCTACAGTAACAGGGCTAATCTCGGTTCTTGGAGATCTATTTGAAAGTATGTTGAAACGACATCGTGGAATTAAAGATAGTAGTCAGCTACTCCCTGGGCATGGTGGTGTTCTAGATCGTATCGATAGCCTGACGGCAGCCTCGCCTTTATTTGTGTTGGGTATGCAATATCTAATTGCGTATTGAGACTGATATGGAATTGTTGCATACCATTCTTGCTACAATCGTTACCTTAGGGATTTTAGTTACAATCCATGAATGGGGGCATTTCTATGTTGCTCGCCGTTGTGGGGTTAAAGTTCTGCGTTTTTCTGTTGGTTTTGGTAAAGCTTTTTATACTTGGAAGGACCGTCAAGGTACTGAGTATGCGATTGCCAGTATACCTTTAGGCGGCTATGTTAAAATGCTGGATGAGCGTGAGGGTGATGTGCCTGAAGAGCAGCTCTCCCAAGCCTTTAATCGTAAACCTGTAATTCAACGTATCGCTATTGTTGCAGCAGGTCCCCTTGTAAATCTCGTCTTTGCTGTTTTTGCATATTGGTTTCTCTTTATTTATGGCGTATCAGCAGTCGTTCCTGTGATTGGGGGGGTGCAGCAAGGATCTTTGGCTGAAAGTGCAGGTTTGCCTATTGATTCGGAAATAGTGGCTGTTGATGGCTATGAAACTTTAAGTTGGGATGCTGTTAATCTACGACTTGCTTCGCGTGTTGCAGAAAGCGGGGTATTAACCCTTAAGTTACGTGAAGAAGGCACGACTCTTCTGCAAGAATACAGAATTGCACTGGATGAGTGGACATTTGACTTAGATAAACAGTCGCCAGTTTCCGCATTGGGGCTTGTGCCTTGGCGCCCTTATGTCCCAGCAATTTTTGGTAGCTTTTTAGAGGATGGAAGGGCCGTTGGTTCTGGCTTGAAAGCTGGTGATGAGGTTCTTTCAGTCAATGGTGTTCAGGTTCAAGATTGGTTGTCGTTTGTAGGTGTTGTTAAAGCAAACCCAGAAAACGAGTTGAACTTGAAAATCGATAGAAGCGGTCAGGAATTTTTTATTAAGCTAACGCCTGCACTGAAAATTACCGCTGATGGTGAGAAAATAGGTTATATAGGGGCGGGCACTCAGCAAGTTTCTCTTCCTGAAAATATGGAAAGGCAGATAAGATATGGTCCAATTGAATCTATCTTTATGGCTTTCGAAAGATCTTGGCAACTGATTGGTTTGATTTTCGACTCTATATGGAAAATGCTGACGGGCGATATGTCAGTAAAAAACTTGAGTGGCCCTATTACCATTGCTAAAGTTGCCGGTTCTTCTGCATCGCTGGGTGTAGAATATTATATTGGTTTTCTTGCTTATCTGAGTATTAGCTTAGGTATATTAAATTTACTGCCAATCCCTGTCTTAGATGGCGGGCATTTGCTTTATTATGCTGTCGAATTAGTGACAGGGAGGCCTGTAAGTGAGAATATTCAGCTCCTTGGTCTGAAAATTGGTATGGCTATGCTGCTTTCATTGATGTTTGTAGCATTATTTAATGACTTTATGCGGCTGTGACAGCTGTTTCGATTATTTATTACGGATTAGACGCACTTCATGAAACGTGGCATTGGACTTCTGGTAGCGCTCTTTTTCTGGGTTTCTTTCGCTCAGGCAAACACATCATCTTTCGTTGTAGAAGATATCCGTTTAGAAGGATTACAACGTGTTTCTCCAGGGATTGTGTTTAGGAATTTTCCTGTTACAGCGGGTGAACAAGTAAATGCTCTGTCATTGTCCAAGGCTACTAAAAAACTATTCGCCTCTGGTTATTTTGACGATATTGAGTTGTTACGTGATGACTCTGTTCTTGTTTTACGTTTACAAGAGCGTCCGTCGGTCAGTTTGATTAAGCTCGAAGGTAATAAAGTTCTAGAATCCGAAGCGTTACTGGATGGTTTGAAGCAAACAGGTTTACAAGAAGGTGATGTCTTTAAGCGTTCGACCTTAGAGCAAATTAAACAGGATCTTGTTCGTGTTTATGCTTCACAGGGACGCTACGGTGCTAGTATTAGCACGGAAGTAGAAAACCTCCCGGGCAACCGTGTTGCACTGAATATCAATGTCAAAGAAGGCCGTGTTGCAACGATTCAACATATTAATATTGTGGGGAATACGGTTTATTCTGATGAAGAGCTTAAAGAATTATTCTCTTTAAAACTGCCAAATTTCTGGTCATTCTATAAGAAGGATGATCGCTATGCGCGTCAAAAGCTTACCGGTGATTTGGAGCGAGTGCGTTCTTATTACCTAGATAGCGGTTATGTGAACTTCTCTATTGATTCGACTCAGGTATCTATCACCCCCGACAAAAAGAATGTCTATATCACGCTAAATGTAACTGAGGGTGAAAAGTATACTATTCGTGATGTTGCTGTTGCAGGCGAAATGGTAGTGCCTGAGGAAGAGCTTTTAGATTCTGTTAGAGTTGAAGAAGGTCAGGTATTTTCACGTCGTTTGATAACAGAGTCTCAAGACGCTCTAACAAAGCGTATTGGCGATGCAGGTTATATGTTTGCAAACATCTCGCCAGCTCCGGAATTGCATGATGATAATACCGTCACTGTAAAGTTTTTTGTTGATCCGGGTAAGCGAACATACGTTCGTCGTATTAATATTCGAGGTAATACGCGTACTGCTGATGAGGTTATTCGTCAGCATTTGAAACAAATGGAAGCGGCGGTTGCGTCAAATGAATTGATCGAACAATCCAAACAGAGACTAGAGAAAACAGGCTATTTCAAGACAGTAGCTGTTGAAACTACGCCAGTCCCTGGAAGTAACGATTTAGTTGATATTGATTACAATGTTGAAGAACAACAATCCGGTTCATTCTCCGCAAGTGTCGGTTTCTCTCAAAGCGCAGGTATTATCTTAGGTTTTAAACTGCAGCAAGATAACTTCTTGGGAACTGGTAAGAGGGTAGGAATTGGTATCTCTAATAGTGATACATTAACTGAATATTCCTACAGTTTCGTAGATCCTTATTACACTGTTGATGGTGTTAGTCGTGGTTTCAACGTTTATTACCGAGAACGCGATTTTGATGAAGATAACGCTAGTGCGTTCTCAACGGATGAAATGGGCGGTGGTGTTAACTTTGGTTATCCAATTGATGACTATCAACGTTTGAATTTTGGTTTGAATATTGAAAAAGTGACGATTAAAACCAATTCCACTGAAACACCGGATGAAATTAATCAGTATCTTGCTGATGAAGGTAATGATTATGTAAATCTCAATGTTGTTGGGCGTTGGAGTTCTAATCATTTAAACCGAGGTTTCTTCCCGACCAAAGGTTATTCACAGAGTCTGTCTTTAGAGCTCGGTTTGCCTGGTAGTGATTTGAGTTATTATAAAGCGCAATATAATGGTAAATGGTACTACCCATTGACTGATGATCGTTTTTGGATTCTATCCTTGAAAGGTCGTGTAGGTCTTGGTGGAGAGCTAGGTCAGAATGAATATCCATTTTATAAACATTTCTTTGCCGGTGGTTTGAAAACTGTTCGAGGTTATGAGCAAAATTCTTTAGGCCCTCGTGATTCTAAAGATGACCCATTTGGCGGTGATGTTTTGATTACTGGTGGTGCAGAATTTATTTTTCCAACTCCTTTTGTAAAAGAAAGAACATCTTGGCGTACATTGTTATTTGTTGATGCCGGTAATGTATTTGATACTGACTGTTCGTCTGTATCCAAACCGGGTAATTGTACAGATGGCGTAGAACTTGATGAGCTGAGATTGTCAGCTGGATTTGGTTTGAGTTGGTTGACACCAATTGGGCCTTTGTCTGTTGCCTTGGCTGCTCCTCTCAATGATAAAACTGGTGATGATACAGAAGTATTCCAGTTCGCATTAGGTCAAACTTTCTAAGGAATAGAATATGAAATTTAAAGCCGTTTTGGGTTTTCTTTTTGCAGCAACATTAAGTTTTAATGCAAGTGCTGAAAAGGTTGCTGTTTTAGGTGTTCAACAAGCGCTGCTTGCTTCTGAGGCTGCTGCAGATTATCGCCAGTCACTCAAAACTGAGTTCGCGAAAGAAGATAAGAAAATGCTTGATCTAGAAAAACAGGTCAAGGCAGCAAGGGAAAAGCTGAAGAAGAACAAAGATCTAGCGTCTGAGGCTGAATTGAAGAAAATGAGTATTCAATTCCAAAAAGTTTTTGCCGAGTATCAAAAAAACGGTCAAGCGCTACAACAGAAGAAAATGCAACGTGAGCAGGCGTTTATTCAAGAGATGCGTCCTCGTCTAGATAAGGTTATTCGTGATCTTATCGAGAAAGAAGGTTACGACGTAGTGATCGCTAAACAGGCAACTCTGTTTACAAAAAAAGAACTAGATATTACTCCTCGAGTAGTTGAACTGCTTAACAAACAGTAGGCTAGCCATACTGAATGAGTTCAAATGAGTATACGCTAAAGCAGTTAGCTGAATTCTTATCAGCAGATTTGCATGGTGATGATGATTTCAAGGTTAGTGCCCTAGCTACCTTAGAAAAAGCTCGATCTTCGGATTTGAGTTTTATCGCAAATAGTAAATACCAGAAATACCTATCTGATTCACAGGCGGGAGCTGTTTTGATGGCTCCTACGGATTTAGAATATTTTGAAGGTAATGCTCTAGTTCTTGATAACCCTTATCTTGCTTATGCTCGTGTTAGTCAGCTTTTTGCTCTACCCCCTGATTCCTTAAAAGGTATAGCTGCTTCAGCGAATATTGCTGAATCTGCAAAAGTCGCAAAAACAGCCTCGATTGCTCATGGTGTTGTTATTGGCGAGCGTTCAATCGTCGGTGATGGGGTTGTAATTGAGCCCAATGCAGTGATTGGTGCTGACTGTGTTATTGGTGCTGAGTCAGTTATAAAAGCTAATGTAACCTTATATACAGATGTTCATATTGGTACAAATTGCCTCATCCATAGTGGTGCTGTTTTAGGTGCAGACGGATTTGGTTTTGCCAATGAAAAAGGCGATTGGGTAAAAATTGCGCAATTAGGTGGGGTTAGGGTTGGCAACAACGTTGAGGTTGGTGCTGGGACCACAATAGATCGTGGAGCTTTAGAGAACACGATAATTTCTGATGGTGTGATTTTAGATAACCAAATACAAATCGCACACAACGTTAGCATTGGTGAAAAATCTGCGATTGCAGGTTGTACGGCGGTAGCTGGAAGCACTAAAATTGGTGCCGGTTGTACGATTGCTGGAGCATGTGGAATCACAGGGCATTTAAGTATTGCCGATGGCAGTCATATCACCGCCATGTCATTAGTTACAAAATCAATTGTTGAACCAGGTGTTTATTCGTCTGGTACCGGTATGCTTCCACATAAACAGTGGAAGAAGAACGTAGTTAGGTTTCGTCAGTTAGACGACCTAGCGCGCCGCATAAAGTCTGTAGAAGATAAGATTACTGAGATTAAGGGTTCTTAAGAAATGATGGATGTAAATGAAATTCGGGAATACCTTCCGCACCGCTATCCGTTTTTACTGGTAGATCGTGTGCTGGAGTTAGAAAAGGGAGAATCCATTGTTGCGATTAAAAATGTCACCGTTAATGAGCCTTTTTTCAATGGTCATTTTCCAGATCACCCTGTAATGCCTGGTGTTTTGATTGTCGAAGCTATGGCGCAAGCAGCTGGTATCCTAGGTTTTAAAACTATGGATAAAAAGCCACAAGATGGTTCGATTTATTACTTTGTTGGCTCAGATAAACTACGCTTTAAACGACCGGTGGTTCCAGGGGATCAGTTGAAGCTTGAAGCAAAAGTTATCTCTGAACGTCGTGGTATCTGGAAGTTTGATGTGCGAGCTACCGTTGAAGGTGATATGGTAAGTAGTGCAACAATTTTGTGTGCTGATAGAAAGGTTTAAATCTTGATAGATTCCCGTGCTCTTATAGACCCTACTGCAAAGCTTGCTGATGATGTTGAAGTAGGGCCTTGGTCAATCATTGGGCCTGATGTGGAAATTGGTGCGGGCACCGTTATTGGCCCTCATGTGGTTATCAAGGGGCCAACCAAAATCGGGAAGAATAACCGCATATTTCAATTCTCGTCTGTTGGTGAAGATTGCCAAGATAAGAAATATGCGGGTGAGCCGACGACCCTGACTATTGGGGATGATAATGTTATCCGCGAAGGTGTCACGATCCATCGTGGTACTATCCAAGATGCAGGTACTACGACAATTGGTAGCCATAATCTATTTATGGCTTATGCGCATGTTGCACACGATTGCGTTGTCGGTGACCATGTAATCATGGCTAATAATACGGCGATTGCAGGGCATGTACATATTGGCGACTGGACCATTCTTGGTGGTTTTACTGCGGTGCATCAATTCTGCAAAATCGGTTCTCATGTGATGTGTGGAACCAGTACAGTTGTGCTTAAGGATATACCTTCCTACATTATGGCGAATGGTAATACCGCTAAGCCGCATGGTATTAACGTTGAAGGTCTTAAGCGTCGCGGTTTTAGTGCTGATTCAATAGCTCAGTTGCGCCGTGCTTATAAAACTATCTTTCGTAATAAACTTACAACAGCTCAGGCATTGTCTGAATTAAAGGCGATGGCTAATGAATGCCCTGAAGTTGTTCCGATGATCCAATCTATTGAATCCTCCACTCGTGGCATAATTCGCTGAGGTTGATTATGCCAAACCCCCTACGAGTAGGCATTGTAGCTGGTGAAGCTTCAGGCGATATTTTAGGTAGTGGTTTAATCAAAGCCTTAAAAAAACGCTACCCAGATCTCACTGTCGAGGGGATTGGCGGTGAGTTGATGATCGCTCAAGGCTGTCACTCTCATTACCCTTTGGAAAGATTATCAGTTATGGGGCTTGTGGAAGTCCTTGGGAGACTACCTGAACTTCTTGGTATTCGAAAAAAGCTGATTCGACACTTTATTGATAACCCTCCTGATCTGTTTATTGGCGTAGATGCACCAGACTTTACTCTTAAAATGGAAGGGGAGTTAAAGGCAGCTGGAATTCCAACGGTGCACTATGTCAGCCCATCTGTCTGGGCATGGAAGCAGAAGCGCATTTATAAAATCAAGCGCACCACGGATCTTGTTCTTAGCCTGTTTCCATTTGAGGCTAAGCATTATGCGCCTACTCAGCAGCGAGTCGCTTTTGTCGGTCACCCTTTGGCAGATAGTATTCCGCTCAGTGTCAACGTAGTTGAGAGTAAGAAAAAGTTTGCAGTAAAGTCCGGCGAGAAAATTATTGCGTTATTGCCTGGTAGTCGAGGTAGTGAGCTTAAATATTTGGCTGAGCCTTTTTTAGATACCGCTCGCTGGTTGAGTGAGAGGTTAGAGAATGTTCGTTTTGTGATTCCTGCTGCCAATGAGACACGCCATGATCAGTTACATCAATTGATAGTAGAAAAATACTCTGATCTTAATATTCAGCTTGTGATGAAGCATTCGCGTGATGTGATGGCGATAGCCGATAGTATTTTGATAGCGTCTGGAACCGCGACGCTGGAAGCTACTATTTTGCAGAAGCCAATGGTCGTAGCCTACAAAATGGCACCGTTGACCTATGCTATTTATTCTCGAATGGTCAAATCTAAGTTTATCTCTTTACCAAATCTTTTAGTTGATGAGGCTTTAGTGCCTGAAATCTTACAGGACCAAGTAAAACCAGCAGTGCTAGGACCTGCGGTATTAAAGAGTTTGCAAGATAGTGAATACAAAGCTTATTTGCGTGATAAGTTTTCAGCAATACACAAGCAACTTCATCAGGATGCAGACGAAAAAGCCGCAGATGCCATTGAGGCGCTTTTGAAAGATAAAGGTGTGATCTCGTGAGTACCATGGAATTAGATTTTTCTCAGGGGAAAAGGGTTGCCGGTGTTGATGAGGTTGGTCGTGGTCCGTTGGTGGGAAATGTCGTTGCTGCCGCTGTAATTTTGGATCCAGAAAATCCTATTCAAGGTTTGGCTGATTCGAAAAAGCTTTCTGCAAAAAAAAGAGAGCAGCTTTATATCGAAATCAAGGAAAAGGCGTTGGCATGGTGTGTCGCTTCGGCATCGCCAGCTGAAATTGATGAAATTAATATATTACATGCCTCTATGTTAGCGATGAAAAGGGCTGTCGAAGGATTAGATATCCCTGCTGAGTTTGTATATGTTGATGGTAATCGAAGTCCCGATCTAAATTGTCCTAGTGAACCTGTCGTAAAAGGGGACAGCAAGATCCCTGAAATTAGCGCTGCATCCATTTTGGCCAAAGTCGATCGCGATAGAGAGATGGAGCTTCTTGATCAGCAGTATCCAGAGTATGGCTTTGCTAAGCATAAGGGCTACCCTACAGTTCTACATTTTGAAAAACTGGCTGAACATGGCCCGTTACCTGAACATCGTCGCAGTTTTAAGCCCGTACGGGATCTGCTTTCCTAACCTTTAAAAAGTTTGCTTTATGTCTGATCCGCAGTTTGTCCATCTTCGCGTTCACACAGAATTTTCCTTAGTTGACGGTTTGGTTCGAGTCAAAGAGCTGGTTAATGCCGCAAAAGATGACCATATGCCCGCCGTCGGTATGACGGATCAAACAAATTTCTTTGGTTTGGTTAAGTTCTTTAAAGCGGCAACAGGTAGTGGTATTAAGCCTATTTGCGGTTCCGACCTGTGGGTGGAAAATACAGATGAGCCTGGTGGGGCTCCTTACCGTCTAACCTTGTTGGTTCGAAATGCTGAGGGTTACCTCAACCTGATGGAGTTGATCTCGCAAGCTTATGCTGAGGGGCAAAATGTTCTAGCGGATATGGCCTTGGTTAAACCTGAATGGGTAGAGGCTAAATCAGCGGGCTTAATCGCATTGTCAGGTGGGCGGAAAGGTGAAATTGGTCGTTCTATCTTGGCTAATAATGATCAGGCTGGGGCGATTTTAGAACGCTGGATGAAGGTCTTTCCAAACAGCTTTTATCTAGAAGTTCAGAGAACAGGTAGAGTGGGTGACGAGCAGATCGTTCATGATTCTGTTGAGTTAGCTAAAACCTATAACTGCCCATTGGTGGCGACCAATGAGGTTATGTTTATTAATGAGTCAGATTTTGAGGCTCATGAAGTACGTGTATGTATCAACCAAGGCCGTACATTGGAGGATCCAACGCGTCCAAAAGAGTACAGTGACCAGCAATACTTCCGTTCCCAAAAGGAGATGGTTGAGCTTTTCAGTGATATCCCATCTGCGGTCCAAAACACAGTAGCGATTGCTAAGCGCTGTAATATTGAGATTGAAATCGGCACATATTATCTACCGAAGTATCCTATCCCTGAAGGGATGTTGATGGATGATTATTTCCGAAAAGTGTCTTTTGATGGTTTGGAGGAGCGCCTAGAGATCATTCTCGATAAAGAGGATCCTGATTATCAAGCGAAACGCCAGGAATACATCGATCGTTTAGAGTTTGAATTGGATATTATTATCCAGATGGGTTTCCCAGGTTACTTCCTGATCGTAATGGACTTCATTATGTGGGGTAAGGAAAACGGTGTTCCTGTAGGCCCTGGTCGTGGTTCAGGTGCGGGCTCCTTGGTAGCTTATGCGCAAAAAATTACCGATCTTGATCCGTTAGAATATGACCTTCTGTTCGAACGATTCCTAAACCCTGAGCGTGTCTCCATGCCTGACTTCGATATCGACTTCTGCATGGATAACCGAGATAAGGTAATCGACTATGTAGCGCGTACCTACGGACGTGATGCTGTTTCTCAGATCGTAACCTTCGGTACCATGGCTGCGAAAGCGGTGGTGCGAGATGTGGCGCGTGTACAAGGTAAACCGTTTGGTCTTGCAGACCGACTTTCAAAGCTTATTCCTTTTGAGCCGGGCATTACTCTGAAAAAAGCCTTGGATCAGGAGCCTATGCTGGGTGAGTTTATTGAGTCCAGTGAAGAGGCTCAAGAAATCATGGATATGGCGTATAAGCTCGAAGGTGTGACGAGAAATGTAGGTAAGCACGCCGGTGGTGTAGTAATCGCACCTACCAAATTAACAGACTTTGCTGCTACGTACTGTGATGAAGAGGGTAATGGCCTTGTTACTCAGTTCGATAAAGGCGATGTAGAAGAAGCTGGGTTAGTAAAGTTCGACTTCTTGGGTCTGCGTACGCTGACGATTATCGATTGGGCGTTGCAAACGGTAAACCGTATTCGTGAAAAGAACGGTGAAGAACCGCTCGATATAGCTCTGATTGATCTTGAAGACAGAAAAACCTTCGATCTTCTGCAAGCTGCTGAAACTACGGCAGTATTCCAGCTTGAGTCCAGCGGCATGAAGGATTTGGTTCGCAGGCTATTGCCTTCGCGCTTTGAAGATATTGTCGCGCTAGTAGCTCTATTCCGACCTGGACCGTTGCAGTCAGGCATGGTAGATGACTTTATCAACCGTAAGCATGGTCGCGCGGAGATGGCGTGGCCACATCCTGATTATCAATTGGATTCACTGCAACCGGTACTTGAGCCGACTTACGGAATTATCCTTTACCAAGAGCAGGTAATGCAGATTGCTCAGGTAATGGCGGGTTATACCCTTGGCGGTGCGGATATGCTGCGTCGTGCGATGGGTAAGAAAAAGCCTGAAGAGATGGCTAAACAGCGGGTTTCTTTTCTTGATGGTTCTGAGCAGAATGGGATCGATCGTGACTTAGCTGGGAATATCTTTGACCTAGTAGAGAAATTCGCAGGTTATGGTTTTAACAAATCCCACTCTGCAGCTTACGCCTTAGTTTCTTATCAAACGGCTTGGCTTAAAGCTCATTACCCTGCGCCGTTTATGGCGGCGGTAATCTCTTCTGATATGCAGAACACCGACAAGGTGGTGATCTTCATTGAAGAGTGTCGTGTGATGGGTATTCCTCCTGCGTTGCCGGACGTTAATACCGGTGAGTACATGTTCACCGTAAACGATGAGGGTGTCATTGTTTATGGTCTGGGTGCGATTAAAGGCGTAGGCGAAGGACCTATAGAGGCAATCACGGAAGCGCGTGCAGATGGTGGCCCATTTACGGATCTATTTGATTTCTGTGAACGTGTAGGTGCGAAGAAGCTTAATAAGCGTGTTTTGGAGGCTTTGGTTCGTTCCGGTGCGCTAGATTGTCTAGGCGCAGAGCGAGCGATTCTATGGGAAGCTATTCCGGATGCGCTGAAAGCTGCTGATCAAGCGGCTAAAAACCAAGACGCAGGGATGTTTGATCTATTTGGCGAGGTAGAGGCTGAATCTGATCGCTGCTCATATGAAGACTACAAGTCGGTTAGATCTTGGACGGATAAGGAGCGTCTTACGGGTGAAAAAGATACGCTCGGTTTGTACCTCACCGGCCATCCTATCGATGAATATGAGTCGGAGTTAAGGCACTTTGTTGGTAAGCGTATTGTCGAGTTGCAGCCTGCTCGTGGGCAGACCCAAAAAATGGCAGGCTTGGTGGTTGATCTTCGACTGAAGAAAACCAAAAAAGGCGATAACCTTTGTTTTGTGACTTTGGACGACCGTACTGCGCGTATCGATGTAACTCTTTTTGGCGATACTTATGATGCGGTACGTGAACTTGTTCATAAAGACGCAGTGCTAGTGGTTGAAGGAGAAGTGGCAGAGGATCACTTCTCTGGTGGAATCAAGGTGCGCGTAAGTAAAGTGCTGACCATCCCGCAAGCGCGTGCTCAGTATGCAGAAGGTATCCAGGTAAAATGCAACGAAAGTCAGTTAGCTGGTAGGCGCCTGAAGGAGCTGCAGGAATTGCTTAATAGTTATAAGGGAGAGGGCTCACTGCCAGTGCAGTTGCGCTACTCTCGACCTGATGCAGAGGCAACTATAACTTTGGGCGATAACTGGCAGGTTCAGGCTAACGATGATTTGTTGATTGCATTAATGGAGCGGTTCGGAAGTGATGCCGTTTCATTAACCTATTAGTCAGTTTAACTGGCGTAATTTAGCTGTCCTGTTTGGAGGCGAGGCTTTCTCTTGTAGGGTCTGGTTCTTAAAGCTGCAAACAGGTACACTTTGGACAATTTTTTACTATTGAATAGATGAGTCATATGAATCCGAACTATCTGGATTTTGAACAGCCAATTGCAGAGCTGCAGGCAAAAATTGAAGAGCTACGTCTGGTAGGGGATTCGGCTGAACTGAATATCTCCGATGAGATTAAGCGTCTGGAAGACAAAAGCCGCACTCTGACAGAATCTATTTTCTCTGATCTGTCTGCTTGGCAAGTATCACAGTTATCCCGTCACCCTCAGCGTCCATATACATTGGACTATATCGATTATATGTTCGATGAGTTCGATGAAATTCACGGTGATCGTCATTTTGCTGATGATCAGGCTATCGTGGGTGGTATTGCGCGTATGGATGAACGACCAATAATGGTGATTGGTCATCAGAAAGGTCGTGGTGTACAGGAACGTCAGAAACGTAACTTTGGTATGCCTCGTCCAGAAGGTTATCGTAAAGCACTACGTCTAATGGAAATGGCTGAGCGTTTTAAAATGCCAATCATGACCTTTATTGATACGCCGGGAGCTTACCCGGGTATTGATGCTGAAGAACGTGGTCAGTCAGAAGCTATTGCATTTAACCTAGCTAAGATGTCTCAGCTAAAAACACCTGTCATTTCCACTGTTATTGGTGAAGGTGGCTCGGGTGGTGCATTAGCAATCGGTGTATGCGATGAGCTAATGATGATGAGTTACTCTACGTATTCAGTAATTTCTCCAGAAGGTTGTGCCTCTATTCTTTGGAAGAGCGCTGAGCGTGCTGCAGATGCAGCTAAAGCAATGGGTATTACTTCTGATCGCCTGCTTGAGTTGGGCCTGGTTGATCAGATCGTAAGTGAGCCGCTTGGTGGTGCTCACCGTGATCCAGCCCTAACAGCGGCTAATCTTAAGCGTCACCTATCTGAAGTGCTGGGTCGCTTAGATGAGCTATCTACCGATGAATTGCTGGAGCGTCGTTATAAGCGCTTGATGGCATACGGTTTTGGTGGTGAAGCCTAATACAGGTAATCTCACCGCTTTACAGGAGTGTGAGCGCCAGTTTCAGGCGCTGACCTCCCGTTTTATCTCTTCCCTTGATTCGTCCTCTTCAATCTCCCGTTGGGTTATTGCCCATAGCGGTGGATTAGACTCTCAGTTATTGCTGTACCTTGCTTGTAAGGTGTTACCACGCAGCCAAATAGTCGTGCTTCATATCAACCATAATTTGCAGGTTGATGCAGATAGTTGGTCTACATTTTCCGAGAGACAGGCTGAGCTTAATGGTGTGCTTCATCATTCCGTTTCGGTCACTCCTAATAATTCCTCTGAAGTTGCTGCAAGGGATGCGCGATACGCAGCGTTTAATGACTTTATAAACAAGGGTGATTGCGTGCTGTTTGGTCACCATGCTGATGATCAAGCTGAAACATTGCTGTTTCGTTGGTTAAGAGGGGCTGGCCTGACTGGCTTAAAAGGTATGCCTGAACAGCGGGAGCTGGGGCGGGGTTATCTATTACGGCCCTTGCTTTATTGTTCGCGCAAACAATTGGAGCAAGCGGTAACTGAGATTGGCTTGGAATTTATTCAGGATCCATCTAATGATTTCATTGATTATGACCGAAACTTTTTAAGGCATAAGGTATTACCTGAATTAAAGCTGCGTTGGCCGCAATTGCTTTCCCGTTGGCAAAAAAATGCAGACTTGGTGGCTAAAAGTGAGTCTTTATTGAATCATTATTTAGATCAAGATTTGCGTCAGTGTTTAACTGCAAATAGGCAGTTAAATCTGGATGTATGGGGGCTTTTGATTGAGATAAAGCGTTCCGAGCTGATTCGGCGCTGGGTTTATAATGAGATTGGCTTCTTGCTTAATGAGCAGCAATTAGAGCAAATTCAACAAGATGTTATTCAGGCGCAATCGGATGCTAACCCCATTTATTCTATTCAGGAGTACTCCCTGCGCCGCTTTCGCAATCATTTATATATAGTCTCCCCATCCTCTGAGCTACTCGATAATGTCGAAATATCTGAGACTGGCTGTTGGGAATTAGGAGATGGTGAGCTAACCATCGAATTCGCTAAGCCGCTACAGAAATCATTGACTCTTCAACGTCGCAAGGGTGGAGAAAGGTGCGTTCCTCATGGGCATGCGCATTCAAAATCGGTAAAAAAATTGCTCCAAGAAGCAGATATTCCTCCTTGGGAGAAGGCTAGCTGGCCACTGATTTTTCAGGGTGAAACCGTAGTTGCAGTGCCAGGTATCTGCGTTTGCGATGGCTGGGATAAAGAAAGCTCAGGTTTTTCGCTTTTATGGCGTCCCTTATCGTTGTCTGATTAGCGCTCATTTGCTATCCTATAGCCCCATCTCGATCTTAAAATATCCTCGCTTAAACACGATCAAACAGGTTCTGCATGACGCGTTATATCTTCGTCACAGGCGGTGTTGTGTCCTCATTGGGCAAAGGCATCGCATCCGCTTCTTTGGCTGCTATTTTGGAAGCCAGAGGGCTTAAAGTTACTATGTTGAAATTGGACCCGTATATTAACGTGGATCCAGGGACAATGAGTCCAATTCAGCATGGTGAGGTTTTTGTTACTGAGGATGGTGCAGAAACTGACCTAGACTTGGGCCACTATGAGCGTTTCATCCGTACAACGATGACTAAACGTAATAACTTCACTGCTGGTCGTATCTATCAGCATGTTTTACGTAAAGAGCGTCGTGGTGATTACCTAGGTGGAACGGTTCAGGTTATTCCGCACATCACAGATGAAATTAAGCGTCGTGTAATCGAAGGCGCTGGTGATGCTGACGTTGCCCTAGTAGAAATTGGTGGTACTGTTGGTGATATTGAATCACTACCATTTATGGAAGCAGTACGTCAGTTAAAAGCTGAACTTGGTTCCGCTCGTGCGATGTTTATGCACCTGACGCTTGTTCCATACATTGCGACAGCTGGCGAAATCAAAACTAAGCCGTCACAGCACTCAGTAAAAGAGCTGCGTTCTATCGGTATTCAGCCAGATATTTTGGTATGTCGTTCCGATTTCCCACTTCCAGACTCTTCTCGTCGTAAGCTGTCGTTGTTTACTAACGTTGAAGAGCGTGCAGTAGTGTCGCTTCCTGATGCAGATACTATCTATAACATTCCTCGAATGCTGTCTGAGCAAGGCTTAGACGATATCGTAGTGGAACGTTTCCACTTAGAGTGCACAGAAGCAGATCTAGGTGAATGGGATCGTGTAGCAGATGCTCATCTTAACCCAGAAGGCGAAGTTAAAATCGCTATGGTGGGTAAGTACATGGAACTGTTGGATGCCTACAAATCTCTTATCGAAGCGATCTCTCATGCGGGTATCGCATTGAAGAAAAAAGTTCGCATCGAATGTATCGACTCTGAGCGTATCGAACGTGAAGGTGTTGAAATTCTAGATGGCGCAAGTGCGATTCTAGTACCAGGTGGTTTTGGTGAACGTGGTGTCGAAGGCAAAATCGCTGCTGTTCGCTATGCGCGTGAAAACAAAGTGCCATACCTAGGTATCTGTTTGGGTATGCAGGTTGCGGTTATTGAATTTGCTCGCCACGTAGCAGGTTTAGAAGATGCGACATCTTCCGAATTTAATAAAGATGCTGAACATCAGGTAATTGGTTTAATCACTGAGTGGGCTACCTCTGAAGGTGGTGTGGAAACCCGTGATGAAGCTGATGATCTGGGTGGTACTATGCGTCTGGGTGCTCAAGTTTGTCATCTGGCAGAAGGTTCTACTGCTGCTCAAGCTTACGGTAACACTGAGATTACTGAGCGTCATCGCCATCGTTATGAAGTGAACAACAACTACGTTGAGCAACTGGAAAACGCTGGTTTAAGAATTTCTGGCCGTTCTGTTGATGGTGAGCTGGTTGAAGTGGTTGAAGTTGCAGATCACCCTTGGTTTGTCGCTTGTCAGTTCCACCCAGAGTTCACATCCACCCCGCGTGACGGTCATGGCTTGTTCAAAGGCTTCATTCAAGCTGCATTAGATCAACAAGCTAAACAGTAAAACGAATTAAGGATTGGGGGCTTGATGCCCCCAGAACGTAAAATTTCTGGAGTTATTTCCCCATGGCACAGATCTCTGATATCAAAGCCCGCGAAGTACTTGATTCTCGTGGTAACCCAACAGTTGAAGCTGATGTAATTCTTGCATCTGGCGTGATTGGTTCTGCCTGTGCACCTTCTGGTGCGTCAACGGGTTCTCGCGAAGCGCTAGAACTGCGTGATGGTGATAAAGGCCGTTACCTAGGTAAAGGCGTACAAAAAGCGGTTGCAGCGGTTAACGGTGTTATCCGTGAAGCGCTAACGGGCATGGATGTAACAGATCAGCGCGCGCTAGATAATAAAATGCTAGAGCTTGATGGTACTGAAAACAAAGAAAACCTAGGTGCAAATGCAATCCTAGCGGTATCTCTTGCAGCGGCAAAAGCAGCAGCTACAGAAAAAGGCATGCCTCTATACGCTCACATTGCAGAGATTAACGGTACTCCAGGTCAGTTCTCCCTACCACTACCGATGATGAACATCCTTAACGGTGGTGAGCATGCGGATAACAACGTTGATATCCAAGAGTTCATGGTTCAGCCAGTAAACTTCGACAAGTTCTCTGAAGGCTTACGTTGTGGTGCGGAAATTTTCCACGCACTAAAAGCTGTTCTAAAAGCAAAAGGCTTAAACACTGCAGTAGGTGATGAAGGTGGTTTTGCTCCAAATCTTGCATCGAACGAAGAAGCTTTGGTTGTTATTAAAGAAGCAATCGATAAAGCGGGTTACGAGTTAGGTAAAGATGTAACGCTAGCACTAGACTGTGCTGCATCCGAGTTCTACAAAGAAGGTAAATACGACCTTTCCGGTGAAGGTAAAGTCTTTGATGCAGAAGGCTTTGGTGATTACCTTGCAGAACTAACTGAAAACTACCCAATTGTTTCCATCGAAGATGGTCTAGACGAGTCTGATTGGGATGGTTGGGCTTACCTAACTAAGAAAATCGGTGACAAAGTGCAGTTGGTTGGTGATGACTTGTTCGTAACTAACACTAAAATTCTGTCACGTGGTATCGAGCAGAGCATTGGTAACTCAATCCTGATCAAGTTTAATCAGATTGGTTCTTTGTCTGAGACGCTAGACGCAATCAAGATGGCTAAAGATGCAGGCTTCACAGCGGTTATCTCTCACCGTTCTGGTGAAACTGAAGATACAACTATTGCTGATTTAGCAGTAGGTACAGCTGCAGGCCAGATTAAGACGGGTTCTCTATGCCGTTCTGATCGTGTTGCTAAGTACAACCGTCTTCTACGTATCGAAGAAGAGCTAGGTGACGGCGCAATCTACAACGGCCTTTCTGAAGTGAAAGGTCAGGGCTAAGCGTAGTACCCTACGTAATAGTCTGATATAAAAAGGGGGCTTAGTGCCCCCTTTTTTACTTATAAGAAATCTATGTATCGCTGGTTGGTTGCCCTTATATTATTTTTGATACTCGGACTGCAGTACAGATTGTGGTTTGGGGAGGCGAACCTGCGCGATATTTGGGCTCTAAATGCCAAAATAGAACTGCAACAAGGCATTAATCAAGAGCTTAGTCAGCGTAATAGTGAGCTAGAAGCCGAAGTTCTAGATCTTAAAAAGGGTAATGCTGCTTTGGAAGAGCGGGCTCGTAGTGAGCTTGGTATGATCAAAGATGATGAGTCCTTTTTCCAGCTGGTGGAACCCGCCTCAGAGAAGTAACCTTTTATGACAGCCCTACCTACAGAATTTACATATCTCAATGAAAAGCCTACTGGTTCTGCCGTGATCCGCAGTTGCCCAGAGGATTTTCAGGTTATCGAACAGCTAGGGTTTGAGCCTGAAGGATCAGGCGAACATGTGTTTCTTTATATTCGCAAATGCGGTGAAAATACTGATTGGGTTGCTAGGCAATTAGCAAATTTTGCCCAAATTAGCCCTAGAGATGTTAGTTATGCGGGTAAAAAAGATCGTCATGCTGTAACTGAGCAATGGTTTTGTGCGAAATTCCCGATCAAGCGTAATTTGAATTGGAAGTTATTTGGTGGCGATAGCATAGAGGTTCTTAAAGCTGTTAGGCATCAAAGAAAGCTACGCCTAGGTACCCTTCAGGGGAACCGCTTTAAATTGAGACTTCGCCAGATTACTAATATGAATGAACTGCTGCAGCGCTTAGATTATGTGGCTAAAGAGGGTGTACCCAACTATTTTGGCGAGCAACGGTTCGGTCGGGACTATGGTAATTTAGATAAAGGGATCGCGCTGTTGCGCGGCGAATATCAGGAGCGGCAAAGAAATAAGAAGGGTATTTATATCTCTGCTGTTCGCTCTTGGGTATTTAATCAGGTTTTATCTCAAAGGTTAGATCAAGGCTTGTGGAATACCATTCTTGATGGTGATGCACTGATGTTGGCAGGAAGCCAAAGCTGTTTTGTCGAAGATGAAGCGACCGATGAATTACAGCAACGTTTAACGGATAAAGAGATTAATCTTACCGGCCCAATGTGGGGCGGTGGAGATATGCTACCAAATGCTGCAGCTGAAAAATGGGAGCAAGAGCAGGTCGGGCGTTGGTCTGAGGTCAGTGATTTGCTTGAAAAACTAACGTTAAAACAAGAGCGTAGATCTCTTCGATTGCTTCCCCAGCAGTTAGAAATTAATGTGATTAATGAGACTGAATGTTGGCTTGAATTTGGCCTGCCTTCAGGGGCATTTGCAACCAGTGTATTGCGGGAGCTTTGCAATGTTACCCAGCCTGAAAGTAATGAGGGATAAATGAAGATACTGATCTCTAATGATGATGGTGTTTATGCACCAGGCCTTGCTGCTTTAGCAAGAGCCTTAGCCGAGGTTGGAGAGATTCTGGTGGTTGCCCCAGACCGTAATCGTAGTGGTGCAAGTAATTCGTTAACGTTGGATCGTCCACTAGAAGCCTTTGAACATGAAAATGGCTTTATTGGGATTAATGGCACCCCAACAGATTGTGTGCATTTAGGTAGTTCAGGTGTATTCGGTTTTGAGCCAGATATCGTTGTTTCTGGCATCAATGCTGGTCCAAATTTAGGCGACGATGTCATCTACTCTGGGACGGTTGCTGCAGCTATGGAAGGGCGTCATCTTCGCTTTCCCGCTATTGCAATCTCCTCTGGAGAGTTTCATCCAGCACATTACGACTCTGCAGCTCAAGTTGCTAAGAATTTGGTCGAAAACATCCAGCACCTGAATGTTGCTCCCCGTACAGTAATAAACGTCAACGTGCCTGATTGCCCTCTTGATGATTTTGCGGGGATTCATGTTACACGTTTAGGCCATAGAACCTGTGCTGGAAAGCCAATAGCAACAGAAGACCCTCGTGGAAAAACACGTTATTGGATAGCGGGAGCGGGACCAGCCGCAGATGCGGGCCCAGGCACGGACTTTTATGCTTTAAGTGAGAAATGTGTATCTATAACGCCTTTACATGCAGATATGACGCAATACTCTGGCATGGATAATGTGGGTGATTGGTTGGAGAATAGTATTTGAACGATCAGCAATTACGCGGAATAGGAATGACTTCGCAGCGAACAAGGGATCGTTTGATTAATCGATTAAGAGATCAGGGAATTCAGGACGAGAGTGTTCTGGATGTGATGAGGAATACGCCAAGACATATTTTTATCGATGAGGCTTTAGCTCATAGGGCATACGAAGATACTGCTTTGCCCATTGGTTACAATCAGACTATCTCGCAACCGTTTATCGTAGCGAAAATGACAGAGGTGCTGCTCTCAGAAGGACCACTGCAAAAAGTCCTAGAAGTGGGGACGGGTTCTGGTTATCAAACATCAATTTTGGCGCCATTGGTTGGTCAGTTGTACAGTGTAGAGCGTATTAAGCCTCTTCAGGATAAGGCGCGGGAGCGTTTAAAGTTGATTGGCCTCAATAATGTACAGCTGAAGCATACAGATGGTGGTATGGGGTGGTCTGCGAAAGCGCCTTATGATGGTATTTTGGCAGCTTGTGCACCAGAAAGTGTGCCAGAAGAGTTAAAGCAGCAGCTTGCTGTTGGTGGTCGTCTAATTATTCCGGTAGGTGGTAGCGATTCCCAAAAGTTGAATCTGGTTATCAGGTTATCTGAAGATGAGTTCAGTACCGAGATTTTAGATTGTGTGAAGTTTGTACCTTTGTTAAGTGGTACGGTGAGGTAGTAAATTGAAGCAAGAAGGAAGAACGTGGCGCGACTATCTAGCATTGTCAGGCAAAGGGATGATGATGGGAGCTGCAGATGCAGTACCAGGCGTATCTGGTGGTACTATTGCCTTCATGACTGGTATATATGAGGAGCTTATTTACTCTTTAAAGCAGTTTGGCCCTGAAGCTTTGTTTGTGTTGTTTAAACAAGGCCCTATTGCAGCCTGGAAGCATGTCAACGGCACTTTTTTACTGACGCTTGTTTTAGGTATTTTTATAAGCTTGGTGACTGTTGCAAAGGTGGTGCTCTTTTGGTTGGCTGAATATCCTGAACTTCTATGGTCTTTCTTCTTTGGCTTGATCTTGGCTTCAGTATGGTCTGTCTGCAGACATATAGAGCAGTGGGATAGTAATAGCTTTACCGCATTTATTGCCGGAACTATTGCTGCCTATATGATTACCTCTATATCCCCAACCACAATCGAAGCGACTCCGTTATTTATTTTCTTAGCCGGAATGGTAGCTATTTGTGCCATGATTTTACCGGGTATCTCAGGTAGCTTTATCCTTCTGCTGCTAGGTATGTATACGCCTATTCTGATGGCTATCAAAAATATTGAGCTATTTACTTTAGGTATTTTTGCCGCAGGCTGTGCTGTTGGTCTATTGAGCTTCTCTCGTGTTTTAAGTTGGATGTTTAGTTCATTTAAAACGACGACTTTGGCTTTATTAGGGGGCTTTATGTTGGGCTCACTGAATAAAGTATGGCCGTGGAAATATACGACTGCTTACACAATTAATCGGCATGGAGAGCAGGTTCCTCTCGTTCAGGAGAATATATCTCCCTTTTCGTTTGAATCTATGACGGGTCAGCCTTCCTTTGTTATATACGCTGTTGGATTAATGATTTTTGGTGCTGCAGCGGTGTTATTGATAGAACGAATGGGCCGGAGGTCTGAGACATAGAGTCTGAGGGGTAGTTTGGTGGGCTTAAAAGGTTATCTGCTGCTGTGTTGCTCATTTCTGCTGGTTGCATGTGGAGGGAAAACCTATGCGCCAGTGAGCGATAGATCGGCGCCCGTCTCTGCTCAGCCTAAGCCTAATCACTATCAGGTTCGTAAAGGCGATACGTTGTATTCCATCGCATTTAGATATGGTTTAGATTATCGTGAGTTAGCAAAAAGAAACAGTATTTCTGGTAACTACAATATATACCCTGGTCAAAAACTTAGTTTAAAACCTTCACCGAAAAGTACTGTTTCAGCATCCATCGTTCGTGACGCTTCTATTGTCGCACCAAAGCCTGAAATAGTCTCTAGCCGTCAAAAAACGACCACCAAACCTCAGAATACAAGTCCTCAAGTAGCTTCTAAGCCTACTGCGACTCCAAAAGCATCGGCAAAGCAAGCTCAAACTGTAGCAAAAGTTGAGCAACAAAAAGCAGCAGTAAAACCTGCACCTAAAGCCCAGGCTAAGCCTTCAACAGTTGCCTCGGGGCCAATTAAGTGGGGATGGCCTGCGTCCGGTAAGATTGTTTCCACGTTTAAAACAAAAGGTACTGTCAATAAGGGGATAAATATAGCATCCGCTTATGGTTCTAAGGTTAAGGCTGCGGCTAAAGGCCGAGTTGTCTATGCTGGAAGTGGTTTATTAGGTTATGGTAATTTGGTTATTGTTGACCATAATCAGCAGTTTTTAAGTGCTTATGCACATAATAGTCGTGTTTTAGTCAAAGAAAATGATATGGTTGATAAAGGCCAGAAAATTGCGGAGATGGGAAATTCAGGCACGGATCGCGTGATGCTCCACTTTGAGATACGTCGTGATGGTAAGCCAGTAAACCCTCTTCGATATCTGCCGAAACAATAATTATAAGAAAACATAATAATAAAAACTAACTAATAAACGCGTGATAGCACTGATTGGTTAAGGGAACGGGCAATGGAAAATATCGATAATAACTGCAAAACGGATGTGCAGGATATCGCTGTTGAAAGCGAAGAGCTGACAGAAGAAACTCTTGATGAGGATACAGATGGAACGCCTCAGAAAGAACAACCAGAGTTTCTAAATAGTGGTCGTGGGCGCGGTAGTATGGCTCATAAAGACCTTCTTAATGCCAAAAACTTGGATGCAACCCAACTTTACCTAAATGAAATAGGCTTCTCGCCGCTACTGAGTGCGGAAGAAGAGGTGTATTTCTCTCGTCGCGCCCTAAAGGGTGATGAAGCTGCGCGTAAGCGCATGATCGAAAGTAATCTTCGTCTAGTTGTTAAAATTGCACGCAGATATATCAATCGCGGTTTAACTCTGCTTGATCTAATCGAAGAAGGAAATCTAGGCTTAATTCGGGCCGTAGAAAAGTTTGATCCAGAAAGAGGGTTCCGTTTTTCTACTTATGCAACTTGGTGGATAAGACAAACAATCGAACGAGCGATTATGAACCAGACTCGAACGATTCGCTTGCCTATTCATGTTGTTAAAGAGCTGAATGTTTATTTGCGAGCAGCGAGAGAGCTCGCGCAAAAGTTAGATCATGAGCCTTCGCCAGAAGAGATTGCGGAGCTGGTGGATAAGCCGGTTGAAAATGTTGAGCGGATGTTAGGCCTTAACGAACGTGTCAGCTCTGTCGATACGCCAATGGGCAAAGATTCGGATAAGTCTTTGCTTGATACGATCCCTGATGCAGTTTCTTCTGATCCGGCAACGTTACTACAAAATTCAAATATCAGTGGTAACCTGGATAAATGGCTAGATGCTCTGCCTGAAAAACATGCAGAAGTGTTATCTCGTCGATTTGGTCTCAGGGGTTATGAAATGAGCACGTTGGAAGAAGTTGGGCGTGAAATCGGCCTAACACGTGAGCGTGTTCGTCAAATTCAAGTTGAAGCCTTACGTAAACTTCGTGATATTGTTGAAAAGAATGGTTTGAGTGGAGAGGACTTACTGCAACAGTAAGTTGAACTTTACTCTCCGAAAAAAAAACCGCCGATAGGCGGTTTTTTTGTGGGTGAATTTAAACTAGTTCTTTGAGTTTGTAGAGAATATCTAGAGCTTCCCTTGGCGAGAGGTCGTCGGGGGATATTTTCTTTAGCTCTTTCAGGGCCTTTGGTTCCGGCGCTGCGAACATGTCATTTTGAACCGGTGGTGGCGGGGTGCTCAATTGAGCGCTAACGGCGACATCCTGCTCAAGTTGCATTAATTTGGTTTTTGCTTGTTGGATGACAGGTAAAGGTACCCCAGCAAGCTGTGCTACTTGCAGACCATAACTTTGGCTCGCAGGCCCTTCTTGTACTTCATGTAGAAAGACAATGTGATCATTATGTTCTACTGCGGTTAAGTGTACATTGAAGACCGAGGCTGCTTGGTCAGGCAAACTAGTTAATTCAAAATAGTGAGTTGCAAACAGAGTAAAGGCCTTCGTTTCCCTGGCAAGATTGTCTGCGCAGGCCCACGCGAGAGATAAGCCATCAAATGTACTTGTGCCGCGGCCTACTTCATCCATCAATACCAAGCTGCGTTCAGTCGCATTATGCATAATGTTTGCTGTTTCGGTCATTTCAACCATGAAGGTTGAGCGCCCACCCGCTAGGTCATCTGATGACCCCATACGAGTAAATATACGATCAACAATGCCAATTGTTGCGGCTGAAGCAGGAACATAACTACCAATATGCGCAAGTAGGGTAATTAGCGCTGCTTGGCGCATATAGGTAGATTTACCGCCCATATTTGGGCCTGTAATGACGAGCATCTTCCGCTCAGTATCTAGGTCTAAATCATTAGCTACAAAGGGTTCAGCCAACACCGTTTCTACTACAGGGTGACGGCCGCGCTGTATTTTAATTTGTGGTATATCTGTCAGTGTTGGTGGTACGTAATCTAGCGTTGTTGCACGTTCCGCAAGGTTTGCTAGGACGTCCAGCTCTGCGATAGCGGCAGCTGAATCTTGCAGATCAGCCAGCTCTTCAGCAATCGTTTCAATTAGTTCTTCGTAAAGCGCCTTTTCACGGGTTAGCGCTCGGCTTTTTGCTGATAGGGCTTTGTCTTCGAACTCTTTCAGCTCCGGCGTAATATAGCGTTCAGCATTTTTAAGGGTTTGGCGGCGAATATATTCAGCTGGTAATTCGGCATTTTGTGCTTTTCCTATCTCAATAAAATAGCCGTGCACGCGATTGTAGCCTACTTTCAAGGTGGCAATGCCGGTACGATCTCGTTCTTTCTGTTCTAGCTTTAGTAGGTATGCACCTGCATTTTCACTAATGCCACGTAGTTCATCGAGTTCAGCATCATAGCCATCAGCAATTACCCCCCCTTCACGAATGACTACCGGCGGGTTTTCTATCACTGCCTTGGTTAGCAGCTCTGCCAAGTTTGGAAATTCTGAGATTTGCTCAGATAACTCGTTCACTAACGGAGCATTGGCTGCTTCGATCTGTTGCTGAAGCAAAGGTAAGGAGTTAAGTGATGTCTTTAATCGTTCCAAATCGCGCGGGCGTGCTGATCTGAGTGCGATACGAGCTAAGATGCGTTCGCTGTCACCGATGAGTTTGAGTGTGCTTTGAATCGTTTCGAAGTGATAGTTATCAATCAACCACTGAATAGAGGTTTGTCGTGCACATAGTGTTGCTCTGTCTTGAATCGGGCGGTGTAGCCATCGTCTTAACAGACGGCTTCCCATGGGTGTGCGGCATTTATCGATAACTTTGGCGAGCGTGTTATCAAAACCGCCCGATAAGTTTTGATCAAGTTCTAGGTTTTTACGTGTCGCTGCATCCAGAGCTACACAGTCATTATGCTGTTCAATCTGAATGCGTCTGATATGAGGTAGTGAGGTGCGCTGGGTTTCTTTCGCATACTGTAATAAGCAACCCGCAGCAGTTGTTGCGACCGATAGGTGATCGCAACCAAAGCCACTTAGATCTTTGACTTTAAATTGTTGGCATAAAAGATCATTGGCGGTGTCTGTTTCAAAGTGCCAAGGGGATTGCGGACGCAGGCCTTTGCGTTGGCTTAATACGTTATGTAATTGGCTATCTTCATTGTAGAGTGTTTCAGATGGACGTAAACGCTCAAGCTCGCTCATAAGGGTGTCTTGATTATCAATTTCCATCAGGCTAAAACGACCCGAAGCGATATCTACAATAGCCAACCCGTAAGTGTCGCAAGACTGATTAATAGCTACCAGTAAGTTGTCTCTATTTTCATCAAGAAGTGCTTCATCACTGACTGTGCCTGGAGTGATGATTCGAGCCACCGCGCGTTCTACTGGCCCTTTGCTTGTGGCTGGATCTCCTACCTGTTCGCAAATAACTACGGATTCGCCTGCACGAACAATCTTACCTACATAGTTCTCTGCTGCATGGTATGGGATACCCGCCATAGGGATAGGCTCGCCGCCAGATTTGCCGCGGGCGGTAAGAGAGATGTCTAACAGATCCGCAGCTTTTTTAGCATCGTCATAAAACAGCTCATAGAAGTCACCCATCCGATAAAACACCAATTGATCAGGGTGTTGTGCTTTGATGCGTAGGTATTGCTGCATCATTGGGGTGTGAGTAGTTGCTGCTTGTTTGGTCATAGAGATATTAATTACTAAATGATGATATAAAGAGTTGTTACGCAAACTTAACTTGAGGCATTGTACGGTAAATAAAGCGGCTTAAATAGTTTGAATAGGGTGGATCAGTATGCAATTACCGCTGACGGATATTGCTGAAAAATTACAGACAAATAATTTGTTTATCGCAACAGCTGAATCATGTACCGGTGGTTGGATTGCGCAAGAGATTACTGCGATCCCAGGTAGTTCTGCTTGGTTTGATTGTGGCTTTGTCACTTATAGCAATGCGTCAAAACAGAAGATGCTTGGGGTATCAAAAGATACCTTAGAGCAAAATGGAGCAGTGTCTGCCGAGGTGGTTGCTCAAATGGCAGAAGGGGCTCTCAAGAATAGTGGTGCGCATATAACTGTAGCGACCAGTGGTATTGCTGGGCCGGCTGGTGGAAGTAAAGAGAAGCCTGTGGGTACTGTATGGTTTGCTTGGGCTGAGCAAGGTAAACCTGTTAGAACAAAAAAATGCTGTTTTGATGGTGATCGTGAATCAGTTCGAAAACAAGCAGTTAGCGTAGCGTTAGAAGGGATTTTGCAGAACTTATCTGATTGAGGGTTGCAATCCGGAAAACTTGTGAAATAATACTGTCCATACATACAGTGTTTTGCGCAGTAATTAGATGCGCACAATATGAATTTAGAGAAAGTAGGGTCGAAGATGGACGCAAATCGCAAAAAAGCATTAGACGCAGCGTTAGGTCAAATTGAAAGGCAGTTTGGTAAAGGCGCAGTGATGCGTATGGGGGATCAGCCTCGTGAAGCGATTCCATCTGTTTCTACTGGGTCTCTAGGTCTGGATATCGCGCTTGGTATAGGCGGATTGCCGTATGGTCGTATCGTTGAAATTTATGGTCCTGAGTCATCTGGTAAAACAACTCTGACATTACAGGTTGTAGCGGAAGCTCAGAAGCAGGGTAAAACCTGTGCCTTTGTTGATGCTGAGCATGCGCTAGATCCTATTTATGCAGAGAAGCTAGGCGTTGATGTAGATAGTCTTCTGGTTTCACAGCCGGATACAGGTGAGCAGGCGCTAGAAATTACAGATATGCTAGTTCGCTCTAACGCAGTTGATGTAATCATCGTCGACTCTGTAGCTGCTTTGACGCCGAAGGCAGAGATCGAAGGTGATATGGGTGATTCCCATGTTGGTCTTCAGGCTCGTTTGATGTCTCAGGCGCTACGTAAGTTGACGGGTAATGTTAAGAGCTCTAACTGCTTGTTGGTATTCATTAACCAGATTCGTATGAAGATTGGGGTTATGTTTGGTAATCCTGAGACAACTACCGGTGGTAACGCGCTTAAATTCTACTCATCTGTTCGTTTGGATATTCGCCGAACTGGTGCAGTTAAGAAAGGTGATGAGGTCGTTGGTAACGAGACGCGTGTGAAGGTTGTTAAGAACAAAGTTTCACCGCCGTTCCGTCAGGCTGAGTTCCAGATTATGTATGGTGAAGGTATCTACCATATGGGCGAAGTTATTGATCTAGGTGTTAAAGAGGGCTTAGTTGATAAATCGGGTGCTTGGTATGCTTACAATGGCGATAAGATTGGGCAAGGTAAGGCCAATGCATCTAAGTTCTTGGAAGAGAATCCTGAGATTGCGAATGAAATCGAAACAGAACTTCGTAATCGCTTGCTTTCGACACCTGCACCGAAAGAAGACGATGCTGAAGATAAAACTGAAAGCCTTGATCTGATTTAAGGCGCTAAGCTAGCACAGGAAAACCTCCGTCTATAGATGGAGGTTTTTTCGTTTTAAGAGGGTTGGTTATGGATGAGAGTCCTAATAAAGAAGCATGGAGCAAGGCAATTCAGTTACTGTCACGGCGCGAATATTCTTATAAAGAACTAAGCCAGAAGCTTGCTCGTAGTATTGAGGGGGCAGATATAGATAGTGTATTGCAAAGCCTAGAAGAGGACGGGTACTTATCTGATCAACGCTTTTGTGAAAGCTTTGTACGTATGAGAGTGGGGCAAGGTCATGGTCTTATAAGAATCCGGTTTGATTTAAAACAGAAGGGTATAGCTTCGGAATTGCTGTCTAGTTGCTTAGAGGATTTAGAGATAGATTGGTTTGTCCAAGCTGAGGAGCTTTACCGGCGCAAATATAGAGAGCCTCTAGCGGATAAGGACTTTAAAGAGCGCAGTAAGCGCATGCGATTTATGAGTCAGCGCGGATTTTCCATAGATGAGATTCAGTTTGCGATAGAGCAAGTTGCGAATGATGAGTATTAAAATTTTATCGTTATATATTTCAAAGGGTTAGGTTTTTAGTTGCCGGCAGTTAAGCAGATTTTTTCTTCGTAATACAGATAATCACTACCTATCTTAATCTGAAATCAAACAGATTATTCTTTGTCTATTTAGCATGAATAGGCCCATTTCTGAAAAAGATTCGAACAATTTTCGCTCACGATATATAATGTCGCGCCCATAATTTGTGGTGATTTTGCGCTGTTGGTAGGCAAGTGAGGCTTGCTGATGGCTTTACCAGAATGGATACGCATACGGTTCATCTAATGAAATATATGACAAGTGCCGAGATTCGTCAGGCTTTTCTAGATTACTTTAACCAGCAAGGACATGAGGTTGTAGCAAGTAGCTCCCTTATCCCTGCTAATGATCCTACCCTGATGTTTACAAATGCGGGGATGGTACAGTTCAAAGATGTGTTTTTGGGCACTGATAAGCGCAATTACACACGAGCGACAAGCTCCCAGCGATGCGTACGTGCTGGTGGTAAGCACAATGACCTTGAAAACGTAGGTTATACAGCGCGTCACCATACTTTCTTTGAAATGCTTGGAAACTTTAGTTTCGGTGATTACTTCAAGAAAGATGCCATCAACTTCGCTTGGACGTTTCTGACTGAAACGCTAGGCCTTCCAAAAGAGCGTCTATGGGTGACGGTTCATCATTCTGATGCAGAAGCCGAGCGTATCTGGAAAGAGGAAGTTGGCGTAGATCCAGAGCGTTTCTCCAAATTGGATGAAGATAACTTCTGGTCAATGGGTGATACAGGCCCATGTGGCCCATGTACTGAAATCTTCTTCGATCATGGTGCTGATGTATGGGGTGGTCCTCCAGGTAGCCCTGAAGAAGATGGTGATCGCTACATCGAAATCTGGAACGTTGTATTTATGCAATACAACCGTAGTGCAGATGGTGAAATGACGCCACTTCCAAAGCCATCTGTTGATACAGGTATGGGCTTAGAGCGAATTGCAGCGGTTATGCAGAACGTTCACTCTAACTACGAAATTGATATGTTCCAGAATCTGTTGAAAGCCACTGCTGCGGCTGTTGGTACAACAGATATGGATAATAAATCGCTACGTGTAATTGCAGACCATATCCGTTCTTGTTCCTTCCTCATTGTTGATGGTGTGCTGCCGTCAAACGAAGGTGCCGGCTATGTTTTACGTCGTATTATTCGTCGAGCTGTACGCCACGGTAACAAACTAGGCGCTAAAGGTGCTTTCTTTAATCAGCTTGTAGCCGCGCTGGTAGCAGAGATGGGCGAAGCTTATCCTGAACTAGCTGAGAAGCAGGCTCAGGTTGAGCGTGTCCTTCTAAAAGAGGAAGAGCAGTTTGCGAAGACGCTTGATCACGGTATGCGTTTGTTGCAGGAAGCGATTGATAATCTGGACGGCACTGTTATTCCAGGTGAAACAGTATTTAAGCTATATGATACATACGGTTTCCCACATGACCTAACAGCTGATGTTGCTCGTGAGCATGAGCTCACAATTGACGAAGAAGGCTTTGAGCGTGAGATGGAAGCTCAACGTGAGCGTGCTCGTGCGGCAGGCAAATTCTCAGTTGATTACAACGATGCTATCAAACTGGACGGTGAAACTAACTTTACCGGTTATGTAAGTCTTGCTGGCGAAGCATCTTCAGTGGTTGCCTTATTTAAAGAGGGTGAATCTGTAGATGAGCTTAAAGCCGGTGAAACAGGTTTGGTGGTTCTTGATGAAACACCTTTCTATGCTGAATCAGGTGGCCAGGTAGGTGATACAGGTGTATTGACTGCTGTTAACGGTTCGTTTGTAGTTAATAACTGTACTAAAGAGGGTAAAAACAACCTGCATCACGGCGCTGTCGAAAATGGTTCTGTGAAAGTGGGCGATAAGGTGGCTCCTCAAGTTGACTCTGAGCGCCGCCAGGCGATCGCGCTGAACCACTCTGCTACTCACTTATTGCACGAAGCGCTTCGTGTTGTTCTAGGTGAGCATGTACAACAGAAAGGTTCATTGAATGATGATCAGCGTCTGCGTTTTGACTTCTCTCATTTTGAAGCGGTAAGTGCTGAGCAGATCGCTGAAGTTGAGAAGATGGTTAACGATCAGATCCGTCTGAATACAGAAGTCGTAACTGAAATCATGGAAATAGAAGCTGCCAAAGAGAAAGGTGCGGCAGCACTATTCGGTGAGAAATACGACGATGTAGTACGAGTGCTTTCGATGGGTGGTGATTTCTCTATCGAGCTTTGTGGTGGTACTCACGCTAAGCGTACAGGCGATATTGGCCTTCTTAAAATTACTTCTGAAGGTGGTGTGGCTGCCGGTATCCGACGTGTTGAAGCGGTAACTGGCCCTGTAGCGCTGGATTATTTTGCTGACCAAAAAGCGCAATTTGAACAGAAGCTTCAAGATCAGCAAGCGAAAAATCGTCAGCTTGAAAAAGAGCTTGAGCAGATGAAAGCTAAACTAGCTGCTGCTAAGGGTGCTGATTTGATCAGTAATGCAGTGGAGGTTTCTGGCGTTAAGGTGCTAGCAGCTCAGCTTGAGGGTGTAGAGCCTAAAGCCTTGCGAGACACCATTGATCAGTTGAAAAATAAGCTAGGTAGCGGTGTTGTTGTGTTGGCAACTGTGGCTGATGACAAAATTGCTTTGGCTGCAGGTGTGACTAAAGATCTGACTGGTCAGGTTCGCGCTGGTGATTTGATTAAAGAGCTTACAGCTAAGCTAGGTGGAAAAGGCGGTGGCCGTCCTGACTTCGCTCAGGGTGGTGGTACAGATCAAGCTGCTCTACCTGCTACACTGGAGTCTGTTACAGCTCTAGTCGAGGCTGCTCTATAACGGTTTAGGTGCACGCATGGCGCTTTTTGTTCAAAAATATGGTGGTACCTCTGTCGGGACTGTTGAGCGTATAGAAGCAGTCGCAGATAAGGTTCAGGGTTTTAAACAGCAAGGGCATGATGTCGTTGTTGCTGTATCTGCTATGAGTGGTGAGACGAATCGTCTTATCGCCTTAGCTAAAGATATACAGTCAAAACCTAATGCTCGTGAAATGGACGTATTGGTCTCCACTGGAGAGCAAGTAACCATTGCTTTGCTTTGTATGGCATTGGAAAAGCGCGGCGTGCCTGCTCGTTCTTATACGGGCAGTCAGGTCAAAATTCTTACGGATAACTCGCATACCAAGGCTAGGATCCAAGATATAGAGGTCTCCTCTATAAAATCTGATCTTGAGGCTGGGCGAGTCGTGGTTGTGGCGGGATTTCAGGGTGTTGACCCTGATGGCAATATTACCACGCTCGGTCGTGGCGGCTCTGACACAACAGGTGTTGCGCTAGCTGCGGCGCTGAAAGCTGATGAGTGTCAAATCTATACCGATGTAGATGGTGTATATACTACTGACCCGCGCGTAGTATCGAGTGCTAAGCGTCTAGAGCAAATTACATTTGAAGAAATGCTCGAGATGGCAAGCCTTGGGTCTAAAGTATTACAGATCCGTGCCGTTGAATTTGCAGGAAAATATAAAGTGCCGTTGCGGGTTCTTTCTAGCTTTGAGGAAGGACCGGGGACTCTAATTACTGTTGAGGGTGATTCAACCGTGGAAAAACCAGTTATTTCAGGTATCGCGTTTAACCGCGATGAAGCTAAGTTGACCGTAATGGGTGTGCCTGATGTTCCTGGGGTTGCATCACGAATTTTAGGTCCGATCAGTCAGGCAAACATAGAAGTTGATGTTATCGTGCAGAATGTTGCTGCTGATAATACAACGGACTTTACCTTCACTGTTCACAGAAATGATTATGATGCGGCAGAAGCGGTCCTTGAGAAGGTGTCTGCTGAGCTGGGTGCACGTGAAGTAGTTGGTGATAATCAGATTGCTAAAGTATCTATCGTGGGTGTGGGTATGCGATCCCATGCTGGCGTAGCGAGTAAAATGTTTGATGCTTTGGCTGAAGAGAATATTAATATTCAAATGATTTCTACATCTGAGATTAAGGTCTCAGTTGTTATAGCTGAAAAGTATTTGGAGCTGGCGGTGCGCTCTCTGCACACTGCTTTTGATATGGATGTTGATGATTCGGTTAGTGAATAACCGTTCATAATGGTTATTAGAAAAAGCTGGTCTATAGTTAGGTTAGCTGTTGTTGTATAGGCAGCGTTCTGGCAGGGATTTGGATGAATGCCAGTATGTGTTCTACCGTTTAGGTGGAGTGGCCTGGGAAGTACTAAGGAGATTCTACACATGTTAATTCTTACTCGCCGTGTTGGCGAAACTCTTATGGTTGGTGACGATGTCACTGTCACTGTGCTTGGTGTTAAAGGTAACCAGGTGCGTATTGGTGTTAACGCGCCTAAGGATGTATCTGTGCATCGAGAAGAGATCTATCAGCGCATTCAGCGTGAAAAGGCCGAAGAAGGAAATAAAGCGTAATTTTTTTAAAACTTTTCTTTTCTTTTGATAATCACTTGGTTATAGTACGCGCCGTTGTTTAGGTGAGCTGGCCGAGTGGCTGAAGGCGCGCCCCTGCTAAGGGCGTATAGGTTTACCCCTATCGAGGGTTCGAATCCCTCGCTCACCGCCATTTTGATGTGCGCCCGTAGCTCAGCTGGATAGAGTACCTGGCTACGAACCAGGCGGTCAGAGGTTCGAATCCTCTCGGGCGCGCCACTCAAAAAAACAACGGTTTATTTTCTTGGATGCGCCCGTAGCTCAGCTGGATAGAGTACCTGGCTACGAACCAGGCGGTCAGAGGTTCGAATCCTCTCGGGCGCGCCACTCCAAGAAAATCTCAGATATGCGCCCGTAGCTCAGCTGGATAGAGTACCTGGCTACGAACCAGGCGGTCAGAGGTTCGAATCCTCTCGGGCGCGCCATCTGTAACTCTACCTTCCTACACTTTATAATATTCGTCCTAATTATTTTTTGAGCTCGTTGCTATGAAGTTCTCTATTCGTTTGTTTCCAGAAATTACCATCAAAAGTCGCCCTGTACGTAAACGTCTAATTCAGCGTTTGCAGAGCAATTTGCAGAATATGACTCGTCGTATTGATGAGCAGATCAAAGTTAAGGGGCAGTGGGACAAGCTGGATGTAGAGTGCGCTGGTGCGAGTGCAGAGATCATCGAACAGGTGGTAGATCTTTTAGGCCGTACACCAGGGATTCATAGCTTCATCGAAGTGACTGAGTACCCGTTGGGCGATTTTCATGATGTTTACGAAAAAGCGCATGCTATCTACGCAGAACAATTGAAAGGCAAAACCTTCAAAGTGCGTGTTAAGCGCTCTGGTAAGCATGACTTCCGTTCAATTGATGTTGAGCGTTATGTAGGTGGTGGTTTAAATCAGCATGCTGATACAGCGGGCGTGAATGTGCATACGCCTGATGTTTATGTTGATTTAGAGATCCGCAATGACAGTCTTTATGTGGTAACTAATACCTATAAAGGTCTAGGTGGTTTCCCTCTAGGTACGCAAGATTCCACGCTTTCTCTTATTTCTGGTGGATTCGACTCCATCGTTGCCAGTTACATGTCTATGCGTCGTGGCTGTAAAACCCATTTTGTATTCTTTAATCTGGGTGGTCATGCGCACGAAATTGGTGTGAAGCAGGTGTCTCTGTATTTATGGCAAAAATATGGCTCTTCTGCGCGAGTAAAGTTTATTACGATCCCTTTTGATGAAGTGATTGGTGAAATTTTACAATCAGTACATCACTCCTACATGGGCGTCGTATTGAAGCGCATGATGATGCGCGCAGGTGAGCAGATTGCCGATAAAATGAAAATAGACGCTTTGGTAACTGGCGAAAGTATTGCTCAAGTATCTAGTCAAACCTTACCTAATCTGTCCATTATTGATGCGGCAACTGAAAAATTGGTTGTGCGACCACTAGTAACAATGGATAAGCAAGATATTATCGATATCACCCGTGAAATCGGTGCATATGACTTCGCTAAAAATATGCCCGAGTATTGTGGTGTGATCTCTGACCGTCCAACGACCTGTGCCAAGAAAGATCGTGTGGAAGAGGAAGAGTCTGATTTTGATTTTGAGGTGCTTGAACGAGCGCTTGAACGTCGTCAGGTGATCAGCATTGATGAGATTGAAGAAGATGTAAATATTCATGCTGAGGTTGAGGCGTTAACCAAGGTTGCTGATAACCAAGTCGTTGTAGATATCCGTGCGCCGCATGAACAAGAAAAGAAACCGCTAAATATTCCTGGCTGTGAAATTCAGTTGATTCCGTTTTTCGCTTTAGGCGCCGCTGCTGACGAATTTGAAGAAGGTAAGGAGTATCTTCTTTATTGTGAAAAGGGTGTTATGAGTCAAATGCATGCGCATCAAATGCAGGAGCGCGGCTTTAGTAATGTAAAAGTTTATCGCCCTGGAAAGAGTGAATAACGCCATATTTCACTTAATATGGATCAAAGGTTGTAAGCAAATTTTGATCCATATCCTCCCTTTGACCGAAAAATCCCCTCTAATTATTGCCTGAAGTAGACTTTTCGGGTTTAATTATGGTCCATTTGCAACCAGTACATCCGTCAGTGAAAGCCTAATAATTAGGTGGTCAAAAGCCATATCTGACGTATGGGTTTCGATAAGTACAGGAGCATCCATTAAAATGGAAAATCTGCTATCAGAAGGCCTTGAATTAATGGTCTTTGGTATGGGCTTCGTTGTTGTCTTTCTTACTTTGTTGGTATTCGCTACTTCAGGAATGTCCAAAGTGGTAGGCAAGTTTTTCCCTGAAGCACCAGCGCAGCCAAAAGCAAAAAAGACTGCACCAGCGCCAGCTGGAAATAACAATGATGAGTTAATTGCTGTCATGACAGCTGCGGTTCACAAACACCGTTCGTAAATAAGAACGGCTCAATAACGAATAAATCTGCATTAATCGACAGAAGGCCATTACCCATGACCGACGCAAAGAAACCACTTGGCATTACCGACGTAGTTCTGCGTGACGCACACCAGTCGCTATTCGCTACGCGTATGCGAGTTGAAGACATGCTGCCGATCGCGGAAAAGCTAGATAAAGTAGGCTTTTGGTCCCTAGAAAGCTGGGGCGGCGCAACATTTGACTCATGTATTCGCTTTATCGGAGAAGATCCGTGGGAGCGTATCCGCTTGCTTAAAAAAGCAATGCCAAACACAAAACATCAGATGCTCCTGCGTGGACAAAACCTACTAGGTTACCGTCACTACGCTGATGATGTTGTAAACAAATTCTGTGAACGTGCTGCTGTTAACGGCGTAGACGTATTCCGTATCTTCGATGCGATGAACGATCCACGTAACCTTGAAACTGCAATCAAAGCAGTTAAGGCGACAGGCAAGCACGCTCAAGGCACAATCTCTTACACGAAGAGTCCAGTTCACACGATCGATAACTGGGTTGCATATGCAAAAACTCTTGAAGATATGGGTGCTGATTCCATCAACATCAAGGATATGTCCGGTATCCTGACGCCATACGATGCATTTGACCTAGTTTCTCGTCTGAAAGCTCAGACTGATCTAGAAGTTCAATTGCACGCTCACGCGACTTCTGGTTTGTCTGATATGACTATCCTTAAGTCTGTTGAAGCGGGTATCGACCGTGTTGATACTGCTATCTCGTCTATGTCTATGACATACGGCCATACGTCTACTGAATCTGTAGTAGCTGCGTTGGCTGGTACTGACCGTGATACTGGTTTAGATATCAATCTTCTAGAAGAGATTGCTGGCTACTTCCGTGAAGTACGTAAGAAGTACGCTAAATTTGAAGGTTCTCTACGTGGTACAGACTCTCGTATCCTAGTTGCTCAGGTACCTGGTGGCATGTTGACTAACATGGAAAACCAGCTAAAAGAGCAGGGTGCTGCAGATAAGTTCGATGAAGTACTAGCTGAGATCCCACGTGTACGTGAAGACCTAGGTCTGATCCCACTAGTAACGCCAACGTCTCAAATCGTTGGTACTCAGGCTGTGATCAACGTCCTAATGGGCGAACGTTACAAAACTATCTCTAAAGAAGTTCAGGGTATTCTTAAAGGTGAGTACGGTGCAGCTCCTGCTCCTTACAATGCTGACCTTCAAGCTCGTGTATTGGATGGTGGTGAAGCAATCACTTGTCGTCCTGCTGATCTGCTTGAACCAGAAATGGACAAGTTGGTAGGCGAGCTGAAAGACCTTGCTGCTGAGAAAGGTATTGAGCTAACAGAAGGTGAGAACGAAATTGATGACGTTCTAACTTACGCTCTATTCCCTCAGGTTGGCTTGAAATTCCTTGAAAACCGTAACAATCCTGATGCATTTGAACCTGCACCTACATTAGAGGACGCACTAGCAATGGCTGCACCTAAAAACACTGGTCCACAGACTTACACTATCTCTGTTAACGGCCAAAACTACGTTGTACAAGTAACTGAAGGCGGTGATATTTCTGCTGTAGCTCCGGCTGCTGCTGCGGCTCCAGCTGCTGCTCCTGCAGGCGCTGGTGAAGACGTTCCAGCTCCATTGGCTGGTAACATCTGGAAAGTACAGGTTGCTCCAGGTCAGGCTGTTCAAGAAGGTGATGTTCTAGTAATTCTTGAAGCGATGAAGATGGAAACAGAAGTACGTGCTGCACGTGCTGGTACTGTTTCTACTGTAGAAGTTAATGAAGGTGACGCTGTACAGGTTGGCGACACTCTATTGACTCTAGCGTAAGGTACTGTTTGATGGATAAGCTAATCGACCTGTTTCTTGCCTCTGGTGCTTACAACATCAGTGGTGGTCAGATCGTAATGATTTTAGTTGGCCTTTTGCTTCTGTTCTTGGCCATCAAAAAGAATTTCGAACCGCTACTACTTGTGCCAATCGGTTTCGGTGGCATCATGGCGAACATTCCAGAAGCTGGCTTAGCATACACAGCTGTAGAAAATGCTGTGCACTTTGCTGTTCCTGAAGTGATGAATGGTTTGGCTTCTGCGCTAAGTATCACTAGCACTGATCCAAAAGAAATTCTGTATGCCTACCATAACACTGCTTCAGCTGCTCAGATTCAAGATGCAATCAACGTAGCTAAAGATGGTGGTTATGCGAATGGCATGCTATACAACTTCTATAGCGTAGCAATTGGCTCTACAGCAGCTCCGTTGTTGATCTTCATGGGTGTTGGTGCAATGACAGACTTTGGTCCGTTGTTGGCTAACCCACGTACCCTGTTCTTGGGTGCGGCTGCTCAGTTCGGCATTTTCGCAACTGTACTGGGTGCGGTTGCAATGTCTTCTATGGGCATCATGGACTTCAACATCCAAGAAGCAGCAGCAATCGGTATCATCGGTGGTGCTGATGGCCCAACTGCGATCTACGTAACTAGTTTGCTAGCTCCACACCTATTGGGTGCAATTGCGGTAGCTGCATACTCTTACATGGCGCTAGTACCTCTGATTCAGCCACCAATTATGCGTGCGTTGACTACAGAAGCTGAGCGTAAGATCCAGATGAGCCAGTTACGTCACGTAACTAAGCTTGAGAAGATTCTGTTCCCAATCGTACTGTTGATCCTAGTAGCACTATTGCTTCCAGATGCAGCACCTCTATTGGGTATGTTCTGTTTCGGTAACTTGATGCGTGAGTGTGGTGTAGTAGATCGTCTAAGCGATACTGCTCAGAATGCTCTGATAAACATCGTTACAATCTTCTTGGGTCTATCTGTAGGTTCTAAACTTTCTGCTGATAAGTTCTTGGATCTTGAAACGCTAGGCATCATGGCGCTAGGTATCGTTGCATTCTGTATCGGTACAGCTGCTGGTGTGATCATGGCTAAGATTATGAACAAGATGATGGGTGGCAATGCGATCAACCCACTAATCGGTTCGGCAGGTGTATCTGCGGTACCTATGGCTGCACGTGTATCTAACAAGATCGGTCTTGAGTACAACTCTCAAAACTTCCTGTTGATGCATGCGATGGGTCCAAACGTTGCTGGTGTAATCGGTTCTGCGATTGCAGCGGGCGTAATGATCAAATTCGTAAGCTAATTATTAGCTTGTAGAACTAAAAAGGCTGCCATTGGCAGCCTTTTTTGTTTCTTTTGAGAGCTAAAATACCCTCTCGTCTAATGCCCGGCGAATACTTCTAAATGAGCTTGTACGCTGAATGCTAAGGATACAGGGTTGTAACCGCCTTCTAGAACCGAAACAACGCGGTTTTGGCTGTAAGTGCGAGCTGCGTCTAGGAGCAACTGAGTAACCCAGCGATAGTCTTCTTCATTAAGCTTAATATCTGCCATAGGGTCTTCATGATGAGCATCAAAGCCTGCAGATATAATGATCATATCTGGCTTATGAGCTTGGATGGCAGGTAGCCAGCGCGACTCAACAAGTTTACGGAATACCATGCCGTCGCTATGAGCATCCATAGGGCAGTTAATGATGTGATCTCGAACAAAATCACAGTAACGCTCTGGATAGAATGGGTGTTGGAATGTGGAGCAAATCAGTACTTCAGGTCTGTCTTTAAAGATATCTACGGTACCGTTACCCTGGTGTACATCGAAATCAAAGATAGCAACACGTTCTATACCAGGCTGCTGTAGGGCATGCATAGCTGCAATAGCAGCATTGTTATAGAAGCAAAATCCCATCGCATTGTTATGCTCGGCATGATGACCAGGTGGGCGCGTAGCGCAAAAAGCGTTTTTAGATTTGCCACTGATTACTCTGTTAACTGCCATTACAGCAGAGCCTGCGGCTAAGCTGGCTGCATGTAAGGAGTGCGGGCAAAGAGCTGTATCATCGTCGGTATACACCACGCCTTGTTCAGGTAGTTTCATCTCCAAGCGCTTTTGATGTAGATGAGCGTGGGCGAGTTGTACTTGTTCAGGTAATACGTGGACGGACTGGATTCGTTCAAGATCCTGCATTAGGCCCGTTTTTTCCAATACTTTCTGGATGGCTACCAAGCGAATTGGGCTTTCAGGATGTTCTGGGCCCATATTGTGTAGGCCGCAATCTTCATGAGTGATAAATGCAGTAGTCATAAGTACGCTTTTTTTATAAGTTTTGTTTAGTTTACCTGAAACCCAAAAAGCAGGATCTCATTACATCGTCTCAATACCTCAAGCCTACACCTTAGAGTTAGATTTTTCTTGATCTGGATCATTAGTGTTTGCATGCCCTCGGGATAGGATGGTTGTCACAGCATAGAACTGTCTTGGCATCGAGTGTTCACCCTACACCCGGTGCTTTTTTTTGTTTGCAGGAAATGCTTTTGTCATATCGAATAGGCTTTTATACTTCCAATATCCTTTTTGCGTATATGGACGGTTGAGTGGCGAAAGTAGATTATTCTGATAAGCAAGTTCTACTGATAGAAAGCAGTGGCAACATGCGATCTACTATCTTCTATATGCTGAGGAGTATGGGCGTTGCCAATCTCAAGGCCGTTACTATCAATGACCGAGTTTTAAATGAAATTTCTGAGAATAACTACGATGTTATTCTTCTCGGTCATAATGTGAATGATAGTGTCACCGGTATCCAATTGCTGGAAGAGTGTCGTTATCGTGGTTTCATCAAGCCTACGGCTTGCTGGATCTTTATGACTAGCGATGCATCTCAAGAAGTTGTATTGCATGCAATTGACAGCCGTCCCGATGATATGATCATGAAGCCGTTTTCGGTGGATGAGCTTAAACATCGTCTAGATAATATCCTTTACCGAAAATCAGTCTTTAAGCCTGTTGATGATGCTCTAGAGATCGGTGATCTACCTGCGGCTATCACTTTCTGTCAGCATAACTTTGCGCCTTATGATCAGGAATATGACGAAGCGCAGCTAATCCTTGCTCGCCTGTTGCTTAAATTTCAGAGGCCGAAAGAATGTGCCAAAGTTGCTGAGAAGCAATATTGGAAAAGCCACGATAAAGAAGCAGGTATCGTTTGGGCAGAAGCTATGCTCCAGCAGGAGCAGTTCAAAGAGGCGAAGGCTCTTCTGCTAGAACTTATTGCAGAGTATCCATTGCTGATTGCTGCATATGATTTGCTTGCTCAGACCCATGAGAAGGAAGGGGATTTGGATCAAGCAAGAGAGGCCGTTGCTGAAGCGACTCAGAAATCTCCTATGGGTATCCCCCGACAGATGGAGTTGGGCCGTTTAGCTACGCAAACGAAACAACTAGATATGGCGGGTGGGGCTTATAAGAAGTCAATCGTCCTGGGTCGGCGCAGCTGTTATAAATCCCCTGATCCTTATCTTCGTCTTGCAAATGTAAAGCGCCTAGAAGCAAAGAATGCCGATGGTGGAATGGCGATAGAGCTTTTCAATGAATTTGAAAATACCATTTCGCAGGCTTACCAGGCGTTTCCGAGGGATGAACAACTACAAGTTCGCGCAGCTCTTCTGAAAAGTGAGATGTACCACCAGGTAGGTGATACCGATGCTGCGAATAAGGCCACGCGAGATGCTCAGCGTATTAATTCAGAACTGGCTACACCTTTAGATCTTGATCGAGAGCTTTTGAGTGTTATGGGTGATGCTGTGCCTATATTGGAGCCTGTTGCGAAGCAGAAGAAAGTGCCAGGTAAGAAACACGATCCTGATATGAGTATTAAAGTGAATCGCTTAGGCGTGAAACACTATTTATCAGGAAAGATGCCTCAGGCGCTCAAATATTTTGGTTTAGCGACCGAATATGATTCCAGCAATGTAAACGCATTGTTAAATTTAGCTCAGCTCTTCTTAGAAACGGCTAGAGATAGCAAAGAGAAGCGCGATGAGCGTATAAAAATGGTTCAGCGATATCTAAAGCTTTCGGAGCGTTTTAGCTTAGAAGGTATTGAGCTTGATAAGCAGCATCAGTTGAAGCGTTACCTAAGCCATGATGTTGCGTTATTGCCTAAAGGCTCATTGGGTAACTTATTGCGGTAAACTCTAAGTCATTGGGAAATGGTGTCCCAGAGAGGATTCGAACCCCTGGCCTGTCCCTTAGGAGGGGACCGCTCTATCCAGCTGAGCTACTGGGACATGCTTTTCGAATTTTCGGAATTCTAGCGAGATTTTCTGATCGAGTCACTAGGTCTAGAAGGTTAGAGCAGTTTAAGCTTTCCCTAAGCTGCTCTGTGCTTTGTATAGTTTTGAGGCGCCAGCTTTGCCATAGAGCTGATCTTGCTTCTTATGACCGCGAACAATAGCGAGTAGTTGATTCACGTTTTGCTGATTACGGTAAATCGCTTGTTCATTACGCTTATTCTTATGCTGCAATTCCTTTAAGTGCTTTTTAATTTCAGCATAAAGTGTGTTGGTCTGCTGTGCTGCTGAGGTATTGTCTTCTGCAGTTGAGTAATCCTCTGAATCCATCTCAATGCCAAAAGACTTTAATAGAGCGACACGTTCCAAAGTAAAGTTATGGAAGTTGTTAATTACGCCCATCTTTTCTTGGGTGATATCACTTAATTGCTCAAGATCTTTACTACTGAGAGCTTCAAGCTCTCTGTCGTAAATAGTGTTAAGTGATTCTAAAAGCAAAATACCCTGCTTGAGCAGGGTATCCAGTTCTATATGTTGTTGTTCGGTCATAGCGAAACTTACAATAGGCTATCGAAGTTCAGCATCTTCTCTGCTACACGTTCAGCATTGATTTGATAGCTGCCACTTTCAATTTCTTGTTTTAGTCGCTCGACACGCTCGCTGTCCACATCAGGTGCATTGGCCAATTGCTTTTCAACATTCTGCAGTGTCTGAGCTGCATTGCTGAGTTTAACTGTATCACCTTTACTGGACGGAGACTGCGCAGGGGCGTCATTGCTACCAGTTTTGGTTGCATTGCTTTCACCTGCTCGTGCACGAGTGCTATTCGTCTGCGACGATGACAGGCCCGTGATGTCGTTGATCATTTTTCCGTCCTCAAACTTGTATCTGAACCAGCTTATCGGCGGCTAATTTGGAAACTTTAGAAAAAATATTTTTTTCTTTAATAAAGCGAGTATAGCAGCTGTAGGTAGATGACACCATGTCGGATTACCTTAGGTTATGGGGTTCGAACAAGCCCAGGCTCAATAACCATAGCTTTAACAATATTGCCAGAACGATCATTTTTAACTTTGATCTGTTGGCCTATAGCGCCGTCCTGTAGTGCTGTTCCTGCAGCTCTAATTGATATACCGCTACGTCTTGCTTCTATGATTACGGCATTTCCTCTAGATACGGCCAGCGGTGGTTTTAGCATGGGTGCAGTAAAAATTGTGCCAGCTGCAATACTTCTTTTCGTAGTCCAGCCTATAATTTCTTCAGTACGGAGAAAATAGGCTGAGCGCAGATTAGTTATATCGACTTCCGAGCGGTGTAGGTGCTGAGAGCTAAGGGGAGTGTTTCGAGGCAGGCTGGTGCTACTGATTACCGCTGTTCCATAGAGTTTAATTTGTGCAGTTACAAATAGCTGCCAAATAGGAGATGGGCACTTAGCTCTAAAGGTGATTCTGCTTCCATTTCCCTTAGGTGATTGAAATTCTAGGGGTTGTTGGCAGTTTTTTAGTTTGATTTTTCGGCTAATCGGGTTAAGTTTGATCTCAGTACGCGCATCTGGCTTGGCTTTTTTGTAGTGTTCTTGCAGAAAAAGCAGCGCCTTCTGCTCTAATTTTTCGGTTTGATCGGCTGCTATAGCGCCGAATGGGGCCAAAAGAACAGTGGTTAGGAGGAAAAGTCGTGTTAAATTATGCTTATTCACGTTGTTGTAACTAACATTATGTTTATGTAACGGCGTACAAACAGAATAGATTTAATCTCTACGGGATTATTAGATCATGTCAGGTATCCTAGATAGTGTAAACCTACGTACCCAAATGGTAGGGCAGAACAGGTTGGAGCTGCTATTGTTTGCTTTGGAATCAGAGCAGCAATACGGCATCAATGTTTTTAAAGTGCGTGAAGTATTGCAGTGCCCCGAGCTTACAGAGGTGCCTCGTCAGACTTCTGCTATTAAAGGTATGGCGCATATTCGTGGCGAGACGATTCCTGTTTTGGATTTGTCAGAAGCTGTTGGGCGTCAAACCGTTCCTCAGGAGCAAAGGCAGGATTGCTTCCTGATAGTTGCTGAGTATAACCGTCGAACACTTGCTTTCTTGGTGCGTAAGGTTGACCGCATATTGAATACTCAATGGGATCAAATAATGGCTCCGCCAACAGAGATCGGCGTTGAGAACTACCTGACCGCTATCTTTGAGTATGAAAATAAACTAATAGAAATTCTCGATGTTGAACAGATCCTTGCTGACCTTTATCCAATGCCTACAGAAGTTAGTAAAGATGTTGCTGATGATACTGTGCGTGAGAAGGCTCGTGATTATCAAATTTTAATCGTTGATGATTCTTCGGTTGCTAGAAATCAGATGCAGCGTAGTTTGGAAAACTTGGGGATTAAGGTTACCTCTTGCAATAATGGCCGAATGGCGTGGGACTTATTGCGTGATATGGCAGATCGCGGTACGGATGTGACAAATCATTTCTTGATGATTATTTCTGATATCGAGATGCCAGAGATGGATGGCTATACATTGACATCTATGATCCGTGAAGATGAACGCATGAGTAATATGCATGTGGTTTTGCATACATCCTTGTCGGGTGGCTTCAACGTGTCTATGGTTAAAAAAGTGGGAGCCGATGGCTTCCTTGCTAAGTTTAACCCGGATGATCTTGCTACAGCTGTCGTACAGCGTATTCAGCAAGTAGAAAAGTAATAAGGCACAAGGTAGGGGTGTTACTCTTTCCATGAGTATTTCCGGTAGATCAAATTTTACGATCACGGATGCTGACTTTGAATTGTTCAGTCGCTTCCTTGAGGATAGTAGTGGGATATTGCTTGCAAAGCATAAGCAATATCTTGTGCAAAGTCGTTTAGGAAAAATTGTTCAGGAAAATAATTGCCCTGGGCTGAAAGAGCTCATTACTAAACTGCAAAGCCCTACATCTAAACGATTGCGTGAACAAGTTATCGATGCGATGACCACTAACGAAACCTTATGGTTTAGGGATGTTCATCCTTTCGATATTTTGCGTGATCGTATCGTTCCTGAAATGCTGAGTCAGGGAATTGGCTCGAACAAAATTAGAATTTGGTCTGCTGCGTGTTCGACTGGCCAGGAGCCTTATTCAATCAGTATGACGCTGGATGAATTTAAGAAAAAAAATCCTGGTAAGTTGGCTTCTGAAGAGATTATCGCTACCGATATTTCTACCCAAGTGCTTGAGCAAGCACGTCGAGGTGAATACGAAATGCTGGCAATAGGCAGAGGCTTGTCCCAAGAACGTCTAACCCAGCATTTCCGTGAAACGCCTAATGGTAGTTGGGCAGTAAAACCGGAAATCAAATCAAAAGTCAGATTTCAGAGTATTAATCTGCTTGGGCAATACTCGTCGATGGGTAAATTTGATGTGATTTTCTGCCGAAATGTGTTGATTTATTTCTCTAGTGAAAAGAAAACTGAGATCTTATCCAAGATGCATGGCGTGTTGAAACCTGGAGGTTACCTGATACTAGGTGCCTCTGAATTCCTTTCTGGCCTTTCCGATAAATACAAAATGATTCATTGTCGCCCAGGTATTATTTATCAAGCTATTTAGTCAGATAGATCAATCTGTTTTCGAAAAAGCCGCTTGCCTAAGGTAAGCGGCTTTTTTATTGCCTCTTTTTTGTTGAGTTAGTTTCCCTTGCCGCCAGCGGCAATTTGGCGGTTTAAGTTTGCCGTTATTAGATGGTAGGTGGTTGTTAATATATGTGTAAAATACTTAACATATTGAAAATATGAGGTTTTATCTGTTTGGCATGCGGTTTGCTTTGTTAGGGGTAATGTTAAATGAGGCAATGAAATGGCAATTAGTTTTGACGCAGCTTTAGGAATTCATGATGACGCACTTATGCATCGTGCTCGTCGTGCAGAGGTTTTAGCTAATAATATAGCCAATGCTGATACGCCTAACTTTAAAGCGAGAGATATTGAGTTTGCTGAAGCGTTAGAGCATGTGTCGACTAAAATGAATGTTAAGCAGGTTGCTACTGCTGCAGGTCACAATACCGAGCTACTCGAGCCTGACCTAGCGGCAGATATGATGTTCCGTATTCCTAATCAAGCCTCTGTGGATGGTAATACTGTAGAAGTTCAGCAAGAGATGGCTCGCTATACTGAAAATGCTTTGGATTACCAGACGTCATTTCATTTCCTGAATAAGAAATTTACTGGTCTTAAATCAGCGATCAAAGGTGAATAATTATGTCATTGAGTAATGTATTTGGAATCGCTGGTTCGGCTATGAACGCTCAGACGATCCGCTTAAATACAACTGCCAGTAATATGGCTAATGCGGAGAGTGTTAGTTCAAGTATTGATGAAACTTATCGAGCTCGAAAACCTGTGTTTGCTGTGCAGCAAGTTGACCCTTTAGCAGAGCCTGAGAATGAATTTGGTATTGCTGCTGGACAAGGTGTACAGGTTTTAGGGATTGTGGAAAGTGAGGCTGAGTTACGTCAAGAATACAATCCTGCGCATCCTATGGCGGATGAGGAAGGATTTGTTTATTACCCGAATGTAAATGTTGTAGAAGAGATGGCGGATATGATTTCAGCTTCTCGATCTTTCCAGATTAATACCGAGATTATGAATACTGCCAAGCAGATGTTGCAGCAGACGATTAGACTTGGGCAGCAATAATTTAAGAAACGAGGTTTTTGGCCATGAGTAACGTTAATGGCGTAAATCAGAACGTTTTTGATCAGATAAATAAAACGAATCAATCTTCTAGTACGCAAAAAAGCAAGACGGAAGAAGACAGTGATATGTTCATGCGACTGATGATTGCTCAGTTGCAGAATCAAGATCCGTCAAGCCCTGCAGATACTACAGATTTTATGCAGCAAATTGCCACTATGTCACAAGTCGAAAGCATCAATCAGCTAAATGTCTCTGTGAATGAGATGTCGCAGTCGATGCTATCGAGTCAGGCCGCATTGCAAGCTTCTTCTATGGTGGGGCAGTCAGTGTTCATCCCTGGTGATACCTCTGAGGTAGGAACTGCTATGAACCCGTTCGCGAAAGGTGCTTTTAATCTGGAAACCAGTGCCTCAGATGTAAGAATTAAGGTTTATAACTCGAGCGGAACTTTAGTTGACAATATGCAGTTAGGAGCGGTTCAGCAAGGCGAGCATGAGTTTGCTTGGCAGATGCGATTTGATGAAGACGGTAATCCAGAGCATCCGCCGGGAGATTACACCTTCGTTATCGAGCGTCTTGAGGATAATGAATATCAAGCGGTTGATACCAATATGGCCTATAGAGTTAACAGCGTAACTCTGGGTGAAAATGGTATCGGTATGAAAGTGAACACTACAGCTGGCACATTTGATATCAGCGATGTGAAACAGATAGGCGTGTGAGGATAAGACTATGTCAGGTTTTAATACAGCCGTTAACGGCCTAAAAGCGGCTACTACAGATCTCGATGTAACAGGCAACAATATTGCGAACGCGAGTACTGTCGGTTTCAAATCATCTCGAACTGAATTTGGTGATATCTACGCAACGGCAGTTGTAGGGGCTGGTTCATCAAACGTTGCCGGTGCTGGTGTAACAGTAACGGATATCGCACAAGACTTTAAAGCGGGCACGATACAGTTTACAAACAATAACCTTGATTTGGCTATTAATGGTTCAGGCTTCTTTCAGCTAGATGATGGTCAAGGTAGTACTACATATACTCGAGCGGGCTCATTTGAGTTAGATAAAAATGGTTTCGTGGTATCTAAGACTGGTGCTTTTCTTCAGGGGTATGGCCTTGATTCAGAAGGTAACCGATTGCCTATCGATAATTTGGCAGTTACCCAGAAAGAAAGTCCACCAAAAGCTACAGAAGATATTGATCTTTCTTTCAATATTGATTCTAGGGAAGATGCCGCAACGCTATTGCCAGATTACGATAAAGATGAGCCTGGTTCATTTACCTATAGTACAACAATTAGAACGTTCGATAGTTTAGGTAATGAGCATACAATTAAGTTTAATATGGCAGAAGCGCGTCCTTATCAAGCTCAGCAGCAGGTTACTGGTATTGAGCTGAATGATGAGATCTCAGGTGTTCAGCTTGATGCTGCAGATTTAACTGCGTTGGCTGATTTGGACTTGGCGGCTGTCCCGCCTGGTCCAGGTTACCCTTATACTTTAGATTCTTTATCCTCAGCGAATGCTGACCCTAATATATCTGCGGCAGGCGCTTTCTTTGACAAAATGACGGATCCGATCAATGGTGATGCGCGTATTCAAAGTATCATTGTAAATGGCCCTGATGATATTACTATAAGGTTTAAATCAGAATATCCAGAGCCTGATCTAGTACAGTTAGTTGACGCTGATGCTGGTGGTGAGCTTGGAGTAGTAGAAGTTGCAGAGATTGCTGCAAATGAAACTTATACATTTCCAATAACGGGTTCTACAGTTGATGATTTAGTACTTGAAGTCGGCGGTATCACTTTACCTGCGATCCCTTCTGGATCTACTGACGATCAAATAGGAGCAGCTATCACTGCATCAGAGGCCAGAATTAAAGATGCCAACCCTGATGTTGAGTCGGTTATTTACGATAACGTCAATAAGCAAGTTACTATCACTTATAAAGCTGAGGCCGGTGATATCAATGGCAGTGAAGCCTTAACCTTTGTTGCGACTTCTGGTACCAATCAGATTGGTACACCTACGATTAAAGATGGTGATAACTCCTTCCAAGGTGTGTACCGAATGTTTGCCTACCTGAACGGAACAGAAACTCTTGATATTGGTAAGGCGCTTGATCCAGGTGAGGCAGGTACAGGTACAGAACCGGGACCAATACTGATTAAGTTTAATCCGTCAAATGGTTTGTTGTCTGGAATCAATGGGCAGCAGTTCTCAGTAGGTGCGGTGGTACCGGGTATAACTATTGTTGGTGCTGACCCTGCAGATGCGACTACTGAAATTACGTTGGATATTACCAATACAACCCAGTTTGCATCGGCATCTATAGTGAAGGCTTCGCAGCAAGATGGCTACACTAAAGGGGACTTGATAGGTGTCACTTTTAGTGGAACGGGTGAAATGGTCGCAAGTTTCTCCAATGGCCAAAATCAAGATTTAGGTGTTGTTGCAATTGCGACTTTTGAAAACCAGTCAGGTTTGTCTCCTTCCGGTGATACAGAATGGACAGCAACATTCAGCTCCGGTAATGCAATTGTGAACCCGCCGGGTACTGGTCTAAATGGTACGTTGCAGTCTGCTGCTCTTGAACAATCAAACGTTGATTTGTCGGCAGAGCTTGTAGCGTTGATTGAGGCTCAGCGAAACTTCCAGGCGAATTCTAAGACTTTGGAAACACTAAATACAGTTACTCAGAATATTCTTCAGATTTAATCTGACTGCGTAATTTTTCTTCAAAAAGACTGCTTAAGCGGTCTTTTTGTGTTTCTGGCATACCATTTGCTTTATCTATCCCATATAAGAATTCAACGAGATGCGGCAATGCCGCTCAAACGAGAAGATAAAGATGGATAAGGTTCTATATTTAGCAATGAGTGGCGCCAGAGAAAATATGCTGGCTCAGCAAGCTCATGCCAATAACCTTGCAAATGCAAATACCTCAGGCTTTAAAGCGGATTTGGCTCAAGCCCGCGCTATGCAGGTGTTTGGGGAGGGGCATGCCTCTCGAGTTTATGCCCAAACTGAACGTCCCGCGACAGATATGACAAGTGGGACGCTAATTGAAACTGGACGTAAATTGGACATCGCTGTAGCTGGTGATGGTTGGTTTTCTGTAATTCGTCCAGATGGTACAGAGGGGTATACTCGTGCCGGCTCACTGCAGATCAATGCCGCTAACCAGTTGGTTACAGGAAGTGGCTTGCCGGTAATGGGCAATGGCGGAATTCCTATTGTATTGCCGCCTTTCGAAGAAATTGAAGTATCTACCAGTGGAATAATTACTATCCGCCCATTAGGTGAAAATGCGGCAGAGCTGTTGGTGGCAGATCAAATTAAGCTTGTAAATCCAGATCCTCAAACTCTCTTCAAAGGCCCTGATGGCTTGATGACAAATGGTGGTGAGCCTGAGTTGGCTGACCCTAATGTCCGTATCCGCTCAGGCTATATTGAGTCAAGTAATGTAAATGCTGTAAGCGAATTGACGGGTATCATATCGACTTCACGCCAATTCGAAATGCAAATTAAAATGATGAAAACTGCAGAAGAAAATTCAGAAACTGCAGCAACAATTTTGAAAATATCTTAATAATCACCTGAGGATCGAATAATGCACGGTGCACTAAGCGTAGCTAAAACTGGAATGACCGCTCAGGATACAAATCTGAAGGTGATTTCTAACAACTTGGCCAACGTATCAACTGTTGGTTTCAAGAAAGATAACGTAGTTTTTGAAGATCTGATGTATCAGATTCGTCGTCAGCCAGGTGCTCAAACAGCAGAAGAAGCACAGCTGCCATCAGGCTTGCAAATTGGTTTAGGTGTTCGGACTGTAGGAACACAAAAGCTGTTTTCTGCAGGTGATATGGAAGTAACTGGTGAGCCATTTGATGTAGCAATCAATGGACGTGGTTTTCTTCAAGTAACGTTGCCAAATGGGGATACCGCTTATACACGTAATGGGCAATTACACTTAAATAGTGACAACCAAGTGGTTACCCCTGAGGGGTATTTGCTCGAGCCTGAGCTTACATTGCCTGATGATGTACTTAATTTCTCTATTGGTACAGATGGAATCGTTACTGTTACAACTCCTGGTAGCCCGCAAGGTACACAGATAGGGCAAATGCAGCTAGCTGACTTTGTTAACCCTCAGGGCCTACAGGCACAAGGTCAAAACCTTTATAGCGAAACAGCATCTAGTGGTGCTCCAGTAGTTAGCAATCCAGGGGAGAATGGTACGGCAGTACTTATTCAGGGGTCGTTAGAAAATTCAAATGTAAATTCAGTAGAAGAGCTGGTGGATATGATTACAACCCAGCGAGCTTACGAAATGAATTCGAAAGTTATCTCCACTGCTGATGAGATGCTTTCTTACGTTAGCCAGCAGCTTTAATAGGTTATTGAGGCTTTAACAATGAAAAAATTTATCACTGCTTTTGTATCGATCACCTTTTTGCTTACAGGCTGTGTGCAGAAACAGGTTAAACCTAATAATCCTGAGTATGCTCCAGTGGTTCCGCAGGCTTTAACGCAGCCTGCACCAATGAATGGCTCAATTTATAACTCTGCAACGAGCATAAATTTGTATGGGGATGGTAGGGCTCACAGAATCGGCGATATATTGACTATTACCTTACAAGAAAGCACAAGTTCTCAGAAAAGTGCGACTACAGAATTGGATAAGTCTAGTAGTTTGACGTTGACTCAGCCAACTATATTAGGAGATGCGGTATCACTTAATGGCAAGCCTCTAAGCGCCTCGATTACTGGTCCAACAACAACGTTTGAAGGGGAAGGCTCTTCAGATATGAGCAATAACCTCACAGGTAATATTACGGTCACCGTTCATAACGTTTTGCCAAACGGTGTTCTATTGGTTAAAGGGGAAAAATGGTTAACCCTAAATCAGGGCGATGAATATATCCGAATCAGCGGTATGGTTAGACCTCAGGATATTGGCTCAGACAATACCGTTGCATCGACTAAGCTTGCAGACGCGCGAATTGCTTATAGTGGTACAGGAGCTGTGAATGACACTAATGTCATGGGCTGGGTATCTAAGTTCTTTATTAGTGCGTTAATGCCATTCTAAGGGGAATGATGATGAAAAATACATTAATTCTCGTAACTTGCATGCTAGTGACGATTGTTGCAGAGGCAAGCCGTCTTAAAGATATGGTAAGTATTTCTGGTGTTCGTTCTAACCAATTAGTTGGCTATGGTTTGGTTGTTGGTTTGGATGGTACGGGTGATAAAACTTCATTTACCTCACATACATTCCGCAATATGTTGAATAATTTTGGTGTGGCGATTCCATCTACGATGAATCCGTCTTCTAAAAATATTGCTGCAGTGGCAATTCATGCCGATCTTCCAGCTTTTTCTAAACCTGGACAGCAAATCGATATTACAGTTTCAGCCATTGGCGATGCAAAAAGTTTGCGTGGTGGTAGCTTGCTAATGTCTCCTTTGAAGGGGGCTGATGGCCAAGTTTATGCGGTAGCTCAAGGTAATTTGGTTGTATCTGGTTTTGGTGTTCAGGGAGCTGATGGTTCTCGTCTATCTTTGAATGTACCAAGCGTAGGTCGGATACCGAATGGTGCGACAGTTGAGCGAGCTGTACCAAGTGGCTTTACTCAAGGAGATAGCTTGGTATTGAACCTTCACCGTCCTGATTTCACTACATCTCGCAGAGTTGCTGAAGAAATTAACCACTTATTAGGGGCGGGAATGGCTGCTTCAATGGATGCTACTTCAATCCGAGTAAGAGCGCCTCGTGATCCTAATCAACGTGTTTCTTTTCTCTCTGTTCTTGAGAATTTAAATGTAGAGCCGGCGAAAGATTCCGCCAAAGTTGTGATTAACTCACGTACAGGCACCATCATCATTGGTCAAAATGTTCAAGTATCCCCTGTGGCTATTACCCATGGCGGTTTGACAGTCGCAATCGCAGAAGCTGCTGATGTGAACCAGCCAAATCCATTAGGTGGTGGCCAAACGGTTGTTACCCCACGTACTGGTATTGAAGTTGATGAAGGCTCTGGTCATATGTTTGAATTTTCGCCTGGTGCTAACTTGCAGGACATCGTCGAAGCGGTAAATCAGGTTGGAGCTGCTCCAGGTGATTTGATGGCTATATTGGAAGCGCTGAAACAGGCGGGTGCCTTAAAAGCTGAATTGGTGGTGATCTAATGATTAAAACAGGCGCAGGCAATAATGCTCAACTCTATTCCGATCTAGCTGAGCTTCAGAAATTAAAAGCTAAAGCTAAAGGCGATAGTGATGAAGGTCTGCGTTTGGCTGCTCAGCAATTTGAGCAACTTTTTGTAAGCATGTTATTGAAATCTATGCGTGAAGCTAATGCCGCATTTGGTGAAGACAACTTCATGAATAGCAGTCAAACCAAAATGTTTCAAAGCATGTATGACAATCAGATTGCTCTGGAGCTGTCGGGATCCCAAGGTATTGGATTGACAGATGTTCTAGTTAGGCAGCTTGGTGGTCAGGTGGATAAAGAAAAGCCTGAACTTAAACCACTAGATACAAATAGCCGGGAACTTAATAGAGCTTTTGATCAGGCTGCGTCGGTTGCTGCTGCGGCACTTTTAGCGAAGGCTGAAGGCCAAGAAAACCCTCCTGGGATTACGCTGACGGAAGAGCAGAAAAGTACGGTTAAAGAAGTTTTTGAATCACAGTTAGCTGCAGCTAAAAAAGTAGCAGATGAAAATCTTCCTGATCGTTTTGAGTCTCCAGAAGAATTTGTTGAAAAGCTAATGCCGTTAGCTGAGAAGGTGGCTGGCGAGTTAGGTGTTGATCCTCGAGTTCTACTTGCGCAGTCTGCTCTAGAAACTGGTTGGGGAAAATTTATGGTTCGATCTGCAGACGGTAGCAATGCAAATAACCTTTTCAATATAAAAGCAGATCGACGCTGGGATGGCGAAAGTGCGCAAGTTTCCACTTTGGAATACAGAGATGGTTTAGCGCAAAAGGAAAAGGCTTTCTTTAGAAGCTATGACAGCTATGAAGACAGCTTTAGAGACTATGTTGATTTTCTGAAAACTAATCCACGTTACAAGGTTGCGTTGGAAAGTGCAGATGATCCATATAAATATGTGCAGCAATTACAGGAAGCAGGTTATGCAACTGATCCTAATTATGCTGACAAGATTAAAAATATTTTTGAGGGAGCTCTGCTCGCTAGTCGAAGTGATGGATCTAAAGAGGGTTAAGTAATAGTCGATAAGCTATTACATAACTCTCCTCGGTTCATCTTTAGAAGCAGACCAAATCTCAAAAGGAGTTCTCATGTCTTTCGGTTTACTATCTTTAGGCACACAAAGCCTACAGGCTAACCAAACGGCTCTGACAGTTACAGGTCAGAATATCAGTAATGTGAATACGGAAGGGTATAGCAGGCAAAGACCTGTCTTCCTTTCTCGTGAAGATCAAGCTGGGGTATTGGTTAATGACGTAGATCGTATAGCTGATGAGTTTCTGAACAAGCAGATTTGGTCTGATAGTTCGACCTACAAAAGTTTTGAGATCTATCGTGATTATGCGAACGAGCTGGATAACTTAATGGCATCTGATGTCACGAGTGTATCTAAAGCGATGGATGATTACTTTGGTGCATTACAGACTGCTGTTGATGATCCAGTAAGCCTGCCAAACCGCGAACTCTTTCTTGCGCAAGCAGATGCCTTGGTACGACGATTTAATGATCTTGATTCAAATATTCGACGCCAAAATGAAACTATCAATGGGCGGCTGGAAAGTGCTACTGCAGCAGTAAATACCATTGCTCAGAATATTGCGCAGTTGAATGATGATATTCGTATTGCTACAGCTGCGGGGCAAGTTTCCAATGAGTTATTGGATCAACGTGATGCAAAGCTTGAAGAGTTATCTGAATATATAGGTTTTACTACGATTAGCGAGCCTTCTACCGGCGAGGTCAGTGTATTTGTCGGTAACGGCGAGCCTTTGGTGGTGGGATTATCTGCTAATAAACTAGTTACTTCTTTGAACCCTGCAGACAGCAGTATGCTGAATATTTCCTTGAAAACTGGGAATAATGAGGCTGATATAACTAGGCAAGTATCTGGCGGGATTATTGGCGGCACTTTAACTTACAGGGATACGACACTAAATCAGTCTCTTGATGAGTTGGGCCGGATCGCTTTGGTTTTTGCTGAAACAATGAATGAACAGCACCAAAAAGGTATCGATCTTGATGGTAATGCTGGTGGCCTTTTGTTTACGGATATTAATGCACCTGCGGTTACCCAGAATAGAGTCATAGCTTATAGAGATAATGGATCAACAGTAAATTCGACAGTCATTATAAATGAAGCTGATAAACTCCAAGCATCAGAATATAACTTGATTTTTAATGATACGGGGACATTTACTATTACCCGTGAGTCTGATGGTATGCGTTGGGAAAGTAATACTCTTAATTTACAATCGGATGTATCTGATGTTGATGAAGATGGCGAATATGCATATGACCCTTTAACTGGTGAATTAGATTTACGGATAGATGGATTTAGCCTAAGTATGCGTACAGATACTGGCTTTATTCCGGGTGATCAGTATCTAATTCGCCCGACTCGAAATGCAGCTTCTGAAATTGAGTCGGTCATCACAAATGGACGTCAACTAGCATTGGCTGCGCCATTGGCAGTGGCTGAATCAGGATCTAATCAAGGTACAGGTGAAGTTGAAGTAATCATTACGGATCCTGAGTTTGCTACGTTGTCTAATGTTGAGAACACATTAACACCTCCAGCAACTGCAGGATTAGCAGTTGTTGATCCTGCGGTTACGCCTTTAACGTTCCAAGTTTCTGATTATACGAAAATTAATAACTTATCTTTTCCTATAAGTGTGGAGCATTTAGCACCTGGTACAGGTAGTTATGAAGTTAAAGACAGTACGGGAGCCACTATTTTTGGTCCAGCTGTGCCCGCTCCAACTGCGACAGAGATAGATCTTGATGCAGCTTATGGTTTGACCTTAACCGTTGGCGGAACTGGATCGCCGGTTGGTGTGTCTTCAATCGAGTACGACTCAACGTTAATTGATGACAATAGGTTAACGCCTCCTCTACAGGTTGCCTTTTTACCAGAGCTAGAAGGTGCTGCGAATACTGGGAATCAGTTTGTATCTTTACCTGCAGATTTAAACGTTACTACAGGAACTACAGGTTTAACTTTTTCATCTGATGCAGTCAGCCTAACTGATGCCGAAGAAGTTGGAAGTGTAGGTTATCCCTTAACCTTTGATTCTTTAGGGGGAGGGAATTATCAGGTAACTCCTGCGTCAGGAGGTCCTTTTGTTGTAACTGCTTCAGTATCAGGTACTGATGTTGTTTTTGATATGACAGATCAGATTGGCCTGAAAATAAGTGCTACTGGGGTTGTTGATGGCGCAGGTTTAAATAGCTTTACGGTACAGCCTGCAGATGTAAATAAAGTAGAGCATACTCCTGTTTTTACAGCGCAAACGGGTAGCCCTTCTGCAATAGGTTCTATTGAAGCAAGAGTTACCGACACTGCATTGGTTGGTGCCGCGCAATATCCTCTAACGGTTACCTATACAAATGTGCCAGCGGGTACTTATGAGGTTGCTGATACAGCAGGAAACACGCTTTATTCAGGGGTGGCTAATGCTGATGGCAACCTTTCATTGCCAAGCCTTGGCCTAGATATTCATGTAGATACAGATATTGCTGTCAATGATACGGTGATGATCGCTCCTGAGCAGAATTCTAATATTAATAGTGCAGCAACTATCAATAACATACGAGTAACCGATGAGCGTTTAATGGGGGCTGTTACCTTCCCTGTTCAGGTTGTTTATGACGGTGGTTCAAGTACTTATGTAGTTACCGATTCTGCAAACCCTTCAACAGTTTTGTTTAATGGCGGGGCTCAATCTGGAGCCTTGGACATGACGAAAACGTTTGGTTTTGCGATTGATGTTAATAACCCTCCTGAAGTGCCGGGGAATGGTGATAGTTTTATTATTCAGCACTCTCCCGACTCAAAAGAAGCTGCTTATGTTGTCCTAACCGATGCAGATGGTGATCGTGTTGTACGTGAATATGAGCCTAACACGCCAATAGCGTTATCTGGCTATGAGGTTGTTATCAATAATAGACCTCAAGTAGGGGATACTTTTCAGGTTACCCTAAATACTGGTGGGGTTTCAGATAACAGAAACTCCCTCTTAATGTCGGATCTTCAAGCGGCAAAATTGATTGATGGTGCTTCTTATCAGGATCAGTATGGACTGAATGTAGAACGAGTAGGTTCAGAAGCAGCTGTCGCACAGGTAAATGCTAAGGCTGGTAAATCAGTTTTAGATGCAAATATTGCAACGCGTGAAGGGATTTCAGGTGTTAATTTGGATGAAGAAGCAGCGAAACTGGTTCAGTTTCAACAAGCTTATCAGGCTTCTGCTCAGTTGATTCGGGCAGCACAGACAATTTTTGATACGCTGCTTCAAAGTGTATAGGAGATAGAAAATGAGAATTTCTACTCAACAAGTCTTCCTTAGTAATGTTGATAATATCAATAAAACTAATAGTGAACTTTTTAAGACACAAAACCAATTATCGACGGGGAAGCGTATTCAGCAGCCTTCTGATGACCCGCTTGCTTCTGCTCAAATTCAAAAGTTCAAAAAAGAAATAGCTAGGACTGAGCAATATAATAGCAATATTGAAGTTTCGCGCCGTCGTTTAGAGTTGGAAGAGAATACGCTGGAGCAAATTAATAACATTTCTATAAGACTTAAAGAGTTAGCGATCCAAGGTAAAAATGGGGTGCTTTCCCAGACGGATCGGTTATCTATATCCTCAGAAGTTGGTGAGTTGTTAGGTCAGTTAGAAGGTTTAATGAATACAAAAGATGTGCAAGGGGAGTTTTTATTTTCCGGGCATAAAGGATTCACAAAGCCTTATGAATATAATGCTGCGCTTGATAGTTATGAATATTCCGGTGATGACGGCCAGCGCTCCATTCAGATAGGACCAGAAAATAAGATAGCTTCGACTGATTCAGGTTTTGATATCTTTGAGACGGTGCCAAAGATTTCTGGGTATGTTGATGCAGTGATTACCCAAGATAATAATCATATTGATGATGTCGCTCTGACTAAAGACAATGCGGATGCATTTGATCAGTTTATTACCGACAACGGTGAACTGACGTTTACTTTCTCAGGCGGCAACTTAACCGTAGTGAATGCAGCAGGTCAGCCTATTACGGCCGATAATCCGTCGGTAGTATTGAATAACTTTGATTTGGCTTCTAACCCTACTCATCCAGTCATACAGATTGGAGGGGTGGATATTACGTTAGATAAAATCATTGATGGGACTGCAACTTTAGGATCTAAATCCCAGCATAATATTTTAGATACTGCGAAAGATATGAAGGATGCATTGGATAATGCTGACTTTACAACAGCCACTGGTAAGCAGGAATTTACCGAGACAATGGATTTTGTACTGGATAATTTGAATGGTATTCAGGAAAAGCTCATTGGCGTAACGACCAGTATTGGTGGACGACTTAATGCCTTAGAACAGCAGCAGTCTGTTAATGAAGATTATGAACTCTTCACAACTGAAGCTTTATCTTCCTTTGAAGATCTTGACTATAACGAAGCAATAAGCCGGTTCCAGCTACAGCAAACCGCTTTACAGGCCTCGTATGCAAGTTTTGCACAGGTTAAGGATCTGAGCTTATTTAATTACATAAACTAATAACTTCATTTCTTTAAAAGCCGGCTCTTAGCCGGCTTTTTTGTCTTTATATTGCAGTGCAATATGGCTGTGACGAAATATGTCATTGCTAGTGATCTTAAATGCCATGTGATAGCCCCTTTTTACAGTAAATAAAGCGCTGTCTAATATTGGCTGCCATTTTTTGTCACTAAAACTGGTAAGTTTTGTTATTGGCGGATTACGACCTTTGAACCATTCTTAAATACATACTGTATTGGTGCTCGGCACCACTTATCCGCATCTGCGGAGCGATAATAAGAATGAGGAAAACGTCATGCCAGAATACAAAGCTCCCCTTCGTGATATGGACTTCGTGTTAAACGAAGTGCTTAACGCTGAGCAGCATTACCAGAGTCTTTCAGGTTGCGAGGATGCTACGCCTGATATGGTAGCAGCGATCATGGAAGAAGGTGCTAAGTTTGCTGAGCGTGTTCTTTCTCCGTTAAACCAGATTGGTGATCAGCAGGGTTGTCAGTGGGATGACGGTGCCGTAAAAACACCTGAAGGTTTTAAAGAAGCTTACGACCAGTTTGTTGAAGGTGGTTGGCCATCACTAGCACATGAAGCTGAATACGGCGGCCAAGGCCTGCCAGAATCTATCGGCATCATTGTGAATGAAATGGTCGGTACGGCTAACTGGTCTTGGAGTATGTATCCAGGTCTAAGCCATGGTGCAATGAATACTCTACATGCCCATGGTACAGAAGATCAGAAACAAATTTACCTGACTAAATTGGTATCCGGCGAATGGACGGGCACGATGTGTCTGACTGAGCCTCATTGTGGTACTGACTTAGGTATGCTGCGTACTAAAGCAGAACCTCAAGGCGATGGCAGCTACAAGATCTCTGGTACCAAAATCTTTATCTCTGCCGGTGAGCACGATATGGCAGACAACATTGTGCATATCGTATTGGCACGACTGCCAGATGCGCCTGCAGGTACCAAAGGTATCTCTCTATTTATCGTTCCTAAGCACCTGCCAGAAACTATAGGTACAGACAACGGAGTTAGTTGTGGCTCTCTAGAGCACAAGATGGGTATTCACGGTAATGCGACTTGTGTCATGAACTTTGATGAGGCGACGGGTTACCTAATTGGGCCAGAGAATAAAGGCCTTAACTGCATGTTTACCTTTATGAACACTGCGCGTTTAGGTACAGCTTTACAGGGCTTGGCGCATGCAGAGTGGGGTTTCCAAAACTCACTAGTGTATGCCAAAGATCGTTTGCAGATGCGCGCTCTAAATGGCCCTGCTAACCCAGAAAAAGCCGCCGATCCAATTATCGTACACCCTGAAGTTCGTAAAATGTTGCTGACCCAGAAAGCTTTTGCTGAAGGTGGTCGTGCAATGATCTACTACTGTGCTCAGCTGGTGGATAAAGTTGAGCGAGCAGAAGGCGATGAGAAAAAACAAGCGGATGCGTTGCTAGCCTTCCTGACACCGATTGCAAAAGCATTCCTGACCGAAGTGGGTTTCGAATCTGCTAACCATGGCCTTCAAATCTTTGGTGGTCATGGCTTTATCGCGGAGTGGGGTATGGAGCAAAATGTGCGTGATAGCCGTATCTCTATGCTCTATGAGGGTACTACTCAGATCCAAGCATTAGATTTGCTAGGCCGTAAGGTATTGATGACTCAAGGTGAATCTCTAAAAGGCTTTACCAAAATTCTACATAAGTTCTGTCAGGCTGAATCTGACAACAGCGATCTACAACAGTACATCAAGCCGCTAACTGAGCTGAATAAAGAGTGGGGTGATCTCACTATGAAGATCGGTATGAAAGCGATGCAAAACCGCGATGAGGTGGGTGCAGCATCTGTCGATTACCTAATGTACTCAGGTTATGTTGTATTGGGTTACTTCTGGGCGCGTATGGCGAAAGTGGCTCAAGAAAAGTTAGCTGCAGGTGAAGGTGATGCTGCTTTCTACCAAGCTAAACTGACTACAGCACGTTTCTATTTCCAGCGAATCTTGCCGCGTACTCGTAGTTTGGTTGAAACAATGCAATCAGGGGCAGACAACCTGATGGATATGGATCAAGAGCACTTTGCTTTCTAGTCGAGGTATAGACGTGAAGAAAGCACTTAATAATCCAGTAGGCCGCACTCTTTTACGCGGCCTCTTAAAACTCAACGCAAAACGTTATGCGTTAAAGAATAAAAATGACAAAGAGGTATCTGAAATGTCCGACTTGAATGCAGTTTTTACTGAAATGAAAAATCGTTTTAATGCCGATGCTGCAGCTGACACAGATGCAATTTTTCAGTACGACATTAGCGATGGTGATTCTTGGTTTGTGACAGTGAAAGAGGGTAGCTGTGATGTCGCAGAAGGTGTTAGTGATGACGCTACCGTGACATTGACAATGGACTTTATTACTCTCGAAGAGATCATGTCGGGTGAAACGGATGGTATGCAGGCGTTCATGGCGGGTCGAGTACAGGCTGATGGTGACATTATGCTAGCGACAAAATTGGCTGTACTTTTTCCCGTAGCCTAAAATTACCGACATAGATCCCTTATAAAAATAATTACATGAGGAACCTTAGATGCAGCAAATTCCTGCCGCCGATACAATTCCGGCTGATATAAATCACTACGGTTTTAAAACTGTTCCAGATGTTCTTGCGCATGTGCAAAAGAACTTTGGCCCTAAACCGGCATTTACCAGCTTTGGACGCACGATTGATTACAACGAATTGGATCGTTTATCCGCGGCGTTTGCTGTTTATCTTCAGCAAGAAACCAACTTGCAGCCAGGTGATAGGGTAGCGATTCAGCTACCTAACCTGATTCAGTACCCCATTGTATTATTTGGTATTTTGCGTGCAGGGCTGGTGGTTGTGAACACCAATCCGCTATATACCCCGCAAGAGATGCAGCACCAGTTTAATGACTCCGGTGCGAAGGCGCTGATTATCCACAAGAGCATGGCGCACAATGCTGAAAAGATTTTGGATAAGACGCAGATTGAAACCCTGTTTGTGACCCAAGTAGGGGATCTACACGATTTTATTAAACGTAATCTTCTCAATGCTGCGGTTAAGTACTTGAAGAAGATGGAGCCAGATTACAATTTGCCTCAAGCGATTCCGCTTCGCTCTGCCTTCTACAAATATGATGGCCAGCAACCGAACCCGGTTAAAGTTGAATCATCTGATGTTGCTGTATTGCAGTATACCGGTGGTACAACAGGCGTTTCTAAAGGCGCGATTCTGACTCATGCCAACCTGATCTCTAACATGTTACAAGCGCAGGAGCGTTTAACCGTTCCCGGTGTTGATTGGACTGAAACGGTGATCTCGCCACTGCCGCTTTATCATATCTATGCCTTCACCGTAGCTCAGGTTGTTTCGTTGATGGGTGGTCACAGTGTCTTGATTCCAAACCCAAGAGATATTCCTGGGTTTATTAAAGAGATGCAGAAGTGGCGTATGAGTACTTTTGTCGGTCTTAATACGCTGTTTGTTGCGCTGTGTAACGATGAGAACTTTGCCCAGGTCGATTTCAGTAATCTGAAATTTACCGCATCCGGTGGTATGGCGCTGAATCCTTCTACGGCGGTGCTTTGGAAAGATAAAACGGGTTGTGACGTGATAGAGGGCTACGGCCTCACCGAAACTTCTCCAGCGGTATGTTTCAACCCACCCGATGATAACCGCACAGGTACAATCGGGCTGCCTATGGTTCACACCGATGTTCGTATTATTGGTACGGATGGTCAGGATGTGGTTCAAGGTGAAGCCGGTGAACTTTGTGTTAAAGGCCCGCAGGTTATGCGAGGTTACTGGCAAAGAGAAGAGGCGACCGCTTCCTCATTTACCGATGATGGTTACTTTATCACCGGGGATATCGCGACGATTGATGAGGAAGGCTATTTCCGCATCGTCGATCGTGCCAAAGATATGATCATTGTCTCTGGTTTTAATGTCTATCCAAACGAAGTGGAAGATGTCATTACCCAGCACCCCGATGTTGTGGAATGTGCAGCTATTGGTATTCCGGATGATAAGACTGGCGAGATCGTTAAAGTGTTTGTTGTTAGCAATAATCCTGATCTATCCCGTGAGGATGTTAGGGATTGGTGTAAAGATAAACTGACTCGCTACAAGGTTCCAAAGCAAGTCGAGTTTGCTGAAGACCTTCCAAAATCCAATGTCGGTAAGGTGCTTCGTCGTCTGCTAAAACCTTCTGCAGATGATAATGCCAACGCAGCTTAAAGCCGAATAAAGGGAATTGATCAATATGCCTTTATCTCGACCAACTCGGCGTGAAACTCATCACAATCGAACTGTGATGTGTAATGGTTATCTTCGTGATGATGGTTTATGGGATATTGAAGCCCGTATGACCGATGTTAAAACGCGAGATGTGGATAACCCTGAACGCGGTGGTTATGTTCCAGCAGGCGAAGCGTTTCATGATATGAGCATTCGCCTGACCCTCGATAAAGGTTTACTGATCAAACAGGTCGAAGCTTGTATAGATTATTCTCCGTTTCGCATCTGTAAAAAAGTTGGTGCAGCTTATGCGCAACTGCAAGGCACACGTATCGGGCCTGGCTGGCTGCGCATAGCTAAAGACCGTGTAGGTGGTGTTGCGGGTTGTACGCATATGAATGAACTTTTACCTGTTCTGGCGACGACTGCTATCCAATCTATCTGGCCGAGTAGCGATAAAGATGTGCTAGCTCAAGGTGCTGAGTTTATGCTTGATAGTTGTCATTCATGGGGGCGAAGCAGTGAGATGGTTCGCGCATACCTGCCAGAACATTATCAGCCTGCGACAACCGTTAATGTAGTAGAGGAGCCTAAATAGTGGCTACCGTTTTAACCGAAAAGCAGGGTTCTGTTTTCGAGATAAATCTAAACCGACCAGATAAGAAAAATGCGCTGACATTGGCAATGTATGTCGAAATGACGGCGTTACTGAAGCAAGCAGCGGAAGATCCTAATGTTCATGTTGTGCTTTTTCGAGCGCAAGGTCAGTCCTTCTGTGCAGGAAATGATATAAGCGATTTTGTATCTGCAGCGCATAACCCTAATATCCTGCAAGATGTATTGGTGTTCTTACATACACTGGCAAGCTTTCCCAAGCCAATTATCGCAGCGGTGCATGGTGATGCTGTTGGTATAGGCACGACCATGCTCTTGCATTGTGACCTCGTTGTTTCTGCAGATAATCTGCGTTGTAAAATGCCCTTTGTGCAGTTGGGCTTAATACCTGAAGGGGCGTCTACTTTGTTGTTTCCACAACTAGTAGGGCATCGACATGCTTTTGAGTTGCTGGTTGAAGGTCGAAGTTTTGATGCTATCAAAGCTGAGCAACTTGGAATTGTGAATCAAATCACAGAACCTGATCTGCTCCTAGAAACAACACGAAATCGTGCTAAAAAGTTAGCGGAAAGCCCTGTTGATTCGGTGATTGCGGCTAAACAGTTGATGAAAGCCGAAACCTTGAAGTCTGTTCACCAAGTGATTGATAGTGAAGGGGCATTGTTTTATCAGCGCTTGTTATCTGAAGAAGCGCAAAAGGCATTTATGGCCTTCCTACAAAAATAATATGCATTTTTTATATATAGATCTTAAATATTAGTATTTACTAATTTATATGAAATTGTATAATGACCTCATCTTATGAACACCCCATCCAGTGAGGTCCAAGGTGAAAGCATTATTCTTTACTGCTGCTCTAGCGGCTGCCCTTCCGGTTCAAGCGGAACAATTCTCGGTAAATATTCCTGAACTGCAGAACGAAGCTAAAGGTGTCATTAAAGAGCTAGTGACAACGCTTGGCTCAGAACTCAAAGCGGCAAAAGAAGAGGGCGGTGCTATCGCTGCCATCAACGTGTGTAATACCAAGGCTGCAGGCCTTACAAAAAGCGTGAATGATAAGTCTGAGTGGCAGGTTGAGCGTACTAGTTTAAAACTACGTAACCCGCAAAATGCACCTGATCAGTGGGAAAAGGCGATTCTTGAACAGTTTGAATCCAAAGCTAAGCAAGGGGCTAATCTAAAAACCTTAGGTTTCTCGCAAGTTGTCGTAGACGAAGAAGGTAGAAAAGTATTCCGCATGATGAAGGCGATCCCCGTCGCTGATCAATGCTTAGCTTGTCACGGTTCCAAGATTAAACCAGAGATTGCTGAGCAACTTCAGACCCTTTATCCAGAAGACAAAGCGACAGGTTTTTCCACAGGCGATCTTCGTGGTGCTTTCAGTTTGAAAAAATATTTATAAGATAAATTGGATTCTAAAAAGGGCTTATTAGCCCTTTTTTTATGCCTGTCTTTTTAGCTATTGCCAGAAAAGGTAACTTTTTTGATACCTTTTGATTGTATTTGTTTGCGCTTGATCCTTTCTTAAGCCCTTTGTTTACGAGGCTTTGATTAATATTGCTATTTTTTGTTAGCGATGTAGCTGCTTTTTGTCATTGTTGAATTTCAGTCTGAGACTAAGATTTATACATAGCTTGGGGAATGAGCTTCCCTCTATGAAAGTAACCCTATTTTCTTATGTGTATGGGTTACCAAAATAACAATACAAAGAGGCGGTTATGAAAGTACTGGTTGCCGTAAAACGTGTGATTGACTACAACGTCAAAGCTCGTGTCAAAGCAGATAACAGTGATGTCGATTTAGCTAACGTGAAAATGGCTCTTAATCCATTTTGCGAGATAGCAATTGAAGAGGCTGTACGTTTAAAAGAAGCGGGTACAGCGGATGAAGTTGTCGTTGTTTCTATTGGTAATAAGAGCTGCGAAGAGCAGATCCGTACAGCGTTAGCATTGGGTGCCGATCGCGGTATCCGTGTCGATGTTGAAACCAACCCTGATTCCCTTTCCGTCGCTAAGCTATTAGCCAAAATTGTAGAAAAAGAAGCGCCAGGCATGGTGATTCTTGGTAAGCAAGCGATCGATTCTGATAACAACCAAACCGGTCAAATGTTGGCAGCGTTGTTGGATCGCCCACAAGGTACCTTTGCATCAGAAGTTGAGGTAACTGGCGATAGCATCAACGTCACCCGTGAAATCGACGGTGGTTTGCAAACGGTCAACCTGGCTATGCCAGCAGTTGTAACAACCGATCTACGTCTTAATGAACCACGTTATGCATCCCTACCAAACATTATGAAAGCGAAGCGTAAACCGCTTGATGTCCTAACGACTGACGAACTGGGCGTGTCTGTAGCGAGTAATCTGCAACTACTACGTGTCGATCCGCCATCTGAGCGTCAAGCAGGCATTAAAGTTAGCTCTGTAGATGAGCTAGTCGAAAAACTACGTAATGACGCTAAAGTAATTTAAGGGGGTGATCAGATGACTATTCTTGTAATTGCCGAACACGATAATAACGAGCTTAAACCCGTAACCCTTAATACCTTAGCTGCAGCAAATGCAATTGGTGGTGATGTTCACCTGCTTGTTGCGGGTGCTAACTGTCAGGCAGTTGCTGATGCAGCGGCTCAAGTGTCGGGTGTGAGTAAAGTTCTATTGGCTGATAACACTGCGTATGAACATCAGCTTGCAGAAAATATCAGTAAGTTGGTGCAAACCGTCGCGGCTGACTATAGCCACATCCTAGCCTCAGCAACCACAACAGGTAAGAACTTCCTACCGCGCGTTGCAGCACTGCTAGATGTAAATCAGATCTCGGACATTATTGCCGTAGAAGCTGCGGATACCTTCAAGCGCCCGATCTATGCCGGTAATGCGATTGCGACAGTACAGTCTAGTGATAGCACTAAAGTTATCACCGTTCGTGGGACAGCCTTTGATCCTGTCGCTAACAGTGGTGGCTCTGCAGAGGTCGTTAGTCTTGCTGAAGCATGCGATAGCGGCCTTTCTAGTTTTGTTTCAGAAGAGCTGGCGAAAAGTGATCGTCCAGAACTAACCGCTGCTTCAGTAGTAATCTCCGGTGGCCGTGGTATGGGCAACGGTGACAACTTCGAGCTACTCAACAAAGTCGCGGACAAGCTTGGTGCGGCGGTTGGTGCGTCTCGTGCAGCGGTTGATGCCGGCTTTGTACCAAACGACATGCAGGTTGGTCAGACCGGCAAGATGGTCGCGCCAGAGCTGTATATCGCCGTGGGTATCTCCGGTGCGATCCAGCACTTAGCGGGTATGAAAGATTCCAAAATCATTGTTGCGATCAACAAAGATGAAGAAGCCCCAATTTTTCAGGTGGCTGATTACGGGCTGGTGGCCGACTTGTTCGATGCCGTGCCTGAGCTAGAGAGTAAGCTGTAAACAGCATAACTAAAAAGCGCTTAGGCACTTCGCCAAGCCAAAAATAAAAATAGACGGAGCAACTTAGATGCTTTTCGAAGGACAATCGATTTACGTACAGTCGATCGAAGACGGGATCTACGATGTGGTGTTTGACCGCAAAGGCGATGCTGTTAATAAACTCGATCAGGCGACTTTGGCTGAACTGCGCGAAGCGGTAAATGCCCTGTGTAACCTAGATGATATTCGTGGTGTGATTTTCTCCAGTGCCAAAGATTGCTTTATTGTTGGCGCGGATATCACCGAATTTATGGGCTTTTTCTCTGCAGAAGATGAAGACCTGATTGCAGGCTTGATGGATATCCACAACCTATTGAATCAGATTGAAGATATAGGCTGCCCAACGGTCACTGCGATTAATGGCCTATGCCTAGGTGGCGGTTTTGAATTGGCACTCTCCACAGATTACCGTGTAATGAGCGACCAAGCCAAAGTAGGTCTGCCTGAGGTTAAGCTAGGTATCTACCCAGGTTGGGGCGGCACAGTTCGTCTACCACGCTTAATTGGTGTGGATAACGCCAATGAGTGGATCTGCGCGGGTGCTGAGAAACGCCCTGATGCTGCACTTAAAGATGGCGGTGTAGATGCGGTTGTAACCGGCGATCAAGTTAAAGCTGCGGCTCTAGATCTACTGAAAGGTTGTATTGCGGGCAAGTTTGATTACCACGCGCGCCGTGAAGAGAAGAAAACGCCGATCAAACTAAATCAGGTTGAACAGATGATGGCGTTTGAATCTGCAAAAGGTGTGATTGGTGGTAAAGCGGGTCCTCACTATCCTGCACCAATGGCTGCGCTGAAAACGATTCAAAAGCACGCAAATCTTCCTCGCGAAAAAGCCAACGAGATCGAAGCTAAAGGCTTTGTGAAAGTTGCGAAAACGGATGTATGCGCATCCCTTGTTGGTCTGTTTATGAAAGACCAATACATCAAGAAAGTCAGCAAAGGTTTTGAGAGCAAAGCCGAGCCTGTTAAAAAGGCGGCTGTACTGGGTGCCGGTATTATGGGTGGTGGTGTTGCTTACCAATCGGCCTCTAAAGGTACGCCTATCTTGATGAAGGATATCAACGATGCCGCGCTACAGTTAGGTCTAGATGAAGCGACTAAACTGCTGAACAAACGCGTATCTCGTGGCCGTATGGATGCGATGAAAATGGCATCGGTGCTAAACAACATTACGCCAACGCTCAACTACGGTGATTTCGGTAGTGTTGATCTTGTAGTCGAAGCGGTTGTTGAAAATCCAAATGTTAAGAAAGCAGTGCTTGCTGAAGTTGAAGGAACGCTGCCAGAAGGCGCGGTACTGACGTCTAACACTTCTACTATCTCTATCACTGAGTTGGCAACAGCGCTTAAAAATCCAGAAAACTTTTGTGGTATGCACTTCTTCAACCCTGTGCATCAAATGCCGCTAGTGGAAGTTATCCGCGGTGAGAAAACCTCTGAAGATGCGGTAGCTCGTACAGTTGCTTACGCAAAAGCGATGGGTAAAACCCCAATCGTTGTAAATGACTGCCCAGGCTTCTTAGTTAACCGTATTTTGTTCCCTTACTTTGGTGGTTTTACTGCACTACTTGAAGATGGTGCGGACTTTAAACAAGTCGATAAAGTGATGGAGCGCTTTGGCTGGCCAATGGGTCCTGCCTACCTTCTAGATGTAGTCGGTATCGATACTGCACACCATGCAGATAGCGTGATGGCGGCAGGTTTCCCTGATCGTATGAGCCACGAAGGTGAAAACGTTATCGATCGTATGTTCTCCCTAGAGCGCTTCGGTCAGAAAAACAGCAAAGGCTTCTACCGTTACGAACTCGATCGCAAAGGTAAGCCGAAGAAAATTGTGGATGAGGAAGTACCAGCAATGCTTGATGGCATTGCCAAAGAAACGCGTGGGTTCAGCGATGAAGAGATTATCGAGCGCATGATGATTCCTCTATGTATCGAAACCGTTCGCTGCTTGGAAGATGGCATTGTTGCCAGCCCGGCAGAAGCAGATATGGGCTTGATCTACGGTATTGGTTTCCCTCCATTCCGTGGTGGTGCGCTGCACTATCTGGATCAGATTGGTTTAGCTGAGTTCTGTGCTATGGCGCAGAAATACGAGGGTCTAGGGCCGTTATATCAGCCAACCGACAAGATGAAACAGATGGCCGCTGCTGGCGAAACATACTTTCCACAAAATGCTCAGGGTTAAGGGGTAAAGATCATGAACTTGAAACCAAATGATGTAGTCATCGTTGACGGTGTTCGTACCCCGATGGGTAAATCAAAAAATGGCTCGTTCCGAAATGTTCGTGCCGAAGCGCTATCAGCTGCGGTTATCAAAGCACTGTTAGAGCGTAACTCAGCGCTAAACCCAGCAGACATCGAAGATGTGATGTGGGGCTGTGTAAACCAGACGAAAGAGCAGGGCTTCAACATCGGTCGAAATGCTGCACTGCTAGCAGGCCTTCCTCATACGGTGGCGGCACAAACGATCAACCGCCTATGTGGTTCGTCTATGGCAGCACTGCATGCAGCAGCCCAAGGCATCATGACCGGCAATGGCGATATCTTTATTGCGGGTGGTGTGGAGCATATGGGCCATGTATCCATTATGCACGGTGTTGATATCAACGCTGAGATGTCCAAAAAAGTGGCTAAAGCAGCGATGATGATGGGCGTAACAGCAGAGATGCTAGGCAAGATGAACGGTATCAACCGTCAAATGCAGGATGAGTTCGCAGCGCGCTCTCACCGTCTAGCGCATCAAGCACATCTGGATGGCCTATGGGATAGCGAAATTATTGCGGTCGAAGGTCACGACGAAAACGGCTTTAAGTCGCTAGTAGAAGCGGATGAAGTTATCCGTCCAGAAACTACAGTTGAAACACTAGGCGCACTTAAGCCAGTGTTCGTACCTAAAGTTGGTACAGTAACTGCAGGTTCCTCTTCTGCATTCTCTGACGGTGCATCTGCATTATTGGTGATGTCAGCGGCTAAAGCAGAAGAGCTAGGCCTTACGCCACGTGCACGTATTGTCAGCATGGCAGTAGCGGGCTGTGATCCATCGATCATGGGTTACGGTCCAGTACCAGCTACTCAGAAGGCACTGAAACGCGCAGGTCTTAGCATCGAGGATATTGACTACGTAGAGCTTAACGAAGCCTTCGCTGCGCAAGGTCTATCTGTACTTAAAGGGCTAAAATTGCTCGATAAGATGGAAGATAAAGTAAACCTAAAAGGTGGTGCTATTGCCCTTGGTCATCCACTTGGCTGCTCAGGCTCACGTATCACTAACACTCTAATGAACGTGCTAGAACAACAGGACGGAACCTTAGGTCTGGCAACCATGTGTATCGGCATGGGGCAGGGGATCTCTACCGTGATTGAAAGGGTGTGATCCACCCGCATTTCTTCTTCACGACTTCACTCTAAGCTATATCTTGCCCCGCTTTTTAGCGGGGCTTTTTTGTATTTAAAGAGCGTGAGGTAGTAGTGCAACACCATTTACTCTTTCTCTTATGTTCAAGTAGGATAAATAGGCTTTATTAGCATATATATTAAGTTATTGATCAAGGATGAAAGTATGTTTCAAAGATCCCCATTTTTTCCTAGTAAATCTCTTGGTTTGGTTGGTTTAGTGCTGGCTGCAGCGTTTTCTTTAACGGCATGCACCAACCCCAATACGCCGGCAGGTCATGAAGGCTATGTTTATGAAAAGCCGCGAATCTTTGGTGTGGGTGGCTATAAGTCGACACTGCAAGGGCCTGCTAACTATGGCGTATCGCTTTGGCGTCATCAGGTGATTAACATCGATATGCGCACTAATACTTATACTGAGAAATTTAAGATTCTGGCGAATGATGATCTAAATATCTCTTTTAACTTCCATGCTGTTATTTCGATTAACTCAGACACGGTCAAGGATGTAGTGGAAAATTACGGCGGAGAAGATTGGTATTCACGGTTTATCAAAGAAACCTTTAGAACATACGTACGTGATGCTGTTCAGCAATATGGTAGTCGAGAGCTAAAAGCTAACCGTGAGCGCATTGCTGTAGAAGTAGTACAGAAGCTGAGGATCTATCTGGCAAAAACCCCTTTTAATGTACATAAAATCGTTGTTGGAAATATCAATTATCCGGCAATCGTCTCCAAAGCTGTCGAGCAGAAGCTTGCCGCGCAGCAGCTTCTATCAGAGAAAGAAACCCAAAAGCAGATTGCGCAAAAAGATGCGGAAATTCGTATCGAAGAAGCTAAAGGTATCGCTGAAGCACAAAGGATTATTAACGCGACGTTGACCGCGAACTACCTTCAGCATGAAGCTATAAATGCTCAACTTAAAATGGCTGAATCACCAAATCATACAACGGTATATATTCCTGTAGGGACAAACGGGATTCCCCTAGTTAAAGGAACTAAGTAGCAATTTCCATCTAAGGGGAGCTTATTTATGGAGTTATTTCGGTCTTCTTAGCTGCTAGTTATAACGTTAATGGCTCTTTTATAAAAACGATCTATAAAAGAGCCATGAGTCTGAGGTATTAAACCTCTTCGTCTTCATCCAATAGCTTAATCCCAGCTAGTGGATTATCTTCATCGAATGGCTGTTGCTCGGGTTCCGGTGCTGTATCGGTTTTTTCCGCTTTGTCATCAACGACTGCTAGGTTCATGCGAAGGCGCATATCGTTTGCTGAGTCAGCATTGATGATCGCTTGGTCTTGTGTGATTTTGCCTTCATCAAAGAGTTTGAATAACGAGTCATCAAAGGTTTGCATGCCGGTGGTATCAGAGCCTTTAGACATAACCTCTTTGATCTCTTTGACGTCACCTTTCATGATTAGCTCTTGAACACTGGAGGTTCCCAGAAGTATCTCAATTGCTGCGCAACGTTTACCTTCAATGGTTGGAATCAGACGCTGAGAGATAATTGCTTTGAGGTTGAGGGCGAGGTCATGGAAGATCTGTTTATGCCGTGCCTGAGGGAAGAAGTTAATAATACGATCAATTGCTTGGTTAGCGTTATTAGCATGCAGTGTTGAGATTGCTAAGTGACCAGTTTCTGCGTAGGTTAGGCACTGTTCCATAGTTTCCTGATCACGAATCTCACCGATCAAAATGACATCAGGTGCTTGGCGTAGAGCGTTTTTAAGTGCACTGTGGAAGTTACGAGTATCAACTCCAACTTCACGCTGATTGATTAACGATTTCCGGTGGTTGTGGACAAACTCGATAGGATCTTCAATGGTGATGATATGACCGCCGCTATTACGGTTACGGTGATCAATCAGTGCAGCAAGCGATGTTGATTTACCCGAACCTGTCGCGCCAACAAACAGTACTAAGCCGCGTTTCTCCATAATCACATCTTTAAGGACGGGCGGTAGGCCTAAGTCTTCCATCTTAGGAATATCGGCTTTGATATTACGCGCGACCAGAGAGTATTGGTTTCGTTGCTTAAAGATGTTGATACGGTAACGCGCTACTTTGGGAATAGAGTAAGCGAGGTTCATCTCTAGTTCTTCTTCGAAGGTGGCGCGTTGCTGCTCATCCATTAAGGAGTTTGCGATTGCTTCGATCTCTCCGGGTTTATAAGGCTCTTTACTTAATGGCGTTAACTTACCTTCGAACTTTGCACAGGGTGGAGCGCCGGTAGTTAGGTAAAGGTCGGAGCCGTCACGTTTCGCCAAAATTGTAAGGTAATCCTTAAATTCCATAGGTGTCTGATCCTTATAATTTACAGAGGATTTATGTGGATATAGGACAAAGTCTAGTGGAAGAAAAACGGGGCGTCATCCTGAAATATTTTTTCTGGGTTATGTTATATGGTAACATTTCGCGCTTTGCTGTTGATTGAAGGTATGGGCTGTGGCGCAGGAAGCTCTAGAAATTGAATCTGAGATGAGATTTGTCCAAGGGGTTAGTCCCGAGGTTTTAACTCAGATTTATGATCAAGATGTACACCTCTGTAATTTTCAAAGGGACTTGGCGCTTGATGTGACGGGCTATTGCGAGGCTTTGCTGCAAAACGAACATCTAAATATCAGAGCGGTTATTCAAGCCGATGATCCTTCAGCAGTTTTAAATAATCTATTACCCGAGCACTCAGGCAAGTCTGAATTTATCGAAGATCTAGCTTTGATCATCGACATGTATGCGTGCTTGTTTGAGTTGGATGAAGTGGGTCTGCGCTTACAGGTTTTGGACCGTGCGATGTGCCCTCGCTTCCATACAGATAAGTTAGGTTGTCGTTTGGTAAGTACTTACGCTGGTCAAGGGACTGAGTGGTTGGAAGACCCTTTGTTAGATCGGTCGAAATTAGGTGCGGGTAATGGTGGTTTGTCTGACGACAAGTCAGGCCTATACGGTAGTGAAGAACTGATACATCAAGCGCAAGAAGGTGATGTATTGCTGCTCAAGGGTGATGGGTGGTATGGCTTGGATGGAAAGGGTGTTGTACATCGCTCCCCAATGGTCCCTTCTGGGCAAAGTCGATTAGTCGCTACTTTGGATTTTGCATAGTTCACAGCCTGAAGTCGGGTTCTGAGCTGGTCGATCAATCTTCTAATTCAATTTGAAACATAACGAGCAGTTAAGTCTGTTTGTTATGATATATCATAATTATTTGAGGTATAAAATGAAAAAACAAGCACTCGCTTTTGCTGTGGCGGCGCTATCTATGCAGGCTTCTGTAGGTCATGCGCTGGAAGTTGGTGTCATTCTGGATGTGTATCACAAATCCGATGATACGGCGTTGAATGGTCGTACAGAAGGTTTTGGCTTGAGTCATAGTGAACTTAGCTTGAGCCAAGATATTGGTGATGTTGCTAAAGCGCAAATGACTTGGATTGCTGAGTGGAATGAAGAAGAGTCTGATCTTGAGCTTGAAGAGCTATACATCCAAAGCACTTCGCTACCAGGTATCAGCCTGACAGCGGGTCGTTTCTTGGCAGATATTGGTTATCTGAATGCTAACCATAGCCATTCTGATAGCTTCAGCGAACGTCCTCTAATGTACAAAGCGTTCCTTGGCGGTCACTACTACGATGACGGTGTATCTGCGAGCTGGATTGTCCCAACAGATCGTTACTGGCGTGTAAGCGCAGCTGCATTTGGCGGTGATGAACTGGGTGAAGAAAAATCAGTTAACACTATCGGTACATGGACGCTTTCTACTGAGTTTGGTGATGACTTCGGTAACAACTCCAGCTGGCAGGCAGGTGTAAGTTACATGCGTAACCGCACGCAGGAGGCAGGCCATCATGAAGAGGAAGAGGATCATGATCATGAAGAAGGTCATGCACATTCACATGGTGCTGAGTACCAAGGTGAGCACCTTTACATTGCTGACCTAGTTTGGAAATGGTCGCCTAACGGTAACAACCGTCAAGAGCAGCTAAAAATTGCAGCTGAATACGCCTATGTAGATGATCTATATGGTGCAGAAGTAAACGACTTCAGTGGTTGGTACCTATCTGGTGTTTATCAGTTTGATGAGAACTGGGCTGCTGGTATCCGTCACGGCCAAGTGGATCTTGCACATGAGCATGAACACGATGGCGAACATGAGTGGGAAGATTCTGAGCTTAAAGAAACTGCTGTGATGGTTAGCTGGTCGCCAACGCACACTCAGAAAGTACGCCTTGAATACCGTCACCAAGATGCTGACAACATGGAAGGTGAAGACAACGCGATCACACTTCAATACCAAGTAGGATTTGGCGCGCATGCTGCACACAGCTTCTAAGCTAATTGCAGCGGTTGCGCTGTTAGCTGTTGTTACACCTGCGCAAGCGCTTACGATTTTTGCCTGCGAGCCTGAGTGGGCGGCGTTAAGCCGTCAACTTGCGCCGGAGGCTAAAGTCTTTAGCGCGACTCACGTCTATCAAGACCCGCATTATATCGAGGCGAGACCTAGCCTGATTGCTAAGTTGGCTAGAGCTGATCTTGCAATCTGCAGTGGTGCGAGCTTGGAAGAGGGCTGGATGCCGGCGCTACAAAAGCGTGCGTCTAACCGCAAAGTGGCAGACGGTGCCGTAGGTATGCTTTACCTGTCTGAACATGTTGAGACGATTGAAAAACACGAAAAAGAGTTTTTCAGTACCGAGCATGTTCATCCCGAAGGTAATCCCCACTTTCATCTGGACCCTGAACGAGTTCAACAGCTAGCACCGGTTATCAGCAATCGCTTACAGCAGATTGATCCTGATAACAAAGAATCGTACCAACAGGCGTTGGAAGCTTGGCAGGTGCGTTGGCAGGAAAACCTCGTTCGTTGGAAAGCAATGGCTGAGCCACTAAAAGGTATGCCTGTTGTTGTTCAGCATACGAGCTTTAGCTACTTGTTAAATTGGGCCGAGATCAAGGTTGTGGCAGACCTAGAGCCTAATCCGGGTGTGCCGCCAACGATGTCACATCTGCAATCGTTGGTATCTACTGTTGAGCAGCAGCGTCCGCAGTTTGTGATCAGCAACTGGTACCAGAATGATAAAGGTGCGCGTTGGTTATCTGAGCAAACAGGTATGGCGCATGCGAATTTGCCAGCGACGGTTGATCTTAAAGGCGAAGTGTCTGATCTAACGAAACTGTTTGATCATCTGCTGAAGCAATTAACGGTACAGAAGTAATGCAAGCACTGAGTATAGGTTTGCCCGCGTTGGTGGCTGGCTTGCTGATTTTGGCAAGCCATGTCCCTTTGGGGCGACAGGTTTTAAAGCGAGGGATTGTTTTTATCGACCTTGCCATTGCGCAGTTAGCCGCACTTGGCACTATCTTAGCCACGCAGTGGCACTTTCATGATGCCGAGCATGATCATGGAGCTCTAATATCAACATTGATGGCAGTACTTTTTTCCCTTCTGGGTGTTGCATTGGTGGCTTGGATCAACCGAAATCTGCCAGACTGGCGTGAGGCTTTTATCGGTTTGATCTATGTGGCTTCCGCATCATTGTTGGTGTTGGTGGTAGCAGGCCAGCCCCAAGGAGGTCAGGCATTAACGCGTACGTTAAGCGGTGATGTTCTCTGGCTTACTTGGGCTGATCTGGTGCCTCTCGGCGTGATGGCTATCGTTATTCAACTGCTGGCTTTATTTAGGCCTCAGAGTTTAGAGCGATTTTTCTACATCGCTTTTGCTGTGACGATTACATTGTCGGTTATGAAAGCGGGCATCTATCTGGTATTTGCTTGCTTAATTGCTCCGGCGCTTGCAGCGCAAGTAAGAGGTAAATCTGTCGGCTGGGCTTATCTTGTCGGTGTAATTGGCTTTGTGGTTGGTTTGTTGTTGGCTTGGTCGTTTGATCTGCCCGCGGCTGCTACCATCGTTTTATCGCTAATCCTCACCCTGACTTTGGCTTTGGTCATACAGGTTCAGTTTCAAAAACAGAAAGTATCAGCGTAATAAAAAAACGGGCCTTAAAGGCCCGTTTTTATTTTCTGATGGAACTCTAGTTAAGCCACTTCCGTGCAACGACTGCGCTGCTTATTAGCTTGCTTACGTTTACGGCGAGCTTTTAGCCACGTGTAAAAGCCTAACAGTGATGTGCCAGAAATTGCCAAGATAAACAGGCTTATAACTCCATCTCTGCCATCCCGGCCTAGACCATCTGCAAAATGCCATTTATGTAGATAGCTAAAGATCCAGCTGTACACCTTATCTGCGTTATCTACTTTGACAGAAAGCACAGCATCTCGAGTATCGACGTAATAAGTCTTATCGGCATAATCTATAGCGACTACTGGCAGGCGTTTATCAATAAACCCATAGCTATGGTCCTCTTTGAAGCTATTAATAAGACGCTGATCTATCACTTCTGGCTGCTGGCCTTGGGTGCTAGATACTAGCTGTTTGGCGAAGTCGAACGGTCCTTCTGGTAGTTGTTCGCCTGATTGAGCATCTAACCATATACTGGGCTGTCTTGGTTGCTGAAGTTGCCATACAGCGCGCCTATCAAGTTCATGAAGTTGAGCATTACTGCTGTTAGGGAATTGAGCCTGTACTTTAGCTAAGCCAAAACTAATATCTGAAAGCGCGAGTGATTGATCGAGCGGTACGCCTCGAATTTCGGGCTCTAGCTTTTCTATAGTTCTGACCATACCGCTGAATACGAACATTAGCAGTGCGGCCGAAACTCCCACACCTGTCCAAGCATGGATCTTCTTAAGTTGAGCATTTTTACGCTGTTTTAATGGCAATACCGCAAACAGGTAAAGGCCACTGATACCGATAAAGGTTGAGATCAACATCATGCTGATGAACAGAGCGGTTCTAAGTGGGTTTTCCTGATCGATAAAGGCCCATACATGTAAGAAGTGGAACAAGGTCATAAACAAGCGACGAGAATCATCCGTAATTGTCGCAAGGCGGTCCTGACGGATATCCACAAATACACTTAAGTTGTCATCGCGCTCGAACTTTACTTCCCACACGGGTAACAATCTGTTGATTGATGGGTATTGCTGACTAAATTCCGAGATCAGTTTGATCTGCTTTATCCCTGCTGTTTCTTCTCCACTGTAATGGCGTGCTAGCTGTTCTGCATAGGCTAACTCTACCGCTGGTGCCGGTTTTGCATTCAGGGTTAAGAAATGTGATGGCTCAGAGCGATTTGCCCAGCTTTGGATATACCAGTTTTGATCAACCTTAACGGGGCGCAGTCCTGCTACTCTCGTCAGCTGAGACTCTTCGATTAAAGTTTCAATGCTGGGCAGATTTGCTGGCCATTGTGGCTGTGCATAAAAATGCTGCGCCATCTCCGGTGCGGTTAAACGCATTACCGGATGAAGAAGACCGCTTAGCCCAAATAGTAGTAAGGGCACGAGCACCAGCAGCGCAAGCCTCCGGTGCCAAAGGTAAAGCTTTGCTTTCATATCAGTGAACTCTACCAGTTATATTTCAGGCCAGCTTTAAGGGTGCGGCCTGTGCCAGGGTAGAAGCTCTCGCTGCCCCAGCTGTATTCGGTTTGGTAGTTGTATTGACGATCAAACAGGTTATCCACACGCCCAAACAGCATCAGCTCTGGTGTTAGTTCGTACTGACCTTTCAGGTTGAACAGGGTGTAGCTAGGCGCTTTTAGGGAGTTAGCATCGTCTTTCCAGTAGGACCCAATATGGTCGGCTTGAAGCTGAGTCACTAAACCCGGAACCGATACTGGCGACCAGTTGACTGTTACGCCGACTTTGTTGCGTGGAGCGCGCATGATTTCGTTGCCAGAGTAGTCAGTACCATCATTTACGTAGTCGATAAACTCATGCTTAGAGTGGCTAAGTGCTAGCTTAGTAGACCAAGAAGACGAGAAAACATAGCCAAGCTCAAGCTCGATACCTTGATGGCGAGTTTCGCCGGCATTAGTGCGGTAGGAGTCTCCGTTGTTGTCATCCGCTGATACGATGGCATCGTCGATCGTCATACGATAGATCGAAGCTGAAAGGGATAGATTCTCACGTTGTAAGCGGTAACCCAGTTCAACCGTTGTTGATGTTTCCTCTTTAACACCACCAACGAGTGAAGCACTATCACCACTCTTAAGGTTATACATTGTAGAAGCGGTTGGCAGACGGTTAGCTTGGGCAACACGGCCAAAGAAACCACTGTTATCATTCAGCGCGTAGTGGAAGCCAAGTTTAGGGTTCAGGCTAGTAAATTTATCCTTACGATCAGCCAGTTGACGGTTGCCGAAGCCATCATCATCGGTTTCAGCTAGATGGTTGTCTAATTCGTACTGGTTATAGTCGTAACGTAAACCCGCTTGTACCGTCAGAGCATCACCCAGCATTAAGTTATGTTGGATGTAAGGGGAGACGTTTTTGTAAGTAATATCCTGATCGCGGTATTCAAATCCAGCAGTGTAGCTTACTGGAGGCCCCCAACCGCCTGAGACGGTAATATCAATTGGCTGGTAGCTGAATGTTTCCGATTCAGAGTGTTCCAGATCCACACCAAAGATCGTTTCGTTGCCATTGTCGTGTGCCCAGTTACCTTTAGCTAACAGGCCAAAACTAGTAACGTTGCTGTCAGTTTTAGGCGTATATGAACGCCAAGTCGCAATGTAATCATTAGAGTTATAGCGAGCATAAGGGATAAAGCTCAGCGTTAATTGATCATTTAGGGCGTGAGTTAGCTCGAAGCTTAGGCGAGCAAAATCGCTGTCTCGTTCAGGATTAATTGCTTTAACCGCGTCGCTTAAACCTGATTGGGTGCGGTCTTTTGCAAGTTCTTCTGCATCTAAGGAGGAGGCCATCTCATCGGTCATCGTTGAGACTTGGAACTGTGTTTTTAGCTCCGTATCTTCATCTATTTCCCAAATGTGCTTTGCCAAAATCTCTTGGCGGTCACGGGCAGTATGGTCGCGCCAGCCGTTATCTTGGAAAGCTGATGCTGAGATCAGGAAGGCTTGGTCTTCAGCTATTTTGTCGCTGTGTTGTACTTTTATCTGTGCGTAATCATCTTCACCTGCCAGTACGCTTACATGGCCTTTAGGTGCGAAGGTTGGTTCTGCACTTAATACGTTGATCGTTGCTGCGACTGCACCCGAGCCGTACAGAGTGGTACCGGCACCTTTAAGTACTTCGATCTGATCTGCACTGGTATTGAAGCTCGACCAACGTAGGCCGTTATGGTTGAAGAATGCGCTGGATTGCAGAGGGATGCTGTCTTGCAGGAACAGGTAATAGCCATCGTAATTTAATGGCATGCGGATACCGGTGTTATGAGATGAACTGCCAGATAGCTGGTTAATCGTCACACCTGCCATCATTCGGGTACTGTCTTGTATATGTGCACCCTGATCCAGTTGCAATTGTTTGTCATCAACTGCGCTGACGCTGACAGGTAGTGAGTTACTCTCTTCATCTACACGGCTTGCAGTCACAACCATAGTTGAAGCGACTTCATCTGCAGCAAACACCGTCTGCGGAATGCTAGCAGTAATGACTGCAGCCGCTAGAGTATTAAGGGGGAACTTGATAGAGAGTGATTGTGACTTCATAACCCTGTCCAAACGCTAAAAATTTTGGCGCATGGTAACGATGGCTGAGCGGCTTGAGAATGTGACCAATTGTCGCTGAGGCAATCTGTCGCAGGGCTTTTCCCAGAGTTAACGCTCGCTCGAAGTTTGCCTAGTTCTCGTTAACTATCAGAGTAGATAGGCTCGAAATGAAGGGGTAACGATAGTTGCCCCTCAGAGCTTGAGTGACTTATCTCGTGAGGTTTATTTGGCAAGTAATGACTTGAGTAGCTCTACTGTTTCATCTGGATGCTCAAATGGAAAAAGATGGCCACCGTTAAAACCGACTAACCCCATATTTGGGAAGTTGCGTTGCCACCATTTAATGTCACCTGCACCAAACAGATCACTATGCTCTCCATAGATTACAGTCCCCGAAACCTGTTTTAGCCACTTGGGCGCATTGAGAAGAACATTGCGGAATATATCGGCTTCAATCTCCGGAGAGATACTTAGTTCTACACCATTGTTTGTTTCAGTTAGACCATGAGTGATGTAGTCATTAAAGCAGGCAGGGTGGAATGTTTTGAAAAGCTTTTTCTGGCTGAAATACTCTCGTGCTTGTTCACGACTATCAAATTTTGATCGACGTTTAGCAGCTCGCTGTGCCGGAGATACTTTGTCTATCAAGCCCATCTTTTTGATCAGCTTTATCAGGTAACGTTTGCGGCCGTTAAAAAGCACGGGATCAAACAATATCACCTGTTTAAACAGCTCAGGCCTGAGTCCTGCGGCAATTAAGGTGACCACAGCGCCAGCAGAATGCCCCATACCGATTACAGGTGTAGCTTTGTTTTGCTCAATATCTTCAATCAGCTCTTTGGCATAGTTGGTTAGATCACCATCTAATGGGTAGTCACCATGGCCCATTTTTTCGATATAGGTCACAGAGTACTCTGGCAACTGGTTAAACAGATATTGATAGCTACTACCTGGGAAACCATTGGCGTGACTAAATTGGATAGTGGTCATAATTCTATGCCTACTTAGGGTTGATTGATCATCATGCGGACCGTGTTTTTAGCGATATCGTTGATATCTTCACGATTGATATAGATGCCATCGTTGAACAGCCGACATAGACCATGGAGTGCGGCCCAGCTTGATTGAGCAATGCGTAAACTCGGTTGTTCAGGATCAAACAGGTTTTGTTGTTGCAGCTCTTTCACCCAATCCAGCCAAATATGAAAACTGTTTTTGGAAATGGTTTGTAACTCAGGTGTAGGCTCACCCGTTTTCCAAATTTCACGACCGTACATAAGATCGTAGGTTTCTCGTTCTTCATCGGCAAAGCGGATATAGGTGAGAACGTAATGCTCAAACAGCTCCACTGTTGATAAATCCTTTTTACACTCAGTAACCGATTTAACTAACTGATCTTGCTGGTGGAATCCTTGTGCAGCAATGGCACAAAGTAGCTCATTTTTGTCTTTGAAATGGTGATAAGGGGCTGTGCGAGACACACCGACTTTATCCGCCAGTTTGCGTATTGATAGGTTATCCACACCGCCTTCAGCGATCAGATCGGTCGCAGCTTTAAGCAGTGAATCTCTTAAATCACCGTGGTGATAGTTCTTCTTTGAATTCGTCATAGCTGAGGAATTTAGCAATCAATCTTGACAGTGTCAAAATTGGTGCGCTATCTTGTCTTTATCTTGACGGTGTCTAGTTTGATTAATAGATCATTTTTCATTCATAAAAATAAGAGCGATGTATGAGTTACCAAACCTTCTTATTACAGGTTGATCAGCAGATTGCGCACCTCCAGCTAAATCGTCCTGACGCTTGTAATGCCATGAATAAAGCCTTTTGGCAGGAGTTTCCAGAAGCATTAAGAGCACTAGATACAGAAGCCGAGGCGAGAGCCTTAGTTATCTCTTCCCAGGGAAAGCACTTCTCTGCAGGTATGGATCTAGAGATCTTTACTCAACCTGATCCGCAGATGTTTAACGGTGAAGCTGGTCGACGTGCCGAAGCGGTTCGCCGCTTGGTGATGCAGCTACAAACTTGTTTTAACCTGCTGGAAGAGATTCGTATACCGGTGATCAGTGCTGTACAGGGTGGTTGTATTGGCGGCGCTTTAGATCTGGTTTGCGCCACAGATATGCGTTACTGCACCGCCGAGGCTTATTTTACTGTTAAAGAAACCGAATTAGGCATGACGGCAGACCTGGGTACATTGCAGCGTCTGCCTCAATTAATCCCTTCAGGCCTAGCGCGAGAGTTGGCTTATACCGCTCGTAAATTGAGAGCTGATGAGGCGTTAAAAGTAGGGTTTGTGAACCGTGTTTACCCGACTCAAGAGACTATGCTTGATGATGTGATGGATATTGCCGCTCAGATCGCGTCGCAGTCGCCTTTAGCGGTAACTGGGTGTAAGCAGATGATCAACTATGCCCGGGACCATAGCGTTCAAGACAGCCTGAGTTATATGGCGACTTGGCAAGCAGGTATGTTTCAACCAGAAGATATGATGCAAACCTTCAGTGCCAAGATGTCTGGAAAGGCACCGGAATATAAATCGCTACGAAAAATAGCGGCGCCGTTTAGCGGCAAATAATATAGATAAGAATAATAGATGGGCATTTTAGTTTGCCCTTACGACAAGAGAAAAGACCATGAGTACAACTCCTTATCCACATCTATTACAGCCACTGGATTTAGGCTTTACCACTTTAAAAAACCGCGTGCTAATGGGATCTATGCACCTAGGTTTAGAAGAAGCACCAAATGGTTTTGAGCGTATGGCTGCTTTTTATGCAGAGCGTGCGCGCGGTGGTGTCGCTTTGATCGTGACCGGTGGTATTGGTCCGAACAAAGAGGGGGCAGTTCATGGTCATGCTGCGCAGTTGGCTACGGCAGAGGATGTGGATAACCATTGGTTGGTAACTGACGCGGTACATAAAGAAGACGGTAAAATCTGTATGCAGATCTTACATACAGGCCGTTATGCTTATAATCCGCAACCGGTTGCGCCTTCGGCTATTCAAGCACCGATCAATCCTTTCCCGCCTAAAGAGTTAAGTGAATCTGATATCGAAAACCAGATTCAGGATTTTGTGCGCTGTGCATCGCTTGCCAAAGAAGCCGGTTATGACGGCGTAGAGATTATGGGTTCAGAAGGGTATCTACTGAATCAGTTTATCGCCAGCAGAACTAATAAACGTGATGATGAGTGGGGCGGTGAGTACGAGCAACGTATCCGTTTTCCTCTGGAAGTTGTTCGCCGTGTTCGTGAAGCCGTAGGCACTGATTTTATTATTATCTATCGCTTATCGATGCTGGATTTAGTTGAAGATGGTAGTAGCTATGAAGAGATCATTGCTTTAGGTAAAGCGATCGAAGAAGCTGGTGCGACTATCATCAACACCGGTATTGGCTGGCATGAAGCGCGTATCCCAACCATCGCAACCAAGGTGCCGCGTGCTGCGTTTACTTGGGTAACAGCGAAAGTTCGTGAGGCGTTAAGCGTGCCGGTGATCACTTCAAACCGAATCAATATGCCGGATGTTGCTGAGGAAGTGCTGGCACGAGGCGACGCTGATATGGTCTCTATGGCACGTCCATTTTTAGCTGATCCAGAGTTTGTTGTTAAGGCCGAGCAGGATCGCGCAGATGAGATTAATACCTGCATTGGTTGTAACCAAGCGTGCTTAGATCATGTTTTTGTTGGCAAGTTGACCAGCTGTTTAGTTAACCCGCGTGCCTGTCATGAAACCGAACTCGTGATTATCCCTACAGAAAAGCCTAAAAAACTGGCTGTGGTAGGTGCAGGCCCAGCAGGCTTAGCTTTTGCAACAACAGCTGCTAAGCGTGGACACCAAGTAACGTTGTTTGATGCCAGTTCTGAAGTCGGTGGGCAATTTAATATCGCCAAGCGTATTCCGGGTAAAGAGGAGTTTTATGAGACGCTTCGATACTTTGCTAAGCAGGTCGAGATTACTGGCGTTGAACTCAAACTTAATACACGTGTTGATTCGGCGATGCTGTCAGAAGGTGATTTCGATGAAGTCGTATTGGCGACAGGTATCTCGCCGCGTACACCGGAATTAGAAGGTGTCGAGCACGCTAAAGTACTCTCTTATCTCGATGTGATGAGCGGTGCTGAAGTTGGCCAAAAGGTAGCTGTGATCGGTGCCGGTGGCATTGGCTTTGATATTTCGGAATATCTGATCCATCAGGGTGAATCAACCAGCCAGAATATCTCTGCATTTATGCAGGAGTGGGGTGTGGATATGGACCTTAATGCCCGTGGTGGTATTAAGGGGATGAAGCCAAGTTTTGAACCTGCGGCCCGAGAGGTGTACCTGCTGCAGCGTAAAAAATCTAAGGTGGGTGCTGGCCTGGGTAAAACCACGGGCTGGATTCATCGAGCGGATCTGGCTAAAAAAGGTGTGCGCATGTTGAATAAGTGCGAATACCAGAAAATTGATGATGCTGGTTTGCACGTATTGGTGAACGGTGAAGCGCAGCTGTTAGAAGTCGATAACGTTATTATTTGTGCAGGCCAGGAGCCTTGTCGCGAACTGGCAGATCAGATCAGCAACAAACCTGTTCACCTGATTGGTGGTGCTGATGTAGCCGCTGAGCTCGATGCAAAACGTGCCATTAACCAAGGTACAACGCTGGCGTCAGAGATCTAATTAATATGCCTATTACAAATCGATAATCTGGGAATAGATCAAACCAACTTTCTAGTCGGTGTAACCAGCAATCAGTTGATAGGGATCAATCACATAACTATTGGTTAGTTTATGCTGGAGTTAGGATCACAGTAAAAGGACTTTGACTGTATTGGACGTAAAGCAGTGAAAGGTTATCGAAGTTCCCATATAGGGCAACAATTTGGTTTGATGAGTGTGCTTAGCTTAATCAGCATGTTGTTGCTCTTTTATCTTTTCTATAGCGCCTTTAGCGATACCTTCTATGAAGAGAAAAAGCAGGAAAGTCGGGATTTAACGACGTCTGCAGTCTCTATGATAGAGGGATTCTATAAGTTGAGTCAGTCCTCTGAAATGACAGAACTGGAAGCTCAACAGCTTGCACTCCACGCATTGAAATCCTCTCGTAGTTTCCACGATGGTTATTACTGGGTGAATGACAGTTATGCCAATATGGTGATGCACCCTGAACGGCCAGATTTAATGGGTATTAACCTCGCTCAGGTTGAAGATATCAATGGCCTCCATCTGTTTTCAGAGTTTGTACGTGAAGCGCATAAAGGTGGTGGCTGGGTCGATTATTACTGGACAAAACCGGGTGTGGAGCGTGAAGTTTTTCACAAGGTCTCCTATGTTGCCCTGTTTGAACCTTGGGATTGGGTTATTGGTACAGGCGTTTATCTGGACGAGGTTGAGGCTAAGAACAATCGCTTATTTATCCAATCAATCGAACTGATTGTAGTGGTCTTCTTGTTGATGGCAATAGTATCCGTCATGTGGGCGAAAAGGAGCACTATCCTTATTCGTGATCTGGCGATTAAAGACCCATTAACAGGTCTCTACAGTCGCCGTTATCTTAACGAATCTGGCGGTAGTTTTATTAGTCAGGATCGACGCAATGAAAATAACCACCTCTATGTTTTGTTTTTGGATATAGACCACTTTAAACAGATTAATGACAGCTTTGGTCATCGTTTTGGCGACGAAGTTTTACATGAAGTTGGCAATGTTTTACTAGAGCATACTCGCCCAGAAGATCTGTGTGTTCGTTACGGTGGTGAGGAGTTTGTGATTCTGACATTGGCTCATCAATTTGGATCAGTGCATCGCCTTGCTGAACGGTTGAGGGCTCATATTAATGCTCTGGAGCTAACAGAAAATATTGATCTCACAGTTAGCGTAGGCATTGCTATGCGGGGCTGTGAAGAGTCGATGATCTCGGTATTAAATCGCGCAGACCAATACCTTTATGAAGCGAAAGAGTCTGGTCGTGATTGTGTGGTTTCAGAGTCTGTTTAAGCTTGAACGTTCAGGGAGTAATTCGAGTAAACAGCCCTATTATTACTTGCCTTATGGTTAATTCGATTACATATTAGTCGCCGCTTATTGATTCAAAGAAAGGGAATAAATCGTTATCAATGATGACAGGTATTAGTACTGAACTATGGGAATGTATTTAACAATAGCTGCTTTGATTGTTGCAGGTCTTTTTTTTGTTGGCATGATCTTAATTGATGCTTACTCCCAAGAAACGTATTTGAAAAGTAGGGAAAAGAACAATTTATACCTAGAGCTCACTGAGCAGCTGAAGCAAGGAACGTTATCGGCGGGGCCTGTATTCTCGGGAAGTGATAGTGTTGATCGTTATACAGCAGAGTTGTCATTTGAACAGGGGATGTTCAAATTTTGTTACCGTAAAAATAATATTGAGTTATGTGAATTACATCACCGATCTATTGAAATGTTGGAAGAACAGGTGACAGAGAAATCTAAGTTTGTACTCAGTGACTTCAATAAAAAAGCAGCCTAATTAGGCTGCTTTTTTAAAATCTGAGAATCGTTGCGACTTTAAGCCACGGTCTCAATCAGCTGTGGGAATTCAGTGCCAGGGTCGTTTGGAATCTGATCGGCTAGTCGAGCTTGTAGTCGCTGTTGTAGTTCCTGATCTTGCTGCTCATTAGCATCTTGAGGTTCTGGTGAATTTGCAGCTGGCGCTGCTGAAAATTCAGGTTCTGTGTTGTCAGCTGGACGATTACGTAGGCCTTCTTGCAGGTCTAGCGCAGACTGAATATCGATGCCTCGGAAACTCTCAACATCTTCACCGGTTTGTTCTGCTAAGAAATTTTCGATCTGTTGCTGTTGCGCTGCTTGGTCAATAGCAGGTTCGGCATTATTCGCACGATTCGTTCGTGTTTCTAAGCCGTTATCAACATTTTGGACTTGGCTTGTTTGCGGCAAGTCTTGATTAAGTTGCACCTGACCACCCTGCTCAGTACCTAGCGGAGCATTCACGGCTAAACCGTTACCCGCTGATTGAGCTGTGGATTCTGGCCCCGCTCCTCTTGGGGAGATAAGCGATTGTGCAGTGCTTAAGGCTGAAATGTTGTTTTCCATAATGCTGACCAAATTTCTGTGTTCTTAAAACAGATGTTCTTATAGCAAACTACGTACTGAGTTAGTCATTATAGCTGAGAATTGGTTCCCGTGTTGTGAAGCTTATTCATAATTTATGTCGAGATTATGTAAACCTGTCACTTTATCGACTAACGCTTTGCGAGATGCTGCTGTAAATAAGAGGCTTGTTGTTCACTAAGGTTCGACAATAAATTCTGTAACTCTTTGACCAACGCGCTATAGCCGGGTTTTTCCAGTGACTGCTTGAGATTAAAGCGGTAAGTGCTGATTACCTGTTCATCTTGTTTTATTTGCCAGTGCCCGCTTAAGACTGCTTCACCGGTTTCTGTGCCATGAAACTGATCTATTTGGGTGGCAATGCTGTAGTTCCAATCACTGTTGCGGCCGAGGGAACCATCGTCCACACGGCTGTTACTTAAACGTTGATCAAGTTCGTTGTGCAATACGCGGGTAATCGCTTGATCGGGTTGTTCCGCCCAAAGGTGTTGATTGGCAATGCGAATATGGTTTTCGCGAGTGAGCAAAGCAATCCCCGGTGTATTGATATATGGTGCTACTTTAACCGGCTGGATTCCGATGACTCGCTGATAGGTCTCTTTTACATAGCTTTGACTATCGCTGCTAAGAAGATAGTACTGACTCTGTGGATTGCTACTTTGTGATGCACAACCGCCTAAAACACCCAATAGAATCAGGCAGCCAAAAAGGTGGATAGTTTTATTCATTAGGTCGGCCTCCTGGGATTGGGTCCGCGCTTTTCGGAGCATCAAAAATCAGCGCATTAGGTTTTTCATCTAGTGTTTTCAGTACCGGTTGAAGCTGTTTCAGTGTTTGTTGCAGCGTATCTAATGAACGGTTCATCTCTTGGTACAGTTCACTTTGTGGGGCGATGCCTTTTGCTGCCAATCGAACTTCTTTTAAGGTTGCTTTTAACTCTTCTGGTAGGGCTTGGGTGTTGTTATTACGCACCAACGCCTCGATCTCTTTCAATGTGCTATTTAGTTGTTTAATAGCTTTTTCAGAGGTATTCAGTGTTGAATCCAACTGAGAAATGAGTGGTTCAACTTGTAGTTGTTCTATTTTGCTGAGTACCGCGCTGAGCTTGTTCTCTAGCTGTGCAAAGCCACCTGACACGGTTGGAATCACAGGGTAACCATCAAACTCGATAAGGTTGGCTGTTTGCTCTTCGGGGTAGAGGTCGAAATCGACAAATAGACTGCCCGTAATCAGATTGCCTGATTTGAGGCTAGCGCGCATACCTTGTTGTATCCAAAAGCGCAGTTTTTCATGAGCGTTATGCAGTACAGCTTCTTCATCGTCATAACCTAAACGCCCCGGTTCTAGACGAATAATTACCGGAATACGCGGGTCTGATTCACCGGTAATTTCAGCAATTTGGAAAGGAATACGCTCAACCGTACCTATACGCACTCCGCGAAACTCGACAGGTGCTCCGGGAACGAGCCCGCGGACCGTTTGATCGAATAGCAGTAAATATTCATTGTAAAAGGCATAAGGCTGTTCTTTGACGCTCTCAAAATCTGGGTAAAGTTGATAGCGATCACCATCCGCTGCCGCTTGGCCTTTGCTATCGCCATCAATTACATCAAATGTCACTCCACCTGCTAGAAGGGTATCTAGTGTACCGGTTTGTACATTTACGCCATCAGCCGAGAGATTGAGGTTGATACCGCTCATATTCCAGAAACGACTATCTGTAGTTACGAGTTGATCATAAGGCGCTTGGATAAATAGATCGTATACCGCTTGTTTTGCTTGAGTATCGAAGGTTAATTGTTCGATACGGCCGACAGGGAAACCACGGTAGATCACCGTATCACCCACACTGAGCGAGTGAGCATTATCGCTGATCAGTTGAAGTCTTAAACCTGGCTCTGATGCTGAGGTGACAGGCGGCTCTTCTAAGCCTGTGTACTTCGTTGATTTCTGTTTCCCTTCACCGGGACTCATCTCTATATACGCACCCGATAGCAATGTACCAAGGCCACTCACGCCACCAGTGCCTACGCGGGGTCGTACCACCCAAAAACGGGTGTTGTTTAGAAGGAGTGATTCAGCTTCGGGCTCGATCCGTGCTTTAACTAAAACGTTGCCATCGGCGTAATTGAGTTGGACTGATTCGACCTTGCCGACTTCAACGCTTCTAACTTTAATCTTGGTTTTACCAGCTTCTATGCCATCAGCAGTAATGAAGGTAATACTGACCAATTGACCACGGTTAGCCCAGTCCTGGTAGATCATCCAACCGCCCAGAAGCAGAGCGATCAGGGGCAATATCCAGATGCTGGAAATTGAGCGTTTAGCGGTGATAACCGGGGTAGGGTCTGTTTTCGAAGTAGACATAATTAAGTTGCGTCGTCCATTAAGTCGGTCAGAGGTTCTTGTCCATGATTGATGGCGCGTATTTCTGTGTCGCTCAGGTTATCCCATATTAAGCGGGGGTCAAAGCTGATCGCCGATAACATAGTTAAAATCACCACGCTGGCAAAGGCGATGGTAGCGATTCCGGGCTGGATACTGACTAGTCCGCCCAACTGTACCAGAGCCACTAATACCGCAACGACAAAGACATCGATCATCGACCAGCGACCAATCAGTTCAGTGATACGATACATCCACATCCGTTCAGTTAATTTGTGCTGATGTCCCGCTTGGACACTATAAGCCAACCAAAAGATCATTAGCATTTTAGCAATCGGAACCAAAACACTGGCGATAAAGACCACCAGTGCGATCGGGTAAGAACCATGCTGCCAGAGCAAAACCACACCGCCCATTATGGTGCTGGGATCTTCCGAGCCTAATAGGGTGGTATTCATGATCGGATAGATATTTGCCGGTAGATAAAGAATTACAGCAGTAATCAGGTATGCCCAGGTTTTCTGCATGCTGTAGGGGATGCGCGGATGCAGTTTACTTTCACAGCGTCGGCAATTTTTTTCGTTCGCTGGGTGGAGCAGATCACAATGATGGCAACTGATCATCTCTTGCTTCAATGCACTGCCTTCTGAGACTTGGACTTTTGCGCGTTCAATCCCGGCGCAATGATCTAGTTGATGCCACAACTGCAATTTGTCGACGGAGGTGATTGTTGCGATAAGGCAGATCGCAAAGAGCACATAAGCCCAGAACGACATCCCTATGACTATGTCAGCCATCCCCGCGATTTTAACCAGACTTACCAATACGCCGATAAGAAAAACTTCCGCCATGCCCCAAGGGTGCAGGGTAAACAGGAGTCGCGTGACTTGATACATCCATCGCCGACTGTGGTCCAGTTTTAACGGAATCAGAATAGCCAAATATGCACTTAGCAGTAGAGCTGGAATCAAGATAATAAAGCAGAGTAGTAATAAGGCGAGTATAGGAAAACCGAGTTGAAGTAGGTCGAACCCGCTCTGTGCTAGAGAGACTTCCTGTTCACGCCCTTGGGATTGAAAGGCTAAAAACGGAAATGGCAGGGAAAGAAATAGAAAGATCAGTGCGCTAATGGCAAACGCTATAGCACGATCAATGCTGTTGGGTACTTTTGCCGTCAGTTGATGCCCGCAACGTCGGCAGTGTGCTTTTAATCCTGGTGCTAGATCAGGAATCTCCTGAATCAGGTCACAGCAGTGACAGGCAACTTTTTCTACGGACATTGAAAAATATCAGCTCAATCTGATGGTTTCTTTGATTTTACCCTAAACGCTTTCATCTGCGAATTTCCTAATATCTACATAAATTTGGCGCTAATCGGTTCAAATTGGTAGGAATGAGCAGAGCTAGCTAATCTTAAAGGGATTGAATGAACTTTTCCTGAAGGGGCTTATGGGACAAGAGATCAGTTCTCATAAATTTAGTGAGCAGGCATATAGCCAATTCAGAACGCGCTTAATGGAGAATCTAGACGGGCTGAAATCGATGTTGAATCGGCCCGGTTTTGGTCGTGGGCCTTCATCCATAGGTGCTGAGCTGGAGCTGTATCTAGTAGATAAGCATGGGAGGCCTCTCAGTTTAAATCGCGAAGTGATTGATCGAAGTGGTCATAAGCAGCTAGCGCTGGAATTGAACCGCTTTAATCTTGAATACAACTTAAAGCCGGTTGCGGCTGCAGGCACGCCGTTCAGTCAGATGGAACAGGAGATGGTTGTTGCCATTGAATTGGTGAACCACCATTTATCTGCTGAACAAGGGCAAGCATTGCCTATAGGCATTCTACCGACGTTAAAGCGCAGTGATTTTGGTTTAAAAGCGCTCACAGATGAATCACGTTTTTACGCACTAACTCAAGCGCTACAGAAGTTGCGGGGCAGAATGTTCTGCATCAAGATAGAAGGTGACCCTCCTATTTCACTCCGCTCTCGGGATGTTTCATTAGAGGGAGCCAATAGTTCCATGCAGGTTCATTTCCGAGTGAGCCCCGAGCGTTTTGCTTGCACCTTTAATGCCCTGCAATTAGTGACGCCGGTAGTAGTTGCTTTAGCGGCGAACTCACCGTTTATGTTAGGGCATAAACTATGGCATGAGACACGTATACCCTTGTTCAGACAAGCAATTGATGGGCGTTCCCATGAAGAGTGTGATCGAGGCATTCCTTCCCGTGTCGATTTTGGTAATGGTTGGGTTCGTGAGGGGGCGTATGAGCTATTTGCAGAGATGGTGCATCTACATGAGCCGATACTGCCGGTAATTGGTGACGAAAATACCTTAGATATTATTAATAAAGGGGATGTCGCTTCGCTACAAGAGTTGTGCCTTCATGCCGGTACGGTTTGGCCTTGGAATAGGCCAGTTTATGATCACAAACAGGGTGGACATTTGCGGATTGAGCTTAGGGCTTTGCCCGCTGGGCCGACGCCTTGTGATATGGCCGCGAATGCAGCTTTTGCATTAGGAGTTGCCAAAGGGCTGCAGGAACAGATGGATGAAATTATCCCTGCAATGCCATTTAGCGTGCTGGTTAAAAACTTTTATTTGGCAGCTGAAAAAGGTCTGCAGGCGGAGCTAATGTGGCCAGTCTTAAGTCAGGCTGGTGGACTTAAAAAGTTAAGTGTTGCTGAGATTGTTCAGGAGTTGCTGCCCGTTGCTTATGCTGGATTAAATGCCTTAGAAATTGATCCACAAGAACGGGATCACTATCTAGCTGTGATCAAAGATCGTGTCGATACAGGGATCACAGGAGCCTATTGGCAACTGCGTGAATACCAGCGGTTATATAAAAAATTAAATCACAATCAAGCGCTTACTCAGATGGTGCAACGTTATATGACGTTGTCGGCCACGAATGAGCCAGTAGTGAGATGGTAGCTATTGTGGAGGCGCTTTATATGGAAGGGCATAGGGTATGAGAACGCTGATAAATCCTACTTCTGAGCAACTATTGGAAAGCCCAGAAGCGTTCTTAAAAGAGATGGGCGAAGCGGTGATGATCTATGTCGAAGGGGAGCGGAGCGAGCGTACCCGTGGTTTAGTGACCCTATTGCATGGAAATGAACCCTCTGGCCTTAATGCGCTACACAAATGGTTAAAGCAGGAGCAAAAGCCGCTGTTTAATCTGCTCTGTTTTATACCCTCTGTTCCTGCTGCTATTTTGGAACCCATGTATAAAAACCGCGTATATCCTGGGCAGCGGGATATGAACCGTTGTTTCTTCCCTCCTTTTACGGATGCACCGGGGCAACTTGCTGAAGAGATCTTAGAGCTTTTTGAGGATTATCAACCTGAGTGCATCCTCGATATTCATAACACCTCAGGGCATAGCCCAGATTTTGGCGTAGTGACTTATGTGAGCGAAGCACATGAAGCACTCGTCTCCATTTTTAGTGAGCGTTTAGTGGTAACCGATCTGCGCTTAGGCGCGTTGATGGAGCGAAGTACGCGTCGCTGTCCGGTAGCGACCATCGAGTGTGGGGGAGCTAAAGATCAAACGGCCAATCAGATCGCGTGGCAAGGTTTACAAAAATTTCTCTATCAAGAGGAGGTAATGCAGTTAGAGCACGGTCACCATCTAGATCTGTACCGCCAGCCAGTTCGTTTAGAGCTTCAGCCGGAAACGACGATCGCCTTTGCTGATAGTTATGTGATCGGGACCGACCTGACCGTACCTACGCAATTAGATCAATTTAACTTTGGATCAGTAGAACGGGGTACTTTAATCGCTTGGTTGGGGGGCGGTACTTGCCAGCAAAACTTAAAAGTTCATGACGCTGAAGGGGCTGATGTTTTTTCTCGTTTCTTTGATATTAAGGGCAATCTACTCGTCACTGCACAGCCACTGAAGCTCTTTATGATTACCACTCGACCAGATATCGCCCTCAGTGATTGCTTATTATATGCCGCAGCGGAAACTGAACATGAGGTCGTCGATACTTAACTAATTGAAAAGATTAAGCTTGATTGCAATCTAAAATTGCGCGGGAAAATGAGAAAATCGATTTATAAACGGGCATTCTGATCTATTTATTATGCAGCGGTAAAGCTGTATAACTAAGGTCTTATAACATCTGCTGGATAGTCACTAAGCACTAAAACGTGATTAATTGATTGTATAGAGAGCTTGTATTACTCATGATGCCGCGCATTTTAAAGTCGCTTACCCAAAACCCTTTCGCATTTTCTGCGATTGTCTTTGGGGTGGTGATGCTGGTGTCAGCTTTCTTTGTGAGTCATGAATTTGAGCGTATTCGCGAAAACATTAAACAGCAGGCATTTGTAAATCTTTTGACCTTAGGCGCCCGATTAGAGGGCGAAGTAAATGCTCACCTTGTTGTATTGAGGGGGCTACGAGCTGAGGTGGCAATCAATTCTGATATCAACCAAGGTGAATTTTCTCGCCTTGTGGAAGAGTACCTACAAACAAAACTAAGCATTCGGCATATAGCCTTAGCGCCCGGTTTAGTGGTCACCAATATCCATCCCTTTAAAGGTAATGAAGCCGCGTTAGGCTTAGATTACAGAGAGCTTCCTGATCAACTACCAGCGGTTATGGAATCGATCAAGCGCAATGAAATTATCCTTTCCGGTCCAGTAAACCTCGTCCAAGGAGGTACAGCTCTTATCGCTAGAGTCCCAGTATTTGTGGGTGAAGATCGAAATATGCTTTGGGGTATTGTCTCAGCTGTGATCGATGATGAAGACCTGTTGCACAAAGCTGGGATAGATATTCGTCTTTGGGGCAATGAGATAGCCTTGAGAGGTAGTGATGGCTTAGGTGTCGATGGTGATGTGTTCTTTGGTAATAAAGAAACCTTCCACCCAGATGCGGTAACCGTTGATGTTATTCTACCATTGGGGCGTTGGCAGTTAGCTGCTTATCCGCAAGGTGGATGGCAGGTTAAAAACAGACAAGTTCTGGGCTATTGGCTTATTAGCTTGTTGGTTAGCTTTGTTTTGGCTATGGCTACTTACCTGATTGCTCTGAATTACCGTGAAAAGCTTCAAGCGATCGAAACGGCAACTTACCGTGCAAACTATGATGCGTTGACCGGCTTATCAAATCGTTACCATTTCGGCCAGCAGTTGCAGGCAATGATCTATGATCATCAACGTCATAATCATATGTTTGCGCTGTTCTTTATCGATCTCGATTACTTTAAAGAGGTTAATGATAACTGGGGGCATCACACCGGAGACGAACTTTTACGTTTGTTTGCAGGGCGCATGCGCAGCATTGTACGCAGTGATGATCTGCTCGCACGTCTAGCGGGTGATGAGTTTGTTATTATTCTGCGTGATATTGAATCGGCGACTCAGGCTGAATTGCTTGCCGAAAAACTTCAGATGGAGTTGGGTGAGCCTTATCTTATTGATGGTCAGTACCTCTCGGTTACACACAGTTTAGGTATTGCTATGTACCCTGAAGATGGACATAGCATGCAGCAGCTATTGCAGAATGCTGACCGTGCGATGTACGCAGCTAAACGTGCCGGTAAAAATAGAATTTTCTTCTTCAATGAAGCACTGAGTCAGGAAGTGAAGCATCATGTCCAGTTGCATAACGACATACTGGCAGGCTTGCGTGAAGGGCAGTTTGAGCTCTACCTTCAACCTATCGTTGCTTTGGGTACCCAAGAAATTGCCAAATGTGAGGCACTTGTACGCTGGATTCATCCTATTAGAGGTATAGTCTCCCCTGGAGATTTTATCCCAGTTGCAGAACAGACAGGCGCTATTCGCAGCCTAGGTGAATGGATCTTAGATGAGGCTTGCCATCTGTCTGATAAGTTCAAGCAGGCAGGTATCGAAATGCAGATTTCGATTAACCGTTCTGTGGCAGAATTTTTCCCGAAAGATGCTGACGCCCGTTGGTTGCAGATTATTGATGGTCACGATGTGGATCACAGCAATCTGGTGTTTGAGATTACCGAGTCGCTGTTGATGGAAGGTGGCGATAGTCAGTTAGATAAGATCAAACGCTTGCGTGAGCAAGGTATCGCTTTCTCTATTGATGATTTTGGTACAGGGTATTCGGCAATTAACTACCTACGTCACTATCCTGCGGATTACTTGAAGATTGATCGTAGCTTTGTGATTGATCTCTTGGATGATGAGCAGGACAGAACGCTGGTCGAGGTAATCATCAAAATGGGTCAAACCTTGGGCATCAAAGTCGTAGCTGAGGGTGTTGAAAACCAGCAACAGCTAGATATGCTTCGCGAGTTTGGTTGTGATTATGTTCAGGGATATTTCCTTGGGCGTCCGGTACCCTTCGATCAATTCTTAGAATTCCTTCCGAAAGAGATTCACTCTTAATTTTAGTATAGAAAATCTCCATATAGCTCTAGGCTATCAGTCGATTAGTTTTGTTTAATTATTTTTATTCAACGTTTTCGCCTATATTAACTCTAACGAAACGCAAGTCATCCAGACGCGACATTTAGAGGAATAAGTCATGCTACAGAATAGCGAAGGTAAGAATATCCCAGCAGTAATTTTTCACACTCGTCAGGGTAATGAGTGGGTTGATGTAACGACTGCAGAGCTTTTCACAGGTAAGAACGTAATTGTATTCGCACTGCCGGGTGCATTTACACCAACATGTTCTAGCACGCATTTGCCTCGCTACAATGAGCTTGCGCCAGTATTCGCAGCAAATGGTATTGATGACATTATCTGCCTTTCTGTAAACGATACATTTGTAATGAACGCTTGGGCTGAAGATCAGCATGCAGACAACATCACTTTTATCCCAGACGGTAATGGTGAGTTCAGCGCAGCGATGGATATGTTGGTCGATAAAGACAACCTAGGTTTTGGCAAGCGTTCTTGGCGTTACTCCATGCTGGTGAAAGATGGCGTGATCGATAAGATGTTTATCGAGGCTGACCTTCCAGGCGACCCGTTTGAAGTATCTGATGCTGATACCATGCTGGATTACATCAATCCGCAAGCGGAACAGCCAAAACGCGTAACAGTATTGAGTAAGCCAGGTTGCCCGCACTGTACACGTGCTAAGAAAGCGCTGACTGACAACGGTTACAAGTACGAAGCGATTGAGCTAGGTAGCCACGGAGTAAGTTTCAGCACGTTGCAAGCGGTTTCAGGGCACGGCACAACGCCGCAGATCTTTATCGATGGTGAATTGATTGGCGGTGCTGATGATCTTGAAGCGTGGTTGAAGGGATAAACCGACGTTTTTAGAAAGGTTAAGGATGAATAGGAGAAACAAAAAAGCCGTAGCAGATCTGCTACGGCTTTTTCATTTTATTCTCATTTTTATCAAGAGGGATCTTAATCTTTTAAGCGCAATCCGCCCGGCTCAATGGTGATCTTGCCTTGTTTTAGTAGAGCACCGACAGCCATTTTGAATGCCTTTTTACTAATGCCAAAGTGCTTGTAGATCACTTCTGGTGAGGATTTATCATTGATCGTGATAAATCCTTCCTGCTCATCCATCATATCTAGGATCTGCTGTACGGTATCTACAACCTTGCTGTATCCCGGCTTTTGCATGGAAAGGTTGATCTTGCCGTCCGCGCGTACTTCTTTGATGTAGCCTTTAAATTTTTGGCCAGGGTAAACCGTTTTCAATACATCGCTACGGAAGATCAGGCCCCAGTGCTCGTGGTTAACAATCGCTTTTTGGCCTAGGTCGGTACGGTTGGCAATGACCAACTGAACCTCCTCGCCTGCTTTGTAACGAGGTGGTGTTTTATCCAAGAATTTATCGATCTTAGTGGATGCCACAATACGGTTAGTGTTCTTATCTAGATACAAACGCACAAGGTAGCGCTTACCAACCTCAACAGGGCGGTTCTTTTGCTCGCTGTAAGGTAGAAGCACATCTTTGGAAAGACCCCAGTCTAAGAAAGCACCTACATCGTTTACTTCTGAGACTTTCAGCATGGCAAATTCGTCAACGATCGCCTTAGGTGTTTCCGTGGTCGCAATCAGATAATCATCGGTATCAAGATAGATAAATACGCGGATACTGTCGCCGACTTCTAAATCTTCTGGGCAGTAACGTTTAGGTAAAAGTATTTCGCCTAGTTCACCTGCATCCAGATAAACGCCAAAATCTTTCTCTTTGATTACTTCCAGAGTGTTGTATTTGCCGATAGCGGCCATGGGAAAACCTTTCGATAATGAGTAGATGGAGCAGCATCGCTGCTAAGCACAGTATTATCCTAGTCCATCGCTCAATATAAAAGCTCTAAAACGAAAAAAGCCTCCTTAAAAATAAGGAGGCTTTCTGCGTATCAGAATAAGATAGGATTATTCGTTTACGCTACTTGCTTGCATGGATCTGGTTTATTTACCCATGCGACGGATCGCCTGTGGGGTAAAATCTTTATGTTTAAAGCGTTGGCTAAAGTCGAATCCATTGCCTTCTTCGTTCGTCAAACTACCCACTAGGTATCTACCAGATTGAAGATCATAAAGCGCTTCAGCAGTCAGCCAAGGCACATTTACATCACGGTATTGGAACTGGTGGGATTCACCTACACGCCATAGCTCGCCTCGACCGTCGTAGTGATCGACTACAGCAATCTGCCAGCTATCTTCATCAATGTAGAATGTACGTTTCGCGTAGATATGACGTTCACCATCTTTAAGCGTTGCCTCTACTTTCCACACGCGATGTAGCTCATAACGCGTTAGTTCTGGATTCATATGGCCAGGTTGAAGGATATCTTCATACTTTAATCCACGATCGGCTAGTTTGAAGCTGTTGTATGGAATGTAAAGCTCCTGTTTGCCAACAAGATTCCACTCGTAGCGATCAGGAGCGCCGTTGAATAGATCGAGGTTATCAGTTGTACGTTGACCATCACTGGCTGTGCCCGGTGCGTCATATGCAATTTGAGGCGCACGACGAACACGGCGCTGACCTGCATTATAAGTCCAAGCCTGACGAGGTTGTGCAATCTGGTTCATCGTCTCATGAACGAGTAACACGTTGCCGGTTAGGCGAGAAGGTGCTTTAACGCGCTGGACAAAGTAAAACAGGATATTGTTATCTTTTTTAGCGTCAGAACCGCCTTCTAAAGCGCTCGGCCAAGACATCTTTTCGTTAATTTTTACCGCAGTAAAATTACCGTTAGCTTGCACAGGTACCTGCACAAAAGTCCTTTCCAATGCACCGCCACGGTAGCGAGTCATGTGGTTCCAGATAACTTCTAAACCGTTTTCAGGGATTGGGAAAGGGATTGCTGTTTCAAAGCCTGATAGGCCGTTGCCGCCATCGGTTAGTTCTGCGCTGGAAGCATTCTGTTTTGCTGCAGCATAAACATCTGCTGGTAATGCGGCTGTACGATGGGTTGGGTACACAGGGATAGAGTAACTATCAGAATACTTCTGCAACATCGCCATCTGGCCGGGTGTAAGGTTATCCTTGTACTGATCAGCATTGGCTGCAGTGATAGTGAATAGTGGCTTTTCGCTTGCAAACGGATTGCTGTATCGATCAGAACCACTTTCTAAACCGCCGGTCCATGCCGGAATCGTACCTGCTGCATTACCCGCTTTTTCCGCACCGATCGGGGTTAGTTGATTGCCCAATTGAGCTACCTGCTCAGGTGTTGCGGCATAAACGCTTGCCGAGGCAAAAAGAATCGCCGAACTCAGCAGAAGTTTCTTGGTATTAAACATAGTGTATATCTCCATTTATCTGCTGATCTTAGAAAGAAACGGATGCGCTAATTGATAGGAAATCACGATCTTCTATAGAGTTAAAATCTCCACCGAAGAAGTCAGTATAAGAAAGCTGAACCTGATACTTATTTAGGTAATCAGCGGTCAGGCTTAGACCTAAGGTTTTCTCATCTTCATTAAACCCTGCACCTGGTTGTGGACCATAACCTTCTAAACCGTGTTTGAAGCTGATTTGTGGGGTTAGGTTTACACCGGCAAAAGCGTTTGGATAGTTTAGGTTAGCTCGCAATACGTAGCCGTAAGAGTCTTGGGTTACGAAGCCTTCAGTATCACCAGCAGCATAACCATATGCGCCATTACGGCCATACTTCAAGGCATTAGCACCTTCATCAAGGTCATGAACGTGAGTCCAAGCTAATTCACCTACCATGGTTAAACGGCTTGCACCAAGCACTTGATCGTAGAATTTTACAAAGCTAGTTTGAACTTGGGTTACATCAAATTCACTATAACCTGAAATTTCCCCCCCAAGACCGGCAGAGCTTATAAGGTTGTCGGCTGCGGTATTACCAACACCACCAATATTTTGCGCAAGAATCGCACCTACCAATAGGGGGCCGTTAATCTGCATCGGGACATCCCTTTTATGGCTGATTTCACCAGACCAAGCAATATCACCAATATTTGTATTAAAACTTAAACCGAGCATTTCTATATCTTCTGGATATTCAATGAAATATTCGGAGTCAAATGCAGATACAACAGCAGCTGCTGCGCCAATGAAAGCGATATCGGCAGGGGCAACCGTAGTATTTACACCACTAGTTACAGGAAGGCGGCTATGATATTTAGCTGCATAGAAACCAAATTCAGTATTGTTTAGTTCTTCAGCAAAGTACCTTAGCGAGAAACCAAACTGACCATCGTCATCAGCTTCTCTTCTGCCATTTGCATTTCGGTAAACGACCGGGTCTATACCTGTTGCTGCCCAAGCGCCTGCGGCATTCAGGGTATTGAAATATGCTTGGTCAGAAACGTTAACACCTAACGCAGCTAAGCTATCGCCTTGTACTCGGATGCCGTCGCAACCCTCTCCAACGAAGTCATTGTTGGAGAAATAGGTACCACAACCGTCGATCGCTGTTGGTTCCCATTTAAGTTGATAGAAACCTTCAATGCTTAAATTGTCGGTAAGTCCTAGTGAAGCAAAGGCCATATTTACCGGAAGTAGGCCTTCTTTAACTTCTGCGCCAGGGCGACGGAAGGCGTTGACATCAAATGGGTTGATAGCGTTTAAACCGCCCTGAATAAATGTACTTTCACCCCAGTTAACAACTTGTCGACCAATACGTACATCGAGTGGTTTTTCACCTAAATCAAATGCGCCGTACCAGTAGGCATCTAATACTTCGAAACCTCCAAATTTGGCATAATCATTAAATCCAGAATCGTCTAATTCTTCGCCGGGATCATAAAGGTTAGGCGAGTGGCCATGGTTTCTGGAACCGGATTCCAGTTCAGCGTCGTACCAGTATTTAGCCCGGGTAAAAACGCCCATATTTTCATAGCGTAGTTCAAGGTCGTGTACACCTTTCACGATTTGAGAGAAGGTTTCACCTTTATCAAAGTTCTGGTTACCGTCATCGTAACTACCTGAGCCAAGGCTAGTACCACCATTTCCTTGCGAAATTAGCTTTGAAGATGCGTCATCCATACGCCAGCTCGCACCCATTGAGATCTGAGAGTCAAAGCGACCTTCAATATCACCCAGATTAAATTCAATTGCTTGAGCCTGATTTATGCCTACTGCACTACCAATTAGTAACGGCAGTAGTTGGCGTGTAAACACCGAGGATGGTTTTTTGCTGCGACGCAAAATCCGGTTTTTTGTTGCCATTTCGTTCACCTAGCGTTGTTATTTTTTTAAGGCGCAAATTGTGTTTTCTATCTAAATCCATTGCGGCTACTCGGTAGGTTCATAAAACGGGCTCTACAGAGTAGTTACAGAGTCTTTAACGCTATCCATGTTCACTGGGTTAAGAAAATCTCTCAATAACAATTGAGGGCAAAGTTATTAACAAAATAGTTCGTTAGCTTGAAATTATTAACATAATAGTTCATGAATAAGAAAGGGAAGTGCGTTTCATCAAAAAATAAGAACAAAATAGGTTAGAGAGTCATGGAGCGTAAAATTACCGTACCCGCTGGGTACGTCCGTCACTTATTGCAATTAGTTGAAGAGCAAGGCTTCAGCGTTGAACAGCTGTTGACCCATGTCGGTATCGATCCGGCCGAAATTGGTAATCAGACTGAATTTCCAGCGGATAAGTTTGGTTTGCTCTATCAGCGCATTTATTACATCGCTCAAGACGAATATTTCGGAATGTTGAGTGGCGGTAAGGTGCCAAATGGAACCTTCCGCATGATGTGTCATTGCTTAATCCACTGTACAACGCTAGAGAAAGCGATCTATCGTGCCAGTGATTTTCATGAGATCTGTCGCGGCACAAAAGTTAAACCTTATCTGGTGCGCAAAGGCCGTTTTGCCAAGGTTTCGTTTACCACAACGGACGCGGCTGAAGTCTCTATGGAAGAGATTTTAAAAGACGAAATACCAGGGCGTATTCGAACTTCGCTATCGATGTGGCAGCATTTTTTATGTTGGCTAATTGGCAAAAGATTAGAGCTGAAAGCAGCCTATTTTTCCTTTGCTGAGCCAGACGATGTGGCGCAATACAAAACCCTTTTTCAGTCAGAAGTTAAATTTGATCAGCATGATAATGCCATCGTTTTTCCTGCGCGTTATTTGGATTTTCCGATTGTTCAAACCCCTGAGACTTTGCGTAGTTTCTTAAAAACTGCTCCTTATCAGCTGATCGTAATGGTGGATGATGACACCAGTTTGAAGTCCCAAGTGGTGGCTTTGATTGGTAAGGACTTTAGTCAGGATCTGCCAAGTGCTGAAGAAGTAGCGTATCGACTGCATATGTCAGTATCGACACTGCGGCGTAGATTGCTGGAAGAAGATACTTCCTATCAAAAGATAAAGGACGAGTGTCGCAAGCTAGCTGCGCTTAACTATATGAATTCCCCGCAGTTATCGATCAATGATGTTGCGGGTCTGATGGGATTTGAAGAGCCCTCCGCGTTCTTTAGGTCATTCAAAAAATGGACAGGTATGACTCCAGGGGAATATCGGCGTAGTGATAGCTATTGCCAGCAATTAGCTGATTCTTAATGCTATAAATTGGCCCTAATTATAGGGCCTTTTTTGTTTCTAGAACGTTTTTGTTAGTCATTGAGGTGTGAATTGTTATTGCTGGATCTGGGCGCTGGAACGATTATGTTAATAGCATTTCCCAATGTGAATTAACGTCGAGTTATTACAATAAAAAGCCTGAGCCGACCTAAGCGGTAAGCAGGTTAAGACGGAGCAAGTTATACAATGAGCGATTATCGATACCCGTATCAAGATGGTGTTTTTGTCTTGAATGAGCTGGTGGGGTTAGAACAGATTTGTCATTCAGCAGGTCTAGAAGAATTTGCTGAAGGCTTGGCTGAAGCGGTTTTAGATGAGGCTTCTAAACTAGGCACGGAACAGCTTGCTCCTCTAAATGTTGTTGGTGATCAGCAAGGTGCAAAATTAGTTGATAACCAAGTACAGGAAACACCGGGTTTTTCTGATGCTTACCAACAGTTTTGTGAGGGTGGCTGGCCATCGCTTGCGGCTAATCCTGAATTCGGTGGTCAGGGCCTGCCTAACGCACTCTCTGTTGCGGTTAACGAAGTGTGGCAGTCCTCCAACTTGGCTTGGGCTTTATGTCCTCTGCTGACTCAGGGCGCTATCGAAGCGTTGGAAACACATGGCAGTGAACAGCTACAGCAGCACTACCTTCCTAGGCTGATCAGCGGTGAGTGGACGGGCACCATGAACCTGACAGAACCTGATGCAGGTACCGACTTGGCCGCGCTGAAAGCGCGTGCTGTACCAGAAGGTGATCACTACCGAATTACTGGCCAAAAGATCTTTATCACCTGGGGTGATCATCAGATGACTGAGAATATCGTTCATCTGGTATTAGCGCGTTTGCCTGATGCTCCGGCCGGTGTAAAAGGGATCTCTCTATTTGTCGTGCCAAAATTCCTGTTGGATGAAAATGGCCAAATGACTGATCAGCGCAACGATGCATCGGCAGTTGCTCTTGAGCACAAGCTCGGTATCCACGGCAGTCCTACCTGTGTGATGAGTTTTGGTGATAACGATGGTGCAATTGGTTACTTGGTAGGTGAGGAAAATAATGGCCTCGCATGCATGTTCACTATGATGAACGATGCACGCCAAGGTGTGGGCCTGCAAGGTTTAGCAATTTCTGAACGTGCTTATCAACAGGCGTTGGAATATGCCAAAGAGCGAGTGCAAGGCACATTAAGAGATGGCTCTCGTGTCACCATTATGAAGCACCCTGATGTACGTCGCATGTTGTTGCAGATGAAATCAGGTATTCAAGCAATGCGTGCATTAACTTACGTTGCTCGCGCCGAAAGTGACCTTTGTCAGAATGCTCAGGACAGTGAACAGCGAGCTAAACATCAGGCACGAACGGATCTTCTCACGCCGATTGTTAAAGGTTGGGTGACAGAGTTAGCCCAAGAGATGACCTATCTTGCAGTACAAGTGCACGGTGGTATGGGCTTTATCGAAGAAACAGGCGCTGCGCAGCATTATCGCGATGCGCGTATTCTGACGATTTATGAAGGTACTACCGGTATTCAGGCTTTAGACCTGATCGGTCGAAAAACCTTGGTAGATAGTGGTGCTGCACTCACTGATCTACTGAGCGAAATTGCTAGCGATCTTGATCAGATATCCGAACCTGAACTGCAAGATATGGTTAGCGCTACCCGAGATGCCCTTGCCCACGCAGAAGACGCTAAAAAGTGGGTATTGGAAACCGCGAGTAAAGATCAAGCCGCAGCGGGTTCAGCCAGCGTCAGCTTTATGATGTTGCTTGGTTATCTATGTGGTGGTTGGTTATCGGTTAAATCAGCCAGTATTGCCCAAGCTAAGCTAAATGATCCTGAAAGCGATCAACCATTTTTAGAAAGCAAAATTGTATCGACGCGCTTTTATGTAGAGCAGTTGCTACCACGTACGTCAGGTCTGTTGAGCGCAGTCATGGCGGGTGGTGATGCGGTGATGCAGCTTTCTGAAGAGCAGTTTTAAGTAGACGCCATATAGGTGAGAGAGGTGAGTTATGAGTGATATGGCGCGTGAATCAATGGAGTTTGATGTAGTCATTGTTGGAGCAGGTCCTGCTGGATTATCCACAGCCTGCCGTTTGATGCAGCAAGCTCAAGAAGCGGAAAAAGAACTAACGGTTTGTGTGGTAGAAAAAGGCTCTGAAGTTGGGGCGCATATATTATCGGGCGCAGTCATTGAATCTCGCGCTCTAGATGAGCTGTTTCCTGATTGGAAAGAGCAGGGGGCGCCGTTAAATACGCCGGTGACCGAAGATCAGATCTATATGCTCAAAGATGAGGAAAAAGCCACCCAAGTGCCGAACATGCTGGTTCCTAAAACGATGCATAATAATGGTAACTATATTGTTAGCTTGGGTAACTTATGTCGTTGGTTGGCAGAGCAGGCTGAGCAGCTTGGTGTGGAAATCTTCCCTGGTTTTGCTGCAGCTGAAGTTCTTTACCATGAAGATGGTAGCGTTAAGGGTGTAGCGACGGGGGATATGGGTCTAACTGAGTCTGGTGAGCAGAAAGATAGTTATATGCCGGGTATGGAGCTGCATGCTAAATACACGGTGTTCTCAGAAGGCTGTCGTGGGCATTTAGGTAAAGAGCTTATCGAGCGCTTTGATCTGGCAGCAGACGCCGATGCTCAACATTATGGCTTGGGTATAAAAGAACTGTGGGATATTGATCCTGATAAGCATAAGCCTGGTTTAGTTGTGCATGGTTCAGGCTGGCCATTGAGTGATGGCGCGAGTGGCGGTTTCTTCCTCTATCACACCGAGGGTAATCAAGTGGTTGTTGGCTTGATTATCGATCTGAACTACTCCAATCCATATTTAAGCCCGTTTGATGAGTTTCAGCGCATGAAACATCATCCAGTTTTGAAACAGTACCTAGAGGGCGGTAAGCGCGTCTCCTATGGTGCTAGGGCGATCACGAAAGGCGGCTTTAATGCCCTGCCTAAAATGACCTTCCCGGGTGGCATCATTGCAGGTTGTAATGCCGGTACGCTTAACTTCTCGAAGATTAAGGGTACGCATACTGCAATGAAGTCGGGCATGCTGGCTGCAGAAGCAATTTTCGATGAGCTCACTCAGTCGGGCGAGGGTGGTAAAGAGCTGAGCTGTTATGCACAGAAGTTTGAATCCTCTTGGTTGTATGACGAATTATTCCGCTCACGTAACTTTGGCCCTGCCATGCATAAGTTTGGTCCGTTGTTAGGTGGTGCCTTTAACTACATCGACCAGAATATCTTTGGCGGCAAAATTCCATTGACGCTGCATGATACTCATGCTGACTATGCGCAATTAAAACCTGCCTCTGAGTGTAAAGAAATTAGCTATCCAAAACCGGATGGTGAAATCAGCTTTGATAAGCTCAGTTCAGTGTTCCTCTCAAATACCAACCATGAAGAGGATCAGCCGTGCCATCTTCAGTTAAGGGATGAAAGTATTCCTTTAGGTTCAAACCTATCGACTTATGCTGAACCTGCGCAGCGATATTGTCCTGCGGGAGTGTATGAAGTGGTTGAGGATGAACAGGGACAAAGATTCCAAATAAACTCGCAAAATTGTCTACACTGTAAGACCTGCGATATTAAAGATCCGGCCCAAAATATTAAGTGGGTGGTCCCAGAAGGTATGGGCGGACCAAATTATCCAAATATGTAGTTTGTAGAAATCCGGTGAGGCGTGTTTATCCGGTTGTTTTTTAATCGTTTCTGGTTAATCTTTAGTCGAATTTCCAGAAACTGAAAAAACTTTGAAAAATAATCAGTTTTTTTGCAAAAACAGTACGTAATTAGTTGACACAAAAACTCATTGCGATAATATACGCGCCGTTCCTGCGGAGGGATGGCTGAGTGGTCGAAAGCACTGGTCTTGAAAACCAGCGGTCCGAGAGGGCCCTAGGGTTCGAATCCCTATCCCTCCGCCATTTACTGGAACAGCAGTTCCCTGATAGCTCAGTTGGTAGAGCAGTAGACTGTTAATCTATTGGTCGCTGGTTCGAGTCCAGCTCAGGGAGCCATCTTAAGAGTTGGGTCGTTAGCTCAGTCGGTAGAGCAGTTGGCTTTTAACCAATTGGTCATAGGTTCGAATCCTATACGACCCACCACTCTTAAACTTCTTTAGCGAAATTCTTTCGCAATTTTATGTGGGTCGTTAGCTCAGTCGGTAGAGCAGTTGGCTTTTAACCAATTGGTCATAGGTTCGAATCCTATACGACCCACCACTTTCCTTAATTTGTACTTAGTTTTTCACTTGCTATAAGCAAGATAGTTTCGCCTTTCTGTCGTATAGGATGAGAACCGTTAAAGGTTCGATTCGGAAGGCGAAGCCTGTAGAGAACTATTCCCTTAAATAAAAGGGAGCTTGCGACGCTGGCCTGAAGGGCATTAGTAATCCTATACGACCCACCACTTTAAGAATCCAGCCTTGAGCTGGTTTTTTTATGCCTTAGATTCAGCACGGCTTCGCCGTTTAGGACGCCACTTCGTGGCTAGAGGACGCAGCTGCGCTGCTAGAGGACGGTTGTGCCTAGAGATCGCTTTGCTCGCTAGTTGTTGAAAAACCTTTATTAGCTATTCCTGCGCAAACGTAAAATCTTGTATAGTCACTAGCCACTAGCCACTAGCCACTAGCCTCTGATCCTAAATTTACTGAACTATTGATCCAGCTCTGACTCTATTTCTTGAATAACTGCTAAAGTTAGTGAGTGGTTTTTATACAGCTGTTTCTTTAGAGGGTTTTATGTTGCATCCCGACCAGTGGGTAATCGAGGAAAAGGATGATCTGGTGCCATTGGATAAGTGGCAGAAAACAGTGGATGTGATGGCGCGTATCTTTCAGGCTCCTGCGGGCTTTATTGTTCAGTATCGCCCAAAAGGCTATCAGGTAGTGATTGCCAGCGATCAGGAATCGAATCCATACCCTGCAGGGGTAGAGATTACGCCGGACACCAATATATTTTGTAAAAAAGTAGTTCAAGAAGGGCATGAGCTATATGTCAAAAATGCTCAAGAGGATTCTGCCTGGGATACCAACCCCGAAGTTGCTAATGATGGTTTTAGCTCCTACCTAGGTTTGCCGGTGCAGTGGCCATCGGGTGAGCCGTTTGGAACCATCTGTGTTATGGATTTTGAATCCACCGATTACCGCGCTGAATACATCGATTTGGTGAGTGAGTTTAGAGATCTGATCGAGGCTGATCTGCGTCTCCTTTCTCAGTATGAAGAGATTTCCAACCTGGCAATGACAGATGAGCTAACAGGGCTCTATAACCGTCGTGGATTTATGTCTGTCGCTACGCATTATTCGGTACTTGCTAAACGCACTGGAATGGCTCTAGGTTTGCTCTATTTGGATCTAGATGATCTTAAAGGGATAAATGATCAACAGGGTCATAGTTCGGGCGATCAGGCGCTTAAACGCCTTGCAGAAGCTATCCGAGGCGCTATCAGAGAAAATGATATCTCTGCGCGTATGTCTGGTGATGAGTTCGTCGTGCTCGCTGCTGCTGAGACGCAGGCCGACTTAGATAAAATCGCTGAGCGAATTAGCCAGGGGCTTAAGGAAAATCAGCTAAGTGTCAGTATTGGTAGTGTGATGCTGCAGGGTAATCAGGCGATTGAATATTGGCTGGAGCAGGCTGATAGTCGGATGTATCAGGATAAGAGTGGCTAGGTTTTAGTTGCTAGTTGCTAGTTGCTAGTTGCTAGTTGCTAGTTGCTAGTTGCTAGTTGCTAGGAAAGGACGCCACTGCGTGGATAGAGGACGGCTGCGCCTAGAAAAAAGCGTTGGTGTGGTTGTAGCTTCTGCTTTGTGCCATTAGCGGACATCTCAAATATTGCCAAGATGGTTTGCTTGATACATAGTTGGACACATGAATTATCAATCAGCATAAGAGCAAGGTAGAGCTTCTGAGATAATGAAATATGGTTTGCTGATAATCTTTTCCTTGTTAACCACCCATCTTCAAGCTTCTTGTTTACCTTTTCTGCCATACTCTGGTGGTCATGATTACGTTCGAGTTCAAACTGGAAGTCTTGCATTTAATCTCCCAGCAGGGTTTAAAATCTCCAAGACGGGAAAAACAGAATCTATCATCCGAGCACATGGGAATCATAAAGACTCAATAGAGTATGGCCTCATTACGGATTACTTCTTTAAAGAGTTCATTGAACTATCTAAAACGCTTGAAGTAATAAGTGAAACTCAGTGTGCGCGCTACCGTATCGATAGATATAAAGCTGAGCCATTTGGTGAAGAGGTTTTTATTACAGTCCTACGTGATGATGAAAACTATGTATTTCTATATACGAATAGCAAAGATCTTCACTCGGTAGTATTTGATTATGCAGAATGATGACATGAAAATGTCTGAATAGTGTCGGTAGGTGACTTTGTATTAGCCTTTCATAGAGGAAAAGGTTTTATGTATTTTAAGAAGGTATTAATCATTATTTTTAGCTTACTTGCCATTGGATGTAGCGATGAGCAAGCTTATGAAGCTCACTACCTTCCTTATACGAGCAGTTGCGAAGACGATGCTAAATGGCTGGATCGCTTTCTTAAAGATATAAGCTCTGATTCATTAACACGTATCATCACTGTAACCGACCACTTAAGAGCTCAAAGTAACTGGGGTGGTATTTTAGAAGTAAAAGTAAATCCTGATGCTAAGAATGTGCAGTTGGGAATAGATACTTATCTCATTAAATGTGGCCCCAATTCAACAGTCTCTTTTAGCGATTATCCCATTGAAAGCGAAATCAGGAAAAGAGTTTATAACTCAAAAACTATTGAGTATTCGGGCATATTGAGAAGTGGGTTTAGTGAAGATGGCAAGTTAGAGTTTTACTACTACAAGAGCCTAAATTGATCTGATGACCGCTAAGTGCCGTAAGCTGATATCCTAAATTTTCTTAGCTTTCTTAAACCATAAGTAACCATGAAAATCCTATCTACCGAACGACTTCTTCTGCGCTCTTGGCGAGATACTGATGCCCAACCATTCTTCGAGCAAATCAATTCCGACTTTGATGTGATGGGGTATTTCCCAAGTACGCTTTCTCGTGAGGAGAGTGATGCATTGGCGACTGAACTGCAGCGTCGTATTGATGTAAATGGTTGGGGTTTATGGGCTGTTGAGGAGAAGGCTTCTGGCCAGTTTATTGGCTTTGTTGGTTTGAATAGCCCTTTGACAGAGCTGCCTTTTACGCCTTGTGTTGAGGTGGGCTGGCGGTTGAGTAAAGCGTTTTGGAGTAAGGGCTACGCGACTGAGGCGGCTAAGAAGGCGCTGGAGTTTGCGTTTGTCGAGTTGGAGCTTGCTGAGGTGGTGTCGTTTACGTCGGTGTCTAACTTACGTTCTCAGGCGGTAATGACACGTTTGGGTCTGCGGGACACAGGGGAAAACTTCAACCATCCTGCTGTGCCATCGGAAAGCCCACTGTACGAACACGTATTGTTTAAAATCACGCGCGATGAGTGGGCTGAGCCGCTTTAGGCTTTAGATCAAGATGAAGCGTACTCGATCTTAGTTATCTCGTACCAAACTTCGCTGCCATCAGGTTTCTGTAAACAGACTTCTTCGCCAAGCTGCTTTTTCAGCAATAACTTTGCAAGGGGGGAATCCATAGAGATGTAATCAGAGCCTGCGCCTATCTCATCAGGGCCGACGATACGGTGGCGTTTTTCTTCATCGTCTTCATCTAACAGCGTAACCCAAGCACCGAAAAATACGGTATCGCGTTTATCTGGTGCTGGAGCGCGGTCTACTACCACCATATCTTCTAAGCGTTTGGAAAGGTAACGAACGCGGCGGTCAATTTCGCGCAGCTGCTTTTTGCCGTAGATATATTCTGCGTTCTCGGAGCGGTCCCCTTGAGCGGCAGCTTCCTTTACCGATTGGGTAATTTCAGGACGTTTTACCTTCCAAAGATATTTCAGCTCGTCGTTCAGCTCTTTATAGCCTTCGGCTGTAATGTATTTAGAACTGCGAGGTTGTGGTGGGCGCCATCTTCCCATGGTGGTTTTTCTCTAATTTTTTCTGTGATTTTCAGTAAAGAAGTTTAGCGTTTTGCCGATACAGTCGTCACTAGTTTCAACACTAGATTGTTAATTCCGGTTGTAGATAGGCTTTATGCGTACAGAACAGATTCAAACTCGAATAGAGGGCTATACCTCCAATCTGAGCCAAGCGGTTCAGAGTGGTAGTGGTGCGCAGTTCTCTATGCTGCTGAGTTTGATTCATTCTAACCAGCAGTTGATGAAGCCAGATGCTGTGCCTGCTGCGTCGGATGCAGAGTTTCGTTTACCGGAAACCCAGTCCAAATACCCTGATCCAAATGAGTTACATGATAGTCAGGTTGTAGAGCGATTGAATATGGCCGTGCATGACGGTTTAGTGGGTGATTTTGCCTATGTGAATGGCTATCTACATAGCCATAGCAATACGCCACGTCAGCAGCAATTATCGTCAGATGAGTACGCTAAGGTTGCGTTGATGTCGACCGGTCAGTTGATGATCGATGAGATTGAAAGCTCCCGTTCACAGATCCGTACGGCAGCTTAATTTAGTCACTAATTCAGGTGTTTAAGTACGCCACTGAATCTTTTCTGCTTCGCCCGCTTCTACTTTCCAATATTCATCTGGATCATCGCCGTCGTTCCAGCCGCCAGCAATGCTTCGAACTTGTGTGTCCATCTCAGAGGATGCCGCATGTGCGCAGTCTAGGTCTTGCGCCCAAGGGCTCTTATCTGATTTCAGCCATACGCTAGCCCATGCTTTGCCGGCCACTTTTTCGTGGATCATGACGGGTACGGAGTGATCACCGAAGCGAAGGTTCAGCTCGTGGATATTGCCTTTAGAGGAGATGATATCCATTTGGTCTGCATGTGACTGAAGCCAATTAGTGATTGAATCAAAAGAGCGATTCTTTACGTAGATTTCGATATCAGGGTGTCGGGTGTCAGTCATTTTTGTCGTCGCTAATAAAACGGATGATACGTAGTACGCTGAGGCTAAGATAACCTATGGCCGCCAGTATGATCCCTGCCACTATGATGATCAAGCCAATCAGGGCAAGAATCTCTTGAGCTACTGAGCTTTTCAATGCAAATTCGGCAGCGCCTAGGATAAGTACGCCGACAAAGAAGGCAACAAAGCCGATGCCAAAGATCACTAAATTTTGGCGAGGGTTGTCGGCTCTATGTTTTAGCCAGCGTTTCAGGGTTTGCTTCATAAGCGGGTAAATACGCCCAAATTCACATCTAGGGTGAGATCTAGCTGTTCTTGGTCGATGATTTTTTGTTGGGCTTCAGCTTTGAGACGCTGGCCGTGCGGGGTCATCGCCAATAAAGTGCTGATCTGCTCTGAGCTATTGAGTGAAAATTGGTAGTTCACTGTTACTTGTTTAGATAGCTCAAACTGCTCTTTTAGCGTATCAACCGGATTGAAGTGGCTCTCTCTAATCTCGCTGTAGATCAGTTTGCGTAGTTCGATCAGATGATCGGCACCGGGCCAAGCAACAATTAAACTGCTGCCGACTTTCATGGGCTTAGCCAGTGCTTCAGGCATTAAGCGGCTGAAGAGCACCAGTTGTAGGTCGAGCGACTGATTCGGTACTGGTGTATCAGCACCAGAAGCGACTAACCATTGAATCTCTTTGGTTCGAGCACAAGCAGCTTTTACCGCATGCTTGGAGATATCTAAGCCAGTGAGCTCCACAGATTGGCCGTTGGCTAGCAGATGCTGGTGGAGGCGGTCTGTGTAGTAACCTTCACCGCAGCCCATATCTAGAATGCGAGCGTTCTCTGTGCCTTTTATTTCGTCTAAAGCAAGCTGATTGATCTGGTCGGAGAGTGCTTGGTAGTGGCCGCCATCTAAAAACTGACGGCGGGCTTGTACCATCTCTGTATTGTCACCCGGATCTTTAGAGCGCTTTTTGTGGGCCAATAATAGATTCCAATAGCCCTGCCGCGCTGCATCAAAACTGTGGTTGTTATCGCAGCGCATATTTTTGCCCTGCTGTACCAGCAAGGATTTACAAACAGGGCAAGTGAGTTGCATTACTAGTCCTTAACCAGCAGGCGAGCCATAACGTTCTCGTAAAGATCAGATAGGGTATCTAGATCTTTGCAGCTGATGCGCTCGTTCACTTTGTGGATAGTCGCATTGATTGGGCCAAGCTCAACCACCTGTGCGCCTGTTGGTGCGATAAAGCGGCCATCAGAAGTACCACCAGACGTGGATAGTTCAGTGTCCTGACCTGTAATAGCTTTGATCGATTGCTGGCATGCTTCAACTAGATCGCCTTCAGCGGTTAGGAATGGGTTGCCAGAAAGCGTCCAGTCGATATCCCACTCTAGATTGTGCTTGTCTAGGATATCGCGAACACGGGTTTTTAGTTCATCCGCCGTTACTTCGGTAGAGAAGCGGAAGTTGAACATAATATCCACATGACCTGGTACAACGTTAGTTACGCCTGTACCCCCATTGATATTAGAGATCTGGAAGCTTGTTGGTGGGAAGAAATCGTTACCTTCATCCCAAACTTCAGCCGCTAGTTCTGCCAATGCAGGTGCAGCCATGTGAATTGGATTTTTTACTAGGTGTGGGTAGGCAACGTGACCTTGAACACCGCGAATAGTCAGTGCACCGCCAAGGGAGCCGCGACGACCGTTTTTAATAACATCGCCTACGTGTTCAGTACTTGATGGTTCGCCAACGATACACCAAGTGATCTTTTCGTTACGTGCTTCAAGATGATCAACTACACGAGTCGTACCATTCACCCATGGGCCTTCTTCGTCACTGGTGATCAGTAGCGCGATAGAGCCATCGTGATCTGGGTGGTGTTCTACAAAACGCTCTAGTGCTGTAATGAATGCCGCTAGGCTGCCTTTCATATCCGCTGCGCCACGACCGCAAAGCATACCTTGTTCGATATGCGCTTCGAATGGTGGGAACTCCCAGCGCTCTTCAGGGCCAGAAGGAACAACGTCAGTATGACCTGCAAAGCAGAAAACTGGACCAGAATCGCCACGGCGAGCCCAGAAGTTAGATACCTCTTCAAATTGAAGGCGCTCAATTTTGAAGCCTAGGGCCTCTAAGCGTTCAATCATGAGATCCTGACAGCCTGCGTCTTCAGGTGTTACAGAGCGGCGGCTGATTAGGTCTTTGGCCAATTCAATTGTTGGAGAGAGGTGCTGAGTCATAGTGAGGTTCCGTTAGGATGACGCGTGATATGGAGAAAGGCTAAAGCTGGAAGCTAAGCGTTATGAGTGCTGCTTAGTCGAGGCGGAGCTTAGTGAGGAAGCAGAGTTTACATGTAGTAAATGAGCATTCCGAACTAAGCTCCAACGCTGAATAAGCAAGCGCAATAGCTTAGAGCCAGCTTTTAGTTGTGCTTGTGTAGCTCTTCGTTCAACTCAATCGCAGACTTGTTAGTCTTAACTTCGATGCGACCGTTCTGAGAGTTACGACGGAACAATAGGTCTGGCTTGCCAGCAAGGTCAGCAGCTTTAACCGTGCTAACTTCGTTGTTCTGATCGTCAAGGATCGTTACTTTAGAGCCAGCTGTTACGTATAGACCCGCTTCTAGCGTACAACGATCGCCTAGTGGTAGACCTAGACCTGCGTTTGCGCCTAGTAGGCAGTTTTCGCCAACAGAGATCACAACGTTGTTACCGCCAGATAGTGTACCCATAGTAGAGCAACCACCACCTAGGTCAGAACCGTTACCTACAACAACACCTGCAGAGATACGGCCTTCGATCATGCTTACGCCAAGTGTACCAGCGTTGAAGTTTACGAAGCCTTCGTGCATTACAGTAGTGCCTTCACCTACGTGAGCACCTAGACGTACACGAGAAGCATCACCGATACGGATACCAGCAGGTACAACGTAATCAGTCATTTTCGGGAACTTATCAACAGAGTTAACTGTTAGAATGCGGCCTTGAGCACGTGCAGCTAGCTGACGCTTTGGTAGGTCGTCTAGAGATACAGCGCCTTCGTTAGTCCAAGCAACGTTTGGTAGAAGACCGAAGATACCAGTTAGGTTGATACCGTGTGGCTGAACTAGACGGTGAGAAAGAAGAGAAAGCTTTAGGTAAGCTTCTGCAGTGCTTGTTGGATTCTCGTCAGACTCAAGGATGCACAGTACTAGTGGCTGTTGAGTGCCTTCTAGGATCTCTACGATCTCAGCTTGGTCTTCAGCGCCTACAGATAGGAATGCAGCTTCTAGATCTTTTAGCTGAGCTTCTTTGATTTCGATTGCAGCGTTGCCACCTGTGTAGTCAACTTTTTCAGCAACAGCGTTAACCATCGCATCGTCTGCGTTCAGCAGTGGTGCGTTGTAATAAACTTCTAGCAGTTCGCCAGCAGAGGACTTAGTGCCTACACCCAAACCGAATGCAAAATTCGCCATGATATTCTCCAGAAATATAAAATTTAAAATTCGTTACGTTGTTGCAGCGCGCTTAGCTGAAAAGCGCTGCGTATTCTGTATCTTTAAAACCTACTTTGCGTTCACTTCCGGTATCCAGAAGGGGGCGCTTGATCATTGCTGGGTGCTCCAGCATTAGCGCAATGGCAGAGGCTTCATTAATATTGTTCTTTACTTCGTCTGGCTGCTGACGCCATGTAGTACCGCGCTTATTTAGCAGTAGTTCCCAACCTAGCTCATCGATCCAAGCTTTCAACTGTGCTTCTTCTAGGCCGTTTTTGCGGTAATCGTGGAACTGGTAATCTACACCGTTCGCTTCCAGCCATTTTTTAGCTTTCTTGATTGTGTCGCAGTTAGGAATGCCATACATAGTAATCATATGGGGATTAATCTCCGGCCTTAAAGTGATTCGACGTATTCGCGGATACGATTTGCTGCTTCTACGCACTCTTCAACGGTTGCAACTAGTGCCATGCGTACAAAACCCGCACCCGGAAGGGTGCCATCGGTTTCGCGAGATAGGTAGCTACCCGGAAGTACAGTTACGTTTTGAGAGGCGAACAAACCTTGTGCGAACTTATCATCAGCAATCGGTGTTTTAACCCACAGGTAGAAGCTCGCATCTGGGCGCTGAACTTCCATTACAGGCTCTAGGATACGGATAACGCTGTCGAACTTGTGACGGTACTGGTCACGGTTATCGAGTACGTGATCTTCATCGTTCCATGCTGCAATAGACGCTAGCTGATGCTGAATCGGCATAGAGCAACCGTGGTATGTACGGTAAGACAGGAACGGTTGTAGCAGTTTTGCATCGCCTGCAACAAAGCCTGAGCGTAGACCCGGTAGGTTAGAGCGCTTGGACAGACTGTGCATAACGATACAGTTTTTGTAATCGTCACGGCCAAGCTCTGCGCATGCTTGTAGAAGACCTACTGGCGCGTTCTCTTCGTCTAGGTAGATCTCGGAGTAACATTCATCAGATGCAACGATGAAATCGTATTTGTCAGAAAGCGCGATTAGCTTCTTCAATGTTTCCAGATCAGTTACTGCACCTGTTGGGTTGCTTGGGGAGCATAGGAATAATAGCTGGCAGCGCTGCCACACATCTTCTGGTACTGCGTCGTAATCAGGAATAAAACCGTTTTCTGGCAGGCAGTTTAGGTAATATGGCTCTGCGCCAGATAGGTACGCCGCACCTTCATAGATCTGATAAAACGGGTTTGGAGATACCACTAATGCGTCAGGCGCGCGGTTAACTGCTGCTTGTGTGAAAGCGAAGATCGCTTCACGTGTACCGTTAACAGGCAGCACGTGATCGTCAGCCGTTAGCGTGTTTTCATTCAGGCTAAAGCGACGAGTACACCAGTCGGCAATTGCTTGGCGTAGCTCTGGCAAACCTTTAGTTGTAGGGTAGTTTGCCAGCTTGTCCATGTTTTTAATTAGGCACTCCGCCACGAATGGAGGTGACGGGTGTTTAGGTTCGCCGATAGAAAGTGCGATGTGCTCTTTATCCGAAGGCGGTGTTACTTCCGCTTTCAGCGCAGTCAATTTTTCAAATGGGTATGGCTGTAACAGACTCAGATCGCGATTCATACGGGTCCTTTAAGTGCCCAAGTCGGGGCTCACTAATGAAAAGATGAAGCAAAATTAGGCGCAAAATTATACCTGAGAACAGCACTAGGATTAAGACCTAATTTTTTGCCTTAAAATATAACCTTTTGTAGATTTTAGGCGGTATTTGGCAGTTTATGGCTCTGAATAGGTATGAAGATATGATCAAACCGAACTATGCTGATGGATATCACAAAAAAGGTAGGGTTTTATGACTACCGAAAGACGAATATATCCGCGTATCAATACGAATATTCCTGCAGAGCTTTCCACGCAAGATGGGGTTTCGGTCGACGTTGCTCTGATTAACATCAGTTTGGGGGGCATGTTGGTTGAAGGTGGGCCTGATATGAACCAGTTGAAACCGCCTATTGTCGGAGCTCCCCTAGAGATTTATGTCCATTTTGGTCTAAATGATCAGCCGATACATTGCTTATGCCGAGTGGTCTATAACCAGCGCCAATCTCAGCATTGTATGCGCTACGGCTTAGCCATCTTGAGTATTGATGACCAAGCCGCGGAAAGTTTGCAGAGCTTTATTAAATCCAAACTTAACTAGTAACTTGAGAGCTAGTTTCTTTGCGAGGCTCTTCAGGTAGATCTAGACTTTTGAGACCGAAAAACTGACGGATATTTTCGATATAGGTCAATGTTGCAGGCACAAATAGAAGAATCAGCAATGTGCCGTAAGCCAAGCCAAAGACGATGGATACCGCCATTGGGATGAGGAACTGTGCTTGCAGGGAGGTCTCAAACAGAATCGGTGTTAGGCCTGCAATCGTTGTGAGCGAGGTTAACAGTACCGCACGCAAACGTTGGCAGGCTGCTTCCTCTATTGCTTCTTCAATCGCCAGCCCCTGTTTTCTTAATTGCTTATAGAACGTCACCAAAACGATAGAGTCATTGATGACGATACCGGATAAGCCGAAGAAGCCGAATAGGGACAGAATGGTCAAACTTAAGCCCATAATGCCATGGCCTAAGATCGCACCGGTCAGCCCTAGAGGGATAGCTAGCATCACTGCAATTGGCCAACTATAAGAAGCAAAAACCCAAGCCAGAATTATAAAGATCAGAACAAGGGCGAGGAGAAGCCCGAGCTTCATATCATCCAGTGTTTCACGTTGGCTCTTATTCTTACCTTCAAAGCTGGCTTCGATGCCGTATTGGCTTAACACGCTATCGAGTTTGCCTGCTTTAAGGTCTTCGATTATTTCATCAGCATTGGCTGCGCTTTCATCCAGATCAGCTGTGACTTTGATGGAAAGTTTGCCATCCACGCGTGTTAAAGTATCTAAGCCTTGTTGTGCTCTAAAGGTCACAATATTGCTTAACGGTGTTGTACCGCCGTTAGGAAGTACGATTGGAAGTTGTTCTATGCTGCTAAGGCGATCGCGTTCCTCTTTGGGCAGTTGGATACGGACCTCAATTTCATCCCGATTATCATAGAAGTTTTGCACTTCCATACCATCAAAGGCGGTACGTAGTTGTCGGCCGACGCTGTCTAATGTCATCCCTGCTGATTTCCCCGCAGGTGTTAGCGCGTAGATCAGCTGCGATTTGCCGAAGGGGAGATCGTCATCAATATTGTTTAAGCCAACATAGCCTTTTAGCACCTCTTGAAGATCTAAAGAGGCTTGCTTAAGTACATGAATATCGGTGCCAGATAGCTTTATCTCGATCGGCTTTCCAGGTGGGCCGCTGGTGCTGACATCAATAGAAAATTTTTCTACCCCTGCGGGTACTTGGATTCGGCTACGCCACTCTTTATTAAATTGAGAGGTGGAATATTTACGATAATCACCCGGATTAAATTCTACTAATAGCGATGCAAATTCATCACCACGGCTACCTGATGAGGTGGTGCGGGAAAAAGAAGCTTTTCGCAAACGCTGGAAAGCGACTTTAATATTATCCCCGCCTAAGGCCTCATCGGCATCGGCTAAGGTCTCGTCCAGATGCTGAACAAAGCGCTCAACTTCTGCAAAGTCAGTACCCGAAACAAATTGAACATTGGCGGTCATTACATCGCGTTCAACAGCTGGGAAAAAGGTGAACTTGACTCGTCCCCCAGAGACCAAACCTATGGCGATAATAAAAACTGCAAAAGCGCTGGCAATGGTTGCTCCGCGGTATTTTATCGCGAATTTAACTAGCTTACGGAAGTGGATCTCTTTAAAACGGTTAAAACCTTCATCTAAACGAATGCGTAACTTCGACGGATGAAGGTCCTCTGCTTTCTTGATGCTGTGGTGCAGGTGCCCTGGCAAGATCAGGAAGCATTCAACGAGTGATGCCAGAATTACACAGATCACCACGGTAGGGATATCGATAAGAATACTGCCGATATGCCCACCGATCAAAAGTAGCGGCAAGAAGGCAGCGATGGTCGTCATGGAAGAGGCCATAACCGGAGCCAGCATGCGATGCGCACCGCCTATGGCGGCCTGTAAACCCGGTTCGCCACGTTGCACGTGGGTCAGCGTGTCTTCCCCGACCACAATAGCATCATCTACGATTATCCCCAGTGCCATGATCAAGCCAAACAGGCTGATCATATTGATGGTGCCGCCAATACCATAAAGGATGGCTAGCGTAGCCATAAAGGAGACAGGGATACCAATGGTGACCCAAAACGCTACGCGAGCATTTAGGAATAGAAACAGAATGGCGATAACTAGGATCAAGCCACCTAAGCCGTTTTTCAGTAGTAAATTGATACGCTGTTGAACCGGTTGCCAACGCTCATCATAGGTAACCATAGTGATGTTTGATGGCAGTGTCGGACGCGTTTCCTCTAGCCATTTATTGAGAATATCCGCCGATTTTAGGGTGTCTTGATTTTCGGTTCGACGAAGGCGAATCATGACCGCAGGTTCGCCTTTGTATTTTAAAAGAACCTGATTGTCTTTAGTGCCTAGAGATACATCAGCGATATCACCAAGTCTGACTAATCGGCCATTACTGTCGGTAATAATCGGCAGTTGGCGGAAGCCTTCTACATCTCTTTGCTGATTTAGACTGCGGATCTGACGTGAACCATCACCCTTGGCGGCGGTACCTGCTGGCAGGTCTAAACTGCGTAGGCGGATGCTATTGGCTACCTGCATCATTGTCATATCCAACTCATTGAGTTGGGCCGCCGGTAGTTCTATTTGAATCTGTTTTTCCGGTAAGCCGGTAAAGTCGACTTTGTTGATACCTCGATCTAATAGCTCTTGTTCAAAACGCTGTGCAAAAGGGCGAAGCTCTTCTATGGAGCCATTTGAAGAGCTAAGGATAAGGCTGGCGATCTGCTCATAGCGCAGGATACGTTGTACCAGTGGCTCGTTGATATCAGAGGGTAGCTCGCTACGGACATTGTCTATCTTCTGCTTTACCTCATCTAAGAGGTAATCAACGTCACTGTCTTCATCCACCTCTATACGAATCGAGGCTGAGCCTTGGATTGCAGTTGAATATAAGGTTTCGATGCCTGTGAGGGATTTTAGCGATTCCTCAACAGGCAATACGATTGAACTCTCAATATCCTCTGCAGCCGCGCCACTCCAAGGTACGGAAACTGTAATCACATCGCGTTCGAACGATGGGAAGAACTGTGTGTTGAGTTTATTTAGGCCCCAAATACCGGCCAAAATCATCAGCAGCATGAATAGATTGGCAGCAACGCGATGACTTGCGAAAACAGCAGTGAGGTTCTGCAGTGGGCCTTGGTAGTTATTCATCTTTCGCACCAGTTGCAGCGACTACCTCGGGCGCGTTTACGTCTTTAACTCTGAGTCCAGAAATAGCATTCGGCAGTTGAGTTGTAATGATCTGGTCACCACTCAAAAGCTGAGGGCTGCGAATAAGCACAACAGGGTTACCTTGTTGATCACTACTGTCACCAATACGTTCAACGTCGAGTCCTTGCATACGACCATCTTTGAGCAGATAGATACGGTTTAAACCATAAAGCGCCATAGGTGGAAGCGCGATTGTCTGTTCTACAGCAGGTAGATCTACGGCGATCGCTAAGGAGCGGCCAGGTTCAGGCACATTTTGCTTGTCGGTGATTTTGAAGAGGGCGTCAACACCGGCACGACCACCATCAACTTCGGCAGCGATGCGATCAAGTTCTAGCTTTAGCGTCTCTCCATCCAACTGAGCGGTAGCTTGAATGACGGAGTTTATTTCTCGATTGCGAAGGTTAGCTAATACTCTATTAGGGATTTGAGCACGCACTTCTAAACGATCGGTACTATATAGATCTAGCAGTGGATCACCGGCACGAACGCGATTCCCAGGCGCTACATGTAAGCGTGCAACCCGGCCTATAAACGGTGCCTTAATGGCGGTGCGATCAAGGTCCAATATTGCCGCATCTAAAAGGCTTGTGGCGCGTTTTAATTGTGACTCTAGCTGAGCTAAACGGTTGGGGTGATCAGCAATGGCTTGTTCCCGTTGAGTGACTGCTAGGGTCTGCTGGTGGTATGCACTACGTGCACTATCAAGTTGATCCTGACTGCTTACTTTACGTTTGATCAGGTTTTGGTAGCGAGTAACTGCTTTAAGGCTTAATTGCTGTAGCTTTTGTTCAATCGCTAATGATTTCTGATCAGTTTGATAACGTATTTTTTCGGCATCAATCTGTGCTTTAAAACTATCGACATCAGCTTGGCGTTGCGCGACTAGCAGTTGAGCATCACTGCTGTCGAGCTGAATGAGTGCTTCATTCAAGGCGATGTTTTTACCTTCATCGGTATCTACCGCCTCGACAAAAGCTGTGACAGCCGCGGTGATATGGGTCATGCGTGGAGATTCGACTTTGCCGTATAGAACGAGGTTAGGCTGGTGGATACTGGGTTCTGCCGAGATGGTTTTTACGCTCCATACTTTCTCTTCGATCTTTTTCGAAGGAGCCTGAGGTTTGGTACTTTTAAGGAAATAGAAGACCCCGCAGGCGAAGGCAAAGATAATCAGAGGGATCAATCGCCTAATCCAAATAGATGAACTAGATGAGGTAGTGCTGCTCATATTATTTTCCATTGCTCAGGTGGAAATGTGACTTAGGAACATAGTAGCTGAATATGATCTACAGGTTCAGTAATTGTTGCGTTTCTTTACAATTTTAGTGTGCATGCTAACTTATTGAAATTGCTTAAATCAGGAGGCCCTATGCATACGGATAGCATACGTTGTTTAAACCCTGTTGGATTTCATCAGATGGTGTATCACGAATGGGGAAGTGCAGAGAACGATCGGGTGATCGTCTGTGTGCATGGTTTAGCACGTAATAGCCGCGACTTTGATGAGCTAGCCTTGGCTTTGTCTCGCGATTATCGTGTGATCTGTCCTGATATTGTTGGGCGTGGTGAAAGTGAATGGCTTCCTGCCGGGCAGGTGTATGGAATACCTCAGTATCTTAATGATATTACAGCGCTTTTAGCGCGTTTAAATGTAGATAAAGTGGACTGGGTCGGTACCTCTATGGGCGGGATTATCGGCATGTGCTTAGCCGCTCTGCCTAACTCGCCAATCAAGCATCTAGTGCTCAATGATATAGGGGCGTTTGTGCCTGCAAGCTCCCTTAAACGTATCTCTGAGTATCTTGGCGATAAGCAGTTTCAGTCTCTCTCTGAGGTTGAAGCCTATATGCGCGATACCTATGAATCCTTTAAGCATCTGACTGACCGACAGTGGCACCACCTTGCTAAGCATGGTTCGCGTTTGGATGAAAATGAGGTTTATCATCTTCATTACGACCCCGCCATTGCGCAAGCTACTGCGGATGCTTCATCAGAGAGTGTGGATTTATGGCCGGTATGGTCGGCGATTAATATCCCGCAGTTACTAATTTGGGGCGAAGAATCGGATGTCTTGCAGGAAGAAACCGTGCGTAAGATGCAGGCAAACGATAAACTAGAGCTAATCTCCATTCCGGGTATCCCTCACGTGCCATCCTTGATGGAATCTGAGCAGATTCATCAAGTACAAAACTGGTTACGTGAACACCGTAAAGATTAATCGTAGAGGAACTATCTATGGGCGTAATAACTCGCTGGCCCCAAGATCAGTTGTGTTTGAGTTACCGTGAGCGTGAGGATGCTGTTGCTGCGGTAGAGAAGGCTTTTGCTTCGACATTGGAATCGTTGAAAGTAGATATCGGTCTGGTGGACATGTTTGAGGCAATCTATGTACCTCTAGGTGCGTGGATTACTTGTCGCAAACGCCAAAAAGATGGCCCTTTAGTTATCGGTATCAATGGTGCTCAAGGTGCTGGTAAATCGACACTATTCAATCTGTTAGAAGTCATTCTGACCGAAGGGTTTGGTTTAAAGGTTGTTGGTTTCTCTATCGACGATCTCTACAAAACCTACAATGAGCGTGTTGAGCTTTCTGAAACAATCCATCCTCTGCTTCGTACCCGTGGCGTGCCAGGTACGCATGATGTAGATCTAGGTATCGAAATCCTAAACTCTCTTAAGAACAGTACCGATGAGAGTGTAACCAAAATCCCTGTGTTCGATAAATCGACGGATGATCGCTGTCAGGCGTCGGTATGGCAGGAGTGGGTTGGGCCTGCGGATGTCATCGTGCTGGAGGGGTGGTGTGTAGGTGCAGACCCGCAAAAGCCAGACGAGCTGGTGGAAGCGATCAACGAATTAGAGCAGGAAAAGGACCCTAACGGAGAGTGGCGTGATTACGTGAATACTCAGTTGGGTGGCCCTTATCAGGCTCTGTACTCCATGCTGGATGTCTTGGTGATGTTGAAAGTACCGAGCATGGATGCAGTATTTGAATGGCGTTCTCTGCAAGAGAAAAAGCTCGCCGAGCGAGTGAAATACATCTACGACACGCAGCAGCCAACAGAGCATCTGCGCATCATGGATGAAGAGCAGATTAAGAGCTTTATACAGCATTATGAGCGACTGACTCGTCACATGTTAGAAGAGATGCCACAAAGGGCAGACGTCACTCTATGCCTCAATAACAATCATAAGATCGCTGAGATTATGATTAATAACCCTCTACAGAGTTGTGGTTAAGGACAGAAATGATTTCCAAAGTTAAGTTAGGCTTTTTATCGATCCTGATGGTTGCGTTAGTTGGCTGTCAGAGCGCGTATTACTCTGCGATGGAGCAGGTGGGTATCCATAAGCGCGATATCTTAGTTGATCGTGTGGAAGACGCACGTGAGTCTCAAGAAGATGCGCAAGCGCAGTTTAAGGACGCATTGGAACAGTTTCGTTCTGTCGTGAGCTTTGATGGCGGTGAGCTGGATGCAGTCTATAACCGCCTACAAGCTGAGTACGATGACAGCGTTGCAGCGGCAGAGGATGTTACGGCGCGTATCAAAAAAGTAGAGCAGGTTTCTGAAGATCTATTTGAGGAGTGGGAAGAGGAGCTGACAAAGTACTCTAACCGCAAATTAAGAGATCAAAGTGCAGCTAAACTGCGCAGTACTAAAGTCCGTTACGCTGAGTTACTTCGCTCCCTTAAGCGCGCCAAAAAACGTATGCCGCCAGTGTTAAGCGCGCTACAGGACAATGTTCTATTCCTAAAACATAACCTTAATGCTCAAGCGATAGGCTCCCTGAAAGCGGAATATCGCGGGATCAAAAGCAATATTGATCTGTTAGTTAGAGATATGGAAAAAGCGATCGCAGACTCGGATCGCTTTATCAAACAGATGGAACAAGGCTAATCTTCTGTTCCTAGTCCCCTTCTTGATCTAGTCTCAGATTAGATAGGGAAGAACGTCATTGAAGCCGCACCATGAACAACACGGTTTATGGTGCGGTTTGTTTTATCTGCAATTACATCCGCCATCAAATCCTGCGTGCCAATCAGCTTGCCCAAAATGCGTTCGTAGCTGTAATTAGTAATCCCTTCTTCTGAAATACCATTACTTAGAATGTACAAGTTTCCTTGGGGGTCTTTGCGGTTATTCAGGTGCCAAGCCACAGATTCTAAATTACGAGCAGAGTTGTAGAGTTTCTGTTGATCTAATTCATCCAGAATAAAGATCTCTTTCTTGCCGTTGTAGGCTTTGTCTAGCATGCCTGTAACACCTGCCATCAGGGCAAATACACGATCACCTTGATAGTTTTCAGAAAATGCTAAAGGCACTGCGTCGGCACCATCTTTCTGGCCAAGTTCTGGGAATCCATCAGCTAAACGAGTGATTGGGAATAGTTGTTCTAAACGCTTCTCGACAGTCATGCCTGGGACTTTTTGCAGCTCTTTAGGGTTACGTTTATAAAGCTTGATGGTTAGCTCACGACTCAGTTTGCGCAATGTCTTTAGATTGATATCCGCAACCATATCGATATCGGACTTGGCTAGGTTTTTAACGTCAAACGGTTTGGCATTTTTATCCATACAACCAGCTGTAAAGATAAGGACCATAGAAAGTAGCAACAGACGCATGGGATCCCTTATTGATGCGTAGTAAAGTTCTTAAAACTATAAAGGTATAGGGACAGCCGATTCAAGAGGAGTCTGTGAGACAGTGAAAAGTTTGCAGAGCTGGGTTGAACAGCAAGGGCTAAGAATCGTTCGTGAAGAGAGTCTCTCCGGTGGCTGTATTGCTGCGGCTAAACGCGTGCTGCTGAGTGATGGTCAGCAGCTCTTCGTAAAGTCTGTTAGTCACGCAAATGAAAGAATGTTCAAGGCTGAAGCTGCAGGGCTAAAGGCTTTATCTGCTTGTACACAGCTATCCACACCAAAGGTTATCCGGTTTGATCGGGATGGATTGATCTTAGAGTTTATTGAGCAATCCCCCAGGTCAGAAGACTTTGACCAGCTCCTAGGGCGGCAGTTGGCTCACTTGCATCAGATGTCTGTGCCTTCCTTTGGTTTCACTCAAAACACCTTCTGTGGTCCAACCGAACAGCCGAATTCGCAGCTCTACGATGGCTTTGAGTTTTATGCTGAGCACCGTTTCGGATACTTGGCGCGCCTCTGTTATGACCGTGGCCTCATTGATACAGAGATCATTGAGGGTATTGAATCGATCAATAAACGGCTAAAACAATTAGTTCCAGATCAGGGTCCCGCTTTATTGCATGGCGATCTATGGGTGGGAAATGTTATTGCCGACAGTCAAGGTAAGCCAGTTCTAATGGACCCTGCGGTCTATTGGGGGTGGCCTGAGGCCGACCTTGCGATGACGGATCTCTTTGGCGGTTTTAGCTCGGACTTGTATAGCGCCTATCAGGAAGTAGCGCCACTGCAGTCTGGGTGGAAAGAGCGATTTCCATTGTACAACTTATGGCATTTGTTAAACCACCTGATGTTGTTTGGGGAAAGCTATAGAGCTGATGTGATGGGTGTTGTAGCAAAATTTAGGTAGTGGCCTAAACGTATTTTTGCGACCTTGATTAGTGCTATAGTTGCAGCACATTTCTTGATTAACCTTTCTTGCAAGAGACTTGTATGACGAATAAAGGCGACCTAACGGCTGAACGCCGTGAATATCTGGCGCAGCCTCTGCGACGTGAAGATCTGATCAAAGATCCTGTCGCACAGTTTGCCAAGTGGATGGATGATGCACTGGAGGTGTCTCCAGATGATGCGACGTCGATGACATTGGCCACAGCTTCTAAAGATGGAATGCCTGCTGCAAGGATCGTATTACTTAAGCATTTCGATGAGCAGGGCTTTGCTTGGTATACCGATTACCGTAGTCAGAAAGGGGATGACCTGTCTGAAAACCCTCAAGCCGAAATCATGTTTTATTGGTATGGCTTAGAGCGTCAGGTGCGTATTCGTGGTCAGGTAGAAAAATTGAGTCCTGAACAGGGTAAACAGTATTTTAATGCGCGCCCGTTAGGTAGCCGTTTGAGTGCGGCTGCGTCTTGCCAAAGTCACCCTGTAGAAAACCGTGAAGCTTTGGAACAAGCGGTGCAGGACCTTGCTGATCAATACCCAGAAGGCGATATTCCTCATCCACCAGAATGGGGCGGTTATATTCTCAGACCTACACGTTTTGAGTTTTGGCAGGGCCGAGAGAGCCGTTTACATGATCGCTTCCAGTTCAATTTAGTTGATCAAGCGTGGCAGATTGAGAGGTTGCAGCCGTGAGCCAAGAAACAGAGCAAACCTTAGTTAGTGTAGAGCCTCAAGGCGAAGCTTCAGCCTGTGTGATCTGGTTGCATGGCCTAGGTGCTGATGGTTTTGATTTTCAGCCTATTGTTCCTTACCTGCGTCTTCCAGAGAACCTCAATGTGAGGTTTCTTTTCCCTCATGCTGAGATAATGCCTGTTACCGTCAATGGTGGCATGGAGATGCGTGCTTGGTATGACATTTTAGAGATGAATATTGACCGTAAGGTTGATAAAGCTTCACTGCTTAAATCCAGTCAGCGAATTGCTAACTTGGTGAATGAGCAGATTGCTCAGGGTATTCCAGCGGATAAAATCCTGTTGGTAGGTTTCTCTCAAGGCGGTGCCGTTGCTTACCAAACAGCGCTAACCTTCGCTGAACCTTTGGCGGGGCTAGTTGCTCTGTCTACTTACATGGCAACAGAAGAAGAGATCGAAGCGTCTCGCACTGATGCCAATAAGGAACTGCCTATCTGGGTTGCTCACGGTACGGTAGATCAGGTTGTACCTGTTCAATTAGGTGAGCAAGCTTATGCCAACCTAGAAAATATGAATTATCAGCCGAGTTGGAATGCGTATCCAATCGGTCATGAAGTAGCGATTGAAGAGATAGAAGCTTTAGGCCGCTGGATGTCGCAAAGACTAGCGGTTTAATCGGAGAGATAAATGAAAGTAGAAAACAACAAGGTAGTGTCTTTTCACTACGCGTTAAAAAACAATGCTGGTGATGTGTTGGACGACTCTCGTGATAGAGAGGCCCTTCCGTATCTACATGGCCATAAAAACATTGTGCCTGGCCTAGAAGCGGCGTTAGAAGGTCGTGAAGTTGGGGATAAGTTTGAAATTACCCTATCACCTGAGCAGGGCTATGGTCAGCGTGATGAAGCTAAGGTGCAGCTAATTAGTCGTGAATCCTTTGCTGGCTTTGATCAGTTGGAAGTCGGCATGGTGTGCCAGATGGAAGATGATAAAGGTGAATTGCAGCTAGTAGGCATCACCAAGATTGATGCTGATGAAGTGACAGTGGATGCGAACCATCCTTTTGCTGGGCTTGAATTGAACTATGCTGTTGAAGTAATCGAAGTGCGGGAGCCGACAGAAGACGAGCTATCTGCCGGCCGTGTAGAGCTTTAAGGGTCAGCTTCGATTAAGGCATAACTCATTATGCTTAATGGTTTGCTGTACTCCACTCCCGCATTCTAAGGAGATAAAAGATGCGTTTGTTACTTGCTTTGTTAATTCCTTGGCTACAATTTTTTACGATCGGTCGCCCGATAGCTGGAATTGTCTGCCTTATTTTACAGATTACCTTAGTGGGCTGGATACCAGCAGCAATCTGGTCTGTGTATGCATTGAGCCAATATCAGACCGACAAAAAGATTAAAGATGCATTAGATAAATAACGTTTAATGCATTTCACAGTAAAAGCCGTTTCAGTTTGAAGCGGTTTTTTTATGCCTGTTACTTAACCTTTTCCTGCCACTCAAGATCACCGATCTGAACTTTTAACCATTCAAACCCAATCCGCTTTGCTACCGCAGCAGCGCCATCAAGACTCTTAAACTCACGTTCTGATTTAGATCGTTGCAGATCTAGCGTGATGATTTCGTCCTGTTTGGTCACAAATTTTAAAGTCCATCCGCGCGCCATAGAGATAGGGATCGCTTGGCAAGAATCAAATACGCCTGCTTTAAAAAGTAACTTCACTTCCTTTTCTTGCATCTTCATTTCCTCATTAATGAAACTTCTTTTATCTATATTGATAAGTCTATATTAAATAAGGATTTATCGCAAATAAATTTCGGTGTTTTTTGTTGTGTAAGCCATTGAAAATAAAGGAAAAAATAAATAAATTTAAATTTTTGCCCTAAGTGAAAGAGGGTCTTGTAACTTATTGATTTATAAGGAATAAAATCAAGAGTGGAAGATGAGAGTTTTTACGGGAAATCGCGATTTTATTGATTGAAATTTATATTTGTAGCGTCAAAAGTTGTTTTTGATTGGTTGTTTTATGTTTTATGACGAAATGATTATGCTTTTGATGTTTAACTTATTGTTTTTAAAGGGGGGAATTTGAGAAAGGCAAAAAAAGGGCAGGTACAATGACCTGCCTTATTTTTGGAGCGGACAGAGGATTATGGCTTTCTTATTTGAGCTTCTACTAAGTCTAGAACTGCATTCATATTAGCGACGGCTTCATCGCTGGCTAAGGTTAATGGGGCAAGTTTAAATGTATCCAGAAAATCGATCATAAAAGGTTCTGAATTCATTTTTTTGAGTTGCTCGGCGGTCCAGGCAACTGTTTTATAAGGCATGACGCTTACCTCCTGAACAGTTATCGGTGACTCAAGCTTATGAGTCTTGGCGGAGCCTTATGCATTTTTATTATTCCGGCACTACCGGAGCTCCCTTAATGCTGGGGCTCGCCATTTAAGTTATGGATCAGTTCATAAGCTTTTTCAAACTTAATCATTACAAACGTAAAATTTTTCATCTTCGCTAATGATCATTTCTTGAGCTAAATCAATAACCCCTAATCTCTAAAGGGTTAATCTAGCCACCAGTAACTACGAGCAATACGAAAAATTTTGTGAGGGTGTCGTAATGGTTGATGTATATAGCATGGAAGTTCTGGTTCCTAGTCTGGCAATGATCGCTGGTATGAGTGTCGCAATGGTTTGGGCTTTCATTAAAGTTCGCGGCCTGATGAACGAAGACCAGAAAAAGTAAATTTGATTTAGCTGCTGAGGTTGATGTCACCTTCCTCAAAGTTGTCAGCTTTTATCTTGCTAAAAAAGATCACTTAGGTGGTCTTTTTTAATGCCTGAAATAAATTCAGTTTGTTTCATTTTGTCCGACCTCTCAGTATTACACCTTCGGCTAAACCCCGTTTATTGTCTGGTTATTTTGTGTACACTCTAACTTTACGTTATATGCGCAAAATATTTATAAGAAGTTAGAGAGATAAAAAACAATAAATAAGAGAAAGGAGCTTCGGCTGTACTTAGGTTTGTTTACTTGAGTTAGCTTCGTAAATTCTCTGGGGCGATCCAAATAAAACTGCTTATGATGATTGATTAAACGGGTATCGTCATTGTGGTTAGAAGAAGATGGATTCTGCCTTGATAAGAATAAAAAGGAGATGGATCGTGAATGAGAATAGAGAACCTGGATTTTATAAAGTTCGTTATGGCAAGCGCTGGATCGCTGCGTTTTGGTGCGGTGAACTTTGGGGCTTACCTGATGAAATGAAACCGGGCGAAGAAGGTTGGGAAGCGGTTCTTGATGCAGAACCTGATGAAATAGGTGAATATATACCTATGCCCATGAGCCTTCAGGCCTAATCTAGTTCTGGGAATAGCAAATGCTTAGACAATGCAGAAGCACGGTTATCTGTGCTTCTGCTTGAATTTGCTCGAAGAACCTATTTTAGAAAAGGAACTATTTTAGAAAAGAAACTTTCCGCCACTAGCAACAACTACTGTTGCCAAACCTAAAGTCAGATTAATCGCGACAATCTTTCTGATCTTATTTAACTGTTCAGCGGCATCTGGCCATCGGTTTTCTTTTACCGTCAGACTCAGTTTTTTATACGGACTGAAATACAGATGTCCAAATATCGCCATCATGGTATAGCCGGTCAGTAGCATGATGTGAACATGCATACCAACGCTCTTAAACCCACCATAGATTGCAATCATGCTATGACCACTGATAATCAAAAGCAGAATTGCTGCCCATACCCAGGTAAAAAAACGAGCAAATACTTGCTGCCAGAGTGCTAACCGAGCAGGCGGTTCAAGTTGCTCGGCTGCAACTGGTCGTAAACAAACATAGGCGAAAAACATACCGCCTACCCAAATAACGGCAGCTAAAATATGGAGGGATAATGCAATAAACATAGGTGTCCTCACTGTGGGAATTACTTCCCTGAGTTTTAAATAAGGTTAACGTTTAATCGCTTTCAAAATGACAAACTTCTTATTGTTAGCGATAGTCTCACAATTTTTAAAAATCTTTTTGAGTGCTACATGGTAGCCAAGATGACGGTTGCCGATTACCCATAACTCACCACCAGATCGTAAGACTTTATGAGATTCTCGGAACATCTGTTGAGCAATGAAATCTCCGACCACATTTTGCTGGTGGAAAGGTGGATTGTTTAACACCAAGTCACAACTATTCTTCTGAATACCAGCTAGGCAATCGGTTGCTTGGAAAGTTGCGTTTCGACTGTCGCCGAAGGCTTCTCTGAAATTAGCCTCGGCAGAAGCGACAGCCATAAATGATTCATCCACAAAGTGAACAGCCGCAGATGGATTCTTTTCTGCTGCAATTAAGCCTACAACGCCATTACCGCAGCCAAGATCAATTATATCCTCGAATGTATCTGTATCAGTTAGATGTTGAAGGAAAAAGCGGGTGCCGATATCCAAACTATCTCGGGAAAATACGCCAGCATGGTTGATGATCTTATGCTGCGTGTTCTCCAATATATAATCGGATGGGTAGGGCGATTCTAATTGCGGTCGATTCAGATCGATCTCTGGAAATATCAGTCTTGCTTTCTTCTTTGCCAACGAGGTTGTTGTAGGGCCTAAATACTTTTCGAACAGTTTTAGCGTTGAGGTATGAATAGATTTAACCATCCCGCCGCCGATTACTTTAGTTTCTGCTGCTAACAAAGGACGCAAGCGGATTAGTTGGTCTTCCAGCATCGCTAAGCTTTTTGGAATTTTAATCAGCACGAGGTCAAATGTTTCGGCTGGATAATCCAAACTGTTACATAGGGTTATGGCTTTTGCATCAATATCGTTATCCGCAGCATTGTTTTTTATACCGGCATGAGCCAACCACGAATCGCTGACCACTGTTGGCGCTTGGTCATTTAATGCGATTGATAAACCGCCAAATTGATCGTTAATAATCAAGATGCGTTTTGGGTTTGCAAGGATCTCTTCCTGATCAATCTGATTTAACAGGTACTCATCAGCAGCGTCCCACGCACGTAGTTGTTCATTTCTACGACGAGGATAACGAGAAAGAGAGAATTGACCGAAAGGTGTTTCGAAGATATTCATACGGGCCCAAAACTGATTCGAAAGTTACAGGCCGCAGTTTATCACAAGGGGTGATTTAGAACGTAGCGTCGCAAAGGAACTTGGAAAAGAAAGAAACCCAGGTAAATGTACCTAGGTTTAATAACCTTAAGCGTGTTTTACTTAGTGAAAGCTAGGTTAAAGCTAACCGGTACTGCGAAAGAGATAGATGGTAATTTTGCGATCTCTTTAAGTGCAGTTACACCAGTATCTAGCGCAAAATCCGCAGCGTTAATTGTGATGGGTTGAGCTGTGCTAACCAATACTTTGTTGTCAGCTAGCTTAACGACATTCACTTGAGCGGTAATCTCTTTTTCAACACCGTGAAGGCTTAATGTGCCAGTGATAGTCTGCGGCTGGATGGAACCAACGGCTTGTTTCTCAATTTGGTTTACATCCACTTGAGCCATGAAGTTGGCCTGAGCAAATTTGCCTGTTTCGAACAGCATATTTTGCATACGCTCGTCACGGATCTCGATACCTGTAGTTACAGATGCAAGGTCAAGATTTAGCGTTGCTTTGCCAGCAGCATCGATGCCGCCGCTAATTTGTTTAAAGCTGTGGTTTTCTAGCACTTTGGCTTTTTTGATGGATGAGAAACTGAAGTCAGAATCTTGTTGGCTTAGCGTCCAGTCAGCTGAAGCAACAGTGCTGAAAAGAGCAAGTGATGCGATGGCTACTAATTTTTTCATGGGTAAATATCCTTATTTTTGTAGTGATGGGGTTGGATTTTAAACAATCGTTTACTTTTGTCTAGAGCGGAGTTGTTTAGGATCAAAGAAATACATTTATCCCTTTGATATTCAATGATTATAGTTTTCGTTTTTTGTTAACTTTTAAGGCTGATAGAAATTAAATTGTATATACCTAAGATATTCTTAAGATGTACGTTGGGGTAAGGGGATAATTGCTGTATTCTTGCAGTCAGTTGACGATTTAGAGTTGAAAAATGATGAAGTCAAAAAAGAAATCTAAGGCTAAAAAGAAAAATAGCCAACTAGTTATTCGCATTAACGATGTCGAGCGCGATGATTTTGTTGCGTTGTGTGAAGAGCTAGATACGAGTGCTGCACGTGAAGTCCGTCGTTTTATTCGCGGTTTCCTTGCAGAGCATGAACAGGCAGAAGAGGAATAATCCTTTTTCTACAGATTGTTCTTTCTTCCCCCAAAAAGCGTTTAATATTTCTTATTGATTGCTTGCCGTTACCTCACGCTTAATTTATCTAAGCCATTTCAGTTCTTCCCGATCAGTATTAATATGAATACCTCCTCCCAACTTTACTAAAGGAGATTGTGATGTTTGGGTTTGAAATTACCGCTGCGGTAGTGGTTGTTCTCGCATTAATTTTTATTTTTTCTGGGGTCAAGATGGTTCCTCAGGGGTATAACTGGACAACAGAACGTTTTGGGCGTTTTACCAAAACTCTGACACCAGGTTTGAATCTGATTATTCCTTTTGTTGATCAGATTGGCGCTAAGCAAAATATGATGGAGCAAGTACTGGATGTACCCCCTCAAGAAGTGATCAGTTCTGACAACGCGCAAGTAACTACTGATGCTGTTTGTTTCTATCAGGTGTTGGATGCATCTAAAGCGAGTTACGAAGTTAACGATCTTTATCGCGCGATGCAGAATTTGGTAATGACTAATATCCGTGCGGTTTTGGGTTCGATGGAGCTAGACGAGATGTTATCCAACCGAGATAACATCAATAGCCAACTGTTAAGCAAAGTTGATGAAGCGACAGATCCATGGGGCGTTAAAGTTACCCGTGTGGAAATTCGTGATATCTCACCTCCGGCTGATCTTGTTGAAGCGATGGCAAACCAGATGAAAGCTGAGCGTGAAAAGCGTGCTGCGATTTTAACCGCAGAAGGTGAAAGAGAAGCTGCGATCAAAGTTGCTGAAGGTGAAAAACAAGCTGCCATTTTGACTGCAGAAGGTGAAAAAGAGGCAGCGTTTAGAGAAGCGGAAGCGCGAGAGCGTTTGGCAATGGCAGAAGCGCGTGCAACCAAAGTGGTTTCGGAAGCGATTTCACAAGGTAACCCGCAAGCTCTGAACTATTTTGTTGCTCAAAAATATACTGAAGCTCTGCAAAATATTGGTGCAGGCGAAAATGCTAAAGTCGTGATGATGCCTCTAGAAGCAAGTAGCGTTATTGGCTCCGTTGCTGGCATCAGCGAGCTGTTAAAAGAAACTAAGATAGGTTCGTAAATGTTAGAACTACTCGAATCAATTACTTACTGGCATTGGATTATTCTAGCGTTGGTGCTTTTAGGTGGTGAAGCCTTAGGTGCCGCGGGATTTATGATCGGTGTCTCATTATCTGCTTTTGCAGTAGCTGCATTGATGGCGATTGGTGTGCTAAATGATTGGCAACATCAATTCCTATTGTTTGCGCTCTTCTCCGTTATTGCTTCGGTTATTTTCTGGAAATTCTTTCGTTGCCAAAACAATGATGATGAAGCAGGCATGATCAATGATCGAGCGGCGCAATTGATTGGACGAAAACTGACATTAGTTGATGACGTTGAAGATGGCTTAGGTCGAATTCAGATCGGTGATACTTTTTGGAAGGTTGTTGCAGAAGATGATTTGGAAGCGGGAACTAAAGTCGAGGTTTATGCCAGCGAAGGCATGACGCTACTGATCCGTAAATTGTAATTGATTTCTAGCGGGATCGGCCAAGCTGGTCCCGTTTCATTATGACAGTACTAAAATATATTAATCATTATCCCGAGTCTTTAAAGCAGCAAGCTTTAGCCATGTTGCAAGATGAAACTTTAGGGCCTCTTTTACAGAAAAAATATCCAGATTCCCATTCGATTCAAAGCAATAAAGCGCTGTACGAATATACTATGGAGCTGAAAAATCGCTATATGCGAAAAGCGGCACCTGTCAGCAAAGTTCAATACAGCGATAAAGTTGCAGCAATGAATGCTTTAGGCACCCATAGCCGCGTATCTCGTATCCAAGGGAATAAACTTAAATCTAAAAAAGAGATCCTGATCGATACGCGATTCAAACAATTACCTGAAGCTTTTTTGCGGATGATTGTTGTCCACGAATTAGCACATCTGAAAGAGTTGGATCATAACAAAGCGTTCTATCAGTTATGTCAGCATATGGATGCTGATTACCACCGATTAGAGTTAGACCTCAGGCTCTATCTTACTTGGCAGGAGTATTCGAGGTGATGCTTTATGGTGTGCCGCTGACTAGATTTTTGAGTCTAGTAGTATGTCTTTATAGTAAACGGACGGATTCAAATAAGGAATATTGATCATATCTATAAATGATTTTTGGCGTATATCTTGAGTAATAGCTACCATCTCTCAGGTGGGTAGCTCTCAATAACCTTTCTCTTGATAGGCCTTATAAACCTTACTTTGGGTAGCTTTTTATACTTTGGCACTGAAATTATTTTAGATCATAAAATTCAGATGCTTTCCGCTTTCACTCTCGGTAATATTGCGCCTTCAAACGGGGTGGGGCGTTATTGTGGACGAAAAATTATGGATTTATATTGCTAGTGGAGTAGTTGTTTTTATACTGCTTTTAGTCGTGATTATTCGTGCCAAAAAATCTAAAGCGCCAGATGCCTCTCTTTCACATACAGAGCGTATGTTTGCATCGGTTTTGGAAAAAGCTGTCGGTGGACAATATCAAGTGCACTGTAAAGTGCCTATGCATGAAGTGTTGGAAGCATTGCCTGAAAAATCGGATCGGGCAAAACGAAAAGCATTGAAAAAGATTCGTCATCGTCAGTTTGATTACATTGTTTCAGATCCCGCGAACAACCGTGTAGTGTGCGCTGTCGAGTTGGATGACCATGCTTACGATAAGAAGCAGTTTAAGAAACAAGATCTTTTCTTAGAAGAGATCTGTCATGATGTTAATCTCCCTCTTCTTCGAGTTGCGCCCCAGAATGGTTATAACCTAGTTGAAATCATTGAACGGTTTGAAAGAACCATTGCGCCTGTTGACTATGCTAAAAATCAACAAGGCCGATTAAATCTTCGTATGGTTGATGCACTAAATACTCTCTGATCTGCAGATGGTGTGTTCCATAATCGCAGCCTAGTTTATAAATCCCTCTCATTTTCTCTTAGTTTTCTTGAATTTTGCTAACTGGCAGTCTCTACATAGCTTACTAAACTTAACAGAGGCGTCGGGACTTATAGTGTTTGTACTTTAAGCAAAAGAAGCTTGCTCCTGAGTAGTCAGTTTGGTGGCACGGATTTTTAGCCAATTGTAGTTGCACTGCCTGATATCTGTTTATCACTTGATAATGACAAGGTGGGGTGGTTATGAAAACGCCATTAAAACTTCTCTGTGTGGCTATGGGTTGCTCTTTAGCAGCCAATTTTGTTGTAGCAGGGATTGAGTTTCGACCGGGAGAGGTCGTTGTGAAAGGTGAGGTTTCTGCATCTGAAGGGTATGAAGTTCTTAAGTACCTTCCTAATGCAGATTTAACCATCCTTAAAGTGTCTCCCGGTAAAGAATTAGCACAAACCTTAGCGTTAAGAAGCAAAGGGCGTAAAGCCAGTCGAAACTATATTGCTAGAAAGTTCGCTCCTAATGATCCTTTGTATGGCTACCAATGGCATTTTGGTGCTGTTCAGGCTGAACAAGCGTGGGCACTTTATGATGGTGCTGGTGTGAATGTTGCCGTTTTAGATACCGGCTTACAGTCAGGTGGCCCAGACGGAATAGATTGTGTTTTACCTGGGTATAATGCGATTGATGGTAGTTCCAATGTGGCAGATGGCGACGGGCACGGAACCCATGTTAGCGGCACGGTTGCTCAGAGTACAAATAACGGGGTTGGTGTAGCAGGGTTAGCTCATGGAGCCTGTATCCTTCCGGTAAAAGTCTTGGATGACAACGGTTCCGGGACGGATGCAGATATTGCTGAGGGTATAACTTGGGCTATCAATAACGGCGCTCAAGTTATTAATATGAGTCTTGGCTATCCTGCAGGGTATGCACTGGAGCAATTTGTTAATTATCCATCCTATTCAACCCTGACTAATTCCGATACCCGTGTGACGATAGTAGTAGCATCTGGCAATGACAGTTCTACAGACGGGATAAGTTACCCTGCCAGTCACCCAGAAACTTTAGCTGTTGGAGCGACGGATGTTGATGGTATTGCTCCCTACTCAAATCAAGGCCCTAAATTAGATTTAGTCGCTCCGGGTGGTAATACATCTCAAAACCTCCACATTCCAAATGACAGTTATGGTGATGGAGTTGTTCAAGAAACCTATCTATCTCAAGGGCAGGGAACTTGGGGATATTATCTATTTCAAGGTACATCAATGGCAGCCCCCCATGCCGCGGCGGCTGCAGCTATCCTTTTATCGAAGGATGGGAACTTGGATCGCTATCAGGTTCAGGCTGCGCTTGAAGCAAGTGCAGTGGATTTAGGTGACTCAGGTTGGGATAGTGTTTTTGGCCATGGTCTTATCCAAGTTTATGACGCATTAGGCGCTATTGACGCTGGAGATAATGAACCGATTGATGCTGAGCCGACAGAAACAAAACCTGGTTCCCCTGAGAATTTCTCAGCAAACTTCGATTCCAATGCAAATGCTGTACATCTAACATGGAGTGCTCCTTCTGTTGGAACGGTAACCAGTTATTCAATAGAGCGTAGTAAGCAAAATCGACGCGGTAAACTGGGTGGTTTCAACTCAGTAGCAACTCCTGCTGGGGCTGATACTTCATATACAGATTCTGGTTTAGATAGCGGCACTTACGTATACAGGATTCTTGCTAGAAACAGTGCTGGCGTATCAGCTTGGGTACTCAGTAATTCCGTGGAGGTCACTTCTTCAGATGGAGGTTCTGATGGTGGTGATGGCGAGTGTAAAGGCGGCTGGAAAAAATGCGGTAGATGATAATTATCTATTTCATAAAAAATAAAAAAGCCTGCATTAGCAGGCTTTTTTATTTTTTATGAGTTGGTAATCAGTTACTGCAACCTCCTGGTAATTGATCGCATACTTCATCATAAGGATAGAATCTAACTTGGATATTGTATGAGCCTTTATTGTCTATTCCCCAGATATACTCTACGAAATCCGCAATATTAAATATCCATTCATTTTCCCAACTTTTACAGGTGCCAACAGTAGGGGCATCGACTACGAGTTTGTTAGGGTCGCTCCACTGTTCAAAGTAACCGATCGCGGGAACGGCTCCGCTGGCTATATCTGCTTCTATCATCGCCGTACATGCATCGAATTGATCAGAGTTTGTGAGAAGGCCATAGATATTATTAGCTTCGTCATAGCAATAAGCGTTAATTGCGCAGCCTTGAACTGTGGTTGTCCCAGATAACATGACTGTTGAGAATATATTGGCTGTAACGTCAGCCCAATCGTCTTCACCATTATCACCTACATCGACAGTAGTTATGCCGTCGCCGTTGTCATCTGGGTCGTCCCAGAACCAAGGCTCTATAGGTAACCAGTAGTCGGTCGTTCCATCGTTATCTGCATCTATGCTATTTTCAGGAAGTTCGGAGTCGGTAATTTCTTCACCGCAAAAATATCTTTGGTCACCGGGAGAGATGTAACAGACTGAGCCCGTAAAAGTGAAAGCACTACTGATATCTTGGGCTGGTTTTACGCCTTTACCTCCGGGGCCTTTAGTTTTAGTACCGTCTTTTTCACGTTCTAGATTAAAGTTATTCCATTCCCCGTCTTTAGTGATAAAACCCAAAGCAAGTAGATCATTGCCTTGATCATCGTTGATAAACCCAAAGTTGTTGGTAAACATTGTGCCGGTTACGCATTCGCCAGCTTCATTAACATTGTTACAAGGTTTCCCTGTCACGCGGGCAAACACAGCATAGCCAGAATCGTAGGGTGGAAGGCTTACAACAGCCCCATCAGCTCCATCACTATCTGGGAATGACTCGGTACACCAATCTGTGACTTGCAGATCAGGGATTCCATCACCATCTAAGTCTTTGAGAGGAAGGGATTTGTTTTTGCCTCCTTTTGTACTGCCTGATTGAATCGCAACACTGGTATCAGCATTGGTATTTTCATCGTAGCGAGGAATAAAAACTACATTTTGAGATGAGCCTTCATGGCAAAAAAATTGCTCATTAGAATCATCGGTTACTTGGATACACTCTTCTGTATTGGGATCACAAGGGATAAAGCCGTCATCGTCTGTTTGGCAGCGATAGTCAGCATCACTAGGACAGTTGAATACCCCCGGTGCCTGAGTTTTTTTACCCAATAGGTTTAAATTAAAATGAAAGCCTGCGGGAAAGCCATTACCTTTTAAGTTTTTTCCAGAATGTGCGTCTGTAGATAGACCTAGCAACAAAATGGAAACTAAACAGCAAAGGATAAGCCTTCCGAGGGATTTTATTTGAGTGGGATACATAAACTATGCCCCCGAATAAGATAAGAAAATCCTCCTTGCCAAATTTTTTCTATATCCATCTAGCTACTTATAACTGTAGCTTTGAATTGAAAAATAGATGGGATATTTTTGCACCCAAATTCGAACTTCTAATACTTATATTCAAGAAGTTTTATATAGGAATGTTCATTGCTTAATAATGGCTTAGATCATAAAGCTCTTCAGGTGCACAGCTAATTTCACCGTGTTGTTTATTCTTCATTAAATTCTGGAACTGCTGGCGTTTCAGGTGGATTAAGTTTTGATGATCGCCTGCTTCGATGTAGATATCATCAGCCTCTGTTAAACGGTCATCCCAAACTACGTCGAGTCCGTAGGCTTGGCCGATAGCAGGGATTGCACCTTCTTCGCAATCTCCAAAAATACGCTTTATTTCGGCTTCTTTGGCCAATCTTGCGGGTGAGCCAGTAATGGCCGCTAATTGAGGTAACATCACCTTATTCATCGCAGGAACTGCAGCAAGGGTGAACTTGTTTTTCTGATGAATGACAACCGCTTTGGCCATCTGCGTTACGGGAATTGAAGCCCTATGTGCACTATCGAGAGAAGTAAAAGAGTAGTCGTGTTTGATTGTGTCATAACTGCAGCCCTTATTTTTTAGAAAGCTACAAAGTGTGGCTGATACGGACATGCTTATTCCTCCCATAAGAGACTTCGCTGTATAAGTTTAGTAGCCGATTAAGGGAATGCTATAGGAAATTGCATTTTTGAACGTGCTGAAATAAACTTCATTCGCAAATGTAATTGATTACCATTTAATTGGATAGTAACTATGGCTGACGGTATTGCTTCAATGGCGAAGATCTTAATTATTGAAGATGATCGTACGTTGAATAATCAGATCACCTCGCTCTTGGAAGAGCAGGGTTACGAAACGGATCAACGTTTTGAAGGACGTCAGGGGTTGGTCTCCGCATTAAGTAAAACTTATGATCTCATCTTATTGGATGTACTTTTGCCGGGATTAGATGGTTTTTCATTACTCAGTAAGTTGAGGCAAAAGCGCGAAACCCCTGTGATGATGCTGACTGCATGTGGAGCGGAAGAGGAACGCATTACAGGTTATAGCAATGGTGCGGATGATTACCTAGCTAAGCCTTTCAATATTACTGAGCTCTTATTACGTATCGAAGCGATTTTGCGTCGTACGCGATATTTGGTTGAAAGTCAGATCGAGCAAGATGTGATTAAAACACCTTTCTTTCACTTAGACCGGAAACAGAATCGTGTTCATCGTGATGATCTAGAGGTCGTCCTCACCCCTATCGAATTTAAAGTGTTATGGGCGTTAGTAAAACAAAGTGGTGAAGTGCTTAGTAAACCGCACCTTTACCAGTCCGTTCTTAACAAAGAGTACAGCCGATACGACCGTAGTTTAGATATGCACGTGAGTCGAATAAGGCGCAAACTTTCGCAACGAAGTATTGATGTCTCAGCTTTAGAAACGGTACATGGTGAAGGGTACTGCTTTAAATGAAACGGCGTTTGTTTTGGAAACTGTTCGCTATTCTAGTGGCAGGTACCGTTGCTTTATACGGAGCGATCGATTGGCTTGCGAATCATACCGAACAACGTATGAGCCTAATTGCCGAAAAGCACCAGTTAGAGATGAAGTCTTGGGCAGCTGAAGCTGAGGCAATCTATAAAGCAGGTGAAATGCAGTTACTTGATCAATGGATCGAAGATCTGGAAAAGCGCGAGGATACTTGGGTTGCGATTGCCGGATCTGATTTGACCTTGCTGGCCGGTAACTACATGGATGACTATTACACTGGCAGTCTGCGGCTTGGCCGAAATGTCGAATACATGATCCACCTTTACTATGCCTATAACCCGATTATGGAACTCCCATTTGTTGATGGTCACACGCACTTTTTGGTTCGGTTGCCACAACGTATGAGGCCGGGTGGTTTTTTAAAACCTGCACAATTGTTGTTACAGATCGCTCTGCCTTTTGTGGTTTTGGCATTGGTGTGTTTGATGCTATATCGACACTTAGTAACGCCCATTCAGAAACTGGAAAAAGCGACTCGGCAGTTCAACGAAGGGAATTATGATGCTCGCGTGAGTCAATCACTTGGGGCACGTAATGATGAGTTGGCTTCGTTAGCCCGAACTTTCGATACTATGGCGGAACACACGGGCGGGTTGATCGTTACCCAAAGGCAGCTAATTGCCGACCTTTCCCATGAACTGCGTACACCCATTACGCGTATCGAAATGGCGCTTAGCAGTATCAGTGAAAAGAACTGCCCAGAAAATATCGAGCGTATTCAGCGTGAAGTCGCGCAAATGCGTGAAATGACCGAAGATGCTTTGACGCTTGCTTGGATGGATACCGAGAAGCCTCAGATTAAAGGTGAATATCTTGATCTGGTGGACCTACTAGATAGCATCATTGATGATGCTCGTTTCGAGTATCCCGATCGTAAGCTCGTTAGTTGTATGCCTGAGAGCGCGCCACTTGATTCCTCTAGTCACCGAATTCTTGGGCAGTCGATAGAGAATGTTATTCGCAATGCTCTACGGTATACACCTCAGGGTGGAGAGGTCAGTATTCAACTGAGTATTAAGGATGATGAGTACTTACTTACAATTTGTGATCAGGGACCGGGTGTTCCTGAAGAATCGCTGGACAAAATCTTTCAGCCATTTTATCGAGTTGAAAAATCACGAGGTGCCGACTCGGGAGGGTTTGGGCTTGGGTTGGCATTAGCTAAAAGGCAGATTGAGGCGGTTTCTGGCTCAATTAAAGCGTCAAATTTGGCCCGTGGTGGTTTACAGATAAGAATAATATTACCGGTATAAGGGGGGGATAAGATAAATTCAACTCGCTTTGTTATTTCTTTAGCTGATTATTGTGGAGGGAATCTTAGTTTTCTTTGAGCTCAGGATTCCTCCATATAGAACCTAATTTTCCTCCCTCTCTGTGCTTATGGGTAACCTAAAGTTCCAGGGGTTAATTCCTTTATCTAGTGGAGCGATAAGCTTACTGATCTCGCAATATTTCACCTGAGAAACCCTTCAGTACGTAACAAATGTAAACGTTGTGACAATTATTTTACAGTTATTGATAATAAATCGTAATTGTAAATGGTTATTATTTGTTGCATTTGTAAGGCTCTAAATTGAGTAGTAATTGCCCTGAACTGGTTTTTAACTGAAGCACTATTAATGCGTTTCATGTGACTTATTTGTAAGTCCGTCCAAAACCTCAGAATAGCTACCGAAAAAGTTAGAGATGATCGATAGGTCTTCTTATTCCCTTCTGGAAAGCCTAACTCCCTTACTGGGGGGCAGTGCAAAATTTTGGCTATGTTCACTCTCAGCTTTAGTTTGATAAGTTTAATGTAGGTAGGAATTACATGATTTCACAGAAAAACAAAAGACGTGCTTCATTGTCTTTACTGATTGGTTATGCGGTATCCAGCCAAATTGCTGCTGCTCAAGAAGACTCCGAGAAAAGCTATGAGCGCTTGGACAAAATTAAAGTAGAGGGTGTGGCGTCGGACGTTGGTGAAACTCGTATTGGCCTGGAAGAACTACAGCGCCTAAATCCGAACGACCTTCAAGATGTGTTTAGAAATACACCAAGTGTTGAAGTGGGAAGCTCAATAGCTGCGTCACAAAAGGTATACGTCAACGGTGTTGAAGAGACAAACTTAGCTGTAACCATTGATGGTGCCCGTCAAAATAACAAATTATTTCACCATTCAGCTACGAACATCATCGATCCTGAACTGTTAAAAGCTGTGAGCGTTGATGCCGGTGTTGCGCCTGCTGATGCAGGCCCTGGAGCGTTGGGTGGCTCACTGGTTTATGAGACCAAAGATGTCTCCGACTTATTGGAAGACGGTGACAATTTCGGTGGTTCTGTCGGCCTTGAGTACAACACTAACGGTGATACATTCGATAGAAATATCTCGTTATTTGGTCGCTCGGGTGGTTTTGAAATACTCGGTTACGTAAAGAGCGCGTCTGGTGACGATTTCGAAGACGGTAATGGTGATGATGTCATAGGCTCTGAAACAGCGATGAAATCAGGCTTATTTAAAGTCGGTTATCTGCATGAAAGTGGTTACCGTACAAAGCTATCCTACGAAAAAGTAGAAGATGATGGGCATCGCCCAGAAAGAGCTAATTTCAATCGAGGCTTCTTGTCGGAGAACAACGAACTAAAGCGTGAAACGCTTGTATTTGCGATTAAAAACGAAGCCCCTAAAGGTTTGATTAACCCTTATGTAAAAATTGCTCACTCAGAAACTGAATTAGTCTGGGTTAACAGTAGCTACCCGACCTCAGGTGAGTATGAAAGCATAAATGGCGTTTTGGCTAATGAATTTGTACTGAAAGACGGTACTGTAGATGCCGGTATCGATTTTTACGACGATAAAGCTAAGGGTATTTTCCCGACTTTTAATGAATTTCCAGTAGAAAAAGCAAAGAACATTGGTGCATTTGCGCAAGCTCGACTATCGCTCAGTGATCGGGCTCGAATCTCCTTCGGTGCTCGTTACGATGATCATGAACTTGAAGGTGTAGATGGCTCTAAGCATGATAACAGTGGCTTATCCAGCAACATTTCTGCTGAATATGATCTAACAGAATTTGTAACTGCGAGCGCTGGATATTCACATGTATTCGGTGGTGTGCAAATTACCGAGCCTTATATAGCAAATGCGGCTTGGGATTATTCAGCAGGTCTAAAGGAGTCAAAAGCCGATAACGGGTTTATTGGTATGGAATTGAATGCTGAAGGTTTAAGCCCATCACTGGCTGGTTTAACTATAGGCGCGAAAATCTTTAAAACGGATATCAGTGATATCCGAGATGAAGAATATGGCGGTGGCCCAGATATTTACAGTGATGTTGAGTCAGATGGATTCGAGATTAATACTCGATATGAGTGGCAGTCTGGCTTTGTGAGACTGAGTTATATTGATGTTGATACTAAAATTAATGGAATTGAGGGCTCTACAAACGCTTATTATATCGGAACTCCACTTGGCAAATCTTTAAAAGCTGATTTTGTACAGTCAATTGATAGTGCCAATATCAACTTTGGTGCGGACGTGCAGCACTACTTCTCGATGGATGGGCATGATGGCACATCTCCTGTCGATGGGGCTTTTCCTAGCTATACAGTAGCTAATTCATTTGTTGCTTACACTCCGCAAGCATTGAACAACCTGACGCTACGTCTATCTGTTAATAATCTGTTCGATGAAACTTATGCTGATCGTTCAACCTATGGACATGAGTTTGGAACAGATACTACTTTGAATGAGCCAGGTCGCTCGGTTGTGTTGGGTGCCAAGTTTAAATTCTGATGATCATATATCAGTGCAGGCTTGATCTTGTAGGAGTCCTGCCGAAAACTTTTTACGCTTCTAGGACTTATGTCCATCCCTTCTAAAGAAACGTAATCAGACCCCGCCAGCTGAGCTGGTGGGGTTTTTTATTACTTTCCTAAAGCTAACCACAAACCAACCAAAATCATTAGGCTTCCGGCGATTCGATTCATAAGGCGAACGTTGTTGCGTTCCATTAAAAGGTGCTTTAGTAGTTTACCGCCGCTGGCGTAGATAAGCAGGCAAATGAATTCAAGCAAAAGAATCAAAGCAACCAGTATGGCTAATTGCGGCGCCATAGGTAGATCGGCATCAATGAAGGGAGGCAAAAGGGTGACAAAAAATGCCCAGCCCTTTGGGTTCGCAACGGCAGTAAGAAAACCATTTGTTGCTAACTGTAATCCTGAAACTGCTTGTTTTTGTTCACCAGGTTCGGTAATGACTAGCTTGCCTCTAGAGCAAAACATCTCATAACCTAGCCAACAAAGGTAAGCGCCACCGCCCCACTTTAGAATAGTGAACACTTCTGGGTAGTTCAGCATTATTGCCGCGACACCTAAAGCTGCGGACGCGGCCACCAAACCAACTCCAATTAACTCTCCCCACATCATATGCAAGCTACGTTTGACGCCAATAGAGATACCTAGACTCAATGCCAAGGTCATACACATTCCGGGTGTAATGGAGACAAAAAAGAAGGTAGGAATAAACAGGGATAAAAGAGTGAGTGACATCAGAAAAACAATACCCGTTGTTATGGAAAAATTTAATATAGCTAGGAGTTTATGCTGTGCAAAATCAATTAGTAAGAAAAATAATTTTTATGGTGTAAAAAACAACCAGTTTTTTACACCCCCGTAACAATGGGCTTTGAGAGGGATACGCAGAATTAACTAACAGTCTTATCCACAGCTTGCGTGGATGGATTTTTTTACTGTTAGGGCTTGACTGGCTAATTTTTGTACAGGCTTTTTGAGTAAGAAAAAATTTTACAAAAATGTTGATATTACCGATCGATTTGATCCTTATTCTACAAGGTTGAAATATAACCAGTTCTCTGTAAGTCAGTATTCATGGGCTTTATGGAGGATGTCCATAATTAGTTAACAAGCTTATCCACAGTTTATGGGGAGAAACTAGGAAGCGGCTTTATCAACGATAAGCGCTCTATTTTTGGAAGTTTGTTCACAAGTGTATTGGGCGTGTTATGTAAGTACCTACTCTCTTCTTGCCCTTTGTCGCTTAAGGTTATCCAAAGGCTTTAAAGTCAAAAAAACGATTGTTCTTTTCTAACAAGTGGCATGCTTAACTTGAGGATTATTTATAGAGGAATTTGGTGCTTATCAAGGGCGTTAAAAAGTGTTACTTTGCGCGGCCTTTTTTCTGAAGATGTAAGATCGAAAGCATGATTACTGGTTTTGATTACGGTAGTTCAAATTGCGCCATGGGCGTTCTTCAAGCAGATAATAGTGTGCAGTTATTGTCACTTTATCAGCAGCAAAAATATGTACCTTCTACTCTATATGCGCTCTCTCGCGAATTGATCTGCGAAGGGGTTGCACGTCAAATTAGTAATCCTAAAATTCGCGATACTTATCTTAAAGAGCGCAGCCTTCAATTGAGACAGGCTTCAGCGTCTCGTTTATCTCTTGGCGTTTTATCCGATGAACAGACACTGTTTATTGGTGAGGAAGCAATAGAACAATATATCGATCTGCCAGAAGAGGGCTATTTTGTTAAATCTCCAAAATCCTTTTTAGGAGCGAGTGGCTTACAAACACAGCATTTGGCATTTTTTGAAGATGTTGTCACAGCTATGATGTTCCAGATAAAGCAGGCGGCTGAAAAATCACTGGGGGATACGATTACCCAAACTGTCATCGGTCGTCCGGTTAACTTCCAAGGCAGTGGTGGCGAAGAGGCTAATCAGCAAGCTTGTCGTATCTTGAAATGTGCTGCAGAGAGGGCTGGTTTTGTCGACGTTGAGCTTCTGTATGAGCCCTTAGCAGCCGGAATTGATTTTGAAGCGGGGTTAGAGGAAGACAAAGTCGTTTTAGTTGTCGATGTCGGTGGTGGTACCAGTGACTGCTCTATTGTCAAAATGGGCCCGAGCTACCGAGACAAGCCAGAACGATCAGCTGACTTTCTTGGTCATAGTGGTGCTAGGGTAGGGGGAAATGACCTTGATATTCACCTAGCTTACTACGGGCTAACGCCAGTTCTAGGCATGGGAGGGAAATTGAAAAATGGGCTACCTATTCCCTCTCAATCCTATTGGAATGCCGTATCTGTAAATGACATACCCTCGCAGGTCGAATTCAATAGCTTAGCTTCGATCGAAATGATGGAGCAAATGCAGCGTGATGCAGCGGAGCCTGAAAAAGTAGCGCGCTTAATTCAGCTGCAAGAGCAAAAGCAAAGCTATCAGTTAGTGCGTAGCGCTGAGCTGGCAAAGATCTCTTTGTCTGATCAGGAGCAAGTTATTTCGGATCTAAGCTACCTTGATAAGGAATTATCGCAGCCAATCAGTCGTGATGTGTATGAATCGGCAATAGAGCGCCCGGTAGCGAAGATCGTGGATCTGATGAGTGAAGTAATAAAACAAGCGGGCTGCACACCTGAGCTGGTATATGTTACTGGTGGTACGACAAAATCGCCTGCTGTCCGGCAGGCAATTGCATCTTTATTGGGTGATATAGACGTTGTCGACGGTGACCACTTTGGTAGCGTGACAGCTGGGCTAACACGCTGGGCGGAGAAGCTCTACCGCTAAAACTATGCGATGAAAGCATGATGGGTGTGGTTTATTCTGTGGTGTGTGCAATACCTAGTAATAAACCGCCTTCTTGCCATAGAGTAACAGCCGTTCCTTGGTTGTTAATAATATTCTTAGTATCAACCTGTTCTAAGGTTAGGCCCTCTGGGTATTCTGCTTGGTAAAATGTGTAGATCTGATTATTTTCAATATTTCGCACTTTCAACTGAGCAGCAATTTCACCATTAATTGAACAGTAACTACCGCCAATCAACTGCCACATATCTTTTCCAAGTTTGCTTGATGAAATCAGCTTAAAGCTTAGTTGGGTTAGTTGTTGTCCAAGTTCATCTATAGAAGATGTATACACAGATATTTCGCTTGGCTGTTCATGATGGCCCGCAATTTCATTCACAATACTTGGGCCTGATATAGGCATAGGCATCAAACTGACAACCATAAAAATGAAGGCTAAAGCCAATGCCGGAACCATTAATTGAGGTTGTTTAAACCAAGTTTTACATTGATCTAACCAGCTGATGTTATTTATCGGTGCTTCAATATTGATATCCGATGGGTTGCTAAGTTCTTCTTGTATAGAGATTAGCTGAGCTAACTTATCTTCACTCAATGATTGATCTTGGTAGTGCGCTTTGAGAGCTGATTTTAAGTTTTTAGGCGCGGTTGATTTCATTGCATCACCTCCTTTAGATCCCATCGCTCTTCGGTTAACTCGTGTTGGACTCGCTTTTTTAATCGGTGCATTTTGGACAGCAAGGTACCTCGCGGCACTCCCTGTATCTCAGCTATTTCTGTCATGCTGTACTCTTCTATTGCCCATAGATAGAGTAATTCGCTTTCTTCTGCGCTTAGTAGCTTTAATAGCTGTTCAACATCACGTTGTTGGATAAATAAGTTTTCCAAAGAGTCTGATGATGCTTGGTTTATCTTTTCTACTGCATCAGGTAGATCGGTTAAAGAAAGTAGTTTGTTATCCCCGCGGCATTGATCAATAAACGCGTTACGAATGCTGCGTTTTATATAGGCTTCAGGTTCCTTTATTTGTGCAGAGTTATTGCGTAGAAATTTTTCTACGCACTGCTGGAGTAGGTCGTATGCCTGATCCTCGTTTCGAGTGAGGGATAAAGCATAGCGATAAAGTTGGTTGAGCCTATTTTTGTCTAGCATTTATAAGTTGTACCGTGGCTGCCCAAACATAAAATATGGGCAGCCTATCCAGATAATTATTGGCTAAGCCATTTGGAACACTAATTATCTGAAGAGTTTCATTCGGTAACGGTTTTTTTAACCTCCTAGTGAATTTTCAACGGATTTTTAAAGCGCATGATTAGATCGTTAAACGCAAAACGTTCACCTCCGCCGAAACGGATCAAAACAACACCGGCAGCAAGGAAAGCAAATTCACGTTTAAAGCTATTTAGGTTAGCGATTAGATTTTTATCAAAATTAAGCTTGTAGCCCATATACCAGAGCATAATAGCTACGGTTGCAGCGCCTGCTGTTCTAACCAATAACGGTGGTGCAAATAGAATAATAAGGCCTGCAAGTAACAGTAGAGGTTGCCACGTAGCAAAGGTAGGGACTTTTGCGAAAGCGCCAAAGCTGCCGCTGACTAAAAACATGATACCTATAGAGAGGCGCAGCAGTAAGCCTAGAGCTTCCCAGCTCATGCTGTAATCATGCTGATTATGTAAAAGATCGAGGCTATAACGGCCTGGACCTAGATTAAAAAGCACAAACATCATGCCGGAAAGCGCGATATCTCTGATCTGTACAAACATGGCCGGGGAGGTATAGGTTTTTACCGCAATCTCAGTGTCAGGCACCGTCATGACGGGTAATGAGAATACAAAGCTCCAAAGCAGGAAGGCATAAATAAGTGCCAGAGGTCTCACTAAAAAGCCAACGACTAAGGCGATACCAGAGATAAGCTCAAAAGCTGAAAGTGAGGTAAGAAAGAGAGATGGAGTTAATAGCTCGCCCAAGAAACCCGTAAACAGATATTGTTGAAAAAGCTCATTAATATAGCCTGTTGATCCCATGTAATTAGCAACGATGGCATCATGTTTAGTGCTGGAAAGTAACTGGCTGAGTTTAGATACGCCGCCAATAATAAAAAGAATACCGAGACCTAAGCGTAAATATAGAGCAGCTTCATCGTAGTCTTTTTGTCGATTGTGAGTAAGGGTATTGTTCATCTATATAAGCCTTGCAGATATAAAAAATGCCCCGTTGAGCATTTCCAAGCTAAGCAACAAAACTGGGGTGCAATTATGTTATTTGCTTTGAAGTGACAGGTGCTCTTGGGGCGTTAAGGTGTAGCTGCCTTTAAAGACGCATCAGTAGGTATTTTGATTGCACGACTTTGAAAATTAATTATGAAAAAGATGAAAAAAAGGGAGGCTTTTCTGAATTAAAGTGTTGATTTAATGGACGATAACTGAAAGCTTAACTCACAAGGTTAAAAAACAAACAAACCGCTCTAAGCCAGAATTTATAGGCTTTGTAGCGGTTGTCCAAAATTAATATACACGCTTATCCACAGAAAACTGGGGTAAGTTTTATTTTAGTAGATTATGTTATTCAACTGCGAATGGAGAGATTAATTTAAGAGCATTCCCTTCAAAATCTTCTTCGCGTAGCTGTTGTAGGGCTTGATCAAACTCTTGTTTTCGCAGCGCCCATCGTGAATTTGAAGAGAGTCCGACAAATAGATCGACCTTGTTCCCTGGTTTAAAAACTGCTTTATCTATTTGAGGCGTTAACCCGCGCGACGCAAGTTCATAATCTGCTTGGCAGTCGGTGCCGATAAAACTATCAATTCTTCCCTCTAGCAATAGGTTCGGCAATACAGCTTCTTGGGTCACACTTTTTTTATAGATATCCGTATCCTGATCGAATTCGGTGTAATAAGCAGAGCCACCAACCATGCCAATGGTCATTGCATGCATATCTCTATGTTTGCTGATGCGGCGAGATTTACCATGAGGTAGATAGAGTTGGGTGCTGCAACTGTAGTAGTGAGGATCAGCGTAGGTAATGTATTCGGCTCTTTCTTCGCGCCATGCTAAACCACTCATCGCGTCGATCTGACCATTCTTCATCATCCGCAGGCAGCGTTTCCATGGGCAGCGTAAGTAGTGGACCTTAAAACCGATTCGCTTAGAGAGTTTCTTCCATAACTCGTGGTCGATACCAGTCACGGTTTCAGGCGTCACAAAGCGGAACGGAGGCCAAGAATCAGCGCCAACAACTAATGTCTCGACCTCAGCTTTTGCGGTATTAAAGCAAAGTAGAGCCGTAAGCATCAGTGTGTGAATTAAGGGGCGTTGTAACAACAGAGTAACCTCAGAACGGCAGCGGCAAATCACTTTCATCTCTTCACTATAGTCAAAAAATATTGGGTGGCGGAGAATGAATTACCGCTTGTTTGTCGACAGGTGTTGATCTTATGAACAGCTGGCGGCAAACTAGGGCAAAAGGAATTTAACAATTTAAGTGTTCAAAGGAATGAGCATGAAAGCCAGATCTGTCCAATCCGTTGTTGATTGTTTATCTTGCTGCGTAGCTAGGTTGCGCACGCCGCCGTTTTATCGGGAGGCGTGTTGAAATGCTAACAAGCCTCCACTTTCAAGATATCTTCGGTGTTATCGTTTTAACTGCGTTAGTGAGCTATCTCTTTTTTGATGGCTTCTTGAATCTGACCTGCAAAGGCTTTTACACCCGCTTATTCTTTCACGCCAATAACATCGCGCTGATGTCGTTATTAGTCACGTTGGGGTCTGCCGATCTATTCAGATTAGTTGTTACTGAACCGATGGTTGTTGTGGGGTTTTACCTACTTTTACTTTCTGTATTACCCATTTTTGTTGCTATTGTTTACGCCTTTACCTTAGAGCCGCCATCACTGCATCTACTTTATGATCGGTGCCGACAAGAGATTCAGTATCTCAACTGGGGCGTGAAGCTGGAGATGGTAATTATTTTGTCAGCGACGCTATGTTTGGCATCTGGTTTATCCCAGATAGCAACGCTTAGGGAATGGTTTGGCTATTTTAGCCCCGGGCATATGTTAGTCACTTACCTTGGGTTATTGGGGGTTTTTGCTTTTGTCGTGCAGGCCTTTTTCAATCAAGTGATGTTGATTGTTCGTTCTACCCTAGCGGTCAGTTTTTTCTATCCGGTTATCCACGTAATGTCTTTGTAGATGTCTTTTAAGTTGTAGCAAAGGATTAAAAAAGCCCTTTTGGAAGCAAACAAAAAGGGCTTTTTATGCTGATATGAATGCAGGATTTAGGAAGGTTAAGCGCCGCTAGCCTCGAGTGCAATAACCGTCAGCTCTTCGATCATCTCGATTTCTTGTAACATTGGATAAAGTACCGTTTCTTCACAGATTTCACCGTGAAGATTAGGTGGCATAAAGAGATCTTTGGGGCGATGAAGCAGGATGACACACTGATTACCAAACAGGCTCATCTCTGTTCCTGCAACGTCCAGCTTATCACTAAACCTTTTGTAATTTTGTAAGAAGTCTGGTGTCAGGATCTGCTTAGCATGCTCTTTATCTTCCGCATAAATATGAAAATCCTTACCAAAGGGGTTGTTGTCTATAGTGATACGCTGATCTTTATCCATAGGCTTCTGTTGGAAAAAGCTGAGTACCTTCCCCCAATTTGCTTGCAAGATCACACGAGAAGGGAAGGTGTGTGGCAGCGTCATATTCAGGATCACCCCTTTAAATTCGGTACTCTTCCTTGTATTTCCTTTGGCATCAGTTTTCATTCGGTTTAACTGGCACTCCACCATTTCCACCGTGACAGCCCCAATCTCTGTTCGGAGATAATCCTCTTGAATCGTCAAATCTTCTTGATGGGGTGGCAGTATGCGGCTATCTCGGACTGAGTCCAGCGGGATAATTCCGTGACGCTCATAGTGAAATCCGTCTAGATGATCGAGGATTTTTGGAAGTAAATTTTCAGCAAAATGGTGATTAAAGTCTTGTTTGAATTTAGCTGCTTTGAATCCTGAAATTAACAGAGGGATGATCGCTAAAAAGAGGCCACCACCAATAAATACCACAATAGAAATGACTGCACAGGCTAGGGACGCGATAAAACCTATTAGCAAATGACGGTCACAGGCTTTTTTGGCTTTTTCTCGCTCTCTAAGCAGCTCAGCCCATTCAGTAGTGCAGGCCAGCTTTAACGCATCGAACTGTTCTGGAGCAACATCAAACTTCAGTTGCGCAGGCTTTTTACGAAAAATTCGGTAGACGATAAAATCAACGATCGTATCGAGAAATGCGTCAGTTGCGGTATCGAGCCGTTTTTGACGGCCATTGGGTTGGTAAGAAGGTGCGTTCACACAAAGCCTACTGGATAGTTAAACAATTTTTTAAGGCTTGAGCATAACAACGCTGTTTGTGGATTTAAACTGACTAGGTTTGTGGGGATATAACCTAGTCAGCTGAACGTGAACTACCTAAATGGTAATTATGGACAAGCGTTGGTCGCTTGAGACTTTATTTCCAGTCTTGCTTGTTTTATGACACTGATACCCGAGCTGGTGGCTAATAGGCCCATGATGGTTGCTACTAAAAGATCTGGCCATGCTTGCCCACTACCTAATACACCCGCAGCAGCGATCATCACTGCAACATTGCCAATGGCATCATTTCGACTACATAGCCATACAGATCGCATATCAGCATCGCCACTGCGGAAGGTATAAAGCATGATAGCGACAGTTACATTCGCTACTAATGCTAGTAAGCCAATAATGCCCATAGTGACTGGTTCTGGAGTTTGGCCATTAAACGCATCCCATAGTACTTTTAGCAAAACGGCTATGCCAAACAGGAGCATGGTTGACCCTTTGATCAGGGCTGCTCTGGATCGCCATAACATGCCCATAGAAAGAACGGACAGTGAGATGACATAGTTTGCGGAATCGCCTAGAAAATCGATCGCGTCAGCGAGTAGAGATGCTGAAGATGCATTCAAGCCAGCGATGATCTCGATAATAAACATACTGGCATTGATCAACAGGGCGATCCATAGGGCTTTTCGAAAGCGTCCATCTTCTAATGCTCTTTTAGCGTGGTTAGCATTGCAGCAACTGCTGGCCATTGTTTTTTCCTCAAAACGACATCGTGTAAAAAAGTTTTAAGGTAATTAAAAAGCCTATAGCCACTACAGGGTCAAGAAAGTCTCGTCATCGTAGCTTTAATGGCCGTGTAGACCGCTAATATGTGTGTCAGTGTCTGGTTCGGTATGGGGTTTATCGGAGGAGAGCCCCTCAAGTATGCCACAGTGTTCGATATCGCTCTCTGTCTCACAACGTTGGCGTAAACTGCGTAGATCTTGTTCTAAAGATGTGAGGGCTTGGATACGTTTAACAACGTGCTCAATATGGCTATCGACTAGATCGTTAATATCGTGGCAGCTTTCAGACGGTTGATCTTTGAGGGCTAGCAATGTTCGTATCTCATGAAGGCTCATATCTAAACTACGGCAGTTACGGATAAACAGAATGCGACTTAGATGCCGCTCGTTGTAGATCCGATAATTACCTTCAGAACGATAGGGAGCTGGAAGTAAGCCCTCTTTCTCCCAGTAGCGAATGGTTTCTACCTGACATTCTGTGCGTTTTGCTAATTGGCCGATTTTCATTTTATTGTCCTCTTAACCTTATAGTAGTTATAGGGTTTTAAAGGTTCAACCTAACAACCGCCAGTGTTGACGCTCGGAAATACGCTTTGGTTTTTTGAGAATAAACGGTTCGTTAACTATTCTGAATTGAGTCACCCCATTTGTATTAGCTGTGGTTATGTCTGATAAAACGCCATCCATAGAAGCATTACAGAAGCGTATCCAAGAGTTAGAAGATGAGAACGAGCTTCTATCCGACTTTGCCGGCTTATCTTCCGACTGGTTTTGGGAGCAGGATGAATCATTCAGATTTGTACGCTTTTGGGGGATGTTGACCGAGAAGCTCCAACGTAAACAGAGCCTTTTTATCGGCAAGCGACGTTGGGAGATGCCTATTCAGGGTCTAACTGATCAAGAGATACAAGCCCACATCGAGCGATACGAACAGCACTTGCCTTTCCGCGATTTTGAATATGAAGTGCCGGGGAATGATGGTGTTGTTCAGCATTATTCGGTTAGTGGTAAGCCTGCTTATGATCGTGAAGGTAACTTTACCGGTTATCGCGGTGTAGGGCGTAACTTAACGCTTCTACATAATGCTCAGCAGGCGGTGAAAGCTAGCCAACAACAACTATCGCAAATACTGCAAGGAAGCCCAATTGCAACCTTTGTGATCGATAAAGAGCACAAGGTGACCCATTGGAATAAAGCTTGTGAGGCGCTGACTGGTGTGTCTGCGAGTGAAGCAATTGGACGTGATGATAGTTGGCGTGGCTTCTATGCTGAATCAAGGCCGACTATGGCCGATCTTGTTGTGGATAATGCACCCGCTGAAAAGATACAGGGGTACTACGGATATAACTTTGCTGTATCGAGTTTGATAAACGGCGCCTGTGAAGCTGAGGATCTTTTCCCCAACATCGGCCCTTCTGGACATTGGCTCCACTTTAACGCATCGCCGTTGCTAGATACTGACGGAAATACAGTAGGTGCCATCGAAACGCTTCAGGATATAACTGATCGTGTAAAAGCTGAGCAAGCTGAAAAAGATCATCACCTCAAATTAAAACGGGCTCACGAGGAGTTGCAATCAACACTGCAGCAGCTAGTTGAAGCTAAAAAGCTCGCTGGACTTGGGCGTTTAGTTTCTGGTGTAGCACATGAACTGAACTCTCCTTTAGGGAATATTCTCTTAGGATTAACGACAGCACAAAATAATTTGGAAGAGTTACAACACTCTTTTGATAACAGCAGCCTGAGTCAGTCTCAACTCCGTGCATATTTGGAAACAGAAGCGGAATCGATTGCTTTGATGGATCACAATCTCAATCGAAGCATTAATCTGATTAATCGCTTTAAAGAGCTATCAAGTGATACCAAAACAAAAGTTACTAGAAGTTTCTCTCTTCATGGCATTGCTAAAGGGGTTTTTGGTGCTTATTTGCATCGTTGTAAACAGAGACATATCGAATTAGCTAATAACGTTCCTCCAGATCTGAGGATTTGTAGTAATGATGAAGCGCTCGAACAAATTTTAGTAAGTCTCATAGAGAACAGCCTGAACCACGCTCAGCTAGAGGAGGGCAGCCTAATTGAGCTTGCCGTGTTTAAGGGAAAATCCGGTGTTGAAATCGATTTTTCTGATAACGGTCAAGGCATGGATGAGAAGGTTAAAGAGCACGCCTTTGACCCATTTTTCTCATCGAAAATGGGACATGGTACGTCTGGGCTTGGCCTCTATAGAGTCTATAACCTCGTCTCGGTTGTCTTAGGTGGCAGCATCAGTTTGCACAATAATGAGCCAGGTTTGCTCGTTAAACTAACTTTGCCTGATCTGTCCTGTGAGTGAAAACTCTGCGGGCATAAGCAGTCTAGGAAAGCGTCTATACTTAAATTCGTTACTCACCCAATAAGAATAAATTGAGCTTATGCGTAACTGTAACTCCATCATTGTGAACATAAATTTCGCGCAGATAAAAGTCGCTTTATTGCGCTTAATGCTGATTTGGATTGTTTCTTTCTATAGCTATCAAGCCATTGCTCAGCCTGATTTGAAAGTTATTACTGAGGATTGGGCACCATACAATTATGAAGAAAATGGCGAGCTGAAAGGGTTCTCAATAGAGATTGTTCAGGCAATTATGGATGAGTTGGGCGAAGAGTATCCTATTTCAATCTATCCAGGGGTCCGAGGCGATCGGATGTTGGAAACCTTACCTAATGTGATGTACTTCTCTTTGTTCCGAACGCCGGAAAGAGAAGCTAAGTTCAAATGGATCGGCCCTATATCCCAAGAAGCGATCTACTTTTACAAACGCAAAGATAACGCCAAAATTTACCGTACGATTGATGATGTTAAAAAGGCAAATAACATCACCGTTCCCTATAAAGGGCTGGTCGCAAATAAGGTAGATGAGCTAGGTATTACCAATGTAATAAAGCTTTCTGCCAGAGATCGTCAATTCAGCCTATTATTTTCAAATCGAGCCGAATTGGCTGTAAATATTAGCCCTCTAGGCGTTGTGTATTATTTAAAGCAGATAGATAAAGCAGCAGATGCTCTGGTTCCCACGCAGGTTAAATTACTGGAGTTTCCTCTCTATATTGCTTGCTCTAAAGAGATCCCAGATAGTGTGATCCAAAGGTGGCAGGCGGCTTTAGACAAAGTGAAAGCATCAGACAAATACGAACAAATTTACAGTAAATACCTAATGTAAAAGTTAACACTCTTCTTCTGAAAGGTTTGTCTCTCCTTTATGCCTGTCTCTATCTTAAATGGCTAAACCTGATATATCGCTTAAATTGAATTAATCATCATTTTGCTTGTCCGAGCTAAGCAATTAGAGATTATAAATAGGGAGATGAATGATGGGAAAAATCACAGGTGCGGTAGCGGGTAAAGTTGCTCTGGGCGTTGCAATGAGTACTTCAGTTCAGGCTGGAGATGGCATGATCAATGTGAAAAGCCAACACAGCGCGGTTCAAACGGCCGATAAATTAGAAACGGTTTTAAACGCTAAAGGCATGACGGTATTTGCCCGAATTGATCACAGCGCTGGCGCTGAGAAAATTGGTAAGGAACTACGAGATACGCAGTTGGTCCTTTTCGGTAATCCAAAAGTGGGTACGCCCTTGATGCTTTGCGCACAAAGTGTCGCGATCGACCTGCCGCAAAAAGCACTGATCTGGGAAGATGCGGAAGGCTCTGTTTGGTTAAGTTATAACGATCCAGCTCACTTAGCTAAGCGCCACAATATTCAAGGGTGCGATGAAGTACTAAACAAAGTGTCAGGTGCTTTGGGTAAGTTTGCAAAGGCGGCAACGCAGTAAAGATAGGACGCCACTACGTGGCTAGAGGACGGCTTCGCCTAGAGGACGCTGCTACGCAGCTAGAGAAAAAGAAGGACGGCTTACGCCTAGAGGACGCCATGTCATGGTTTTAGAGCAATAATCTACAGTCGTTGTCTTTCCAGCGAAGGCTGGAATCTATGGTTCGTAATAAGCTGCAGTTATCCGTAAGCTTGAAAATACTTTCTGTACCTACTAGTATGTTTGTTAATTAAATATTGAGCACACTAAGTTATGGCTGCTACGCGTGAGTTATTGATCGATACCATGAAGCAACTGCTTTGGGAGCGGGGCTATGATGCCACTAGTCCTAATCAGGTGTTAGAGCGTAGTGGTGTGGGTAAAGGCAGCTTCTATCACCATTTTAAAGGCAAGAAGGATCTAGCGATTGTTGCGATGGAATCCCGAACGGATGACCTGATTGCTGAGTTTGATCAGATCATTGCGCAAACGGATGGGGATTGGTTAGCTCAGGTAAGCGCTTATTTAAGATTGCCACGACATGCGTTGAAGGGCTGCCGTATGGGGCGAATCGTTCAAGATCCATCGGTCGAAGATGAACAGCTGTTAGCACCTTTGGAACGTTATTTTTCCACTATGCATAAACGCTTCACAGCGATTTATAGCGAGGCGCAATCATCCGGTGCATTAGTAAAGATCCATAAACCGGAAGCTTTAGCAAAGTTAACCTTGAGTGTCTTACAGGGCGGTTTTGTTGTAGGGCGAGCGGTGCAGCAAGATGATACGGTGGGTGATGTCTGCGAGAGTTTCTTAGATATGTTAGCAGCACTGAAAACGAACTAGAAATCGTTGAGAAACAGCCTGTTTAATTACAGGCTTTTTTTGAAATATAAATTGTACCTACTGGTATGTACAGGATTTTTTAGAGGTATAGTTAAGGAGGTAATATGAAAATTTATCTGAATCAGAACATCTTACTGATGCTGCTATTTATAGCAGTGTATGGCTCTGGATTCGTTGGGGCGAAGCTTGGCTTAGGTTATAGCGAACCGTTTACCTTTTTAGCTGTACGTTTTGCGATTGCGGGTGGCTTGCTTGCACTGGGAGCGGTATTACTCAGTGCACCTTGGCCGAAAAATCCTGGGTGGATTTTAGTAACCGGAATCTTAATGCAGGGGCTGTTCTCGGTAGGCGTATTTTACGCACTTTACTTGGGAATGAAGCCTGCCGTATGTGCTTTGATTATTGCGTTGCAGCCATTGTTAGTCACAGTGTTGGCAGGACCATACCTGAAAGAGCAGGTCACGGGCTGGCGCTGGCTTGGTTTGCTGATAGGTATTAGCGGTGTAGCGGTCGTTGTAGCTGATGGGCTAGCTGTTGAAGGGATTAGCTGGACGACCCTAGTCTGGGCTCTAGTTGGGTTATTGGGGTTATCGCTAGGGCAGTTAATTCAGAAAAAGCACTGTGCTGATATGCACTTGATCAGCGGTGGGGCATTGCAGGTATTAGGTACGGTCCCCGTGATGCTGTTGTTAGCGTTTCAATTTGAAACGATGCAGATGCAGTGGCATTTAGATCTTGTGTTGGCCATCTTCTGGATGGCAGTAGGCGTATCTTTAGGGGCGGTGAGCTTGCTCTATATCTTGATTAATCGAAACAGTGCATCACAAGTTGCCAGCGTATTTTATGGTATACCAGTCGCTGCTGCGCTAATCGCTTGGCCTCTATTTGAACAAGTACCAACCCCGGCAGACTGGGGCGGATTTGCAGTGGTAGTAATCGGTATATTAGTCGCCAATATCAGGTCGAAAGAGGCGATTACTCATGAAAACGTTGCGAATGAAACGCGCAGCAATGCTCCTCATAAGCTTCCGCTAGAAGCTCAATAAAGGCACTGATCTTACGGGGTACATAGCGAATATTGGGGTAGATCGCGTAAATGCCGACATCGCGGTAAACCCATTCCTGTAATACTGGGACAAGTTCGCCGCGGGCAACCTCGTCACGTACAAGGAAGACTGGCATAAACGCAATCCCAGTTCCGGCAATCGCAGATTCCCTTAAGGTAACGAGAGAACTTGCCTGAAAACGGCCATTTACTTTAATACGATCGGGCTGGCCTTTTACCGTGATTGGCCAGTCATGGGGGCCGGTTTCTTGATACTTAAACTGCAGGCAGTTGTGCTCGTCCAGATCGGCTATCTTTTTAGGCGTGCCGTGCTCTTTTAAATACTCTGGTGAAGCATAAGCGTACCAACGGGATTGCACCAAAAGACGGGCTCGCAGGGTCGAATCGGATAAAGTACCGGTACGAATTGCGAGGTCAAAACCGTTTGAGATTAGATCTTGAAAGCTATCCTTAATCACCATTTCAACCTTCATCTCTGGATAGCGTTTTAGATACTCATCAACAACGGCAGGAAGGAAGAACTGACCCGATATCATCGGTGCAGCAATACGTAAAAGGCCTTGAGGCTGCTCAGCATGTTGAGACACTGCTTGCTCGGCTAACGCTACACCACTTTCTAACTGCTGACAGTGATGATAGAACTCTTCACCCGCTTCTGTAAGGTTCAGCTTTCGGGTGGTGCGGATCAGCAATTGCACGCCTAAATGCTTCTCCAGCCGCGAAATATGTTTGCTCACCACAGAGCTCGCTACACCTCTTTGTTCCGCTACGGCGCGGAAAGACTTGAGTTTCACCACTTGGGCGAACAGCAGCATATCATCCAGATTATTCATATCGGTTTTATTATTTAATATTTGGAATCAATTAAATTCGATTGTGCACGCTAATTTAATTATAGCGTTTGAGCTAACCTATCTCAAAATCATAATAACTAAAGCTCAACTGACAGGATCGCATCATGCAGGAACAGGATAAATACCAAGAATTTATTGCTGAAGCCGCTAAGTTTATTCCGGAAAAGCGGATTATTACTGATTACCTTCGTACCCTTGCTTACGGTACAGATGCAAGCTTTTACCGCTTGCTGCCTAAGGTGATTGTGCAAGTAGCGGAAGAGTCCGAAGTGATCCATCTGATGGCTTTAGCGACAAAACTTAACTTGCCGATTACGTTCCGTGCTTCCGGCACCAGCCTGTCAGGCCAATCGATTACCAACTCGATCATGCTTTCCCTAACACCGGATTGGAAAGACTATGAGATTCTAGAGTCGGGTAAAAAAATCCGCATGCAGTGTGGCGTGCTAGGTGGCGATGCCAACCGCTATCTCGCGCCATTAGAGCGTCAACTCGCACCGATGCCAGCGTCGATCGATGCGGCTACTGTGGGTGGTATCGCTATTAACAATGCGGCGGGCATGAACTCTATGGACACATACGGTGTGATGGATTCAGCTCGCTTTGTACTCTTAGACGGCACTGTGCTGGATACAGGCTCAGAAGAGAGCCGTGAAGCGTTTCGCGTGAGTCATGCAGGCATGATTGCCGACGTAGAAGCGCTATCGAAAAAGCTTCGTAGTAACACCGCGTTAAGCAAACGTATCTTGCGTAAATACGAAGTTAAAAATACCACCGGTTATGGTTTACGTTCCCTAATCGAATGGGATGATCCAATCGATATCATCGGGCGTTTGATGATCGGGTCTGAAGGCACGCTAGGCTTTATCTCTGAGATCACTCACAACACGATTCGTAAGTACCCGCTAAAAGCATCCGCGTTTTTGGTCTTCCCTGATATCCGTACAGCAAGTATTGCGGTAACGCGTTTTAAGCTAAATAAAACGCCAGTATCTGCGGCAGAGATGATCGACTACTTTGCACTTAAAGCGGTACAGCACATGGATGGTGTACCAAGTTATATCCAAGGCGTACCAGAAGGTGCGACAGCGATCTTGGTTCAAGCTGAAGCCGATGAGCAAGAGATTCTAGAAAGCCATATCGCGACGATTCTTACTGAGATCGACGATCTCGAATTGGTTGTACCAGCCAGCTTTACCGATAAGCCATCGGAATATCAGGCGTACTGGAATGTGCGTAAAGGGATCTTCCCTGCAGTAGGTGCAACGCGTCCGAAAGGCACGACAGCGCTGATCGAAGACGTCGCTTTCCCAATCGAAACGCTAGCGGATGCGCTGGTGGATCTTCAGCAGTTGATGCAGAAGTTTGGTTACGATGATGGTGTTATCTACGGCCACGCTTTAGATGGCAACCTGCACTTTATCTTCTCTCAAGGCTTTAGCAGTAAAGAAGAGGTCGATCGTTACGAACGCTTTATCGATGAAGTCTGCGATGTCGTTGTTAACAAATACGATGGCTCTCTAAAAGCGGAACATGGCACCGGTCGTAACATGGCTCCTTTCGTCCAGAAAGAGTGGGGTGATGAAGCCTACAGCGCCATGTTGGAGATCAAGCGTATCTTTGATCCACAAGGCATCCTAAACCCGGATGTCATGATCACGCAAAATCCAAAGCTGCATATCAGTAACCTGAAGCCGATGAAAGCCGTTAGCGATATTGTTGATCAGTGTATCGAGTGTGGTTTCTGTGAGCGTATGTGCCCATCGAAAAATCTAACACTCAGCCCGCGCCAGCGTATTATCGGCAAGCGCGAACTGGCGTTGTTAGAGGGTGAAAACCAGCAAGCTTTCGCTGATGAATATGACTATATGGCAGTAGATACCTGTGCGGGCTGTGGCTTGTGCTCAACTGTTTGTCCTGTAGGCATTAATACCGGTGATTTGGTTCGACAGCTTCGCCACGAACGTCACGCCAGCCGTGAAGGTATGTCCGAATGGATCGCTAATAACTTTGGTACGGTTACCAAAGCGGCGAAAACCGCCTTTGGTGTAGCTGATATGAGTCACGGCTTGCTGGGTAGTAAAGCGATGGGTGCGGTAACGCGTACTGCCCGCAAACTCTCTGGCAATAAGATTGGTTACTGGAGCCCAGAGATGCCGACACCGGCACCTAAACTGGAGACGGAAAAGCGCCAACCAGCTCAGCCAACAAATACCTCAGGTAACAAACTGAAGGTGGTTTACCTGCCAAGCTGTGCTAGCCGCACTATGGGGCCAGCGCGTGGAGCAGAACAACAAACCTCGCTAGTGGACAAAACAGAAGCGCTGCTACGCAAAGCAGGCTTTGAGGTTATCTATCCACAAAACCTTAAAGAACAATGCTGCGGTATGCCGTTTAAGAGTAAAGGCATGTTTAACCAGGCCGAAGCTAAAGCTGCTGAAACAGTCGATATGCTGCTAGAAGCGAGTAATGGCGGAGAGATTCCTGTCTACTGTGACACTAGTCCATGTACGATGCAGCTAAAAGAGAATCTAGATTCTCGTATCAAGCTGTATGAGCCGGTCGACTTTATTCACACCTTTATGATGGACAAACTGGACTTCAACCCTGTGGATGACAAAGTTGCCCTTCACATAACCTGCTCCGCACGTCGCTTAGGTCTGGACCAAAAAATCGTCGAAGTGATGAACGCCTGCAGCACCAATGTCGTGGTTCCTGATCAGATTACCTGCTGTGGTTTTGCCGGTGATAAAGGCTTCACTACGCCAGAATTGAATGCATCAGCACTACGCACACTAGCGGATCAAGTTGAAGGCTGTAGCAGCGGCTACTCAACTAGCCGTACCTGTGAAATTGGCCTAAGCCACCATTCAGGCATCGACTACCAGTCCATTGTCTACTTAGTTGATCAGTGTACTGAGAGGAAGGTTTAGGGGCAGAACGCTTCGCTTTTAGGACGCCGCTTCGCGGCTAGAGGACGGCTACGCTAGAGGACGCCAATGCGTGGCTAGAGAAAAAGCCAGTTCAAGTTATTACAGGGATGTTTTTGGCTGAAACCTGACGCCCTCAGGTTTCAGCTTTTTTAATATCTTCAAACACTTCTTTACCGTCTCTTACCTTGCCTGCAGCGACGGAATCCAAACCTTTCTGGATCTCTGCTCTAAGGGTTTCTAGTTTTAGCTGCTCTTCGGCATCTCTTTGTTCGAGTAAACGCAAAGCTTCCCGTACAACCTCGCTAGAGGAGTTATAACTGCCACTTTCCACCTTTGATTTCACAAACGCTTCCAGTTTTGGAGTGAGTGATACATTCATTATTGATTGCCTGCTTTTTGATCAGATATGACGAAGTTTAGCAAAAATTGTTATTTTAAATACAGAAGTTAGTGGTTAGAACAGGCTTTGCCTTCTAGTCGCTAGGACGCCGCTTCGCGGCTAGAGAAAAAGCTATTACCTTATTGTTGATTATCTGAGTATGTGCCTTTACTAAATGCCCTTACCAACTGAGCTCCTTCTGGAAGATCAGAGATTATAGGTCCGTTGTTGGTGAATACAGCGAAGCGTCTGCCATGTAGAGCAATTAGCAACCCTTCATGAACAGTAGTTCCTTTAGCGTCAATAACTTTAATGCAGGAAGAGATACTCGTTGAAGGTTGGTATATACAACCATCCGATACAAATTTCTTCTTTGATTCTTGGGCGTGTTCCTCTCCTTTTTCCAGGCTTAACCATGAAATCATTACCCATAAGAACATAAAAAATATAGCTAAATATACAATAGTGCTTATGAACGTCAGGGCTCCAAAGAAAATCATGAATGTGGCAGTAAAATCATTCTGTGATGGGTGGAAATATTTGAAAAAAAGGTTGATCTGATCAGGGAGTTGAATTCGATCCTGGGAGTCGGGGTGACCATATCGAATAGCTTTTACGAAACTGTAGAAAATTAAAAAAATAACTCCTGCAATAATAAATAATTCAGACCAGAAATTACTCGCGAACATATATCCGAATATATCTACTACATAGAATAGAGTTACATAGTAGGCATTTACATAACCATCTGTAATGGAAAGAGGAAACGCTGACGTAGGAACTCCGAATTCATTTAGGTAGCCTGAATGGTAACCGAGCCCTATGAGGTAGCCTAGAGGGGCTAAGATGGCAATAACTCCAGCGACAAGCGGGAGTATTTTAGTACTAGATTTAATTACGTCGGTTAGTGTTTTAGGTTCTTCTACGGGCTTATTCATACTGTCCTTAGCTTCCAGCTCCATATTAATAATTTCTAACTTAAGCACGATACATCAAAAAAAGTTGATAGATAACCTATAACGTTTTGATTCTTATCAATTCATGTAGTTGTCATAACTTCGGAGCGCAGGCAGACTAGTTAGCCTTACTAAGGCCAAGTAGGCCGTGGATTATCTTCGTCAAAAGGAAAGACGATGGAAGGGAAAATCAGTAGCGAGTGGCCAGACGCTCCGCTTGCTAGTAGCCAGAAAAATATGAAAGCCTCAACCGTTCGGTATAGGGGTTCAAATGTTAGCTGGTGGTCTTCGTGGACGTAACTAGCATTTCGACAGTTCTTGAAGTAATCACATCAGGTGATTGGACATCAATTGCCATCTTGATCGTTTTTGTTTGCTTAGCGCAGGCCAGAAGAATCATAGACTCGTTTGATTATATTAGAGATAGAAAAATACGCTCAATTTCAGGGTTGTTAGATCTAGAAAGGATCTCTGATGAAACAAAATATGTACTTGAAGAGTCCTTAGATCAAATCTCATTTTTACGCACAACTGGTATTAGTACCGATTATAAGGGTCGTAAAAAGATAGCTGAAATTCTGAAAAATTCCGAAGGGGATATTACTGTCCTTGGTCTGCGAAAGGTAAGTTCCTATGTTAGACATGAGGGTGGTGAAGTAAGAGTTTTAGTTAGGAAAATCGATAGGGTTGAGGCAATTTGGAATTTAATAACATTTGTATTTATTCTGTATCTCCTTGGTTCCCTTATTACTAACCTTGCGCTTGCCGATCAAGTAACACCTAGCATGTTGTTATCAAGCGGAGTTGTATTTCTATTTGGTTTAGCAGTTCTCGTTTTTCCTGTTCGTACAATGAATACCTTCACTCGTGCTCTCGATGTGAGGGATGCTTTTAAAAGGTATGAAGAAAAGCAGAATGCGAATAACAAAGAAGATCAAGGGTGTTGATTCCTTCTGTCTTAATACCTATGTATATCGATTGAGCAGGGTTTGATTCATGAGAGAGGCTTTTCCAGGATATTGTAAGCTAAACGATGTTCTAAAAAAGGAAATTTGGGGACAGAGCACTTTTGTCTTCGATACAAATGTATTACTGAATCTATATCGGTACTCAGATGAAACAAGAGATGATTTTATTAAATCAATATTGGCACTAGATGATCGTTTATGGTTGCCCTATCGCTGTGCGGAGGAGTTTCTAAAGAATCGTACTAAGGTAATTTCAGACCAACAGAAAGCATATGATGAAACTATTAAAGATATTAAAAAGTTAATAAATACAATCAATAGCTCTCGAAGCCATCCGTTTATTAGCAAAAAATCATCTATGGCACTATCCGAACTTTTTATAGATATTCAAGAAGAACTTCGAGAAAGTCAGGAAATAAATACTAATCGTATTATTGAAGATGAAATTAAAGAAAAGGTGTTTGATATTTTTGATGGAAAAGTATCGGGTAAGCCAAGCAGAGATTATTTAGAAGAAATTATTAGTGAAGGCGAGGGCAGGTATAAAGAGAAAATACCTCCAGGCTACAAAGATGCTAGTAAAGCCTCAGGAGATGCGTGCTTTTCAGATCGCCTGAGGCCCTATGGGGATTTTCTTATTTGGAAATCTATCCTTGAGCATGCCAAAGATAATAAAACGGATATTGTATTTGTTACGGATGATAACAAAGAAGTTGGTGGGAAATTGTTAATGGTAAGACGGTGGGGCCTAGGCCTGAACTAGTTGAAGAAATGAGAGTTGAGGCCGATCGATACTTTTTGATGTATAAACCAACAACTTTCCTTAAGCTTGCAAAGGAAGCTCAAAACGAAGAAGTAAGTAAAGAGTCTCTTGAAGAGGTGCGCGAAGTTAGTAGGCCGTCAGTGATCCATAATAAAAGTTATGAAAGCTGGGATGAATTTAGTGATGATTTAATTGAAGCCGAGCATTCTGGTGAACATGGGACTTATCTAGATAACTTAAAAAGTAAGATTGAAGAAGAAACGTTGAAGCTCGAAAGTATTAATCGTGAATATGCTTATATTAGTAACTCTATTGCAGACTTAAGTAACTTGAAGACTGATATGGTGTCACGAGGTGAATCTGATGGAATACATGTTGATGGATTATCGAGCAATATCAATGCATTAAGGTTAAAGTTAGCTCAGATTAAAAAAATGATGTATATCTGCGAAGCTTCTATTGAATTAAAAAATAAAGAATTAGCCTCGTTTCAAAATAGGCTTTGATCAATTCAACAAAAAACCAGACAACTCCTTGTCTGGTTTTTTTCTTTCAAGGCTTTTTCTAACCACTCTCGCGGCGAAGCCGCGTCCTAGCGCGAAGCGTTCTACAAGCGAAGCGATCTGCCCTTAAGCGAGCCCCCCATTTCATTGCTAGACTACATACAGCTTTTTGTAGATCTATTGGTGAAACCCTAGTGAAGATAAGAACTCTCTGTCTCTCTTTGTTTTTGATACTGAATGTAAATAACCCTGTGTGGGCGGATAATCATTCAGGAGTGACGCTCATCTCTACGGAGTTGATGTCGGGCCTTTTGGAGAAAAGAGAGGGGGTGATAGAGGGGATCTATCCGGATTTCTTTGCTCAAGCCGCGAGCAAAGCTGGAGTAACAATAGATTACCGCATCGTTCCGTGGTCCCGCGCTGTGTTAGAAACGGAAAAATCTAAGAAATATCTTCTTTTCCCATTTACCCGTACGTCCGAGCGGGAAGAGCGCTTTAGCTGGTTGGCGAAACTATGGGAAGTGCCGATCTGCTTTATCTCTTCGACTCGGCCTATGAATTCCTTTGAGGAAGCAAAGCTCGCCGAAGGGATTATGGTTTGGCGTGGGTCTTCTCATCTACAAAAGTTGGTAGAGCTGGATTTTGCGAACTTGATTCCTTTTGATGATCCGCGCTTGGTTAAGCGAGTTTTATCAAAAAGGAAAAATGTTGCTTGGTATACCCCATGCAATGAAGGGCTGTCACTTTTGGGTATGTTCAATGCTGAACAGCCAATTATTATCGGTAAGGTGGTGGATAATGAAGAAGTTTGGTTGGCAGGAGGTAAACACTACCTTTCCTCTGAGGAACGACAGCGCTTCTTAGATGCGGTGGGTGAGTTGGCCCCTGAAGGTACACTAAGGCGAAGAATTCTGATCGAAGGAAGGTAAAAATAATTGCTCGTGGTTTCGCTTTCTTATACTTGCGGCTGAAAACCTTGGATTCCAGCCTTCGCTGGAATGACGAAATAAAAAAGCCCAAACAGAATTAACTGCTTGGGCTTTTTTGTCTTTAGCGCTTTTTCTAGCAACTCTAGCGGCGCAGCCGCGTCCTAAGCGCGAAGCGTGCTAGAAGCGTAGCGATCTGTGCTTAAAGCGCTTCGATCTTACCGTATTGCTCTTTCAGTTTATCGAATGCTGCTTGAGAGCCTGCAAGCTTCTCACGCTCTTTCGCGATAACTGCTTCTGGTGCATTGGATACGAATTTCTCGTTACCTAGCTTACCTTCAACACGGCTGATCTCTTTCTGTAGCTTGTCTAGTTCTTTCTGTAGACGAGCAAGTTCAGCATCTTTGTTGATTAGGCCGGCCATTGGTACCAATACTTCCATATCGCCCACTAGCTGAGTTGCTGCCATTGGTGCTTCGTCACCGGCATTTAGCCATGTGATGCTGCTTAGGGACGCTAGTTTAGATAGGAAGGTACGGTTTGCTTCTAGACGTTGCTTGTCTAGATCACCACCGTTCTGGAACAGTACGTCTAGCTCTTTAGCAGGGGAGATGCCCATTTCACCACGGATGTTACGTACACCAGTGATAACGCCTTGTAGCCATTCGATCTCAGCTTCTGCATCGCTATCGATCTTGTCAGTGCTTGGTACAGGGTAAGCCTGAGTCATGATGGTGTCGCCTTCAACACCGGCTAGACCTTTAACCTGCTGCCAGATCTCTTCGGTGATGTACGGCATGATTGGGTGAGAAAGGCGTAGGATAGATTCCAGTACGCGAACTAGGGTACGGCGAGTGCCACGTTTAGCTGCTTCGGATGCATCTTCGTCCCACAGTACTGGCTTAGAAAGCTCTAGGTACCATGCACAGTAGTCGTTCCAGATGAAGTCGTATAGTGACTTAGATGCCATATCAAAACGGTACTCGTCGAAGTGTTTAACTACTTCTGCTTCTACCGCTTGTAGGCGGCTAGCGATCCAGCGATCAGCTAGAGATAGCTCAACGTCAGCATTAGCATCCTGACCGCAATCTTCACCTTCAGTGTTCATTAGCACGTAACGTGCTGCGTTCCAGATCTTGTTACAGAAGTTACGGTAACCTTCTAGGCGCTTCATATCCCAGTTGATGTCACGGCCAGTCGAAGCCAGTGCAGCAAGGGTGAAGCGAAGTGCGTCAGTACCGTGTGCCTGAATACCTTCTGGGAACTCTTTCTTCGTACGTTTGCCGATCTTCTCAGCTAGTTGTGGCTGCATCATGTTGCCGCAACGCTTTTCTAGCAGCGTATCTAGCTCGATGCCGTCGATCATGTCCAGTGGGTCTAGTACGTTACCTTTAGACTTGGACATCTTGTCGCCGTTTTCGTCACGGATAAGGCCGGTAACGTAAACAGTTTTGAATGGTACTTGTGGGTTGCCGTCTTCATCTTTCATGAAGTGCATGGTCATCATGATCATGCGTGCCACCCAGAAGAAGATGATGTCGAAACCTGTTACTAGCACATCAGTCGGGTGGAACGTTTGTAGGCGCTGAGTGTTTTCAGGCCAACCTAGTGTGCCGAATGTCCATAGTGCCGAGCTGAACCATGTATCAAGAACGTCATCGTCCTGACGTAGTTCAACTTCTGGATCTAGACCGTATTTTTCGCGCGCAGCTTCTTTGTCGTTCGCTACGTATACGTTGCCTTCGTTATCGTAGAAGGCTGGAATACGGTGGCCCCACCAAAGCTGACGAGAGATACACCAGTCTTGAATGTCGCGCATCCAAGCGTTGTACATGTTCTCGTACTGCTGTGGTACAAATTTGATGTCGCCTTTTTCTACTGCTTCAACCGCTGGTTTTGCTAGCGTCTTCGCATCAGCAAACCACTGGTCAGTTAGCATTGGCTCGATAACTACGCCACCACGGTCGCCGTAAGGAACCGTCATGTCGTTTTCTTCGATCTTAACTAGCAAGCCTGCTGCTTCGAAATCAGCAACGATTTCACGACGCGCTGCAAAGCGCTCCATACCACGGTATTTCTCCGGGATGTTAGTGTCGATATCGTTGTTTGGCGTACCGTCAGTGTTAAAGCCTTCACCTTCTTCGCGAATATCTGCGTTGTAGGTTAGGACGTTGATCATCGGTAGGTTGCAACGCTTACCCACTTCGTTATCGTTGAAGTCGTGTGCAGGGGTGATTTTTACGCAACCTGTGCCTTTTTCCATGTCAGCGTGTTCGTCGCCAACAATTGGAATACGACGGCCAACAAGCGGAAGAACGATCTCTTTACCGATTAGGTCTTTGTAGCGCTCATCTTCAGGGTTAACCGCAACACCGGTATCACCTAGCATTGTTTCTGGACGAGTCGTACCTACAACGATGTGGTCTTCGCCAGCCGCAGTTTTTACGCCATCAGCTAGTGGGTAACGTAGGTACCACATCTTGCCTTTGACTTCTTTGTTCTCAACTTCCAGATCAGAGATCGCCGTGTGCAGTTTAGGGTCCCAGTTTACTAGGCGCTTGCCACGGTAAACTAAGCCTTCGTCGTACAGACGGATAAATACTTCTTGAACCGCGTGGTAGAAACCAGAGTCCATTGTGAAGCGCTCGTTCGCCCAATCTACAGAGTTACCTAAGCGACGCATCTGGCGAGTAATGGTACCGCCGGACTCTTCTTTCCATTCCCAGATCTTTTCGATAAAGGCATCACGACCTAGATCGTGACGAGATTTTTGCTCTTCAGCCGCAAGCTTGCGCTCAACAACCATCTGCGTAGCGATACCCGCGTGGTCTGTACCTACCTGCCACAGAGTGTTTTTACCCTGCATACGCTTGTAACGAGTTAGAGCATCCATGATGGTGTGCTGGAAAGCGTGACCCATGTGCAGGCTACCGGTGACGTTCGGTGGCGGAATCATGATGCAGTAAGAATCACCTTCGCCTTGAGGTGCGAAGTAGTTGTTGTCTTCCCAGGTTTTGTACCAGGATTTCTCGATTTCGTGCGGCTGGTAAGTCGTATCCATTGCGCTCTGAGTCTTCTGAAAATCTGTCGAATTAGGCTGCCCGAGAGTTGCCGTGGGCAGCACGCATAAAGTCCAACATTATACAGGATATTAGTGAGCAGTAGCTAGGGCGAGGAAGACGATAGGGCGCGACTTTGCTAATAGCTTAAGAAAGAAGGACGGCTGCGCCTAGAGGACGCCATTTCATGGCTAGAGGACGTGGCTACGCCACTAGAGGGCGCTGCTACGCAGCTAGAGAAAAAGAAGGACGACTTACGCCTAGAGGACGCCATTTCATGGCTAGAGGATGTGGCTACGCCACTAGAGGACACCGCTACGCAGTTAGAGACAAAACGCAAAAAACGAGCTGTATGTTAAAAGTGCATTGAGGGTTATGTTTTTCTCTAGGCGAAGCCGTCCTCTAGCGATAGCGTCCTAAGCGCGAAGCGTTCTCTAGCAGCTTTGCTGCGTCCTGTATTGATACTTCTATACTTATAAGTATCAAAGTTATTGCGGAGGTACGAACATGAAACAATGTTATGCCACACGCGGTTTTTTACCTTGTCAGGATCCGGCGACTGAGTTGGTTTTGGGGGAGCCTTATGCAGTACTGGATACGGTGGGTAATGCGTTACCGAGTTTGTTACTAGAAAAGGATGCTCGAAACTATCTGCGTCGAGTGTTTGTTCCCGATTGGCCCTATATCAATATCCCTGAAGATCTCTGGCCGCAAGCGTGCCTTTATTATGTCAGGTTGGGTTTTATCGCGTCGGGTTATATCAATCAAATAGGGCAACCCAGTTGTCACTCTTTACCTGCGAACCTAGCTCGCCCCTTATGCAAAATTGCTGACCTGATGCAGCGACCTCCCATCTTGAGTTACGACGGTTATGCGCTGTTCAATTGGCGACGTTTTGATATTCGTAAACCTGTTCAGCTTGGCAATATCGATACGATTCAAAACTTTGTTCATCTCTATGATGAGCATTGGTTTATCTTGGTTCATATTGAAATAGAGGCTTTGGCTGCTGATGTTTTGGATGCGGTTTTAAGTCTACAAGGTGAGGTTCAGCCTAGAGATGTTGATGCTGCACTCGATAAGATCGCTATGGCAATGACGTCGATTATTCAGGTGTTGCAACGGATACCTGAGCGTATGTCGGATGAGCTGTATTTCTCTAAATTCCGCCCTTATATCGGCCAATTCCAAGAGGTGGTGTATGAAGGTGTGAATATTGACCCGATAAGCTATCGCGGTGAAACCGGCGCACAAAGCTCAATCATGCCGTTACTGACAGAGTTTATGAAAATCCCTCACCAAGATAATCGCTTAACCCGACATTTGTACGATATGCGTCAGTACATGCCTGTCGATCATCGAGTCATGTTGGAGCAAGTACGCGCCATGCCTGATGTTAAAACCCTGGCAAACTCCGATAAGTTTGATGCTGTGTTAGAACTGATGGCCTGCTTCCGCGAAGTGCATTATCACTGGGCGATTAAATACATCGCACGCCGCTGTAATGATCAACAAGGCACAGGTGGTACGCCGTATATGCGCTGGCTTAAGTTCCTGATTGAAGAAACACGCGGACATAAAAAGTCTGGTGGGAAAGGGACGGTTGTGGCTTGAAGGGCAGGACGCAGCAAAGCTGCTAGAGGACGGCTTCGCCTATAGGAAAAGAAGGACGCTTACGCTAGAGAGCGGCTTCGCCTTTTAGGACGCCATTTCATGGCTAGAGGACGTGGCTTCGCCACTAGAGGAAAAGAAGGGCGCTGCTACGCAGCTAGAGAAAAAGATTAAAAAAATTATAAGTATTGTGAAGATTCGAAATGATTCGAGGGTATGGTCATTGAGGATCGTATTACTTAGAAATATTAAAAACTAATCCCTTAATTCCTATAGAGGTTTTTTCTCTAGCAACGAAGTTGCGTCCTACAAGCGAAGCGACCTCTAGGCGAAGCCGTCCTCTACGCCTTCGGCTTAGGGCGCATATCATGCATATCAATCTGGATGCCATTGGATTGATATAGCTTGTAGTTCTTACGAGTTGAGGCAAGGACGTCTTCTGTTTGTACAACGACTTCTAAGATGCGGTCGAATCCGAGTGCGTCTTCTGGAATATCTAAATTCAGATTTACGAATACGTCTTTATGTTGTGGGCGTTGTTGATCCCAGCCGATTTGTACGCCGGCTTGGAGATCTTCGTCTACCAGTTGGTGTGGGATAAACGCTTCGGGGCGGTATTCCCAGAGAAGCTGATCAATATGCTTGGCTTCACTTTCGTTTGCTGTTTGGATATAAAGTTGGTGCCCTAGTGCACGGATCTTTTCGACTAAACGGCAAAGGAAGCGACCACGGGCATCCGGGTCGCTAGAAGGTAGTACATAGAAATCAGCTTTACTGGTCATCGGTTACTAAGCCTGAGGCTTATTCCTCGTCTGCTGATTGGTTTAGCAGGTACTGAGTTAGTAGCGGAACACAGCGGCCTGTAGCGCCTTTGTTTTTACCACCGCTATGCCAAGCAACACCTGCGATATCCAAGTGAGCCCAACGGTACTCTTTAGTGAAGCGAGATAGGAAGCACGCAGCAGTGATTGTGCCGCCTGGGCGACCACCGATGTTAGCGATATCTGCAAAGTTAGAATCTAGCTGCTCTTGGAACTCATCCCATAGCGGTAGTTGCCAAGCTTTATCTGCTGCTTGGTTACCTGCTTGCATTAGCTCTTGTGCTAGATCGTCATTGTTAGATAGTACGCCAGTAGCGTGGTGACCTAGTGCGATGATGCACGCGCCAGTTAGCGTTGCGATATCTACAACCGATGCTGGCTCAAATTTGCCTGCGTAAGTTAGGGCATCGCAAAGAACCAAACGGCCTTCAGCGTCAGTGTTTAGGATCTCAACAGTTTGGCCGGACATAGTCGTTACGATGTCGCCTGGTTTAGTTGCATGGCCGCTTGGCATGTTTTCAGCTGCAGCAACGATACCAACAACGTTGATCGGTAGTTCCATTTCACAAAGAGCAGTCATTGCACCGAATACGCTTGCCGCGCCACACATATCGTACTTCATCTCGTCCATGCCAGCGCCTGGCTTCAATGAGATGCCGCCGGTATCAAACGTAATACCTTTACCAACAAGTACGTGTGGCTTATCGCCTTCTTCGCCGCCTTTGTATTCCATAACGATCAGTTTGGAAGGTTGCTCAGAACCATTACCTACAGAAAGTAGGCAGTGCATGCCCAGTTCAGCCATCTCGTCTTCATCAACGATGGTCGCTGTTAGGCTTTCAAATTCGTCGTCTAGTTCTAGTGCTTGCTCAGCTAGGTAGGTCGGCGTACAGATGTTGCCCGGTAGGTTACCTAGGTCACGTGCGATGCTCATACCGTTGACGATCGCTGTACCGTCTAAAAGCGCTGTCTCTGCCACTTCGGCATCACCGTCGTTAACAACTAGCGCAATCTGTTCCAGTTTTAGAGGGTCTGCTTTTTTGCTCTTAGTTTCGTCGTAAACGTAAAGCTCAGCGCCTGCCCATTCAACAACATGGCGAAGTTGACGGTATTGATCAGCGTCGTCGCTTAGTTTGCAATCTAGCGCAAATGTTACGCTGCTTACGCCTGTGCCTTTGACGATGCCCATAACCGCGGTTACAGCTTTGCGTAGATTACGGTTGTTACGGTCTTCTTCTTTACCGAAACCAACCAGCAATACGCGCTTAGCAGTTACGCCCGGTACTTTATGAAGTAGAAGTGTTTGTGCTGTTTTACCGCTGATATCACCTTGGTTGATGATTTCGCTGATGTATCCAGAGCTGGCGCTGTCGACTGCTTTCGCTGCAGGGGATAGGTTGCCATCAGCTTCAACTGCGATGACTAGACATTCTGTTTCTAGTGACTGAATCTCACCATTTACAATTTCAAAATCCATGTTAGCTCCAAACTCACGGCCAGCAGCCGTCTAAACAAGACATTAGGTGCGGATTAAAGGATAATGCCGATACTTAAAACTCAGTACCTAGGCTTTGACAGATAATTTCCGCTGTAAAGGCCCATAATATAAACCATTTTTGTGTCGGTAACAGTTTCGTAGGGACATAGAGTGATCGTTTTTCGTTATTTATCTCGAGAAGTGCTGCTCAGCATGTTGGCGGTGAGTTCGGTTTTACTCGTCATCATCATGAGTGGACGTTTTGTAAGATACCTTTCCAAGGCCGCAGCTGGTGAATTAGATCCGAGTGTGTTGTTTGCCATTATGGGGTATCGATTACCGGGATTTCTTGAACTGATTCTGCCCTTAGGTTTATTTCTAGGTTTCTTGCTGGGTTATGGTCGACTCTATCTTGAGAGTGAGATGACAGTTTTAGAAGCCTGCGGTATGAGCCAGAAACGATTAGTGGCTTATTCCATGGGGCCCGCTTTGCTGGTGGCTGTTGTTGTCGGCGTTTTATCCGTTTTTGTTTCTCCTTATGGTGCTTCTGAAACAAATAAAATCTTTGATGAACAAGAAAGTCGCAGTGAACTCGAAAGTCTTGTGCCGGGGCGTTTCCAGAAAAATCAGAACAGTGCTCGAGTTACCTATACCGATTCTGTGAGTAAGGATGGTGAACTCGGTTTGGTTTTCATGGCTGATCGAAATAAGAGCACTAATCGCCTACAAATTACCTTAGCTGAATCGGGCAGCATGGTGACGGATACCGAGCGAGATCAGCGTTTCTTAGTGCTAGAAGACGGTTTCCGCTACGAAGGCGTACCGGGTAATGCCGATTACACAGAACTTGGGTTTAAACGTTACGGCTCTGAGGTTGAGCGTAAAAACCAAGAAATTCGCTACGACAAAGTAGAGGCGCTTCCAACCTCTGTGCTTTGGGAATCGGATGAACCTAAGCATCGAGCGCAGTTGAACTGGCGTCTCTCTCTACCGGTATTGGCTATTGTGGTTGCCTTATTGGCGGTTCCTTTAAGCCGTGTCAATCCGCGCCAGGGGCGTTTTGCGCGGCTAGTTCCGTCGATTATTATCTATCTTTTATACCTCACGATTCTGAGCAATATAACCAGTAAGGTAAGCGATGATGAAGCTGCGCCTATTGCAATCTGGATGGTGCATTTTGTCTTTGCTTTGTTTGCGCTCAATATGATTGTTTTTGGCCGTTTCTGGAGTCGGGTCTTTAACCAAATTCCTATGCCGACTTTGCGTATGCCATGGAGTAAGAAAACATCATGAAGCTATTAGATCTGTATATCGCACGTCATGTCTTAGGTGGCTTCTTAGTGGTTCTGCTGGTGGTTGCAGGGCTAGATATGTTGTTTGCGCTAGTGGAAGAACTTAAAGATGTTGAAGGTAGTTATACCTTCGCTGCTGCGGTTGAGTATTCTCTGCTAACCTTGCCGCGTCGTATCTACGAGTTTATTCCCCTATCTAGTCTGATCGGCTGTCTGTTAGGTTTGGGTATCCTTGCTTCAAGTTCTGAGCTTACGGTTATGCGCGCAGCAGGTATCTCGACTTTAGGGATTATTCTGTCGGTCATGAAGCCAGTGTTGCTGATTATTGCGTTTGCATTGGGCCTTGGTGAATTCGTTGTTCCCCATACAGAGCAGCAGGCGCAGAGTCATCGCCAAGTGGCGCAAACCGGTAGTCGCGCGATAAATGATGCCAGTCGTGTATGGCACAGAGATGAGCGTACATTCCTACATATCAATGCGGTAATTCCTGATGGTTCTGTTCGCGGCGTAAGCCGTTACGAGTTCAACGAAGATCTGACACTTGCCCGTTCTAGCTATGCCAAAGTGGGGCGTTACGAAGAGGGTAAGTGGGTACTTACTGAAGTTCGTGAGACACGTTTCCCATCGGCAGAAGATCGAGCGACACCAGCGACATCGTCTGTGACTACGACCACCTTAGAATCCGAAGTTTGGGAAAGTGGCTTAACACCTGAGCTACTAAAAGTCGTAATGGTTCAACCGACCAACCTATCGATGAGCGGTTTGCTTTCTTACAGTGAATACCTCAAAGAGCAGGGCTTGGCTTCCTCACAATACCGCGTGGCTTTCTGGAGTAAGCTGCTCCTACCGCTAGCTGTATTCGCTTTAGTGTTGGTTGCTGTTTCTTTTATCTTTGGCCCACTTCGAAGCGTAACCCTCGGACAGCGCTTGATCACCGGCATCATCGTCGGTCTCGCCTTTAAACTCACTCAAGACATCCTCGGCCCTACCAGCGCCGTATTTGGGTTCGCACCGTTTGTTGCGGTGATTATCCCGATTCTGATTTGTGCAGGTTTTGGGTTCTGGTTGCTTAATAGGGCGAAGTAGGACGCTGGCGCTAGAGGTCGCTTCGCTTTTAGGACGTCACTTCGTGACTAGAGGACGGCTTTGCCTAGAGAAAAAGATCTCAACACTGTTTTATTAACGTGTTGAGTATTTTTCTAATCTCCAAAATTTCTTCTGCCCAACTTTGGGCTTTCAGCTTAGGTATAAAGCCTACTTTTTGACCAATTAGTATTTGAGTTCTCAGCTCTGCAGAAGAGCCTTTTGCATAGTAAAGAAATTGCCTTTTTTCTTTAACAGAGCTTCGCTCATAACCTTCGGCAATATTGCTGGGAATGGATAGACCGCTGCGCGTAATTTGGTCTTTGAAGCCATAATCCTTACAGTTGGTAAGAACTAAGTATAGATCGGTGCTTAATCTACAAGCGCGTTTCCAAACATCTAAGTTTTCATAACTCATAACAACCTCCGTGTTGTTTATGTTTTAAGCCTTTTCTCTAGCTGCGAAGCAGCGTCCTCTAGGCGAAGCCGTCCTCTAGCGTCAGCGTCCTTCTTTTACTCTGGCGTCCTGCCTTTATTCCAAAATCTTCGCATTCTTCGGTAGTTCTACCACGTGTGTGCCTGACGCTAGGTCATGCCATGTCATCTTCTGTTTGTTGATAAACATCCAAAGAAAGCCTACGCCGAAAGCGGATAGGGAGATGATGCCTACGATGTAACGTATTAGGGATTGAGTGAAGTTAAGGCGGTAGCCTTCTGAGGTTTGTACGCGTAAACGCCAAGCGAGCATGCCGAGGGTTTGACCGTTGCGCATCCAGAAGAAGGAAAGGAACAGGTAAACGATGATAAATAGAGCGGACTGATACACGGCAAAGTAAGGGCTGGTATCAAGGGCTTCGCCGCCGTTGATGGTCATAAGTACGCCGGTAGAGACCATTAATAGGGCAGCGACTAACATCAAGTCGTAAACAAAAGCGCCTAAGCGTTTGAGTGGGCTGGCGATTTTGATATCGGCATAAGTTTCTTTAAAGGCTCGGCTCATTTTATCAATACACGTGTAGGGTCGAGTTCAAGACTGGGCTTAACTTGCTGGATCGCGAAAAATGCCCGCTAAAAGTGATCTTTCTAGATGCGGATTTTACATGGAAAGAGCTATGCTTCGCCACCCGCGGGCGATTAGGCAATAAAAAAGGCGATCAGATGATCGCCTTTTTTAAATTTGAGAGCGCTTATTCTGCAATGTACGTTTTACGGTATTCAGCAGCTAATGCTTTGGCTTCTTCAAGCTCGCTTGGGTTAAGCTTCATCACCAAACGTTTTTCGATAGCTTGTGCAGTCTTGTTACCCAATTCAGCAGCATTGTGCATCCAAGCGTAAGCTAGGATGTTTGTATCCTGATCTTTCTGAGAACCGTGGTTGTTAGAGTAAAGCGTACCTAAGAAGAACATCGCGTCAGTGTGACCTTGGTTAGCCGCTTTACGGTACCAACGTTCTGCTTCTTCGAAGTTTTGCTCAACACCTGTGCCGAAGTTGTAGCAGCGGCCAATATTGTGTTGTGCAGCTACATAGCCCTGATCGGCAGATTTTAGGTACCATTCGATCGCCATATCAGCGTTACGTGACATGCCGTAACCGAACTCTGCCATTTCACCCAAACGGTTTTGTGCTTGAGCATCACCAGATTCAGCAGCAGGTTGAACGGTTTTAAGTTCAACTTTGTATTCTTTGTCTTTCAGAGCACGCAGGCTGTTTACGTTAGCCATATGGCCTTGAGAAGCACCGCGCTTGTAGTATCGGCGTGCTTTAGCTTCGTCTACCTCAACGCCCCAGCCATTCTCATACATTTGGCCAAGCATGTTGAGTGCATCTGGGTCGCCTTCTTTTGCCAGTGGCTTCAGCTCTTCAAGTGCTGTTGCGTAGTCTTGCTTGTCAAAGGCTAAAGAGCCTTTGCCTAGATCGGCTGCCATCAGGTTAGTTGTACCAATGCTCAGCATTAGACTTGTAGCTAAAAGAATCTGTTTCTTCATCGAGTGTTGCCCGCATAAATTAGTTTGGGTTCGAGAGAGGCCGACGATTATACCTATATTGGAAAAAATTTGTTTGCTCCAAGTCGTATTTACCTCACCAGCACCTTATAAATGACAATTGTCTGTATACAAAGTTTTATTAAGAACTCTCTAATGTATTGTTTTTTCTGAAAAAAGAAGTGCTTGCTATTAGTCAGATACTAATTTTTGTACCTACACTAGATTGGAAAGGATGATTATATAAAAGATATTTTGAAAATACATTATTTGAGTTGTATTTGGATTGACTGATATAAGCACTGATATCAATGTTTTTGTCAGTTGATCTAGGTAGCATCCCTTGATTGCTTGATCTTATTCGAATTGGTTGATGTATGAATTTGAATGCTATTGAAATAGAGGCAGCACCGTTAAAGGCGATTCTAACGCCGAGTGTTATTACTGTCGCACCGGATGCGCCCTTAAAAACTGTGCTGGCGCTCATGCAGAAGCATTCTATTAGTAGCATTGTCGCTATAGACGATTCAGCTAAACCTGTAGGTATCTTTACCGAGAAAGATGCTATTCGTTTAATGCTTGATGATCAGGCTATCTCATCTTTAAGCATGGCTGAAGTTATGAGTCAGCCTGTTATCACTGTTTCCTCTAATCTTGGTTATGCCAAGGCGTACCAAATGATGTCTGAGAATAGCGTCAGGCATCTTGTTGTTGTCGATAGTGATGGAAAGCTATTAGGTCTAGTTAGTGAAGGTGATTTTCTTCATCACATGGGGATGGAGTATTTAGTTGAGCTAAAAACCGTTGCCAATTCCATGAGTTGCCGGGTTAAAGGGGTCAACCCTGAAGAATCTCTGGCGACGGTGCTCTCAACTATGAATACCGATCGCATAAGTTGTGTGGTCGTTGTAGAGAAGGGTTGTCCGGTTGGTATCTTGACCGAGCGGGATATGGTTCGGTTAGCAACAGAGCATCTTGATATAGAACAGGTAAAAGCTAGAGATGTGATGGCTTCGCCTTTGCTGACGGTTCTACCTGATCTGCCTCTACAAATCGCTAGTCGTATGATGGAGAGCAATCATATTCGCCGCCTTGTAGTCGTTGAACATGATGGTTCGCTAAAAGGCATTCTTACACGACACGATATCGCTAAATCTCTACAAGGTTCCTATATAGAGTACCTGCAAGAAACTTTGGCGCGTAAAAGCCGAGATCTAGTAAATACCGAAGCTCGTTTGCGAGATATCGAACAGCGTGATTTTTATCAAAGTTTGGTTGAGCAGGTCAGTGATGCTATCTACATTATCGACGCGGATGATGGCCGAATTTTAGATGCGAACGAGCGTGCATCTGAAAACTTAGCTATGTCGCATAGTGACTTGCTAAGTTTGCGGGTCGTTGATTTGACGGCGGCAAATGATTCTCTTAATTATTGGTTAGAACACCATATTTCCGAACTCAAGGAAAAAGAGGAACAGTTAATAACGACCGAACACCGGCGTTTAGATGGCACTATTTTTCCTGTAGAAATTAAATCGCGCTTAGTTCGCTTTGGGCATAAAGATTATGTTGTTGCTATAGCGCGTGATCTGACTGAACGGTTCCAGGCGATAGATTCCATTCGCGATAGTGAGCAACGCTTTAGGGTGTTGTTTGAGCAATCACCTGTTCCTATGGCTTATGTTGGTTTTGATGGGCGCTTAATTAGCCTGAACCGTGCTTTCACTGCCACATTGGGCTATACAGCAAAACACCTGCCCGATTTAGATACATGGTTTACCTTAGCCCACCCAGACCTGCAGTACCGTAAAGAAGCGCGTGAGCGTTGGTATGGAGCTATTGAGCGAGCGCGCATAACCGACCATAAAATTCCCTTAAGTGAATATAAGATTACTTGCTTGGAGGGTAAGCAGAAACTGATTAACGCCTCGGGTATTACGACTGAGTGTGGTTTCTTGGCTATCTTGGAAGATGTAACCGAACGCAAAAGCCAAGAAGATCGGTTACGACAGGCAGCAGCCGTGTTTGGCAGTACCACAGAGGGGGTGATGATTACCTCGGCTGCGGGTGTTATTCAGCGTGTAAATGAGGCCTTCTGCCGTTTAACGGGATATGACAGTGAAGAAGTGATCGGGCAACCTGCCAAAATTTTGCAATCGGGCCGACATGATGAGCAGTTTTACGCAGTGATGTGGGAGAGTTTGAGGGAAAAAGGCAGTTGGCAGGGAGAGATATGGAATCGTCGCAAGGATGGTGCGGTTTATCCCGAGTTACTGAGTATTAGTCAGGTTACCAATGATTATCAAAAGGTCACTCATTATGTCGGTGTCTTTTCGGATATTTCTAAGCTCAAAGAGTCAGAACAGAAGCTTAATTACTTAGCTCATCATGACATGTTGACCAATCTGCCCAATCGTCTGATGTTGCAATCGCGATTGGAACAATCATTAGCGGTCGCAAAGCGCAAAGATAAGCAGTTGGCGTTGCTGTTGTTGGATTTGGATCGCTTTAAAGATGTAAATGATAGCTTTGGTCATGCCGCTGGGGATGAGTTACTACAACAGGTGGCTGCACTTCTTAAAGAGCGCTTGCGACAAGTCGATCTGGTTTGTCGTATGGGCGGAGATGAATTTGCTCTATTACTGGATGATATCCAGCATCCAGAAGATGCAGGCCTTGTCGCTAATGAAATGATCGAGGCCATTAGTAAGCGTTGGACATTAAGTAATGGACGCGATGTTGCTATAGGTGGCTCTGTTGGTATTAGTATCTACCCGACACAAAGTGAAGATGCTGAGGCATTGCTTCAGCATGCAGATGCAGCATTGTATCGTGCTAAGAGTGAGGGGCGTGGCTGTTTTCATTACTTTACGGAAGAGCTAACTCATGATGCTCGAAGTCGATTAGAACTTGAAGCCAGATTATCTCGTGCGATTGATAACCAGGAACTCGAAGTTTTTTATCAGCCGCAAATCGATTTAGCCTCGGGAGAACTCGTTGGTGCCGAAGCGTTGGTACGTTGGCAAGATCCAGAAAAAGGCTTGATTGGTCCCGCCGATTTTATTCCATTAGCGGAACAAACCGGCTTGATTAATCCAATAGGTCGATTTGTTCTTAAGCAAAGTTGTTCACAGCTGAAATCATGGTTGGATAAGGGATATAAGCCGATCTCAATGGCTGTAAATCTATCTACTGTTCAGTTACGCCACACCGATATATGTCAGTTAGTGACTAATGTACTGGAGCAAACGGGATTGCCAGCGCAGTATCTGGAATTGGAGATTACCGAAAGCGCGTTGATGGAAAGAGAGCAGGAGTTTATCGATCTGCTTCATCAGCTTCGAGAGCTGGGTGTTAAAGTCGCGATTGATGATTTTGGTACGGGCTATTCTTCGCTCGCTTACCTTAAAAAATTCCCGATTGATGTCCTGAAAATTGATAAATCCTTTGTCGAGGATATTCCGCAAGATAAAGACGATATGGTGATTGCTGCAACTATAGTTGCCATGGGACACAGCTTAGGTTTTAAAGTCTTAGCTGAAGGCGTAGAGACTGAGGAGCAGCTAAGATTCTTGCAAAGTAAGGCCTGTCACTATTATCAAGGCTACCTCAGTAGTCGACCTGTTCCTTATCTCCAATTTGAAAAAATGCTTGTTAAACTTCAATAGCATTTAGGAACCTGCGAATAAGTCCCATACTTTCTCAGTGAGTTATAAAACGACCAGATACGCGAAAGTCAGTGCAGTGAAATGTCTAGACCTTTTCAAACTGACTGACAAAGTAGATGGACGTTTTAGAACTCACCCTTTGGGGCTTACAGAGCAACTGAATCACTTTGTTAATGATTTTCGACAGGCAACCAGCATGCCTGTAATCATTGCCTCGTGCTTCAATTGCTCTGAAAGCCTGTACCCAAGGGGCATAGCAAAGTCGTATCGGACTTGTTCTCAGGTTCCTTAGTCTTTAGGCTAAAAATGGTCGTTTTTGAAAAAAAGGAGCGTGAACGGTCGGTTAGGTTTCTGCTAATCTAATTTAGAGAAAGAGAAAACAGTACCTGCTGTATTGAGGTTTTGGTTGTTGAGCCCTAAAGCACTGTCATCATCGTTTGGTCAGTTCCTCAAACGATTCACCTTAGTTGCCATTCTTGCATCGATTGTCTTATTGCTATTGAGCGGTTACGCCGCAAGTAAACTTTATGAGCGTTATGTAGTTCGGATAGCGGAATCCAACGCTATTAATCTTACAGAAGCGATTTTTGCTACCTACCGAACCGATCTAAATTCAGCCCTTGAGTCAGCACCGCTTTTACCACCGCAGCTGTTAGCACTGAATAAAACCCTTAGGGACTTTATTCAGCCTTATGGGATCGTAAAAATTAAGCTTTTCGCCCCAAGTGGCATCATTATCTACAGCACCGACCTCAGTATTATTGGGAGGGATGCGAGTGCCAATAAAATGTTGCAGCAGGCGCTTGTTGAGGGAGCGAGTTCTAATATTCAAAGAAAAGACCAGATAAGAGATCTGGCTAATGAAACCCGATTTGATGTTGATGTAGTTGAAAGCTACGTGGCAGTTAGAAACCAGAAAGGTGCACTTATCGGAGTTTTTGAAATTTACCAAGATACATCGGGTTTTAGAGGCGAGGTGCAGCAAGGCATCATCCTGTTTGTCGGTGTATTAGCGATCATCTTGTTTAGCGTTTTTGGTACGGCCTTTGTATTTATGCGCAAAGCTGTGAAGAAAATGATCTACCAGCAAGAGATGCTAGAAGAACTCGCTACGGTTGATGCAGTAACTGGGCTTTATAACCGGGCTGAGATTACAAGAAGAATGGAGGCAGAATGGCAACGTTATAAACGCTCCTCTTCCAAACAGAGTAGTTTTGCTCTGCTGATGTTAGATCTTGATCATTTCAAGAAAGTGAATGACAACTATGGGCATCTAGTCGGGGATAAGCTTCTGCAACTGGTGGCGCATAGGTTGATGGGTGAACTGCGTTCTTATTCCGCTATAGGTCGTTATGGTGGTGAGGAATTTATCGCGCTTATCCCTGATATCTCCTATGCCAGCGCTCAGCAAGTAGCTGATCGATTATTGCGGTTAGTCTCTCAATCTAAATATTCCATTTCAGGATATGAGCTATCTATGTCAGTTAGCATCGGTTTTGCTGTGGCTGAGCCGACCGATCTCAATTTAGACGCTTTAATCAAGCGGGCTGATGATGCCCTGTATGATGCAAAACAGAGTGGCCGAGGTTGTGTTGTGGGTGCTGAAGGTGCAACGCCTGTGTCAAAAGCCCTGCCTAATAAATAAGCACTTACTTATTTTATTGTTGCCAGACATAAGTTTTTGGCAGATTTTGTTGATGTTGGCGCTTTGTAAACAAGGATAAATTCTTTCTAAATTCACCTACATATCTGTTCTATCTTTGTTTGAAATTATATTTGATTTCCCTAATGTTTTTTTTCGCTAGTGGCTTTTATGCCCTAAATTCCCGAATCTCCCTTTCCAATATTTTCTACTAAAAATCAGCCTTCTCTGGGATGAATTCCGGTGTTTATTATTAGGCTTTCAGGAATCTATCATGAATTTCTCGGGATAAAGTTGATCCCAAAGTACTAGAAAAGGTGGCTCCAATGGCCAGTTTGGTAACATTTTTGAAACAGTTACCTTTTCTGTCACGTTTTTCAGACATTGGGCGCTAAGGATTAGTTCCCAACATTTCAAGGAAGTCAGATTAAGCCATAGCCAAGGGCAAAAAATTATGAGCATGGATAAACCAGCAGCTGATCCAGCTAAAAAGAAATTGTTGGAGTTGTTTGAAGATGTGCTTGCTCATGATGGTTACGGCGAGATCCGAATAGAAACGAAAATTCTAAAACGCCAGCAAAAAGAGGTCATTCTCCATTACGGCCGACAGTACCGTTTTGTGGTGGATGTTTAAGCTAGCGAAGAGTTCGTCCCCAATTAAAAGAGTGCAATGCGGGTTTGCATCTTAAAGATTTTTATAACTAAAAATCCAAAAATCTGTGTGAGACAGATGCGGTAAAAATAATAAAGAGAAAAATAATGAACGCTCAACAGATCAAAGAAACGATTCGCAAGTTCAAAAATGCTGACCTGACTCAGGTTAAAGATGCAGAATTACGCGCTAAGGGTGAAAAACTTCAAGGTAAACAGGGCGGTTTTACGCTGCTTGAATTGCTAGTTGTCGTTGCGATTCTTGCGGTAATTGCAGGTGCAGTTATCTCAAATATGGATGGTAACGAAGAAAGTGCAGCTCAAGCTACAGCCGTACATACTATGGCTACACTTGAAAACAGCATGAATGTTTTTAATGTGACTGAAAAACGTTTGCTACCTGCTGGTCTTGATTCTTTGATTTGTTCTGCAGGTGTACAAGCTGATTACACTGCAACTGTTGCTCAAATTGATGGCGCAGCAAGCGTATTGCTAAGTAACAATGGAAATACTTCAAATGTACCACGTGTCGACGGTGGTTTATCAGGTGATATGTTCGGCAAGTTAGGTATTGCTAACATCGGAGCTGAAGCTGTTACTGCGTTGGCTAATAATGGTATGACTAGCCTTCGTTATGTGAATAACGAACTTTGTAATAACACTACGGGTAACAACTTGTTCACTGCAGCAGGTGGCTTTGATCAAGATGTTGAAGAGATTCCTTTAGTAGAAGTAACTAAACCATCAATGGTATTCAATACGCCTCTTGTTGAAGATGATGAGTGGGAGTTTGGTGCAGGTGCTGCTGTAGACCTCACAGGAGCTATTACTACTGAAACTATACCTGTGGCACTTTTCAATGAGCCTGAAGAACTTGGCGAAGAAGATAATGCAGTATTGGCTGTATTTGGTGTTGGCCCAAGTGCTGAGCTAGATGCAGTTATTGCTCGTGCGCCTCAAGATGGTAATGCGCCTGCAGATAAATATTCTAACTACTCTATCGTAGTGAAAATTGCAGAATGTGATACTGGCGACGTAGGTGACTTACTTGATCCAGCTAACACAACAGATTGTTTAGTAGCGAACTGGGAAGAAGTTGGCGAAGAGCTTGAAGTTGTAGCGATTCTTGATGCTGGTGGCGACGCTTATGACGATGAGATCGCTGAAGCTAAAGGTAACGAAGAAGAGTAATGCTTATTTCTAAAAAGGCAGGGGCTTAGCTCCTGCCTTTTTTGTTAGAAATATTTGTAATTTTTTGCCCTTAAGCCAGTTAAATATGGCGAAGGGGGCTTAGTAACAAAGGCTTTACTTGGATGAAGATAGATAGCTAAGGACAGGCTAATAACAATAATAAATACAATGGCTAAATATGAAGTTGGTAGATAAAAAATACCGCAGTTCCCTAATAGACCGTTTTTCTAAAAGTGTCCGTAATGATGTTTTTAGCAAAGCGGTTTTGTCGTCTCAGAAGGGTTTTACTCTTTTGGAGATGCTGGTGGTTGCAGCCATTCTTTTGGTTGTGGCGGGTGGTGTGGTTACCTCTTTCCGTGACGTTGGATCAGATGCCGCAGATCAAGCTGCGCGTTACCAGATGCAGCAGCTGAGTGAGGCAATCGAAGCCTATTATAAAGACAATGGCACTTTACCTGTTCGTGAAACCCCTGCTGACTTAGGTTTCTTGTTTATTAAACCCGCTTCTGCTGCTGTTTGGAGTGTGGATTATCGTCGAGGTTGGCGCGGCCCCTACCTAAATGGCCACAAGTATCTTTATCTGGATATTGGTGACGATCTGACATCTGATGGCTCGAGTATTAGTGTCCCAGCAGATCCGGGTGAGCCTTTTGTGATTGATGCTGTAGAGATTGAATCTGTAATTGGTATCGCAGACCCTTATGATCATTACCCCGTCGATGACGGTCAGAGCCGCAGTGTAAATGGTTGCAATACGACAGACTGTCTATTGGAATGGCGTAAAATTTCGGGTGATGATTCAACCCTGATCAATCGCTTTGGTCGCCCATATTTGGCGATTGATCTAGAGGTGATGGCGAATAGCACTATCGTGCCAGGGGTGCCTCGATTAGTGAGTTTTGGTTCGAATGGTATTTACGAGCCAAACCGTTGCGATTATACCGAGACAGATCCAGTTGATGCTGATTTCTGTGATGCTGATCTTCTTTGTAGCAGTAGTGGGGATGATATTGTCTTATGCCTTCGCTAATCCTCAATCAACAATCTTCTAAACATCAATCTGGCTTTACCTTATTAGAGCTGGTGTTGGTAATGTTAATTATCGGCTTAGTGGCCAGTACTCCGTTAGTGTTTATCGATAATCAGGATAATCAGCTTCGTTACGATGAAACTTTAGACAAGATGGAGCTGCTTAGAAAAAGCATCTTGATGCAAAGCAGCTACCGCAATCAACCAGTGCTTTCTGGCTTTGTTATCGATAACGGTGTTTTACCACCGGCGAGTGCAGCCTCACCACAAGTGGCCGAAATGTTACAACCATTAATCAATAAGAATGATTGGCCGGAAGATGGAGGAGACGATTGGCTGAACTACGGAATGCATTCTCCTTATACCGTTTTAGGCCCTTCTTCAACGGCGGAAAGATCTGCTTATCCGCAATTAAAAGGTTACCGCGGGAACTACCTTTCCTCTGGTTTAGATAGCAATCAGGAATTTCTCGACGGTTGGGGGATCCCTTTTGCTGTAAGCAATGCTTCTAATACCTACCAGTTTAATTATCAAGGTGATGAAGATCATCCAGCACCTTATGACATTGTTATTTCCGGTGAAGTAAAAGCAGATGATTGGCAAGTAAGGTTGAATCAAATTGATATCTTAGTCGATGACAAAAGTGGAAATAACCTAATTTTAGCCCTTGTGATTTTTAAAAATCAGTCAGCGGGTAGCCCAGCTAACCCTGCTAATCGTTGGGTGACTTATCATTTTGACGTTCCAGTCTCTTCTGCGACACATTCATTATCTTTAGGTTCTGGGGAATGGAGTGAAAATGGCGAGCCCGTTTCTGATGCAAGTAATGAATTTGTCCCTGCAGGTCAGCATGCAGTGTTTGTATTAAATAGTGCAGGAAATACTGTTTTGAAATATGACCGCCTGCTAGTTATTCCAGGTGCAACGCAACCAGCACTGACATTTGAGGTTAATTAATGCTGTCGTTTCTGAATAAAAAAGCAGCGGGTAAAGGTCTGCTGGTCCTAAAAACAGATGGGTTTGGTCTGCGAGCAACCGTTATTAATGGCAATCGTGATGCACTTAAAGTAACAGTATCTGTATCGTCACAACAGATTGATCCTATCGCAGCACTGACTGATGTGTTGGAGCAGTTAAAGAATGTGCTGGGTAAAAATGTACCTAGTAATGCCTTACTCCTGCATATCAGCGCTATTCCAGATCTTGTTCAGATCACTGAAAGTTTTGATTCTCCTGAAGCAGAAAATTTACTTGAGATGCTGCGCTGGGAGATGGAAGGCGTTGTTGCTATGCAATCACCCAACTGGGATCTGGGGTGGTTGTTGATGGGGCGTGGCTATATCACTCCAGAACAACGTGAAGAACTGGTGCATCTAGTAACAGAAGAGAAGCAGTTGTCAGCTCAGCATGGCGGCCGAAGCCCAATGCGCTTGGGTGAAGTCGCGATTCGTGAGCAGATGGTTTCGAAGGAGCAGATCGCTGAATGCTTGCATATCCAACAGAAGCTGCAGCTGGCAGATCAGCGTTTGTTAACTCAATGGCGACCGCAGCCCAAGGCGGAATCACCTTATAGTGATGATGACTTAGGTGACGCGCAAAAGTTTTTGTGTAGTGCTATGCCAGCTGCTCAGCATCAGCAGTGGTTAGATGCGGTTAAAAAGGTTGGTGGTAGTTCCGGTTTCCCTAAGCTGAACCTGCGTCAGGTATACCCTTTTGCGGGCTCCACTGTGCCGTTGTTGGATAGCACTGACACTGTATTGTTAACCGAATTCCATAAGGCTTATGTTTTTTGTGCTGTGTTGCAGGGTAACCAGATCCGCGATGTGGCGATGGTGAAATGCTCCAGCCATATGTTAGATGCAGGGGCGGTTGCAGAGCTCTTAACGACAGGTTCGTTTACGCAAGCAAATCGTTGGCTTGTTGCTGATGGTGATAGCGCATTTAGCGACCAAATCTCTCAGCTAGAATCATTGCTACAGCTCGATGCAGAATCTTTAGCTCAGGCAGCGGCGGATAAAATACCTTCTGGCAGAAATGAGTTGTTAGCTGAGCTGGGGGTTGCGAGACATTTTCTTGGCAGTGCCCCACTTTCTGTCGCGCCTTTAATTGGCATGCCCCCACCTGATCCTATTTATCGTAGTAACGGTTTTAAAATTGCAATGGCTGCTTGTATGTTGCCACTGTTAATCGCTGCTTATGAAGGTTTCTTTTATTGGAAGTTAGATCGATTGCAACAGGAATTAGCATCTTCTGAAAGGCAATTAGAAATAATGGAAGAGAAAAGGGATCGGCAGCGTAAAGAGAGTGCTGAAGCCCGCAAGAATATCACCGCGTATCAGCAGAGCACTGTTTTACTGAGCGCATTGCAATCTGAAAAACAGCTGGTTGAGCAAGTGATTGTTAAGCGTCAGTCATTTGTTGAACGCCTTCTACCCGTGCTATCGGAAAGTATTAACGATGGCGTAGTGCTGGAGTCAATGAAAGAAAGTGCCTGGTATGAATTCTCTATTACGGGGAAGGCTGTAGATCAGGCCAGCATTGATGACTTCAATCAGGTTCTATCCATCAGCCTTGAGCCACTGAATATGTATATCGATAAGAGCCCGAGTAACTTCAAAGGGGATTCAGCGCTGATGCAAAACGGTATTTATGTTTTTGAGTTCGTTTTGAAACAAAAGGGGGCTCAATGATGAATGCCTTTGCTGAAATGAACATGCGTGAAAGGATCCTAGTTGCAGTTTTAGGCGCTGCTTTGATCGCGGGTGGTTACCTGTTTTTTCGGGGTGCTGAACTGAATAAACAAGTGCTTGTTTTAGAAGATAGAATTGAATCTGTTGAGAAAAAAGTTAAGAAGGCAGCTAAACGCGAGAGAAAAAGCACCGGCGAAGTACCGAAGCTTGATGGTAAGAAAATTAGTGCCAGTGATGTGCGGAAACTAACTAAAGCGATTGAATCGGAAAAATCTAAGCTTTCTGGTTTTGGCTATAGCTTTATAGATGTCCGTGATAAAGCAAAGTTTGCTCAGTTACTTAGCCAAATAACCCAGCATGCGGAAGCGAATCGTTTACAACTGCTTTCGAAAGTGCAGAGCGAGGGTAATTTATCTGAAATGGTTTCGTCTAAGCCTGCGAAGCAGGGGGCAGGGGATCTCAACCGCCCTCTATATGAATTGCGTCTACAGGGCGGTTTTAGCGCGTTGTATGGGTTTATTAAGCAGCTCTCCCGCTTGGAATACTCGGTTATTCCAATCAAATTCCAGATTAGCCGTACTGATCGAACTGCCTTAGGTGGTGGACGCGTGCTAGATATTGAGATGACGTTGGCATTGTGATGGAAAATAACAACTATAAAGATCAGTTTGAACAGTTACTGGCAATGATGCTGGAACTAGGCGCTTCAGATATGCATTGTTCTGCCAATGTTGCGCCGGTGATGCGTATTCATGGTGAACTGCAAGAACGTGAAGAGCTTCCCCCTTTTGAGAAAGACCAGTTAACGGGGATGGCAGAAGCGGTTTTATCTACAGAGCAATTTGAACATCTTATCAGCAAACGCAGTTGTGACTTGGGCTATTCCAATCAGCTTGGCGTCCGCTTTCGTCTGAATATCTACTTTGAGCGTGGTGCATTAGCTTTTGCTATTCGCGCGCTTGATGGATCCTTTTGTACCTTTGAAGAACTGCGTTTGCCTGCGCAGCTTGAAGATGTCGTAGGTTTTAAGGATGGCTTAGTTTTAGTTACAGGGGCTACCGGTAGCGGTAAGTCCACGACATTGGCAAGTATTATCAATAAGATAAACGAGACGCGTGCTTGTCATATTTTAACCATCGAAGACCCGATTGAATTTGTACACAGTAATATTCGCTCCGTAGTGCATCAACGCGAAGTGGGTGATGATGTCCTTTCTTTTGCGGATGCGATTCGTAGTGCGATGCGTGAAGATCCAGATGTAATGTTGCTGGGTGAGATGCGTGATCTTGAAACCATGCATGCTGCTATTACCGCGGCGGAAACAGGCCATTTGGTATTTGCCACTCTGCATACAAATGATGCGGTTGGCGTGATTGATCGATTAATCGGTATGTTCCCTGGCGATCTGCAAAATACTGTGCGTCAGCAGTTGTCTATGTGTTTGCGCGCAGTCGTTACCCAGACTTTAGTCCGCTCTCCTGATGGCCAAGGGCGTATTCCGGTGAATGAGATTTTGATGGTCAATGGCGCTGTATCTAACCTTATTCGTGAGAATAACTCCACGCAAATTCGTTCTGTGATGGAAACAGGGCGGGCACAAGGTAATCAGACTTTCGAATTTGCATTAGCTAAACGTGTATATGAAAAGTTCTTAACCAAAGAGCAAGCGTTGCAGCTAACCAGTCGAAAAGAGCAGTTTGAGAACTCTCTTCGAGTGTTGGGCAGGTAACCGGCTATGGCGATTAGGGATAAATGGCTAATTGAAGCTGCTATTAAGCAAGGTTTAATTTCAGAGAGCCAGCATACAGAGGCCAGCTTACATGCGCGCCGTTTAAAAATGGATGAGAAGACGGTGCTTTGTTATGAGCAGCGTATAGCGCCAAGTAGCTTCTATCATGCTTATGCTAGTGAGCATGGTATGCAGTATCTTCGACCATCGCAGATCCAAGTAGATCAAAGTCGCCTGAGTAATATACCGCAAAGTTTTATTCGTCAGTTTCGTATTCTCCCTGTCGATATAGGTGAAGTTGATAGCGATAAAATCTATGTCGTTACCGATTCTCCAGAGAATCCCACACTCGAAAAACAGTTACAGCGATTATTCAAAACGGATGTAAAACTCTGCTTGTCTGAGCCAGAAGCATTTGAATGCAGTTTGCGTTTAGATGTGGAGTTAAGCAATGCAGAATTAGGTTTTGATGCAGTTGCAGAGTTTTCTGAATTGTTGAATCAAGCTTATATGCATCGAGCATCCGATATTCATATAGAGCCCTTAGCTGACTACTATATTGTGCGATTGCGGGTAGATGGCCAGTTACAGCAATATGGGAAGCGTTTTACCCTTTCGGAAGGGATCTCTTTAGTTAGTCGTATTAAGGTTATGTCTAACCTAGATATAGCCGAAACTAGAATGCCTCAGGATGGCGGTGCTGATTATACAACGCCTTACAATGTCGAGTTTGAAATGCGTGTGGCGACAGCGCCAACTAAGCATGGTGAGCGAGTAACCCTACGTTTGCTTGGCACGGATAATCAGTTGTTTACCCTGAAACAGCTAGGGATGTCTGATGCAACCTTACGGCAGTTTAGTCGCGTAATTGCTCAGCCTCATGGCATCGTTCTGATTACAGGGCCTACAGGTAGCGGTAAATCCACTACGCTCTATGCTGCGCTTGACGAGTTAAAATCGGAAAGCACCAATATTCTGACTGCGGAAGATCCTGTTGAGATGGTGGTAGAGGGTGTTTCTCAGGTACAGATGAATGCAAAGGTGAATTTTGCATCTGCCCTTCGAAGTTTCCTTCGTCACGACCCCGATATCATTATGGTCGGTGAGATCCGAGATTCTGAAACCGGTGAGATTGCTCTGAAAGCTGCGATTACGGGCCATATGGTTCTATCTACCCTGCATACTAATTCTGCGATTGCTAGTGTCACGCGTTTGAAGAATATAGGGCTTGAGCCCTTTATGATCGCTTCAAGCCTCCAAGGGATTGTCGCGCAACGATTGGCCAGAAAGCTTTGTCAAAGCTGTAAGTTAGAGATGCCGGCGGATTTTTCAGAATTGAAACAGCTGGGTTTGCCCTCTGATGATCTAGTTATGCTCTCTCACCCTCAAGGGTGTTCCCTGTGTAATGGCACAGGCTTTAAAGGGCGTATTGCTCTATTCGAAACCTTGTGGATGGACGAGGTTTTGCGGGAGTTAATCACTCAAGAAGCAGACGAACAACAGTTACGTAAACATGCTCAGCATTATATCAGTCTTGCTCATGATGGCCGCGAGAAGGTACTTCAGGGCTTAACCTCGATGGAAGAGCTGCGTCGCTTAGGTCTTCTTAATCAGTTTGATGAGGAGGCTAACGGATGAAGTTCGTCTATCAGGGGATGAATACCTCGGGTGAAACCTGCGAAGGGACTATCTCAGCCGTTGATCATGATGCAGCAATTGCTAAGCTGCAAAAGAAAGGGATCTATATCAGCAGTATTCAAGAGAATGCTGGAAGTGGTTCTGCTGATAAGCCGAAACAAGATGCCTTTGAGCAGCTGCTTTGTCTGTTGCCGGTTAAGACTAACCAGAAAATTTTCTTTTTCCGTCAGTTAGCTTTGATGTTTCGTTCAGGACTTTCTGTGACCGAAGGATTGAATATCTTAGGTGGTATTCAACGAGGCAGGATGAGAGAGATTATTCTGGATTTGAATGATCAGATCAGCGCAGGTATGTCTTTCTCTCAGTCTATGGAGAAATATGAGTCTGTTTTTTCTCCGCTAGCACTGCATATGCTGCGCAGTGCTGAAGCCAGTGGCGAGTTGGAACCTGCTTTAGTGCGTATTGCTGATTTTATGGAGCGCCAAGCTGATATCAAAACCCAACTTATCTCTACCATGACATACCCGGTGGTGGTGCTGTTTATGACCGTTGGGGTGTTTATCTTTTTGATGTCGACGGTTATACCTAAGTTTGCCGCTTTCTTTGAAAAAACGGGTAGAACGCCTCCGCCAGAGATGATTCAGATGATGGGTATCTCTAACTTTATCCAACAGTATTGGGCGCATGTATTGGTAGGGATCTTACTCGCTTTGATCGGAATTATTTTGACGTATTCGCGTAAGAAAGGGCGCTTTTATATCGATTACTTGCTCCTAAAAATTCCTCTGGTGGGTACGATGATCTCTGCAAGTTCTATGTCGCAAATTACTTGGGGATTATCCAGTATGTTGCAAAGTGGCATATCCGTGGTTCAGTCCTTAGAGATCATTAGTAAATTGATTAATAACAAGGTGATAGCCAAAGATATTGCGGATGCATCAGAAGAGATTCTTCAAGGTGCTGATATGGGTAAAAGTTTCCGTAAGCCCCATATCGAAGGGTTGATTCAAGAAATGACTCTAGTCGGTGAAAGAACAGGTAGCATGGTATCGGTGATGAAAGATGCCGGTACGTTTTATGAAGAGCGTGTGCGCATGATCACTAAGGCGATAGCTACAGCTATGGAGCCGGTAGCCATTCTTCTGATCGGTGGCATTGTGGGTTATGTGTATTACGGATTCTTCAAATCGATGTTTGCGGTGTCAGGTTAATTGATGATGAAAAAGATAATTTTAATCGTTTTATGTGTGCTTACGCTTCCTATGACAGCTACTGCTGAATCCCCGTCAACTGGTTATGTCACAGCTAATGTTGGAGCTGGCTCAGGTGTCATTGTTATGCGAGACCCCTTTAGTGAGCCGCAAGGTGCTCCGCAACAAGAAAAGCAGGGCATTTTAGGTGGAATTGTTGATCGGTTTGGTCAAGGGTTCCGTCGTACTCCGGGCGAAGTTAATGTCCCTAATTTGCTGTTTAAAGGTTATATCGATCGGGGTGATTCCAGTCCGATGGCGCTGTTACAAATAGCTGGGGATCGTGTGCACTTAGTGAAAAAGGGTGATGAAATTAATGTTGATCCAGCCAACCCTCGACAGGCGATTAGAATTACAAAAATTTCCCGTTTAAGTATTACTGTTGAGACAGGCACTTTAGGGCAGATGAAGGTATTACGATGAAAGCTTTAGGAAAACTTGCCCTTGCTTTGGCGCTGTTAAACCCAATGGCAGTATCAGCCGCAAAGATATCAGAATTGGAATTTGCTGATACCCGCTTAAGTGATGTAATTCGAACCCTATCGGAGCTCTCGCAGAGTAATATTATTGCCACACCCAACGCTATAGATAAGCGAGTCACGATCCACCTAAAAAACGTATCAGATATTGATGCCATTAAATCGATCAGCCGTATCAGTGATCTATGGTATCGCTATGATCAAGATACCAATACTTATCGCATTATGACGCGTGAAGAGTATGCAAAGGATTTAGTGGTTCGTGAAAGTCAGCGTATCGAAGTTTTTCGCTTACTCAATGCCAATGTCCGTATCGTCGCTCAGGCTATTGAAGATTTATATGGCGATAGAGTGGAGCTTTCGTTAGGAGAGCAGCCTGGAAGTAACAACTCCAGTCGATCAAGTTCTAATTCATCCTCTCGGAATAGTTCTAGCAGCGGTAACAGCAGTGACAATTCTGAGTTGAGAAATCAGACAAGGGATCTCTCCGTGGGGCAGTTAGAACAGTTGCTGAGAGGCAATAGTAATGCTCTTACGGTTGATCCTGCATCAATGCAAGCGTTGAGCCTCAAAGCGCAGCCAATCTATGTCACAGTGAACAATGAACACAATATGATTATTGTGCGAACTGATGACAGCAAGATTATTAATTCCATCAAACAGTTGGTGGATAAGATGGATATTCCTGTACCTCAAGTAATGCTAGAGATGAAAATTCTGAGCATAACTTTAGGGGATGACTTTAACTCTATCTTTAACTTTGAGTTAGCGCCTCAAGGTGGTAATCAATCTACAGTTCCTCTCAAATTGGGTAATAATGCTTTGCTTAATAGCGGCAGTTTTATCTATGAATTCCTTAACGATAAGCTTAAAGCAAATATTGAATTTCTTGATGAAAATAAGCGCTTAAAAGTGTTATCAAATCCGATGGTGCTTGCTTCTAACCATCGTGAAGCTGATCTTTTTATTGGTGAAGAGAGCGTTCTAACACGTGGTTTTACCTTTAATCCTGCACAGATTGATAATGGGGTAGTCGTATCTCCTTCTTATATAGAAACAGATACTGAGTTAGAAGAGATCGGTATCTCTTTAAAAATTACCCCGCGTATTAATTCAGATGGTACGGTGCTTCTGGAACTGCAACAAGAAAGCTCCACCCTGAATCCTGGAGGTGGCACAATTCCTGTACCTGATGGTAATGGTAATGTTGTGAATTTGGCGATTGATACAGTTAATACTTCTCGTCTAAAAGGTATCGTTGCAGCTAAGAATGGTCTCACAGTGGCTGTAGGTGGCTTAATTCGTACTACTAGAACTAGAAATGAACGCAAGGTTCCGTTACTGGGTGAAGTGCCTGTTGTGGGTAATATCTTTAAGTCGACGATCGAAAGCGATGAAGAGACAGAGATGGTCTTATTGATTACGCCTAGAATTCTAAACTCACCTTCAGAGAGTCAAGAGTTGCAACGTGGTAATAACCGTTTTTATCAACAGTATAATGACGGATTCCCTGATCCAGCCCCTGCTGAAAATAGGTTTATTAAAACTCCGGTCAATCAGACATCTGAGCAGCTTAAAGTTGAACCTAAGAAAGAAGAGACAAAACTGTCTGATATTGATCAATTTATGATGGATGCGGGATAACCTGCACCCGTCATAAACTACTTTAAATCAGGCCTAGATATCTAGGCTTGATTTAGTCGGTTCTCTTCGTCCCTAAAAGTTCGATCATATAACCATCAGGGTCTTTGACAAAGGCCAAGATCGTTGAACCGTGTTTCATTGGTCCTGCAGGGCGAACCACTTCACCGCCTTTGGCTGTTATTGCATCGCACGCGGCGTATACATCGTCAACTTCGATGGCTAAGTGACCAAACGCATTACCGAGTTCGTATTGATCAGTATCCCAGTTATGGGTGAGCTCGAGTGCGGTGTGCTCAGATTCATCGCCATAGCCTAAAAAAGCTAAGGTGAAGCGACCGTCAGGATAGTCTTTACTGCGTAACAGTTTCATGCCCATTAGCTGAGTATAAAACTCAATAGATTGCTGCAAATCAGTAACACGCAACATGGTGTGTAAAAGGCGCATAATTCAGCATCCTTTTTATTTATCTTTGGTATGATGGGAGATATAAGTTTTGCCATTATATCTTTACAGTGCTTTATTATAAGGATAGATATAACAGAAGTCCTACGTTCTGTTCTGGGTATTGTGTGCGTATGGTTGTTTCTCTGGCGAGATAGGGAAGGTGTTTATGTTTCAAGATATGAATAAAAAGATCTCGGATTCAATGGGTCCGTTCAAAGAGTTGGTCAATATTCAAACCAAGATGCTTGAAGAGCTTACTCGCCAGCAGATGGAATGCACAAAGTCTTGTATTGAAGCGACTATTCAGCAGACAAAAGAGATGCAAAAGTGTCAGTCACCAAGTGATTTGATGGAGCTACAACGTAGCTATGCGAAAGAGCTGGAAGACACTCTCAAAGCGGCAAGCGAACAGAATATGAAAGCGTTACAAGATGCTCGCACAGAAATTGAAGATGTAGCTCAGCATACATTCGACGCTTTTAATAAGTAGTTTTAAACCACCTAAAAAGCAGCCTAGGGCTGCTTTTTTTGTTTTATCTGGAAAGAAAAATGAGTGCTTCAATCGGTTTGTTTTATGGCTCCACTACGGGAAATACTGAAAGCGTAGCAGAGCTAATTACAGAACATCTTGGTCAAGATAAAGTCCATCGTATCGATATTGCTGCTGACGGTATCGAGAGCGTGTCTGAATACGAACATTTAATCCTAGGTATATCAACGTGGGATTTTGGTGAGCTACAGGAAGATTGGGCTGATCTATGGGAGCAGTTGGATGCCGTAGCGGTTGCAGGTAAGAGCTGTGCGCTGTTTGGCCTAGGTGATCAAATCGGCTATAGCGAGTGGTTTTTAGATGCGATGGGGCTTTTGCACGAAAGGTTGCAGAGTAAAGGTGCTGAGATGGTTGGGTATTGGCCCGTAGAGGGCTATAACTTTGAAGCCTCTAAAGCTTTAACTCCAGATCATCAGAAGTTTGTCGGCCTTGCAATCGATGAAGATTGTCAGCGTTCAGAAACTGAAGAGCGTGTTGCCACTTGGTGCCAGCAAATCAGCAAAGAGTTTGAACTGTAGTCTTATCGTTGTTATCAAATCTGTGTTAACTATTCAGCCTAAACAAGTAGTGTTGTGCGCTGATTTTCGGTAAAATACTGCCCTTTTTTAAACTGCCGGCTATAGATTCTATACCATGGAAATTAACCCGATTCTTAACAACCTCAAAGATATTACAGTGCGTACTGAAGCGCTTCGTGGCTTTCTTGATTACGAAGGCAAAAAAGAGCGCCTGGAAGAGGTCACTCGTGAACTGGAAGACCCTGCAGTTTGGGATAATCCAGAAAATGCGCAGCAATTGGGTAAAGAGCGTTCTACGCTTGAAGCCGTGGTAAACACAATCGATGAACTGACAGCGGGTGTTGATGATACACGTGATCTGTTAGATATGGCTGTTGAAGAAGATGATGAAGATACAGTCGCAGAAGTCGAAAGTGATGTGAATAACATGCTGGATAAACTGCAGACGCTTGAATTCCGTCGTATGTTCTCTGGTGAAGCCGATCCAAACAATGCCTTCCTTGATATTCAAGCAGGTTCTGGCGGCACTGAGGCTCAAGATTGGGCTGAAATGATGCTGCGTATGTACCTGCGTTGGGGTGAAGATAAAGGCTTCAAAACTGAGTTGTTGGAATGTTCTGCGGGCGATGTTGCAGGTATCAAGTCAGCGACGATTAGTTTCCAAGGCGAGTACGCTTTTGGTTGGTTGCGCACTGAAACCGGTGTTCACCGTCTAGTACGTAAATCACCATTCGATTCCGGTGGTCGTCGTCATACATCTTTCTCTTCTGTATTTGTATCTCCAGAGATTGATGACAACGTTGAAATTGAGATCAACCCTGCAGATTTACGTATCGATGTATACCGTGCATCGGGTGCTGGTGGTCAGCACGTCAACCGTACGGAATCTGCGGTACGTATTACGCACGAACCTTCCGGCATTGTAGTACAAAGCCAGGCGCAGCGTTCTCAGCACCAGAACAAAGACACCTGTATGAAACAGCTTCGTGCAAAACTATATGAAGTTGAGATGCTCAAGCGTACAGAAGCGGCGCAGGAGCAAGAAGATAATAAAGCGGATATTGGCTGGGGCAGCCAGATTCGTTCTTATGTGTTGGATGATCAGCGCATTAAGGATCTGCGTACAAACGTTCAGAGCTCGAACTGTGACAAAGTACTGGACGGCGATCTGGATCTATTTATCGAAGCTAGCCTTAAAGCTGGCCTGTAAAGAATTTATTAACTTAAAGGTTTACCACACCGATGTCTGATAACACTCAGAAGCAAGATGAAAACCGCCTGATTGCGGAGCGCCGTGAAAAGCTAAACGCGCTACGTGATGAAGGTAATGCATTCCCAAATAACTTCCGTCGCGATAGCTATGCTGAAGACCTTCAGGCTCAGTACGGCGATAAATCGAAGGAAGAGTTGGCTGAAGCAGGCATCAAGGTGAGCATTGCGGGTCGTGTAATGCTAAACCGTGGTGCTTTTGGTGTTATTCAGGATATGACAGGTCGTATCCAGTTTTACGTAAACAAAGAAGCGCGTAAGTTTGCTAAAAGCTTGGACCTTGGTGATATCGTAGGTATCACAGGTGAGCTGCATAAGTCTGGTAAAGGCGATCTATATGTAGATATGGGCGAATACCAGTTGCTAACGAAAAACTTGCGTCCACTGCCTGATAAGCACAAAGGTCTTCAGGACACTGAGATCCGTTACCGTCAGCGTTATGTTGATCTGATCACTAACGAAGACTCTCGTAAGGTATTTGAGACACGTTCAAAGATTGTTTCTGGCATCCGTAACTACCTGACTGAGCGTCGCTTTATCGAAGCAGAAACGCCTATGTTGCAGGTGATTCCAGGTGGTGCGACAGCCCGTCCATTTATCACGCACCACAACGCGTTAGATCGCGATATGTATCTGCGTATTGCGCCTGAGCTATATCTGAAGCGTTTGGTTGTCGGCGGTTTTGAGCGTGTATTCGAGATCAACCGTAACTTCCGTAACGAAGGTCTTTCTACACGTCATAACCCAGAATTCACAATGATCGAATTCTATCAGGCGTATGCGGATTACAACGATCTGATGGATCTAACAGAAGATATGCTGCGTACTGTTGCGCAGGATGTTTTGGGCACAACAACAATCATCAATACAGTACGTAACGATGAAGGTGAAGTGTTGGAAACATTTGAATACGATTTGGAAAAACCATTCCGTCGTATCAGCGTTTTTGATTCTATTCTTCACTACAACGATGATATCACTGCCGAAGCATTAGCAGATGAAACTGCTGCACGTCAGATTGCACAGCGCATGGACATCGATGTTAAAGATAGCTGGGGCCTAGGTAAGGTTCAGATTGAGATCTTCGAAAAGACTGTAGAGCACCGTTTGGATCAGCCTACATTCATCACTGAATACCCAGCAGAAGTGTCTCCGCTTGCACGTCGTAACGATGCAAACCCTTTCATTACTGATCGTTTCGAGTTCTTCGTAGGCGGTCGTGAGCTTGCTAATGGCTTCTCGGAGTTGAATGATTCTGAAGACCAAGCTGAACGTTTCCGTGCGCAAGTAGCGGAAAAAGATGCGGGTGATGATGAAGCGATGCACTACGATGGTGACTACATCAACGCGTTGGAGTACGGCCTACCACCAACGGCTGGTGAAGGTATTGGTATCGACCGTTTGGTGATGCTGTTTACTGACTCTCCATCTATCCGTGACGTGATCCTATTCCCTGCGATGCGTCCGCGCGGTTAAGATCAGAACTGTTTTCATACTTAAAGCCCTCGTTTGAGGGCTTTTTTGTATATAGCTAAACCTATGGTTGTTCTATATCGTTAGGTAAAAAAGGAAGAGATGCTGTGGCGATGAACTGGTTATTCCCAACAGAAAAACGCTCTATACCGGCTAAGCGCTGGTTGGGTATAAGTTTGCGAACGATTCATCTCGTTGGAATTGCGGGTTTGGCTGGTGCCTATCTTTTTCAGCAGCCAGAGAGTAGTTGGTATCCTTATCTGCTTATGACCCTTGTTAGTGGTTTTCTGATGGCCGCTATGGAAGCGTATGGAGATGGTATTTGGTTGATACAGCTCAGAGGCACTGCTATCGGCATTAAGCTACTGCTTTTATCCACCGTATTTTGGTGGTTTGAGCAGCCAAATGCTTATATCTATTTTCTAGCAATTATTATCTCTGGCATCGTCTCTCACGCCCCTGGAAAGTTACGATACTATTCCATCTGGCATCGTAGGGTCATTACAGAGCCTGTTGAGTTAAGTTCTAACGAAGTTAAAAATTGTGGTGGTTGATACTAATATGGCACTTGAAAACGCTCCAAGCTGGCAAGCTGTTTTGGCTGAACAATTTCAGCAGCCTTATATGCTGGCTCTTAAAGAGTTCCTTAAAGAGCAAAAAACTCAGCGTAAAATTATCTACCCCCATTCAGATAATTGGTTTCATGCTTTAGAAACGACGCCTTTGGATGATGTTAAGGTCGTGATTTTGGGTCAGGACCCTTACCATCAACCAGGTCAAGCTCATGGGCTTTGCTTTTCTGTGATGCCGGGGGTCAAAGTGCCGCCCTCTCTTGTGAATATCTATAAAGAGCTAGAGAGTGATTTAGGGCTTCCTCGAGCTGATCATGGTCATTTGGAATCATGGGCTCAGCAAGGGGTTTTGCTACTCAATAGCGTACTAACAGTGGAGGAGAGCAGTGCGGGTGCTCATCAAGGTAAAGGCTGGGAAACATTTACCGATCAAATTATCCAAGCAGTAAATCAACATTGCGATAATGTCGTATTTCTTCTTTGGGGTAGTTACGCACAGAAAAAGGGAGCCTGTATTGATCAAGAAAGGCACCTTGTCTTAAAAGCACCTCACCCTTCACCTCTGTCTGCTCATCGCGGTTTCTTGGGCTGTCAGCATTTCAGTCAAGCCAATCAGTATCTGCAGCAGCAGGGTAAAGTGCCTATCAATTGGCAGCTTCCGTCTCTCTAGATTTTAACGATAGCGGTAATTCAGACTGCGTAACCGGGCTGGAGGTAAAGTAGCAATGCTGACCTCGCCCGCGCTTTTTACTTTCATACATTGCTATATCGGCGCAGTGCAATAATCCCTCGAAGTCTATAGCGTCTTTTGGAGCAAAAGCAGTACCTGCGCTACAGCGTATATGCAGTGCTGCTGGGGTTTCGAGGATCGGATGATTCAGACGTTCATGGATGCGTTCCATAATCTGATCCAACGCTTCCTGTGCTTCAAACATGCTGTCTGCTTGAATCAGTAAAATAAACTCGTCACCGGCAAGGCGAGCCAATATATCATCTTCACGAAGGATTTGATTAATGGCTGTTGTGAAGTTGGTGAGAACTTTGTCGCCAACGTTATGACCGTACTCGTCATTAATAGGTTTGAAGAAATCTAGATCGATAAAAGTAAGGGATAAAACGCTCTGTTTTCTTTGGGCTCGACTGATCGCTTGTTTGGTAATGGCTTCAAGCATTTTGCGATTGGGCAGGCCGGTTAACTGATCTGTATGGGCGAGCTCTTTTAGACGTCGATTTTGCTCGGATATCTGTGTGTTAGCTAAAGCTAACTTTTGTGTATAGCGAGTTCTGCTATCGGTAAAGCGGCGAACCGAATACCCGGATATTAACGTCATGGCGACGATGGCTAGAAGCAGTAAAGCGAGGAGAGAGTTTTGAGCGGTGTCTTCATAACTAATACGCATTTTGAGGGAGCTTTCTAAGGCATTTGCCTTCTGAATGATCTCCATAAAAATCTTGTCTTGGTGTTGTTCTCTCTCTGTTCCTGCAGCCGATTCCTCTAGGTCTACATGCCTTTGGTCGATCGATTTGCGGAGCTGCTGTAGCTTGTAAACAAGCCGATTGGCTTGCAGCCTCAGCTCTTTGTATTCTAAAGGTTGGTAGATATTCTGTTTAAGGGTGCCGCCATCCAAAATGGCATTGGCGTACCAAGTTGCCTGATCTAAGTGTGTATAGACGGTGTCGATGGATACAGAAGGGTCACCTGCGGAGATTTCTTCAAACCAAAGATGGGCTTGAGCTACCTCAAGTTTGATCTCCATAGAGGCATCGAGCCATGGGATGAATTTTTGCAGGGTGCTTTGTGCACTAAGGTGAATATAAAGGAGAAGCAGTAAGCACAGAGTGGCTGTTGCACCAGTAAGCAATAAAGGTACTCTCGGACTGGTTGGTGCCGAAGTTGTCATCCTTGAGCCTCTCCCTAGGCCTTTTACGAAAGTTGTATGGGAGTGTCGCGTTTATTGCTTTCTGGGTCAACAGTTGTCTTCTATTTGTTCAGCTTATTTTGGCTCAAATAGTTTTGGGTCCAGCTCGTAAGGCAGTGTGGATAACTCCAGAGCTGCATCTCCAATTTTAAGATCGCCTTTCTCGGCAAGTGTTTTTACCAGTACAGCCAATACGCGGTAACGGTTTTCGCCACAAGGTGCAGCTATTACTACTTGGCCTGCTTTTGGTTTGTCTGGGCTACTTACTTCTTGGCCTGGCTTTGGTTGCTGATTAGCTGTGATTTCAGCAATGTACATCGGCTTTTTCAGCTGTCCGCGATGTTGTAGACGGGTAATGATCTCTTGTCCTGTATAGCAGCCCTTACGGAAGCTAACGCCGCCCAATGCTTGGAAGTTAGTCATTTGAGGAATGAAGGCTTCCTGAGTTTCTGCGCGAAGGTCAGGGATTGCTGCGTCTATTTCGCTCAGTACCCAATCATCGGTTGAGCCAATGCCTACTTCGTCTTGAAGGTTTTGGATTAGCTCTACTAGAGCGCTATTTTCCATCCAAATTTCGTAGCGGTTGCCAGGCACGCGAACAACAACGCCGTTACTTAGGCTAATAATGCCGTCGTCTTCAGTTGGTGATTGTTCGAATAGCTGTTCTATAAGTGCCTGTGCACCAGGGCCTGTCAGGCCAATGCCACCTACTTGTGCGCTAACATCTTCCGCTTCCGCTTTGGAAAAGATCATGTACTTTTTCAGGTTATTGGTAGCGCTGTCAAAAATATCATGGCTTATACGCAACCAAACGTGATCTTCGCCTCGTTTAAGCATACGGAATAAGCTAAGCATATGGCCTTTAATATTACAGTGAGCGCCTAGAGCACTGCCGCGTGCGAAGACTTCTGAGACATCACAGGTCAATTGGCCTTGAAGGAATTTTTCAGTATCCGGACCTGCTATAGATAGAACGCGTTGATGTAGCAGTGGGATAATTTGGGTCGTTTTGGCGGTTGTACTGAGTACAGCTGTGTTGTCAGTATTGAGTTGAATATTTTTATCTTTTAATAATTCAATCAGATTGCTCATCGTACATTAATACCTAGACTGTGACTCTACACTCCTAGTGTATGCTAAATACAAACTGAGGACAGCAGACAAAGTTTATGGTTATTCAGAATGAGATAAATCTTTCTGGCTAACCTTTCAGTGCACCTTGTGAAAGTTGAATTTAGGAAGCAAGGTGCACAAATACAACAGAGGATGTTTAAGCGTCGACTTTCTTCGCTATCATTTTTCCAAGCTCAACTGGGCTCTCTGCGGCTAGCTCCTCTGCCCAAGAGATCTGCTCTTTGCTAAACAGCAATACAACAGTTGAGCCAAGCTTAAAGCGCCCCATCTCTTCGCCTTTCTCTAAAGTAATAGGCTCAGGAGAGGTCGGGCTGAAACTTGTGTGAACAGGGCGTTTTAGCGCAGGTGCTTCTTGTCCTGACCAAACAGTTTCAATGCCAGCCACAATCATTGCGCCGACTAACACCATCGCCATAGGGCCGTATTCTGTGTCGAAGTAAGCAACTAGGCGTTCGTTACGGGCAAACAATTGATCAACGCCTTCCGCTGTTGTCTGGTTTACAGAAAAAAGATCGCCAGGAACATAGGTAGTATGGGTTAGCGTGCCTTTTACGGGCATGTGAACGCGGTGGTAATCTCTTGGAGAGAGATAAATGGTCGCAAACTCACCATCAATAAAATCTTTTGCTCTTTCTTGATCGCCACCTAATAGCGTTGCTAAACCATAGCCACGGCCTTTTGCTTGAAAGATACGACCATGTTCAATCTTGCCTAGCTGGCTAATTGCGCCATCTGCTGGGCTAGCGATATGAGTTGCATCCATATCGATGGTACGTGCACCGTCTTTTAATTCACGGGTGAAAAAAGCATTGAAACTAGGGTAATTGGTTGGAATCTCTTCACGAGCTTCCGTCATATTGATCTGATACTTCTTGGCGAACCATTTAATAAATGTGTTTTTCACCCAAGGAGTTTGGCAGTCTGCAATCTTGCCTACCAAGCGTGATAACAAATGCTGAGGCACGACATGTTGAAATAAAATAAACAGACGGTCAGTAAAGCTTTTCATTATTTCTCCACAGGAGTGTTTGGAAGGTTGCCCCATTCGAACCATGAGCCGTCGTAGCAGCGAATGTTTTCAAATCCGAGGTGTTTAGCAACCCAGTAGGTTAAACCTGAGCGGCGGTGAGTTTGGCAGTGGGTAATGATAGTGTTGTCGGGATTAATCCCTGCTTCTGCCAGTAAGGATAACAATTCATCTTTAGGTTTTAGGCGAAGATCAGAATCGCTTATCAAGCAGTCAGTCCATTCGAAATGTTTAGCACCTGGAATATGGCCGCCTTTTTGAGCATTGATGACCTTTTCACCGCTGTATTCTGCTGCGCTACGTGCATCCCAGATGGTGCAGTTAGCGTCATCTAGGTGCGAAAGAATAAAATCCGCATCAGCAAGCAGAGAGCCATCATAGTTGATTTCGTGATTACTTGGTGACGGTTGGTTCTTTTGCTGTTCAATTGCCAAGCCTGCTTGTTTCCAAGCGTCGAATTGGCCGTTTAATACAGAACAGTTCTGGTGGCCTAATATGTTTAGCGTCCACATGAAGCGGCCAGCCCAAGGGCCTTTTTGATCATCATACGCAACAACCCATGTATCAGGTGTGATACCCAATTCATTATAAAGAGCAGCGAGTTTTTCTTTGGTCGGAACAGTATTTGGAACTGGTTTTTCACCATTTAACAGGCGGCTTGAAGCTAAGTGAATGGCACCTGGAATATGGCCAGCTAGATAGTTTTCTTCGCTGGAAAGATCAATTACCAGTACCTGAGGGTCGTCGAGATGCTGGTGTAAAGTTTGCGCCTCAACGCTTAAAGGTAAATTCATTCAGTCACTCCAAAAGAAAGGGCTGGTCAAAGATAATATTGGGATTGTTGCCACTTATTCAAGCGTGCTGATATACCGGTCTTATTTAAGCATCTTTTTTAGGCTTAAAGTGGCAGCTGAACAGAGGTAGCGGAATCGCTCATGGTGGAAATCACTAATTTCAGGGCCGTGACTACCGTAATCGGCATGAATAATCGCAATTGGCTTCTTGCCAAAGAAAAGAGACATTAACAGGAATCCATTTGGGTTGCCCCAGCTTCGATAGACTTCTGGCAACATCGGATTCATTTTGTCGATGTTTTCAGGCTTCACCCAAATACACCCAGGTTTTTCTTTCAGCTTTTTAAATAGGCTTGGGATCTCTAAATCGTATTGGAATGTCGACATCGGATGCTTGTCTTCGAACCCAACGGCAAAAGCTGTTTTCATACTGTTTGTCTTTGGGTTGACGAGGAACATACATACTCGCTCAAAGCCTAAGCCACGGTTAGTACCTTGGATTAACCCCTGAAGGATATGTTTAGGCTGCGTATATAGATCGTAACCCTTTAGGAACCTTTCAGCGATTTGATCGTAGACGTTTTGATCTTGGAAATCTGGTTTGGCGGGCAAGCTGATCTCGGTTTCAACGATCTCTTCAGGTTCGGGCGTTGGTTGCGGAACTTCGATTTGAGGTTTGGTTACTTCCGGTAGGCTTGCCGATAGAATGTGGCTCTCTTTTTCGGATAGGCGGTAATTAATTTGTTTATCCGAAGGAAGCATGATCATCTCAGCTGCAGGAGCTAAGGTGCCTGCTACATGGTACAAAGAGGATGCGCGAGCACAGTTCTTATGCAGCATGTTAATAGTGTCAGCAATCTCGCCTTTGAGATAATCGTTAATGATATCGATTATCTTCATAGTTTTGGTCTGTTGCCAGCCTAAGTTAGCTGTCAAAGCGATCCAATTTGCGAGTTTTACCGGGAAGAACTTCTCTTGAACCAAATGATTGATTTCACGAAGGTCCTCGTCTGTCAGGCGAGGGTCACCAAGCGCTCGTTGATGGAGTTGCGCTAAGGTCTTTTTGTTGGGCGATGTTTCATGTTCCAAGCTGATCGATGCTAATTCGGAAATGCCCCAGTGTTCGATTAAGCCATGAGATATCTCTTGTATTGTGCAGCCTAGTACATCTGTTTCTGCGAGAACTACATCGGTACGCTCTTCTCTGAGTTTGACTTGGATCTCACTCATATGCAGAGCCGCATGCTGCCAAAGCATCCAGTGTCCGACGCCGTAAAACAGTGCGGCAAGATGAGTTTCTTCAACAAAAGGTGCGCGGCGAATTTCGAGCCAATTTGAGGCTTGGGTTGCTGCATGATGGCTTATGGCGATGTAACGGAAGTACATCTTTTGAGCAACGCTAGATGGGTTTAGTTTGAGTGCTGTTGTTCCTTTTAAAACCGCATCAATATTATCTAGGCCTAGTGAGCTTATGGCGTGGTCAATGCTGGTTACTTTTGAATCGACTTGGTTATGTAATTCAGATGCCTTTCTGACCATATGTAGACACAAAACCGGATCTGATTTAATGATTCGGTTAAGAGTTTGAAGGGTAACGTTGGGGTCTCGTAACTGTTTTTGCAGACGACGAAGAACACTGTTTCTGACAGGCAATGGGCGATCCTTCAGGTACTCAACCCAACTCTCCACTCCGTATGGGGACTCTGACATCTGTTCTCCGCCTGATTCCAATATTGAAACTATGGACCAAATTTAACTATTTTGCTCTTCAATAGAACTAAGAATATGTTTGTAGCTCTTCCAACGGTATTCGCTGATAGTACCATCTTCAACAGCCGACTTTAGTGCACAGCCAGGTTCTTTTTCATGTTTACAATCGCGAAAACGGCACGACCCAGCTAAAGGCTGTAACTCTTTGAAACCATTGATAACATCATCAGGCTCAATATGCCACAAACCAAACTCCCTAATCCCAGGAGAATCGATTAAGTCACCGCCATCTGGGAAGTGGAATAATCGTGCTGTTGTAGTAGTGTGTCGGCCTTTTTTTGTTTGAGTTGAGAGTGAGCCTACTTTTAAATCTACACCAGGCAGCAACACATTGATTAAAGAGGATTTCCCGACACCGGATTGACCAACAAACACGCTGATACGATTGTCGAGATAGCTCTTTAGATCAGCTAAGCCTTCTTCACTAGAACTCGATGCAAGCAGAACGGTATAACCTATATCTCTATAACGTTGTAGCATTGCGTCAATCTCTTCACGATTGCCATCATTTAATAGGTCGGTTTTGTTTAATAAAATTACTGGTTCTATACCGCTTAATTCTGCTGCCACTAGGTAGCGATCAATAAGATTGGCATAAGGTGTGGGTTCAACCGCTACGGTGATAACAATAAAATCGATATTTGCGGCTACAGGCTTCATATCGCCGTATGGGTTCGGGCGCAGTAGTTCACTTTTACGCTCTAGCTTTGCTACGACTACGCCGGTATCTTTACCTTCACGCCAGATAACTCTATCGCCGGTAACCAATTGGCCTAAGTTAGTACGCATATGACAACGAATAATCTCACCTTGGTTGTCACCTTCGGTTGCTTCTACATCAACTGTGCGCCCAAAATGAGAGATAATTAAACCGTGCTGCTCTGGGCCGAGGTCGCTGCTATCCAATTGCTGTTCAATCGCGGCATCTTTTTTCGATGCGCGAGCGGCGCGTTCGTCTTGGATCTTCTGGATGCGCCAGCTTTGACGGCGAGTTAATTTACGTTTTGCCATAATGAGTTAGCAGCGCTTTAAAGCGCGAGTGCTAATAGTCTCCGTTAATATCGAAGCAAGATGTTAGAAGGTAGGGTATTCTAAGGGAAAGTCAAAGAACCTGCGAATTAAGTCCGCTATTCAGTGACATAGGTAGGTGAAAACGTCATTTTTGGAGGTAATAAGGTGGTAAGTAAGGAAAATCTGATCTGGATTGATCTAGAGATGACTGGTTTGGAGCCCAAAACGGATGTCATTATCGAGATCGCAACCATCGTCACTGATTCTGATCTGAACATCTTAGCGGAAGGCCCAACGCTAGCAATTCATCAAACTGATGAAATCTTGGACGGTATGGATGAGTGGTGTACCAATCAGCATGGGAAGTCAGGCCTTACCCAGCGCGTTAAAGATAGTCAGGTAACTGAAGCACAGGCGGAAGCGCAGACAATTGAATTTTTAAAGCAGTATCTGGAAGCAGGGGCTTCGCCAATGTGCGGAAATAGCATTGGTCAGGATCGACGTTTCCTGAATAAATATATGCCTGAGCTAGAGGCATTCTTCCATTACCGAAATCTTGATGTGAGCTCTTTAAAAGAGCTGGCGAAACGCTGGAAGCCAGAAGTCGCTAAAGGCGTTGTGAAAAAAGGATCTCATCTGGCGCTAGACGATATCAAAGACTCAATTGAAGAGCTTAAGTACTACCGCGAGCACTTTATTAAGCTGGATTAAAACCGAATTTTTTTACGGCGAGGGTGGGTCTGAATAGGAAGAGTCTGCGCAGCAGTTCTACTTTCTAGTTGCTTTAGGGCCCACTCAACGTGCTCGCGAACGATATCAGATTCGTGGGTACGTCTACTTTCTAAAGCTTCAATTACTGCATTGCTACCGTTGCTGTTTCCCAATGCCACAGCAATGTTTCTCAGCCAGCCAATATGCCCTGTTCTTCTGATTGCCGAGCCTTCGGTTTTTTTTAAAAACTCTTCTTCGGACCAAGTAAACAGAGTTACTAACTCGATATCATCTAATTTTTGTCGTGGATGAAAGTCACTTTCTTGAGTGAAATCTGAGAAACGATTCCAAGGACAAATTAACTGACAATCATCGCAACCAAAGATCCTGTTGCCCATCAGAGGACGTAACTCTTCAGGAATTGAACCACTCAGCTCAATGGTGAGATAGGAGATGCAACGGCGTGCGTCCAAAACATGCGGTTGCGGAAAGGCCTTGGTTGGACACACATCCAAGCAAGCTCTGCATTTACCACAATGATCTTCTGTAACGGGCTCGTCTATTGGTAATGGTAGGTTGATTAAGAGCTCGCCAAGAAAGAATAGGGAGCCAGCTTCACGGTTGAGAATTAGGGTATGTTTGCCTCGCCAACCAATACCGGCTTTTTCCGCTAATGGTCTTTCCAAAATAGGAGCGCTATCCACGAACGCTCGGTAGACCGATTCGCCAATCTCCTGCTCAATTCTTTTGCCGAGCTGGGTCAAACGTTTTCTAATCAGTTTGTGATAATCTCGACCTAAGGTGTAGCGCGATACATAGGCTTTATCGTTATCGTCGAGGATCTTTGTGATCTTGGTGTCGGGTGGCAGATAATCCATGCGAACGCAGATGATACGTTGCGCTTCGGGTACTAAACTATTAGCAGAGAAACGTTTATCTAAATGGTTCTCTAGATACGCCATCTCTCCATGGAAGCCGTTACTAAGCCATTGTTCGTAATGCGCTTGTTCTTGGCTTAAATCGCAGTCGGTAATTCCACATTGCTGAAAGCCAAGTTCCTTTGCCCACATTTTGATCTTTTGGGCTAACGCTTTCAGGGATTCAGTTGGCATATCTGTCATGGTGTCTGCTTGCCTAAATAGGCACAGGTTCCTCTATAATGGCAGAAATTCAAAGGAGTTCGCAGAGCAGATGTCCATCAACAGAGCTGTCTTACCCGCACCATTATACACTGCCGAACAAACTCGAGTGTTGGATGATACCGCAATTACTCAGTTTGGTATTCCGGGTATTCGCTTAATGCAGCGAGCAGGCCATGCGGTGTTTGCTGAAATACTTGATCGTTTTCCGCAGGTAAAGTCGTTAAGCATTGTTTGTGGCGCAGGTAACAATGGTGGCGATGGCTTTGTGGTAGCGGCCCTCGCTATCAATAAAGGCTTGCGGGTGCAGTTAGTCTGCGTAGGCAAAGCCGATTTCTCCTCGCAGCTTAGTGGTGAAGCACTACAGGCTTGGGAACAGTTGCAGCCGATAATTGGAAACATAGAGGTGGCATCTGCAGGTTCCGAGCTATGGGGCGATCTTATTGTAGATGCGCTGTTGGGTACGGGGCTGACGGGTGAAGTCAGGGAGCCCTTTTCAAGGGTGATCAGGCAGATTAATCGCAGTCATAAACCAATATTCGCAGTTGATATTCCCTCAGGTATTTGCGCTGATACCGGTGCTGTTTTAGGTGTGGCTGTACGAGCAGATATCACATTAAGCTTTATTGGTCTTAAACGTGGTTTGTTTACCTCAGAAGGGGTCAACTATCGTGGCCAGATTCTATTTGATGACTTAAAAGTGCCTGATGAAGTTTATGACCTGGTTACGGTAGATGTTTTTCGAACCACGGAGAGCGATTTAGCTGAGCTGCTACCTGCGAGGGAGCGCAATGCACATAAAGGTAAGTTTGGTCATCTGCTAGTGATTGGCGGTAATTCTGGTATGGGGGGAGCGGCCCTTTTAGCTTCTCAGGCAGCGATGCGAAGTGGATCTGGTTTAGTGTCTTTGGCGACCCGTTCAGAGCACGTAACGGCTTCATTAACACGCTGTCCTGAAGTTATGGTGCACCCTGTTGATTCAACGGGGCACTTATTACCCTTATTGGATCGTGCGGATGTGATTGTCATAGGGCCGGGTCTTGGGCAAAATGCGTGGTCCGATCAGATGTTGCGTGCTGCGCTTGCAACCGAGAAACCGTTGGTTTTGGATGCTGATGCGCTGAATTTAATTGTTGAAAAGTCTTTGTTTGCCTCTCTGAATCGGAAAAATTGGATCTGTACCCCTCATCCGGGAGAAGCATCCAGAATCATGGATAAGTCTGTAACTGAGTTAGAAACTGATCGTTTCGCATCGGTTGAGTGTTTGCAGCAAATTTGTGGTGGTAGCGTTGTTTTAAAAGGTGCGGGTTCGTTGGTCAGTGCTGGTGAAGTAGTTTATCTTTGTGACGCCGGTAATCCGGGTATGGCGGTTGCTGGGATGGGAGATGTTTTGTCGGGTATTTGTGGCGCGCTCCTAGCTCAAGGCTTATCACCTGAGAATGCCGCTCGTTTGGCGGTGTTTATTCATGCTAAAGCCGCTGACTACGTTGTGAAGCAACAAGGTGAAATAGGTTTAATCGCATCAGATCTGTTTGATGCAATTCCAAGAGTAATAAATAGTAAGTATGAGTAATCAGTATCAAGTAAAACTATCCGATGAAGAGGCGATGATCGCATTCGGCCATAAAATTGCGAATGCAGCAGCGGGTAGAGGTGTTATTTTCCTTTTAGGTGACTTAGGTATGGGTAAAACAACCCTAAGTCGCGGTATTCTTCGTGGTTGTGGTCATCAAGGTTCGGTTAAGAGTCCTACCTATACGCTGGTGGAGCCTTATGAAGTAGGTGAACAGCAGATTTATCACTTTGATTTGTATCGGTTGTCGGACCCTGAGGAATTGGAATTTCTTGGTATTCGTGATTATTTTGAAGATAAGGCATTATGTTTAGTTGAATGGCCAGAAAGAGGGCAAGGTATTCTGCCTGAGGCTGATTTGTTGTTGCAGATTGAGCTTGATGGTCGCGGACGACAATTAACTTGGACACCACAGTCTGGATTAGGCCAGCAGATGGCCGATAAGTTATTGCAAGCGACTGAAGAGAAGTAAGAAGGGGCTAAGCTTAAGCACTATGCGAATGAGCGCTTTCCGGCATGTTTTTGCTGGATTATTAGGTTGTTTGATTTTTATCTGTAGCGCGATTACTCATGCTGCGGATGTTAAAAATGTGCGTATCTGGTTAGCGCCGGATCATGCTCGTCTCGTATTTGATATGAGCGGTCCTGCATCTCACAAAGTGTTTACACTCGATAAGCCTGACCGAATTGTGCTTGATATTGAAAAGGCGTCGTTAAAAGCTGGGCTGGATAAGCTTGGTTTAGATAAAAGCCCGGTCAAAAAGATTCGTTCCGGTAAAAACGGTCAAACCCTTCGCCTAGTATTGGATCTCAAAAGGGCGGTTCGCCCCAAAAGTTTTGAATTAAAGCCCAATCAAAAATACGGTCACCGACTCGTATTAGACCTTTACGAAAAGTCTTCGCTCAAAACAGTTAAGAAAACGGCCAAACCTAAAGCCGTAGCGGGTCGCGATATTGTGATCGCTATCGACGCAGGTCATGGTGGTGATGACCCAGGGGCCATTGGGCCTGGTGGAGTTCGAGAGAAAGATGTTGTGCTTGCGATCGCTAAAGAACTAAAACGACGTTTAGACGCTACCCCTGGTTACAAAGGCAAGCTAACACGTACGAGTGATTACTATGTAAGTTTACGCGGTCGAACGAAAGCTGCCCGTAAGCATAATGCCGATCTTTTTGTCTCTATACACGCGGATGCCTTCAAAGATGCACGTGCCCGAGGCGCATCAGTCTGGGTTCTATCGTCCCGTGGGGCAAGTAGTGAAATGGGTCGTTGGTTGGCGCGTAAAGAAAATAGTACCGACCTCATTGGTGGTGTAGGTAGCGTTAGCTTAGATGATAAAGATAATGTGTTGGCGAGCGTGTTGCTCGATATGTCGATGACCGCTAGTCGTGAGGACAGCCGCTCTATCGCCAAACAGATTCATGGCAATATAAAGCGCTTCGCTAAAATGCATAAACCCCATGTAGAGCAGGCGGGGTTTGTTGTCTTGAAATCGCCTGATATCCCATCGATTCTGGTTGAAACAGGCTTTATCTCGAATCCTGGTGAAGCTGCTAAGTTAAAGACCAAAAGCTATCAGAAGAAGATGGCGGGTGCTGTCTTTAAAGGGATTACTCAACACTTTGAGCGTAAGCCGCCTGCGCTAACGTATATCGCGCAGCGTAGAGAAAAAGATAATCGTACATACAAAGTGGTTCGTGGTGATACGCTATCGGTGATTGCTTCTCGTAACGGTGTCTCTCTATCCTCATTGCGCAAAGAGAACAACTTGAAAAATGATCGAATTAAGATCGGTCAGGTTTTACGTATTCCAACCAGCTAGCCTCAGCTAAATCCAAAGGTAGATTAATGTCACGTATACAGCTTTTATCGCCGCGTTTGGCCAACCAAATTGCGGCGGGTGAAGTAGTTGAGCGCCCAGCTTCTGTTATCAAAGAGATTCTTGAAAATAGTTTGGATGCGGGAGCAGATAAAATCGACGTCGATGTTGAGCAGGGTGGTGTTAAGCTCATGCGCATCCGTGATAATGGCTTTGGCATTGAAAAAGATGATCTTTCTCTCGCACTTAGTCGACATGCTACTTCAAAAATCAAAGTGCTAGAAGACTTAGAGGCCGTTGGTAGTCTTGGCTTTCGTGGCGAGGCGCTAGCCAGTATTAGCTCGGTATCACGTTTGACCTTGACCTCGAGACAGGCTGAGCAAGATAACGCTTGGCAGGTGCAAACGGAAGGGCGGGATATGGAGGCTCAACTTGAGCCGGCTGCCCATCCACAAGGCACAACGGTTGAAGTGAAAGATCTGTTTTTTAATACCCCAGCGCGTCGGAAATTTCTAAAAACGGAAAAAACTGAATTTCGCCATCTTGATGAGGTGGTAAAGCGCCTTGCATTAAGCCGCTTCGATGTTGCCTTTCAGTTGCGCCATAACGGCAAGGTTATCCATCAGCTTCGACAGGCGGATAGTGAATTAGAACAGGAACGTCGTGTTGCCAGTATCTGTGGTTCAGCGTTTATTGATAACGCTTTAAAAGCAGATGTGGTTGCCGAAGCATCGGGTCTACGTTTGTGGGGTTGGGTTGGATTGCCTACTTTTTCTCGTAGTCAGGCTGATCTGCAGTACTTCTTTGTAAATGGTCGAATGATTCGAGATAAAGTTGTTACGCACGCTGTAAGACAGGCTTATGCAGATGTGCTTTATCACGGTCGCCATCCAGCTTATGTGCTGTATCTTGAGCTTGATCCTGCATTGGTTGATGTTAACGTGCATCCGACTAAGCATGAGGTACGCTTCCGCGAGAGTCGTTTAGTTCATGATTTCTTATTCCGGACTCTGCACCGTTTGATTGCGGATATGCGCCCGCAAGATCAGATACCGGAAGGCTCCGCGCCTGCAGTTGCTGAGTTACAGACTCAACAACAGCCAGTACAACAGAATTTCGAACAAAATCGCATGGCGTTTAGATCTGGCGTTAATAGTTCAGGTGGCAATGGTTACGTTGCACCTGCTTATCAGCCAACATCAACGCCCTCTGGGCCTCAGATTCAAGAGCAGATCAGTGGCTATGCCGCGCTTCACCCTCAGCCTGCAACAACAGTCGATATTGGTGTGTCTGCTGAATCTGAGGTAGAGCATGAGCAATGCCCACCAATGGGATACGCGATCGCTCAGTTACATGGGGTGTACATTCTTGCTCAAAATGACCAAGGCTTAATAGTGGTAGATATGCATGCGGCCCATGAACGTATCGTCTATGAACGCATGAAACAGTCTTTTGAACAGGATGTTGTACGCTCTCAACCGCTCTTGGTACCTATGAGTCTTGCAGTAAGTCAACGGGAAGCGGATTGTGCTGATGAGCAGGCAAATACGTTTAAGCGCTTAGGCTTTGAGTTAGCGCGCATGGGCGAAGAAACGATTGTTGTTCGCCAAGTACCGGTTTCTTTGGCTAAAGGCAATATCGAGCAACTGATCCGTGATGTGCTTTCAGATATGTTGGTATATGGCGAAAGTAAGCGTATAGAGCAACATATCAATGAATTGTTGGGGACCATGGCGTGTCATGGGGCGGTTAGAGCAAATCGCCAATTAACTTTGCCAGAGATGAATGCCTTGTTAAGGGATATGGAGCAAACCGAGCGCAGTGGTCAGTGTAACCATGGTCGACCAACTTGGAGTCAGATGAGCATGGCTGATCTTGATAAATTATTTATGCGTGGCCAGTAGGAGCAATTTAGTGAGTAATCTACCCGTCGTTTTTTTAATGGGGCCTACTGCGTCTGGTAAAACGGATCTCGCGATGAAGCTTTACGATCATATGCCTTGCGAGATCGTTAGTGTTGATTCAGCTATGATCTACAAAGGCATGGATATAGGGACTGCGAAGCCTGATCACGAAACGCTGGCTAGATATCCGCATCGCCTAATTGATATTTGTGACCCTTCCGAAGCCTATTCGGCTGCAGAATTTCGTATGGATGCGCTCAAGCAGATTGAGGAAATTCGGTCAGCGGGTAAAGTGCCAATTTTGACCGGTGGAACTATGCTCTATTTCCATGCGTTGAAAAATGGCTTAGCGAATCTACCAGAGGCCGATGCAGCGGTTCGTGAAAGGCTGCTACAGGAGGCTGAAGCTGAAGGTTGGGTTGCTATGCATGCTCGATTGGCTGAAGTTGATCCTGAATCGGCTAAGCGACTTAACCCTAATGATGCTCAGAGACTTCAACGTGCCCTAGAGGTATATGAAATTACTGGCCGTTCTATGACGGATCTGTGGGCCGAGCAGGAAAAGCAAAAGCCCGATTTTCCGATTGTCTCTCTGGCAGTGATGCCGCAAGAGCGTTCTGAACTGCATGATCGCATTGCTCGTCGTTTTGATATCATGCTTGAGCAAGGTTTTGTCGATGAAGTAAGGACGCTTTGGAATCGAGGTGATTTAGACCTGCAGATGCCATCTGTGCGCTGTGTTGGTTATCGCCAAGTATGGGAATATTTTGCCGGAACTTGGGATTATGACACGATGAAATTTAAAGGTGTTGTAGCTACAAGGCAGCTCGCAAAAAGGCAGGTTACGTGGCTAAGAAGTTGGGAAAACCTTAATTGGATTGACACTCACGACACAAATCTCTTGCAGAATGCCTTGAAATTCATTGAAGGTAGCATTATATAATGTCAGGCTAGACAGTAAAAAGCTGTAAAATAAGGCGTTTAAGCGGCAAAAGCAGTAAATTTAAGAGCCGTCAGCCATACTATAACGAAAAAATTATAAAATTTTCCTCGGGAAGGAGTTTGCAAATGTCAAAAGGGCAATCATTACAAGACCCTTATTTGAATGCGCTACGTAAAGAGCGTATTCCTGTGTCTATTTTCTTAGTTAATGGTATTAAACTGCAGGGCCAGATCGAGTCTTTCGATCAGTTTGTTATTCTGCTTAAAAATACTGTTAGTCAGATGGTTTATAAACATGCCATCTCAACTGTTGTTCCTGCGCGCCCGGTTAAACTGCCTGCAGCAGACGAAGCAAAAGCAGAGGACTAATAATCATTGTTCTTTGAACGTCCTAAAAGTGGCGAACGTGCCATTTTGATTCATATGAATCTGGCCGCTGAGGCCGATCAAGAAAGTCCTAAAGAGCTCGAAGAACTAGCCCTATCTGCAGGTGCAGACCCAGTCGAATTTTTGACTGGGTCTCTTTCTCATCCTAATCCGAAGTTTTTTATTGGTCAGGGAAAGCTAGATGAATTGCGCGAGCTAGTTAATCTGCATAATGCGCAATTAGTGATCTTTAACCATGCTTTAAGTCCTGCTCAAGAGCGTAATATCGAACGAGAGATACAAAGTAGGGTGCTTGATCGTACAGGCCTTATTTTGGATATCTTTGCTCAGCGCGCGCGAACCCATGAAGGTAAACTTCAAGTTGAACTAGCCCAGCTTGATCATATGTCGACCCGTCTTGTACGTGGTTGGACTCACCTTGAACGTCAAAAAGGTGGTATCGGTCTACGTGGTCCGGGTGAAACTCAGCTAGAAACCGACAGGCGTTTACTTCGTGCTCGGATGAAATCTATCCACAAGCGCTTAGAAAAGGTTCGCAAGCAGCGAGAGCAAGGTAGGCGTTCGCGTAAACGCGCTGAAGTACCTACTTTATCGCTGGTGGGTTATACCAACGCAGGTAAATCTACGTTGTTCAACTCGCTGACGACTTCTGAGGTTTATGCAGCAGACCAATTATTCGCAACACTAGACCCAACGTTGCGTCGGATTGAAGTCGAAGATATTGGTCAGGCTATTCTGGCAGATACTGTAGGCTTTATTCGTCATCTTCCACATAAGCTGGTGGAAGCATTTCGCGCGACCTTGCAAGAAACCATAGAGGCGACATTGTTGCTTCATGTCATCGATGCTCATGATGATGACCGTCATGACCATGTTGCTGAAGTAGAAAACGTACTAGCTGAAATTGGTGCGGATGAAGTGCCAGTTTTAGAGGTTTATAACAAGATTGATCTGATCGAAGGGCGCAAGCCTCGTATCGATCGTGATGAAGAGGGTAAGCCTAGTCGAGTATGGTTATCCGCAGTCACGGGCGAAGGGCATGATCTGCTGTTTCAAGCGGTTAATGAGCTGCTTGCAGATGATGTATTTCATGATAACGTGTGTCTGGAACCGCAAGAAGGTCAGTTTAGAGCTAAATTGTATGAGAGCGGTGCCGTACTTTCTGAACAAGTAGATGAAAAAGGATCTATTATTTTGGAAGTGCGTATACAGAAAAAAGACATGCTACAGCTGTTGAGCCGATTGGGAATGGAACGTGATCGTTGTTTTCCTGTCGAAGTTAATCCTTGGTAAGGATTCAGCCTGTCGAGTAAAAAGTTTCAAAACCTCGATTTTAGTTAATTGAGGGGTAATATCTGGCGAATAATATTTTTCGCTGATATATGTTTTAATCTACCTAACATGTTGTTTTTATACGGAGTGACGTATGGCTTGGAATGAGCCTGGTGGTAACGGTGATAATAAGGACCCTTGGGGTGGCGGTAATAACAATAACCGCGGGGGTAATAAAGGTGGTGGTGATCAGGGGCCCCCTGATCTAGATGAAGCGCTACGTAAACTGCAGGATAAATTGAACGGCATCTTCGGTGGTGGTCAAAAATCCAGCGGCTATGGCGGTGATGGTGGTGGCTCTTCCTCCTCCTCTGGTTCTGGCTTCTTCTTTATCGTACTTTTGATTGCTGCTCTAGGTTGGGCTGGTATGGGCTTTTATACCGTTGACCAACAAGAGCGTGGTGTAGTGCTACGACTTGGTAAGTTCAGCGAAACCGTAGGTCCAGGTCTGCAGTGGAATCCACCTATGATCGATGTGGTTGAGATTGTTAACACAACTCGTCTACGTACTCGTGATCATCGTGCTCTAATGCTGACCAAAGATGAGAATATCGTCGATATCGAAATGACGGTTCAGTATCTGATCTCTGATGCCAAAGGGTTTACGCTGACTGTACGTGATCCTGAATCCAGTCTGTCACACGCAGCTGAATCGGCTCTTCGTCATGTGGTTGGTTCTACTGACATGCACTCTATCTTGACACAAGGTCGTGAAACTTTGTCGGTTCAAGTTCAGGATCGTATCCAGAACTACATGACTGAGTACGGTACAGGTCTTCAGATTTCTAAAGTGAACATCAAAGAAGCAAAAGCTCCTAACCAGGTGCAAGATGCATTCGATGACGTGATCAAGGCACGAGAAGATGAGGTTCGTGTTAAGAACGAAGCGGAATCCTACGCCAACGGTATTATCCCTGAAGCGCGTGGTCTAGCGCAGCGTATGCTTGAAGAGGCAAGCGCTTACCAAGAGCAAGTTGTTGCTCGCTCAGAGGGTGATGCGAAACGTTTCACTGCTTTGTTAACAGAGTATGAAAAAGCACCTGAAGTGACGCGTGAGCGTCTATACCTAGATACTATGCAGGAAGTTCTCTCTCAGAACCCTAAAGTGCTAGTTGATGTGGAAGGTGGAAATAACATGATGTACCTACCGCTGGATAAGATTATGCAAAATCGTCCAGTAACAGGTGATAGTAATCGCTCAGTGCGACTAGATAGTCAGAGCCTGCGTGAGGTTACTGATCAAGTAGTTGATCAGCTACGTCAGCGTCAAGGTAGTCGTCGGGAGGGTCGATAATGCAGTCTAAATCACTATTTTTCATAATCATTTTTGCTGTATTAGTGCTGGTTGGTCAGAGCTCTCTTTACATCGTAAAAGAAACTGAACGTGCAGTATTGCTTAAGTTTGGTGAGGTGTCTGACGCCGATGTAGGTCCAGGTCTTCACTTTAAGATTCCAATTGTAAACAAAGTGCGTAAGTTCGATTCACGTATTTTGACATTGGATGCGCGCCCTCAGGCTTACCTTACACTTGAGAAGAAGCGTCTGATCGTAGACTCTTTCGTGAAATGGCGTGTTAAAGATGTGCAGAAATACTACACAGCGACTTCGGGTGATGAGTTTAACGCCGCAAACCTTCTGTCACAGCGTGTTGATGCTGCGCTGCGTAACCAGTTTGGTGCGCGTACGGTAACTGAAGTGGTATCTGGCGAGCGTGAAGAGCTTATGCGTAAGCTAATCAGCGAGATTAGCCCCGTAGTTATCGACAAGCTGGGTGTTGAGGTTGTTGATGTCCGTGTAAAACGAATCGATCTTCCTCAGGAAGTATCTGAGTCTGTATATGATCGTATGCGTACCGAGCGTGAGCGTGAGGCTCGTGAGCTTCGTTCTCGTGGTAAAGAGCTAGCGGAAGGTATCCGAGCGGATGCAGATCGTCAGAAGACGGTTATTGAAGCGGAAGCTTACCGTGAATCAGAAGAGATTCGTGGTGAAGGTGATGCCGTAGCTGCTAAAAACTACGCTGAAGCATACTCTGCAAACCCAGAATTTTACTCTTTCTACCGTAGCTTGCAGGCATATCGTGAGTCTTTCGGTCAGAGTGGTGACGTTCTAGTACTTAAGCCAGATAGTGACTTCTTTAAATATTTGGGAGCACCGAAAGCCGAGTAACAACGGCTGGCGTAAAAATGTACAAAAAAATGGATCAGGGGAAGGCATTCCTCTGATTCCGTGGTAGAATAGCAAAACCGGGTTAAAGCCCGGTTTTTTTGTGGCAATTGGATTGTATAGGCTGAAGTAAGCATGTCATCCGAACTACTGCATTCACTCGCTGTTGGTTTTTGCTTGATGCTAATTTTAGAAGGGGTTATTCCTTTTCTTTATCCGCAGCGCTGGCGTAATTTGGTGCAACAGCTTTCGATGATCAGTGATCGGTCACTACGCCTGATAGGTTTAGTGAGTATGCTGTTGGGTCTAGTTGCGCTTTATATAGTGAATTAAAGCCGAGTCGCTACTGATCGGCGTGTTGTTTTATAAGATACGGAGTACCGCATGGCATTGGCAGATCGTTGGCTGCTACCGGAAGGTGTACAAGAATTACTTCCACCGCAGGCTCGTCGCGTTGAGGTTTTACGCAGACGTTTATTGGATCTGTATGAGCATTGGGGCTATGAGCAGGTTATGCCTCCTGTAATGGAGCATTTAGAATCTTTGCTTACAGGTGTAGGTCATGATCTTGATCTGAATACTGTAAAAGTAACTGATCAAATTAGTGGTCATACCCTAGGCTTCCGCGCTGATATTACACCTCAGGTTGCACGTATTGACGCGCATCGTCTACGTGAGTCTGGTGCTACTCGTCTATGTTACTGTGGTTCAGTTGTGCATGCGTTGCCAACTCAGCCACTAGCTTCTCGTAACCCACTGCAGTTGGGTGCCGAGCTCTATGGTCACTCTGGTATTGAGAGTGATGTAGAGGTGATCTCCCTGATGGTTGAAACCATGCATGCAGCGGGAGTTGATCGTGATCTTAGTATTGATCTAGGCCATGTTGGCGTGTTTTCTGGTTTGATGGAAATGATCCAGCTGTCCGCTGACGACAAAGAGCAGTATTTGGATATTCTGCAGCGTAAGGCGCTACCAGAGCTCCAGTTGTTCGTAGAACAGCTAGATCTAGACGATACAAGTAAATCTTTCTTGGCAGCGTTGCCATCATTGAACGGTGGTAGCGATGTTTTAGCTCGAGCGCGTGAGCTGTTCGCGTCTGCGCCAGCGCAAGTGCTTGAAGCTATTGATTATTTGCAGCAGTTAGCAGAGCGTATTGCTTTGCGTTTCCCGCAGTTAGATCAGTATTTTGATCTGAGTGAATTGCGTGGATACAACTACCACACAGGCGTGGTTTTTGCTGCTTATACACCTGAATTTGGTCAAGCTATTGCAAAAGGTGGCCGTTACGATGAGATCGGTCGAGATTTCGGTCGTGCGCGTCCAGCTACGGGCTTTAGTGCTGATCTTAAAACGTTGGTTGAGCTTTCTTCTGTTGTTCTTGATGAAAAACAGATCGTTCTAGCGCCAGCGGAAGAGAGTGCAGAACTATTGGCTAAAGTAAGTCAGCTGCGCTCTGAAGGTGTAAAAGTTATCTATGCGTTACCGGGCGCTGAACCGGCAAAAGAGTGTACTGCTCAGTTAGTACAACGTGATGGAGAATGGGTCGTTAGCGGCCTGTGATCAGTAAAAAATTTTATTCTTAAGTAATCTCAAGTAGGCAACAATGGGCAAAAACGTAGTTGTTCTGGGTACCCAGTGGGGTGATGAAGGTAAAGGCAAGATCGTAGATCTGCTTACGGATCAGGCTTCTGCAGTGGCGCGCTTTCAGGGCGGTCACAATGCGGGTCACACGCTGGTTATTGATGGCGAAAAAACAGTTTTGCACCTGATTCCTTCAGGTATTTTGCGCGACAATGTCGTGTGCATGATTGGTAACGGTGTAGTGCTTTCTCCAGAAGCATTGCTGAAAGAGATTAAAGGTTTGGAAGAGGCGGATGTGCCAGTACGCGAACGTTTGCGTTTGAGCCCTTCTTGCCCACTTATCTTGCCATACCATATTGCGATGGACCAAGCGCGTGAAGTTGCGCGTGGTAAAGCTAAGATTGGTACCACAGGCCGTGGTATAGGTCCTGCTTATGAAGATAAAGTGGCTCGCCGCGGTCTTCGTTTGGCTGATCTTCTAGATAAAGAGCGCTTTGCAGAAAAACTGAAAGAAGTTATCGAATACTATAACTTCCAGTTGGTTGAGTATTACAAGGTTGACGCTGTTGATTACCAAACAGTTCTAGACGAAGCATTGGCTATGGGTGAAGAGCTTGCGCCAATGGTTGCTGATGTAACTTCAATGCTTCATGATCTGCGTAAGCAGGGCAAGAACATCATGTTTGAAGGTGCTCAGGGTTCATTGCTAGATATCGACCACGGTACTTACCCTTACGTAACTTCTTCAAACACAACTGCCGGTGGTACATCTACGGGTAGTGGTTTTGGCCCTCTATACCTAGATTACATTCTGGGTATCACTAAAGCGTATACAACACGTGTAGGTGGCGGTCCTTTCCCAACAGAACTTCATTGTGAAGTGGGCGAAGGTTTGGCTGAACGTGGTCATGAGTTCGGTTCTACTACAGGTCGTGCGCGTCGTTGTGGTTGGTTTGACGCTGTTGCAGTTAAGCATGCTATCCAGATCAACTCAATCTCAGGCTTGTGCTTAACTAAGCTAGACGTACTTGATGGTATGGAAGAGATTCGTATCTGTGTAGGTTATAAAGACTCTGCAGGTAATGTGGTTGATTCTTTAAGCGGTAGCGAAGACTACGAAGCAGTAACGCCAGTATACGAGACTATGTCTGGTTGGGCTGGCTCTACTGTTGGTGCTAAGTCTATGGATGAACTACCTGCTGAAGCGGTAGCGTACATCAAGCGTTTGGAAGAGTTAGTTGAAGCGCCTGTGGATATTATCTCTACTGGTCCAGACCGTATCGAGACTATTGTATTGCGTAACCCTTACGAAGCGTAAAAATTAGGCAGGTACAAAAAAACCGGCTGATGCCGGTTTTTTTGTGCGTAAAAAAGCCATCCTGTGGATGGCTTTTTGGCGTTATTTTATCGTTTATTTTAACTCTTCAGTTAAAGAAGATTGTAAGCCCTTTAAGATAGCTTTAAACATCTTAGGGTTGCCGGCAATTAAGCTGCCGCTCTGGCGGAAATCGTTTCCACCCATAAAGTCACCCACAAGGCCGCCTGCTTCTTGTACTAATAATAGGCCAGCTTCCATTTCCCAAGGGTTAAGGCCGATTTGGTAGAAACCATCAATGCGACCAGCTGCTGTGTATGCAAGATTCAACGCCGGGGAGCCGCCATTATAGATAGTGCCGCCAGTTAGCGTCATATCGCGGAATATGTTTAGGTAGGCTTCTAAGTGTGCTTTATCGCTTGGGCGATTGAAGAAACCTGTACCGATCAAAGATCCTTCGACAGTTTTGTGATTACTAACACGTAGGCGTTTGCCGTTTAGTTGAGCTCCGTCGCCGCGGCTTGCAGTGAACTCTTCACCGGTAATTGGGTTCAGGATAAGGGCGTGTTCAGTGCGGCCATTCTGCTGGCCCGCCATGCTAATTGCAAAAACTGGCAAACCATTGGAGAAGTTTGAAATGCTGTCGATAGGGTTGATCGTCCAGCAGAATTCAGGTCCATCGCTCAGAGGTGCGTGTTCGCCTGTGTATTCACCCACGATTTTGTGATTTGGATAAGCTTTTTGAATAGTGTGAACAATGCTCAGCTCTGCCTTCTTGCATGTGTCGCTTAGAAGCTTAGCTACATCAGATTGTTCGGATTTAACCAAATCCAGACGCTCAACGGCGCGGACGATCTGCTCGCCTGCAACGCGTGCTGCGCGCAGTGCAATATTAACCATGGGTTGCATTTGTTAGGAACCTGAAGAATATTCGGGAAAATTAAAAAAGTATTATACCTGAGGATAGGGGATGCTGTGAATAAGTGGCTCAATTGTTTACAGCTCTGTTAGAATACTCGCCTTCATTTATTGTGGTGGCAAGGTCTATGTCTGCAAATATTCGCATTGTTCTCGTTAATACAACTCATCCAGGTAATATTGGCGGTGTGGCGAGGGCTATGAAAAATATGGCTTTGGGGGAGTTGCATTTAGTAGCGCCTAAAAAGTTTCCTCATGTGAATGCAGAATCAAGAGCGGCAGGGGCTACTGATCTCCTTGAGAGCGCTGTTATTCATGACACGCTTGAAGAAGCGATTGCAGATTGTCAGATCGTTGTTGGAACCAGTGCTAGAGGTCGTCATATCCCTTGGCCGGTGGTTGATCCTCGCGAGTTGGCAGCTATTGTTCAGCCAATTGCGGTGGATAAGAAAATTGCGATTGTATTTGGTCGTGAAGATCGTGGTTTGACCAATGAAGAGCTACACCTCTGCCAATATCACGTACATATACCTTCCAATCCTGATTTTAGTTCGTTGAACCTCGCGGCTGCGGTGCAGGTTATTACCTACGAATTGCGAATGGCTTCCATTTACGCTCAAGAGATTGAGCAGCATAAACCTCAATGGGGTACGGACTGGGATATAGAGCTTGCTGATAGTGCTGATCTTGAGCGTTTGTTCAAGCACTTGGAAGAAACACTTATAGATATTGATTTCTTAGATCCTGAAAATCCTCGTCAATTAATGCCAAGGCTGCGGAGGCTTTATCTACGGGCTATGCCGGATAAAGTGGAGGTTAACGTATTAAGAGGTATTTTGACGGCTACACAAAAGAACTCTAATGCTAAAGATTGATCCCTATGCGTTGGGTTGTGAATATTTCGTGTTAGAATTCGCGCGATAAAGAATATAAAGACCTACAATAATAGTAGGGTATTTAGTTGACCTTTTTAGTCGGGTATTGCATAATGCCACGCAAATGCTATTGCGCGTGAAGGCGGAAATTATGCGATTAACAACTAAAGGGCGTTATGCCGTTACAGCGATGCTGGATCTGGCTCTTCATGAAGGTAAAGGGCCGATTAGTTTGGCTGATATCTCTGAAAGGCAGGGTATTTCATTGTCATACCTAGAGCAGCTTTTTGCTAAGCTGCGCCGTAACGAACTTGTTCGTAGTGTTCGTGGGCCAGGTGGTGGTTATCAACTAAATCGTGAACAAGCGGGCATCAATGTTGCTCAAGTTATTGATGCTGTGAATGAATCAGTAGATGCAACTGGATGCAATCGTCAAGGTGATTGTCAGGGTGGCGAAAAATGTCTAACCCACCACCTTTGGTGCGATTTAAGTGACCAAATTCACGCATTTTTAAGCGGAATTACGTTGGCAGACCTAGTTGTAAGAAAAGATGTTCAGGTTACATCCGAGCGTCAGGATCGAATCCAAATGGATCAGGTTCTGATCGGCGCGGAAAACCTAAACTGCAGTGAAAAAGCGATCGTTTAAACGCGCTTGGAGAGAATGAATGAAAACACCGATTTATCTGGATTATTCTGCAACTACCCCAGTTGATCCTAGGGTTGCTGAAAAGATGACTGAGTGCCTGACAATGGATGGCAACTTTGGTAATCCAGCTTCACGCTCACATCTCTTTGGCTGGAAAGCGGAAGAAGCAGTTGAGACTGCTCGCCGTCAGGTCGCTGATCTTATTAATGCTGATCCGCGTGAGATTGTTTGGACTTCAGGTGCAACCGAGTCAAACAATTTGGCTATTAAAGGTGCTGCTCATTTCTATCAGAAGAAAGGCAAACATATCATCACGTCTAAAATTGAGCATAAAGCCGTTTTGGATACGTGCCGTCAGCTAGAGCGTGAAGGTTTTGAGATCACTTACCTAACGCCAAATTCTGATGGTTTGATTGAGCCGCAAGCTGTAGCTGAAGCGATTCGTGAAGACACGATTGTTATTTCGCTTATGCATGTTAACAACGAAGTGGGTACGATCACTGATATCGAAGCAATTGGTGAACTTACTCGTTCTAAAGGTATTATTTTCCACGTTGATGCTGCTCAGAGTGCGGGCAAAATTGAGATCGATCTAGGTAAAGCTAAGGTTGATTTGCTATCAATCTCTGCGCACAAGATGTACGGGCCGAAAGGTATTGGTGCGTTATTTGTTCGCCGTAAGCCGCGTGTACGCCTTGAAGCTCAAATTCATGGCGGTGGTCATGAGCGTGGTATGCGTTCTGGTACTCTACCAACTCACCAAATTGTAGGTATGGGTGAAGCAGCTCGTATTTGTAAAGAAGATCTTGCAAAAGATACAGCGCACATTATTGCTCTGCGTGATCGTTTTTTAGCAGGTATGGGGGAAATGGAAGAGGTTTACCTAAATGGCTCTAAAGAGCAGCGTATTCCAGGTAACCTGAATATTAGTTTTGCTTTTGTTGAAGGTGAGTCTTTATTGATGTCGCTGAAAGATCTAGCGGTTTCCTCTGGTTCAGCTTGTACATCTGCTAGTTTAGAGCCTTCTTATGTTCTGCGTGCGTTAGGTTTGAACGATGAGCTGGCACACAGTTCTATTCGTTTCTCTTTCGGTCGTTTCACTACTGAAGAAGAAGTGGATTATGCTGCTGCTCAAATTCAAGATGCAGTTAGCAAATTACGTGAGCTCTCACCTCTGTGGGATATGTTTAAAGACGGTGTCGATTTGAGCAAGGTTGAGTGGGTACATCACTAATCTGGCACTAAGAGTATTTGGAGGTCGTCATGGCTTATAGTGAGAAAGTTATTGATCATTACGAAAACCCTCGTAATGTCGGCAAAATGAATGATAAAGATGGTAACGTTGGTACAGGTATGGTTGGAGCGCCTGCTTGTGGTGATGTTATGCGTTTGCAGATTAAAGTAAGTGATGAAGGTATTATCGAAGATGCTAAATTCAAAACTTACGGTTGCGGTTCTGCAATTGCATCTAGCTCGCTAGTTACAGAGTGGGTTAAAGGCATGTCCCTTGAGGAGGCTGCTGAGCTTAAAAATACTGCTATCGCTGAAGAGTTAGCGCTACCGCCAGTGAAAATTCACTGTTCAGTATTAGCCGAAGATGCAATTAAAGCTGCTGTTGCAGACTACAAAGAAAAACAAGACAAATAAGTATCCACTTATTTGTTGGGAGAGCTAGACGTTTATGGCAATTACCATGACTGATGCTGCAGCAGATCATGTTGCGCGCTACCTAGAGAAACGCGGTCACGGCGAAGGTATTCGCTTGGGTGTGCGTACTTCAGGTTGTTCCGGTATGGCTTATGTTCTTGAATTTGTTGATGAAGTAAATTCTGAAGATGAAATTTTCAAGGGCCCGCAAGACGTTAAGATTGTGATAGATCCAAAAAGTCTATTGTATCTTGATGGTACTGAGCTGGATTTTGTGAAAGAGGGACTAAACGAAGGGTTTAAGTTTAACAACCCTAATGTCTCTAGCGAATGTGGTTGCGGCGAAAGCTTTAACGTCTAATTCTTCTTGGCAGAACGATGGATATCAATAAGAATTATTTTGATTTTATCGGCCTGCCGATATCATTTCATATAGATCAGGCAGTCTTGTCTGATCTATCCCGTGAACTGCAAAAAACACTTCACCCGGATCGTTATGCTCATAAATCTGAGCGCGAACAACGCTTAGCTGTTCAGTATATGGCGCATCTCAATGAAGCGGTTGCTACATTGCGCTCTCCATTGCTACGTGCTCAATATCTATTGTCGTTGCAGGGTATTGATACAATTAGTGAAGCCTCGACTGCTATTGATCCCATGTTTTTGATGCAGCAGATGGAACTTCGCGAGCAGCTGGAAGAGATTCCTGACCAAGACGATCCCTTCGATGAGCTTGAGTCTCTACAGGATGATGTGACTGAGTCGTTAGAACAGTTACGGGAACAGTTTGCACAGTGTTATCAGTCAGAGCAGTTAGATACTGCTGCTGTCATTGTGCGCAAAATGCAATTTTTAGAAAAACTGATAGTCGAGATCGAGCGTCTTGAAGATCGGTTGGATGGCTGACGCAAATATATGGCGCTATTACAGATAGCAGAACCGGGGCAGAGTGAAGCTCCACATCAGCATAAGTTGGCAGTAGGTATTGATTTAGGTACGACCAACTCCCTAGTGGCATCAGTTAAGAGTGGTGAGGCGGTTACCTTGCCAGATCTTGATGGCGAGCACTTATTGCCTTCCGTTGTGCGTTATCTGCCTTGTGGTAACTCTCAAGTAGGCCGTGAGGCTCGGTCGCATGCATCCGAAGATCCATACAACACCATCATTTCTGCAAAGCGTCTTATGGGGCGTGGTGTGGCTGATGTTAAAGCGTTAGGTGATGAGGCTCCTTATCACTTTGAGGCTGAAGATGGTGGCATGCCATATATTCGCACGGCTGCAGGTAACAAGAGTCCTGTTCAGGTTTCGGCAGATATTTTAAGTAGTTTGGTCGAGCGTGCGGAAGAAGCGCTGGGTGGTGAGTTGGTTGGTGCGGTTATTACAGTTCCGGCTTATTTTGATGATGCTCAGCGCCAAGCGACAAAAGATGCAGCTAAAATTGCCAACATCAAAGTACTTCGTTTACTTAATGAGCCGACTGCAGCTGCGGTTGCTTATGGTTTGGATGAAGGTAAAGAGGGTGTTATTGCTGTCTATGACCTAGGCGGCGGTACTTTTGATATCTCGATTTTGCGCCTCAATAAAGGTGTTTTTGAAGTATTGTCTACTGGAGGCGATAGCGCTCTAGGTGGTGATGACCTTGATTTGGCATTGGCGCAATGGTTTGCCGAGCAGCTTCAGCTTGAGCAGATAGACAGTCATGCGTCTCGTTATCTGACAGAGAAAGCTAAAGAAACTAAAGAGCTTCTAACAGATAAGCCACAAGTTAGCGTTGTTTTAGAGCTAGGCTCTGAATGCCATGAGTTGGTTGTTACGCGCGAAGATTTTGATTCTCTAATAGCGCCCTTAGTAAAACGTACAACTCGTGCTTGTCGTCGTGCTTTGAAGGATGCAGGCGTAGCAGCAGATGAAGTGCTTGAAGTTGTTATGGTGGGTGGTTCGACTCGTGTACCGCTAGTGCGTGAGCAGGTTCAGAAATTCTTTGGTCGTGAGCCTCATATCAATATCGATCCGGATCGTGTTGTGGCTATCGGTGCTTCAATTCAAGCTGATGTGCTAGCTGGTAATAAGCCAGATAGTGATATGTTGCTGCTGGATGTGATTCCGCTATCGTTGGGTCTTGAAACGATGGGTGGGCTAACTGAAAAAGTTATTCACAGGAATACTTCAATCCCAGTCGCGCGTGCGCAAGAATTCACTACTTACCAAGATGGCCAAACGGCTATGGCAATTCATGTTGTCCAAGGTGAACGTGAATTAGTTCAAGATTGTCGCTCTCTTGCGCGTTTTGTCTTGAGAGGAATCCCTCCGATGGCGGCAGGTGCTGCTAAGATTCGCGTGACATTCCAGGTTGATGCTGATGGTTTGCTCGGTGTTGAGGCGAAGGAGCTAACCTCGGGTGTGGAAAGTAGTATTCAGGTAAAACCTTCTTATGGTCTTGGTGACAGTGAAATTGCCGAGATGCTTAAATCATCTTATCTTAATGCGGCGGAAGACAAAGATGCGCGTGCGTTGAGGGAGCAGCAGGTGGAAGCGGATCGATTGATCGTATCTTTGAAAGATGCGCTAGCTGCGGATGGTGACAAGTTACTGAGTGAAGATGAGCGATCTCAGTTACAAAATGAAATAGAAACTCTGGTAGATATTCGCCAGGGTAGCGATGTGAGTGCGATTGAGCAGGGAATCTCTGCTTTATCAAAAGCATCTGATGAATATGCCGCACGCCGTATGGATTATAATATTCAACAGGCGCTGCAGGGGCATAGTGTTGATGAACTTGGGGAGAGTGAGTAATGCCGCAGATTATTTTTCTGCCACACGATGAGTTATGTCCAGAGGGTAAAGTGATCGAAGCTGAACCAGGCGTAACGGTTTGCGATGCGGCGCTTGCGAATGGCATCCATATTGAGCATGCGTGTGAGAAATCATGCGCGTGTACTACCTGTCACGTTGTTGTGCGTGAAGGCTTTGATTCTATGGAAGAATCCGATGAGCTTGAAGATGATATGCTTGATAAGGCTTGGGGTTTAGAGCCTGAGTCACGTTTAAGCTGTCAGGCCGTAGTTGCTGAAGAAGATTTGGTTGTTGAAATTCCAAAATACACAATTAACCAAGTGTCAGAGCGACACTGAGGAGCTGGTTGTGAGTCTTAGATGGACAGATGTTCTAGATATCGCTATTGAGTTATCTGAAAAGTATCCAGATCAGGACCCAATGGTAATTAGCTTCCCGGATCTGTACCAGAAAGTTATGGATCTAGAAGAATTTGATGATGATCCAGATCGTTGTGGTGAGAAAATTCTGGAAGGGATTCAGATGGCTTGGATAGAGGAAATGGATTAATTCCATTAGTCCTTTAAAACAAACCCGGCTTGCCGGGTTTGTTTGGTTATGGAGGCTAATATTAGCTACTGTCTTCTGTCATAAGAGTGGCGTATAATTGCGCGCTGATTTCGAGGGGCTATCTAAAAGCCTATTTTCAGCTATCTAAGTTTATGCATGATTTTTTGCTTGATTGTGCTTAGGTCTCGCTGTGCTGGTTTTTAGATATTTCTTTTATTTTAATTTTGGGAGTTAAAACAATGGCTCTAGAACGTACGTTCTCTATCATCAAGCCTGATGCAGTTGCTAAAAATGTAATCGGTAAAATCGTTTCTCGTTTCGAGTCTAACGGTCTTAAAATCGTTGAAATGCAACTAAAACAGCTTTCTAAAGAAGAAGCTGAAGGTTTCTACGCTGAGCACAAAGAGCGTCCATTCTTCGGTGATCTAGTTGAATTCATGACTTCTGGTCCTGTAGTTGTTCAGGTTCTAGAAGGTGAAAATGCAATCGCTCTTAACCGCGAACTTATGGGTGCAACTAACCCACAAGAAGCAGCTGAAGGCACTATCCGTCGTGATTTTGCACAGTCTATCGACGCTAACGCTGTACACGGTTCTGACTCTCCAGCATCTGCTGAGCGCGAAATCGCATACTTCTTCGGTAAGTAATTACCGTTTGGGCTGTCTGTAATCTAGACTTTTTACAGGCAGCCTGCCTTTGTTACAAAATATGAGTACCTGTCATCCATGACTGAATCCGCTAAAAAAGTAAATTTACTCGGTTTATCTCCAACAAAGATGGAAGCTTTCTTTGAGGAAATTGGGGAAAAGAAATTCCGAGCAACTCAAGTACTGAAATGGATTCATCAGTTAGGCGCTTCTGATTTTGAAGAGATGACAAATATCAGTAAAGCACTGCGCCAAAAACTGGCGGAGGTTGCTGAAATCCGCGAGCCCGAAGTTCTCATGGAGAAAACGTCTAAGGATGGAACACGTAAGTGGGTTATTCGTACAGAAGGCGGTTCTAGCGTTGAAGCTGTGTTGATCCCTGATGGTGAAAGGAAGACTCTATGTGTTTCTTCTCAGGTGGGTTGTTCTCTAGATTGCAGCTTCTGTTCCACAGGTAAGCAAGGCTTTAACAGTAATCTGACAGCGGCTGAGATTATCGGGCAGCTTCGGATTGCGATTCGCTCTTATGGCGACTACAACACGACCTCACAGCGCGTGGTGTCCAATGTTGTAATGATGGGTATGGGCGAGCCCTTAATGAATTTTGAAAATGTTGTCGATGCGATGACATTGATGATGGAAGATAATGCTTATTGTCTTTCTAAGCGTCGAGTAACGCTATCAACAGCAGGTGTTGTTCCGGCTATTGATAAGTTAAAAGACGTAACGGATGTTTCTTTGGCTGTATCCCTTCATGCGCCAAATGATGATCTACGAGATATTCTGGTACCTATTAACCGCCGTTATCCAATCAAAGAATTGGTAGCTGCATGTAATCGTTACCTTGAAAACTTAAATGATAAGCGTGTGATCACCGTCGAATATACTCTGATTAACGGTGTGAATGATAAGCCTGAGCACGCTAAACAGTTATTAAAAATTCTGCGCAAGATGCCGTCTAAGCTCAACCTGATTCCATTTAATCCTTTCCCGAATTCAGGCTATGAACGCCCTTCAGAAGAAAGAATAGTGGCATTTAAAGAAGTAATCGTTCATGGTGGAATTGTAACTACAGTCCGACGTACGCGTGGTGATGAGATCGATGCTGCCTGCGGTCAGTTAGTGGGGCAAGTGGCAGATAAAACCCGACGCAGCCAAAAATATATTCCTGTTGTCCAAGAAGAACAGCAGGTGTCGCAAAATACGCAATAAGAGGGATAGCGCGTGAGAGGAATCAAACTGGTACTCGCTTTGTTCATGGTGCTAGTCGTTGCAGGGTGTGCAACTAAAGGCTCCTCAAGAAATAGCGAGAAAAATCAGGCACATGAGGCTTATACTCGCTTAGGATTTCAATACCTTCGATCCGGTGACACTTCAAACGCGAAAACATCATTTCAAAGAGCTATTGAGATACAGTCAGGTTATGCTGAAGCACATAATGGCATAGCATTGGCGTTCCAAATTGAAGGTGATGATGATTTGGCGGAAAAGTATTTTCGTAGGGCTGCTGCTCTTGAGCCTTCATCCGCGATGATGCACAATAATTTTGGCGCCTTTCTGTTTGCAAAGGGGCGTTACGAAGAAGCGTGCAGAGCCTTAGCTCGAGCGACAGAAGATCCTTTCTATAATCGCCGCTCTCAAGCATTTGAAAATTTAGGTCGTTGTTATCGCAACCTGAATCGAGAAGATGCGGCTAAGCATGCCTTTCAACGTGCACTTCAGGTTACAGCTAATAGGCCAGTGTCTATGGTTGAATTATCTGAAATATTACTTGCTGAAGGTAACTATCTAGAAGCAGACAAACAGTTTCAAAAATTCTTAGCGCTTGTTGAAAGCCGTAGGGTTGAGCATTACGCTAAAAGCCTTTGGGTTGGTATACGTTTGGCTAGGGAAGAGCGTAACGCCTCCAGAGCTGCAACATACGCTTTGATATTGAAAAATTTATTTCCTGAATCAAAAGAGTATCAGGAATATAAGGAGTCCACTCGTTGAGCACAGAACAGCAAGAATGTTTGCCCGAAGTATTGGCAGAAGAGTGGGGTGCGCGTTTAACTACAGCACGTGAAAATCTATCCTTAAGTATTGAACAAGTAGCTACCGATCTTAATTTACCTGCACAGTATATTATTCAACTGGAAGCTTGTAGCTTAGAAGGCTTACCCAGCCTTGTCTTTGCTAAAGGCTATATCCGTGCTTATGCGAAGCTACTCCACCTTGATGATGATCAACTCGTTGCAGAATTTGAAACGATTCATGGCGAGGGTGGTAAAGGTCAAATTCGCCCAGTAAGTCGTGTTCGTCAGCAAGTTGAGATGAATCACCCCGTGATGAAAATCTCAACATGGCTTATCGTTATCGCTCTTATCGGTTTAATTCTATGGTGGTGGCAGACTCAGCATGGTGGATCTATACAAGATATAGCACCTACAGAAGAAAGTTCAGTGCAAACAGAGTCTTTACCAACTCCAACCGAAGATGCAGTCGTAGCAATAGAAGGTGGGACTGCCCAGTTAGTGTTGCCAAAGTTAGATGATCAGCCTGCATCTGATTCGGTAGAGGAGCAGGCGCCTACAGCAGATCAGTCTGAAGCTGAACCCGAATATCTCACTGCTGAGGAGATTAAGAAGTTACAAACAGCGATTGAGCAGAAAGAAGCTCAAACTACAGAAGAAACTGAAGCGGCGACTGAGCCTGACTCAGAACCTGTTCCTACACCTTCTACGGCGGATCTAAGTGAAGTTAATTTTAGCGCCTCTTTTGTCGCAGAGTGTTGGGTGTCTATCAAGGATGCGAATGGTAAGACTTTGTTTAATAACCTTAGAGGTAAAGGGCAAAGCCTTAATGTGACAGGTAAACCGCCATTGAATATTTTGATCGGGGCTGCAGATGCTGTGTCTAGTGTGAGCTATAACGGTAAAGCACTTAATCTAGATCCTCACACACGTAAGAATATTGTCCGCTTGACCCTTCCGGTAGCAGAATAATTTTGAATTAAGGTTTTCGTTTTGGCCAAGATTAAAGCCATTCGCGGGATGAACGACATCCTGCCTGAACAAACGCCAATATGGCAGTACCTAGAAAAGACAGTTAAAGATGTTCTATCAGCATACGGTTATAGTGAAATTCGTATGCCTGTGGTTGAGCAAACAAATCTTTTTAAACGCTCTATCGGTGAAGTTACTGATATCGTTGAGAAAGAGATGTACACCTTTGATGATCGCAATGGCGAAAGCTTAACTTTGCGTCCAGAAGGTACTGCAAGTTGTGTCCGCGCAGCAGAGGAGCATGGCTTGTTGTTTAATCAGATGCAGCGCTTTTGGTATCAAGGACCAATGTTCCGTTATGAGCGCCCGCAGAAAGGCCGTTATCGTCAATTTCATCAAATTGGCGTAGAGACCTTTGGTATGGCGTCATCTGATATTGATGCCGAAGTGATCATGCTAAGTGCTCGATTATGGAAACACTTAGGTCTTCTCGATTCGGTAACGCTGCAATTAAATTCGCTAGGTAGTAACGAAGCAAGAGCGGATTATAAAGCTGCACTTGTTGAATATCTAGAAGAAAGAAAGGATCAGTTGGACGAAGACAGTTTGCGTCGCCTTGATTCTAACCCACTTCGTATTCTCGACAGTAAAGATCAGAATACTCAAGCATTACTTGATGCTGCACCTGTGCTTACAGATTATCTTGATGAAGAATCGAAAACCCACTTTGCTGAATTAACCTCAATGTTAGATGAGGCGGGTATCGCCTATGAGATTAATCCTCGTTTAGTGCGTGGTCTAGATTACTACTGCAAAACGGTTTTTGAGTGGGTGACTGAGAAATTAGGTGCTCAAGGAACAGTATGTGCAGGTGGTCGTTATGATGGCTTAGTTAAGCAGCTTGGTGGACGTCCAACACCTGCAGTAGGTTTCGCGATGGGGGTTGAACGCCTGATCCTATTGCTGGAAACCTTAGAGCTGATACCTGAAAGTGTAAAGCAGCCTTTTGATCTTTATGTGGCAGCTGAGGAGAAAGGCATTCAATCAAGAATCGTATTATTCGCGGATAAGCTACGTGATCAGTTTCCGGGTTTAAGGGTCCGTATTCACTGTGGTGGTTTAAAAAATATCAGCCAAAAAGCACAGCAAACGGGTGCGCCTATTGTTCTGTTGCTTAAAGCAAACGATAATCAGCAACTTTCTGGCACAATTTGGTATGACAAAGAGCCTTCATTTGATCTTAATGAAGAACAAATTGTCGATAAGATCAGCGGTTTACGATAAGTCTGATTAGTAAAATACGAACGTAAAAGTCTATTAGATACAGGAGTTAATGGTGGCAGAGTTACGCACCGAAGAAGAGCAGGTCCAGGCACTAAAAAACTGGTGGAATGAAAACGGCAAATCCCTAATTTTGGGCGTTGCTGTGGCATTGGCTGCTGTATTGGGATGGAAAGGCTGGCAGGATCAACAAGCAGCTAAAGCTGAAAATGCATCTATTCTGTATCAAAACCTCCTAGAAGCCGTTGTAGGTGCGGTTGGGCCTCAACAAGATGAAGCTCAACTAGCTACCGCGACTCACTTGAGCCAGCAGCTAAAAGATGATTATGAAGGCACGGCATATGCTAATTATGCAGCGTTAATAATGGCCCGTGTAGCTGCAGATAATAAAGAGCTACCAAAAGCACTAGAAGAGTTGGAATGGTTGCTTAAAAACCAGCCAACGGAATCTATGTTTATTTTGGCCAACTTACGTAAAGCACGCATTCTTGCTGCCCAAGGTGAAGTTGATAAAGCGCTGACGCTTATTGGTAGTGTGCCCGTGGGTGGTTACAAAGTTGCAATTGAAGAGCTGAAAGGTGATCTGTATTTGCAACAAGGTGATGCAGATAAAGCTCGTGCAGCATACAAAATTGCAGTTGCAGCGGCGGGTCAAGAAGGTTCTCGACCTATTCTGGAAATGAAACTTAATGACTTGGCATCTGAGGATAGCTAAATGAAGAGCCTTGTTCGTGTAACGGCTGTTGGTTTATTAGCAGCTGTTGTAAGCGGTTGCGGATTCTGGGGTGATGGCGGGGAAGAGGTTCAACCGACGCCATTAGAGTCTTTTGAAGCAGAGAAAAAAGTATCGGTACTTTGGTCCACTTCTGCTGGCTCTGGTATGAAGGGTAAGTTCCATCAGTTTAAACCTGCTATTGATCATGACGCTATTTTTGCAGCAGATGCAGATGGTTCTGTAATCGCCTTTGATTTAGAAACCGGTAAAAAACGCTGGACGGTTGAACTAGAGCAGTCGATTGTTGGTGGCGTAGGTGCAGGCTTCGGTAAAGTTGCTGTTACTACAGAAGAGGGCGAGGTGATCGTCCTTGCTGCGGATAACGGTAATGAGCTTTGGCGTGGAAAAGTTAGTTCGGAAGCAACATCTGCGACGCAATTTAATGCAGAGCTAGCAGTTATTCAGCTGATCAACGGTAAAATTGTAGCGTTTGAAGCAAGTACCGGTGAGAAGCGTTGGGTTTACGATAGCCAAGTACCAAGGCTTACGCTGCGTGGTACAAGTACGCCAATCGTAGCTAGCGATGTTACTTTTGCTGGTTTAGCAAGTGGTAAGCTTGTTGCGTTAGATAACCAAAAGGGTATCCCTATTTGGGAAAACCGTGTCGCGCTACCACAAGGTCGCTCTGAATTAGAGCGTATGGTTGATATTGATGGTCGTCCATTGCTAGTTGATGGCATGTTATACGTTACAAGTTATCAAGGGCGTTTAGTCGCTATTAACCCATTTAGAGCTCAGGTTGTTTGGGCTCAAGATGTGTCAAGCTACCGCTCAATGGCTGAGGGCTTTGGCAATATCTACGTAAGTGAAGCGGATGATTCTGTGCAGGCATTCGATAGAGGAAGTAGTGCTAGTGTATGGCGTCAAACCAAGCTTCAATATCGAAGCATCACTGCACCTGTTTCTTTAGGTTCCGAAATTGCAGTGGCAGATCGTCAAGGATACATACACTTCCTATCACAGATTGATGGCCGCTTTATTGCGCGTCATAAGCTAGACTCGTCAGGTGTCTATGGTGATATGATCGTGAAAGATGATGTTCTGTACGTGCTAACAAATGGTGGTCGATTAGCTGCCCTAAGTTTGCAGTAATTAGATTATAAATTTTCAGGCGGCTATTTGCTGAGCAGATAGCCGCCGTTTTTGTTTTTACCTGCACTTAAAGCAGGGGTGAGTAAAATGCTACCGGTAATTGCGCTAGTTGGTCGACCAAATGTCGGCAAATCTACTTTGTTTAATCGTCTTACTCGTTCTCGAGATGCCTTGGTTGCTGATTTGCCAGGTTTGACCCGTGATAGAAAATACGGTGAAGGTCGCTTGGCGAATGAAGAACAGGATTACATTGTTGTTGATACCGGGGGAATTACCGGTGATGAACAAGGTATTGATTATGAAATGGCAAAACAATCGCTTCAGGCAGTTGAAGAAGCTGATGTAGTACTATTTATCGTAGATGGTCGAGCTGGTATTAACCCTGCTGATGAGATGATTGCGAATTACCTTCGTCGCAGTAATAAGCCATTCTACCTTGTTGTTAATAAGACTGATGGTTTAAACCCAGATGTGGTTGTCGCTGATTTCTATGAGTTAGGCTTTGGTCAGCCATTCCCGATTGCAGCTTCCCATGGCCGTGGTGTAACCCAGTTGATCGAGATGGTTCTTGAAGGACTTCCTGAAGTAGAGGAAGAAACACAAGAAACCATGGATGAAGTTGATAAGAGTATTAAAATTGCCGTAGTTGGTCGCCCAAATGTAGGTAAATCTACTTTGGTTAATCGAATGCTGGGTGAAGATCGTGTAGTTGTATTTGATAAAGCAGGTACAACTCGAGACAGTGTTTATATCCCATATATTAGAGATGAGAAGAACTACACCTTAATTGATACGGCTGGTGTTCGTCGTCGGAAAAATATTACAGAAGCGGCAGAAAAATTCTCTATCGTTAAGACATTGCAAGCAGTAAATGATGCACATGTCGTCGTATTTGTGATCGATGCTCGAGAAGGTGTGACTGAGCAAGATATGCATATGCTTAGCTTTGTCATCGATAGCGGTCGCTCAATGGTTATTGCGCTTAACAAGTGGGATGGCATGACCGGTGAAGAGAAGGCAAAGGTAAAAGAGCAAATTGAAAGGAAATTAGAATTCGCCGATTTTGCGGAAATGCATTTTATCTCAGCATTACACGGCAGTAATGTCGGTAATATGTACGACTCTGTCGATGAAGCATATGAATATGCAATGGCGAAGTGGTCAACGAGTAAATTGACTCGATTACTGGAGGATGTAGTCGCTGATCATCAGCCTCCAATGGTCAAAGGTCGCCGTATTAAATTGCGTTATGCTCACCAAGGTGGTTCTAACCCGCCTGTGATTGTAATTCACGGTAACCAAACAAAATCGCTACCTGGTTCTTACAAACGATACTTAGAAAATAAATTCATCCAGGTTTTGGGTATTAAGGGCACGCCTATTCGTTTTGAATTCAAATCGAGCGAAAACCCATTTGAAGGAAAGCAGAATCCGCTAAGTAGCCGCCAGCTTGCTAAAAAAGAGCGTTTCCGCGATCACGTGAAACAGTTGAAAAAAGCTAACAAAAAGAAAAAAAATAAGAATAAACGATGATCGAGCGCTGTAGCCTTCCAATAGGCGTATTTGATTCGGGTGTAGGAGGGTTAACTGTATTAAATGCGCTTAGGCAGCGTTTACCTGCAGAAAACCTTCTTTATCTAGGTGACACAGCACGGGTTCCATATGGTACTAAAAGTGCTGCATCAGTAACCCGATATGCTGAGCAAGCAGCAACTGCATTAGTAGAGCGAAAAATAAAGCTTCTAGTTATTGCTTGTAATACTGCTTCAGCGGTTGCTGTTGAGCCGTTGCAAGCCATTTTCCCGCAGCTTGCTGTAATGGGTGTAATAGGGCCAGGAGCTGAAGCGGGTTGTAAAGTAACACATAATAATAATATTGGTGTTATTGCAACTGAGAGTACGGTTAATAACCAAGCCTATCAGAACGCAATTCTTAAACTAAATCCTGAAGCATCGGTGTCTGCAGAGGCTTGTTCATTATTTGTAGCTTTGGCAGAGGAAGGTTGGCATGAAGGTGAGTTAGTTGAGCGAATTGTTGATAAGTGCCTTCATCCACTTAAACATAGAGGTTTAGGTAAGATTGATACTCTTGTTTTAGGCTGTACCCATTTTCCAGCTTTAAAATCGAGTATTGCTGCGGTGATGGGGGAAGAGGTTACTTTAGTTGATTCTGCAGAAACTACGGCAGATGCTGTTGAGAAAACATTAGCACAATCAAAATTGCTAAATCTCTCATCGGAAAAAGGCGAAGTTGAGTTTCTTGTTACAGATGATCCTTTAAGGTTTGCTCGAGTTGCGACGAACTTTTTTTCTGAAAGTATCGATGTCGGTGAAATACAGCAAGTAGATATCCAGCATTTCAGTACACCAGACTAGTATTCACTATATTAAGAGGCGTTGAGCTAAAACTCAGCGCCTTTTTTGTATCTGTTGACTACTATTTATACTCCGTTGATTAATGCTTGATCGATTTGCGGTGATTTGTAAGTTTTTTCAACTTTTTGCACTTTTTTTAAGATTGGGTGTTGACCCTTTTTCAGATGTCTGTAGAATTCGCCGTCCTTGCTTAGGGAGGCCGCTTTTAAAGGGGCTGCAGAGCTGAGTGAGGTGCTTAGTAAGTGATTGAAAACATTGGTTTTTAAGATTTCTTACGGAGCAGGATTCAAAGTCCGGTTGCTGAGTAAAAGCTTTTTACAAAATTGCAAAATAAACGGTTGACTTTGAATGAGCGCACAGTAGAATATGCGCCTCGCTTGAGACGAAACGCTGAGTCAGCGGAGAGTCAAAAAAGCAACGCTCTTTAACAATTTGATCAGATAATTCGTGTGGGCGCTTGTTGAGAAGAAGCAAACTTTTTCTAGACAAGCAACCAAGTGAATTCATTTAAAGCGATTTACAAAGGTTTAACGTTCTTAAGAATGTTATCCGGTTGTTTAGTACTAGAGCCCGTTACCACATTCCTGGTAACACAAATGATTTAAACTGAAGAGTTTGATCATGGCTCAGATTGAACGCTGGCGGCAGGCCTAACACATGCAAGTCGAACGGTAACATGACTAGCTTGCTAGTTGATGACGAGTGGCGGACGGGTGAGTAACGCGTAGGAATCTACCCAGTAGCGGGGGATAAGCCAGAGAAATTTGGTCTAATACCGCATACGCCCTACGGGGGAAAGCAGGGGATCTTCGGACCTTGCACTATTGGATGAGCCTGCGTGAGATTAGCTAGTTGGTGAGGTAATGGCTCACCAAGGCGACGATCTCTAGCTGGTCTGAGAGGATGATCAGCCACACTGGAACTGAGACACGGTCCAGACTCCTACGGGAGGCAGCAGTGGGGAATATTGCACAATGGGCGCAAGCCTGATGCAGCCATGCCGCGTGTGTGAAGAAGGCCCTAGGGTTGTAAAGCACTTTCAGCAGTGAGGAAAGGTTAGTAGTTAATACCTGCTAGCTGTGACGTTAACTGCAGAAGAAGCACCGGCTAACTCCGTGCCAGCAGCCGCGGTAATACGGAGGGTGCGAGCGTTAATCGGAATTACTGGGCGTAAAGCGCGCGTAGGTGGATTGGTCAGTCAGATGTGAAAGCCCAGGGCTCAACCTTGGAACTGCACCTGATACTGCTAATCTAGAGTACGGTAGAGGGTAGTGGAATTTCCTGTGTAGCGGTGAAATGCGTAGATATAGGAAGGAACACCAGTGGCGAAGGCGACTACCTGGACCGATACTGACACTGAGGTGCGAAAGCGTGGGGAGCAAACAGGATTAGATACCCTGGTAGTCCACGCCGTAAACGATGTCTACTAGCCGTTGGGAGACTTGATCTTTTAGTGGCGCAGCTAACGCGATAAGTAGACCGCCTGGGGAGTACGGCCGCAAGGTTAAAACTCAAATGAATTGACGGGGGCCCGCACAAGCGGTGGAGCATGTGGTTTAATTCGACGCAACGCGAAGAACCTTACCAACTCTTGACATCCAGAGAAGTTACTAGAGATAGTTTCGTGCCTTCGGGAACTCTGAGACAGGTGCTGCATGGCTGTCGTCAGCTCGTGTTGTGAAATGTTGGGTTAAGTCCCGTAACGAGCGCAACCCTTGTCCTTATTTGCCAGCACTTCGGGTGGGAACTCTAAGGAGACTGCCGGTGACAAACCGGAGGAAGGTGGGGACGACGTCAAGTCATCATGGCCCTTACGAGTTGGGCTACACACGTGCTACAATGGCCGGTACAGAGGGCCGCGAACCTGCGAGGGTAAGCTAATCTCAGAAAACCGGTCGTAGTCCGGATTGGAGTCTGCAACTCGACTCCATGAAGTCGGAATCGCTAGTAATCGCGAATCAGAATGTCGCGGTGAATACGTTCCCGGGCCTTGTACACACCGCCCGTCACACCATGGGAGTGGATTGCACCAGAAGTAGCTAGCTTAACCTTCGGGAGGGCGGTTACCACGGTGTGGTTCATGACTGGGGTGAAGTCGTAACAAGGTAGCCCTAGGGGAACCTGGGGCTGGATCACCTCCTTAAACGAAAGCCGATTCTCGGCAAGCGTTCACACGAATTATCTGATCAGAGAAGTTAAGAGCAACGGTGTAGGCTTGTAGCTCAGCTGGTTAGAGCGCACCCCTGATAAGGGTGAGGTCGGTGGTTCAAGTCCACTCAGGCCTACCAATAATAGCCTTACTGTTTTCTTTGGGGCTATAGCTCAGCTGGGAGAGCGCCTGCTTTGCACGCAGGAGGTCTGCGGTTCGATCCCGCATAGCTCCACCATCATCCTAAGGATGAGAAGGAAGAGTTTTAAAACATATTGTCGGTTAAGACATTATCTTTTAAAGCTTTTTTGCTTTAAACGCTCTTTAACAATTTGGATTTGATTCATTTGATTTAGATTTAAGACATGTAGTTTTACTGCATGCGCCAATTCGGCGAAATCTATCGTTACTAGCAATACAAGTTACTGTGATTCCAGACGCCTTCGGGTTATATGGTCAAGTGACTAAGCGTGCACGGTGGATGCCTTGGCAGTCAGAGGCGATGAAGGACGTTGTAACCTGCGATAAGGTTCGGGGAGGTGGTAAACAACCTTTGATCCGGACATTTCCGAATGGGGAAACCCACCTATTTATAGGTATCTTTTAACTGAATACATAGGTTATTAGAGGCGAACCTGGGGAACTGAAACATCTAAGTACCCAGAGGAAAAGAAATCAACCGAGATTCCCTAAGTAGCGGCGAGCGAACGGGGACCAGCCCTTAAGCTTTATTAGATTTAACAGAACACTCTGGAAAGTGTGGCCATAGTGGGTGATAGCCCCGTATGTGAAAGGTCTTTTAAAGTGAAATCGAGTAGGACGGCACACGTGAAACGCTGTCTGAATATGGGGGGACCATCCTCCAAGGCTAAATACTCCTGACTGACCGATAGTGAACCAGTACCGTGAGGGAAAGGCGAAAAGAACCCCTGTGAGGGGAGTGAAATAGACCCTGAAACCGTGTACGTACAAGCAGTGGGAGCCGTTTTCGGACGGTGACTGCGTACCTTTTGTATAATGGGTCAGCGACTTACTTTTAGTGGCAAGGTTAAGCATTTGCGGAGCCGTAGGGAAACCGAGTCTTAATAGGGCGTCCAGTCGCTAGGAGTAGACCCGAAACCGAGTGATCTATCCATGGGCAGGTTGAAGATGCAGTAACATGCATTGGAGGACCGAACCGACTGTCGTTGAAAAGCCAGCGGATGACTTGTGGATAGGAGTGAAAGGCTAATCAAACTCGGAGATAGCTGGTTCTCCTCGAAAACTATTTAGGTAGTGCCTCGTGTCTAACCATGGGGGTAGAGCACTGTTTCGGCTAGGGGGTCATCCCGACTTACCAACCCGATGCAAACTCCGAATACCCATGAGTTCAATCACGGGAGACACACGGCGGGTGCTAACGTCCGTCGTGGAAAGGGAAACAACCCAGACCGTCAGCTAAGGTCCCAAAGTTTATGCTAAGTGGGAAACGATGTGGGAAGGCTTAGACAGCTAGGAGGTTGGCTTAGAAGCAGCCACCCTTTAAAGAAAGCGTAATAGCTCACTAGTCGAGTCGGCCCGCGCGGAAGATATAACGGGGCTAAGCATAACACCGAAGCTACGGATGCACTTTGTGCATGGTAGAGGAGCGTTCTGTAAGCTGTTGAAGCGGAAGCTGTAAGGCACCGTGGAGGTATCAGAAGTGCGAATGCTGACATGAGTAACGATAAGGGAGGTGAAAACCCTCCCCGCCGGAAGACCAAGGGTTCCTATCCAACGCTATTCGAGGTAGGGTGAGTCGGCCCCTAAGGAGAGGCTGAAGAGCGTATCCGATGGGAAACAGGTTAATATTCCTGTACTGCTCATAACTGCGATGGGGGGACGGAGAAGGCTAGGCTAGCGCGGCGTTGGTTGTCCGCGTTTAAGGTAGTAGGTTGAGGACTTAGGCAAATCCGGGTCCTTAAGACCGAGAACCGATGACGAGGTCCTTTATGGACTGAAGTAGTTGATGCCATGCTTCCAGGAAAATCCTCTAAGCTTCAGGTTATGACTAACCGTACCCTAAACCGACACAGGTGGTCAGGTAGAGAATACTAAGGCGTATGAGAAAACTCGGGTGAAGGAACTAGGCAAAATGGCACCGTAACTTCGGGAGAAGGTGCGCCGGTTTTGGTGATGGGACTTGCTCCCTAAGCTGAGGCCGGTCGAAGATACCAGGTGGCTGCGACTGTTTATTAAAAACATAGCACTCTGCAAACTCGAAAGAGGACGTATAGGGTGTGACGCCTGCCCGGTGCCGGAAGGTTAATTGATGGGGTTAGCACTTGTGCGAAGCTCTTGATCGAAGCCCCGGTAAACGGCGGCCGTAACTATAACGGTCCTAAGGTAGCGAAATTCCTTGTCGGGTAAGTTCCGACCTGCACGAATGGCGTAACGATGGCCACACTGTCTCCACCCGAGACTCAGTGAAATTGAAATAGCTGTTAAGATGCAGTTTACCCGCGGCTAGACGGAAAGACCCCGTGAACCTTTACTACAGCTTCACAGTGGACTTTGACATTACTTGTGTAGAATAGCTGGGAGGCTTTGAAACTTGGACGCCAGTTCAGGTGGAGCCACCTTTGAAATACCAGCCTGGTAATGTTGAGGTTCTAACCCAGTTCCCTAAGCGGGATCGGGGACATTGTGTGGTGGGTAGTTTGACTGGGGCGGTCTCCTCCCAAAGAGTAACGGAGGAGCACGAAGGTACCCTCAGCATGGTCGGAAATCATGCAATGAGCGCAAGAGTAGAAGGGTGCTTGACTGCGAGACAGACACGTCGAGCAGGTACGAAAGTAGGTTCTAGTGATCCGGTGGTTCTGTATGGAAGGGCCATCGCTCAACGGATAAAAGGTACTCCGGGGATAACAGGCTGATACCGCCCAAGAGTTCACATCGACGGCGGTGTTTGGCACCTCGATGTCGGCTCATCACATCCTGGGGCTGAAGCCGGTCCCAAGGGTATGGCTGTTCGCCATTTAAAGTGGTACGCGAGCTGGGTTTAGAACGTCGTGAGACAGTTCGGTCCCTATCTGCCGTGGGCGTTTGAGATTTGAGAAGAGTTGCTCCTAGTACGAGAGGACCGGAGTGAACGAACCTCTGGTGTACCGGTTGTGATGCCAATTGCATTGCCGGGTAGCTACGTTCGGACGGGATAACCGCTGAAAGCATCTAAGCGGGAAGCCTCCTTCAAGATGAGATCTCACTGGGAACTTGATTCCCCTAAAGGGCCGTTGAAGACTACGACGTTGATAGGTTGGGTGTGGAAGCGCTGTGAGGCGTTGAGCTAACCAATACTAATTGCCCGTGAGGCTTGACCATATAACGCCCAAGGCGTTTGGCAAGTGACTTGTAAGATATGTAAGACGATAGAGAGTAACGAATTAGCGCGTAGTTAAGCTACAGTCGATAAACTATCTAGATCAAATAAAAGAAGAATCAGATCTAAGTTGTAACAGTTTTGCTTGGCGACCATAGAGTTGTGGAACCACCTGAATCCATCCCGAACTCAGACGTGAAACGCAACATCGCCGATGGTAGTGTGGGGCTTCCCCATGTGAGAGTAGGTCATCGCCAAGCATTTAATTAAGAGAAAACCCCGGTCACGCTGTGATCGGGGTTTTTTCGTTTTGGGATAAAACTACTTAACCAAGTATTTACACCAGGTTTTATCCGCATACCCTCTTTAGCAACTAGCAACTAGCAACTAGCAACTAGCAACTAGCAACTAGCAACTAGCAACTAGCAACTAGCAACTAGCAACTGAAGATATTCATTGCTGCAGGCTAAGTGTATTAACTATGTCTTCTTTCAGATCGGCGTAGTCAAAGTCGCTAATTCCGAGGAAGTTCAAGACCGGCATAATCTTGATTGCTTCTTCTTTAGGATCTGGAATTCGCCAGAAGTGCCTGTAAGCATCACTAATGTCTCTTGCTAAAAGAAGCATGCATAGTTTTAAGCGCATTGCCTCTTTTTCGTCAGCTGGCTCTTGGAAGGTCTTTTCGTAGTAGGGCTGTCGAGCAATAGCTTCTGCTGTGGATTCGCCTATATTCCACTTTCTAGCGAGTTCTGCGCTTAGTTGATAATGACTAACGCCATATAGAGCGAGCTCTTGCTCATTAATTTCTGTTAGGCTTGCTCCATTGAGCTCCCTAAGTTTGTCCTTGAATTCGGGCTTGGCTTGCATTAATAGTGGAATGCCACTGTCATGTAGCATGCCTAGTGTGTAGGTTTCGTCAGGATCTAGATTGGTGAATTGATTTGCTAAAGCGGCGGTGATTCGAGCTACTTCTGTGGCTGTATCCCAGAACCTCTCCATTGGGCCTACTGCTGAGAGGCTGTTCTTTAATGCTGCCAGTTGCACGATATTAAAAACCCGTTTAATACCCAAAAGTGCAACCGCTCGTTCAACGGATGTTATTTCTGTCCGTATTCCAAAATATGATGAGTTAACAGTAGCGATAACTGAGCTATATAAGGCTACGTCCTGTTTGATTAAATTACAGATGCCTTTGATGTCAGGATCTGATTGTCTCAGAGCCTCAGTGATACTTATAAGTACTTCTGGGCGCGCTGGGATCACATAACTTGTTGATTGTTCTGAAACAGGAGGCATACAGTCCTTCTCAAATAGTTGTTAAAATACAACTTACTTTATTCAATGATAGCTGACAATTTTTAATTGTATTCAAAAGCTTAGCTTAGACTAATTATCTGGCTAACCTATTTTGTGGTTACGTTAAATTTTTTCAGCTAAATGAGGCATTCGATGTTAAATATTGCTGCTTTTACTTTTAATTATGATCAACTGGAAGATCGAATTCTTCTTGTCGGTAATCTTAGTAATGGACAGCAGAGAATCGATTTTTGGCTGACACGAAAATTAGTGCTGCGTTTGCTCGATGCTGTGCAGGGGTTGCTCGAAAAGACGGTAACTGAAATAGCCGATGCGCCCGTTCAGCAAAAGATGCATATGGCTCAGTTTCATCATGAGGACGCTCAACAAGCTCTCCAGGTTCAGCGAGAAAGCACTCAAGTTATGGCTGAAAGTGCATTGCTACTAAGTCGATTAGATATTAGTCATCACGACGGGCAGTATAAGCTTTTATTTTTTTCCGGTGGTGACGAACCTGTCGCGGCTAGTGTTCTAAGTTATCAAGAGCTTCATCAAATATTTCATCTCTTACACCGTGGAGCCGTCGGTTTAGACTGGGGTGTCGCCGCGGAGCTGTTCCAATCTTCTAATCAACCTCAAACATTACAATGATTGAATCCAAACCATTCATTGCTCGCGGGTCTAAAACCGAGCGTTGTAAGTCGTGCTTATTGTCTATTCGCGCTTGTATTTGTGATTACAAACTTCAGTACGATGCTTTAGCGAGTTTTTACTTACTTATGCATCATGATGAAACATTCAAGCCTACCAATACGGGGCGACTCATTGAGGACTGTATTGCCGACACGCAACGATTTAAATGGTCTAGGACTGAGCCTAGTCAGGAGTTGCTTGAGGCAATAAATCATGAGGACATAGACCCTTACATTGTTTTTCCGGAGGGTGATGACTATATGGGTAGGATGGTTGATTTCGAGCTCAAGCCTGGGAAAAAGCCAGTTTTCATCATCCTCGATGGTACTTGGCGTCAAGCTAGGCGTATGTTTCGGCATAGCCGCTATTTAGATCACCTACCGGTCATCCAGCCCCATGTAACTTCTACCTCTCAATATAAGCTGCGCAAGGCGCCTGTTGCTGGTCAATTGTGTACAGCTGAGGTGGCTGCAGAAATGTTAAAGCTAGCCGGTGATCAAAAAGGGGCAGAAATAATGTCAGATTATTTTTCTGTCTTTAATAACCATTATCGGGCGGCGAGATTAAATAGACCGATTGATGATGAGGTAGAAGAGAAGAAGCGATTAAAGGCCTATCAGCTCTCATCGGAGGTTTGATAGGCCCTGTAACTTTAGCTTTCCAGCCAAAAGGTAACTGGCCCATCATTGGTTAATGAGACGGCCATATCCGCAGCAAAAATACCTGTTTCAACCTCTGTGTGCTGTTGTTTGGCTTGCTGTACAAAGTAGTTATATAGTTTTTCACCGTGCTCTGGTGATGCGCCTGAAGAGAAGCTTGGTCGTAAACCTTTTTTAGTGTCTGCCACAATCGTGAATTGAGAGACTATGAGCAATCCGCCATTGATCTGTTGTAGATTGAGGTTCATTTTCCCTTCGTTATCAGCAAAAACACGATAACCGAGTATTTTTTTTAGCAGTTTGTTGGCGTCTGCTTCAGTGTCAGTTTTCTCTATACCCAGTAGTAATAAAATGCCTTGGTTAATTTTGCCTACGGTTTCTGCGTTAACTTCGACGCTAGCTGATTTTACTCTTTGGATCAGTGCTTTCATATTCAGGTTTGCTTGTGTCTGTATGTATTATGCCAATGATATGGCGAAGTTATCTGTTGCACGAATTAGATTGTCAGTAATACCAGGCTCAAACGCTGAATGACCGGCGTCTCGTACGATGTGAAACTCTGATTCTGGTAAAGCATCATAGAGAGCTTGAGCTTGTTCGATGGGGCATACCATATCGTAACGGCCATGTACGATCACTGTTTTAATTTTTTCTATTTTGGAACAATTATTAATGATTTGGTTGGGCTCTATAAAGGCTTTATTTATAAAGAAATGCGCTTCTATTCTCGCCATTGCAAGCGCTACGTGGGGATCTGCAAAATGATCAACTATATCGTTGTTTGGATCTAGCGTAGAGCAACGACCTTCCCATATTGACCATGCCTTTGCTGCAGACATGCGTGCGATCTCATTAGATGAGGTTAAGCGCTTGTAGTAGGCTTTGAGCATGTCGTCACGCTCAGTTCTTGGAATGATCTGTTCGTACTCTTTCCAATAGTCTGGGAAAATTGCACTCGCTCCACGTTGATAAAACCACTGGATATCCTGTTCTCGACAGAGAAAAATGCCTCTGAGAATCATGCCGGATACTCGACCGGGATGAGCTTGAGCGTAGAGAATGCTTAGAGTAGAGCCCCAAGAACCACCGAATAGTAACCATTTATCCACATTCAGATATTTTCTGATTGCTTCCATGTCTGCTATTAGATCAGAGGTCGTATTATCTGTGAGATCTGAATGAGGTGTAGATTTGCCGCAACCGCGTTGATCAAACAAAATGATTCGATATTTCTCTGGATCAAAAAAGCTTCGATGTGCTGGCGCAGTTCCGCCGCCGGGGCCTCCGTGAACAAATAGTGCTGGCATACCTTGAGGGTTGCCACTTTCCTCTACATAAAGGCTGTGGGTATCAGATACCTTTAGCTGAAATTCGTTATAGGGGTGTATTTCAGGGTAGGGAATGCGCATATGGCCTCCGGCACAGATTGACGTCCTAATTTGTAAGTATAGTGAGCTAGTTGTGTCAGAGCTACGGTATTAGAAAATAAAAAAGGCAGCTCAAGGCTGCCTTTTTAAGATAGAGATAATCTCTTATTTGTTCTTCGCGCGTTTACGTTCGTTCTCTTTAAGAAGCTTCTTACGTAGACGGATGAAGTTAGGTGTAACTTCTACCAATTCATCATCTTCGATGAAATCTAGCGCTTGCTCCAGTGTGAATTTCACAGGAGGTGTTAGCTGGATGTTTTCATCAGAACCAGAAGCACGAACGTTAGTTAGCTGCTTACCTTTAGTTGGGTTTACAGCTAGGTCATTATTACGACTGTGGATGCCTAGTAGCATACCTTCGTAAACTTCAACGTTTGGTTCGATGCATAGACGACCACGGTCTTGTAGGTTCCATAGTGCGTAACCAAGAGCTTTACCTGTAACCATGGATACAAGAACACCATTGATACGGCTAACAACTTCACCTTCTTTAACTGGACCATAGTGGTCGAAGATAGAAGTCATGATGCCTGTACCTGAAGTCATTGTCAGGAACAGAGAACGGAAGCCGATAAGGCCGCGAGATGGGATCATGAACGTTAGACGTACACGGCCTTTGCCGTCTACTTCCATGTTTGTCATGTCACCTTTACGCTTGCCTAGTTCTTCAATAACAGAACCTTGGTGCTCGTCTTCAACGTCGATCATAACCATTTCGTATGGTTCGTGGATTTCACCATCGACTTCTTTCTGAATTACTTCTGGACGAGATACACCTAGCTCGAAGCCTTCACGGCGCATTGTTTCAATCAATACAGAAAGGTGAAGTTCACCACGGCCAGAAACTTTAAATTTCTCTGGTGTTTCACCATCTTCTACGCGTAGGGCAACGTTGTGGATAAGTTCACGATCTAGGCGCTCTTTGATGTTACGGCTAGTTACAAACTTACCATCCTGACCTGCGAACGGAGAGTCGTTAACTTGGAAGGTCATGGAGACTGTCGGCTCATCTACACTTAGTGCAGGTAGAGCTTCAACTTTATCAGGGTCGCAGATAGTGTCGGAGATGTTTAAAGCGTCAATACCAGTAACACAAATAATGTCCCCTGCAGTTGCGCTTTCTACTTCTACACGCTCTAGGCCGTGATAACCCATGATCTTCAGGATACGGCCGCTACGAACAGCGCCTTCACGATCAATAACTTTTACTTGCGTATTCGTGTTGATAGTACCACGAGTAACTCGGCCAACACCGATAACGCCAAGGTAGCTGTTGTAGTCAAGTGCAGATACTTGCATCTGTAGTGGGCCATCAACGTCTACTTTTGGTGGATCTACATGCTCAACGATCGCTTCGAAAAGTGGTGTCATATCCTCAGACATATCGTCTGGCTCTAGACCTGCAATACCGTTTAGTGCAGATGCGTAAACAATTGGGAAGTCTAGTTGCTCATCAGTAGCACCTAGGCTATCGAATAGATCAAATACTTGATCGATAACCCAATCTGGACGTGCGCCAGGGCGGTCAATCTTGTTGATAACAACGATTGGGCGTAGGCCTTGGTCAAATGCTTTCTGAGTTACGAAGCGTGTTTGTGGCATTGGGCCATCAACAGCGTCAACTAGTAGGCATACACAGTCAACCATAGACAGTACGCGCTCTACTTCACCACCGAAGTCGGCGTGCCCAGGAGTGTCCACAATGTTGATGCGGTAGTCGTTCCATTTGATAGCAGTGTTTTTTGCCAAAATGGTAATGCCGCGCTCTTTCTCCTGGTCGTTGGAGTCCATGATGCGCTCAGTGCCTTCATCACGACGGCCTAGTGTGCCGGATTGTGCAAGCAGCTTATCAACCAGGGTTGTTTTACCGTGGTCAACGTGCGCGATGATAGCGATGTTTCTTAGCTTTTCGATCACGTGTGTATACCTGTGAGATATTTTTGCGAATGCGGAATTATACGTGTTTATAGATAAATTACTGCATATTTCTTAATCAAATCGATAGAGTTTTTGTTTTTATTATTTCTATCTACATGAGCAGATTGATCTGAGTAGGAATTAAGTTAAAAACAGACACATTATAGGTGGGCGTTTTGAATAAGGTTGGAGTATATTATAGGCCCATAACGGTGCATAAAAATTGATTCAATGAAGCTTGCACTATTATGGTGCATTAAAGTTGCTTGTGTTCGATTTTGGTGCGGTGCTTTTGGTGCATTTATGCTGCAAGTGCCTCTAAATGTTGAGGAATGCTGGGTTTTCTATTCTGGCACGCTTGTTGCTTTGTCCTAAGCCGATAATTAATTCTGATTTCTTTAGGCTGACAATGTTCAGCCTGGTAATTACTAAGTGGAGAAAGTCTCATGTCAGAGAAGACTCTGAATCTGATCAAAGAAAGCAATGCTAAGTGGATTGACCTACGTTTCACCGACTCTCACGGTAAAGAGCAGCACGTAACTATCCCAGTTTCCGACATGGGCGATGACTTCTTTGAAGAAGGTAAAATGTTCGATGGTTCATCCATCTCAGGTTGGAAAGGTATTAACGATTCCGACATGATCCTGATGCCGGACGACAGCGCTTCTCTGCTGGATCCATTCTCTGAAGCTACTACTGTAATCGTTCGTTGTAACATCGTTGAGCCAGCTACTGGTCAAGGTTACGAGCGTGACCCACGTTCTGTAGCTAAGCGCGCAGAAGAGTACCTTAAGTCTACAGGTATTGCTGACACAGCTATGTTCGGTCCTGAGCCAGAATTCTTCGTATTTGACGAAGTGAAATGGCATGCAGATATCTCTGGTTGTGGTTACACAATCGCTTCTGAAGAAGCATCTTGGGCGTCTAGCCACAAGATCGAAGGTGGTAACACTGGTCACCGTCCACGTGTTAAAGGCGGTTACTTCCCAGTACCACCAATTGATTCTCTTCACGACCTACGTGGCGCTATGTGTGACGCGATGGAAGCGATGGATCTTGAAATTGAAGTACACCACCACGAAGTAGCAACTGCTGGTCAGTGTGAAATTGGTGTTGGTGCGAACACTTTAACTGCTAAAGCGGACGAAGTTCAGGTTCTTAAGTACTGTGTACACAACGTTGCACACGCTTACGGCAAAACAGCTACATTCATGCCTAAGCCACTAGTTGGTGACAACGGTTCTGGTATGCACGTTCACATGTCTCTATCTAAAGACGGTGTTAACCTGTTTGCTGGTGATGCATACGCGGGCATGTCTGAAACTGCTCTTTACTACATCGGCGGTATCATCAAGCACGCTAAAGCGCTTAACGCTTTGACTAACTCTTCTACTAACGCTTACAAGCGTCTAGTACCAGGTTTCGAAGCTCCAGTTATGCTTGCTTACTCTGCACGTAACCGTTCTGCTTCAATCCGTATCCCATACGTGACTAGCCCTAAAGCACGTCGTGTAGAAGCGCGTTTCCCAGATCCATCTGCGAACCCATACCTATGTTTCTCTGCACTAATGATGGCTGGTCTTGACGGTATCAAGAACAAGATCCACCCTGGCGATGCTGCAGACAAAGACCTTTACGATCTACCAGCTGAAGAAGCTGCTGAGATCCCACAGGTTGCTTCATCTCTAGAAGAAGCTCTAAACGCTCTTGAAGAAGATCGTGAGTTCTTGACTCAAGGTGGTGTATTCACTGATGACATGCTTGATGCGTTCATCGCGCTTAAGCGTGAAGAAGTTGAGAAAGTGAACATGACTACTCACCCAGTTGAATTTGACCTGTACTACTCTGTATAAGTCTTAATTCTTCTGAAAAAGCCTCCCTTGTGGAGGCTTTTTTGTTTTTAAATCTTACCGTTATGCACTTATTTAGTGACGATTAATATCTTAATAATATTTAATGCACTAAAATGGTGCGCCATCATTTTTAAGCAGCTACACTCAATATTAGAATAGACAGTAATGGTGCTGCCTGAGAGCAATTTAGGGCAGTGGTAAAACTTGGTTTACTTTTTGCAGAAGTAAACTTAAGTAAAAGAGTGTAGGTCGATGCCAGTAATAGATTTTCATAAACAGATAATAGAAAACCTTTCTACAGCGGTGGTTCTGCTGGATGGCAACCTTGATGTGGAATATGCCAATCCTGCAGCTGAGATGCTGTTAGAGGCGAGTTTGCGTCGTTTGTCTCAAGTGTCTGTGGCGGAGTGGTTCTCACCAGAGGAACATGGCATTGAAGACCTGCGTGCTTGTATTGAGACGGGTCATCCTTACACGCGCCGTGAAGCTAAATTGGTGACTCAAAGTGGCAGTGTACTAACGGTGGATTATTCGATTAATCCTTTGTTCTGGTTGAGTGGTCGACAGCTCCTGATTGAGATAGAAGCGAGAGACCGTTTGATGAGAATCGAGCGTGAAGAGGATCTTCTAACTCAACATGATACTGCCAGATCTCTAGTCCGTGGCATGGCACATGAAATTAAGAATCCTTTGGGTGGAATTCGTGGTGCCGCGCAATTGCTAGAACGAGAGCTGCCAGATCCTGCCTTACATGATTATACCCGCGTAATCATTGAAGAGGCTGACCGCTTAAGGAACTTGGTTGATCGTCTGTTGGGGCCGCGTAAGTTACCTAAGCTTGAAGACGTTAATATCCACGCCATACTCGAACGTGTTTGCCAGCTTATTGAGGCTGAAACTAAGGGTTCTGTAACCCTATTGCGAGATTACGATCCTAGTATCCCTGAGTTTACAGGTGATGCAGAGCAGCTTATCCAAGCGATATTAAATATCCTGCGTAACAGTATGCAAGCGATGCAGGGTGCAGGAACTGTTGAGCCAACCATTCAGATTAAAACACGGGCTTTCCGTCAAATTACATTGGGCGCTGAAAAACACCGTTTGGTATGTAGCGTCGAAATTGTAGATAACGGCCCAGGTATCCCAGAAGAGATACTTAGTAAGATTTTCTACCCTATGGTAAGCGGGCGTGCAGAAGGAACCGGCCTTGGCTTGTCGATTGCACAATCGATCATCAATCAGCATCAAGGATTGATTGAGTGCGAAACTCAGCCAGGGGAAACTAAATTTCAACTATTCATACCTTTGGAGATAAGTCATGAACCTGTCAGGTAAAATCTGGATTGTCGATGATGATCGTTCAATTCGTTGGGTGCTTGAAAAAGCTATGGCAGTAGAAGGGCTTCAAACCGAAGTTTTTGATAGTGCAGATGCTTTATTGGCTCAACTAGAGCGTGAAGTGCCTGATGCGATTATTAGTGATATTCGCATGCCGGGAACAGATGGACTGCAGTTGCTGGAGAAAATTCAAGAAACTCATCCACAAGTTCCGATCATTATTATGACGGCACACTCCGATTTAGATTCTGCAGTTGCGTCTTATCAGGGTGGTGCATTTGAGTATTTACCAAAACCGTTTGATGTAGATGATGCTGTTGCACTAACCAAACGCGCTTTGGCGCATGCGATTGAGCAACGAGAGCAGGTAGCTGAGCAAGCTGCTGAAGAAGGTACAGAGATTATTGGTGAAGCGCCTGCTATGCAGGAGGTTTTCCGTGCGATTGGTCGATTATCTCAATCCAATATTACGGTTCTCATTAATGGTGAGTCGGGGACGGGTAAAGAGCTTGTTGCACACGCGCTGCATAAGCATAGCCCGCGTAGAGATAGGCCTTTTATTCCACTGAATATGGCGGCTATCCCTCATGATCTGATTGAGTCAGAATTGTTTGGTCATGAGAAAGGTGCCTTTACCGGTGCGGCAGCGGCTCGTCGTGGTCGATTTGAGCAAGCCGATGGCGGTACGCTTTTTCTAGATGAAATTGGTGATATGCCTGCTGATGCTCAAACACGATTGTTGAGGGTGTTGGCCGATAGTGAATTCTATCGTGTTGGCGGCCATACCGCTGTGAAGGTTGATGTTCGTATTATCGCGGCTACCCATCAGGATTTAGAAAAGTTGGTAGCTGAAGGTCGTTTCCGCGAAGATTTATTCCATCGTCTTAACGTCATTCGTGTTCATCTACCTAAGTTAGCTGAACGGCGTGAAGATATTCCGCGTTTAGCGCGCCATTTCCTCAACATGGCTGCTGAAGAGTTAGATGTGGAGCCAAAAGTACTTGCTACTGACACTGAAAGTTACATGTGTAATTTGGCTTGGCAGGGTAACGTTAGGCAGTTGGAAAACACTTGTCGCTGGTTGACGGTAATGGCGACCGGGCGAGAAGTGTTGATCGATGATTTACCGCCAGAGCTTATGCAGAGTAGTGAATCAGAGACTGCTGTGGCTGGTGATTGGGAGCTGTCTTTGCGCAATTGGGCTGATCAGCAGTTGGGGCTTGGTCATCGAAATCTATTAGACACCGCAGTGCCTGCTTTTGAAAAAATTATGATTGAGACTGCACTCAAACATACCGCAGGACGTCGACGCGATGCTGCAGAGCTTCTAGGTTGGGGGCGTAATACTCTTACGCGGAAAATCAAAGAATTGGGTATGGATGAAGATAAAGGTGATGATCAGGAAGTTGCCTAAGTTATTACTTATACAGTAATAACCTCGTTTTTTGATTTCATATATAATCCCTGCAGCTTTTAATCTGCGGGGATTTTTTATGCTTCATGTTGTCTTATTCGAACCTGAAATACCGCCAAACACCGGCAATATTATTAGGCTTTGTGCCAATACAGGTTTTCATCTTCATCTTGTGGAGCCTTTAGGTTTTGACTTTGATGATAAACGGTTACGTCGTGCAGGCTTGGATTATCATGAGTTTGCTGCAGTTAAAATTCACCCTGATTTAGACACCTGTCTGGCTGAAATACAGCCTAGAAAGGTTTGGGCGTTAACCACAAAAGGTAAAACTTGCTACACCAAAGCGGATTACCAAGCGGGCGATGTTTTGTTGTTGGGGCCAGAAACTAGAGGTTTGCCGGTTGAAGTGAGAGAGAGCTTCTCTAGCGAACAGTGGTTGCGAATGCCGATGAAAGAGGCGAGTCGTAGTATGAACCTTTCTAATGCTAGCGCTGTTGTTGTTTATGAAGCATGGCGTCAACTGGGGTTTGAAGGCGCTATCGATAGTTAGTTTTAAAAGCGGTTCTACATATAGATACTTAAATGTTGCTATAACGACTATAGTGAAAGGAACTACATGACGGTCAGTAATTCTATGCAGCACGCTTTCATAGTGACAAAGATTGAAGCTTATTTAACCGAGCAGGCGGGTGAGGTTTTTAAACTGCATGTTACCGATTATAGGAAGCGTGCAGTATGGCTGTTAGGTCGGCTTGATCAGCAAGTAAATATCCAAACACTTAAGAATCAACAGCTTCCGGTAGTTCTGATCTCTGATCAATTAGAGTCTAGCAGTGAAGGTCAATTTCTTATTCCAGCAAGCTCGCTTGTAAGTATTGTGCCGTTGCCAGCGGCTTCATTGCAGCAGGTCCTTGAATTAGGCCGTGCTGATGAAATTCTGCAAAGTCTTTCCTTAAAATCATGCTAGAATGCGCTGCTGATTAATAAATGTACAGTTAAGAGTGTTGTTCGGAAAGCATATGTGGAAAAAATATAGCTCCCTTTTTCTTGGGAGTTTTTTAGTTTTAATCTCTTCTTTTACTCATGGAACGAATCACCCAGAAGAGGTGACAAGTGTCTGTAAACAGGTTGGTAAAAAGCTAGCCAGTGTTTCTGTTAATGAATGTTTAAGTAATCCTTATCTTCCACCTCGTTTTTATTCGGTCCAGGGTCGTGCAATTTTAGAGGCGCACTTTCAGGCTTCGGATGAGAATAAAGGCGCACCAAGGGTCCTATTTATTGGTGGTATCCATGGTGATGAGTACTCCAGTGTTAGCGTAACCTTTAAATGGCTGAATACCTTGCGTAAACATCATAGTGGTGCTTACGATTGGTATTTCTTACCGGTTGTGAATCCGGATGGCCTATTGCAGCGTAAATCTAGCCGAGTGAATGCTAATAAGGTTGATCTGAATCGAAACTTTACCCCAGCGCCAGAATTTCCTGAGCCTTTAGCTCATTGGCAAAAAAGTGCGAAAAAGCGTTTGCGTTATTTTCCTGGGCATGCGCCTTTAAGTGAGCCTGAAAGTCGTGTTATCCACAATTTGATTGATGAGTACAAGCCGACGGTAATTGTCTCTGTACATGCGCCGCACGGTATTTTGGACTTTGACGGTGGTATTCAACCGCCGCGTAAACTTGGACCGCTGCACCTACGCCAGTTAGGGACATACCCGGGTTCTTTAGGCAACTATGGCTGGTTTGTTAAGAATATACCTGTAGTAACCATTGAGCTTCCATATGCTGGGATCATGCCGCCGAAAAAGGATATTGATAAGATGTGGACAGATTTGGTGGGTTGGTTGAAGTATAAATCGAAACGCAACCGCAGTGAGTTGGCTGCGTCTGAATCATCCAAATAGATAGATCCAAAAACAAAAAAACGGAGCCTAAAGCTCCGTTTTTTTATGCGACAACGATCAGCTTAGTGCTGAGCTTCGCCTTGAGCAGCTTCTTGCTGAGCTTGAGCCATCTGTTGAGCATATAGTGCATCAAAGTTAACTGGAGCAAGCATTAGTGCTGGGAAGCTAGCTTTAACAACCATTGCATCAATTGCTTCACGTGCATATGGGAACAGGATGCTTGGGCAGAAAGCACCTAGTGTGTGGTGCATCTCTTGCTCGCCTAGACCAGCGATAGAGAAGATACCTGCTTGTTGTAGTTCAACTAGGAATGCAGTTTTGTCTTCGTTTTTAACCGTAACTGTTAGCGTTAGAGTTACTTCAAAAGCGTTGTCACCTAGCTGAGCAGTTTGAGTGTTCATCTCTAGGCCAACTTCTGGCTGCCATGGGCTCATGAAAATTTCAGGAGCGTTTGGAGATTCAAAAGAGGCATCTTTAATGTATACGCGTTGTACCGCAAACTGAGGTCCCTGCTGTTCTTCTTGGGACGCTGTGTTCTGATCGTTCTCAGCCATGATTTATCCTTATTTTTAAAAATTAGTTTGCACTAAGTAGGGTGTCGAGTTTGCCTTGACGTTCAAGGGCAAACATATCATCGCAACCGCCAATAGGTGTTTCGCCGATAAAAATTTGCGGCACTGTGTGACCTCCACTGAGTTCTGTCATCTCACGACGTTTTTCTGCGTCGCCGTCGACTTTAATCTCAGTGTAAGGAACGCTCTTATGATCCAGCAGCATTTTTGCTCGGATGCAGAACGGGCACCACGCGGTTGTATAGATGGTAACTTCTTTCATTGCGATTATTACTTAACAATCGGAAGGCTTTGGCCTTTCCATTCGGTCATGCCGCCAGATAAGCGCACTGCATTTTCAAAGCCTTCAGCCTTAAGTTTGCGAGTAGCAGCGCTCGCTGCCTGACCTAAATTACATACAACGATAATCGGGCGTTGTTTGTACTTGGTTAGCTCGTCCATACGACGATCTAAATCAGAAAGAGGGATGTGCTTTGCATTGGTGATATGACCTGTTGCCCACTCTTTTTTAGGGCGGATATCAACGATGATTGCGTCTTCTTTGTTGATTAGGTTTGTTGCTTGCGCCGGAGTAACGGCTTTGCCTGCTTTACTACGTTCATAAAGAACGAACATCACTAGAGTTAAAAGCCAAGCACCAACCAAGAATGGGTGGTTGCCGATAAATTCGATAAATTGATCCATTTCTAATCCAAATAAGGTCTTACCTGAAGACCATTAAAAACTGTTGATCGACGATTGAGGAGCAATAGTATACCTCGCGATTTTTGACGGTATAAGGGGAAGATAAGGTGAAAATGATTATTTAGTGGCAATTATTCTGCTTCGGGCCTTCAATCGTTAGCCTTAAAGGGGCTTTCCAAGTAAAATTGGCGGCAATTTTATAACCGTTGCAACAGAATCCTACAGATATGACACAAACGCGCGCGACAAAAGCTTTGATCATCCTTGATGGTTACGGTGTAGAAAGTTCAGAATCTTCAGCAATTCAGGCAGCTAATACGCCTGTATGGGATGCACTACTTGCTGATAATCCAAATGCTCGAATCGAAACTTCAGGTATGGCTGTTGGCTTGCCGGATGGACAGATGGGTAACTCAGAAGTTGGCCATATGAACATTGGTGCAGGGCGCACGGTTTATCAAAACTTCACGCGTATCTCCAAAGCGATTGAAGATGGTGATTTTTTCGAAAACGAAACGCTTGTGAACGCGATGGATGCTGCCATTTCACAAAACAAAGCGGTTCACATTTTGGGTTTGTTATCTCCAGGTGGCGTTCACAGCCATGAAGAACATATCTTTGCGCTGTTAGAGATGGCTGTTAAACGTGGTGCGAAAAAGCTTTATGTTCATGCCATCCTTGATGGTCGTGATATGCCGCCACGTTCTGCGGAGCCATCGATTCAACGTACGGAAGCGAAGCTAGCCGAACTCGGTGTGGGTTCCATTGCTTCTGTCGCGGGCCGTTATTTTACAATGGATCGTGATAACCGTTGGGATCGCGTGCAGAACGGTTACGATGCAATGACTATTGGTCAAGCGCCTTGCAAAGCTGAATCTGCTATTCAAGCGCTGAATGAAGCTTATGCACGTGACGAGAATGATGAATTTGTTCAAGCAACCGTAATTACTGATGCTTCTGGCGAAGCGAAAGGCCTAGTTGCTGACGGTGATGCGCTAATCTGTGCCAACTTCCGTCCAGACCGTGCCCGTGAAATTACTCGCGCATTTACTGAAGGTGGGAGCTTTGACGGTTTTACACGTGAAAAAGCTCCAGAGCTAGCTGCCTATGTAATGATGACTCAGTATGCATCTGATATTGATGCTGCCTGCGCTTATCCTCCGCAAGCTATTCGAAATGATCTCGGCGAATACCTATCTGGTTTGGGCAAAACCCAACTGCGTATTGCTGAAACTGAAAAATATGCTCATGTGACTTTCTTCTTCAATGGTGGTCAGGAAGAAGTTTACGAAGGTGAAGATCGTATTTTGGTTCCTTCTCCAGATGTTGCTACTTATGATTTGAAGCCTGAAATGAGTGCGCCGGAAGTGACTGAAAAGTTAGTTGGAGCGATTAAAAGTGGTAAGTATGACTTGATCGTTTGTAACTATGCGAACGGTGATATGGTTGGCCATACCGGTAAATTTGATGCCGCTGTTAAAGCTTGTGAAGTTGTTGATGACAGCGTTAAACAGGTGCTAGAAGCGCTACGCGAAGTCGGTGGTGAAGCATTGATCACAGCTGATCACGGCAATGTCGAGTTGATGGTTAACCCAGAAACAGGCCAGCCTCATACATCTCACACAATCTGGCCAGTGGCGTTGATTTACGATGGCCCACGTGCAGAAAATCTTAAGCTAGAAGACGGCGCGCTGTGTGATTTAGCACCAACCCTGCTGTCCTTGATGGACATTGAAGTGCCTGCTGAAATGACAGGCAGATCTTTAGCATCCTTCTAAAGAGGCTTTAAAAAGGGATAACTCGTTTATCCCTTTTTATTTTGTGCAGAAAAATTATGGTGCGATCTTTACCTGCCTTTATTTTCATACTGTTTAGCTTGCTTGCGTCATCTGTGGTGCTAGCAGAGGACAAACAAGCATTAACTGAAAAGCAGATAAAGCAGCTCAATTCACGTATAGCTTCCTTGCAAAAAAACATGCGTTCGCAAGAGGGTGAATCTCGTGAATTGAGTAAAGAACTCCGTGACAGTGAAGTCAAAATTGGCAAGTTAGCCCGTCAGATCCAATCACTGGATAAGCAATTGAGTGGTCTTGGCTCTCACGCTGATTCCCTTGAAAAGAAGCGAGATGCTTTAAAAGTCGAGCTTAAGAAACGTTCTGAACTAATCGCTAAACAGATAGCCCAGCAGTATAAAATGGGCAACCAAGCGCGCCTACAGCTACTGCTTACTCAGCGAGATCCTGAAACTTTAGATCGAGCTATTCGCTATTATGACTTCGTTAATGAAGAGTTGCGCCAGGACCTAATTCTTTTCAAAACCAAACTGGCGGATCTTTCCGGAACTGAATTAGAGTTAACCGATACCGAGCAAAAAATGGTCCTCAAGCGCGAAGAATTACGTAAAGAGGTCACTGCTCTGAGGGCCTCTCAAGCGAAGCGAAAAGATACCCTTGCTCGGCTAACAAAAGCCCTCTCCACAGACAAAAAGAAACTTAAGCAGCTCAAGCTGGACCAAAAGCGTTTACGTGCGGTGCTGACTGAAATTGAGAAAAGTTTAAACTTCGCCACGCTTGTTAAAGACGATAAAACCTTTAAACAATTAAAAGGTAAGCTGCCTTGGCCGTTAAAAGGTAAGGTAAAGCAGAATTATGGTACTGTCAGAAATAATATCCGCTATGATGGAATCTGGATTCAGGCGCAAGAAGCTCAGCCTGTAAAAGCGGTTCATCATGGGCGCGTAGTATTTTCAGATTGGCTTAGAGGTTATGGTTTAGTATTGATTATTGATCATGGCTCCGGTTATCTGAGTTTGTATGGTTATAATCAAAGCTTGTTATTAGAAACAGGCGACTGGGTAGCCGCGGGTGATACTATCGCAACGGCAGGGCAGAGTGGGGGCCGTACTCAAACAGGTCTTTATTTTGCGGTTCGTTATAAAGGTAAGCCGAGCAATCCAAAAAGCTGGTTGAAGCGCTAACATTATTAGGGAAGAAATTATGAAGTCAGTTTTATGTTCGGGCGGGTTCAAACGTACCTTGCTTGGTATGGTTGTTAGTTCGCTTGTCTCTTTCCCACTTCATGCAGCGGATCCGAAGCCTGCAGATACACCTGCTGTTACAGACGAAAAAGTATTACCTCTAGATGAACTTCGATTATTCACCGAAGTGTTCCAGCGTATTAAATCCTCTTATGTTGAGCCTGTGGATGATGCGCGTCTGCTTGAAGATGCTCTGCGAGGCATGATCGCAGGGCTAGATCCTCATTCTGCGTATTTAGAACCCGATGAGTTTGAGAGTCTGCAAGCCAATACCAGTGGTGAATTTGGTGGTTTAGGCATCGAAGTAGGCTCTGAAGATGGCTTTATTCGTGTTATCACGCCAATTGATGATACGCCCGCTCAGCGTGCCGGGGTTAAAGCGGGAGACTTGATTACTAAGCTGGATGATACACCGGTACAAGGCATGCCGCTGAGCGAAGCTGTAGAGCTGATGCGTGGTAAGCCTGGCAGTAAGCTCATTCTAACGATTGTGCGTGAAGGCGAAGAAAAGCCGTTAGAAATTGAAGTGGTACGAGACATTATTCAAGTAGCGAGTGTTAAGAGTCGCATGTTGGATGAGGGTTTCGGCTACTTGCGTGTATCCCAATTCCAAGTGGATTCAGGCAAAGAAGTTAACAAACACCTTAAACGTTTGATGAAAAATGAGCTGAAAGGTGTGGTGTTGGATCTGCGTAATAACCCGGGTGGTGTGTTACAGGCCGCTGTGGATATCAGTGATACCTTCCTAAAGGATGGATTGATCGTATATACCAAAGGTCGTTTAGCTGAATCTGAACAGCGCTTTAGCGCGACTAGCGATACTTTACTGCCAGAGCTTCCACTTGTTGTCTTGATCAATGGTGGTTCGGCATCGGCCTCTGAGATTGTCGCAGGCGCGCTTCAAGATCAAGAACGTGCAGTTATTATGGGGGTCGATAGTTTTGGTAAGGGCTCGGTTCAAACGGTTCTGCCTTTAACAAAAGAGCGTGCGCTGAAAATTACTACGGCTAGATACTACACCCCTAATGGTCGTTCCATTCAGGCGCAAGGCATCAAACCAGATATTGAAGTTAATGATGCTGAGTTAACTCTACGCGAAGGCGGCCCTGAATATTTGAAAGAAAAAGATCTAAGTGGCCATCTTGAAAATGGTGATAAGAAGGCTGCGGAAGAAGCGAAAAAAGATAATCTTGCAGCAAGAGATTATCAGCTGTACGAAGCTTTAAACTTGCTCAAAGCTCTGGCAATTGTGCGTAAGTGATATGCAGCTTTTTAGGCGGATTTGCTCAGCGGTCATTACTTTAGGTGCTTTAGTTAGTCCGAGTTATGCCGACCCAGTGTTTACAGATAACCAGCCGGTGATGGCAATTGTTATTGATGATATTGGTGATAACCGTAAAAAAGGTTTGGCTGCGATCAACCTACCTGGTGCGATTACCTATGCATTTCTGCCCCATACCCCACACTCCTATGATTTAGCAGAAATAGCATACAAGCAGGGAAAAGAGGTTATATTGCATGCGCCAATGCAAAATAAAGCGGGACTTCGTCTAGGGCCTGGCGCGTTAACTGAGCAGTTGTCTAGGCAAGAGATTCAGCAGGTACTGCATAATAGTTTGGATTCGATTCCCCATGTAGTTGGAATGAACAATCATATGGGGAGCCTTCTGACTGAAAACCGTCAAAAGATGAAAGAGATTATGGCTGTGGCAAAGCAGCGTAATATCTTCTTTATCGATAGTGTGACAACAGGCCGAAGTGTGGCTTGGAAGGTAGCCCATGAGTACCAGATACCCTACCTAGTAAGGGATGTTTTTTTAGATAATAAGCAGAATTGGAATTATATCCACAACCAGTTCAAACAAGCTTTAAGTTTAGCTGTGACTCAGGGGCATGCTGTCGTAATAGGACACCCTTATCCAGCAACTGTTGAGTATTTATCTGAAGCACTGCCTATTCTCGAGCAATTAGGTATCCGCTTAGTGTCGGCCTCTGAGTTGCTTAATATTCGATCTCGTACTCAGTTGCTAATGGCTCAACCGAAAGTGGAGCCTTGCGATCGTAGCGAAGGACACTGCCAAGCTTTACCTGTAGCGATTAAACATTAAGGCTTTAGATAGCCATTAATATTCCGATCCCATCACCCGTCAGTTTTATCCCTACCAAAACTGTGAGCGTTTCGAATGCTCTTTTTATCAGCTGATTACCTTGAGTAATGGCTAAGTGTGCACCTGTGTACGAGCCGATCGTGGCGCCGATCAGCAGTGCAGGTAACCATTCCCAGCGAGGGTCGACTTGCAGTGCTACGGTAATAGCGCCGGTGGAGTTCCAGAACAATCCTACCAGAATCAAGACATAGGTGACGGCCGTTTTGTAGTCTAGACCGAACCAGCGAACGAGCCAGAGTGTTACAAATAAGCCAGTGCCTGAAGTCAAAGAGCCGTTTAAGGCACCAATAACGAACAGTACACCGCCCCCAATGATAAGCCCTAACCGATCTCTGTTACGTGGGTCCGCGGTAAGTCCAAGCGCCTTCTTGCGGAAGGAATAGATGCCTAATCCAGTCGTTAACAGGCCTAAACTGAGTATTGTCCAACCTTCGGGGATATCGATGATGATATCAGCCCCGATAACCACACCGGGCAGGCCGCATAGCAATATAAATCCACAGAATTTATAGTCCAGTTTGCCTTCACGCAGATGTCTAATGGTTGCACCAATACCTAGTGCTACGCTGGCGATTTTATGGGTGGCTAGTGCTGTATTGAAACTTAAGCCAAGGAATAGCAGTACTGGGAGTTGCAGTAAGCCTGCTCCGCCTCCGGCCATTGCTGATAAGGCATTGGCGAAAAATGAGAGAACAAACAATCCGCCGTGTTCAATAAGTTGATCCATAGTTGTGCTGGTGGCTCCGTAGGAATAAAAAAGGGGAAGCTAGCTTCCCCTTAAAGAATCATTGTGCCAAACGTCAATTAGGCTGGACGGAAAGCGCCGGCAGCAATGCGCGGCCATTGCTCGCTCCACTGCTCGGTCGGCGTTCTTCGGAACTCTGTTCTTACGAATTGACGGATACGACCTTCGCAACACGCAAGCATCAAGTTGGCAGTTGCTCCAGCAGTTGTTTCAGTACGTAAGCCTTCTTTAACTTCTGCTTCGCGCAAGATCTGTTTGATCTGTGTTTCTAAGCGTTCGAAGAATTGATTGATACGCTGTCTTAGGCGATCTGTTTCACCGGTTAAAGCATCGCCTGTAAGCAGTCGTGCCATGCCTGGATTACGTTCAACAAATGCTAATACCAAAGTAAGTACTTGCTCGCATTGTTTGATTGCGCTCGGTTCAACTTGTGTGATCGCAGTAACACGACTAAACACTGTATCTTCGATAAAGCCGATTAGGCCTTCAAACATGCGTGCTTTACTTGGGAAGTGGCGATAAAGTGCTGCTTCGGATACACCTACTTCTTTAGCGAGGGCAGCAGTCGTAATTTTTTGCCCTGGGTTTTCCAGCATGCGAGCAAGGCTTTGTAAGATTTGCTCGCGGCGGGATACTTTGACTGTTTCGCTCATGGTTCGTCCTTATCCGCGGTTGGTGATCAGAGTACCAACACCTTCATCGGTAAAGATTTCCAGCATGCAGGAGTGCTCTACACGGCCATCAATAATATGAGCGCTGTTTACGCCGCTTTTAACTGCACTTAATGCACAACCGATTTTAGGTAACATCCCGCCGTAGATAGTGCCATCTTCGATTAGATCATCTACTTGTTTGGTTGTTAGGCCAGTTAGGATATTACCGTCTTTATCCATTAGACCTTCAATGTTGGTCAATAGAATCAGCTTTTCAGCTTGCAGTACTTCAGCAACTTTACCGGCAACTAGGTCTGCATTGATGTTGTAAGACGCGCCGTCTTCACCCACGCCAATCGGTGCAATCACTGGAATGATGTCGGAGTTAACCAGCATATCTAAGACTTTAACGTTAACGCTTTCTACTTCGCCTACATGACCAATATCTACGATTTCCGGTGCTTCCATTTCAGGAGTCTTGTGCTCAACACGTAGTTTTTTAGCACGTAGAAGCTGACCATCTTTACCTGTTAAGCCGATAGCTTGGCCGCCATTATTATTGATCAGACCTACGATCTGCTTGTTAACCGTGCCGCCCAATACCATTTCGGCAACATCCATGGTTTTGGAATCGGTTACGCGCATACCGTTGATAAAGTGTGATTCGATTTTCAGATCTTCTAACAGTTGCCCGATCTGCGGGCCGCCTCCGTGAACAACAATTGGGTTAATACCAATCAGCTTCATCATCACAATGTCACGGGCAAAGCTGTTTTGCAGCTTTTCATCAATCATGGCGTTACCGCCATATTTGATGACAATGGTTTTGCCGACAAAGCGCTGAATATATGGCATAGCCTCGCTCAATACATGAGCGGTAGTCATGGCATCTTTACGTGTTAGAGGCATAGTCTTTCCTTAAAATTATTATATGAGTGCACCGATTTAATCGGTGCACTCCTGCCGTTTGGGCTTTATTCGTGTGGGATAACGAGGCTGCTATCCACTTCATGTAGTTTTTGCTCGAAATCGTTTCGGATGCGCATTAACGCATCGTTTGTTTCTGCTTCAAAACGAAGAACAAGCACAGGTGTTGTATTGGATGCGCGAACTAAGCCCCAGCCATCAGGGTAGTCGACGCGTACACCATCAATATGGTTGGCAGTACCGCCTTCAAAGTGTTTTTCCTGAAGGGCTGCGACGATATCGAATTTATTTTCGTCGGTAACCGTGATGTTTAGCTCTGGTGTGCTTACATCTTCAGGGTATTGAGCGAATAGCTCTTCAACGGTTTGATCTGTATTTGCTAAAATTTCAAGCAGACGTGCTGCACTGTATAGCGCATCGTCAAAACCGTACCAACGCTCTTTAAAGAAGATATGACCACTCATTTCGCCGCCAAGCAGTGCGCCGGTTTCTTTGATTTTTTGTTTGATCAAAGAGTGGCCTGTACGCCACATAGTCGCTTTACCGCCAGCTTCAGTAATTACTTTGGCGAGTAGGCGTGAGCATTTTACGTCGAAGATGATTTCTGCGCCTGGGTTGTGCTTAAGGATCTCTTCAGAGAACAGCATCATGATGCGATCTGGATATACGATATTACCTTCGTTAGTGATTACGCCTACGCGATCGCCATCACCGTCAAATGCTAGGCCTAAATCCGCACCCGTTTCTTTTACCTTTGCGATAGCATCGATCAGGTTTTTAGGTTTGCCCGGGTCAGGGTGGTGGTTAGGGAAAGTGCCATCGACTTCACAGTAAAGCGGGATAATCTCACAGCCTAGTTGTTCAATTAACTTAGGCGCTAGCTCAGCTGGAATGCCGTTACCGCAATCGACAACAACTTTTAGCTTTTTATCTAGTTTGATATCCGAAAGGATGCGCTCAAGGTAGCTTTCACGGATATCTAAATCGCGTTTAGAGCCTTCACCTTCTGAGTAGTTTTGCTCAATAATACGTGTTTTAAGAGCTTGGATCTCATCGCCAGACAATGTGTGGCCGTCGATCATCATCTTAAAGCCGTTGTAATCAGCAGGGTTGTGACTACCAGTGATCATTACGCCGGTGCATTGACTATCCTGATGTGCTGCGTAATAAAGGGTAGGGGTTGGTACATAGCCTGTATCTATAACTTTGCAGCCACCATCCATTAAACCTTCACTAAATAGTTGTTTAAGGTGCGGGCTGGATAAGCGGCCATCGGCAGCAACATTAACGTTTTCAACACCTTGTGATTTTGCTTCGGCAGCAAAAGCTCTGCCTAGGTGGTAGACCGTATCATCTGTTAAAGCGGAACCGACAATGCCTCGGACATCGTAAGCACGGAAAATTGCGTGGTCTAGAGAGTTTAGAGGGTAACGCATGTTAATCCTTTAATGTTCACAAAGTTTGAAATCCAAAATAAGTTATGCAGTTTCGATCTCTTTTTCCGTTACTGCACTTCCATGATACTGAGCTGCAATCTTTTCGATCAGCTTGCTGGCTAACTGGCGCTTAGAGGCTTGGGGTAAGGTTTCAGTTGTTGTCGCTGAAATAACCGTAACCGCATTTTCGTCGCTGTTAAAACCAATATCTGAGCGAGAAACATCATTTGCGATGATGAGATCGAGGTTTTTACGCTCAAGTTTGCTTTTGGCGTAGCTGATAACATCACGTGTCTCTGCAGCAAAACCCACCGTAAATGGTTTTGGTGAACTATTCGCTACAGTGGCAACAATATCTGGGTTTTTAACCAGATGAAGTTCCATGATCTCTTCTGAGCCTTTCTTTATTTTTTGTTCAGCTATAGCCGTAGGGCGGTAGTCTGCTACTGCCGCCGCTGCGATGAAGATGTCGCATAAAGAGAGATCTTCCAGAGAGGCGTTAAGCATCTCTTCGGCGCTTTCCACTGACGTTCTGCCAATGCGAGCCGGTGCAGGAAGATTTACAGGGCCACTAATTAATTTAACTTTAGCACCCGCTTCCATTGCAGCTTCTGCAAGAGCGTAGCCCATTTTTCCTGAGCTATGGTTGGATATATATCGCACAGGGTCTAATGGTTCACGTGTAGGACCTGCGGTAATAAAGACGGTTTTACCTGTCAGGCTACCCCGGTCAAATTGGGCTGCTGTTAGTTCTGCTATTTCTGTCGGTTCTAGCATACGGCCTGGGCCAGTATCGCCACAGGCTTGCTCACCTATACCAGGTCCAAACAGCTTAAAGCCTCGAGATTTTAGTGTTGCTGCATTCTTTTGTGTGCCCTCGTCACGCCACATCGCTTGATTCATTGCAGGGGCTAAACAGATAGGTGCATCTGTCGCTAGGCAGATCGTTGTAAGTAGATCATCGCCTTGGCCTGAGGCTAAGCGAGCCATAAAGTTAGCGCTTGCTGGTGCAATTAGGATCAAATCAGCCCATTTGGCCAATTCAATATGCCCCATGCCTGCTTCTGCTTCAGCATCCAGAAGATGCTGGTGGACGGGATTGCCTGAGAGTGCTTGTAAAGTCAGGGGGGTAATAAACTCGGTTGCAGAGGCTGTCATTACAACGCGAACTTCAGCACCGGCTCCTTTGAGGATTCGAGTTAACTCTGCGCTTTTATAAGCTGCAATACCGCCGGTGATTCCAAGAATAATTTGTTTGTTAGTAAGTCTCTGCATACTGGCTAACTACTGTAATCTTTGCGTTTGTAGCGTCTTGAATATAAATGACGCGGAAATAAAAAGGATCGATACCATACCATTTTCGAGTAAAGTTTCGTAGATTGTATGGCGTTAAATTAATGCAATTCATCAAGGATGATGACTCTTCTCAATGTTTGAATGCCTGTGCTCCGTATGAGGTAAATAGAGAAGAGATAAAATGGAGACTTCTTATGTCTATTTCGCATTGGCCAGAAGCCGAACGGCCTCGGGAAAAACTTTTACTTCAAGGCGCGGCTGCGCTGTCAGATGCCGAACTCTTAGCTATCTTTTTGCGTACAGGGGTAAAAGGGAAAAGTGCAGTTGATCTGGCTCGTGATCTATTAACTACATTTGGTTCTTTGCGCGCACTTCTTGAAAGTGATCAAAAAGCATTTTGTGCTGCGCATGGTTTAGGTTCCGCAAAATTTGTTCAATTGCAGGCCGTATTGGAAATGAGTCGCAGGCATCTTCAAGCCTCTATTGAAAAAGGCGATGCGATGGAGAGACCGGAGCAGGTTAAAAACTATCTGGCTTCTCAACTGCGTCATCATCAAAGAGAGGTGTTTGCTTGTCTCTTTTTGGATAATAAGCACCGCGTACTCAAATATGAACCCTTATTCTTCGGCACGATTAACGCAGCAGCAGTGTATCCTAGAGAGGTTGTCGCAAAAGCATTGGAACATAATGCTGCCGCGGTCATTCTTGCTCATAATCACCCATCGGGTGTTGCTGAGCCCAGTATGGCTGATCAGCATATAACCGAACGACTTAAAAACGCATTGGAGGTGATCGAAGTTAGGGTTTTAGACCATATGATAGTTGGGGATCTTGAGATCGTTTCGTTTGCTGAGCGAGGATTATTATAAAAGTTATTAAGTGCTGGTGAATGTGTATGCTCTTGTGTATAATTCGCGGCCTTCTATCCATACTCCGGTACGGTATCTTGTCTAGTTACGGGACGCTCCGCCTGAGAAACGGTTTGGACTCTGGAGAGTACAGAGGCTTTTCCTTACGCCGTTTCAATAAAAAAAGAGAATAAAGGATAGATTCGTAACCCTTAATTTTAAAGGCTTTATAATATGTCTAAAGTTTGCATGGTAACTGGTAAGCGTCCAGTTACAGGAAACAATGTTTCCCACTCACAGCGTAAAACACGCCGTCGTTTTCTTCCAAACCTGCACTGGCACCGTTTCTGGGTAGAAAGCGAAAACAAATTCGTACGTCTACGTGTTTCCTCTAAAGGTATGCGTATCATCGACAAAAAAGGCATCGACGCAGTTCTAGCTGAAGTTCGTGCTAACGGCATCAAAGTTTAAGGAGCTGAATCATGGCTAAAGGCGCACGCGAAAAGATCAAGCTAGTTTCTTCTGCTGGCACAGGTCACTTCTACACTACTGACAAGAACAAGCGTAACACTCCTGAAAAGATGGTGTTCAAAAAGTACGATCCAGTAGTACGTAAGCACGTTGAGTACAAAGAAGCTAAAATCAAGTAATTGATTTTCTTTTCATAAAAAACCCAGCCTAGGCTGGGTTTTTTATTGTCCGCTGTGTAGCAGCCGCAGATTAATCTGCGGCTGCCTTAGGGTGGTTGATTAACTGTAAACTCTCTTCAGCGAAACCGAAGCCCGCTTCTGTGTAGAAGTTAAATACCGTATGAATGCCACCGTCTACCAGCTGTTTATGTTCATCTGGGAAACGAGCAATCGCTGCTATTTCTCCTGGATAGTTGGCGCTATGTAGCTGTTCTGCAATGTTCAGACTGTCTTCAATTGATGGTAATGCTAATAAGACTAGCTTGATGTTTTTGACGTCCATATTGCACCAAAGGTCTGCATCCTCACCATCGCCATAGAAGACGTGAAGCCCTTTCTGTTGAAATTTCTGAATACGGCTGCGGTCTGCATCCATCCCCCATACTTTGTCTCCAACAATACTATGTAGGGCGTTGAACGCGCCTTTGCCGACACGGCCAAGTCCAATCACCAATATTTCAGAGTCTTTCGGCTGAACAAAAATATCGCTTGGAAGTGGTGTGTCTGATTCGTAACTTTTAATCTTCTCTTTATGACGTAAATAGAAAGAGTGAGCAGATCGATAGACTACACTGGTCAGGATAAATGACAGTGAAACAGCAAGCGCTAGAATAACGAGCCACTCTTTACTTAGCCAGCCGCTATCTACACAAAGATAAGCAACAATTAATCCGAATTCACTGAAGTTACTCAGTGCTAAGGCACATAGATAAGAGGTTCGTCCGCGCAGATTTAAACGGGTGAAAATCCCAAAGAACATGATGTATTTCAATGGAATTAGAACCGCAAGGATAGCTGCCATGCCCAGCATCGACCAATCAGGTAAAGCTGTGAATCCGATGGATAGGAAGAAGCCAATCAGGAAAAGGTCTTTGAAGCTTAAGAGTGACTTTGTTAGCTCGCTGGCTTTAGGGTGAGTGCTGAGTAGCATGCCGAAGACTAGTGCACCTAAATCACCTTTCACGCCTACTAGGCTGAAGAGTTCATAACCACCTAGTGCTAGGAAGAAGCCGGCCAAAGGCAACAATTCACCATGACCAGCACGCATGAGTAAATGATTAAGTAGAGGGCGAATGAAGACTAAGCCGAACAGGCCTAGGGCCCATATCGATGGAATCTTCCCCGTGGCTGCCACAAGGAACAGAACGGCAACAATATCTTGCATAACCAAAACGCCAATAGCGAGTTGACCATGTCGGGTTTTCATTTCTCCGCTTTCTTCTAAGAGCTTCACGATACATACGGTACTGCTGAAGCTAAGGGCGAAACCGATCAATGCGGCAGATTTAAGATCTAGATCTGAAAAGTACGGAATTGAAAGGGTTGCGAGCAGTAAAAAAGCGGAGCCGGCTAAAAGAGTCCATAGGGTCATATGAGACAGGGTGCTGGCCCATACTTCGGTTTTTAATAGATCTTTTACATTTAATTTAAGGCCGATGGTGAAAAGCATCAAGGTGATACCCAGGTCAGCCAAAGTTTGTAAACTATCTACAGGTTCAACACCAATAAAATGCAGGAAGAAACCTGCAAATAGGTACCCTATAAGAGGGGGCATCTCAATCAATCGCAGTGTATAACCGCAGACGAATGCAAATAAGATCCAGATAAAATCCATTGAGTACAAATCACCTTACTAAATTAGACCTAGAATGTAGCATAGCTTGACTAACGTCGGCATTGAGATAGACCCTTAATTCATTGATTTTATGTTAGTCTAAGCTTTCAATGTTGTATTACAGTTGAAATTCATGCCTGAATTGCCAGAAGTAGAAACGACCTGTCGAGGTATCAGCCCTCATATTGATAAGCAAAAAGTAACCCGTTTGCTGATTCGAAATCCGAACCTCCGTTGGCCGATTCCTGATTTTTTAGCGGATGAGATAGAAGGGCAGGTGATCGAGTCTGTTGGTCGCCGCGGAAAATACATTCTTCTCAAAATATCTACTGGCGAAGTGATGGTGCATCTGGGGATGTCAGGCAGCTTAAGAATTGTTGAGCAAGATGAGCCCGTGCTTAAACATGACCATGTTGATTTCTGTTTTGGGAATGGCAAGGCTTTACGGTTAACGGATCCGCGTCGCTTTGGGTCGGTATTATGGCAACCGCTTAATGAACATCATGAACTGCTATATAAGTTAGGCCCAGAGCCTCTTAGTGAGCAATTTGATGCTAAGCATCTTCATGCAATCTGTGCTGGACGTAAAGCGGCTATCAAACAAGTGATTATGGATAGTAAAGTTGTGGTTGGGGTTGGAAATATCTATGCCACCGAAGCGCTCTTTCTATCAGGTATCGATCCGAGGCGAGCAGCAGGTAATATTTCTTATGAACTCTTAGCGTGTTTAGTTGAGAATATTAAAAAAGTGTTGGCTGCTGCAATTGAGCAAGGTGGTACTACGCTGAAAGATTTTGTTGGCGGTGATGGTAAGCCGGGATACTTTAAGCAAAAGCTCAATGTTTACGGTCGAAAAGGGGAGCCTTGTGTACAGTGTATGGCTCCATTAACAGAAGTACGCTTGGGGCAGCGCTCCACAGTGTTTTGTAAACACTGCCAGCGATAAGTTGAGTTGATTATGAGTGTTCAAATCAGACCGCCTATTTTGTCCCAAGAAGGTTGTAGTTTACGTGTTGATCTGCGTGACAAGCTGAATTTAGAGCAGTTTTTAAAACACCGTACAGCCTTTTGTGTTGGTGCAAATGCTGTTCATTGTGAGTTGTACGAGTACGCTCCCGATGCGCCAACGATTATTTTTCTACCGGGAATTGGTACCTACTGTGAACTCTATGCAGAGTTACTGTGTAAGTTATCTCTGCAAGGCTTTAATGTTATTGGTGTTGATCCTCTAGGGCATGGTTATTCAGGCGGGTCTAGGGGGCATTACACTGTAGATCAGATGTGTGATGCTGTATCGGACGTTTTAGATGTATTGCAGCAGCGCTTTAAAGGCCCATTTGGTGTTTACGGTTATTCAATAGGTGCATTGCTTGCTGTTGCTGCAGCTGAAAAGGATGAGCGCCTATCTACAGTCCTTTGCGGGACGTTATTGGTACCTGATTTAGCTCCCGATGTTACTTATCGAATGGGTTGGAACTGGACATGGGCATCGTCCTTAATGCTGCCAGGGTATAAAGTGCCATTAAAATCTTTCGTTGATTTTGAGCAGTTGTTAAAGGGGCATCCTGCAGGTGCCGCAATTAATAATGATCCATTAATTGTTTTTGATTACCCACTCAAAACGTTGTCTAGTCTGTTTAACCATCGCTGCAACATTGTGAATAGAGTACACCGTTTCTCTGCTGCTATTTTGCATGGAGATAAAGATGAAGTTTTACCCGTGAGCTATTCTCAGCGCTTGATGAATTATTGTGAGCAACCTATGGAGTTGTTGGTAATGAAACGCCAAGGTCATATGGTGCCTTTATTGCAACCTGATCTAGTTGTGACTATGGCCGCGCAATGGTTCGAGCAGGAGTTTTCTAAAGAGATGGCTGCTGCAGTTTTGTAATTGAACTGTCAAAAAGTGTTCATTTCGCTGTCACCTAGTACTTCCATCATCTGAAAGCATGATGAAAGTATTGGGAGATACTGACAATGAGTGCTATTCGACTAGTAACAGCGTTTGATTTACTCACCTTTAATTGGTGTTTGGGCCTTCCTAAAGCAGCTCAAATTGCTTCGGTAAGTCGGCAAGTTTCTCGATTAGGTGATGGTGTTTTATACCTATTCATTGGCTTTGCCCTTGCTCTTTTTGAGCAGCAGTTTGGTCTTTTGTTTTTGTTGGTGGGGCTATTTGCTTATGCCATTGAACTGCCGCTCTACCTTATTCTTAAAAATACTATAAAGCGTGATCGGCCTTGTGATTCGTTGCCGTTTGAAGCTTATATAGTTCCGTCTGATAAATTTAGCTTCCCATCTGGTCATTCTGCTGCTGCGTTTGTATTTGCTGCGCTTGTCGCACATTTTTATCCTGAATTTGCGGTTGTATCCTATGTTTTAGCTGTCGCTATAGGTATGTCTCGGGTTCTTCTTGGTGTGCACTATCCAACAGATATTCTAGCTGGTGCAGTACTGGGCTTAAGCTCTGCAGCTGCTGCGATTTCGCTAATTCCTTTCTTGTCCTTGATGGTCTGAGCTGATGCGTATTCTTTATGGTGTACAAGCTACAGGGAATGGTCATATCACTCGTGCACGGGTGATGGCTCCGGCATTAGAGAAGGAAGGCATCAAAGTTGATTATCTGTTTAGTGGCCGAGAACCTGAGAAGCTTTTCAATATGGAACCCTTTGGTGATTACCAATGCCGAAGGGGCTTAACCTTTTATATGCAGGGTAGTAAGGTCGATCATTGGAAAACATTTACGAAAAACAATGTTTTTCAACTGCTAAGAGATATTAAGGCGCTCGACCTTACGGGATATGACCTTGTGATTACTGATTTCGAACCGGTAACTGCGTGGGCGGCGAAATTGAAAGGCGTTAAGAGTGTTGGTATTGCTCATCAATATGCTTTTCTGCATGATTTGCCCGATAAAAAATCAGGGCCTTTACTCAAGGCTCAGGTAAAGTCATTTGCGCCAGCTAATATTCCTATTGGTTTGCATTGGGATCGTTTCGATCAAGATATCTGCCCACCATTAATTCAAAAGCCTTTGTTTAGTCCAATCCTTACCGAGAAGAAAGTGGTGGTCTACCTGCCTCATGATGATCTTGAGTCTATGATGCCTGCCTTTAAACAATACAGTCATGCCCACTTCTTTATCTATTCTTCAGTTGATCAGCCCTTGGATCAAGGAAACTGCCATGTCAGGCCTTTTTCGCGAATGGGGTTTCAGCAAGACCTATCTGATTGTGAAGGGGTGATTTGTAATTCCGGTTTTGGCTTGTTAAGTGAAGCTTTGCAATATGGAAAAAAGATAATGACCTTGCCGCAAAAAGGTCAGGCTGAGCAAGAATCCAATGCTGAGATATTGGAAATCCTTGGTTTAGGTAGAGTCGTAGACGCTTTAGACTGTCAAAAGATAGGAGCTTGGCTTGAATCGCCACAACCAGAACCTTTCTACATTCCTGATGTTGCGACTCCATTAGCTAAATGGATTAAAGCAGGTTGTAATGTATCTATTGAGAATCTTATTGAAGAAACGTGGTTGGCGCAGCCTACTTACGTAACGGCATAAGGTTTTTAGTAAAGAGAGCGGGAATATTTGTAGGGAAAAAGTAAGGGGTTGCTCCTTCCGTGAAGCAACCCCCTTGCTGGCTTCCATAATCCTTGCGGTCTTTGTCCTAGGGCATCAATGCCATCCTTTCCGCTTATCGAGGCCGTCCTTTGTATTCGTTCCATGAACAGGAGATCCACGTTTCTAATTATGCCTTCTGCCACTGGAAAGGAAATAAGAAAAATTCTTAATTTCATTTGTAAGGTCTAACTCGGGCAATATGCCCGCAGGAATGATCACAATATAAACAAAAAGGGCGCCTCATCCATGAGGCGCCCTTTTCTTTGGCTCCATAATCCTTGCGGTCTTTGTCCTAGGGCGTCATGCCATCCTTTCCGCTTATCGAGGCCGTCCTTTATATTCAGTCCGTGAACAGGAGATCCATGAAGCTAATTATGGCTGGAAATACGTAAAAAAAAATAAGAATTATTCTTAATTTCTGTCATCCCGAAAATTCAGGGAATAATTCCCGAATAGTGGGAATTGTAGGGGAAGTGGAGAAGTGTATATAAACAAAAAGGGCGCCTCATCCATTGAGGCGCCCTTTTCTATGGCTTCCATAATCCTTGCGGTCTTTGTCCTAGGGCTTCAATGCCATCCGTTCCGCTTATCGAGGCCTTCCTTGTATTCTTTCCGTGAACAGGAGATCCATGTCATCAAGTATGGCTGGAAATACGGGAAAAGAAATAAGAAAAATTCTTAATTTAAAGAATTCTGTATTTGATGGGTAAGATGCTTGTTTTGTGTAGGGTAGATACGAAAAGGGCGCCTCTTCCAATGAGGCGCCCTTTTCTATGGCTTCCATAATCCTTGCGGTCTTTGTCCTAGGGCATCAATGCCATCCGTTCCGCTTATCGAGGCCTTCCTTGTATTCTTTCCATGAACAGGAGATCCATGTAACTCATTATGAACGTATATACGCTAAAAAAAATAAGAAAAATTCCTAATTTTTCTTATTTGTATATTTTTTTATCTGATTTTTGTCTAGATGAAGGAGTTTCAGGTGCTTTTCTGGACAGAATACAGGTGAGTCTTTAAACTTGGATTTTGTCTTGGTCGGGGTGCCCTTTGGGGCTGAGAGTAAACCCGTTGAACCTGATCCGGTTTGTTCCGGCGTAGGAAATCGAGATTTCATTTCTATGTATTTATGTATTTTAAATTTGGTTCATGTAGCTCCTGCTATAAGGGGTTATGATGGCTAATATTTCTTCCGCAATCCCTAATGTGCTTACTATTGCTGGGTCTGATTCCGGTGGTGGTGCAGGTATTCAAGCAGATTTAAAAACCTTCTCAGCAATAGGGGCTTACGGCACATCCGCTATTACCGTTTTAACTGCACAAAATACTCAGTCAGTTAAAAGTGTCTACCCTGTTTCGGCTGATTTTTTATTACAGCAGTTAGATGCTGTATTTGATGATATTGAAATCAATGCGGTTAAAACGGGGATGTTGGGTAATTCCGATATGGTTTTGACTGTTGCGTCGTTCTTGAAAAGTAAAAATGTTCCGCTGGTTATTGATCCCGTTATGGTATCGACTAGTGGCAGCAAACTTCTGAGCGATGATGGTATTGATAGCTTAGTAAAACATTTGATTCCGATAGCGGACATTATCACGCCTAATTTGCCTGAAGCAGCTGCAATGCTTGGCCAATCCGAACCTAAAGATCGCACGGGTATGGCTGACATGGCTGCTGAATTGCTGGGATTAGGCGCTAAGCAGGTGCTGTTGAAAGGCGGACATTTGCAGGGTAAAGAGTGCCCGGACATTTACTATGATGGGCAGGAGTTCATCGAGTTCCTTAGTCCTAGGGTAAATACGAACAACACCCATGGTACAGGGTGCACATTGGCAGCGGCTATTACCGCTTACCTAGCCAAAGGGGAGTCGCCTGCAACGGCGGTAAAACTGGCTAAAGACTATATTACATCTGCTTTGCGAGGGGCGGACAAACTGAACGTGGGTGCAGGTCATGGCCCAGTTAATCATTTTCATGCGTATTGGTCGTAGTTGTATCGACGCTGATGAAAGCAATATAAGAACAGGTTGAACGATGGTAGATAATAATTCAGAGCAAAATCAGGCATTGAGCCAGACGGCTAAGGTGGATACAGATTCTGTACAGCCGTTTCCTAAATCGCGCAAAGTTTATGTTGAAGGTTCTAGACCTGATATTCGTGTTCCAATGCGCGAAATTAGTTTAGATGACACGCCAACAGGTTTTGGTGGTGAGAAGAATGATCCACTTTATGTTTACGACACATCAGGTCCATACACTGATCCAGAAGTAGCTATCGATGTACGTAAAGGTTTACAGCCTGTTCGTGAGGCTTGGATTCTAGAGCGTGAAGATACTGAGCAGTTGGACAAGCTGACTTCTGAATATGGTCGTGTTCGTGAAGCTGACCTGCGCCTTGATGAGTTGCGTTTTGAGCTAACGCGTAAGCCGCGCCGCGCTCAAGCGGGTAAAAATGTGACGCAGTTGCATTATGCTCGTAAAGGTATTATTACTCCTGAAATGGAATATATTGCTATTCGCGAAAACATGAAGCTAGCGAAAGCAAAAGCGGAAGGTAATGTGGTTGCAGAACAGCATCCAGGTTTTAATTTTGGTGCAAACCTTCCAGAAGAGATTACGCCTGAATTCGTACGTCAGGAAGTTGCTGAAGGCCGTGCGATTATCCCTGCCAATATTAACCACCCTGAAGTTGAGCCGATGATTATCGGTCGTAACTTCTTGGTTAAAATCAACGGTAACATTGGTAACTCTGCTGTAACTTCTTCTATCGAAGAAGAGGTAGAGAAAATGACCTGGGGCACACGTTGGGGTGCAGATACCATCATGGATCTGTCCACAGGTAAGAATATTCATGAAACACGTGAGTGGATCATGCGTAACTCGCCAGTCCCAATTGGTACGGTACCAATCTATCAGGCTCTTGAAAAAGTTAATGGCGTAGCTGAAGACCTAAATTGGGAAGTTTTTAAAGATACGCTTATTGAGCAAGCTGAGCAGGGTGTGGATTACTTCACGATCCATGCGGGTGTACTACTACGCTATGTACCTATGACTGCTAAGCGTATGACTGGTATCGTATCTCGCGGTGGCTCTATCATGGCGAAGTGGTGCTTGGCGCATCACGAAGAAAACTTCCTGTACACGCACTTCCGTGAGATCTGTGAAATCTGTCAGGCATACGATGTATCTTTCTCTTTGGGAGATGGCCTGCGTCCAGGTTCTGTTTATGATGCGAACGATGAAGCGCAATTTGCAGAGCTAGAAACCTTAGGCGAACTTACTAAGATCGCTTGGGAGTATGATGTTCAGGTAATGATCGAAGGCCCAGGTCACGTACCTATGCATATGATCAAAGAGAACATGGATAAGCAGTTGAAAGAATGTCACGAAGCGCCTTTCTACACGCTGGGTCCATTGACGACCGATATTGCACCGGGTTACGACCACATTACATCAGGTATTGGTGCTGCGATGATCGGTTGGTACGGCTGTGCCATGCTATGTTATGTGACGCCTAAAGAGCATCTGGGTCTACCTAACAAGGCTGATGTAAAAGAAGGAATCATCACATATAAGATTGCTGCTCATGCTGCCGATTTAGCGAAAGGTCATCCAGGTGCTCAGATTCGTGATAATGCGATGTCTAAAGCTCGCTTCGAATTCCGTTGGGAAGACCAGTTCAACATTGGCTTGGACCCAGATACGGCGCGTGCTTACCATGATGAAACTCTGCCTAAAGAGTCTGCGAAAGTAGCGCATTTCTGTTCTATGTGCGGACCTAAATTCTGTTCTATGAAAATCTCGCAAGAGGTTCGTGAGCTGGATGATGAGGAAGTAGCAGCAATTAATGCGAAAGCTGATCAAGGGATGCAGGAGAAATCAGCTGAATTTAAAGAAACAGGCGCTGAGATCTATCATAAGGTCTAGCCACTGAGTTTATAAAAAAGCCGCTCGTGCGGCTTTTTTTGTATATTAGAGGAATCACTGATGAGTGATGAACTACTTAAATATCTGCTGGTGGGATTATTAGTACTGTTTGCTTTTATTCCTGTTACCTTGAATGCGATTCGCCGATCCCGCGAAAACCCACCGCCCATGGCAGCGAATGATCGTAAACTTTACCGATTATGGCGTTCGGACCCAGAAGCATATCAGCGCCAATATGGTAAGTTAGACGAAGAGTATGCAAAGGCGCAGGAAGAGAAAAAATCTAAAAAATAGAATTGATGTCAATTCTTATCAAGTTAGGTGAAAAGCAGGTTTGTAATGCCTAATTTGACCTATATCGCACGGCCTAAAATTTTGATGCTGATTTTCTTGATGTATATCAACAATTGCAGGCCGTTCTCCCTAAATATCCTATAGCGTATACGTTTTCTAGTGGTTAGCATTTATCCCGTTTACCATTAATAATGTGATTTCGCTCTATGTTTAATCGTTTTACGCATTTTGGGGTAAAGAATGCAAACTGTCTGGTCGGTTCTTTTGACTGATGAATGACGGTATTTTTATTCCACTGATCAATAACGTTGCTCTGTTGCTAGCGATGGGTGCGTTGTATGATATTTTTTCTTTTGAACACAAGCGGTTATCTGTTCTTAAGAAAGTTATCAGTGGAATTCTAATAGGTGTAATCGGGATCGCAATTATGTCGATGCCGCTATCCATTGTTAGTGGTGTGTTGATTGATGCGCGTTCCATTCTCCTCTCTGTAACCGGCTTATTTTTCGGTTTTATCCCCACAGTTATCGCTGTAGCGATTACGGTTGCTTTTCGATTGTTCGAAGGTGGACAAGGCATCTTTGCAGGATTTCTCATTATTGTCAGTTCTTCAGGCCTAGGGTTGTTGTGCCACTATTGGCGGGTGAACCTAAATGAGAGTAGGGCGGTCGCTTGGTGGCAGTTGTATTTATTGGGTGTAGTTGTCCACATCGTGATGTTGTTTTCTCTGCTGGTTCTTCCGTTTTCGACGGTGGATCTGTTACTGAGTGAGTTAGCATTACCTATTATGCTGATGTTCCCTATAGTGACGGTGTTGCTCGGGATTTTATTAACGCATCAGATAGAACGCCGTAAAGCTGAGTTAGCGCTGAAACAGAGTGAATATGAAAGTGATCTTTCCCGGCAAAAATTAGAAGCAATTTTTGCGGCGATTCCTGACCTGTTATTTGAAATGGATAGTCAGGGGCGTTATTACGCCTGCCATAGTGCCCAGAAAGATGAGCTAATCGCGTCAGAGTCAGAGCTTATTGGTAAGACTGTGTTTGATGTCATGCCTTTTGCTGCTGCTACAACAGTGGTGCAAGCTTTGAATGATGCAGAAAAAAATGGTCTATCCAGAGGTCACCAAATACGCTTACCTTTAGCAAAAGGGGAAAGGGAGTTTGAGTTATCAGTGTCGTTAAAGGTAGGTGCTGGTCATGAACTACCGCATTTTATTGTGCTCTCTAGAGATGTTACTGAGCGTAAACGTGCTGAAAAAGAGCTGCATATAGCGGCAACGGCTTTTGATTCGCAAGAGGGAATGTTAATTACAGATTCCGAGTATTCCATTCTTAGGGTTAATAGCGCCTTTACACGTGTTACTGGCTACGAACCTGATGAGGTGATAGGCAAAAAACCTTCGATATTACAGTCAGGGCAGCATTCGGCTTCATTTTACAAAGATATGATGGGGCAGTTACACGAAGAAAAGTACTGGCAGGGCGAAATTTGGAATAAGCGTAAATCAGGGGAAATTTATCCACAGTATCTGACGATAACCGCTGTACAAGGGGATGCAGGAGAAATTACCAACTACGTTGGAGCGTTTACGGATATCACTCAGAGAAAAAGAGATGAAGCAAACATCCATAAATTGGCTTTTTATGATGTGCTTACGGGGCTGCCTAATCGGCGTTCATTGCAAGAGCGTTTAAGTAGTGCCATTCATTCTTGCCGGATAACAGATCAATTGGGGGCTGTTCTCTTTATTGATCTAGATAATTTTAAAAATTTGAATGACACTCAAGGCCATGATCAAGGCGATCTGCTGTTGATCGAAGTAGCAAACAGGCTGAATAACTGTGTTCGTAATGCCGATATGGTCGCTCGTTTGGGCGGTGATGAATTTATTATCGTATTGGAAAACTTGGGTATAGAAGAAAGCATCGCTTTAGCTCAAGTTGGTGGGATTGTGGATAAGTTAATTGTAGCGATACAGCAACAAGTCTCTCTCGATAGTATTCAATACCACACTGCATGTAGTGTTGGTATAACACTGTTTGATAGCGACGATGTGGTAGACAGTGTGATGAAACGTTCTGATATGGCGATGTATCAGGCGAAAGAGTCAGGTAAAAATACCTATAGATTTTATGATCCAGAAGCTGAAAAGGCGCTCTGTAGTATGGCGGCGTTGGAGTCAGATCTTCGTAAAGCTTTATCTGAACAGCAGTTAGAGCTGCATTATCAGGCTCAGTACCATAAAGACGAATTGATTGGTGCTGAAGCATTGGTGCGTTGGCACCACCCAGAGCGAGGTTTAGTTTCACCTGCTGAGTTCATTCCTCTTGCGGAAGATACAGGCCTTATTGTACCTATCGGGGATTGGATTCTATCCCAAGCTTGTCAGCAGCTTAAGAAATGGCAAACTGATCCCAATCTGCCCACTTTGAGTCTTGCTGTGAATGTCAGTGCGCGCCAGTTTATGCAGGAGCACTTTGTTGCTGAAGTTGCTGATTGTATCCACCGCTATGGTATTCAACCTGATCTTTTGAAGTTGGAGTTAACAGAAAGCCTTGTATTACAAGACATCGAAGACACGGTTGATAAAATGCATCAGCTGCGTAAGTTGGGTATCCGTTTCTCTTTAGATGATTTTGGTACAGGGTATTCTTCACTGTTACATTTGAAACGTTTACCGCTGGATCAAATTAAAATTGATCGCTCCTTCATTCGTGATGTAATTCAAGACAAAGATGATGCAGAGATTGTCCAAGCAATAATCGCCATGGGTCATAATCTTGGATTAAATGTTATAGCGGAAGGTGTTGAAACTGAGGCGCAGTGTATGTTCCTAGCGGAACATAATTGTACAGATTACCAGGGTTACTTCTTTGGTAAACCGTTGCCTGTGGATGAATTTGAAACTGCCAGCTCTAAAAAGCCCTTAGCAAGTTAAACCTGCAATAGGGTTTAATAAGAGTTCATCTGCTGATCCCAGAAGCGTTCCAGTTGTCGCAGGTTAGACCTCAATGTAGACATATCGTTTTCTTCCATTAAGCGCTCTGCACTGATCTCTTCCAATTGTTGATCAAACAGCTCTGCAATCAGGTTGTGGACAGCTAAGCCTTTTTGACTGAGCTTTATACGGACTGAACGTAGGTCGTGTTCTGAACGTTCTTGCTTGATATAACCGTTGCCGACCATTTTCTTTAAGTTATATGAAACATTAGAGCCTAGATAATAGCCTCGTGTTCTTAACTCGCTGGCTGTCATTTCTCGATCAGCGATGTTATGCAGTAGGAGAGCTTGAACGCTATTTATATCGGTATAGCCTAACGCTTCAAGGCGATATTTAAGAATATCAAGGATTCTACGGTGTAACCGTTCGATCAGTCTCAAGCAATCTAGGAAATCCGTTTTATTGTTTGAACTTAGTTCTGATTGTTGTGAACTCATTGAATTGTAAGCCTTGATATCAATATTCGTATTTTAAATAGTAATCCTGAATCTGTCGTAATAGCAAAGAAAAAGCACATTAATGAGCGTTTGTTTGCGCATAATTTCAAATACGTATTTAGTAATTACAAATAATGCTGCTACTATTACAGTCAGGCTCAATGAGATCTGGACTAACCTTTTGGTTTTTTTGGATTGTTGAGTTGTTTCCAGCGAATAGATCCTCTCTCGATAAAGGCAAACCAGAAGCAATTCTGGGACGCAAAGTCACAGATCCCACGTGGATGGCTGGGCTATCGAAAGAGAGATTTTTTATTTCTTCAGCGGATGATTCTCCGGTAACTGCCTTTCTACCCATAAAGCTAATTTATGTTTCATGTTGGGCTCAGAGACTTGATCCTTTGCTAAGGCTTGAATAAGTCCGTCATTCACTAGTAAGCGATAAATTGCTTTAATTTTGCTTGAAGCACTATCAGTGGCTTCAAAGTGGCCTGCACCGCGCTTTTCAAAGTAGATAGCACCTATCTTAAGGGCTTCTTTTACTAGCTCTGCTTCATGCTTATGTTTTTTCATGGCTTCTTCCCAAAGTCCTTGTAGATAAATATCTACTAACTTTGAATCTAAATTTCTAAAAAGACAAGCGGTCGCTCTAGTGCTTTGGTGCGTAAAGCTTTGCCTTTAACTCAGGCCTGATATACTTGCGGTTTATCAGTATCTACTTCCATTGGCGATCGTATGAAATACAGAATTATTCCGGTTACTCCGTTTCAGCAGAATTGTTCCCTTATTTGGTGTGAACAAACCATGAAAGCAGCGGTGGTTGACCCAGGCGGTGATCTAGATCGAATTCTAGCTGCGGCAGAGGAAGAGGGTGTTGAATTAGAGAAAATTCTTTTGACTCATGCGCACATCGATCATGCTGGTGGAACGGCTGAATTAGCTGCATCCAAAAAATTACCAATCGAGGGGCCTCATAAAGGCGACCGATTTTGGATTGAAGGTATGGCACAGCAGTGCAATATGTTTAACTTTCCGCCTTGTGAAACCTTTACTCCGGATCGCTGGTTAGATGATGGTGATACTGTTCAGGTAGGTGAATCAACGCTAAACGTTATTCACTGCCCAGGTCATACGCCAGGTCACGTTGTGTTTCATCATGTAGAAGATCAGATGGCGCTGGTGGGGGATGTTCTTTTCAATGGTTCTATTGGTCGTACCGACTTTCCTCAGGGAAATCACCAAGAATTGATCGATTCAATTAAGTTGAAGCTGTTCCCGCTAGGTCAGTCGATCGAGTTTATTCCAGGGCATGGACCGGGCTCAACCTTTGGTCGAGAGATGCAAAGCAACCCGTATGTTCGATAGGCTTGATAGCCTGATTTATTATTTGTGCAGCAGTTGCACATGCTCAAATAGTTGAGCGTCTAGTTGTTTCTTTTTGTCGATAATATGTTGTAACGGAGTCTCATTGATGGCTCCGTTTTTTATGCCAATCATTACATCGTTATAACCACCGCAAAGATAATCTACAGCCGCAGCTCCTAGACAGGATGCAAGTACTCGGTCATGCCCTGTAGGGCGGCCGCCTCTTTGTATGTGACCCAAAATACAGACCTTAGGTTGCTGGCCATGCTGCTCTAATTGTTTAGCTAAATTGTATGTAAGGCCCGGGGTAGGTCCCTCCGCTACAACAATAATCCCGCTTGATCCTTTGCCTTGTGCGCGGTTGTTGGCAAGCTGAAATGAGATAGCGTCTACTTTAACTTCATACTCAGGAATAACGACCAACTCTGCACCACAGGCTATCCCTACATGGGTAGCTATAAAGCCGGAGTTTCGGCCCATGACCTCTACTAAAAACAAGCTCTCGTGAGATAGGGCTGTATCACGGATTTTGTCTATAGCATCGAGAGCAGTGTTAACGGCTGTGTCAAAACCAATTGTGTCATCAGTGCCGTAGATATCGTTATCTATAGTGCCAGGCAGACCAATCACACGAATCGAGCTTTCCGAGGCTAGCATGTGAGCCCCAGTTAAAGAGCCATCACCGCCAATTACGACTAGGCTATCAATACCTTTTTTGAGCAAAACCTCGGCTGCCTGATGCCTAACCGCTGGATCAAGAAAAGCTAGGCAGCGATCACTTTTGAGTAATGTCCCCCCTCGTTGGACAATGTTGGTTACAGATGCGGAGTTCATTTCAAATAAATCTCCGATAATTAAGCCGCTGTAACCTTTGTTTACGCCATACACTTGAATGTTTTTATGCAGAGCAGAACGAACTACGCCTCGAATGGCTGGGTTCATCCCGGGTGAATCCCCTCCGCTGGTCAGCACTGCAATAGCTGTTGGTTTGTCTTCTTTAGTAAGCGTAGTTAACTCTGTGGACATAGTATCGAGCCTATTAGCTGCTTTATCGCAGTTAAGTTTAGCGTACTTCCTAAGAGCTCAGATTGTATCTGGATGCAGACTAGTTGATTTTTTATCAAAGATGAGTGGTCTATCTATGTGATTGCAGGGATATCCACTTTTTTCTATTGGTCTAACAGAATAATCAGTTGAAGTTGTCTCTAAGTATTAGTTCGTATTGATGAAGTGTTCCTAGGCATGTTATCTATCATCAGCCTTTACTTGGTTTGTTGTTTTACCGTCTCTGTTTTTTTTGAAACATACGAGTGGTGATACTAGTATCAAGAGAGATGGGTTTAAAAAGAGCTCGAAGCAAAGCTCGAATTATAAAAATATAATAGATGGAGTTTGTTATGGTATTTCGTAAGACGGTTACCTCTAGTTTGTTAGCGATGGGTGTTGGTTTAGCTGCCATGGGTGGTTCGACTGCAGCATCAGCACAAGAATTTATCACTATCGGCACAGGCGGTGTAACCGGCGTTTATTACCCTACAGGTGGTTCAATTTGCCGATTGGTGAATAAAAACCGTAAGGATCACGGTATCCGCTGCTCTGTGGAGTCTACAGGCGGTTCTGTTTACAACCTGAATACTATCCGCGCCGGCGAATTGGATATGGGTGTAGCTCAGTCTGATTGGCAGTTCCATGCTTATAATGGCACTAGCAAATTTAAAGATACAGGTGCTAACAAAGATCTACGCGCAGTTTTCTCTGTACACCCTGAGCCTTTCACTGTTGTCGCTCGTGCTGATTCTGGTATTAAAAACTTTGATGACCTTAAAGGTAAGCGTGTAAATATCGGCAACCCAGGTTCTGGTCAGCGCGGTACTATCGAAGTGCTGATGGAAGCTAAAGGCTGGACGATGGATGATTTCGCTTTAACTTCTGAACTTAAAGCGTCTGAGCAAGCTAGTGCTCTATGTGACAATAAAATCGATGCCATGGTTTATGTAGTAGGACATCCAAGTGGTGCAATCAAAGAAGCGACAACTTCTTGTGACAGTACGCTTGTAAATGTGGATGGTGCAGCAGTTCAAAAACTGATCAGCGATAACAGCTACTATCGTACAGCAACTGTTCCAGCAGGTATGTATCGCGGTAATGATGCTGATACGCAAACGTTCGGTGTTGGTGCAACGTTTGTATCTTCCGCAAAAGTGCCAGAAAAAGTGGTTTACGAGGTAGTTAAGGCTGTCTTTGAAAACTTCGATACTTTCCGCAAACTACATCCAGCTTTTGCTAACCTGAAGAAAGAGCAGATGGTTAAAGATGGTTTGTCTGCGCCTCTGCATCCTGGTGCAATTAAGTACTACAAAGAAGCAGGTCTTCTATAAGAGTTGGCTTGATAGGCAACGGGGACTTAATGTCCCCGTTTTGCTTTACGGCTTTTGCTCAGGCTTGGCTCTACAAAACTATTATAAGCTGTTTCAAACGGTGATTGTGTGACGGATAATCAGAACAGTTCTTCGGCTAGCATTTCCCAAGAAGTACAGGAGATGGTTGCTCAGGCAGATTCTGGGGCGCGTGCTCCAGAAGGGCTTCCTGGTAAATTGCTATGGGGTGTAGCGCTTTGCTGGGCTCTTTTTCAGCTTTGGTATGCTTCGCCTCTACCTTTTATGCTCGATTTTGGTGTATTCAATGATACTCAGGCTCGAGCCATTCATCTTAGCTTTGCAGTCTTTTTGGCATATACCGCATTTCCAGCATTTAAACGATCTTCTAGATCGGTTGTGCCATGGCATGATTGGATTTTTGCTGGAGTAGCAGCGTTTGCCGCTAGTTACTTAGTCATATTTCACGCGGAGCTAGCTGGACGGGCGGGTGCACCAATAACAATGGATATTGTTGTTGCCGTCAGCGGTATGATTTTGTTGTTGGAGGCGACAAGAAGGGCGTTAGGGCCACCATTGATGGTCGTGGCTGGCATTTTCATGCTGTATACCTTTGCTGGACCTTATATGCCGGATGTAATTTCGCATAAAGGTGCAAGTTTAAATAAGGCTATGTCGCATCAATGGCTAACCTCCGAAGGTGTATTTGGGGTAGCGCTTGGGGTATCGACAGGTTTTGTATTTCTGTTTGTCTTATTTGGTGCTTTGCTGGATAAAGCGGGCGCTGGTAATTATTTCACCCAAGTGTCCTTTTCACTATTAGGGCATATGCGCGGCGGTCCTGCGAAAGCTGCTGTTGTTTCCTCCGGCTTGAGTGGGTTGGTATCAGGCTCATCTATAGCCAATGTAGTAACTACAGGTACTTTTACTATCCCGCTGATGAAACGTGTAGGTTTTCCAGGGTATAAAGCAGGTGCGGTTGAGGTTGCTGCTTCAACCAATGGTCAGTTAACACCACCAATTATGGGTGCGGCAGCATTCTTGATGGTGGAGTTTGTTGGTATTTCTTATATCGAAGTAATTCAGCATGCAATCCTACCCGCGCTGATTTCTTATATCGCTTTGATCTACATTGTTCATTTAGAAGCGGTAAAGGCTGGAATGAAAGGCTTACCGACTCGAAATCATGCCTCGTTGGCACAAAAGCTGTCAGTGTGGGCAATGATTATCGTGGGTGTATGTGTCATTTCATTGACCGTGTATCACGGATTAGGTTGGACTAAGAGTTACATGGGGAATTGGTCATATCTAATTGCTGGTCTTGTGATTCTTATAGCTTATATTGGGCTCGTGCGATATGCGGCTAAGTTTCCTGATCTGCATATGGACGATCCGAATTCTGAAGTTGTAATGCTGCCAGAAGTAGGGCCTACAGTTAAATCAGGTTTGTACTATCTCCTACCCGTTGTTGTGCTGGTTTGGTGTTTAACGGTTGAACGATTTTCGCCAGGTTTGTCTGCTTTCTGGGCAACGGTGTTTATGATCTTCATTGTGTTAACCCATAAGCCAATCAAAACCTATTTCAGAGAGCCACTCGCTTGGAGTAGCCAGATAGTGCATGGCGTCGAAGATCTATTGAATGGTCTTGTTGGCGGCGCAAGAAATATGATTGGAATCGGTGTGGCAACTGCTGCAGCGGGTATTGTTGTAGGTACAGTCACTTTGACAGGCCTAGGGCAAATGATGACTGAGTTTGTGGAGTTTATCTCAGGCGGTAGTATCTTTTTGATGCTGTTGTTTACAGCGATTATCAGTTTGATATTAGGTATGGGTTTACCAACTACAGCAAACTACATCGTAGTGTCATCGTTAATGGCTCCAGTTATTGTCACGCTTGGTGCTGAAAATGGCTTGATCGTCCCCTTAATTGCTGTTCATTTGTTTGTTTTTTACTTTGGTATTCTCGCGGATGATACACCACCCGTTGGCTTAGCGGCGTTTGCAGGTGCCGCTATAGCGCAATCAGACCCTATTAAGACGGGTGTTCAAGGTTTTACCTATGATATTCGTACAGCGGTATTGCCGTTTATGTTTATCTTCAATACTGAATTGATATTGATAGGTATCGAAGGGCCAATGCACCTTCTGCTTACTATCTTTGGCGCATTAGTGGCAATGTTAGTGTTTGCAGCGGCGACACAAGGATACTGGATAGTGAAAACTCGTTGGTATGAAACCGTTCTGTTATTAGCTATCGCGTTCTTGATGTTTAGGCCCGGAGCAATATGGGATGAAATTTATCCTGCTATTGAGCAAGTATCCCCAACCAAGCTAGAGCAAGTCGCAGAAGATATGCCAAATGGTAGACCGTTAAGAATGATTGTGGCCGGTGAAACTATTGATGGTGATTTTGTGAATAAAACGGTTGAGTTACCGCTAGCCAATGAAGGTACAGGCGCTGAGAAAATTGAAGCTGCAGGACTAATGTTACGGGAAGAGGGTGAGCGTGTAATTGTCGACCTCGTTACCTTTGATTCAGATGCTCAGAAAGTAGGCTTGGATTTCGATTGGGAGATCAAAACACTTGAGGTAGAGGCCGATCGACCACCGAAACAGCTAGTGTGGATTCCAGTGTTGCTACTACTAATAGCAATGGGATGGATGCAAAACAGACGCCGTAAGGCAGAACAGGGTTGCTAAACAATGTTTAAAAAAATATTGGTACCACTAGACCTTCAAGACGGGAAAGCTGTTGAGCAAACGTTACAGACTGTAAAAGAATATATAGATGAAAGTGTCGAGCTTCATCTGATGACTATTCTATCTGGCTATCAAATGCCAATGGTGGCGTCATACTTTCCTAAAGGTGCAGTTGAGAAAGCATTGGAGGCTATGCGTAAAGAGCTGCAAACAATCGGTGCAAAAGCTTTAGATAATAGAGGCTTTGAAGTTGATGTTAGAGAGGGTAAAGCGCACAAAGAGATTGTTAGGCGTGCTAAAGAAATAGAGGCCGATCTAATTATCATGAGTGCGCAAAAGCACGGAGCTGTTGAAAAGGTAATGCTGGGTTCTGTTACTGCAAAGGTAACGGAGAGAGCAAAATGCTCTGTTCTAGTATTAAAAGGCTAAATTAAAGTCTAAGTAAAAGGCGTTGAGGTAAAACTCAGCGCCTTTTTTGTATCTGTTGACTACTATTTAAACGCTGTTGATTAATGCTTGATCGATTTGTGGTGGTTTGTAAGTTTTTTTCAACTTTTTGCACTTTTTTTAAGATTGGGTGTTGACCCTTTTTCAGATGTCTGTAGAATTCGCCGTCCTTGCTTAGGGAGGCCGCCAAAACGGGGCTTATTGAGCTAAGTGAGGTGCTTAGTAAGTGATTGAAAATATTGGTTTTTTAGATTGCTTACGGGGCAGGATTCAAAGTCCGGTTGCTGAGTAAAAAATTTTACAAAATTGCAAAATAAACGGTTGACTTTGAATGAGCGCACAGTAGAATATGCGCCTCGCTTGAGACGAAACGCTGAGTCAGCGGAGAGTCAAAAAAGCAACGCTCTTTAACAATTTGATCAGATAATTCGTGTGGGCGCTTGTTGAGAAGAAGCAAACTTTTTCTAGACAAGCAACCAAGTGAATTCATTTAAAGCGATTTACAAAGGTTTAACGTTCTTAAGAATGTTATCCGGTTGTTTAGTACTAGAGCCCGTTACCACATTCCTGGTAACACAAATGATTTAAACTGAAGAGTTTGATCATGGCTCAGATTGAACGCTGGCGGCAGGCCTAACACATGCAAGTCGAACGGTAACATGACTAGCTTGCTAGTTGATGACGAGTGGCGGACGGGTGAGTAACGCGTAGGAATCTACCCAGTAGCGGGGGATAAGCCAGAGAAATTTGGTCTAATACCGCATACGCCCTACGGGGGAAAGCAGGGGATCTTCGGACCTTGCACTATTGGATGAGCCTGCGTGAGATTAGCTAGTTGGTGAGGTAATGGCTCACCAAGGCGACGATCTCTAGCTGGTCTGAGAGGATGATCAGCCACACTGGAACTGAGACACGGTCCAGACTCCTACGGGAGGCAGCAGTGGGGAATATTGCACAATGGGCGCAAGCCTGATGCAGCCATGCCGCGTGTGTGAAGAAGGCCCTAGGGTTGTAAAGCACTTTCAGCAGTGAGGAAAGGTTAGTAGTTAATACCTGCTAGCTGTGACGTTAACTGCAGAAGAAGCACCGGCTAACTCCGTGCCAGCAGCCGCGGTAATACGGAGGGTGCGAGCGTTAATCGGAATTACTGGGCGTAAAGCGCGCGTAGGTGGATTGGTCAGTCAGATGTGAAAGCCCAGGGCTCAACCTTGGAACTGCACCTGATACTGCTAATCTAGAGTACGGTAGAGGGTAGTGGAATTTCCTGTGTAGCGGTGAAATGCGTAGATATAGGAAGGAACACCAGTGGCGAAGGCGACTACCTGGACCGATACTGACACTGAGGTGCGAAAGCGTGGGGAGCAAACAGGATTAGATACCCTGGTAGTCCACGCCGTAAACGATGTCTACTAGCCGTTGGGAGACTTGATCTTTTAGTGGCGCAGCTAACGCGATAAGTAGACCGCCTGGGGAGTACGGCCGCAAGGTTAAAACTCAAATGAATTGACGGGGGCCCGCACAAGCGGTGGAGCATGTGGTTTAATTCGACGCAACGCGAAGAACCTTACCAACTCTTGACATCCAGAGAAGTTACTAGAGATAGTTTCGTGCCTTCGGGAACTCTGAGACAGGTGCTGCATGGCTGTCGTCAGCTCGTGTTGTGAAATGTTGGGTTAAGTCCCGTAACGAGCGCAACCCTTGTCCTTATTTGCCAGCACTTCGGGTGGGAACTCTAAGGAGACTGCCGGTGACAAACCGGAGGAAGGTGGGGACGACGTCAAGTCATCATGGCCCTTACGAGTTGGGCTACACACGTGCTACAATGGCCGGTACAGAGGGCCGCGAACCTGCGAGGGTAAGCTAATCTCAGAAAACCGGTCGTAGTCCGGATTGGAGTCTGCAACTCGACTCCATGAAGTCGGAATCGCTAGTAATCGCGAATCAGAATGTCGCGGTGAATACGTTCCCGGGCCTTGTACACACCGCCCGTCACACCATGGGAGTGGATTGCACCAGAAGTAGCTAGCTTAACCTTCGGGAGGGCGGTTACCACGGTGTGGTTCATGACTGGGGTGAAGTCGTAACAAGGTAGCCCTAGGGGAACCTGGGGCTGGATCACCTCCTTAAACGAAAGCCGATTCTCGGCAAGCGTTCACACGAATTATCTGATCAGAGAAGTTAAGAGCAACGGTGTAGGCTTGTAGCTCAGCTGGTTAGAGCGCACCCCTGATAAGGGTGAGGTCGGTGGTTCAAGTCCACTCAGGCCTACCAATAATAGCCTTACTGTTTTCTTTGGGGCTATAGCTCAGCTGGGAGAGCGCCTGCTTTGCACGCAGGAGGTCTGCGGTTCGATCCCGCATAGCTCCACCATCATCCTAAGGATGAGAAGGAAGAGTTTTAAAACATATTGTCGGTTAAGACATTATCTTTTAAAGCTTTTTTGCTTTAAACGCTCTTTAACAATTTGGATTTGATTCATTTGATTTAGATTTAAGACATGTAGTTTTACTGCATGCGCCAATTCGGCGAAATCTATCGTTACTAGCAATACAAGTTACTGTGATTCCAGACGCCTTCGGGTTATATGGTCAAGTGACTAAGCGTGCACGGTGGATGCCTTGGCAGTCAGAGGCGATGAAGGACGTTGTAACCTGCGATAAGGTTCGGGGAGGTGGTAAACAACCTTTGATCCGGACATTTCCGAATGGGGAAACCCACCTATTTATAGGTATCTTTTAACTGAATACATAGGTTATTAGAGGCGAACCTGGGGAACTGAAACATCTAAGTACCCAGAGGAAAAGAAATCAACCGAGATTCCCTAAGTAGCGGCGAGCGAACGGGGACCAGCCCTTAAGCTTTATTAGATTTAACAGAACACTCTGGAAAGTGTGGCCATAGTGGGTGATAGCCCCGTATGTGAAAGGTCTTTTAAAGTGAAATCGAGTAGGACGGCACACGTGAAACGCTGTCTGAATATGGGGGGACCATCCTCCAAGGCTAAATACTCCTGACTGACCGATAGTGAACCAGTACCGTGAGGGAAAGGCGAAAAGAACCCCTGTGAGGGGAGTGAAATAGACCCTGAAACCGTGTACGTACAAGCAGTGGGAGCCGTTTTCGGACGGTGACTGCGTACCTTTTGTATAATGGGTCAGCGACTTACTTTTAGTGGCAAGGTTAAGCATTTGCGGAGCCGTAGGGAAACCGAGTCTTAATAGGGCGTCCAGTCGCTAGGAGTAGACCCGAAACCGAGTGATCTATCCATGGGCAGGTTGAAGATGCAGTAACATGCATTGGAGGACCGAACCGACTGTCGTTGAAAAGCCAGCGGATGACTTGTGGATAGGAGTGAAAGGCTAATCAAACTCGGAGATAGCTGGTTCTCCTCGAAAACTATTTAGGTAGTGCCTCGTGTCTAACCATGGGGGTAGAGCACTGTTTCGGCTAGGGGGTCATCCCGACTTACCAACCCGATGCAAACTCCGAATACCCATGAGTTCAATCACGGGAGACACACGGCGGGTGCTAACGTCCGTCGTGGAAAGGGAAACAACCCAGACCGTCAGCTAAGGTCCCAAAGTTTATGCTAAGTGGGAAACGATGTGGGAAGGCTTAGACAGCTAGGAGGTTGGCTTAGAAGCAGCCACCCTTTAAAGAAAGCGTAATAGCTCACTAGTCGAGTCGGCCCGCGCGGAAGATATAACGGGGCTAAGCATAACACCGAAGCTACGGATGCACTTTGTGCATGGTAGAGGAGCGTTCTGTAAGCTGTTGAAGCGGAAGCTGTAAGGCACCGTGGAGGTATCAGAAGTGCGAATGCTGACATGAGTAACGATAAGGGAGGTGAAAACCCTCCCCGCCGGAAGACCAAGGGTTCCTATCCAACGCTATTCGAGGTAGGGTGAGTCGGCCCCTAAGGAGAGGCTGAAGAGCGTATCCGATGGGAAACAGGTTAATATTCCTGTACTGCTCATAACTGCGATGGGGGGACGGAGAAGGCTAGGCTAGCGCGGCGTTGGTTGTCCGCGTTTAAGGTAGTAGGTTGAGGACTTAGGCAAATCCGGGTCCTTAAGACCGAGAACCGATGACGAGGTCCTTTATGGACTGAAGTAGTTGATGCCATGCTTCCAGGAAAATCCTCTAAGCTTCAGGTTATGACTAACCGTACCCTAAACCGACACAGGTGGTCAGGTAGAGAATACTAAGGCGTATGAGAAAACTCGGGTGAAGGAACTAGGCAAAATGGCACCGTAACTTCGGGAGAAGGTGCGCCGGTTTTGGTGATGGGACTTGCTCCCTAAGCTGAGGCCGGTCGAAGATACCAGGTGGCTGCGACTGTTTATTAAAAACATAGCACTCTGCAAACTCGAAAGAGGACGTATAGGGTGTGACGCCTGCCCGGTGCCGGAAGGTTAATTGATGGGGTTAGCACTTGTGCGAAGCTCTTGATCGAAGCCCCGGTAAACGGCGGCCGTAACTATAACGGTCCTAAGGTAGCGAAATTCCTTGTCGGGTAAGTTCCGACCTGCACGAATGGCGTAACGATGGCCACACTGTCTCCACCCGAGACTCAGTGAAATTGAAATAGCTGTTAAGATGCAGTTTACCCGCGGCTAGACGGAAAGACCCCGTGAACCTTTACTACAGCTTCACAGTGGACTTTGACATTACTTGTGTAGAATAGCTGGGAGGCTTTGAAACTTGGACGCCAGTTCAGGTGGAGCCACCTTTGAAATACCAGCCTGGTAATGTTGAGGTTCTAACCCAGTTCCCTAAGCGGGATCGGGGACATTGTGTGGTGGGTAGTTTGACTGGGGCGGTCTCCTCCCAAAGAGTAACGGAGGAGCACGAAGGTACCCTCAGCATGGTCGGAAATCATGCAATGAGCGCAAGAGTAGAAGGGTGCTTGACTGCGAGACAGACACGTCGAGCAGGTACGAAAGTAGGTTCTAGTGATCCGGTGGTTCTGTATGGAAGGGCCATCGCTCAACGGATAAAAGGTACTCCGGGGATAACAGGCTGATACCGCCCAAGAGTTCACATCGACGGCGGTGTTTGGCACCTCGATGTCGGCTCATCACATCCTGGGGCTGAAGCCGGTCCCAAGGGTATGGCTGTTCGCCATTTAAAGTGGTACGCGAGCTGGGTTTAGAACGTCGTGAGACAGTTCGGTCCCTATCTGCCGTGGGCGTTTGAGATTTGAGAAGAGTTGCTCCTAGTACGAGAGGACCGGAGTGAACGAACCTCTGGTGTACCGGTTGTGATGCCAATTGCATTGCCGGGTAGCTACGTTCGGACGGGATAACCGCTGAAAGCATCTAAGCGGGAAGCCTCCTTCAAGATGAGATCTCACTGGGAACTTGATTCCCCTAAAGGGCCGTTGAAGACTACGACGTTGATAGGTTGGGTGTGGAAGCGCTGTGAGGCGTTGAGCTAACCAATACTAATTGCCCGTGAGGCTTGACCATATAACGCCCAAGGCGTTTGGCAAGTGACTTGTAAGATATGTAAGACGATAGAGAGTAACGAATTAGCGCGTAGTTAAGCTACAGTCGATAAACTATCTAGATCAAATAAAAGAAGAATCAGATCTAAGTTGTAACAGTTTTGCTTGGCGACCATAGAGTTGTGGAACCACCTGAATCCATCCCGAACTCAGACGTGAAACGCAACATCGCCGATGGTAGTGTGGGGCTTCCCCATGTGAGAGTAGGTCATCGCCAAGCATTTAATTAAGAGAAAACCCCGGTCACGCTGTGATCGGGGTTTTTTCGTTTTGGGATAAAACTACTTAACCAAGTATTTAACCAAGCTTAATCCACAACTAGCAACTAACAATTGCTATAGACTCTTGTCGCTAGTGTCTTACTCTTCATTTCTGGTATGCTTAGCGCGCAATGCGAAACCTCTAAGGAAAAATTGATAGATGTATACTGAAGATGATATTCGCCGCCTTAAATGGCAGAGTCGACGTGGTATGTTGGAACTTGATGTTCTTTTTGTTCCGTTTGTGGAAGAGGCTTTTGCGGACTTAGACGAGGCTGATCAAGATCGTTTTGTTAAGTTATTAGATGAGGAAGATCAGGATCTATTTGTGTGGCTTATGGAGCGAGAAGTACCAGCTGATCCTGACTTGCAAAGGATTGTGAGGATTATTCTGGAGCGTGTTCAGCCTAAATAACGAACCTATCTCTCCTTCCTGTACCCTGCTGGTTATATATAGTGGGGTGCATCTTAGTGCGTGCTTTGCTCTTTTTTACTCTGCGATTCCTTTACACATAGCTGTTTTAGCTACATTGGCACTTCTATGTAGTTTTCTGTTTTATTTAAATGAAAGGGTGCTATTAACATCCCCTCTGTCCATTGTTGCTATTACTTGGAATGGGGAAGAGGGAGTGATTTCATTACTCCAGAGAAACCAGCAACGGATTGATGTGACCCGAATTAAGCAAAAGGTGATCACTCCCTTTGTGATCGTCATGTTGTGCAACAGCGACAGTCGCTTTTACACTATACCTGTTGTAATAATGCGTCAGAGCTTCAATGAAAATGCTTTTAGACGGCTACGGGTTCTGTTGTTATACAGTCCGCTTTATGGCCTTAATTCCAATGAAAATTGATTGGCGTTAAAATTGTATCTAGTGCTTCAGGTCCCTGATCTGGGAAATCCAGTGTGTAGTGGAGTCCACGACTTTCCTGCCTTAGCATCGCTGAGCGAATAATCAAGTCAGCAACGACGGCCAAGTTACGAAGCTCCAGTAGATCGTTACTGATTTTGTAGTTACTGTAATATTCGCTAATCTCTTGCTGTAAAAGATCTATGCGATGCTTAGCTCGTTGTAGTCGTTTGGTCGTTCTCACAATGCCTACGTAGTCCCACATGAAACGACGTATTTCATCCCAGTTGTGAGAGATAATAACATCTTCATCTGAATTGGTTACTTGAGACTCATCCCATGCTGGTATGATTGATTCGTCTAGAGGTGCCGTTAGAGATTGTACGACATCGTCTGAAGCGGATTTTGCATAGACAAGGCATTCAAGAAGAGAGTTGCTAGCCAATCGATTGGCGCCATGAAGCCCCGTAAATGAAGTTTCGCCAATAGCATAAAGCCCCGGAATATCGGTGCGGCCTTTTTCGTCTGTCACGACACCACCGCAAGTGTAATGGGCAGCAGGTACAACTGGAATTGGTTCTTTAGTGATGTCGATGCCTAAGCTTTTGCAACGCTTATAGATGGTTGGGAAATGAGACTTAATAAATTCTTTAGATTTGTGGCTGATATCTAAAAATAAGCAGTCACTACCTAGCCTTTTCATCTCGTGGTCTATTGCGCGAGCAACGATATCTCGCGGTGCTAATTCGCCTCGTTCATCGAAGTTATGCATGAACGGCTGGCCATCAGGCAGTAAAAGCTTTCCGCCTTCACCGCGAACGGCTTCTGTAATCAAAAAGGATTTGGCTTGTGGGTGATACAGGCAGGTAGGGTGGAACTGATTAAATTCCATGTTACCGACACGGCAGCCAGCACGCCAAGCCATGGCGATGCCATCCCCCGTGGCGCCATCTGAATTACTCGTGTAAAGATAGGCCTTCGATGAACCGCCTGTAGCTAACACAACATGAGGAGCTTGAAACACCTCTACGTGTCCTGTTTCGTCATTAAGAATGTATGCACCTACACAGCGGTTGTGTGCTAAGCCTAGTTTTTTTCGTGTGATTAAGTCGACCGCAATATGGTGTTCGAATAGATCGATATTTTCAGAGGCTTTGGCTTTCTCTATCAATGTTTGCTGAAGCGCTTTTCCTGTCGCATCTGCAGAATGGATGATGCGACGATGAGAGTGTCCGCCTTCTTTGGTTAGATGGTAGTCGTCACTATCTTGGGTAAAAGGAACGCCTTGTTCAATTAGCCAGTCAATGCTTTCTTTGCCGTGTTCGACTGTGAATTCCACTGCGTCTTTATGACTAAGGTGTCCGCCAGCAGACATGGTGTCTTCGATATGTGCTTGTGTGCTATCTTCAGTATCGAGTACTGCTGCGATACCACCTTGAGCTAGCCATGTGGAACCACTCTTAAGTTCTCTTTTACTAAGAACTGCAACACGCGCATTTTGAGCTAGGTGGAGGGCCATGCTGAGTCCAGCAGCGCCACTGCCAATAATTAAAGCGTCGTAGTGATAGTGTTGCGTCATGCTGTGCTCTTCTTAACTAGAGGGTTCTTGGCTTGAAAAAGTGAGTGTATATTTTAGTGGTAAGTTTGAGGATAAAACTAGCTTATTAGATGCGTTTCATCGGAATTGGGCAACAATTTTGCATTTTTTTTTGGACTTAGGGAACTTAAGCAGTTTTGAATGCTCATAGAAGTGTTCCGGCACTCTGATGAGGTAATATGTTGTATTAGTTGAAAGTTATTGCTGCTTTAGCTTCTATATTTATAGAGATAGGTATTAAGGACAGTTTAAGGAATATTGAGTGTCGAGTGAAAGTCAGACAGCAGTTGATCAAAAGCTAGTCGAGCGGGTAAAAGCGGGCGATAAACGTGCTTTTGATCTTCTGGTAAAAAAATACCAACATAAAATTGTTGCGTTGATTGGTCGTTATGTTTACGACCAACATGAAGCATTGGACGTGGCGCAAGAAACTTTCATTAAGGCTTATAAAGCGATACCTAAATTTCGCGGAGATAGTGCTTTCTATACATGGCTTTACAGAATTGCTATCAACACAGCCAAAAATCACCTTGTCGCTCGTGGTAGGCGTCCTGCTGATGTGGATGTTGACGATGCGCAGTTCTTTGAAGGTGATAATGCTTTGAAAGATATTGAGACACCGGAAAACAAATTGTACAAGGATGAGCTGGAAGCAGTGATTCGGAAAACTCTGAATAAACTACCTGAAGACTTGAGGGTGGCCTTAACACTCAGAGAGTTTGAAGGTATGAGTTATGAGGAGATTGCTGGGGTTATGGATTGTCCCGTAGGCACTGTGAGGTCACGTATCTTTAGAGCACGTGAAGCAATTGATAAAGAAATTATGCCGCTTTTAGCGAGCTGATCCTGCAAAGGTAAATTGAGGTAAATTCTATGGATGATCGATCTACAGAATCTGTTTCGGCATTGATGGATGGCGAAGTTGCAGACTTTGAGTTACGACGTACTCTTGATCGCATAGAGCAGGAGCCAGAATTGGCTGAACAATGGCAACGATATCATTTAGTCCGTTCAGTAATGAAAAATGAAGAAGCTGAATTAAGTAATTTTGATATTAGTAGTCAGGTTATGCAGGCTCTGGAACAAGAGCCTGATTTAGAAGTTGATACTGCGGCACCCGAAGTTAAGTCCGAAATTAAAGGAAATTCTTTTTGGAAGCCGCTTGCTAGCATGACTGCAGCCGCTTCTGTGACGGCAATGGTGATCTTGGGCGCTCAAACTTATAATCAGCCTGAGAACGATACGATTGCTGATAATCGCCCGAACTATGTTCTTCCAGGCAATACAGTTTCCGATGATCTAGTCAGAGCGCAGTTTGGTAACCGTTCGATGATTTCATCACAGGGGCAAGAGCCTGAAATTATTCGTTTATCTGAAGGTGTAGAGCGTTATGTATCTCAGCATAAACATATGCTTTCACACCAAGAATCTGGTTGGGAAGCAACATGGTTGCCAGAAGGCTTTTCGGGTAAACGTAGAGATGTGATGGCGCACGCTGAAGTACAAATGTTCAGCAATGGACGTCATTCATTTACCGTTTGTGTTGAAAAATATGGTCGTCAGTCCGTTCCTGAAGGTGCTGTTCAGTCAGACGGTATGGTGACTGTAGGTAAGCGTATTGGTGATCAATTTGTAACAGTCGTTGGCGATGTTCCTCTAATGATTGCGGAACGTATTGCTACTTCAGTAGAACGTAAATGATTGAAGAAAGCGGGAAAGTTGTAGAGGTCAATGAGCAAGGCGTATGGGTTGAAACCATGCGCCAGAGCGCTTGTGCTAGTTGTGCTGCTCGAAATGGTTGTGGACAAAAGCTGTTAGTGCAGGCTGGACAAGAGAAACGGTTTATTTTTCTCGTTAATAATCCAACTTCTCTTCACGTAAAAGCTGACGATAGTGTGCTTTTAGGCATAGAGGAAGGAGCATTTGTTAAAGCAACTGTCTTTATGTATTTGTTGCCATTGCTAGCGCTATTTCTTGGGGCCGTGATAGGGGATTTTATCTGGGGAGATGAGCTGGTTGTGATCGCATCTTCCTTTATTTCTCTTATCGCAGGGTTTGTTTTTGTTCGCTTTAGTAGTTCCGCTTTCTTTAGTTCCTGCCAATATCAACCGACGCTAATTAAAGTTATCTAACCCCGTTTTTTGATAGACATAGGTGTTTGTTTTATGAAATCTATATCAAAATTCATTGTCGCAACGATTATCCTTATTGCACTACCTATTCATGCTGCAAGCTTGCCTGATTTTAAATCGCTGGTAAAAGAGGCTTCACCTGCAGTGGTGAATATTAGTACTGTTCAAAACAAACCGCATCAGGGGCAGTCGCACCCATTTCAGGGACCAAATGGAGAAGAAATTCCGGAAATCTTTCGTCATTTCTTTCGTATGCCTGAATTTGAACAGGGTGAGCGCCCACGTCGTAGGGCTCCTCAATCCTTAGGGTCTGGTTTTATTATTTCTGAAGATGGTTATTTACTAACAAATCATCATGTTATTGCGGAAGCTGATCAGGTTATCGTGCGCTTAGCTGATCGTAGGGAGTTAGAAGCTGAAGTCATCGGTTCTGATGAGCGCTCTGATGTAGCGTTGTTAAAAATCGATGCTGAGGATCTACCGACAGTTGAGCTGGGAGAGTCTAAAGCGCTTGATGTCGGTGAGTGGGTACTAGCGATAGGCTCTCCATTTGGATTTGATCATAGTGTGACAGCAGGGATTGTTAGTGCTAAAGAACGTGCATTAGCAGGAGATACTTATGTTCCGTTTATCCAAACTGATGTAGCTATTAATCCGGGTAATTCTGGAGGTCCATTATTTAATCTGGATGGTGAAGTTGTTGGAATTAACTCTCAGATTTACACTCGTTCCGGTGGTTTTATGGGGCTATCCTTTGCTATACCTATTGATGTCGCGATGGATGTTGCGGATCAATTAAGGAAACATGGTTATGTTACCCGCGGTTGGCTTGGTGTGGTCATTCAAGAGGTTAACCGTGATCTTGCTGAATCATTTGGGTTAGAAAAGCCGGCTGGGGCTTTAGTGGCAAAAGTGTTACCTAATAGTCCAGCAGAAAAATCTGGTCTTCTAGAGGGCGATATTATTCTTAAATTTGAAGGTGCGGATATTATTCGATCTTCAGATTTACCTCACCATGTAGGTCGAGTTAAACCAGGTAAAAAAGCTAAGGTTTCAGTCATTCGTGCGGGGCGTGAAATGACCATTAAGGTCGAAATCGAGGCATTACCAACGCAGGATGAACTTGCTAAAACTAACGTTCGAAAGCCAAAAGAGGATAAAGGCAATCGTCTAAATATTCAGGTCGCTGAACTTGACCAAAAACGTAAAGAAAAATGGCAAGTGAGTAAAGGCGTTGTTGTTCGTAAAGTTCTACAAGGGCCAGGTTCAGATGCAGGTTTGATGGTTGGTGATGTCATCACTATGCTAAATGGCGAACAGATCTCCAGTGTTTCTGACTTCAATAGAGTATCTACCGATATAGCATCTGGAAAGTCGGTTCCGATGCGGATTGTTAGGCGAGGAAGTCCGTTATTTATTCCATTACGAGTATCGGATTAAGTTGTATAAAATTCTAAGGGGGCTAAGGCCCCCTTTTTCGTAGCCCAGTTTAAGCAAATGCTGTAAACTTGCGCCTTTCCAGCGAGTATTAGAGTAGCGGTAGCCTGCACGTGAGCAACCTTAAAAATATCCGAAATTTTTCTATTATTGCCCATATCGACCACGGTAAGTCGACTTTGGCCGATCGTTTTATCCAAATGTGCGGTGGCTTAAGTGACCGTGAAATGGAAGCTCAGGTTCTTGATTCCATGGATTTGGAACGTGAGCGTGGTATTACCATTAAAGCGCAGAGTGTTACTCTGAATTACAAGGCGCAAGATGGTGAAACTTACCAGCTTAACTTTATCGATACACCGGGCCACGTAGATTTCTCCTATGAGGTTTCTCGTTCTTTAGCCGCTTGTGAAGGTGCGCTTTTGATCGTTGATGCTGCGCAGGGTGTAGAAGCTCAGTCAGTTGCTAACTGCTATACAGCAATCGAGCAAGGTTTAGAGGTTGTCCCAATTCTAAACAAAATGGACCTGCCTCAGGCTGAGCCGGAGCGAGTTCGTGTCGAGATTGAAGAAGTTATCGGTATTGATGCTACCGACGCAGTAGCTTGTTCTGCTAAAAGCGGTATGGGTGTAGAAGACGTTCTTGAACAGTTAGTTAAGGAAATTCCACCGCCTGAAGGTGATGTTGATGCTCCTCTACAAGCCCTAATTATTGATTCTTGGTTTGATAATTACCTAGGCGTTGTTTCTCTGGTGCGTGTAACTCAGGGTACATTGCGTAAGAAAGACAAAATTCTAGTTAAATCTACGGGTCAAAACTATCAAGCAGAATCGGTAGGTATTTTTACACCTAAGCAGAAAGAAACCGGTGTTTTGCATGCAGGTGAAGTAGGCTTTATTGTTGCGGGTGTTAAAGACATTCATGGTGCACCTGTAGGTGATACATTGACCCATGTTAAAACGCCAGATGTCGAAAGCCTACCTGGTTTCCTGAAAGTACAACCTCAGGTTTACTCTGGTCTATTCCCAACAAGCTCTGATGATTACCAAGATTTCCGTGAAGCATTAGATAAATTGACCTTGAATGATGCTTCGTTGTTCTTTGAGCCCGAAACATCAGATGCACTTGGTTTCGGTTTCCGTTGTGGCTTCTTGGGTATGCTGCACATGGAGATCATTCAAGAACGTCTTGAGCGTGAATATAATCTGGATTTGATCACTACAGCTCCAACTGTAATTTATGAGTTGGAGATGAATAATGGTGATGTTATACAGATTGATAGCCCTTCTAAGCTTCCTGATCCTGGTTCAATCAACGAGATGCGTGAGCCAATTGTTGAAGCGAATATCCTTGTTCCACAAGATTATCTAGGACAGGTGATCGGACTATGTGTTGAGAAGCGTGGTATTCAAAAACAGATGAACTACGTAGGTAACCAAGTACAGATTACTTATGAACTACCGATGGCGGAAGTTGTTTTGGATTTCTTCGACCGTTTGAAGTCTGTAAGTCGTGGTTACGCTTCTCTTGAATATAATTTCGTACGCTTTGATCCAGCGAAATTGGTGCGTATGGATATTCTTATCAATGGTGATAAGGTCGATGCCTTAGCCGTTATTCTGCATCGTGATAATGCTCAATTCCGTGGCCGTCAGCTATGTGAAAAGATGAAAGAGGTTATTCCTCGTCAGATGTTTGATGTGGCAATTCAGGCTGCTCTTGGTGGTAAGGTCATTGCTCGTACAACAGTTAAAGCATTGCGTAAGAACGTAACCGCGAAGTGTTATGGCGGTGACGTAAGCCGTAAGAAGAAACTGCTACAGAAGCAGAAAGAAGGTAAGAAACGTATGAAGCAGGTGGGTAGTGTAGAGATCCCACAGGATGCGTTCCTTGCAGTACTTAAAGTTGATAGCTAATTATCAGGAAGGGCATTGTTAGATGGATTTTGATTTCGCATTAGTGCTGGTTGCGTTAACTTTCATCTCCGGCATCGTTTGGTTTTACGACCGAATCTCTTTGAAACCACAAAGAGATGAACAGCTGAGAGTTGCTTCTGCCCAGGCGGAAGGCCCGCTTCCTGATGAAGCCATTGAACAGATTAATCGTGTATCGGGTTGGGTCGATACGGGTCGATCAATGTTTCCAGTGCTTTTCATCGTTTTGGTATTAAGGTCATTCCTAGTAGAGCCTTTTCAGATTCCATCTGGCTCAATGTTGCCGACGTTGAAGATTGGCGACTTTATTTTGGTAAATAAATTTCACTACGGGCTTCGTTTACCTGTTTTGAATACTAAGTTTATTGAGATTAATGATCCTGAGCGTGGTGATGTGGTTGTATTTAAATTCCCTGAAAAACCATCTATTAACTATATTAAGAGAGTAGTGGGGCTTCCGGGTGATGTAATTAGTTACCAAAACAAGAAGTTGTTTATAAACGGAAAAGAGCAATCCCAACAGTTGTTGGCTCAATTACCACCACATAATCCACAGCGTTTGTTAATTAATGAAAATTTAGATGGTGTTGAACATCAAATGTATAGAGATGTTCGCAGACCAGCTCAGAATATGGAGTGGACTGTACCTGAAGGTCATTACTTTATGGTTGGAGATAATCGCGATAATAGTAATGATAGTCGCAGGTGGGGTTTTGTATCTGAAGATCTTCTAGTAGGTAAGGCATTTGCAGTTTGGATGCATTGGCCTACCTTTTTAAGTATACCGTCATTTGGTGATGTTCGCGTAATTGAGTAATGGAGGCTCTTATGAGATCTACTCTTAAGAAACAAGCTGGTGCGTCAATTTTTGCTAATTTGTTAGTACTTATTGTAGCTGGTTTTTTGTTTTCTATTGCATTCAAGTTATTTCCTGCATACGTAGATAATAGGACTTTTAATTCGGTTCTAGTTGACGCTATGAACGATCCTGAAGAACTTGCTAAAGGGCCTAAAGGTATAAAAGCTAGTGTCAGGAAAAAACTGGTGATAAATCAACTGAATTTACCGCAAAAAGATTCGTTAACAGTCTTTGAAGATGACGGCATTATTACTGCAATACTTGATTATGAAGTTCGTGTTCCAATGTTTGGAAATATTGATGCAGTTGTATTTTTTACAAATGAATATGAAGCTGAAACCCCTTGATTAAACCTGTATCCGATCTAGCCCGTCGTATAGGGCACCCATTTGCCGATGAATCATTATTTGAGTTGGCTCTCACGCATCGTAGTTGCGGTAAGAAGAATAATGAGCGTCTAGAGTTTCTAGGTGATTCAATTTTGAACTTTGTTATTGCTGATGATCTGTTCGCGCGCTTCCCGCAGGCTAAAGAAGGCGAATTAAGCCGCTTGCGTGCACGTATGGTTAAAGGTGTTACTTTGTCCGAAGTCGCACGTGAATTAGGTTTAGGAGATTACCTGCGTTTAGGTAGTGGTGAGCTTAAGAGTGGTGGTTTCCGTAGAGATTCAATCTTAGCTGATGCTGTAGAAGCTATTATCGGCGCCATCTATCTAGATTCCGATATGGAAACGGCCCGTGGATTTATTCTTTCTTGGTTTAAAGCTCGTTTAGAAAAATTAGACCTAAATGAGACTCTTAAAGACTCTAAAACACGTTTGCAGGAGTTTTTGCAATCGCGCCGTTTAGCTTTGCCAACTTATGAGTTAATCAATGTAGAAGGCGAAGCTCATGATCAAACCTTTTACATTGATTGTACAGTGACTGGGTTAGCTAAGCCTGCTAAAGGTATTGGTAGCAGTCGCCGTCAAGCTGAACAAGAAGCCGCAAAACATGCGCTGATAGAGCTGCAGGTGGAGAAATAGTTATGGCTGAAGATTTAATGCACCTGCTGGAACCTCGCAATCCAGATCAAAAATGTGGATTCGTAGCGATTGTTGGTCGTCCAAATGTTGGTAAATCGACATTGATGAACCATATATTGGGACAGAAGTTGAGTATTACTTCGCGTAAGCCTCAGACAACTCGTCATCAGATTATGGGTATCAAAACGGAAGATGATCTACAGATTGTTTATGTGGATACTCCAGGTTTACATAAAGATGACGGGAAAAAAGCTTTAAACCGTTATATGAACAAAGCTGCATCAGACGCATTACGTGATGTTGATGTTGTTGTTTTTATTGTTGACCGTACTGCTTGGACTGAAGAAGACCAGATGGTACTGGACAAGGTCAAACATGCTCGTTGTCCGGTTATTTTAGCTGTAAATAAAGTCGATCAACTTAAAGACAAAACGGCGTTATTACCTCAGATGCAGACGCATTCTGAGCGTATGGACTTTGCTGAAATGATTCCTCTTTCTGCTAAAGATGGGCATAACGTCGAGCAACTTGAAGAGCTAATCGCCAAGCATATTCCTGAGGGTATGCATCACTTTCCTGAAGACCAGCTAACAGATAAAAGCTCACGCTTTATGGCTGCGGAGATGGTTCGTGAAAAGTTGATGCGTAATTTAGGCGATGAGATTCCTTATGGTACTACCGTAGAGATCGAAGAGTTTAAATACGCCAAAAACGGTGTTCTTCATGTGAGTGCGCTTATTCTTGTGGAACGTGATGGACAGAAACGAATCGTTATCGGTGATAAAGGTTCGCGCATCAAAACAATTGGTCGTGATGCTCGCATGGATATGGAGCGTATGTTTGATGCTAAAGTAATGCTTAACCTATGGGTTAAAGTTCGTCGTGGTTGGGCGGATGATGAAAGAGCATTGCGTAGTTTGGGTTATGACAACACCTAACACAGCATGAGTCATTCTGATCCGCAGGCGGCTTATGTCCTCCATAGCCGCCCTTATCGCGATACTAGCCTTATCGTTGATTTCTTCACTCTAGAACATGGTAAAGTCTCCGCTGTTGTTCAGGGCGCGCGTAGGCCCAAATCTAAATTACGTGCATCGGTACAGCCTTTTGTGCCCATTCAAGTTAGTTGGCGTGGGCGTAACGACCTCAAAACATTGACTCAAGCTGAACCTGTGGCTGCTATGCTGTTCTTGAATGGCGATGCATTACTCTGTGGCCTGTACGTCAATGAGTTGCTAGAGCGGTTGTTGCAGCCTTTTGATGGTCACCCTAAGCTCTATGTTTATTATCAGTATGTTTTAAATGAGTTAGTATCTGGAGAAGATATAGAGGGGGCACTACGCACCTTTGAGCATCGTTTGCTTGATGAGCTTGGGGTGTTACCGGAACTGGAGCAGACATCTGCAGAGTCAGTATATTGTTTTAACCCTGAGCATGGCTTTGTTCCTGTTAGCGAAGTAACGGAGAAAAACAAGGCGTCTTGCTTTTATGGTTGGCAGTTATCAGCGATTGCTGTCGATGATTATTCAGACATTCAAGTTCGCAGAGCCGCTAAGCGGTTGATGCGAAATTTAATTGATCGTGCTTTAGGGCATAAGCCCTTGCGTAGCCGAGAGCTATTTCAAAAAATGTGAGGAAAGTGGTGTGATTGAACCGTCCCGTTTGTTATTAGGGGTCAATATTGACCATGTGGCTACGATTCGCCAAGCGCGAGGTACACGCTACCCAGATACTGTTCAGGCTGCTGCGCTAGCGGAAGAGGCCGGTGCGGATGGCATTACTATTCATTTGCGAGAAGATCGCCGCCATATTCAAGATCGTGATGTTTATTTGCTCAAAGAGACATTGCAGACACGTATGAACTTTGAGATGGCTGTTACTGAAGAGATGATTGCCATTGCTGAAGATGTAAAGCCTGCTCATTGTTGTTTGGTTCCAGAGAAGCGCGAAGAGTTGACGACCGAAGGTGGATTGGATGTCGCTGGTCAAGAAGGGCGGGTGAAAGAAGCCTGTGATCGATTAGCTGGGGCAGGTATCGAGGTGTCTCTATTTATTGATCCGGAGCCAGCACAGATTGATGCAACTATTCGTTGTGGTGCTCCTGTGATTGAATTGCATACAGGTGCCTACGCAGAAGCTGAATCTTCTGCAGAACAGGCCGAAGAGCTGAAGCGTATTCGTGAAGCTGCTGCTTATGCTTATCAAAAAGGGCTAGTAGTAAACGCTGGTCATGGTTTGCATTATCATAATGTTGAGCAGATTGCTGAAATCCCTGAGATGAATGAGCTAAATATTGGCCACGGTATTATTGCTCGCGCTTTATTTGTTGGTTTAAAAGAAGCTGTATCTGAAATTAAGCAACAGATGCTTCAGGCTCAAGCTCGAATTCAGCCGCAAAGAGATGCATTGAAGCGATGATTCGAGGTATCGGGACCGATATTCTTCAGATCAGCCGCATGGAGCAGGCGTTGGAAAGAACGCCTGCCTTGCCGCAACGTATCTTATCTACTTCCGAATATGAACAGTTCCTCAAAGTATCCAATCCTCCTCTGTTTCTAGCTAAACGTTTTTGTGCCAAAGAAGCGGTATCTAAAGCTTTAGGCACAGGTATTGGGCGAGGCGTTAGTTGGAAACATATTGAAATTACCAAAGATATGAATGGTCGTCCTGAAGTGAGCCTATCAGGAGGTGCAGCAGAGCGTGCCGAAAGGCTTGAAATTACATCTATGCATCTAAGTTACAGTGACGAGAAAGATTATATCGTTGCGTTTGTTGTTGCCGAGGGTTGAAGAGTTCTATGACTAGGGTTTGTGTAGTTACAGGTGGTTCTGTTGGTATAGGTAGAGCTGTCGTTGAACGTTTATTAGATGATGGTTACAAGGTTTATAACTTAGACCTAAATGAATCTGAGGTCGGCGAATTTATTCAATGTGACATGACCGATTCTACTCAGGTCTCACAAGCTATTGATCAGGTCATCAAGGAATCTGGTCGGATCGATGGCGTTGTATCTAATGCAGGTGTGCATTTTTCTGCAAACTTAGAAGATACCTCGGAAGAGGACTTTGATCGAGTGATGGCTATTAATGTCAAAGGTGCTTATTTTCTTTTACAGTCTGTGCTTCCTCAAATGCGAGAGCAGGGCGCTGGCTCAATCGTATTATTAGGCTCTGATCAGTCGGTCGTAGCTAAAAGAAACTCTTTTGCTTATAACATGAGTAAAGCTGCTTTAGCTTCAATGGCTAAAACCACAGCATTAGATTACGCATCTTTTGGTATTCGAGCTAATGCTGTTTGCCCGGGAACAATCGAAACACCGCTTTACCATAATGCGATTGACCGCTATTGTGAAAGAAGTGGAAGTGAAAAAAGTGTTATACATCAAGAAGAAGCAGCTTTGCAGCCATTAGGGCGCATAGGTCAGCCTGAAGAAGTTGCTGCACTCGTTGCATTGTTGATTGGTGATGATGCTCGTTTTATTACCGGTAGTTTGCAGTTAATTGATGGTGGATATACAACCCAGTAATTGAGCTGTAGAAGTAAAACTTGCGATCTAAAGGCGGTATATGAGTAGAGTGATAGACCCGCATGTGCACCTGTTTAATCTTGAAGATGGAGATTACCACTGGTTGCAAGAAGGGCATGAGCCTGAATGGTCTGATAAAAATAAAATTAGACGCAGTTATAACGAAAGCGATTTAAATCAATCTGGCTCAGCAGATATTGTTGGTTTTGTTCATATAGAGGCTGGTTTTGATAACTCTTCACCGTGGCGAGAACTGGAGTGGCTTGAGTGCCATTGTGAGTTACCTTTCCGATCCATCGCTTATCTAGATCTGACTTCTGATCGTTTTGGCGAGCATCTTGAAAAGCTTAAAGGGTTCACATCCTTAGTTGGTGTGAGATATATCTTAGATAATGCCGCTCAAGAAGTGTTGTCCGATCCGAATGTACTTAAGCGTCTTGAAATGCTGTCTGATAATCAGCTGATTTTTGAGGCCCAACTATCTTTGCCAGATCAAGGTGCGTCTTGTGCGCTTGCTGATATGATGCAGCAGTTGCCCAATTTGAAAGTCGTGATTAATCATTGTGGTTCTCCTTTACAACTAAATGAGCAGTGGATGAACTCGATTACCCGGCTTGCGCATCATCCTGAGTGTTATATCAAGTGCTCTGGTTGGGAGATGTTCAATCGTGATTGGCGTGTGGAACAAGCTAAACCCATTATAAGTTTTGCAATCAGGCAGTTTGGGCTTACGCGCGTGATGTTAGCGAGTAACTTCCCTGTTTCTGAATTAGCTTGCACCTATGCTGAAGTGTGGCAAAGGTATCTCAAAGAGATGAAGTGGAAGGGTTTTGAAAAGGATATGCTGATATTTGAAAATGCAAAGCGTATCTATCAGTTAGATATTGAATAATATGATGACCAAATTAAAAAGGGCGCTAAATATAGCGCCCTTTTGTATGGAGTGTGAAAATTACTTCACTTCAATACGCGGAGAGCGCTTTACTACTTCATCATTCAATTCGATGCCAATGCCTGGTTCTTCTGATACTTGGAAGAAACCATCTACAGGCTGCGGGTCTTGAACGCAAAGCTCGCGGTTCCACTGCTTAATAGCATAGGTATGATGTTCATGGATTAAGAAGTTTGGAATAGCCGTTTCTAAATGTAGAGATGCAGCTGTTGCTACTGGGCCGCCACAAACATGTGCCTGAATGCGAACATCGTATACATCAGCGTAATCACAAACCTTTTTAGTTTCTGTGAAACCACCGCATAAACCGATATCTGGCTGCAGTACATCTAGGCTTTGATCTTCTAGATAAGGGCGTACCCCCCAGCGATTATACAAACGCTCACCACCAGCAATAGGAACATTCACTTTGTCAGCTACGCGTTTATGTAGCTCCGAGTTTAGGTAATTTACCGGCTCTTCGAAGTACATGCAGCGCGCTTCCTCGACCAGCTCACCTAATTGGATTGCGGTTGAAGCGCCCGGCAAACTGTGACATTCAAAAATGATATCACCGTCATCACCCATGGTTTCACGAATAGCCATTAGTCGGTCGCGGAACATCTTCATCTCTTTATTAGTAAAGAGTTTGGTGCGGTCGAAGAATGTTTCACCTTTCTCGTTGTACATGATCGGATCGACTTTTACAGCGTCATAACCTTCTGCTAGCGCTTTTTCAGTTGCTTTTGCATAATCTTCAGGATCAGTCAGAGCTTTAAACTCAGAATCCCAGTCAAATTGCAGCTGGCTGGCATAAGTGCGTAGTTTATCGTTAACTTTACCGCCAAGCAGTTGGTAAACAGGAAGTCCTAGAGCTTTACCTTTAATATCCCAGAGAGCTGTATCGATAGCACTCATTGCTGAATAAATAATTGGGCCTCCGCCTAAGCCCCAGAAGCTACCACGCAGCATCAAGTTCCAAAGGTCTTCAGTTTGGAATGGGTCACGACCAAGCAGCATCTCTTCTGCAAACTCTTTAATCATATGAGCTGCAGCGCTATGCCCTAGGTCGTAAGCTAAGCCAGCTTCACCTACACCGCTGATGCCTTCATCTGTGTGTACGCGAACAAATACCGGATTCCAAACAGGACGGTCCGGGCAGTGAATATCAAAAATTTCTACGCGATTTATTTTCATGAATCAGCCTTATTATTCGGTAATTTTCAGATTATTGCGCAAAGCTTGGATCAAGTCGGTAGGCTTTACGAAGCATTGCAGGCCATGACTTCTGTCCACCGGTAGTTCCTGAATGAACGACATTTGCTTGTTTAGATATGCCATCAACGATTTCTGGAGCCACTTCTATAGCATCTTGACCTGTTGATTGAATTAATAATTGAATTTCACAAGCACGTTGTAGGTCATACATGCGCATAAATGCATCACCTACGGTCGGACCAACGGTGAGTGCGCCATGGTTAGGAAGTAAAAGGTGGTTCTTATTACCTAAGTCTTCTTTTAAACGCGCTTTCTCATCCTGATTTACAGCTAGCCCTTCATACTGGTGATAACCCAATGAAGCCAATTGGAAACAGGAATATTGGCTAAGGGGTAATAGCCCGCATTTTAGGGAAGCTACCGCAATGGATTCTTTGGTATGTAGGTGAAGAACACAGTGCGCATCACTACGCACAGAGTGAACGGCGCTATGTATAGTAAAACCAGCAGGGTTAATTTTGAAAGGGGTATCGTCGAGAATATTCCCTTCAAGATCAACCTTAACTAAGTTTGATGCAGTAACTTCGTCAAATGTCAGGCCAAATGCATTTACCAGATAGTGATCTGTTCCAGGTACTTTTGCTGAAATATGGGTATAGATTAGATCTCCCCAGCCTAAATCTTCCACTAGCCTGTAGCAGGCAGCTAGATCTATCCGTACCTGCCATTCCTCTGGGGAAACTTTGTTTTTGAGATCGAGTTGTGGAAGTTCCAACATATTAAATCCTCTGGCTTTAATAGACGTGCCATTTGAAGAATGTGAGTTATCGAGGGAATTATACAGGGAGTCACGAAATAAAGAATATGATGCTCAATGAAATGAATATCAATAAATAAGAATCACTTGTATTTGTTTTTTTGTTAGATAATAATGATTCCTATTACTGGTAAGGGGATTGTTATGAATAACCCAGCGAACAAATCTGTTTTGGAATTTCCTGTAATTGCGCTTGTTGGTGCTGTCGCACTAGGCTTTATGTTTCTTCCATTTGTTGGCTAATATTTTCTTTAGCTAAACGACTAAATTCTAGTTTGGTTGTTGTGAGCTAGCTAAAGCTCTTTCTTTTAGATCGATCTACTTTGTTCTGTGCTTACAGCTCTAACTAAAGTCGATAGAGAAAAGTTTCCCTCACCAAGTAGCATGATTGCTTGGCTTCCACCTAGGCATAGCATTGCTCATTCATACCCACCATCGCTTCCATAAAAGCCTGCAATTCTGCTGATAAGGTTAAATACAAGGCATAAGCCTGTTATGAGTACAATGGAGGCTGATAGGCAGTTTTACTCCAACCACTCAACTTGTTTATAAACATCAGAGGGTAACTCCAGCTGCCATCTTTCTAATTCAGAATTTGAAAATAGATATCGCCCTTTCTTTGGGGTAACGATAGAAGGATTAGGGAAACGCTCTTCTCTAAGGTAATGATTGACTATATCTGCACTGGATCTGCCTTGATCGGCCCCCGATAAAACGAGGCCGCCGACAGCTTTTCCTTTACCAATCGAGTATCCCCAAAACCCAAATAAGGGGATTTGTGTGTGTTGGCTACTCCAGTGGCTCGTTATATCAAGCTCAACAGCGACTCCATTGTTATCCAATAACTTTGCGTAATTAGCGATAATAATTAGGTCGTAGCCTTTAGCTTTGCTCTGTTCAATCTCCGCTTGCCATTCCTGAAGGTGTTTTAAGCGTCTGACGTTGACTTGAACACCTGCAATTTCCTGGCGCATTTTAGAATCGAAAGATGTATTAATAATTGCTGTAGTTGTAGGACCATCATCCATCAACACTAGGATTCTTCTTAATTCAGGCACTATGCGAGTTAGTTCTGCTACAGAACGTTTTAGAAGAGGGCGCTCTAGTACGCCAGCAAGGTTGGATGTTATTGGAAGGACAAGCCTTGGATTTCCATTTATCCCGAGAAAAACAACCTTATAACCTTGTTGCAGGGCCGGTTTGCCAACTAAGCGAAGTGCGTTGTCATCTGATACCACAACCACTTTGGGCTTTTTCTGTTGGATAAGTTGGATTGCCTCGTTTGCTTTCGTTTGAAAACCTTGATGTGGGATACGTTTAGTATCCATTTGATAATCTTCTAAACTTGCGGTCCCTAAACGATCTTTGAATGCGGTGTAGTATTCCTGAACCCAAGGGTAGGCATGGTGATAGCTATGAACAAAAAACACATCGAGTGAATATGCTGGTAAGCAAAAGCAACAAAGTAAGATCCCTGTAAATAGCTTCATCTCTGACTCATCTACCTGCGAGTGTTATTTTCAATATAGGCAGGTATCTAGAAGCCTTCCATTTAGCTATTACTATTTAATAGTGAGCTTTTCTCAGTCTCTTTAGCCTAAGTGCTTGAACAATCTTTAAAGCCTTAGGTCATAAATCTTACCTATCCAATCTATAGAGAGAAGCAAATGGAGCTTGTTGAATGCTTGATGAATACTGTTTCTATATTGGTTGAGTTTGTGAGGAATGAACATGAAAACAGAGCGTTTAGAATTTAAAGGCCACGATGGATCAGTGCTAGCGGCTCGCTTGGATCTACCCGTTGGCAAACCTGCTGCTTATGCATTGTTTGCGCACTGTTTTACCTGTTCCAAAGATATACCTGCCGCTAGGCGAATAGCTCAACGTCTAGCATCTTTAGGGATCGCTGTGCTTCGTTTTGATTTTACCGGTTTGGGGCATTCGGGTGGGGAATTTGCAAATACGGGGTTTAGTTCTAACGTAGCCGATCTGGCATTAGCGGCTGATTATTTACGAGACAACTATCAGGCACCGCAATTGTTGATAGGTCACTCTCTGGGTGGTGCTGCCGTTTTAGCTGCGGCAGATAGAATAGGAGAGGCGAAAGCTGTAGTTACGATTGGTGCTCCAGCTGAACCTGGACATGTTATTCATAATTTTGGTGATCATGTAAATACAATCTGTAACCAAGGTTCGGCAGAAGTGGAGCTGGGTGGTAGGGCATTTACCATTCGCCGTGAGTTTATTGAAGATATTTCAGATGTATCCATAGAGACTAAGGTTAAGCATCTGAAAAAAGCGCTACTGGTGCTGCATGCACCCATGGATGTAACCGTAAGTTTGGATAATGCCGCACGTATATTCCAAATGGCTAAACACCCCAAAAGCTTTATCACCCTAGATAATGCTGATCATCTGCTTACGCGTGTTGAGGATGCCGAGTATACCGCTGAAGTGATTTCAACTTGGGTGCAGCGTTATATAGACGTTGAACTGTTACCAAAACAGATGAATGCCCCTGAGGGTGTTGTTCGGGTAAGTGAAGCTGATCCGGACAGTTTTACTCAGGATATCAGCGCAGCAGGTCATCATATAATTGCAGATGAACCGGTGAGTTATGGCGGTAATCATCTAGGCTCCACACCTTACCAATTAGTTGCTGCTGGTTTAGGGGCTTGTACCTCAATGACGATTCGCATGTACGCGCGTCATAAACAGTTGCCACTGGAGCATGTGCAGGTGGATGTTATCCATGACAAAATCCATGCAGAGGATTGTTCTAGCTGTGAACAATCAGGGGGCAAAGTAGATCAGTTTGTGAGGCGTATAACGCTGATCGGTGACTTATCTGAGGAAGAGCGACAACGTTTGCTTGATATTGCAGATCGATGCCCCGTTCATAAAACCTTGGAAGGTGAGATCAATATTAAGACCGCGTTATCTAGCTAGCCATTCAAATGGCTAGGTAAGTGAAGGTTTTACAGCATAGCGCTGTAAAACCTTTCATATAGATCTACCTATTCGTAAATAATCTCATCGAATACTTGGCGGATTGGTTGAACACCCGCCCAAACATCCAATTCCATATCTTCAGGTTCATCCACAGGTGCTCCGGTTCTAACTTTTGCTGAGACTTGCTCGATTTTAAATTCCAAAACCGCAGTGGCTTTGAGCTCGACATCATTGGCCTGTCTCGCTTCTTGTGATCTTCCGGTTTTGACCTTTTCTAGCATCAAGTCTAATTGTCGGCGCTTTTCCTGTTCTTCTTCGATTAGCTTAGCCTTGCCATACATGATTACACTTCGAAAGTTGACTGAATGGTGGAAAGCAGAGCGCGCAAACACTAATCCATCCAGCAAGGTAATTCCTATTGCTGCTTCCTCTCCGGCGAGTAATGCTTGGAACAAACCATTTTTACTTGAACCGTGGATATAGAGGTAATCGCCTTCGCGCCAGTGGAGTGTTGGTTGAATCATTGTTTGCTCGCGCCAATTGCATGAAACATGGCAGACAAGTGCTTCATCCATGATCTGATAAATTGTTTCTTGATTATAGGTCGCTTTTTTCAACCCACGTTTAACCTGTGTTTTTGGCGTAGGGGTAAAGTGACTCATCTGCTTGTCCTCCTCATATTTATGGGTTGATTGGTTTAGATGGTGGAAGAGTAATGGTTATAATTGGTCTACATAAGATCCAATATTTGTATATTTAATGGGCCCAATTTTGTTGAGTGCGCAGCTGCTAAACATTCTTAAGTCCCCTGAAAGCGTTGATGAGGGGGCTCGTTATCAGGTTATTTTTAAACGTCTGCAGTTGGCTATTTTGCAGGGGGCGCTGGTGGGTGGTACTCGTTTACCTGCAACGCGAGAGTTATCGAGTGCGCTTGGTGTTGCCCGTAATACAGTTAAAACTGCCTATGAAATGTTAGTTGCCGAGGGTTATGTTGAAACGGTAACAGGTTCAGGGAGTTATGTCGCTCACTTACCTGAGTCAGTGTTGAGAAATAAGCCTTCGAAAACGAAGCAAGACCCCGGTTTGTCGGTTTCGGAATATGCAAAGCAATTCTTAGGTTTTACGCCTTTAAATCCAGATACGCGAAAGTTACTGCAACCGGGAATACCCGCAATCGATCAGTTTCCGATAGAGCAATGGAAACGCTGTTTAGCGAGAGCCGCATCGTTTAAGTTACTAGAGTCATCGCCTCCGGCAGGTGATTTAAGACTGCGGGAGGAGATCTCAAAATATTTATTGCGACACCGAGGAATAGAGGTAAAAGCCGATCAGATTTTGGTGACCTCCGGCTCCCAGCAAGCGATCTATATGGTTGCTCAGTTACTCACTAATTCAGGTGATCGGGTGGTGGTTGAAACTCCGGGGTTTCCAGGCATATCTGGTGCTTTTAAAGCAGCGGGGTGCAAGATTGATACGGTTCAGTTTCCTCTAATTGATGCGCTAAAACAGAAGGCTGCGTTATTGAGTTTGACGCCTTCTCGTAACTTTCCTTTAGGGCATACGATATCGCTTGCAGAAAGGTTGGAGGTTATTCGTTGGGCTGAAGCAGAAGATGCTTGGATTTTAGAGGATGATTACGATTCAGAGTTTGCCTTAGGTCATCCTGTTTCTTCACTATTTGCAATCAGTGATTATCAACGGGTCATCTATACCGGGACTTTTAGTCGATCGATGTTTCCTGCAATACGTTTAGGTTATGTGGTACTGCCTGAACTTTTGGTGCCTTTATTTAATCGAGCGCGCCGCTATATGGATGGTGGTTTATCCGGCGTGACTCAAGTGGTCATGGCTGAGTTTATGGAGCAAGGCTATTTTGCACGGCATATTAAAAAGATGAGTGGTTTGTATCAGAAGCGGCTTAGCGTTCTATCTCAAGAGGTTAAAGCTAGCTGTTTGTCTGACTTGCCTATTTTGGGTGCTGAAGGAGGAATGCATCTGGTATTGGGGTTGCCAGATGAGATAGAAGACAAGCGACTGGTTGAGCAGTTAAAACAAGATGGTCTGGGCGTAAGAGCATTATCGGGTTATACCCAAGAGGGGCCAAAGCTAAATGGTTTGGTGATTGGGTACTGTGCGGAATCTGAAGAGCAGATTAGCCAAGGTATTCAGTTAATTGGTAAACACTACAAAAATGTTCGGAGCCACTCTAAGTTAGGTTAAAATGAATAGCTAATAACTTGTGAGTACTTTGTTGCGATGACTACCCCTGCTTTCTCTGATCTGAATTTATGCCCTGAACTGCTGTCTGGTTTGGAAAAACTCGGGTATACCCAGCCAACACCAATTCAAGCTAAAGCAATCCCTTTAGTGTTAAAAGGTGAAGATTTACTAGCGGAAGCGCAGACGGGTACAGGTAAAACGGCTAGTTTCGCGTTGCCTATCATTGAGAAGTTAAGTAAAACACCGCCGCAACAAAACTATCGTCAAGTTAGAGCACTGGTTTTAGCACCTACGCGTGAATTGGCCATTCAAGTTGCAGATAATACGTTGGAGTATGGTCGTGCTTTAGGTATGCGTGTGATGTCTATCTATGGCGGCGTACGTTTGGATAACCAGATTCGTAAGTTGAAACGCGGTGCCGATATCCTAGTTGCAACGCCGGGGCGTTTATTGGATCTATTGCAGCAAAAAGTAATTAACCTCGATCATCTAGAATTTTTAGTTTTGGACGAGGCGGATCGAATGCTTGATTTGGGCTTTATCGATCCAATTCAAAAGATCATGGATTATGCTGCAGAGCCTCGCCAGACACTTTTATTTACCGCGACTGCAGATGAAAGCATCGAAGTACTGGCCGACTTTTACCTCAATAATCCACAGAAGATCAAAGTCTCTCCGCGTAACTCGACTGCAAAGCAGGTCAAACAGATCGCTTATGCCGTAGATAACAGCGATAAGTCTGAGATCCTGAGTTATCTGATTCAGGAAGAGAAGTGGGGCCAAACCCTCGTATTTGCACGAACTAAAAAGCGCGTTGATGAACTTGTTCAGTATCTGAATAAAGAAGATATCTACGCCGCTGCAATTCATGGCGACAAAACTCAGCGTGAACGAGAGCGCATGTTCAAAGAGTTTTTAAGTGGTGAATTGCATGTTCTGGTTGCTACCGATGTTGCGGCGCGAGGGTTAGACATTGAAGCGCTTCCTTATGTCGTGAATTATGATTTGCCTAATGTCCCTGAAGCTTATGTGCATCGTATCGGCCGTACAGGACGAGCGGGGGAGAGTGGTGAAGCGATTTCGCTAGTTGCGCCGGCAGAACGAGACTTTCTTAAGCGTATTGAGCAACTGATTAAACAGAAAATTCGATTAAGGCCGGTACCTAGAATCGAGAATGGTAAACGCATCGAGATCGAAGACTTTGCAGACCGACCAATGAAAAAGCGGCCGGTAAAAGGTAAAAAACAAGTTAAGCGTGAACAAGTAGAAGCTTACCAGCCTGATACATCCAAACGTGCTATTAGACCGGGTTTATTTAAGAAATAATTAGCTTTGTTTCCATTCGGGGAGCGCTTGCATCATCTTAAGGTCATCGATTAAAGCAAGTGCTTTCCAGCCTTCGAGAGGGAAGCGAATATCTCCCTTATCTTCGCCGTATTTTGCTTTTAGTTGCTCGACTTGATCGGTATTAAAGTCGAGTAGACCTAGGCCTTTCATGCCCCACCCTGCAAAAAGCCGGCTGTCGATTATTTCAAAAGAGATAAGTTGAATATTTGTATGCCTTGGATCGTGCACTAATGTCATAAAAAGTTTATTTACAGATTCATAGCGACCTTCAATTACTTGAAGAAAGTTTTGTTGAGATGCCAGTAAGACACCTGTTATCTCATTTGTTTCGTTATTTTTCTCGCTTTGGTGCAGAATGTTGCGGACTTGTTCCCAATCCATTTTGCTAATGGGTTCACTTTTGTAGATGAGGCGGTACATAGAAAGCTCCACTTAATATCTGCGTTTTACGACAAGTGCTGATCTATTGATTCATCTACAGCATAGTCTTTTTCTAGGGCTAGCGAGTACAAACCAGTAAACAAAACCCCAAGGCATTGTTTGTTTTCTGTTCAGGCCAGAGTGCGTATAATGTGCGGCTTTAATTCTTAATTGGTAAAAAGTAATGTCAGGCAAACTAGAGTGGGACGAAGCTGCGAAACAGCGTGTAGATGCAGCACCTTTCTTTGTACGTAAGCTAATTCGTCATAAGGTAGAGAAGGCTGCTCGTCAGCAAGGCTTAGAGCGTATCACTGAAGAGTTGCTTGATAAGGTCAAGAAAAAGCAGATGGATAGCCAAAAGTAAGCGGTTAGCCTCAATAAGAGCGGTTGACCATGCTATTGCTCAACCGCTTATCTCAAAGCAGGTTATTCTGCCTGTGACCAAACTTTCTTCCTTCTATGTTTTTTATCCCCTCGATAACCTCAGTCAGCGATAGCCCCGTCTCCCTGATAAATATCAGTGCAGATTTTCGTTTGTAATTTACTCACAATGTCGTCTATCTGGTTGAATAATAGCTAAGGAAGTGATGTTGTTGGCAAAGTGTTTAGAAAAGCAGCATTTGCTTTGAGGCTAGATATAACAAGGGCCTTAGCGATCTAAACCAAAGATATCCACGGGTTGTAAATAGAGTTACCCCCAGAATTTGGGGGTAACTGGTTTGATCGTATTTCCTATAGAAAATTAAGGTTCGGCTTTAACTGGCGTTAGGTTTTGAGCTAAGACTTCTTCGCCAAACCAGCTTAGGTTTTCATGTAGTTCAACAACCTCACCCACGATGATCAGTGCAGGGGCTGGGAGTTGAGCTTCTTCTTGTAGCTGAGGTAGCGTTTCCAAAGTACCGGTCAGTACTTTTTGATCTGCTGATGTCCCACGGGAGATGATTGCTGCAGGTGTAGATGCCGGTTTGCCATGCTCAATCATCTTAGCAGCGAGTTGAGGCAAGGTATGTAGACCCATGTAAAAAACGACCGTTTGGTTAGGGTGAACTAACTCGTTAAAGTTCAGATCGGTCGTACGGTTTTTAAGCTGGCCGGTTACAAATTTAACCGACTGTGCATAGTTCCTGTGCGTCAGCGGAATGCCCGCAAAAGTTGAACAAGCACTAGCAGCTGTGATGCCTGGTACCACTTGGAAAGGGATATTATGTTCTTTAAGAGTTTGTAGCTCTTCGCCACCGCGGCCAAAGATAAAAGGATCACCACCTTTTAAACGTACAACTCTCTGTCCCAGTTTGGCATGCTTTACTAGAAGTTCGTTGATACCTTCTTGTGGTACAGCGTGATTATCACGTTTTTTACCGACAAAAATCAGATCGGCATCACGACGGCAAAGATCTAACACTTCTGGGGAAACAAGCGCATCGTAGAGGACGATATCGGCTTGTTGCATCAGGCGTAGTGCTTTAAATGTTAATAACTCCGGATCTCCAGGGCCTCCACCGACTAGGTAAACTTCGCCTACCTGATGTTCGGGATCTTCATTGGCAAGTTTATCCGCGATCATTTTCGCCGCTTCTTCATCACGCCCAGCGAATACTTTTTCGGCGATTTGGCCCTGCAGCACGTTTTCCCAGAAAACACGTCGATGGTTAACCGTACTGAACGTCTCTTTCACCTGATCGCGGAAATGGTTCGCGATACTCGCAAGCTTACCATAGGATTTGGGAATCCATGTTTCTAATCGAGCTCTTAGCAATCGAGCAAGAACAGGTGCGCTACCACCAGATGACACGCCTATGACGATAGGAGAGCGATCGACAATAGCTGGGAATACAAAGGTGCAAAGTTTAGGGCTATCGACAACATTTACCGGAATATTCTTTTCGACTGCATCGAAATGAACCCGCTCGTTCAGTGGGTTATCATCCGTAGCAGCGATGACTAAGATTTTGTCATCTAAAAGGGCGGTATGATACTCACCAACGATCGCGGTACCTTGATTTTCATCTAAAAGGTCTTGTAGATCGTCGCATATCTTATGAGAGATAACGGTGACATGAGCACCTGCTCTGCACAGTAATTTAGCTTTACGTAAGGCTATGTTTCCTCCACCTACAAGCAAGACTTTCTGATTGGTCAGCTTAAAAAATAGCGGTAGGTAATCCACAAAATCTCTCCAGAAAATGACTCAGGTTTTATATGCCTGATAGGTCGGTTGTCTTTATTTATGAATAAGTTATGCAACCTATATGCCTAATAATGATTGGTTTAATAGCTATCTATTTAAAGCCAAGTGCATAGCTATACAGAGCTGCAACCAACCGTATTTATATCTATTAGTTTACCAGTAGATTTAAGTTTTGGGCGTATAGAAAGGGAGTTAATTCACCGAATTGGGGCGTGCATATTTTCGGTGCTTAAAAATGGTGCGTCTTAGAATTAAGATGATCCTGCACCAAACAGATCTACTGAATGGCGCAGGGGGATCTCCTGTACGAGAAAGCGTCCTGCTCTCTCTAGGTATTACTTTTTGAAATTTAGCGGCGTTGCTGGGTGTAAACCGCATTCACGGTTTTCTGGGTTTTCCCACCACCAGCGGCCAGAACGTACATCTTCACCCATAGAGATCGCGCGTGTGCATGGTGCACAACCGATGCTTGGATAGTGTTTGTCATGTAGTTCGTTGTAAGGAACATCATTAGCTTTGATGTATGCCCAAACCTCTTTCTCTGACCAATCCGCCAGAGGATTTAGCTTGTGCATATTGTTACCTTCATCCCACTCTTCGAACTGGATCTCGTCACGAGTGACTGACTGTTCGCGGCGAAGGCCTGTAATCCAAGCTTTGTTGCCAGAAAGTGCACGCTTTAGTGGCTTGATTTTACGAACAAAGCAGCAGCCTTTACGTAGTTCTTGTGACTCGTAAAATGCATTAACACCGTTCTCTGCAACATAAGCTTCAACGTCCGCACCCTCTGGGTAGTAAACGTTAAATGTTACATTAGGATATTGTTTTTGCACGTCCGCAAGAAGCTTAAGTGTTTCTTCTGGCAGGCGGCCTGTGTCCAATACAAAGTTGCTGATCTCAGGGCAGAATTTGCTGATCAGATCAGCAATAACTACGTCCTCAGCACCTAGGCTGTTTGCGAAGACTAGGGATCCCTCGTGATCCTGATAGCCTTTTTTTAGTAGAGCTGCAACGGCTTCAACCTTTGCTTGTAGCTCTGCAGTAATTTGCTCACTCATAAATAGGACCTCACCGTCACTATTAATTACTGGTGATAAACTGCGCGAACTTTATCCGCAGCGCTTTGGTAATAGTTGCTCATCTCATCGAAGGACTTAAGCATTTCAGGCTTAAATACGTCATCAGCAACTTCAATAGCTGTAAAGCCACAACGCTCTAGATAAGCAAAACGGTCTTGGCCAATATCACCCGTTGCACGGATTTCACCTTTATACTCAGCGCGAACAAGTAAGCGTGCAATACTAAATCCACGGCCGTCACGGAAAGCAGGGAAGTCGATCGCTACTAGTGGGAATTTGTCTAAGTTCTCAACTAGAAAATCGATATCGTCATCACCATTCACTTTCACAGCTACTTGGCCTTCACGGTTAGTAAGTGCGTCTTGGTTTTCCAAGTAAAGCGCTAGCGGTACGATGATGTCACCCGTTTGATCAAGTGATTCTTCGTTGATCAGAGTCCAGTTGTCAGCAACAACTTCACGATTAATTAGCAGGGGCATATACGTACTCCTTAAATGGTGCAATACCGATACGACGGAATGTATCAATGAAACGTTCGTTCTCAAAGCGCTGTTGAACGTATACTTCCAGCACTTTTTCTAGGGTGTTAGCGACTTCGTCAGAAGCTACAGCACGGCCAATAACCTTACCTAATGCTGCATCAGAACCATCATCACCACCTAGGGTAATTTGGTACCACTCTTCACCTTTCTTATCCACACCCAAAATACCGATGTGACCAACGTGGTGGTGAGAACAAGCGTTCATGCAGCCAGACATGTTCAGTTTCAGATCACCAAGGTCATGAACAAAGTCCATGTCTTCAAATTTCTTGTTGATCTGATCTGCTACACCCAGAGTACGAGCATTAGCTAGAGCACAGAAGTCACCACCCGGGCAAACAGTCATGTCTGTAAGTGTACCGATGTTTGGACGTGCTAGATCTGCATTTGCAAGCACTTCCCATACTGCGTATAGGTCAGCTTTCTTAACATCAGCCAAAACCAAGTTTTGGTTGTGAGTAGCACGAATTTCGCCGAAGCTGAACTTGTCAGCAAGATCAGCTACTAGATCTAGTTGATCAGCAGTGATATCGCCAGCAGGTTTTAGGTATGGTTTTAGCGATACATAAGCGATGCGGTAACCATCTACTTTATGCTCTACAGTGTTACGCTCATACCAAGTGTTGAAATCTTCATTCTCTGCAAGTTTAGCTTCAAGTGAAGTATCTGCAGCAGCTGATGCATCGTAATCGAATGGTTTAAAGAATGCTTTTACGCGCTCGATCTCTTCCATTGGTAGTTTAAGGTCAGTGTCACGAATGTGCGCCCACTCTTCCTCAACTTGCTCGCGGAACTTATCGATACCTACAGCTTGTACCAAAATTTTGATACGTGCTTTGTATTTGTTATCGCGGCGACCATTCATGTTGTAAACACGGATGATAGCTTCTAGGTAAGAAAGTAGATCTTCCTTAGCTAGGAACGGATTGATCTGCTTAGCGATCATAGGAGTACGGCCAAGGCCACCACCTACAAGTACTTCAAAACCAACTTCGCCAGCATCGTTTTTAACGATGTGAAGACCGATATCATGAACTTGTGTTGCTGCACGGTCATTTGCGCAAGAAGAGATCGCAATCTTGAACTTACGAGGTAGATACGCAAATTCAGGGTGAAGTGATGACCACTGACGAATGATTTCACAGTACGGACGAGAATCTTCAATCTCATTTGGGATTACACCTGCGAACTGATCCGTCGTTGTATTACGGATACAGTTACCAGACGTTTGAATCGAGTGCATCTGAACTTCAGCAAGCTCAGCAAGAATATCAGGCACTTCTTCTAGCTTCGGCCAGTTAAACTGCAGGTTAGTACGCGTAGTAAAGTGCGCATAGCCCTTGTCATAAGTACGTGCGATATGAGCCAGTTTACGGAATTGGGTTGAGTTATACATGTTGTATGGACCCGCTACACGCAGCATTGGCGCGTGACGTTGTACATACAAACCGTTCATCAGACGTAGTGCTAGAAAGTCATCTTCTGGCAGTTCGCCTGCTAGGAAGCGGCGAGTCTGATCTCTAAATTGCTCAACACGTTCGTCAACCAGTTTCTGGTCGACAGAGTTATACTGATACATAACTTTTCCCTTGTTGGACCCTTAATCGGGTGCAACACCTCACTTTTCGGGTTTTAACCTGCGATTACGAAGCGCAGACCGATGGCTAATAATATTGAGCCCATAATAGGCTGCATAATTTTTGGTGATAATCGTGTGCCGAGATGGCTACCCACAAATACACCCGGCAAAGAGCCGATTAATAGGTATAGGAGCAGGCTAAGATCGACATTGCCCATTCCATAATGACCTGCGCCTGCAACTGATGTAAGCACTACCGCATGAACTAGGTCGGAACCCACGATGGTTGGCATACTCATACGTGGATACAATAAAATTAAAATAGCTGTACCAAGGGCCCCTGCGCCAACTGACGACAATGTTACCAGACCTCCCAGTAGAATACCCATCAACACCGTAATAGCGGGACGCCATTTTTTTGCGTGGCTTGCTGCTGATGTATGCTGCCATTTCATGGCTTGATTGCGAATTTGATTACGCAAGAATACAGCGATGGACGTTAACACTAATGATACGCCTAGCGTCATGTTCATTATGTGTTCTATTTGTTCTAGTCCATCTAGACCTTTTAGGTAGCTTAGGGTTAGCAAACTGCCAGGAATACTGCCTAGTAATAAAAGAAGAACGACTTTCCACTCGATAAGTTTCTTTCTTGCATAAGAGAAAGTACCGCCGAATTTTGTAACCGCTGCATACAGTAAATCGGTGCTTACAGCTGTAACTGGCGGAATTCCGAATACAACAATCAGGATAGGCGTCATCAAAGCACCACCACCTATACCGGTGAGGCCGACGATAAAGCCAACAACTAATCCTGCAAAACTGTACGCAAGTTCCATAGATAGACCTGTCCAAGAATAAACTGGCGGCATGATAAAGGAGGTTTGTTATAACTCAAAATAATAATTGGGAATCTTGTTATTTCTTTTGGTGATAACGAGAGGTAACAATTTGAAAAGTAATAGATAGGTTATCTTATATAGCTAAAGGCTATAAAAAAGTAATTATATATTCTTTTGCGTTTTATTGAGAGGGCTGCGATAATGCGCCGCATTATAGGATAGCTAGGTATATTAATTCGACCTTTTATGTAGGCTTCTGCGGGAGGTGGTCATGCTTGGTATCCAAACTGTTTATATAAAGAGAGTATTTTCTAATGAGTGCTTTGCCTGAACACCGTTTGACGCACCTTAAGCAGCTTGAAGCTGAAAGTATCCATATCATCCGTGAAGTGGCAGCTGAGTTTGATAACCCAGTTATGCTTTACTCTGTAGGTAAAGATTCAGCGGTAATGCTTCATCTTGCACGTAAAGCGTTTGCGCCAGGTAAACCTCCTTTCCCTCTTTTGCATGTTGATACTACATGGAAATTCAGAGAGATGATTGAATTCCGTGACAAGATGGCAAAAGAAGCGGGTATGGAGCTGCTAGTTCATATCAACCAAGAAGGTGTTGATATGGGGGTAGGTCCGTTTACTCACGGCTCTTCAAAGCACACTGATATCATGAAGACTCAAGCACTTAAGCAGGCTCTAGACAAATACCAGTTTGACGCTGCGTTTGGTGGTGCTCGTCGTGATGAAGAAAAATCTCGTGCGAAAGAGCGTGTATTCTCTTTCCGTGACCAGAATCACCGTTGGGATCCAAAGAGCCAGCGCCCTGAACTATGGAACGTGTTCAACACACGTGTAGATAAAGGTGAAAGTATCCGTGTATTCCCTCTATCTAACTGGACTGAACTGGATATCTGGCAGTATATCTATCTAGAAAATATCTCTATCGTTCCTCTTTACTATTCTGCTAAGCGCCCAGTGGTTGAGCGCGATGGTATGTTGATCATGGTTGATGATGAGCGTATGCCATTGGAAGAGGGCGAAGTGCCAGAAATGAAGAGCGTACGTTTCCGTACTCTTGGCTGCTACCCACTAACAGGTGCAGTGGAATCTGACGCGGCAACTTTGCCGGACATTATTCAGGAGATGTTGCTGACAACGACTTCTGAACGTCAGGGCCGTGCGATCGACCATGATAGTTCTGGTTCGATGGAGAAGAAAAAGATGGAAGGTTATTTCTAGAACTCTACTTAGAAACGTGGCGGTATGAGTTTATAGGCCACACCTTACATCCATATTGAAAAGAATATTCAGCGACAAGCTATCTAAATGACCAGCTTGCCGCTTTCCTAAGGGGAAAAAAATGAGTCACCAAAGCGAACTGATTGAATCTGATATCCAAGCATATCTGCACCAGCACGAGAACAAAGAGCTATTACGTTTTTTGACTTGTGGTAGCGTGGATGACGGCAAATCTACATTGATTGGCCGTCTACTACATGACTCTAAAATGATTTATGAAGATCAGCTTGCTGCTATCCAGAAGGATAATGAGCGTGTTGGTAATGCTGGTGAAGAGCTTGACCTTGCGCTTCTAGTTGATGGTCTTGCAGCAGAGCGTGAGCAAGGTATCACTATCGACGTTGCTTACCGTTACTTCTCTACATCTAAGCGTAAGTTCATTATCGCGGATACTCCGGGCCATGAGCAATACACACGTAACATGGCAACAGGTGCATCTACCTGTGATCTTGCGATCATCCTTATCGATGCACGTCACGGTGTACAGGTTCAGACTAAACGTCACAGCTTTATCGTTTCTCTACTAGGTATTAAGCACACTATTGTTGCTATCAACAAAATGGACCTAGTTGATTTCAGTGAAGAGCGTTTTGAAGAGATCAAAGCTGATTACCTTGAGTTCTCTAAGCAGCTAGATCTGCCTGATATTCAGTTTGTACCGATTTCTGCATTGAAGGGTGATAACGTTGTAACACCTTCTGAACCAATGAGCTGGTTTAAAGGCGAGCCATTGATGGAAACACTGGAAACAGTTGAGCTGGCTAACGACCAAAACTTCGATAGCTTACGTTTTCCTGTGCAGTACGTTAACCGTCCTAACCTAGACTTCCGCGGTTACTGCGGTACTTTGACTTCCGGCATCGTTCGCCCAGGCGACGAAGTAACTGTGCTGCCTTCTGGTAAATCCAGCAAGGTTAAGTCGATTGTTACTTACGAAGGTGAAATTGAAGAAGCATTTCCACCAATGGCAGTAACGCTAACTTTGGAAGATGAGATTGATATCTCTCGTGGCGATATTCTTGTTCACAGCAACGATGTTCCAGAAACAACAAACCGTTTTGACTCCATGGTCGTATGGATGTCTGAGGAACCTTTGCAGAAAGGTCGTCAGTACGAAGTTAAACTGAACACTACGCGTATTGCTGGTGGTATCAGTAACGTTCGTCACCGTGTAGACGTTAATACCCTAGAACAGTCTGCTGCTGACTCTCTAGAGCTAAACGAAATCGCACGTTGTGAGATTACGCTAGAGCGTCCAGTTGTTGCTGATGATTACCGTGCTCACCATGGTACAGGTTCTTTCATCATCGTTGATCGTCTAACTAATGCAACTGTTGCTGCGGGTATGATCATCGAGGGTGGTGATGAGCAGACTGATCTGGAATCTAAGCTAGTTAGTGCTTCTGCAGTTACAACATCTGATCGTACAATTCGTTTCGGTCAGCAGGCTGCTACAGCGACTATCGCTGGTGGTAGTGCTGAACAGCGTCAAACACTATTGTTTAGCCTAGAGTCAGTATTGTTCGAACAAGGTCGTGCAGTTGTAGCGCTTAACGCTGAACAACTTCAGGGCGGTGCTCAGAATGCGTCTGCTGTTCTAAATCAAGCAGGTCTTATTTCTCTGCTTGAAACTGACGATGCAGTTGAAGGTGCAGTTGCGTTGAACGTTGATCAACTTCAGGGGTCTACTGACGTTGAGAAACTAGCAAGCGCACTAGAGCTATTGAAATAAAAGACCATTCTCGAATGGAAAAACCGGGAGCTTGATCTCCCGGTTTATTGTTTTAAATCAGAATATCGCTATACCGAAACCTTATAAGAGATAGTAAGATTAGATTTTACTAATTTTCTTTTAGGGGTAGGTTTCGATAGCTATACGGATCTTATGACAGAATATCTTCTGATTGTTATCAGCACTGTGCTGGTAAACAACTTTGTACTGGTTCAATTCCTTGGATTGTGTCCATTTATGGGGGTTTCCAATAAGCTGGAAACCGCGATGGGTATGTCCTTGGCGACCACGTTTGTACTGACTCTGTCGTCCGTATGTAGTTATCTTGCGTACACATATCTCCTGCAGCCTCTTGCGTTAGAGTATCTGCAAACGATTACATTTATCTTAGTGATAGCGGTTGTTGTACAGTTCACTGAGATGGTTGTTCGTAAAACCAGCCCGCTTTTGTACAAAGTGTTAGGTATCTTCTTGCCGTTGATTACCACTAACTGTGCAGTTCTAGGGGTTGCGTTACTAAATATCAAAAAGCTGAATGGCTTTATTGATTCTATTGTTTACGGTTTTGGCGCTGCAATCGGCTTCTCACTTGCTTTGATTCTTTTCTCTGCAATGCGTGAGCGTATTGCGGTGGCTGATGTCCCTATGCCATTTCAGGGGGCTGCGATCGGTATGGTGACTGCTGGTCTGATGTCCTTGGCATTTATGGGCTTCACCGGTCTGGTACAGATTTAGGAGCCGACCGTGGATATCGTAATCATCGCCGTATTAGCTCTCTTAGGCTTAGCTTTAGCTTTTGGTTTGCTATTGGGATTTGCCTCAGTACGCTTCAAAGTTGAAGGTAACCCTCTAGTCGATCAAATCGACAGTATTTTGCCGCAGACCCAGTGTGGTCAGTGTGGTTACCCTGGTTGTCGTCCTTACGCAGAGGCAATTGCAGAGGGTGACGCAATTAATAAATGCCCTCCAGGTGGCCAAAGCACAGTAGAAACTTTAGCCGACCTTCTGGATGTGGAAGCGATTCCTCTTGAAGGTGGCGCGGAAGAAGAGCCCGTTAAAGCTGTAGCTTATATCCGTGAAGATGAATGTATCGGTTGTACTAAATGTATTCAGGCGTGCCCAGTTGATGCCATTTTAGGTGCAGCTAAGCAGATGCACACGGTTATTACATCTGAATGCACAGGTTGTGACCTTTGTGTAGAGCCTTGCCCAGTAGATTGTATTGATATGTTACCAGTTGAAACCACGTTACAAACGTGGAAGTGGGATATGCCTAAGCCGGGTGTTCAACTTATTGCAACGGATCAGCGTGGTGAAGTTGTGGAGAGAGGTGCAGCGTGAGTACTAAGCATTCTTTCCACGGTGGTGTGCACCCACCTGAAAATAAGCATCAGTCTACCGGCGGTCAGATTCAGATAGCGCCAATCCCTGAACAGCTTGTTGTACCCTTATCACAGCATATCGGTGCGCCTTCAGAGCTTGTTGTATCCGTTGGTGATCGAGTGCTTAAAGGTCAGGTTATTGCTGAGGCAGCAGGTCGCATAAGTGTTAGCGTTCATGCGCCGAGCTCTGGTGTAGTAGAGGCTATTGAGTCTCGCCCTGTACCGCATATGTCCGGTATGTCAGCCCCGTGTGTGGTGATTAAAACCGACGGTTTAGATGAGTGGTGCGATCATAAAGGTCTGGAAGACTATACGGCGATCAATAAACAAGAGTTGATCGATTTTATCCGCTATCACGGTATCAGTGGTATGGGTGGCGCAGGTTTCCCAACCGATGTGAAACTTCATCTGGGTGATGATCATATTGTTAATACGTTGATTATCAACGCGATGGAGTGCGAGCCTTATATCACTGCTGACGATATGTTGATGCGTGAACGTGCAGACGACATCGTCAAAGGTATTGAGGTTATCGCGCACCTGTTAAAACCGCATCACATTATGATTGGCACTGAGGATAACAAGCCTCAGGCTATCCGTGCGCTCGAGCTTGCTGTAGCAGAATCCAAGCAAGATATTGATATTGTCGTTGTTCCAACTGTTTATCCATCGGGCGGTGAAAAGCAGTTGATTAAGCTGCTGACAGGTGTCGAAGTTCCAAGCGGAAAGATCCCTGCCGATGTCGGTATCGTATGCCAAAACATAGGTACAGCTTCTGCTATCTATGATGCTGTTTATAACGGTGTACCTCTGATCTCCCGTGTTGTGACGGTTACAGGCGACGCTTTAGGTCATCCGCATAATATGCGTGCATTGATCGGTACTCCACTAGAAAGCTTGTTGGAAGCTGCTGAAGTACGTCAGTCTGAGCTTTATCGTTTAGTTATTGGTGGTCCAATGATGGGCTATACCGTGGATAGTCAATCTATCCCGATGATCAAAACCACCAACTGTGTTATTGCCGCAACTTACGACGAAATGCCGCCTGCACCGGCAGCGAACCCTTGTATCCGTTGTGGTATGTGTGAGCAGGTATGTCCTGCTGAGTTACTACCGCAACAATTGCATTGGTTTGCGAAAGGTAAAGAGTTTGAAAAAGCCAAACACCATAACTTATTTGATTGTATAGAGTGTGGTGCTTGTTCTTATGTCTGTCCAAGTAATATCCCGTTGGTACAGTACTACCGTTTTGCTAAATCTGAGATCCGCGCAGAAGAAGCTGAGCAGCGTAAAGCAGATCATGCACGTCAGCGTTTCGAAGCTCGTCAGGCTCGCTTGGAGCAAGAGAAGTTAGAGAAAGAACTGCGTCGTAAACAACGAGCAGAAGAAGCTGCGAAGGCGCAAGCAGTTAAGAAAGACAAACTAGCGTCAGGTAAAACTGCTGAAGCTGCTAAACCATCGGGTGAGCCAGATATTAAAGCGCTTAAAACAGCTGCTGCAGTCTCGCGTACCAAACTGAAGAAAGCACAGAAAGCACTAGAAAATGCTGAGTCTAAAGGGTTAGATGGTATTGAGCAGTTACGTCAAACCGTGACTGAGCTAGAAGCGAAAGCTAAGGCTGCACAAGAGGCCTACGATCAGGCTCAGAATCCAGCGAGCGCGTCTGCACCAGTTGTAGATGTTAAACAGCTTAAAACCAATGCAGCCGTTGCTCGAACCAAGTTGAAGCAAGCTGAAAAAACGCTAGCCAAAGCCGAAGAGTCTGGTGATGGTGATCTCGAAGCGCTTAAAGCCAAAGTTGCTGAACAGAAAGCTAAAACTGAAGCGGCTCAAACTGCGTATGATCAAGCTGAATCTGGCGGTGCACCAGCGCCGACACAACCAGCGGTTAATTTAGCTGAGCTAAAAGAGACGATGGATGCAGCGCAGGGCAAAGTTGAAAAAGCGCAAAAAGCTTTGGATGCCGCTATTGCTTCAGGCAGCCCTGCTGTAGAAAAAATGAAAGCGGGTGTAGAAAAGCTTCAAGGTAAATACGAAGAAGCTAAAGCGGAATATGATAAAGCAGCTCAAGCGCCAGCCTCTGTACCTGTAGCTCCAGCTGTTAATCTAGATGAGCTGAAAGCTGATATGGCTGCAATGAAGGCTAAGGTGGGAAAAGCGCAAAAAGCCTTAGATGCAGCTATTGCTTCAGGTAGCCCAGCTGTAGAAAAAATGAAAGCAGGTGTAGAGAAGCTTCAAGGTAAATACGAAGAAGCTAAGGCTGAATATGATAAGGCGGCTCAAACGCCAACCTCTGCACCCGTAGCCCCTGCAGTCAATCTAGATGAGCTTAAAGAAGATATGGAGGCTATCAAGGCCAAAGTTAAGAAAGCTCAAATTGCCTTAGATAAAGCGATTGAATCTGGCAGCCCAGCGGCTGAAAAAATGAAAGCCGGTGTCGAGAAGCTGCAAGGTAAATACGAAGAAGCTAAAGCTGAATATGATAAAGCGGTTCTAGCTTCTGCGGCTGCTCCTGTCGCTCCAGCAGTTAATCTAGATGAGCTTAAAGCTGATATGGATGCAATGCAGGCCAAAGTAGATAAAGCTCAAGTTGCTTTAGACAAAGCGATTCAATCTGGTAGCCCAGCGGCTGAGAAGATGAAAGCCGGTGTGGAAAAACTGCGTGGTAAGCATGAAGAGCTGAAGCAGGAATATCTACAAGCAGGTGGTGAGTTAGAAGAGCCTGCAAAATCAGAACCTGTTGACCCTAAAGCTTTGAAGCAGAATGTTTCCATTATGCGTACCAAGCTGAAGAAGGCGCAGAATGCTTTAGATGATGCAGAAGAATCGGATCAAGCTGAGTTGGAAGCAGAAGTGCAGCGTTTAACTAAGTTGCACGATGAAGCTAAAGGGGCGTTTGATGCTTATGAAATTCAGCTGATAGAGAAAGCTGCAGGAGAGGGTATCGATCTTAAACAGTTAAAGATTGATGCTGCGATGGCTCGCGCGGCCGTTACCAAAGCGGAAAGAGCGTTAACTAAAGCTCGAGAAGATAATGTTGATGATCTGCCTACTATGGAAGAGCAGTTAGTAGCCGCTCAACAAGAAGCAGAGAAATTAAACCAGACGTTAAGTCGTTTTAGCGATTAAGGATTTGTTAGCAGATGGCGTTAATACGCACTAGCTCCCCCCATTTACATAAGGCCAGCAGTACGGCTGATGTAATGCGTTTATTGATACTCGCAACCTTACCTGGTTTGGCTGCGATGACGTTCTTTTTTGGTTGGGGCACCTTAATCAATGTTATCTGGGCATGTTTGCTTGCAGTAGGTTTTGAAGCTGCCATAGTTAAACTACGTAAGCGCCCATTAGGTTTTTACCTAAAAGACTACAGTGCAATCGTTACGGCGTTGCTGTTAGGTCTAGCCTTACCTCCATTTGCGCCATGGTGGGTGACAATGGTCGGTGTATTCGTCGCTATTGTGATTGCTAAGCACTTGTATGGTGGTCTGGGGCAGAACCCTTTCAACCCAGCAATGGTTGCTTATGCGTTGCTGCTGGTTTCTTTCCCTGTACAGATGACGAGTTGGACAGAGCCTTTTGTGCTCAATGGCCCAGAAGGAAGCTGGAATGTCCTAAGTTTTGGACAAACACTTGGTGTGATCTTTGGATCGGTTGATCCTGCGCTAATAGATGCTTACACCGGTGCGACACCGCTTGATGCCATGCGCCATCGTAGTGGATTAACAACAGAGGAAGTCTGGCGCTCGGTTCCTGTCCTATCTGAAGGGATGGGTGCGTGGCATGCAGTAAGTGCTGCTTATCTGATGGGTGGTATCTTCTTAATTTACCGTAAAGTTTTTACCATCCACACGCCTATGGCTGTGTTAGGTTCGCTAGCGGTTATATCAACGCTGTTTCATATTATTGATCCATCTTCGTTTGCTGGACCGTTTTTCCACCTAACGGCGGGAGCAACCATGCTAGGTGCGTTCTTTATTGCAACGGACCCAGTAACATCTGCAACTAGTAATCGTGGCAAGATCTATTTTGGTATCGGTATTGGCGTATTGGTTTATATTATTCGCGGTTGGGGGGGATACCCTGATGCGATTGCATTTGCTGTATTGCTGATGAACTTGTCAGCGCCTTTTATTGATCAATACACCCAGCCTCGAACTTATGGCCATGCAAAAGCTAAGCGTGGCATGAAGGGGGGCTCATAATGCAGTTATTTAGTGCGATTAAATCGAGTACGGTTGCGATTAGTTTATTTGCTGTTGTCTGTGCGGCGGTCATCGCGATTACACAAGCATCTACTCAAGATAAAATTGCTGATAACGAGCGCGAGTTTAAAGCAAAAGCTCTGTATGAAATCGTTCCTCGTGACACGATCGACAATCAGTTACTACAAGATACTTTGGATATTCAGGTCGCTGAGTTAGGGCATAAAATGCCGGTCACGGCTTATCGAGCGCGCAAAGATGGTTTAGTTAAAGCCGTTATTTTGCCGGTTGTTGCACCTGATGGTTACAGTGGCAATATTAGTTTTATTGTTGGCATCAATGCTGATGGCTCTGTAGCTGGTGTTCGCGTATTAGCGCATAAAGAAACACCTGGCTTAGGGGATAAAGTCGAAACCAAGAAGTCTGATTGGATCTACAGTTTTAACGGCCGTGCTAAAGCGACAGAAAACAGCGGTGTTTGGGCAGTTAAAAAAGATGGCGGTCAGTTTGATCAGTTTACCGGTGCCACGATTACGCCACGCGCGATCGTAAACGGGGTAGGTCGAGCACTAGATTACTTTGAAGACAACCGCATTGCATTGCTAGAAGTTAAGCCCGAACAGCAAGATAACAATCAGGAGGTATCTAACTAATGGCTGCTGATTATAAGAAAATCTCTTTGGATGGCTTGTGGGACAATAACCCTGCGTTAGTTCAATTACTTGGTCTATGCCCGTTGCTTGCAGTAACTGGTACAGTTGTTAATGCTATCGGTTTGGGTATTGCTAGTATTCTGGTATTACTGGGTTCTAACCTCACGGTATCGGCGTTCCGTAAATTTGTACCCGATTCTGTTCGTCTTCCGATCTTTGTAATGATCATTGCCTCATTTGTTACTGCAATTGAGTTATTGATGAAGGCATTTACTTACGAGTTATACCTAATCTTAGGTATTTTTATCCCATTGATTGTAACTAACTGTGCCATTATGGGGCGTGCTGATGCTTTTGCATGTAAGAACCCTGTTAAAGAGTCTTTGTTAGATGGCTTAATGATGGGGCTTGGCTTCACCGCAGTATTGGTGATCTTAGGTGCGATGCGCGAATTACTAGGTTTAGGTACGCTATTTAGCGATATGCATCTGCTATTTGGTCCAATGGCAGCTGATTGGAAAATTACCGTTGTTGATGACTACACTGGTTTCCTGTTTGCCGTTTTACCACCAGGTGCCTTTGTTGGCATGGGTTTATTAATTGCGCTTAAAAACATCATTGATGCCCGTGCAAAAGAGCGTTTGGCTCAGCAGACGCCTGATGAAGGGACTAAACCTGAACGTGTTCGTATTACAGGTTAGGCAAATTGCCTATTGAAAACCTAAATAAATAATCCGTATCATTGCCCCATTTTCTGAAATGTTTCAAGGATGGGGCTAATGGCATACCTTAATTCCAAGCAGTTTAGCTTACTGCAATTCCTCTCAGTTTTTCTTTGTGTTCTCAAGCTTTCAGGCTGTGTTACGTCTGTTCACAAAGGTCAGCACGAGCAACTAGAAAGTTCCTTACAATCAAAAGATACCCACCAATTATTGGTTACCTCTGCCGATGTTCAGATATTCGAACTAGGAGTCAGTGACTCGGAAGAAGTTCCAGAATGGACTGAGACAGGAACCAAGTTAGTCGATAAAGCGGTTAACAAAGAGTTTGGAGCATTTGAACGCTTTCATATGATTAATAAGCCTGCTTTAACAGATGAAGAGGAAAACCTGTTAGAGCAATATACTCAACTTTATTATCCTGTTGTTGATTCCGAAATCATTAGAAGTCGCTTTCCAGCTTGGAAGCATGATGAACTTAAAACAAAAACGACATTAGGGCCGGGACTTTCGTTCTTAAAGAATAAATACAATGTTGATTACGCTGTGTTTGTATCTGGGCAGGACTATATCAGTACCGGTGGTCGGAAGGCTGCTATGATTGCAGCAGCCCTGTTTGGTGTTGGTATCCCGATGGGATTTTCGTACCTGACTGTCGGTATTGTCGAAACAGAGACCGGCAATGTGGTGTGGAACAACTTTGTATTCTCTCAAGAAGTTGGTTTCTTGGAAGAAGAGCAAGTATCTCAAGCAGTGACTAAGGCTTTAGAAACCCTACCTGCGGAGTCGGTCGGTAAAACCGTAGTGCAGTTAGCGGAAAAGTAATATGTGGCGTCATGTGTTGTTATGTTGTTTTGTATTCCTAATGGTGGGGTGCAAGGCGACTAACATAAAGTCCTTTGAGGCGGGTGATGAAATTGAGGCTAAAACCAAAGGTGAGAATCGCCTTTGGTTTCAGGCTGACAAGTTTGATACTGCAATGCAGAAAGGGCGACAAATTCCAGATCTTCCAAAAATAAAAGTTTATTTGCAGGAAATCATGGATCGTCTTTACCCGGAATTTAAAGGGCACATTAAAGTCGATTTACATCGTGCACCAGTTTTAAATGCCTTCGCTTTGCCTAATGGAAGTATTTATATCAATTTGGGTATGCTGGCTTCATTGGAAAATGAAGCTCAAATTGCTTCTGTTCTAGCCCATGAAGGCATTCACTTTTTACAAAAACACAGTGCTAAGCAGAGAATTTATAACCAGAATAGTCAGGGGTGGGCGCTTGCTGTTTCTATGATTGGTATCCCGCTTGCTGGTCAACTTGTTGCGATGAACTCTATAAGTGGTTATTCACAAGAGCATGAAACGGAAGCTGATAATTTGGGTTTTGAACGTTTGAGAAAGGCAGGCTATGCAACATCTGAAGCAACCAGAGCTTTTGAAATTCTAGCTCGTGAAGTCAAAGCTAACGATATTGATGAGCCTTACTTTTTTGCAAGTCACCCTAAGCTGCAAGAGCGTATTGGTAACTTTAAAACATTAAATGCCGATTTAACTGATCAAACCAAAGGTGAGATTGGCTTTGAACGCTATCAATCAATTGTTGGTGGAATCCGAGTGCCAGTTATAAAGGAAAAGTTAGCGGCAGGTCGAGTTAATGCTGTATTAGCTACCTTGGAAGACCAAGGTGCGGAAAGAATCTATCAGGATAGGTTAAACTTTCTGAAGGCACTAGCGTTACTAAAGAAGGCAGATGATGCCAGTTCTGATAAGGCGGAACAGCTATTGATTGCTGAAGTCGAAAAGAAACCGCAGTTTGCTGAGGCACATAAAGCACTTGGTTTTCATTTTATTAAACGTAAACAAAATGAATTAGCCAAAAATCATTTAGAACAATATTTAAAATTTGCATCTGCCACGGCTGATACAGCCTTTGCGGAATACTATTTAAAGAAAATGCAGTAAGAAAGGAATCGTATTATGAAGAAGTTAGTCATCCTTAGTTTAATGTTTGTACTAGCGGGGTGCCAAGTCTTTACACGCTTGCCAGAGACGCAGTCTACTGTACAAAATAAAGGCAAAGATTTTGAAGTAACTATCCCTGGAGGGTGGGTTGAATACAATGATTCCAAAGAAAACACTATTGTATTAACAAAAGAGGGGCCTGCACTTCAATGGGTAAACTTTCGTGAAAGCTCTTTAGACAAGCCTTTTGAATTTATCGATGTGAAATTAAAGTCTGATACTCTAGTGAATGAGGTCGCGGATCATTTCGTAGAAAACCTCAAAGCACAACAATCTGGTTTAACGGTTGAGAAAAACCAATTAGTTCCTATGGATATTAATGGAAATGATGGGTTTAAATTGACATTAAATGTAACTAACCCCAACGGCTTAGTTTTTAAGGTGCTGGTCTACGGCACCATTATGGAAAAAAGTCTCTACATTTTAAGCTATAAATCGCCAGCGTTGTATTTCTTTGACAAAGAGCTCCCTGAATTTGAAACGATGGCAAACTCTTTCCAGATCCTAAGTCAAAAATAAACAAACCTTAAATCTCGTTTATTTCCTTTCTATTGCCTTAGCAGAATTGTTTTCTGCTAAGGCATACATTAGGCTGTTAGCTTACTGTTTTCCTTGGTTATTATTCTTTAGGAAGGATTGTGAGCCAGCCTGTTCCTGTAGTTATTTGTGATGATTCCCGTTTAGCACGTAAACAAATGGCATCCGCTCTTCGTGGGTGGAATGTCGAAGTAACGTTTGCTGAACATGGTCTAGAAGGGCTTGAAGCAATTAGAGCCGGCAAGGGTGATATTCTATTCCTTGATCTAACCATGCCAATTATGGATGGCTATCAGGCGCTTGAGCGTATCCGCCAAGATGATCTTCCCACAATGGTGATAGTTGTCTCCGGTGATATTCAGCCGGAAGCGCAATCAAGGGTAGAAGAGTTAGGTGCACTGGCTTTTATCAAAAAGCCCACATCTCCAGAGGTGATCTCTGAAGTTCTCCAACGTTTTGGTTTGTTAAGCGAGCTGGAACATCCAGTCATTGTTGAAGAGCAGATCGACACTCCGCTTGCTTTGCCTGAGTATTATCAAGAGATCGCCAATGTTGCGATGGGCCAAGCGGGCAGTATGCTAGGCAGTTTATTAAAGACTTTCGTCCATCTGCCTATTCCTGTTGTGAAAATGGTTGCAACTTCAGAACTAGCGAATCAGCTTAAGATTGCGTCAGATAATCAGCATGAACTCATTAGTCAGGGCTTTATTGGCTCGGGTGTAGCAGGTGAGGCATTGTTATTGCTGCAAACGGGTAATTTAGACCGTGTGGCAAGGCTGATGGGGATGACAGAGAATGGGGAATATTCAGAATCTGATTTATTAATGTCACTTGCGAATGCACTTGTTGGTGCATTTATTTCTGGTTTTGCGCAACAGTTGGACCTTGTATTTAGTCGAGCAACCCCTAGTATTTTGCATGATGTTGAAAGGGTTTGTGATCAAGTAGGATCTTTAGGCCAAACCATGACTATTTCAGTTGATTATCAGCTACCTGAATATGACTTTCAGTGTGAGCTGATTTTGGCGTTTACCCCTGATTCCTTACCTGTACTACAGAAGATTGCGAGTTATTTTGAATGAATAGTCAGAATTTCCAAGAGATCGATGAGTTACATTGGACTTTAGGGCTGATTCAAAACCTTGAAGTGGGCTTGGTGGTTGTTGATCGAGCGGGCCTTATTAAGCTGTGGAATGGTTTTATGGAAAACCATTCAGGTATATCCGGAGTCAAGCTAGCAGATCATTCTATATTTGCTAAATTTCCTGAGCTTCCTTGTCGTTGGTTAAAGCAAAAATTAGAGTCAGTTTTTCTGTTAAAGAACCCTGCTTATATCTCTTGGGAACAACGACCCTATCTGTTCCATTTCAAGAGTAATCGCCCGATTACAGGCAGTGCGCCATTCATGTATCAAAATGTTACTTTGATCCCGCTAACGTCACCCACTGGTGAAGTGGATCATGTTGGTATCTTGATTTATGACGTAACAGATACGGCGGTTGGTCAGATCGAATTGCAGCAGGCTAACGATCAGTTAAAAGCGTTAAGCCGAGAAGATCGGTTAACCGGCTTAAACAATCGAGGCTATTGGGAAGAGTGCCTTAATCAAGAGTTTGAGCGCTTCAATCGCAGTCAGGAAGTTAGTAGTTTAGTGATGTTTGATATCGACCACTTCAAACGAGTGAACGATACCTATGGGCATCAAGCCGGCGATGAAATCATTCGTGCTGTGGCTCAAGCTTTAAAAGATCAGGCGCGTAAAACCGATTTTCTAGGGCGTTATGGCGGTGAAGAGTTTGGAGCGATTTTGACGGGTACGAATGGTGAAAATGCTATGATCTTTGCTGAGCGCCTACGTTCTCGTATAGAGAGCCTCGTTGTGCCTTATGCCGAACATCAATTAAAAGTTACCATTAGCTTGGGTGTTTCTGAGCTAAATTACGAGCAACAAACGCCTACGCAATGGCTAGAAGAAGCTGATCAGGCGCTCTACAAATCTAAACAGAGCGGCCGTAATTGGGTCAGTCTTTTCGGTGATTACAACTAAAGCACTTCAAGATATTTAGTAATGAACAAGCAAAAAAGGCACGAAATCTTCACCCGTTGGCGTGAAGATAACCCTCATCCTACGACTGAGCTAGAATACAGCTCCCCATTTGAACTTCTGATTGCCGTTATCCTTTCTGCTCAGGCGACGGATGTGGGCGTGAACAAAGCAACTCGCAAGCTTTACCCCATAGCGAATACTCCAGAGGCGATCTATGCCTTGGGTGTAGATGGTTTAAAGGAATATATTAAAACCATCGGTTTGTTTAACACTAAAGCTGAGAATGTGATCAAGACCTGTAAGGCCTTGGTCGACAAGCATGGGTCAGAAGTACCAGATAACCGTGCTGATTTAGAAGCGCTGCCTGGTGTAGGGCGTAAAACAGCAAATGTGGTTTTAAATACCGCTTTTGGTCAGCCAGCCATGGCTGTAGATACTCACATTTTTCGGGTCTCAAACCGTACTAAGATAGCACCAGGTAAAAACGTGAATGAAGTTGAACAGAAGCTTATGCGTTTTGTTCCAAAAGAGTTTCTGATCGATGCGCATCATTGGCTCATTTTACATGGTCGTTATACCTGTGTTGCTCGAAAGCCTAAATGCGGTTCTTGTCTAATCGAAGATTTGTGCGAGTACAAAGAAAAGACTGATTTTTAAAGGTTTTTCTTTTTATCTCCTCCTACACCCAACAAATGGAAGTAGCTCCCTTAGCTAAGTTTTCTATCTTAAACAACAGAGAGATGAGCACCATCGCTCTGCTTGTGTAGAAAACGATTCCAGTAAATAGTGGTTTTGGTGATGAATTAGCCTTGTCTTGTTGCTTATAAACGGCACTCATAGCAGTTTCACTACTAAACCCATTTTGTTTGAGAATCTCAACCATCTCATCAAGGTCACAGTTACGAGCTCTATTTTCCTCGACCCAGCTTTGCCAGTCAGCGCTTAAGGTTGTTTGTTTCATCGCTATGCCTTTATAAACAAATGATCCAGTTATTTTTAGACTAGCAGTTATTCGTAGAAGTATTTTTAGGGATGAGAATAAACCGATGGCGGTCATATTTAGTTATACATAAAATCTGTGGATAACTTTCTTAATAAGTTTTGGGTAGCTTGCTGCAAGTAGCATAGGCGCGGAGTTTGCGTTAGTTGTTGTAAAATTATTCACTATTTAAAATGCTTATTTTTCAATCGGTTAATTTCCACTTGATTCTCCAGCAAAAAGAGCTAGCAGATTCTGTCCACATCGTTTTTACGTAGATTTTCATTGTGTGTAATCATTGTTTTAATTTATGTAGAAAGGGAAAATAAAGCTTAGGTATTATTGGATCTATAGTGTATGTAGGTACTTACATTGGTGCTTCCTATAGCCGTCTTGTGTTTGAATGCTTTTCTGGTTTTAAGAAACTCATGGGGAAAATATACTGCTTAGGTTATGTGTTTAGAGTGAGAGTGAATTTTTGAAGGATAAAGAGAGCAATTGGTATGTGTATATTCTGAGTTGTGCGGATGAAACCCTATACACAGGTATCACGACAGATCTTGAACGTCGCATTCGCCAGCATAATGGCGAGCTGGTGGGCGGGGCTAAATACACAAGGGTACGCAGGCCAGTATCACTTTATTGGCAAGAGGAACATATTGATCGTTCCAGTGCATCTAAGCGCGAGTACGAAATCAAACGTCTGTCACGTCAGAAAAAAGAACGTTTAGCTGAAGGGTAGTTTGAACAAAATAAAAAAATTGCCGGCAGTGATTACCGGCAATTGGGGAAAATCATAATCAGGCCCTCTCGAACTGTAGATCCTACCAACCGCTGTGGGGTAGGGTTGGTAGGCACCCTAAAATTCACCTGATTATGATCGAAGAGGTTGTCCTACATTAGGGAGTAAGGAAAGTACTCGCTTTATAGGTATAGAAAGTCTCGTTTCTAAAATTAAACTGGATCTGCGTGCTTTTATCTAAGTTGCTCGGTACCGCACAGACTTGATAAATCTTGATCGCATTTTGTTGGTTTAGCTCGATTTTTGCAGGACCTTTAAGTTTGAACTGCTGATCGCTATCCACACCTTGAACGCTAACAGAGAGCTGTTTCAAATCAGGCAAGAAGGATTCCAACTCGATTTGGTAACTATTGCAGACCTCATTACCTACCACTTGGTAAAGCTGACCACGTTCCCTAGCTACTTCAATTAACAACTCTGTGCGGTTATGCATACCGTAAACAACACCCCATACGGTAATAATCAGAATGGTCATATAAGCAATCAATCTTGGGCGCAGGATTGGTTGTTTCGGCGGTGCTTCTTTCGGTGTATTCGTCTCAATAGCTTGTAGCTGTTTTTCAGAATAAAACTCAATGAGTCCAGTTGGTCGACCTAACTTAGTCATGACGTTATCACAGGCATCAATACAGGCACCGCAATCGATACATGCGGCTTGTAACCCATCTCGAATGTCTATTCCAGTAGGGCAAACCTGCACGCAGATACCACAGTCGATACAATCGCCAGGATTATCTTCTTTACCGCGAAGGTGGGTACGTGGTTCTCCGCGTAGCGAGTTATAAGCGACGGTACGTGTATCCTCGTCAAACATTACCCCTTGGAAACGGGAGTAGGGACACATATGCAAACAGACTTTTTCGCGGACAAGGCCTGCATTGAAGTAAGTGAGCAGTGCCATGGAGATAATCCACGTAAATACAAAGAGCGAAGCTTCCAAGCTGAAGATCGATTGCAGAAGCTGCTCGATAGGGACGAAATAACCGCTAAACGTAATCGCTGTAGCGACTGAAACGAGAAGCCAAAGAGCATGTTTCAGAACGCGTCGAACCAGTCGAATACCGGTTAGGGATTTTTCTTCAGATTTTGATCGTAGTGCGGCGCGCCCTTCGGTCCAATCTTCAATGCGGATAAAGATCCAAGTCCAGATTGATTGAGGGCAGGCAAAACCACACCAAATACGCCCCCAGCCGACGGCCATAAAAAACAACAGGCTGGCCCCCGCAATCAATAACCCCGCTAATACCGGTAGGTCATACCAAGAAAATTCTGCACCAAAAAGGAAAATACGGTGGCTTTCAAAGTCAAATAAAACTAGTGGATCACCATTGATACGAACCCATACAAGTCCAAAGAAGAGTGCCAGCATTGGCCAACTGGTGAAACGCCTTAGGTTTTGATAGAAGCCTTCGACTAGACGAACATGAAATTTTCCGTTGCCGGGAAGAGGGGGAGCTTCCTGAATCATAGTGACAGGAATCTCACTGTTACCTTGTTGTTGCATGTTGTGCTCACTTTGCTCATCGGTGATTGTGAACAACTGTACAGGAATGCAAATTATAGGGGCAGGTTTAAAAAAAATAATTATAATAGGTACAGATAGTGGAGGGATTATGGATTTTCTGTACCAAAACTTAGAGCAGACGTTGGCTGATTCGATAAAAAATGGCGATCTGCCCGCGGGGAGTAAACTGCCTTCGATTCGCGTTCAGTGTGAACAACAAGGCTTGTCTAAAGCAACGGTGATTCATGCTTACCAGCGCTTGGAAGCGGCGGGTTTGATCGAGTCTCGTTTTAAATCAGGCTTTTATGTCTGTAGTTTGCCTAAAGCCCATCCTACACCCTCTCGCCCTGAACTCTCCGTAGCGCCTCAGCTTGTCGATATGAGTGATCTTATTCGCGACATTATGGAGCGTAATGCGGCTTTCGATATCTTTCCCCAAGAGCAAGGCTATATGGATATGCCGGTGGGTATTACTGAGCTGAATCGCAGTATTGGCAGAGCGTTACGCCGACAGAAATGTAATGACCATCAATATTATGATGAACCATCTGGCTTATTGGAGTTGAGAGAGCATCTCTCGGAACGATATCGTCGGACTGGTTGTCATTTTAGTGCCGCAGACGTCACTATTACCGCTGGCTGTCAGCATGCGCTTTCGTTGGCTTTGCAATTAAGCTGTGAACCTGGAGACATTGTTGCGGTTGAATCACCAGGCTTTTATGGCGTGTTACAACTTATCGAAAGCATGGGGTTAAAAGTGCTGGAAATCCCCGTCTCTTCCCATACTGGCATGTCGACAGAGGCGCTGGAACAGGCGTTAGAAGAGTGGGAGATTAAAGCCTGCATAGTGACGCCGTCATTTGCGACGCCGAGTGGCGCTTTGATGTCGGTCTCTGCGCGTGAGCATCTTTTATCTTTGGCGAGTAAACACGATTTTGTTGTGGTTGAGGATGATATTTACGGCGACTTAGCCTTTGGTCAGCGCGTCCCACCATTAAAAAGTATGGACCGTGAAAACCGTGTGATTCTATGTGGTTCTTACTCTAAGTCCGTTTCAAGAGAGCTTCGTTTGGGTTGGATTATTGCAGCTGAACAGAAGCAGTTGATGCGCCTTAAAATGGTGAACCTTCTCGCCCTAAATAAATTTACTCAACAAGGTTTGGTCGATTTCCTCAAAGAGGGTGCTTATGAGAAACATCTGAAAAAGCAAAAGATGCTTTTGCAGCAGCAGAGAGATCAGCTTATTCAGTTACTCTCTCAGGAGTGGGGCGAATTAGGTGTGATTAGAGTGAGCCAACCGCAAGGTGGTTTGACCTTATGGGTAGAATTGGAAGATAGCTACGATTTGACTTCGGTGTATTTAAAAGCTCGAAGTGAAGGCATATTAATTACCCCGGGTAATCTGTTTACAGCGCAAAATCAGTACCGTAATTGTTTACGTTTAAGTTTTGCTCATGCTTGGAATGAGGCTCGTCGCGGCGCTTTGATTCGTTTAGCTAGCTTAATTAAACAGACTCAAACTGATGAGGGTACCGAGTAAACGGTCATGGATTTAAGCTGAGTAATTATAGTATATTGTTATGTTATAACAACTTTAACTGTGTCGATGGTTTAGAATGATTTTAAATAAAGTTTTTCGTTTAGCGGCGGTATCTACAGCCGTGTTAGCAAGTTCTGTTATGGCTGAAAGCCATCAACATGAAGCTCATGTTCATGGTATTGCTGAGCTAAATTTTGTTATTGAAGGTAACGTTGCGGAGATGGAACTACGTTCCCCTCTAATGAACATTGCCGGTTTTGAGCACGAAGCGGTCAGTGCTGAAGACAAACAAAAAATTAAGAGTGCCACTAAGCAGCTAAAAGATGCTTATGCTCGCATTAAATTTCCAGACGATGCGCTATGTATTGTTGATGACACTAAAGTAACGATCGGTGAAGAGGAAGATGAGCACGCACATCATGAACATGCAGCTCATCATGATAAGCACCACGATCATAAACATGAAGACCATCATGGCCACGATAAGCACCACGATCACGCAGATCATCATGACCATGAAAAGCATCGCAACATTACAGCGCATTATCACTTCCAATGTGTTAACCCTGCGAAAATAAATGCAGTAACATTAGATTTCTTTAGCCATTTCCCTCATATGGAAACTGTGAAAGTAAACGTGCTAAATGGTGCCGATATCCGCTCTGTGGAACTCACGCCTATGCAGAGGGTCTTAGAGCTTTAATCAAGGAATCAAAATGCCAAGCGCTGTTGAAATTGATGCCTTAACTTTTAGATGGAACCGTCATACACACGGGATCACGGTTCCTTATTTTGAGTTAAAGCAGGCTGAAAGTGTCTTTATTAAAGGCCCTTCAGGAAGTGGTAAGAGTACATTGCTCAATCTGTTGGGCGGTATGATTGCTCCATCTTCTGGTTCTATCAAAATACTAGAGCAAGATGTGGGCACTTTTACGTCTCGGAAGATGGATCGTTTTCGTGCCGACCACATCGGTTTTATATTTCAGCAGTTTAATCTGTTACCTCATCTTGATCTGATCGACAATGTCGCGTTGCCCTGTCATTTCTCCGCTTCGCGTAAAACGAGAGCCGAAGAAAAATACGGCAGCGTTAGCGAAGGTGCTAACTATCTTCTGCAGGAATTGGGGTTGGGCGATAGCCTTACCAAAGGACGCAAGGTGCTAGCGCTTTCAACAGGTCAACAGCAACGTGTGGCTGTGGCTAGGGCGATGCTTGGCTCGCCCGAGCTGATCATTGCGGATGAACCAACCTCTGCTTTAGATACTGAACATAGAGATATGTTTATGCAGCTTTTATGTAAGCAGTGTGAATCGGTTGGGGCTGCCTTGATGATGGTAAGTCATGATCCAAACTTAGAGCAGTACTTCTCGAGGGTTGAACGATTAGTTCCTAGTACTGAAGGGGGCTTCGCGTTGTGATCTTATTTCGTTTAACTTGGCAGAGCTTACTTAATCGTAAGAGTACTATCCTACTCACAGTCTTGTCGCTCAGCGTAAGTATCATGCTGGTTATGGCGGTAGACACGCTGAGGACTCAAACTAAAAGTAGTTTCACCTCCACTGTATCTGGTACCGACCTGATTGTTGGGGCTAAGGGTGGTTCCATAAACTTATTGCTCTATTCGGTGTTCCGCTTAGGCGATGCGACCAATAATCTCTCGTGGAGTAGCTATCAGGCAATTAGTCGTCATTCAAAGGTTGCTTGGAGCATTCCTTTTTCATTGGGTGATTCCCATCGTGGTTACCCAGTATTAGGAACTTCATCTGATTACTTTAAGTACTTTCGTTACGGCAAAAAACAACCTTTAGCTTTGGAGCAAGGCAAAGAGTTTGAGGGCGTGTTTGATGTTGTCATTGGTTCTGATGTCGCCGAGAAACTGCAATACAAGTTAGGCGATTCTGTTGTGATCGCTCATGGTCGCGGTAACGCCTCTCTGGTTGAGCATGATGATAAGCCTTTCAAAGTCGTTGGTATTCTTGAGTCTACAGGGACCCCTGTAGATCAAACACTGCATGTGAGTTTAGCGGCTATTGAAGCGATTCATATCGATTGGAAAGCAGGGGTGCAAATACCCGGATCTGGCGGGGCTTACACGGAAGAGCAACTCAGCAAGCTACAGCCAGAGCAGATCACTGCGTTTATGCTCGGGCTAACATCCCGCTTTTCTACTTTCCACCTGCAAAGATCTATCAATCAATTCCCAAAAGAACCATTACAAGCGATTATTCCCGGGTTGGCCTTACAGTCTTTATGGCAGATGTTCTCTTTGGCAGAACAAGCTTTGCTGGTGGTGTCTGGCCTTGTGATTATATCCAGCATGCTAGGTTTGATGACCTTGCTGCTAGCCAGCCTTAATGAGCGACGCAGGGAGATAGCGATCCTTCGTTCGGTTGGTGCGCGTCTCTGGCAAATATTATCTTTACTAATTTTGGAATCTTTTTTCGTTACAGCGATCAGTATTATATTGGGCATGCTCTTGTTGTACTTAAACTTGCTATTATTAGCACCTTGGCTCCAGACAGAATTTGGTGTTTGGTTAAGTATTACTGGGCCTACCTTATGGCAATGGCAGCTCATTGCTGTGCTATTGGTATCTGGCACAGTGGTTGGTGCTGTACCTGGATATCGAGCGTACAAACAATCCCTAGCGGATGGTGTAGCAGTTAAAATTTAGTGGAGAGTGTAATGCTCAGTGGGCGATTCCCCGTTTGGCTATTTAGCCTAATTTTGTTGGCGTTAAGTAATGCGACCACAGCAAATATGCTGAATGGTGAGAAAGTAGAAGAGGTTGAGTGGGAACAATTAATGCCTGCGGACTTCTCGTTAGATGAGCTTTTGGGTATCACTGATGAGATGGCCATGATCGATGATTTTGATCCCAAGGCGCAGGAGTTGTTGGATCAGATGATGGCTGCAATGCAGTCTGCCCCAGTCGTTCCTGAGGTCGATGGGAAAATGATTAAAATTCCTGGGTATGTTGTACCTCTAGAATCGGAAGGCCAAACCGTAACGACCTTCTTTTTGGTGCCTTATTTTGGAGCCTGTATTCATGTTCCACCACCACCGTCGAACCAAATCATCCACGTCAATTTTGAGCCGGGCACTCATGTTGAAAACCTTTATGATGCCGTTTGGGTAACTGGGCGTATTAACACTGAGACCGTCAGCAATGATATGGCTACTTCGGGTTATATCATGGAAGCTTTCCAGATCGAACCTTACGATCTTTAATATTGGTCTTACCAATTGACAAAAAATATTAGGAATAGCTGGTTTAAGGGGTAAGGGCTAGGTAAAATTCCCGACCTAACCACTTTTCAGAGACCTTGCCCTTGTGGATCAAATTGTTGAGCTAATTCTTGAATCTGGCCGTTCTGGCTTAGATATGGGGCTGTATATCCTACTGCCTATCATGGTTGTGATGTTGTCACTCATGAAGCTGTTAGAGGCAAAAGGTGTACTTTGCTGGATCTCTAATATGTTGGCCCCAGTTTCTCGCATCTTTGGTATTCCGGGTCTAGGTGTTTTGGCGATGTTGAAGCTACTGTTTGTCAGCTTTATCGCGCCTTTAGCCACCTTAACTTTAATGGATAAAAACGGTACTTCGCGCCGTTATATCGCAGCTACATTAGCGATGGTGTTAGCCATGTCACAAGCTAATGCGACTTTTCCGCTAAGTGCAGTGGGTTTGGATTTGGGTGTTACTCTGCTTACCTCTGTTGTGGGGGGCTTAGCCGCTGCAGCGTTTACCTATTACCTTTTAACGCGAAACCTGACCGATCCAGATACTCAAGAAACTGAGATAGCAGCGGATGCAGGCAGTAAAAAGTCGGTTATGCAGCTACTTGGCGAAGGTGGTAAAGAGGGGATGAAGCTTGTTCTCGATATGCTGCCTATGCTGATTTTAGCGATCTGCTTCGTCAATATCTTAAAGGTAACTGGAGCGATTGGTTTGCTTAGCTCGGCACTGGCGCCTGTGCTGGGTTTGATTGGTTTACCTGAGGCCACAGTACTTCCATTGGTGACTAAGTTTATTGCTGGTGGCACGGCCTTTATGGGCGTGACGATCGATTTGGTCAATCAGGGCTTAATCACCATCAATGAGCTAAACCGTATGGCTGGTTTTGCAACTAACCCACTTGATGTTCTCGGTGTCGCTATCTTTGCAGCTGCCGGCAAACGTATTGGGCAAGTCATTAGATATGCCGTATACGGTGGTTTGTTTGGTATGACAGTTAGGGGAATCATGCACCTGATTATTTTCTAAATCAGGTCCACTTTTTTAGCGGTTCAGGACAAGTTGCGGACCTTTCTTGCCTGCTGGAATGGTGTGTTTTGCAAATACGCCGTAGATATGTCCACAGCTGTCACAATAAGCGACTTGGAACCAAGCATGGCTGTCTTTGGCTTGTTCGGTACTGTCTTTAGAGACAATGTGTTCAATACCTTCTACCATACATTCTGGACATTTTGGTTCAGCCATTTCGCTTATCCTTATTAGTTTTGAGCGTTTGTACTTAGTAATCCAGAAACGCTAAAGGTTCCATAAAATTCAGGCAGATACGAATATCTGCCTGAATTAGGAAAGTTTGAACTATTAAAGCTCAACATTCATCGCGGTAGAACCACGAATCGCTTTCTCTTTAGCTTCTGTCACGCTGTTGTCTCGCGCTAATACCACACCCATGCGGCGCTGGCCTGTTACTTCAGGCTTGCCGAATAAACGTAGTTGAGTGTTAGGTTCTGCAAGTACCTGTTGAAGGTTACCAAAACGTGCTTGTTTGGATTCACCTTCAACCAAAATAACACTGGATGCAGAAGGGCCGTGGAAATGAATATTCGGGATTGGCAAACCTAGAATTGCACGTGCATGTAGCGCAAATTCGGATAGATCTTGAGAGATCATCGTTACCATGCCTGTGTCATGTGGGCGAGGTGATACTTCGCTGAAGTAAACGTGATCGCCCTTGATGAATAGCTCAACACCAAAGATGCCGTGACCGCCAAGTGCTGCTGTGACTTTCTCTGCGATATCTTTAGAGACTTCTAGCGCTTTGTCGCTCATCTCTTGAGGTTGCCAAGACTGGCGGTAATCACCACCCACTTGAACGTGACCAATGGGTTCACAGAAGCTTGTTTGGCTATCGTGGCGAACAGTCAAAAGCGTGATCTCATAATCGAAATCGACAAAGCCTTCGACAATCACTTTACCTTTACCAGCGCGACCGCCTTCTTGAGCATATTGCCAAGCTGCTTCTACTTCGCCTTCTGATTTAATCGTGCTTTGACCTTTACCAGAAGAGCTCATGATAGGTTTGACAACACATGGGATCCCTACGTTTGTAATCGCGTCTTTGTATTCTTCGTAGGTTTCTGCAAACTGGTATGGAGATGTTGGAATATCCAACTCCTCAGCAGCTAGGCGACGGATGCCTTCACGGTTCATCGTCAGTTGAGCAGCGCGAGCCGTAGGTACTACTTTGAAGCCTTCGTTTTCTAGCTCAACCAGTGTATCTGTAGCGATCGCTTCGATCTCTGGAACGATAAGATCTGGCTTCTCTTCTTCGATCACTTTACGAAGTGCTTCGCCATCTAGCATGGAGATAACGTGGCTACGATGAGCTACCTGCATTCCTGGCGCATTTGGGTAGCGATCTACAACGATAACCTCCGCTCCCAAACGTTGTAATTCGATGACAACTTCTTTACCTAGTTCGCCACCACCACACATTAATACACGGGTAGCTGAAGTTGATAAAGGGGTCCCTATGTGCAGCATTGTCCAATCCTCTGCGTGAAAAAATTTCAAGCATTATACGGTGCAAATCGCGCTAATCACCAGCAGAAAAAAGGGTATAAACTATACTCTAAAAGTGTTGTTTCTAGGGTTAAGGGTTATGAGAAGGCTAGTGTTTCTCGCCCCTACGGTGTCACAAGTAAATTCTGTTGTGGCTGACTTTCTGGCGGTTGGGATCGAAGACGAATCTATTCACTTTATTGCTGAAGACGCATCTCTAATCGAGAAAATATCAGCGCGCGCCGCGACCGACATAGAAACAACTGAACGTGAAAATGATCTAGATTGGGGCATGGTTGCAGGAGGCAGTTTTGGCCTCGCAGCTGGCCTTGTGGCAACCACAGTGCTAGGTCCGGTTGGCTCAGTAGTCAGCGGTGGCACAGTGGTCATAAGTAGCATCCTTGGAATAGGTTTAGGAGGATGGCTCGGAAAGCTGGTTGGTGAAGACACTCCGGTACATTTGTTGGCAAAGTATAAGCATGCTTTACAGCAAGGGGGTGTGCTAGTCATGGTGGATATTCCCGCAGAGCGAATGACGGAAACTCATAAGTTGATACGGCAGCATTGCCCTAAAGCGTTAGTCGAGATTATTCACCTGCACTGGGATCATCAACAGGCTGCATGATATAGATAGACCTTTTGCCTGAGAAGGCCGATTAGTCGGAGTATCCATCCGGCAGAAAGGGGCGATACCGTTCATGGTATCGCCCCTTGTTATTTAAGGCTCAGAGACTCTCGCCATTATTTCTTTAGATTTCTTTCATATAACAGCGTTTATGCTATTTCTTAAATAGGGAAGGAGAAGGAGATGTATTATGTCCAGAGGTCACGCACGATATCAGGAGAGACATCACGGTTTATCGTTATTTGGCAAAGATCTGGTGCGCCGTTGCAGTTCTCATTGTGAATTATGTAATGCCCAAGGCGTTAAATTAGGCATATTTGAGGTGCCTCCTATTTTGACGGAGCCAAACTTTGAACATTGCATCATGATTTGTGATGTTTGCACGCAACAGATTGAGCGTCCTAAAATACGTGATAATAATCACTGGCGCTGCCTTAATAGTTCTATTTGGAGCCCTGTACCTGCTGTAAAAGTGATGGCGATTGCTATGTTGCAAAACATTGCTCAGCAGGAACGTTGGGCGGTTGAACTGCTTGAGCAGGTATATTTAGAGCCTGATGAACAAGCATGGTTAGAGGAAATTGATATCCCCTAATTGCTAATCAGTATCTATTTCACCACACAGACTGTTAGGGAACTGTTTCCGAATATCTTCCGCAGATAACTTGTTTGCTAACAGATAATGAAGCTTGCAGAAGGCTGCTTCTAAGGTCATCTCTTCCCCAGAAATAACACCGATCTCATTTAAAGCTTCGCTGCAGGCATATTGTCCTTGGAGAATATCCGCTTGTAAGCATTGGCTGATATTAACGATAACAATCCCATTTTCGTGAGCTTTACGTAAAGCACTCAATAACGCTTTGTTGCTATCGGGCAGATTACCAACGCCATAGCTTCTAAGGATAATTGCTTTTAATCCTTCACTTTCGAGAATGCTAGATGCTAGTTGTCCACAGATGCCAGGATAGATCGGCAAGATAGACACCGCTTTAGGATCAAAAGTTGGTGAGACAAAATTCTCTTTATCTGCAGGAATAAAAAGCCGGCTGTGTAACTCAATATGTAAACCGATCTGACCAAGCCAAGGGAAATTAGGGCTATCGAAGGCATCTAGTCCAGTTGCTTTCACTTTACTCGCGCGGTTTCCGCGTAAAAGTCTTCCGCTAAAGTAGATGCAAACTTCATTTACAGGATGAAATGCCGCCAAAATCATCGATGTGATTAGATTATCTAGCGCATCATTACGTAACTCAGACAGAGGGATTTGCGAACCTGTAAATATCACAGGTTTGTTTAACCCTTGAAGCATAAATGACAGCATAGAGGCACTGTAAGCCATGGTGTCAGTGCCATGCAGGACGATAAAACCATCATACTTATCATAGTGTTGGATAACTAAATCAGCGATCTTGTTCCAGTGTGATGGTTCAAGGTTAGCACTATCGATGAGCGGATTGAGTTCAATCATCTCAAAATCAGGCAGGGCTGAATGGTGAGAATGTGCCAGTCTGCTGCGAATGACATCCTCAAATCCACCCATAGGTACATAGCCTTTATCAGAGGCTTGCATGCCGATTGTGCCGCCAGTGTAGATGAGTAGAACGTTTTGGCTCATTTTAAATCTCCAGAATTAACCCGTTATATATACGTTGAACGGTAGAAGATTAAAAGCGGTTCAATCGGATTTTTGGCTTCTATCATCAGGGGTGAGGTAGCGAGATTGGTTGATGAGTTTGGATATTTCGTGAGAAGGAAGTGGTTTACTAAAGTAAAAACCTTGTAGCTCATCACAGGTTTGGGTTAGCAGGAAACCTCGTTGTTGCTGAGTTTCTACACCCTCCGCAATGATCTGAAGTTTGAGACTTCGTGCCATAGTGATAATTGCTTGGGTTATCTCTGCGCTTTCAGCGCTTTCATCTAAATCGCGGACAAAGCTTTGGTCGATTTTGATGCGATCTAACGGGAACTGTTTCAGATAGCTTAAGGAGGAGTAGCCCGTACCGAAATCATCGATTGCGATTTGTATGCCCATAGCTTTGAGGCGAGTTAGAGTCGTGATGGTTTCTTGATGATCATCCATCAAGGCTGACTCTGTTAGCTCTACTTCTAGCAAATCTGGGGATAACTGAGTCTGTTGCAGTATACGTTCAATTTTTTCGATAAGTTGTTCGTCACGGAACTGCACAGCCGATAAGTTGACGGCGATGCGTATCGGCTTGTCATTTTGCCAATTCCATGTGGCTGCTTGGCGACAGGCGGTCTCCATAACCCATTCACCAATGTTGATGATCAAACCGCTTTTCTCGGCGATTGGTATAAATACTGCTGGGGAAATAGGTCCGCGCGTTGGGTGTTTCCAGCGTAATAGGGCTTCTAGGCCGATAACTTGCCCGGTCAAGCTCAACACTTGAGGTTGGTAATAAACTTCAAATTGATCTTGGCTCAAGGCTTGATGGAGATCGGCAACTAACGAAGATTCGTCGATGATTTGTTGTTTCAGGCTTGTAGAATAAAAGCAGAGTTCCCGTTTAGGGTTTGATTTGGCTTTCTGCATGGCCGTGTAGGCATTATTGATTAACGGTTCGCATTCGCTGCCGTCTTGGGAATACAAACTAATGCCGATTGAAGGTTTAAAGAAGAAATGCTGGTCTTCTAGTTGGCAAGGAAGACGGAGCAACTGTAGTAAACGGCGGCCTATTTGCTCTGCATTACTGTGATCAGTCTGCTTAGGTAACATCACAGCAAACTCAATCCCACCTAAACGTGCAACAGGATAATGGAAACCCACGGCGGTTTTTATTTGCTGGGCCGCTATATTCAGTGCGCTATCACCTGCCGAGATGCTGAGGCGGTTATTAACCTCTTTAATCCCGCTCAGTTGGACCACCAGAAAGGCGATGATTTCACCCACTTGGGCTTCACCGATAGCAGTATCAAGCTGGCTTTTTATCATCTCTCGATTCGGTAGGTGAGTAATCGGATCAAAATTCAGTTGCTGATAAACTTCTTTATTGAGCTTAGTGATCTGTCGCTGCGAGGCGTTATAGCGTTTCCAGCTCAAGAACATAAAAAAGAGAGCTTGTAGCGCTAGTGCATCTGTTGGTGAGAACCAGAGTTTTAGTTCATTAAATAAAGTGATTGTCAGCGTAACGGTTACTGCAATGGCAAAAAGGATGCTTAACGGATAATAGCGACGCGGTAACAGATACATAAAAGGTAAAACGGTCAGGGCCAGCCCTAAGGTGATGATTAGATGAACGGTCGGCGTAAGCTCAAATAAAAAGCGTTTATCCATTAATGCCGCAGCAATATTGGCATTTAATTCAACACCAGGCATACGCTGATGTTGGCCGGATACAGGTGTGCTTATCGCATCTCCCATACCGGATGCGGTGGCGCCCACTAACACGGTTTTTCCTGATAATTTATCTAGTTCCACCGTGCCATTAAGTACATCGATGTATGAATAGCGCTGGATGGTTCCAGGGGGGCCATAAAATGGAATTAAAAAGGGGATCTGGCGAAGCCAGCCTGAACCTGACGGAGACGCAGATTTCTTAAAGGGGAGATCGGTTTGTGCCTCTTGGGAGCTTTGATAGAGCGCTAGACCCAACGTTGGCCAATGAGGATCACCTAAACCCGCGTAAAGGTAAACTCTTCGACTAATTCCATCCAAATCTATTTCGGTGTCTACATGACCAATGCCATCACTGGGCGCAGCTAAAGTTGGGATAGGTAGTAGCTCTTTGATGCCTTCTGGGTTGTCTGTCTTTTCGGGCGCCATAGCCAAGATTACGCGGCCATGTTGGGCTATTGCTCGGGCAAAGTCCTGATCGGCTTCTGGACTGTCTGTTTCAGAAAAGAGAATATCAAAGGCAACGGCTGAGGTATTAGCTTCTGTAAGTTGTGAAAGCATATCCGCGTGGATACTGCGACTCCAAGGCCAGCGTCCTAATTGCGATAAGCTCGCGTCATCTATTGCAATGATTGCGATATTTTCAGGAGGATTATCTAATTCCTGAGAGATCAGGGTGTCGTAAGCAATAAGGTCAACACGTTGGAGTAGGGAGCTATTATAGCCGATCACAATACTGAGAAAGAGTAATCCCAGAATGATTAATTGTTGTAATCGGCGTTTAATCATAACAACAAGATGGTCAATACAAATGATCCAAATACATAAACCCAACTATCACTCGGAGGAGGGGTAAGCTCCTGAGTTACACCCCAGGCACCTGCATAGCCATCATCGGCCAATGCCCTTACTCGGATGTAGCGATAACCTTCGGGCCGAGGAATAGCTATTTCTGGTTCTGCCACGGTTGTATCTGTAAGGATAGTTGCAAATTTACGATCGCGGGCAATTTGCACCTGATATGTTTGTTCGTATTTGCTGGATGCCCATGACAGTTTTACTTCTTGTTCATCTTGTTCTAGCTCTGGCTGGGGTGTAGCCGGTATAGGCTTAACATCAAATACCCGGGTATCGCTGTACGGGCCTTGTTCACCTTTACTATCAACGCTTGCCAAACGCCAAAAATAGGTTTGTGATTCGGCCAAGCCTGTTAGGTTTAGGTTGGGTGTGGTTAGGCCTGAATCAGATGTAACAATATTTTGGAAGTTAGCGTCAGTTGCTATCTCTACTATATAGTTTTCGGCATCACTGGAACGGGTCCACTCTAATAAAGGCGTTTGGCCTCTAAGCGTTGCTTTATTCGCTGGCGCCATAGGGAATGGCGGTTGTGGACGTGCATTCAGAATGATTGCTTGATTGGTAGCGAAGCCTTCAATGCCATCATGATCGATGGCTCTAACTTGCAGGTAATAAGTATTGTCTGCGAGGTCTGGCAGATTGATACGGTTACGAGGACTGTGGCTATCCCATAAAATCGTTGTCATCTGGTCAGATTTTGAGATTTGAGCTCGATAGTTGGCTGCTTTTGAATTTTCGTTCCAGCGAACTTCATAACCAATTTGCTGTATTTCCTCGGGGAGCTCTAGTAGCGTTGGTGCTGGTTGCAGCTTCTTCGGCACCATTGGCGCTTTATTCTTTTCAACGGTTGTACCGAAGCCTGATCTGACTAAACGTGTTCTTTTAGCGCCTTTTACAGCAACTCCGCCCTCAAGCACTTCGATACGTGCCGTATTGTTATCCGCTGAATAGGCTGTACGGAACTCAGTGCCTCTGACGGCTGAAATGGCTGCAGGGGTATGGATCTCTAAACGAGCACCATCACCTCTTTGTGGCTGTGCCACGGTGTCAATTTCCCCCGAGATCAGTTGCACTCGAGAATCGACCATACCTGTTTCACCGTATTGGCGTAGGTGATTAAAGCTAACTCGCGAGTTTTGTAGCACCAGCATCTCACTACCATCCGCAAAACGGACAATAACACTTGCTTGGTTGCCCGTATGAAGCTGATCGCCTAAGTTAAACTTTGATTTGAGCGTAAGTATTTCTTGGCTGTTATCAGCGTGCTTGATTATTTTTGCATCTCCTTCAATGGCAGTAGCAACGGCGGAGGCCGGTTGAGACTTAATCCAAGCAAGAGGGACCCTAAGTTTGGTGTTTTCGGGAATGCGTTTAGGGTCAGCAATATTGTTAATTTTCTGGAGCTGCTTCCAATAGGAGGTTTTGTAGAGATGTTTTTGGCTAAATTCTGACAGAGTGTCCCCTTCTACCACTGAATAAACCCACTCTTGGGCCATAGCATTAGGCGCTACCAGTAGAATGCATGAAATTGCTAAGGTACGGAATAATTGGGTAGGGGAATTGGTAGCCATAATCAGTTTCCTTTGATTATTTCATCTCAAACTCTGATCTAGATTAGAACAGAATTTAATTTAGTCAGGGATTAAATTTGGGTTACATCCCGTTAGCTTATTGAAAAGTATAAGTTATAAAGCGATTTTAGAGTGCTTTTACTGTCATAATGTTTTAAACATGTTAGCCGCCTAAAATTGGTCTGGATAATCGAATGTCTGAAATACCTGCAACTTTATCGACTTCCGCCTTAGCTAAGGCACTCAAGAAAACAACGAAGCAGATGTTTGCTGAGTTAGAAACCTTAGGATGGATTGAGCGTCAAAATGAGGCGTGGAAACTAACGACTAAGGGTGAGTTTGAAGGTGGTAAGTATCGTGAAAGTCAGAAATTTGGTCGATACATTATATGGCCAAGGGAGGTTGCGGAGCATAAAGCGTTATCCAGTCCCGATGCTGGTTTACTCAGCCTCTCCCAATTAAGTAAGCACTTTTCACTGAGTCGTATTGCCATGGAGCAGGTTCTTCAAGAGATGGCTTGGATTCGCGCTAATAAAAAAGGTTGGCAAGTAACTTCGTTAGGTGAAAAAAATGGTGCTCATCAACGGGAAAACAGATCCACGGGTGTACCTTATGTTTTATGGTCTGATTCAACTCTAGATCATGAAGTGTTGATCGATTGGGTCGAAGAAGTTCAGACGGGTTTAAATGATATAGAGCTTCGCTGTTGTGATGGTCATCAAGTTGCAAATGAAGCTGAGCGTTTAATTGATAATTGGCTATATTTCTCTGGATTAGCACATGCTTATAAGCGCCGTCTGCCGTTTCCTGAAACGCTTTATGCTGATTTCTATCTGCCTCAGCATCATCTTTATGTCGAATATTGGGGAGATCAGGTAACAGCTACTGAGCTATCTGCTAAGATGCGTAAAAAAGAGCTTCTAAAAGCAAATAATTGTGCTTGTATTGAAATCCAGGATGAAGATTTATTACAGTTAGATGAAGCATTAACTAGGAAGTTACTAAATCACAACATTGAAATTTGAAGTCTGTTCCTAAGTCTTACGCATCCATGGATGTTTGAGCGCGATCCGAGTCTTATACAGTCTTGTTTAGAAGTGCGTCAAAAACATAAAAAAAGACGTTAAAGCAGTATATCTATTCTATGCTGAAGTGAGGGCTCTTAAGCTGATAATGGCTAATTAAGGGAGTTTGTTCACTGGCAAGAGTTAAGACAGTGGAATCTGGATGACAGAAGTTTTCAAAGTTAAACAAAGATTAGCTTTTAGGCTGGCCAAATATTCAGTCATTATGGCGTTTGTCATTGGCTTAGTTTTGACGACTGCGCAAGTGTTGGAAGATTTCCATCTGCAAGATAGCCAGTTTGACCAAACTATCCATAAAATCCTCAATGCCAGCAAACCTCCTGCTACCCGTGCTGTTCATACTCTAGACCATACACTCGCTAAAGAAGTTGTTTTTGGTTTGATGCAATATTCGTTTATTGCTGAGGTCAAAATTTCGGATGAATTAGGCGAAGTACTGGCATCACAGGTGGTCCCTGATCCTGTAAAGAAATCATCTACGCTGTGGCTCACGGAAAAAATCTCCAGTGCCCATAAAACCTATACACTTGATCTTCAAGCCCCTGGCTTTGTCGATATTGCACCTGGCAAGCTACAGGTCGTCGTCAATAAAGACCAAGCGTTTCAACCTTTCTTTGAGCGCGCTTTAACCATTTTTATTGCTGGTCTAGTGCGTAATGTACTGCTTGCCATCTGCCTGATTGCGATTTTCCATGCTGTATTAACTAAACCTTTGGCCAGGTTGGCGAGTCAGTTCGCGAGTGTCGACTTAAATGACGACAGGAAGGGGATAAAACTACATGTCCCTGAGGTTCATAAAGATACTGAGTTAGGCTTATTGAATCATGCCGGTAATGAGTTTATCTCTACCGTTCACAACTTAGTGCATGAACTTAAGGAGAGTCATCAAGCTTTATCTAAGAGTGAAGCTCGTCTCGCTCAACTAATCAACCAGGTGCCGCAGTTGATCATGGCGATCAATAAAAGTGGTGATATTCTGTTTGCAAATCGCCAGTTTGCCGAATTCTATGAGATGCCTGTAGAGGAAATCGCTGGCAATGCTTTATTAAAACTCCACCCCTATATCGAAGAGGTTGCCGAGCTAGAATCGATTCGTAGATGTGTTGAAGTACATCAAACTGAAGCAGAAATTAGTGACTTTACTTGGACTCATAAAAGTGGAAAAACCATGCACTTTACTGTGCAGGCCGCTCCGTTTGAGTATTTTTCCGAACCTGTCGTGTTGTTTGCTGCGACAGATATTTCTGAACAGAAGATGGTTCAGGACCATATAAGCCATATGGCAAACCATGACAGTCTGACAGGGCTTCCTAATCGTACTCTGCTCAATGACCGTTTAGAGCTCTCTTTGGCGAATAGTCAGCGTAATGGTAAATGTAATGGTTTGTTATTTATCGATTTGGATCACTTTAAAACGATTAATGACTCTTTAGGGCACAGTGTCGGGGATCAGCTACTGAAAAAGGTAGCGGATATTTTGACTAAACAAGTACGAGCCAGTGATACGGTCGCGCGATTAGGCGGAGATGAGTTTGTCATCCTGCTGCAGTCTTTTGATGGCAACGAAGATGAAGTGACTAAAGACATCGAGCATGTCTGTGAAAAACTGTTAGAGCTGCTGGCTGAGCCTATAGAGGTTAAACAACATCAGCTTCGTATCGGCGCGAGTATAGGTATTGTGCTTTATCCACTTGCTGACAAAGGAATTGATGACCTTATGCGCTTTGCAGATACCGCTATGTATCATGCAAAAGAGAGTGGTCGAAATGGTTATGCTTTTTACCATCACACCATGACGGCAGCTGTGGAAAAGCAGCAAAATATGGAAAATCAGCTGCATTGTGCGTTAGAGAGAGAGGAGTTCCGTGTTCACTTTCAACCTTTGGTGGATGTGAGTGGTGAAGTATTTGGCTTTGAAGCATTGATCCGTTGGCAGCATCCTGAGCGTGGGTTAGTGCCACCAATAGAGTTTATTCCGAGTCTAGAAGTCAGTGGCATGATTGTTCCTGTCAGTAATTGGCTGATAGGGGAATGCTCTAGGCAGATAGTGGAATGGAAAAAGAGTGGTTTTTGGCGAGAAGGTTGGTACTTGTCGATCAATATAAGTCCGTTGCAATTCTATCAAGCTGACATGATTCCAGCGTTGAAAGAGGCGATTACCCAAGCTGGAGCTGATGTTAAAAATATTTGTTTGGAAATAACTGAGACAGTTGCAGTAGAAAATATTGAGTTTGCTGTTAGCCGCTTACAAAAGATTCGAGATTTAGGTATTAAAATCGCCCTAGATGATTTTGGCACGGGTTACTCGTCATTGAGCTATCTAAAGGATCTGCCTATAGATATAGTGAAAATTGATCGCTCCTTTGTTCAGGAGTTGGGTGAAAACAGCAAAAGCCAATGTATTGTCGAAGCTGTGATCAATATCGCTAAGGCTTATAACCTTCGCGTGATTGCAGAAGGCGTAGAAACTAAAGAGCAGCTAATCATGGCGAATAAAGTCGGTTGTCATGTTTTTCAAGGTTTCTATATTGAAAGGCCTCAGCCACCGAAAAGTCTGCGTAGCTCTTATCTGAAAGACTCCATTGAGAGTAAGTATTTTGGTTAGGAACTTTTTAGTTAAATTGCTCTCTATAGAATGATCCTCCTGTTTAGGTTAAAGTGACCCCAAATTGAGATTGGAATATTAAATGCAAACGGCTTACCCCATTAGCAAAAAGAGCAGATTGATAGCAGCGTTTAGCTTGCTGTTTTTTGTGCTGTATTGCTCCGTTGGCGTTTGTACCAATCTATTTGCTAGTTCCTCATCGGATAGCACACCCTCTGTCAGCTTATCGACGAATGCAGCTTTAGTCGGATCTAATCATTCAGATCACAGTATGCATACGGGTATGTCGTCTGATCAGCCTGCTAAAAATGCATCTTTAGCCCATTGTGATGGTCAGCCGAAAAGTTGTGACTGGAGTATCAATCCAGTTGTCGATCCGGTTGCTGATGCCATTCCTGATATGACCTTTTTCTTGCAATACCTGTTATCAGGTGTTGTTGTGCTGTTCAGTATCTTGCTGGTAACAGCATATAAGCTTTCTTACGGCTATTCCTTTGTTAGGGAACGATGTCGTTTCTCCGGTGTGCCGAGGCTGCACCTACAACAGGCTGTTTTCTTAAATTAATTTCCTGACCCTTTTTATATCGGTTACCGCCTATTTCGGTGGTGTTTTGATGTATCAACGGGACAGGATCTATGCGTTTATCCCCATTATTTATCATTAGTCTGCTGACTTTCAGCAGCATTACTCAAGCAGAACTGAGTTTGGATTCTGCTATTCAGAATGCTCTTAGTTCTGATCATTGGAATCAAAGCAGTGTGCATCAGGAGCAGGCACTACGTGCTAAAGCGATCGCGAGTGCTCAATTGCCTGATCCGAAATTAAGGCTTGGGTTGGCAAATTTGCCAACAGATAGTTTTGATTTCCAACAAGAGAACATGACTCAGTTACAGCTAGGTGTCTCACAACAATTTCCTAGGGGTAACAGCTTGGCGTTGTCACAACAGCAGTGGCAGCAAAAAGCGGCAAAAAGCCCGCTACAACGTCAACTGCGTGCTGCTAGTGTGAAACTTAATGTCTCTCAGGCGTGGCTAAAACTGCATCAATCAAAAGCGCAGTTGACACATTTCAAAGCTAAACAGCATATTTTTAATGAACTGGTAGCAGTGAGTCGGGCTAATTACCGCTCGGGTAAAGCCTTACGTCATGAGGTTTTGGATGCTGAAGTAAAACTTACGCAACTGAAAGACCGCATGCTGCAGTTAGAGCAGATGATTCAAGTCCAAAAAGGTTCATTACAGCAGTGGTTGACGGTTGAATCTTTTGATCAATCTATCGCTACGGGGTTTGATCTAGACTTACTTTTTTCAGGCAAGATTACACAGGCAGAGCAAGATCGATCGATCTTACAACATCCTCAGATTCAGATTCTGAAAAAGAACATTGCGATTGAGGATAAAGCGGTTGAGATAGCGGACCAGGCTTATAAACCTGCATTCAAACTCGATGCAAATTATGGTTATCGCGCTGATCATGAAAATGGTCGTGACCGAGCGGATCTGTTTAGTGTCGCTGTGACCATGGATCTGCCGCTGTTCCCTGAAAAGCGTCAAGATCAGCATCATCGTGCTGCAGTACAGCAGCGGGAAGCCAGTAAAGCGATTTACCTACTTAAAGCGCGTGAGTTAAGAGCCGAATTAGCCATAGCTAAAGCTAATCTACAAGGCTATGAACAGCGCTTAGCCATCTACAACCAAGCCTACTTAAAGCAGTTATCAGCCAAACGAAAATCGGCATTGCGTGCATACGCATCAGCGGAGTCTGGTTTTAAAGTTGTATCTATTGCAGCTATGGAAGAACTCGAAGCTCAACAGCAACAGATCCTTCTGCAACATCAGGTAGCAATGGCGACAGCGAAGGTGAATTTCTACTTTGCAGGTGAAGACCCAATAGTGATTAACAACGCTCATCCAGCTCAAGGAGGTATGAACAATGAATAAGGCTGTGCTAACAATAGGAGCTTTATTAATTGGGACTTCGGCCGGCTACTTTCTGTCTCAGAAAAAAGCCGATAACGCTGGCTCCTCAACCGCCGCAAATGATCAGCCTCTGTATTGGGTTGCACCGATGGATCCAAACTATAAACGCGATAAACCAGGTCTCTCTCCTATGGGGATGGATTTAGTACCTGTTTATGAAGAGGATCTAGCGGGTGGTGATTCTCCGGGGACAATCTCAATCTCCCCGGAGGTTGAAAACAATCTTTCTGTACGCACAGAAGCGGTTTTGTTTAGTCCGTTGCAAGCGCAATTAAAAACCGTGGGTTATGTCGGGGTTGATCAGGAGAGAGTGACCGATATCCATTCACGTATTTCTGGTTGGGTTGAGCAAGTTAAGGTCAGCGTCAAAGGTGAATATGTTGAAAAAGGATCGCTATTGTATGAGGTGTATTCCCCTGAATTGGTGAATGCTCAGGAAGAGTATTTAGCAGCCTTACGCAGCGGTAATCGTTTTTTACGTAATGCCAGTGAAAGTAAATTGGTCGCGCTGGGCGTATCTAAGACTGTGCTCTCAACTTTAAATAAACAGCGGCAGCCTCTCCAAAAGTTACCTGTTTATGCGCCCGTATCAGGGTATATCGATCAGATCTCGTTGCGTAGAGGTACCTATATTAAGCCCAATAGCCGTTTATTGACGATCGCGCCTTTAGATCAGGTTTGGGTGACCGCAGAACTATATGAACGTCAAGGCAGCGCCGTACAGAAGGGCGATGTGGCCGAAATGACCTTAGCGTTTATGCCAGGGAAAATCTGGCGCGGCCAGGTTGACTATGTTTACCCGACGGTTAATCAAAAAACACGAACGTTGAATGTCCGTTTACGTTTCGATAACTCTGACCTGCTACTTAAACCGGATATGTTTGCTCAGATCACTATTCAGTCGGCACCGACCAAACCTATGCTGAATGTGTCAGATACAGCCGTCATCAAAACCGGCGATCAAGATCGTATTGTTCTGGCTTTGGGAGAGGGTAAATATAAATCGGTTGAAGTTAAAACCGGTCCAAGTATGGCTGGACGCACCGCAATTATTCAGGGTTTATTTCCAGAGGATAAAGTCGTTACATCGGCTCAGTTTATGCTCGATTCCGAGTCCAGTATCAGTTCTGATTTCTTACGCCTGACACCACCGGCCATGGGGCTGATTGATGAAGTGTGGGTTGGCGCAACAGTTGAAGAGATCAATCTTGAATCACGCCTCTTAACGATCAGACATGAAGCGATTCGAGAGTGGAAGCAGGATGCTATGTTGATGCAGGTTAAAGCTGATGAATCCTTAGATTTAGAAGCTTTACGTAATGCTGGCTCGTTACAAATCCGTTTACGCGGTGCCAATATGAGCGACTTGCAGTTAACGGATTTTATATTGCCGCGCCCTAAAGCCCCAGAAAGTATCCCTGGGGGTAAACTATGATCAAAGGGATAATTTATTGGTCGATACACAATCGTTTTTTTGTTCTGCTGACGACGGTGATCTTAATTGGTTGGGGGGCTTATGCAGTCAAAAACACGCCGATTGATGCGATTCCAGACCTCTCCGATGTTCAGGTAATTATTAAAACTAGTTATCCCGGCCAAGCACCACAAGTGGTTGAGGATCAGGTCACTTATCCACTGACGACGGCGATGTTGTCGGTACCGGGCGCAAAAACAGTACGTGGCTTCTCATTCTTCGGGGATTCATACGTTTATGTGATTTTTGACGAAGGAACAGATCTCTATTGGGCGCGTAGCCGAGTATTAGAGTATCTCAGCCAAGTTAGCTCGTCTCTACCTGATAGTGCCAAACCGCAGCTTGGGCCTGATGCCACAGGGGTGGGGTGGGTCTACCTATATGCATTGGTCGATCGCACGGGACAGCATGATTTAGCCCAGTTGCGCAGCATTCAGGATTGGTTTTTAAAGTATGAGTTGCAGACCGTGTCCGGGGTATCAGAAGTCGCTCCTATCGGTGGCATGGTCAAGCAATATCAAGTCAAAGTAGATCCGGAAAAACTACGCGCTTTCGATGTACCGCTATCGCATATCAATCTGGCGATTAAACGCGCAAACCAAGAGAGCGGTGCCTCGGTCATTGAGATGGCCGAAGCCGAATATATGGTCAGAGCGAGTGGCTATTTAGATGGCTTGGAAGCAATTAAAAATATTCCACTGGGTGCCACCCCTCAAGGCACGCCGCTATTACTGCAAGACCTCGCTGATGTGACAATCGGGCCTCAGATGCGCCGCGGTATTGCTGAACTTGATGGTGAAGGCGAAGTTGTCGGTGGTGTGGTGGTGATGCGCTTTGGCGAAAACGCGCAGGCAACGATTGAGGGAGTCAAAGCTAAGTTAGAAGAGCTCAAACGTAGCCTGCCTGAAGGTGTAGAGGTCGTCACAGTATATGATCGCTCAGGTCTGATTGATCGAGCAGTGGATAACTTGTTTGAGAAACTCGTAGAAGAGTTTGTCGTAGTTATCATTGTTTGTGCACTGTTTCTGTTCCATTTCCGCTCCTCGTTGGTGGTGATTATCAGTCTGCCTATTGGGATTTTGGCGGCGTTTATCGTCATGTATTACCAAGGGATTAATGCCAACATTATGTCTTTGGGTGGGATCGCCATAGCAATTGGGGCCATGGTGGATGGTGCCATTGTGCTAATCGAGAATGTGCATAAACACATTGAGCGCCGACCACTAACCGATGAAAACCGCTGGCAGGTTATCGCTGAGGCGTCAGCAGAGGTTGGACCAGCGCTCTTTTTTAGCCTGTTGATCATTACCATGAGCTTTATCCCTGTGTTTGCTTTGGAAGCGCAAGAGGGGCGAATGTTCTCGCCTTTGGCTTATACCAAAACTTATGCCATGGCCGCAGCAGCGGGGTTTGCAATTACCTTGGTACCGGTTCTGATGGGGTACTGTATCCGCGGTAATGTGCTTCCAGAACGTAAGAACCCAGTGAATCGTATTCTCCAAGCGATCTACGTGCCGGTGATTCGTTTAGTCCTAAATTGGCCTAAGTTCACCGTTGTTCTGGCGTTAACGGTTACGGTGATTGGTTTTTGGCCTGTGAATAAAATAGGTAGCGAATTTATACCGCCTCTGGATGAAGGTGATCTGATGTACATGCCAACCACTTACCCAGGAATCTCGATTGGTAAGGCGCGAGAGCTACTGCAGCAAACGGATAAGTTGATTCGTACGGTGCCTGAAGTTGAGCGTGTATTTGGCAAAATTGGACGTGCGGAAACCGCGACAGACCCCGCGCCGTTGACCATGATCGAAACCTTTATCATGTTGAAACCGCGTGAGCAGTGGCGTGAAGGAATTACGACCAAAAAACTGACCAAAGAGTTGGATAAGATTGTCAAATTGCCGGGACTGACCAATGCTTGGGTGATGCCGATTAAAACCCGTATCGATATGCTGGCGACAGGTATTAAAACCCCAGTCGGTTTAAAGGTTGCTGGGCCTGATCTCAAAGTAATTGAAGATATCGGTAAGCAACTAGAACAGGTGCTGGTGGATGTTGAGGGTACCTCATCAGTGTATTCCGAGCGTGTTGCGGGTGGACGCTACGTTAAGGTTGATATCCGACGTCAAAAAGCAGCGCGTTATGGTCTCAATATTGCCGATATTCAATTAGTGATTACCAGCGCTATTGGCGGCAAAAATGTTGGCGAGACCGTTGAGGGTTTAGAGCGTTATCCGATCAATGTGCGTTATCCACAAGCGTACCGAGATTCGGTGGAACAACTGCGTTTGTTACCACTGGTCACACCGACAGGCGCACGTATCGCTTTGGCGGATGTTGCTGATATTTGGATAGAGGCAGGGCCTCCAGGGATTAAAAGTGAAAATGCTCGGCCTAATGGTTGGACTTATGTCGATATTGAAGGACGAGACTTAGGCTCTTATGTCGCTGATGCGCAAAAGATCGTGGCTGAGCAAGTCCAGTTGCCACCTGGTTATTCGATTAACTGGTCGGGGCAGTATGAATATCTACTCCGTGCGAAAGAGCGTCTGACTTATGTGATCCCTCTGACCTTAGCCATCATTGTGGTTCTCCTTTACCTTAGCTTTCGCCGATTTGCGGAAGTGGCAATGATTTTAGGGACACTACCATTGGCGCTGATAGGCGGGGTTTGGATGCTTTATCTAAACCAGTTCAACTTCTCTGTTGCCGTTGGCGTAGGCTTTATCGCTTTGGCGGGTGTAGCGGTCGAGATAGGTGTGATATTGCTGGTCTATCTCAACCAAGCCTATGAAGAAAAGTGTCGAGAGATGCCAGAAGGCCTTACCCTTCAAGCTTTGCAGGAAGCTATCATTGAAGGCGCTGGTAAGCGAGTCAGACCTATTTTGATGACGGTTGCTACGGTGATCGCAGGCTTGTTACCGATTATGTATGGAGAAGGAACTGGTGCTGAAATTATGCAAAGAATCGCGGCGCCGATGGTTGGCGGAATGGCCAGCGCTTTAGTGTTAACGCTGATTCTGTTACCGGCTGTTTATTATCTGTGGCGAAAGCACGGGTTAAAACACTAGAAAAGGCAGTTAAGGAATCTTGAGAAAATCGTTCACACATCCATATTGTGTGTTCGATTTTTTTGGGTGGGTAAAGATTGGTCTATCAAATCTGTTTAGACAACTTTGAATAACTGATCGAAGTTTGCCAGTTTTAATATCCGCAGTGCGGTCTCAGAAGGACGAACTAACGTCACTTTTCCGTTGATGTTTTCCACATGCTCTTTGGCAATTAGGAGCATACCTAAAGCTGAGCTATCGATAAATTTGGTGGATGACAAATTGATAGCGATATTGGTTCTAGGTGTTTTGATATCTCTGTATGCATCTCTAAACGCTTTGTGAATCGAGTAATCGAACCGTTCACCAATCGAGATAGTGAGTTCTTGGTTATCCTGATTTAAATGGGTCTGGATCATCTGCTCGCTCCGACTTCAGCTTTTACAGAAAGCGATTTATTGAATGGTTGTACAATATTTAATCATATTGAAAAATCTCTGCCCCGACTCAAGTCAATAAACTCAACATTAATCGATCAGGATGTAGTCATTCGGGTGGGTTTACCGTCTTGAGATGAGAATAAGGTGATTGTCAAAGAGCTTAAGCTCGTTATTCCAAAACTTCTTCCAGCTTCGGAGTTTCTAAGATAAATAGAAGAGTGGAATCAACCAGAGAGTTTGCTTCCTGCTTGGTGAAGAGCCTCTCGATTATGATTCTGGAGGTTATCTAGTTCACCAATACAGAAGCATGACTTGCCTTTAGCTTTGGCCTCCAGCATCAACATATCCGCTGCTTTTAACAGATCGTCCCGGCTTTCATTATTGTGGCGCGATACCGCAATGCCAATGCTTACACCTAGCTGGCATTGAGTACCTTTTAACGATAGTGGATGTTTCAGATTGTCGATTATTCGGTTGGCAATCTCTTCCAGTTGATTCTGGTTTTGCGGGTTATGGATCATCAAGACAAACTCATCCCCGCCAATTCTTGCTAAGGTGTCATTTTGGCGTAGCATTTGACTAAGACGGTGACTCACAAGCATCAATGCCTCATCGCCGGCTTCATGGCCTAAGTCATCATTGATCGGTTTAAAGTTATCCAGATCGAGATAGAACAGTGCCAGTGAGGTTTTCTCTTTACGCGCTTGAACAAGAGATCGTTCCAATTCTTGAATAAAGTGACGGCGATTATATAAACCGGTGAGAGGGTCATGTTCAGCCATGTGCCTGATTTTGTTTTCAGCGTTGGTGCGCTTTAACTGCGAGCGAGTATAAAGGTAGGTTCCTATGCCTGTGACCAGCGCCAACAGAGCACTGATGATGATCATCAAGTTAAGTCGTTCTAAACTCTTTTGCGCAACAAGTTGTTTGTCTATAAAAGTGATCAGTAACCATTGCGGCCAGTCACCTGCATTCTGCTCGAACTGTTCAATACGTTGATCTTGGCTTAGTAAGACTCGGTGGAAAACATAGTAACCGTTCTTCTGTTCTAACGAGCCAATATGCTTATCTGAGAGTGCTTGCCAAAGTTCAGGATTTAGAACTGGCAAAGGGGAGGGCTGATTATCTTCGTACATAAATGCCCACAGCTTTTCTTTTGATTCCCCATGTAACCAGTAGCCATCCTGGTTGAGCATCATGATCTTTCCTTGACTCAAGCTTTGAGCATCATCGAGATGCTGGATTAGATGGCTGGCATTGAGGTTAATAACGATTAACCCCATGAGATTTTGCAGCGGGTCTTTGACTGGTGTCGCTATACGCGTAATAGGTTTGTGTGGTATCTCGATTTCACCGTGTTCAATATTTAGATCTAATGGTGAAATATAAACTTTACCGTGATCGAGTTTGCCTGTTTCTGGGACGTAATAGCGGTTTATCTTATTTTGCAGATCTTGTTCAGGAACAATCTCAGTACGCTGTTGGCCTTTGTTTATCCGAACTTGTTCACGACCTTTTTCATCAATAAAACGAATCTGGTCGTAGCTATGTTTGATATCAACAATGTTTCTAAACTCTAACTGGACTTCAGTAACTGCGTTTTCATTCCCAGATAGATGTCTCACAAAGTCTGGTTGTGAAGCTAGGGTGCGGGTGTCTAACACTGCCTCTGCGATACGATAGCTGAGGGCTTTATCGATGAGAATGAGTTGCTCGGCTTCGTTTTTAAGGATCTTATCTTTTAGGTCTTCTGACTGTGTTTGAAATACATTGATTAGAAATAGCAGTAGCAGAGAAACCCCAAACAGGTATGAAGTTGTATAGCGAATCTCGATTTTATTTAAGAAACTGGTTAAAGCAGTTGCGTGTGGATAGAACACGTAGATATAGACCGCTATTGAACTAATCGATGCGAAAGCTAGGGATTTAAAATCAAACAGCAGAATGTTGTTTATATGTTCTAGACTGATAATGGATTGCAGTAGGGTCAGAGATAGCTCGATTCCAAAAACGCTGAGGCCTACTTGAAGAAACAACCACTCTCGAACTTTTTCAGAAGGTTGAATCTGACGGTAATAAGCGAAGATAAATCTAAGAATGATTAACGAAACAAGCGCAAGAATAGATGCATTGGCGGCTGCTTCGAACCAGTAATATTCGGTATTTAGGTTTAATGACGAGATAAGTTTAGATGTAATGCTCTCGGTTATTAGCAATGCAAAAAATAAAATGATAACCGGCATCATCGTATTGGTTTCTCGGAAATTTGGGATAAGTTGTACAAAAAAGAACGGCAGATATTATCAAAAGGTCTGATTAAAAACTACACAGTTAAATGAGTAGTTTTGAATCCTCTTTTGACCCCTATCATGCTCGTCTTTTGGGGTTGTTGTTAGACTTTATATGGGCACTGTCAAACAGTGTGGTTTTGTTTCATTTTGAGAGAGAAAATGTCCGTTGATTAAACTGGAAAGCAGTCGTTTAATTTGGATCTCTATCTGTATTATCTTCCTGTGCCCTGCGGCGGTCGCTGTGGTTGCGTTGTCTTATGAAGGCGCAATTCCTAAGATTACCGAAGTAGAAATTTTGGATGTTGCTGGGGAGCTTCTACTATTAGTCCTTGTTCAATTTTGGATTGTCACGATCGCCTATGCGGGCCTGAGATTTAGGACTTATATCTATTTACTGTGTGGTTTCGGCATCATCACTATGGCCAATACCGCTGACTTACTCGATGAGTTTATTTTCGATCATGTTGGTACGTTAAAGTTAATTGAGAATGCGGCTTACCCTATAGGGATGATGCTTGCGACAATTGGCTTGTTTAAATTAAGTCAGGATTACAGGGACTTACTCCAACAGGTTCATAAAGATCGCGATGACTGGCGCAGTAAGGCCAATCATGATCAATTAACGGGTCTTCTAAACAGGCGTTACTTTTTTGAAATGATGCCTAAGGTTATGGATACTTCTTGGGATAATGACTGTGATCCAGTTCCTGCGTTGCTGATGTTAGATATCGACTTCTTTAAATCAGTAAATGATAAGTTTGGTCATGATAAAGGTGACCTGTTGCTGGCAGCAGTTGGTAAGTCTATCAGCCAATTTTGTCGGCATGATGATGCGGGCTTTCGCTTAGGCGGAGAAGAGTTTGGCGTACTACTAACCGGCGCAGATGAGGATCGAGTGTTAGAAGCGGCTCAACGCTTAAGACAACGTTTAAACAGTATCCATATCAAAACAGAGCAGGGCGAACTGGTTTCGCGTACTGTGAGTATTGGTGTGAGTTTTTTGCACACTACAGATTCACTCGATAGCTGGATGAAGAAGGCTGATAGTGCCTTATATCAAGCAAAAGAGCAGGGGCGAAATCGAGTGGTAATCGCCTAACTCTTTGATGGTTATCTTTGATGATAAGCGCTTACAAACGTTGTAAGCGCTTTTGTAATAAATCTCCAAATAACTTTGTTGCTGGCCCTGCATAATCTCCTTCCGCGTAGATCATATTTAGCTGAACACTTTTCTTAGCACCGGCATTCAGAGGAAGCGGTTTGAGTAGCCCTTGTTTTAGTTCCTTTTCGATTTTAAGGCTTGGGTACCAAGCATAGCCTAAGCCACGGCAGGCAGCGGCGATTGAGGTGGTAAAGTTGCTTAGGGTGAGGCGCTGTTCAGCGCCAAGCCAACCTGAATCTACATCTCGGCTACCCGAATCTCTAATCACTAACTGACGATGCAGACGTAAGTCTTTGTGATCTAAAGAGCGGTTAAGTTGATGAAGAGGGTGTGCCGGGGTGGCAACAGCGATAAAGCTGATATCTAAAATAGGATCGCCCATAAAGCCTGGAGGTATACGTGATCCAATTACTATATCAGCTTCTTTTCTGAGTAAGGCTTCATCGGTGCCACTTAATACCGTTTCGATAAACTCGATTCGGGTCAGGGGGCTCTGTTGTGTAAATTCAGCAATCACATCTAGCATGAGCCATTCTGGAAACAGGGCATCCATCGCGATACGAATATCCGGCTCCCAGCCTTCTGAAAACTGTTTTGCTAAGTTTTCCATCTGCTGCGCTTCTTCTACTAAAACCCGAGCTCTGCGATAGAGGGATTTTCCTGCGGCAGTTAAAACTGCTTTGCGACCTTCAACCTTGAAAGCTTGCACGTTCAGTGTGCTCTCTAGCTTTTGAATCGCGTAGCTGATGGAGGATTGGCTTTTGTTCATCGCTTCAGCAGCAGTAGCGTAGCCGCCATTTTCGACCACCGCGATGAGGCTTTGCCATTGTTCCAGAGTAACTTGAGGCATTATTTATCTAATTTTTCGATTAAATTGAACGAATTATAGCTGTTTTTAATCACTTAATTAAATAAGAGAATGTTTCCATCAGTTACAGAGACAGATCTGTAAGAACGAAAGAACAGATTTTTAAGGTGAATTCGATGGCTAAATTACTACATATTAAATCCAGCATTTTTGGTAACGGCGGTAAATCAAGTCAGTTGGCTGATAACTTTATTGAGCAGTGGTTAGAGAAGCATCCACAAGGCCAAGTGATTGTTCGTGATCTGGTTGCCGAAGATGTTCCGCATTTTGATGCGGCTGTTATGACGGCATTATCGACACCGGCTGATGAGCGCAGTGCGGAACAGCAAGCGATTGTTGCTCGCTCAGATCTCTTTATTACTGAATTAAAAGCTGCAGATGAAATTGTGATGGGCGTGCCAATGTATAACTTTGGCGTACCGACTCAGATGAAAGCTTATTTCGATTTGATTGCCCGCGCAGGTGTGACATTTAAATATACCGAGCAGGGGCCAGTCGGCTTAATCGCAAGTAAACCTGTTTACCTATTGGCCACACGTGGCGGCTTATATCGTGATCAGGGCCATGATTTTCAGATCCCTTTTGTGCAGCAGTTCCTTAACTTTATCGGCCTAAGTGAGAGTGAGGTTATTTATGCTGAAGGGCTAAGCATGGGTGATTTGGCCGAAAGCTCTTTAGCCAAAGCTAACCAGCAGATTGCTGCTATCCATTAATGTAAGGAGATACACAATGGGCTTGTTGATTGATGGCCAGTGGCATGATCAGTGGTATGACACTAAAAGCAATAAAGGTGAATTTGTTCGTAACGAATCACAGTTTCGTAACTGGGTAACTAAAGATGGTAGCGCTGGGCCTAGTGGTAAAGCAGGCTTTAAAGCTGAAGCGGGTCGTTATCATCTTTATGTCTCTCTGGCTTGTCCATGGGCGCATCGCACACTAATTATGCTTGGGTTAAAGGGGCTGACGGATTTTATCTCGGTTGATGTTGTACACCCGCTCATGTTTGAACATGGTTGGACGTTTGCGAGTGATTTTGCGGCGAGCACGGGTGATAGCTTATTCGGTCATGATTATTTACATCAGGTGTATACCCAAGCAGAGCCAAACTATAGCGGGCGAGTCACTGTTCCAGTTTTATGGGATAAGCAGACCAATACCATTGTGAATAACGAGTCGTCCGAAATTATTCGTATGCTTAACAGTGCTTTTGATGATATTGGCGCAAAGGCAGGTGATTTTTATCCTGAAGTCCTTAGCGCTCAGATTGATGAGGTCAATTCCTGGGTCTACGACAAAGTCAATAATGGTGTTTACCGAGCAGGTTTTGCTACCTCGCAAACGGCTTATAATGCTGCCGTAGTTGAGTTATTCACAGCCTTGGATCAGTTGGAAGAGCGTCTATCACAACAGCGCTTTTTAGTTGGGGATCATTTTACTGAAGCTGATCTGCGTTTATTCACAACCTTGGTTCGCTTTGATCCAGTGTATGTGACGCACTTTAAATGTGATCTACGTCGAATTGCAGATTATCCAGCGTTATCTGGCTATCTGCGCGAGATTTACCAGATGGCTAATATCGCCGAAACGGTAGATATGGATCACATCAGGCACCACTACTACAGCAGCCATCGTACCATTAATCCGACGGGTGTGATTTCAGTGGGTCCAAAATTTGATTTAACTGCACCACATGGTCGGGAGGCGTTATGAGTAAGTTAGACAATCTACGCAGTATCAAACGTATTATCCCAGCAAAAGACAGTATGGATGGTGCTGGAGTTAAGCTGAAGCGCAGCATAGGTAGAAGCGAAGCTACTCGGATTGATCCTTTTCTGATGTTGGATGCGTTTTCATCGGAGAATCCAGATGACTATCTGGCTGGGTTCCCACCTCATCCCCATCGTGGTTTTGAAACTGTGACCTATATGTTGGATGGGCACATGATTCATCGTGATCATATGGGTAATGAAGGGGATCTACGAGCGGGTGGTGTGCAATGGATGAAAGCTGGCAGGGGGGTAATTCACGAAGAGCGGCCTCAGCGTATAGACGGTTTGATGCGCGGTTTCCAGCTGTGGATAAACCTGCCCGCCTCAGAAAAGATGCAACCGGCCTCTTATCAAAATATTGAACCTGAAGAGGTGCCGCAATTAATCGGTGAAGGCTATCAATTAAAAGTTGTTGCAGGTGAAATAAATTTGGAAGGCCAAGTTTTAAAAGGACCTGTGCAAAATAGCGCTACAGAACCGATGTACTGTGATCTGCAGATTAAAGCTGGGCGGGAGATCGAGTTGGCTCTGCCAGAGTTCCATAACGCTGCGATCTACCTTTTTGATGGCGAAGCGAAGGTTGCTGGGGAGCTAATTGATCAACACCAAGTAACTGAGCTTTCTGAAGGTAAAGGCGTTGTTATCAAAGCACAAAGTGATAGCCGTATGTTGATTTTGGCAGGCAAGCCTATTGGTGAACCCGTGGTTCAATATGGTCCTTTTGTAATGAATACAATGGCTGAGATAGAACAAGCGTTGACGGATTACCGCGAAAACCGTCTTGTTGGTTAAAGGGAGGCAAAGGCATCGCTTAAATTATTCGAGGGGAGGTAGGGCCGCATTAACGGCGGATTATCGGTGAATATTCCATCAACACCCCAGTCAAAAAGCACCGCAGCTTGAGTGGGGTCGTTACAGGTATAGCAGTAGAGCTCGTAACCTGCTTGTTTGATCACTTGCACATCACTTTGTGTGATTAGGTTAGCATCGCAATGTAGGCTAACTGCATCTAGTATCTCGGCTTTAAGCTGCCATAGTTCTGGTAGGTGGTCATAAAGCAGGCCTATCTGGGCTTGAGGGTCTAGCGCCTTATAAGCGCTCAGCAGGTCAAAGTTGTAACAACTGATAATCAACTTCTCGGGGGCCTGCCAATAGACGCTGATCTGCTCAAAGACTCTTTCTGCAACTAGATCCGGCTCTAAATCGAAAGGCTTTATCTCTAGGTTCAGGCCCAGCTGCAGTTCTTGGCAAAGCCTAAGAGCATCCGAAAGGTGCGGCATAGGTTCATCTACCCATTCTGGATGGAACCAACTGCCAGCATCCAGTAAAGGAAGGGCATCGAAGCTTAGAGCGCTTAATGGCCCTTGCTGATTAGTACAGCGATCTAGATGCTCGTCATGAAATAAAACTGGAGTTGAATCTCCGAGAAGAGTGGTGTCGAGTTCAACCCAAGTAACACCGCATTCAGCAGCCATCTGAATACCTGCTAAAGTATTCTCGGGAGCTAAATGAGCAGCTCCCCTATGACCAATGATACGGCTGGCGATCATGGAATCTGCATACCTCTCTGGACGAATTCAATATGACCCATCCGTTCCATCCAAGCTTTCACAAATGGGAACTTGTCAGGATCTACATGTTGCCACTCATAACGCATAGCCCATGGGTAGATGGCGAAATCTGCAATTGAAAGCTCATCCCCAATCACAAACTGTTTATTTGCTAACTGCGTATCGAGAGTTTGCCATAAGCGCTGGGCTTCGTTGTTGTAGCGTTGTTTGGCATAGTCTGAAGCATCAGGTGCAAAGCGATTAAAATGATGTGCTTGCCCTAAGAACGGACCAAAACCACCCATTTGCCACATTAACCATTGTAGGCACTCTAGGCGGGCTTGTGGGTCTGAAGGGATAAATTCACCGGCTTTTTCAGCCAAGTAAATTAAAATAGCGCCGCTTTCAAATAGTTGGACGGTTTCGCCGTTTGGGCCTTCATCATCGACAAGAGCAGGAATTTTGCTATTTGGACTAATCGCTTTAAACGCAGGTTCAAATTGTTCTTTCTCGAAAATATTAACTGGATGGACTCGATAGGGAAGACGAAGAGCTTCCAACATGATGGATATCTTTCGCCCGTTTGGTGTTCCCCAAGTGTATAAATCGATCATCGCAGTGCCTTACAGGTTGATAAAGTGGTGGTAAATACCGATCAGCTCTTGCTCTGTAAATGTAACAATGACTAACTGCTGACCTGGTTTAATTAAATTGGGGTTCTCACCTAAGATTCCTTTTTGATAGTTGTAGATATAGGTTTGATCTACTTTGGCTTTTAATACTTGGCCTAAAAAGGAACTACGTTTATCACCTAAAGCTTCATCTGCGTCTTTCGGAATATCTACTGATACTTTCTCCCCCAGTCCCGGTAAAGAAAGTCCTTCAGTAAAGGTCCGCATGAGGCCGTGTTGGATGATCCCCCATAAGCCTTCATCATCCCCCTCATTAACGGCATGAATAAAGTAGACTTTCTGTGCAGAGTTATCGGGATCATCTAATAACTCCAGCAGCTTGATCTGTTGAGTCGCGACCAATGCTGTATCTGCGACAGTAGCGTTAGTTTTTTTATCGCTTTTGCCCGTTTTTATTACGCTTAGATGACTGCTAACAGCAAAGGTTTCACCTTGTGCTTCTGCTGTTGTGTCACTGCCCTGAGAGCTACTAGCCTCTTCTAGAATCTCCGCCTGTGATGAAGTTTTTACAGGGGGAAGTTTAAGAAGTTGTTCTGCCGTTACAAAATTACTCGCTTGCTCTATTTTAATCGGGCTTTCTTGCCCCGAAGTTAGACGATCAATATGTTGGCGGGCTTCCTGTTGTGTTGAGGCTGAGGGCTGAAGGTCGGTCGTTTGAACTTCATTAGTCGTTTGTTCCTTCTGCGTAAACAGATATCCAGCTACGCCAATACTAACAATCACTAATATTAAAATGAGACGCTGCATAATTTGATCCTAATTAGCTTTGGGTCTCCCACTAATGTAGCGGTTCGCTCGTGATAAGAAAATAGGGTAATCCCTTTGTTTATATTCTATATATCCATCAACTTTACCAAGGTGCACGTTGTTGTTGGCGGCTATTTATTGTCAGCGAAGCTAGAGAAATTATTGAATATTTGCTATGTTTGTTAATAGAATTGATACTGATTATTGTTTAGATTTCTGGAATATGAGCTTTGCTAAATTGTAGTTTGAATGTTGTCAGCGGTAGTAGCTTAGAGTTGTTGGATTTAGTTGAGCAGCAAAGATTTGGTGTGGAATATCAGCCCTTAATAGATGCAAATACTGGGGATATTCTGGGGTACGAGGCGTTAGCGCGCTTTTATCATGCAGATGGACGAGCAATTCCGCCTTTAGATGTTTTTCAGGTTTTGCACGACAGTCCTCTTATGTTGGCGCAAGTTGAGTTGCAATTAAAGCGTCTACAGATGCGTTATCGTCCTGAGGGTGTGGCGCTATTTTTGAATCTTGATCCCCATGCCTTTTCTGTATGTACTGATGCGGATGGTTCGGGTCAAAATGCGATGGTGAATTTGCTTAAAGGCAATAGCGATCTAGTAATCGAATTGATCGAAAATACCGACGTCAATGATGCCAAAATCAGTAATGATGTGTCTGAATTGATGCGCAAGCAAGGGATTGCGATTGCACTAGATGATGTTGGTGCACCAGGCAGTATGATTGCGATGAACATCCTGAGTGAAGTGGATTATATCAAGTTTGATCGAAGTTGGTTGCGTGATGATCTGACTGAAAATATGCAGTTGTTGATTAAAAGTGTCATAAGTTTTGCACGTGTTAGTGGTAAAAAAACTGTATTGGAAGGGGTTGAGTCAGCTGAAGATTTGGCAACAGCAATCAAGCTGGGTATTGATTATGTACAAGGTTTTTTCTATCAAGAGCTCTTTATTCAAAAGCGATGTTTTGACTAATTTTTCCAAAAATAGGCTACCCTTAAAACTGTAATTTTAACTTATTGATTTTTATATGATTGAAAAGATTGATGAAGTTTTAGGTTTCTGGTTCGGTCAAATAGAAGATGGCTTTACGGTATGTGATCGTTCGGAACTTTGGTGGGCAGGATCACCAGAAAATGATCGTTTGATCACTGAGTTGTTTGGGCATCAAGTTCGTCAGGCTTTGCGAGGTAATTTGGATGCTTGGGCGGAAACACCGCGTGGACGATTAGCTCTGATTCTATTGTTAGATCAATTTACCCGTACAATCTATCGAGGCTCAGCAGACGCTTTCGCAGGAGATAGTCAGGCTCTGCAACTGTGCCTAAGTGGACGTACTCAAGGGCATGATCAAGCATTAGAGTTTGTCGAACGCACCTTTTTCTATATGCCATTAGAGCATGCTGAAAACCTGCAAATGCAGCAATTGTGTGTCAGTAGTTTTGAGCAGATGTTGTTAGAAGTGGCAGGTGAAAAGAAACTACAAGTAGAAAACTGGTTGGATTTTGCTTGTCAGCATCATGAGCAGATAGAGCGATTTGGCCGCTTTCCTCATCGTAATGAAGTACTTGGGCGCAGCTCCACGCCAGAAGAGTTGGCTTACTTATTACAAAGCCATAGTCGCTGGGGACAATAAGGTTTAAGTAAACAAAGAACTAACGCCTTAATTACAAAGATAAATAGAAGAGTCTTTTTAGAACAGTGTGTCTTGTTGGCGATTCTGTTCTTGCCATGGTGTGAATAAACAACAGCCGGGAAGGGCTGCTTCAAGCTTCTCCACAAAGAAAGCGGCAAGTTGCGGCGCTTCGGCATTATCTGGTGTGTGGAAAAAGAAATATGGTGTTTTGCCTTGTTTCATCCAAGTGATCGCTTTACTAATCCATGGATCAAGGTAAGGGGTTCCCCATTGCCAATCTAAAGGTGTGATAAAGCGAATCATAGGGGATTGCCCAGTTGAAATAGCATGCACAGGGAGTTGAGGTTTGTGCTCTTTAGCTTTGAGGCTAACCGTATCCTCTGCAGGATGTGCAAACAGGGAACGGGTATCAAAACTAATGCGATTACAGTTTTGAGAAACCAACAGCTGGTTGAGCTGTTGCTCGGCATCTCCTTTTTGGAAAAACTCGGGATGACGAATTTCTACCGAATACTGCCAATCGGTGGGTAGTGATTTTAGGTAGTTTTCCAGATTGTTTAGAGAATCAGGCCCAAAGGCTGCAGGTAGCTGGATATAGAGTAAGCCCAGTTTCTCTTGTAGAGGAGTGAGCCGCTCGAAAAACTGCAGTGTTTCTTTTTGGCAGTGGGTGAGTTGTCTATGATGGCTTATCTCTTGAGGGAACTTAAAGCAAAAACGAAACTGCTCTGAGGACTCTTTATACCATTGTTCGACGGTACTTTGTTTAGGTAAACCGTAAAACGTTGAGTTTCCTTCTACACTACTAAAATGGCGTGCATAAGCCTGTAGTACATGAACATGGCTGCTTCGTTCTAAGCAGTTATCTTGCCATGCAGCATGTTGCCATTGGGTTAAGCCTATATAGCAACGAGGCGAAGAAATTAATGAGGTTGAAGGTATCTGCACGTTTTTTATGGGTATGTAATGTACTTTGTTTCAAGAGAGTGTAGATTGTACTCTCAGATCATTAGTAATGCGTAGTTTAAAGAGAGAGATCTAATGGATTTTGCATCACTGTTGGGAATCATTTCGGGCCTAGCGTTAATTATCTCTGCCATCGTCATGGGGGGAAGTGCAGATGTATTTGTGAATGTCCCAGGCATGATGATTGTTGCTGGCGGTACTATCGCTGCTACTTTGCTGACGGTGCAATTTAAGGATGTGCTTAACTCTTTTAAAGGTGCATTTATCGTTTTTACTCAGGATAAAACAAATCCACAGGAGATGATTGATACGATGCTAGAGTTAAGTCGTATTAGCCACCGCCATGGTTTGTTAAAGCTGGGTGATGTCGAGAGCTCGTCTCCTGTTTTGAAACGAGCATGTATGCTCTTGGCCGAGGCTGCTTCAGAACAAGTTATTCGAAATACAATTCAAAACGAAATCGACTCCCTAGTATCTCGTCATCATGCTACACAAGATGTATTTAAAAAAATGGCAGCGTACTCGCCTGCTTTTGGTATGTTGGGAACTCTTATTGGTTTAATCCAAATGCTGAGCGTTTTGGATAATCCTGAAGCGATTGGCCCTTCTATGGCTGTAGCACTATTAACAACTTTTTACGGCTCTCTATTAGCAACTATGGTCTTCCTTCCAATTGCTGGGAAGCTTAAGTCTAGAACTTTGCTTGAAGTAACTAACTTAGAAATTATACGAGAAGGGTGCATTAGCATACTAACTAATGATCATTATATGCACGTATACGAACAGCTCTCGTCCTATATTCCTGCTGCTAAGCGAAAAAAAGTTGCGATTGGCAAGAAAAAGTAGTCGGGAGATCTAAATGAACTCTAAGAAAACACTGGTAGAGGAAGAAGAGGGCGCAAGCTGGATCTACACATTTGCTGATCTGATGACATTGCTCTTGGTGTTTTTTGTGTTGTTATTTTCTCTATCGAGTGTCGAAGCTGAGCGTTTTGAAAAAACAATTAGATCGCTGAATGATGCCTTTCAGGGGGATGATGGTGCTAATAGCATTATCGATCTGCCTCATAATGCTCCAGTTAAAACTGAGATACCTGAGGAGATTGAAGAATCCCTCCCTGCGACAGACATTGCCGAGAAAGAAGCTGAAAAGCCAAATGAGAATGAAGCTGAATCCCAAAACGTCGCGATTGATTCGGAGTTGACTAAATTAACTCACGAAATTAATCAGCAATTTCAAATTGCTGCGGCTACCGATGCGGTTGAAGTCGGAACGCCTAAAGATGGTAAAGTGACCATCAAAATTAAAGGGGATGTCCTATTTCCGTCAGGTTCTGCTGAGTTTAATACAGAGATGATGACGGTTTTGGATTCAGTGGTTCTTACATTAAAGAAAAACCCTGATCTGAAGCTGAGCATTAATGGTCATACCGATAATATTCCTATCCAAACCCCACGATTCCCTTCAAACTGGGATCTGTCTGCTATACGTGCAACCAATGTGCTCCGGTATATGGTGCGGGGTGGTTTAGAGGTGGATCGAGTTACGGCAACGGGATATGGTGACTCGGTGCCAGTGTCGTCTAATGCTACTTTACGAGGGCGAGCAGAAAACCGCCGTTTAGAATTTGTGCTTGAAAAAAGGGCAGCACAGTGAAGATCGATATAGAAATAGAACTTTCTGAAGAGGAAAATCGCCGCCAAGCTTTTCGAGCTGTTTCAAGTGGTCAGGTTAAAATGACGATTGGCGAGACGACGGTTGAGCTTTTAGATATTTCTGCAACGGGCGTTGCTTTTAAGACAGATCAAACCTTTTCAGGTTATTTAGAAGATGTCGCTATCCTTTTTAAAACGCATAAAAAATACCGCTTAAAACCGCGCTTAAAGGTTTCATTCTGTGGCAAAGGTCGTTGTGGCGCTGAATTTGAAGGTTTGTCAGATAAAGCTCATATGGCTCTATCTGAGTTAGTCGTAAGTTTACAAAAAGAGCTTATACGCCGAGAACGGGCTTTGAGAGAAGCAGCTGAAGATGGCGCTTAAGTACGGCTTTCTATCTATTTGAAAATAATCTGAAAAAAGGCTTGTGGTTTAGGGTAAGCATCTATAATATACGCGCCACGTTGATGCGGGGTGGAGCAGCTTGGTAGCTCGTCGGGCTCATAACCCGAAGGTCGTTGGTTCAAATCCAGCCCCCGCTACCAAATTCAGATTAAGCCGATTTAGTTAATTCTAAGTCGGCTTTTTCGTTTCTAAGCTCCCTTATTTTCAGTCGACCCAGAAAGTTTCAGTTCTCACGGCCCCTCTTGTCGTAGAGCGATACAAATATCAGATGTGGTCTTTACCCCGGTTGCATAATCCGTATGCTTATTTTGTTCGTATGCATTTGGAAAGGAATCCGGAGGAAAGCTATGAATTGGGCTGTATCTTCAATCATCATGTTTCTGTTTTGCTCGCTGCTTTTTATCAGGCCAGCCTCAGCAGAAGTTGTTGAAGCTGAACAAGGTCAGGCATGTCCCGATCTGCTTAACTACCGCTTTAAACGACTAGGTCAAGATCAATACGAAAACCTATGCGAAGCATATTCTGGAAAGCTCATACTCGTCGTTAATACCGCCAGTAAATGTGCTTTTACGCCTCAGTATGATGGTCTTGAGAAACTCTATCGAAAATATAATTCCTCGGGTTTTGTCGTACTTGGTTTTCCGTCTAATGATTTTGCCGGTCAAGAGCCTGGTACTGAAAAACAGATCCTTAATTTTTGCCGCTTAACCTACAGCGTTGAGTTTCCTATGTTTGAGAAAGTTCACGCTATTAAGGGTAAGGCTCACCCTTTTTATCAGCACTTAGCAAGTTTGGCAGATGGGCAGTACCCCGGATGGAATTTCCATAAATACCTTATCTCCCCAGAAGGCGAATTAATCGCTAATTTCAAAAGCTTCACTAGGCCTTCAGATAAAGGCTTGGTTAATCTCATTGAGGCGAATTTACCTAATGGATGAGTTGTTTGATCAAAATACAAAAGCGGTTCCTACCTCAAGGATCTCACGACTAAGTAAGTTAGGGGTTCTAGCAAGCAAAGTTGCCGGAAATATGCTGGTGGATGGTGGTAAAGAGCTTATGCAAGGCAAATCACCAGCAATAAGAGATCTCCTTATCTCCGAGAAAAACTTAAAACAGCTAGCAGATAAGCTGGCCACTATGCGTGGTGCTGCTATGAAGGCTGGGCAATTGCTTTCGATGGATGCAGGAAGTTTAGTTCCGCCTGATATGGCTGTATTGCTAGAGCGATTAAGAGCCGATGCGGTCACTATGCCAGCTGTTCAGTTATTAGATGTACTGGAAAAAAATTGGGGGGATGAGTGGCAGGATCAATTCCAGCGTTTTAGTTTTAAGCCTATTGCAGCCGCTTCGATCGGACAAGTCCATAAAGGCTTAACGCTCGATAACAGGGAGCTCGCGATAAAAATCCAATATCCTGGTGTCAGAGAGAGTATCGATAGTGATTTAGATAATGTTTTCGGACTATTACGTTTCAGCGGCTTGATTCCCAAGGACTTAGATCTAACCCCACTGGTTGATGAAGCTCGGAGACAATTAAAGCTTGAAGCGGATTATCGCCATGAAGGCCAGCAACTACGAAATTACGCTGCGAACATGGCTACTTTCTCTCGGCGAGAAGAGTTGATGTTCCCTGTATATCATGAGGATCTTTCGACCGATCAAATCCTATGTATGAGTTATATGCAGGGACAGTCCATAGATAAATTAGCTTACGCTTCTCAAGAAGAGCGGAATCGCGTGATGTCTTTGATGATGGAGTTGTTTTTTGCTGAATTTCTAGACTATCGCTGTGTGCAAACAGATCCTAATTTAGCTAATTTTCTCTATAACCTAGAGAGCAAGCAGTTAGTGCTTTTAGACTTTGGGGCCACGCGTGAGTTTGAACCTTTTTTTGTTGATAACTATCAAAAAGCATTGCACGCAGCTACTGTCGAAGATCGAACAGCATTGGCCTCAGCATTAGATAAGCTAGGTTTTTTTGCTCAGGGTAAGGAAGTAAAAAATCTCGATGTCGTTTTGGATATCTTTATTCTTGCGACTGAGCCTTTGAGGTTTAAAGGAAACTATGATTTTTCAGGTTCGCAATTGGCGGAAAAAATTAGAGATAAAGGTCTCTCGATTAGTAGCGATCCTGATGCATGGCACTCACCACCACCGGATATACTTTTCCTTCATCGAAAAATAGCTGGGTTGTATCTCATGGCGACGCGTTTTAATGCTTCAATTGATATGAATCGATTAGTTTCTCGATATTGGTGAGCATTGATCATTGCAGCGTTTTTTAAAACGCCATGCTGCGAAGCGTGTGTATATAAACTCTAATAAGGGCTCTAATTTTAGGGCCCTTATTAAACTAGCAATTCTTTTATAACGCGTAAGGTTTTCCCAAATTAAGAGGAAGCTTGCGACACCTGTGATGGTTGTACCATCTCTATTGATACTATGAAGCCTCTCCATCGCTGCGTTTAGTTCTATATTGTGATCAGATAAGCGCTCTGGATTTAAATAGATATCCACCCATTCAATAGAACTATCAGTATCTACTCGTTGGTAATGATGAATCTCTTTTTTACATAGAGGGCAACCACCGTCGAAAAATACGATCGGTTTAGCTTTTGATTCTTGCAACATAGTGTTTATTCACAACTGGTTTATTAATCTGTTACGACAGAATCCTTTGATCGGTTCAGGTGTTTACGCCGTATTAGTTTATATGAACAGTGTAAACAAAAGACTGAAAAATGTAGTGTTAATAGGCGCTACAGGTGGGATAGGATCAGCACTGATTAAGCGGCTTCTTCAAGATCCGGAAGTTGGGCATATATTTGCTTTTTCACGCTTGTCAGCAGAAAAGCCAATAGAGTTACACAACGACAAGGTAACTTATGGTTATGTCGATCTCTATTCGGAAAAGAGCATTTCTCAATTGGGCGTGCTCCTAGAAAGCATAGAGCTTGATTTGGTCTTGGTTTGTTCTGGACTTCTCCATGATGAGCAAACTCAGCCTGAAAAGCGCCTCAGCCAGATTAATATGGAAAATTTCCAGAAGCTTTTCCATATTAATGCCACAGCGCCTATGTTAATTGCGCAGCAGCTTGTTCCTTTGCTTAATAAAAAGGGCAAGGCTGTATTTGCTGTGATTTCTGCACGGGTGGGAAGTATAAGCGATAACCGCTTGGGTGGTTGGTATGGTTACAGAGCCAGTAAAAGTGCTCTGAATATGCTTCTAAAAACTTTATCGATAGAAACGCAGAGAAAACTTCCTCAATCTATCACCGTTGGTTTGCATCCGGGTACAGTGAACACAGTGTTGTCCCAGCCATTTCAGAGTAAGGTTCCAGCAGAAAAGTTATTTACTCCTGAGCAATCTGCTAGCTATTTGCTAAGAGTCATAGAGACGCTACGGCCTGAACAAAGCGGGAGAGTATTTGCATGGGATGGTGCAGAGATACTCCCCTAATGCGGAATTACCTAACGGATATGCCTACCACCATCTAAAGACAGTGTTCTGCCAGTCATGTACTTGCTGTCCAGCAGATAATCTACCGCTTTAATTATCTCTTCAGTACCAGGCGCAATTTTTAAAAGAGATTTGTCCAACGCTTTGGCTTTATAGGCACTGTCGTCTTCAGGGTTAAACATAATCAAGGAAGGCGCAATAGCATTCACTTTGACCTTTGGTGCGAGCAGAGATGAAAAGGATAAGGTCATATTGCTGAGTGCCGCTTTGCTCGCAGCATAAGCGATATGTTTATCGCTACCTTTGTCGACAACATAGTCAGTAATATTAATGATGTCGGTTGTAGATTCGCAATTTTCTAGCAGGGGTTTTAGTGCCAAATTAAGTTGGTAAGGAACGCCAGCATGGATCATCATCATTTTGTTAAAGATGTCTTCAGGGGAATGCTTGCTGGTTTCAGGTAGCCAGTCTGAAGCATTGTGAATAATGCCCCTAAGGCTGGTGTAGTTACTTTTTACATGGTCGATAAGACGATTGAGGTCTTCTTGTTTATAAAAGTCACACTCAATCAGGTCGGCATCTGAGATCTCCTCTAAATTATCGTAATATGTCCTATACGTTCCAATAACAGGGATGCCGTGCTGTATAAAATGTTTGCACAATGCAAACCCGATACGTTTGCCTACGCCAGTGATAAGGATTGGTTTTGAGTTGTTTACCATCTTTTCTGGTATCCGTATTAGTGACGTGTGTCAGCAAGTTGTTTCCAAGGTAGAGAGGTTTCAAAGCTATCTGGGAAAACGATTGGAGGCTGTCCGACCATTTCGTCATAAGCGCTGTTGGGTCTGCGAAGTGTGTAGTGCTCAACATCGACAAATTGAAAGATCTCTTGTATCTCAAGGAGACTGCGACTTTTAAAGGGATCGTTGCCTTGATATAGAAGACGTTCTTGTCCTTCCGCTTCTACTGTGACTTGATAAAGCATCCAATCCAGTGAGTGAATAACAACTTTATCTATCGGCTCTAGGTCGTGTATATCTTCTATTTGCAGCTTCATAGCTAGCTCCTACCTAAGTTAGAAACTCTGCTCTTGTGCGTTCATTGGTCTTAAATATGCCGCCAAGAGCAGTGGTTTCAGTAGCTGAATTTACGTCCATTACACCTCGTGATTTAACGCAATAGTGTGTAGCGGAGATCGAAACAGCTACATTGTCTGTTTCCAATAAAGTTTGGAGTGCAATTAGGATTTGCTTCGTTAGCCGTTCCTGAACTTGAGGTCGTTGGCTGAAAAACCGAACCAATCGATTGATTTTAGATAAACCAATAATCTTTTTGTTGGGGATATAAGCAACTTTTGCGGTGCCATCAATCGTAACGAAATGATGCTCGCAAGAACTTACCAGATTGATATCGCGGACTTTGACCATCTCGTCCACATCCATTTTGTTTTCGATCATAGCTATCGCTGGAAAATTCTCATAATCGAGACCAGAGAAAATCTCATACACATACATCTTAGCTACGCGATGAGGGGTTTCTCTCAAACTATCGTCTTCTAGGTTAAGACCTAAGGTACTTGCAACTTCAGTCATAAGCCCTTTTATTCGTTCGTACTTTTCGTCTTGGGTTAGAGGGGATTCGATGGTCGGAGTCTCTAATCCTTTTTCTATAAGTTGGTCTCGGACGGCAGTGGCTTCTGCAGAAATCATGATGTTACCCCTAACTTTATTTATCAGATGTACGAAATAAAAATTGATCTAGATCAATTGAATTGTAGCGTTTTAAAGGTTGTAGAACTCTTTTATGCCAGAGAGGACGCTGGTAACCGCTACTGCGGCAAGGATAAATCCCATGATTCGGCTTATGATACTGGCGCCTGATTTACCAATTCTTTTGTCTATCCATGAGGCTGCTAATAGGAATATTAGTACATTCAAAAGTACTAACAGCATTACGAATGCAGTTTCAATTTGTTGGTAGATATTGAAGTAATTCTTATCCGTTAGCATAACTGCACCTAGCATAGCGCCGGGGCTAGCTATTGAAGGAATAGCTAAAGGGAAAATAGCCGTTTCTGTATGCTGCTTAGTCAGATTAATCTCAGATTCTGGTTTGCCCTCTCCAAAGATCATCGTTAAAGCAAATAAGAATAAAACAATTCCACCTGACACTTGAAAAGCAGGTAGGGGTATCTCGAGTAGGGACAGAATTACTTCTCCTGCAATCACAAAAAATACAAGGACAAAAGCTGCTGTGACAGTGGCTTTTATTGCTGTTAGTCGTTTGGTTATTTGATCGTATTGTCTCGTAGCGGCAATAAAAACTGGAACAGTACCAATCGGATCAATAACAGCAAAAAAGAAAATATATGTTGATATTAAATCCTGCAACGTAGCCTCCCATAGGTCTAATCAAAACCAATATAGGTTTTATAGGAAAACGTACCTATCGATTATTTAGGAAACTTATTTCTATTTAAACGAATGCTTTTTTAGTAAGTCTGCATATCATGGATAGGAATTGGTTGGAGGTAACTTATGAAACTAAATAAAATTTTGTATGTAGTTAATAAAGAACTTCTAGTTATCGATGATCCATCTTTTCATGTGGCAATAAATTTACATAAAAAGAATGAATGCTTTTTAGAGGTTTTATTTGTCATTAACGAGAGGAATCTGCCTGGTTATGGGGTATTTAGTGAAGAAAAGTTTAACGCTATTAAAAAAGACATTATAGAAAATCAAAAGTACCTCCTTAAAAACCAGCTCGAAAAATATTTCGGCAGAGGTTTTTCAGCAAAGATTCGATGTGGAATCGAATTTATCGAGATTATCAAAGAGAGTGTTGAAGGTGACTATGATCTGGTTATCAAATATCAGGACATGCGCCATAAAGATTTGCGAAGCCTAGACTTGCATTTGATGAGGAAGATGGAAAAGCCTCTATGGGTCATCAGGCATACCTCGCCTTCTAAATATCCATGCGTTTTCGCTGCTATAGACTTAAGTCAAGAAGCTACAGAAGAGGGACAAGCATCAAATAAAAAAATTATTGATGCATCTAAATCAATAGCAGCTGAAATAGGTGCTGGCTTAAGAGTTTTATCTTGTTGGAATGTGAGTGGCGAAGAATATTTTAAGAACAATCCGTTTTTTGATGTTAAGGGGGTCGACTACTCAGAAATTTTAGAGCTCGAAGAAACGCGGTACAACGGCATCATCAAAGAGTTTCTTAGGAAACATGAGCTTTCAGATTACATGTTGATTAGAGGTGAGCCAGTCAAATCGATATGTAACTACATTAGCTTAGAGCGACCGGAGCTGTTAGTGATGGGGACCTTTTCTAGATCCGGTATTAAGGGCTACTTAATAGGTAACACTGCTGAAGATATCCTGCTTTCAATAGATAGTTCAGTTCTTGTTGTGAAGCCTGAAGAGTTTAGCTCCCCTGTCATTTGATTATCAGGAGTGTCGATTATGAAAGAGTATACCGATGATAAATTGATCACAAAGCTCTACTCAGCGGTTAGATTTAGCGTAAGGGTTATGTCTGTACTTATGGTTTTTGTAATCCTGATGGGGGTGGTCGATGTCGCATGGACAATCTATGAAAAGATTAATACACCGCCAATTTATATTCTAACTATCTCTGATATGTTGGCTACGTTTGGCGCATTCATGGCAGTGCTGATTGCTATCGAAATTCTTATCAATATCACTATTTATCTTCGTGATGATGTGATTCATGTAAAAATCGTAATGGCAACTGCTTTGATGGCTATAGCAAGGAAGGTCATTGTGTTGGACTTCGAAACCATAACGCCACCTTACATTTATGGCCTAGCAGCCGTGGCATTAAGTATGGCTATTGGTTACTGGTTAATCCATAAAATACCAACAAAATTACATGAAGAATAATGATAGAAATCCATTCGAAAAAAGCTGAATTAAATATCAGATATTTCTGTTTTATGGGACGGTTTTATCAGCCATATTGATGGGCAACAGACAGAGAGGTGGAAGCATGAAAACAATTCAAAAACTGACAATGACAACTGATAGCAAGCTGCAAACCTTAACTTTGGTTAAAGGATATAGAATTGTGCGAGTGGAGTATTTGGTTACAGAGAAGCGCATTTGCTTGTGGGTAGAAGTACCTGTAAAGGCCGATATTCCCTCTGATAGGAAAGAGTTTGTAGTGAAAAAATCCTATGAAACTGTTCCTGATGAGTATGAATATGTAAGTACTGCTATTGATCTATTAGCGCCTCAGTCTTATCACATCTATGAAGTATGTTCGGTGAGCCACTCAACTCAGGTGAGTAATCTGGAGCCTAAAGAGTTCAGCACTGACTCCAATTGGGCTGCCTAGATCTATTCAGCCTCGATTTCAAAGTTGACAAAACTTCTTTGTTATATACCCTACTAAATTAGTAGGGTATTTCTTTAAAGGGAAACAAAGGGGTTATCGATATGAAAATGCTTAATCTCAAGCACCTCTATTATTTCTGGCTAACGGCTAGAGAGGGCTCCATAACGCAGGCATGTGAAATTATCGATCTAGCTCCTCAAACCTTAAGTTCTCAGATAGCCACACTAGAAGAAAACGTCAACCATATGCTCTTCAAACGAGAGGGGCGTAATCTAGTTCTAACGCCAATGGGTAAAGAGGTATTTGCTTACGCTAACAAAATTTTCGACATCACTGCTCAGCTGGAAGATGTGCTACAGCAAACACCCGACAACCGTTCTATCGACTTTTCTGTAGGGATTGCTGCTACGGTGCATAAGATCCTTGCTTGGAAGGTTATTAGGCCTTCTCAGGATATAACGACTAAAACTCATTTAGTGTGTAAAACCGCTAATGCTTCAGACCTTCTATTACAGTTAAAACAGAAGAAAATTGATGTGCTCATTACCGATTATCTACCTCATCAATGTGACAGAGAAGGGATTAAAGCTCACAAGGTTCTATCTACATCGATGTCTTTTTTCTATAAAAAAGAGGGGGCTTCTCAGTTAAGAGAAGGTTTTCCTGAAAGTTTAAACGGTTTTCCTTTCTTAAGTTATGGTCGTAATACGCCTTACTTAGAAAAGCTAAAAGATTGGTTTAAAGAAAATAAAATTCAGCAAAATATTAAAGCTGAAATTGATGACAGTGCATTACTAAAAGTACTGGGCCAGTCAGGCGAAGGTTTTTTTTCAGCTCCAACATATATTGCAGAAGAAATCTGTGAGCAATATGGATTAGAGGTTATAGGAACAACTGAAACAATTACTGAAGATCTTTTTGCGCTTTATAGAGATGGAAGTTTAATAAACCCGGCGTTAGAAGCGATATTAAATTATCAAAAGTAGTGATTGTTTTAAGGCGCAGTCCCTTGCTTTTGGGGGAAGTTAATTCCTTAAAATTATATCGAGTTGATCTATAGCTTCCGACCACTGGCTATCAGAATATATTTTATTACGAAGGAATATAGATTGTGACTTATTCCAACAGGGAGCGTCTGCTAAATGAGTTTCTATTGAATCGATCTTATTTTTTTCGATAAAGTTTTCAATATAGTTTGGATCATCATTAAGACCTAGTTTCTTAAATAGATTTTCTATTTCTCTACTGTGGTAGTTCATGATTCTCTCCTTTTTTATTATTGTGGAATATATGGAGAGAAATTCCTTTCGATAAAATCTGAAGCTTAATCAAATAAACTGATAGAACTTTATTAAGTAGGTGTAAGCGAGGAGGAGTAATATAGCTGGCTCGTTTAACGCGCCAGCTAGTTCGTAAACAATGACTATAAGTTAACCGATGCGTTCTTGCGCTAATTCATCTGCGATTTCACCGGTAGGGCGATCTTCTTGTACTGAACGATTAAAGATCTCGCTCAGTGTGTCTCCTATGCCTTCGATGTGTGCTTTGGCTTTTTCCGCATCATACCCACTGCGCTCATAGGATATATCAATAATCCCGCCTGCGTTGATGGCGTAATCTGGCGCATAGAGAATGCCACGCTTATGTAATTCATGATCGTGATGGGGCCGTGCTAATTGGTTATTAGCTGCGCCGGCAATAACTTTTGCTTTGATCTGTGGGATGGTTTCATCATTCAAGCTAGCACCTAATGCGCAAGGTGCGACTACATCAACCTCCTGTAGCAGTATTTGGTCTAGTGGGACAGCCTTAGCTCCCAACTCTAAAACTGCTTTTTCTAACTGCTCTGGATTGATATCACTTACAAATAGCTCGACGCCTTCTTTATGGAGGTATTCAGCTAGACGGTAGCCCACGTTCCCAACGCCTTGTATCGCGACTTTAAGTCCTTTGAGATCAGTGATGTTTAGTCGATGCTTTACGGCTGCTTTTAAACCTATAAATGTTCCGTATGCCGTTGCCGGTGATGGGTCGCCGTTAGAGGGATGACCATCGATTCCAGGATGTTCTGTCACCCCTGCAACATTGGCGGTATATTGCCCCATTATTTTCAGGTCTGGCACGGATGTTCCTGAATCTTCTGCGGCTATATATTGGTGGCCGGTTTGCTCTAAAAAACGCCCCATTGCGGCCAAGAGTTCTTCATTTTTGTGTTTACGCGGATCGCCAATGATAACGGATTTTCCGCCACCTAAGGCAAGGTTGGCCAAAGCTGATTTGTAAGTCATTCCTTTGGATAAACGCAGTACATCAGTTAGGGCTTCTTCGTCATTAGCGTAATTCCACATTCGGCATCCACCTAAAGCAGGGCCGCGATGGGTGTTGTGAATTGCGATTATGGCTTTTAAGCCTGTTTCTGAGTCGTTACAGAAGACGATCTGTTGGTGTTGATCGAATTCAGGGTGGTTGAAAATAGTCATTACAATTCCTGAAACTTCTCTATCGTCCAATGAATGGAGTTCGAAAGAGTATTGGTGTTACTGGTAAAAGATAATAAGCAGATTCGGTGGTGTTCGGCTGAGAAAAGCAGAAAGGGTTACCAACGACTGCTTTAAGGTTTAGCAATCCAACAATTGAAGCGTTTCGACTTGGCTGGCTATCAAAGAAGAGAGTAGTGACTTTTTAACAAAAGCAGTCATAAGGATTTACCTCCCGGTTGGATCGCAACCAGATAATTAAATACACAATGTGTGATATCAGCAGGCCCTTGTGAGGCTGCAATTAGCGGAATACTACCAGTGATCTAATGCCAAGAACACAGTGTGTTTATTGAATGTGAGCTTACAGATGTATCTTATCTGTTGTAAGCCATAACCTGAGTTTTACTACCTCTACTGTAATAGGCTTTTTGTTTTTGCAGTAGAAAAGAGGGGGTTGATTCAGTGGCGGTTTTAAAACCATGTTTTTTGTAGAAGGGAATTGCGCTCTCATAAGCAAAGCAATAAAGAGTTACCTCTGGCGTTATCTGCTGAGTAAGGATCTTATTTAATAATAAGCTGCCTAGTCCTAGCCCCCTATGTTGTTTTCCTACCCATAAGCCTCTCAGAATTATTAATTCACTTAGTTCTGTAATGTTCTGCTCTGCGATAGTTGAAAGCCTAGTTGCTGCGACTATCTCCTTTTCCAAGGTTAACCAAATACAATGATCATTGGGTTGTATGCGCCCCTTATGGCCATTTCGTTTATAGAAACGCCCAAGATCTGGTGATTGAAGTTCTTTACCGACAGCGGAATGAAAACTGATGTTAGATTTCATTGTTACTTAATTCTCACTTTAGAAAGTCTTTCTAATAGTTATCTTTATTTGTTCTCGGATTCTACAGAATAGATTGCTCTTGCATGATGCGATCATTTTTTGAAGCTCGTTTGATTATATCGAAAGCATACATATTGAGATGTGCTTATATTTGGTGCATGTGCACAAAAATAGAGTTCGAATTTGGTGCATAGGTTTGATTGTGGTTGCTCAATACTCAGCGGTTTTTTTCTAAGCACTTGTTTTTAAAGTGTTATTTTGAGTTGGCACGTGCTGTGCTTTATAGGTGGTAATTATGTAATATTATTTTGAGGGGACAACATCATGGTTAAATCTACCACTAAATCTTTGATTGCTGCGGGTTTATTATCTGCTTCTGTTATGGCTGAAGCAGGTCTGTCTGCGAATATTGGCGCGATGAGCGAATATTACTTCCGTGGTGTGGATTACTCTGATGGCCCAACTATGATGGGCGGTATCGACTACGAAGCAGATAATGGTCTATATGCTGGTATCTGGGCTGTAGGTGAAACTAACTTGGCTGACGAAGATATTGAGTACGATATCTACGGCGGTTACGCGGGCGAAGCTGGGGATTTCGCGTACAGCATTGGATATACAGGTTATTTTTACACTGAAGCTGAAACTGATTATCACGAGCTTAACCTAAATGTTGGTTACAGCTTTTTGAATCTTGAGGTTACGCTAGGTACAGAAGATCAGCCTTCTGGCACTGCTGAAGCTGACTACTCATTTGTTGCACTAACAGGTGAATATGAAGGCGCTTACCTAACTTACGGTTCTTTCGGTAAAGATTACGAAGGTGATTACGTAGAGCTAGGTTATGGCTTAACTTACGAAGGTCTAGATATGAACGTTGCTTACATCAATCCAGACGATGATCTAGGTGGTTCTAACACAGTTGCTTTCTCAATCAGCAAAACGTTCGATTTCTAATTTGAGCGCCTTTGATTGATGTACACATGCTAGGAATTTTTGCCCATCTTCGGATGGGCTTTTTTTTGGCTGAGGTGCAAATAAAAATGCCGTGCTAAGCACGGCATTTTTTAGTTTTGCTAGATTCTTTGCTTAAGAGCAAAGTGCATCTAGTTTTTGCTTTAGAACACCTTGAACTTGGCCAGGGTTGGCTTTGCCTTGAGAGGCTTTCATTACTTGGCCCATAAAGAAGCCAATCATCTTGCCGCGTTTCTCTGGCTCAGCATTTACATACTGTTCTACCTGAGGGCCGCTGTTAGCAATCACATCATCAACGATCTTCTCGATAGCGCCGCTGTCTGTTACTTGCTTAAGGCCTTTAGCTTCGATGACTTCGTCTGCGCTGCCGCCTTCGTTCCACATAACTTCAAACACTTGCTTGGCAATTTTGCCAGAGATCGTGTTGTCTTTAATGCGTGCAAGCAGGCCGCCGAGTTGATCTGCTGATACAGGACTGTCAGCGATAACCGTATCATTTTGGTTAAGCATTTTAGATAGCTCACCCATAACCCAGTTTGCAGATAGTTTTGCGTCCTTAGATGCTTTGGCTACAGTTTCAAAGTACTCAGCCATAGTGCGATCGCCTGAAAGTACCATCGCATCGTAATCGCTCAGTTTGTACTCTTCGATAAAGCGAGCTTTGCGCGCATCCGGTAATTCAGGTAGAGAATCGCGTACCGCTTCGATGTAGCTATCATCGATCTCGATTGGCAGCAGATCTGGACAAGGGAAGTAACGGTAGTCGTTCGCTTCCTCTTTAGAACGCATTGAGCGTGTTTCATCTTTGTCTGCATCGTACAAGCGAGTTTCTTGGACTACACGGCCGCCATCTTCCAGTAGGTCAATTTGGCGTTCGATCTCACCTGTGATCGCTTTTTCGATAAAGCGGAAAGAGTTGATGTTTTTAGTCTCTGTGCGAGTACCAAACTCTTCTTCGCCTTTGATGCGAACCGATACGTTACAGTCACAGCGGAAAGAACCTTCTGCCATGTTGCCATCACAGATGCCTAGGCTGGTTACAATCGAGTGGATCTTACGTACATAGGCCACAGCTTCTTCTGGGCTGCGCATATCTGGCTCTGATACGATCTCAAGTAACGGTGTGCCGGCACGGTTAAGATCGATACCTGTCATGCCTGGGAATTCATCGTGAATCGACTTGCCTGCATCTTCCTCTAGGTGAGCACGTGTTACGCCGATGCGCTTCTCCGTACCATCTTCTAGAGTTATGTCAATGTGTCCTACGCCTACGATAGGGTGGAACAATTGACTGGTCTGATAGCCTTTTGGTAGATCAGGATAGAAGTAGTTTTTACGGTCAAAAACAGATCTACGGCCGATCTCTGCATCTACAGCTAGGCCGAATTTTACGGCCATGCGCAGTGCTTCTTCGTTAAATACAGGCAGTGTGCCCGGTAGTGCTAGGTCTACCGCGCACGCTTGTGTATTGGGTTCGGCACCAAACGCTGTGCTGGCACCGGAAAAGATTTTGGAGTTTGTCGCTAGCTGGGCGTGAATCTCAAGCCCGATTACCGCTTCCCATTCCATAGTAAATAAACCTCTTAGATGCCTTGTGGTGTCTGTTTATGCCAATCAGTCGCCAACTGGAACTGATGTGCAACATTTAGCAGTTTCTGTTCAGCAAAATAGTCGCCAATGATCTGAAGACCTGTTGGTAGACCATTAACACTGCCGCAAGGAACAGACATGCCTGGAAGGCCTGCAAGGTTTAGGGAGATGGTGAAGATATCTTCCATGTACATCGCTACTGGATCAGATGTTTTTTCACCCAGTTTAAAAGCAGGGTGAGGTGTTGTTGGGCCCATGATGACATCAACTTCGGTAAGTACTTTAGCGAAGTCGTCACGGATCAAACGGCGGATCTGCTGAGCTTTGTTGTAGTAAGCATCGTAGAAACCTTCAGACAGAGCATAAGCACCAACCATAATGCGGCGCTTAACTTCAGGTCCGAAACCTTCACCACGGCTGCGTTTGTATAGATCTTCTAGATCAACCGGATCTTCACAGCGATAGCCGTAACGTACGCCATCGAAACGAGATAGGTTAGAAGAAGCTTCAGCGGGCGCGATAATGTAATAAGCAGGAATAGATAGCGCTGTATTTGGCAGGCTAACTTCTTTCACTGTAGCGCCAAGCTTTTCAAACTCTTTGATGGCAGCTTGAGTGTGTGCAGCTATATCTGAATCCATATCATCCATGAAAAACTCTTTTGGTAGGCCAATGCGTAGGCCATCTAAAGGTTTTTCAAGGTCAGCTGTGTAATCTGGAACTTCACGATCCACAGAAGTGGAATCGTGCTGATCAAAACCAGCCATTACGTTTAGCATCAGCGCTGCATCTTCAGCGGTTTTAGTCATTGGGCCACCCTGATCTAGGGAGGACGCAAATGCGATCATGCCGAAACGAGAAACACGGCCATAAGTTGGTTTGAGGCCGGTAATGCCGCAAAGTGCAGCAGGCTGACGAATAGAGCCACCTGTATCTGTGCCTGTTGCAGCAGGAGCTAGTTGCGCTGATACCGCAGCTGCCGAGCCGCCAGATGAGCCACCTGGGACACAGTCAGTGTTCCAAGGGTTTTTAGCTGCACCGTAGAAGCTGCTCTCGTTGGAAGAGCCCATGGCAAATTCGTCCATGTTGGTTTTACCCAACATGACCGCACCAGCTTGATTGAATTTGTTAATAACAGTCGCGTTGTAAGGCGCAACAAAGTTATCAAGCATTTTTGATGCACAACTCGTACGAACGCCTTGTGTACAGAAGATGTCTTTGTGCGCAATCGGCAAGCCGGTAAATGTGCCTGCTGTACCTGCGGCAATGGCTTCGTCTGCTGCTTTAGCTTGAGCTAAAGCTTGCTCTTCAGTCACTGTAATGTAGCTGTTGTATTTACCGTCTTCAGCCTTGATGCGTTCTAGGTAGGCTTGGGTTAATTCAACACTACTAAAATCACCCGTTTTCAGCCCTTGAGCTAATTCGGCAAGTGTTTTTTCAAACATGGAATACTTATCCTTAATCAATATTCTGGCTGAATGGGTATCACTCAATAACTTTAGGTACTAAGAACAAGCCGTTCTCTACAGCAGGTGCTACAGATTGCAGCTGCTCTCGGTTGTTTTCTTCAGTAACGTCATCGCTGCGTAAGCGTTGTACAGCATCCAGAGGGTGTGCCATCGGGGATACATCAGTGGTATCAATGGCCTGCATCTGATCAACCAGATCCAGAATATTTGTCAGATTTTGCGCGTATTCAGGAGTGTCCTGTTCTTCAATTTGAAGGCGCGCCAGATGGGCGATTTTGTCCACATCAGAGCGATCCAGAGACATAATTTACTCTCGCTTATAGGGGTGGCTTTATGAGAATGCATAAAGGGAAAAAACTTAAAGATGTACGTTACCATATCGTCAAAGCTTCATGAAGATAATTTAGCCAGTGTTTTTAAGTAGTTTTACTGATTTTCGCCTTGCTCAAAGCGCCTGCCGTTGTTAGAGTTACGTGTTTTCAGGATATAGCGGCTATACCTGCAGAATTTCTTAGGACTCCCTGTACATGCTCAAGAAAATTCGTGGTCTTTTTTCCAGCGATCTGTCCATTGACCTGGGCACTGCAAATACACTGATTTATGTCCGCGATAAGGATATTGTTCTTGATGAACCGTCTGTTGTCGCGATTCGCCAGACTGGTAATCAAAAATCTGTCGCTGCAGTAGGTGCTGACGCAAAACGTATGCTGGGTCGTACACCCGGTTCCATCACAGCTATTCGTCCAATGAAAGACGGCGTTATTGCCGACTTCCACGTGACAGAAAAAATGCTGCAGTACTTCATCAGTAAAGTTCATGACACTAATTTCCTAACACCAAGCCCTCGTGTATTGGTGTGTGTGCCTTGCAAATCTACCCAAGTAGAACGTCGTGCGATCAAAGAATCGGCGATGGGTGCAGGTGCACGTGAAGTTTATCTAATCGATGAGCCTATGGCTGCTGCAATCGGTGCCGGCTTGCCTGTTGATGAAGCAAGCGGTTCAATGGTTGTTGATATCGGTGGTGGTACGACCGAAATCGCTGTTATCTCTTTGAATGGTATCGTTTATGCGGACTCCGTTCGCCTAGGTGGTGACCGTTTTGATGAGTACATCGTGACTTACGTTCGTCGTAACTACGGTAGCTTGATTGGTGACTCAACTGCTGAGCGTATCAAGCAAGAGATCGGCACGGCTTACCCGTCTTCCGAAATGCACGAAATTGATGTGCGTGGTCGTAACCTAGCTGAAGGTATTCCGCGTAGCTTTACGCTTAACAGCAACGAGATCTTGGAAGCGCTGCAAGAGCCGCTATCTGCGATCGTTCAAGCTGTTAAAAGTGCATTGGAACAATGCCCACCAGAATTGGCTTCTGATATCGCTGAGCGAGGTATTGTATTGACCGGTGGTGGCGCACTATTGCGTAATATCGATCGTTTGATTAGCGAAGAAACAGGTCTGCCTGTAATCGTTGCTGAAGACCCGCTTACATGCGTAGCGCGTGGTGGTGGTCGTGCTCTGGAGCTATTGGATAAGCATGGCTTCGAGCTAGTTAGCCATGATTAACCCATGTGTGATATTGATTCCAGCCTGATCTTTGATACTTGCCTCCGACATATCCACATATGTCAGGGGGTGAGTTATTAAGACTATATTCCTCGGCCGATCTTCTGGCCGTTTTTTCTTTTTCCTGGTTATTTTTGCCTTTGCGCTGATGGCTGCTGATCTCTATTCAGCTAAAGTCAGAGAAGGTCGCGCCTATCTATCCCTACTTTTAACGCCGTTGCAGTGGATTGTTGATATTCCAAGCCGTGTTGCGGGTGAAGTCTCGGATGTTGTGGTTGACCGCAGCCTTCTTATAAAAGAAAACGCAAAGCTAAAATCCGAGGCGTTACAGTTGGAGCGTAAAGTCCAGCAAAACGCAGCACTTCGTCAAGAAAATAACCGCTTGCGAGCACTACTTCGTGGTAGTAAACGGGTTGATGAAGAAGTTGAATTGGTTGAGTTGATCGGAGTAAACCCCGATCCTTTCCAGCACCAGGTGATTATTAACCAAGGCAGTGAAAATGGGGTCACTGTTGGTCAGCCTATCTTGGATGCTGGTGGTGTGATGGGGCAAGTGACAGAGATCTCTCATTACACGAGTCGCGTTATGCTGATTACTGATGCTCGACACGCCTTACCTGTAGAAATTAATCGCAATGGTTTTCGTTCTATAGCACTGGGTAAGGGGCAGTTAGATGAGTTAGAGCTCAATCATGTACCAGATACGGCAGATATTGAAAAAGGCGACTTGGTTATCACTTCAGGTTTGGCTCAGCGATTCCCCCGTGGCTACCCTGTGGCAATTGTATCTGAAGTGATTCGAGATCCTGGGCAGCAGTTCACCAAAGTGACCATTAAACCGACGGCGTTATTGGATAAATCCCGTCATCTGTTGTTAGTGAAAATGCCAGAACCTCAAGTTGAGCCTGACATTGAAACTAAACCTCTATCCCAACCGCAAGAGGTGAGTGAGTGACGCCTGGGTCGCCTGCTGCTTCGGGTGGCGGACTAATTATCCTTGCCACTTTTCTGATCGGCCTAATGCTGAGCCAGATGCCTCTGCCTTACTACCTTGAGTGGGCGCGCCCCGAGTGGATAGCGATGATCCTTATCTATTGGGTCATGGCGTTACCCCATCGGGTTGGCATGGGTATGGCTTTTTTCTTGGGTTTGTTTCTAGATGTTATTAAGGGCAGTGTATTAGGTCTAAATGCACTATCACTGACGATAATTGCCTTTTTAACATTACTTTTACATCAAAGACTTAGAATGTTTCCCGTGGTACAGCAGGCCATGATGGTGATGGTGCTTGTGGGAATCAATCAGTTACTGTTTCATTGGATGCAAGCGTTCACAGGTTATACGGGTGAGAGCTTGATATTCCTTCTGCCTTGCTTAATCAGTGGGCTCCTATGGCCTTGGTTGTTTGTTTTTTTACGCGGTATTCGCCGCTTATTCCGAATACGCTAAAGGAAGGCCTTTAAATGGAATTGATTCTTGCCTCAGCTTCCCCAAGACGAAAAGCGTTACTCGATCAGATTGGAGTGCAATGTTCTGTAAAGCCTGTTGATATCTGTGAAGATGTTAGAGATGCTGAACTAGCAGTGGACTATGTTGAGCGATTGGCAATTGAAAAAGCGCAAGTTTGCTTTGCTTTAACTGATGGCTCTAAAGCAGTGTTAGGTTCTGATACTACCGTTGTGCTTGATGGTAGGATTATGGGCAAACCAACTGATCAAAATGAAGCAATAGAAACGCTTCAAAGGCTTTCTGGTAATACTCACCAAGTACTCACGGCAGTTGCGGTGGTGACATCGGAACAAACGCGATCTGTTGTAGTCACAACCAACGTTCGTTTTCGGGAGATTTCGCTAGCTGAATGTGAAGCTTATTGGCGTTCCGGAGAACCGCAAGATAAAGCTGGATCTTATGGTATTCAAGGATTTGGCGCTGTATTTGTTGAAGAGATTAAGGGTAGCTATTCTGCAGTAGTGGGTTTACCTCTGACAGAAACAGCTGAAATGTTAGTGCAGGCGGGTATTCGCATCTGGCATTCGCTAGAGAATTAAGGATAGGGCATGGGCGAAGAGATACTGATCAACTTTACACCGATGGAAACTCGGGTTGCGGTTATCGAAAATGGGATGCCGCAAGAAGTATATGTAGAGCGTGTTCACCGTAGAGGTATTGTCGGCAATATTTACCAAGGTAAAGTTGTACGCGTTTTACCAGGTATGCAGGCTGCATTTGTAGATATTGGTTTGGAGCGTGCTGCATTTATTCACGTTGAAGAGGTGCTTTCTCAAAGTGCCACGCATGAAGAAAAAGCCAATACCTCTATTGCTCAAGTGCTTCGTCAAGGTCAATCTTTGCTTGTTCAAGTGACTAAAGATCCTATTGGTACTAAAGGCGCTCGCTTGACGACCCACCTTTCACTTCCTTCTCGTTATTTGGTGTGTATGCCCGGTAACAGTCATGTTGGTGTTTCCCAACGAATAGAAGATATGGAAGAGCGTGATCGATTACGTGGGATCATGAAAAAACTTGTATCCACCGATGATGGCGAGCCTGCTGGGTTTATCTTACGTACGGTGGCTGAGGGCGCTGCAGAAGCAGAGTTGGAAGCAGATACTCAGTTTTTAAGACGTTTGTGGGCTTCGATTAAAGCGAAAATCGCAACCGCTAAAGCGCCAAGTGTCATCTATGAGGATCTTCCACTGAATATGCGGGCGCTGCGAGATATGGCGCACTCAGGCTTAGAGAAAATCAGAATTGATTCTAAAGAGACGTTCCAAAAAGCGGAAGACTTTGTAAAAACGTTGGTGCCTGAAGTTGCTGATACGCTTGAGTATTATCCGGGTGAACGGCCTATTTTTGACCTCTTTAATGTTGAAGAGGAAATTCAAAGAGCCTTAGGACGCAAGGTAGAGCTAAAGTCCGGTGGTTACCTTATTTTTGACCAAACAGAAGCGATGACGACGGTTGATGTGAATACCGGTGCGTTTGTTGGTCATCGCAATCTTGAAGAAACGATCTTTAAAACGAACCTTGAGGCTGCAACGGCGATCGGTCGTCAGCTTCGCTTACGTAACCTTGGCGGTATTATCATTATCGACTTTATCGATATGGAAGATGCCGATCATCAGCGTCAGGTACTAAGAACACTAGAACGGGTACTAGAGCGCGACCATGCGAAATGTAAAGTTACAGGTGTATCCGATCTTGGTTTGGTTGAGATGACCCGTAAGCGCACCCGTGAAAGTTTGGAGCAGGTGCTCTGTGATGTTTGTAGCGAATGTCAGGGGCGAGGATCAATTAAAACGCCTGAAACGGTTTGTTATGAGATTTTCCGTGAAATTCTTCGCCAGCATAGGGCCTATGACACAGATAGTTATTTAGTGTTAGCAGCGCAGCCTGTAGTTGATTATCTGCTTGATGATGCTTCCAACCACGTTGCAGAGTTAGAAGCTTTCATAGGCAAGACGATTCGCTTCCAGGTGGAGCCTATGTATAACGCTGAAAACTTTGATGTTGTTTTGCGCTAAAGCTAAAAAGGATTGCTAGTGAAACGCCACGCTCATTCTGTCTTTTGGTTCCTATATTGGGGACTTGCTGCGCTTGCAGCAATTGTGGCGCTCTTGCTGTTCTGCATCAAAATCTTGGTAGAAGATGTTGATCAGTATCGACTAGATATCCAGCAAAGTTTATCTGAACAACTTTCTGCGCAAGTTCATATTTCAAGCATCGCAGGTGAGTGGCGAGGCTGGCAGCCAGTTATTTCTGTTCGTGGTCTATCGGTAGATCAAATAGAAGCAGAAGCCGGTGCTTCCTTTGGTATGCTGGAGGGGGTTGTTGCTTTAGATACAGGGGCTTCGTTAAAGGCACTTACACCTGTCTTTTCCCAGTTTGACTTGCAAGGCCTGACGCTTAAGTACGATCACACAGTTGCTTCTAAAAATCATTCAACATCAACTCAAGAAATTCCTGCGTCGGAAACAAAAACGGAGCGGGGCGCTAAACCCCATAAAAGCTCCGACCTTTTATCTTTTCTATTAATGCAGCGCGCGATCAATATTGAAGATACGCGTATTGTTGTTATTCCTAAAAGCGGCGATGAAATAATCATCGAGCCGATACAATTACATCTCCAACATGATGGTGTATTGCATCAGCTTAAAGTTGACGCGGATCTAGTGACTGCGTCGGGCAAAGCAGATCTGAAGTTCGTAGCTGAGGTTGAAGGTGATCCTACAGAAAAGGCAGCGAATTTTTATCTAAAGCTATCTGGACTTGATCAGCAGTTGCTCAATCCTTGGTTAAACCTATTGGATGTTCAATTAGATGGTTTGCAGGCTGAACAGGAATTTTGGGGACAAAGCTATAAAGGAAAATTAGCTTACCTAACGGGTAAAACTTCCATAGAGAACTTTGCTTATCAGGACTACGTATTTGAGCAATTTGCCGTTCAAAGTGCGCTGGTGCGAAGGGATCATAGCTTTCAGTTGCAGATTACCGATCTGATAATAGGCGCTGCTGAAGAGCAATTTACCTTGCCCCGAATGAGCTTGGATCTTGTTCGAAATGGGATTGCGATCAAGCCTCAAAAGTTGATGGTTGACCGTATTGATCTGCAGCGCTTATCGGATCTGATCATCAAACAACCTTTCTTATCGAAATCTGCTATTCAGGTAGTAGATACGCTATCGGCGGAAGGGATTTTGGAAAACTTATTGGTGTCTTGGGGCAAAGATGCTGAATTATCAGATTTTAAGTTACTTGCGGACCTTAACAATGTAGGTATTGATGCTTGGGGGGATGTGCCTGAGTTAAAAGGAATTAACGGATTATTAAAAGCCGATATTGCTGGAGGAGAAATTCATCTACAAAGCGATGATTTCATCATGCAATACCCTACGTTGTTTGATTACCGCTGGCAGTATCAACATGCTGAAGGTGTAATAGGTTGGCGTTTTGAAGACAAAGGCGTGGTGGTTGCTTCCCAGTTACTTCGTTTAAAAAACGAAGGTGTTTCTGCGTCTGGACGCTTTAGTATTTATCTGCCTTTTTCACGTGACGAACAGCCTCTTTTAAACCTACAAATCGGTATGCAAAACAGCGATGGTTTGCATGCTAAATATTACATTCCTCCAAAGGAAGTGGGTATAAAGACTTACGATTGGCTAGTAGCAGCTATTAAGCAAGGGCATATCAATCAGGCGGGGTTTGTACTAAATGGTGTTACTCGCTCACGATTGGGTGATTACCAGTTACCTAGTGTGCAGATGTTCTTTGATCTGAGTGAGGCGTCTTTTGAATATCAGCCGGGTTGGCCTGAAATTAACAAGGCGGATAGTTTCGTTTTCTTTCGAAATGGAGAATTAACTGCTGAGGCCAAAGGCGGGAAAATCTATAGTTCTGATATTGATTTCGCTTGGGTTCATCTACCAGTTTCTACTGATAAACTACTTATAGCAGGTAGTGTTAATGGCTCAACAAAAGATATAGAACGCTTATTGACTCAAAGCCCGCTACGAAAAGAGGTCGGTGATGAGTTAGCGGCTTGGGAAATGGAAGGTGATGCCGCGACCCGTATTGAGATTGATTTACCTCTCAAGGGCAATAAAACGCCAAAAGTTGTTGTGAATTCCTCAATTGCAAAGGGGCGTTTCCATTCCAAACAAGAGGGAATTGATTTTTCTAATATCACTGGATCTGTGAGATACAGTTCCTCCAATGGCCTTTCCTCTAAGAAGCTTGATGCGAGATTGTTTGAACAACCTATCACTGCTGCTATTAGTACTCAGAAACGTAAAACTGCCATAGATATTCGTGGTGCGGTGAAAGCTGACTATTTACGAAAATGGTTAGACTTAGATCTTTTAAGGGTTGCTCAAGGGAAACTCTCTTATAGTGCTCGATTGGATATGTGTCCGGGTAAAAGCTGTAATCAGTTGGTTATCAAGAGTGATTTGAAAGGTATTGCCTTATCAGCACCGTCGCCACTTGCGAAAACAGCTGCTCAGTCCAGTCAGTTAACCATCATCAGTGATTTAGGCCGCCAATTTAAAGATGATCGAAGTGTTGTGCGTTTTAATTTAGGCAATCAACTTCGTGGCGTAATGCTGAATAGCAATAAGAAGGTCTCAAGAGGGCGTTTTACTTTAGGTGGGGAGAGACCTGCTTTGCCAACAGCGCAAGGGATTTGGGTAAACGGTCGAGTTTCGATGCTCGATTACGATCAGTTGGAGCAGTTTTTCCAAACAGCTGGTTTTACCGGAAATACGGCTGTTAAATCTGAGGCAGTGCAATCAGATAATTTATTAAAAGAAGTCGATTTACAGATTGGCCAGTTTAGTTTTGAAGATATTGTGCTGGATAAGCTTAAAGTAATTCTTACACCTGATGTTGGTGGTTGGATGTTAACGGCTAATAGTCCTCAAGTAGGTGGTAAGCTCTGGATGCCAGAGGATTCTGACAAGCCTTATAAGGTAAAACTAGGCCATCTCCGGATTGAGAAAGATGAAAGTGATAGTGAGCAGAGTGGTACTGCGATCACGCCGCCTGTAGATCCTACAGTTTTACCTAAGCTCGATTTTAGCGTCGACAACTTCGAACTCAATAAGCTTCCTTTGGGAAGTTGGCGATTTATCTTAAGGCCAACCCCTTCAGGGGCTGTAGTGAAAGATATTTCAGGCAATATGCATGGTTCTTCGGTTAGGGGCGAATTGCGTTGGGATAAAAATGGTAAAGAACTCTCCGACCTTACAGTAAAACTAGATAGTCAGGATTTTGGTAAAGTTCTCGACGCATGGGGTATCTCAGATACCCTAGAAACCAAAAGCCTAAATGCCTATTTACAGCTTTCATGGAGTGGAGCTCCTTGGAAGTTTGAAATAGGTAAGTCGAATGGTGAAATGCAGTTTACGGCCAAGAATGGGCGTCTGCTGGATGTCGGTAATTCAGGTAATATTCTTCGTATCTTCGGTATTTTAAATCTGCAATCATTAGGACGCAGGCTTAGATTAGACTTTACCGATCTTGTTAAAACCGGTGTTGCTTTTGATGAGATGAAAGCAGATTACTCTATTAAAAATGGTATAGCGCATACATCCGCACCTTTCATGATGACCGGGCCTTCCGCCAATATGGCTATGAGTGGTAGCTTGAATCTAATCAATGAAACAGTTGATAAAGAGATTGAAGTCGCATTACCTGTTACAGATAACATTCCTCTAGTAAGTGTATTGCTCGGCGCCCCGCAGGTAGCAGGCGCGGTTTTCCTTTTTGATAAGTTGATTGGTGATCCTTTGGCTAAGTTCTCTACGGTGAAATATCGTATGAGCGGTGATTGGGGTAATCCGGAAATTGATATAGATTTAAATCAAAAGAAAGAGCAGCCTAAGGCAGATTCGGAGCTTCATGATGGCTAAGTTAGCAGTTGCGCAAATGGTTTCAGGGGAAAGTGTTGATACTAATCTAGAGACTGTTGAATGCTTAGTAGAAGAAGCTGCTAACTCGGGGGCGCATTTATTGCTTTTGCCTGAGAATTTTGCGCTGCTAGATTCTCGTGCTCTGATTGATTTAGCTAGGGATGAAGTCAAAACTCGAAGAATACACAATCTATTATCTTTGCTAGCAAAGAAATATAGCCTTTGGATTGTGGCTGGCAGTGTACCTGTATTGACCCAAGGAAGTGGTGAAACAAAGGATAAAGTTTGGGCTAGCTGCTTAGTCTTTGATAGCCAAGGAGCGCTGAAAGCCTCTTATAATAAGATTCACCTCTTTGACGTTGATGTGGCTGATGCGCATGCAGCTTATAGGGAATCAGATTTTATTCAAGCGGGAAGTGATCTCGTTACTGTTGATACTCCGTTTGGCTGTATTGGCCTAGCCATATGTTACGATCTCAGGTTTCCAGAGCAGTTTCAGAGATTGCGCCAAATGGGTGCTGAGATAATTACGGTTCCTTCAGCTTTTACCTATGTTACTGGGGAAGCGCATTGGGAGGTCTTATTGCGCGCACGGGCAATAGAGAACCAATGCTATGTCTTAGCTGCTAATCAGGGAGGAGAGCACAGTCCAAGCCGAAAAAGTTGGGGGCACTCGATGATTGTTGATCCTTGGGGGGAGATACTTGCGGTTAAAGAGGTTGCAGGTGAGGGCTTAGTGTTAGCCGATATTGATTTAAAAGGCGTGCAAGACAGGCGAGATGCCATGCCTGTCATGCAGCATAGAGCTAAAGCGGGCTTTTAAACACCGTCTACTTCACGTAAATATTTAAACAGTTTTCTGGCTGCAGTAGGAGGCTTTTCCAGCTTCTGTTCTTTTTGGGCATTACGAATTAATTGACGCAAATGCTGGATATCGGCATTTTCATGTTCGGCAACATAGGCTTGAAGTGCGCTGTTGCCTTCACCTATCAGTCGGTCTCGCCAGCGTTCTAATTTATGGAACGCTTGGGTATGTGCCTGATGACCTGCTTCGAATAGTCCTATAGCTTGTTCAATCTCTTCGCTATCTTCAGTGCGTAGCAGTTTGCCGATAAACTGCAGATGCCTTTTTTGAGCGCCATTAGATTTAATGCGGTGAAACTCATCGATTGCACTGCGTAAGCGGTCATCTAATGAAAGCTTATCGAGTTGCTCTTTATTGAGCTTCGTTAGCTTTGCACCCAAATCCTGCAGCGCATGCATCTGCTTTTTAACATCAGTTTTACTCAGCCATTCCTCTTCAGATTCTGGCTGTAGGTGATCAAAATTGTCGTTTTCGCTCATGTGATTTCTCAGGCGTAGAAAACTGTGGCTAGACCTAAAAAGGCAAAGAATCCTACCACATCAGTAATAGTTGTTAAGAGTACACTGCCTGCTAACGCAGGATCTATACCCAATGATTTTAGACATATAGGCAGTAGGGTGCCTGCTATAGCGCCGGCTATGAGGTTAATCACTATGGCTAAGGCGATAACTATGCCTATATTTATATCTTGGAACCAGAGCGTGGCGACTACTGCAATAACCAGAGCCCATAAAATACCATTGAGGGCACCTACGATAATCTCTCTGTTCAATAGCCAGCCTGCGTTTGATCGCTCTACATGACCTAATGCTTGTCCACGTATCACAAGTGTTAGGGTCTGTGAGCCGGCTATACCACCCATGGAGGCTACAATCGGCATTAAGACCGCTAAAGCTACAACTTTTTCAATCGTATCTTCAAAAATACCGATTACGGCTGAGGCAATAAAAGCGGTAAGTAGATTGATGCCTAACCAAACGGCTCGGCGTCTGGTTGTTTTCAGAACTGGCGCAAAGGTATCTTCATCTTCATCCAGACCAGCCATGCTCATTAGAGAATGGTCTGCATCCTCTCGGATGACATCGACAACGTCATCTATCGTGATACGGCCTAGAAGTTTACCATCATCGTCAACAACAGGTGCTGATACTAAGTCATGCTCTTCGAATAGAGAGGCTACTTGATCATCTGGCATGCTAGCATTGATCGGTTCAATATCCGTATTCATTATTTCACGGATCGTGATGGATGGATCTGACACCAATAATTTAGTTAAGGGTAGCAGCCCAATATATGAATCCTTTCGGCTTACAACGATCAAACTATCTGTCATCTCAGGGATTTCATCGTGACGACGGATATAACGTAAAGTGGCTTCCACACTGATGTCAGGACGGATCGTAGTTGTATCCGTATTCATCAGGCCGCCAGCTGTATCTTCTGGGTAAGATAGAAGTTGCTCAACCCTGCGGCGGTTTTGCTTATCCATGATCTGAAGGGTTTCCTTCATGACACGGTTTGGAAGCTGCTGAAGGACATCAACCATATCGTCTGAATCTAATGATTCAGTAAGCGCTAAAACCTCTTCAGAATTCATTCGGCTTAAGATATCAGCCTGAATGTCATCACCAAGGTGCTGTAAAACTTCGGCTTCTAAATCTTGAGAGATCAAGTTCCATAGAATTTGACGTTCTTTTGGTGGGGATTTCTCAATAAGGCGAGCTACTTCGGTCGGGCGAAGTGCACGGTTTAGCGTAAATCGAATCTGGCGAAATTCACCGCAATCGAGTGCTTCATTGAGCTTGTCCAGATTAGACTTGGTTTCTGTCTGCGCCATAAGATGCCGTCGCTAATGATTCGTCACGATGCTGTGAAAAATAGGAAGTCTACTAACGCGTTGATTATAGCGGATTGTAAAGGCAGGGATAACCCAATGATATGTATAAAATTATTACTCGTCTTCGTCGAAGCGATTATTGATTAGTTCTTCGATGGCAATGAGAGCGCTTTCTTCATCTGCTCCCTGAGTTTTTACGCATAGAGTAGTGCCCTGGCTAGCAGCTAGCATCATAACGGACATTATGCTTTTTCCATCAACTTCTCGACCATCCTTTACTAAAGTGATATCAGCAGAGAAGCGTGAAGTAACACCGATTAGCTTTGCAGCGGCGCGAGCATGGAGACCTAGTTTATTTATGATTTCTAGTTCTTTTTCTTGCATCAGTGTTAACTCAATTCTCTATGGCGAACATGAACATTATCCATGCGCTGTGAAAAATGGGAAGCCAGACGTTCGCTTATATACACAGAGCGATGTTGACCTCCAGTGCATCCAATTCCAATTGTTATATAGCTGCGATTGTTTTCGGCAAAGCGGGGCAGCCAGCGAGATAGAAATTCTGTAATGTCGCTGATCATCTCGTTAACTTCAGGAGAATTGTTCAGAAACTCTTCGACTGGTTGCTCTTGTCCCGTAAATCTTCTTAGTTCAGGTATCCAATGGGGATTAGGTAGCGCACGGACGTCGTATACGAAATCGACATCTAGAGGTACCCCATGTTTAAAGCCGAAGGACTCAAATTGAACTGAAAGCGTCTGCTCTTTTCGTTTAGCTACGCGGAGTTTAACTGTATCCCTTAGGTCATAAAGGGAGAGGCGTGTCGTGTCTATCCTGATATCCGCAAGGCTAGCAATGGGTTCAAGTAGCTCTGATTCGGATTGGATCGACTGCTGTAGATTCTTATGTTCATCTGAAAGCGGGTGTTTTCTTCGGGTTGAACTGTATCTTTTTAATAGCGTAGCTTCAGATGAATCGAGAAAAATTACTTCATATTCTGCCCATCGTTCTTGGCGAAGGTTAAGCAAAATTTGAGGGAATTTGGAAAGGTTGCTGAGTAGATTGCGTGCATCAATGCTGACCGCTATGCGATCCGGGTGACTAGGTTCACTACTCATTTGCTGGACTAAATCAGGTAGCAATAATGCTGGGAGGTTGTCTATGCAATAGAAGCCTATATCTTCTAGAGCTTGTAGAGCCGTACTTTTGCCGGAACCGGATCGACCGCTTATCACTACAAGCTTCATTTCACATCCTATGAACTAAGTTGGCAAATTGCCTGATAGAGCGCTTCGTTATCTGCAACACTTCTCAGCTGTTCTCGCACGCTTTCTTGGCTGAATAACTCAGCAATCGCGGCAAGAGTTTGTAAGTGTTCAGATGTAGCATCTTCTGGTACCAAAAGAACAAACAAAAGATCTACCGGTTTGCTATCTATAGCGTCGAAATCAATTGGTTGAGCTAATTTGATTAAGTAGCCTTTGGCATCGCTGCAGTCAGCTAGTCTGCAATGGGGTATAGCTATGCCATCGCCTATGCCAGTACTACCTAATTTCTCGCGGCCGTGTAAGCCGTTGAAGATACAAGATGCTTCTAGGTTAGGGTTTTGCTCTGAAATAATTTCAGATGCTTTTTCCAGAATTCGTTTTTTACTGCTCCCCTCAAGACCACATAGGGTGCTTGAGGGGGTTAATAGTTCATGGACCAGCATAATACGTTGTAGCGGAGGCCTATTTGTGGTTTTTGAGTTTTTCTTTATGTTTTATAACTTGGCGGTCTAGCTTGTCAGTCAGGCCGTCAATTGCAGCATACATATCATCGTGTTCGTGAGTTGCGAACAGTTGGGCGCCGGAGACATGCATCTCTGCATCTGCTTTCTGGCGCTGTTTTTCGATGCTTAGTGTTACTTGAACATTGGTGATGTTATCGAAGTGACGCTCAATTTTCTGCATTTTTTCTAGGACGTAGTTTTGCATTGAATCAGTCAGTTCAACATGATGTCCAGTAATATTAATCTGCATAGGTCTCTCCTACTTGAGTGGAGGCGTTTTGCCGCCGTCCTTATTTATTATCTCTTTATTAAACCAGACGCTTTCTCTCATTAGAAGGTGGAATTCCCATTGCTTCACGATATTTTGCAATGGTGCGCCTAGCAACTTTGAATCCTTGTTCATCGAGGAACTGCGCGATTTTGTTATCGCTCAAAGGTTTAGCTGTGTTCTCTGCTGCAACCATCTTTTTAATTAGGGCGCGGATTGCTGTTGAAGATGCTGCTCCGCCTGTAGCTGTACTGACATGGCTGGAGAAGAAGTATTTCAATTCAAAAATACCGCGTGGTGTGTGCATAAACTTTTGCGTTGTTACACGAGAGATAGTTGATTCATGCATCTCTACTGCTTCAGCAATATCGTGTAATACCATAGGTTTCATGCCTTCTTCGCCATGATCTAGAAAACCAGATTGTCGTTTAACGATCTCATTCGACACTTTTAATAGGGTTTCATTACGGCTTTGTAGGCTTTTAATAAACCAACGTGCTTCTTGAAGATGGTTTTTCAGATAGGTGTTATCCAAACTGTTATCTGCACGCTTTACTAAACCTGCATAACCGGAGTTTATTCTAAGTTTAGGCGAAACTTCTGGATTTAGGTTAACAGTCCAAACACCGCGTTGTTTTGTTACGATGACATCTGGGATGACATATTCTGCAGCGGTCTGGCTTATGCTAGCGCCAGGTTTAGGGTTGAGGCTTTGAATGAGCTGAATAACTTGTTGTAGCTGTGGCTCTTTTAGGCGCGTCTTGCGCATTAATTGACGATAGTCGTGGGTGCCTAGAAGCTTGATGTATTGATTGACCACTTTAATGGCCTCATTACGCCACGGTGTATCAGATGGAAGTTGGCGAAGCTGTATAGCTAAGCATTCACTAAGGTCTCGACAAGCAATACCGGCCGGATCAAATTGTTGAATACGATGCAGTACGGCTTCTATTTCATCAAGTTCAACTTCGTCACTCTCATCGGAATTTTGTTCCAAAAAGTGCTCATGAATCTCTTCAAGAGGAACAGTTAAATAACCATCCGGATTAATGCCATCAATAATGTTGGTCGCAATGAGTCGATCCAGATCGCTCATAGGCGTCAAGTTTAGTTGCCAGTGAAGGTGATCTTGTAAGGTTTCTTCTGCCGTGTCATTTGATTCAAACGAATCAAGATCTTCTTTACTTAACGTTGGTGTGGAAGATTGATAGGTGTCTTCCCAGTTACTGTCAGTAGATAGCTCTTCAGGAATGCTCTCATTCCAATTATCTTCAGCCGCAGGTGTGTCGTCGAAGTCCTGTTCTGCTGAAGTGTTATTCTCTAATTCTTCGGCAGCAGCGCTTTGATGTGTTTCTAGGTTGTTATCCTGTTCATTAGATGGTACATCAGTAGTGTTGTCATCCTCAGATACATCCAGCATAGGATTGCTTTCAAGTGCCTCCTGAATCTCTTGTTGAAGATCCAGTGTAGATAATTGCAGCAGGCGAATCGCTTGCTGCAATTGTGGTGTCATTGTGAGCTGTTGCCCAATTTTTAAATGAAGCGCTTGTTTCATAATACGGCGGCACTAACTCCAGAGGCTACAATCATCTAGTTATTATCTATGGGTTTATAAGGTGAATTGATCACCGAGATACGCATCGCGCACTGCTTCATTATTCATAATGTCATCAGGCTTACCATTGGCAAGTATAGTGCCTTCACTGACAATATAGGCACTTTCGCAGATATCCAGTGTTTCTCTGACATTGTGATCAGTAATCAAAATGCCGATACCTTTGGACTGAAGGTGACGAATCGTTTGTTTGATGTCATTGACTGAAATAGGGTCAACACCAGCAAAAGGTTCATCTAAAAGCACAAATTCAGGTTCGGTTGCTAAGGCTCTGGCAATTTCAACCCTACGTCGTTCACCGCCAGATAGGCTCATGCCAAGGCTATCGCGAATATGAGTGATGTGAAATTCTTCCAGAAGCTCATTCATTTTGGACTTGATAGCTTGTTTATCTAAATCTTTTCGTGTTTCTAGTATCGCGAGCAAGTTGTCTTGTACAGATAGTTTGCGAAAAATTGAGGCTTCTTGAGGCAGGTAACCAATGCCTTCACGAGCACGCCCGTGCATAGGAAGGGCTGTGATATCTTGATCTTTAATTTTAACTTGGCCACGGTCTGCTTGTACAAGACCGACTATCATATAAAAACAGGTGGTTTTGCCTGCACCATTGGGGCCGAGAAGCCCAACAATCTCACCGCTATTAATTTTAAGTGAGACGTCTTTTACTACTTCTCTTCCTTTGTAGCGCTTAGCTAAATTTCGCGCTTCCAATAAGCTCATTACAGCAGGCCTTATTTCTTCTTAGTGGGCTGAATGACCATGTTTACACGGCCTTTTTCTTTAGCGTCTTTTGATGTTGCACCAAAAGCATCCACAATTGATTTGTCTAGGTCATAAACAATTTTATTGCCAGTAAAGGTGTCTTTGCCTTGTACTACTTTGGCACTTTGCGTAATGGTTAATTTCTTTTTGTTAACCATATACACCATGTGTTTACCCCAAGCATCACTGAAGTCACCATTCACTTCTTGTTGTTGGCGGAAGTGAGCGGGTGCGCCTTTAGCGACTAATTTATCCACACCTTCGTTGGCGCGGTGCATATCTACATGGGCTGCTTCGATCAGCAGTGAACCTTGCTTGATAATGACATTGCCCTTATAGGTGGTGATACCAGTCGTGTCATTAATGCTAGCGGAATCTGCTGTGATGTAGATCGGCTTATCCTGATCATCAGGCAGGGCGAAACTGGTATTCGACGCAAGCAAACATAGTGCAACAAGCGTTTGTGATAACCTAATCAACATTTTGATGTGTTCCTTCTACCCTTGAATGCAAATTTAAAACACGGGTGTTGAAATTAATATCCATTCCAGTGCCTTGCATTAGAGTGTGTTCAGTTTCTAAATTCACTGGCAGGTCTGTTTCGGCGATATCTTTTTTGGGATAAATCGTCAGCGCTTCGGTGGTTAGCTTTTTGCTCGAGCGCGCATTTGAATTATCAATAACAATGACATTACCTGCAAGATCTATTCGGCTGTTATCGTCTTGTGCTGTGCCTGTATCTGAAGAAATGTTGACAACGGAGTTGTCGGATCGATAAAGATTGCTTTTAGGTTCAATCAGTAAATTTTGTTTGTCTGACGGACTATGTTCTAGCCGCGGCGTCGTTAATTCTTGCTTTAGATTGCCCTTAATGTCCCATTCTTTAACCGCTGCTTGGTCGACAAAATAATCCATCTTTTCAGATAGGGGGGTATTGGTTGTACCGTGTTCTTGAGGTGAGCCTGAAAATCCCCAATACAGTAGTATTGGGATTAAAATGGCAGCAGCGATAATTATGCGTAATTTACTACTTAGATCAGGCATTTGCAGGAACTTTTAAAGGTACTTAGCATGTAATTGTTCAAGTTTACCTTGAGCTTCAAGGATATGCTCGCAAAATTCTCTTGCAGCCCCTTCACCACCTCTGCGTAAGCTACACCAATCGGCATGTTGCTTAACCAATTCGTGCCCGTTTGGAACAGAGGCGCCGAATGCGCAGTGACGAATAGCGGATAGGTCCGGCAAATCGTCACCTATATAAGCAGTTGTAGCTGCACTATGTGAGGTGTTAGACCAAAGCTCTTCTAAAGCGATAAGCTTATCTTCGCGGCCTTGAAATAGGTAATGGATACCCAGTGATTTACTGCGAAGTTCTACTTGTGGGGAACTACGCCCTGTAATGATTGCAGTCTCGATTCCTGCTTCCATCAATAGTTTTAGACCAAGGCCGTCCAGTGTATTGAACTGCTTGACCTCTTGACCATTGGGGAGAAAAAGAAGCTGGCCGTTGGTTAAAATGCCATCTACATCAAAAACAGCAAGTGTAATGTTCTTTAGAGAAGTTGTTACTGTCATTAAATTACGCCTGCTTTAAGTAGGTCGTGCATGTTTAGAGCGCCAATTGGTCTATTTGATTCATCCGTCACAATAAGTGCGTTTATCTTCTTGGCTTCCATTATTTGTAGGCACTCAGCAGCTAAGGCTTCGCTACTGACTGTGGTGCCTTTACGAGTCATGACATTATCTATAGCTGTGGTTTTAAGATCTACGTTCTGATCTAGCGCCCGGCGTAAATCTCCATCGGTGAATATGCCGAGTAACTTGCCGTCTTTATCTACGATTGTAGTCATACCTAGGCGTTTACGAGTCACTTCTAAAAGTGCTTCTTGTAAAAGGGTTCCTGATTCAACCTCCGGCACGTCCTGATCAGCATGCATAATATCGCTTACTTTTAGGAGTAGCTTTCGTCCTAAACTGCCGCCTGGGTGGGAAAAAGCAAAATCTTCAGCGCTAAACCCGCGTGCTTCTAAAAGAGCTATAGCTAATGCATCTCCTAGCACTAATTGAGTTGTAGTACTTGAAGTTGGGGCTAAACCAAGAGGGCAGGCTTCTTTTTCAACGCCAATATGGAGGTTTGCATCAGAAGCTGTGGATAAGGTTGAATCTGCATTTGCCGTAATACTTATAAGCGGTGCCTTCATTCTTTTTAATAGAGGAATGATGGTAACGACTTCGGCTGTTTCTCCTGAATTAGATAGGGCGATAACCACATCGTTTGAAGTGATCATTCCTAGGTCACCATGACTTGCTTCGCCAGGGTGAACAAAGAAGGAGGGGGAGCCAGTGCTTGCTAGAGTTGCAGCAATTTTTTTACCGATGTGACCTGATTTCCCCATGCCTGTAACAATGATTCTGCCGGTACATTGAAACATCAGTTCGCAGGCACGAATAAAATTCTCATCCAGATGGCTAACTAAATCAGAAACTGCTTCCGCTTCGAGTTGAATCGTACGTCTTGCTGAACTGAGAAAATCAGGTTGCGACATCAGAAACCTATTATGTTAATTAAGAGACGGTCATAGTGTATAGCAGGACCAGATAGCCTGCATAGGCAGCAGTTAAAAGGCTGCCTTCAAATCGACTGATAGAAGGGGGCTTTTGCCAAAGGGCGAACGCCATCAGCGCAAAAGTTAGGCCTAGCATAGCAACATAGTCTCGTTGTAGAACGATTGCATCCATGCCAATTGGAGCAATAAGGCCTGGAACTGCCATCACTGCGACAAGGTTGAAAATGTTAGAGCCCACTACGTTGCCAATAGCGATGTCGTGATGGTTCTTTAATGCGCTTGCTACAGATGCAGCTAATTCGGGAAGGCTTGTGCCTATGGCAACGATTGTAAGGCCTACAACGAGTTTGCTAACGCCCATTGCAAATGCGATTTCACTTGCGCCCCAAACAAGTAACCTAGAGCTTGCAGCTAGAACAGCCAATCCTGCGATCAACCAAAAAATTGCCTTTTTAGTTTCCAGTTCGGGTAGCTCTTCTTGATCATTTGCCAATTCATCTTGAGGCGCATTTTTTTGAAAACGATTAAACAGATAAAGGCATACTGCTAGGGCAATTAGCAGAATAACGCCATCCATGCGGCTTAGATTCAGGTCGAAAAGAATTACACCGGCAAGTAGGGTGACGCCTAATAGGAGAGGCAGCTCTTTTCGAAGAACGCCTGATTTTACGGGTAAAGGCGCAATAAGTGCGGTAATACCAAGCACCAGTGCGATGTTAGCAATGTTAGAACCAAGTGCGTTACCAATTGCAAGGTCTCCAGCTCCGGATGTGGAAGCCATGATCGAAACTAGAATTTCGGGTGCTGAAGTACCAAATGAAACAATTGTCAGGCCGATAAGCATCGGTGACATACCAAAATTTTTAGCTGTCGCCGCAGCCCCTTCTACAAACTTATCTGCACTCCAGACTAATAAAACTAAGCCGGCCAATAGTGCCAAAATTGGGTAAAGCATAAAGAAAATATGTTCCAGTATTAGATGAAGGACGCTATTAAAACAGAATGCAGTTATTGTTTAAATCGGCACGAAGTAACTATAGGTAAATATTCCCGTTTTTATATCGAAATGGTATAGTTGCGGCCCCACAAAGTAGGGGTTATTGAATAAAGCCTGAACAGTGGAACGGACTTAAGCTGTTTTGCACGTTTTATAAATGGAATCTTATGAGTCAGTTTGATGATGTAGTCATCGATATTCAGCAGTTGAGCTTCGCTCGAGGTGAAAGGCCGATATATAGTAATGTCGATCTTAAAATACCTCGCGGAAAAATTACTGCAATCATGGGCCCTTCAGGTACCGGTAAAACAACACTGCTAAAATTGATTGGCGGTCAGTTGAAACCCGATACAGGCTCTATCTCGATTGATGGTCAAAATATCCCAGAATTAAGTCGTAGCGAACTGTTTTCGGTTCGTGAACGTATGGGTATGCTTTTTCAGAGCGGCGCTCTTTTTACCGATATGAGCGTATTTGAAAATGTGGCTTTCCCTCTTCGTGTCCACACGAATCTATCTGAAGATATGATTCGCGATATCGTATTGATGAAACTTCATGCAGTCGGTTTGCGCGGTGCTAATGAACTAATGCCAAGCGAACTATCGGGTGGTATGGCACGACGTGTTGCGCTTGCACGAGCGATTGCATTAGATCCAGATATTTTAATGTATGATGAACCATTCACTGGTCAAGACCCTATTGCAATGGGTGTGCTAGTTAATCTCATCAGGCATCTAAATAACTCTTTAGGCCATACCAGCATCATTGTTTCACATGACATTCAGGAAACTTTAGGTATAGCTGATTACGTATTTATTCTTGCTGATGCAAAAGTCGTTGCTCAGGGCACGCCAGAAGAGTTGTTGGAAGTAGAGTCTCCACAGGTGAAACAGTTTATGCACGGCTTGCCAGATGGCCCTGTGCCGTTTCATTTTCCTGCAGGTGATTATGCTGATGATTTGCTACAAGGTGGTTTGAAATGAACAAATTAGCCTCCTTAGGGCATGTGACATTAAGTAAGCTTGCGGCGTTCGGGCGAGCAACAATGATTCTATTTCAATCATTGATTGCCAAGCCGCAGCCGCTAATGATGTTTCCTTTATTGGTAAAACAGATCTATTTCGTTGGCGTGCTGTCGATGATTATTATTGTCGTATCGGGTCTGTTTATCGGTATGGTGCTAGGTCTGCAAGGCTACACCATTCTTGTCGATTACGGATCTGAACAAGCCGTAGGGCAAATGGTTGCGTTGAGTTTGGTTAGAGAATTAGCCCCAGTTGTGACTGCCTTGCTTTTCGCCGGGCGAGCTGGCTCTGCTTTAACGGCGGAAATTGGCTTGATGAAAGCGACAGAGCAGCTTTCTAGCTTAGAAATGATTGGTGTTGACCCATTGCGTCGCATTATTGCGCCACGTTTTTGGGCTGGCTTTATCTGCTTACCTATTCTGGCGGCGATATTCGCAATCGTAGGGATCTATGGTGGCGCTTTGGTGAGTATTGATTGGCTGGGTATCTACGATGGCTCTTTTTGGGCCAATATGCAGAACTCAGTAGACTTTTATGAAGATGTTGTTAACGGCTTAATTAAAGCGGTTGCCTTCGGCTTCGTTGTAACTTGGATTGCTGTATTCCAAGGCTATGACTGTATACCAACCTCGGAGGGTATTAGTCAGGCTACAACGAAAACAGTGGTTTATTCATCCCTTGCGGTGTTAGGCCTAGATTTTATTCTTACAGCAGTAATGTTTGGAGAACTTTGATATGCGTATGCGGGTCTTGGAGATCAGCGTAGGTGCCTTTGTTTTGGCAGGTATTTTAGCGTTGGTAGGATTGGCGTTGAACGTAAGTGGTTTAAGTATGTCTACAAGTGACAATACTTATACTGTTTATGCCCGCTTTGAAAATATTGGTGGCCTGACACCTCGAGCAAAAGTAACAATGTCTGGTGTCACTATTGGTAAAGTTACAAGCATTGAACTAGACACGGAACAGTTGGTCGCTAAAGTTTCTATGGAAATTAATGGCGATGTAGATTTTCTTTCCATCGATAGTTCTGCAGCGATTCTAACTGCAGGTTTGCTGGGTGAGCAGTATATCGGTGTTACCGTTGGAGCCGAAGAGGAATACCTTAGTGATGGTGGATTTATCGAAGATACTCAATCAGCGTTAGTGCTGGAGGAGTTAATCGGTAAATTCCTCTTCAATGAAGCGAGTGAGTAATTATGTTACAGCAGGTTTTTAATCGATTAGGTCATTTGGCTGCGATCGTTGCTTTCATGTTTTCTTTCAATGCTTATGCATCATGGGAAGAGGCGGGTAAAGTGATTGAAGGTGCTACTTCAGACGTTCTTCAGTTATTAGAAAATGAAGAGCTTCTAAAGGAAGAGCAGAAAGATCAATTAGTTGCAGAAATTGACACTATCCTTTCTCCTGTAGTGGATTTCGATTACATCGCAAAAGGTGTAATGGGTAAGTACTATCGTAGAGCTTCAAAGGAACAGCGTGAACAGTTTAGTGGTGTTTTTAAAACAACTTTGTTGAAAACTTACGCTAAAGCGCTTGTCGGGTTCAAGATTGAACGTTACGAGATGGTGCCACCTCGTAAAGAAAGCCCTGATGAGAAAAAGCAGATTGTGACTGTAAACGTTTTTGCTGCAGATGGTACTAAGTTTGCGCTGATCTACTATATGAAAAAGAGTGCAGATGAGTGGAAATTAGTGAACGCTGTTTTGGATGGCAGCGTAAATATCAAACTTAGCTTTAAAAACCAGTTTGCAGATCTGATGCAGCGTAATCGTAATAATGTCGATAAAGTTATTACGAGCTGGAAAGATAAGGTAGACCCAGACAAGGAAAGTGCTTAATGACAAACGCTAGCATTAAGTCAGCGCAGTTAATTGCGATTGAAGGGGAGCTTAAATTCCCTGCGATAATGCAACTTCGTAAGCAGGTCGAATCGTTATTGTCTGGACTGAATGGTAAGGCACAAGTAGATTTTGCCGAGGTTACTTCAGTAGATAGTTCTGCGTTGTCTTTTTGGCTGTGTTGTTTACGTTTTGCAAAACGCAATAAATTGGAGCTTGAGCCGATCAACTTACCTGTAGAAATGCAGGGTATTGCAAAATTGGTTGGGCTAGAAGATCTAACAAATTGATTAGTATTCAGTGATATTGGATTTAAGGCGATGCTTAGCATCGCCTTTTTTGTCATGATCCGGTATTATTTCCGCCTTATTTTTATCTAGAAGTATTCTATCGGGAGCTTTGCATGCAGGCTGAACAGGTTAAGCAGATTCTGGAATCTCAACTTGAGAACTGTGTAGTTACAACCGCAGGTGAAGGGTGTGATTTTCAGGTAACCGTTGTAGGTGAACTGTTTGAAGGGCTGCGTCCGGTTAAATGTCAGCAGCTTGTCTATGCTTGCTTGAATGAGCATATCGCAAATGGAACGATTCACGCTCTAACGATTAAGACATACACCCCAGCGCAGTGGGAAGCTTCCCAGAACTAAACGCCTTTTACTGGATTGACCATGGATAAACTTATTATTACAGGTGGCGAGCAGCTCACAGGTGAAGTTCGCATCTCCGGTGCTAAAAACTCGGCGTTACCTATTCTTGCTTCCGCTTTGCTAGCGTCTGAGCCAGTTACAATTTGTAACTTGCCACACTTACATGACATTACGACGATGCTTGAACTTTTGCGTCGTATGGGTGTTGAGCTAGTTATTGATGAAAAATTAAATGTAGAAATTGATGCCAGCACAATCGATAAACTAGTTGCACCTTATGAACTAGTAAAAACGATGCGTGCATCAATCTTGGTACTGGGCCCTATGGTGGCGCACTTTGGCGAAGCTGAAGTATCACTTCCTGGTGGTTGTGCGATCGGTTCACGCCCAGTCGATCTTCATATTCAAGGTCTACGCGCAATGGGCGCAGACGTTGTTGTTGAAGGTGGTTATATCCGTGCTAAAACTAATGGTCGCTTAAAAGGTGCCCGAGTATTCTTTGATACTGTAACGGTTACAGGTACTGAGAATATTCTGATGGCTGCTACGCTGGCCGAAGGCCAAAGTATTCTTGAAAATGCTGCTCGTGAACCCGAAGTGGTAGACCTTGCAGAATGCTTGATCGCCATGGGTGCAGACATTACTGGTCACGGAACAGATACCATTGTTGTGAATGGCGTTGAAAAACTACACGGTTGTAAATTCCCTGTGGTTGCTGACCGAATTGAAACGGGTACGTACCTAGCAGCTGTAGCGGCAACGCGCGGTAAGGTAAAGATCAAAAACACATCGCCAGCCATTCTTGATGCTGTTCTGCAAAAGCTTGAAGAAGCGGGAGCACACATAACTACGGGCGATGACTGGATCGAACTGGATATGAAAGGCCAGCGTCCAAAAGCAGTTAATGTAACTACTGCGCCTTATCCTGCATTCCCAACAGATATGCAAGCGCAATTCTCTGCGATGAATGCGGTATCTGAAGGTGTCAGTATTCTAAAAGAAACAATATTTGAAAACCGCTTTATGCACATGCAAGAGATGATTCGCATGGGCGCTAAAATCAATATTGATGGCAATACAGCAGTTGTAGAAGGGGTCGAACGTTTACAGGCAGCACCTGTTATGGCAACCGATCTGCGTGCTTCTGCAAGTTTGGTTATTGCTGCATTGGTTGCAGACGGTGACACCGTAATTGATCGTATCTACCACATCGATCGTGGTTACGAGTGTATTGAAGAAAAATTACAGTTATTAGGCGCACGTATTAAGCGTGTTCCAGGTTAAACAGGTATATAGAACGCTATGAAGCAGCAACTAACGATTGCACTGTCCAAGGGACGTATCCTCAAAGAAACTCTGCCTTTATTGGCGGAAGCTGACATTGTGCCGGCAGAGGATATTCATAGCAGCCGTAAACTGATTTTTGATACAAACCATGACAACATCAAATTGGTTGTCATTCGTGCTACAGACGTACCGACTTATGTTGAGTACGGTGGCGCGGATATGGGTATCGCAGGTAAAGATGTTCTGCTTGAGCATGGTGCTGTTGGTTTGTATGAGCCTTTGGATCTGAAAATCTCTAAGTGCAAGCTTATGGTTGCAGGTATGAAAGGGGCTAAGCCAGTTGAAGGTCGAATGAAAGTTGCTAGTAAGTTTGTCAATGTGACCCGTGACTACTTTGCCAAACAGGGTTGTCAGGTCGATATCATCAAGCTTTATGGAGCTATGGAATTAGCACCCCTAATGGGCTTAGCTGATCGCATCGTTGATATCGTAGATACAGGTAATACTTTGCGAGCTAACGGTCTAGAGCCGATGGAAGAGATTGCGGATATCAGCTCACGTTTGGTTGTTGGTCAGCCTTCAATGAAGATGAAGCACCGTCAGATCCAACCGATCTTAGATAAATTAGCTGATGCAATTGCTCGCCGTGATGGAGAAGCGTAATCATGACTGATTTGAATATTAAACGTCTAGATTCTACTCAGGCTGATTTCCGTCAGCAGATGGATAAACTGCTTGCGTGGGAAGCAGTATCTGATGAAAAAGTAAATCAGATCGTCAATGAGATCCTTCAGCGTGTTGAGCAAGAAGGCGATTCTGCGGTTGTTGAGTACACTAACCGTTTTGATAATACGTCTGTTTCAGAGATGTCTGAGCTTGAGATGAGCAAAGAGCGTCTGCAAGCTGCTTTGGACAATCTTCCTGAAGATCAGCGTAAAGCCCTAGAAATTGCTGCTGAGCGTGTTCGTAGCTACCACGAGCGTCAACTTGTTGATTCGTGGCAGTACACTGAAGCCGACGGCACTATGCTAGGTCAGAAAGTAACGCCAATGGATCGTGTTGGTCTGTATGTACCAGGCGGAAAAGCTGCGTACCCATCTTCAGTATTGATGAACGCAATGCCAGCAAAAGTTGCGGGTGTTGAAGAGATCATTATGGTTGTGCCAACACCAGGTGGTGAAGTTAACGAGCTGGTACTTGCAGCAGCATGTTTATCAGGCGTTGATCGCGTTTTCTGTATTGGTGGTGCACAAGCGGTTGCAGCCTTAGCTTATGGTACAGCAACTGTACCTAAAGTAGATAAGATTGTAGGTCCAGGTAACATCTTTGTGGCAACAGCGAAACGTGCGGTATTTGGCGCTGTTGGTATCGATATGATTGCTGGGCCGTCAGAAATTCTTGTGGTTTGCGACGGCCAGACTGACCCTGATTGGGTTGCGATGGATCTTTTCTCCCAAGCTGAACACGATGAAGATGCGCAGCCAATTCTTGTTACACCTGATGCACACTTCATTGATGCGGTAGAAGCCAGCATCAATAAATTGTTGCCAACTATGGAGCGTAAAGAGATTATCGAAACCTCTCTACGTCTTCGTGCAGCGCTGATTAAGGTTGCAGATATGGATGAAGCGATCGAAGTTTCAAACCGTATCGCTCCAGAGCACTTGGAATTGTCTGTAGAAGATCCTGAAGCGTTATTGCCTAAGATTCGTCATGCAGGTGCGATCTTTATGGGACGTTATACAGCTGAGGCACTAGGTGACTACTGTGCAGGTCCTAACCACGTTTTACCGACGTCTGGCACTGCTAGGTTCTCTTCTCCTCTAGGTGTATATGACTTCCAGAAACGTTCTTCTTTGATCATGTTCTCTGAAGATGGTGCTTCTGAAATGGGTAAAGTTGCATCAGTACTTGCGCGCGGTGAAAGTCTTACAGCGCATGCTCGTTCAGCCGAATACCGCATTAAGTCTTAATTGAAAAACTTAGACAACTTTTGATAAAGGGCTGCCAGAAATGGCGGCCCTTTTTGTTTGTAGGGTAAAAGCTATTTGCTGAGTAATGCAAAATTAGTTACGGCTTTTAGGGCGTTCGCCAATTTCAGCATCAAAGGAGAGCTCTTTACCTTCCCTAAGAACTTTAACTGTGACTACCTGACCTGGTCGAAGACGGGCGATTTGAGTCATCGATTTACGGCCATCCAAAATAGGATTGTCATTGATGGTCAGCATCACGTCACCGGGTTGTAGGCCCGCTATATGGGCTGGGCCGTTGCGGAACACGCCTGCAATGATAAGTCCTTGAAGTTTTTTAAGGCCAAATGATTCAGCTAGGCTAGGCGTAAGCTCTTGTATCTCAATGCCCAACCAACCGCGAACAACGCGACCGTGCTGTATTAAGTCCAGCATCACTTGCTTGGTTAGGTCTGATGGAATTGCAAAGCCTATGCCTTGAGAGCCACCTGATTTAGAGAAAATTGCGGTATTAATACCAATCAGATTGCCAAAGGCATCAATCAAAGCACCGCCAGAGTTACCCGGATTGATGGCCGCATCTGTTTGTATAAAGTCTTCATATGTATTCAGGCCGACACTGTTTCGGCCCGTGGCACTGATTATGCCCATAGTTACGGTTTGCCCAACACCAAATGGGTTGCCGATGGCTAGGACTACATCCCCAACGCGATAATTTTCAGTTTGGCCGAGAGTAATACTTGGTAAGTTATCCAATGTAACCTTTAAAACGGCTAAGTCTGTTTCCGGGTCTGTACCGATGACTTCTGCGGCAGCTTCTCTCCCATCTTTTAAAGCAACGATAATGCTATCGGCACCCGAAATTACATGATTGTTTGTAACTATATAACCTTGAGAGCTAAGAATTACACCAGAGCCTAGGCTGGACTGAACCCGTTCTCGTTGTGGAATGCTGTCGGAATCAAAGAAGTTGCGGAAAAAAGGATCATTGAAGAGAGGGTGTACATTCTGTCTAACAACTGTTTGGGTGTAGATATTAACAACTGCAGGGGCAGCGACTTCTACAGCATCTGCGTAAGATACAGGACCAATATTTCCTTGCAGAACCGTGTTGTTACGGGCTTCACGGAACTCAATGGTAGAGTTTGAGCTATCTAATAGATCTGGAAAGACTTGTAAAAGAAGAATGGCGACAAGCACGCCTGAGAGAATAGGCCAGAAAAGAAAGTTAAATTTACGCATGAGTGTATAGTCGAAACGCCATAAACAAGCTTAGAATTATACGATTAATATTCCCTTTGTGAATGGATAACAGAAGAATGTCGGTAAAACTATCAGATCTAATTGCATATATAGATCAGCGCTTAGAGCCAAACCAATTTAAAGATTACTGTCCGAATGGATTGCAAGTGGAAGGGCGTAGCGATATTAGTAAAGTTATATCTGGTGTAACGGCTTCTCAAGCTTTGATAGATAGAGCTGTCGATGAAAAGGCTGATGTATTGTTAGTGCATCATGGCTTTTTTTGGAAAGGAGAGAATAGCTGTATTACAGGGATTAAAAAACGTCGCATCAAAGCCTTGCTAGATAATGATATAAGCTTGCTTGCTTATCATCTGCCATTAGATGCGCACCCTGAGATCGGCAACAATGCTCAACTGGCTAAGCTTTTAGGAATCGAGGGTTTTGGGGCTTTAGAACTTGGTAATCCTCGTAGTATTGGAAACACGGGTGAATTAGCTGAGGCTATTTCTGCAGAAGGGTTTGCTGATCATATAGAGGCGATTTTAAAACGTAAGCCTCTACTTCTTAAAGGCGGAGACCATCCTATTAAAAAGATTGGGTGGTGTACGGGCGGTGCCCAAGGTTATATCGAGAAGGCGATAGAGCAGGGCTTGGATGCTTTTATCTCTGGTGAGGTCTCAGAACCAACCTTCCACAGTGCGATAGAGAATGGTATTCACTACTTTGCTGCAGGTCATCATGCAACGGAGCGTTATGGTGCTAAGGCATTAGGTGAAGAGCTGGCGCTGAAATTTGGGCTTCAGCACCAGTTTATCGATATAGACAATCCAGTTTAAGCTTTTGCTTTAGGCTCTGCTGTTTCTGCGTCTACATTGCTAGGCGCATCAGCAGGAACCTGCTCTTCCTCTTTAGTTTCCTGTTCCTCTTTCAAACCAAAAGTTTCAGATAACGTACCTTCATCTTCAGGTGATTTAGGTGCGTAATCTCTAGGTGGTTCTGAAGAGCTTTCTGCTTGTTCTGTGTCGGTAGCTGGTTTTGCTTCAGCTTCAGCTGAAGGTTCTTCTGCTTCGCTTTCTAGTTTCGGAGTCAAAGAGGGTTCAATGGCTAGATCAACGCTTCCTGGCTGACATAAGCCTTGCGCGCCAGTAGCAAGATGTTCGTGAACATCTTTGTAGCTGTTAGTCAGGTTGTTAACTAGCGCTGCTGTTTTTTCAAAGTGTTCAGTTACTTCGTTCTTGTAGCTGTCTAGTTCTTTTTGGGTGCTTTCAAGTTTTTCAGCAAGTTCTGCTTGACGTTGTGCGCCTCCGCCAGAACGTCCCATCAAAAAACCAATTACGGCGCCAACAACAAGGGCTGCAATACTAATAAGCCAAACGTTTTCCACAAAAACTCCTTATAAACTTGGCATTTTAATTTGAATTAGGTGCTGACAAAGAGAGCCTGAATTATTTTATAAGGTACAGCATCAAGGGATCTTTGCGAGCTTTGTGCAAGGATAAATCAATTATCTATTCCTGCCTATAATAAATAATTTTCGACTTTATCGGCAGATAAATGAACTATAGATTGGTCGAATTTATCCGTATCATCACTTTAAGGCGCTTTGTTCTGCCGCTTTTTGATGAGAGGACTGGGCCTCGCAATGTAACTGATCGAGATACTCAATCTGTTCCTTGATGATAGCTTTAGCTAAATTGATATCTCGATCTTCAATCGCACCTAGTAGTCTACGATGTTGCCCTAAGATAATTTCTCTTTCGCGGAAACGGTAAGCAATCATGTTAGCAACCGGTTGCAGAGCCTCGATCAACGAATACATCACAAAACTTAGCATACGGTTACCACTTGCATCGGCTATAGCGCGATGAAAGCGAACATCAGCGGCACAGAAATCTTCAGGGCTGATATTGGTATTGGATTGATAATTTAATTCAGCTCGCAGTTTTTCTAGGTCTTGTTCGGACCTATTTGCGCAGGCGTGTTGGCAGCATAAGCTTTCTAACTCTAATCGAGTGCTACTCACCTCAGTTAAAGATATCTGATTCATGCTGACAAACAGGGTTGCAGCGGTAGTCATCTGGTCACTGAGCTCTTCAGCACCTAAGTGGTTTACGAACGTGCCGCCAGTAGGCCCTCGGCGTGAACGAATTAAGTTCTTAGCAGCTAAGCGCTTGAGTGCTTCTCGAACCGTAGGGCGCGATACGTGAAAGCGTTCAGCTAGTTCACCTTCTGTAGGAAGGCGATCGTCTGCTTTTAGAGAGCCATCTAAAATCGCTTCCTGTAATTGGTCAGCGACTTGTTTAGACAAGCTGGACTTATTGATCGGGGCTACTTCTAGGCTCACGTATTACTCCATAGGATTGCTAATACTACGAATAAGCTATTCTACATAAACTGAAACAATAACATCATAGCTTGTATCATATAAAAATCTATTTTATATTTGTATGACAAATAGATAAATAAGTTGGGAGATCGGCATGTTCAAAGCGCTCGTGTTAAATCAAAACGACGGTAAGACTGTAGCAGAAGTGACGGAATTGAGTTTGGATCAATTACCAGATCAGAATGTTTTGGTTAAAGTCGATTACTCCTCGTTAAACTACAAAGATGGTTTAGCCATTACAGGCAAGGGCAAAATTATTCGCAACTTTCCTATGGTACCGGGCATCGATTTAGTTGGCACAATAGAAGAGAGTGCTGATGATCGTTATCAAAAAGGCGATAAAGTTGTACTGACAGGTTGGGGGGTAGGAGAAAACCATTGGGGTGGATTTTCCGAGTATGCTCGCCTAAATGCAGATTGGTTAGTGCCTCTGCCTGAAGGCATGGATCCTGTTCGTACTATGCAGATTGGTACAGCAGGTTTAACTGCAATGTTATGCATCATGGCTTTGGAAGAGGGCGGTGTTACACCTGATAAAGGTCCAGTCATTGTTAGTGGGGCCGCTGGTGGTGTAGGTAGTGTTGCAGTAGCAATCTTGGCTGGGCTTGGTTATCAAGTGACAGCGATTACGGGGCGCCCTGAAACAGAGGGCTATCTTAAAGGCTTAGGTGCTTCAGAGATTGTAAGTCGAGAGGAGATGGCAGAGCCAGCAAGGCCTCTAGAGAAACAGCGCTGGGCCGGTGCGGTTGATACTGTGGGTGATAATATCTTAGGTAGAATTCTATCTGAAACCGATTATGGCGGTGTTGTAACAGCATGTGGTCTTGCTGCAAGCTTTAAACTACCAACAACGGTTATGCCTTTTATTCTTCGCAATGTTCGTTTACAAGGGGTTGATTCGGTGATGTGCCCTTATGAGCGTCGTCAAGAAGCTTGGAAAAGGCTACAAGCACAATTACCTGATAATGCTGTGGGTGATATTGCTCAAATCATCGCGCTAAATGAATTACCTGACTATGCTGAACGTATCACCAATGGCCAAGTTAAAGGTCGAGTGGTTGTAGATCTAAATAGCTAAGTAATCTACAGTTTAATTGAAAAAAAACGGCTCTATGTTAGAGCCGTTTTTTTATGGGCTGATTAGATCGAAGGCTGAACTATCCGTATAAGCCATCTAATCGAGGTTTTATCAGAATTGGGGTGTAAATAATTAGGAATAGTACCCAAGAGAGCATCCATAGCGTGCCAGATAAGTGCAGCGTTGTGAGGTAAGAAAGAGGTAATAGCCCCACGCTTAATCGCACAGCTGCGGCTAATAGCATCAATATAAAGGCAGTAATGATGAGCGGTCCGACTTTAAGAGGTCGACCTGTGTGTCCCAAAGAAACACGCGCCATCATTCCCAGTGTTAACCCCCCAATACTTCCAGCAGCAAAGGCGTGGTAAGCAATCGAAGTGCTAATTAGATCCAGTAAACTTAGGCTATAAAGGATAAAACCCAACGCTACAAACAGGTAGCCAAACTGAAGAATCCACACCAAGGGTACCGCAAAAATCCGTTTATCGAACCAGCCTGCAACCCGAATAAGGTTAGCGAATCCCACTAATAGGCTGATGCCAATAATTAGAGGCTTAATCTCTGTCAGGCTTAAAAGAACCCAAATCGCAGTTAGGGGAATAATCGCTTTCTCCAGCCAAGCATGTTTTGTGACTTTTACGCCTTCAACTCCGCGTTCGGTAAAAAATGGAATAACGCGTCCACCTAAGATACTTATGACCATGATGACTAAAAACAGGCCTAGTTGAATACCTTTAGATGCTGTTGTCTCAGTGTAGCCAAGTAGTTGCAGGTGCATGAGTAGATTGGCTACAAAGAAGCCAAGCAGGAGTGGCACAAACATCAAATTACGATAGTTTCTAGACTTAATAACTGGCCAAGCCACGCAAGCGGCCACCATAGGCGCGAAGGCTAAATCAGTGACAGCGATCAACCAAGGTTCGATCACTGTGAATAAGGGCATTAAACGCGCACTAAACCAGAGTAAAAAAAGTGCCGCGAGAGGCCAGCTGTAAAGGGTTTGCACGTTAGTCCATGTCTTAACAGCGGTCATTAAAAAGCCGGCGATGATTGCTAGAGAGAAACCAAATAGCATTTCGTGGGCATGCCAGAATACCCCATAGTTATAGTGGTGAGGCTGAATGCCGCCACTATAGATAACTAGCCATGCAGCCATTAAAAGTATGGCTGAGAGTGCGCCACCTAAGAAAAATGGGCGAAATGCCAAATTAAAAAGTGAAAAGGGAGACGGGGTGCGCCTTTCTTGTAGTTGGATCATGGGATCTCTCCGCCGCTTATATCAGCAGTGTTATAATCTACACTAAGAATTATTAAATGTGTATTAAAGATACATTTTAAAGAAGTGTTAACGTTCATTTTATTGATCTGACAACGAGTTTTTGACGAGGAATTTCAGTGCGACAGTTAATTTTAGGTGGTGCCAGGTCCGGTAAAAGTCAGGTGGCGCAAGAAAGAGCTACCGCTACGGGCCAGCCTGTTGTGTATATCGCTACCGCTCAAGCACAAGACTCGGAGATGGAGCAGCGTATTGAACTCCATCGTCAGAATCGACCGAGCGAATGGGAGATACTAGAGATCCCTTTTGACTTACCGGATGCACTCGATAGTTTGAGTGGTAAGGGAAAAACGGTCTTAGTTGATTGTTTGACTCTGTGGTTAACCAATCTGTTATTAAAAGGTTTGGAAGCTATGCAGGAAGGCATGAAGGCGCTATCTGCTGCTGTTGATGATTTTGAAGGGGACTTAATACTGGTTTCAAATGAAGTCGGTTGGGGCATTGTCCCTATGGGCGAATTGAGTCGTCAATTTCAAGATAATACCGGTCGATTGCATCAAGATTTGGCTGCCGTAGTGGAAGTGGTGACGTTAACGGTGGCGGGTATCCCAATGGCTGTTAAAGGAGATGTTAAGTGAATTTGCAGGAATGGTCGCAGATTAAAGCTAAACCTTTAAACGTTGAAACTGAACAAGCTGCTTTATCTCATCAAGCAAACCTAACTAAACCCCCCGGCTCTTTAGGTGTACTGGAAAAAATAGCTGTGCAAATGGCTGCTATGCAGGCGCAGCCATTACCTTCGGCAGATCGTGTAAGCATCTCTATTTTTGCTGCAGATCATGGTGTGGCTGCTCAGAATGTATCCGCGTTTCCACAAGAAGTTACATCGCAAATGATTCTGAATTTCGCAGAAGGCGGCGCGGCAATCGCTGTTTTAGCTAAGCAACTGCAAGCACAGTTTGAGGTGATTAATTTAGGGACGGTGGTGCCTGTTGAACATCACAATGTGCTTAATCGAGTAATCGCTTCGCAAAGTTCTGATATTTCCAAGAGCCAAGCGATGAGCAGTGAGCAATTGGTTACTGCGCTTAATGTGGGACGGGAGGCGGTTTTAAGAGCTAAATCGTCGGGAGCTCAACTCTTTATCGCTGGTGAGATGGGTATAGGGAATACAACGGTTGCTGCTACAGTTTTGGCCGCGGCAATGAACCTAACAGCTCAAGAAGTAGTTGGAGCAGGGACAGGCGTATCAGGTGACGCGCTCGAACATAAAACGGCTGTGATCGATCAGGCGCTTAAGTTACACCTGTGCACAGGCGATTCTCCCTTTGAGTTGCTTCAATCATTAGCCGGTTTTGAAATTGTCGCGATGGTTGGCGCTTATCTGACGGCAGCAAGGGAAGGTATTACGGTTGTGGTGGATGGGTTTATCAGCACTGCGGCTGCATATATGGCCAGTATCATTTGCCCCTTAGCTAAAGACTGGATGATCTTTGGTCATCAATCTGCGGAAAAATTTCATCATAAAGTACTTGTTGCCATGTCTGCTGAGCCTTTGTTAGCGTTGGATATGCGCCTTGGTGAGGGCAGCGGCGCTGCAACGGCGGTAAATGTTATTCAAACAGCATGTTTGTTGCATAAACAGATGGCGACATTCTCTAGTGCTGGTGTGAGTGAAAAGTCGGACTAAAACCTATAGTAAGGATCTTTTTTGAATACTCTGTTCGTTGATCTGTTCCGACATGGTGAGCCTGCACTTAAAGGCGTCTATTTAGGCCGTACCGATAGTCCTTTGTCTGAAAAAGGTAGATCTACTTGTGAATCTGTTTTAGCTAATGGTGAGTGGGACTTAGTTGTGAGTTCGCCGTTAAAGAGGGCTTTGGAGAGTGCGAGCTGGTTAGCCAATTCACGGCAAATCGAGTTACAAGTCTGGGATGAATTACAAGAGTTGGACTTTGGTGACTGGGATGGCGTCAGTTTTGAGCAGGTTTATAGTGAGAACCCCGTCGCAGCAGATAAGTTTTGGCAAGCTCCGCAGGATTATCCTGCACCAAATGGTGAAACTATTCAGCAATTTAAGCAACGAATAGCTATGGTTAAAGAGCGGTTGCTGCAATTATCTGAAAAAAAGGTATTAGTTGTTACTCATGGTGGGGTGATTCGGTGCCTGATCGGGGATATGTTGGGCATTAATGCCGATCGTTGGAGCCGAATTGCGATTGATTATGCACATTTTGCGAAACTGAGGTTTGATCATGACGCAAAACAATGTTGGCCACAGTTATTAAGTAGTAATATCCGGCCGCTACCTGATTCTGTCGTATAGGATAACGAATGAAATACACCGAAACGCTTAAAAATATTCACCGGAGCCTTGATCGTCTAGGCGATCTGCCAGTGTTTAGTGCAACGGTCAATCGTATACAGCAGATCAGCGCTTCTGAGGAAAGTGATGCTATGGCTTTAGCTATGGCCATCATGAAAGATACAGGCTTATCTGCCAAACTGATTAAACTCGCGAATTCACCTGTTTACAAACGAGGCCAAGGAGATATCACGGTGGTATCACGTGCAGTGGTATTACTCGGTTTTAATCAAATTAAAAATATCAGTTTGACCCTTAAACTGATTGAAAGCTTTCATGATGAAAATCCCGATCTGGATGTGCCTGGGATGATGATGCGGCAGTTCTTGAGTGCCAATATGGCTAAAGAACTTGCGCTTAAAAGTCGAAAGACAGTCGATCCAGAAGAAGCTTATATGGCTTCATTATTATTTGGATTAGGGGAAATCATGGTGGCTTGTACCTTACCGGAGCAATATCGAAAAATGCTTAGGTTGAAGGAAAGGGGAGATAAAAAGTGGCCACGCATTCAAGCTGAAGTGCTGGGTATGAGCTTTAGCGAATTAGGTAGAGAGTTGGCTGCAGGTTGGGGATATCCAAAGCAAATATTGAATACAATGGCGCCTGTTGATTTAGCTCATATTGATGAGAAAAGTAATTTGTTGGCGACCTTACCTACGCTGAGTCATGGTTTAGTCCAGCAGCTTTATGGGCAAGATCAAAATAATGAGCAGCCCTACGATAAGGTTGTAGATGCTGTATCTCTTGTTGGTGATATTCCGTTTGATGATGTTGGAGAAATCACTCTACAGTGCTTTCAGCGAGTAGCTAAAGTCAGCCGTAATTATGGGTTAAAAGCTCGCTCTCTTATTCCTGATTATTCAGAGACAGGTAATGTTGCTAAAGATGATATGGTGCGTCAGCTATCTTTCTTGGCTCATAATGAAGTGGAGCTGGAAGAGGTCGAGCAAACTGAAAGTATTGAAGATAAATCATCGCCGACTGCTGCTGAATCGAAGCGAAACTCTAAGCAACTAAGTTACCTCAATCAGCTAACTGAATTGATCGCTGCTGATGGAAAAATTCACGAAGTCTTCAAATTAGTCGTTGAAGCTATTGGTGAATGCGGGCAGTTTGATCGCAGTATGCTTTGTCTGCTCAGCAAATCTAACACACACCTTTCGGTAAAAATTATTGAAGGTGATGAGCTAGATCCACTGCAAACTTATTTTGAAAGGGATAAATCGGGCAAGGCAGATGATCTTTTCTTTAAGGTTCTAGCTAAACAAGTGACTTTACTTGTCAATGATCTGGATGAAGATGGCTGGGATAAGCGATTACCACCAAACTTTGTTAAGCAGGTAGGTTGCCAAGGGTTTGTATTGATACCGTTAACTATGGGAAAACGGGTAATTGGTATGCTATATGCGGATCGCTTAAAAGGGCGTGGTCCAGTATCAGAAGAGGATTTTAATACGTTTAACCAGTTCTCTACCCAAACGCGTCTAGCTTTAATGTACGCTGACAGTAAAGCTAGACAAACGGCATGACTATTCAGTCATGCCTTTTACAAATGATTTAGTATCTTCCCAAGCTTCTTTGCTGATCTCTACGCCATCATCGATAACGTCTTTACTCACTTCAACGCCATCTTCGATAACCTCACCACCTTTCTCTACAACGGTTTTAGCACCAGATTCGGTGGAGCACATTGCACGTTGCGCTACACATTTTGATTTACAGCCTAGTTCTGCAGCGTCGTCGGTAAAGTGTTTCACTGAACATTTAGCTTCACAGATGGTTTGATCTGTTGAGCAGTCAGCAAAAACTGTAGGTGTTAGTAGCATTAACGCAGAAAAAAACAGCGCTCTCATTTTTATTACTCCCATTAGGTGAGTTGTATTATCTAACTTCTTTGGATCGCCAAAGAATCTCTTCACCGCCCTGCCTTAACACTATTATTCTGCTTGCCACAAAAAGCAGATCGGACAGCCTATTTAGATAAATACCAGAGTTAGGATTTACCTGAGCTGACTCATCTTGAAGTAGTGCTATGATTCGTCTTTCAGCGCGTCGGCAAATACTACGCGCTAAATGGGTATAACTGGCTGAAAGTGTTCCTCCTGGGAGAATAAACTCCTTCAAAGGCGGCACCTCTGAGTTCAGTAAGTCCAGTTGTTCCTCTAGGTATTCTATCTCTGTCGGAGTAATAACGACATAGCTAGGGTCTGCAATTGCTAACTCGCCGCCAAGATCAAATAGCTGGTGCTGTATGGTTCGCAGCAGTTTCGTAATTGATTCATCTGAAGGCAGGCTTGCGATCACTATGCCTATTGCACTATTAAGTTCATCAACCGTGCCGATCACTTCTATTCTGAGATCGGTCTTAGATACACGTTCGCCATTTGCTAATCCGGTTTGGCCTTGATCGCCAGAACGCGTATAGATCTTACTAAGCCTGTTACTCATTACTGCTCCTAGAGAAGGCAACCACTGGATTAGGCATCACTATGAGGATGTAATTCCCTAATTTTTTCCAGGTAGTACTTGTTGATATCCACCGTGAGATCTAGTTTGTCTGCTTGCTCACATAGATAGCCGGTGATCTGATTAATCTCACTTATACGGCCATGTTTCACATCTTGGTTCATCGAGGAAAAATTATTTGCGGTTAATTCTGCTACCTGACAAGCATGGTCAATTAAAGGGCCATCAAATAGCTCGAGATTAAGTGCAGTTGCGACCTTTTCTACCTCATTGCAGATTAATACCATCTCATTTAAATAGTTAGGGTTGCTAACTAACTCGCCATTTTTACAGTCGAAGATCGCGGTTAAAGGGTTTATAGCGCAGTTAATCGTTAGCTTGCGCCACAAGGTTGTAGCTATTTCTGTATCAGGTTGTACATCTAAGAAACCACTGTTCAAGTGCTCGAACCAATTTAGCTTTTTATCGGGTGATCCGATTCGAGTGGTTCCTTTACCGGCATGTACAACGGTGAACTCAGATTTTAACCATGCCCCATCTGTTGTTGATGCCCAGGCAACTTCAGCATTTGGTAATTGGCCTGTTATCCATTGTTGGCTGCCCATACCATTTTGCAGCACAACAACATGTGCGTCATCTGCCAGTCGATGTTTGATCGAGTTGAAAGCAGTTTGAGTATCAGTGGATTTGGTCGTGATAAACAGTTGTTGGATTAACGACGAATCATTGGGTAGCTCAGCTTCGCAACTATGCCTTTGATCTGCTAATTGAATGCCATTGTTTGCTTTAAATCGAGAAAGCTTAGCCGAATTACGCAAAATAAGAGTGACGGGGAAACCCGCAGAAATGAGATTACAGGCCCATAAATTACCAATTGCGCCAGCGCCAAGTATGTGCCATCTCTCTTTCATACTTAATTCTCTTAATCTTCAGTATTGTGGATCCTATTATCGCTCTATTGTGACGTGAAATGGAGGTGAAGGTCAGCTAGAATCGGCAAAAAAATAGGGAGAAGCCTCATGCCATCATTCGATATTGTCTCTGAACTAGACTTACACGAAGTTACCAACGCTGTTGACCAGTCTAACCGTGAACTGCAGATGCGTTACGATTTTAAAGGTGTTGATGCGAGGTTTGAGCAAACTGAATCTACCGTGACTTTGCAGGCAGAAGTTGATTTTCAGCTGCAGCAGATGATGGATGTGCTTAAAACGAAGATGACCGGCCGCAAAATTGATATTCGTTGCTTAGAAATTAAAGATCCAGAAAAAGCTAATATGCGTGCACGTCAGGAAGTGATTCTTAAGCAAGGCCTAGATCAGCCATTGGCTAAAAAAATTGTAAAATTAATTAAAGATGCCAAGCTAAAGGTGCAGGCGCAGGTGCAGGGTGAGCAGGTGCGAGTAACAGGCAAGAAACGCGATGACTTGCAAAGTGTAATGGCGATGCTGCGCGAAGCAGATCTGGAATTACCTCTGCAGTTTAATAACTTCCGCGACTAAACCTACCTGTTACTGCCTCAACAAAGTCAGGTGAACGAGTTTTCACCTGACTAATCTTGTTCTAAGCAATCCAGAAGAAAGATCTCTTTGACCAGATCCTGCGAAGGTGTAGCTTCAAAGTCATCTACGCAGATAGCCCCGCTTTGTAATTTGCTGGTTAGCGTATCGCCTTGCCAATTAACGACTGAAATTCCCGTAGAGCGGTGAATGACTCTCAGGTAAGGGTTGTTACGTTCAAACCAAGCATCAATCATATAAGTCATCGGTATATCCCTCCTTGTTAAGTGCTAAGAAGAGTAACCTAGATTTATATGTATGTAAATGATAATGATTTACATTTAATTTCTTGGGCTGATCCAGATCAATATCAATACGGGTAGACCTATGATCGCAACGGCAGTGAAGAACCAGGGGTAGCCAAAGCTATCGACAAAGCCACCAGAGAAGCCGCCAAGAAATTTAGGGAATAGCAGCATCATCGAACTGAAAAGAGCATATTGTGTAGCTGAGTATTGAATATTTGTCAGGCTAGATAGGTAGGCGACAAAGGCCGCGGTAGCGATACCGCCACTCAAGTTATCCAGAGAGATAACGATTGTAAGTGCTGTGGTGTCATTACCGAGGGTTGCTAGCCAAGCAAATAGAAGATTGGTGAGGGAAACTAACAGCGCGCCTAAGAACAGGATCTTTCTCACGCCAAAGCGATTCACCAGAATACCGCCTAGCCCTGCGCCGACGATGGTCATAACTACGCCATAAATTTTGATGATTTGCGCTATCTCTTCCTTAGTAAAGCCCATATCGACATAGAAAACATTAGCGATAATTCCAAGGATAACGTCAGAAATTCGGTAAGTACCAATTAACGCAAGAATAATAAGGGCCTGCATACCGTAACGACGTATAAAGTCGATAAATGGGCAAGCAATCGCTATATAAGCCCAGCCTAAGAAGCGAGATAGAAAATTGGGAAGGTGCGCATTACGTTGAGTAAATTCAATAATTTTTTGTTGTTGTTCAAGCGTTTCAGTGTCCATCTCAACAGAAGCTGGTTCTTTTACTAAAAACGTAGTCATCATTCCCACAGACATTAAAGCCGCCATGATTAAGTAGGCATACTTCCATGAATTGATGTCATAGCTTGCAGGTGAAATTGAGGTCCACGCCGCAATAGCAAGTGCACCAGCACCCGCCACAATCATCGCAATACGATAGCCGGCCATATAAGTAGCGGCCATGGCGGCTTGTAAACGTTCGCCTGCCGATTCTATGCGATAGGCATCAATCACAATATCTTGGGTAGCGGAACTAAAAGCAACCACCAGAGCTAACAGGGCCATATATTGAAGGTTTTCATGGGGATTGGAGAAGGCAAGCCCTGTTAAACCGATGACTAGCAGGATCTGCGAAAGTAATAACCAGCTTCTGCGCCTACCAAGCCAAGTTGATAAGAAAGGGAGGCTTAAGCGATCAACTAAGGGGGCCCAAAGCCATTTGAAACCATAGGCTAAACCAACCCAGGAAAAATAGGTGATTAAACTCCGTTCAACGCCAGCTTCACGAAGCCAAAAAGATAATGTGCCAAAGACGAGCAAAATAGGAAGGCCAGAAGAGAAACCAAAAAACAGGAGTGTGATTGCTCTAGGGTGAAGATAGATTTTAGCTGTATCGAGCCAAGATTCAGTTTTGGAATCAACTGATGACATATATGACGCCTTCCGTGTAGTAGGCGTTTATTGTCTCTTTCGAATAGATCTATAGCAACTAAAAAGGCCCAGTAAAAACTGGGCCCAAAGTTTTTAGCATCAACTTGTCTGAAGGGGGGGACAAGTTGATGCTTAAACTTCTTAGAACTTGATGCGGATACCAGCAAGAATATCCATATCTAGATCTTGACCATCTTCATCAACGTCACTGATCTCAGCGAATAGACGAACATTTTTCTGAGCTGGGAACTTGTACACAACATTAGCGTAAGTTTGTTCTTTGTCAGATGCGCCATCTCGTTCTAGTTCAGAATGACCAATTGTGATTTTAGTTGTAGCTGAAGCTTTGAAAGAAGCACCAATGTGGAAAAACTCTTCATCGCTGTTAGCAGAAAGATTATTTTCTGCTTCACCGTAGTCAACTACAAACTCAGCGAAACCTGCATCGAACTGAGCGCTCACGCCCCAAAGATCTTTGTCTTCTTCGTCACCTGTGTTGGTGTTTTCTAGAGTCTGGTAACCAGCACCTAGCGTAACAACACCTAGATCAGCAGATACGAATAGTTCTGTAGACTCGCCGTCATCGCTGCCTTCGCCATCTGCTTCTAGTTCGTGGGATACCGCTAGTGTTACATTGTCGAATTCCGCATCAACGCGAATTACGTCATCGCCATCAGTGCTACCCGTTGCATCAAAGATAGATTCACCAGTGTATTCTTCGATCATGCCTTCGATAGCGAAATCATCAATCGCTTTATCCATCTTACCCACAGCAACAGATACGTTGTGAGCTTTTAGGCCTAGGTAAGCTTCTTCTAGGTTTTCTGTATTTTTGCCTTCAGCTTCGTTTTTGAAACCGAAATCTACCTGACCAAATGCTTGTAGGTCGTTACCTAGATCATAAGTGATAGTGTTTTTGATTTCTAAATCATCAAATTCCACTTCAGTATCTTTAGTTTTGCTAGCGTTGTCACGCAACTGAACCTGCCAGTCACCTTTGATTTTATACGTCAGGCCTTTATTTTCATAAACAGTCGCTGCAGTAGCAGTGTTAGCAGCAATAGCAGCAATAGCAGAAGCCAGGATCAGCTTTTTCATGTCTTCTCTCCAAGGAGTTTTAGTATAGGGTTATAAACTTGTAGAAACTTATTTGTTTTTAATAAGTTCTTTGAATGATTTTCTAGTGTTAAGGTCTGCCTGGTTGTACCAGTAAATAAGCATTTCCATTGCCATATTTTCTTTTTTAATAACATCGTTTTTTGTTTCTTTGTTATTGATGTTATTTGGGATATTTATTTTGCTTTTGGGTAAAGCAGCAACAGAGTTGCCTCTGTTGAATTTTGCTAATTCTTCTTCGAAATCACGGCTTAATTGGAATCCACTATTCTCAATAGTGTCGACCTTATAGCTGATGTTTTGATTGGCGCTATTTTTTAATGTCCAATTCTTATTCTTTTCGAACTCTTTTAAATCTTTGATTCTTTCGAACAGCGGTGCTGATAAAGTGATTTTTGTATCACTGCTTTCGAAAAGTAAGACAAAGGCTTTAGTTTTCTCTAGTTCAAAGTCATCGCCTTTTTTTATTTCAGCAGTGTAATCAACGAGGATCTGATTTAAACCATTTGGCAGATTATGCTTTGTACTACTGCTGAATAAACTGTCTGAATTAATTTCTTCGCCATTAACTGCAATTAGATTAACCCCTTCGCCCAATAAAAGAGAGTTATTAGCGTAAGAGTGATTTGTAGCAATTAATGAAACTGCAGTTAAAGTTGGTAATAAAATGGATTTTAAAACTTTCAAAATTATTGCCTTGAAAAAAATTAATTCGTTGTTGCGGCGCAATAATAGGTAGGTTTTATTTCAGAAATGTTTCTTTTTTATTGTGCTGGTAATTATTTTCTTTAAGTTTTTGTTACGTAGATGTTGCTGTTTTGAAACGCCTTTTTAATGTGTGGTTTATTTTTGATCGATTGCTTTGTTTTTACCCTGAAGTTAACCTGTTTCTCTTTATAGGTGTTGTTGAATTAATTTTTCTTAGCAATAACTTCATTTAATGTTAATTGATATGTCATTAACTAGGACTAGCTTTGATTTCTGGTGCCCAAGCGTAGGGCTATACGGAAAGATGCACTTTGATTTTTTTTAGTGGAATCACTATGAGCTATAACAATTCACATGATCTATGCAGTAATTTAAATCAGGAACAAGATTCAGAGTTTACTCAGCTAGCAGATAAAGCGGTTAGCCGTCGTAGCTTTTTGGCTGGGGCTGGCGCGCTAGGCTTAGGTACTTTTATCGGTATGTCACCTATTGCACAGTCTGTACAGGCAGCAATCCGAACAAAAGTTAAGAGTAAGCTTATCGGGTTTGAGCCTATTGCCAGTAGCACAGCAGATACAGTGGTTGTGCCAAAGGGCTATAAGGTGAGTAACCTTATCTCTTGGGGGGACCCTATCTTTGAGGGTGCACCAGAATTTGATCCAACAGGACGAGCGCCGGCGTCTGCTCAGGCACTGCAGTTTGGTGATAATACCGATGGCATGTCATTGTTTCCTTTATCTAGCGATCGTGCAGTACTAGCTGTTAACAACGAATACACCAACACTGATCTTCTGTATGACCACAAGGGCGACATGATGACCGCCGATGATGTGTTGAAAGCACAAAATGCACACGGCGTGTCTGTTTTTGAAATTCAACAAACCGCTAAGGGCTGGATCGTTGATCGTAGTGGTAAATTGAATCGTAGGATTACTGCAAATACCCCAATGCAGTTGACAGGGCCAGCGGCAGGGCATGATCTGCTTAAAACATCTGCCGATCCAACGGGTCGTGAAGTATTAGGTACCTTTAATAACTGTGCCAATGGTGAAACGCCTTGGGGCACATATCTAACTTGTGAAGAAAACTTCCATAAGTATTTTGGTACTGAGGATAAAGCCCATAGCATCCCGGCTGAACAACAACGCTATGGTTTAAAGGCGGAAGATAAGCGTTATCGGTGGAGTAAGTTTGATCAGCGTTTTGATCTGGCTAAAAACCCAAATGAGCCGAATCGTCATGGTTGGGTGGTAGAGATCGATCCGATGGATCCTGAGTCTAAGCCGCTTAAGCGTACAGCGCTTGGTCGCTTTAAACATGAGAATGCAGCTCTCATGGTTGATGACTCAGGTCATGTTGTGGTCTATCTGGGAGATGATGAGCGCGGTGAGCATCTGTATAAATTTGTATCAAAAGGTAAATATGATGCCAATGATCAGAGTAGAAATCGTGATCTTCTAGTTGATGGTACCCTATATGTAGCTAAGTTCAGTGCTGATCACGACGAACTAAAAGGCAAAGGCGAATGGCTGGAACTCACTTTCGGTAAGAATGGATTAACACCAGAGAATGGGTTTAACAGCCAAGCAGAAGTACTTATCCACACACGTTTAGCAGCAACGCAAGTGGGTGGAACGACCATGGATCGACCTGAATGGGTTGCCGTGCACCCTAATAAATCAAGTGCTTGCTGCACACTGACGAATAATAAGCATCGTGGCAAGAAAGAGGGCCAGCCTGTTGGTGGGCCAAATCCACGAGCGGAGAATAAGTACGGACAGATCGTACGTTGGACACCAATTGATGGTGACCATACGGCTACTGAATTCAGTTGGGATCTGTTCCTGATCGCGGGCAATCCAAGCATTCATCAAGAAGGGCTGTTAGCAGGTAGTAGTAACATTAGCACCGAAAATATGTTCAATAGCCCGGATGGGTTAGGTTTCGACAAAGGTGGCCGTCTATGGGTCATGACCGATGGTAAATACTCTAATGCCGATGATTTTGCTGGTATGGGTAACAACCAGATGTTGTGTGCAGATCCAGAAACGGGCGAAATTCATCGTTTCTTAACGGGGCCTGTTGCCTGTGAAGTGACAGGATTAACGTTCTCTCCAGATCAGAAAACCATGTTCGTAGGGATTCAGCACCCAGGAGAGAACGGTAAGCCTTCGCATTTCCCTGCTGGTGGCGACAGTAAGCCGCGTTCAACCATTGTAGTGATAACACGCGACGATGGCGGAGTGATTGGGGCTTAAGAGCAGTAATCTAAAAGCAATTAACAGGCACAAAAAAACCGGCGAAAGCCGGTTTTTTTATGGAGCTTGGAAGATTAAACGCGTAGGCCGCCGTCAACTTCGAAGCAACGACCGCTAACGTAGTCATTCTCAAGAATGAACGTAACAGTCTTAGCAATTTCTTCTGGCTTACCAAGACGCTTAGCTGGGATGCCTGCAGCAATTTTATCCAGAGCTTCTGGTTTCATGCTCATAACCATCTCAGTACCGATGTAACCTGGAGCGATGGAAGCAGCACGGATGCCGTAGCGAGCTAGCTCTTTAGACCAAGTAACTGCCATTGCTTCTACGCCAGCTTTAGTTGCTGTGTAGTTAGTCTGGCCCATGTTACCTGAACGAGAGATAGAAGAGATGTTTACGATGCAACCAGGAACGCCTAGGTCGATCATGTGAGCAGCAGCTTCACGAGCACATAGGAAAGTACCAGTTAGGTTAACATCCATAACCAGGTTCCACTGGTCCATAGACATCTTCTTAACAACTTTGCCAGTTTCGCGATCAACTTTCATGAATAGACCGTCGCGAGTGATACCAGCATTGTTAACTAGACCGTGTAGCGTGCCGAAATCAGCTACAACGTCATTGAATAGTTTTTCTACTTCGTCTTCTTTAGCTACGTTGCAGATGTAAGCGCGTGCTTCGACGCCTTTTTCCATGCAAAGGCCAACAGTCGTATCTAGATCTTCTTGGCTTAGGTCAGCTAGAGCAAGTTTTGCGCCCTGTTCAGCTAGTTCAAGTGCCATTGAACGACCAAGACCACGGCCACCACCAGTTACAACAATTACTTTATCTTTGAGTTCCATTTTAGGATTACCTTACTTCGGTTTGACTCTTTTTTGTGCGTTGCGTCATTGTGCAGAATTTAAACTTATCCCGCTTTCGCAAAAAAGTCTACTTGTTGCTCCATAGATTCATTTATCAATAAGTTTAATATACTCATGACCGGTATTTTTTTGATTTTTTGCAGATGCTAACTGTATGTTTTTAAATGATAATTTCGCAGTGCAAAAAGTATAGGTACTTTGGTATTGTTTTTTTTTTAGACGATTTTTTAGCACTTAAAACGTGAAATTTAGACTGGAAATGGTGGTTTAGGGTTGAAATTTTTTGGTCTGACCATAAAAAGAAAAGGGTATGTTTAGTAAAAAAATCTGGATCAATACCAGTTTAAATTTAGGCAGGTAGGACCTGTTTAGAAGCTCTATAATGACTCCTATTCTTATAGAGCGATCGATTATTTTTGAGGCAATAAATGAAGTTTCTTTTTCTGCTGTTCATCATCATCCCCATTATTGAAATCACAGTACTTATCAATGTAGGTGAAGCAATTGGGGCGTGGAACACAGTTGGTTTAGTGCTGTTGTCTGCATTTATAGGCGTAAATATGTTGCGCTACCAAGGCTTATCTACATTGGCACGAGCGCAGCAGCGTGCCCAGAATGGTGAGATTCCAGGCCAAGAGATGGTAGAAGGTATCGTGCTTGCTGTCGGTGGTGCTCTTTTAGTTACTCCAGGCTTTGTCACAGACGTGATTGGTTTTAGCTGTTTACTGCCATTTACTCGTAAAGCGTTTGCGAAAGCATTGTTTAGCCGCTTTAGTGTGATAGCTATGCAGCAGCAACATCAAAGTTCAGCTCAATTCTATGCGAATGACCCTTTCCAACATCAATCGCAGACGCATCAAACTCATGAGCAACAAGACCGTAATATTCGTTCAAATGATGTGATTGACGGTGAGTTTGAGCGCAAGGATTAATTTCTAGGCAAAAAAGTTGTTGGGTAGTGTTGAATTCATTTTTTATGCCCCAACCTAGAATTTCAAAGGGGTAAACAACTTAAGTTTGTTTGTCCCGATTCCAAACAAATATGTTTATTTTGGTCAGATAAAGATCAGGAGAAAGAACAGATGAAAATTCGTCCACTTCACGACCGTGTAGTTGTTCGTCGTAACGAAGAAGAAGCTACAACTGCAAGCGGCATCGTACTGCCGGGTTCTGCACAGGAAAAACCAAACCAAGGTAAAGTTATTGCTGTGGGTGAAGGTCGTCTTCTGGAAAATGGTGAGCGTCAAGCGCTGACTGTTCAGGTTGGGGATACAGTATTGTTTGGTGGCTACGCTAACACTGTGAAAGTTGACGGTGAAGAGCTACTAATTCTTAGCGAAGGCGAAATTTACGGTGTATTGGAAGACTAATCTTCTGGTTGAACTTTTCGCTTTACCTAATTGTTTAAAGAATTTGATTACAGGATTTTAGAAAATGGCTAAAGACGTACTATTTGGTAACGATGCTCGTCAACGCATGCTAGACGGTGTAAACATCCTAGCTGATGCAGTTAAAACTACTTTGGGCCCTAAAGGTCGTAACGTTGTACTGGACAAAGCCTTCGGTGCTCCAACTGTAACAAAAGACGGTGTATCTGTAGCTAAAGAGATCGAGCTTGAAGACAAGTTCGAAAACATGGGCGCACAGATGGTTAAAGAAGTAGCGTCTCAAGCAAACGATGTTGCAGGTGATGGTACTACGACTGCAACTGTACTGGCACAAGCAATCGTTAACGAAGGTCTTAAGTCTGTTGCTGCAGGCATGAACCCTATGGATCTGAAGCGCGGTATCGACAAAGCAGCAGCAGCTGTTGTTGCTCAGATTCAGGATATGGCTGTTCCATGTGCGGACAATAAAGCAATTGCACAGGTTGGTACTATCTCTGCTAACGCTGATACTCAGGTTGGTGAGATCATCGCTGAAGCGATGGCTAAAGTAGGTAAAGAAGGCGTTATTACTGTAGAAGAAGGTTCTGCACTTGAGAACGAACTAGACGTAGTTGAAGGTATGCAGTTTGACCGTGGTTACCTATCTCCTTACTTCATCAACAACCAAGACAATATGTCTGCTGAAGTTGAGCAGCCATTCATCCTGCTTGCTGATAAGAAAATTACAAACATCCGCGAACTACTACCAATTCTTGAGCACGTAGCTAAAGCATCTCGTCCTCTTCTAATCATCGCTGAAGATGTAGAAGGCGAAGCGCTAGCAACGCTAGTAGTTAACAACATGCGTGGTATCGTTAAAGTTGCTGCAGTTAAAGCGCCTGGTTTCGGTGATCGTCGTAAAGCGATGCTAGAAGATATCGCTATCCTTACTGGCGGTACTGTGATCTCTGAAGAAGTAGGTCTAACGCTAGAAGAAGCGACACTTGAACAGCTGGGTCAAGCTAAGCGCGTTTCTATCACTAAAGAAAACACAACAATCGTTGACGGTATCGGTGCTGCTGACAACATTGAAGCACGTGTTAACCAGATCCGTGCGCAGATGGAAGAGACATCTTCTGACTACGACCGTGAAAAGCTGCAAGAGCGTGTAGCTAAGCTTGCAGGCGGTGTTGCTGTAATCAAAGTTGGTGCAGCAACTGAAGTAGAAATGAAAGAGAAGAAAGCTCGTGTAGAAGACGCACTTCACGCAACTCGTGCTGCAGTAGAAGAAGGTGTAGTACCTGGTGGTGGTGTTGCACTTATCCGTGCACTAGCGTCTGTTGGTGAACTGAAAGGTGACAACCATGACCAGTCTGTAGGTGTTGAGCTGGCATTCCGCGCTATGGAAGCGCCTCTACGTCAGATCGTTGGTAACGCGGGTGAAGAAGGTTCTGTAATCGTATCTAAAGTACGTGAAGGCGAAGGTAACTTCGGTTTCAACGCTGCAAACGGCGAATACGGCGACATGATCGAGATGGGTATCCTAGACCCAGCTAAAGTTACTCGTTCAGCACTACAAGCGGCTGCATCTGTTGCAGGTCTTATGATCACAACTGAAGCAATGGTTGCTGATAAGCCTTCTGAAGGTGGTGCAGGCATGCCTGATATGGGCGGCATGGGCGGCATGGGCGGTATGGGCGGCATGATGTAATCATCCCCCTCGCTTATTTAAGCTTTAAAGAGCCCTGCATTTTTGCGGGGCTTTTTTTTTCCGCGTAAAATAGCGGGAATTTCAATTTAGTTAGTATATGGATAGCCATGAACCGCGACGACGATAATATTGAAGTACCGAATTTTGGGCCTGCCGATCCTGCTGGTGAAAACCGCTCAACGTCTTCAGCTATGCGACCTCGATCTGGTGATGCACCAGCCCCTGCGTCAGCGCCAGCCTCATCAGGTGGTGTGGTTCAATCCATCGTGATGGTTATTTTAGTCGTTGCGGTGTCTGTGCTTGGCTACTTTGGTTTTGAAATGTATCAATCTCAACAGGCAACGTTTGAAAAAGCACAGGATCAGATTGTTCAATTAGAAGCTTTGTTGAAAGAAGCAGAGCAGGGTGCAGCTGAGTCTGGTGAGCAGCTTCAAGGCAATGTGTCCTCGTTAGAGTCTGTTTTAAAGCAGAAAGACAAACAGTTAGATTCTGAAATTGCTAAGTTGTGGGATATTGCCCACAAAAAGAATAAGCCACTGATTGAGAAGCATGCAAAAGAACTCGCAGCTTTAAAGAAAACCCTTCAGGCGCAAGAAAAAACGGTTAAGTCTCTAAAATCTCAGATTGCTCAGCAGAAAAAAGAATTGGCGAGTGTTTCTGGTTTAAAGAAAACTGTGAATGCAGAAGTGGCTAAACTGACTAAACTTACTTCGCGTGTTGAATCTGAGATGCGCACCACAAATGAGCTGGCAAAAGAACAGATGGAAGATCTTTTGAAAGCGCAGCGTACTTTAACTGATCGTCTTGCTAAGTTAGAAGGCAAAAGCAATGCTGATCTAGAACGTAAAGTGAAAGTGAACGAGCAGGCTATTCGTGCCTTTGACGGTACGCGTCGTCAGTTAAATCAGGATCTCTTGCAGGTGCGTCAGAAGCTAAACAATATGCAATTGCTGCTTGAACAACGTTAGAGCGGCATAAATGATTTGAGATTCTGCTTTCAGGGTTTGCCAACAGGTCATCTTGAAGGCAGAATACGCTATTCCTCAAAAAAATAGGGATATAGTAAGCCTCTATGAACATCCGTGCTTTTTTTGCACTGACGCTACCTGATTCTGTTGTACGTTGGTTGGCTGATCACGCTGATACATTATGCGAGTTTGACCGCAAAACAGAAATCAATTGGGTGGATTCCGATCGCTATCATCTTACCTTGTGTTTCTTAGGTGATATCAATCTTAATCAGGTTGAAGAGTTGGAAAAGTGTGCCCGCGAAAAATTGGCTGACTTTAGCTCTTTTCAGGTACATATTAACAAAGCGGAATATTACAAAGTTAACAAAAAGTTAGCTTTAGTTGCTGCTTTACCTGATCTGCATGAGGAATTGCAGGTGCTGCATGAGTTGATGATCAATGTGGCAACTGAGGCTGGCCTTAACTATGAGGAAGATGATTTTAAACCTCATGTGACCTTAGGCCGTTTGCCAGGAAAAAATACGTTTAAAGCACCAAAAGAGTGGCCTGCGCTGGATATGTACAGTTTGGCTGATTCGGTGGTGCTATTTCAAAGTAAGCCGGGTGAAGATGGCTCTATCTACACGCCGCTGTTTGAGATTCCTTTAAAAGATCTGGCTTAACAGATCTTTTAACTTTTAATTCATACCTTATTAACTAGTCCCTTCATAACTATGCTAAATCCAGAATTATTGTCCCCTGCAGGGACTTTGAAAAATATGAAATATGCATTTGCTTACGGTGCAGATGCTGTTTATGCCGGTCAGCCTCGTTACAGTCTACGTGTGCGTAACAATGACTTTAATATGGATAACCTAGCAGAAGGGATCGATCTGGCTCACCAGTTGGGCAAGAAGTTCTTCCTAGCAAGTAACATTCTGCCTCATAACAGTAAGCTAAAAACATACATCGATGACTTGCGCCCAGTGATTGCGATGGGGCCGGATGCATTGATTATGTCTGATCCAGGCTTGATCTACTTAGTGAAAGAGCATTTCCCTGATGTGCCGATTCACCTGTCTGTTCAGGCAAATACCATGAACTGGGCTGCGGTTAAGTTCTGGCACTCCATGGGTGTTGAGCGTGTAATCCTATCTCGTGAGTTGTCCCTGGATGAAGTAGAAGAGATCAAACAGCGTTGCCCAGAGATGGAGATAGAAGTTTTTGTTCACGGTGCGCTTTGTATCGCTTATTCGGGTCGTTGCCTGCTATCTGGCTACATCAACAAACGTGATCCAAACCAAGGCACTTGTACCAATAGTTGCCGTTGGAAATACGATGCTCACGAAGCGAAAGTCGATGAATCGGGTGACGTAGTGCCCGTGGAGCAGTTTGATCCAAAAGCGGAAGAAGTAAACCCAGCATTGGGTGAAGGTAAACCAACGGATCAGATCTTCCTGCTTCAGGAAGAGACGCGCCCGGGTGAATATATGCCTGCTTTCGAAGATGAGCATGGTACATACATCATGAACTCTAAAGATCTTCGAGCAATTCAGCACGTACACCGTCTTGCTGAAATGGGCGTAGATTCTTTGAAGATCGAAGGTCGTACTAAGTCCCACTACTATGTGGCACGTACTGCTCAGACTTATCGTAAAGCGATCGATGATGCAGTCGCAGGTCGCCCATTTGACATGAGTTTGATGGATGAGCTAGAAAACCTAGCAAGCCGTGGTTACACAGAAGGCTTCTACCGTCGTCATGTTCATGATGAGTATCAGAACTACGAAACAGGTAACTCTGTAGGCGTACACCAGCAGTTTGTGGGTGAAGTGCTTGGTTATGCAGATGGCATGCTTGAGATTGATGTACGAAACCGCTTCCTTAAAGGCGATACACTTGAGCTAATGACGCCTCAAGGTAATCACAAGTTTAAACTTGATGAGATGATCGATAAGAAAGGAAAGTCTGCTGATGTTGCGCCAGGCTCTGGACATGTTATGAAGATTCCTATGAATCTGAATGCCGATCCAGAATACGCGTTGTTGATGCGTGATCTACCAAACGCACCTGAGTACAGTAGTCAGAAGTAGATGAGATGATCGCCGAGAAGTACCTGTTTAGGCATGCGTTGAGGCCGTTTTCATTCAGCGTTGCTTTGATTGTTTGTCTAACAGGTATTTTGAGTGCCTATCGCGAAGGCTTTGGCGATCCTTTTCTCGCGAGCTTAATCCTAGTGGCGGGTTTGCTTTTGCAAGCTGGGGTTAATCTAATTAATGACTACGCCGACCTTTCCCAGCCCAATCTTCAACTCTCTTCAGCTTCACAACAGCAGATCCGTTTTAATTTTAATCTGGGTTTAGGCTGTATTTTCTTTGCTGCCGTCATTGGTTGTTACCTCATTGCTGTATCTGGGATGTTGCTTCTGCTGATCTCAGTAATTGGAATCATTGGCGCGCTTGGATATACGCTTGAGCCGATAAACTACAAGCGTCGCGGTTTAGCGGTGTTTTTGGTGTTTTGGTTGATGGGTGTTCTGATGGTAAGCGGTGCTTACTATGTGCTGGCCAAAGAGCTATCGCATTCGGTCTTTTTGATCTCTATCCCTGTGTCTCTGTTTGTATCGCTACTTCTGCTGAGTAATGAACTGCGTGATTTCGAAGAAGATACAGCGGCGGGGATCAAAACGTTAACGGTGAAGATTGGCTATGCTCGAGCCTCTCAACTTTATAAAGCTCTACTGACCTGTATATATCTAGGTTGCTTGGCTTTGAGTATCAACGGATCTGTACCTTTCGCGTTGGTGATATTTTTATCCATCCCCTTTGTGATCAAACCATTAAAGCTATTAGCTTTAGATCCAGAGTCACGCCAGCCAATAACTAAAGCGACTGGGCGCTCCTTTTTGATCTTTGGCATTTGTTACTGCTCTGCGCTTCTTATTTGAGATCAAATAAATACGCTCTCATACCTCGTTTCTACATTAAGTAGTAAAAAAGATTGTGTGAGTACTACCAATGCCCGACACCTTATTGCGGTACTTTTGGTGTATACTCCCTTTCCAGTAAAAAACTCTCCTTTAAGAGAGAGTAAATGGGTATGAGTCAGGCGTGTTTGCACTAAGCATGGTTGAGTTTTAACTCCCTGATCCTTTATGACAAGAAGCTTTACTGGAGTCTCCGAATGAGCGTAATCCGCCAAGACGATTTCATCAGCAGCGTTGCTGATGCATTGCAGTTTATCTCTTACTACCATCCGCTTGATTTTGTTCAAGGCGTACACGAAGCCTACCTGAAGGAAGAAAACCCAGCGGCTAAAGACGCAATGGCGCAGATCCTTATCAACTCCCGTATGTGTGCTGAAGGTAAGCGACCTCTATGTCAGGACACAGGTATCGTTACTGTATTCCTGAAAGTAGGCATGAACGTAACTTGGGATGCTGAAATGAATGTAACTGACATGGTGAACGAAGGTGTTCGTCGTGCATACATGCATCCTGATAACGTTCTACGTGCTTCTATTCTTGCTGACCCAGCAGGTAAGCGCCAGAACACTAAAGATAATACGCCAGCTGTAATTCATTACGAAATTGTTGATGGTGACGAAGTAGAAGTTCACGTTGCAGCGAAAGGCGGCGGTTCTGAAAACAAATCTAAGATGGTTATGCTTAACCCATCTGACAGCATCGTTGATTGGATTGTTAAAACAGTACCAACAATGGGTGCGGGCTGGTGTCCACCTGGCATGCTAGGTATAGGTATTGGTGGTACTGCTGAGAAAGCGGCTGTAATGGCGAAAGAATCCCTAATGGATCCAATCGATATTCACGAGCTACGTGAGCGTGGTCCACAGAACCGTGTTGAAGAACTACGCCTAGAAATCATGGATGCAGTTAACGAACTAGGTATAGGTGCTCAGGGTCTAGGTGGTTTGACCACTGTTCTTGATATCAAAATCAAGGATTACCCAACACACGCAGCTTCACTGCCTGTTTGCATGATCCCTAACTGTGCAGCGACTCGCCACACTCACTTTACATTGAACGGTAGTGGCCCAGCGGTTCTTACACCACCAAGCTTGGATGATTGGCCAGATGTTACTTTCGAAGTGGGTTCCAACACACGTCGTGTAAATCTTGATGAGATCACTCCAGAAGCAGTTAAAGAGTGGAAAGTAGGCGAAACGATTCTGTTGAACGGTAAAATGTTGACAGGTCGTGATGCAGCGCACAAGAAAATGGTAGAGATGCTAAACAATGGCGAAGAGCTACCAGTTGATCTTAAAGGTCGCTTTATCTACTACGTAGGCCCAGTTGATCCAGTTCGTGATGAAGTTGTAGGCCCTGCTGGCCCAACAACGTCTACACGTATGGATAAATTCACTCGTCAGGTTATCGAAAGCACAGGCCTTCTGGGCATGATTGGTAAGTCTGAGCGTGGTCCTGTTGCAATTGACGCAATTAAAGACAACGAAGCTGTTTACCTAATGGCTGTGGGTGGTGCTGCTTACCTAGTATCTAAAGCGATCACTAACGCAGAGGTGCTTGCATTCCCAGAAATGGGCATGGAAGCGATCTACGAGTTTGAAGTTAAGGATATGCCTGTAACTGTTGCTGTAGATACCTCTGGTGAGTCTGTTCACACTACAGGCCCAGCTAAGTGGAAAGAGATTATTGCTAAACAAGCTTAATCAGCATTTAGCATAGTGATAAAAACGCAGCTACGGCTGCGTTTTTTGTGTCTGAAATATTGGGAATAAACTGCTTTTTGCTAAATAAGATTTCACTATATTAAGTTTTGTTGATCTGTGTTCGTATGTTCTATCTGTTTTATAAATATGCGAAGAAAAAACTGAGCAAGATCAATTTTTGTGCGCTGCAGCAGGAGTAGAGTGTTTGTAAAAGAAGTATTCATTTAGGGGAAAATGAATTATGAAAACTAAAATGATTTCTGCACTTGCTGTGAGCCTTTCTGTATCTCTATCTTCTGTTGCTATCGCTGATGACGAAGCGATGATGCAGGCTGCGGGTAAAGAAATTTTTAACAAGTGCACATCTTGTCACTCTCTAGATACAAGCAAAAATGCTTTCGGTCCTAGTTTGATCGGTGTTTTTGGCCGTAAAGCAGCAGCACTTCCGCGCTTTGCTTACTCTGATGCTCTACGTAACTCAGATATTACTTGGGACGAAGAAAACTTGCGTAAGTGGGTAGCGGGTAACGATCAATTCGTACCAGGCACTCGTATGCGTCACGTTGAGATTACAGATAAAGCTGAGCAGGATTACCTGATCGCTTACCTTAAAACGCTTTAATTAGTTGTTTTAATACCTGCTACAGTTAATCGAGAATGCCGCAAGCCACCACTCCTTGCGGCATTTTTTGTTGGTAAGGCGGCTTTGCTGCTAAGACGCCTCAAGCACTTTCTTCTGCTCTGCTAGGTAGCGAGGCATAGGGCCTGCGTCCTCATATATCTCTTCGCCATCTTCAATTCTGATCACCTTACTTCCTTGAATGTAGGGCATTTTAGCTTCTAACTCATTTAACGCCTCATGTATTAAGGTGGCGACAACATCGTCCTTGGAAAGTTTATACATGCTGGCTAAGGCTTCGAGCTTGACCGAATCGCTCTTATAGATGGAAAGCTGCTCTTCCTTGCGACCGTTAACTTTGCGCGCGCGTCCTTCCCATTCATCAAGTAGTTTAGAAAGACTTTCGTTACCCATAGCTTATCCCCTCCGATAAACAGATCTACTCTTTCAGTGTAGGAGCCTGCTTGGTTATTGCCAGAAAATCGGTGAGAATGGCGAATATAATTATCTTTCCACATCAAAATGATTTTATTGCATCAATCAGTATGCAAAGCAGGTTTATAAATGGCAGTAATTAAGGTTGTAGTAGGTTCGGTATACGGTAATGCGCTTGATGTCGCGGAGATGTGCTCACAAAAGTTAACTGAGCTGCAACACTCAGTAGAACTATTACGTAAGCCGGAAATTGCTCAGGTTGTCATACCGGAAACAGAAGTGATTTTAATCTGTACCTCAACAACAGGGCAGGGTGAAATTCCGCATAACCTACTGTCTTTCTATGACCAGTTACAAGATCAATTACCGCAGATGCCGACGGTTAAATACGGGGTAATCGCTTTAGGTGACAGTTCCTACGATACCTTTGCTGAAGCTGGCTATTTGATGGATAGTTTAATGCAGCAGCTGCAGGCACAAAAAATTGGGGATAACTTAGTGATTGATGCTTGTGAAACCATGGCTCCACTTGAAGAAGCAGAACCATGGTTAATAGAGTGGGTTAAAGGGCTTTAACTGTATTCGACTTCTTGAATCCGCTCTTGGGCGAGTAATAATTCAGTAAACTGTTCCTGTCGGATCGGTTTGCTGAATAAGAAGCCTTGGAGCTGATCGCAGCCCTCTTGTTCCAAAAAGGCCCGTTGAGCAGGTGTTTCAACACCCTCTGCACAGACTTTCAGATCTAGGGTATGACCCAGTAGAATTACTGCTTTGGCAATGGCTTCATCGTCCGGATCACTTGGGATATCCCTCACCAAGGATTGATCAATTTTGACTTTAGTTATGGGCAGTTGCTTTAGGTAACGTAGCGAAGAGTAGCCTGTTCCGAAGTCATCCAAAGCGAGATGAACACCTTGTTGCCTCAACGCTTGGAAAGTCGCCGTTGCTTCCTTTTCATGTTCAAGTAGAAAGGTCTCTAGTATTTCCAGCTCTAACATATCTGCCGGTATTTCGTATTTGTACAGCAGCGTTTGAACTTCTGATGGAAGATCTTGTTTGGTGATCTGGTCACTTGCCAGATTGACTGCTAAACGGAAGTTATTCAGTCCAGCTTTTCTCCAGCGAGAAAGTTGTGCACAGGCTTCTTCTAAAACCCAGTTACCCATCTTTGTTAGTAAGCCAATTTCTTCGGCAATGGATAGGAACTGTCCAGGAGGAATAAGCCCCATCTCAGGGTGTTCCCAACGGATAAGTACTTCAGCACCAATGACTTTTTCTCCGGTCGCATCCATCTGCGGCTGGTAAAAAAGTACAAATTGTTTGTCTGCCACAGCTTTTCGCAATTCAGGCTCTAACCTAATCCACTCTTCAACAGTTTCCGATAGTTCTGGCTGGAAGAATGCGTAGTTATTACGACCTGAATCTTTAGCTTGATTCAGTGCGATATCAGCATTTTTAGTGACCGTATCTGAATCATCACCATGATCAGGGGAGAGCGCGACACCTATACTTGCTGTGGTGAAATAGTCTTTACCATCTAATTGGAAAGGCTGTTCCATTGCTTCGACGATTGCATCGGCAATAGTTGCTGCATCAGCTGCGTGTTCTAACTCTTCAAGTAATATGGCGAATTCATCTCCGCCTATCCGTGCAAGGGTATCACGAGTACTTAATGTTTTATTTAAACGCTCTGTTACTTGCAACAGCAGTTGATCACCATATTTATGACCTAAGCTGTCATTAATGTGCTTAAAGCGGTCTAGATCTAACTGAAGCATGGCAATCTTTTCGTTAGATTCCCTGTGGGTCAGGGCATGTTCTAGTCGAGCGCCAAACAACAAGCGGTTAGGTAGATTCGTTAGCGGATCGTGGTGTGCTAGATGAGAGAGCTTTTCTTCAGAGGCTTTGATATTACTAATATCAGCATTCACACTTACAAAGTGAGTGAGTTTATGCGTCTCTGGATCGTGAACGGCATTAATGCTCACCCAATGAGGCGCTACCTCACCATTTTTGCGGCGGTTCCATATTTCACCTTGCCAGTGACCCTCTTCAGCAAGCGCTGCCCACATGTTTTGGAAGAAATCTTTATCATGTCTTGGTGATTTAAGCAGAGAGGGGCTTTTACCAATCAACTCTTCACGACTGTAACCGCTGAGATCAGAATAGGCGCGATTGACATCAATAATCTTATTATTGCAATCGGCAATCATGATCCCTTCATTGGTGCTCGAAAAGGCGATACCCGCTAAGCGTAACTGTTCGATAGATGCTTTCTCTGGGGTTATATCGAGTAAAACCCCGTTCCAAAGCGAAGGGTCGAGTTTATTGGAAGTATCCGGTAAAGATGAGCCGCGAATCCAACGTAGATCACCATTTCGGTGGAATACACGAAACTCATGTGACCAAGGTAGCTTGTGCTGACTCGTATGAATAATACTTGCCCACAGGCTTGGTTGATCTTCTGGGTGTACCTGTTTCCAGAATTGGCGAAAGTCTTCTGTTGCTTCTTCTGCAGAGACGCCTGAAATTTGTTCTATCCCTTGGCCTATATAGATAAATTCCTGCTTGAGATCGGGCGTTAATCGATATTGGTAAACAACACCCGGCATTGCATTGGTGATGTTTTGTAAAAGGTTCTCGGAATGTTCTAGGAACTGTTGGGCTTTCTGTCTCTTTAGGACAATACCAATTATATTGGCAGCTGCTTCTAAAAGTTGATGATGGAATGCAGTTGGTGTTCTGGTTTTGGGGCTAGAGATTGCAATACTGCCTGCAACATGTTCAGAATCGATACGAATTGGATAGGACCAACAGGCTTTGATTCCTAATTCTTTGCCAACATCCCGGAAACTTTCCCAGCAGTCGGCCTGTTCTATATCAGAAACATAAACAGGGTTACCCGTATACACAGCAGTGCCGCAAGATCCTGCCTCTGGGCTCGGTACTAGACCATTTAGAAGTGCGAGCGATGCTTTAGGAATACTGGGGGCGCAGACAACGGACAGGTGTCGATTACTGCTATTCAGTAGCATTATAGAAGCGATACTATCCGCGACGCAGTTTTCAATAAACTGACAAACCGACGTAAAGATGGAGTCGGGTTGTGCGTCTAAAACGATCTCTTCAAGAACTTGGTTCTGCAAATGCAGAATAGTATTTAGCTCTTCTGCGCTAGTTTGACCCTGGTTTACAGTGTCTTTTTCGGGTGCATCGGTGTGCATTTGTATGTCTTAATTATTCTTATATTTTTTGTTAACTGCACGAGCTGAATAGTACGATTTCTTGTCATTTTTATGCAGAACAGCCTCACCCGACTGCGATGACAATGGAATAGAAACTTATCAAAAAGTAGTTCTTAAGTTTCGTCCAGCTAACTTATTTTTATTACTGAGGCAAATCCATATAAAAATCAGGTAATTTGCCCGGCTCTACTCAAGTGCGCGGCAGTATAACTTACTGTAGTTAAATGAGTTAGTCTTTATATAGAATATTAGTGAATATATTAGTTATACCAGAATGTTCTACTGCTAATCTTTTGATTTATATTAAATTTTCATGTCACGGAAGGTGAGGTTTATGCGAGGTGGTATTACTTTTCTGGTTTTTGGGATGCTGTGTTGCCAGTGCTTTTGTACTTGATCTCCCATCCATAATAGTGAGCCGGAGGGTAAGTTAAGTTCATGGCGTTGATCGGTTGTCGATTTTAATAGGAAACGTCGACTACTGCCTAGCGAGACACTGGCTATCTTCGGGTTGTCACCTAATTCTGGTTCATTATCCCTATGCCAGCCCATACTATCATTACCGTCGCGATACAGGTTTATGAGCACGGCGTTGAAAGAGGTATCTGTGTATTCTTCGACACGCTTCTTTATCTCCGCAACAACAGGATGCCAAGGGTTATCGGCTAAGGTTAAACCGGAATAGGTATAGGTTATGCCAGAATCAGCCATAAAGGCTTGTAAGCGCGGAATAGAAACCCATTTACCAAACATTCGGATCTTGTCTTGTTGCCAAGATACCTCTTCGTATAATGAGGTGTAAAAATACTCGGCTTCGTCTGGATTTATAAATGTAGGATCAAGCCAGCAGTCCAGATCATCGGCAACATAGTTTTTCACATTTAGATCCACTTCAGCACGGCTTCGCTTAACGTATGACTAATATCAATATCATTACTTTTGTGAGGCACACTGTTGCAGGTAACGATATTGGCTTTTATAGCGAGTGCATTAAAGTCTTCATCAGAAAACAGTCCATGCACTCCGATACAAGTGGGGGACTTTAACCCAAGCTGATGCAGGTGGGTAAGGGTTTCTAACATGGTTTTACCGCTCGAAATAATATCATCTACCAGCACGGGGGTATGATCTTTCCAATGTTCGATTTCAGGCGCTGACACTTCGACAGAGTAATCCCCATGACGTACTTTCTCTAATACTTGGAAAGGTGCTTCGGCTAAATGTGCAACTTCGCTCACCCATTGTTCGCTTTCACTATCAGGGCCAATAAGTAGAGGCTTTGCAATATGTTGATTTATCCACTCGGCAATCATGGGGGCTGCATGAACTACGGAGCTTTTTAAACTGTAGATCTCATCTAGGGAGTTGTATCGGTGTAGATGGGGATCCAGTGTGACTAGCCAGTCGAAATGTTCTGAGAGAAGTTGGGCAAAAGGACGTGATGACACTGCTTCCCCCGGATGAAAGGCTTTATCTTGGCGCATATAAGCGAGGTAAGGAGTTACTAACCCGATGCGAGCAGCTCCTAGGGATTTCAGTGTATGGGTTAGAAAAATGAGTTTGAGAATTTTGTCATCGGGATGATGCAAGTTACAAAGCACAATAACGGAACGATGTTGGCACTCGCTTAATACGCGTAGATAGCTTTCGCCGTCAGGGAAATTTCGAAGATCCAACTTTCCGACTTCTGCATTGACCTCAATCGCAAGGGCTTGTGCAAGGTCGTGGTCACTTTCTAAATTGAATAGAATTGGCAGCATTTTATGACGACTCCTTACCAGCAATAATGTGGACAATATCCGAATGATCTTCTAAATAATCGACGGCGTAACTTAGCTCACCCGAGCTTTCCGCATGGATGGTTAGCAGAGGTTGATTAAGATCGATTTTATCACCTAGCTTACAATGCATATCTACTCCTGCTGCTAAGTCGGCTGGAGCACCGGCTAATTTGGCCACTTTAGCGAGCTTACGATTATTAATTTGATCAACGATGCCTGTTGTCTGGGCAATTAATTCATAACGGTAGGGCGCAATTGGTGGTGTTTTAAGACCCCCCTGAGCTTTACAGATCGCCTGAAACTTCTCCCAAGCCGCCCCAGACTCCAAAATCCTAAGGGCTTGTGTATAGCCTTCGCCCTCTGGCAAATCATTGATCAGATCTAACATGGCGCCTGCAACTTCTGCGGCACGCTGCCGTAAGTCTGTGGGCATATCTTTTTGATTTTGCAGTACCAATAAAATATCCCGTGCTTCAAGTGCAGGCCCTATGCCTCTACCTATAGGTTGAGATCCATCGGTCAGTAGCGTATGCACAGTCAGCCCTAGAGTACTAGCTACTGCTTTAAAGCTATCTGCAAGTGCTTGTGCAGACTCTTGGCTTCTTACTTTTGCGGTTTCGCCGACCGGAATATCAATCACAACGTGAGTAGCACCCGCGGCTATTTTTTTTGAGAGCACTGATGCAATCAGTTGGCCTTCACTGTCGATATCTAAAGCACGCTCTACTTGGATTAGTAGATCATCAGAAGGGGAGAGTCGCACTGATCCTCCCCAAGCTAGGCAGCCACCTTCTTGTTCAACTACAGAACGCATCTGCTCTAAGCTCAAGCTGACATTAGTTAAAGTCTCCATGGTATCGGCAGTCCCGGCAGGAGAGGTAATGGCCCGTGAAGATGTTTTAGGCATAGTCAATCCAGCAGCTGCTAGAATTGAAACAATAATGGGGGTTGTACGATTGCCGGGTAACCCGCCCACACAATGTTTATCCACAACTTGTGGCAAGCCCCATTCGATTTGGCTGCCAGAATCGACCATTGCGCGGGTTAGATCGGTGATCTCTCGGATACTTAGTTTGTCTGATCCACAGGCCGTAATAAACGCAGCTAGGTGCACATCGGCATAGCGCCCTGCGACAATATCATCGATGATTTCACGCAGTTGTTCTTGGCTGAGTTCGCTACCAAATACTTTAGCGCGCAGATAGGAGAGGGATTGCACGGGTTTAGGGTGAGATAACCAAACAGAATTCCCCTCTCTCAGCTCCATTCTTTTCCAAGCAGATTCGGAAAAGCCGATCTCACCGGGCATTAAAAGGTTGCTTGTTACCATATTGAGGGTAGCGATCAGGTGTTTTCGTTCCGTCCGAACCATCACCCGAGAGAGGGCAGAAAAACCCTCAGAGCGGCAAACTGGACTATCCTGACGAAGGTAAATCGTGGGTTCTTGATGTGTATCTAACCCAAGTCGACAAGCGCTTAAAGGGGCCATAGGTTCTGACATCTTTGATATTCCCTTTTCCCTGTATCAATTACAGTATATGAGTGATTAAGCGGATGGAAAACCTTGTTGATATAGAACTATGTAATAGCAACTGGATGAGGTGACATGACATGATGGATTTAGCCACAGAAGCTTGTGAAAGCTGCCATAAAGATAGCCAAGCTTTAAATGAGTCAGAAATAGCGATGTTACTGAAGTCGCTGCAAGATTGGGACGTTGTTCACATGGACGGTGTTCCTACGCTGCAACGTAATTTTAAATTCAAAAATTTTGTCGAGGCCTTAGCGTTTACAAACAAGGTAGGGGAGTTAGCAGAAGCTCGAGATCACCACCCAGATATATTAACGGCCTGGGGGCGAGTCCATCTCACCTGGTATACCCATGCTATATCAGGTTTACACCGAAATGATTTCCGCTGCGCAGCTGCTTCTGATCAGTTATTTAACTGAGAGATAAAAATTTATTGTTTTAGGGCAAGATTACTTAATTAGATAATTCCACCAGAGAAATAACTACTGTTAGAATGAAGCTTCACTTTTTCTTGCGGAGCTTTACGTAAATGGAACGTAGATTCAGGCTGGTTTTGGCGTGTCCCGATAGAGTGGGCATTGTGGCGATGGTAAGTAACTTTATCTCTAGCCATGGTGGCTCGATCTCTGACGCTAACCAACATTCTGATAGTACAACCGGCTGGTTCTTTATGCGTGTAGAGATTAGTGCGACAACGCTACCTTTCTCCCTCGAAGAGTTAAAGTCTGCTTTTGCACCGATAGCGCAATCCTTCAATATGGATTGGGATATCACTGACTCCGCTACCCCTAAGCGTGTGATTTTGATGGCAAGCCGAGAAGCACATTGTCTTGCTGATTTACTCTATCGTTATCATGAAGGTGAATTAGACTGTGAGATCCCTTGTGTCATCTCCAACCACGACGATCTACGCAGCATGGTCGAATGGCATAATATTCCTTTCTATCATGTGCCTGTGGATAAAGAGAATAAACAGCCTCACTTTGAGGAAGTGAGCCGTTTAATCCGCGAACACTCTGCGGAAACGGTCGTGCTTGCGCGTTACATGCAGATCTTACCGTCGGACATCTGTGCTGAATATGCTCATCGCATCATTAATATCCACCACAGCTTCTTACCGTCTTTTGCCGGTGCTAAGCCATACCATCAAGCCCATGAGCGTGGTGTAAAACTGATTGGTGCAACCTGTCACTATGTGACTGAAGAGCTAGATGCAGGTCCGATCATTGATCAGGATGTAGTACGCATCAGCCACCGCGATCTGCCAGAAGATATGGTGCGTTTAGGACGTGATGTAGAAAAGACAGTTCTTTCCCGTGGTTTGCGTTGGCACTTGGAAGATAAGATCTTAGTGCAGGGTAATAAAACGGTTGTTTTCAATTAATTATTTTAATTGAGCAAAAATCACAAAAGCTGCTTAGGGGCCATAAGTTGGCTCTTCTCCCTACAAGGAATTAGCCCGTTGAGCATTAACTTATTCTTGTCGGGCTTAACCTTGATCTGATCGCTTGCGAGTTGTCACTGTTAGGTGTACACATAGAGGTAGCCCGGTTGAAAATTCTACCGGTTTACCTTGTTTGGGTGGTTTGGCAGGTCGATGTTTCCAGACCTGTTAAAGCTGCCGGCCATGGAGGAATGGTAATGCTAAGATCCGTAAAAGCTCAGGATTACATGTGTGAAGACTTAATCACCTTTACCCCTGAAACCGATCTTTTTGATGCGATAAATCAGCTACTCGAATACCGAATCACAGGCGCGCCTGTAGTCGATAAAAATGGCAAACTCATTGGCTTAATGTCAGAAGTTGACTGTCTAAAAGCGATCCTGACTTTAACCTACCACGAAGAAGAGATGGGTGGTCTTGTTGGTACTTACATGTCGGAAGAGGTTTACACCATTAATCATGATGCCGACATCATAAAAGTGGCGGAAGAATTTATTAATAACAAACGCCGTCGTTTACCGGTAGTAAAAGATGGTAAACTGATCGGCCAGATTAGTCGTCGAGATGTTCTACGCGCAGTAGAACGTTTTGCACAGGATGGCTAATCACGTTTGATGGTCACAAGCCGCGGCTCATCACTGCGGCTTTTTTGTTTATGGTATTCGGTTAACGAAATGCCAAATCTGTTTAGGTAAGATTACATATTCATGAGTTATGTTTTTTCTGAAACACCTATCTTGCTATACCCATCCTTAGTCAAGGAGGTAGGTGTTGAAGCGGCTGTATTGTTGACGCTCTATCATCAAAGGGTAGAACGTCTCCAAAATGTAACGGATACAGACCAAGCGCCAGAACTTATATTTTCTCGTGAACAATGGCTTGCGTTAGGTGAGTTTTGGGACGAAGAGCGATTGGCTCAATTAACCAGCGAATTAGTCAGTGCAAACATCATTGATGCCGCATTCGCTAATGATGGCCGTGTAAGAATCCGTTTTGTTGTTGAAGAGCAAGTCTCTGAAGCATCGTTTGATGAAGTGCCTGAAGGTGATGTTGAGATTGTAAGCCGGTTACCGGTTATGGAAACGATTCCGACACAGGTTGAAGTACTGCCTGTCGAGGTTGAGCAACTAGAACCGAGGTATGCACAATCTAATTATAACCAGCAAAATCACCCACAAACTCAACCTGAACATGCAGGCTATCCACAGGATCAGTATCCAGAGATGAAGGATACGCCGTACTATCCTGATCAAGCGCCAGCAGTGCAGCCACAGAATATCCCTAACCCTGGTCCTGCTCCGACCTTTGGTGGCAGCATAGGTTGGGCGAGAAAAGCACAGCAGGTTAATAACGGCCGCTCTGATGAGTTACAAGTGTGCTTTAATAAACAAGAGCAGCGTAAAAAACAGCTTCAAGGAATGGAGCTGAATTGGCAACCGTCCGACAATTTTTATGCGTTGCTTCCGCGGCATAATATATCGCCACAATTTGCACAAACATGTTTGGATGAATTTGTGCTTTACTGGTTAGATAAAGACCGTAAAGAAACCAACTGGGATCAGAAATTCCTAGCTTGGGTAAAAAGGGAGTGGATTAACAAGCAAACTAGGGATGGACGTCAACAACGTATAAATAACGAACAACAAGGCAAAGGTTTCAGCCATGAAAACCCCCGCAGAGATACTCGCGAAAAACGACAAAGGGTTACCGCAGCAATCATGGACATCAAGGACACCGACTGGTAACCAAGAGCAGGGAACAAAAACTGCTCAGCGAGAGCTAACAGTCGAAGTCAAAACACTGGTAAATATGATCTTTGCGCGTTTTATGGCGATCTATGGCCATAAATTTAAGAGCTGTTTTGAGACCCAAGACGAAATCCGTATCGCAAAACGCGAATGGGCGCTTAGTCTTGGTGGCTATACCGAACACGAGCTGGTGGCTGCAATTGATTATTGCAAAGAGCATAGCGCGTGGATGCCGACGATCTCTGAATTTTTAGATGTACTGCGCACTCAAACTGGGGATCATGGTTTGCCTGCAACTAAGCACGCTTACGAAGAAGCCTGTCTTAATGCTGATAAAGCTTCTACGCATAAATGGACCCACCCTGCGATCTACCATGCCGGTAAAGCAACGGGGTGGTTTCGTTTACGTACTGAAGATGAAGTCGATGTTTTTCCAGACTTTCGCTACAACTATGATGTAATCAGTCGGAGAGTACGAGCAGGAGAGCAACTCGATCTACCTGTTGCAGTAGCCTTACCTGATAAAAGCGATAACACGTTGTTCGCATTTATCCAAAGCTGGGGTGAAGAGCATAACCTGAAACCTGAAATCGCGAGCAAATGGCTGTTCTACCTGACTAAACCTAAAGGTACGATGGTGCGTAAGCGCTTTCAGCAACAAGCCCAGGTTGAAGCCAATGCGATGGGTATTACGCTACCGGATGATTATCAGTAAGCGTGAGTTGAACGTCTAAGAGAGTAACTTATCAAAACAGCCTTCATGGCTGTTTTTTTATGATTTTTAAATGGGGTTTCTTATGAAGTATGAAAAAGGTGGTTTTCAGATCTACGATGAACGGGAAAAGGTTCAGCTCGAAAGCGTTCAAGCCCTGCTAAAACAATCTTACTGGGCAAATGAGAGAGCTATTGATGTAATACAAACATCGATAGAGAACAGTGTTTGTTTTTCACTCTTTAAAGGTGAAAAACAGATTGGCTTTGCCAGAGTGGTCACCGACTTCGCTTCAGTCGCTTATCTGGCTGATGTCATTATTGATGAGCAATACCGAAGTCAGGGGCTGGGGAAATGGTTAACTGAAATTATGGTTAACGATCCGCGTTGGAAAGATAAATTTAAGTTTCTTGTAACTGATGATGCCCATAGTTTGTATACCCGCCTAGGATTTAGCAGTAGTGAAAAGTTGATGAGCACGAAAGTTTAAAAGAATTCATCTTAATCTGAATAAATCGTCAGTCTTCTTGGACGATTTATAGTCCTACTCAACAATCCAAAAAACAGCTTACCCGTATACATAACTAGTAATCGCTTATGTATATGGAGTATCAAGTTGACTGTTCAAAACTTTCTTTTCCGCTTATTTCTTATTGGCCCTCTATTTTTAACGGGGTGTTCCTCTATCAATATTGAGGCGTACAAGGATAAGGATCCTGAGTTAGTTTTAGAGGAGTTTTTTGATGGTGATCTTACTGCCCATGGTGTAGTAAAGGATTGGTCAGGAAAAGTGATTCGTCATTTCAATGCCGACATCAAAGCTTATTGGCGTGAGGGTGTTGGAGTATTAGAAGAAGATTTTGTTTTTGATGATGGTGAAAAACAACGCCGGGTTTGGACGCTGACACCTGATGGTTCGGGAAAATACATTGCTGCGGCTAATGATGTGGTTGGGCCAGCAAATGCTCTGGTCAGTGGCAATGCATTGTTTATGCAATATGTTCTTAGAGCACCTTATAAAGATGGCACTATCGATCTGACTATCGATGATAAGATGTATCTGGTTTCACCTTCCGTGATTGTGAACGAGTCAAAGATGAAGAAATTTGGTATTTCGGTTGGGCAGGTGTTGTTAACGATTGTGAAAAAATAGTCGTGTTTTGTTTTTTTTCGTTGAAAAGATCGGGGCGATTAAATAATGCTTGCCCCGATACTTATCGACTTTATTGCAATAATTCAGTTACGAATACAGTTCTACTTTTTAAGGTACGCAGGTGAAATTTCTTCTGAACGGTGAGTAAATTTCCCTTCTGTACACACAGCTAAAGCACTATTAAATCGTTCTAAAAAGCCCGGGTTGTGTCTTAGAAAATGATGGCCAAAATAGACACCTAAATTGTGGCTGTGAATTACTTTCCTTTTAGTCATCGCTCTCTGTTTGTCAGTCATCGCATGATCCATCGCTTGCTCATTCATCAAAAACGCATCTATCCGTTTATGTATAAGCATGGAGAGCAGTTGTTCACTGTTCGTCGGCGGGTTTCCGGTAACTTTATAACCATTGCTCTGCAGCCAGCTGTGCATGTTTGATCCCAAAAAGCTGGTGGTTACAGCTTTCTGTTTAAACTCTTCAGATTCAGGGTCAAAAGGGGAATCCTTCAGTTGGAAGAACGTCCAGTTCTGGGTTTCTATGGCACCTGAATGTGTTGCATAACTATCACGACTTTTTTTATGGGATGCTGAAAAGAAACCGTCAGCTTTACCTTGTTTTGTAAGCAGTTTTGCTCGATTGAAAGGCCTTGCGTGTATTGCAACCTTTTCGGGCATCGCTTCAAAAGCACAACGGATATTTTCTACTGATGTTCCGGTAATCTTACCGTCAATAACTTCCGTGTAAGGCGGGTAAGGCATTGTGAGTAGATGTACTGAATCGGAATCGAATTGCTCACCCTCAATTGCGTCCATGTTCACATCATCTTGTGCTAAGGCCGGAAGGCTTAATGTGCAGATTAATAAACACGTTTTAACTCGCATATACACACCTATCTATTCGATATGACTACTGATCAGATAAAGGCCGAAACTGAATTAAGTCGCTAACTGCCTCTATGTGGATTCAGTAATAAAATATAGTTGAGAATTTTTAGGTTTGTAGGAATTGGAGGACTTCTTCGGCGCAATCAAACCTTTGAGGGTTAAACCAGAAATTACTGACTTTTACATGGTCAGGCATCTACGTTATTTTAAGGCCGCTTTTTAAAATAGCCCAAAGGAAAGGGATAGATGAACAAGCCTGTGAATAAAATAGAGTCGGACAAGTTTTGGGATGGCGTTGCTGCAAAGTATTCGCAAAAAGCAGTTCCCAATGAAGCGATGTATCAAAAGAAATTAAAGGAAACGCAAAGTTACTTTTCTTCTGATATGCGTGTGGTTGAGTTTGGCTGCGGTACAGGTACGACTGCTATCCATCATGCGCCATTTGTTGGTCATATTGATGCCATAGATATCTCCGAAAATATGTTGGAAATTGGGCGAGAAAGAGCGCAAGAAGCAGGTGTAGGGAATGTCGATTTTCATCTAGGGACATTGAATGATTTCAATGCTGAGACTGAAAGCGTTGATGCGGTTTTGGGCTTAAATGTGATTCATTTGATTCCCAACTGGCAAGCGGTGATAGCTGAAGTCGCTAGAATCTTAAAACCCGGTGGCGTTTTTGTGAGTAGTACCGGTTGTTTGGGCGGTTCTTATATGCGCTTTCTTAAATTGGTTGTACCAGTGGGTAAGTGCTTCGGATTAATGCCTGATCTATTCGTGATCACGGAAGATGAATTGGCCGATGAGATTAAAGCCGCTGGCTTTAGCATTGAGAGCCAATGGCATTACGGCCATAAGGGTATGGAAGTGTTTATTATCGCGCGAAAGAATGCCCTTTAATTACCAAATCAAAGAGCATTCTTTGTCTAATTAGGCTTTGTAATCGGCAGCTTCTAAACCATGCTTTTTTAAGAGCTTGTATAGGTCGGTACGATTTCTTCCCGCTATTTTTGCTGCTTGAGAAACATTGCCTTCGGTAATCTGTAATACCTTTCTGAGATAGCGCTTTTCAAAATCAGCACGAGCGTCGTTAAAGTTCTGGATAACCTGATCCTGATTGACCAAGGCTCGATTAATGGCGCTATCAGAGATGACCGGTGTTGTGCTTAATGCCGTTACCTTCTCGATCACATTCTCTAATTGGCGGACATTACCCGGCCACGCCGATTGGGCTAAAACCTGAAGTGCATCTGAGGAGATATTCTTAACCTTGGGGTTATGCTTCGCTGCTGCTTGCTCAACAAAGTGGCGTGCCAGAGGTGGAATATCTTCAGGTCGTTCTGCAAGCGGAGGTAAGTGAAGATTCACCACGTTAAGACGGTAGAACAGATCCTCACGGAACTGTTGCTCTTGCATCGCTACTTCCAGGTCGCGGTGAGTGGCAGAGATTACGCGTACATCAACAGGAATAGTGTCGGTAGAACCCACAGGTCGAATTTGTCTTTCCTGTAGAACGCGCAAGAGCTTAACTTGAAGGGATAGCGGCATATCGCCAATCTCATCCAGAAACAAAGTTCCGCCGTTGGCTGCTTGGAAAAGACCTTCGTGCTTGCTGACAGCTCCAGTGAATGCGCCTTTGGCGTGACCGAACAGTTCGGACTCCAAAAGTTGCTCTGGTAGCGCACCACAGTTAATCGCAATAAACGGTTTTTTATGGCGTGGGCTTGCTTGATGGATCGCGTTGGCTAATAGTTCTTTACCACTTCCGCTTGGGCCTGTAACGAGCACACTGACATCGGAGCCTGCGATCTGTTCTGCTTCTTGAAGTAAGCTCTCCATAATCGGGCTGCGACAGATAATGTTTTTGCGCCATGTACTATCGGATCGACTTGTACCCGCAAGGGCTGCATTAATTGTTTCTAACAGCTGGTCTCTGTCGATAGGTTTGGTGAGAAAGCCAAAAACGCCTTGTTGAGTTGCCGTTACTGCTTCTGGGATTGAGCCATGAGCCGTAATGATGATGACTGGCAGCTGCGGATAGCGTTGTTGCAGTTGTTGGAAAAGGGCAAGGCCGTCCATACCTTCCATACGAAGGTCAGTGATGACCAGGTCGATCTGATCATCGAGGATCTCGAGAGCTTGTTCAGCGCTCTCCGCACAACTGATTTTAAATCCGCTGGCTTCTAAGCGCATTGAAAGTAGTTTTAGTAGAGATGCATCATCATCTACCAATAAAACGTGAGGGGTCATTCCTGTACCTCACGCTCATTGTTTAGATCGGTTTCAATCTGGGTGAGCGCATCGATTTTAACCTGCAGGTTTCGATTCTCTTCTAACAAATTATCTTGCTCCGCTCGCATCCATAGCAACGCGGTTGCGAACTGGTTACGAATATCTAAGTAACGATCCCCAGGGCAGGATGAGTGAGGGTAGAGCACAATTTTAGAAAAATTACGTTTGGCTTGCTGTAATTGCTCTGTTGAAGAAAGCGGTGTTGATAGAAGTAGAGCTAATAGGGCGCTGTCTTTACTGCGAATAGCTCGCTGCATGATGTTGCTGCGCTGATCAGGCTTTTGTAGAAAGCGGCTTTCAATGCCTTGTAACTGATCAAGTCGTGTTTCGTTGATACGACAGATTGGTTTCTCTGTTACTTCTGGTTCAGGCATAGGTGACTTTGTCGGTACAAATTCACACCCTTGTAGAAACAGTAACAAGATGAGTGGAGCGTATTTAATCATGGGTATTAAGCTCTTTAACTGGCAGGCTGACGCGGAAGCTGACAAAGCTATCCTGATTGCGATGTAAAGTGACGTGGGCACCTAATGAGTCAGCGGCATCTCTAACAATACTCAATCCGATACCGGAGCCTTTAACAGGTCCAATGCGTCGATTTTGGCCTTGGTAGAACGGTGTAAATAGGTGTGGAATATCTTCATCTGGAATGATTGGGCCGTCGTTACCCACTTCTATAACTAGATAGTCTGCTTGTACGTTGGTGCTAACCAGTAAGCGGCCACTGGAGCTTCCATAGAGGGCCGCGTTTGATATCAGGTTGCCGATAATACGGATAAGCATTGCCCGGTCAGTAAACCATTCGATATCTTCTTGTGGCAGCTGCACCAGCATCTTCTTTTGTTCGAGCAATAGCTTAAAAGGCTCAATCGCTTCGTTAATAACCGGCAGTATATGTACTTGATGGAAGTTAACCGGTTCATTCTGATTTAATCGGCTGTAGTCCAAGAGTTGCTCAATCAAAGACTGTAATTGACGTGAGTTTGTCTGCAGCAGATTAGCCACTTCAAGCTGGCTGGTATTAAGATCGCCAATAACCTGTTCTGCTAGAAGATCAGATCCTTCACGCAGCGTGGTCAACGGGGTTTTTAATTCGTGAGACATATGGCGTAAAAAACGTTGTTTCTCGTTCTCTACTTCAGCTAACTGTTCTGTTAGCCAATCAAGCTGCCTATCTAACTCAACTAACTCATCCGGTCCGCCGACTTTGGCACCGAAATATTCTTCGCCGGTTCCTAATGCTTGTAAACGCGCGGCTATCCGGTTAACTGGGCGGATAATTTTAAAACTGAAAAATAGGATTAACAGGGCTTCTAAGCCGAGAAGAATAATCGCTAAGGTACTTAATTTAGTCTGTGTTGTTTGCGCGGTTTCATTAAGCGCTTGTAAGCGTTGATCTAAGACTAAGTCGATCTGTTCATTTACCACACGGGTGAGGCTGAGTAGTGAATTAGCCTCAATAGGGTGAGCGCGTTCGATACCTTCGAGTAATTCAGTGATCTCGTTAGCTTTATTCTGTTCATTCAGCAGGAAGCTATGGATGACCAGCGCTTGTCTGTATTCCGACAAATACTGATTAAAACGTTCTTGAATTTCAGGCTTAGCTAGAATCTGGTATTGCCTTGCCGAACGGGTAATATCTTCGGCTAATCGTTCGAGTTGTTGGCCTCTACGCGTAACCTCTAAAGCTTGTTGCGCGAGCACACGGCCTTGCGCCGACTGTTCTACAAGAGCATCAGTAGCGTAAAAAATGAGGATGCCGAAAGGTGTTACGACAACCAAAAAGGATAGAAGTACCAGCTGCTTCAATGAGCTGAGTCGCCAAGGTTGGCGAGTCGATTTGGCCATTAAACAATCATAGTTAAACAAGTGTATGAGTATTATCCATCAATTACGCCTTAAATGGGTAGTCTCCATTATCTGTGGATAGACGGATTAGAGTTATAGGGCTGGCCGGGATCATCCTGATCACCGGCCGTGTTAAAACAGAGCTGGCGGCTATGTTTGTGGACATGGATGCTCTGAATCAACTTGTTACCTGCTGGTACTCAACTAACTGAGCTGAGGCTGTCTCGGAATCAGTGGGGCTAGTCTTATACCAACAAGTGAACCCTTTAAACGAATAGTTTCTTAGAAGCTACGTAAGACGTTGTCGCCTCAACTTGTAGTTGAGAAAACTCATCCGGGCTTAGAAAACCATCTTTGTTGGCATCAATTTTATTGAAGCCTTTTACCAGCGCTGGAGAAACCTGCGCTTCCTGAGGGCTAACTTTGCCATCTTTGTTTTCATCTAGTTTTTCGAAAATGCTTGTTGCTTTTGGTGCTTCTTGAGTCATCACTTCTGGTTGAACGTCCTTAACAACTTCAGCAGGTTTTGTTTCTTCAGCAAAAGCAATTGTAGAAACACAAAGCATGGACGCTAGAGTAAGTGCTGCAGATTTCATATTTTTCTCCTTAACGAAATAGATCGGGTAATAACAAAAATTTTAAATTCGCTAGGGATATATCAAGTGATGTGCCAGTTTTTTAAAACTCAATTAAAACAATGGGTTATGTGTATTTTTGTGGATTTTGTCTTGTGGCTGCTAAAAAAAGATCCGAAAAGGAGTGCTATCTGTCGCCAATAAGAGACAGTGGGCTGGTTGTTAATTATTCAAACATAATAAAATCAATGGGTTATGTGGTTTCTTTTTAGCGACAGTGAGTGATAAAAGTATGTAGTCAGTACTATGTCGGAGAAAATAATTCTGCTCTTGTTGAAACTATCTGATGAGTTTTTGCTCTACCTTTAGAAGGTTAGATACCTTTGGTGCTTGATAAAGATAAGAATGCATATAAGCAGGGGAAAGGGCATGAACAAGAAAGTGTGCTGTGTAGCAGTGTTGCTCAGTGGTTTTACTTCTGGGGTATTCGCAGAATCCAGTAAAATCCAGATTGATGCAGGTAAGTTTCAGATGGGGTGTTCACAGGGAGATAAAGACTGTGAAAACGATGAAGGAGAGCCCGGAGGCACAGCTGTTCACGTGCCAACTTTCTTGATTGATAAACATGAAGTAACGGTTGCTGAGTATCAAGCATGTATTGAGGCTGGGAATTGCCAACGGCCAAAAGACCATAAACGAAACAAGTATTGTAATTTAGGTGCAGAGGGGCGGGGTAATCATCCGATTAACTGTGTAGATTGGCAGCAGGCTTTAGATTTCTGTCAAACTAAAGGTGGCCGTTTACCTTTTGAAGCGGAATGGGAAAAAGCAGCGCGGGCCAATACGCTTACGCGCTATCCGTGGGGCCAAGAAGTAAGTTGTAAACAAGCTATTCTTGATGATGGAAAAACGATGGGATCGGTCCCTAATGAACCTGATGGTTGCGGTGAAGATCGTACTTGGCCCATAGGTAGTCATGCTGAAAATGCTTATGGCTTACACGATATGCATGGTAATACCGGTGAATGGACGATGAATTGGTATGCTAAAAACGGCCTTGAACGCTACGCGAATGGAGATCTGTTTGGCCCAGACCAGGGGCGTCAACGCGTGGTTCGTGGTGGCTCTTGGGATGAGCATAAAGCCAATTTGCGTAGTTCATTCCGTAATGTGAAACCACCGATAAGTGGCAGAAGCGTTTATGGCTCGATAGGTTTTCGTTGTGCTTACGATGTAAAATAATCGAAGCTCCATACAAATAAAAAAGCACCGCAGATCGGTGCTTTTTGTTGTCAATTACTGTTAATGGCACGGACTGTGAAGCGCCTTAAGCATATTCGTAATAACTGCATCATATTTAGACTGGTGTGGACGCTTGCTACTTAATACGCGAAGTCCCCAAATATTTGTCATTAGGTATGTTGAAAGATCTTCGGGGGACTGCTTTCTATCTAACAATCCTTGTTCTTGGGCTTGAATGAGCGCATTAGTAAAATAGGTTTCTACTTGGCTTAAGTAGCCTCCTACGCGTTCTCTAATCTCATCATCTTCTGTAGCAAGTTCTAGCATGGTATTAACCATTAGGCAGCCTTTACCAAGGCGATCATGTACTAGATCATCGCAGAAACATTTAAAAAACTGCTCGATTCCTTTCAGAGGAGTTTCAGCATTTTCCATTACGCTTGAAACTCTATTTAGACTGCGCTCAGCATAGGTGTCTATAACCTCTAAAAACAAACCCCGTTTGCTTTGAAATGCACCGTAAAGTGATCCTGGTTTTAATTTGGTCGCGTTCACGAGGTCGGTTACCGATGTTGCGCTGTAACCTGTTCTCCAGAAAACATTCATAGCCTTCTCTAAGACATCAGTACGATCAAACTCTGCTGGCCTCGCCATATTTTGCCCTCCTTGTTCTATTCGCTTATTATCATTATTCGATCCGCATCTCGCAATAGTTAATATGATAACCGGTAAATGCTTCTCGTTTCTGCCTTTTTTTGTAGTTTTTTTTATTATCATTACTCTAACAGGTTGTCAGAAAAAGCCTTCAGAATTCAGTTCTGAGGAAGGTCCCCTATTTCGCCGTGGGGTTGTGAACATGACAGACCAAGGGCTCAGCTTTAAGCCCTGTTACGTTAATAAACGCGAATTGATTAATGATCATACCGGTCGATTAGAGCGAAAATTAGATGATTCAATGGAGCCCGCTTTTTATGCGGAGATGAGTGGCTCTCATCTTGCGCCAGGCGAGCCTTGGGAGGTTTATCAGGTACACCTGATTGGTGGTAATCAATCAACCTGTAATTATGAACTTTCAGGTAATGAATACCGCGCTGCAGGTGAGCGCCCCTTATGGATAGCGGATGTTCGGGATGATGGCATTTATGTTCAAAGGTTCGATCGTTTAAAACAGTTGATTTTCCCCCTATTCGATCCTATTAAGTTTGGAAGTAGTCTTGAGTGGAGTAGCCAGCTAAAAGGTTTAAAGAACTATAGTCTGAGTTTAAATGTCGAACGTTTACGATGTCAGGATCGTTATGGAATCGAATACGAACATACGGCTCGGATGGTGTTAAATGGTACTGTCTTTGAGGGCTGTGCACGACAAGGAAAGTTAGATCTAAGAACTCTTCCTGGTTTGTATGGAATAGAGCTACCTGGATTAAGGTCACAAGGACGTTATATCTCTTTAGAGTTATCGAGCGATCAGCAAGCGGTTTTAACTCAAGATTATCGTAATCGTCAGCCGTTAATCGTTCAAACGGGCTCCTGGCAATTGATGAAAAATGGACGAGTTGTAATTCATTTTGTAGATATTGACGGCCTCGAAGATAATGAAATTCTCGTCTTTGAAAAGGATAAAAAGGGCGGTTTATTGTTAAAGGGATATAGTCCTACGTTCGGACATTCGGGGTTTCGGTTAGAAAGAGCCGGCCCCGAGCGTCTGTATCGAAAATTTAATCGTTAATCAGAATATCTTTGGCCCGATTGATCTGGGCTGCAAGATAATCGCTACCACCGCGGTCCGGGTGCAGCTTCTGCATTAACTTACGATGTGTTGCGATAATCTCTTCCTTACTGCTATTAGGTGAAATACCTAAAATATCGAATGCTTCTTGGCGGCTCATCGTCCCATGATGAGAGTGATTGTTAGCACTTTCGTTATGCTGGATATCATCTTCGCGCCAACTATCGCCAAAACGTTTATCTAAGTAGGTTGTTAATAAACGAGTCGATTCTTCATCATGCTCACGGCAGTATTGCAGCAATTGCATAAACTCTTGCTCGCTTAAATCGCCTAGTTCTTTTCCTTGCAGCGGCCCTTGCTTAACTGTGCCATACATCACGCCTGAATCATGATCTAAACGCATAGACAAAATTTTTGTTTCCACTTTCGAAACGTTGCCTGAGCTCGCTTGGCTATGTCGTTTTTTATACAGGTAATTTAAGAACGGCAGAAAACGTACGAAGAGAGGGAAAAGTCTGCGGGCAAAGGGCAATAAACCTGCTGCCACGGCTGCAATCCAGTGAAGGCGTCCCGTCAAAGCCATCAACAGAACGAATGTTGAGGCAATAACTAAAATAATAGCGATAACTGCTCGAGTGCGTGTTGCCGGTTTAAGAGTCTTCAGCCAAAAGAAAACCAGAAAACCTAATCCGGCTAAAACTACTAGACTAATTGGATTCACATTGTACCTATACTGATGTTTAACAATTCACAATGACTAAGTTGTCTATGTTACCGTAACTGCTCAAGTAGATGTTTTGCTGCGTGCCCTTTATTTTCTATATAGCGTTGAAATGCTGGCTTACCTTGACTGGCATAGATGGCAACAGCAGTCAAAAGTTGCTTTAACAGTTCGGAGCTATGATGATCGAAGTGGTGATAAGCACCTCCCGATAGATGGGCGATGGCGGTAAACGCTTGCCGAGCACGGCAGTCAGCGCCTTCCTGAAAAATAAAGACAGGCGTTTTGAGTAACCCAAGTTGACCTGCGAGAGAAGTTAACTTGTCGGTACTTTCCTCCTGGCTATCGCCGATAAATATGATCGCTTTGACCTCTTGTTTTCGGGTTTCGTTTATACCTAACTGAAGTACCTTCTGTATTTGGGTATGACCAGCAGCACATGAGACTTTCTCCATAATCTGTCTAAGCTGAATAGGCTGGTTAAGCCATTTACTATGCTGGAACTCTTGATAACCCCGAAAGTAACAAAGCATAACTGCAAGGTTTCCGACTTCGCTGGTGGCTGAAAACATTTGGTTTTGCAGATGGCAGGCATGATCCCATGTCGCTTGGCGGCTAGCTGTTGCATCTAATGCAAACAAAATACGACCCTGAGCGTTAGTATTGGCAGGAGCGAGTTCGTTGGCGAGCTGAATAAATTCATCCAGTTCTTTTCTAGAAGAGAGTGTTGTTAGGTCTTTATCTTTCTTCATATGCATGCTGATTTTACGGTTAAATAATACATTCAATACCAAATCTGGCTATATCATTAGCTTGATCTAATTCTTAGTAAGAATTATTCCTATTTTCTTCTGTGACTAACGACAGTTTGAATCAGTTCAGTTAAGATCTAGATAAATTTATAAAAGGAGTTTTGTAAGGTGCGTAATGTCATTATAGCCGGTGCAGTTGTAGCAGCCGGTGCAGTTGGCTACATCCTAACCCAACAAGATGGTGGTATTACTGCCACATCTAAATCCCCATTGGCATATGTGCCTGCCGACACGGTTTTCTTCTCTGGTCAGCTAGAACCGTTTCCGCTTAAAAACTACCTTCAGTCCACGAGCTCTCTTCAGGCAAAAGCACCTCAAGAACTGCTAGATGCATTAGATGATGAAACTGATCCGAAAAAACGTTTCTTCACTAGCCTAATCAAAGCTTATTTTGAAGCCGCAGGTTCGCCTGCTGAATTTCAAAAAACATTTGGTTTACCAGATGAATTGAGAATGTATGTCTACGCAGTAGGCTTCATTCCTGTTATCCGTTATGAAGTTACTGATGCTCAAGGTTTGTGGGCTGCGTTAGACAAAGCAGAACAAGACAGCGGTTTTAAACACGAACTGCGCACATCTGGCGATCTACAATACCGTGCTTATACGTTAGAAAATAATGATAAGGGCGAGAAGTTCGAAGTACTTGTAGCCTTTGAAGATGGTTGGGCTACGTGGACCATCAATACGCATGTAAATGATGCTCAAACAATTGATATTGCTTTAGCTCAAGCAAAACCTGCAAAGTCACTTCAACAGGCGGGTACAGTCGAGCAGATTACAACGCAACACGGCTTTATTAAGAACTATATCTCTTATATCGATCATCAGCAGTTAGTGACAGCCTTTACCACTGAAAACGGTAATACATTGGCTAGCATGTTGACTCAAGCGATGACTGCGTCAGGCGATCCTGACGGTTTGGCTGATGTGCGTAATCCTGAATGTCAGTCTGAAATGGCTGCTATTGCGGCTAATTGGCCACGTACTGTAATCGGTGCTCGTAGCGCTGATGATATTCAAATTACACCAGAACGCAGCTTTATGCGTGTTTCAACTGTTGTTGAAAGCAAGAATAAAGTCGTGATGGATGCGTTAGCTTCTCTTCAAGGTTATATCCCATCATACCTAAACGATGCACAGGTATTTGGTTTGGGTATAGGTCTGGATGCCAACAAGCTAGGTACTGGGTTGTCTTCTATTTGGAGTAACATGCTAGAACCTACCTACAAATGTGCGCCATTAGCTGAGATGCAAGCGGGTGTTCAACAGGCTAACCCCGCAGCTTTAGCGATGTTTACGGGTATGGCTCAAGGTGTCAAAGGTATCGGTGCTGCTATTCAGGACTTCAGCTTGAAGACAGAAGGTTTTGCACCGCAACTTGAATCTTTGCAAGGAATTGTTTCTCTCTCTGCTGATAATCCAAAAGTGCTGTTTGATATGGCGAAGTCATTTGCTCCGCCTCTAGCGGCTATTCAGCTACCTCAAGATGGTACTGCTATTGATCTATCTACTATGGTACCGATGCCTCCTGAAGTAAACGTGAAGCCTATGCTAGCGTTGAAGGGGCAGCACTTGGTTATCTTTGCAGGAGAAAGTGGTCAGGCTCTGGCAGATACATTGGGTTCAGAACAGATCTCGGGTAATGGCTTGTTGAATTTCTCAATGGACTATAAAAAGATGCTTACGCCGCTTCTACCAGTTATGGAAATGGCTGCTGACCCAGAACTAACTGAGCAGATGGAAACGCTTAAAAATATGGATATGAAAGTTAAATTGGCGTTGAACCTTCAGTCTCAAGGTATTGAATTGAATACTGAGATGGATATTAAAGCACCTTCTCAAAAGTAGCTTCAAACCTTTAGCTTTAATCTAACTAAAAACCGCTTAGTAGCTTCTACTAAGCGGTTTTTTTTGTTTATCCAGCTAGACTTAGTTTTAAACCATCAAAGTTAGGCCTTTGGATTTTACTGAGTATATTTTTGAGAGAGTTATGTAGGATGCGGGTATCTCTACAAAAGTTATTAAGTCAGATTTTAATTATCACCGCGATATCCATTGGAAATCTCTATTGCTCCGTAAGCTTTGCGTCCACAGAATTACGCACAATCCCACCTCAGTCTGACTTTGATGTCAGCCATAACTATTTTGTGACTTTGTTACAAATGATGCTGGATAACACTGCTTCTGAGTACGGCCAAAGCAATGTGGCACATGTAGTGAGAATGGAGCAAGGCCGAGCTTTTTACGAGTTGAAAAGGGGAAAAATCATAGATGTATATTGGGCGGGCACCTCTATTGATCGAGAAGAAGAATTCACCGCCATTAGAATTCCCCTTCTAAAGGGGTTACTAGGTTATCGCCTTAGTATTATTCGAGAAGATTCCAAATCTAAGTTTCAAAGCATAAAACATTTAAAGGATCTGAGGAGGTATACCGCTTGCCAAGGAAGACATTGGCCGGACTCTTATATTTTGGAAAGTGCTGGTATTGAGGTCAGAAGAGGGCCAATTTATGAACTTATGTTTGGTCAATTAGCAGCGGGGCGTTGTGATTTTTTCCCTAGGGGTATTCACGAGGGAGGTCCTGAGTTAATGGCTCGCCGTGAGAAATATCCTAATCTACGTTTGTTCTCTGATACGATTGTTTATTATCCATTCCCAATGTACTTTTTTGTCCGCAAAGGCAATATTGAGTTAGCTGAACGGTTAGAATTGGGGCTGGAAAGGGCTATAGATTCTGGAGAGTTTGATCTACTGCTCGAGAAGCACCCTATTACGTCTACTTTATTCCCATTAACTCAGTGGGGGGAAAAAAATATCATCGCTATCAGCAATCCTTTGCTTCCGAGAGACACGCCTATCAAAAATAGCCGCTATTGGATAAGACCTGATGACCTAAAGGCTAGACGTTAGAGGGGCGAAGCTTAATTGTGGTTTACACCCTTAAAGTTTAAAGAGCGTAAACCAAACCATTCAGGTTTTGTCTTACACACCAATATAGCGTTTATGCTTCTTTTCTTTGACGTAGCTTATATCCACTAAAACTAGACCATCGATGCAGTAGTTAAAGTCTGGATCTACACCGAAATCTAGGAAACGAACACCGCCTTCAGTGCACAGTTCGCTGTATTGCTTATAAAGTGTTGGGACGTTTACACCCATAAACTCTAATTGCTCTTTTAGGATACTGAAGTCACTTTTGTAATTGTTTCCACAGAAGAGGCTTCTCATATGCTCTTCAGTAACGTCGTCGATTCCATATGGGGAAACGGAACTAGCGAGGTTCTCACTATCCTCAAAGTAATGACGATAAAACCAAACCAACATATCTTTTGCAGCCTTAGGATAATTATTGCTTAGGCTGACTGGGCCAAACATATAGCGAATTTCGGGGTGTTTGCGAAGGTACGCACCAATCCCATACCAGAGATAATCTAAACTACGCTTTCCCCAATATTTGGGTTGTACAAAACTACGACCAAGTTCGATACCTTGTGAGAAATAGGGCTGCATCTCATCGTTATATTGGAAAAGGTCGCTGCTGTAGAGTGCCTTTTCAGGTTGCTCTTTCAGCTTAGCTGCTTCTGCCAATCGATAAGCTCCAACAATTTCCAACTCTTCTTCATCCCAGAGGATGATGTGGCGGTAGTACTGATCATAGTGATCGAGATCTTTTTTTGTGCCTGTGCCTTCACCAACGCAGCGGAAGGCTATCTCTCTTAAACGACCAAGTTCATGCATCACTGCCGAATCTTTAATAAAGTCGAATAAGTAGATCTTCTTGCCGTCAGCGGTTTCACCGAGTAGTTCAGCATCGCGCAGTTCTTGTTTGATGCTTTGGCGGTCTTGAGGGTGTGCTATGGTTTTCTCTGTGATAAAAAGCGGTTTCTTATTTTTGGCAATCCTGTAGAGATGCTTTTTAAGCAGCTTGGTTTTTTCTGCTGTGGATACTGGAACGGCATCGATTTGGCTGTAAGGAATCGCTTCACCAACTTTTATCTGGATCGTCACTGAGTATTGCTTGAACATTTCTCGGGCCAGCATGATGGTGGAGAAGTTCTTGTTCAAATAAGAAACGCTATAGAAAAGTGGTGAGTTCTTACCCCCAATAAACACCGGTAGGATTGGTGCATTGGCTTTGCGAGCAATACGTAGAAAACCACTGTTCCATTTATCGTCTTTGATGCCTGTAATCCCTGCACGTGAAACTTCACCGGCAGGGAAGACGATAACAGCTTGTTCTTGCCTTAGGGCATCAACAATACCCTCTATGTTCTTTTTACGTGTATTCCCATTTAAGTTATCAACAGGTAGAAATAGATTGCTGATAGGGTCAAAGTTCATTAGAACATCGTTAGCGACAATTTTTACATCTCTACGAACCTCACCAACCAGTTTTAGCAGTGATAAACCATCGAGTGCACCTAGTGGGTGATTAGCAATGATTACTACTCGTCCAGATGAGGGAATGTTGGCTCGATCGTGATTACTGATACTGTAACCAAAATTAAAGTAATCCAAGACGCGATCAATAAATTCAAAACCATGGGCATCTTTATTTTTGGCTAAGAAGGTATTGATCTCTTTTTCATGAACCAACTTACGCAGCATATGCAGTGCTGAACGCTTAAAAGGTGTTGGTTTTGTGTCGAAATCAGGAAATTTATTAATGACCGCTTGTTCTACGTTTAGGACAGGCGTTTCTGGCTGGGAAGTATTTTCACGTATGTTCATAACGTAAAAATATAGGGAGGGAGTATGACCAACCTTTGACGATTGCTTTACGATTTTATGACAGGTTGCTAATCGCCACTAGTGTCATTCTCTTTCAAGGCTTTAGTCCAAAGATCACCATCCTCCTGTCTGCGTCCTGGATTTTGGCGACGATTGGGATTATCAGGTTCAAACCTGATTTCGGCTCGCCTGTCCTTGAGTTCTCGTCTGTCTTTTCCTGAACGGGTATTGGAACCGTGAGGATCGTTGTCCATAGGAATTCTCGGGTTTAGTTTAAGGAGGAATTCTGGGTAGTTGAATAGAGGAAGAGAGAGAGCTACCCAGAATTCCTAAAGCCTTTAATCTTCAGCTTAGCAAAGAATTTTGATTTTTCGATCAAATGAAAATAATATAACTGTATAAATAAACAGTATTTGTTTTTATGCAACGAAAAATCATTCATTGTGACTGTGATTGCTTTTTTGCTGCGGTTGAGATGAGAGATAACCCAGCACTAAAGCAAATACCTATGGCGATTGGCGGTGATCCCTCTCGTCGTGGAGTCATCGCAACCTGTAATTATCCCGCCCGTGAATATGGAGTGCGCTCGGCTATGGCGACCGCTCAGGCCCTTAAGTTGTGCCCTGATCTCACCGTCATACATGGCAACATGGATAAGTACCGCGAAGCTTCTCGACAGATTATGGATATCTTTCGAGACTATACCGATATCATTGAACCGTTATCTCTTGATGAGGCTTTCTTAGATGTGACGGGAACTGATCTTTGCCAGGGAAGTGCGACTTATATTGCGGAAGAGATCCGCCAGAGGGTGAAAGAAACAGTAGGTATTACTATCTCTGCAGGCGTTGCCCCGAATAAATTTATTGCCAAAATTGCCAGTGATTGGAATAAGCCTGATGGTTTATATGTTGTCAAACCTGCTCAAATCACAGCATTTCTAGATGACTTATCGGTAGATAAAATTTCCGGTGTAGGCAAGAAAACTGCAGAGAAACTCGGGTCGATGGGTATTTCTACCTGTTTGGATCTTCGAAAACGTTCATTGGCTGAGTTGGTTGAGCGCTTTGGAAAGTTTGGAAAGCGTTTGTTTGAGCTAGCTAGAGGTATTGATGATAGGCCTGTGCAGACCAGCCGTATAAGAAAATCGATCAGTGTTGAGCATACTTATGCAAATGATCTAGGTGATGTAGAAGCTTGCTTAGAAAAGCTACCGACCTTATTAGAGGAGTTAGCTGAAAGGTTTGCAAAGCACGGCAAGGATAAACAAATCACAGGCGTGATTGTTAAAGTTAAATTTTTTGATTTCATCCAAACTACGGCGGAGCATGCCGTCGCAATCCCGGATTTAGCTCATTTTCGCCAACTACTGATTGATGCATTTAATCGGGGAGGGCGACCTGTGCGATTACTCGGTGTCGGTTATAAATTAAAACCTCTACTAGATCAGCAACCTAAGCAATTAAATCTTCTCGACTTTTCGTAATTAGACCTTTTGCTTTAATTTAATCCATACTAGGCAACATTATTCAGTAGATGGATATGCCTAGGGGCGATATGTCTGATAGTGAAGTAAGCATCGATAATTTAAGGGTACGTTTAGCTACTTATAGCCATGAATACAGATGTGGCATAGAAGGTTGGGCGTTACGTTGTTGCCAATTAGCTATGGATGCCACTGACAAAGGTAACTATGGTGTTGGGGCTCTACTGATCAGTCGAGAAGGCGATATTTTGGCAGAAGCTGGAAATCAGGTTTTCTCTAATGGCTTTAACTCTTCTGCCCATGCTGAGATGTGTGTGATCGATGAGTTTGAACTACTATATCCTGATTATTCCGCTAGATCAGGTTTAATGTTACTGACATCCTTAGAACCTTGCCCTATGTGCTGTGCCCGAATACTCGCTGCTGGCATTGGTCGAGTAAGGTATCTGGCGATAGATAAAGATGGCGGCATGATGTCGCATTGCGATAATTTGCCTTATGCTTGGAAAAACCTGTCTGAATTGATTGATATTCAAGAGGTTAAAGATCTTCCGGAACTTTCCAAATTGGCGGGTGATATTGCATCTGCGAACATTTCTTTATTGAGAAAGAAACTATTAGGGATTATTCGCCCCTGATCCCTGAAATTAGCCATTGCTTTTGCTATACTCGCGCGCTTTTACACGGTCTGGTCAAAAAAGAACCAGTGTCTACCCGAGGTGATAAATGATCCAATTGCTTGTGTCTAAGACACAATCGCTAAAAAGCGACCTACTTTCAGGTTTGACAGTGGCTTTGGCGCTGGTACCTGAAGCTGTAGCTTTTGCGTTTGTAGCTGGTGTTGAGCCATTAGTTGGCTTATATGCAGCGTTTATGGTCGGACTGATTACTGCCACTATTGGTGGTCGACCAGGTATGATTTCTGGGGCTACTGGCGCTTTGGCGGTAGTAATGGTGAGCCTTGTGGCAATGCATGGGGTTGAATATCTCTTTGCCACAGTCGTGCTTATGGGGATCTTCCAGATTCTGGCTGGAATCTTCCGCTTGGGTAAGTTTATCCGCTTGGTTCCTCATCCGGTAATGCTGGGTTTTGTAAATGGCTTAGCAATTGTTATTTTCCTTGCTCAGATGAAACAGTTCCAGTTCACCGATGCTGAAGGTAATCTGCAGTGGTTGCAGGGTGAGCAGATGATGTTAATGCTGGGATTGATTGCCCTGACTATGGCAATAATTCACTTCTTGCCTAAGATTACTCGAATTATTCCTTCCTCGCTTGCTGCGATTGTCACAGTTACACTGTTGGTTATTGGCTTGGATCTAGATGCCCGTACGGTACAAGATGTACTTGCTGATATGACGGGTAACCCAGCTGCAACCATCGCGGGTGGCTTCCCTGAGTTCCATATCCCTATGGTTCCGATCAATTTGGAAACCCTTAAGATTATCGTTCCTTACGCTTTGATCTTAGCTGCAATCGGTCTGATTGAGTCTCTACTAACCTTGACTTTGATCGACGAGATTACAGAAACGCGTGGTCGTGGTAACAAAGAGTGTATTGGCCAAGGTGTTGCTAACGTAGCAACTGGTTTCTTTGGTGGTATGGGCGGTTGTGCCATGATCGGTCAGAGTATGATTAACATCAACTCGGGTGGTTTAGGCCGTGCTTCGGGTATCTCCGCGGCATTATTCCTATTGGCATTTATTTTGGTTGGCTCAAGCTTGATCGAAATTATTCCGGTAGCAGCGCTTGTCGGCGTTATGTTTATCGTTGTAATCGGTACCTTTGAGTGGGCGAGTTTGCGTCTATGGGGCAAGATTCCTCGTTCTGACTTGATCGTTGTGATCGCGGTAACAGGCGTAACTGTTTGGCAGGACCTAGCGGTTGCGGTAATTGTTGGTGTGATTATTTCTGCACTAGTATTTGCTTGGAAACACGCAAGTAACATGGCATTTGAAGTACGTGAAGAGTACGACACAAAGGTTTATCTGCCTAACGGCCCGCTATTCTTTGCATCAATTCAGACATTCCGAGATCAGTTTAATCCAAAAATGGATCCACCTGAGGTAATCGTCGATTTTGCTAATTGCCGAGTTATGGATCACTCAGGTATCGAAGCAATTGATTCCTTAGCTGAGCGTTATGAAAAAGCAGGTAAAGAACTTCACCTACGTCACCTAAGCCCAGAATGCCGTGCGCTAATGAAAAAAGCGGGTAGTCTGGTTGAAGTTAATGTGATTGAAGATCCTAAGTATAAGGTTGCCGACGACAGTCTTGCGTAAGCTTAATATGTACATTAAAAAACGCCGGCTTATGTCGGCGTTTTTTTGTTTATATTCTAAATATTGTAAAAAATTACTTACCTTAAAACTATTTAAAACAGTAAGTTGCTGGTTGTTTTTTGATCTATTGTACATCGGTACAATAGGCAGATTTAATATCTGTTACTACGTTGATACATAGGAATTTAAAAATTCTTATTTCGGCGGCTGTTATATTTTGCTAGTTCTCAGTACGCATTGATGGATACCACAATACTTAAAGGGAGTGGTGGTCATGAGTGTAGTTATAGGTTCTGTATCTCAAATATCAGGTAAGGTTGTAGCGATAAGTCCAGATGGTTCGGAGCGAATCCTCGCCTTAGGTGATCCTGTCTATGAAGATGATTTAATCAAAGTTTCACAAGATGGCTCTATTGAAATAGATGTAAATAATGCTGAATCAGTTGCATTAGAATCAGGGCAAGTTTGGTTGGTGTCGAGTGAAACTTTTTCAGTAATTGAGAATATTGACCCTAGTGAGTACGTAGTAAACCCTGAATTTCTTGATTCAGCGCTAGCTGCAGAAGTCGCTGAGAATGCTGAAGAAGCTGCTGAACTAGCAAGAGAAGAGGCAGCTGCAGCGGCAGGGGAAACATTCTTTGATCAAGCAAATGCTGACGCCGAAGCTGAAGCCGAAGCTATTCAAGCAGCAATTTTAGCCGGTGTTGACCCTACTCAAGTAGGTGAAGCAACTGCAGCAGGTGGTCAGCCTGCAGCAGGTGGTGATGGTGGTAATGAAGGTTCTTCTACCGTAAATATTACTCGTACAGCTGAAGAAGTTGACCCTACCGCGGGTTATGACACTGTAGGTATTGAAGATTCCTTTGAGGACCCTGTAGAAGAAGAATTACCAGCTCCAGTAGAGCCTATAGTCAGTATTGTTGTTGAGCTTGTTCCTGGTTCTGACCCTGATCCTGATCCTGATCCAACTCCCGATAATCCAGTAGTAGTCAGTTCGCAAGGAGTAAGGGTTCTAGAAGGTACAGCGCCACTAGAGGAAGGGTACGATACACGAGAAGTCACGTTCTATCTCAAGTTAGATAAAGTCTCAACCTCCCCTGTTGAAGTCACATATACATTCTCTGAGGTGAGTAGTGGTGATGCTGCTGACTACCCAGATGATTGGTTTAATGGCGACTTAGTTAATACCGTTGTTATTCCTCCTGGTGAAGATACATTCCCAGTGACAGTCGAAATCGTAATGGATGATATTCCAGAAGATGACGGTGTCTTTGCTGTAGTTATAACCGATGCTGTTGGGGCTTCAATTGACCCAGGCTCCAATGCAGCGACGATTACTATTGTTGATGATGATAATACGGTACCTGTTGTAGAAGTTAATGAGCTAGGCATTGATCAAAGCCTTGATGTAGTGAATGAATCAGGTCTCGCATCAGGAACGAGTTCATTAGATGATTCTGAATTTGCATATGGCACTTTCACTATTAGTGATGCAGATGGCTTAAGTGAAATCCAATCAATAACTATTAATGGGGAAGTGATAGCTATTGGTGATCTCAACGGTTATGAAATTGACGGTGATTACGGCACTTTAACCGTTACTTCATACGATAATCTGACTGGTGACGCAGAGTATCAATATGAACTGACTAGTGAATTTACTACTGACCCTGCTATAGACGATGGAGTGAAAACCGAAGTTGAGAAAGATATCTTCACTATGACCGTTTTTGATGGTGTAGATACATCGGCTGAGTCCTCCATAACAATAGATATAGTAGATGATGTCCCAACAGCCGTAGATGAAGTAGCCGCATCTAATCTTACAGAAGGTGGAGCAGGAGATGGCGGTAACCTTCTGGATAACGATACCCAAGGTGCTGATGGTGCGAGCTTGACCCATGTTGATTTGGGCAGTGGTTTTGTAGCGATCACCAGCGGTAGTGATCTTGGTGGAGGCACCTACGGATTTAGTGTGACAGGCGTAGGTGATTATAGCTTCCACGCCGATGGTAGCTGGAGCTTCACGCCAGCAGACAGTGTTGATAATACCGGTGATGTGGATGTGGATGGCTCCTTTAGTTATCGGATTACTGATGCGGATGGTGATATCTCAGAAGCGGGTAAAACCATCAGTGTTGGTGATGGCACTGATCCAAGTGCAGGGGATGCCATCACGTTGACCTTGGATGATCAGAATTTGGCGGACGGTTCAACGCCGGCAGGTGATGACTTCGATGAAGACAGTATTGTGTTTACAGCCGGAACGGATGATATAGACACCATAGTCTTCAGCTCAGATTTAACTTCCCTATCCAATGTGCTGACTTGGGAGCGCGTATCGGATACCCAGATAGTGGGTAAAGATGGCTCAGATAATACAATCGTCACGTTGGATCTTTCAGTCACAGATACGACAGCGACAGTGACCGCGACGTTGAATGATAACTTTGCGGCCCATCCTACGTTTACCGCGGATGATCTGCAGGCGCTGGGTTCAGTAGGTGTTGTTGCAACCGATACCGATGGTGATACGGCGACAGGAACGGTGAATGTTGCTGTATCCGATGATGTCCCAACAGCCGTAGATGAAGTAGCCGCATCTAATCTTACAGAAGGTGGAGCAGGAGATGGCGGTAACCTTCTGGATAACGATATCCAAGGTGCTGATGGTGCGAGCTTGACCCATGTTGATTTGGGCAGTGGTTTTGTAGCGATCACCAGCGGTAGTGATCTTGGTGGAGGCACCTACGGATTTAGTGTGACAGGCGTAGGTGATTATAGCTTCCACGCCGATGGTAGCTGGAGCTTCACGCCAGCAGACAGTGTTGATAATACCGGTGATGTGGATGTGGATGGCTCCTTTAGCTATCGGATTACTGATGCGGATGGTGATATCTCAGAAGCGGGTAAAACCATCAGTGTTGGTGATGGCACTGATCCAAGTGCAGGGGATGCCATCACGTTGACCTTGGATGATCAGAATTTGGCGGACGGTTCAACGCCGGCAGGTGATGACTTCGATGAAGACAGTATTGTGTTTACAGCCGGAACGGATGATATAGACACCATAGTCTTCAGCTCAGATTTAACTTCCCTATCGAATGTGCTGACTTGGGAGCGCGTATCGGATACCCAGATAGTGGGTAAAGATGGCTCAGATAATACAATCGTCACGTTGGATCTTTCAGTCACAGATACGACAGCGACAGTGACCGCGACGTTGAATGATAACTTTGCGGCCCATCCTACGTTTACCGCGGATGATCTGCAGGCGCTGGGTTCAGTAGGTGTTGTCGCAACCGATACCGATGGTGATACGGCGACAGGAACGGTGAATGTTGCTGTATCCGATGATGTCCCAACAGCCGTAGATGAAGTAGCCGCATCTAATCTTACAGAAGGTGGAGCAGGAGATAGCGGTAACCTTCTGGATAACGATACCCAAGGTGCTGATGGTGCGAGCTTGACCCATGTTGATTTGGGCAGTGGTTTTGTAGCGATCACCAGCGGTAGTGATCTTGGTGGAGGCACCTACGGATTTAGTGTGACAGGCGTAGGTGATTATAGCTTCCACGCCGATGGTAGCTGGAGCTTCACGCCAGCAGACAGTGTTGATAATACCGGTGATGTGGATGTGGATGGCTCCTTTAGCTATCGGATTACTGATGCGGATGGTGATATCTCAGAAGCGGGTAAAACCATCAGTGTTGGTGATGGCACTGATCCAAGTGCAGGGGATGCCATCACGTTGACCTTGGATGATCAGAATTTGGCAGACGGTTCAACGCCGGCAGGTGATGACTTCGATGAAGACAGTATTGTGTTTACAGCCGGAACGGATGATATAGACACCATAGTCTTCAGCTCAGATTTAACTTCCCTATCGAATGTGCTGACTTGGGAGCGCGTATCGGATACCCAGATAGTGGGTAAAGATGGCTCAGATAATACAATCGTCACGTTGGATCTTTCAGTCACAGATACGACAGCGACAGTGACCGCGACGTTGAATGATAACTTTGCGGCCCATCCTACGTTTACCGCGGATGATCTGCAGGCGCTGGGTTCAGTAGGTGTTGTTGCAACCGATACCGATGGTGATACGGCGACAGGAACGGTGAATGTTGCTGTATCCGATGATGTCCCAACAGCCGTAGATGAAGTAGCCGCATCTAATCTTACAGAAGGTGGAGCAGGAGATGGCGGTAACCTTCTGGATAACGATACCCAAGGTGCTGATGGTGCGAGCTTGACCCATGTTGATTTGGGCAGTGGTTTTGTAGCGATCACCAGCGGTAGTGATCTTGGTGGAGGCACCTACGGATTTAGTGTGACAGGCGTAGGTGATTATAGCTTCCACGCCGATGGTAGCTGGAGCTTCACGCCAGCAGACAGTGTTGATAATACCGGTGATGTGGATGTGGATGGCTCCTTTAGCTATCGGATTACTGATGCGGATGGTGATATCTCAGAAGCGGGTAAAACCATCAGTGTTGGTGATGGCACTGATCCAAGTGCAGGGGATGCCATCACGTTGACCTTGGATGATCAGAATTTGGCGGACGGTTCAACGCCGGCAGGTGATGACTTCGATGAAGACAGTATTGTGTTTACAGCCGGAACGGATGATATAGACACCATAGTCTTCAGCTCAGATTTAACTTCCCTATCGAATGTGCTGACTTGGGAGCGCGTATCGGATACCCAGATAGTGGGTAAAGATGGCTCAGATAATACAATCGTCACGTTGGATCTTTCAGTCACAGATACGACAGCGACAGTGACCGCGACGTTGAATGATAACTTTGCGGCCCATCCTACGTTTACCGCGGATGATCTGCAGGCGCTGGGTTCAGTAGGTGTTGTCGCAACCGATACCGATGGTGATACGGCGACAGGAACGGTGAATGTTGCTGTATCCGATGATGTCCCAACAGCCGTAGATGAAGTAGCCGCATCTAATCTTACAGAAGGTGGAGCAGGAGATAGCGGTAACCTTCTGGATAACGATACCCAAGGTGCTGATGGTGCGAGCTTGACCCATGTTGATTTGGGCAGTGGTTTTGTAGCGATCACCAGCGGTAGTGATCTTGGTGGAGGCACCTACGGATTTAGTGTGACAGGCGTAGGTGATTATAGCTTCCACGCCGATGGTAGCTGGAGCTTCACGCCAGCAGACAGTGTTGATAATACCGGTGATGTGGATGTGGATGGCTCCTTTAGCTATCGGATTACTGATGCGGATGGTGATATCTCAGAAGCGGGTAAAACCATCAGTGTTGGTGATGGCACTGATCCAAGTGCAGGGGATGCCATCACGTTGACCTTGGATGATCAGAATTTGGCAGACGGTTCAACGCCGGCAGGTGATGACTTCGATGAAGACAGTATTGTGTTTACAGCCGGAACGGATGATATAGACACCATAGTCTTCAGCTCAGATTTAACTTCCCTATCGAATGTGCTGACTTGGGAGCGCGTATCGGATACCCAGATAGTGGGTAAAGATGGCTCAGATAGTACAATCGTCACGTTGGATCTTTCAGTCACAGATACGACAGCGACAGTGACCGCGACGTTGAATGATAACTTTGCGGCCCATCCTACGTTTACCGCGGATGATCTGCAGGCGCTGGGTTCAGTAGGTGTTGTCGCAACCGATACCGATGGTGATACGGCGACAGGAACGGTGAATGTTGCTGTATCCGATGATGTCCCAACAGCCGTAGATGAAGTAGCCGCATCTAATCTTACAGAAGGTGGAGCAGGAGATAGCGGTAACCTTCTGGATAACGATACCCAAGGTGCTGATGGTGCGAGCTTGACCCATGTTGATTTGGGCAGTGGTTTTGTAGCGATCACCAGCGGTAGTGATCTTGGTGGAGGCACCTACGGATTTAGTGTGACAGGCGTAGGTGATTATAGCTTCCACGCCGATGGTAGCTGGAGCTTCACGCCAGCAGACAGTGTTGATAATACCGGTGATGTGGATGTGGATGGCTCCTTTAGCTATCGGATTACTGATGCGGATGGTGATATCTCAGAAGCGGGTAAAACCATCAGTGTTGGTGATGGCACTGATCCAAGTGCAGGGGATGCCATCACGTTGACCTTGGATGATCAGAATTTGGCAGACGGTTCAACGCCGGCAGGTGATGACTTCGATGAAGACAGTATTGTGTTTACAGCCGGAACGGATGATATAGACACCATAGTCTTCAGCTCAGATTTAACTTCCCTATCGAATGTGCTGACTTGGGAGCGCGTATCGGATACCCAGATAGTGGGTAAAGATGGCTCAGATAATACAATCGTCACGTTGGATCTTTCAGTCACAGATACGACAGCGACAGTGACCGCGACGTTGAATGATAACTTTGCGGCCCATCCTACGTTTACCGCGGATGATCTGCAGGCGCTGGGTTCAGTAGGTGTTGTCGCAACCGATACCGATGGTGATACGGCGACAGGAACGGTGAATGTTGCTGTATCCGATGATGTCCCAACAGCCGTAGATGAAGTAGCCGCATCTAATCTTACAGAAGGTGGAGCAGGAGATAGCGGTAACCTTCTGGATAACGATACCCAAGGTGCTGATGGTGCGAGCTTGACCCATGTTGATTTGGGCAGTGGTTTTGTAGCGATCACCAGCGGTAGTGATCTTGGTGGAGGCACCTACGGATTTAGTGTGACAGGCGTAGGTGATTATAGCTTCCACGCCGATGGTAGCTGGAGCTTCACGCCAGCAGACAGTGTTGATAATACCGGTGATGTGGATGTGGATGGCTCCTTTAGCTATCGGATTACTGATGCGGATGGTGATATCTCAGAAGCGGGTAAAACCATCAGTGTTGGTGATGGCACTGATCCAAGTGCAGGGGATGCCATCACGTTGACCTTGGATGATCAGAATTTGGCGGACGGTTCAACGCCGGCAGGTGATGACTTCGATGAAGACAGTATTGTGTTTACAGCCGGAACGGATGATATAGACACCATAGTCTTCAGCTCAGATTTAACTTCCCTATCGAATGTGCTGACTTGGGAGCGCGTATCGGATACCCAGATAGTGGGTAAAGATGGCTCAGATAATACAATCGTCACGTTGGATCTTTCAGTCACAGATACGACAGCGACAGTGACCGCGACGTTGAATGATAACTTTGCGGCCCATCCTACGTTTACCGCGGATGATCTGCAGGCGCTGGGTTCAGTAGGTGTTGTCGCAACCGATACCGATGGTGATACGGCGACAGGAACGGTGAATGTTGCTGTATCCGATGATGTCCCAACAGCCGTAGATGAAGTAGCCGCATCTAATCTTACAGAAGGTGGAGCAGGAGATAGCGGTAACCTTCTGGATAACGATACCCAAGGTGCTGATGGTGCGAGCTTGACCCATGTTGATTTGGGCAGTGGTTTTGTAGCGATCACCAGCGGTAGTGATCTTGGTGGAGGCACCTACGGATTTAGTGTGACAGGCGTAGGTGATTATAGCTTCCACGCCGATGGTAGCTGGAGCTTCACGCCAGCAGACAGTGTTGATAATACCGGTGATGTGGATGTGGATGGCTCCTTTAGCTATCGGATTACTGATGCGGATGGTGATATCTCAGAAGCGGGTAAAACCATCAGTGTTGGTGATGGCACTGATCCAAGTGCAGGGGATGCCATCACGTTGACCTTGGATGATCAGAATTTGGCAGACGGTTCAACGCCGGCAGGTGATGACTTCGATGAAGACAGTATTGTGTTTACAGCCGGAACGGATGATATAGACACCATAGTCTTCAGCTCAGATTTAACTTCCCTATCGAATGTGCTGACTTGGGAGCGCGTATCGGATACCCAGATAGTGGGTAAAGATGGCTCAGATAGTACAATCGTCACGTTGGATCTTTCAGTCACAGATACGACAGCGACAGTGACCGCGACGTTGAATGATAACTTTGCGGCCCATCCTACGTTTACCGCGGATGATCTGCAGGCGCTGGGTTCAGTAGGTGTTGTCGCAACCGATACCGATGGTGATACGGCGACAGGAACGGTGAATGTTGCTGTATCCGATGATGTTCCTGATTCTTATTCTCCTACAAGTGGCGTATTGCTTAATGATGGATCCGATAGCATTACGGAATCGATAAACTCTGTATCTGGTATTGGTGCTGATAACTATTCAGGGGATACCAATGTCACCTTTGATGTATCACAAGAAGGAATTACATCACATACATCCGGTGGTTTAGATGTTTACTACTACGTGTCTGAGGATGGCAAAACTCTTACAGCTTCAACTTCTGTTACTGAAGGAGGGGTAAGTGGTGCGAATACGGTATTTACTGTGAGTATTGATGATTCATCTGATAATTACACAGTTACCATGGTTGGTACCTTGGATAATAATTCAGGTTCCAGTTTTGGTGATTTGAGTGGTACCGGTGAAGCAGGTAACCCTGGTTTCAAAATTGTTGAATCTACTACAGCTGATACGTTGGAAATACTGTTTACTCCTTTGGGTACAGCAACCTCTGTAAACAGTGATAGCGATGATGTAGGGGTTGGCTCACAGTTCATCGTTGATGGCGATGGCTTAAGAGTCGATTTTGGTGAGTTCTCTAATAATACTCAAGGCACCGGAACAGGTAAGGATGATGTACCGGTCATTAATGATAAATCTACAATCAATGGCTTCCGGTTTGGTATTAATCAGATTTCTGGGGGTACGACTGCCACAGTCCTAATAGCAACTTATGATGCAGAAAGTCCTTTTGACCAAGACCTCAGTAATGACATCATTGATGATGTCGACCGAATAGAAGTGTATTCAACAGATGACAGCATGACCCCGATTGCTGTTTGGGAAGATGGTGATGGAAATAGCACTGTTGGGTCGATTTCGTTTGTTGATAATGGCGATGGCACAGTCAGCGTTTCCGGTCTTTTAGTTGGCTATAATGTTGCTACATTTACGGATGATGGCTATGACAGTATTCAGGTCTGGAACGATGAAACGGCAGGTACGGATGGTAAATTCTCCCTTGATAACCTTCAGGTACAGAGTACTAACGCCGGTGACCCTGTTGATGAAAGTTTCGCAACTACCTTAACTGATGCTGATGGAGATACTTCATCTGGTACTATTGATGTGACGTTCACTCCAGCAAGCTCCATTGTTGGTACTAGTGGTGACGATAATCTGTTGGGTACAGCGGGGGATGACTTGGTCTACGGCGGTGCCGGTAACGATACGCTTATTGGTGGTCTTGGTAATGATATCCTCACGGGTGGGGATGGTGATGATATCTTCAAATGGAACGACGGGGATGCAGATGGCGGCACAGATGTGGTCACTGACTTTAACTACGATCTTGTTGACTCGAATGCTGAAAATGATGTGTTGGATCTTTCCGATCTACTTGATCCGTCAGGTTCTAATGTTATCAATTCAGGCAATATCGATGATTACCTCAAAGCTACCTTTGATGCTAATACAGGCAATACGACTGTAGATGTTTATGTTGGAGGGGATGCGAATAGTGGCGGTACTGTGGACCACTCAATAGAGATTAATGGCGATATTTCTGCTGATTTGGGTGGGTTACTCGCTAATGATAATCTAGATGTTGATAATCCATAGTTGTGTTTAAATTTTAAACCCAATTAAGCACCCCATTCAGGGGTGCTTTTTTAACTTTATGATAGAGCTGATCCGCTGAATGAAATACCTTCCCAACCCGTTTTCATAAAGTTACGAATATTTCCATGATCATTGCCTTCGGGTGTATTTAATACGTCCTGATAAAAACGGCCGAAGCAGCGTAACGTTTGTTCTTTGTCTAAATTGTTTAATTGTGCAAATGCAAAGATCTTACAGCTACCTTCATTTTGCCCGACCTCATTCTGAACATGGCCATTAGAGAAAGCTGTCGGCGAAAATTCATAGTTATCTGAGATCACTTGCATAGTGTCTTCAAAATCAAGTTCAGGGTTGTTACCCAGTTGCTGAAGAAATTCATTTAGGGTCATTTTTATGCCTTCTAATTCAAGTGTTATCTGCAGTTGGATATTAGAGTGCTGTTTAATTTTTGCAATAGTTTGATCTCAATCAGCCTTGCTTGATCTTTATTCATTCACGAATACCGGAACTGGCTATTTGATTTACACTGAAAGTGCCAAGGTTAGAAAAACCTTTAGGCAAGGATGTACAAGAATGTACTTAGGTTTCAATGAGGAAGAGGTGTTTAGCCATGTTAACTTATCAAGAGTGTTTGGAAATGAGCGGCCTATCTGCATCTGAAGTAGACGCGATTGCTGAGCATGAACATGTTGACCCTATCATAGCTATGGCGATGGGTAACTATTTGGTAGAACACCAAGGTGAGAAGCTTATTAAGCGTATTATTTTGGATGACATCACTAAGGCTGAAAGGAAAGGTGATGATGAACATGCAGCTTTGCTACGTAGAGTTATGGAGCACTTTATAGCTACTCATCCAGATGCTGGTCTCTGAGGCATTAACAAATAGATAAAGGGCCGGAAAGCCCTTTATTTTTGTGAACTATAAGCGACTTTCGGTCAATAGTATGGTCAATAGCGTTTGGCTGTTTTCAGCTGCGTCGTGCCCTAATGGTGTTAAATATCCACCATCGGTTTGCGTGACTAAACCTTTATCAAACAGGCGCTGTGTAGCAGCAATAATCTCGGGTTTAGCGGAGGAGTGAACTTTAATACCTTCTTGCGTTGTATCGAGGTTAAACATATTCAATACATTCAATTCTTGCATGATCTCTTCGTTATACGGCATATTTGCTCCTGAAAAAAATCGTCGGTATCTAAGGTGTGTTAGCCAATCTTTAATGGTTAGCAAAAGACCTTATCCAACAGCATAGACCTTCTTGCTTTGAAATATAACCCTTTAATTTCAATGAAAAAGAAATTGGGTAGCTAAGTTGTTGTGAAGTGATAAAGCTTGAAGAGATTGAAGATTAAAGGGCGGAGGAAGCGTATTGAGAGCGGAAAGAAAAAGGGGCAGAAAACCTGCCCCTTATTGAATTACTTAATGCGCATACCTGGTTGTGCGCCTTCGTCTGGGTTGAGGATCCATAGATCTTCACCTCCTGGACCTGCTGCCAGAACCATACCTTCGGAAACACCGAACTTCATCTTTCTAGGAGCAAGGTTAGCAACCATCACGGTTAGTTTGCCTTCTAGATCTTCAGGTGCATATGCGGACTTAATACCTGCAAAGACATTACGCGTTTCACCGCCTAGATCTAGTGTGAGCTGTAGAAGCTTATTCGCGCCTTTTACATGTTCCGCTTTGGCAATGCGCACAACACGAAGATCGACTTTAGCAAAGTCTGGGAACTCAATTGTATCGGCAATTGGCTCATCAGCTAATGGACCTTTATCTGCTTTGGCGCTTTGCTCAGTCGCAGCAGCAAGTGCGGCCAAGACTTCTTTAGTCTCTTCGATAATTACGTTTACTTTGTCTTCTTCTACACGCTGCATCAACGGTTTGAACTTATTGATCTTATGGCTAAGTAGAGGTGCTTCAATAGCATCCCACGCCATATTCTCAACATTAAGGAAAGTTTGAGCTTCTTCTGCAACTTGCGGAAGTACAGGCGCAAGGTAAGTCAGAATGACACGGAACAAGTTGATGCCCATTGAACAGCAATCTTGAACCGCTTGTTCTTGACCTTCTTGTTTAGCAAGTACCCAAGGTTCAGCGTTATCGATGTATTGGTTAGCTTTATCAGCAAGCGCCATAATTTCACGCATCGCTTTGCCGAATTCGCGATTTTCATAAGCGTTGGCAATGCTTTCGCCAGCAGCAACCGCTTCTTGGTATAGCGCAGGCTCAGATAGAGCAGGTGCCATTTCACCATCGAACTTCTTCTTGATAAAGCCGGCACAGCGAGAAGCGATGTTGATAACTTTGTTGACCAAGTCTGCGTTTACACGCATACGGAAGTCTTCAAGGTTAAGGTCGATATCATCGATGCCTGAGCTTAACTTAGCTGCAAAGTAGTAACGCAGGTATTCAGGGCGGAGATGCTTAAGGTAAGTCTCAGCCATGATGAACGTGCCGCGAGACTTAGACATCTTTTGACCATCAACGGTTAAGAATCCGTGACAGAAAACTCCTGTTGGCTTACGGAAACCTGCACCTTCTAGCATTGCTGGCCAGAATAGGGTGTGGAAGTAAGCGATATCTTTGCCGATAAAGTGGTATAGCTCAGTTTCTGAAGACTCAGACCAGTACTCATCAAAGTCGACACCGTTCTTATCACACCAGTTTTTAAAGCTGGCCATGTAACCGATAGGTGCATCAAGCCATACGTAGAAGTATTTGCCTGGAGCGTCTGGTATTTCGAAACCCCAGTAAGGTGCATCACGGGAAATATCCCAGTTTTGTAAGCCGGACTCGAACCACTCATTCAGTTTATGAATCATCTGTTCCTGAACGTGGTTGTCTACCCAGTTACGTAAGAACGATTCGAAATCACCTAGTTTGAAGAAGTAGTGTTCGGACTCTTTTTCAATTGGTTTCGCACCAGAAACAGCGGAGTATGCATTTTTCAATTCAACAGGGCTGTAGGTGGCACCACATTTTTCACAGGAATCGCCATACTGATCTGGTTCGCCGCACTTAGGGCAATCACCCTTAACGAAACGATCAGGAAGAAACATCTCTTTTTCTGGGTCATACGCCTGAGTGATGGTCTTTTTGGCAATATGACCGCCATCACGTAAAGCCGTGTAGATCTTCGAGGAGAAATGTTGGTTTTCAGGTGAATGGGTAGAGTGATAGTTATCAAAACCAACCATAAAGCCAGAGAAGTCACGCTGGTGCTCTTCGCTTACTTTATCGATCAATTCTTGCGGTGAAATACCCATCTGATCAGCTTTAAGCATAATTGGCGTGCCGTGAGCATCATCAGCACAAACATATGTACATTGATGGCCACGTTGCTTCTGGAAGCGAACCCAGATATCAGTCTGGATATATTCCACCAAATGACCAAGATGGATAGGGCCATTAGCATACGGAAGGGCGCTTGTTACAAGAATTTTGCGTTTGCTGTCAGTCATGATCTGCCTGAAAACCTAAAATCATTAAAAAAATAGACCGCAGATTCTACGCGTTTTGGATGATTTTATGAACAGTTAAAGTTCTGTTAACTGTAGAAGGAGTGTTTTTTAAGAATAGTCGAAAATTCTGGGAGATTTACCTGCTCGGAGCATTGAAAAATAGACTTGTGAACAACAATTTTCTGCTAACAATGAACTACTTTAGAACATCAGGCTACAAGCAGTGTTGTTGAAATAAATATAACCCTACAAAAATTAGGAAAAATGTTCATACTTAAGTAAGCTGTATCGACTGTTCGGTCTGCAGGGATAGATGGAGTTTTAGCAGGCGGTGTTGGTTAAGGGAGGTGTAAACTCTTAGGAACACAGGGTCATTAATGTTCAGATCCCGTGTTCAGCCAAAAGTGATTTTATGAATACAAATAATGCAGAGCTGGATAAGGCTCTGTTTCTCTGTTCTGACAAATCGGATGCTGAAGCTTATTTAAGCGAACTAAAAGGGTTTTTAAATTACGCAGTCACATTGGTCCCGGATTGGGAGCAGTTGCTTACATTTGCACAGAAGGAAACCTACGCCATTATCTTGCTGAATCTAGGTAGCCTTGAAGCAGAAGATGAATTAGCTCACCTTAGAACCCTTATCGATATACAACCAGGCTCAATGAGAGTGGGTCTTTATAAGCCTATGAGTATGTCTACACGAGTCGCATTTTCTGAATGTTGTCATCGACTTTATCCCTTAGACATCGAGCCAGCGCAATTAGGTGAAGGAATATCTGAGAGTGCGAGAGCACAACGAATTCTAGGGCAAGATAAAGTGCGTGAACTTGTGGGGAGTGTTAAGGTTTTACCTTCTCTGCCTGATATCTATGTGGAGCTCAACGAGGCCTTATCTTCTCCAAAAAGTAATGCTCGTATAATTGCAGGGATTATCGAAAAAGATATGGCGATGGCTGCCAAAATCTTACAATTGGTTAATTCGGCGTGTTTTGTTTTAGAGCGCAATATAAGTAGCCTGCAAGAAGCGGTGTCTTTGCTTGGTGTGCGTGAAGTTCGGGATTTGGTGCTAACTAACAAGGTATTCGAACATTTTCCTCAGGATGGACGTTGGAGTAGTTTTGCATTTGACCATATTCGGGACCGCTCTGTTCTCGTTGCCGGCTTAGCACGTGAGATCTGTCGTACAGTAAAAGCGTCACCAGTTGTAACTGATCAAGCATTTTTGGCTGCTCTATTACAAGATTTTGGTATGTTGATCTTCGCAACCCATGATCCAGAAGGCTATCAAAAGGTTATGCAGGAGGCGACAGATCTTAACCAGCCTCTATATGCTGTGGAAAAAATGCGTATGGGTGTCAGCCATACAGAAGCGGGTGCATATTTGTTATCGCTTTGGAATATTTCTCCTGCCGTCATTGAAACTGTTCTGTTTCATCATTTCCCTTCATCTAGCAAATCTGATGATTTTTCGGCACTAACCGCTGTGCATGTTGCGGACGCTATTTTACCTAATGTGACCAACGTGCTTGGATGTCAGATTTCTAGTCGTCTGAGTTATCACTATTTGGAGCGTTTGGGGTTGGAAGATAAAGTAAATCATTGGCAGCAATTGGCGAGTCGCTATAAATTTTCTCATCCAGGTTGCGGAGGGGTGAAGAGTAGTTTTGCCTAACTTATCATCCTGCTAGAATACGCATCTTTAATAAGGGGGATTTATCCCCCTTTTCTCTGTTTTAAGTTCTTTGTTTGAGGCATGAATGTCTATCTCTGTTGTTGAACCCGAAAAGTACCAAGCGCAATTAACAGTTAAAAAAGCAGCAACTGCTGAACAGTTTGCTGATTTTGATTTGCCAGAGATAGAGGTGTTTGAATCGCCAAAAAGTCACTATCGTATGCGTTGTGAGTTTCGTGTTTGGCACGAAGATGATGACCTTTACTATGTGATGTTTGAAAAGGGCAATAAACATGCCCGTATTCGCATAGATCACTGCCCAATGGTGTCTAAGCGAATCGAAGAGGTGATGTTTAACCTTCTTGAAGATATTCGCCCGAATGAAGTGTTACGTAGAAAACTGTTTCAGATCGATTTTCTAAGCACGTTAAGCGGCGAGCTACTGGTAACGCTACTTTACCATCGTCCTATTGATGAAACATGGACGGAAGCTGCGCGTGAGCTTAAAGAGAAATATAACATTCAACTCATTGGTCGCTCGCGTAAAACTAAGATCCTATTAGATCAAGATTTTGTAATCGAGAAACTCGATATTAACGGCCGAGATTATATCTACAAGCAGGTCGAAAATAGTTTTTCTCAACCAAACGGCGAAGTGTGTCGTCACATGATCTCCTGGGCATTAGATGCTACCCAAACTGCGGGTGGAGATATGGTTGAGCTATATTGCGGTAACGGCAACTTTACGCTGCCTATGGCGCAAAACTTCCGGCGTGTTGTGGCGACTGAAATTTCTAAGACATCTGTACGTGCAGCTCAGTTTAATATTGAAGAGAACAACATCGATAACGTTGATGTTGTTCGCATTAGCTCAGAAGAGTTTTCTCAAGTATTAAGTGGTGCCGTAGAGAAACGACGTACCAAAGACCTTGGTTTGAAAGAGTGTAACTTCACAACGGTTCTAGTTGATCCCCCTCGCTCTGGTCTAGACGATGATACGGTTAAACAAGTTCAAGAGTACGACAATATTCTTTATATCTCTTGTAACCCCGATACATTGGCTGAGAACTTAAAAGTCATCACGCAAACTCATGAGTTACAACGTTTTGCGATATTTGATCAGTTCCCTTATACCGATCATCTTGAGTGTGGTGTGTATTTAAGTCGCCGTTAAAGAGCTAATGTAAACGTTCTTAACGTTTAGGTGAAACCACAATTTTCTCATGGGCCTCCTGTTGAAGGGAGGCCCACTTTTCCTCGAGCTCTTCTACGTTAAGGGGTTTAGAAAAGTAGTACCCTTGAGCGTACACTTTACTTTCTATCTGGCGAAGCGCATTTAATTGCTCTTGAGTTTCAATGCCTTCTGCAATGACCTTTAGCTGCATACTTTTACTCATCTGAATAATTGCTTCGACCAAGCCGCGGTATGCTCCTTTATCAGTACAATTGCTGATAAAAGAGCGATCTATTTTAAGTATATCTAGTGGGAATTTCATCAGATAGCTTAAAGCAGAAAAACCGGTACCAAAGTCATCTATGGCAATTTTACAACCAATTGAACCAAGTTCTCTGAATATGCGTTGGTTCGCCTGGTTATCAAGCAGTAACAGGCTTTCAGTAATCTCGATTAAAAGATTTGCTGGAGGTATTCGATGTTCTTCGATTGCAGTTTTAATACAGTGGATAAATTGGCTGGATTGAAATTGCTGTATGGATACATTTACAGATAAGTAAAAATTCGGCTTTAACTTTTCACGCCATAGGGCCTGTTGTTGGCAAGCTTGTTGTATGCACCATTCTCCGATAGGGACTATCAAACCAGTTTCTTCGGCAATGGGTATAAACTCGCTTGGGGAGATAAGCTCTGTACCGTTTCGTAGTCTTAGTAATGCTTCTGCACCGGTGATTTGGGCATTTTTAAGATTGAAGATAGGCTGGTAATGCAGTTCCAGTAATTGATCATCAATAGCTCTGCGTAATAGTGCTTCTATCTTAGCCCGTTGTTGAATTTGTTGATTATGCTCTTGTGTGTAAAAGGCATAACGGCAACGTCCCCCCTCTTTGGCACGGTACATGGCGATATCTGCATTTTGTACTAACTTGGTTGGATTATCGGCATCGGAAGGGAACATGGATATACCTACTGATGCAGAAATGTAGATATCACTTGCCGCTAAATTGAAGCTTTCTTCCAGTTTGCTAACTATCCGACTGGCTATTTCTTCAGCTTTTTCTGGTGACTGGAGGTTTTGCAATATTACTGCAAACTCGTCTCCACCTAATCGAGCGATATGATCATCATTACGTAATTGAGAGCTAATGCGTTTAGTTGCTGCACATATTAGTTTGTCACCGACTTGGTGACCGAAGGTGTCGTTGACCGACTTAAAATGATCTAAGTCTATAAAAAATAGTGCAAAAGGTGTTTGGCTTTCTTGCCGGTTTTCAAAAAGTGATTGTAGATGCTTCTGGAATTGGTTCCGATTTGCTATACCAGATAGAGCGTCTGTATTTGCTTGATATTCCAGTTCGCTCCTAGCTTTATTTAGGCTGGTGACATCGGTTATGACGGCTAATGCTCCTGGATAAGAGTCACTTGCTGAAAGAGTTGCATTCATCAGGACTTCCATTTTTTGTCCTGACTTGGTTTTTATATTGATAGGGTATTCGGTTAAGTTACCTTTCAGCCACAGAGTATGAATACAGTCTTTTATTTGGTTTGTATCTTTTTGATCATAGAGAAGGTGGCTGAACATATGGCCGACTATTTCTCTTCGTTCATAACCTAAATTCTGCAGAAAATAATCACTGGCATCTTTGATCATACCTTGCTGATCAAAACTGAAAATTAACGATGGTGTTGAGTGGTATAGGGTTCTCAGGCGTAACTCACTATTTTTCAGTCGCAGATGATTCCCTTCAATGTTATTTTGCATATCGTTAAACGCACTGGCAATTTCACCTAACTCATCATTAGATGTGTGTTGCACCTTCGCGAAAAAATCATCGCCTTTGCTGCTTTTTATAGCTTGTAGTATGGCCTGAATAGGTCCGCCTAATAATTTATAGTAAATAAACCATACGGTGGTTAGCAGCGTTACAACCATTACTAATAAGGTGGTTAGGGTTTCGTTTAAAGCGCGTTGTTGGTTGGCTTGTAAACGGGTATTACCAACCATAATTACCATTGTGCCTGCTTGTTGAGTGATATGGGCATTGCTATAAATGATTGGGGCTTCTAGGGTAAAGGCGATATCCACATGCTCCAATTCATCAGACTGTTGTGCATATACAATGTTATTACTTTCATCTCGTACTTCGACTTTCAGCAAATCTGGGTCGAGCATCATTGAACCAACAATATTTTGCAGGATTTTAGTATTAAAATTCCATAGGGGTACCGCTAAACTGGCGGGTAAACTTTGAAGGCTGTCTTTTTTCTCTTGTAGCTGCTGTTCAAGCTGCTGTGAAGTTTTGTATGCAGAAAAGCCAAAGGAAATTATTAAGGCGATCAATGCTCCAGGTATTAATACCAGAAGTAATTTAACTTGCAGTGATCGTAAGTGAGATAGCATGTACGACCTTATTTTTATTGTGTAATAGAACTGAATACTTTTTCTAAGGAAAAGTCATAGTTGCTAGATCCCTCTTTATTGAAAATGGAAAATTGGGTGAAATCAATTTTATTCCATTGTTCATTGCCGAGATGAGATAAGTATAGATCGATATTGCTTTTATCAATGCTTTGCATCTGAAAGCGTATATCACCTATAGGCGTATAAACTCCTTTGAGTTGCTGTTGATGGTAATCATTTAGTAACACCATGGACCAGGCGCCACCAAGGAAATGCCCTCCATCAGTTAAAAGCATTTCCCCGCTTTTTACGAGCTTAAGGCCTTCTGAGGACCAGTTAAGCCCGACTAAGCATACGTCTTCTCCAGCGTTCAAATTGTGTGCCTCTAATGCAGCCTTAGCACCAAAAGCGATAGGATCATTTGCAGCCCAGATCACAGAGGGGGTTATCTGATTTTGTTGCGCCCATTGTAGATACTTCCGAGTTAGCCGCTCAGCATCTTTTTGGTTCCAATTAGCATACAGAAAACGATCCAGTTTTAATTCATTGTGTTGTTTAATAACAGAGAGTGCTCCTTCATTACGCCCAATTGAGGCCGGTGTTAGCTGATCACCGCCAATCGCTAGAACATGGAAGGGTTTCGTATGCTGTTTTTGTTCTGCACAGTGTAATAGCGCAGTCATCATGCGCTTTCCTGCAGCAAAGTAGTCGGGGGTGATGGCGCCTAAGAGGTTTGAGTACTTACCGCCGGGAAAACCTACGCGATCTCTTTGCGTTGGTAAAAAGTCGCTTAGCAACATAAGTGTTTTTATGTTTTTTTTTGCAGCTGCTAGTAGAATTTTTTCAGCTGCCTGCTCTTCATTAACCAGAATTAGATAATCGGGGGGGATTTTTCGCTGAGTGGCTTTAATTCCTAAAGCAGCCATATGTACGCGGTTGCGTTCAGCGTATATGACTTCAAGATTAATATTAAAGTCATGTGCTGCCGCTTGCATCGTCTCCGTAACCATATCCCAAAACCTTTCGCCCTGTTTACCAGGATTGATGAAGGTTACGTTCATTGCAGAAGCCTGAAATGAGCAGAAGGCTATGTATATGATTGTTAGAGATTTAATGAACGAAGTTATCATTTTTATTTACCGTTCAATATATCAATGTGAATCTATTCTGCCTTTAAAAGTAAGGTTAATACAATTATTTTATGGTGGTACTTTGGTAGGCAGTGTTATGTCAATAAAAGTAATTTTTTTAGTAGATACGGTTAGGAATTTTCGGTTACTTTCACCAAAAGTATTAAATATTGCAACTTATATTGTAGTTCCTAGTTTTAGAAAGCGGATCCTATATATTTTTGCTATCTCAGTTGGCTCAGGTCAGCCGTTAGTAAATGATATAGCAGATGTCTACTGTATTCTGCAAGACAGCATGCAGGGGCGGGTTGGAGAACAACATGAAAGACTTACTTAAAATAACCGGCTTTATTGCCTTTATCTGCATTGCATTTATCAATGCATTTGTGGATTTAGGGCATAAAATTGTTATCCAAAATACCCTGTTCAAAGCCTATGATGGTGATCTTCAAATCTTACTGACAGCAGTTGTGAATGGCTTAATTCTATTGCCATTTATTATGCTGTTTACCCCCTCTGGTTTCTTTGCTGATAAATATCCTAAGAATAACGTCATGCGGTTGTCCGCTTGGGGTGCGGTTGGCATCACCTTGTTAATAACCGCTTGTTATTACATGGGCTTGTTTATCCCAGCATTTGCGCTGACCTTTATTCTTGCTTTGCAAAGTGCTTTCTACTCACCTGCTAAATATGGCTATATCAAAGAGATGGTGGGGACAAATAATCTAAGTGAAGGTAATGCGTGGGTTCAGGCGGTTACGATGATCGCTATTCTGAGTGGAATTGTCGTGTTCTCGTTGCTTTTCGAGATGCGCTTAGCAGGTTTAACCGAAATTACGCCAGAACAGAGCCTTATTAAAAATGCGCCATTGGGTTGGATCTTAGTCGCGGGTGCGTTGATTGAGCTCTATCTTGCCTATCAATTACCGCAGTTACGTGAAACTGATCAAACAGCAAAGTTTGACAGATCGGCTTATCTAAAAGGAAAAACGCTTAAAAACAACATTCAGTTGTTACAAGGCAAGCGCCCGATCTGGCTTGCAATTATTGGCTTGTCCCTGTTCTGGTCGATTAGTCAAGTTATGTTGGCTGTATTCCCTGCATTTGCAGAAGAGCATCTACAACAGAGCAATACATTTGTGATTCAAGGCACTATGGCGCTTGCGGGGGTGGGCATATTGTTTGGTTCAATCTTGGTTGGCCGCTTTTCTAAACACTATATCAATGTTGGTTTAATCCCTGTGGGTGCTGTCGGCGTAGCCATAGGCTTAATCTTATTGCCTCAGCTTGACACTATGTTGATGCAATCGGCTGTATTTTTCGCAATTGGTTTGTTTGGCGCGTTAATGTGTGTGCCATTGAATGCTTTGATTCAGTTTCATGCCAGTGAATCAGAAAGTGGGCGTGTTTTAGCAGGTAGTAACTTTATTCAAAACCTGATGATGCTTGGTTTCCTTGTGATGACAGTTATCTTCGCCTGGAACAGTGTTGATGGTGTATGGCTGTTATTCCTTCTGGCTGCAATTGGTGTTGCAGGAGCGGTGTTTGCGATTGTTACGTTACCACAGGCTTTTATCCGTCTTCTGGTGATGATGTTGTTCCGTCGTAAGTACAAACTTCAGGTTTTAGGTTTCGAAAATTTGCCTGAATCTGGTAAAGGCACGCTTTTACTAGGTAACCATATCAGTTGGTTGGATTGGGCAATTATCCAGATGGCTTGTCCACGCCATATCCACTTTGTGATGGAGCGTAGTATCTATGAGCGTTGGTATCTACGTTGGTTCTTGGATATCTATAAAGTTATTCCTATCTCCAAGGGTAAGAGCCGTCAGGCATTGGAGCAGGTAGGCGAACTTATCAGTGCTGGCGAAGTAGTTTGTCTTTTCCCTGAAGGCGCTATTAGCCACTTAGGTCAGTTAGGTGAGTTTAAGCGCGGTTTTGAAAGAGCCTGTGTTGATGCTAAAGGTGTGATTGTACCTTTCTATATGCGTGGTTTGTGGGGGAGTCGTTTCTCTCGCTCAACCGACAAAATGAAAGTGATTCGTAACGAATCTGGAAAGCGTGATGTCACTGTGGCGTTTGGTGCCCAGATGCCTATCAGTAGTACCGCTGCTGAAGTGAAGAAAAAAGTTTTCGAGCTGTCGATTCATACATGGGATCAATACACACAGACTTTGGAGACAATCCCACAAGCCTTTATTCGTAGTATGAAGTCGTTTCGTTCAGGTTACGCTATTGCAGATGTTGATGGTGATCCGGTTAGTCAAACCAAGTTATTAACCGCCTGTGCTTTGTTTAAAAAGCGTATTGCCCGAACTGAAGGTAAAAATATAGGTTTGTTGGTGCCAACATCCAGTGCCGGTGCCATTGCGAATATTGCTTCATTGATGGCAGGTAAAACGGTTGTAAATCTTAACTTCACAGCCCCTATGCCAGCTATCCAGTCCGCGTTGGAGCAAGCTGAGGTACAAACAATTGTTACGGCGAAAAAGTTTGTGAAAAAGCTTAAAGCGCGAGGTATCGATCTAGATAGCTTATTTGAAGGCCGTCGAGTGCTTTACATGGAAGATATTAAAGCTGAAATAAGTAAAGCAGAGGCGATATTCACACTAGGTTTCGTTAGCGTTGCCCCGACCTTTATATTGCAGGCTCTGTTATGCAAGCCCTCCCAGCTTGAAGATACGGCAGCGATTTTGTTTTCATCCGGCAGTGAAGGCGCTCCGAAGGGCGTTATGCTTAGCCATCGGAATATTATGGCTAACCTACGACAGACCGCAGATGTTCTTAATGTGCGAGATGACGACTGCATAATGGCAACCTTGCCGTTATTCCATGCATTTGGTTTGACTGTGACCTGCTTTATGCCACTGATTGAAGACATGCCGGTTGTGTGCCACCCAGATCCAACCGATGCTGTGAAAATTGGTAAAGGAGTAGCGCGCTACAAAGCCACGCTTATGTGTGCAACGTCAACATTTATGCGTATTTACGCGCGTAATAAACGTGTTCACCCATTGATGTTTCAGTCACTGCGAACTGTGGTTGCAGGTGCTGAGAAGCTAGATCCGAAAGTACGTGATCTATTTGAGAGTAAATTCCATGTACCAGTCGTTGAAGGCTATGGTTCGACAGAAACAACACCGGTTGCCAGTACAAACTTGCCTGATTCATTAGATACGGATTGGTGGTCTGTTCAGGTAGGTAATAAGCCGGGAACAGTCGGAATGGCGCTACCTGGATCAACGTTTCGTATTGTTGACCCTGATACACTTAAAGAACTGCCAACAGGTGAAGATGGCTTGATCTTGATTGGTGGTACTCAGATCATGCAAGGTTATCTTAATAATCCACAGAAGACCGAAGCTGCAGTCATCGAGATGGATGGCCTGCGCTGGTACCGAAGTGGCGACAAAGGTCATGTTGATGAAGACGGCTTCCTGACTATTGTTGATCGTTATAGTCGCTTTGCCAAAATTGGCGGAGAAATGGTGAGCTTAACCTCTATCGAAGGCCAAGTTAGAGAGTTGCTGAATGCACCTGAATTGCCATTAGTGGCAGTGAATTTGGCTGATGCTAAGAAAGGTGAAAAAGTTATTTTGCTAGTTGAGGGTGAGCATGATGCTTCTGAAATGAGAAATCAGTTAATAGAAGGGGGGATGCCTCCATTAACGCTTCCTTCAGAAATTTATGCAGTACCCGAAGTACCAGTGCTTGGTAGCGGTAAAACAGATTTTTGTAGTGCGAAAACACTGGCAGAACAATGTGCGGCCTAGTGTAAATATTCTCGATGTTGTTTATAGGTATTTATGGAAAGCGTCTCCTTTCTTACTTCTAAAGAAGGGAGGCGTAGCAGGGAAAAGTCTGGACAGCCCAAGTATTAAAATGCATTATTCCCACTAAATTACTCGGTTATTATCAAAAAGCATCGCATTAGGCTTCTTCCGAGTTAAGTAAGAAATTTTTAGGCGGTATAAAAGTGTCAAATATTGAAGCGCAAATTAACCAAGTTTTAGGTCGGTATCAGGATGAGGTTGCAGCAACAGATCTGGTATCTGCTGGTTTTGTAAATGCAATTAAAGCAGAAGGATCATCAGCTAGCGTAGAGCTAGTATTAAGCTATCCATCTAAAGGTGTTGCTTCGAAACTGCAAGCGGATCTGCAGGCTAAATTATTAGAGATTGATGGTTTAGATAAATGCGATGTAATTGTTGGTCACAACATATCGGCGAGCCCTAGCCAAAATAGCATTCCAGTGATGGAAGGCGTGAAAAACGTTATTGCGGTTGCCTCAGGTAAAGGTGGTGTTGGTAAATCAACGACTACGGTTAACTTGGCGCTAGCAATGGCTGCAGAGGGGGCTAAAGTCGGTGTTCTGGATGCTGATATCTATGGCCCTAGCCAAGGTATGATGCTCGGTGTTGCAGAAGGCGTTCGTCCGCAGCCTTATGATGAAAAGACATTTAACCCTGTAGAAGCCCATGGCCTTCAATCTATGTCCATGAGTTATCTGATCGAAGATAACACCGCTATGGTTTGGCGTGGCCCTATGGCCGCAGGCGCACTTCAGCAATTGTTAACACAGACGCGTTGGCAGGATCTTGATTATCTATTTATCGATATGCCGCCGGGTACAGGTGATATTCAATTAACACTGTCGCAAAAGGTGCCTGTTTCTGGTGCCGTTATCGTTACAACACCGCAAGACATTGCTTTGCTTGATGCCAAAAAAGGTATCGAGATGTTCCGTAAGGTCGATATCAATGTGTTAGGCGTTGTGGAAAATATGAGCACTCATATTTGTAGCCAGTGCGGTCATACTGAAGCTATTTTTGGTGATGGCGGTGGAGCTGAAATTGCTGAACTTTACGACACAGAATTGTTAGGGAAGTTACCTTTAGCACTGACTATTCGTAAACAAGCTGACTCAGGTGCGCCTACGGTTGCTGCAGACCCTGAAGGTGAACATGCGCAGATCTATCGTACGGTTGCGCGTACGCTTGCTGCGAGACTGGCAAAGCATAACGCTGAAAATGATATCCGCGTGCCTTCTATTATCGTTGAAGATGATTAAGCAATACTGATCGCTCTTTTACTCTTAATAAAGCCCTTAATAGGGCTTTATTTGTTCCTGGCGTTCCTTTTTAGTTTGGTCGTGTAACATCGTTTTCATACTTGATCTATAAATTGATTTTGATCAAATATTGAACATTTATTTAGGTGGATTCAGTAAAGGGGTCTACAATTTAAGGTTCAAGTTGTATAAATAACAAACACTATAAAAATAAGTAAAGGGATGAACGATGGATTATAGAGCAACTGCAAATATAAAAATGATGAAGCCAAAACCCTCTGCTTTAACTCGGCGTGAGATGGCTGCAGAGCTTCGTCGTCAGGCAAATACACTGCGTGACGAAGGACAAACTGCAGCAGAGTTTTGGTTAGCTGAGCAATATGAGAAGACTGCTAATCTTCTCAACTAGAAATAGTAAAACCTATAAAAATTGAATTGAATCCCCCCCTTCAATCAAAAACGGCCTCAATTGAGGCCGTTTTTTTTGTTCCTTATGCGTAAAAAAGGTACAATTGCCGGCTCGAAATTATCACCCGGATGGAAAGCCAATATGGGCATTAAAGCAGATAGCTGGATTCGTCGTATGGCGGAAGAGAAAGATATGATTTCACCGTTTGAGCCTGGTCAGGTTCGCGAAGTGGATGGCTCACGCATCGTATCTTATGGTACTTCCAGTTATGGTTATGATGTTCGTTGTGCAAATGAATTTAAGGTCTTTACCAACATCAATTCATCGATTGTTGACCCTAAAGACTTTGATGAGGGCAGCTTTGTTGATATCCAATCGGATGTTTGCATAATCCCGCCTAACTCTTTCGCGCTAGCGCGCACTGTTGAGTATTTCAAAATCCCACGTGATGTCTTAACTATCTGCCTAGGTAAAAGCACTTACGCTCGTTGTGGTATCATCGTGAACGTCACACCTTTAGAGCCTGAGTGGGAAGGCCATGTAACGTTAGAGTTCTCTAATACTACGCCACTACCTGCAAAAATTTATGCCAATGAAGGTGTTGCACAGATGTTATTCCTTCAAGGTGATGAAGTCTGTGAGACATCATACAAAGACCGAGATGGTAAATATCAAGGTCAAACAGGTGTTGTTGTACCACGCACATAAGATTTACCGCACGAAGTAATAAGCACACCCGCTAATGATTTTAGATCGAAAACAGATAAGCTCGTTCTGGGAGCAACTGCAGGATACAATTGAGCAGTTGCTGTCTAGCCGTAGTGACGACCGTTTTGATGCTGAGCCTCTATTAACTCAGTATCGCGAGCAGTTGCAGAAAATTGATCGTAACCTGACGTTTCATTTTCAAAGTGATGAAGATCAGGATGGAGCAATCGAAATGGTATTCGGTTGTGACGGCTTTCCTGAGTCTATTCAGTCAGTATTGAGCCTGATTGGTGCTGCGCCAGACCTATCGGGTATTGAGTTCAAAGCGTTTAATAATCGTTATGACCCAGTACCACTGACGATCAATATTGGCGAAGAGTTTTGTGAGCTGTCGGATTTTTGGTTCCGTATAGTCATTGTGGAAAAGCGTCTGCATTTAGAAATCTATTTGGAAGATGCGCCTAAAGTTCTGGATATGGATCCACGAGTTGAAGCCGTGATGATCTACCTAGATGCCTTGATCGGTGAGTATGAGCTGATGACGCGTGTTTGGGCATTGGATTGGTTTGAACTGCCAAAGTCGCCAGAGGACTACGGTTTAACTAAGCTAGTTGATCTGCGTGAGCGTTTTGATGAGGTTAAGAAAGGTGTTGCACCTATAGGTATGACGCTTCACTAGAAGAAAGCCTGTCGATAACTACCCAATATGACAGGCTGCTTTCTTTGCTCTAATTGTCCGACAAAATGTAGATACTGCCTTCTTCCTCTTCGGTCGGTTTGTCAGAGCCTTGTTTCCATGCGCGCATTTTTTGATTTCCTTAAGTTTTTTTGTTGCTTCCTTAGTAACAATCGACCATTGTCATAGTAACCTTAGTGTTAAATGCTAATCTTGCAAATTAATTTATAAATCAGGTGCCTTATGAGTGGATTACTGACAGCCTTGCTGGAAGATGTACGTGCAGAATATGTGTCACGAATGCAGGCAAACGGTTGTTCAGAACCTTACCTTACAGCAGAACGTTTGTGTCATGAGGTGCTATTTATTGAAGCGGATAGGCTAGCTGAGATCATCGAACAAGATCCGACCTTACTTGCTGCACGCGCAGGTGATCTGATCATGAATCGTCAAGAAAGCGAAAACCCTTCTGTCGGAGTCATTATTTGCTGCAATATTTTAGCGGCAGCGTTAGAGGGATTGTTAGCTGTTGCTGTTGAGCGAGAGTGGCTTGATATTGATGAAGAGGGAAATGTCTTGGTAGACGAAGAGGAGTTGAATCAAGACTCCCAATACTCAATCGATGTGGACTACAGCACTTCTGAGGTTGCTACTCGAAATATCGCTTTAGGTGGTGCGAGTAAACTATCCGGCATTTTTTCTGCAGCGGAATCAGCATTTTTAGATGCCTTGCAGGAAAACTCCCGTAATAAAGATGCCTATCAACAAGCGCTAGACATCTCCTCTGATTACTCTGTCTTTGCTCCTGAAGAGATAGCACCCTTAGTTGCAGAAAACCCGTTGTTATTGGGGCTTCGACCAGAAGATCTAATCGACGAAGATCTGTTCGAAGGTGATCCACCAGCAGGCTTGATCATTAGCGCTCACCTTACTCAGATGATGCTACAGCAGATGTTGGAGTTAGGTGTAGAACATGGTGTATTAGTACTTGATAGTAGTGGCCATATCATCGTTCCAGATGAACCTAAAGAGCCGCCAACCCTCCATTAGACTGTTATATGTAATCTATGCGCGGCTGAATGATGTTTGATATTTAGTTCGCGCTTACCATCATACTGGTAAATCTCTAACTCGCTTGGTTTTGCCTCTCCGTTGTTCAGTTCCGATGCCCGTTCGGTGACATGACGATATATCTCCACAAGTTCTTTTCCTTGTGTTACTTGATGAGCATTAAGTAAAACAGCCTTGAATTCTGCGTTCTCTCTTTTTTCCGGAATACTAATATGCCTGTTCTCAGCATGTACGGGTTTGCTGGGATAGACAGGGGCTATCTGCTGGGTAGACAATGCTATTTTCACAAGACTGATCCTTGGGAACCTGCGAACAAGTCCTATACGACTTTGCTATGCCCCATGGGTACAGGCTTACAGAGCAATTGAAGCACGAGGCAATGATTACAGGCATGCTGGTTGCCTGTCGAAAATCATTAACAAAGTGATTCAGTTGCTCTGCAAGCCCCAGAGGGTGGGGTCTAAAACGACCATCTACTTTGTCAGCTAACTTGAAAAGGTCTAGACATTTCACTGCGCTGGCTTTCGCGTATCTGGTCGTTTTATAACCCACTGAGAAAGTATGAGACTTATTCGCAGGTTCCCTCTGCTTAATATTTATTTTTATAGTAGGAAATAGGATCTAAACCGAAAATATGCATATACCCATATGGGGTTTGCAAAAGTAGAGTCAAAGTCGTGGTAAAGAATTCAGAAATAGGATTTTTTCAATATAAGTTGGGCCGAAAGCTTGTCCTACGGGTGGTACTGTTTAGCTCCTTAGTGACATTAATTCTCACGGCTATTCAGTTTGGCTTTGAATTTCGTCAACTGACTCGTAAGTTGGATCAAGTACCGCAATTTATTGAAACAACCATGTCTCCAGCGATTGCAGAATCAATCTGGAAAGATGATAGGGCACAGCTGCATAAGCTGCTTCAGGGGATCAATCAGTTAGAATTTGTAGATGCCAATAAACTGCATTTGGCTGATGGTGAGCGTTTGGAGTATGTTGCCAATGAATCTATAAATTCCAGAAGCTACCCCATAAATATCCAGCGTGAAGAGAAACAACTTGGGACTATAGAGTTAGTCGTTAGTATCGACGCAATCTTCAGTCATATGCTTGGTCAGCTCTATATCATTCTTATCAAAAATGGTTTTAAAACAGCATTTGTTGTTTTCTTTATGTTTATCCTTTTTCGCAGTCTTGTCGGTCAACACCTTTTGAGGATGATCAACTTTATGAAGCAGCAGCAAGAGGGGACTGATCAACCTGTTTTGAATCTAGATCGAACTCAGAATGAACAAGAGGATGAGCTAGATGAACTCGCCGATGCATTTAACCAGTTGATCCAGCGTATAGAAGAGGAAAATAGAGCTAGGCTTCATGAGATTAATCAAAGACAGGAAGCTGAAAGCCAAATTGTGCATTTAGAGCGAGTGGGCACTATGGGCCAGCTGGCTACTGGGTTAGCTCATGAACTGAATCAACCTCTAGCTGGCATTATGGGATACTCTGATATCGCCTTGCGCTTAAGTAAGCAGGGTAAGGCTGATCCAAAATTACTTGAATGTCTTACTAAAATTGGCGATGAAGCAGAACGATCCGCCAAAATTATTCAGCGTACACGGTCTTTTATCCGTCGAGAGCCAGCCAAAGAAGACATCATTAATTTCACCGACGTTATCCAAGAGAGTATGGATATTATGTCCCATCGAGCGTTGCAAGCTGGTGTTGAAGTGGAATTTAATCAGACAGAAACGGCTTGGATTCAAATGAGCCGAACGCAGATGCAACAAGTGTTGGTCAACCTGATTAACAATGCTGTAGAGGTGTTAGAGAATCAAGCGGATGCCAGAATTGAGTTGACCCTGTATAAGGAAGATGGGCATATCTGCTTATCCGTACTAGATAATGGCCCGGGTTTTGATACAGAAATACAAGCGCACTTGTTTGAACCCTTTAGAACCACCAAGGAAAGTGGTTTGGGATTAGGGCTAGTTATTTGTAGAAACTTAATTGAAGCGGCTAAAGGTAAGTTGACAGCCGGGAACCATTCGCTAAAAGGAGCGGAGTTTATTATCCGTTTACCCGTTGTTGAAGAAAAGGAAGTTGAGTAGAGCGCTATGACAGAAAATCAGAAAGGTACAGTGTTTGTAGTCGACGATGATGCCACGCTTAGGGATATGATTCGCATGATGGCTGAATCCGATGGTTACGAGGTGCGTGACTTTATCGATGCGACTAGTTTTCTCGATGCTTTTGATGCTGAGCAGCCTGGATGTTTGGTTTTAGATATCCGAATGCCGGGTATGAGCGGACTTGCTTTGCAAGATGCATTGATCAAACGAAAGGCTCTGATCCCAATTATCTTTATCACTGGTCATGGTGATGTTGAAATGGCGGTAGAGTGTATTCAAAAAGGCGCTTTGGATTTTCTTGAAAAGCCTTTCCGAGAAGCGAAGTTACTAGAGAAAATCGAGCAAGCGATTCTAAGTGATCAGCAATCTAGAGAAGAGCTAGCTGAGAAATCTTTAGTACAGCAGCGCTTAGATTCACTGACGGCAAGAGAAAAAGAGATAATGCACCTTGTCGCTCAGGGCTGCGCTAATAAAGTGATTGCTATCGATCTTGGGATTGCTCAAGGTACAGTTGAGATTCATCGCTCTAGAGTAATGCATAAATTGGGCGTAAGAAGTGTGGCCCAGTTAATGCGCTTGTTACTCGTCGCAGGACTGCTAGAAGATCGTTAATCATTGGTTTTTCTAGGTAACGATTTACAAATCTTAAGTAGGTTTATTTGATAAGTGGATTTTCTGATGCACATTAATAAAAGGCTTTTGCTTTTACCTTTATGTCTTTTGGCTCTAGCTGGTTGCGGTGTACAGCAATCTAAGCCTTCTTCTGAAGGAATGTATAAACCGCATCCATGGGTAGATACAGCTAAAATTTGGCGACACCCACAGGTGACGGAAGAGCAACTTGCTGGCTACTACCAGATAGAGGTTGTGGGTGTTGAGGTGGATCGAAGAGGCGAATTTGTGGGTGTGACAGCAGATGACATATCTAAGGTTCAAAATTTCTTTCCTAAACTTATAAACCAAAAATTGAATTACATTCAAACCTCAAACTCTTCTGGAAAGTCGGTACTCAACGTTGGAGAAAAATTGAATGTGAAGGTGACTTTACTGGATGCTCAGCGTCTTGAACCTGGAATGACTGCCAGAGATTTTATCCCTATTCGTTTGATCTATAAGGCAGGAAAGGAAGCTTATAACGGTATTGCCGGAAACGAAGAGACTATCTTTGTCGCGGGAATCAGGCTGGATTTATATGATGGAGCCTCTGATCAAATGTTGCTCTCAATTGAGGATAGATTAGAAGGTGACGTTGAAACTTGGTCGGGGGATCAGCGTGATTTTCACGATATAGATGCACTTTTACAAATGTGGGCTGATCGATTTCAAGAGAACCTTTTAAAGTTACGAAAGAAAGCCAATATGGTTGAATAACGATCTTAAGAGCATATTAAACTCTATAACGGTCAGCGGTGCTGGCCGTTGTATATACTTTCCGGTATATCCCCACTCCTCTTCAACAATTATCATTTTTCTAACTTAATCATTTACTGAGTTGGAGAAAGATCATGAACATCAAAAGTTATCTTGTAATTGCTCTAACAGCTACTGTGTTTACCGCAGCGTTACCTGTGATAGATGCAAATGTTGATGGGGTAAATTTAGGCGGATCTGCTCAGGCTGATTGGGATGATAATGACGAAGCACGCCAAGCTGCCAGAAGAACAGCACGAAGAATGGATCGTCGAGATGATGCTCGAGATGCGCAACAAGTTAATGTACTGCCAGGTGGTTGTTATACACAAATTATTTCGGGTATTGCTTACCAAAACTGTAATGGTGTTATCTATCAGCAAGTCCCGGGGCAGGTCAGTTACGTTGTGGTTCAACCGGCTGGGATCTTAAATGCTCTACCAGCGGGGTGTATATCTAAAACATTGGGTAACTCGATGTTTTTCGAATGCGGAGCCCAAGTCTACAAAGCTGTTGTGATGAATGGATCGACTGTTTATCAATTACAGTAATATTTATAAAAGGATTTCGTTTATAACTAGCTATTCAAGATCAATTTTTTTGTTCAAAATAGACTGCCTTAGCTGCTGGTTTTCATTCATTTAGACGTTGTTTTCAACATGGAATTGAGAAGAGTTAAGCTTGTTAATAGGTCTGCCTAAATTGATATGCTTTGCGTGCGTATACTTTAAATTTTTTTGGGGTTTAATAGAAATTTAAGAGGATTCAGTTTGTAGTTTTAAGTCATAAATAAACGCTAAAACGTTATGACTAGCTGTTTGCTATGGATCTGTCTTCTTTCTGAGTAGTAAACAAGGTTCTCTTAACTATAATGCCATTCTTTTGTTCTATCGATCGCTGCAGTCTGATTCTCGATTGATTAAGTGCTCCAATTCGCCATTGGCTTGTAGTTCATTTAATCCTTCATTGATATCCTTTAAGAGTTGCTCCCAGTTTGTATTTTGACGACTAACCGCAAAATGGAGTGGGTTATAGCTGACAGCAGGCACAATCTCTTCCATGACCTCATTTGCCTGTTGTTTGATATGAAAGGGTAGATTCGATGTGGCTACCGAGTAGCGAAATACTTTTGGGTCTCCAAGAATGAGATCTACACGCTTCGCCAAGAGAAGCTTTACCAGCTGTAGATCATTGTTAGCTTCAAATACTTCAAATAGTCCTTCGTCCATCATTGCATCAAATTCAGGGGAGTTTTGATAACCTCTGACCACGCCTATTTTCGTTCCGCTTAAGTACTGAAGATCACCAAAAAATAGTTTTGGCTCCCCGCGTCGCTTCATTAATGAGATATTTCCACCAGGGAAAGGGTTGGATAGCACGACTAGACTTTTTCTAAAGGTGTTTTTGAAGTGATCTGAGGGGGCTGAATCTTCAATGAAATATTCAGGATAGAGAATATCAGCCCAACCGCTTTCCACGGTCATCACTGCGCGAGACCAAGGTAAAAATTTGATGGTGACTTTATAACCGCGGCTAGTGAGTACTGAAATCGCTAGGTCGAACGCCCAGCCTTTGCTGCAGGACTCGTCACTGATATAGGGTGGCCAGTTCGTCGTGGAGATAACAACGGATTTATCAGCGAGTGGGTTAAAAACATAGCCGCCTCCTTCAGCTACTTTTTGACCTTTAAACTGCATCTGTTGTCCGTCAATCATGTACTTTACAACAGGCAGGCCAGCAGCGAAGAGAGGATTAGATAAAAACAGGGCTATTAATAGAAGCGCACAGCGAACGATCATTTAACCATCTATTTTTTAAGGGGTTCCTTAAAAAGATAGTTAGCTTGATCTAGATACACAAGAAACGCTAACTCGAGGTTAGCGTTTCTTTTTAGCACTGCCTTGGCGGGCTTTAAAGCGCGGGTTAGATTTACAGATCACGTAAAGCTTGCCGCGACGCTTTACCACCTGACAATCAGGATGACGGTTTTTAGCTGTTTTTAAAGAGCTTAATACTTGCATGGGGGCTCCTTATTAACTCAGCGAGCATGTTTGCCGAAACGTTTATTGAACTGTGCAATACGGCCTTCAGATTTCGCCTGACGTTTCTCACCGGTATAAACAGGGTGCGATGCACTAGAGATATCTAGTGTGACAAGCGGGTAAGTATTGCCATCCTCCCAAACAACAGTTTGAGATGATTTAACAGTTGAGCGGATACGAAAATCTTGTCCACAGCTAGTGTCGCGGAAGATAACGTAGTCATAATCAGGGTGAATACCTTTTTTCATTTTTGTCTATCTCTTAAGTGTTATGACATAACATAATATATTATTGAGAATCATTTTCAATCTCATTTTCTTTAATTTATTACTGCGTCTGTCTTGAAGAGAAATAAATCTAATGTATAGTGATAGTAATTATCATTTAGATTTGGTTGTTTTTATGTCGCTAACAGCTCAGTTTGATTCGCCAATTAACGACTATCTGCAACATGTCCAGAAGCAGATACGTTTTGCAAAAGAACCGGACAATCCAAGTTTGATCAGTCATTACTTGGATATAGATACATGCCGGCAGAAGAGTGTGGAATCGCTGAAGCAGCACTATGAACGTCAGTTCCGTCTATTGTTAGATACGGTAGCGGATGAACTCATACCTAGTCATTGGCGTTGTTGCTGCCTAGATAACATCAATAAGCCTCTTGGCCAATTGGCGCGGCTGTTTGCAAATAATCAAGATGGGCAGGCTTACCTATGCAAGCTTAAGTATGAGCTGAACATGACCTGCCATTACGTACTCTCAGGTCTAAGCCGTTAACCACAGTCAGGAAAAATAAGGATAAATAAGATGAGTAAGACACGTATAGCTAAAGACAGTATGGGTGAGCTAGAAGTACCTGTTGATGCTTTGTATGCAGCCCAAACGCAGCGTGCGGTGAATAACTTTCCTGTGAGTGGTCAGCCGATGCCAGAGGCATTTATTCGCGCTTTGTTACAAGCGAAAGCTGCGGCAGCGAAAGCCAATGTCACGCTGGATCAAATTCCAGAGAAGATGGGTAGTGCGATTGCTCAAGCGGTTGAGCAATTGCTAAATGAAGATGACCTGATGCGTCACTTCCCGGTAGATGTGTTCCAGACAGGTTCTGGTACAAGCTCCAATATGAATGCTAACGAAGTATTGGCTGCAATTGCCTCAGATATTTATGGCGACAATGTAAGTGCAAACGATCACATCAACTGTGGTCAAAGTAGTAACGACATTATCCCTTCCAGTATTCATATCAGTGCCGCAGTTGAACTATCAGAGCAGCTGTTGCCGGCGTTGGAATATCTACAGAAAGCGATTGAAGATAAAGCTGCAGCCGTTGATGGTTTTGTGAAGACGGGGCGTACTCACCTGATGGATGCGATGCCGGTTCGGATGAGTCAGCCACTTAATGGTTGGGCGACTCAAATTAAGCAAAATATTCATCATCTAAAACAGATTCAGCCAACTTTGCAGAGTCTTGCACAGGGCGGCACTGCTGTAGGTACCGGTATTAATGCCCATCCTGAGTTTGCTAAAAACTTTAATGCTGAGCTAAGCCAACTTACCGGTGTGGAATTTACGCCAGCAGATGATTTCTTTGCGCATATCGCTTCACAAGATGTCGCGGTTGCACTGTCTGGTCAATTGAAAGCGACGGCTGTTTCCGTGATGAAAATCGCTAATGACCTACGTTGGATGAACTCTGGTCCTCTAGCTGGTTTAGGGGAGATCGAATTGGAAGCGCTTCAGCCTGGCTCTTCCATCATGCCGGGTAAAGTGAATCCCGTTATTCCAGAAGCAGCAGCGATGGTGTCAGCTCAGGTAATTGGTAACGATGCTGCTATTACCGTAGCGGGTCAGTCTGGCAACTTCGAGTTGAATGTTATGTTACCTCTAGTGGCGAGTAATTTGCTGAGCAGCATCAAGCTGCTAAGCAACGTAAGTCGTCTACTAGCGGATAAAGCAATTGCCAGCTTCAAGGTGAATGAAGAACAGCTAAACAATGCGCTGTCTCGCAACCCAATCTTGGTGACAGCCCTAAACCCTATTATTGGCTATATGAAAGCAGCTGAGATTGCGAAGCAGGCTTATAACGAGGGACGACCTGTTGTCGAAGTCGCGGCAGAAAACACAGATCTATCGGTTGAAGAGTTACAGAAATTACTCGATCCAGCCAAGTTAACCCAAGGCGGTTTATAGATAACAGTTAAGTAGATCGAAAATAAAAAAGTAGTAGCTGGAGTAGAGTTTTCTGGCGAATTTTGGGGATCATTTGATCCCCTTTTTTATGGCGTATTAGTAAGCCGCCGTAACAGATAGCTCTACTAGAATTTCTGGGCGGGCCATTCGCGCTTCAACACATGCACGTGCTGGTTTTTCTACGTCAGCAACCCATGCATCCCATACAGCGTTCATTGCTGCGAAGTCTTTCATGTCTCGGATATAAACGGTTACAGAAAGGATTTGATTACGGCTGCTGCCAGCTTTAGCAAGTAGGTCATCAACCTTATCTAGGCAGCGTTGTGTTTGTTCTGCAATATCCCATTGTGCTTCGCCAGCAGTTTGACCGCATAGGTAAACGGTACCGTTGTGCTTAACAATACGGCTCATGCGATCAGTAGATTCAATACGTTCAATACTCATTGTGTTCTCAAATATATTTCTTATGTACGCGGCGGGTAATGCCGGTAAATAGGGTGTAAGGGATAGTATCGCTGCACTTGGCTATATCAGTCGCAGGAAGGTTTTCTCCCCACAGTTCCACATGGCTGCCGACATTAGCCGTCGGGATATCTGTCAGATCTACTGCCAGCATATCCATCGAAACGCGACCAACGATTTGCGTTTTATGTCCATCGACTAAAACTGGTGTGCCACTTTTAGCATGACGTGGATAACCATCGGCATAACCGATCGCAACTGTGCCGATCTTACTTGGGCGGCTGCATCTCCAGGTTTGGCTGTAGCCAACGGGTTCGCCCACCTCAAGCTCACGCACTGCGATCACTTCAGAGCTTAGGGTCATCGCTGGTTGCAGTTGATCGGCCAGTGGTTGTGACTCAGCAAATGGCGTTGCGCCGTACAGCATAATGCCGGGACGCTGCCAATCTCTGCGGGCATCTTCATGTGCGAGCGTGCCTGCAGAGTTTGCTAAGCTAACCGCTGCATCGAGAGTTGCGGCTACTGCATCAAAGCGTTGGATCTGTTCATTGGTGGCTGAAAGCTCAGGTTCGTCAGCAGATGAGAAGTGGCTCATCAGAACTACCTCTTTGACCTGATCTAGCTGAGACAGTTTTTCAAACGCAGCAGCGTAATCTTCTGGCTTCACACCTAAGCGGTGCATGCCACTATCCATTTTTAGCCAAGCGTTAATAGGTTTATCTATGTCAGCTTTAGCCAGAATATCGATCTGTTCCACGCTATGAATAGCGCACCATAGCTCTTTATCAGAGATATAGTTCAGTTCATCGGCTGAGAAGAAGCCTTCTAATAGAAGGATTGGTTTGTTGATGCCCGCTTCGCGAAGCTCTATTGCTTCTTCAATACATGCAACACCAAAACCATCGGCTTCATCTTCTAGGGCCTGTGCAACTTTAACTGCGCCGTGACCGTAGGCATCAGCCTTGATAATGGCTAATGCTCCTTGATCTGGGGCTGCGGATTTAGCTAAGCGATAGTTATGTCGAATAGCATCTAAGTTAATGGTTGCTGTGGCTGCTCTAGCCATACTCACTCCGGACTGTTGGTTCAGATAGTTTCGTTTGGTTGGTTTTATACAACCATAACAGCTTCAATTTCTATGTCAGCGTCTTTTGGTAACGCTTTTACTGCATAAGCTGCGCGAGCAGGATAAGGGGCTTCAAAGTATTTCGCCATGATTTCATTAACTTGCGCGAAATATTCTAGGTCGGAAAGCAAAACAGTGATCTTTACGAAGTCGTTTAAGTTACCGCCAGCAGCCTCTGCAACAGCTTTAAGGTTTTCGAAAACTTGAACCGCTTGGCTTTCAAATGACTCAGTTACCATCTCCATTGTTGCTGGGTTCAACGGGATCTGGCCAGAGATATAAACAGTGTTACCCGCTTTAACTGCTTGTGAATAAGTGCCAATCGCAGCAGGTGCTTTGTCTGTGCAAACTGTAACTTTCTGCATGATTTTATTCCTGTAATAAAAAAGGAGATACCGGACAGTGGGAGCAGCCGGTTCTCCGAAAATAGTTGTTATAGGGTGATAAGTATTTAGGCGTAGCGCGCTAGCGATAGGCCTTCTTTGTCAATATCTGGAGCGGTGTTGCTGATGATGTCAGACACGTATTTGCCCGAGCCTAGCGACATGGTCCAGCCTAGTGTGCCGTGACCCGTATTAAGGAATAGGTTCTCAAATTGAGTCTCACCTAAAATTGGTGTGCCGTCCGGTGTCATTGGGCGTAAGCCTGTCCAGAATTCAGCATTCTCTGTGCAGCCGCCGCCCGGGAATAGATCGTTAACCACAAATTCCACATTGGCTTTACGCTTCTCTTCCAGCTCTTTGTTGTAGGACGCGATCTCGGCAGTACCGCCAACACGGATACGATCATCAAAACGGGTCACCGCAACTTTGTAAGTTTCATCCATCACTGTGGATGTTGGTGCTTTGCTTTCGTCAATGATCGGCAAGGTTAGTGAGTAACCTTTTATTGGGTATACAGGCACTTTTAGACCGATCTTAGACAGCACAGGGGTAGAGTAGCTGCCTAGTGCAACAAGATAAGAATCGGCTGTCATGGTGCCGCGCGAAGTGGAAACGCTTACAACCTGATCGCCTTCAGTGTTTATATTCAGAATGTCGGTTTTCATAATGAATTCGACACCCATCTTTTTACACTCATCAGCCAAGGCGTTGGTGAACTTGAAGCAATCGCCTGTTTCATCACCTGGTAAGCGAAGGCCACCTACGATTTTTTCCTTAACATTCGCGAGGGCAGGTTCATATTCGATACAGCCATCGCGATCTAAGCTTTGGAAATCTACGCCGCTCTCTTCTAGAACAGAGATATCTTTCTGGGCATCTTGCATCTGTTTATCTGTTCTAAACACTTGCAAGGTACCTTTAGTGCGCTGGTCGTAGTCTATATTTAATTCATTGCGCAGATCGATAAAGCAATCACGGCTGTATTCAGCTAGGCGAACCATGCGGGCTTTATTAGTGTGGTAAGCGCTTTCTGTGCAGTTGGATAACATTTTGGTCATCCACGCGAGTGTTTGGGTATCAACATCGCGTCCGCTGATCATAAATGGAGCTAAATCTTGCATTAGCCACTTAACAGCTTTTAGGGGAATACCGGGTCCGGCCCAAGGAGCAGAGTAGCCAGGAGAGATCTGGCCAGCGTTGGCGTAGCTTGTTTCTAACGCGACATCGACCTGTCGATCGATTATAGTTACCTTATGGCCAGCCTTGGCTAAATACCAAGCGCTCGTTACGCCAACCACTCCTGCACCTAAAACCAGTACCTGCATAATGTGACCTCATTTTCGTATTTTTTATGTTAATGAGAAAACACTAGTTTATTTGGTTTTTGCCAGTGTAAGGCGCTAAAGTTTGGCTATAATACAGAATAATAACCTGCATATTTTACTTTCATAGTGGATATCAATGCATGACAAATAGTAAGAAGCGTACGCTAGATCGCTTAGATGTAAGCATTTTGCGTACTTTGCAAAACGATGGGCGAATTAGTTACGTTGATCTTGCAGAGAAAGTCGGCTTAAGTTCGACGCCCTGCATAGAGCGTGTGAAGCGATTGGAAAAAGAAGGGTATATAGAAGGATACTATGCCCGCTTAAACCCACAGTTGCTTGAATACAATATGTTGGTATTTGTAGAGATATCTCTCTCTTATCAAACACCAGATGCATTCCAGACGTTTAATAAGGCGGTTGAACAGCTGCCTTATATATTGGAGTGCCACCTAGTTTCGGGTGATGCAGACTACCTTCTAAAGGCGCGTATTAATGACATGTCTGAATACCGTGCTTTATTGGGTGATATGCTTTTGACTCTTCCAGGAGTTAAGAACTCTAAGAGTTATATCGTGATGGAAGAGGTAAGAGAAACACTGGAGCTGCCAATTAAGTTTAATGTTAATCGTTAACTTAAGTTTTTCGTAACCTCTTAAAGAAGGTGCAATATCAGTGATCTGATTTGCACCTTTTTTTATGCCGTTTTCTATGGGTATACGGCCCTGATAGCCCTTCTTGTCTCTTTTTTAGTTTATTCCACTGCAAATATTCAATTAAGCAGTTTTTATCACTGAATATTTTTTTAATTCAAAGCCATTTTCTGGCTTCTTTCTAATATCGTAGTGCGCAGTTCTATTCGTAGCATGGAGGCGGGGGCTGCTGGGCTACTTACCCTTGGCAGGATAAGGTTGTTTGATCTTTGGCCAGGTGTGTATACATCTCCTCTGTATCAAAGAGCCAGGCGAGCACACTAAGCCCCGTCTCGCTGCGAAAAGAATAAGAGCAGGTTGCTGTGTTTAAGAAATCGCTAACGCCTTTGGGAATTAGCGAACTGAAAATTAAAAATAACAGAGCAGTTATTTTCCCTCGTAGAAAAAAACAATATAGAGGAATCATGATGGAAGCATTGACCGGATTTATAAGTGCGGTTAACGGCATCGTTTGGGGTCCAATGATGCTGGTACTAATTTTAGGTGTAGGTTTATTCCTACAGCTAGGTTTGAGACTAATGCCAATTTTAAAATTGGGCACTGGTTTTAAATTAATGTGGAGCGGCCGAAATACGGCTGAGTCCGAAAAAGGCTCCGGTGAAATCTCACCTTTCCAAGCCTTGATGACAGCAATGTCTGCAACGGTAGGTACTGGTAATATTGCCGGTGTTGCTACGGCTGTATTCCTAGGTGGCCCGGGTGCTCTGTTCTGGATGTGGTGTACTGCGCTAGTAGGTATGGCGACTAAGTTCTCTGAGGCTGTATTGGCGGTTAAATACCGTGAGGTTGATGAGAATGGCAACCACGTTGGTGGTCCAATGTACTACATCAAAAATGGCCTAGGTAAAAAATGGGCTTGGATGGGTACGACTTTCGCGGTCTTCGGTACGATTGCAGGCTTCGGTATTGGTAACACTGTACAGTCTAACTCTGTAGCTGATGTTCTAGAAGCAAACTTCCAGATGCCAGCATGGGTGACTGGTGTAATCCTAATGGTACTTACTGCAGCTGTATTGCTGGGTGGTATTAAGCGTATCGGTGCGGTTGCGGGTGCTCTGGTGCCATTGATGGCAATCAGCTACCTTGTTGCAGGTCTAGTTGTTCTAACAATTAACGTTGATGCGATCCCTGCTGCTCTAGATCTTATCTTTACTTATGCATTTACTGAGCACGCTGCTGAAGGTGGTTTCGCAGGTGCTGCTGTTTGGGCTGCGATCCAGTTCGGTGTGGCACGTGGTGTATTCTCTAACGAAGCTGGTCTTGGTTCCGCTCCGATTGCTCACGCTGCATCTCAAACTAAGGATCCAGTTCGTCAGGGTCTAATCGCAATGCTAGGTACATTCCTAGATACAATTATCATCTGTTCTATCACTGGTTTGGTTATCATCACTTCTGGTGTATGGACTGACGGTGTATCAGGCGCAGCACTAACATCTGCCGCTTTCGCTGATGCCCTGCCGGGTGTAGGTAACTACATTGTTGCTATCTCTCTAGCGATCTTTGCTTTCACTACAATTCTAGGTTGGAGTGTTTATGGCGAGCGTTGTGCTGAATACCTATTTGGTGTGAAAGTAATTATGCCTTTCCGCATCCTATGGATCATTGCTGTACCTGTAGGCACGATGATTAGCTTGGATTTCGTATGGCTACTAGCAGATACACTAAACGCGATGATGGCTATTCCAAACTTGATTGCTCTGGCGCTATTGAGCCCAGTTGTATTCAAGTTGACTCGCGAATACTTTGAAGCACAAGTGGCTTCATCGTTAGAAACAAAATAAGTCAGGCTCTTTATTTTGTAACTAAAAAGACCGGGCATTGCCCGGTCTTTTGCTTTATAGCGTTTGGCTTTTGCCCTATGGGCGTATACTGTGTGAGTAGTTCTATGTAGTAAGTGAGGCCAAGATGGAAAAGAAAGACGGTAAAACCATATATAAAATTATAAAAGCCTCTGGATTAGACGATGCCGAACCTCAAGCTGAGGTAGCGCCTGATACCCAAGTGATCGAAATAGATTTAGAAGAGGTGTTCCTGTACGGGAATCTGGACTTTGTCGATATGCCGCAAGAGCTGCGCGATGCTCTGTATTCGCAAATGGTTTCTAGTGGCATGCTGACGGTGCACTAGTTCTTAAGCTTAAAAAAGGGCCGTTATGAGATGGCCCTTATTGTTCAAGCTGCTTCGTTATCCGCCGAAAGGGTAAAGTGTTTCTTCTTCCTCATCGTCTTCATCTTCATCGTTAATCCAACGAAGTGCTTCAAGTAGTTGAGTCATTCTATAGTGGCGCATTTTACCTTGGGTTAGCAGGTCGCCTACCTTAGTCATCCATTCGGTCCATTTAGGATCACCAACGATTGCTATACGGTAAAAATCATTGGCGTGTTCTGAGCCGAATTTTAGATCTTCCCATAATGCACCGGCTTCAAAGCCTGAAAAATCTGGAGCAAAAGTGATCAGCAGGCGAACTTCAGGGTGGGTGTTCTTTACATGCTCAAACAGCGGTAGGAATGTTTCGGTGTAATCGCTTGCTGTCAGAGTATCATTCGCTTGCAGGACGATGATGTCGCCTGTTGTTTCAGGAAGTACATAGAGCATGGAAGATGCCTTATCCAGATCAAAAAAACGGATTATAAAGGCAAATAGGGCTAGAAGGTAACTCCAAGCCCAATTGTGATTATGGTGTCGAAATCATCTTCCTGAAGGTCGTAAGGAAGTTCTAGCAGGGTATGTAGGGTTAAGTTTTTAGAAAGAGGGTGATCGTAGCCGATAATAGGGAGTACCTCTTCGAATTCAAAATCCTTAATCGAATCATCGCTGCTATATAGACGCATTGTTGGGGCTTCTAACTCCAGGTTGAGTTTGCCTTCGCCTAGGTTTCGGCTCCATTTTAGTGTGGGTTCAATCTCGATCTCATAGATATCAAAATCACCATCGAGGTAGTAATCGATCTCCAGTTCAAATCCTGCCTTTAAGCCATTATCAAACGTGGTGTAGTACATGGGAGTGAGCTCGGCGCTATTGGTGTCACTATCTATAGCACGGTCAAATTCATGAACTAGTTTAAAAATGCTGTTTTCATTTAGCTGCCATGTGTATTCAACTTGCCAAGTTAGATTTTGACCATTATCCAGCCCATTCCTTGGAACATATACGTACTCTAGGTAAGTACCAAAATTGCCTTCAGTGAATTGCAGTAAAGGTTTGTAAGCATAGTGGCCACTTTGGGCTTCGGGCTGGTACTCGGTAGAAAAACTGGCGTACCAGTCAGCTTGTGTTTGTAAAGATAAGGAAGTAAGCAAAGCGGCTAGAGCAATGAGAGAGAAGGGTTTATGAGCAAACATATAGTGGAGCCCTCTTTAATGCTTGGCGTTCTTATTTTTAGTTCCGAAAAGAAGGTGCTTAATCCCTAGTGTAGTTGGGATTTAAATATTTACGTTATTCATGACCACTGGAATAGAACTCAATTGCAAATGAGGGGTATGGCGGGTAGAGTTGTGCGCTTATTAGGTCGTACATTTGTACAGGCTGAAATTGATGCCCAAATGAGGTCACGGGTAGCAATTTTGATAGCCCGGGAAGTTGGTGAGCTTATGAGTCAGGATTCAATGGCGATCCCAACACTGCCCCCGCAACGGTAAATTGGTTATATCAGCTTTTATGCCACTGTATCTTGGATATGGGAAGGTAAGTTGATTGAAGGTTAAGTTCTTCGCTGATGAGTCCGGATACCAGCCTAATGAGTGTTTACCGTGGTGTTGCGGAGGGCTTCACCGAGTAATTGTTTGGTTTGTCTAAACATACTTATCCTCCCAACTCCGACAATATTTTATGTTGGAGATTTTTTTGTGCTTAAAAAATTAGCGTTTTCAGTAGCAGCAGGCGCTGCGCTCTATTCTTCTATTGCATCAGCTCACTTCCAAATGGTTTATACGCCAGAATTACTGCGTGAGCGTGGTGGTCAGATCAACCTAAAAATGCCATTTACACACCCTGCGGAAAGTGGCCATGTGATGCAGGTTGAAGCGCCTGAACAGTTCTATGTAATCAAAAAAGGTAAGAAAACAGAGTTGCTAGATTCTGTTAAACCATCTCAGTGGACCAGCGCTGATAATACCGGTACCTCTTTCGAAGCTGATGTGAAGCTACGCGGTCTAGGTGACTACGTATTTGTTCATCAAATGGCACCTTATTTTGAAGAATCTGAAGATATCTATATTCAGCAGATCACGAAGTCCATCGTGAACGTCGGCAGCTTGCCAACAGATTGGAATGAAGATTTTGGTTTGAAGGCCGAGATTGTTCCTTTGACTAAGCCTTACGCGATCTATGAAGGCGGTACGTTTACCGGCGTTGTTAAAAGTGAAGGTAAGCCAGTTCCATTCGCCGAGATTGAAGTGGAATACGTAAACTATGAGCCTGATATGAAAGCTAACGCTTTCGCAAAAGAGGCTAATATGGAAGTTCCAGCTGACGCATTTATCACACAAACAATCTTTGCTGACGCGAACGGTACCTTTACTTTTGGTATCCCTAAAGCGGGCCAGTGGGGTTTCTGTGCCTTGGGTGTTGGCTCTGATAAAGAGCATAAAGGCAAAGAGCTATCCCAAGATGCTGTAATTTGGGTTCAGGCTCACTCAGTTAAATAATTTAGGTATACCAAGATGCACATTGTAGATGGCGCTTTGTCGGGTTCGGTATTAGCAACAGGTGCTGCTTTGACAGTAGCTGGGGTAGGCTTAGGCTTGAAGAAGATGGATTATGATCATCTTCCTCAGGTAGGCGTACTTTCAGCCGCCTTTTTTATCGCTTCTTATATCCACCTGCCTATTGGTTTCTCCAGTGTGCATCTTATCCTGAACGGATTGATCGGCTTAGCGCTTGGCTGGGCCGCTTTCCCTGCGCTATTAGTTGCCCTGTTTCTACAGGCGGTGTTCTTTGGTTTCGGTGGATTCCTCGTCTTAGGGGTGAACGCAGTCAATATCGCGTTACCTGCGGTGTTGGTGTATTACCTCTGCCGGCATGGAATTGGTTCGCAGTCACCTAAAGTGGCAGCCGCTTGGGGCGCTATCGGTGGCGCAGGTTCGATTGTTATAACTACTATCATGGTGGCATTTTCGTTAATGCTTTCGGGCGAGGCTTTCTTGCTCGCAGCTAAAGCGACCTTTGTTGCGCATATTCCGGTCATGATTGTAGAGGGCTTTGTCACTGCGGCAGCTGTGTTGCTGATTCGTAAGGTGAAGCCTGAATTCTTTGGTCTCGATGAGGAACGCGCTTATGGCTAAGTTATTAGCGCCACTTGTATTCCTATTTGCCCTGATTTCTTCAGGTGCGCATGCCCATAATGTTGTCGGTGGTGTTTACGCTATTGGTAACACGATAGAAGGTGAAGTTGGCTTTTCTAATGGTGATATGGCTCAAGAGGGTACAGAAATTATCGTATCTGATGCGGCTGGTAATGAACTCGGTAAGACCGTAACTGACGCTGATGGCTTGTTTGTATTTTCGGCTCAGCAACGAATTGATCACCATTTCTTTGCCAACCTGAGTGCAGGTCATGTGCTTGAAATCTCCCTGCCGGCTGATGAACTGCCAGATAGCTTACCCGGCGGAAATGTCGCAATGAGCGCTTCGGGCAATAGTAGTGAAACTCCAAAGTTTAATGGTGATCAAGCAGCGCTGCAGGCGATGATCGAAAAAGCGGTAGCAAAACAGGTTAAACCATTGCGTCAGGAATTGGCTGCTTATAAAGAGAAAGCGGGTCTTCAAGATGTGATGGGTGGTATTGGTTATATCTTTGGACTTTGCGGCTTAGGTATCTGGTGGCGCCAACGTCAGAAAGAGAAACAGTAGGAAAAGGAACATGCCTCAGTTTCTTGAGCATAGCGGCACCTCATGGAAGGGGCAGAAGGTTAAGCATGATCAATCGTTGATTGATCGCCTTGACCCGCGCATGCGCGTTATCTTAGTGACACTGTTTGCGTTTGCGACAGTGCTTTCGCACAACTTTTTTGTTTTAACAACAGCCGTTATCGCTGGCTTTATGTTGGCGGTGCTCGCGCAGTTAAATGTTAAACGTACTCTTCGTCGTGTGATCGCGATGGATATGTTTATGATCTTCTTGATCATCCTGCTGCCTTTCACCACCCCCGGCGAAACTTGGTTTACTCTGTTTGGTTTATCGGCGAGTAAAGAGGGTTTCTTTCATGCTCTCATGATTCTATTGAAGGCCCATGCTGTGGTATTAGCGCTGCTTGCTTTAGTAGGCACGATCAGCGCTACCACGCTAGGGCATGCATTAGCGCATCTTCGGGTACCCGATAAACTAGTACATCTCATGTTATTTACTGTGCGCTATCTTGAAGTGATCGGCCAAGAGTACAAACGGATGCGCAGAGCGATGCAGGCTCGAGCCTTTGTACTTCGCACTGATATGCATACCTGGCGTTCGATTGGTTATCTAATTGGCATGTTGCTCGTGCATTCGTTAGAGCGTTCAGAGCGGATTATGGATGCAATGAAGTGCCGTGGTTACAAAGGCCAGTTTTACCTGTTTGATGATATGCGCTTAGGCAGTGAAGATTACCGCTTCTTAGCGGTATTTGTGCCTTTCCTTTGCATTCTAACCGGATTGAATTTCTTATGAGTGAACAAAACACACTAATTAAAGTAACCGGTTTGAGTTATCGTTACCCACGTCGTGGAGTGGTTTTAGATAACGTCGATTTTACTCTTAATGCAGGCGAAAGGGTCGCATTAACTGGCCCAAATGGTGCGGGTAAAACAACCTTATTACATCTATTGGTGGGCTTAAAGAAAGCTAAAGCCGGAGAGATTTGGGCGTTTGGCGAAACCCGCAGTGAAGAAAAGCAATTCATCGATGTTCGTGCGCGCGCGGGCTTCCTATTTCAAGATCCAGATGATCAGTTGTTCTGCCCAACGGTTCTGGAAGATGTAGCATTCGGTCCACTCAACCTTGGCAAAAGCCGTGAAGAAGCGTTGAAGATTGCGAGCGATACTTTAGCTTCGTTAGGAATGGAAGGCTTTGAAGAGCGTATAACTCACCAGCTATCGGGTGGTGAAAAGCGCATGATCACGCTGGCTTCGGTATTAGCGATGGAGCCTGAAGTGTTATTGCTGGATGAGCCGAGTAATGCCTTAGATACTGAAGCGCGTCAAAGGCTGATCGATACGCTGCTTGGCTTACCGCAAGCAATGATCATCATCTCCCATGATTCAGAATTTATTGCCCAGCTGGCTACTCGCGAAGTGCGATTAAAAGATGCAAAACTTAATGCTGTAACTGTTGCTGAACCGCAGTTGGAAAGCGCTTAATGGAAATTTTTCAGCCCCTTAGTAATCCTGCGTTTCGTTGGCTATTTCTTGGTCAATTAGTTTCGCTGGTGGGTACAGGGCTGACTACGGTTGCTTTGGCACTATTGGCGTTTGATCTAAATCCTAGTGATGCTGGCTGGGTATTGGGTGTAGCTCTAGCAATCAAAATGGTCGCTTACCTTTGTGTAGCGCCCGTTGTGGGTGGTTATGCCAGTCAGTTACCACGAAAGAGGTGGTTGGCAGGGTTGAATATTGGTCGAGCAGCGCTGGTGGCTTTAATGCCGTTCTGTCAGGAAGCGTGGCAGCTGTTTCTGTTGATGTTTCTGCTGAATGCGATGGCCGCAGGTTACACCCCAGTCTATCAGGCGTTATTGCCCGATGTATTGCCCGATGAAAAAGAATATACCCGAGCGCTATCTTTATCGCGTTTAGCGATGGAGATGGAAAGCTTATTAAGCCCAGCATTAGCGGCTTTCTTACTGTTGTTTACTAGCTATGCCTTGTTGTTCGAGTTGAATGCCGTTGGTTTTGTTATCGCAGCGTTGTTTCTTCTACTAGCGGTTGTTCCAGCTAATACAGTAAGCGATCGCAGCGGTGGGGTTTGGAAAAAGGTTAGCTTTGGAGTGCGTAGTTATCTTAAAACGCCGCGCTTACAGGCGGTGTTGTTGCTCAATCTAGCGCTTTCTGCAGCAGGCGCGATGATCATCGTAAACACGGTTGTTTATGTACGTGCAGTGTTGGGTTTATCCGAAGAACAGGTGCCTTTGCTGATGCTTTCAGCAGGCGTAGGCTCAATGATAGCCGCGTTTATATTGCCTAAACTGCTTGAGAGTGTTCATGATCGCCCTGTGATGTTTATAGGTGCAGGGTTGTTGGTTGTTGTTCTGTTAGCAGGGCTAAGCGGTCCAGGGTATTGGGGATTATTTCCAATCTGGTTTGTGATTGGTGTCGGTACAAGTTTGATCCTTATACCAACCGGGCGAGTAGTCAGAAACTCATGCCAAGAGAGTGATCGAAACGATTACTTCTCAGCGAATTTCGCCCTGACTCACGGTATGTGGTTGTTAGGTTATCTGCTTGCTGGATGGCTAGGTAGCCGATTGGGTATGGACGGTGCTTTTCTTGGTTTAGCTGCGCTGGCCGCAGTAGCGTTGATTGCGGCAATGTTGGTTTGGAAGAAAGATGATCAGCATGATCTATGGCATGAGCATCCAGAGATGGACCATCTTCATCCACATGTACATGATGAACATCATCAGCATGAACACGAAGGATGGGAGGGGCCAGAGCCACATGTGCATCCCCATTATCATCCGAAGCAGAAGCATAAACACAAATTTGTTATCGACGAACATCACGCACATTGGCCAAAACAATAGTACGCTGGCCTAGATGCCCGATTACGGCGTTAAATTTTTTCTTGAGTGCTCAGCGGCAGTTTCTGCCACAACGCTCAAAGAGCGGCCCTTTAGGGTGAACGGAGTGAATCTTTACACCAGTAATACCCGAAGGGGCACACTGACTCCGCTCTTTCGAAAAAATTTGCCTTGTACTCGAACATCTATACTCAGCGTACGATGAGCTTTAGAACAAATTTAGTCATTCCAGCGAAGTCTGGAACTTAAAGGTAGCAGAATGAGTAAGCCTCATTTTCCATTTACAGCAGTATGCGGGCAGGCGCAGTTTAAGCTTGCTTTGATACTTACAGCGATCAACCCAGCTATCGGTGGGGTGGTGATCAGTGGACCTCGTGGTAGTGCTAAGTCTACGCTAGCGCGCGGTATGGCGGATCTTTTGCCCGATCACCTTCAAGCGGAAGGGGATGATCTAGTCGCGGCTGAGTTCGTGACGCTACCGTTAGGTGCAAGCGAAGAGATGCTGTTGGGTACGCTGGATCTAGAGCAGGTGTTGAACGATAAGAAGATGCAGTTCAGCCCTGGTCTATTGAGCAAAGCCCACGGTGGGGTGCTCTATGTGGATGAGGTGAACCTACTACCCGATAACCTTGTTGATCTATTGTTAGATGTTTCTACCTCTGGCGTAAACCGCGTAGAGCGTGATGGTATAAGCCATAGCCACCGCTCTGAGTTTCTATTGGTTGGCACAATGAACCCCGATGAGGGGGAGTTGCGCCCACAGTTGCATGATCGCTTTGGTTTCTCGGTAAATCTAAGTAACCAGTATGCGCCGCTTGAGAGGGTCGAGATTGTAAAACGTCGCGAGCAGTTTGATCGCAATCCTGAAGCCTTTATTGCTGAATATGCAGATCAGCAAACTGAACTGGTTGATCAGATTTTGGCAGCTCGTGAAAAGCTACAAACAGTCACTTGTTCTGATGAGCTACGTTTAGATATTGCTGAGCGATGTGCTCAAGCACAGGTTGATGGCCTGCGTGCTGATATCGTGTGGTACCGAGCAGCGTTAACTCATGCGGCGCTGAATCAGCAAGCGGAAGTAACATTACAGAATATCGATGCAGTGGAAGAGTTAGTTTTAGCGCATCGCCGTAAGGTCTTGCCTGAGCAGAATCCTCCGCAGCAACCGCCAACACCTCCTAAGCAAGATCAGCAAGGCTTTAAACGCCCTGACGATAGTCATCGCCCACAGTCCGGTGAAGGTGAGTGGGGGGCTATGAAGCCGCAACAACAGAAGACGGCTGAGAAAACTGCACTAGAGCTTCCTGATCTGATGACTCACAACCACGAGAAGCAGGGCATTAAGCAAACATCAGAACTGAGCAGTCGTCCTGACTGGTTTAAGACTTTAATGAGCAGCCTGCCTAACTGGCCACCGAAGGCGCTGCAGTTTAAGAAGCAGGGCAAGAGTGCAGATCGTTTACACTTGGTCTTGTTGGATACTTCAGCTTCCACTTTGCAGGCACAAGGTTTTGCTTATGCAAAAGCTGCTGTGCTGCAGATCTCAGAGAATGCGTATTTGAATCGTGAACAGATTGCTCTGTTTGGATTTGGTAATACCGAGGTTAAAAACCTGCTTTCTAGAATTAGAGCACCTAAAGAGCTGCGTAGTTGGTTAGATCAACTGGGTGCCGGTGGTGGCACACCTATGCGCGAAGCTTTTGTTGAAGCGCGAACTTATCTACAGCAGCTGCGCAAACAACAGCCCGAGCTTGATGTCGCTATCTATGTATTAAGCGATGGTCGCAGCAGTAGCTCTTTAAATGGCATTGATTTAGGTGGCGATTTGATCTGGATCGATACCGAACTCAGCCAAGTGAAACGCGGCAAAGGCCGTCGTTTCGCTAATGAATTAAATGCAACTTACCTATCTTTATCTGGAGCATAAGAACCCGATATGAAAACGCATCAGGAACGCATGGCGAAAAAGAAAGAGGTGATCGATAAGCGTATCGCCCAAGCCACTGAAGAGCGCGGTGTACTTATCCTGCTGAAAGGTAACGGCAAAGGTAAGAGTAGTTCTGCGTTTGGCACTATGGCACGTTGTGTCGGCCATGGAAAAAAAGCGGCGGTTATCCAGTTTGTAAAAGGTCGTACTGAGACCGGTGAATATAAGCTGTTCCGTGATCATGAGCTGATCGACTGGAATGTCATGGGCCATGGCTTTACCTGGGAAACGCAGGATAAAATTCAAGATATTGAGGCAGCGAAGAAAGCCTGGGCCCTAGCTGAGCAATACCTTAAAGATGATAGCTATGAAATGCTGGTATTTGATGAGCTTAGCTATATGTTCAAATACAAATATTTGCCGTTAGAGCCGGTTATCGAAGCCTTACAAAATCGCCCGAAGAATCAGAACGTTATGATTACCGGTCGTGTTATGCCTGAAGGTCTAGAAGAGATCGCTGATACGATCAGCAGTATTCGCGATGAGCGTCATGCATTCCGTCTTGGTGTTAAAGCGCAGGCTGGGATCGAATTCTAATGGCCGAACAGCAATCTGTACTTTGCCCCGCACTGTTTCTAACAGCACCAAGCTCGGGTGAAGGTAAAACCACGATTACAGCAGCACTGGCACGTTATTTCCGTGATCAGGGTAAAGTGGTTCGTGTATTTAAAACCGGCCCGGACTATCTTGATCCGCAGATCTTAGCGCAGGCGAGTGGTCAGGATGTCGAGCAGCTAGATCTATGGATGGCCGGCGAAAACTACTGCCAGCAAAAGCTCTATGAGGCAGCAAAAACCGCCGATCTGATTTTGGTTGAAGGCGCTATGGGCATGTTTGATGGCGAACCTTCCAGTGCAGACTTAGCAGCGCGTTTTAATATCCCTGTTGCGATCGTTATGAATGTAAAAGGGATGGCACAGACTGCTGCAGCGATTGCGATGGGCTTAGCTAACTATCGTTCTGATATTTCGGTTGCCGGTTTAATTGCCAATAACTGTGGCACCGAGCGTCATGCTCAATTGATTTGTGATGCACTGCCTGAATCTTTACCTCTGCTAGCTACATTGGCGCGTGACCCAGAGGTTGCCTTACCGGAACGCCATTTAGGTTTAGTGCAGGCCGCAGAAGTTTATGACGAGTTAGAGCAGCGTTTTGGTTTGGGTGCCGAGTGGATTAGAGGCCCGCTAGAAAACATTAATCAGATTACTAACCTGCCTGAACCAGTAGAGTTCTTCAGCGCAGAAATACCTGAGGTTGAACCGCTGCTGGAAGGTAAGCGCATAGCGATCGCTAAGGATGAAGCGTTTAGTTTTATCTACGATGCCAATCTACGTTTACTAGAGCAGATGGGAGCAGAGCTTAAGTTCTTCTCGCCTCTACATGATAAGGAACTACCAGAAGCTGATAGCTTATGGTTACCGGGTGGATATCCAGAACTGCATGCACAGGCGCTATCTGACAACCAAACCATGCAGGCGCAGATCCGTGAGTTCCACTCAGCGGGCAAACCGATTTTGGCTGAGTGCGGCGGCTTCCTCTACTGCCTTGAAGATCTTACCGATCTAGAAGATAACTGCCGTCCTATGACTGGAATTCTCAAAGGCCATGGGGCTATGCGCGGTAAACGCGGTTGCCAAGGGATGCAAACGGCGATGTTACCTGAAGGTGAGGTTCAGGCACATGCTCATCACCGTTCGCGTAGTTCTGATACACCGGAACCGGTAGGACATGGTCGTCGTCAGCGTCACCCAGCACCGGGCGAAGCGATCTACCGAGAGAAAGGTTTAACGGCGAGTTATCTACATCTGTTTTTTGCGTCGAACCCAGAAGCGATCGCCGCAATTTTTAGCGGTAATTTAGAGGAAATATAAGAACGTGTGGCCTGAGAGTAGCGAAAATCAACAGCCAGAGTTGCGCAGCGGTTTAACCACCGGTTGCTGTGCGACTGCATGTTGTGTAGCTGCATCTCAAGCGTTGTTAGCAGGCAAAGAGCCAGAAAATGTAGAAGTCTTGTTGCCTCGCGGGCAGTTGGTAGAGCTGGAGATTATCGCTTATCAACAGTTAGAAAATGAGCAGGGTATTAGAACCGCAACCATTAAAGATGCCGGTGATGATCCTGATGTCACCCATGGTGCAACGGTCTTTGTTGAGCTTCGATTGACTAAAGAAGCGGGTGTAGCATTTAAACCCGCAGAAGGCGTGGGCACAGTGACGCGCGAAGGTTTGGTACTTGATGTAGGTGAGCCTGCGATCAACCCGGTACCACGCAAGATGATGACTGAGCATCTACAAAAAGCCGCTGATGTTTATGGCTACGAAGGTGGTTTTGAGGTTGCTGTGGGCGTAGAAAAGGGCGAACAGATTGCCCTTAAAACTATGAATCCACGCCTTGGCATTATCGGTGGTTTATCGATTTTAGGGACAACAGGGATTGTCCGGCCATACTCTTGTGCTGCTTATATCGCCTCTATCCGCCAAGGGGTGGATGTTGCCAAAGCCAACGGAACTAAACACTTGGCAGCAACGACCGGCAGTACCAGTGAAGCTGCTATTAAAGCGCACTACAACTTGGATGATATGGCCCTGATTGAGATGGGCGACTTTGTTGGCGCTTTACTTAAGCATCTACGTAAAGAGCCTGTAGAGAAGCTCAGTATTTGTGGCGGCTTTGGCAAGATGACCAAACTAGCGAACGGTCATATGGATCTGAATAGCCGCAGCTCCAGCATCGATTTTCAACATATGGCGATGTTGGCTGAGAAGCTGGGTGCTAATGCACCGTTGTTGGAGAAGATCCACAACGCAAATACCAGTATGGAAGTACTGAAACTGTGTCAGGAAGCCGAGATCGATCTGGCACAAGCGGTTTGTACACAGGCGTTGCTGGTTGCAGAAGAGGTTGTGCATAAAACTCAACCTCAAGTAGAGATCGAAGTGTGGGCCACGGATCGAAAAGGCAACTTTGTCGGGCATGCTCAAGGTAAAGCTTCTAACCGAGATACATCGGGTAGCCTGAATGGAGAACAGCAGTGAATATCCTGATTCTTGGAGGCACCTCAGATGCGCGCAAAGTGGTTAAAGGCCTAGATCAGCAAGGACTATTAGGTGATAACCGCGTGATCTATAGCGTGGCTGGCTTGGTGAGAATTCCGCAGCTACCTTGCGAAGTAATCTCAGGTGGTTTTAGCCAATACGGTGGATTGGATACTTATCTAAAAGAGGAGCAGATCGGTCTTCTTCTAGATGTGACCCATCCCTTTGCCGAAACGATGAGCACTACTGCGGTGAATGCCGCTAAACAGCTTGGAATTGAATGCTGGCGTTTCCATCGCGAAGCATGGCAAGCGCAGCAGGGTGATAAGTGGCGTAGCTTTGCTGATATGCAATCACTGGTTGCGGCAGCAGAAAGCTATAAGTCGGTGCTTTTGACGGCGGGGCAGTTATCCCAAGCGGTGATCGATCAGTTTGGCGTTTATGCACAACGTAATGGTCAGACGCAGGTGTTCCGCACAGCTGCACCTGCGCAAGCTGAATTACCGGAAAGCATGCAATGGTTAAAAGCGATTGGGCCGTTTAATCATCAGGATGAAAAGGCACTGTTAGCGCATCATCAGATTGATCTGCTGATCAGTAAAAATAGTGGCGGCGCAGCAACAGAAGCCAAGTTGAGTGCTGCCAGAGAGTTGGGCGTAGATGTGTTTATGTTAGAGCGCCCAGAACTTCCTGAAGCGGATCGGATATTCCGAGAGATAGACGGCTGTGTAGAAGCCGTCAGAACACTAGTTAACGAGTCTAGATGATAGTAGGTAAGAAACAGCGTGGCGTTTGAGTACGAAATTAATCCACAGGCGATAGAGAAAGATAGCTTTCGACAGATTCGCGAGCTAACGGAGCTAAGCCACTTCGATCGCGAGCAGCAACAAGTTGTGATGCGTATTGTGCACAGCTTAGGTATGCCTGAGTTAGCGGAACAGGTGCGTTTCAGTAAAAATGCTTGTGAAACAGGTATGGCTGCGCTGTCTCAGGAGTGCGAAATCCTCTGTGATGTCGAGATGGTACGTCAGGGAATCACTAAACGCATGATTCAGCGTTTACCTAGCTGTTATCTGAATGACCCACGTACTGCAGAACTGGCAAAACAAACGGGTGAGACCCGTTCTATGGCGGCGGTAGAGCTATGGCGTGATTCTTTGGCCGGTAGTGTCGTGGTGATTGGCAATGCGCCTACTGCATTGTTTCGTTTGTTAGAGATGATCGAAAAGGGCGCAGAAAAACCTGCGTTGATTATCGGTATGCCGGTGGGTTTTGTCGGTGCTGCTGAGTCCAAACAAGCATTGTGGGATGTTCACGAGCAACTGGACATTGAATGTATAACGCTGCTGGGTCGTCAGGGTGGTAGTGCTGTATCAGCCGCCAGTTGTAATGCTCTGCTGCGTTGTAATCGTGGGGAGTATTATTAATGATCCACGTAGTTGGTTTAGGTGTTTCTCATCTGGCTGAACTGTCTTCGGATGCGCAGCAGGCTTTAGCACAGGTTGATCTGGTGATCGGTTCTGAGCGTCAGTTGGCGACCATCAAAGAGTTGATGCCATCAGATAACGCTACCACGGAACTGCCAAAACTAGCTGAACTGAAAAAACTGGTTGAGGGCGTTCTTGCTGAAGAAAAATCAGTGATGATTCTAGCCTCCGGTGATCCACTGTTTTATGGCATTGGTCGTTGGTTTAGCCGCTATTTTTCCCAGTCAGATTTGAGATTCTATCCAGCGGTATCGAGCTTACAGATGGCCTGCCACCGTTTGGGTCTGGCCCTGCAGGACTTAGAAGTATTAAGCCTGCACGGTCGTCCGGTCGAAAAGCTGAAAACACGTTTACGCCAGAATCAGTCGTTGCTGATCCTGACGGACAGTAAAAGTTATCCTCAGGTGCTTGCTCAACACTGTGTTGAGTCAGGTTTTCCACAAGCACAGCTGACCGTATTGGAAACCTTAGGTTATCCAGACGAGCAGATTCGCCGTTTCTCTGCATCGGAGTTACTGGAAGCAGATCATGAGTTTGATCCACTGCATCTGACCCTTATCGAACCGGGTTCAAACCAAGGTTACCTACCTGAGTTTCCGGGTATTCCTGATCAGCACTTTATTACTGATACAGATAAACCGGGTAAAGGGATGATCAGTAAACGCGAGGTCAGACTTACGATTCTCTCGTTGATGCAGTTAAGCCGTGATGATCAGGTTTGGGATATAGGTGCGGGTTGTGGTGGCGTAGCCGTTGAGCTTGCTTATTGGCAGCCGCTAGCGACCGTGAATGCGATAGAGCATCACCCAGATCGCCTAAGTTGCTTAGAAGCGAACCGCCAGCGTTTTGGCGTGGTAAGCAATCTTAATATTGTTGAAGGGCGCGCGCCTGAAGCATTAGAAGGGCTCGCTTTGCCAAACAAAGTGTTTATTGGTGGTAGCGATGGTGAATTGCCACAGTTGCTTGCCGAAATATGGGCCTTACTGCCTAAAGATGGTGTACTGGTGGCGAGTGCGGTCACTGAAAATACCAAACAGCTACTGATGCAGTTCTGGCAAGAACGCTCGTTAGCCGAAGATAGCCAATTGGAAACCACCCAAGTGGCCGTAAGTCGTGGTGAAACTTTAGCAGGGCAGTTGATGTATCGACCGAATTTACCGGTTAATTTGTTTAAGTTTGTTAAAACCGGAGATGTTGTATGAATCTGGTGAAAGGCCGATTTATCGGTGTTGGCGTTGGCCCAGGTGATCCTGAGTTATTAACAGTGAAAGCTTGGCGTTTGATTCAGAGCGCTGATGTGATCAGCTATCTGGTGAATGATAAAGGCGAATCACAAGCGAAGAATATCGCTTCCGATGCCATCTATTCAGCGACAACAGCGCAATCGGGTATTCCTATCTATATGCCGATGTCGACGGATCGCAACAAAGCGAATGAGGCTTATGATCAGGGCGCAGCGGCGATTGCTGAACAACTAGAGCAGGGCTTAGATGTGATCTTCCTGTGTGAAGGTGATCCTCTGTTCTTCGGCTCATTCAGTTATCTATTGGAACGTTTACAAGATCGGTTTACCTGCGAAGTTGTACCGGGCATTACCTCGGTAAATGCCGCCGCAGCCACTCTAGTTCATCCGCTCACTATGCTGAAAGAGTCCTTTGCAGTGGTTAATGGTCGTCATTCTGACGAACAGATTCTTGCCGCACTTAAACAAAATGATTCGCTGGTGATTATGAAAGCGGGTCAGGCACGCCCTCGTTTACTTAAATTACTGGCTGATAGCGGGCGCACAGAAGATGCCCAGTATTTGGAATATATCGGCCGTGATAATCAACGTATTGTGAACGATATTAGTGAGCTGGAAGCTGAAGCGGGCCCTTACTTTTCGTTGTTTGTGATTACTCGTAGTGAGAGGAATAGCCGCTAATGGCTTCTCGTCAAACCAAGATCATCGCTCTTACAGAGGCTGGAAAAAGCCTCGCTGAGCGTCTTAGATCCTCGATTGAAGCCGATGTGGTGTATAAACCGCAACCTTTTGCGGAGCAAGTTCAGGGCTTTTTTAAAAACGGTGATCGACTGATCTTTATCTGTGCCACTGGCATTGTTATGCGCAGTTTAGCACCGGTGCTACAGGATAAATATCAAGACCCGCCCGTACTGGTGATTGATGAGCAGGGGCAGTTTGTAATTCCGTTGTTATCAGGTCACGAAGGTGGAGCCAATAATTGGGCTTTAGAAGTCTCGAAGCTATTAAATGCCCAGCCGGTGATAACCACAGCCAATGGCTACCTAAATCCAGTTTATAGCGTCGGTATGGGCTGCGAACGTGGTTGCCCTGTGGATGAATTGGAACGGTTGCTAATGGAATGTCTTCAACAGTCGGGCCTGAGCTTAGATCAAGTGAGTTCTATCAGCAGCATCGATATTAAAGCAGACGAGGTTGGCTTAATTGAGTTGGCTAAAAAGCTCGATAAGCCTTATCAGACTTGGGATAAAAACCAGCTATCAGAGATGGAACCGCTGCTGAGCACTCGATCCGAGTATGTGTTCAACACTGTAGGTGTTTATGGCGTAGCAGAATCAGCAGCCCTATTGAGTGCCAAGCAGCAGACTGGGCAACAGCCTGAGCTGGTCTTGAATAAACAGAAAACGAAGAAAGCTACCTGTGCAATTGCCAGAAGCTATTCAGGCAAATAGCCGAATAAAGAGAATTTAATGTCAAAACTATTTGTAGTGGGCACAGGCCCGGGTGATAAACAGCTTGTAGCGCCAAAAGCTTTGGAAGCGATCAAAGCAAGCTCCGATCTAGTCGCGTACGGTCTTTATCTAGATCTGTTGGGCGATGTTTGTGATAACAAACAGCACCATGATCTGCCTTTAGGCGAAGAGATCGGTCGCGCGCGTTTAGCTTTAGATCTGGCGGCAAGCGGTAAAACCACCGCACTGATCTCCAGTGGCGATATCGGTATCTATGCCATGGCGACATTGGTATTTGAGCTGCTGGATCAACAGTTACAGGGCAAAGAAGATCATCCTGAATGGCTAGATGTGGATATCGAAGTGATCCCAGGTATCTCGGCAATGCAGGCGGGTGCCAGCCGCGTTGGTGCAATGTTGGGCCATGACTTCTGTACGGTATCGCTTTCTGATCTGTTAACCCCTTGGGAAACAATCGAGAAACGTATCCACAGTGCAGGTAGCGGTGACTTTGTAATCTCTTTCTACAACCCCGTATCCAAAAAGCGCGATTGGCAGCTGAATCATGCCCGCGACATCTTGCTGCAGTATCGCCCTGCGGAAACGCCAGTGTTACTAGGTCGCCAATTAACTCGTGAAGATGAGTCGATCCGTATTATTACCTTAGGTGAGCTGGATGCTAAAGATGTGGATATGTTCACACTAGTAAGTGTCGGTAACAGCGAATCTCGCCATATCGTCAATGGCTCAAAAGAGTGGGTCTACACCCCGCGCGGTTACTCAAAGAAGTTGTAACTAGGTTTGGTGAATTAGATTTGTGGGAGGCGCATCTTGCGCCGAAATTTCGCGGCTGGAAGCCGCTCCCACAGACAAAACTTCCTATTATTGGATTTAATTATGACAGTCTACTTTATCGGTGCAGGTCCGGGTGATCCTGAGCTAATGACCCTGAAAGGTCATCGTGTACTGCAAGAGTGCCCAGTGGTGCTTTATGCCGGTTCTCTGATTCCACGTGAAGTACTGGAAGCGGTTGAAGGCAAAGCGGAGAAGATCATCGATACCGCAACGATCGATCTGGATCAGATTACCGATCATATCGTTCAAGCACATAAAGAGGGTAAGGACGTTGCCCGCCTTCAATGTGGTGATCCATCGCTTTATGGCGCTATCGGCGAACAGATCCGCCGCCTAGAAGCCGAAGGGATCGATTATGAAGTGATTCCGGGCGTGAGTGCGGTGGCTGCCTCTGCCGCTTATCTGAAGAAAGAGCTAACACTCTCCGGTGTATCTCAAACGATCATCATGACCCGCTATGAAGGTAAAACGCCGTTCCCTGAGCGTGAGCGTTTGCCTCAGCTAGCGCAAAGCGGTGCCACCTTGGCGATCCATCTGGGTGTCACCCGTATCCATAAGATTGTTGAAGAGCTGATTCCACACTATGGCGAAGATTGCCCGGTAGCGGTTTGCTATCGCAGCTCTTGGCCTGATCAGGATAAAGTGACCGGAACTTTGGGTGATATTGTCGCTAAAGTTCGCGAAAAGGGTTTTACCCGTACGTCTTTGATTCTGGTCGGTCACGTATTGGATACCGATGATTTTGCCGATTCCTATCTGTACGACAAGGATCAGGCCCACGTATTCCGCAAGAAAGAACACAAAGCAAAACTTGTTAAAGAGACAACAGAGTAATAGTTATGCAACTGAATAAGATTCCAACCACGGTAGTAACAGGTTTTTTGGGTAGCGGTAAAACAACATTGCTATCTAGTGTTTTGAAACAAGCGGCAGGCAAGCGTATCGCCGTGATTGTAAATGAGTTTGGTGAGCTGGATATCGACTCTGACTTGCTACGTAGCTGTCCTCTTGATTGTGAAGATGAGTCTGCAGCAGAAGGTGGTGCACAGGGCGAACAAGGTTTCTACGAGCTAGCGAACGGCTGTATCTGCTGCACAGTAGAAGAAGAGTTCCTGCCAGTTATGCAGCAGCTAGTTGAGCGTCGTGACGATATCGATCATATCCTGATTGAGACCAGTGGTCTTGCGCTACCTAAACCACTCGTTCAGGCATTCAACTGGCCGGGCATTAAAGAGTACTGCACCGTTGATGCGGTCATCACTGTAATTGACGGTCCTGCGGTTGCAGCGGGTCGTTTCGCTAACGACGAAGCTAAAGTTCAAGAGCAGCGTTTAGCGGATGAGAGCCTAGATCATGATCCAAGCTTGAAAGAGCTTCTGGAAGATCAGCTAAGTGCTGCGGATCTGGTTGTAGTGAGCAAAAACGATCTACTCGCAGAAGAGCAACGCACTCAGGTTGAAGCGGTTGTAAATGCTAAAGTGCCTGCTGAAGTTAAGACCTCTTACATCAGCAACGGTGAAGCGGATCTTGAGATGCTGATGGGTCTAGACTGCGCTACAGAAGAGCGTATCGAAGCGGTACACAACCACCACGATCATCACCACGATCACGGCCATGATCACGACCATGCCCACGATCACTTTGATTCTTTCGTGATATCTATCGGTGAAGTGGATAGCGACAAGCTGCAAGCTATTCTGAAAGGTCTGCTAAGCGACTTTAATATCTTCCGTGCTAAAGGTTTTGCGGCACTTCCAGGTAAGCCGATGCGTCAGGTAATGCAGGCGGTAGGCAAGCGTTTGGATGTGTATTTCGATCGTCCATGGGGCAACGATGAGCCGAAAACTCAGTTGGTATTTATCGGCAAAGGCATCGACGAAGCAACCATCAAAGCCGCGCTTGAAGAAGCATTGGTTTAATTCTGGTTTCTAGCCACTAACGACTGATTATTTATGCACCTATTAGCAGCGCAACCGGGCGGGTTTGTCGATGATGAAGGCATCATCGACTTAAACCAGACACCGGCCGATATGATCATCCTCTCTGCAGCCGATAGCTCGCTTGCCGCGCTGTCCGATGCTGCGTGCCTTTTTGCGGATGAGCAGATTGAAGATCAACCATCGGTTCGTCTAGCCAACTGGATGCAGCTGCTAAAACCTGCTGCTTATGATCTGTATGAGCACAAGGTGCTGGAACAGTCCAAAGTCGTTGTGTTGTCGCTCTTAGGTGGTGCGAGTTACTGGCAGTATGGCTTCGAACGCCTGCAAGCATGGGCGCAAGCTGACAGTAGCCGAACGCTAATCATCGTGCCGGGGGATGATACCCCTGATCCAGAATTGTTCTCCGCTAGTTCTGTAACCGATAGCGAAGCGATGCGGATCTGGCGCTACCTTCGTGAAGGCGGTGTAGATAACAGTCTGCAACTGCTGAACTGTTTAACCGATCAATACCTGCAACAAGAGCGTCTGTGGCATGAGCCAAGACCGCTACCTAAATGCATGATCTATCTGCCGGCTGCTAGTAACACATCAAAAAATACTGTGCAGGCAGCGACTTTTCCAGAGTGGCAACAACGGCAGAGCGACGTTGATAGGCCGGTAGCGCTATTGTTGTTCTATCGTAGCCATCTGCAAAGTGGCAATACCCGCATGTTTGATCAATTGATCGAACAGCTAGAAAGCAACGGCTTAGCACCATTACCAATCGCAATTGCCTCGCTTAAAGATGCGGAATCCTTAGCGCTAGTGAATGCACTACTGGAACAGAGCGGTGCCAGCCTGATTATCAACAGCACAGGGTTTGCCTCGAATACTGTTGCAAGCCCTGATCTGTGTTCGCAACCGAGCGAGTTCTACTCGCCGTTTGTACGTAAAGTACCTGTTCTGCAGTTGGTTCTTTCTAGTAGTACCGAAGAGGATTGGCTAACGCACTCGCAAGGTTTACGTAGCCGTGATATCGCCATGCAGGTGGTTCTGCCAGAGATGGATGGCAGGGTGCATACCCGTGCGTTGAGCTTTAAAACCGAAGATCACTTTGATGAGCGCAGCCAAGTTTCAGTGGTGCGTTATCAACTCCATCAAGAACGCGCAGGTTTTGTGGCGCAGTTAGCGCTTAGGTTCGCTCAGCTAGCAAACAAGCCCAATCCTGAAAAGCGCATCGCGCTGATTTTGGCCAACTACCCAACCAAAGATGGCCGTATCGGCAATGGTGTAGGTTTAGATACTCCAGCTTCTGCTGTGAATATTCTAAGAGCGTTGGAAGCATCAGGTTATCCACTGCAGGATATTCCTGAAAATGGCGATGCCCTGATTCAGGAACTGCTAGGTGCAGTAACGAATAACCCGAATACCCTGCACAACCTGCCGTGCTGGCAGAGTATGTCGCTGGAAGATTATCAGCGCTGTTTTGCTCAACTACCTGAGATTTGCCAACAAGCGGTGATCGATCAGTGGGGCGCGCCACAGCAGGATATTAAGTACCGTGATGGCCGTTTGATGCTTTCCGGTATTCGCTTAGGTGAAACCTTTATCGGTATCCAGCCAGCCCGTGGTTTTAATATCGATCTGGTGGCTAACTACCATGATCCTGATCTAATCCCACCGCATAACTATCTAGCATTCTATTTCTGGTTGCGCGAGTGCTATCAAGTGGATGCGGTAGTGCATGTAGGTAAGCACGGTAACTTAGAGTGGTTGCCGGGTAAGGGTAGTGCGCTATCAGAAGAGTGTTGGCCGGATATCGCTTTAGGGCCAATGCCGCACTTCTACCCATTTATTGTCAATGATCCCGGTGAAGGTGCGCAGGCCAAGCGCCGTACCCAAGCGGTGATTATTGATCATCTTATGCCGCCAATGACTCGCGCCGAAACCTACGGCGAAATGGCAGTACTGGAAGGGCTGGTGGATGAGTATTATCAAGCGATGGGGATGGATGATAAACGTCAGCAATGGCTGCGTGATGAGATCCTGAAGCAAGTTAAGAATACTCACCTGTTAGAAGAGCTAGGCCAAACGTTCGATGATGAAGACACCGTTCTAAACGAACTGGATGCCTACCTCTGTGATATCAAAGAGGCGCAGATCCGTCATGGTCTACATCGTCTAGGTGAATTGCCGGAAACGTCAAAATTAGCAGATACGTTAGTGGCGTTGCTACGTCTGCCACGGGGTGATGATCCCGATAGTCAGGGTATTTTGCATAACTTAGTACAGGATCTGAATCTACAAGTAGATAACGATTCTTTTGATCCACTAGAAGCAGGCAGTAAAAACTGGCTAGGTGAAAAACCAGCCCAACTCGCTGAACTTACCCAAGATGATTGGCGCAGTGAGGCTGATACCCGTGAGCGTTTGGAACTCTTCGCGGCTCAGTTAGTAACAGACTATGTCTTGGCAGATAATTCGCTAGAAACCTTAAGCGATCTACCCAGAACAGCAAAACAACTTGCTTATGCCCGTGCCACTATCCACAAAGCGTTATTGCAAAGTGCCGAGCTTGAGATCGAATCGCTTATCGCAGGCTTAGGCGGTGAGTTTGTTAACCCTGGCCCAAGTGGTGCGCCGACTCGTGGCCGTTTAGATACCCTGCCCACAGGTCGAAATTTCTACTCGGTGGATAATCGTTCTATCCCATCTCCTGCTGCATGGGCGATTGGCGAGCGTTCCGCACAAGCGCTGATCGAACGTCATCTTCAGGAAAACGGTGATTATCCGCGTACTCTTGGTTTATCGGTCTGGGGTACAGCGACCATGCGTACTGGTGGTGATGATATAGCTCAGGCCTTTGCCTTGATGGGTATTCGACCTATCTGGGCGCCGGGCTCGAATCGTGTCGTCGATTTTGAAGTACTTAGCTCGCAGCTATTAGGCCGACCACGAGTGGATGTTACCCTGCGAGTTTCCGGCTTCTTCCGTGATGCTTTCCCTAATGTAATGAAGCTTTACGATTCAGCTGTGCAAGCGATTGCTGCGTTGGAAGAACCGGGTGATAGCAACACCATCGCGCAGAATATCCACAAGCGTGAGCAGGAGCTTTTAGAGCAAGGTGTGTCTTCGGAGGAAGCACAGCGTCAGGCAAGTTACCGTGTCTTCGGTAGCAAACCGGGCGCATACGGCGCTGGCTTACAGGGCTTGATCGATGAACGCTGCTGGGAACAGAAAAGCGATCTGGCGGAGGCTTACCTAAACTGGGGTGGTTACGCGTACGGTAATCAAAAAGGTGATGGCGTGGCTGCACCGCAGGCGTTTCAGCATCAGCTGTCGCAACTGGAAGCGGTGGTACAGAACCAAGATAATCGCGAACACGATCTGCTAGATTCCGATGATTACTACCAGTTCCAAGGCGGTATGAGTAACGCGGTTGAAGTCTATCGTGGTGAAGCTCCACAGGTGTATCACAGTGATCACTCTAACCCGCAAAAGCCAAAGATCCGCACTCTAAAAGAAGAACTGAACCGTGTAATCCGCTCGCGCCTACTGAACCCTAAATGGATCAATGCCATGCAGGAACATGGTTATAAAGGCGCGTTCGAGATGACCGCCAGCGTCGATTACCTGTTTGCTTACGACGCCACCACTAACCTGATCGCCGATTATCAGTACGAGAAGGTCAGCGATGCACTGGTATTTGATCAACAGAACCGCGAGTTCCTAGAGCAGCATAATCCCCATGCCCTAGAAGAAATGGCAGAGCGGTTATTAGAAGCAACTCAACGTGGCTTATGGCAGGAACCGGGAGATTACTCCGAGCGACTCCAAGATCTGTTGCTTGAATTAGATGAACAGCAAGAGTCCGCAATGTAGGAGAGACGCCCCCGTCTCGATATTTTAATTATGTGCTTTGATTTAATGACGAACTTAAATAACAAAACATTCTTGGGCTTATCTTTTAGCTGTTCCAAGCAGGTTTCGGCGGATGTTAGCTGCCTTTTACGTGCGGAGCATAGGATCTGAAATGAGCACCTTTAAAAATCCGCACACCCTTATGGTTCAAGGCACCACGTCTGACGCCGGCAAGAGCATCGTCGTTACCGCGTTATGCCGTATTCTTGCTCGCCACAAAGTCTCTGTTGCGCCATTCAAACCACAGAACATGGCGCTTAACAGCGCGGTAACCGCAGAGGGTGGTGAGATCGGTCGTGCTCAGGCGGTACAGGCTGAAGCCTGCTATCTACCAGCCTCAGTAGAGATGAATCCTGTACTGTTAAAACCGAACAGTGATATTGGTGCGCAGGTGATTCTTAACGGTAAAGCCATCGGCAATATGAAGGCGACCGAGTACCACGCGTTTAAGCCTAAGCTACTAACCGAAGTGGTGAAAAGCCACACCCAGTTACAGCAGAAATACAGCGCTGTGATTGTCGAAGGGGCGGGTAGTCCGGCCGAGATCAATCTGCGTGAGCATGATATCGCTAATATGGGTTTTGCCGAGGCAGTCGATTGCCCGGTGATTATTGTTGCAGATATCGATCGTGGTGGTGTGTTTGCTCATCTGTTGGGGACTTATGAACTGCTTTCTGATTCCGAAAAGGCCCGTGTTAAGGGCTTTGTAATTAACCGTTTCCGTGGTGATGTTAGTCTGCTGCAATCGGGGTTGGATTGGTTGGAAGCACAAACCGGCGTACCTGTTTTGTGTGTAATTCCGTACGTAATGAATCTGCATATCGAGGCGGAAGACGCGGTTAATCAGCAGCAAAAGAGCAACGGTGAGCAACAACTCAAAGTGGTTGTACCTATCTACCCTCGCGCCAGTAACCATACCGACTTTGATGTACTGCGAATGCATCCGCAGGTGGATTGCGAGTTTATCCGTGATCCACAACAGTTTACCGGAGCAGACCTTATCGTTCTGCCGGGCAGTAAGAATGTCCGTGGCGACCTTAACTGGTTAAAAGAGAATGGCTGGGACAAAGTGATTGAGCGTCACCTACGTTTTGGCGGCAAGCTAATCGGTATCTGTGGCGGTTATCAAATGCTAGGGGAGTGGATTCACGATCCTGAACAGATCGAATCCACAGCCGGTTCTAGCGAAGCGTTGGGAATTCTACCGATGGAAACCACGCTGACTGGCAATAAGATGCTGCGTAATGTTAAAGGCGTGCTTTGCGGTACAGATACCCCAGTGACGGGTTACGAGATCCATGCCGGTATCAGTAGCGGTGAAGCCTTAGATAACCCGCTATTTGAGTTGGATGTTGATGGGATTATCCACACCGACGGTGTGCGTGATCCAAGTGATCAGGTGCTTGGCACTTATCTACACGGTGTATTTGATCAACCAGAACTACTACAAGCGTGGCTAGATTGGGCTGGTTTGGATCAGCAGAATAGCTTTGATTACCCAGCGTTCCGTGAAGAACAAATCAACCGTCTAGCGGATGAAGTCGAAGCGGTGATGCCATTAGAAAAGATACTTAGCCTGCTTGAGCTACAAGCAAATGGCTTAGATGAAAAGGCTGGTGAACCCGCATGAGCATCGCTTTAAGTTTATTAATCGCGCTGCTGTTAGATTACTTCCTAAAAGAGCCTAAGCGATTCCATCCGCTGGTGGGCTTTGGCAATTTAGCCATAGCGATAGAGAAGAGATTAAATCAGGGGACTGCGGCTAAAAACAGACAGAAGCGATCCGGTATTATTGCTTGGTTATTGGCTGTTATACCGTTAACTTGCGCCGCGTTGATTGTTGATCTGTTGTTGTCAGGTTCGGCGGTTTTTTCTGCGGTAGTCGGCGGAATAGTGTTGTACTTAGCGATCGGTTGGCAGAGCTTACTCAGCCATGCTTTAGCCATTGCTAAACCGCTGAATCAAGGTGATCTGGATAGCGCTCGCACCGCTGTAGGGATGATTGTTAGCCGTGATACCGCCGAGCTAGATGAAAAATCGGTAGCCTCTGCAGCAACAGAATCGGTATTAGAGAACGGTGCTGATGCGATCTTTGCGGCAATCTTCTGGTTCTGCCTGTTAGGTATTCCTGGCGTAGTACTGTATCGCTTGAGCAACACGCTGGATGCCATGTGGGGTTACAAAAACGAACGCTTCCTCCATTTTGGTTGGTGCGCAGCGCGTATCGATGATCTGCTGAACTTTATCCCAGCACGTCTAACCGCCCTAAGTTATGCACTGGTGGGTGAAACCAAGATCGCACTGGATAGCTGGAAGCAGCAAGCGCCAACGTGGAAGAGCCCAAATGCTGGCCCAGTGATGGCCGCAGGTGCTGGGGCGATCAATGTTTCCTTAGGTGGTGCAGCTATTTATCACGGTGAAGTACAGCAGCGCCCACCACTAGGCCCCTTGGAAGGTGATCAACCTTCGGCAAAAAGTATCGAAGATGCCTGCGCATTGGTAAACCGCGTACTCATGCTGTGGGGTATAGGTCTTTATGTGACACTGGCCTTAACGGCGGCGATTACCTCAGGGGTGAGCTCTTGAGTGATCTGATTCACGGTGGCGATCTGATCTCGGCATCTGCGCAATACGGTATTCCGGTAGAGGAATGGTTGGATCTATCCACAGGTATCAACCCAGTACCTTACCCTGTACCTCAGATAAGCGAACATTGCTTTCAGCAGTTGCCTTATCAATCAGCTGAATTTAAAGCGGCGGTTAGAAGCTACTATGGCGCTGAGGGCGTGGCGGCTAATGGCACCCAACAGATCATCGAGTTATTGCCATCAGCGCTACCGTCAGTGTCGCAAGAGTTACCGATCCTGCTACCCGATTGTGGTTATCAAGAACATCGCTACAGCTGGCAACAGCAGAAGCGAGAGCTGAATTATTATCCTGCAACTGATCAGAAAGCTGCTGAGCAACGTATCGAACAGCAGCTAAATTCAGGTTCTGCAATGCACCTGTTACTGATCAATCCGAATAATCCAACAGGGCTTAAATTTACCCCGGAGCAGATCTATCGCTGGGCGGAGCAGATGCAGCAGGGCACTTATCTTATTGTGGATGAAGCCTTTATTGATCTAAGCCCTGAACAGAGTGCTTTAAGTGATTATGATCGGTTTAAGCAGCTAGGTAATATCCTAGTGCTGAGGTCATTCGGTAAGTTCTTTGGCTTAGCCGGTATTCGTTTGGGTTTTGCCTTTGCTAATCAACAGATACTGCAACAGTTACAAACGGAACTAGGCCCTTGGGCGGTAAATGGTCCGGCCCAAGCTGTGGCCATCGCTGCGCTGAATGATGCTAAATGGCAGGCTGAGGCTAGGCAGAAAATTAGCCAAAATGCGCAAGCAACCTTAGAGCTTTGGCTGCCATTGCTTAGGACATTTAATGCAGAGCTTTTATCGTGCGATGGCCTGTTTCTAACGGTTAAATTGGACACTGAAAAAGCGAAGCAGATTTACCAATTTTTAGCCGAGCAGGGCATACTGATCCGCCTTGTTCTGGATGACGAATTCAACTGTGATTTATCAGCTGATAAAGCACAGCGTGATAGTAAAAACTGTTTGCTGCGCAGTGGGTTAGTTGATACCCAAAATGCAGACCAGTGTCAGAAATTAAAACGGGTTATAAGTGAGTTATTACTTACACTGGAATGATCTATAAACGGGCTCATATTTGATAAAAAAGTCCGTACAATAACAATGTGTTTTACGAATGATTGGAGAAAGCCCTGTGCCTAAAAAAGGTATTATGGTGTGCGGTCACGGTAGCCGTGACAAAGATGCAGAAAGAGAGTTTGGCCGTGTTGCGGAAGGGTTAAAAAAACGCTTCCCTGATATGCCGGTAGAGTATGGTTTCTTAGAGTTTTCTGCACCGAATATTCATATGGGGCTTAACTCCCTAATAGAGCAAGGTGTAGAAGATATCTACGCCGTGCCGGGTATGCTGTTTGCGGCAACCCACGCTAAAAATGATATCCCTTCTGTACTGACAACTTACGCTGAAAAGAACGAAGGCGTAAACGTTCACTACGGTAAAGAGCTAGGCCTTCACCCAGCGATGATCGAAGCCTTTCAGGCGCGTATCTACGAATCCCTAGGTTTAGACCCAGAAAACCCACCAGAGAATCTTTACGACACTATGCTGGTGGTTGTTGGCCGTGGTACATCGGATACCGAAGCCAATGCCGAAGCGGCCAAACTAACCCGTATCGTCAACGAGAACATGGGCTTTGGATGGGCTGATACAGTTTATTCTGGCGTAACTTACCCATCGGTTGGCGTAGGTCTAGAACGTCTAATGAAGCTAGGCTTCAAAAAGATTGTGGTGGCACCTTACTTCCTATTCACAGGTCGTTTGATCAAACGCATCTTTGGTTATGTGGATAAAGTGGCAGAAGAGAACCAAGCGATCGAATTTATCAAAACGCCGTACCTAAACGATCACGACAAAGTGATCGACGCGTTTGAGATCCGTGTGCGTGAAATTCTGGATGATCTTCCACAAGGTGATGAAACCCTAATGGAATCCTTCCAGCGTCGTTTGGCTGCAGGTGAGGTTGATGTTCACCACCACCATGCTGAATTCAACCCTGATGCTGAACATGGTCACAGCCACGATCATTCACATGGTCATCACCATCATCATGATCATTCGCACGGGCACTCTCATGGGCATTCACATAGCCATGAACACGGCCATTCTCATGAGCATGGTCATTCGCACGGCGTCTACAAACATATCGGTCATCCACTCGGCCCACGCACTATGATTGGCGAAGGCATCTGCTGCTGCTTTATGTCTCAGTTCCCAGAAGAGATTCTGGAAGAGGAGAAAGCGAAGGTGGGGCTTTGTAAGGCTGAGGATGCTTTGGCGCATAAGTAGATAGATGCTAGTGGCTAGAGCGCTTCGCTTATAGTGGTTAGGACGCTGCTTCGCAGCTAGAGAACGCTTCGCTTTTAGGACGCGGCTGCGTCGCTAGAGAAAAAGATTGAAAAACCGGCTTTTGTGCCGGTTTTTTTGTGGGTGGCTTTTTAAAACGTATTACCTGCGAAGGCTGGTATCTATTGAAGGATAAGGATTTAGATCAAAGAATAATGGAATAGGGGTGAAACTGTAGTTTTTTTGTACTGGAATGGTTTCAGGGGGATACTGGTTTTTTTATTTAGAAAAGATAAAAGAGCTCCGTGTCAGTGTGTAGTATGTCACTTGTTGTATATTTAGATGTTATCTGAGCAAATACTGATAGAAAGCAATCGCCCTTACGTAAAACTCGCTATATGATAAGCTATCTGCCTAAAGTTAGGGGTATTGTAGGATCACATAAATGGACATAATAGGCATCCTAAATAAAGACCTCGATTCGGGAATGGATGAAGCTGATCTAGCTAGGAAGATCTTCTTATCATACCAGACACTTATCTTTAAAGATAAGCAGGATATCGAGTATGAAATCAAAAATGAAATTAAGAATGAGTTGATTACACCGTTTTCTTCAATTCAGGTGACAGGTTCATCAAAAACGGGAATCAGTTTTTTTAAAAAAACAAAGTTCACAGAAGGTGAATCTGATTTAGATATATCAGTTATTAATCTTGGCCTTTATAACCAATACTTAGAAGAAGTACATAAAGTAACTGATGGGTTTACAAATTTATCTGTATTTCCAGAATATTGTGGTAAAAGCACAAATAAACAATTTATTAATAACTTAAAGAAGGGGTTTATTAATCCTTTTTTTATGCCAGACTGTGAGATGAAGTCTAAATGGTTAGACTTTTTTCGTAATATATCTAATGAATACTTTGACCTTTTTAAAAGTATAAATGGAGCGATATATGCTTCAGAATATTTCTTTGAATGTAAGCAGGTTGAATGTATCACGGAATTTAAAAATAATAGAGCAGAATATGATTCGTTACCAAGTAAGATCTAAAGAACTTATTGACCTAGCAAATGAAATAAAGTCAAAACGATTGATCTTATCACCATATTTTCAACGAAACTTAGTATGGCGCGAAATTCATAAAGTTGACTTTATCCGGACAATACTGATGGGTTTCCCGATACCTCAGATTTTTGTTGCTAAAGGTTCTATTGATTTAGAATCCATGACGACTACGTCATGCATTGTTGATGGACAACAGCGTATGTCTTCAATCGTTGAATTTATTAATAATAAGTTTCAAGTAGATTCTAGATTCTTTAATGATTTAGAGGACTATGAGCAAGAAAGTTTTCTAAAATACCAAGTTCCAATTATCGATCTTGATATCGATAATGAAGACCCCGATATTAAAGAAATTTTTCAGAGGCTTAATCGTACATTTTACTCCCTTAATGCTATTGAAAAGTTATCTTCTGAGTTCGCTTCATCTGAATTTATGCTTGTTTCCAAGCATTTAACTGGTGAGATACTTTTTGATAAAAATGATGATGAAGATAGTTCTTTATTGTTAGATCCTTCGATTCCTGAGGACTTTACAGAGTGGGCAAAGGGAAAGGAAGTCTCTTATTTTAAGTCATTGATTATTGAGAGTGGTATTTTTACCCCTTATGAAATTAGTCGTCAAATTCATTTGATGTATTCCCTTAATTTGATGGCAACAAATATAGGTGGTATTTATACAAGGAATGATTTGGCAACTAGGTACTTAGATGAGCTAAAAGAAGATTTTTCTCAAAAAAGTCAACTCATAGAGAAATTCGAGAATACTTCAAAATATATATTGGATTTAGATTTAGATCCTAAATCTTACTGGCTTAATAAATCTAATATGTTTAGCTTATTCTCTTTTCTAGCGACAATTGAAGATTTTTCGATACTGGGTTCAATAGGCGATGTACGCGATACTCTAACCCAATTTGAAAGTGACGTACCTGCAGATTATCAAATTGCCGCAAAAGAAGGTGTAAATAACCGGAAAGAGAGGCTTATTCGTAATAAGCATATTGATAACCTTTTATTGCCTAGATAAATGGTGATAAATGGGGTCAGAGTAGATTTTAACTCTGCTCAGCAGTATCCTACTGAGAGCCCCCAATAACAATAAAACCGGCGATATGCCGGTTTTATTGTTTGGATTCTAACGAACTCGATTATCCCTTTCTTCTCTCTGTGACAGACTCGTAGCCTACACCCCAGTTATCTGTATTTACTTCGTCGATTACCACAAAGGTAGATTGAGGGTCTTTGTTCAGGACTTCTTGTAGTAGCTTTGTGGTGCCTTGGATTAGGGCCTTTTTCTCGGCTTGTGTTACGCCTTCATCGGTAATTTTGATATTCACGTATGGCATTTTAGATTCTCTTGCTGATGAGTTACTGGTCAGAACATTCTCTGTGTAAGTGCTTTATACGGTAGCTATGTCGGTTGGTTGAGCGATGTCTGTGTACATCTTGTTTACGATTAACCAGCGGCCTTGTTCCTTTAGTAAGCCTAAAAAATCAATATAGAAATAATCGAACAATGGGCATTCCAGTTTGACCATCGCTTGATCTTGGATGATCTCGATGGACAGGATCTTAAAGTTAAATGGTTGTCCAAGTGACTCGGGAGTTGCTCGGGTTTCGACATCTTGCAGCCAGCGCTCAAGAGAACGGAAATTACCTGGGCTTTTCAGCATGGCCGTTGGGTGAAAGATCGCTTTCAGTTGGCTGCTATTGCCCTGATACAAACCCGTAAAGTAGCTGTTGATGATGGACCGAATCATGGTGAAGTCATCATCTATGGCAGGGTTAGTTGTCATTATCGGCCTCCATCAGCAGCGCTTGCTGAAATGTCGGTCTTTCAACAACGCGGTTTAGCATAGCTGTGGTACGTGAACCCAGTTTGATCTCAACGGGAAAATACTCACCCCAACGTGAATAAACGGCCAGCATAATATCTGCTGCGGATACGGACTCTCCGCCGAGGTAGCTGCGGTTTTCTAGTTCAGCTTCTACTGATTCCCATAGGCTATTGATGGCGTTTGCTGCGGCGTTTAAGGCCTTATCTTTCTCAGGCCCTTCGCTCATATTTTGAGAGATAAAGAACAGTCTGCCGTAGGCGGGATGCATAGTCGCATTGGCAAACATAATGTCCTGAATCGCTTTTTGCTGATCCTTTTCATCCTGAGGGAACAGCTGATTGGCTTTAGAGCGCAAGAGGTAAAGCATGATGGCTGCACCTTCTGTCAGCGTTTTACCCTCATTGATTAGCACGGGGACGTTACCCATAGGGTTGATTGCAGAGAAGTCAGTAACCCTGTTTTTGTTAATCAGGGTGACAGATGCATCCATCTCTAACAAAACAGTCAGCGTCGCGAGTGAGCATGCGTTGGGCAGGTAATACAAGGTGTACATAGGTTTCTCCTGATTAGGTCAGATCGTAAAAGACAGAATCAGAATAAATGCCTTGCTAGGTTTCATATATATCTACAATATGAACGTACTGTTCACATATTGGAAACTACTATGGATAAACTTAGGGCAATGTCGCTGTTCATTCGCTTAGCAGAGCGGGGGAGCTTTACTGAAGTCGCTGAAGAGCTTGGCTTGTCTAAGTCGATGGTGAGTAAAGAGATCAGCCGGCTAGAGACGGAAATCGGCGCGCGGTTAATTCATCGATCTACCCGATCGTTACAGCTAACCACTATAGGCGAGGGCTACCTTCGCCATTGCCATGAGATTTTAGAGCGCATTGATGACGCTGAAAGCTTTGTCCAAGGGGCGCAAGATTTACCCCGCGGCAAGCTCAAGATTAATGCGCCAATGGCTTTAGGTATCTCGCACCTAAGCCACGTTTTTGCAGATTTTATGCGTGAATACCCTGAAATAGAGTTGGATATTCATCTTGATGATGCCCCCGTCGATCTGATTGAAAATGGATTCGATCTTGGCTTTAGAGCAGCGAGTCGTCCATTTGATTCCGGTTATGTCGGTAAACCGTTAATGGAATTTAGCTACAAGCTGTGTGCATCTGAAGACTACTTGAAAGAACAGGGCCCAATTACGACGGTTGAAGAGCTGTCGGAGCATAACTGTTTTATCTATAGCTATTTCAGAGGTCAGGATATTTGGCCGCTTGGTGAGGGCGTAAAGGTCTGTGGCAATCTACGCGTGAACAGCACGCCCTTTATGCTTGATGTTGTTAAAGAGGGCTTGGGTATTGGTTTTATACCTGACTTTATTGCGGGAAATGCAATTCAGCAAGGGCAGGTTGTAGAGCTGTTAAACAATGTAGAAAGACCACGTTTAACCCTATATGCCATGTATCCGGCTAGGCGACTGACGCCACCTAAAATTAAGCTGTGTATTAACTTTTTAGAGCGTTGGTTTGAAACAAATGGGGCCGGTGGTTAAAGAGGTATAAAAAGGGCTCTGACTCCTTAATATCTAAATTAACAGCGCTTGGCTAATTAGCATCCTTGGATCGTATGATTGTCACATCCACCAATGCGAACAACGTCCCATGGTTGAGTAGATATGGTTGTATAACACCAGGCAGACCCACATTGTTCACATTTGTAAGTTGTCTCTGGAGGCATCCTTACAATCTTGGTTAAGCTTGGGTGCCCTTCTTGATCTTCTAATAATTCTTGGCAGTGTTCACATAGACCTTCAATCTGCATATCGATAATCCTTTATCATAATTAAAAATTAACCTTACTTTTTGTAATGAAATAGTAATATAGGAATAATTCCTAATTTTTAAGGCTATCAATATCAATTCAACTGGAGCAGAGCTCTCTTCCCTTTGCTATTCGTAGTACTTTTTCTCAAGCTGGTCGATAAAACCCGTTTCATCGAGAAACTGCAATGCCATTTGAAGTTTATGGGGAAGGCTATCAGGTAAAAGTTTGTCTGGGTCGTTATTAATTGTTATCGCTGAACTGGGTTTGTAATTTGGGTTTTCTGTATGTTGGTAGTGCTGTGAGAATCGAGAAAAGCCTAAGTACATAGGCTCTGCTGAAGAACAGCATGGGTGACGCTTTATTTGAGTATGTGGGTATTTTTTTAAGTAGTATCGAATGGTATCGCTTTGGTAATGAAAATAGTCTGCTCGTCCTTGTTCTAGCATCTCAATGGCGCGTGGCAAATCTAAGTTTTCTACCACTACTACGATCACCCCTTTTTCTTCGGCTCCAAAAGTAGGGCTGCCATTGGGAATCAACATAGTTCGCCCTTTCATGTCCTCCAGATTTTTAATTTCTGGACTTTTGTCCAGTGAGATAACTTGCAGGCCGGTGGTCAGTCCATTAGGGATATAGAAGGTATAAAGTTGGCGTTCTAGGGAAAAGTTAAACCCCGGATAAAAGTCGATAGTGCCATTTTGCATAGCATAGAGAATTCTTTTTTTGGGAAGGCGTTTAATCTTTAACGTGCAGTTAATAAGGGAGCTTGCTTTTGAATAGAGATCTTTATACAAGCCTGAGTTATCTGGAGCTTTTTGAATTAATGGCATTCTCTCGCTGGTGCGATAACCCATAGTCAAAGTGCAAGCATCAGCTAATGCTGGTGAAAGAATGCTTAGTAATAGGATGCAAAGGCGTTTGTGCATAAAGCTGATCTTTTCTTTTTAGTCTAGTTCTCCTTGCTCCATATGAAAAACTAGAGTTAAACAGGCGAAGCACTTTTCTTTGCTGGCTCTATATCTAACTTGTTGTGGAATGGTGTGAGAGGGGCATAAAAAGGGCTCTGATCCTCTAAGTAGCTTTACTTCATCTATCCTTAAATGGAGCCTTAGCTCTTGTACAAAGGCACCAAGTGTTGTTGTGAGGCATGTTATGGGGTTAAAAAAAATCGCTATATGTTCGGCACTACTTTTTTCAGTAAATGTTACAGCTGAAGAGTTATCTATCAGCGTTCATGATTTCCCTCCATTTATTACTGTTGACGAAGGGCGAGTAACCGGTGTTTTTGTTGATATTGTTGATAGAGTCTCTGCTGCAACGAAGATAGATACAAAAATATACCTTTATCCAAATAGAAGATCTAAGTCGGTACTAAAAGAGGGAAAAGTAAATGCTAACTTTCCTCTTGGCTGGAATAAAGAAAGGGATAAGTGGTTATATTGGTCTTTACCGCTTATGAGCACTGAATATGGATTTTTTACCCGTGCTAGTGAGCGTGATGAGTTCAATGAGATTGATGATTTTTCGGGTCAAAAGGTTGGTGTGTTTGGTCCATCTAATACTTCTTATTCATTAGAGATGTTAAGTGAGGAGCTAGAGGCGAGAGGGTTGGAACCACTGCATATTCAAATGCTGCCAAATAGTAATGGTCAGAATTTTAGAAAGTTGATGGATAACAGAATTGATGCGGTTTTTCATAATCAAGATACCGGTAGATCTCAATTAGAAAGATTTAATATTAAAGGTGTGGTTTATGCTTTTGGGGCTAAAAAACTTAACTATTACATTGGCTTTTCAAAAGAACATACGGATAAGAAGTTAGTTGATAGATTTAATCTAGGACTTGAGAAGTTACAAAGTAGTGGTGAGCTTGGGGATATAGTAAGAAGTTATAATCTTCGACCCATAAATGAAGATACTAACGTTAGGTAGATTAATGAGTACACAGACCCCTTTATACTTATTCATTAGCGGCTTTGTTTTCTAGGATTTCTGTATTTATTTGGTCTTTCCCAGAGTTCTTCGCTTTATATAGAGCTCGATCGGTGCGTTTTACCCACTTAGGTATATCTTCTCCATAAAGGTAGTTGGAAATACCTATGCTAACGGTTCTTGTAACTGTTACCCCTTCGTCTGTTATCACTTCTATTTGAGATAGATTTTTTCTGAGCCTCTCAGCCGCGTCTATGCATGTCTGTTCGTTAGCATCGTGCATCAAAATAGCAAACTCTTCGCCTCCCATTCTAAAGCCTAAATCATCTTTTCTTAAAAAGGACTGAATAGTTAAACCTATTACACGAAGCAAATCATCGCCAACAGGATGACCATAGGTATCATTAACCGATTTGAAATTGTCTACATCTATTAGTAATAGATAAATTTTTCTTGAATTTTGCTCTTTCGAGCTAACAATGCTCGGTATTTTCTCATAGAAAAAACGTTGGTTTAATAGACCTGTTAGGCTGTCGTAAAATGAATTTCGTTTCCATTTTAAACGTTCATTATCAAGCTTATCTACAAGTTGCTTATGTTGCTTTGACCATAGAAACAGACCTATAGACGCTAGGAACAAACCTATTGGAAATCCAAAGTTTTCAAAGATATTGATTGTGGTAGATTCACTTTTAATAAATTCATCTAGCAAGTCTGATACTGCAGCTGCTGACATTAAGCTAAAGCCGGCAATGATATATCTATATGTTATTGCTTCTAAATTTGCAAAAGCAACGATAACTATCCAGCTTAATAATGAAAAAGAAAGCAAAAATTCACCAGTTACTTCGGCTAGGTTTACTTTGTTTACAAATATAGGATTTTCGATAATTAGTAAAAATAAGGATATGAAAGTGGGAATAACAAAAATATAGAACAGTGATGTAATTAATCTTCTGCTAATCTTATATTTATCTGACATAATATTATTTTCTAATGTCAGTGAGTGAATAGTTTCTTATTGAAGAACTGATGTTAAGCAATTTACACAAATTATAATTCATTATGTGTTACCTATTGTCTTCTTTTAGCCTAGCGCTCGCTTAGCTTTCAAGACCATTGATGTTCGATTTGCATACCTCAAACACGCTAAACTTAGACTAGTTTGAAAACGAGTTTTTTCAAGGTTATGTCATCTAGGTGAATCGCCACCAGTTAGCTCGAAAGATAAACCCCAATCAGAGATTTCTTCTCTTCAGTGACAGCTTCCTGCATCTCCAATATCTCTTCTTGTTTAATAGGGTTTTCCACATGCTGATTGCATAATTCTAGCGATGCTTTGATTTTTTCTTCGTCACCGTAGGCCATAGCATTAGCCATATAAACGCAGAGTACTGTAGGCTCTGGTGGAGTAGTTAGATCGAGCTGGTGGTGTTGTTTTACCGCGGTAGATAGAATCTTGGGTAAGTTCCAGGAGTTGAGAAGCTCTGCACCGGCTTCTGTATGATCAAATCCGATAAAATCCTGTTCCTGTAGTGGCATTTGGTTTGGCCAGATCTTTTGTATCTCTTCTAACTGATCTTTACAGGCTTGGGCTATAACGAGTTTACCGACATCGTGCAGCAGGCCTGCGATAAATAGCTCTTCTTGTTCCTTTCGGTTTGCCCAGTGTTTTCCGAGTGTTTTAGCAGCAATGGCTACATGTAGGCTATAGTCCCAGAATTCGTTGATTGGAAAGCCGGTTTGCCGAACATCTTCAAACTGCTTTACCACACTGGAGCCGAGAACAAGGTTTTTAAAGTCTTTAAGGCCGACCAGTGATATCGCATGGGAGATGGTGGAAATCTGACTTGGGAAGCCATAGAAGGAGCTGTTCACAATCGCTAGCAGTTTGGTGGCGATACCCGCATCCAGTTTTATGATTTCTGCTAGCTCATTATTGGTTGTCGTTGGTTGATCGATCTTTACTGTGATCTTTTGATAGATCGCTGGTAGAGAGATTACTGATTTACAACGTAGAATCGCTTTATTCAGATCTTTGTTCATAGGTCGTATTCAGCCTGATTTAGTTAGCGCTCGAGCTGTTTCTGAATTAAGACAATAAATTCATCTTTCGGGATAGGTTTTGAGTAGTAATAACCTTGTCCGAAATCGCAGTTAAAGGCTTGTAGCATGGTTTGGTCTTTTTCCTCTTCAACCCCTTCTGCGATGGTGCTCATCTCCAAAGATTCAGCCAAAGTACAAAGCGTACGAACAATGGCTTTACTGGTTGGGTTTTCGGCCATAGTGGAGACAAACGAGCGGTCTATCTTGATGCTGTCGATTGGGAAGCGGTGAAGGTAGCTGAAACTGGAATAACCGGTGCCGAAGTCATCCAGTGCGATCTTACAGCCGAAACGTTTGAAATCTGTCAGTACCTGCGAGATGCGAAGTGGATCTGACATCAAAAGAGTTTCGGTAATCTCAATCTTAAAGTTAGCGAGTTCTATGTCGTTATCCAACAGATGATCGGTTAGTGCTTCAACTTGTGCATCGGTCTCTATTTGTCGACTAGAGAGGTTTACGCTGACAAAGAATGGATTAGCTTTATCAGCAAGCTGGTTAAATTCCTTAACTGCTTGGTGAGCTTCGGAAAAGATCCAGTGACCGATCGGTTCGATCAGGCCGGTTTCTTCTGCTAGGGCGATAAACTGGATAGGTGGCACTAAACCGCGATCAGGGTCCTGCCAGCGGATAAGTGCTTCACAACCGAGGATTGAACCGGTTTCTAGATCGACAATAGGCTGGTAGAACAGGCGAAGCTCGTTGTTATCTAAGGCTTCACGTAAGCGTTGCTCTTCAGTAACGCGGCGAACGGCCATCTCGGTTTGTTCTTTGAGACGGTCGTTTTCTAATTTCGGTTTTACTTCGATGCTGTCAATTGAGCCGCCTGCAGAGACGGTATCAAAATGGCCTTTCATCTCTCGATAACGTTGCAGTACGATCTGCATCAGCAAGTTGACGGTTGGATCTGCAGTACCAATTAAGCGGTGAATGTACTCTTTTGGAATAACGATCAACTCAGCATCACTTAATACTGTGGCCGTTGCTGTGCGTACGCCATCATCGATCAGAGCCATCTCCCCTAGAATGTCGCCGTGTTGGGCGATGGCAAAACGAAGATCACGGTCTTTAACTTTTGTAGAAACGCCAACTAAACCACTATCTACAATATAGGCGCGGTCACCGGCTTCGCCTTCCTGAAATATCACAGCGCCAGCGGGTAGCTGAATTCGATAACCTTCAGTTTCCACAACGGGTTCCTCTCTGGTCATGCATTTAAAGGCACAGTGCTTCATAGAAGTTTAGCTATTTAATTGCCAAACATTAGAAATTTTAGAGCGTTAACGCTTAGTTTAGTGGGCAGCTATCCCTTTTAGAAAGGATGAGGTTACGGGAGGCCTCCGTAATTTCTACCATGCAGTACGGAGATGGATATTATTCATAGTACTTTTCCTCAAGCTGATCGATAAATCCTGAATCATCGAGGAGTTTTAATGCTTCTTGTAGTTTATGGGGCAGGCTATCAGGTATGAGTATGTCAGGATCGTTATTGATGGAGAGTGATAAGTTAGATTTATAACTAGGGTTTTCGACCCGTTGATAATGCGGAGAGAGCTTTGAAAAGCCTAAATACATAGGTTCTTCTGCAGAACAGCAGGGATGTAATTTAATTTTAGTATTTGGATATTTTTTAAGGTAAAAACGAATAGTATCACTTTGATAAAGGTAATAATCAGCTCTCCCTTGTTCAAGCATCTCTAGTGCACGTGGTAAATCTAGGTTTTCTACAACTCGTATTGTTATCCCATAAGCTGCTGCTCCAAACGTAGGGTTACCATTGGCTGCTAACATTGAGTGCCCTCGCATATCCTCTATATGGTTTACTTCAGGGCTTTTAATATGTGAGATAACTTTAAGACTTGTAGTAAGACCATTTGGAATATAAAAGGTGTAAGGTTGACGATCTAAGGAAAAGTTAAACCCTGGATAAAAGTCGATAATACCTTCCTGCATTGCATGAAGAATGCGTTTTTTGGGTAATCGCACTACTTCCAGCTTGCAACCAATGAGTGAACTCGCCTTTGAATAGAGGTCGTTATACAGGCCAGAATTATCAGGTGCTTTTTGAATAAGTGGCATTCTCTCGCTAGTGCGATAGCCCATCGTCAAAGTACATGCATTGGCGAGGACAGGAGTTAGCGCTATAAATAGAATACAAAAACGTTTGATCATACAGCCGATCTTTTCTTTTTAGTCTAGTTCCTTTAGAAAAAATGAAAAACTACTTACAAGGCGGATGTAATATAGGTAGATGATGCAGACCTACCTCTATCAGGTTTTTTCCTGATATCGTCCTTTATCTTTGGCAGAGTTTCTTGTAATTAAAGAGCCTTGTTCAATTCTTTAATTTTTTGACAGCCCAGCCTACACTCACAATACTTAACGTTGTAGATGGCCGTATTACTGCTATGGGTAATTGTAAAGGACTCACAAAATAGAAAGGTATGAACTCTGCATTTCAATCTTGTCTATCTAACTCCCAATTAAAGTCCATACGCCCTAAGGGCTTCCAACCCGAAAATCATTACTTTTTAGCTGGTTAGCCCTCACCATTTCACAGTGAAGTGATTCATTTTATATGAGGCACGACATGTTCCAGCTACTACATAAATTCAGCTTAATTTTCTTGCTCTTGTCATTTATCACGGGTGTCCCAGCTGCTTACGCCGAAACGTTTAAAGTTGGATACTTCATCTCTCGAACGGCAGATGACATGTTTTACGGGCCTGTTGTTGGTTTTATGCAGGCCGCTGCAGATGATTTGGGTGTCGAATTACACGTAATAGAAGCCAATGATGACCACTTATTAGGTCATGAGAAGGCGAAGGAACTACTGTTTCCAACCCCTCAACTCGACGCAATTATCGCGATTAGCGTGAAAGAAAGCGGTGCAAGAATTCTTAAACTTTCTGAACAGGCAGGGGTGCCTGTGTTCATCGAAAATTCAGCTATTTTGGATAAGGCCATAGGATCGCCTAGACAGTATTTTAAAAATTACATTGGTGAAATGCTTCCGGATGATGAAATGGCTGGCTACGAGTTAGCTAAATACCTGATACAACGTAGCAGTAAATCTTCTGAGGGCGGTGCGGTGAATATGGTTGCGATTAGTGGCCCTTACGGTACCTCAGCCAGTATTCAACGAGAACGAGGCTTGCAACGAGCGATTGAAGAATATTCGAAAACAAATTTGCTCCAAATTGTGAGGGCTAACTGGGAAAGAGGCCGTGCACGTAGGACATTTAATAAGCTTATCCTGCGTTACCCCAATGTAGATGCAGTGTGGACAGCAAGTGACGGTATGGCTTTAGGTGTTTTTGATGCATTAACAACGCTCGCTCCAAACTATAGGAAAAACATTCTTGTGGGCGGTGTTGATTGGTCTAGAGAAGGCGTAGAGGGTGTTGACCTTAACCAAATTCAAGCGACAGCTGGAGGTCACTTTATGGAGGGCGCTTGGGCGTTGGTCGTTGTTTATGATTTTTTGAACGGCCATGACTTTATGGATAGTGAAGGGCTTAAGATGAAAACAAATATGAGCTTGATTACGAAAGAAAATTTTGAAGATCATGCTCCTCTGATTGAAAAAAATAATTGGAAGAAAATTAACTTTAAGTCGTTCTCTAAAACTTATAACCCAGCAGTAACGCATTACAATTTTGAGCTTAAATCAGTACTAGATGCACTTGATTTAGACCCCTAATATTCTAATTAAAGTAGCTCATTTCAGTGGGTAGGCTCTATTTCCTTCTATCGTGAAACTCCGTAAGATCCTGACTTTCAAAACCCTGCATCGTTTGAGCTTTGCCTATGACCGAACCTGATCCAACGAAAATTAAATCTTTTGCTACCGCTGAAGAGTTGGGGCAATGGTTGCAACATAACCATGTAGCTAAAACTGAGCTGTGGGTAAAGATCTTCAAGAAGAAATGCGCTATTCCCAGTGTGACTTGGGATGACGTGGTAGTCGAATCACTATGCTGGGGGTGGATCGACGGTATTAAAAAGTCGATTGATGAACAAGCTTACCTGCAACGGATCACCCCGAGGAAAGCGAAAAGTGTTTGGTCAAAACGAAACAGAGATCACGCCGAGCGTCTGATTAGTGAAGGCCGCATGACTGAGCTGGGGATGGTCCAAGTTAATGCGGCTAAAACTGATGGTCGTTGGGAAAATGCTTATACCGCCAGTGAAATGGAAGTGCCTGAGGATTTCATTAAATCACTTGATGATAACCCAGAGGCGAAAGCGTTTTACGAAACGCTGACTAAATCGAGACGTTATGTCATAGCCCATGGTTTGGATAGCGCTAAAAAGCCTGATACTCGCCAACGTCGATTTGATAAGTATATGGGTGCACTTACTCGTGGTGAGTATCCATAATTATTATTGGCGAGAATATTCTGGAATTGTTGGGTTACGCTTCGCTAACCAACATAGGTGGGAGGTTTACCATTAAGTAGGGTGCAATAACGAAGTGTATTGCACCGTGGTTTTAGATTTACATTCGTTGATTCTTTGGATTACGTATTGCTAAATCAATCTCTAAACAGACCTATATCTATAAAGTTAGGCTTCGTGTTTGGTTAATTGATTTGGAAAGCCATCTTCTGGGGTAATGTAGAAACCTTGGACTTTTACTGAATCATCAAGTTTGACTAACTGAATAGTGATAACACTTTTGGCGTTTTGAAAAATTGCTTTATAAGTCAGGACGGCAACAGTACCGTTTGTTCCCTCGTTGTACCTTTCCATTGTTATGTCTGAGATGTTACTTAATGAGCCTAAAGCTGCAAAATGAGAAAGGGCTTCAGCACCTTGAGGCTTTTTAAATTCTAGAATCAGATTGTTATCAAGTCGTTCATAAACATCTGAGACTTCCCAGTTCTCAGAAAAGTCCTGTGTGAAATCACTTATGAATTGGGTTTGGTTAGATACAAATTGTGCCGAGCTGAAAGAAAGATAAAATGCTAAAGCTGCAAATAAACAGAACAGGACTCCTAAACCCACAAAAACTCGATAGACAATCTTCATATATTCACTCCATTGATTGTTTCTGTTCTTCAGAACTGATGATTGAAATTATCTTATAAACTTCGAAGTTGTAATGAAAGTGTATATTGGGTTTAGGTTGGAAAGTAGGGTGCAATAACGAAGTGTATTGCACCCTGTTTTGACTCGGAGGGATCAATTTTTTTGGGTTACGCTTCGCTAACCCAACCTACATCCTGTCTAGCAACTAAATTAAGCCCTTAGTTCTGAGACCAAGTGGTTAAGCTGAAGTAACTCATTACTTACTTCTTTATTTATATGAGAGGTCTGGTTTGCACTGTCATTGGTGCTGTTAGCGTAAAGCGAAATGCTTGAAAGGCTGGCATGAATCTCTTTTACCACTGCCGACTGTTCTTCAGCTGCTGCGGCAATTTGCGTATTCATTGCAGCCATTCCTTCAACTGCTGCAGATGCTTCTTCTAGTTCAGCAGCGGTATGGTTGGCTTGTTGGATACAGTGGCCAGCATTCTCTTGGCCTTTTTGCATCACAGAGATCGCACCATTGGTTGCTGATTGTAGGTTCTCTAGCAGTTCTTGAATGTCCTCAGTGGATGATTGAGTACGTTGAGATAGAGTGCGTACTTCATCGGCTACTACTGCAAAGCCTCTGCCTGATTCGCCCGCACGTGCTGCTTCGATCGCGGCGTTAAGAGCAAGTAGATTGGTTTGTTCTGCGATGCCACGGATATCGTCTAGCACTTCACTGATTCGGTTTGTTTCGGTAGCTAGAGAGTTAAGCTGAGTGGCAGCGCTTTCGACATTGATATTGAGCTGTTCTATCGCTTGCTGATTTTGCTTAGCGATTCCAGAACCAGATTGAACTTTTTCTAGCACACCTCGGCCAAGTTCTGCTGCATGATCGGTCGATTGCGCAATCTCAGTGATACTGCCTGACATCTGCTCGGCAGCAGTAGCAGTTTGTTCTGTTTCGCGTTTTTGTTGTTCAACTTGGTCGCGGGTAGCGTCCATCAAGACAATCGACTGTTCAGATCGTTGAACCAGTTGCGTTGATGTCGATCGGATAGTCATCACCATCTTACCCAGCTTCTCCATCAAGCGGTTAAACGCTGCGGCCGCTTCAGCCGTTTCGTCTTGACCGCTTACGGGTAGGCGTACAGTCAAATCGCCATCACCATCGGAGATCTCTTTTAGACGATCACGCATATTGCTCACAGGGCCAGTAATTGCACGAGAGATCATCAAGGCTAGGGAAACACCCAAAATAAGTGCGACCACAAAGATAATCATAATCAGCTTTTGTGCTTTAAGCTCGTCGTGCTCGGCACGCTGTGTGGCTTCAAGCGTGAAGGCTTGAATCTGATCAAGCGCATCAATCAGTTCATGATCAATTTTATCTTCGAGTTCAATAATATGGTCGGCTGAAGCAATAGCAGATGCCGCATAACCATTTTTGACCTTTTGGAATAACGATAGAGCTAACTCGTCGTATTCGGCGTGAATTTTGTCTATGTCCAAAATGGTTGTGAGTAAGGATTCAAATTGCTCTTTGGCTTCTGCGCTATGCGCTTTGGTAATCGCATGCTCAAGCAGCTCTTCTAGTTGCTTAAACTCCTGATCAACTTTATCTGCCAATGAGTGGAATGCTTTTGTTGTTGTCAGCATCTCTTGTGAACGATCATCACCGTACTTTATTGCGGTTGCGTAAGAGAGGCTACGCTCAAAAAGAATGGCTTGCTCTAGTTGATGCTGAGCCACTTTTGAAAGCATATTGGTTATTGGTAGGTCTTCTTCTGCTACTTCGATTAACTCGATACCGATCTTGTTCATCTGGTATGTAGCGACGCCACCAAGGGCAAGGATGAGTAATAAGTTTATCCCTGCTAACAGGGCTATCCGCGAAGAAATTTTGAGTGAGCTAAGCAACATCTAAATGCGCTCCCATTCTTAATTATGCACTTGTGAATTTGTTGTAACTTTATAATTTATATAAACCTTGTTTTATGTATGGTTTAAGTGGTGTTAAATCATTATAAAACATAGGCTTATTTGCTTTTTTAGCTGTTTTGAATATAACAGAATAATTGTTTCAAAATGTGTAGATTTACAAAGAAATCTATATTTTTTTGTTAGTTTTTTAGCAATTAATCAAGATGTCTTTAGACGTGCACAAATAAGGTGCGTTTTTCTGAGTTTGGGGCGGGGTTGTTGCTCAAGTTTGGTGCTGCAAATTGCCATTGGTGGAGGTTCTTTTTGGTGTTGCCCTATAACTCAAATAGGCTTGGGTTATATGTCTGATGATCCTAGGTAAATTCCTGTTTCCGTTCTCAGCCTTTGTGTTCCTTTGGTTAGCTTATTGATGATAAAGAATCGCTAAATCTAAGATTTTTGTGCGACTGCGTTGTTGGTCTTAGTGGTTGGTGGATGGCTTAAGGTGAATATATTGAATCTTATTACCCTTAGATGGTTTAAGATCGTTTATCCCAGTTGTTGTTAGCCAGAAAGCAAAGGATTTATGAAAGATATAAAGTTATCTCAAGATCAAACAGATCGCATGGTGAGTAAGATTAAGCGGTATTTTTCTGATGAGCTGGATCAGGATATTGGCAGTTTTGAAGCGGAGTTTTTGATCGAGTTCTTTGCTAAAGAGATTGGGCCTCATTTTTATAATCAAGCGCTAGCTGATGCAAACCGCGTATTTGTGGAAAAAGTTGAGGATGCGAGTTACCTAGTTCAAGAGCTTGAGAAACCCACTTTGTAACTAAGGAACCTGCGAATAAGTCTCATACTTTCTCAGTGGGCTATAAAACGACCATACACGCGAAAGCCCGTGCAGCGAAATGTCTAGACCTTTTCAAACTTGCTGACAAAGTAGATGGTCGTTTTATAGCCCACCCTACGGGGCTTGCAGAGCAACTGAATCACTTCGTTAATGATTTTCGCCAGGCAACCAGCATGCCTGTAATCATTGCCTTGTGCTTCAATTGCTCTGTAAGCCTGTACCCAAGGGGCATAGCAAAGTCGCATTAGACTTGTTAGCAGGTTCCCTAACATTTAGACGATTTCCGTACATTGTGTTGTTTGGATTAGGTCTAGAATAAAAGCATGAAATACCTATTCACTTTCTTATCTCTTTTATTATTCCTTCCGGGCGTCATTAGAGCTGAAAGCTCCTTAGTGGAGGAGCCATACAATCTCTCAAATGAGAGTAAAAAGTCAGTTGTCATCCGGACTATTGGCTTCCCCCCTTATGGTATTAAAGGTCGCTCTAGCACAGGCGGTATTTACTATGAAATGGCAAATAAGTTGATAGAAGAAGCGGGGTATCAGCCAGAGAACTCTATTGCTCCCTACAGCCGCATTATTAGGGAGTTAAAGTCGGGTAAGGCTGATATGACTATCATGTTCAAATATGAAGAGTTAAAAGAGCATGTCATCTATGTAGCACCTTTACCTGCCTTGCCAACCGTAGTGATTGGATTGAAGGGTACTGCATTTGAATCGGTAGAGAGTCTAAAAGGCAAGGAGCTTGCTTATCTGCGAGGGGCTAAGTTCAGTGAACAAATTGATAAGGACCCTGAGATTAGAAAGTACAGTACAGTTGATTTTGTACAAGGCGTTAAAATGCTCAAAAGGGGACGAGTGGATGGCATTATCGGACCGATCGATCCTATTTTAAGCGCAGCTAAACAACTAAATGATGACTTTAGTTTGTTTGGCGAACCGCTGGTGGTCAAAGAAAATACCCCTTGGGTACAAATCTCGAAAAAGAGTAAAGCTAAGCTGTCTATTGAGAAGCTGAATGAAGCCTATAAGAAGCTTCAATCTCAAAATACATTAGAAGCGCTTAGAGACAAATACTTATAAATTCAGATTTGCCCTTCTAACTGGCATTCAGTCAGTAGGATGCAATTAAGAACTGTATCGCACCATGTTTTGAACTTATTCTTGTCGATTCTTTTGGGTTACGCTTCGCTAACCCTCCATACACTCTATCTAGCACCAGCATCTAGCATCTGCCCCCTATACCTATGGTTGATTGTTTTTTATTCACAACACGGTGATATTGTGTTTATTCGATTTGCCTAAATGAGCGCTTGCTCACTTATTCAAAAAGATGGGACAACGATAAGCCGGTAGTTAATTTCTGCGTGAAGTTACGGGCGATATAACAATATGGGGAATGATCAATCATGACTAAAGAAGTTGTAGTTCTTAGTGCTGTACGTTCAGCAATCGGTGCATTCGGCGGAAGCCTAAGTACTATGGAGCCGGCTGAGCTGGCAGGTCAGGTAATGAAGGAAGCGGTTAATCGTTCAGGTGCTGATCCAGAGAAAATTAACTATGTAACTGTAGGTAACTGTATCCCTACAGAATCTCGCTACGCTTATGTTGCGCGTGTTGCTGCGATTCAGGCAGGTCTGCCGATGGAGTCTGTAGCAATGTCGGTCAACCGACTATGTTCTTCTGGTTTGCAGGGTATTGTAACCACTGCTCAGCAGATCATGCTAGGTGATTGCGATTACGGTATCGGTGGTGGTGTTGAGGTGATGTCTCGCGGTGCTTACCTATCCACAGCGATGCGATCTGGTGCTCGTATGGGTGAAACCACAATGCTGGATTCTATGGTGTCTGTACTGACTGATCCATTTGGTGCTGGTCACATGGGTATCACTGCTGAGAACTTAGCAGAGAAGTGGGATATCAGCCGTGAAGATCAAGATGAACTAGCTGCTGAATCGCAACGTCGTGCGGCTGTTGCGATTGAAGAAGGTCGCTTTAAGTCTCAGATCGTACCGATCGTTCAGAAAACACGTAAAGGCGAAGTTGTTTTCGATACCGATGAGCACTGTAAGCCAGGTACTACTGCTGAGAAACTAGCAGGTATGCGTCCAGCATTTAAGAAAGACGGCACGGTAACAGCGGGCAACGCATCGGGTATCAACGATGGTGCAGCGTTCTTCGTATTGGCATCTGCTGAAGCAGCTGAAGCTGCCGGTCAAAAGCCGATCGCTAAGATTAAGTCTTACGCCGTTGCAGGTGTATCCAACGAGATTATGGGTGAAGGCCCAATTCCAGCAACTAAGCTAGCTTTGCAAAAAGCAGGTTTGAGCTTGGATGATATGGATGTGATCGAGTCGAACGAAGCTTTTGCAGCTCAAGCGATTGCGGTAGCTAAAGGCCTAGGTTTGGATATGAAGAAAACCAACCCGAATGGTGGTGCCATTGCATTAGGTCACCCAGTAGGTTGTTCTGGTGCTTTCATTGCGACTAAGGCTGTCTACGAGCTTGAACGAATTGAAGGTAAGTATGCACTGGTAACTATGTGTATCGGTGGCGGTCAGGGTATCGCAGTTATCTTTGAACGCGTTTAATCATCTTTGATTAAATAGTGCCCACCTTACATTCGGTGTTGTTACCGGATGTAAGGTATTTTTGCGTCTGCACGAAGTTATTATCCTCTCCAAATATCTCTTTCCTTATTTCTTCTCTACCCGTCACTATTCCTAACGTTATTGTTGTACTTTAACGACTTTAAATAGGATCCAGATCACTATAGGGTGTGGCATCGCTGTAATCAGTTAAGGAGATTCGCATGAAGTGTTTGGTAGTTCTGACCCATCCGTTGAAGGATAGTTTGTGTCATCATTTCTGCGATGAAACGGTTAAACACTTAACTGCAAAGGGGTATAAGATCACGCTACTCAATCTTTACGAATCGGATTTTGAGCCCGCGCTTACAGAGACAGAGCGAAAGAGCTACTACGCTGATCAGTTTGATGACACTCGATTAAAAGCGGATATAGAACAACTTCAGGCAGCTGAATCCCTCGTACTGATCTTTCCCACTTGGTGGTTTGGTTTTCCGGCGATGCTAAAAGGCTGGTTTGATCGAGTTTGGGCACCGGGTTTCGCTTATGACCATGCCAAAGATCTTGGTGCTATTCAGCCGCGTTTAGATAATCTAAAAGAAGTGAAAGTGGTTACTACTCTGGGTTCGCCATGGTGGGTCGATCTGTTCATCTTGCGTCAGCCGGTTAAGAAAGTCCTCAAAATAGCTCTGTTAGGTGCGTGTACCAAAGGCTGTAAATTCCAGATGTTGTCGTTTTACAAAAGTGAAAAAGCTTCTCAAGCTCGTGTAGAAGCTTTTGTTAATAAGATTAAAGCTAAGTTTTAACATCTTTTCTAAGATGGAAATCGTTTGGTGGTAGGTGCTATATGGAGCATGTCTATACGATTCTGTGGTTAATATTCGGTTTAACGGGCGGTGGACTCTTAATTAAGTTCGCAAAGGGTAGAACAGAGCAAGAGCAGATCAATATCTTTGGTATAGCATTAGTCATTGCTGCGCTGATTTATATAGGTTTTGCTATGCTCTATGGTGCGAGTACGACTTGGTTATTTATCGAAACTGTTGGCGTGTTGATATATGGCAGCTCCTACCTATTGGCTAAACACTTTGGGCTTCATTTCTTAGCGCTGGGTTGGTTGTTACATCCTGTTTGGGATGTTGGGTTGCATCTGGTTGGAGCAGGCGGGCACTTTGCACCTGAGTGGTATGCAGTTATGTGTATTTCGTTTGATTTAGTGGCGGCGGTGTATCTGTTCCGAAAAAGCGCCTTGTTTAAAGGCGCTGTTCAAAGTTAATTGAAACTATTCCGAAAAGCTCTAAGCCACAGCTGTTGCATAGGTTTCGGCTATGGATTGTGCAAGTTCAACTGCCTTGAGTTGTGCCGCTTCTAATGACGCTTTATGACGTTGATCCGAGAACTCCTGATATTCACTGCTGATTTCATAAAATTTATCTACGCCTAGATAAGGACTTAACTGCTCAATATGCGGTGAAAGGTGGTTCAAATGCGCTCGTTCTTTTCCTTTTGCAAAATCAAATTCGCCCCAGGATGTGCATAAGATTAACTGCTTACCACTGAGGATAGGTTCAAGTGGATAATCACCTCTAGCTAGATCGAATGAGAAAGTTTTATTTATGCGTATAACTTGATCAAACCATGCTTTTAATACCGCGGGCATACCGTAGTTATACATAGGTGATGAGAGCACAATGATATCTGCTTGTTCTATCTCAGCTATATATTGGTCGGATTGCGCAAGGGCTTTATTCTGTTCATCAGTAGGTGATTCCGAGAAACATGCCGCAATCCACTGTTCATTGATAAATTCTGGTGGTTTCTTAGCTAAATCACGATAAATAACCTCGCAATCAGGGATCATATTTTTAAAGGTGGTTACCGCAAGGTGGGCTATATGGCGTGAAATAGATTGATGTTTCTCGCCGTTTGGCTGCCAGCCACGTGCGCTGGCATCTATATGTAGAATGGTTGGCATCTGGAGCTCCGTGATCATTTTATTTAGGTTAATTTTCACGCTTAAATCAACGTTTTGACAAACGAGTAGTTGCTGCTTATAAATAAGTTTTATTCATCTATGGGTTTGGATTTAGATTATGTTGGGTCAGCTGCCACCGTTAAATGCCATCAAAACTTTTGCCATTGCTGCGCAATATTTGAGCTTTAAACAAGCGGCTAAGGTGCTGAATGTCACGCCCACTGCGGTGTCACATCAGATTCGAAGTTTAGAAGCACAGTTAAATGTAACGCTGTTTGAACGTAAGGTACGGAGCATCGAGCTTACGCCTGAGGGTGAGAAGTTAGCTGAGACCTCGCTCTCTGTACTCAATCAATTGCATATGTGTATAGAGGAGATAAAAACACCGACTAATAGGGTGACGATCTCTTGCTGTACCTCGTTTGCGAGTTTATGGTTGGCGCCACGCCTTACTGAATTTAATCTGAGATATCCTGATATCGAGATCGAAATCTGTGCAAGTAATACGCTGGTGGAGCTTGAGCATGATAGAAGGATTGATTTAGCGATACGCTATGGCTTGGAGAGTGATGATCCACAGGAAAAATTGTTAGCTCAAGAACAGTTAGCTTGCTATGCCAGGCAGGATTTTCTAGATCAGATTACGGACAATCCCAATCTATTTGTTACTGAGTGGGAAGATGATTTTCTGGCTAATATCGAATGGCGACCTTATTTCGATGATTTAACTTATACTGCTCGTAGCTTTAATCAGGAGCAGTTTGCATTACAAGCAGCGCTAGCTGGACAGGGGTATGCACTGATCAGTGATGTGCTGGCTGAAAGTACCTGTCAGCAAGGTTGGTTAGTTGAAGATAAAGGGATGCCACGGCTTACGGGTTATAACTATTCTTACCGGCTCTCGCCTTATACTGAAGATGCCCATCAAGTGAGAATCTTCGCTAAGTGGCTTGAAGAACAGTTTTAACTAATAAAGTCGGATGTTTACTTAGATCAATAACCCGGCTTATTCATCGGTGTTGTTAGTATTTCTTATATACAGTTAAGGCTGTTTCCTTTATGTTTGTCAGCCAATTTTAGTTCGGCGTGATATCTCTTATGAAAGATAGTGGTTTACTCGGGTTTAGGTATAAAGAAGACTGCTTGCCAGTGTTGATTATCTTGAGCCTGACTGTAATTGATTTTGTACTTTACTTTACAGTGAGTGACCCTATTGCGCTGACGCTATACTATCTATTGATGATCATTCCAAAAGGGGTGATCTGTGCGTGGAATCACCACCATCAACACCTTTTCACTTTTAGAAATAACGTTCTAAATCGCGTATTAGAGTTTGTTTATGCTTTGCATACAGGGGTAACGACGCATTTATGGCGTTTGCACCATGTATTAGGCCATCACCTTAACTTCCTCGATCAAGAGAAAGATGAGAGTCGTTGGAAGCGTAAAGATGGTAAGCAGATGGGAGCTATTGAGTACACATTGAATGTTGCTTTAACGGCCTATAGTCGCGGTTATCAAGTAGGTAAAAAGCATCCTAAGCAGTTGTCTACCTTTTTGACTTATACCGCAATTACCTTCGCTATTGTTGCGGCATTGGTTTGGTATAACCCTGTTGCGGGCTTGTTGTTGTTTGTTTTACCGATGATTACCAGCTTGCTGTTTACCTCCTATGTTACATATGAACATCACTCTGGTTTGGATACAGATAATGAGTTTGAAGCTTCCTACAATAATCTAAACCCACTTTTTAATCGCCTAACTGGAAACCTTGGTTACCATACAGCGCATCATCATAAGCAGGGTGTGCATTGGTCCAGATTGCCGGAACTACATGCGAAGATAGAACATCAAATTCCAGAAAACCTCTATCGCAAGTCCATCTTAACTCGCGTTCTTTTAAGAGGCTGAGGATATGTCGCACCGTTGAAGCTGCAACATTCTTGTTTTCCAAGCAGCAATTAACGTTTGCCTGCGGGAGCGATGAGTTTTTTCGATCATCTACCCTTGGTGGATTAATCTGCTTTGATTTAGCCTAATCGGCAGATCTGGTATATTACCCGCTCGGTAAATATGTTGATGTGATATAGGTTTATTTTTATGAAGTTCTCTGCTTTTAAAACGTTATTTAGTTCTCTGTTAATAGCTGTGATGTTCACAACAAGTGGGTATGTAAGTGCTGGTAACCCACTAACATTAAAACAGACAATGAAAGAGATGCGCCTTCAGTATAAAGAAGCGATGGTGAGTAGCTCGGCTGAGGGTTTTAACCAACGAATGGATATCTTCAAAGATCATCTAAAAAACGCGCAGGCTTATGACTTTTCACCTGAGCGCAAAGTGATCTCTCTTGAAGGTCTGAAAAAAGTAGAACAACTGGTAAATGGGATTCCAGTTGCGACGGCTGACAACTTAAAGCAGGTTCAGAAGCAACTTGAAGCAGTAGACGAGCTGCGTAAGGAATATCACAAGAAGGCTAAGCCAAGTAAGTGGGAGCTGTTCCTTAGCATCTTCGATTAATGCATATCGCCGATCTCAGCTACATTCCTTTAATCATAACGCAATGATCGGCACAGACCTTCAGCCCTAGAGCAAGTAATGCTTGCTTTAGGCTTCTCCCTATTTGATCGATTTCATCTTCTTCAGCGTAAACATATCTAAATCCTTTTAAGCTGATCATTCCAATCAGCTTTGTTCCACTTCCTTGGATCTATTTGATATGTCTACATGTTTTACACTTACCAACACTCATCGATTGTTCGGCTATGCGGGATTAATACCATTTATCGGATTAGCTTGGCTTTTCCATGATAAAGGTGCTCTGTTTGATGATTGGTTGTTAAGTTATGCAGCGCTTATTTTTACATTTCTTGCTGGGGTGATCTGGTTTGCCTCTTTGGCTACTGGGGCTGCAAAACATCAAGCATGGATATCGATCATTGCTATGTTGTGGGCATGGAGTTGGTTAGTTTGCCCTCTGCCTCATCCGTTGATTCTGGCGGGTGCCTCTTTCTTTTTGCTTTGGCTTTATGAAATGCATAGCTTGATCAATATCTATCCTGAAGCATTTTGGAAACTTAGAACTCATCTCTCTGTTGTCGCAGGCTCAACACTCATTATTAGTGGACTTGTTTAATGGATCAGATAGTTAATTCTGTCCGCAGTGTTTGCTTAGTGTTGGGAGATCAGCTTAACCACGACAGTGAATTGTTTAGTGGTTTTGATTCTAAACAGGATGTGGTTGCTTTCTTTGAAGTTACAGAGGAGTCAGTTCAGGAAGGCTCATCTAAACATAGAACTGCTCTTTTTCTTAGTGCGATGAGGCATTTTGCTCAAGAACTTGAGGCAAAGGGTTTAGCTGTTCATTATGTCGATATCCGTCAAAACCTAGGTTCTATTTGCGATGGTCTAGCAGATCTGGCTGATGCAGTATCTCCTGAAAAAATACGTGTGGTTTTACCTGGGGATAGCCGACTACTGGATCAACTAAACGCTTTAACTGATCAGTTAAATGTGCCTTTTGAGGTGTTGCCTGATAACCACTTTATCTCTCAACCGGGACAGTTTAGCCAGTGGATCAGTCGATTAAAGCAACCGCGGATGGAACACTGGTATAGATATATTAGGAAGGATCTACAGATCCTAATGGCCGATAAAACCAAACCGGTCGGTGGTAAGTGGAATTATGATCAGGACAATCGCAAGAGCTTTGGTAAAACGGGGCCAAGCTCTAAGGGTTTAATGCCTAGCTCAATTCCTGATGAGATAACCTTGAAAGTTATTGAAGATGTAAAAACCTGCTTACCTCTCCTACCAGGTAAGCTGGATCAGTTCTTATGGCCTGTAAATAGAGTGCAGGCGCTTACGCTTTTAGATCAATTTATCGAAGAGCGTTTAGCTTCCTTTGGTTCTTACCAAGATGCGATGTGGGTGAATGAACCTTTTCTCTATCATGCTTGGATTTCCTCCAGTTTAAATCTCAAATTATTAAGTCCAAGAGAAGTGATCGAAAAGGCTATCGATGCATACGAGGAGGGGGACGCCCCACTCAATGCCGTTGAAGGGTTTATTCGTCAAATACTGGGATGGAGGGAGTATGTTAGGGGGCTTTATTGGACCTACAGACAAGAGTGGAGCCAGATGAACGCATTGGAGCATCACAACCAGCTACCAGCGTTTTATTGGGATGCTGACACTGAGATGAATTGCCTTCGGCAGAGTATTTCGCAAGTGTTGGAATATGGTTATGGTCATCACATTCAGCGGCTGATGGTGACGGGTTTATTTGCTTTACTGGCTAAAGTGGATCCGCAGCAGGTCCATCGATGGTATCTGTCGATGTATGTAGATGCTGTAGCATGGGTTGAGATACCGAATACCATTGGAATGAGTCAGTTTGCAGATGGCGGCGTTTTGGCGTCTAAGCCTTATATTGCGAGCGGTAATTACATCAAGAAAATGTCCAATTATTGCAGTGGTTGTCGTTTTAACCCGAGTAAGGCTTATGGAGAAGATGCTTGTCCATTTACCACGCTTTATTGGGCTTTTGTGCATGATAAAGAGGCGCTGTTGAGTGTTAACCCTCGATTAGCAATGCAGGTGAAGCATTGGAAAAATAAATCTTCAGAGGACCAACAACAGATTCTGCAACAGCGGTCGAACCTAATAGAGGCTTTAGAGATAGAGCCTGATTAATCAAAAGTTACATCTAGTTTCTGCAGCTTGGTCATAGCATTTTTTTGCATCTGTCTAACTCTCTCCACGCTGACATTTAACTGGTATGAGATCTCTTCCAATGTATGTTCTCGTCTGCTGTCGATGCCAAAACGGAGTTTAAGTACAAGATATTCTCTATCGGTCAGTTTCTTACAGATACGATCGAGGAGTTTTCGTTTTAGTTGTTGCTCAGACAGAACATCAGTTTCGTTTGTATTATCAGCAACGATCTCCTCCAGAAGGGTGCTGTCATCTTCAGAACCAATACCATGGTTGAGGGAAAGAGGTTCTGAAGGGAAAGTATTTATCTTCTCTAGGGTTGCCAGCGGTATACCGCTTAAAGATGCAAGTTCTTTTGTGGTGGGTTGTCTTTCATGTTTACTGACAAATTTGGCCCTCGCCCTTTTAATAATGCTGAGTTTTTCTTGGAGGTAACTGGGTCGTGAAATGGTGTGATAACGCTTTTGCAGCGCAGTTTTTAGAACATTCTGAATGCACCAGAAGGCATAAGTTGAAAACCGAAAACCTTTATTAAAATTAAACCGATCAGCGGCTTTTAGTAGGCCTACATTACCTTCCTGAATTAGGTCATCGTAACTGACACCGCTGCTGTTAAATCGGCCAGCGACGGTATAAACAAGTCGTAGGTTTTTTTCTACCAGTTCACTTCTTAATGTTAAGTAATTTTGAATAAACCCTTTCAGCTGCTCGCGTTGATCTTGTAACTGTTCGGCTATTGCTATGATTTGCTGACGGCCAAGCGATAGACTTTGTAAAAGGGCAATTAAGTTATTTTGGATATGCGATCTCTCTTTAGATGTCTCACCTAAAAATAGCATTACTTCAAGCGTATCAATTAAAGTAGAAGCGAGATTAGCGATGTAACTTGGTTCGGGATCATATTTCCAGCGTTTCGTGGCAGTGCCATCAGCGCTTTGGTAGATCTGAAGGTAGTTTTCTACAACGTGCGAAAGTTGCTCAAGGCCTTGTGGAAGGTTGCATATTTCTGAAATGATTTTTGCCATTTCTTTATTGATCTTTTTACCTAGTGCTCTTTCTCCCTCGATAGATAACAGATCAAATTGCGCAAGCTGCTGGCTGTATATATCCAATGCACTTGCTTCAGATATATTGTTAATACTTGGTTGCAACTTCAAATTCGTAAGATCATTCATAGACCACCTCGTTATATTATTTTGCTTACGCTAGGGTAGGAGAGGTAGATCTCTTTTAAGCTGATCTATCTTGTTGATAAAGTGGTAAAAGATATAAAACCTTTGCAAATTTGAGGCGTGTTGGTGAAGAGTCTTGTGGCTGAATGCCCTTTATGTAAACGAACCTTGTTGTTAACTTTTCATCATCTAATTCCTAAGAAGATGCATAGACGATATTACTTCTCTAAGCGTTATAGTCGTGAGGAATTAAATCGAGGTATCAATATTTGTCGATGTTGTCATGATGCGGTCCATAGGGCATTTGATGAGATGACTTTGGCGAAGGAATATCACTCACTGGGTCAGTTGCTGAGTTCTTCGAAAATACAACGTCATATCGAATGGGCTTCAAAGCAGAGGGTCGGCTAATAGATGTTAACTAAGCTAGTATGTGACAGGTGTAGTTATCTGTACCTTTGGGAAATTGTTTCTATTTTTTCCAAAAATAATCGAAAACCCGCGGGGCTAACTAGTTTCGTTTGATAATCATCTTTCATAGTGAAATTTAACTTCACGTTGGAATCGAACAAGGTCAGCGTGCAAGTATCAAAGTTATGAATCGCCTCCAGCCCTAAGTAACTGTAATGATTGTGGCTTAATTTTTTGCCTTTCAGCAAAATGTAATTGAAAACACCTTTAGCTTTAGTTAAATCGATTTGGCATTCTTTCTTTACTAAACGAAGCATGGTTTTGACCTTTTAAAAAACTGAGTCTGGCTTACGCCAGACTCAAATTGGGGTGACCGTTAGGTATATCCCAAAGGTACTTGTTGCCATTGCCAGTAACCTAAAGAAGTATCGATTGGCTACTTCCACATTGCCGTGAGGTGAATGTTGAGTAACAGGTAATAAGCCGGGAGCGATTGGCTTTTCCCTATTTATTACTCAGTTACCAGCAACGCTATCATCAACAATCAAAAACGTTTACGGCCGATATACCAATCCGGATCAGGATGGCTCTTGGAAAAGAACTATGTGATTGATAGGGGCTTTGAAAAGTTGATTCGAGGTTAGGCTCTATTGGGGAAAACCAAATAATTTTGGATGCGGGGATGGTGGACCTGATATGAGTTGCTCATGTCAGGCCCGAACGTTTTCTTTAAGACTTAGTGAATTTCGGAATTCAAGCGATCTAAAGCGTCAGCTACTTCTAAGCTTGCTTTTTCCATTTTAGCGAGATGTATAGCGGCAGTTCTAATATCACCAGCTTTTGCGGCATTTACCGCTGCTAGACCTGATGTATGAACCACTTCGTGAGGTGCTTCGAGGATTTGGAAACTACCGCAGTGGCTGTAGTTCTCTTTGCCTGCACCTGCGTAGTACCATTTACCGAGACGGCAAGAAGTATGATCCGCTAAAGAATCTAAGCGATCTAATTTGCCTTCAACAATGCCCTCATAGACATTATTTTTCCAATTAATATGGTCAAGCTTAACCGTCTCAATGAAGGTGTCAGCAGCACTGGCACTGATTATTGTGTTCATGCGATCTGATAGTGATACAACATTTTTTACGCCCGCTTTGATCTGTTCTGCTGATGCAACGACCTCACTGCTTAAAATGTCTACCTGACCTATATCATCTGATGCTATAGACGTTTTAGAACTGATCTGTCCTACTAAACCAGCAATTTCATCGCTGGCTTCGCTAGCTTTTCGAGCAAGGTTTCGTACTTCGTCTGCTACTACTGCGAACCCTCTACCAGATTCGCCCGCACGTGCTGCTTCTATTGCAGCATTAAGGGCTAAGAGGTTAGTTTGATCAGAGATGTCACGGATAACCCCAACAAATTTTTCAATTTGCTCAGATAAAGTTAGTAGGCCTTTAACATTAGCGTTGCCTTCTTGCGCATTTGATTGAATAGTTTGAACACGGTCAAGAATGTTTTCCACGGCTAGTTTGGTTTCGTCGAAGATGGACATTGAATTGCCCAAACTTTGCTTCTCTTGTTCCAAGTTTTCAGCCGTTGTTGCGATGGTCTCTCTTACTTTGGCAACAAGGCTTCCACCTTGAACCCATGCAGAACAAATTTCTCTTTGATCATTTGCCTCTTGAGAGGACTGTTGGCTCTCAAGGTTATAGCAGCGACGAGTCAATTCTTGATTCTCGGCGATAAGCTTCGCATTGTCGGCTTTAAGCGTTTCGATCTCAGTTTGTAAATCTTTAATTTGCAGGTTCAACTTACCAGAGAAGAACATCGGGGAAACCCTCTAAAATCCTTATATTAGATTTTGTCATTGTATAGAAAATGGAGAGCTAATGTATTGACCTATATGAGTAAAACGGGCGTTTAATCTAGATTTGTTCATTCCGACCAGTTGTAGCGTTTCGCTCGTATAAATCTTAATTCGGTTAAGCTGACTTTGGGTCCTCAAGTTTTGTTTGCATCAGGTAATATCGAGCTTTCTAAGGAAGGTGTCGCATTATCGAAAAATTGGCAGCCGCGATTAAACAAGATCAAAATAGAATTGTTGTTGCTGGTCATACTGACAATGTTCAGGTGAAAGGGGCTTTAACTGATAAGTTTCCTACTAACTGGGAGCTTTCTTCTGCAAGAGCACTGAGTGTATTACATAAGCTTGTTGAACTGGGCGTTGCTCAAAAACGCTTACAAGCACGCGCCTTTGCAGATCAGCAACCTGTAGCAGATAACAGCACAGTTGAAGGTCGTGCGAAAAAACGCCGTATTGAAGTATTGTTGGTTGAATAAGCCTAATTAAAAAATCTTTTAAAGGCGCATAGCGAGTTTTAGGTTATGAAAAAAGCAGTCTTGAAATTTATATTTTTAGGTGGCTTTGGTTACCTACTGCTTTGCGCTTTTCTCTACTTTAATCAGGATAACCTCCTCTATTTTCCACAAGAGCGAAAAGAAACTAGGGATGAGCATACTCTGTTGATTCCTACGGACGTTGGCAATACAGTCGTTACTATTCAAACTAGGAATACAGGTAAAGCGCTGATCTATTTCGGTGGCAATGCTGAAGATGTATCGCAGCGTTTGGCTAAATTTACTCAGCTCTTCCCGCATTACTCATTATATCTAATGCACTACCGAGGTTATGGTAGCGATGGACAATCTCGTGAAGAATCTATCTATCAAGACGCTTTAGCTTTGTACGAACAAGTGGCCGAAGATAACGCTGACATCGTATTGATGGGGCGAAGTCTAGGAACCGGTATTGCGACTCGGCTGGCAGCTAAAAAGCCCACGAAGCAACTTATTTTGATAACGCCCTATAGCAGTATTGAGGATGTAGCGAGTGAACGCTATTGGGGTATTCCTGTATCGCTGTTATTAAAAGATAAATACTTATCTTGGCAATATGCGCCCAAGGTCAGAGCTAAAACGTCAATTTTTTTAGCGACTAATGACACAGTTATTTCTCCAGATAATACGATGAGACTATACCGTCAATTTAGTCCAGGTTTAGCGACCGTTTATCGTTTTGAAAACGAAGGTCATAGCAGTATTTCCTCTGCCCCAAACTACCATGGACTGTTGCGTTCGTTAACCTCGGAATATTGATACGGGTTTAACTATCGTTAAATAACCTAGCTAATACTATTCATGGTATTTCAGGACGACTTGATGTGCTTGCTCGAAATTATCGAGTAACAGTTGGGTTAGTTTAGGATCGAACTGACTTCCCGCTTTTTCTTTGAAATAGTCGAATACCTTTTCAGGGCTCCAAGGTGTTTTATAACAACGTGGTGATATCAGCGCATCAAAGACATCAGCGATGGCGACTATTCTTCCGTATATATGAATATCTTCGCCTTTAAGACTTTGTGGATAGCCTTCACCATCCCAGCGTTCATGGTGCTGAAGAGCAATGATACTCGCCGTTTTTAATAACGGTCGTTCTGAATGACGAAAAATATCGAAACCTATCTGACAGTGGGTTTGCATGATTTTGTATTCTTCGGGCGTGAATTTGCCCGGTTTCTTTAAAATTTCATCGGGTATACCGACTTTGCCAATATCATGCATAGGGGCTGTAGTTTGTATCGTTTCACATTCTTCTTGTGGTAATCCTGCTTTATTTGCGATCAAAGCACTTACTGCTGCAACACGTATTACGTGGCTTGCTGTTTCTTGGCAACGAGTTTCACAGGTGTTACCCATGGCTAAAATAATTTCTTTTTGTGTGAGAATTATCTCCTCGTTTATTTCTTCAAGTTCTTGATTTCGTTTTAGAACGAGTTCATTAAATTCATTAACTTTGTTGGCAAAGTAATCCAGTTCTAAGGCTTCTATTCTTTGTGTATCGATGCTGACATGCTGTTCGTAGCTCTCTTTTGTTCGTTTAACTAACCAGCGTAATGGTGCGGTCACGTTTTTATCGAGGACCAGAATAAAAGACGTGCGACGCCTATCAAGGTTAATAGGTAAAAAGCCATTAGCGTGTAAAGGTAGGTAGCTGACATCCAACGATATTGTGTGGTGTCTACCTTAAAATCCAATACAGCCAAAACATCTTCATGTTCAGCATCGTGACAGGTGACGCAATTAAGACCATGCCTAGCCGTTGCAAAGTAGGGGTAAGCGATTTGAATTAAAGCTGGATCTTCAAAGGGGTTTGGCAGTTATATATAGATTTTTTTGCTGTCGAAGGTTTCTTTGATTCTAGGAATGGATATGAGGTCGTCTTGAGATGGCAAACTGAATTGGTAATTCATCTTTGGGGTGCGGATAATTTTAAGATCTTGAATACCAGGTAATGAGTTTGCAGTCTGAACAATTTCTTCTTTCATCTCGAAAGAGCCCATCACGCATATGATGAGTTAACGTATTTTCAATAGACTGTGCGATAGAGATACCTTTATCTCGCATTGTGGAATTAATTAATTCCTGAAAATTAACTCCAATAATAATCAACGTACAGATCAAGAAAGAAAACGCTAACACTAAGATTTTCTTAACCGTGATTGTTTTTATACTTTGCTTCATCAAAGTTGTACCAGTTCAGATTCACTAGTGGCTGGGTTATTGCTTTTCTAAATTTAGCCTAGTGAATGCATCACTGCGTAGTGTCGTGAGATGCAAATGTACAAAAGGTGCGATAGATCAATTGAAGGCTGTTAACATCAGTGTTGATGGCAGGCCTGATAGCAAAATCAGGGATTGAGATTATAAGGTAGTGTTTGTTCTGTTCTGAAGACAATGACACTGAGTTAAGAATGCCTGTCTTTTGAAAATAAATAAGCGAAACCTGATTGGAAGAGATAATGAGTATTAATTTAAAAGTTTCTAAAGACTATCTGTAAACCTCGGCGAGAGTGGGTCTTTCATCCCTTGGGTATTCAAAGATAGACAGTGAGTTACCGTATTTCTCTTTTAGCTTTGCGACTAACTCTAGATCGGTCATTAAAGAATAGCTGTTCTTTACATCATCAGCATTTTTAAAGTGGCGCCAGCCATTTGTACTGAAAGAAGCGATGACCTCCAGATCATGTTTGATAACTAACTTTTGCCCAATATTTATTTGTAAATCTCGAAGCCTTTGTTGTTGATTTGGAGTCATTATAGCCAGCTTATTGCTGTCAAACGGGGCTACACTTTTAAAGTTACTTCTATTGTCCATTTGCATCATATGTATCCTATCTGATTGATTAACTCTGGGTAGGGATATAAGAGGAAGCCTTAAATTTGACTTCCTCTGAGCCTAGCCAGTTCTAAGTGAGTATTTTTTTATTTAGGTGCATTTTCGGGTTAATTCTTTGGGCCACATTATCGAGTGCAATAGGGCCGGAACCGTAAATGATGATGTGAGTTAGAAGAAGGCCCCAAATGTAGTGCAAATAAAGTGCTGCTGGTGCTATTTCGATAAGGCTAATGACAGCGACAAGGTTTACGATAAATAGCCCTATGGCTGCTAAGCGAGTTAATAATCCTGTAAATAATAAGATGGGAAGGGTTAGCTCACTCATGGTTCCAAGTACAGCAGCTAGTTCAAATGACAGGAAGGGGACTTGATACTCCTCTTCAAAAAGAAATAGCGTAGTGTCCCAATCCTGTATTTTGGTTAAACCCGCATTGAAAAATACTTGGGCTATGTAAAACCTAGCCAATATAGATGCCACAATATGAGCTTTATTGAGTACTTTTTCGTGGTCTAAATAATTTTGGTATGTGCTTCTAATCCAGTGAATCATTATGAGCTCCTTATCTTATCGCTTGCAGAGTTTTTTTAGCCATTGTTGTTCAATGGCTTCAGATAACCATTGGCTAAAGTCAAACTGATGGAATTGCCCTAGAAGGTCAGAAAGGCTGTGGCCAGCTTGTATGGCTGAGAACCATCGATACTCTGCTTCAGAGATTGATTTGATGCAGGGAAGATGGTCTCTTTGGTAGATCACAAACCAGTACGGTTTATCTTGAGGTATGAGAACAGTTAATAGGTTTTCACTGTTAAGTAAGTCTTTATTTCTGCCTGGCTGATGGAGTCGCCAAAGCTCATCAACTCTAATGGCACTTGTTAGCAGGTTTATATGTTCTCCTAGTTGGATATAAACCGTGCCTAAATCAGTGTCGGAAAGGTGAGAAAGAGAAGCAATATCCAAATGTGTCGCTGTACTTCTTGCCGCTTGCTTTAAATGCCATTCAAGCTTTGCGGTTGCTTCCAAATAAGGATGGTCTTGTTGTAAAGGGCCTTTCTTTATTAGAGCTGGTAAGCTTTTACCATAGTCTGCCCAGTCACCGCTGTTAGGTAGCTCTATCTCTAGAAGCTGCTGAGTTAAAAGCCTCATGGGTATAGGCCCCAGCATTTTCGCAATGACTGGATAGTTTAGAGACAGCGCTCTAGTTGCGGTAACTAACAAGTTGTTTCTATAGATTTTGATTCCTTGTTCCGCAGGGTGGAATAGATGTTCGGTAGAAGAGTGAATGCCACTGAATATCATATTCATAAGTGCTGCTTGGCGGTTATCTAAAGCAGTGCGTTCAGATGGCATGTGCCAACTCCTCTGTTGGAAGAGTTAAGTTTTGCATGACTGATTTTGCGTATTCTGCTTGTTGTAATAGTTTTTGCCAGGAGGGTAGATCGTTATCCCATTCAATAAGGGTCGTAACGGGACCAGTTAATTGTAATGTGCTGTGGTACAACGCCCAACATTCGTCTGATACAGGTTGGCTGTGATCATCAATAATCAATTCACCCTGCGTCACAGGCGCATAACCTGCTAGGTGTATTTCAGCTACGGCGTTTATGGGAATTTTATCTATCCAGTCTTTAGCATTGGTTAAAGCGGGCTGTTCACTGAAATTATGAGCATTAACAAGTAAGTTATTCAGGTCGAGTAACAACCCACAATCGGTCAAGTGTACTAATTGTGAGAGAAACTCCGTTTCGCTCATTTGTGAATGGGGAAAAGTAATATATGCGGACAAGTTCTCTACTAGAATTTGTCGACCGAGTAATTGTTGAACTTGGTCAATATTCTCCGCCATAACCTTTAGGCTTGCTTGCGTAAATTCAAGCGGTAAAAGATCTCCTGCGTGCACTGATTTCCCATTTAAATGGCTCCAAGTAAAGCAAGCGTGATCAGAGATTAAAATGGGGTGAATCTGCTGTGACAGGCGCTTTAAGCGCAGCAGATACTCTCTGTTTATCCCAATTGCTGAACCTAGACCCATCGATGTAGAGTGCAAACTAATTGGATACTGTTGAGCAATATCGTTTAATAGTTCAGGGATAATGCCGCCTTCGGCAAAGAAGTTTTCGGCATGCAGTTCTACAAAATCAATGGACGATGTTCCCAGTAATGCCTCCTTATAATGCTGGTGGCGTAAACCCACACCGATCATCGCTTTACAGGTTTTTTTGGTAAATTTATCCGTGTAGAGGCAGGACATCTTTGTTCTCCTAATGAGCGTATTTCATTACGATTTTTGCTGTTCGGCGTAACGTTTTTTAGCTTCAGCTTTCAGTAGGCCTCCCATCTCTTTACAAGTGCCTTTTGCGACAAGTTTCCATTCGCCTGGGTCGTTATCGGTTTTGGACTGGCCTGCACATGAATGTGTGCCGGCTAAATTGCCACAATCATTTTGGCCTGCAAGTGCAACGCCGTAGCACTTTTCTTTACCTGCTGCGTGAGCAGAGGGAAGGGTTGCAATGGTTGAAAGAGCGACTGCTAGAGCGGTTGTTGCTACATGTTGTTTATTGTTCATTTTGGTTTTCTCCAGTTCCTTTGAACTCATGTAAATATGGGGGCACTGTTAATTATTCTTCTGCGTTTGCTTGAGCGATTGTTAGGTCTTCAATGCCACGCCAAATGCGATCTGCAGTTTTTAGATGACCTGGAATATCAGTCAGCCATTTTTTCTGCACATCTTTATTTAAATTGAGGTAAAGCTTGTGGTCCTTGATATAGAAAGCACTTGGGTCTACGTCTAGCTTCTTGTTAAGTGCTACACCCATTGCACAGTAACCACCAAATTGTGGAGCGTATTTATCTGCATTGGCTTTAAATAGATCGCGGTTTGATGCATTACTGAAACGATAGATCGCCCCTTCATGCGTTGCGGTGAATTTAGCTGAGCCTTCAATCGCTTGGTTTTGTGTGAAATACGCAACTGGGTCGTAACCTTTGATCGCTAAATCGTTGGTTCCAATATTGATTGCTTGAGCAAAGCTCATACTGCTCATTAATAGTGCGCCCGCTGTAGCAGCCATTTTCAGTTTTTTTGTAAATTTCATTTGGTTTTCCTCTATCAGCATTAAATGAACCTCAACGAATTTTGGTTCTAACTGAATGATGGGTTTTGAGAGAAGGTTAGGACTGACAGGCAGACAGTAAGCCGCTAGCAGTCCTGTAAATGGAGTTGATGCTCCAAAACTTGGTTGGGGTACTGATTTACGAAATTCTGCTTTTGCAATAGGAGAGATTAAGGCACTGCATATCAAGCTGAAGGTCATTGCCTTGTTTAGCCGAGATTCAACAAATTTAGATAATGTGCTGACTGAAGATAAGTTAAATCCGCAGAATAGAGTTGAAACAACCTGATTCATAAATCCCTCCCTAAAGTGGTAGAACGGTTTGTCTACTCAATAAAATAGACAGGTCGGTCTACTTGTGTCAATCGTTTTTTATAAATTAATTTTCAAAAAGTAGAAGGAGCATTCAGCTAGACGCATAAAATCAGTTGGTTTTTTTATTAGAAGTAGACAAATCGTACTACTTTTGCCAAGATGGAATGGCTTTGATAGGAGATAACAATGAGTCAAAAGAGGCAGTTACTGATTGATACTGCGTTAAAGCTTTTTTACAGAAATGGCATTAATTCCATCGGTATAAATGAAATTTTAAAGTCGTCAGGGGTTGCTAAACGTACCCTTTATAATCATTTCGAAAGTAAAGATGCATTGGTGTTGGCAGCCTTGGAGCAGAGGCATGACAACTTTATGGCTTGGTTAGAGAAAAAGCTGGTTGGTACTCAATCTGAAACAGATGTAATTGAAGCTGTGTTTAATGCGTTAAATGGTTGGTTTAAGGGCTTGGAAGCAGAACTAGGAGATTTTCGAGGCTGCTTTTTTATTAATACTTCAGCCGAGTTTAGTGATGTTGAATGTGAAATATCTCAATACTGTGGCTACCACAAACAAGAGGTTAGAAATTTAATCCAGAAGTATTTAGGGAAGGGGAATCCTGATCTTTTGGATGCAATTTGTATTATGCAAGAAGGGGCTATTACGATGGCCTATATGACAGGTAATTGCGACGAAATTACTGATAAAAGCATCGAAATTCTTAAAAAGATCTAATGTCGAATTTTATTTTTAAGCAGTTGCTGTTGCATGTAAACCATTCTTAATTTGTAAACTAAAAATTATACATGGTCATCAATAAATCGTAGTTGATGGCCATGAACCCTTTCGAAAAGTTCTGCTTTTGTAGGGCCTGCACCTAGAGGGTAATTGGTAATGGAAAGCGCTTTTCCATACTTTTTTGTCAATTCCGCGATAATTTGGGTATCAGATAAATTTGAGTAGTTTTCATTGAAGTCACTACTCTTAGCAAAATACCGCCAACCGTTTTCGGCAAAAGAAGCAATGAGCTTTCCTTGATGTTCTATGACGGTTGATTGTGGGATCGTTGCTTGTTCATAAAGTATCTTTTGCTCCTCTTCCGTGCTCAAAATTTGTAGTTCTTTCGGATCAAATACTGAATGAATTTGGTTTAACTCAACTTTGTTTGAGTCTATTTTATAACTATTAGCTTGATTAATAGGGTAATTCGATGGGACTTTCATCTGCGCTTATCCTTGTTGCTGTATACCCAAGTGGGGCACGAGCCACATAGAGTAGCGTTGTTGCTAGAAGTTATTTACACCATAAGTCCATAAAAAAGCGACGTTACTCCAAAGTTAAAGTATGGAATCTACTGCGAGGTGTGGAGCTAATTAGAAAGTTCCCCTTTGGTTCGGACTACTCAATCCTTCTTTGTAGCTTGCTTGAAATACTGGTCATAAAGCTTTTGTGTGTAACCCTCTTGTTTCAGTTGATCCAATGCTTGGTAAAACTGATAAGCGACTGAGTCTTTGTCCACTATGGTGTAAAAGTTCTTAATACTGATTTCGTCATCAGGTGAAAAGTTAGGGTTTGGATATTCAGAAAAGAGTTTGGACTTGCGGGAGAATCCCATATTCATCGGAATAAAAGCTTGGTTGATCGCATTGTGGTGGATCTTTATCCCGATATCTTCATATCTATCTAAGTAATTTACTTTCTTATAGTGATCTACGATCTCGATATCAGCAATGTAAAAGTCACCTCTACCTGTTTTGAGTGCTTCGATGACCTTTTCCATGGATAGCTTGCCCATCTGAGAAATGGTCAACTTAGGGTAGATTTGGTTCCATTCCAGCTTACTGCTTGAGAGTTCAACAATAAGCCGTCCTTCAATCCCATCCATGGATTTTATTTCAGGTCGATTATCTAGGGATATGAGTACCTCTTTTGTTTGCAGTCCATTTGGAAGATAGAAAATATAGCCTGTTCTCTTTTGTGAGAAAGAGGAACCGGGATAGAAATCGACTGTTCCCCTCGAGAGCTCAAAATGAAGCCGCTTTTTGGGGATTCTGACAACAACTAGCTCATAGCCGATACGTTCCGCTGCTTTTTCAAAGAGGTCTAAATAAAGCCCTGAATTATCCCCGTTGCTTCCAATTAAAGGAGGTTTAGCAATCGCTTTGTAGCCCATAATGATAGTTTTCTCATTAGCGTTAGCTATGGGTGACAGTGCGAATAACAGGAGAAACAGCGATAGAAAATACTTCATATTTTTCTCTGAGTTTAAGCCGAAGGTCAGCTTTCTGAAAAGCTGAAACTACTTCCAGTATAGCTAACATTATTTTTTGCGAAGCGTAAATGGGTCGTTCTCCCCCTTGGTTTATACCCTTGCATTTTGTCCGTTAATAATTGCGCCAAATTGGTGCAGTATACTTGCGTTATTAAGTGTAATTTTTTGTAGTTAATGACCTAAAAGGCAAGCCTTGAGATGAGTAAGACATCGTTCTTCGACGGTATGAATATTAGTAAAAAGCTGAGAATCAACTTTTTGTTAATTGGGTTGATTCCATTTGCCGTATTGGCTTTGATCGCTATCTATAAAGCGAGTAGCTCCTTATCGGAGCAAAGTTACCAACAGTTAGATGCCGTGCGCGGTATTAAAACTAAACAAATCGAAAATTTTTTTGAAGTGAGTAAGCGCGATGTCATTGGGCTCTCTAATGTTGTCGCTACCTTTATCAAAACTGATTCATTGTCCGACGTTCTTTTGGAGGTCAATGTTGAGGGTAAAAACTTATTTTCAAAATACTTAGATAGCTATGGTTACTATGACCTGTTCTTGATTGAGCCTGATGGCTTTATCTCTTATACCGTGGCTTTAGAAGCGGATTATCAAACCAACTTAATGTCTGGGCAGTACAAAGATTCCAACTTAGGCGATCTTTTTAGAAAGGTAGTTGAGACTGAATCATACGCGATAGTTGATTTTGAGCCTTATGCACCGAGTAATGGTGCGCCTGCTGGGTTTATTGGAGCGCCAGTGTTTAATGATGCTGGAGAGTTGATACAAGTTGTTGCTTTACAAATTCCTCTTGATCCTATCAATAAGATCATGGGAATCCGCGAAGGTATGGGTGAGAGTGGAGAGTCCTATCTGGTGGGATCTGACTACCTCATGCGTTCTGATTCCTACCTGGATCCGGTAAATCATTCAGTAGAAGCATCTTTTGCAAATCCTAAAAAAGGGAGCGTCAAAACGGAAGCGGTTAAGGATGCATTGAGTGGCCAAACAGGCAGTCGTTTAATCGTCGATTACAACGGTAACCCAGTATTGTCGTCATTCACACGTTTAGATCTTGATGGGGTTCATTGGGCTCTATTAGTTGAAATAGATGAAGCCGAAGCCTTTGCTGCAGTCTCAACGCTAAAACTCTGGATAGCGATCATTGGTGTTCTCGGCGCTACCGCGATTATCGTCCTTGCTTGGAAAATCTCTGCAGGTATTACACGACCAATCCAACTCTTATCGAAAACCATTTCGGATGTTGAAGAAAAAGGTGATTTTTCAGCTCGATTACCCGTGAATTCGCAAGATGAAATTGGTCAGGCAAGCCTTGCCGTAAATACTTTATTGGAGATGACTCAACAAGCGTTAGCAGATACTAAGCAAGTTATGAGTCAGATGGCTGAGGGTAACTTTTCAATGCGGGTTAAGCGTAATTTGAAAGGTGATCTAGCCGATCTCAAAACAGCGATTAATCAGAGTGCCGATCAAACTGAAGCAAGTATGCACGCGATTGGTCAGTTGATGGAGCAACTCTCTGCGGGTGAATTTGATAGCCAGATCGATACTAAACTACCGGGCCAATATCAGGTCATGTTGACTATTACTCAGGATGCTATGGCAAATATTGGTAGTGCGGTAGCGAGTGTGAATAACATCATGGCTGCGATGGCTAAGGGGAATTTCGATGGCCGTATTAATGATGTTCTTCCAGGGCAATTAAATACGCTTAAAGAAAATCTGAATGATTCTTTAGAAACGATCAGTGCTGCTACCGCTGAGGTGGTCCGAGTTTCAGATCTTCAAGCACAAGGTAATTTAGTTGCCAGGGTTCAAGGAAAGTACTCAGGCCGATTTGAAGAGTTGCAGGCGTCTATTAACTTCGGTCAGCAAAGTATGGGGACGCTCGTTAAAGAGGTAAGAAACGCTGTGCTCGATGTCTCTGGGGCTACTAAAGAAATTTCGCTAGGTAACCATGATCTTTCAGAGCGCACTCAGCAACAAGCTGCTGCTTTGGAAGAAAGTAGTGCATGTATGGATAAGATCAGCATTGCAGGACGCAGTACAGCAGGTGATGCTCAAAAGGCCAAGCAAGTGACTGATCAAGCTCAGGATTTATCTCAGCAAGGTACTGAGGTGATGGCTCGTGCTATCGATGCAATGACAGAAATTAAAGACTCCAGCAAACGCATCAACGAGATTACCGGTTTAATTGATAGCATCGCTTTCCAAACCAACTTATTAGCGCTTAATGCAGCGGTAGAAGCTGCTAGGGCAGGTGAACAAGGTCGCGGCTTTGCGGTTGTAGCGAGCGAAGTTCGTCAACTATCGCAACGCTCAGCTCAAGCGGCCAATGATATTAAAAAGTTGATTGCTGACACCGAGGAAAGGATTGAAGAGGGATCTGATCAAGTACAACTTTCTTCTGAATCTTTACAAGGTATTACCGAGAGTATTCAGCAAATGTCACAATTGGTAGGTCAGATCTCAGCCACCAGTAAAAATCAGGCCGACAGTATCGATTCAGTTAGTGGTTCTATCATCTCTATCGACAATTCAACTCAGCAAAATGCGGCATTGGTTGAAGAGGTTTCTGCTGCTGCCGAATCGATGCATGATCAAGCAAATCGTTTAAATGAATTGATGACACGTTTTACCACGGAAGATTAAGGCTGTTTTCAGAAAAATCATGCAAACTTAGCGGGCGTAAATTTATTTAGGGATGAAAATGAAAAAACTATTATTGGTTGCAGCGCTGTTAGGTTTGTCTGCTTGTAGTGATGAGCAGGAAGTTGGGGATGTATCGCTTGGAGTTTTAACTACTAAGGATATTAAGATCAGTGTATTGGTTGACCCAATAGTAACAGGCGTTACTTGTCATGTGGCAAGTATCGAAGCAGACTTGGACTTTGCTGATCCAAGTGATTCGTCCATTGCCTGCCGTCGCACAGGGATTATTAATAAAGCGATGCTTGAGAAAATCGATAAATCTAAATCAGGTGAAGTGGTTTTTAAACAGTCGAAAAGTATCTTCTTTAAATCGATGAAAATCCGCCGTATCTACGACCCTAAATCGCAAACCTTAATGTATGTCTCCTACTCCACCAAGGAAACATCGGGTAGTTATAAGCACAGCTTGTCTACTGTACCTCTTTGGGGAACAGAGGCGTATCAGAAAACCAAGTAAATTAGCTGTTTTGGTACTCTGTAAACCATTGTTCTAGGTCGCTAATCGGCATTGGTTTTGCGATGTAATAGCCTTGCTGGAAGTCACAGCCTGCTTCAATAAGTAGGTTGTGCTGTTCTTCTGTCTCGACCCCTTCTGCAACTACCGTAATCTCTTGGAAGTGGCATAGGTCTACCAAGCCTTTTGCCAGTGTTTGTTTCTCGGGTAGGGTGATTCTATTTACCAGCTCGCGGTCAAATTTGATGATATCCACTGGATAATCAACCATCTGCATCAGGCTGGTATAGCCCGTACCGAAATCATCGATGGCGATTTGGAAGCCTAATTTTTGTAGCTCACTCAACCAACCTAAGGCATTCTGTTCTTGGTTTAAGGCGAAAGTTTCTGTGATCTCTAAAATAATTTTATTCAGCGGGATCTGCGTATTTGTACTCAGCTTTTTTAGTGTTTTTATAAAACGTTCCGACCCTATTTCCGCGGAAGATATATTTATAGAAAGCTCAAACTGTTCTCCGAACAGTTCACCTAATTCGGGAAGGTCATTGAGGGCTTTACAGGCTACCCAGAGATCAATCTTTTCAAAAATACCTGTACTTTCCGCAATTGGAATAAATAGGTCAGGTGGGACAAAACCGAGTTCTTTTGAGTGCCAACGTAATAGGGCTTCACATCCTTTGATCGAGCCATCTTGGTTGATGATTGGCATATAGTTGAGAGTAAACTCTTTGTCGGGATTTAAGTTCTTTAACTTAGTTTCAATCTCTTTTCTTTGACGGTCACGTTTAGCCAGCTCTTTTGAATAGACCGCTTGTTTGTTTTTACCGGATTTCTTGGCTTGATACATAGCTAAATCAGCATTGGAGATTAGCTGGGATAATGTATGGCCGTCCTGTGGGTAAGTTGCTAAGCCGATGCTGGCAGTAACTGGAAAGTGCCCTAATTCAAAGTGATAACCGTCGGCGAATAGGTGCAGGATCTTCTCGCATAGTTTCAGTGCTTGTTCGGTTGATACATTTGGCAGCAGAACTATAAATTCATCGCCAGATAGGCGAAATGCTTGAGGAAGCTCCGCGTCGAATTTTTTTGCGGTAATGTTGATAATGTTATTTAAACGCAGGGCTACGGCTTGGAGTAATTTATCCCCCACCTCATGGCCGTACTTATCATTTACAAATTTAAAGTTATCTAAGTCTAGATAGATCAAGCTTATAACACTTTCGCTTTTTTCGGCTTCCGCTATTTGATGAGATGCTGTCTCGTAAAAAGCTGCGCGGTTGGGTAGCTGAGTCAGTGCATCTGTTCGAGATTGCTGGTGGCTTTTTTGATAAGACTGATGCAGTTGTTCATAGAGATTGTGGAACTTTCGGCCGAGTCGACCGATTTCATCATCAGATTGTGGGGCATCAATATTTTGTCTTTCATGCGTCGTGATCTCCGTGAGCTGTTGATCCAGTTGAGATATTGGCGCAGTGATAAATTTACGGATCAACAGTTGCAACAGAGTGAAGGTAATTAGTGATCCTAAAATTACAATAAATAGTAAGCGTTGTTTAAGGTTGGCTAGTAGATTACCCAAATAAGAAGGTGAGGGTGTTATACCTAAATAATAATTCGATTTGAGCTGAATATTTGCATACAGCTTATTGGCTTGAGGTTGATTGTACTTATCGGTAAATACAACGATCGCTTGGAACTCTTGTTGTACTTCTTTTAATAAAGTATCAAAGGCGCTGGGCTTTGCAGCAATGATGACTTTATATGTGTCTTCCAGTTGCACGATCAACGGGGTAGTGAGAGTGCGTGAATCGATCGCAATTCCCTGTTGCATAATGGTGCCATGCGATTGAAAGTGGTGTTCCCAAATATTTAGTTTCTTTTCTTCTTGAATATTTTCGGCTAAACGAAGTTGTTCATCTCGAATGGTAGAAAAAGGATCAGTGCTGTTTTCTATGTAAAAAAGAACATCATCATTTTCATCTAAAACAGCTAGGGAAATGAATTCGGTTAAATTATTGAAATAGCGCTCGATCGCTGATTCTAAGTTATTCGTTAGCATTCGATCCCGGTAAATATTGCTGGTGTCTCGAATAAAGTTTTCTAGGGTTTCCCCTTCAAGTAAAGAAACAAGATAAGCATCTAGAAAACGATCATAGGTCGAGAATTCAGAGTGCAGCGCGCTTAAGCGAAGATTGAGTTTGTGTTGCTCTAATTTTTGAATAGATTGGCTTTGTTGTTCGTACGCAAACAAGGCGGCTAGCGCATAGCTGACAAAAATAATCGGAAGTATGAGAAAGCTAGCGCGTTTGTTTAGATTCATGAATATTAACTATAGCATTCGTGATTCGTAGACGTTGTTTGATGTTCTCATTACTTAGCTTTTTGTAGAGTTCACTTTTGTTTTGGATCGCTTGGCTAGGGAAAACTTCAGGGTTATTTCTAAACTCTTCTGATAATTCTTTCAGTGCTGCCTCATTCGGGGTTGCGTAGTGAAGACGTTCAGCATTTTTGGCAGCAACTTTAGGTTGGTTTAAATACTCGATGAAATTTAGTGCTGTTTCGACATTTGTAGAGTTAGAAGGTATCGCCAAACAGTCGACCCACAACACTGTACCTTCTTCAGGGACAACGTATTTCCAAAGCCCCTCTTGACCAACTTTTTCATTCATTGCTAATTGATCACCGCCATATCCCACAGCCATATATAGTTGATCCGCTTTAGGTGAAGATTCTATAAATGTAATGGGATAGTCGTATGTCAAAACATAATCAACTTGCTGTTTTAAGCTGTTAAATGTTTTCTTTAATGTTTCTAAATTGTCAGTATTAAGAGGATCACCATTCATGAAGAGGACTGGAGCTAAGAGATCGGTATAGTCATTAAGCATACCTATATGACCTTTGAGGTCCTCTGAAGGCTGAATTATCTCTTTCCACGAGCGTGGTGGAGTTACCTTATCTGAACGGTAAATAATGCCGAATGTTCCCCAAAAGTAGGGGACTGCATATTTTCCACAACGTTCTCGCCAAAAACTCCCCATCAGCTCAATACTAGGTAAATTTTGTTCGTTAATTTCTACAAATCGTCCTTCTTCTCCAAAGCGCTCTGCAACGATTTCATCAACAACTGCTATATCAATATTGTGCTGATTTGCTTCTAGTAGGAGTGCATCACGTTTTTCATCGCTATCAAACTTGATTACCTCAACAGTATGACCCGTGCTGCTTTCCCACTCTTGTTCTACTTGGGGGTCGAGATAAGCATCCCAGTTGAGCATTTGAATAGTTTCAGCTTTGAGCTGAAGAGGGAGGAGTAATAGTAAAAAATACCAATAACGTCGCATACCAGACTCTCATTATTATTATTTTTGATCGGGCTCAATTAGCATTATCTTTTTTATAGCAGCCTTCGAGCGCTATTGATAGAGGCTTATTCGGAGTTTGGAATATTAAGAATTAGAGATAAGGGAATGGAGTGCGAAGAGTGGTAATGGCCTGAGGCCATTACCACTTTGTCGAGATTACACTTGGAAATGCTGTACCTGTTGGCGAAGCTCTCTTGCCAAAGATGCCAGTTGTTCACTGTTATTTGCTGTAAGTGTTGCACCGCCTTGAGTTTGTTCTGCAATCATCGAGATATTGTTGAGGTTGTTACTCATCTCTTCCGCTACTTGGCTTTGTTGCTGAACCACTTCGGCTACAGCGCTGTTCATCTCCATTATTTGCTGAACATTAAGAACGATATCATTAAGGTGTTCACCTGCAGAAGCAGCACGATCTATACAGTTTTGTGCTTCTGAGTGACTACTGCTCATCATGCTAACGGCACCCTGGCAAGCTGTTTTTAAACGGTCATTTAGCGATTGAATCTGATCTGTTGATTCAGAGGTGCGCTTAGCCAGAACGCGTACCTCATCTGCAACAACGGCAAATCCTCGGCCTTGCTCACCTGCTCTGGCCGCTTCAATTGCGGCATTCAAAGCAAGTAGATTGGTCTGATCGGATATATCTCGGATAACGCTCAGAATGCTCTCTACTTGCAGCGTGTCTTGCTCGAGTTTTGTAATTACATCGGCTTGGGACTGGACTTGCGCGGCTAAATCATTAATTGCAGAAATGGTAGTTTTTACTATTTCATCACCTAAGCGTGCGGTGCTTTCTGCTTGAACGGTGATTTCTGCCGTTTGTTGAGCATTGTTAGCTACATCTTGAGCTGTGGCTGACATCTCTTGCATAGCTGTGGCTAACAACTGAGTCTCCCCATGTTGCTGTTTAACTCCCGCAGAAGTTTGTTCTGTTGTTGAAGCCATCTGTTCAGCCGAACTCAAAATGTGGTGGCTGGAGTTTGTTAACTTTTGAATCAACTGTTGTTGGATATCTAAGGTATGATTAATTGCTTTACTGACATCGCCAAGCTCATCTTGGTTTTGAATATCAATGCGAGCCATCAGTTTACCTTTAGCTACATTTTCCATCACTTCAGTCATGTGACTCAGTGGCTTAGTTATAGAACGGGAAATGATACTTGATAGCCAAACTACGAATGGGATTACAATAGCCAGAAATACTAAAGCCTCTGTAAGTCTTGAATAGAAACTAGCATCTAAATCATCAACATAGACGCCGGTACCGATCACCCAACCCCAAGGTTCAAAAAGCTTAAAGTAGGATATTTTTTCTACTGCGATACTCTTGCCAGGGCGAGGCCAAAGATAGTCTTCATAGCCTTCGTTGTTTTGACGGGCTGTATTGGCGATATTCGTAAACAGGGCTTTACCTTGGCCGTCTTTAAAACTACTCATATCTTTGCCATCAAGTTCAGGCTTGATGGGATGCATTATCATCCGAGCGTCAAGGTCATTGATCCATACATAGTTATCATTGTCATAACGCATAGCTTGCAGGGCTGATAGCGCATGTTTTTGAGCTGCGGTTTGGTTCAGAACACCAGAAGCCTGTTGCTGCTGGTAATGCTCAATAATGCTATATGCCATGGAGACAGCATGATTAGATTGTAGTTTACGTTCGTGTAATAAATCTGATCTGTATTCCCAGAGGTCGTATGCTTTCATCGCGATACTAACACTCAGTAATAACAGGATGATTGCTGTTAACTTGTGCGTAACAGACATCTTAGTGACAACCATCGTACTTAGACCCTTTGATAATTAGGTTATATCGAATTTCTGCTCTTTAGTGGTTAATCGATAATCACTTTATATTAGGGATCTTATAAGTAATCGAAGGTATTGTTTTTATGATGCTTTCTGGGGGATTTTTAGGCGTAAATAACCTTTTGAAATTAAAGGTTAATATGCGGTTTTGTAAACAGTTGTTTGAATGTGTGTAAAGCAGGCTTATAGAATTGGGATAAGCCTGCATAACACGTGTTTATTTAACTTATTAAGCAATAAATTCGAGTGAGTAACTCTGATGGCGGTGTATTTTTAGGGTCGTTGAGATACTCCTCGAATGGTGGGAAGTTTGCTGCTTCCATACCGCTTTGTGGTAGCCACTCCCCAAAAAGCCAATCATATGGTTTCTCTAGCTCTGAATAGGGGCCTTTAAATACAATCGTTACACATTTGCCAGAAGGTATTTCTAAATATTCAGGTTGATCTTCAATGTTGGCTTTTATGGGAGCTTCAACGGTCAAGCAGGCATGTGATCGTAGCTCGGATTTGTCAACGCTACCCGGGTCGTTGTAGTAAATACCAAACGAACGGGTTTCGTCTGTGACAAGATTGTGGGTGCCGGCAAACATAAATAGTTTTTCAAATGCCTGCCCAATCTCCATGTAGTCACCCCGATGTTCATATCCGATCAGACCTTGCTTTTCTATATCAATAAATTCGACATCAAACATATTCCTTCGCTCCTGCGCTATGTGAGGGATCTTAGCCTGAAAACTATCTTCGATTACTGATGGCTGTTTATAGCGAGCTCGATATTGACTGGGTGTTTCTTCGTACTGTTTATGAAACGCACGGCTAAATGCTTCCAAGCTGGTATAGGAAACTGATTGTGCAATGGTTAGTATCGAGTTATCAGTCCGAATAAGTTCTGAAGCTGCTTTTTGTAGGCGAAGACGTCGCACCGTAGCATTGATGTTTTCATCAGCGACTTTTCGATAGATTCGATGGAAGTGGTAGGGAGACATAGCGGCAATATCTGCTAGCTTGTTTACATCCAAATCCTTCTCTAAGTTATCGTAGATATAGTCGATCACTTTACATAAGCGTCGTCTGTAGCTGTTTCCGGTACTTCGTTTCATGATGTCTCCTCCTATCTCCATGCTATAGGAGCTCTATCTGATAATGTTTGCGCAATTTAGATTAGTATTGATTGGAGTAAAGGTTAAGATTTTAACTTATTGAAATATTGAGGGTTTATTCTTGAGGGTGAGTTAATAATCCTAGGATTGATAAGGATATTGTGTTACCAATGTACGTTACGAGGTTTTAATTATTAATTGAGAATAATAGTGAATAGACAGAAGCGTATTAGTTTCTATAGTTAACTTAGCACCCAATTGTAGTTGTGAAGTTATAGTCTGTCTGGAGTAGATTATGTTTCATCAGGTCTTAAAGTTCTTTCTCGTTTCGTTTTCTTCTATCTTATTCGTGCTGGGACTTACTGGCTGTACTGAGAAAGAAGCAAAAGTGTATACCTGGCAGCTGCAGTCTCAAGCGACTGAAACCAGTATCGATTTTAAAGAGCTAAAGCGCTTTGCTGCTAATGTTAAAGCGATGAGCGGCGGCCGATTTATTATTAAGCCTCATCCAGGTGGCGTAATTACCGGTGGGCCAGATATCTACAATGCGGTCAAAGAGCGCCGTGTCGAAATGGGTAATGGCTGGCCGAACTGGTGGTCGGGGCAGCACCCTGCTTGGGCACTTATGAATGCAGGGCCCTTTGATTTTATGAATCTTGATGGCTCAATGATGTTCTTCTATGCGGGAGAAGGTCAGCGATTAGCTAATGAACTTTCTGGCCCCGATGGCTTGATGTGGCGCCCTGCGTGGTGGGCAGGGATGGAGTTCGGATTGTTGTCAAAAACAGAGATCAAAGGCTTAGATGATCTGCATGCAAAAAAGATTCGCATCGGACCTGGTTTGCCTGGTGAAGTTTTAGCGGCAGCTGCAGGTGCTTATACGCTGCCAACTGTACCTCAAGAGATACGTCCTGCTTTGGAAAACGGAGACTTAGATGCAGTAGAATGGACCACAGCAGGTGGGGCCTGGAACCTTGGTTTACATGACATTAGTAAGCACGCCATTGTTCCTGCAATATGGCAGCCATCTGTTCTAGCAGATTTTCTAATTAACAAAGAAGCATTTGATGAATTACCTCCAGATCTGCAAGCCATTCTCGAAACAGCAATTAAATCCTATACTTTAACCACCACATTAAAGGCTAAAACGGAAGATTTTGAGGCCTTTAATCTATTCTTAGCGAATGATTTTAATATCAATAAATGGAGTCCAGCGGATATCGAGCGTTGGAGAATCGTCTCAGATAGTATTTTGGATGACTACGCTTCTCGCGATCCATTAAGTAAGAAAATCATTGAGAAAAAACAAGAGTTCAAGGAAGCATACAACAACTATTATCAGTGGTTTGGACCATACGATAAATAATGTTTAGTAGACTGACCGTTCGTCTCCTTGTCATTCTGAGTTTAATCACTTTCTTAGTAATGACTGTATTTGTGATCGTGCGATTTAGCGTAGCTTCCGAATTGATGCAGAGTAATCTGCAAGAAAGGGGCCTCTCTGTTGCTGAGCGAGTCGCCAACTCGGTTAGGCCTACTATCTGGAACGTCTATAAAAAAGCTTATGACCGCACCTATTCGGTAGAGCTGGCCTCTGCCATCCTTGATTCTGAAATGGCATCGCCCTTTGTTGAGGGCATTAAGGTCTACGGTAATTTCGGCCATCTTTATATGGGGCGAATCAAAATTGATGGAGAGATTCGTCAGTTTGAGGATAAGAAACACGCAGTGGCATGGGGCGGTTTTGATAATCGAATTCGATACCCTATAAAAACCGGTGAGGTTAGTATCGGCAATGTTGAGGTGAGCTACAGCGATAAGGCCCTTTCTGAAAGCCTTTATCAAAATCTTATTGTAGAAATCACACAAGTGGCGGTTGTAAGTCTACTTTTTGTAGGCTCTCTCTATATCATTCTGAGATTTGCTCTAGTTTCCCCTATGCGTTCACTACAGGTAGCGCAACAAGCTTTAGATGCATTAGATGAAGCCGTGTTGGTGACTAATGAGCATGGCCGTTTAGTAGATATCAATCCTGCTTATAGCAAGATCACTTTTTTCGAGGAGAAGGAAATCTTAGGGTTGCTTCCCGATATTCAGCCTTTCGATGAGAAAGGTGTGGATTTCAGAGCAATGATAGATGATAAATTCCTTGTTGATGGTAGTTGGTCAGGTGAAGTGATCGGCCGGAAAAAAGATGGTAGCACGTTCCCTGGTTGGCTTAACCTTAACAGGGTAGAGAGACAAGATGATAAGGTCACTTATGTAGGTGTATTGTCCGATATTGCGGATAAAAAAGAAGCAGAAGCAAAACTGCATGCTTTGGCTTATTACGACTCGCTAACCGAGATGCCCAATCGTCACTCTTTCTTAATGCGTTTAGACGAAGAGATTAAACGTGCTCGCCGGGAGAAATCCAAAGTTGGTTTACTCTATTTAGATCTAGATAATTTTAAATGGGCCAATGACCAGTTTGGTCATGCAGTTGGCGATAAGCTCCTGATCAGCGCTGCAGAAAAGTTTAAAAAACGCCTGCGCGATTCGGATATTTTGTATCGTATAGGTGGTGATGAGTTCACCGTGATTGTTACTCACTTTGATGATGCGACCGATCTTATTGGTCTTGCTGATGATCTTGTCGCTCAGGCTGGTGAAAACTTTGTTATTGATGGCCATGTGATGAAACCGGGGGCCAGCGTCGGTATCTCTACGTTCCCTAATGATTCTGACAATGGCAAAGACCTGATTATTCAGGCGGATACAGCGATGTATCAGGCGAAAGAGGCAGGCCGAGGACAGGTTCGGTTTTTCTCCTCGGATTTGGAGCTTCAACGGCAAGCCCAGCAAAGGATTGAGCAGGAACTAAAACAAGCGCTAAGTAAAAATGAGCTGCAGCTATTCTATCAGCCTAAAGTGCGAATCCAAGATGGCGAGTATGTATACAACAGCGCCGAAGCCCTAATTCGTTGGTTGGATGACGGCGAGGTGGTTTACTATCCTGATCAATTCATCGAGATAGCAGAAAAAAGCGATCTGATTTGCGATCTAGGTTATTGGGTCATTTTCCAAGTCTGCAAGCAGTTAGCCAAATGGAAAGAGGAGGGCATTGTTGGACATAAAATCGCGATTAACCTTTCTCCTCGTCAGCTTAAAGACGCCAACCTTTTTGACTACCTTTTAGAGCGAATGACACGCTTTGACATCGACCCTGGTCAACTTGAGTTAGAAATTACTGAATACGCAGTTATAGAGAATATTGAGCATTCAGTGAGTACTCTGAAGAAGCTAAAAACTTTAGGGGTATCCATTGCGATGGATGACTTTGGGACTGGTTACTCTTCTTTGAGTTATCTGAAACAGTTGCCTGTTGATGTTTTGAAAATTGACCGATCTTTTATTCATACGTTGCCATTTGAACAAGGTGATATAGCGATTGTTAATGCGATTTTTTCAATGGCTGAAGCATTAAATATAGAAGTGGTAGCAGAAGGTGTTGAAACTTCAGATCAGTTGGAATTTTTGATCCGACATCGATGCCATATGGCGCAGGGGTACTATTTCTCACCTCCGATAGCACCAGAGAAATATGCCGTTTGGCTAACTGAGCACACTAAGGCTAATGAAAACGATGCATAGATGATCTTATCGGTAGAGCTCTTCTTCAGAATATAAACGCTCTAGTTGTTGGCGTTCTACTTTCTTTAGACTTTTCACTACTAAGCCATAAGAACGATCAATAAGGCGTTCGATCTCTTTTGTCGGCATAGAAGCTTTTAAAACAACGCTGATCCAGTGTTTCTTAGACATGTGGTAAGCACTTCGTACTTCTGGGAAAACATCCCTAAGCATCATCGCTTCTTCAGGATCGCATTTCAGATTAATGAAATGACAATCCGCGAATTCAGGCCCAAGCTCTTTACCTTTTGACCCACACTGACCTAACAGAGCAAACATTTTACCTTTAACCTTAAAGACCGGTACATCGGGCATAAAGGGGAATTCTAGTTGTGATTCCGGACGGGATAGACAGTATTCTTGAGCGCTTTTCGCATCCATGTGTTTTGCCAATGATCTGAATGGTGATGAAAAATAAAACCCTGCTTCAGACATAATGCCTGATTTAAGCAGGGTTTAGCTATACCAGACAGATTACTTCATCGCTTGTTCTGTCAGGATATGTTCGTAAGAGAACAAGTGATGGCTGTCTTTATAAGGTGCATGGCAAGCTGCACAAGCAGTTAGATCTTTGTTGGCGCGTTTGCCATCAGGCTTAAATGCAGCAAAATCCCAGTCATCATTGCCCATGCCTTTAGGGTATTCAGCTGCAGCACCTTCACGGCGTTCCATTACCGCTACCAGTGCGAATTTATCTTTAAGGCGCTGACCGAGTTTAGAGGTAAGCACATTACCTTCGGCATCTTTTTTCGCTTTATACACTTCTGCCACAATGACTGAACCGTATGGCAATTGCCCATTTTCCTGCGTACCGCTCAGACCTTTATCGTTTATATATAAACGAATGTATTGGTCGTGATTTTGAGTACGGTTAAGAGATAAATAAGGGGTGAAATTGGTTTTGTAGTCTGCAGGGAAGTCAACCTGATCGCCTGGACCTGCCCAGCATAGAGTAGTCGTTAACATGCCTGCTGCCATAGCGGATAAGAGTTTCATATTACATCCTCACTGTATTTATTTTTGTTGTAAAAGAATCTATAAAATGCATTTATAGTACATGTTTTATATTTGATCAATGACTCCTTAGTAGGTTGGCCAAAGGTAGTTTTAGATCCCTAACTTTTAAGCTAGCTAATCCTATCTATACTTAAAAATGCTAGTGAGCCTTATGTTGTATGGAATTTTATAAATTCCTTTTATTACTTAGGGTTACTTTGTTTAAGCGTCTAAGGTTAATTTAAAGGTTAGTGCTTTAGTTTGGTTTTGCTCCTGCTTAAGTAGTGTTTTTACTGGATGCGGTTGTTCACAAGGGGCAGGAGTCGCTTTAATGCGTTAAATAGCAGATTGTTCTGTAAAGTTTTGTAGTTATACGTTGCTTTAGCACTCCTATACTTCATAAGAAAAATAACAGTGCTTTTGTCACATAAGGTGGAAGTAGCATGTCTTGGTTTGGTCGTAGTAAATCCTCTAAAAAATCAGTTGTAGATAACGATGTTATTAAGGTCCAGTCGTTAAGTAGTAGAGAAATTTCTGCTGATAATCTTGAATCCCTCAAGTTTGAGGGAGTGCCTACTGCACTGGTTTTGGCATTTATATCACCCCACTTAGACTTTGAAGGTACGGTACGTCAGTTAAAATCAGCGCTACCTGATGTTTCTAAAGTGGTTGGTATTATGACCGCTGGGGAATTAAGTTCTTGTGGCGCTAGCCTTTACCACGAAGCTGATAGTCATTGGGATCACATTGTCGTGCAGAGCTATAGCCAAGCTGTGTTTGCAGATGTTCATATCAGTTCTATCCCTCTTCATTGTGAAGATATCCGGTCTGGCAATGTCACCATGACACGTAAAGAGCGTGTTAATAAACTTGCTGCTGAGTTCAGTCGCGTTAACGTGCCTTTCGATATTAATTATCAAGATACGCTGGCGCTGACCTTTTTTGATGGCTTATCCGCGAGCGAAAACTTTTTCATGCAAGGTTTGTATGAAAGTGGTGAATTCCCTTGTTATTTCGTCGGTGGTTCGGCTGGTGGTAAGTTAGATTTCCAACAAGCGTTGGTTTATGACGGTGATCGTGTTGCGCATAACCAGGCTGTAGTGATCTTTGTTAAGTTAGCTGAAAATACCCGTTACGGTGTATTTAAGTCGCATAACTTTGAAAAAACGCCGACTTCCTTTGTTATTGCCGAATCCGATGTACATTCTCGTACTGTTAAATCTGTTATCAAAGATGGCAATTACCAATTAACCAGTATTGTCGATTTGTTATGTGAGCACTTTAACTGTTCAGCTTCTGGTTTAGGCGATGCATTGAATGGTTATTCCTTTGCGGTAGAGATCGGTGGAGAGCTATTCGTTCGTTCTATTGCCGGTATCAATGAAGCCGATGGCAGTATCGCGTTCTTTTGCGACTTAGATTTTGGTGACCGCCTATTCTTGGTCAAGGCGAAAGATTTTGCGCAAAGTACCAGTCAATCTTTCCGCAACTTTATGCATGGTAAACCAGGTAAGCCTGTAGCTATGCTGGCGAATGATTGTGTTTTACGTCGTTTAAACAATGCGATGAACTTATCTCAAGTTCATGACTTCGATGATATCAAAGTAGCTGGTTTCTCTACCTTTGGTGAGCTGCTAGGCGTACACATGAACCAAACCCTAACGGCGTTGTTCTTCTTTAAAGTACAACCGGGTGAGCAGTTTAAAGATGAGTACGCGGATAAGTTCCCGTTCCACTACAGTAACTTCCGCCAGTACTTCTTGAATTCTCGTATCAATAGTCTGGAACAGATTAACCAACTACAAAGCAACCTTGTTGAGTGCATGGGTGAGTACCGTCCGTTGCTGCGTAAGATGGTCGACAGCTTCGGTCAAGTTGCGGGTTATGCACAAAGCACTGGTAGTGTGTTGAATGACATCCAACGCAGATTCTTAGGCTTCTCCCAAGATATTGAAACACAGAGTAGTGACCGACAGGCGTTACACACTAAGGTTGAAGATCTCAAACATAATTCGGAAGAAGTGCTATCTATCTTGAGTGTTATCTCAGGTATTGCTGATCAAACTAACCTATTGGCTTTGAATGCTGCGATTGAGGCGGCACGCGCAGGCGAGGCGGGTCGAGGTTTTGCGGTAGTAGCAGATGAAGTCCGTCAGCTATCTCATAATACTCAGCAAAGTTTGGATCAGACAGGTAAAACAGTTGATGCGGTAACAAGCTCGATCAACTCTATCCGAGAAACTATTACTGATACAGAAGAGTTTATGGTGCAGATCTCTGACAGCTCAAAGAACTTGAGTTCGGAGATGCAGAGTTTGGTTGAGTCTTCTACACAAGCTGATCAGCAGGTTCGCGATAGTATTGATTATATCTCTGATGTCGAATCTGAGATGGATCACATCGACCGTGAAGTAGAAGCGATTGATCGCTTAAGGCAGTTAGATATTCAACGGTAGCTCAATTTATTGGTGAATTGAATTTTAGGGAAAGCCACACTTTTTAGTGTGGCTTTTTTATTCCTTACTATTTAGATAAAACAAACCAAGTTACGTTAGTTAAGTACTTTACATATTAAGTTTAACTATAGTAAGTTGTACCTCCTCATATTAGAAGCTCTTGATTTAAAAGAAGGGCTTTGAGTTAACAATAACTAAAATTATGTGATTTCTGATCTAAGGATAGATGCAATGGAATGGATTCTGGCGTTGTTTATCGTCGTCATTGTCGGCTTGTATTTAAACAAGCAATACAAAACTAAACGCGAACTCAAGAGTAAGGCAGATAAGCGCTATAGGGCGGTATCTATAGAGTCAGGTCTATATCCTTGTGCAGCTGTCGATCAATTAGGTGATCGGCGCTTCTTCCCAGATAAAGCCCCTATGATTCCACTGCCGGGGTGTAGTGCTTCAAAAAACTGTGAATGTCGCTATCGTCACCATGCTGACCGCCGTGATCCTGAAAACGAAAGACGGATTGATAACATCATTACGGCACAAAAGATTGGTGATCAGTTAGGCGGAAAGTTTTCAGGGCGAGAGCGCCGCAAATTTCATAAAGGCCGTCGTTGGCAAGAACGCCAAGCCACTCAAATCTGATAGGACTTTTCTATATTTACCAATTATCCAGCTTTGTTAAATAACGCTATGAAAGGCTATGATATCCCTCGTATTTGATAGGGGGTGAATGAGGTCGGATGAACAAGGTGTATATAAGCGCTCAACAATTACTGGAAGATTCTTCCCAGATGGCGCTGCAGATTTTTGAAAGTGGTTTCCGCCCAGATTACATTGCCGGTGTTTGGCGAGGAGGGGCACCCGTCGGGATCTCTGTACAGGAGGTGCTAGCATGTCTTGGAGTTCAGTCTGACCATATAGCGATACGCACCTCATCTTACACCGGCATAGGTGAGCGCAGCCGACAGATCAAAGTACATGGTTTAACCTACTTGATTAAGCGCTTAGAGTCTGAGGATTCCCTCCTTATCGTAGATGATGTGCATGATTCGGGGTTAAGCATTGCGCAAACGATTAAAGAGATTAAAGCGGCGTGTAAGAAGAACACGCCAGAGATCAAAATAGCGACTCCTTATTACAAGCCAGAAAATAATCAAACAGATTCAGAGCCTGATTTTTATGTGCATAAAAGTCAGGATTGGTTAGTGTTCCCCCACGAGCTTGAAGGTTTGACTCAAACTGAAATTTTGCAGAATAAGCCAGAATTTGCGGCTGTCGCAGCCAAGATGGCTGAATTAGGTCGTTTTTAAGCGTCTGGACGTTAGTAAGGAACCCTTATGAAAGTATCGGAAAGAGATGGCAAGAAGCGTTGTTTTGGCAATAAACCAGGGCAAGAGTTTTATGCCGATTATCATGATAATGAGTGGGGTATTCCAGAATATGATGATCAAAAACTCTTCGAAATGTTGATGCTTGAAGGTGCTCAGGCAGGCCTAAGTTGGGAAACTGTTTTGCGCAAAAGAGAAGGCTATCGCAAAGCCTTTTATAACTTTGATGTCGAAAAAGTTATGAACATGACTGACGCTGAGTTGGAAGCGCTGCGCGAAAACCCGGAGATCATCCGCAATAAACTTAAGATCTATTCCGCACGTAAAAATGCGCTAGCCTTCCGCGCAATACAGAAAGAATTTGGCTCGTTTTCAAGTTATCTGTGGGCTTATGTTGATAACAAGCAGATTGTGAATCACTGGCAGAAATTTGAAGAGGTGCCTGTGACCACTGAGATCAGTGATGCGCTTTCCAAAGATCTTAAAAAGCGTGGCATGTCGTTTGTCGGATCAACAATCATCTATGCATACATGCAAGCTGTCGGCTTAGTTGATGATCATCTTGCTGAGTGTTGGTGCCGAACAGATCGATAAAAATTTAGCTGATAGGCAAGTGAAGGGGTACAATGCTGCGCTTCTCTGCTTATGGACGTTCAAATGTCGGATCTTACTTCCCTGTTAAAGCATGCTGATTTAGCCCGTGCTGAATTGTTACCTGCGTTACATGCTGAAAATACCAACTGTTACCGCCTATTTCATGGTACGAATGAGGGAGTATCCGGTTTAACCATCGATCGTTACGGTCCGCAGCTTTTAATCCAAACTTTTCATGAAGCTTTATCTGCTGCTCAAGTTGATCTGATTCTTGAGCATTATGCGTGTCTATTTGAAATAGAAGAGGTCGTGTATAACGATCGCAGCGCACGAAACTCTCGCCGTGAAGATGAGCATAATAAACGTGGATTAGAACTCGTTGGTCAGGAGCTGGATATTAATTACCGTGTGAGGGGCAAGCATGCGGGACAAGATCCGCTACTGTTTCTAGACATGCGTGTTGGTCGTCGTTATGTTCAAGAGCATGCAAAAGATAAGTCGGTCTTGAACTTGTTTTCCTATACCTGCGGTGTGGGTGTTTGTGCAGCGTCTGCGGGCGCAGCTAACGTTGTGAATGTCGACTTTGCCGAGCGAAACCTCGATGTAGGCAGAGAGAATGCTGAGCTTAATCAGCTATCTGGAGATCGAATTGAGTTTATTCAAAGTGACTTCTTTACCGCAGCAAAACAGTTTGCAGGCATGCCAATCAAGCAGCGTGTGAAGAGAGGTCAGAAACCTCGTCAGTATCTTAAGCTTGATGAACAACAATTTGATCTGGTTTATCTAGATCCACCGCGTTGGGCGAAAAGCCCTTTTGGTACGGTCGATCTGATTCGTGATTATCAAAGCGTTTTAAAACCATCCATCTTATCGACGAAAGCAGGTGGAACCTTGGTGTGTACTAACAACGTTGCCAAAGTAGAGATGGATGAGTGGCTAGATCTGGTTAAGCGCTGTGCTAATAAAGCAGGGCAGCCTGTGGTGGATTACGAACAACTTCAACCTGAAATTGATTTCCCTTCTGTTGATGGGCAGCATCCACTAAAAATAGCAGTGCTACATTTCTAAGGTTGCCAGCGATAAACCTTCAGCCTGATCTTACCGTTGATCAGGCTAATTCCTTCATTTTCTAATCGCTCTTTTTGACGGCTGTAAGCTTCACTATCTTGCGGGAAAGATATTTTTCCTTGGGCATTAATCACTCGATGCCAAGGCAACTGCGTATCTTTAGGCAATTGACTCAGTGTTCTACCTACTGCACGAGCCATATTTGATAACCCCGCCAGTTCTGCAACCTGACCGTAGGTAGCTACTTTTCCTTCTGGGATCATGGCAACGATCTGCCAGATCTTCTCTTGGTAACTCGGGTTGTTTGAGGTGTTAGTCATAGCAATGAAAATAACCTTATAAGAGAGGGGATGATAGTACCTGAGTAAAATGCTAGGGTAATAGTAAGTCTACACCAAGAGTTAAGGGATACTATCATTATGGCTTCGCTTGAAAACCTCAACTTTGATAACAGCTACTTGCGGTTGCCAAATCTGTTTTATCAACAGATAGAGCCCACTCCCTTACGTGATCCCTTTTTAATTGCATTTAACCCTGATGTTGCAACTTTACTGGATCTAGATGCTAAGAGTGTCCAGTCTGCCGATATGACTAAATATTTCAGCGGTCAAGCGCTATTAGCAGGCAGTCAGCCCCTCGCTATGAAATATACAGGTCATCAGTTTGGGGTTTATAACCCTGAATTGGGCGATGGTCGTGGTCTATTACTAGGAGAGGTTGTAAACAGTAAAGAGGAACGATGGGATCTTCATCTTAAAGGCTCTGGTAAAACAGCGTTCTCTCGTTTTGGTGATGGTCGAGCTGTACTTCGCTCCAGCATCCGCGAGTATCTGATCAGCGAAGCTATGTCTGGTCTTGGGATTCCAACAACTCGCGCGTTGGCGTTGGTTGGCAGTAAAGAGCAAGCGATGCGTGATGGCATGATGGAACCCTGCGCAGCTCTTTTGCGTGTGACTCAATGTCATGTCCGCTTTGGCCACTTTGAATATCTTTATTACTCCCGCCAGCATGATGAGTTAAAAGTTTTAGCTGATTACTGTTTAGATCGTTTTTATCCGCAGTTTAAAGAGGCTGATAACCCTTATCAGGCGATGTACGAAGAGGTGATTCAGCGCAGCGCTGAATTGGTCGCTAAATGGCAAGCTTATGGTTTTGTTCATGCTGTCTTAAATACTGACAATATGTCGATGCTAGGCGAAACTTTCGATTATGGCCCGTTCAGCTTCTTGGATACTTATAAACCGAAGCTTGTGAGTAATCATAATGATCATAAAGGTCGTTATGCTTTTGAGCGCCAGCCTGAAATTGTGCAGTGGAATTTGTCCTGTCTCGGTCAGGCCTTATTAACATTGATTGATAAGGATGATGTGATCGCACTATTAGATAGCTATCCCGAGCGGTATAAAAAAGCAGAGCTATCTGAATTTAGACGTCGTTTAGGTTTACAGACAGAAGAGCAATGCGACGATGAGCTTGTGCGTGAGTTACTGCAGCTATTTGTGCAGCAAAATGTCGATATGAATCGATTCTTCCGCACCCTCTCTAATTTTGATGGTAGTGATGAATCGATCGGTAATTTGATGAAGCTGATCAGCTACCCATCAGCTTTAACGCCTTGGTTATTGAAATACGAACAGCGTTTGGAACATGAGCCTGCGAGCCAACCGATTCGAAAAGCGCAAATGCGCTCGGTAAATCCTCAATTTATTCTACGTAACTATATGGCAGAAGAGGCGATTCGATCTGCAGCTGATGGTGACTTTACTTTAGTTAATGATCTAATGGCCTTACTGAAAAATCCGATGCAGGATAATTTAGCTTTTGAGCGTTATGCTGAATCTCCTCCAGAATGGGCGGGTGGGATCTGCCTGACTTGCTCCTCTTAAAACTATTTTTGTAATAGAGGTTGATTATCATGTATATACATATATAATTGATTTCATGGATACTCAAGACAACATAAAGCAGCTAGAACAGCTCCCGTGCATTAATTTCAGTTTGAGGAAGGCTGTCAGGGTTCTAAACCGAATCTATGATCAGTATTTAGCTGAGGCAGGTTTAACGGGTGGGCAATTCAGTATCTTATATGTTGTTCATGAACTAGATGTAGCTACAAATAAAAAGCTACAGAGTATTTTGGTTTTGGACCAGACAACCTTGACAAGAAATTTGAAGCCATTGCTTAGAGAAGGTTACCTCTCATCAGTACCTAGTGTGACGGATAGACGTCAGAAAAATCTGAGTCTAACACCAGAAGGAAGAGTTAAGTTCCTTGAGGCAAAAGAGCAATGGTTTAAAGCACAGCAGAAAATCTATAAGGAATTAGGGCCAGAGTTAAGTGAGCAGCTTATTTCTTTAAGTGATAGCGTTGTGAAATTGGATTAATTTTTACGTATAAATACATGTATATGCATGGTGATGGTTGTGGAGCTTTTTACTTACCCTTTAACTTGTAACGCAATCAAGGTCAGCTTGATTTTGGCTGAATTACAGATTGAACCTGAGCTAAAACTGATCAGCTTGAATAAAGGTGAACAAAAGAGGATAGAGTTTTTAAGTTTAAACCCGAATGGCACGATTCCAGTTTTAAAGGATAAGGACAAAGTGTTGTGGGAATCTAACGCAATTTTGTTCTATTTAGCTAAGGCATATAACTCGTCACTGTCGGCGAGAAACTTCCAGGAGGAGGTTGAGGTGATGCGCTGGCTGAATTGGCAAGCTTCTGAATGGAGTCCTGCCAGTAGCGGTTTTGCCCATCATCGTGTGATGCGGCCTTTTTGGGGCTTAGCGTCAGATGAAGAGAGGTTAGCTACACTGGATAACTCTTTTAAGAGATATGCAGAAATTTTAGATCAGCAATTATCTTGGCAGGATTTTCTGATTTCAGATGATATTAGCATCGTTGACATTTCTGTTGCCTCTACATTGATGTTCTGGCGAGAGGCTGAGATCCCTATTGAGGGCTACAGCAATCTAAATGAGTGGCTGCAGCGTTTAGAAAATCAGCTTTGGTGGATGGAAACAAAGCAAAATTTAAAGAATTTTATGATCTAAAAGCATGTATATGCATTTAGATTGTGTAAATAAAACCAAATGAAAAAGGTGTGTTATGAAAACGTTAAATAAAAGTATGTTATTGGCTGTACTTCTAATTCCTGCAACACAGGGTTTTGCAGATCAACAAGAGGAGATGATCAATTATCTTCACAGTCCTGCAACGCGCACTGCTGATGTCCAGCATCAGGCTAATGCCGAAGGAAGTTCGGTAGCTGATCAATCTAAAGTAATGATCGCAGATTTAAATACGCCGTATTTGAAAAGTGACGTAGCTAAAGCTGATAAAACTGTAGTTGGAAGCCGGCAGAAAAGAGGGGAAAGCGATGCACAATTCGCAATGATTCAGAACTTGTTAACAACCCGTCTTTAACAATTAGTTCGGTCACCATAATTTACCCCTCTTAGCTAAGCAAAGAGGGGTAAAAACGGCTCAAATATTACGATTCATTCATCTCTCTACAATTAGATTGAAATGATTGAATTTAAGGGAAAAAAATCGTTGACCTTTCCATAGATAGCTCTATAGAATGAAGATCGCTTGAAAGTAAGCCGTATATTTATGTACACCATTTCGAAGTTCTATCAGTACCTCGTCCTGTTTTTCATAAGTAATCACAGCACTTCCAGCACAATCCGCCTGTAAAAAGGCAAAAATTACTCTGAAAGATATAGGACTATAGATATGTCTACTACTGGTACAGTTAAATGGTTTAACGAAGAAAAAGGTTTTGGTTTCATCGAGCAGGAAAACGGCCCAGATGTTTTCGCTCACTTCTCTGCGATCCAAGGCGACGGCTTCAAAACTTTGACTGAAGGTCAGAAAGTTGAGTTCACTGTAACTCAAGGCCAGAAAGGTCCACAAGCTGAGAACATCGTTAAGGTTTAATCCTTACTGATATTCAGTTTGAAAAAGAAGCAAGGCTAAGGCCTTGCTTTTTTTATGCCTGAAATTTGGCATCTTGGCTAACCATTCAGTCTGTATTACTGCATACGATGGGGATCAAGCTGAAAATCGGAGATCGCTTTGCCCAGAATAACGACCCTTCCGCTATAACGCTCATCGCCTGTAGATGAGAATTCGAAATTATATGAACGCCAGATCCTGATCTGCCCCTTAGTATCACGTTTAAGCCAAAAACCTCTCAAGTTAATATTGTCATCAAGAAGCTGTAACTCAAGTTCCTTACACTGCCTGCGGGTGTATCTTAGTGCCACTTCTTTTATCTTTTGCGATTGCCACCAGTGATACATTGCAAAGATGATTAAGGTAATCCAGAAGAGGGCTTCAATATCTATATACATCGATTTCTTGTTTCCAAGGATTTATGGGTTCCTTTGATTGTGACTTGTTTTACAATGAGTTGTTTCAGATTGCACGATTAATTTTCTACTCAGGATCGAATAGATGTCATCTATCTCCCAGTTTGTAATGGATAACTGGCTTAATCTTCTGGCATTAATATGGTTTTTGATCTGCTTCAAAGGCTATATGTATTACGCACGTAAACGCAGTTATGAAACGCCTTGCCTTGCCAGTGTTTTACATATGTATCGAAAAGAGTGGATGACACGCATGCTCACCCGAGATGTGCGAATTGCCGATACAACGGCGATTGCCAATCTGGAGCGTAGCGTATCCTTCTTTGCATCCACCACCATGCTGATACTTGCCGGTCTGATGACCATACTAGGCTCTACTCAACAAGCGATTGATGTTGTCGCGGATATCCCGTTTACCTTCCACGCGACCCGTGCAGAATGGGAATTAAAGATCCTTCTTTTGATCACGTTGTTTGTTTACGCCTTCTTCAAATTTACCTGGAGTCTGCGTCAGTATGGATTTGTTTCAATCATGATTGGCGGTGCGCCGGGACCTGATGAGCACATCTCTCAGCAGCAGGCGGATGCGCACTCTAATCGTATCGCTAAAATGACCTCAATGGCCGCGAACAGTTTTAACCTTGGTCTGCGTACCTACTATTTCTGTTTGGCGATCTTGGGCTGGTTTATCAACCCATGGATCTTCATGGGTCTGACGGCCGGCGTTGTGTTCGTCCTCTATCGACGTGAATTTAAATCTTCTACCCTCAAAACGTTGATGATGAGTGCTGGCGAATAAAAGTTAAAAACCTCTCCCTTTGCGCTTGAAAAGGTCTAGCACGTCCCAATATTCCAGTTATTGGCGGAGAGCTTGCTAAGGTTCAGCAAGTTCTCCACTACAGTTTTGTTGCATTAGGGCAGCGCTGTAGTTTTAGAAATAACAGACATATTGGATAAGTGTTGATGACTACTGAAACGCGTACAGAAACTCACGGTTTCCAGACTGAAGTGAAGCAACTGCTTCATTTGATGATTCACTCCTTGTATTCAAATAAAGATATTTTTCTGCGTGAGCTAATCTCTAACGCCTCTGACGCTGCAGAAAAATTGCGTTTCGAAGCGCTTTCAAATGGCGCGCTTTATGAAAACGATGGTGATCTAAAGATCAACATCAGCTTTGATAAAGAAGCTAAGACCCTAACTATCGCGGACAATGGTATTGGTATGAGCCGCGATGATGTGATCGAACACCTAGGTACGATCGCTAAATCGGGTACTGCACAATTCCTATCTCAGTTAACCGGCGATCAGAACAAAGACAGCCAGTTGATTGGTCAGTTCGGTGTTGGTTTCTACTCCTCTTTCATCGTGGCAGACAAAGTAGAAGTGTTTACGCGTAAAGCAGGTTTGCCTGCAGAGCAGGGTGTTCACTGGGTATCTGAAGGTGAAGGCGAATTCACTATTGGTGAAGTCGAAAAAGCGGGCCGTGGCACCAGCATTGTGCTTCATCTAAAAGAGGGTGAAGAAAGTTTTGCTGATGGTTTTGCACTACGTGGTTTAGTACGTAAGTACTCTGACCATATCTCTATCCCTGTAATCATGCAGAAAGAGGCGATGCCTAATTTCGGTGAAAAGGGTGAAGAGAAAGAAGCCGCTGCTGAAGAGCCAGAAGATGAAACAGTAAACAGTGCAACAGCGCTGTGGACACGTAACAAATCAGAGATCTCTGAAGAAGAGTATCAAGAGTTCTACAAGCATATCTCTCACGACTTTGGTAATCCATTAACTTGGGCGCATAACCGCGTTGAAGGTAACATGGAATACACTAGCCTGTTGTTCGTGCCAGAGCGTGCACCATACGACCTGTGGAACCGTGAAGCGCCAAAAGGCCTTAAGTTATACGTACAACGTGTATTTATCATGGATCAGGCAGATGAGTTCTTGCCTCTATACCTACGATTCATGAAAGGTGTGATAGACACTAAAGATCTATCCCTAAACGTATCTCGTGAGATTCTTCAGAAAGATGCCAATGTGGATAAGCTACGCAGTGCACTAACTAAACGTGTACTGGATATGCTAATCAAACTAGGCAAGAACGATGAAGAAAAATACGCAGCGTTCTGGAAAGAGTTTGGTCAGGTTCTAAAAGAAGGTCCTGCGGAAGACTACGGTAACCGTGAGAAGATCCTTAAATTGATGCGTTTCTCCTCTACGCATGCTGATAGCGAAGAGCAGAATGTATCTCTGGATCAGTATATCGAGCGTATGCAGGAAGGTCAGGACAAGATCTACTATGTTGTTGCTGATAACTACAACACGGCGAAAAACAGCCCGCACTTGGAGATCTTCCGTAAGAAAGGTATCGAAGTACTGCTAATGACTGATCGTATCGATGACTGGATGATGAGCCAGCTACATAACTACGATGAGAAGGCCTTCCAAGATGTCACTAAAGGTCAGCTAGATCTAGAAGACACTGCGACTGAAGAAGAGAAGAAAGAACAGGAAGAAGCAGCTAAAGAGCTAGAAGGCCTAGTTGAGCGTTTGAAATCTAGTCTAGGGGAAAAGGTTGCTGATGTTCGCATCACTAACCGTCTAACTGATTCTCCTGCATGTCTTGTTCTGGGTGAGCAGGATATGGGTCTTCAGATGCGCCAGATTATGGAAGCAGCAGGTCAGGCAGTGCCAGACACTAAGCCTACATTTGAGGTAAACCCAGAGCACCCACTGATTGAAAAACTAGATAAAGAAGCAGATGAAGATCGCTTTGGTGATCTAGCTTCTGTTCTATTCGATCAAGCAGGCCTAGCCGCTGGTGCACAACTAGATGACCCAGCAAGTTATGTTGCGCGTTTGAACAAACTACTACTTGAGCTAAGTGCTTAATCTAGTAGTTAGGTTCTAAACAAGCGGCTCTGTATGAGCCGCTTTTTTGTGGGTGCAATACACTAAATTAACGGCCTGTTTGAAATATCAGATTTGTAAGGATTGATCTCTTTTACAAATAGCGTTGATTGTTGGGTTACTTGAACTGCTTCTGCGCGTAATTCCGTAGAGGTCATCAGTTACTTCGGTAATTTCAGCAATACACTCAACGCCATATTGGCGGCAGACTTCCTCAGCTATGACTGTTGGTGCAGCAAAAACCCCATGCCCTTTAGATCCGAAGACTTTAATTAACGCACTGTCATCAATTTGAGCTTTTACATATGGCCTTATTTGGTGTTCTTCAAACCACTGAATTAGTTGGGCAAACCAAGGGGCATTAATTGCATTGGATAAGAAGGTTTCTTTATCCATACTGATGGGGAAGTTCTCGCGTAGCTCGGCTGCTTTTTTAGGCTCTGCAAACAAGGATACGGTCGATGAATCGAGTTTATAGATGAATAGATTGGAATCTGAATTGTATTCAGGGAGTTCGTCAGTCAGTAGTAGATCGATCTTTTTCTGGCTTAACAGTGTTAGCAGTTGAGCGGGGATTCCGGTTGTACTGTTTAGTGTCACTTCCTGATCAATCTCAAATACAGGTTCGATAAGGTGATAGGCGATGAGTTTATGGATCGAAGATGAAATGCCAACGTTTAAGTTTGTAGGTCGGTTTTGTGGCTTTTCCTCCAGAAAACGATCTAGTTCCTCTGCAATGCTGAACATTTGATCGGCATATCGAGCGACTTGCTTTCCTAAAGGGGTAATAAGTAAGTTACGGCCTTTTCGCATGAACAGAAGACCACCAATGGATTCTTCTAGAGAAGAAATTTGGCTGCTGATCGTTTGCGGCGTTAAATCTGCAATCTCGCTGGCTTTGGCAATCGAACCTTCCTTAGCGACCAGCCAAAAGAAATAAAGATGACGAAGGTTATACTTACTCATAAATCGGTTTCACCCGTTGTAGTGAATTCAGAAATGATAAGTAAGTATAACCCTCATCAAAAGGGGAAGTGCTTAAGAGGCAATTGAATGTTGAACTGTGCTTAACACAGGTGGTTTATGCCTAGCTTCAGTTGCCTTGTCTTCTTCTACCATGAAGAGGTGGTAAGCCTCTGGACCAAAAGAATCCAGAGCGGTTAATAGATAAGAGAACTGATCATTGACCGGCTCGCCTGTTCTTTTTACTTTGAAATTATAACGTTGAGACGGAATGGAGCTGAGTAGTGGCTCTTCGACCCATAAGTAGAGTGATTGATCCGAAATAACATACTCAAATCTAACGGGTTTAAAACCTTCTCTTAGGGTCAGAGTTTGGGTTTTGTCAGAGAGTTCTAATGGATATTTCAAAATGGCTTTCATGACTACACTCCAATGTTCTGATGTTGTTTGGAGTATATTTGCTTAGAATAAATCTGTTTTGAACAGTTTTTATAAGTGCTCTACTTCGAATAATTCGATGAAAAAGGTTGCAAGTGAGTTTGAATGCTCTGTTTTTTTGGATGCTGGGCGAAAAGTTTAAGGCATTTAAGTTAGCTAAGAATCTCTAGGCGAAATTTTCTCTAGACGAAGGGGACTAAAGCGACTGTCCTAAAATTGAGGCCGCTCTCTCGCCTTTAAGTGCTAAACAAAGTCCTAGCCTTTCAACTAGACACCGTAACTGCCTCTTTGAGATGCTCCTCATTTCCTTTTACTCGTTGCTTTGTTATCTCAATAGATTTAATCAGTTCATTAGCAGGCACTGCTCTGCTGTAGTGCCAGCCTTGGTGGATCTCAATGTTGAGTTTATCCAGTTGTGCGACTTGCTGCGGTGTCTCTACGCCTTCTGCGATGGTAATGAGGTTAAGCTTTTTGGATAAGCCAACAATCATCTCTAGTACATGGCTGTTGATTGAATCTGTGCCTATAGATGCGACAAAGCACTTATCTGCTTTAAGGTATTTAACCGGTAGTTGGCCAAGGTAATTTAGGCCACAGTATCCTGTGCCAAAATCATCTATGGCGATATCGATACCTGCTGCCGTAAGTTTAATAAAGGCTTTTTGAATTCGATCGTCGTTGCTATCCACTAATACGTCTTCTGTGACTTCTAACACTAAGTTTGTAATAAGGCCTTTGTAGTGAATTAGTTCGCGTACTGACTTAGCGTCTAGTAAATGGTTGGACGATATATTGATAGTGACGATGAAATCTGGGTTTTGTATCAGGATAGGGCGCAGTTCGTCGTAACAGTTTTTCAGCTGCTGCGATGTCATCTTGTTGATAAAACCTTTCTCTTCAGCTTCGGGGATAAAGGTAATTGGGTTCTTTAAGCCTTCGGCAGGATGCTGCCAGCGCATTAATACCTCTGCGCCCATGATCTGTTTATCCGAAGCATTGATTAGTGGCTGATAGAGATTGAAAAATTCTCCGTGCTTGATCGCTTTTTTGAGTAGATGAGCGCTATCCGATAAGTAGATGATGAGATATTGAAAAAGCAGGGTAAGAAGCAGCCATACGCTTAAACATAGCGCAGCACCTTGGATACTAAAATTACTGTGATCACCAAAGATGATTTTTTTTTCATCACTGATAACTACGCTCAAGTCAGGGAAGGTAATCAACGGGCTATAGGCTGCAACTTGGTCTAGACCATTATCAAATGCACCTTTGAGCACTCTGGGTTGATCTATAGGTAGCGCCAAACCTGATTTTGGGCTGGCATAAGGGCCATTCATAATAATTGGTTGTCCGGTATCACTATGGATCAGACCGGTAAAACCTAGTTCACTGGAGCGATTTTGTAACTGGTTCTTCAGCCAGCTTATTCTTACGAGTGCGTTAACTTCACCACCTTGCTTCAGACTTCTCGCAAGTACAAAAGCAGGTTGTTGCATATATTCGACATTAACAGGGCCTAGAAAGCGTAAACCGGGTTCGGTGGGTGGCGGTGTAACATAGATAGGCAGGTCGTGTTTTTTCCAGCTGGTACACACCAACTGTCCGTTGGCATCGACGATCCCCATCTCTACTACAGGGGCGACGTTAAACATAATGCTGCGCATATCAAAGAGGATATCTTCGCTGCATTGTTTGCTGAGTTGCTCCATATCTATCAGCACATTATTAATGATGCTGTAGTTGATATCGAGCCATTCGGACAGTTGTTGGGCTTTGATTTTAAGGTCGCGTTGTTGAAGCTGCTTATGCTGCTCTACTTGCTCGTAGCTTATGAATAGAGTGATTAACAACGTAATAACTGCGCTCATTAACGCAGGTGCGAGGTATTGCCTGTTCCATAAGCGAAGAGTTTGCGTATTCACAATTAGCTCACCTAATCCCTGTAGTGGATCAACGCTACCATAAATTGTTGTATCACCAAAATTCATCTACAGGATGAAAGTTATGCAGAAATTGAACAGACCTTTTAGTCTTTATGCGCTGGATCAAGGATTTTTAGGCTATTTTGCTGTTGAATTAAAATCAAAAATTCAGTGAGGTGGATTTATGGGTAAGTTAGTTCAGGGTATCGCTTGTGGCTTGTTAGTTGCTGTTTCTTTCGGCGCACAGGCAGATGGTCAAGCTGTTTATGATAAGCATTGTAAAGGCTGCCATGTTGCAGGTGTAGGTAACGCTCCAAAACCAGGTGATAAAGCTGAGTGGGATAAACGCAGCGCTGCGGGTATTGATGCAATGGTTCAGACTGTAATTCAGGGTAAAGGTGCTATGCCAAAAGGCGGTACTTGTACTGACTGCGATGAAGCGACTATTAAAGAAGCCGTTGAAGTGCTTCTAGCTCAATAATTCATTTGAGCTTCTTCTATCGGGATATGGCAGAGCCCTCTGCTGTATTTCGATAGTTATCACGTAATTTTTCCTTTCCTCTTTTCTTCCCTAGCTATTTTCAGAGTTGTTCACGCTTGGTGATAATTCAGTCTTTTTTATATGATTTATTTATGCCACGCTGTACTGAATTAACAATGTAAGTAATACCCCTATTCTTGTTCAGACCTTAAACTGTATATTAGGTTTGTTGCAGCTAAATTCGTATGAGGCGTATATGGCTGATTTTATTGATGAAACCCAAGTAGAAACGTTACTTAAACAACTCCATCAGTTGCGCGATGAATTGGGGGAGGAGGCTTCTGCGCTGAAACATACGGCCGAACCTGTGAATCTCGATCAGCAAGCATTCGGACGAGTCTCACGCGGGGATGCTTTACAACAGCAAAGCATGGCGAAAGCGAATCTGCGCCAATGCCAAGAACGCATTCAACTGATTGAAGACGCATTACAAAAAATTGATAACGAAGAATATGGGTTTTGTGAGGGTTGTGGTGAGCTTATCTCATTTGCGAGATTAAGTGCTCGGCCGGAATCTTTATATTGCCTTAAATGCCAGCAGGAACAAGAATCCTAAAGGTATCGTTTGTTTCAAGGTAAAGAGTGTTTTAGTTAAAGAGCCACTATGTCAGATAAGAATAATAATGCGCCGCAACTTGATCCGGGTGTCGATGACGCTTGGGTGAGTGTTATCCGGAAAATGGATGAGGCGTATGCTGACCTTGTGCATTCTCAAGTAGAAGTAGAAGAGAAGAATGCCGAACTACAGGAGAATAAGCAGTTTCTGGATAGTGTTCAGAGCTCTATGAGTGATGTATTGATTGTCTGCGATCACTTAGGTCAGATTCAGCAGGTTAATCGAGCCTTAGAGATGTTAACCGGTAAGTTGGGCGATCAACTTGTCGGTAGCCATTTCACAGATCTTGTAGATCCTCGCTTTTTACAAAAGGTTAATGGCTTGATTAATCAGGTGCGGGTCCAGCCTGTACGTGATTGTGAGATAGAACTGCAGGGTGTAGATGGTTCTGTTCCGCTTTCTATGAACTGTTCACCGCGTAAAAATCATCGTGGTCGCTTAGTGGGTATGGTGTTAATCGGTAGGCCTTTAGGTGAACTGCAAAAAGCCTATATTGAACTCAATAGTGCCCATGCTGAGCTTAAGTTGGCTCAAGAGCGTTTGGTGCAATCAGAGAAGATGGCCTCTCTAGGTCGATTGGTGGCTGGCGTAGCCCATGAACTGAATAATCCGATCAGTTTTGTTTATGGCAATATGCATGCTTTGCAGCGCTATACCGATCGATTAAGTCAGTACTTCGATGCGATCAACGAAGGGCAGTCTCGTGATAAACTGAAAGAGATGCGCGAAGAGCTACGTTTAGATAAGTTAATCCGCGACCTTAATTCGCTGGTGGCTGGCACTATGGAGGGAGCGGACCGAGTTAAAGAGATCGTAAATGATCTTAAACAGTTCTCTTCTACTCAAGAATCTGAGAAAACTGTGTTCGATCTAACCCATGTGATCAGAACGGCGCTGCACTGGATAATTAAAGAGAGTAAACAGCCGGTAGAGGTTATTGATCTTATCCCTTCAGACTTAAAAGCGGTTGGGCATTCTGGCCAAATCCACCAAGTAGTTGTGAACCTCGTCCAAAACGCCGTTGATGCGATGCAAGGTTGTGACCAGCAATGTTTAACCCTAGAGGCAGAATCATTTAACGACAGAATCGAATTTAAGGTCAGTGATACAGGGCCAGGCGTTTGTGAGGTGGATCTTTCTCGCCTGTTTGATCCATTCTTTACCACTAAGCCTGTTGGTCAGGGCACTGGCTTAGGTCTGTCGATCAGTTATGGCATTGTCTCAGAGCACGGTGGTGAACTTCGTATATTAAACCGTGATGAGGGTGGGGCGATGGCGATCTTAGTGTTACCGACAGAGGAGGTTAGTAATGTTTAATCTTCTTTGGCTTCAGTCAGCTGGTTGTGGTGGCTGTTCGATGTCTCTATTGAACGCTGAATCACCCGATCTAATTTCTACCTTTAAAGCCGCTAATATAAATCTGTTATGGCACCCTTCACTCAGTGAAGAGACGGGCTCTGAAGTGACGGAACTTTTAGACAAGATCCTCGCAGACGAACTCAAGCTAGATGCGTTATGTATCGAAGGAGCTGTCCCCAGAGGCCCTGAAGGCACAGGCCGATTCCACATTTTGGGTGGTACCAATACGCCAATGATGACTTGGGTCCAGAAGTTAGCGCAGAAAGCTAAATATACCATCGCGATTGGTTCATGTGCGGCCTATGGAGGCATATCTGCAGCTGGCGAGAATATTACAGACGCTGCAGGTCTTCAATTTGAAGGGGAGGTGCCCGGGGGAATCTTAGGGGCTGAATATCGCTCTGCCTCAGGTTTTAATACGGTTAATATATCCGGCTGTCCTGTTCACCCTAATTGGGTAACAGAAACCTTGATCAGTTTGGCTTTAGGTGAACATTCTGAAGAGGCTGTAGATCAATTTGGTCGGCCGCGTATGTATGCTGATCACCTCGTACATCATGGTTGCAGCCGTAATGAATTTTATGAGTACAAAGCCAGCGCGGAAAATCCTGGCGACCTTGGTTGCATGATGGAAAATATGGGTTGCCTTGGTACCCAAGCGCATGCGGATTGTAATACCCGCCCTTGGAACGGTGAGGGGTCATGTACCAAAGGTGGCTATGCCTGCATTAATTGCACAGCGCCAGAGTTTGAAGAGCCTATGCATAGCTTTATGCAAACCCCTAAAGTTGCGGGCATTCCGGTAGGCCTGCCTACAGATATGCCTAAAGCTTGGTTTGTCGCTTTGGCTTCCCTTTCGAAAGCGGCAACACCGGAGCGTTTGCGCAAAAACGCGACCTCGGAAACGCTGATCTATCCACCCACAGTCCACAAGAGAAAAAGTTAGATATGAGCCGAATTGTCGTGGGGCCTTTCAATCGTGTGGAAGGGGATCTGGAAGTTAGCTTAGATATTGCCAATGGACAGGTGAAAGGGGCTCGAGTGAACTCTCCTATGTTTAGAGGGTTTGAGCGGATTATGCATGGGCAAAATCCGATGGATGCGTTGGTGTATACCCCACGTATCTGTGGTATCTGTTCGGTTAGTCAATCAGTCGCTTGTGCCAGAGCATTAGCGGACATGATGCAGCTCGAAATGCCAGAGAATGGTGAGCTAGCGACCAACCTCGTGTTAGCTAACGAAAATATGACGGATCTGCTGACCCACTTTTACTTGTTCTTTATGCCTGATTTTAGTCGCGATATTTATGCAGGTGAAGATTGGTTTTCGACTGTGAGTAAGCGATTTAAAGCTAAAACGGGTACAGCAACACGCGCGATGCTTCCGGCTCGAGCTGAGTTTCTGCATCTGATGGGATTGATGGCGGGTAAGTGGCCACATACCTTGAGCCTTCAGCCTGGGGGAACAACTAAGCCAATCGAATCTCAAGAAAGGATTAGACTGCTAACTATTTTGTCTGCGTTTAGAGGGTTTCTTGAAGAGCAGCTCTTTGGCGCTGACCTAGAAGAAATAGGTGAGTTAGATTCTCTATCAGCGCTGAAACAATGGTCTTCAAAAGAGCATTGGGGGCAGAGTGATTTCCGCACTTTTTTACATTTAAGTGCTGATTTAGAGCTGAAAAATTTAGGCCGCAGTACTAACCAGTTTTTAAGTTATGGAAATTACCCACTTCAGGGTGAGCCGATGTTTAAATCGGGGGTGAATTTTCATGGAGAGACAGGCGTATTAGAGACAGGTTCTATCACAGAAGACCTTGCATACTCTTGGATGGAATCTGAGCCCGAGCCATTACCGCCTCAAGAAGGTAAAACTAACCCGTCGCTTGTTAATGAAGACGCTTACACTTGGTGTAAAGCACCAAGGTTTAATCGCCAAGTCATGGAAGTAGGTGCACTTTCCCGGCAGCTTATTAATGGCCATCCGCTTATCACCGACCTTGTTAACCGTTCTGGTGGTAATGTTGAAAATCGTATTATTGCTAGATTGCTGGAGCTTGCACTAGTGATTCCTCAAATGCAGAAATGGGCTGCGCAACTTAATCCACAGGCTGATTTCTGCCACCACGGCCAAATGCCAAAAGAGGGTTCAGGTGTTGGTATGATTGAGGCGGCAAGGGGAAGCTTGGGTCATTGGATCAATGTTGAAAAAGGCAAAATTAGTAATTACCAAATCATTGCGCCGACAACATGGAATTTCTCACCGAGAGATGGGCAATCTGTCCCAGGGGCTTTAGAGCAAGCTTTAGTAGGAGCACCTGTTCACGAAGGAGAAAAGGAACCAGTGTCTGTACAGCATATAGTTCGTTCTTTCGATCCTTGTATGGTCTGTACGGTTCATTAAAACTGTTTCATTGTGAATAGATCATAGTGTTTTTCGGAATAATATCGAAGTAAGGAATGCTTAGTTTATGAAAGATCAGTCAATTTCCTTAGTACTGGGTAGCGGTGGTGCTAGAGGTCTAGCTCATATAGGTATTATTCATGAGCTGGAACAAGCTGGATATAAGATTGAATCGATCTCCGGTTGTTCTATTGGCGCTTTGATTGGTGGGGTATACGCTGCTGGAAAATTAGCTGAATTTGAGGCTTGGGTCCGGGCGATTGATAAGACGGATATCCTAAGTTTGCTCGATTTGACGTGGCGATCTGATGGCCTTGTGAAGGGCGATAAGATAATGGACACCTTAGTCCAGTTAGTCGGCGATTGGAAAATTGAAGATCTGCCTATTCGATTTACTGCAATCGCTGCTGATATCGACGATGAAAAAGAGGTTTGGATGAGTTCTGGATCTCTTTTTGATGCGATCCGGGCGTCTATTTCGTTACCGATGTTCTTCTCTCCCGTACCGTATCGAGACTCTTTCCTTGTTGACGGCGGGATTCTAAATCCGGTTCCTATCGCGCCTTGCTTTAATGATCAAACCGATCAGATCTTTGCAGTAAATTTAGGCGGCGCTGTTGAACATGGACTCTTTATTGAAGAGAGACATGAAGAGGAAACGGATCTTAGTTTCAAAGAGCGGGTGCATAGCTTTGTCGAAAAATTATATAAGTCAGATGAAGAGGAAGGTCGCTCATTGAGTATGTACGATGTTGCTCATCAGGCCTTCGATACCATGCAGGGAACTATTGCTCGGCAGAAGTTAGCGGCTTATCCGCCAAATGGCGTCATTGAAATCCCTCGAAATGCCTGCGGTATCTTGGAATTCCATAAAGCTGAGCCACTTATCGAGCTTGGCAAGCAGCGTGCGCGCGCTTTTATTGCAACGCTGGATTAGATTGTTTCTGTCGTTTAATAAAGATAGATAGATCTATTTCGTAAGATTTTCCTAACCACATGACGTAATCACGGTGATCTTTAAGATCATCCCCAGTCACTGGGTGAATAAGGACATCGAGATTGTATCTATGGTAATTCAGCCATTGGACAACTTCCGCGAACTGGTTGCCACTAAAACTCAGTTGGCAGCTGCCTGTTGGGTGAGGGCCTACCGGCTTTTGATGAAGCCTACCTGCTTTTACCTCTAACGTTTCGCTCGCTTTTTGCACAAGTGTTTCGGCATCGGTGTATGTAGATTCATCGAAATATATGTGGGCGTGATAGGCGTTAAATAGTTGCATAGATTAATCCCTACAAATAAAAAAGCGCCCTGATTATAGGGCGCTTTCAGTAGCTGAGTCAGAAATATTAAATCTTGAACTGACTCACTTTTCCATTCAGATCTACAGATAGGCGCGATAATTGTTCGCTGGCTGCTGAGATCTGAGTGGCACCGTCTGCGGATTCTTGCGAAGCGTCATTGATCGCAACGAGGGATCGATTGATCTCTTCGGCTACGCTGGTTTGCTCTTCACTGGCAGAGGCGATATGAGTATTCATATCAGTAATCATGCCCACAGCTTCAGAGATGCCTTGCAGTGCATCACCGGCTTCAGATGCTTTGCTACCCGCTTGTTCTGCTTCTCGCTGGCTCTGTTCCATTGCGGATACAGCAGTTCGTGTACCGGATTGTAAGCGCTCAATGGCGTTTTCAATCTCGGTAGTAGATTGCTGAGTACGCTGCGCCAATGTTCTAACTTCATCCGCTACTACGGCGAAGCCTCGACCTTGATCACCCGCACGTGCTGCCTCGATTGCAGCGTTCAGTGCCAGAAGGTTAGTCTGTTCAGCGATATCGTTGATTACGCCAATAATAGAACCAATGCTCTCACTGTCGTTTTCAACTGCGGTAATACGCTCGGAAACCTGCGATACGTTACCCACAAGAGAATTTGTAGAGGCTACAGCTGCGGATACGATCTCGTTACCTTGTGAGGCTTGCTCAAGCATCATGCGAGCTTGGCTATCAGCATGTTCAGCATTGGTTGCCACGTCTTGAGAGGTAGATACCATCTCGTTCATAGCGCTCGCTACTTGCTCAATTTCAAGGCGCTGGTTATTGATGCTTTGGTTCGCTTGGGAGCTGATTGAAGACATCTGTTCCGCTGCAGAAGCTAGTTGATGAGTTGCATTACCTATATCACCAATCAGCTTGCGCTGGTGGCCTAACATCTTGTTAAAGTTCGAGCTGATCTCAGTGAGTTCATCGTTACCTTGCACTGGTACGTCAGCGGTTAGGTCTGATTGGCTAGCCACTTTATCCATTGATTGGCTTAATGCATCAAGAGGAGTGCGGATCGAATGATAAACAAGCTTACTTAGGATAGTTAAGAGCGCTACGACAACAACACCTAAACCAATAATAATGATAATTGCGTTATCGTAAGCAGTGCTAATTGTTTCGCGCTCTTCAGAGGCTACGCGTAGCTGAAGGCTAATAAGTTCGGCAATCTTTTCGCTGATTGGATCGATCGTGTCGTATAGCGGGCCATCGAAATCTTGTAGCTGACCGGCAATGTTACCGCTGCTCATTGAGCTCATAGCGCTTTCAAGTCTATCCAAAGATTGGTTTGCCGCTATAAATAGGGCTTCAGCTTCTTTAGCTAATTGTGCTTCTTCAGCAGTAAGTGTAGTGGCCATATACTTTTGCCACTTTTCGGAAATCTCGGCACGTGCATCTTTGACACCTTTCAAAGCTTCTGCACCTGTCATGATTCCGGCGTTAGCTTTGTTTACGGCGTCTATAACATACACGGCATAGTCATCCGCGATGAGTTTTAGATCTTCAAGAGGTACTACACGGTCTTCATAGATGCGCGCAACACCATCATCAGCCTGCTTTAATTCGTTAAGAGAGGTGGCGATAATGATGGCTACAGCAATAACCGGGAGTATGGAAGTAAGTACGAGCTTAGTGCGAATGCTCAAACCGCTTAATAACATTATATGTCCCCACGACGTTCGGAGAAAAAATCAATAATGCCATGAACAATCAAGTTCGATCCCTGGCTGGTCCCCCACAGACCAAACAGTAATCTAACTACTGCCTACATCCATTGTTATTATAGTTATAGCTGTTAGATCTTTTATTACAACAATTAATTAACCTTATTCAGAGATATTTAATATATTGATCAAATTTTGTGTTGTTTTTTATAGTAACTGATTGTTTTTTATGCAGTTAGTTAATATTTAATAAAGAATGTAGAGCGTGTTTTAAGTTGATTGGAATGACTGTAATACCCTGATCTGATCTAGGTGATAAATTACAAAGAAATTAAACTTGCTAAGTTCTATTTGCATTTCTCTGTTCTACAATAGGAAAAGCGCATTACTGTTGTTTAAGGAATACTCAATGGGCATTTTTGTTCGAGTGATCTTATTTTACTTTGTCGTTACCTCTGTACACGCCCAAGAACAAATAAGTTTGCAGTTGTTATGGAAGCATCAATTTCAATTCGCCGGTTATTACATGGCGATCGAAAAAGGTTTTTATGCAGAAGAAGGTCTAGATGTCTCACTGAAAGAGTTTGATTTCGGTATCGATCTGGTGGGAGAAGTTACATCAGGTAATAGCCAGTTTGGGGTGGGACGCATCTCGTTATTGATCGATAAAAATGCGGGTGCTGACGTGGTTGCAATGTTTGCAGCCTATCAGCAGTCGCCGTTGATGCTTTTAAGCAGGAAAGATTCAGGCATATTGCTGTCGTCCGATCTTAAAGATCGGAAGATCATGATTACCAATGACGCAAAAAAAGTTGGTGAAATCATAGCTATGTTGTTACAAGCGGGTATTACCATTTCCGATTTTGAACAGCAGCAGCATAGTTACAATGTACAGGATCTTATTGACGGCAAAACAGATGCTATGGCGTCTTATATCTCTAACGAACCCTACCTGATGGACCAGCAGGGGGTGGAGTACAACATAATTCATCCGAAAGATTATGGCTTTGATATGTACTCTGACATTTTGTTTACCTCTCGAGACTACATTAAACAGAAGCCTGAAATTGTTGATAAGTTCTATCGGGCATCTATCAAAGGCTGGATGTATGCCTTTGATAATATTCAAGAAACTGCCCAAGTTATTTTTGATAGTTATAACTCTCAAGGAAAAAGTATCGATGCCTTGGTCTTTGAGGGGCAAGAACTTAAGAAAGTTGCCTTTGATAAGGATGGTAACTTTGGCACATTATCGGTGAATAAATTCAACGAGATGGCTCAGGTCTATCTCATTACTGGTAGTATTTTCCTTGGCTATGACTTCTCTGATTTTGTCTACCGCCCACCTAGTAATCTTTTTCGTCTAAGCCAAGCTGAATTGGCCTATATTCAAAATCGCGGCAAAGTTAAGGTCTGTGTTAATCCAAATTGGTATCCGTACGAGTCTTTCCAGAATGGTGGGCATGTAGGGATGGCGGCTGATTACCTCAGGTTAATCTTGGGTAACTTGAATATTCCCTTTGAGGTCATACCTACGAAAACCTGGAGTGAAACTATCCAGTTTGCTAGAACGGGCAGATGTGAGGTAATTGCTGGTGCTATGCAAACCATTAATCGTAGTAACTATCTGGCCTTTTCTCGCCCCTATTTAAGTGTTCCTGCGGTCGTTGCTTTGAGGGCCGATAGTGATGCGCAGTCATTGCCTAATATGACTATAGGTGTGGTCGATAAATCTGCGTTCCATGATATTTTGCGTGACCGTTATCCGGGTATGACAATCGTACCGGTCAGAGAAAACCGAGAGGGTATTCGTATGTTACTCTCTGCCGAAATTGATGGTTTCGTGGGGGGGCATACTAGTATTACTCATGTTCTGCGTTCACAAAAAATAGACAGTATAGTGTTGAGTGATCAATTACGCGATAACTGGGATATAAGTGTCGCAGTTGTTCAGGATAGCTCTCCTTATTTGATGAATGCGATAAACAAGTCAATTGATTCAATTTCTGCTGAAGAGCATAAAAACATCTATCGACGATGGGCTCAGATCGAACATAAGCATTCTGTTGATTACCGTTTGTTGTGGGGAATTTTAGCGGTCGTTGCTGTATTGACAGGTATTGGGTTATACCGCTACCTGCATATGCTCTCTTACAATAAAATGCTAAAGACTATTGCTGAAAAGGATGCGTTAACAGGGATTTTGAGCCGAGGTAAACTGCGTACTGAGCTCGAAGAGTTTACTTCGTTGGCGAAACGCCATGACTGGAAGTTATCGTTGATCTTTTTTGATGTTGATGATTTCAAAGGTATTAATGACACCTATGGTCACGTTAAAGGCGATAAAGTCTTAATAGAACTCACTAAGTTGGTAGGGGATATGTCGCGTAAGACTGACCGCTTTGGTCGTTGGGGTGGAGAAGAGTTTCTTTTTTTGATGCTGGAAACAGGTCTGCAAGATGCAGAAGCTATAGCAGAGAAGTTTAGAGGGGCGATAGAAAAATGTGACTTTGGCCTGCCTGAAGCTGTGACCAGTAGCTTTGGGGTGGCTCAATATTCTAAAGGTGAGAGTATTGAAAGTTGGGTAGGGCGAGCCGATAGCGCTTTATATCGAGCCAAAGGTGATGGTAAAAACTGTGTCCGAATAAATTAGAATGGAATAAGAAAGGCCGCTTAAAGTAAGCGGCCTTTTTTTGAGCTGGCATTGTAACAAATGATCAATCGATCAATTGGTACTCATCGCGCAGAATCTCAATAATCTCCGCTTTAGGGTTATCAGATTGTTGTAGCTTTTTACCGATAATCTTTTCAGCAATACCTACATAAGTGTCAGAAACTTTTTGGATCAAAGCAGCTGGCAGCTCATTGTCGCGTGCAAGGGCATAGCGCTCTTCCATGCGGTCTTTGTTTACTAGAATGTCGGAGTCAGGGAAATGGTTTAGAAGCTCCTGGCGGAAAACCTCTTTTGAGTTCTCAATCACTTCGCCTTCGCGATAAGCTGCTCCATCCCAGATACGCGAAGAATCAGGCGTTCCAACTTCATCCATGTAGATAAGCTTTTCATTGCCTTTGGCATCAGTGACATAACCAAACTCAAATTTGGTATCTACAAAGATCTGATCAAGCTTGCTTAGCTCACTACTAATTACTTCAAAGCCTTCTTTCAAAAGCTTTTCATATTGTTCAACATCATCTGCTTGTAGGAACTTGAATGCTTCGAAGTTATTGACGATATCATCACGAGTAATATTGACATCATCTACCTCCGGTACACCCGGAACATCTTTTAGAATACCTTTGGTTGATGGTGTGATAAGCAGCTCAGGTAGCTTTTGATCTCTTTCTAGGTCTTCAGCAATTTGAATGCCACAGAACTCACGTTCGCCTTTTGCGTATGCGCGCCACATTGAACCTGTAATGTATTGACGGCAGATCGCTTCGATCATAATAGGTTTTGCTTTCTGAACAATCCAAACCAGTGGGTGAGGGATATCTAGAATATGGCTGTCAGCAAGACCGTTTTCTCGGAACAGTTTAAACCAGTGATTAGAGATTGCATTTAGCGCAGCGCCTTTACCTGGTACGCCTTGCATGCCGCCTTCACCTGTCCAAATGCATTCAAAGGCAGAAATGCGGTCACTAATTACCATAACTGCAAGTTCAGCACCTTCATGAACGTTGTAACCTTTCTCTTTGATCAGGCGTTGGCTGTCTTCTTTTGTTAACCAATAAACAGAGCGAACTTTGCCGCTATGAACTGGTAGATCAGTACGAATAGGGAGATCGTTATTAACAGCCAATACTTTATCAGCAAGACCCATGGAAAATGTCCTGTATCTAGAAATAAATCGTGTAAATGCTTTATGCGCGATAAAGCGTGAAAATTGTTTTGCTACAAACTATCACGTTACGTTCATTAGATGCCATTTTAGGAATAGCGTTTGGCATCGCGAAGCAGTGAGCTTAAATCTAAACCTTGTATCTCAGCGAGTGCTTCCAAGTCGTTGGAGTTTCGCGGGGGTAGTTTTTTAAGTCGCTCTCGTTCAGCTTTCTTTTGTTCTACTTTCTGTAACAGCTTGTTATGAATGGCGTCCAATTGCTCTGATGAAAGTGAAGCGAGCCGACTGAATAACTCATCTTCAGTCATGTGGGAATTGATCACTCCGAAACAGCAAAAAAATAGAACGACAGTATAGCAGAACTGGATGTTATACGACCAATAACTTATGTGAAATCCCATGAGTGATAAGTAGGTTTTCATTTTTACTATAAATTGAAATGCTTTGTTTCATTTGTCTTTTGGGTTTTGTTTGCCTGTTTGCTTGAAAGTTAGGCGTCACGGGCGTTTGAGTCATTATTAATGACTTGGCACATTCTTTGTAAATTGTTTCTGCAATAACAAAAATAATTTCAAGACAGAGTTGGGTGTGCTGTAAATGATAGAAGATACGCTCTATCAAGATAAAAATGTGCTTATCTTAGGAATAGGCAATATCCTCTGGGCGGATGAAGGCTTTGGTGTACGTTGTGTCGAGACGCTAAACCAACACTACCGCTTTTCAAACAAAACCAAATTAATGGATGGTGGGACACAAGGGATATACCTTGTGCAACATGTGCAGGCTGCTGATGTGCTTGTCGTGTTTGATGCCATCGACTACGGTTTGGAACCGGGTACGTTAAAAGTCATACATGATGATGACGTGCCTAAGTTTATGGGGGCTAAACAGATGAGCCTTCATCAAACTGGTTTTCAAGAAGTGTTGGCTATGGCTGAGTTTACAGGCAGCTATCCAAAGCATTTGCTCCTCATCGGTTGCCAGCCAGTTGAATTAGAAGACTTTGGTGGCAGCTTGCGTGAATCTGTTCGCGTTCAAATCGAGCCTGCTATTAAGATCGCTTTGGCTTACCTTAAAAAATTAGGGGTTGAGCCAATTGGCGATAACTGCACTCCTGAAGAGTTAGCTCCGGGTGAGCTGGGGTTAAATTCATATGAGGGTGGTCGACCATCTGAATATGAAGCTTTTCGACAGGGTGATCCACGATTTATTAAGTCGACCGAAGGTACCAGTTAATGTGTCTTGGCATACCAATGAGAATTGTATGCTGTGATGGATTATCGGCGGAGTGTGAAAATGGAGACCAGATTGAGCGTATCGATCTGTCCCTGTTAGGAGATCAACCTGCAGGTACTTGGGTTCTCGTCTTTCTGGGTACCGCTCGTGAAGTGTTGACCGAGCAAAAGGCTACCGAGATTCGCAATGCGCTCGCTGCTGTTCAAGCCATCATGCAAGGGGATACCGCTGATGTTGATCGGTTGTTTTCCGATTTAATCGAGCAGCCCCCGCAACTGCCACCCCATCTACAGAATAATAATTAAGAGAGCTGGATATGACTTCTCCACTGATAGAACAGTTGATTGTTGAAAGGGGCTATCCGCTCCTTAATGAAGAGAACTTTGATAGTTTCATTAAAGATCAAGAATTCACAGTTTTGTTCTGTACCGAACAGGCTCATCGTTTCCCAGAAAGTAATGATGTCGCAGTGATTCTTCCTGAGTTGGTAAAGCGTTTTCCTGAATTAACGCCAGCGATTGTCGCGCCTGAGTATGAAAAGAAGGTTCAAGGGCGATACAACTTTACCGTTTGGCCCTCGTTAGTGTTTTTAAAAGAGGGGCGTTATTTAGGAACCATCAGCAAGGTTCAAGATTGGGATATCTATCTTGCCGAAATCCCAAGCATTCTTGCATTAGAACCCCGTCGTGATCCAGGTATTGGCATACCTGTGGTGGTTAACCCTGTTCAATCTGCTTGTGGTCAGTAAAAGGTGAGTAATATGGAAAACAATGGTATCCCTCTAGTTAATGTTCCAATGGGGCCGGGTAGCCAAGAAGAAGGTGATATGGTTTTAGACTATATGAAGATGCCTTCAGAAATGGATAGCTATGATATTCCAATCTTGCCGGAACCTGAGCAGGCAGCAGAGTGTCCGCAAGCACTTGCTGTGATGGAGCAGTTACAACATCACCTTAAAACCTATCGCATTGGTGATGAACCTCCTGTTATGTTGCTATCAGCAATGCCAGAACCTGATCTGGATCTGATTAACCAGATTTTGGGTGAAGGCGAAGTCAGTTTGACTCTGTCGGGTGAGACAGAGATCAAAGCACAAGAGACGGTGTTAGCGGGTGTATGGCGCTTAAGAGAGTTTGATAAAAACGGCGATGTTATTCGTGAATCGATCGAAGTTGCGGATGTACCCAGTGTTAGCCGAGAGCAAGCTTTTCAATCATCTCAGCCTTTGAATGCCGAGCAGTTGCAGATTCCGGAAGGCGTATTGAATGCTCCGTCCGTATTGATTGAGATCGCTGAGGCTTCAACGGTCTACAGTACACAAGCTGAAAAGCCTGAAGCACCACATGTGATTAATCTATCGCTTCTGCCATTCTCCCCACAAGATCACAGCTATCTCGACCACGTTGTAGGACAAGGTCCAGTGACAATCTTATCGCGTGGTTATGGTAATTGCCGTATCACCTCAACCTGTGTTGATGGCTTATGGCGAGTTCAGTATTTCAACAGTACCGATCAATTGATTCTAGATACCTTAGAAATCACCGATATTCCTCTAGTTGCTTGCGCGGCCCCAGAAGATCTAAGTGACTCGTATGAACGCTTGATTGAGATCCGTGAGGTTCTGGTATGACAAACTATCAAGGATTCGAAGGTAGTTACTTAGGAGACAGTGATCGTATAGCTGATAATGCACGCCTAGAGTGCAAAATTTGTTGGCATGTTTATGACCCAGAAGCAGGGGATGATATTTGGCAGATCCCGGCTGGTACACCTTTTAGTCAGCTTCCTGACCATTGGCGCTGCCCTGAATGCGATGGTGAAAAAGACCAATTTATGGTGATGGACGATTAGCGGTGGATCTATTTCAACAACTGAAAGCTAGTTATCAAGAGGCGGCTGTCACTATGGCTGAGCTGGAGTTTTATAACTCCGCTTTGCAAGTAGATGTTGTTGAAGGCTCTGTTCTTGAAGGAAGTTGTTTAGCTGTACTGATTACCCCTTGGTGTATGAACCTGATTCTGATAGCCGAAGAAAAACCTGAATATGATCAGGCTCAAGTGGGGAGCAAAAAGATTGTGTCGCTGCCTTCTGGAAGCTATGAATTTTTGTATGCTGGAAGTGAGGCCTTAGGGGCGTACGGCAGTTGTTCTCTGTTTTCTCCAATGCTTGAATTTGCTGATCAAGAGGCCGCGGTTCTTACAGCAGAAGAGGTGCTGAAAGCAGTATTGAATACTGAAAATTGTGGTAAGACTGATCTGCAATTAGCTAAAGAAGCGCAAAAAAGAGAACAGGAAGAGAGAGCTGAAAACCAGAGTGTAGTTCGCGCCAGAACCAAAGAAGGTTTAAGTCGACGTAAATTTATGACTGCAGCCTTTGCAGACGAGCCTTAGGTGATTCTATGGACGGTAGTTTTAATCTTGCAGGTAAAATCAATGTGGGGGTGGACTATCTCGACGGGTGTATTCGCAACGTAAATGTTAAGTCCTCGCGGCCAACTGAATTAACGCGTCTATTAGAAGGTAAAAGCCCAAAAGAAGTAGTGCAGCGAGTTCCTTTACTTTTCAGTCTCTGCAGTTGTGCTCAAACCATTGCAGCATTAACTGCGATTGAATCGGCACAAGGGAAAACATGTGATGCCGATGTATTGCAGGCTCGAAAATTATTACTGCTTGCGGAAACGACAAAAGAGCTAGGTCTGCGTTTAGGGCGTGATTGGTTGGGCAGCGAAAAGCTATTAAATTTGCCTGAGCTTTTAAATTGGTTTGCTGACTTTCGAACACGGCTGTCTTGGTGTTTGCGATTAAATCCTTTTATGCCGGAAAAGCGTTTCCCGCTACCGCGTTTTATTAGTGAGCTCGAGGGTATGTTGAAAAGCTTTACAGGGCCTGATGAACTGCAGTTTAAAGAAGCGGTATATGCGCAAAGCCAGACACACCCTATTGGAAAAGCGGTTGCAGATCTGAGTGATAAATATGATGGCATTAGCCTAGGACCGTCTTGTCCAGAAATGGACTTGTCGAGTGATTACTTGGATTGGCAGCTAAAGCAGAAAGGGCAAAGCTTCTGTGCCTTGCCTCAAGGTGAGGGTGGTTGTTTTGAAACAAGTATCTGGACACGTAATTGTAAGCGTTCAATGATTAAAGAATCTGGGCTACTTACGATCAATCCCATTGCTCAGAGATTTTTGGCATTGTTGTTAGAGTTAAAAGCGATGCCTCATCGACTTTTACAGGTCGATGATGAACTGTTGATTAGATCCGATAAACCGGGTTTTGCTTGGGTTGAGGCAGCAAGAGGCGCTTTAATCCATCGAGTGAGCATCAGCCGTCATAACGAAGGTGAGCAGATCGATCAGTATCGTATTATTGCGCCGACAGAGTGGAATTTTCATCCGCAAGGAACACTGGTCAGTATGCTTGAAGGCGTTAGGGTTCCGGAAGATAAAGCAGCGGATCTGGTGGGTAAACTAATATTATCAGTAGATCCATGTGTCGCTTATGAAGTTGAGGTCAATTAATCGTGCATGAGATGTCGATTGCGGAAGGCATTGTCCAAGTGCTGGAAGATCAGGCCAAAGAGCAGCAGTACGATCGAGTAAAAACTGTTTGGCTAGAACTTGGCCCTTTATCAATGATAGAAACAGAAGCGTTAACGTTTTGTTTTGAAGCGGTAACGCGTAGTACCCTCGCTGAGGGTGCTGAACTAAAAATAATAAATATACCTGGTGAGGCATTCTGTATGCAGTGCTTGAAAAACGTTCCAATTAGCCAACGCTACGATAGTTGCCCTGAGTGCGGCAGTTATCAACTTCAAGTCGTCCAAGGGGACGAGATGCGAATTAAAGAGCTGGAGGTGGAATAATGTGTACTGTTTGCGGTTGCGCTGAAGGCAATGTAAAGATCGACGGTCAGCATACTCATGAGCATTCTCATCATGAGGGGACTCATCATGATCATTCTCATAGTGAGCATAAGCATCATCAGGGGCATGACGATAATGTGATCGAGAAGCAAGGTGAAGATCTGCATTTTGGAAAAGGCCCAGCTCATGCCCATGTGGCGGGAATGAGTCAAAGCCGTATGGTGCAGATTGAACAGGATATCTTAGGTAAGAACGATCGCTATGCGCAGATTAATCGGGCGCGTTTTGAAGCGCAAAGCTTGTTTGTTCTCAACCTAGTCTCTAGTCCGGGTTCGGGTAAAACAACGCTACTGACAGAAACTATCAATCGCTTAAAAGAATCGCGCAAAGTTGCGGTGATTGAAGGTGATCAGCAAACCGCTAATGATGCTGACCGCATTCGAGAAACCGGTGTGCCTGCAGTACAGGTTAATACGGGCAAGGGGTGCCATCTAGATGCTCACATGGTAGGTCATGCGTTAGATAACTTAGATGATCTGCAAGGTGGTTTCTTGTTTATTGAGAATGTCGGCAACCTTGTTTGTCCAGCTGCCTTCGATCTTGGTGAGGCGCATAAGATAGCCATTTTGTCTGTTACTGAGGGTGAAGATAAACCGCTCAAGTATCCAGATATGTTCCATGCTGCAGATATTATGATTCTAAATAAGACGGATCTGCTGCCACATTTAGATTTTGACGTGGAAAAATGTATTGAGTTTGCGCGCCAAGTAAACCCTGATATTAAAGTACTAAAACTGTCTGCGAAGTCTGGCGAGGGTATGCAGGAGTGGCAGGAATGGTTAGAGCAAAATCGAAAAGGGATGATTCAGACACGGATTGATCAGCTGAAGTCTGAAATCCAGCAGTTTGAGGCCCTTCTCTAATGCCTACTCGAAAACGACCTTTAGTACTTTGTGTAGACGATGAGGTGCGTTCTTTAGAAACGCTAGAGCGTACCTTAGATGAAGAGTTTGATGTGCTAACGGCGACAGATGCGGATCAAGCATTTAGCCTATTAGAGCAGCACACCTTTCACGCGATTCTGTGTGATCAGCGTATGCCGGGCAAAACAGGGGTAGAGTTCTTAACTGAGGTTCGTGAGCGTTGGCCGCAAACGGCACGACTAATCCTATCCGGTTACACCGATTCTGAAGACATTATTAAAGGCTTAAATGAAGCCGGAATCTTGCAGTACATCACTAAACCTTGGCACCCAGACAACCTTCTGCTTATTCTTCGTGGAGCTTGTCGTCTGTATGAATTACAGAATGAAAATGAACTACTGTCGATGGAGATGCGGCACTCCGCTTCTCAAGTAGAGCAAAATGTTAAAGAGAAAAAACAGCATCTCAAACAGACTTACCAATTGGATGAAATTCGCAGACATTCGACGAGTCCATTAAACGACCTGTGTGAACAGGCCGCGAAAATCGCTCCTTATGATGTCTCGGTTTTAGTGACTGGGCCTTCTGGTGCCGGTAAAGAGCTGTTTGCTCGCGCACTACATTACAACAGTTTACGAGCAGAGCGTCCTTTTGTGGTTGAAAACTGCGGTGCTATGCCGGATGAGTTGTTAGCTTCAGAGTTATTTGGGCATAAGAAAGGCTCGTTTACGGGCGCAATTACTGACCATGTCGGTCTGTTTGAGCGTGCAGATGGCGGCACGATTTTTCTAGATGAGATTGGCGAAATCAGTCCAGCTTTCCAAGTGAAGTTACTACGTGTTTTGCAGGAGCGTGAAGTACGTCGTTTGGGCGAACATCAGCGCAGAAAGGTAAATGTTCGCGTGGTGGCCTCTACCAACCGTGATCTAGAAGAAGAGGTCAGGGCAGGCCGATTCCGTCAGGACCTATACTTCCGATTGGCCGAAGTGACCCTTGAGCTGCCAGCATTAGAACGTCGTGCTATGGATATCCCCGTATTAGCTGAAGACTTCTTGGCTAAATCGGTTCAAGAGTTTGATAAGCCAGCAAAAGGTTTTACAGAAGAAGCGTTAGATTGCATGCGCCGTTATTGCTGGCCGGGTAACGTTAGGGAACTGCAGAACGAGATTCGCCGCATGTTGGTGTTAGCGGAGGATGAGTGGTTATCCGCGGATTTGCTGAGTCCTCGTGTGTTACGTGCAGCTCCGGTTGAAGAGACTGCCGAGACAGAAGTGCTCGCATGCTTGGATGGCACATTAAAAGAGCGTATCGAAACCTTGGAAAAGCGTATTTTAAGGGAAACACTCATTCGTCATCGTTGGAATAAAAGCCAAGCATCTCGCGAGCTTGGGTTATCCAGAGTTGGACTTCGCTCCAAACTGGAACGATATGGCCTGAATAAAGATTTCCATTAAAAGATCAGAGCATGAGTATGGCAGTTTCAGCGTTGCATATAGAAGTTCGAGGTCAAGTACAGGGGGTTGGCTTCCGTCCCTTTGTGTATAACCTCGCGCAACGCTTTGGGGTGATCGGATCTGTGGCGAATGGTCCAAAAGGGGTGATGATCTTTGCTCAAGCCGACAAGGCTCAACTTGATCAGTTTGTTGCTCAACTGACGTCTGAACAACCTTCGATGTCAGAGATAGAGTCTCTAGATGTTAGCTCTATTGCAATAGAAACAGGTCTGACCCAGTTTAAAATCATTCAGAGTGAGCAGGGAGAACTCGATCTTTCTGTTACACCGGATGCTGCGCTATGTCAGGACTGTTTAAGTGAGCTGTTCGATCCAAACAATCGTCGCTATCTATACCCGTTTATTAATTGTACTCACTGCGGCCCCCGCTACAGTCTAATCACGGCTTTGCCTTATGATCGTCCGAATACCACCATGGCAAAGTTTCAGCTGTGTCATCGTTGTGATTCGGAATATACCGATCCTGTGGATAGACGATTCCATGCCCAGCCGACTGCATGCGGTGAATGTGGACCGCAACTCAGTTTTTATTCTGAAGATGGGCAGCAATTGCAGTGTAATGATCCTGTTGCGCAAACAATTGAATTTATCCAACAGGGTAAAATAGTTGCGATAAAAGGTGTGGGAGGTTTCCATCTGGCTTGCGATGCACGAAACCCAGAAGCAGTTAGACGGTTACGAGAGCGTAAACATCGCGATGAAAAGCCTTTAGCGGTCATGGCGGCTAACCCTGAATCTTTGCAATCCTATGTTGAGCTAACGGATCAACGGGTACAAAGACTCAAAGCGATGGATGCGCCTATCTGCCTTGTACCTAAACAAGAAAACTCCGCTTTAGTTGCCAAAGAGCCATTACCTGAAGAGTTAGCACCTGATCAAGCATGGCTAGGTGTGATGCTACCTCATTCGCCGCTACATTATTTGCTGTTTCACAAAGATGCAGGCAGTCCAGACGGAATTCAGTGGCTCGCGGAAAAGCAAGATCTCCTCTTGGTGATGACCAGTGCAAACCGCAGTGGCAACCCTCAAGTAATCGACAACGCAGAAGCGCTAATTCAACTGCGGGGGATAGCGGATGGCTACCTGATGCATGATCGTGATATTCACACCCGTTGCGATGATTCTGTAGTGTCGATGGTTTCTGAACAAGGTAGTGAGCTGGTTAGACGTGGCCGTGGATTGTCGCCGCAATATATTAAGTTACCTTTTGCAGCCGATGCGAAGTTACCTTCTGTTTTGGCGGTTGGAGCATACTTTAAAAATACGGTCTGCCTGACTAAAGGTAATCGAGCATACGTATCGCAGTATATAGGTGATCTTGATAACCCTGAGTGTTGCCGCCAGCTCAATCATACCGTCGAGCAATTAAGCGCTATGTTGGACATCAAACCTGAACTCGTGGTTGCCGACCTGCATTCTGAGTTTTACAGCACCGGATTTGCACAACGGTTTAGCCAGGCAAATAAGATCCCTATGTTGCAGGTTCAGCATCATCATGCCCATATCGCTGCAGTTATAGCTGAGCGTGGTGTTCAAGTGCCTGTGCTTGGTCTAGCCCTAGATGGCTTGGGTTTGGGGGATGACGGCACGCTTTGGGGTGGCGAACTGTTCAAGGTTCATAAGGGTGATTATCAGCGTCTGTCCAGTTTAAGCCCAATTCCTTTACCCGGAGGCGACAGTGCTGCAAAAGAGCCATGGCGGGTAGCTTCAGGTGTATTGTTTCAGTTAGATCGAACAGAGCAGATTGAAACCCGTTTTGGTGATCAGAAAGCAGCTCCTATGATCAGCCAGTTGTTACAAAAAAATATCAATACACCGATGACGAGCAGTGCAGGGCGGGTATTTGATGCGGTGGCTGCCTTACTAGGATTGAAAGAGATAAATTCTTTTGAGGCACAAGCGGCAATGGCGCTTGAATCAGCAGCTTATCGTTACCTTAAATCACACCCATGGCCGAACGAATCATTACTGATTGATACAAAGCAGTCTCCTTTAAATTTAGAGCCATTATTTGCCCGTCTGCTTGATTGTGAGAATCAAGGGTATGGTGCCGCCTTGTTTCATCAGCAGCTAATCACAGCGTTATCGCGTTGGGTGGCTGATAGCGCAGTAAAAGAAGGGATTAATAACGTGGTATTAGCGGGAGGCTGTTTTTTAAATCAGCTTCTACTTCAAGGGATTAAAGAGCATTTAGAGGCTCAAGATTTACAAGTCGTTACGGCTCAAAAACTGCCATGTAATGACGGTTCTATATCGCTAGGGCAAGCGCAGATCGCCTTAGAACGAGCTAACTTGGCTCGTCAAAACAAGAATAAGAACGACAAGAACAAGAGCAAGAACAAGAACAAGAACAAGAACAAGAACAAGAACAAGAACAAAAACAATGAGAGAGAGTCGCTATGTGTTTAGCCATCCCTGTTCGTATTGAAGAGATTATTGATGCCGAGTCTGCAATTGCAGATATAGGTGGGGTGAGAAAAGAGATCAATATAGCGCTGATTGCCGATCTGGTCGTAGGAGACTACGTCATTATGCACGTAGGCTATGCGCTGAATAAGATTGATCCTGAGGAAGCTGCTCGAACCTTAGCGTTGTTTGCCGAGTTAGATGAACTTGAGCAACAACAAGCGATAGAGGCATCTCAATGAAGTATGTTGATGAATATCGCGATGGCGCACTAGCTCAAGAGATTGCAGCCAAGATTAGTAAAGAGGTCGATCCTGATCGGTATTATCACTTTATGGAGTTTTGTGGTGGACATACCCATGCAATCTTCCGCTATGGGATTCCTGATCTGCTACCTAGCAATGTGAAAATGATCCACGGCCCAGGTTGCCCTGTGTGCGTATTGCCGATTAATCGTTTGGATTCAGCTATCGAATTGGCGGTTACTCATAAAGTTATTCTCTGTTCTTACGGCGATATGTTGCGTGTGCCGGGTTCGCGTAAACGTAGCTTGCTAAAAGCTAAAGCGGAGGGGGCGGATGTACGGATGGTGTATTCCTGCATGGATGCTCTGCGCATTGCGCAAGATAACCCAGACCGAGAGGTCGTGTTTTTTGCCATAGGTTTTGAAACTACAACACCGCCTACAGCTTTGGTGATTCGGCAGGCACAAAAGCTTGGTTTGAAGAACTTTACCGTCTTTTGTAATCACGTTCTAACCCCAGCAGCGATCAGTAATATTCTGGAGTCCCCTGAGGTGAGAGAACTGGGCATTCTGCGCTTAGATGGTTTTGTCGGTCCAGCCCATGTAAGCACTGTGATTGGTTCACAGCCTTATTACTATTTCGCCGAAGAGTATCAAAAGCCTGTGGTCATCGCGGGGTTTGAACCTCTGGATGTGTTGCAGGCGATCTTAATGTTAGTGCGGCAGGTTAACGATGGTCGTGCGGAGATTGAGAATGAATTTTCCCGCGCGGTGACTTATGAGGGCAATGTCCAAGCGAAATCCATCGTGGCAGATACCTTCGAACTGCGCCGCTCATTTGAATGGCGAGGCCTAGGTGTTGTGCCTTACAGCGCTTTGCGTATTAAAGATGCCTTTGCCGAATTTGATGCAGAAAAGCGTTTTACGGTTGAGTATCGCAGCACCCGAGAGAACAAAGCTTGTGAGTGCGGCGCGATCTTACGCGGCGTGAAATCTCCACGGGATTGCACCTTGTTTGGCGATCCTTGTACACCTGAGAACCCTTTGGGGTCTTGTATGGTATCCAGTGAGGGTGCTTGTGCGGCTTACTACAGCTACGGTCGCTACCAAGACAATACCTTTGCATCTGATAAAACCCACCCCGCAGCCTGATTTAGAGAGCTTTTTCATGAGTACACAAACGATTTATACATCAGAGCTCGATCTGGTTAAGGGCAAAGTAGAAATGGCCCACGGCAGCGGTGGCAAGGCGATGGCTCAGTTGATCGATCAGCTGTTCCTACAAGCGTTTTCAAACCCTTGGCTAGAGCAGATGAATGATCAGGCGAGTTTTGGCTTGCCTGCCGGTAAAGTGGTGATGGCGACGGATAGTCATGTGATCTCACCGCTATTCTTCCCCGGTGGCGATATAGGCTCATTATCTGTTCATGGCACGGTTAACGATGTCGCTATGTCCGGCGCAACGCCTAAATATCTTTCAGCAGGTTTTATCTTGGAAGAGGGCTTCCCATTGGCGGATCTGAAGACCATCGTAGATTCGATGGCTAAGGCTTCTGAAGAGGTCGGGGTTGCTATAGTGACCGGTGATACCAAGGTGGTTGAGCGGGGTAAAGGAGATGGCTGTTTTATCAATACAACCGGTATTGGCGTAATTGAGGGTGGATTGGATTTTGGCGCTAACCAAGTGAAACCGGGAGATAAAATCTTAGTGTCCGGTACCATGGGAGATCATGGGGTTGCCATTATGTCTTTGCGTGAAAATCTAACGTTTGAGACGACGATTGAATCGGATTCTCAAGCGCTGCATGACCTTGTTGCAGATATGGTCTCAGCTGTCCCTGAGATCCACTGCCTTCGAGATCCTACGCGTGGAGGTTTGTCTGCCACGCTGAACGAGATCGCTCAGCAGGCCCGAGTGGGTATGCAGATCTTCGAAGCGCAGCTGCCGGTAAAAGCACAAGTTCAAGCTGCCTGCGAATTCCTTGGGCTAGATCCGTTGTTTGTTGCGAATGAGGGTAAGCTGGTGGCTTTCTGCCCTGCAGATAAGGCAGAGCAGCTATTAGAGGTGATGAAGGCGCACCCTAAAGGGCAAGAGGCTGCGATTGTTGGTGAAGTGACCGACGATCCTTTGAGCTTTGTGCAGATGCAGACGGCCTTTGGTGGTAACCGAATGGTTGATTGGATCAACGGTGAACAGCTACCGAGGATCTGTTAATGCGTATCTTATTTTTAACCCACAGTTTCAATAGCCTGACCCAACGTTTGTTTGTTGAGTTACGCAAAGACGGCCACGATGTCTCTATCGAATTTGATATCAACGATGCAATAGCAGAACAGGCGGTGGAATTGTTCAAGCCTGAGCTCATTATTGCGCCGTTTTTGAAACGAGCGATTCCCGAATCTATCTGGTCTAAGCATCGCTGTATTATTGTTCATCCGGGCATCAAAGGTGATCGAGGTCCGTCCTCTGTTGACTGGGCCATATTGAATCAAGAGGCCTCTTGGGGTGTGACCTGCCTAGAAGCTAATGCAGAGATGGATGCAGGCGATATCTGGGCGTCAGTCGATTTTTCAATGCGAGAGGCGAGTAAAAGCAGCCTTTATCGTAATGAGATCAGTGATGCTGCAGTGACTGCAGTAAAGCAAACGCTAGAACGTCTTCTATCGGGTGAATTTAAACCGCAAAAACTGGATTACGATCAGCCAGATATCTTGGGGCAGTGGAACTGTTTGATGGCGCAAAGCGATCGTAAGATCGACTGGCAAAACGATTCCACTCAAGAGATCTTAACAAAGATAAGAGCAGCGGATTCAGCGCCCGGTGTGCAGGATCGAATCGGGGGACAGGATTATTACCTTTATAACGCTTTTGCGGAACAAGCGTTAGGGCAAGAACAGGCTGATGTGGGCTCTATTCTCGCTACTCGAGACGGTGCGATCTGTCTTAAAACTCGCGATGCTGCAGTGTGGGTGACTCATCTAAAACGCGTTAACCCAGAAGACGGCGAATTCAACTTTAAATTGCCTGCGACTCACTTTTTAGCGAAGCAGCTTGCTTCAGCACCTCATGAGCAACGCGTGCCAGAATTGCCATTAGCACCTGAAACTATGCCTAATGGTGCAACGTGGCAGGAGATTCGTTATCGCCAAGAAGGCGATGTAGGCTATCTCTATTTTGATTTCTACAATGGCGCTATGGATAGCGATCAATGTCAGCGCTTACAACAAGCGGTGGCCCACGCAAAAGCCCAACCAATCAAAGTGCTGGTACTCATGGGAGGGGAGGAGTTCTGGTCGAATGGTATTCACCTAAATCAAATCGAAGCAGCTGAGAGTCCTGCAGAAGAGTCGTGGTGTAATATCAATGCGATGAACGACCTCTGTTTAGAGATCATTAACTCACCTAACCAATTAACCATGGTGGCTATGCAAGGCAATGCTGGAGCCGGTGGTGTCTTTTTGGCTTTAGCCGCTGACCAAGTAGTGGCGCGGAGCAATATCGTGCTTAACCCCCATTACAAATCCATGGGTAATTTGTATGGCTCTGAGTATTGGACCTATCTATTACCTAAAAGGGTTGGTGATGAACAAGCGCAGCAATTGATGCAAAATCGCTTACCTGTGTCGGCTACAGAAGCTGAACAGAGTGGGCTAATCGATGCTTGTATCAATGAGAGCCGGGAAGGCTTTCTTAATCGAATCAAGGCCGATGCAACGCATCTGGCTACATCCGTTGAATATGCGCAGCGTCTGGCGCTCAAGAACTTGCAGCGTCAACAAGATGAGCTGCAAAAGCCATTACAGCAATACCGTTACGAAGAGCTAAACCAGATGAAGCTTAACTTCTTCGGTTTCGATCCGAGTTACCATGTCGCTCGCTACCACTTTGTGGAAAAGCTACCCAAGGCTCGCACACCGGCTTATCTTGCGAGCCACAGGGTGGTTAATAAATCGATGTGAAAAATCGAGTTTGAATTTGCATGTGTTAGTCGTTGTGCATAGATTAGACGTACCTCTTCGAGGTACGTCTATCTGCTATTGGTAATCTGTTATCTAGTTTCTATTCGATAGGTTGGAGTGTCGCTTCGGGTTTTAGCTCTACTTCATTTAATAGCTCTAGAATAGGCCCTATGTTTAAATTGTCTTTCATTGTTTTACTAAATACCGCATAAACGGAGCGTTTCACAGGTTTGACACCTTGGACTAAGTGCAACTGACCTTCTTGTAAGTAGCTTTCTATTTGGCTGACAGGTAAGAAAGCTGCTCCCCCGTTTGTTAATAAAAATTCTAATGCTATTTGGCTTTGCTCTGTGTGGAGTACAGGCGCTACCGGTTTCTTAAATAACTTAGCGTGTTTTAAGTTGAAAGCGGTTCCCCAATCTACAAAAACATAGCCTAAGTCATAGATATCACTGAATTTTGCAGCGTTTTTATTAGTCACTAAAGCCAACTCAATTTGGCCAATTTTATTAGTCTTAAGTTCAGCCATGTTAGGGGGGTCTAATACAACGGCCATATCTAGCCTTCCAGCGATGAGTGCTCTGGTAAGCTCTAAGTGCGAGTTGATTTCCGTTCTAATCGATATTTGGGGAAAGGCCTCAGCTAATTTAGGCAATGTGGATTGTAAGAAAGTACCCCACAAATTCGAGATCCCTCCAAGGGATAAATGCATCTCTTGTTGCTCTGGTAGCCCTACGTCCTGAAGTGCGATCTGCCACGAAGCGAGAATGTTCTCTGCATGAGGAATTAGACGCTCCCCAGCATTTGTCAGCATAATGTTATTTCTTTGCCTAGAAAATAAAGGCAGTCCAACTAACTCTTCTAACTGACGTATTCGAAAACTAACGGCCGATTGTGTCAGGTATAAATTTTCAGCTGCTTTACCGAAATGCCTAGTTTTTGATACCTCTAGGAATGTTCTGAGCAGGCCTATATCCATAATTTTTCCATAAAAAAAATCGATTGAAATGATAAAAAAACATCGTTTTACAGTTAATAACACTGCATTAATAATTGCAACTGAAGGTAATTAAGCCGTTTGGCACCTTTAAATAAATGTTTAGGCCTAACAATGTTTCAAGTAGCTTTTTTGACTGAAAGTCGTTTCAGTGATCATGAAAATTATCCAGATGGGTTCTGTAAAGGCGATGCTTTTACCGCAGAAGAGGCTGCATTGCTAGAAAAACATGGTCATGCATATTGCGCTTTCGCTACAGGTATCAGGCAGCCTGTAGTCCTTCTAGAAAGGGAATTTGTGGATTTTTGTAAGGGGGATAAACAACCTTCAAATATCCATGAGCGAACGTGGTTGCGTTATGTCTCAAAGGCTGCTGTTTTATAGTTAGACCTCAATATCTGAAATACGAAAGCAGCCTATGGACGAGAGTTCTCTTTTACATAGGCTGCTTTTTTTTGTCTTTTTCTTTTGATTAAAAATATAAATCGATATTTGGTGTGGAAATGAAAATTTGCTTTTTGATGTACCCATGGGAACGTATTTCACCTGAAAGTGATACTACTTTAAGGATGATCCATGAGGCTGCTTCTAGAGGTCATACCGTTGCACTTACTACACCAAATAGTTTGACTGTCAGAGATAGCATAGCTCACGCTTTTTGTAATGTTTTGAGGCGTGATTCAAAGCTATCTAGCAATATTCCATCTTTTTATCGTAAGGCTGAATTTAAACGGTGCAAACTGCCCTTAGCCGGTTTTGACGTGATTATTATGCGTGCGAATCCACCTTTGGATACAGTCGCACTGAACTTTTTAGATTCCGTTCGAAATGATGTGTTCATTATGAATGACATTGATGGTCTGCGCGTCGCGAACAATAAACTTTATCCGGCTTCATTTAGTGGTGATGCCAGTCGCTTTGTGCCTGCGACTCATGTTTCAAAAAATCGTGAATACCTGGAGCAGGTTCTGAAGGACTCACCGACTGAAAAAATGATCATGAAACCGCTAAATGGTTTTGGTGGTCAGGGCGTTATCGTCATTGAGAAAAATGCGAGACAGAATTTCAGGTCATTACTGGATTTCTATATCGGATCGGGAGATTCGAGCAACTACGTTATTTTACAAGAGTATGTCACTGGAGCAGATCAAGGAGATGTGCGTATTCTAATGCTCAATGGTGAGCCTATAGGCGCAATGCGTCGAGTGCCTGCTGGAGATGATGTCCGTTCAAATATTCATGCTGGTGGTAAAGAAGTTAAACATCACCTTACTAAAGAAGAAAAAGAGCTTTGTCGCGCTATAGGGCCGCAATTGGTTCGTGATGGGCTCTATTTTGTTGGGCTTGATGTAATCAATGGGAAGTTGATAGAGGTCAACGTACTTAGCCCAGGCGGTATCACCCGTATCAATCGTCTTAATAGAGTGAAACTGCAGAGTAAAGTTGTCGACTTTATTGAGAATGTTGTCTCAGCTAAAGAGCTGGTTTTGGAGCGTAAGAGCGCTTTCAGAAAGGTAATTGAAGATGCAGAAACTGTCTGAAAAAGAGATTTTAAAATTAATCTCTGAAGGTGCTTTCTTTGAATGCGAGCATCTAGATGGAGCCTTTGCGTTGAAAGTTGAGGCATACACTCCGGCTGTTTGTGCTGCTGTTCACGATGGGCATAATTTCAGTAAAGAGTTGGTGCCTTTTTGTGCGTTATCTGAAGCTGAAAGGCTTTATGAAGAAGACCCCTTTACCGGTGAATTGATCGAATCTATGCCCATTACATTAATTGGTAAGGATTCAAGATATGAGTATGACCTAAATAGGCCGTTAGCAAGATGTATCTACACCAAGGCTTGGGGTAAAGATGTTTGGGTTAAAAATCTGCCGAAGAGTTTGAGGGGTAAAAGTACAGAGAAGCACAAAGTTTTTTACCGCGTACTTGATGCGTTAGTTGCAAAAGTGGAAGAGCTTTTTGGGGCCTGCATAATATTTGATGTGCACTCTTACAATTACAAACGAATTGAAAGGCAGGTACCTACCTTTAATGTCGGCACTGAACAGATTGATATTGATCGTTGGGGACGTGTGATTGATAAGTTTCGCGTATCTATGAGTAAGCTGGAACTATCAAATGAGACTGTTTCTGCGGCATTGGACGACGTGTTTTATGGCCGCGGCTATCTTATTTCTCACATCAACAGCCGATATGAAAATACCTTAGTCATTCCTTGTGAAGTCAAAAAGGTCTTCATGAATGAAGCTTCAGGCGAAAAATATCCAATTGTTCTTGATGAGCTTAAGTCAGGTTTTAAGCATGTGCTAAGTGATATCGGCGCATATTTCGCGAGAGCGCATTCTAAAAAGCCTAGGTTGCGCCGTTTAGATATGCTGTCTTCTAAATTGGATCCAGCGATCATTAAAGTTGATAAGGAGTTGGCTAAGTTAGCGAAGGGAATGGAAACCCTCAATTATATTAATCCTGTCAATATTGCGCAGGAAAAACGAAAGTTCTTAGCTAAGAAAGGCAATTATCAACCTGAGTTTAGATATAAACCTCTAGCCATTAACCCTTATGAGTTTCGTGAAAAGCTCTATCGATTACCTGTTGATAAGATTCGAGACGTTGGTATTCAACAGATGTACTGCCAAGTGATCGATGGTCTCTCTAGCAAGATCGATTTATTGGTGAATGCGGGCAGTCCGCAGTTTGTCTACAGCTCATTACGATATTACGGCGAACCAAGCTTAGAAGATGAGGCTAATGCTCAATTTCTTTTACATGCGGCTAAATATGATCCGGAAACTGATAAGCGTATAGATGCTGCAGAGGCTGTGGAGTACTTCCGTTTGAAGGCCTCTGATTGGGGAATGAAGTGTAAAGTAGAGCTTTCCTCAAAAATAGTAGCTTCCGCAATGGTTTCCGGTGCGAAGCGTACCTTGTTCGTGAATAAAGACGCGTTATTGACTGAAACTGAAGTAAACGCATTAGCGCACCATGAATTAGGTGTGCACATGGCAACAACATTGAATGCTGCCTCACAGCCTTTAAAAATATTCTCATTAGGGTTACCTGGAAACACGATGACTCAGGAAGGTTTGGCCATTCTGAATGAATTCCATAGCGGCAATATGTGCTTAACACGATTGCAGGGACTTGCGCTCAGAGTCATCGCTGTTAAAGAGATGCTTAAGTATGGTGATTTTCGTCATACCTACAGTTACTTACATGAAGAGATGAAAATGCCAACAGATGATGCGTTTAAATTATCTGTCCGAGTTCATCGTAGTGGTGGTTTGACTAAGGACTATCTATACCTTCGAGGTGTTAGTGAGGCACTACGGCTCTATAAAGATTGTGATATTAGCAGCTTATATGTGGGAAAAACGGGTTTTGCATACCTCGGTATTATCAATGAACTTATTGAAAGAGAACTGATTGCAAAACCTCAATTTGTACCTGAATACTTAGCTAAGCCTGAATTTGTCTCAGATATATTGAATTACCTTGTTTCCTCTATTAAGCCTACAGCTCCTGTTTGCTTGATGGATAACTTGTGCAGTGACTTACGGGGCACTGCATAGGCTCCTTTGGCAGCACCTTTCGGTAAGGGGTGTTGCCCTTTTTCGAGAAAGATGACATGAATAAAAACGACTTTTTTGATGAAGATTATGAATATGAACCTGAAGAGGGAGGCTCCCATTTCAGGAAAACGGCACGACATAAAAAACCTGATGATGAGTGGGATCAGGAGTCTGAGGAGAATAAACGTAATAAAAGGAAGACGCGTTGGAGAGATATAGAAGACCGACTGGCTAAGAAAGCTTTGCGCGAAGACAGTGAATGGGATTATGGAAATTATGACTTCTAATATGCTGAAGAAGTGATAAGAATTTTCGATCAATAACGATTAAAAAACATCGTTTTACCTTCCATGAATCTGCATCAATACTTGCAGAAAATATATAGGTTTAAGGAGTTGGTGATGGGACTCGAAACTAAGTTTCATGATTGCTTCCGCACAGATAAACGCTTCGAAGATAAAGTGCATTTCCCTTATGGTTTCTCAAAAAGTGGAGAGTTCACTATCGAGCAAGCTAGGGTATTAGAACTAAAAGGTGTTGCTTATCAAGAGCTCGCTTTAGGGCTGAGAAAACCTAAAGGCGAAACTGAGCGTGAATTTGTGGCTTTTTGCTTAGGTAAAAAGCAAGCACAGACAATTCATGAGCGAGTGTGGCAAAGGTATCAGAGCAAAGTAACAGCTGCGCTTAATGCCATCAGCTTCAACAAAAAAAGATTAGGCCAATCAGAGCTAGTGGAGGAAAGGTTGTAGCTTTTCTCCTTGGAGTAATCTGTGCTTCATCGGATAAACACTAACTGTTTTCTGATCTTGGCTGTGCCTAATTGACTGTTTTGGGCACAGCCTTTTTTAGGCAGACTATCTCTAAAAGGTAAATTCACTGCCATTACATTAACAAGCATTTGCTGCCACATGGCCTTAAAAACTACCCAAGGTTCGCACACCTGTATATCTGGCGAGCCATCGGGTGGTTAGTGTTTAAACGCCAGTTTATTTGGATTAGGGCCGCGATTAGTCACAACGCACTCGGAGCAGTGGCAGTTATCTTTGCAGTTAGATGCTAGGTCCTCTAATTCGTAAAGTAGTGTTTCCACTATGGATTGGATTTGAGGGCATACGCATCGATTGAGACGATACTGTGAAGTGAAATCATAGACATCATTAAAATCAAAAGTGACTAGCTGAGTTCTTAAGTTACAAACCCTCAGAGCAAAGCAGACTTTGTTGGTGCTGATCAACACTCTAGATTCTACGGCTGGAATACCACGAAATTTAAAGCCTTTGTTATTTAAGGTATTCAAGATTTGATGCGTAAAAGGAGCGCAGATTTCATTATCTGTCGCACCTAAACTGGTAACGAAAATACTCATAACAGACATCCTGTCTTAAGAGGAAGGAGTCGCTTGCATAGTAACTGAAGTACTTCTTACGGAGTGCTTCAGTTACTGTGTGTATTTTAGTCCAGTATTAGAGAGCTCTAAACTACGATATGTTTTAGTTTAGGGTTTCTTTGATATTTCATTGATCTGAATACTTAAGATGTTGCCACTTTTTGGCTTTCGATGGCCCATGTGATCGCTTCAGATTGAGCTTGCAGCAACGTGTGCTCATCTACATGACCTGAGAGATTGCTCCATTCATAACGGGTGAAGTTAATCACATCATTTAGCATTAGGCCGAGATTGCCTTTTCGATCTACCAAAGCCATTTTGGCTTCTTCAGTTAATGGAATATGCTCAGGCAGAGTTTCCATTGGAATAGAGAACAAAGCATCCGCACCAGAAAGAATACCGATCAAGAAGGCTAGGCCGGGTTCAGCATTGTACTGAGGTGCGATGTGTTCACACATCTTAGAGCGAATTAACAGTTCTCGGCATAGCTCATCTGGGACATCTAAGGTACCGGAAAGGGAAACAATAATAGCCCAGCGCTTTAGTTCATTGAGGCCAAGCATTACAACAGCTTCACTGATAGTGGAGATGGAGCGCTGTAGTGAGAAGGTCGCGGAATTGACAATTTTGAGTAGTTTTACCGCAAGGCGCGGATCTTTCGAAATTATCGCTTCTAGATCTTCAGGTGTCGCATCGCTGTCGTTGAGTTTAGCGAGCAGCTCAATAATTGTGAGCTCGTTGCCGCTAATGCGTTTGCCTTCAATATGTTCAGGAAAGGCAAAAAAGTAGCCTTGGAAGAGTTGGAAGCCTAATTTCTTAAAGCGATGAAATTCAGTAAGTGATTCTACTTTCTCAGCAAGTAGCGTCAGATTATAGGGCTCTAGATGTTCCATTGTGCGGAATAGGTCCTTACCTTTTGTTTCCAGCACGTCAATTTTTACAATGTCTACTATATCCATCAGCGGTTTGAAGTCATCACTCCAAGTAAAATCATCCAAGGCGATTTTGAAGCCTTTTTCAGATAACCCGCGAATCTGTTCGATGGTTTTATCGTTGATCGGAACGTCTTCGATTATTTCTAGAACAACATTGTCTGCAGCGAAACTCGGTAACTCCTGATAAAGAAGTTCCTCATTCATATTCATAAAAGCAGGGAGGATACGTTGGGCCCCTCGCTGAATAATGCCAGTGTACGCATTAAGGAGGACTTCACATGTTGCAGCGGTGCCATCAAATAGTTCGCCAGGAGGGCAACCATTTGGATCTCTATAGAGAAGTTCATAGCCAACCGTCTCACAATTGGCATTGAGGATTGGTTGTCTTGCTAGCAGAGTTTGCTCTAACACCTAGGCACCTCATAAAAACAATCAATAGGATAGTAGTTTCAAACTAACTACCTGACATAGTAGCGGAATTACCAAGTATAACTAGTGGTTTTAAGCTCGTTAGGCAAAAAAAAACCGGGCATAAGCCCGGTTTTTTTAGAAGGTTATCACTTACTTAGTGATCGCCTGAAGTTCAGCCAATGCAGCTTCGCGAGTTTCGTTTGCAATTGCAGTGAAAGCTTCGCCTTGACCTTTTAGAAGTTCGAATAGCGCTTTGTTAGCTTCCATGTTGAACTTGATTAGCTCTTCAGGAGTTTTAAGTTCTTTCGCTTTTTCAGCTTCGCCCTGGAAGAAAGAAGTTAGTTCTTCGCCAGATTTTTTCTGCTGTTCGATAGATTTAGTGATCGCAGCAGCCTGAAGGTTCATCAGAGACTGAACGGCATCGAAAGATTTCTGGAAATCAACAGTATTAGTCATGATAGTTCTCTCTAAAAAATTAATTTGTTGCACTGCACAATATGAGGGTCATTTTAGCTTGATTTTTGACCAAGTCAACACTTTTTTGTGCAGTGCACAAAAAATGTTTCCGCTACATATTTCTAAACATAGAGTTCGCTTATGACAGAATGATGTCTGGACGTTAAGAGGACTAATTGATCTAATTGTCGCTTTCAATTTCTGACGATCTCGAGCATTCCCATGGCAGGCATAGAAACAATACTGACGCTATTTTTGCTGATTGGCTTAGGTTACATAGGCAAACGTACCGTTTTGGCAGAGCAATCCTTAGCTCCGCTTAACACCTTTGTGTATTACTTTGCTGTGCCAGCGCTTTTGTTTAATTCTGTTTATAAACTATCTTTGGACAGTTTGTTTCAGCCGCTTTATCTATTCGCTTTCCTCGTCGCTGTTGTTGCAACTGCACTCACAGCTGCACTGGGGTGCGCAATGTTCTTCTCAGAACGTAATAAAGAGGTGCTTATCATTCGCGCTTTGAATGGAACCTTCTCCAATTATGCATATATGGGCATTCCGATGGTGTTTGGTTTGCTGGGGGAAGCTGCTTATGGCGCGATGATCAGTATTATCTTGTTGGGAAATGTGTTCCAGATTGGCGGTACACAATTTTTAATGGAAAGTCAGCGTCAAGAAGGAACGGGGTTTAAGCAACTCCTTGCTATTTTAGATAAGTCATTGCTGCGCAGCCCTATCTTCTTATCCACGTTCTTTGGTGTATTAGTATCAGCATTTACTATAGAGCTACCTAATGTTTTGGCATCTACTTTGGATTTGCTAGCGCCAGCCACCGTGCCTGTCGCTCTGTTTTGTTTAGGTGCGAGTCTTGAGTTTAAAACCCTTAAGCAAAGTAAAGTTGAGCTGTTCTGGTTGGTTATAGTTAAGCTGATTATTCATCCATTGCTCACGTTAGCCATTTTTAAAGTAGCAGGCGTTGAGGATCAAAACTGGCTGTTAGCTGCAGTGATTCTGGCTGCCTTGCCAACAGGGGCTTTAGCCCACGTTATGGCTATCCGCTACGATGTAAAAGAGAAAGAAACCTCCTTAACCGTCGTGCTATCAACCATGGCTGCGCTCGTCAGCGTATCCTGTTGGGTTAGCTTTTTAATATAATTCATTTGGCTGAGCTTACGCAGCTTGTTGTACATCATGAATAAATAACATGATCTCTTCAGGCTGCTGAGGCTGGTTAATTATCTCAACCACATGCTCTTTTCGATCTTTCTTCAGATCGATGACCTCGACTGCTAAGTAGTCGCCATCCAATTTGAAATTTTTCATGGCATAACCTTGTTCTGCAAGTAAATCCATCAGTTTTAGTAGGACAGGGCTTTTGTTTCTGTATGAAATCCCAAATAAAAATCCGTTGATGATCATCTGATTATCCTCATCTGTGACTGCTTTTTGGAGCAGTTAAATTGTTTTATCTGCAATATATTTTCTGCTGATGATGAGGTGCTGTCTGTATAGGAATATGCATACAAATTTTCATGCAGTGGTTTTTTTGAGCTTAAAAACCTGATTTTTGGCTAAACTCAATGAGTGATGTTTGGGTCTCTACTAAGTTTGATAGGAGGGGTAACTCCAATGACATTTACGTTTTATGCACAGCGTATCTTTGTTACTCGATTTAATGCGGCAGTCGGTTTTTATTCCCAAGCTTTGGGTTTAGAGCCCGAGTTTTTGGATGAAGATATGGGCTGGGCTGAGTTTGAGTTGGGTGCGGCTAAAATAGCCCTAGAGTTGATTGATGCTGATACTGAGGAAGCTAACGATTTAGTGGGTCGCTTCGTGGGTGTCACGCTTCAAGTTGAGGATATTCAATCGGCTTATGAAGATATGACTCAAAGAGGGATTGAGTTTGTTGCTCCGCCAGAGAAACAACCTTGGGGTGGCACGTTAGGTCACTTTAAGGATCTTGAAGGAAATATCCTTTCGATATTCAGCATGTAGTGTTTTGTATTTCAGCTTTTGATTAAGCTACAAAACACTACATCAGATCGCAGATTAATCTTCCTGCTCTAAAGCCTCGCGCAGTTGATTGATAACCTTACTTGGCAGACGGTTGATAATAATTCGACCATTATCTTCATCAAATTCGATATCTTTACTGCCATTTAGATCGCCAAGGCTGCGCTTATTGAAATCTAAACTCCAGTTATCAGCTTTTACTTTAAGTTTTGCGAAGCGATTGATTGTGCTGGTGTGAGGCTGAAATTCCTGGCTAACATTGTACGGGCCTTTATTGGCAAATGTGCCAAAGGTGCCTGCCGCTGTTTCTGCTTGTTCTGGTGGAATGTAAGCATCAAACAGGTTTTCAATGTCGTTCAGATTAGCGGATTCTTTTTCAGTACGTTGCTTGGATAGATAGCTAACGACATCCTCAACCACTTCTTCTTTACGATCGCTCATATTGTTTTGGTTACAGAAATCCCTCGCTGCACGAATCAACTCACCCGTTGATTTACGTGAAGGGGTGACATCTGTACAACCAAACGCAGTAGAGAAGTAATGGGTGATTTCACCTTTCTCTTTACTGCCAATAAAACTGAGGTAGCTGTCCTGTTTTTTTCTATAAGTGGTTAGGTTGATCCGCGCACCTTGATGCAACTGATCAAGATTAATTTCCATCACCTCAGTGGGATGAAGATCATTGTCAAAACCAATCCCTGCTTTATCTCGTACGAGTGCGATCAACATATATTCATAACGATCGCTTGCATACATAGCAAACAGCACATATCCGCCGTGAGCGGTATGAGCCGATGGGTTGTTAATAGCAACCGCTAGCTGAGACATACTTTTATCGGTTAACTCAACAAAGCTCTGCTCGTTACATTCTGCATTAACGAAGCTTTCGAAAGCTGAGATAAATGGGTAGCCCTCTTCATTCTCATGATTGAACGAGCCGTGAGTCAGACTAGAACGACGGCTGAATGCAGAATTTAGTGTTTCGAATAGCTGATTAGCGATCGGTTCAGTTGTCGGAATAACACCACCACGATCTGTAATACGCGCAGGCGCATCTTCAGATTCTTTAACTAGTTCTCGAATAGCTAGATGTTTTAATTCCATGAATGACCTCAGCAGCGTTGTCAAAAAGCAGAGCAAGGATTGTATTTAAAACTCAGAGGAGATGCAGTATAAAGATGCCCCCAATCCAATGAATAAGGCTGAGCTCATGGCGCTTAAACCAACTATCCACAAAGTTTCCCTTAATTTAGTGGATATGAATCGGGATATTTACACGAGCGAAAAGCTAACAGTTGCTCTGCACCCATCAGAAACGGTTACTCGAATGATGGTGCGTATCCTTGCTTATGCGCTGAACTATGATCAAGATCTTGATTTCACCAAAGGCTTATCAACAGCCGACGAGCCTGATCTTTGGATTGTGCGTCCTGATAACTCTGTAAGTTGTTGGATCGAAGTGGGACAAGCTTCCCCAGAACGTATGCGCAAGGGCGTAAGCCGTGCAGAACAGGTGATTCTCTATGCCTACGGTAGTGAAGTAGATATCTGGTGGGCTAAAAACGGAGATGGCTTAAAAGCTTTGCCAAAAACAGAGGTGTTTCGATTCGATGCCGAACAAGTGACTCAGCTAGAAGCATTGTGTGACCGTACGATGGAGTTAACGATTACACTGAGCGAAAACCAGATCTTCGTAGCTGCCGGTGATAACCAAGTTGAAGTTGAGGTTAGTGCGCTTTCATAAAATTTCAGTGGCTAGTGGCTAGGGTGTTTCGCTTTAGCTAAGTCGCAAAGCCCATCTCTGATGATTAGGCTATTTTGTGATGTTCTATGTTTTATTGATCCAGAAAGGAAACCCTCATCGAAAGCATTATCAAATCGATGAAGCGTAAAAGCACTAATAATCCACTTTACCTCGATTCTTTTTGATCTGCCCGCGCTTAGTTTTCTTATCAACGCGTTTACGTTGTGAACTTCGTGTGGGCTTGGTCGCTCTTCTTGCTTTTTCTACAACGGTAGCGGCTTGGATAAGCTCTAACAGTCGTTGTTTTGCATCGTCCTTGTTACGTTCCTGATCGCGGGAGTTTTGCGCCTTAATCACAATCACGCCCTCTTTGGTGATGCGTTGATCACGATAGGCAAGTAGTCGCTCTTTGTAGAATTCAGGCAGAGAGGAGTTTTTGATATCAAATCGAAGATGGATCGCACTAGAGACTTTATTGACGTTTTGGCCGCCGCTGCCTTGGGCGCGGATAGCATTGAACTCTAGCTCGTGCGGATAGATAAAAACGCGGTTGGTTATCTTTAACATGAATGTATTGTATCAATAGCGTGAAAAGGAATGAAAAAAAGATAGAAAAAAGTGCTGACAGAGTTTGAATAACCGCCATACCTGAACCATTCTTGATGTACCACTCAAATTAACAGGGGGCGGAGGACATGGATTCCAAATGTAACCACTGCAGGCAGTTAATTGAATCTTCAATTATCAGTGAACCCCATCAGCATCTTAACGTGCAAAGAGCGTCACCAAGCAGCAGTATCTATCGCTGTCAGCTATGTAACACGATGTTTGAATTCACAGAACATGAAATTTATTTACTGGATATAGTCCAGCCTGAGTCGGAAATGACTGAGCACAAACCATCTGCCTGTGCTTAATAACACAGGCAGATGCGTGTCATTATTAAATCAATCTAAGCCTCTTCCTAGTTAGTCTTTCCAGTCGTCATCGTCGAAGATTTCACGTAGATCTTTTTGCAGCTCTTTTTCTTCACGCATAGCTTCTAAACGACGGCGCTTAGCTGGATTGATGCTCTCTTTCTTATAAATGGTCGATAGCTCTTCAGACGCTAGAAACTCGTCTTCAAGTACGGATTCATCAGACAGGGTCTGTTGATTAGATTCGCTATTTATGGGGCCTTGGTGACTCATATCTTTGCCTCAGGGATAAACAAATCGATCTCTATATAGCCTGAGTATGGTACAGATTTAGAAATAGGAAAGAGATTTATGCTGAATATGTTAGCTAAAGGCAAAAAGGAGAAAAAAGTCGGGTAAAAGTTACCCGACAAGGCACTTTGGGGGTGGTGAAGCAAAGAAAGGTGCTGGCAATTAGTTAGGTAACTATTGCCAGCGAATAACGAAATAGCAGAAGTGGATGGCTATCTCGCTATAACAGATGGTCAAGCGACCAGAAACATAGCGCCGAACAGTGCGATGCCTGTTCCAGCCCAAGTATTTAATTTTGGAATAGTACGGTTGATCTGATCAGCTAGCGTTTTGCCTGACCAAAATAGCAGCGCAGTACTCAACATAAAGCCTGAAGCAAAAGCTGCGATACCGGCGGAACCTAACTCGGCACCATGAGCTGAACCGTGATAGATCGCGAACACTGCAATCAGCGGCAAGGCTACAGCACTTGTTAGATTGATCACTTTAGAAACCATTAGACCTAGCACCAATACGGATACTGCAATGCCTGTTTCGATTGCAGGGAACATCAAGCCGTTAAGTGCTAAGAAGAAGCCTGCTAATAGCATGCTAAAAAGTGCGAAAGGCACTAAGTGATTATTTTTAAGGTGTTGCTGTCCGGCCCAGAAACCGACAGCTAACAGTGCTAGTAGGTGATCGATCCCTGTTAGTGGATGGAGTAAGCCAGATATCAAACTGGATTCCATTAATAGGTTGCTGTGAGCAAATGCTGATGGGGCAATTAGTGAGCCTGCGATTAGCGCTAGACTGGATTTAACTGGGGTGGAAATTGTCCTCATTAGACTATCCTTTTTATTTTGTATGGATGAGGAGAGGCTTTGGATACTTACTCTCGTTTCTAAGATATTAGCAACGGAAGTGCCAAGTTTTAGAAATCATGAGGATTAAGCCAACAGCCCATGGTTAGCCCTATTGAGCGCTGCGAAACTATCTGTTGAAATGGATGCAGGGTTTTAAAAAGCCCATTTTGATAGCAAAAACGTTTAAAGCTGGAAACTTAGTAACCAGTCGGCTGTCACTACAAAAATTGATCTAACTCATAAGTAGTGAAAATGCTCTTTTTTATAAGACCTTGGTCTATATTTTTTGTTTTGCTGCAGTGCAAAAGGGAGTACACTGCAAGCTATCCGTTTACGAGGGATTACTGGCGTGTCTACAAAATATCTTAAACGCTTTTTTAAACCAGCATCTATCGCTGTATTTGGTGCCTCTGCCCGCGAAAATAGTATGGGCGGCGTGGTTATTCAAAACTTACAAGAAAGCGGCTTTAAAGGATCTTTATACGCAGTTAACTCCCAAGGGTATGACACAGTTCATGGCATTAAATGCTATAGCCAACTTAATCAACTACCCGAAATGCCCGAGCTAGCCATAATTTGTTCACCACCGGAAACCGTCGCAGACATCATTCGCGCACTGGGTGCGAGTATGGTCAAAGCAGCCATGATCTTAACTGGTGGTCTATCTATTGAAGATGAAAATCACCAGACCCTGCGTGATCAAGTTAGAGAAGCCGCTAAGCCTTACGGCATCAGAATCCTAGGGCCAGATTGTATGGGGATGTTGGTACCTGGTCATAATATGAATGCCAGCTATTCCCATGTGAATATCCTAAAAGGAAAGGTCGCTTATGTGGGGCAGTCCGGTATTTTAGGTACGGCCATGATCGATTGGGCAACTGGTCAGGAGATTGGCTTTTCTCACTTCCTTACCTTAGGTGGCGGTGCCGATGTCGATCTTCCATCGGTGATCGATTATCTCGCTCAAGACCCATATACCCATGCGATTTTATTACAGCTCAATCGAGTAGATGGCTCTGCTAGAGACTTCTTATCGGCTGTTCGTTCTGCATCGCGAAACAAATTGGTATTGGTACTTAAAAACGATACGTTTAGTGGTGAAAAGTCTGGTACAGAACTCGCACCTGGTATTTATGATGATGATCAGGTGTACGATGCTGCATTGCGACGTGCGGGTGTTGTACGTGTCGAAACCTCTGATGAGTTATTTAACGCGTTAGAGACCCTAACCCACATGAAACGTATGCGCGGTGAGCGCTTGGCGATTGTGTCTAATGGCACGGGGCCTAATGCTCTGGCGACGGAACACCTTTTGAATAAGAAAGGTCAACTAGCCCATTTAACTGAGGAAACGGTAGAAGCATTAGCTGAAATCCTGCCGCCGCATTGGGATCGATCCAATCCGGTAGACCTGAACGCCGATGCTGACCCTGCGCGTTTTGCTGAGGCTGTGCGCCTGCTCACCAAAGATAAAAATGTAGATGCGGTTCTGATGGTACATGCACCGACGCGACTTGCGCCTGGTGTTGAAACCGCGGAACAGGTTATTCAAGTTGCTAAGAAAACCCCACGTAATGTATTGACTTGCTTCATGGGCCGAGCAACTGCGATTGAAGCGCGAAATCGCTGTAACACTGCAGGTATCCCAACCTTCTTAACACCAGAAGAGTCTATCGATGCCTTTATGTATATGGTTGAGTTTCGCCGTAACCAAGAGGTGATGCGTCAAACGCCGCCTCCATATATTGAGCAAAATACACCCAACCACATTAAGGCGAGAGATCTAATCCAAAACGCCTTAGCGGAAAACCGAGACTATTTACAGCACAAAGAAGCTTGTGCGTTATTAGATCTATACGACATCCCGGTTTCGAATACTTACTACAGCGATAATATTAACGATGTGGTTAAGCTCTCGAGAAACATTGAGAACTCGGTTAGGGTAAAAGCACTACACACTCATAATGTCTATCCATTTAGCTATGATGCGCAGGGTAGCCAGCGTTGGAAGGATGTTGCACAGGATCTTTTCTCTCTAGCCGAAGTTGAGCATGCAACTACCCAGCTATCCTACCGCGTAGGCGAGACCTACAGTCCTGAAGAGCAGATGGGGTTCTGTGTCCAACAGATGAAACGCGGTTTCCAATCGCTACAGATCAATGTCGGTATTACCAGAGATCCTACCTTTGGTCCCGTCATTGTCTTTGGCGCTGGTGGGCATACTGTAGATGTGCTTTCGGACCGTCATGTGATGTTACCGCCTTTAAATATGGCCCTGGCGCATCAGCTCATTCGTCAGTCGCGTATCTGTAAAATAATCGAAGAAAACAGCTATCGCCCTGAGCAAGATATGAAGCAACTGTGCAAATTGTTGCTGAATCTCTCAGAAATGGTGGTTGATCTGCCAAACCTTAAGTGTTTAGAGATTAACCCGCTACTGGTCAATAAGGCCGGTCTTTTGGCGACAGATGTTTCTGTGTCAATTTCAGTAGATGAGGGGGATCTCTCAATCTCTCCTTATCCAGAACATCTCACCGAAGAGATCACATTGAAGCGCTCTGGCCGCAAGGCAATCATGCGTGCGATTCGTGGTGAAGATGAACCAAACCATCTCGAGTTCTATAACAAGCTTAGCCCGCAATCTATCCGTCTGCGTTACTTCTACAGCCGTGGTGTACCGACCCATCAGGAACTAGCGAACTGGACTCAAATTGATTACGACCGTGAAATGGCATTTATCATCTCTGTTCCACGTGAAGGTTCTAAAGAGATGGAAACTCTAGGGGTTGTAAGAGCGGTGACCGACGCCGATAACGTTAGAGCTGAGTTCAGTGTTGTAATCCGTGATGATCTTCAAGGTGAAGGCCTTGGTGTTGCCCTGATGAGCAAAATTGTTGATTACTGTCGCAGCCGAGGAACATTGCAGATTATTGGATCGACACTGCCGAACAACAAAGGCATGCAAAACTTGGCTAAAAAATTAGGTTTTGAGAACAGCTTCAATATTGAAGAAGACGTAGTCGATATGAAAATGATGTTGAATACACCCACAGAAGATTGGCAGCGCATGCGCCTTCAGTTACCTCATTAATAAAGCAACTGATTGTTTATTAGTTACCCCAGTGGAAACTGGGGTGACTGTATCGAAACTACCCTTCCTAATTTTTAGCCGTAAAGTATTAGACTTCTCAATCTAATCCTTACAATTAACTGACATTCTTCTTTTTAAATGCGATTAGCCTACGTTTCAAAATTCTAATAAGGAAAATTGAAATGCTAGGGCAGTATTCGGAGTTCGCTTTAACTTATCTTTGGGTGTTGGGATCGATAACCACGGTTACTTTTGCACTCCCGCTGTTTTTTGTGCCTCTGACTTGGGCTAAGTTGATGATGTGGAGGGTTCCTGAAGACACTGATCTAGCAGAATACTTCGGACGTTGTGTAGGCGCATTTATATTAGTAGTTGAGTTTTTTATCCTCAAAGGTGCTTATACAGAGGGTGGTTTGCAGTTCACATTTGATATGTTGGCTGTCGTCTTCACATTAATGTTAGTAGTGCATATTTATGGGGCAATTCGGAGGATACAGCCTATTACAGAAACCTTAGAAATAGGTTTGTGGGCCTTCTTACTCTTTGTGACTTACATTTGTTATCCCGTTTCATCCGGTATATAAACAAACCTCAGTTTTAAAAGGCTCAATCTGATTTTTGATGAGCGCTTGAGGCAGGTGGTAAAAACCTGTCTCCTTTTTGAGGGGATTTCTTTAGATAAAATGAGAGGGATATCATCGCCAAATTTGGCACTTTTATTGTTAATGCTCATTTCAACAATAACATTGGCTTTACTAGGAGTAAAAGCTCTTAATCAAGAGACCGCTTTAAAACAAATAGAATCACAGTATCGTCAGGAAATGACGATGAAGGCAATCGAAATCCAGCTTGCTCAAGAGATAGAGAGTGCTTTCCGTAAAGTAAGAGAGTCGATTGAGTCCAAAAATGGTAGTCGTCATGATCTCCGAAAATTGGTGATGAGCGACGGTGCTATCGATTTAACTTTGATCTACGATGAGCAACTAAACAGAATTTTTCCTCCTGATAAAATCCAAGCATTGCCACGAGAGCAATATCTACTCGATCAGTTTGAAGCCGTTATAGAAAAGCAAATACAAGATATTTCTTTAGCGTCTGAGTCTATTACTTTATCGCTAGGCTATTCTTCAGATCTTCGCTTGTTACATTGTTGGCAATCAGAATTAAATTACTGTGTTTTGCTTAAGCAGCGATGGTTAGCAGAAGAGTTGGAAGGTGCTTTACCTAGAATTGATCAAAGTGATCAGTTGCAGTTAAGTTCAGTTTCACAAAATCATAAAGAAAAGGCTAACCTTGAACAGCACGGTGCCAATCTAACTTGGCCCTTAAGTGGAATTTTTATCGATTGGCAACTTATATATCAACCTCTCAATGCCGACACACAACACCTTCAACCTGTATATGTAGCCATCTTATTTCCTCTAATTGTACTCATGCTAGGGCTTGGAGCTTGGTTATTTTGGGCACAGCGACGCTCTATTAAAGAAAATGAAAGAAAGACTGATTTTTTGAGATTAGTTGCACATGAGTTTAAAACGCCGCTAGCAAATTTGAGGCTTTATTCAGATCTTGTTCGCCGAAGTGAGTCGCATAAAGAAACATTGGGTTATATGGATGTATTTGATGCTGAATTTTTTCGTATGCGACGCTTTTTAAATAACGCCATATTATTCGAACATGCTGATCTGGTGAGTAAGCCTAAACTCGAGACCCTTGATATAGAGCCTTTTATCCATCAACTGATTAATCCTTTTGAACCACGACTGAAACATAGTGGTATCGATTTGACCATTGATATTCAATGTACAGCTATGGTGACAGTAGCTCGTGAAGCCCTCGAATGCTCGGTTGTAAATCTCGTTGATAACCTTACTAAATACGCGCCGAACCAGCCCGCGCAACTGGATTTTTTGCTACAAAACGATAGCTTGATGATTACCTGCAGAGATGGCGGGGACGGCATCACAGCAGAGCGCCAAACAAGTTTGTTTCAATATGATCCCCAGAAAACTAAAAGCGAAGAAGGGTTTGGTCTTGGCCTTGTTGTAACAAAACAGCTTATAGAAAGTGCAGGTGGTCAGATAAGTTACCAAAATGTAGAGCACTCCGTTTTTACCATTCAATTGCCGATAGAAGAAAGCCAATGAAAGTATTAATTGCTGATGATGATCTTCATCTAAACCAAGGCTTGGCGCTGTTATTACAAAAAGAAGGTTTTGAATGTCATACCGTGAAAAATGGTAAAGATGCACTGTATCAGCTTGGTGAATACAAACCTGACTTATGCATTTTTGATGTGATGATGCCCTATCTTAGCGGTATAGAGCTCTGTGCAGTTATGCGTGAAAGAGGCTTATTTCAGCCAGTGCTTCTTCTTACTGCATTTGATGAGCAAGTCGATAAGATCGAAGGTTTTCGCTTAGGTGCTGATGATTACATGACAAAGCCTTTTAACCCTGATGAGCTCATTGCACGAGTCACTGCTTTGGCTCGGCGAGAACAGTACCTTAAATCGAGACAGCCTGCACAATCGAAAATATTTCAACTAGGTGAGTTAACCGTTGATGTTGACTGTATGCTACTAAGCTATGTTGATGAAAAAGTCTGCTTGAGTAAGCGTGAACTTGAGTTTTTACAGATGCTTCACGCAAGTGGAGGGCGAGTACTATCGAAAGATGAAATTTTGGACAAATGTTGGGGGAGAGCTTACCTACCTAATAGCCGAACTTTGGATCAGTTTCTTTCGGTCTTAAGACAAAAAATGGAAAAAGATTTAGGAGCTCCCAGAATCGTACAAACGGTTTATGGAATTGGATATAAATTAAAAGGCGTCGGATAAATTTGATGGGGAATAGTTATTCCCAAATGTTCCTCGTGTTGCCCTAATTACCTTGTGTGGTCTTATGCTAGATGCGTAGCATAAATAGTCAGAGCGCCAAGTAATATGGCGCCAAGCATTGCCGGCGCTGTTCGAATCGATAAGGATCTGTCACCGGCAAATATTACGATCAGCATCTTAACTAAGCTATTCATTGTAGCCGCTATAAATATTCCTGCTAAAGCAATTTCTACGTCTATCGATTCAGGTGTCTGCCTGCCTAGTGTCAGAGTAATGGGATCCACATCGGTTAAACCTGCGATGGCTGATAAAAGCAGTGTTCCTGTATCTCCAAACCATTCTGTTAGTGCTTGTGAGAGCAGCATTACCAGCATTAAGACAAACCCAAAGAAAACCGCAGAGCTTAGCGCTAATGGATTACGTTGAGTTTTGATATTGTTCGTTTCTCCATCGCTGTATTTAAGCCATATCCAGAGCGCAGGAAGATAGAAACCAACCATCATAATGAGCATAGAGGGCCATAGCTGATATGTTAGTGGTGCATTGATGACGAGCAATACCATTAGAATTCGAGGAAACATTGTTCCACAACTGAACAGAATTCCGCTTGCTAGTAGAGGGCATAGGGGCTGTTGTTCCCTAGAGAGATTAGAGAACTGGATCGTTAATGCAGTTGAAGAACTTAACCCTGCAAAAACGGATGTGAACATAATGCCGCGACGAGTCCCGCCAATACGGATTGCAAAATAGCCTAGAAAAGAAATGCTGGCGATCAGTACGACCAGCCACCAGATCTCATAGGGGTTAATTGCGTTCCAAGGGCCATAGCCCTCATCAGGCAGGATCGGTAGCAAGACGATTGAGATTAATAACAGCCTTAAGCCAGCGTCAAGTTCATACTCTTCAAGCTTATGAAGTGCCGAATGCAGCTCGGGCTTACCATCCAGAATCAACGCTACGATCACGGCGGCTGCAGAGGCAATAACAGGCTCCCCAGACACGGCGAGTGCTCCAAGCGTATAGGTAATTAATAGGCCTACAATGCCCGTGATACTGACGGTGTTGCTCTCTTTATGACGGATACTGAAGGCGACGGCGAGAATAATAATCAGCGGAATTAAGCCGAACCCAAGTAGCCAACTTGAAAAATCCTTGGCAAGTGCAGCACATAAACCGCCATATAGCCCAGTCAAAGCAAAGGTACGAATTCCTGCAATACGGCTTCCCTCAGAGCGATGGCGTTGAGACCATCCTCGTTCAATGCCTATGATCAAGCCTAGAGCCAAGGCAATAAGAAGGGACCAAAATAGATTGATTGGTGTAGAGAAAAACGAAACATCCATAATTAAATATTGAGTCAGTTTCAGGGTTATCGCCAGTTTACAGAGCAATAAGAAAGAAAAGAGGGTAAGGTTTAAGTTGTTAATCCCTGAGCCTTTATAACCCTGTGCAAGATAAGTGGAGTTTTCTAGATGTCTAAAGCTTACAACATTGTGAATATTGTCAAAATTCACGATAAGAAAAAGTTCTATGAGTATGTGGTAGGACACGTGACAACATTGGAAAAATTCGGCGGTAAGTTTTTAGTCAAAGGCGATTTCGGTGAGGTATTAGAAGGTAGTTGGGATAGTAATCTGATTGTTGTTCAAGAATTCCCATCAGTGGAGTTGTTTAAAGCTTGGTATGACTCTGATGAATATCGGCCTTGGCGAGAGTTAAGGCAGTCTTGTGCTGAGGTGAATGTTATCTTGACTCAAGGTTGTTCCGATTAGGTTCTTTACCTTTATTGCTTCAGCAAGAACTTGATCCAGCCAGCTGGGGGCTGACTAGACCAAGTCGTTTTCAATTACACAATAAATTTAGAGACGTCCTCGCGCATCTGATGGGCTTGGGTTTCTAAACACTCGCAGTTCCTGCAGCTCTCGCATGAGTCGGACAGTAGTTGCTCAGCAGAGGAGGATATCCGCTGTGTAGCATCCTCTACGCCTTTGACTGTGTACATCTGCTCCTCGGTAGCCCCTGCAATTTGAATCACCATTTCACGAATCTCATCCATGGCATCTTTGTTGGATTGCATAGTTGAATTAGCTGCGCCAATGGAGTTGTTCATCGTTTCGCTGAGCTTCAAGCTACTTTGCATGGCTACTTCAGATTCTGTGACATGCTGCTGCAGTGTTTCGATCATCGATTCAATCTCTACCGTACTGCTTTGAGTGCGTTGCGCCAATGTTCTTACTTCGTCGGCTACTACCGCAAATCCTCGGCCTTTATCGCCTGCTCGGGCTGCTTCAATTGCAGCGTTGAGGGCGAGTAAGTTGGTTTGTTCTGTGATATCTCTGATCACGCCAATGACATTGCCGATCTTAGTACTAGATTGGCTAAGGGAATGCATTAGGTCGCTGCTTCGGCTGATATTGTCAGTTAATTTTTCCATTTGTTGGTGGGTTTCAGCCATGATCTGGCTACCTTCATTCATCTGTTGATCAGCACTACTAACACTGTCTTGAACTTGGGTACTGCTGGATGCAATTAGCTCTACTGCAGTGACGAGTTCTTGCACGGCTTGGTTCACCGCTAATGTATTATTACGCTGCTCCTCAATAGCTGTTTGGGAGCGTTTACTTAGCTCAACGGAATGATGTGCGCTGCTTTCTACTGTCTCGCCTTTCTCTTTTATCTCGCGAACCAGCCCTGCTGTGGTATCAATAAAATCATTTACCGAATGAGCAAGTTCGGTCACTTCATCTTGACCTGGGAGATCTAAATGTTGGGTGAGGTCACCACCGCCGTGACTGATATTGGACATTTTAGAATTAGCCGTTTGTAAGCGATTAAGTACGCGGAAGGTTTGCCATAAGAGCAAGCCGGCAATGATCGCTGTGAGGGCTGTTGCCATGCCGACGCCTTGCATTCGTGAGCTATGCAAAGCGTTAGAAATAGCACCTTCAAGGTCGGTGTAGATGCCCCCAAATATAGATTCTACTTCATGAATACTGCTGCGAAGTTCACCGCGTAATCCTGAATTTTGGTCTAAGCCACGTTGCTGGAGCGCTTCGGCAAGGGCATGGGCGGTATCTTCAAAAGTTTTGACGCTGTCTGCAGCAGGCAGATTGACTTGCTGCATATAGCTGTGAGTATTTTTTAGGCTTTCGCGCAGTAGAGTTTTTGAGTTGAGGTCGTAACTGTTTTGGAAGTCGTTTTCTAACAAGATCAGGTTCAATATCTTTGATATCGCTTGGCTATCACCAGTGTTGGCTACTTTCTGTTGGAGCGCTCTTTCTGCCTGATTAAAAGCTCCGCGTAAGCCACTGTCTTTATCAAGGCCAATTTTTTTATCGAGCTCTACCAGTGCGATCAGTTTTTGTTGGTAAATATCGAGTTGATGTTGTGCTGTGCCTAAGTCTTTTTGAACTTCTGGGGCGTAGGTTAATTGCGATGCTAGTGAGTCGATATTGTTACGCATAAGAGCAATACGTTTTTCAAACTTATCCACGTATTTGAGCTGTTTGCGTAAGAGAAAGTCTTTTTCGTGTCGACGTAGCATTAACATGTCGTTGGTGAGGCCCTTGGCTACAGCGTATTGCTGACCCAAACCAGAAATTCGGCTACTGGTTTGCCAGAGCATCCAAGTCATTGCTGCCATAGCAACGATGACTAAAAGGGAAACAAGAATAAAAGCGCGGCGAATGGACATAACTACCTCCTTGTCGTGGGCTTACTTCCATGTCACAAAACTGTAATGAATTTGAATATAGTCAGAGAATGGAGAAGTTGCCAAAAAATTGTAGGAGGTTTTTTCTGGGTGATGTTTTAAACAAGAAAGGTCGAACAAAAGTACGCTTTTAAAGCTTAGGAATTGAGTTGTGTTAGCAGCGAACGGGCTAGCTTTTCCATCTTATCTAGACTGATGTCGGCTTTTTTCAAAAAGGTAGGGGAATAGTGATCTGGATTTGACCAATGCTTTCCATTGATTTGGCAGCGTTTGGCTAACTTATCGATCCCGAGGTCTTCTAGGGTAAAGCCAAGTTTGGTCCATAGCAGAGACAGGTGGCGTTCTGTTTTATGGTCTCGTTTGCCGCAATCATCTAACTGACGCATATAGACTGCGGTCTCACGTGCTGCGGTGATTACACTTCTAAGAGCAACGATAGATTCTTGCTTGCGTGCTTCGTTGGCGCGGTAGAGGTTAGTAAGCCACTTAGTCGCGTGGTTAAAAAGGTCTGAGAGGGCTTTTCCCGGCAGTAAGTCCATAAGTGTTAAAGCATTTTCAATCCGTTGGCTGGAAAGTCTAGGTTGACTTGAGGTGTGATAAAAAGCAAGGAAATACTGTTGTGAGTAGTGTACTGGAGGGATAAAAAAAGGCCGCTAAGCGGCCTTTATTTTAAAGAGAAGCACAGAACATCTCATGCAAGGTATGAATGATCCGTTTCGCAGTGTCCCCTTGTAGGGAATAGTAGATGGTTTGTGATTCCCGACGGGTTTTCACTAATCCATCTTTCCTTAGTACTGCCAGGTGCTGGGATAAAGCAGACTGGCTTAAATCTAGGCAATTATTCAGTTCAGTAACTGAAAGCTCCTTCCCATCCAGGTAGCATAGGATGAGTAGTCGACTTTCATTGCCTAGCGCTTTCATCAATTTTGCAGCCTTGCCGGCATTGGTTCTCATAAGTTCCAATGTTTCCGGATCTAAGGTCGCGTTGTTGGTCTCGTTCAAGTTAACACTCCGAAGCGCTGTATTGTTTTTATCTATGGGCTCACAAAGGATTAGTCTACGAACTCTTCGGTTCATTTGTTTGACTTAATCCAGACTTCATCCCCAATTTGCAGCTTCTGTCGATTTTTATATCAACTTATAGTTATGAATAGTGCATTTTTTATAACGGAGTGAATCATACCCTGATCACCTTATATTCGCAATTTGACTATTATTTCTTTTATATATTAGTATAGTCTAATATTAATGGTTTTTGGTCGAATTGAGAGGGAAAATGAGGAGAAAAATTAGCTGGTTGGTCTTACCAATGCAGAAATCTAAGTTTGTTTTTGGCTTGATCTTAATGCTTGTTTTTACAGCAATTTTGCCAATTTCAAACATTAAAATTGATACAGACCCAGAAAACATGCTGCCTCACGACCAGATTGACCGTGTGTACCATGATCAGGTAAAACAGCGTTTTGGCATATACGACATGATTGTGGTCGGGATTGTGAACTCCCTACAGGAAAAGGGGGTTTATAACCCTGAAACGCTATCTGTGCTGTATGATATTTCAACATCAGTTGATTCGATGGAAGGGGTTATTCGTCAAGATCTAATGGCTTTAAACACGGTTGATAACATCAGCCAGTCATTTGAGCAGGATGGCGCAATCTTGTTTGAATGGATGATGAAAACTCCCCCTTCAACTCAACTTGAAGTAGACACAATTCAAGGCGCGGTCGAGCGCCTCCCTCTGTTAAAAAATACCTTGGTATCGGCCGATGCCAAAGCGGCGGCGATCTATATTCCAATCATTGATAAGTCAGAAAGCTACCGTTTAGCGAATGAAATTCAAACGGTTATTGATGGGTTACAACTGAAGTATCCAGATTCAGGTAACGAATTTCATATTGCGGGTTTGCCTGTTGCAGAAGATACCTTTGGTGTTGAAATGTTTATCCAAATGGCCATTTCTGCACCCTTAGCCGGTTTGATGATTTTTGTGTTGATGTGGTTTTTCTTCCGTTCCCTACTACTGATTACTGCACCTATGCTGGTCGCTATGGCTACGGTGATTATCACTATGGGCGTATTGATCGGGCAGGGCCATACAGTACATATCATGAGTTCGATGATCCCTATTTTTTTGATGCCTATTGCTGTCGTAGATTCGGTGCACTTACTTTCTGAATTTTCTGATAGATATAAACCGGGGGAAGATCTTAAGCAGGCGTTACAGGAGGTACTAGGTCATCTATTCACACCGATGCTATACACATCGATTACATCTGCAGTGGGTTTTGCTTCTTTAGCGTTAACCCCGATTCCACCTGTACAGGTTTTTGGCCTGCACGTTGCGTTTGGCATTATGTTGGCCTTTGTTCTGACTGTTTTTCTTGTGCCAGCATTTATCGTGAGTCTATCGCCACAGCGTTTACAAGTGCTTAAAGATCATTCGGTTAGAGAGGATTCATCGCAAAAACTAAGTTGGCTAATGAGCGCTGCGGGGCGTTTCTCTACCAACCGCTCTAAGGGGATCTTAATTGTTTTTGCGTTGATATCAGCGTTATCGATTTATGGTGTAAGTACCATTCAAATTAACGATAACCCAGTGCGTTGGTTTAAAGAGGATCACCGCCTACGTATAGCCGACCAGGTTATGAACGCTCATTTTGCAGGGACTTATAATGCATACCTTGTGCTGGAGAAACCGTCTGAACAATTAGGTGAATCGTTTTGGCAGGAGCTAACAAGCCAGTCGTTGCCAGAGGCGGTAATGCTGAAAATAACTCAGCTGCGAGCAGAGACGCAGGCGTATTCACCGAGTAAACGTTTACAGGCGCTAGCCCTTGCATTCGATGATCTATCGTTTGATGACCCTGTTCATGAAGACTTTTGGCTAAGTTTGCTAGATAAAGTCGAAGTAGCTCAGCAAGAGGCAAAGTATTTTCTTTCACCTGAAGGTTTAGCGTATCTAGATCAGCTACAGAGTTACTTAGATCAAACCGAACTGGTGGGTAAAACTAACTCTCTAGGTACTTTACTTAAAACGGTGAATCGTGAATTAAGAGGTGGGGAGGATGATCAGTTTAAATTGCCTGCTGATGCTTCTGCGGCCGCTCAAACGGTCTTGAGTTTTCAATCGTCCCATCGACCTGACGATCTTTGGCACATGGTTACACCTGAGTACGATGCCACTTTACTGTGGCTACAGCTTAGTAGCGGTGATAACCAAGATATGAGCCAAGTAATTGAGCTGGTCGATCGCTTTGTATCTGAAAACCCTTTACCGCAAGGTGTCGAGATGAACTGGGCGGGTCTGACCTACATTAATGTCGTTTGGCAAGAGCAGATGGTAAACGGCATGTTGAATAGCTTGATTAGCGCATTCTTCATGGTGTTGTTGATGATGGTTGTGCTGTTTCGTTCTATAAAGATCGGTCTGCTCGCTATGTTACCGCTCACGGTTACCATCCTATTTATCTATGGTCTGATCGGTTTTATCGGCAAGGACTATGACATGCCGATCGCCGTTCTCTCAGCGTTGACCCTAGGTTTGTCGGTCGATTTCGCTATTCACTTTTTGGAGCGCTGCCGTGCTATCTATCGACGTACTGGCAACTGGCCGAAGACAGTTAATGAAGTCTATCAAGGGCCTGCTAGAGCGATTAGTCGCAATGCGGTCGTGGTCGCGGTTGGATTTACCCCTTTACTCTTCGCACCGTTGGTGCCTTACATCACAGTTGGTTTTTTCTTGGCTTTAATTATGAGCATCTCTGCGATTGTCACTGTGATTTTACTGCCAGCCGTTATCCGTTTGATTAGCAATAAAGCCTCACTTTTTGGTGATCCAAAGAGAAGCGTATCCACAGAGGAAAAGCAAAATGTATAAACCTAACTTTTTAAAAACAACGCTCTTTGTGGCTTTGTTCTCTGTGTTAGTTGCTAATGCGACCAACACGTTGGCCCTAGATTTAACGGATGCGAACGAGATTGTTGCAAAGGCGAATTTAACAGCATATTACGCCGGTGATGACGGCCGCTCTGAAGCTCGGATGTTGATAAAAGACAGCCAAGGCCGAGTGCAAAAACGTCAGTTTACGATTTTAAGAAGAGATAGGCAGGATGGTGGTAAGCAGGATTTTCTGGTTGTCTTTAGCCGCCCATCAGATGTGAGAAATACAGCGTTTTTAGTTGCTAAAACTCCCGGTAAGGATGATGACCGTTGGTTATATCTTCCAGGGCTAGATTTGGTTAAACGTATCTCTGCTGGTGATAAACGAACTAGCTTTGTTGGCTCACATTTCTTTTATGAGGATGTATCTGGACGTGGTATCGAAGAAGATACCCATCAATTGATCGAAACAGGTGAAAGCTACTATCAAATTAAAAGTACGCCTATAAAAGCTGCAGAGGTTGAGTTTAGTAGTTATTCCACATGGATAAATAAACAAAATTATCTGCCGGAAAAAATTGAATATCTCGACGATAACGGCCAGCTCTATCGCCGCATTGAGGTAATCAAAAGCGACGTGATTCAAGGCTATATCACCGTAATCCAATCTAAGGCGATGGATCTGCGTAGTGGCGCTGAAACGATCATGGAGTTCCGTTATCAGAAATATGATCTAGGTATGGAACAAGCGGTGTTTTCAGAACGTTCATTACGTAAGCCACCTCGCCAGTGGCTTCGGAGGAAGTGATGTTTCGGGCAAGCTTATTTCTATTAGGTCTTATAGCCGTTAGTTTTGTGGCTCAAGCTGATGATTGGGAGCAAAGCGATTGGGACGAAGAGGCGAGTGAAACCCTTCAGTGGCACGGATTTATCGAAATGGGTGCAGGTGGGCGATTAAACAATGATCCTGTTCTAGATGAAAATAAAACCCTTACTGAACTTCGAGGACGGGTAGAAACAGAATACTTCTCGAACGATAACCGTTATAGCTTCAAAGCCGATCTCTACACTGATGGGGTGGAAGGAGCGACTGAATTTAATCTAAGGGAAGCATTGGTTGATCTACAACTCAGTGATTCGTTGGATCTACGTTTAGGGCATCAGGTATTAACTTGGGGAACGGGTGATTTGTTGTTCCTGAATGATCTATTTGCAAAGGATTGGCAGTCATTTTTTTCTGGGCGCGATGATGAATACTTAAAAGCGCCATCGACCAGCATCAAACTTGCTTATTATGGTAATAAAGCGAATTTAGATCTGGTTTGGACGCCTGTTTTTACTAATGATCAATTTATTAACGGTGAGCGTTATTCCTATTTCTCACCTTTGGCTGGTCAGCAGGTAGCCTCACCTGAATCTACGTTGGTTTCGGATTATCCCCAAGAGAACTTTTCAAACGGTGAATTCGCGGCGCGTTTCTATGGGAATGCGCAATGGGGAGCGAGTAATACCGAATGGGCTTTATATGCCTATAGAGGTTTTTGGAAACAGCCCAATACACTGAACGTCCAAGGCCATGCCTATTTCTCGCCACTAAAAGCTGTTGGGGCAAGCTTAAGAGCGAATATTGGGAAGGGAATAGGGCACGGTGAAATTGCTTGGTATAAGGGTGAAGACGATCAAGGATCAAATCCGCTGCTACCCAATAACCAAGTGCGCTTTCTAGTTGGATATGAGCAGGAGCTATTGCCGAAATTTACAGTAGGGCTGCAGTATTATCTTGAACACACACAAGATTATGCCGCGCTGATTGCTAATGATGGCAACTCACCTTATCGATCTGATCAGAACCGAGAGCTATGGACCCTACGCCTAAGTTATCGGGCTTTACAGGATAATCTAACACTCGGTTGGTTTAGTTTTTATTCACCGACAGATGATGATTACTATCATCGACCTTCGGCAAAATATCGTTTCAGTGATGAGTTACAACTGATCGTTGGCGCGAATCTTTTTGGTGGTCAAGAAGCACATACATTCTTCGGTCAGTTTGAAGATGCATCTAATCTTTATGCGAGGATCAGGTGGGGTTATTAATGCTAAATCAGTTATGATCATCTTTCCTAGATGCTATGGTTATTTCGAATAAGCCACATGAAAAAATCAGATAAAAAACTAGAAAAAACACTTCGTGAAACGCTGACCGACGTTTGTGATATTGCGTTGGAATCAGTACCAGGCTTTTGCTGGGTCACTCATAAAGTGGATTTTTCTCGTTACCCAGAATCGCTAAAGGTTGTTGCTGTCTTTGATGATGAATCACTTCTAACGCTTGCTAGAAACGCCCATGAGGATCAGTTTTTAAAAAGTTTAATCACCGAGAAGCTGGCTCAAGCGGGTGTAAAGCTTAATAAGCCCACCCAACAGATTATTTTTGATTCAGAAGAAGCCTGCGAAGAAGTTTGTGGCGGAGATTGGAATTTAAGGCTTAGTCGTTTATGAAGCTCCTTCTACCCATATAAATAGCTCTAATTTGTTATTTCTTACGTACAAACCTCAGTTTTATTTGGGGAGATCTCTGTGTCAGTACAAGATTGTGTTTGCTTTGTTTTAACGACGGATGACCAAGTTTTATTTGAACATCGCTGGGCTGATGATAAAACTGGAACAGCAGCTATTAATATACCGGGTGGGCATATCAAACCAGACGAATCCCACATACAAGCCTTGAAGAGAGAGGTAGAGGAAGAGCTTTCAGTTATACCGTTATCTTATAAGTTTTTAGGCTCGCATCCATTTGCAGCGTCGCCTGATCAGATGTTGCATTATTACCTAGTTGATAAATGGGCTGGAGAGGTGATGGCACTGGAGGCGCAAGATGTTGAGTGGGTTAAGCCTAGTCACAATTTAAGTATCAGCGAAGCGGATAAAAAAGCTTTAGTAGCTGCTGAGTTAATGTGAGAAGCATCTAATAATGCATAATCCTTTGAGCAGGCTGAGGGTTTCAGCCTGCAGATGGAGCGCTGGTAGGTAATAAAATTAAGCGCGTTTTACAAACTTAGCTGTCACCATCATATCGCCTGCACCATCTACTTTGCAGTCAAGCTCGTGATCTTTACCTTCAACGATACGTTTGATTACCGCTTTGGTACCGATCTTCAAAACGATAGAGCTGCCCTTAACCTTAAGGTCTTTGATCAAAGTCACCTTATCGCCATCAGCTAGCTGGGTGCCGTTGGAATCCTTAACAACAAAGACGTCCTCTTCAGCATCTGCTTCAGCAGGGTTCCATTCATGAGCGCATTCAGGGCAGATCAATAGCTCTTGATCTTGGTAAACAAATTCAGAATTACACTCAGGGCAAGGTGGTAAAGACATACTTTCTACTTCTTTAAATTAGTTGAGTGTGAATGGTAATAGTTATAAGAAAACTAAGCGAGTGATTTACACCGCCGATATTACGAAATTTTCCAGTTAATTGAGATGGCTCTCCTTTAGAGGATTAATCACCGCCACCACCGGAGTCACCGCCACAACTCCCTCCATCTGATCCTGAAGATGAAAAATCAAAATCAATCCCCCAGCCGTTATCACCGTCGTTATTCCGTGAGGATCGATTTCGATTAAAGGTGGCTAAAAATACGCCTACAGCAAGGCAAAACAACACTTCTGGGGTGAAGCTATTGTGATAGCCATGTGCAACAGTGGCTGCAATGATGATGACTCCAAGGCTGCGTAAGCAGAAAAATAGCTTGCCGGCGAGAAGACCACCGATGAAAAATATTGCACAGCCTAAAACGATACCATCTGTGTAAAGTGCGTATAAACCAATGGCTGCTAGTAGATATCCAACCATGTTCATTTCGATAATTCCCTTATCATCATTGCTAGAAGTGCCGCAGAGCGTGACCTACCATCGCTCAAACGTTTTAGTCTATATATGTGTTTTGAATTTCACATGCAAATGTTAGCTGTTAGGTAGATCAGAGGTTTTTACTATGCTCAAAGTTACCGTTCTTTAAATAGTTCACCACTTGAGCGATTACTTTCTTGTTTTTCATCATAAAAGGGTGAGTGACAGGCATTGCTATATGATCGTTCATGCCTTCGAGCTTTGTGTTTTCGATTGAAACTTTGCCATCATCTGTGCTTGGGATCAGTGTGGACAATATCAAATTTATACTACGGGTACCGGCTATAATCCCTACGTCAAAGTTTGCTTTGCCGAGAGTATTTGGAACGCTTAGCTCTCCAGTACCTAGCTGTAGGCCTGCGTCACCATTGATAAAATGAAACCCTGGAACTTTGCCAAGCTTATCGACAATTTCACTTCCTTTATTGGGTGGCCCAAGCATAACAACCCTGTTTAAATTGTTTATTTCATGAGTTCTTAGGTATTGGCGAACTAAAATTCCACCAAGGGAATGAGTTACAAAATTAACCTTCATGTTCTTAGGGCACTGACCTAGTGCCGGTTTAATGGCTAATTCGGCAAGCTGTTCTATCGGATAATCTCTGGAAGGGTAGTCGATGTTAATCGGTAGAAAACCTTCTTTGATCAAAGGTTCTTCTAACGTTTCCATCGAGCTAGAGGAGCGGGCGAGGCCATGAATTAGAATCACGCAAGAGGCTTGAGTGCTGATGGAAAAAGCGAGTAAGAAAAATGCCAATAGTCCTTTCATATTGATTAGTCCATATCATCCTTAATTGGTCTAGCGGGTATAGTCTTCTATCTCTTCGTATGCATCCGCAGATATACGTTTGCCTAGTGTTCTCATCTTCTGCATCTGTTCTGGGTTTTTATTTCCCCAAAAATTTTTCCAGGATTCAAGGGAGTCCCACTTTGCGATGGTGATCACTTCGTTTTCATTTTCAACGGACTTCAGCATAAAACTACCAAGGGCACCGTTAACAGTTTCATGAATATGATTGGTTGTATCGGTCCAGATCGCTTTAAACTCTTCAAAGTTCTCTACTGGAACCTGCCAACGATAAACGACTCTTACCATTTTTATCTCCGATCTCTTATCGTCATACTACAACTTTGAGGATTAGCTTTAAGAGTTAAAACGTATCTTCGTCACCTTCTAACTCGGGCTCATCGTAAATATAAAGTTCGTAGTGTTCGTCTATTTTCGAAATGACTTTCTGTACCAAAAGGCAGTTAATACTATCGGACTTAATTTGAAAGCGCATACTGGTAAAGGTATCTAGAGCGACCTTTTCTTCACCCTCATAGATCCAAATCCAAGCATCACCTTGTACCCCAGACTCAACATTTGAGAATGCCTGTTGCACAAGCTGAAGCAGCTTGGGATAGATATCGTAGTAGCTAATATCGGATGCTATCTCTGCAAAGATCATAGCGACTTTATCCTACAACAATATATTTGAAGCGATCGATTCATAAAACTTAATAGTCGCAGCGCTTAAGATTAAAGTAACAAATTCAGTGTGAGGATATTCCATGTCATCCCTCTATTCGAGCTTAAACAACTCGAGCTTAAACAACTTCAAATATAGGTTATCTATAACGAATCCAGTTCGCTTTTAGCTTTTTGACAAAAACCTTATCTTTGCGTTCGGCGTTAGCAACAAACAGTAAAAATTGACTACCATCTTCTCTTACAATTGTGACTATAGAGTTCCCTGCAAATTCTGTATTCCACTGGATCTGAATGTCTTGAATATGGCTGTATTCAGCCAATTGTTGTTCAACTGAACCATCCTCATTTTTCCAGTAAGAGAAAACGTGACGTTGGGTAAAGCCATTACCGTCATCACCGATGGTTAAAAACGCATCGCTATAGAAATACTCGATAGTATCACCTGGACTGATAATGCCTCGTCTTTGCATTGTTGTGATATCTGATGACCATAGTTTGTCGCCTTTTATAACTGATTCGCTTGGCAGAAAACCGATCTCAGAGCCTACTGATAGAACACAGAGAGGCAGACTGAGAATTGCGAGGAGTATATGGCGAATTTTCCATTTTGAATTTGTTTTTAGGCTTGCGGAATCTTGGCCATTAACGAATTGAATATAATTCGCTAAAGGTAATACAAGTGCAGCACTCACTAGTAACGAAGGGACCATGAGTACATCCGCATTACCTACGAATATAGAGGCAAAAAAAGCGACAGCTAAAACGGTGACGATTGAACGGCTCGGAAGATGGGAGCAGGTAAATCTTTCATCACAGTCTTCTTTTAGTTTTTGCCACAGACTGTAATACCAAAAGCTGAAGAAAATGCCACGCGCGACAGGCATTGACGCGTTATTCTCTATTTCTTTGATATAACGGAAGTTTCGATAGAACCAAAAGGCACCATAAAATCCGAATGTGAGAACCCACATTATCGTTAATTTTGTTGCAGAGACGGGATAAAAGATTGAGTCCCCTTTAGCTTTCCTATCTTTATCAAGTAACCACAGAACTAAGATTAATACGTAGAGCAATAAATAGGCGATGATGACATAGGTTGGGGTCAAGTAAGCCGAATACCAAGTTGCCTCTGTGCTGGTTTGACCAGAAACGATCGGTCGTTGAATACCAAAATATTTATAATTAGCTGTATTTTTTAGTGCTTGAAGATACTCCGGGTAGTCTTCAGGCAAAACAGTATCTGTTTTACTTTGGTAACCGTAAGTCAGGATCAACTGCTGATTTTCAGGTACAAATTTGATATCCGTTGTGAATGTGAAAAATGGATTTCGTTCAGCAAAATATTCATTATTAAAGTTCCAGTCATCCTTTTCAAAATTGACCGTTATAGTCTGTTCTAAATGAAGTGGGTGAGTTAAATAGAGGGGATGCGATCGTTCCAGTTCATCAGGAACTTTTAGATAAGGCGAGATCAAATTGGGATGAAAATCCCCCTCGATACGTTGTTTATCTTGGCTTTCTTGCCAAAAGTCTGGAATTTTGTAATTTTCCGTTGATGTTAACGCGTTGTATAGAGGGCGCTCATTGTGTTCAATAAGCTTCTCGGTGTTAATGCTCGGATAGTAAGACTTAAAAAATTCCAGATAGTTTTCTTGGAATTTATCTCTGCCTTGTTCCTCTAAACGGCTACGTTCGCGTTCTGCGTTCCAGCCGTAAAAATCTGTTATGGAGGTAAATGAGGCACCGTGCTCCGATGATAGCGTAAAGGTGTCTTTTACGAATGTTCCATGCATCGATTGATCGGGTTGCATCGGGGTTAGGTCTTTACTGCCTGTTTTTAGAATAAGCGCATGACCGAAATCAGGCTGGTGGATAGTATCGATGCTGCCATGTTGGTAGGTTCGAGTAGGATCTAGCCAGTAGCCTTTGTCATTATGTTCCATATAGGTAATGACGTGATTGAATGCATGGATGCTTGGCAACACGTTATCCAGTTTTTCCTCGGTATTAACGAGAGCTGGAGAGGCTTCCACACCAAGGCCTTCAAGTAGGGTTAAGAGAAGAACGGCTTTGTCTTTACAGTCACCATAGCGATTTTGAAGCGTCTCATGTGCGGCATTCGGTAAATGAGAGTTTTGCCCAAGTTCAATACCTAGATACCTAACTTCATCCTGAACGAAGCGGAGGGCAGCTGAAATCTGGGCATCTTTTTCAGGGTGCTTGTTTTTGATATCTGTTATGAGTTGATTGGTATTGCTATCAGCTTTAATCGCATTGGTATATAGTTCTTCACTCCAATTGACGACATCCCCCCAAGATTTTAATTCACTAAAATAGACCCGCCCCCAAGGAGAGAACCAAGATGGAGCACCTTCATCTATTTGAATCGAGGGCAATTGGTTTGCTTGGATAACATACTCACTGCCTTTAGTGGTGTTGGTATGAGTTACGTTGATGTTGGTTTTTTCTAGCTGGTATTGAAGCTTTGATGGTTTATTCCAAAGCAGACGCAGATAAAGTTGTTCTACTGGTACAGCCCAATTTACATTGTGACGGTAAGCAAAGATGCCTTGGAATACAGGGTTCATACCGATGATTGAATAACTGTATTCAATAGTATCGCCTATACGGACATCGTCGAGAATAATATTAAGCGTTGTACGCCCGTTATAGATGAGATCATCCATATCTTCTTCTCGTTGGATGAGCTTCATCAGCGCTGTTTTTGTTTTATCGATTGCCTCTGACTCTCTCACGATACGTAGGTCGTGCAATACGATTTGTTGGTAGCTGGGATCATAATCTAGGTTTAATTGTGAGCTACCTTCCACGCCGGCCTGATTCACTATGTGTTCTGCATAGTGATAAAAGTAGTGCGGTTCTTGCTTAGGATTTACCGATATCTGAGCATCTACGAGTAGGTAATGAACTCCATTTTGAATGTGGTCTAGGGGAATATCATCTGTTTTGGGTAAGGCTTGAGGGGTAACCCAGTTAGGGTAAGGCGCTACATTGATATCGCTTTCTGCTAAGCACAAATGAGCTTGGATTAAGCAAAAAAAAGCAAAGAAAGAGTTTAGCCAATTTGGGGTTTTAGAATTTACTACGGGCAACGTTTTAGTCCTTTAAATTTATCCGTACAAGAGTATTTAATGAATCCGCTACTGATCGGTATTCTCAGGAAAAATATAATGTTTATCGATGAGTGCTTGTCTTGCCTGAGTTTCAGTTAAAGGTGAAGAATTACATAAAACGACACCATCAATAACAGAGTGTCTGTGTATGTCGGGTAAGGCTAAGATAAATCCACCGGCTGCGCTGACGCTAATACCTTGTGAAAATAGGTCATCGTCATTGATAAGCAGAACCTTATATCCCTGAGGGCAGAGTTCTAGAGCTCTGTTATTCCACCTATCGCTCGTACTACCTTCTTTACCCAATAGACCTCCAGCCATTTCTCTAAGAAAGTAGAGACCGGAATCTATAGGCTTTACAAAATCTTCAGCCTTACTAAATTCGCTTTGCTGAGTATGGACGCAACCGAACAATGTAAGAGCTGCTAAAGAAGAAAACGATATTTTAGTGATTAAACGTAGAATGCTTTTCACATTTATTCCTTTAAAGCAGGCTGCCAATATCTCCTTGGCTAACATATGGTTACACATCTACTGATGCTATAAAAGCGTAAAAAAGTACAGTGTATAAAAGTGCCTTTGCTAGAGAGCGGGGAAGGGTAAGCTGCTAACCAATGAGGTTATCAGCAAAACAACAGAGGCTGAATCCTCTTAAGCATAATCCTTCCGATGACCGCGCTTTTGAGTCTTAGGCTTCGGTTTGTAATGAACAGCGGTAGAGCAGTTTCGGCCATTACGTTTTGATTCATACAGAGCTTCGTCGGACTTTTTCATGACTGCCATTGGGTCAGGAATTTCAGGTGTTTTTTCACAGAAGCCTATGCTGATGGTGACACTGACAATTTCGCTTTCAGGGGCATTTTTGCGCATCTTTTGGCCCTGTTCGTTATCGTCTGGGCGGTCATTATTACGAATATGCATAGGGTAATTGGCGATGGTTTCACGCAGTTGTTCTATGTACGGCAGGGCTTCTGCTTCGCTCTTCCCTGGGAACACGAGAGTGAATTCCTCACCGCCATAGCGGTAGGCTTTACCGCCACCGCTGACTTGGTTTAGTTTGGCTGCAACCATTTTCAAAACTTGGTCGCCGACATCATGGCCGTAGGTATCGTTAAACTTTTTAAAGTGGTCGATATCACACATCGCCAGTGTGTACTTTTTACCTAGGGTTGAGAACTTATCAAGCAATGCACGACGGGCAGGAATGCAGGTGAGTTCATCAATAAATGCCATTTGATAAGAGTTTTGAACAACCGAAATAGCCAGTGCGATCATGCTTGCCGAAATAAATAGCGCAGAGATCATCGGCTGATGGAACCAGCTCAGCATAATCAGGGCAGACAATAAACTCGCCAGCAAAGCGGCATCTGTATATGTCTTCCTAAAGACAAACGAGAGCATAATTGGTACGAGCCCAAGGCCAAATGCTAGTGCGGCTGCTTGGCTTAGGTAATACTCGTGCAACAGCATTTCTAACATCATCATCGGCAGATTCGCTAGGTAGAGTCCTAAGGACCCATTCGACCAAATTAGATACAAAACCCCGTAACTAATCAGGATGATAGACAGTCTAATGATGCCAACAGGGGTAAATAAGCCTCGCTCTTTATACAGCGCAATACAGCCAAGATGGAAAGGGAGCAATATCGATATACAGCTAAAAAGGACAAAGGCATCTGGCTGATTCAGACTAGTTTGGAGACCATTTTGAATTAACCAATAGGCTCCGCAAAGGTTTACAGCGGCAAATAAGATGCGACTGCGGTTAAACCCATAACCGAGAAGCGCAACAATGATCGCCAGAGGATAAGGCGTCAGAGTGAGAATCTGTTGGTATTCCTCACTCAGTTGAGCAGTAATAGGCAATAACAGGCCTGCCGCACACAGCAGAATAAAAGAGGGCAGTATTAAACCGGCAGATCGCAATAGCATGTATATCTATAAAATTCTGAAGCTAAATAAGATTCGTTATTGTATCTGCATCACAAATAAAAATATTGTTTTTAGACAACAAAATGAAGGAAGTTAAACAAGCCGGATATATTCCGGCTTGTTTTTGTGGCCTAGCACAAGGGGTGGGGAAGCTAGGTCGATGGGAAGCGGATTAAGTTAGCTCGCTTGCGTGCTTTTAAAACCTAAAAATTTCGCAATCATCATAGCTGGGCACCAGCCAGTTAGTGCCGATTGGGTCAGACTCACACCTACGATAGCCGTTACGATTAATAACGCTTGCGGTGCTTGTAAGAACATCACTGGAGCAACTGTTAGCATCACCACGCATCCAGCAATAATGTGCAGGCCTTGGTTTATAGTCATGCCTTCACAATTGCAACTTTCTGCTTTTAACCCCAGCTTCTGAAAAATAAACACGGCAGGGCACCAGCCGGTAAAAGCTGATTGGAATAAGTTAAGGCCAACAAAACCGGTGAGGTAGTACCAGTTAGCATTCACGTAAGTACCTAAAACTAAGCTAGCTAATATGACACTGCCAGCCATCAGACGAAGCGCGGCGTTAAGAGACATGATGATTCCTTTAAGTAGAAAGTCGTTAGAAATATTATATATGAGTTATATCTAATATAAAGATCGGGCTTAGTTCAAGTTTTTATAATTAAATGTAGTGAAAGCATGCTTTGTTATAAGGCAGAGAATAAACGAACTGGAAAACCTTCAGTTTAGGATCCAGACTGCAAGTATAGAGAGAGGAATATCAACCACTTGCTGGTGAGGAAGAGATGGATAGGTTACTGGTTAATATCGATTTTAAACACGATAACTCCAGCCTTATAGAGAAAGCAGTAAACCTAGCTGAACAACATTCTGCTTTTCTAGAGCTGTTTAGTTGCTGTTACAACCGCTCGCTCAAACACAGTCACATGTTTGATTCCAAGCAAGAATTAAAAGCCGAGCATGCCTACGTTAAACAAACCGAAGCCAAGCTTGAAGAGCTTTGCCTAAATATCGAAGCTTTAGGTATAAAAACGGGGTTTGATGCCAGTTGGAATCGTCATACTGGCGAGGGGATTGTTCGAAAGGTTCTGCGTTTTCAACCAGATTTAGTCCTTCATTCAATTCAGCCGCATACTCGATTGGGCCATTACCTATTTGCCCCTGTTGATTGGCAACTAGCGAGGAAATGCCCCGTACCTGTTCTGTTTGTGAAGCAGCGCCCCTGGGGCGACCATAAACGTGTTGTGACTTGTATCGACCCCCTACATAAAGGTGATGAGAAAGGTGTATTAGATCGGGAACTGATACAGCGAACCCGTGAAATGATGGATGATGGCTATAGCGAGTTAAGGATTTTGCATTGCTATAACACCTTACCCCAAGAAGTGATTTTTGATGAGCATGTAGTTACAGACTACGAAGCGTTGCAGAAGCGAGTGGAACGAAGTCACTTTAGCTCCTGTGATGAACTTCTCCAAGAATACGGTTTGAGTATCGAATCTGATCTGGTCGACATCATCAAAGGCGAAGCGGATCTGACCATCAGCAATTATGCAAAACACAATAATATCGATGTGGTTGTGATGGGTGGTGTGGCCCGTACTATTCTGGATCGGTTATTAGTCGGCAGCACAACGGAGCATGTAGTCGATCATGTGGATTGTGACGTGATGATTGTTAAGCATCCGGATTTTGTTTGCCCTGTACCAGAATCATGAGGGTATTTATTGGTGTTATTTTGCCTTCGTCGTTTCAGGCATTAGTAATTTTTATTATTGCCAGTATGAATCAAGGTAATGGTTCCTGGGCTGGCTTGGCTGCTTTTTTGATAGGCATGTTCGCCATCCCTATTACCTTGTTAATTAACGGGCTCTACGTTTGGAAGAATCCGCAACATAGTTTATTTCAGGTGATGGGGAAGTGCTTTACTTTGGCGGTGATAGCGCCATTTTTCTGTATTTTGACCCTGTTTTTATAGATTTTAGTTTATTGCTCTAGTACTTCTAGTAAGCGTTTTAAGCTTTTGTCCATCTGAATTTTCTCCTCTTCAGAGAAGGCGCTCATTAACCGGTCAAGGTTATCAACGTGGGCGCTTACTGCTTCGTTAATCAGTTCTAAACCCTCATCGGTTAATTTAACCAACATGCTGCGCGCATCTTCGGGATTAGTGCAGCGGCTGATTAAACCCCTTTTTTCCAATCCTTTAAGACGATGGGTCATTGTGCCAGAGGTCACCATCAGGGTAGAAAACAGCGCGGTCGGTGCTAAGCAATAGGGTGCGCCAGATCGACAAAGTGTTGCCAGAACATCGAACTCCCAGTAGTTAAGTCCATATTCTAAAAAGGTTTTTTCTAGCCTTTGCTGCACTAATGCCGAGCTTCGTTTGATACGCCCCGTTACGGACATCAGCTCAGAATTAAGCTCTGGTCTTTCTGATTTCCACTGCGAAATTATCTTATCTACGGCATCCGCTGATTTATCTGTCATTTGCTACACCTGAAAATTTATCTTGATATCAAGATAGTTTGCTGTCATTGTTTAATTATATCTTGAATTCAAGATAAATTCTTCATCGATATAAAATAACCAAGGTGACGAGGATGATCGGTAAATTACTTAACAGCGTGAGCATTGTTGTAACGGCACTAGCACCCATAATTTGGGGCTCGACTTATATCGTTACGACCGAGCTTTTACCTGCTGATCGTCCTTATACCGCTGCATTGATTCGTGTACTTCCTGCGGGGCTCTTGCTGTTATTGATGAGTTTTTATCTGCCTAAGCGCAAAGAGTGGGGAAGGTTGATCATTCTCTCCGCGCTAAATATTGGACTGTTCCAAGGGTTATTGTTTGTAGCGGCATATCGCTTACCCGGCGGGATCGCGGCTGTTGTCGGAGCTATTCAGCCGCTATTGCTGATGTTGTTGATCTGGCTGGTGGATAGCAAAGCGCCACGTGTAGTTACAGTGATTGCAGCCACCTTTGGTGTTATCGGCATGGCTGCATTGCTTCTGTCGCCGAATGCTGAGTGGGATCTATGGGGAATTATTGCGGCATTTCTTGGCGCGTGTTCCATGGGGGCCGGAACCTACTTAGCGAAACGCTGGCATAGCTCGCTTCCGGTATTGGCGTTTACCGGCTGGCAGTTATTGCTGGGTGGACTGATGTTGCTACCCGCTGCCTATTTTCTCGATCCTGCTCTGCCTGCGTTGGGCAGTACAGAAATACTTAGTTACGCCTACCTGTCCATATTTGGAGCGTTAATCGCTTATTTACTGTGGTTTAAAGGTATTGCGACACTGCCGCCAGTCGCAGTGTCATCTTTAGGACTGCTGAGCCCTGTTACTGCAGTGGTACTGGGCTGGTGGTTGTTAGATCAAAGTTTACAGGGCTTTGCATTACTTGGTCTGATCACAGTGTTGGTCAGTATTTTAGTCGTGCAAATCTCTTCATCCCCGAAATCTATTTCACGTTCTAAACAGCCTGTTGTTGCTGAAGCTAAAGAGTAAGGAGTTGTTATGAAAGATATGATTACCCAACTGATTGAAACCCGTGCCTCAGTAGCACGTTACGATGCAGACAAGCAGTTATCAGATTCTCAGCTTAAGGAGCTATTGCGATTAGCGACGCTATCACCTTCGGTTTATAACATGCAGAACTGGAAGTTTATTGTTGTTAGCAGTGAAGAAGCGAAGCAGAAGCTGCATCCAATTGCATTTAACCAGCCACAAATTTTAGACGCATCTGCCACAGTGATTATCTGCGGCACGCTTAAGGGGTATCAGCAGTTGCCGAAACAGCTAAGCCCAGTGGTAGAAGCTAAAATCATGTCGCAAGCAGTGGCGGATGGTTGGATTGAGATGGCAACGAACTCACATGAAGACAATTACACCCTTCAGAGAGATGAAGCACTACGTTCGGGTTCACTAGCGGGCATGACTATGATGTTGGCGGCTCATGGCATGGGCATCGCATCAGGTGCTATGACCGGTTTCGATCCAGGTCAATTGCACGCTGAGTTTGAGCTTAAAGAGACCGATATTCCAGTAATGCTGGTAACGCTTGGCTACCCAGCGAAACAGAGCTGGCCGCAGAAACCACGCCAGCCAATGGAAGATGTCACTATGTTTGTTTAGTGTTGCACTTAAGTGGTGCGCTTGTAAGCAGGTGGTGCGTGTAATGCTGCGTTTTTGTGCGTTGCGGTAGTTCATTGTAAATTATAGATAAATCGCGTTTTCCTTATAAACTTCATGGTTTAAGGCTTTCAGCCCTTTTTTGCAAAGCTGGCTTGTTTTTTGCGACTGCGAAATAAAGTTTTACGCTTTCTAGGGGGATATGACATGAAAGCACTTAAAAAGACTAAGCTACTTAGGTGGGGACCCGTAGTAGCTTTAGTTCTATCGTTGCCAGTACAAGCGGCTGAAGAGCTGGTTGATGCAAAGGTGTGGATCGATAGTTTATGGGTAATTCTTGCTGCTGCTTTAGTCTTTCTAATGCAGGCCGGTTTTACCGCTTTAGAAGCTGGATGTATCAGAGCTAAAAACAGTTACAACGTCGCTATAAAAAATATAGCTGACTTTGTCATTGCCTTTTTAGGCTTCTGGTTGCTTGGCTTTGGCATAATGTTTGGTCTTGATAGTGGTGGATTTATAGGCGAATTTGTTTCGGCTGATCACCATATATCTGGTCCTCAAGATTATGCCTTCTTCCTATTCCAGGCAATGTTTGTAGGTACTGCCGCTACTATTGTGGCGGGTGCAGTTGCTGAAAGGATGCGCTTTCAGGACTACTTATATATCTCTGTGCTGATCTCTTGTGTGATCTATCCGGTGTCCGGTCATTGGATCTGGGGTAGTGCCCTAGTTGGCGGTGATGGCGGTTGGTTAGAGCAGCAAGGTTTTGTCGATTTTGCAGGTTCTACAGTTGTCCATTCTGTTGGTGGATGGGTTGCCTTGGCTGGCGCTTTGGTCTTAGGGCCGCGTTTAGGTCGATTTAATGACCGAGGTGAAGTTCAGGACATTCCAGGCCATAACCTAGTTTTGGCAACCTTAGGTGTATTCTTACTTTGGTTTGGTTGGTTTGGCTTTAACGGCGGCAGCACATTAGCCGTTAATGAAGATGTACCGATGATTTTAGTGAACACCAACCTATCTGCGGCTGCAGGTGGTTTGACTGTGTTATTGATCTCTCTGGTAATGGATGAAGGTAAAGTTAACATCCTCAAGGTACTCAATGGTGCCTTAGGTGGTCTTGTAGGTATCACTGCAGGTTGTCAGGTTTTGGGCCCTTGGGGTGCCATTATTACAGGTATTATCTCAGGCATGGTTCTTTATATGGCTGAGTATGTATTACTAAATTGGATGAAGGTTGATGATCCAATTGGTGCGGTAGCTGTTCATGGCGTTTGTGGCGTTTGGGGAACGATTGCCTTGGCGCTATTCGCTCCAATTGAAAACTTACCTCTAGATAGTCGTTTTGATCAGTTTGTTGTGCAGCTAACCGGTGCGTTTAGTGTCTTTGTTTGGGCGTTTACAACAGGTTTGATCTTCTTCTGGTTGCTGAGAACGTTTGGCAAATTACGTATCTCTCCAGAAGAGGAGCAGGTAGGACTTAACGTCGCAGAACACAATGCCAGAACTGCATGGTTAGACACCATGAATACAGTTCAGAAGATTATTGCTAGCCGTGACTTGAGCTTAAGGGCAGAGGTTGAAGCTGGAACTGAGGCAGGTGAAACCGCACAAGCGTTTAACGCTCTTCTAGATCAACTGGAACAAGCGGTAAATACTATGGCTCAGGTCTCCCAAAGGGGACTGCATGCAGCAAAGCGGGTTAGATCAGCCTCTCAGTCTACGGCGATGGGTATGGACTCCCAAACTTATGAGACCGAAGCTGCGACTGAGCTTATGCGGGAATTTGCCGTTACTTCAGAACAGACCGCAGTTAGCACTCAGCAGGGGGCTTCTGAGGTTAGTCGTGTATCGGATATGGTGAGTCAGGGTGAATCTGAAGTAGAGCAGGTGAAACTCAAAATTGACGAACTTGCAGATAATATCCTACAGGCTTCTCAATACACTACGCGTTTGAAAGATGAAAGTCAGTCTATTGGTGAAATCATCCAACTTATTCAAACCATTGCAGAGCAGACGAACTTACTTGCACTTAATGCTGCGATTGAAGCTGCTCGTGCAGGAGATCAAGGTCGAGGGTTCTCGGTTGTATCTGATGAAGTGCGTGACCTAGCAGTACGAACTGAAAAAGCGACTAAAGAGATACAAAAGAAAATTCTGAGCCTACAAGGCGAGATCGGTAAATTAGACACGACTATGCAATCCGGTCAGCAAGTTGCAGAAGAGAGTGTCAATCGCTCTCTATCCGCCGCAGAATCTTTGCGTGCAATTACCCATTCTGTTTTACAGATCAATGATATGAATCAGCAGATAGCTGTAGTTGCAGAACAGCAGAAACAGTCATCTGAGATGCTAAAAGACCGATTACAGGGTATTCACACAGAAGCAAATAACGCTCAAGGTCTAAGTTCTGAATTGGAAACGCATGCGAGTCACATGCATTCTGATATGGAGCAGCTGGAAAGCGTGGTTGCCAGCTTTAAAACCAATAGACGCGCAGCTTAAAACTATAAATGGGAATGAAACAAAAGGCCGCATTATGCGGCCTTTTCTTTGTTTTAAGCGAGGTAAGTTATTCTCAACTCGTTCAATACCGGCAATACCGAAACCACCAATAAAAGTGCCATCGAGATGTTAAATACTCGCTGGTACTTTGCCTCTTTTAGAAAGCGTTTCAGCCCTGACCCAAAGATTAGCCATACGCCTACACAAGGGAAGCTCACAACAAAGAAGGACAGGCTAATCACCATGACTTGCAGCAGCATCGTTGTATCTTGCGAGGTATAAGCCGCAATCGCGCCGGTCGCCATCACCCATGCTTTCGGGTTTACCCATTGGAAAAGTGCCGCCTGCATGAAGGTCAGCGGATTAGATTTCTGATCTCCCTCCATCGACGTAGGGGCAGAAGAAGCCACCAGCCACGCAAGGTAAAGCAGATAAGTCACGCCAAGTACTTTGATGATCTCGTGAACAATCGGAAACTTCTCAAATACCGCGCTAAAACCCAAACCTACAGCCACAACCATCAGTGGGAAGCCCAAGCAGATGCCTAGCAGGTGAGGCATGCTGCGCTTAACCCCAAAGTTAAGCCCTGAGGTCATAATCATAATATTGTTGGGGCCTGGCGTTACCGTGGATGAGATCGCAAAAACTAAAATCGCTAAGTAGATTTCCATAAAAAGAGTTCCGTAACTTATAAGTTCTGTAACAGGCAACTAAATACAAAAGTGGAAATGTTCGTAAGCTATATAGTGTCGTATAAGTAAAGTTCTAGATGCAGAGGCAGAAAAGAGATAATTAACCGTCACAGATCCAATACAGTTGCACTGTATTGCTCTTAAAAAGGGTACAGATAGGCTCTAGCGTTTACTGGATAGCCCCTAGCTTTTCATGGGCATACTCTAGTGTTCGATGGATCGGATCAGATAGATTATGATTAAGCTTTTAGAGCTATGGCTGAATCTTTGTGAATCGACTTAATCTGAACCTGCTGCGTGCATTAGTCATCATGTTGGAAGAGCGCAATGTAACCCGTGCTGCGGATCGGTTACATCTTACGCAATCAGCCATGAGCCGACAGTTAAGTCAGCTACGCGATCACTTTGCCGATCCACTGCTTATTCGCGAAGGTAATGACTACCTGTTAAGCGCCAAAGCTAAAGAGTTACTGCCTAAAGTGCAGGCCATTCTGGCTGAGGTAGATGAACTAGGGGAGGGCGACAGCTTTAACCCCGCTGAGTGTGTGCGCCGATTTAGTTTTGCCTGTACCGATCATGTGGCGCAGTTTATCTTTCCAGATATTTTGCAAAAGCTCCGCCAAGAAGCACCGGGGATCGATATTAGCTACGAGATGTGGCGACCGGAGCTATTAACACGTTTAGGCCAGCTTCCCCTCGATCTCGCTTCAACCACTACCAACAGTCTGCCAGAGAATGTACTGAGCATTCATATCGGCCAAGACAGCCCTGTGTGTTTAATGGCAAAAGACCATCCGCTCGCGGGTGAAAGCCTCACTATAGAAAAGATGCTGGAGTACTCATTCCTGCGTTTAAATAGCGGTGGCGATAAAGACTCCTTCTTTGATCGTGCACTTGAAGCCCAAGGCTTACAACGTCGCATCCAGTTTGAAGTACCGTTCTTCTCCGCGGCATTTCAGGTGTTATCAAGCGAGCCGATGCTGATGATCCTGCCGCAGCATATCGCTAGCAATGCTTTGGTGCATTTCCCTCTGAGTTACGCTGAACTACCGTTAGATGAAGTGCCGCAGAACAACTACCACCTCTGCTGGCATGCACTTCACGATCAAGATCCAGCCCACCGTTGGTTACGCAATTTGATCGCAGATCTACTCCGTGACGAGATGCATATCGACACTCATGCAACGGAATAGCACTTATTAAACCGGATATGATTTTAAATCATAGTCGGTATTTAATATTTGCATTTTTGTAATTCCTTTCAGCTAACTACAATTCCTCCATCTACTGATCGAGGTGACTCCCATGAATCTGGCCATCTGGCTTTCATTTGTTGTTGTATGTCTATTAGGCACTATGTCTCCAGGCCCAAGCTTGGCGGTGGTATTGCGTCAGACATTAGGAAATGGCCGTAAACATGGTGTGATCACCGCAGTAAGTCACTCAACTGGCGTAGCGGTTTGGGCGATCTTAACCCTCTGGGGCTTGGGCGTTGTGGTATCGGAACACCCAATGCTTTACCAAGTGATCACTTATGTTGGCGCGCTTTATCTAGCATGGCTTGGTTTAAAAGCGATTCGCTCAAAAGGCAATGCTAACTTCGGTAAAGACAAAACCGTAGGGCCGTATTCAGAAGCGGTACGTGACGGGGTAATGATTTCCGTCCTGAACCCGAAACTGGCGCTGTTCTTTATCGCTCTGTTCTCGCAGTTTGTCTCAGCCGATCAATCGGTGACCGAAAAGCTGATCTATATGGGCACAGTGGTATGTATCGATATGCTGTGGCTATGCAGCGTGGCAGTGGTACTGTCGAAAGAGAAGGTGATCAAAGCCCTACAGAAAAAGGCCAAAGAGATCGATCAAGTGAGTGGTTTGGTGATGATTGGTCTAGCACTACGGATCGCTTTATAAGCGATCCGTTTTTCATTTCCGGTATCCGGCTTACCAGCTCTTAAACTGAAGACCGTCGATCTCTTCCCACACAATCTCATCATTCAGACTGCGCACAATCTCAATCGACTCATTCAGGTCAGCATGTTTAGTAAACGAACCTTTACGTTCATGCATCGGTACATCTACAAGAATCGAACCATCATCCTCAACCATAAACTGCAGCATCAGATTGTTCTCATCAATCAAACCGATAAAGTTATCCGGTTCATTCAGCATATTCTGCATATGCTCAATCACGTTCTCTAAGATTTCAGATACAGCTTCATCCGAGCGCACATGCTTATCAGTAGAGTAGTCGGTGTAGAAAAATTTAAATGACATGGGGTAGAGCCTTAATGCTGACAAGAAAAGTTATATTATAACTTATTATAAGGTGAACTGGCTCCGTACTGAATGTTAGCTCCCAATTACAACTAAAGCTTATAAACCAAATTGTTAGTGTCGCCTTGAGAATAATGCTTAATACACTATGTTTAACTAAAACAAAGCTAGGAGGCCACTATGTTCTTAACAAGGTTAGTGTACACGAGCACAATCGCAGATAATTTTTCTCCGCAGGACATAGAAGCCATAATAGAGATTGCTCGGAAGAATAACAGAAAGCACAATGTGACCGGCATGCTCTGTTTCAACCGAAAGTACTTCCTCCAGTGCCTCGAAGGCTCCCGCACGCAGGTTAATAAAATCTATTACAATATTTTAAATGACCCGCGGCACAGTAATATCATCATGCTCGATTACAAAGAGATAACTTCGAGGGAGTTTAGTGAATGGTCTATGGGCTATATTCCGGAATCGAGTCTAACCGCACCTATTAATCTAAAGTTCTCGGGCACACCTGAATTCGATCCCTATAAAATGTCTGGAGAAAGCGCATTCCAAATGCTGCTAGCACTAAGAGAGTCTGTTCCATCGTTGTGAGATTAAAGGGCTCTCCTCCCTTTATTTGCTAGCCTCTAGCCACGGCCTTTAAGCCGTGGGAAACCAATGCCTTGTCCGATTAGCAAACGCCACCAGCGACAACATTACAGGCACTTCCACCAATACACCCACCACCGTTGCTAATGCTGCACCGGAATGCAGACCAAATAGGGAGATAGCCACGGCCACAGCTAACTCAAAGAAGTTAGAGGTACTGATCATACAGGCAGGGGCAGCGATGTTGTGAGGGAGTTTCATCCACTTCGCGGCAAAGTAGGCCAGTGCAAAAATACCGTAGGTTTGGATTAGTAGCGGGATTGCAATCAGCAGAATCGACTGCGGTTGGTTAACGATCTTCTCTGCTTGGAAACCAAATAAAAGAACTACAGTGGCTAGTAGGCCGAGGATCGACCAAGGCTTTAGCGTGGTTAAGAATGATTCTAGACGCTGGCCGTTATCTGCTTGTTCCAGTTTATGCCTTGTCCAGATGCCAGCAATTAGCGGCAATAATACGTATAGAACGACGGATAGCAGTAGGGTATCCCACGGCACGCTGATATCACTCACACCGAGAAGAAAGGCGGTGATCGGTGCAAAGGCAAACACCATAATAACGTCATTTACCGATACCTGAACCAAGGTGTAGTTAGGATCGCCTTTGGTGAGTTGGCTCCAGACAAACACCATTGCGGTACATGGAGCGACGCCCAGTAGAATCATACCTGCAATATATTCACTGGCACTTTCAGGGTCGACCAGATCTGCAAAGAGTACCCGGAAGAACAGCCAACCTAAGAGTGCCATAGAGAAGGGTTTAATCAGCCAATTTACCACTAGCGTCAGCGCGATACCTTTTGGTCGTTTACCAACATCTCGTAGCGCTGTGAAGTCGATCTGGACCATCATCGGGTAGATCATCACCCAGATAAATACAGCGACCACTAGATTTACATGTGCAAATTCTAGCGCTGCGATCTGCTCAAAGAAGGTTGGGATAAGATTTCCCAGTACGACACCCACCAGAATACAGACACCTACCCAAAGGGTGAGGAAGCGTTCGAATATGCCCATAAAGCTAAAACCTAATCTTGTTTGATAAGAAAGAGAGTTTAGATTATATACGCAAAATCATATATATGTAATTCCATATATAAGGATCTCTGTTAATACAAAGGCTGATCTGGTAGCTACTTTCTGACGTAATTGTTCTCAATAGTTAATTCCTGCTTATAAACGTGGTGTTTACTTACACAGCTATTTTGAATGGTGTAAAAGCAGAGCGTATTACGCATTTTTGGCGTCTATTAACGGTGTAATACGCTTACTTAATAGAGCTGTATTCTTAAGCCTTTTGGGCGAGTACCTAAGTTTCATAGTAAAACTGATAAATAAAGGCCTACACTTTATGTGTGTACTGTTGATGGGAAAGGATTTTCAAAATGAACAGATTTGATGATGCTAGCTTAGATGATGGCGAGCTAGAAAAGCTATTCCCTAGGGCTTTTCTTTCCAGTAATAGTTGTTTTACAAATCTGTGGCAGATGCTGCATAAGTGCAATATAAAGTCAGAGCTTTATCCTAATACACAAAACGAGCAACTTGATAAAGTCATAGCAACGCATACGAGCTTTAATTCTTGGAGAGAAATGTATGAAACAGCTCTTGAAGAATATGCCGATCGATTGTGTTCTAAAGTAGACGACGATATCCAAACACACTGATCTTATCAGCCCTACCTTATCGTTTTTGGGATCAATTCATGATTTAGTGATATTTTTTATTCGTTAAAATTTTTGAGATTTATAGTTCGTTTTTTTTTGAGCTATTAGTCACTAATTTTGGTCTATTCTGTAGTTCATGGACAAGTATTTGATGACGTTTTGGTGCTTTCAATGAAGAAGAATCTGCCAGTCACAGAAAATGAACAAACCTTCCCAGAACACGTTAAGCTAATTTCGACAACGGATAAGCGTGGTGTTATTACGCATTGTAATGACGCGTTTGTTCAGATTAGTGGCTTTTCTAAAGAAGAGCTTATCGGTAAATCACACAATATCGTTCGGCACCCTGATATGCCTGAAGCAGCGTTTAGCATTCTTTGGGATCATATTAAGGCCGGTAGGCCTTGGATGGGACTGGTAAAGAATCGATGTAAGAATGGTGATTATTACTGGGTTAATGCTTATGTCACGCCAATTACCCAAAATGGCGAGGTGATTGGTTATGAATCTGTACGTGTACCTCCCAATAGGGAAGATGTAAAACGTGCCGAAAAAATATACGCCAAAATAAATAAAGGCCAGTCATTTATAAGTCCTTTGAGTGGCCGTCTTGATCAAATAGGGCTTGTTGTTGCGTTACTTGTTTCTGTCGTTGTAGCTTTGGCTATCAGTGAGGCTGCAGGGCTCTATCTGTGGTCTGTTTTGGCTTTGGGATTTGTAGGATTACAGTTGTTTGGTCGTAAAAAAGAGCTTTCATCACTTAAATCCGAACTGTCTTTAGCTTTTAGCCATCCGGTTGCCGTAGCGACATATACTGATGATCCGGTCACTTTGGGTGATGTCAGGGTGTCCATTATGAGCGAAAAGTCTCACTTAACCACGGTGTTAACCCGTATAGAAGATTCCGCTGAGAATGTTGCTAATAACGCTGATGTTGCACACTCGCTTGCACAGGAGTCAGAAATCGATATGCAGCGCCAGCAAGCCGAGACGGATCAAATTGCAGCGGCGATGCATGAGATGTCTACTACCATTTCGGAAGTTTCCGGTCATATTCAGAGTGTTGCGGACAAAGCCGATAATGCCGATAAGTTGGCCATTGAAGGGCTGAATATGTCGGATTCCAATATCCAACAGATGCAGCACCTTAAAATGACCGTTCAGGATATCTCCGATTCAGTGACCAAGTTAACTGAGGAAACTGAGGCTATAGTAAAGGCCGCCCAAGTTATTGATGATATAGCAGAGCAGACTAATCTGTTGGCGCTTAATGCTGCAATTGAGGCTGCTAGGGCGGGGGATCAAGGTCGAGGTTTTGCTGTTGTTGCAGGAGAGGTTCGAGAGCTCGCCCAGCGAACCCAATCAACCACCAAAGAGATCCACGCAATACTTCAAGGGCTACATCAGCGCTCTCAAGATGCTATCAATACTGCAGATAAAGGGCAGGTAGGTGCAGAAGAGGGATTACAGAAGGTTCTGGAATCAGAATCTATGTTTAAACAAACTTCAGAAGCTATGAGTAATATTGCTCAGATGACTTTGCAGATGGCGGCTGCTGTAGAAGAGCAAGCGCAGGTGTCTGAAGAGATTAACGGACAGATTACTAATATTTCCTCTCTAGCCACCCATTGCCTCGATAAAGTGAATCAAACTACAGGTAAAGTAGATTCGCTTACTCAGGTGGCTGCAGAGATGAAAGAGCTGGTGAACGGGTTTAAGAGATAGGCTTTGATTTAGTCGAAAGGAGCCCTAAGTTAGCATTGAGGGCTTCAATTAGGGCTGAGCCGATTAAGCCTTGATCTTTACAGTAGCTACTCGTTACTTTGGCTATGACTTCTTCCATGGATTAACGATGCCTTTCTTCTCAGCCGCAGCCGCTTCGCGTAGTTTGTCTTTCTTGCTTTTACGTTTACCTTTCACAGGCGCTTTACCTTTTTTAGCTAACACTTCTTTGGGTACTTCTTTGGAGCGTTCAAAGCCTTCGATTTGCTCGCGCGGTATCTTTTGCTGAGTGCGCTTTTCGATCAATTTAAAGTGAGCGTCGCCTTCGTGATCGACAAAAGAGATCGCTTCACCGATCTCACCCGCACGAGCAGTACGTCCAATACGGTGAACGTAATCGGCAGCGGCACGAGGTAGATCGTAGTTAAGTACGCAGGGTAGGTTTGGAATATCGATACCACGGGCTGCAAGGTCGGTCGCAATCAGGATTTTACATTCGCCTGATTTAAACTCTTGAAGCGCTTGGTTACGCTCTTTCTGTGTTAGATCACCATGTAGGGTTTTCGCTTGAATACCGGAGCGGTAAAGCTTCATCTCGACATTGTTAGCGGTACGTTTGCTGGCAACAAAGATCAGAATTTGAGCCCAATTTTGCTGTTTAAGCAGGTGCTTCAACAGCATAGTGCGGTTGTTGTGGTCGACCTCAATCGCACGTTGAACCAATTGTTCTGGGATTGTGCTCTCTTGCTCGATCTTAATTTTGACTGGGTTATCCAGAAAATCGTCGGTAAGTTCCTGCACACCTTTTGGGAAGGTCGCTGAGAACAGCAAGTTTTGGCGTTGCTCTGGCAGTTCATCAAGGATGTCATCCAGTTCATCAGCGAAACCTAGATCCAACATGCGATCAGCTTCATCGAGTACTAGGGTACTGACATTACGTAGATCTACGGCATTACGCTCGAATAGATCGATCAGTCGCCCGGGTGTTGCTACCACAATATCTGCGCCACCGCGCATCGCCTGCATCTGTGCATTGATGGATACGCCGCCGTAAATCGCCAGAGACTTAAGCTTTCTTGGGAAGTTACGCCCGTATTGACGGATCGCTTCTTCCACCTGTACTGCCAGTTCACGCGTAGGCACTAATACCAGTGCGGTAACTAAGTTATTTCGTGGCGGTAGGGCTGTCGCTAGGCTTTGTAAAATCGGCAATGTAAATGCGGCGGTTTTACCGGATCCTGTTTCTGCTGCAGCTAAAACATCTTTTCCCTCTAGTGTCACAGGGATAGATTGTTGCTGAATAGGCGTAGGTTGTTCGTAGCCTAAATCAGACAGTGCAGATAGCAAGAAATCAGATAGACCGAGCGCAGAAAACGACATATTGAAGTGATAACTCAAGGTGGAAGATAAAGTGATGGGCTATTCTAACAGAAGTCGCTATCAGAAGATTGTTCTTGAGCTAGTCTGATTATAAGGAGCCAAAGTTTTGTGAGGTAATGATACTGAGGTGAAGGATGCTACATCAGTTTGTTTACATCAGTCATCAGGTTGATGAATTTACGTTGGAAGGCTTGAGAGAGCTGATGGTTCAGTCTCGGGCGAAGAATAAGCGCTTGGAGCTAACCGGTTTGCTGCTGTTTGATCCTCCATTGTTCTTTCAAGTGCTTGAAGGGCCGGAAGTCTCCATTAAGCAGATCGCCGCAGATATCAAAGCAGATAAGCGCCATCGAGATATGGATATCATCTACAACAATGATAATTTAGCAGAGCGCGAGTTTTCCCGTTGGCGGATGGGCTTTAGGTTTTTAGGGACAGGAGATGAATGCTCTTACCAGCATCTAGATGAACGGGTGAAGCGCTTATTGAGAATATCTAACCCGAATGGTCAGCTTGCTCATGATGCTTTGGTTGAGTTTAGCGAGATGGACGATAAGTTTTTTGATCTGCCATAAACAGGGCTGCTTACTTTTGCTCTGTAAACCAGCCCCGAAAAAACTGAATTAAACGCTTAGCTCTGCCCAGATAGGTGCATGGTCAGATGGTTTCTCCATGCCACGAATTTCGTAATCGACGCCTGAGTCAGTGCACTTTTCTAGAAGCGGTGCTGTTAGCAGAATACCGTCGATACGCAGGCCGCGCTTTGGCTCAGCGTCAAAACCGCGAGAGCGGTAATCAAACCAGCTGAATACCTGATCTTCATCTGGATTCTGATGACGGAAGCAATCGGTTAAGCCCCAGCCTGTTAGTTTACCGTACCATTCACGCTCTTCTGGTTGGAAGCTGGCTTTACCCGTTTTTAACCAACGCTTACGGTTTGGCTCACCAATACCTATATCTTTATCTTCTGGTGAGATGTTTAGATCGCCCATCACCACAATGTTTTGATCAGGTGTGTAGTTTGTTTCTAAGTGGCTCTGTAAATCTGCATAGTACTTACGCTTAGCTGGGAATTTAACTTCATGCTCAATGTTCTCACCTTGAGGGAAATAGCCATTCAAAACTGTCACTACGTTGCCTTCGTCAGTTTCGTAGTCACCCATGATCATGCGGCGCTGAGCGTCTTCTTCGTCAGTTAAGAAGCCTTTTTGGACATTGCTTAATGGCTTTTTTGAGATCAGGCAAACACCGTAGTGACCTTTTTGTCCGTGGATCTCTACGTGATAACCCATCGCTTCAACATCTGACATTGGGAAGGCTTCGTCGTGCACTTTAGTTTCCTGCAGGCCAATAACGTCTGGCTGATACTTATCGATAACCGCTTGTAGCTGGTGAAGGCGGGAACGTAGTCCGTTAACGTTAAAGCAAATCAGTTTCATAAGGCCGCAATCCTGAACAAAAATAAAAATGGATTTTAGTGAACATTTTGCCGGATGGATACTCATAATGAATTAGTAAATTCTATTGGGATGTTTAACTTTCTTTATTAGCCTTCATATACTGGTTTAAGTACAGTGAGCACATTAAAGATTGACACAAGAAAAGGAGCCGATTGTGGCGGAATACGATTTTGATCTATTTGTAATTGGTGCGGGTTCAGGCGGTGTACGTGCGGCACGTATGGCAGCAGGCATGGGTGTTAAAGTTGCCATTGCAGAAGATCGCCACCTTGGCGGCACTTGTGTAAACGTAGGTTGTGTACCTAAAAAGCTATTTGTATACGCATCTCACTACGCAGAAAGCTTTGAAGAAGCGGCTGGTTTTGGTTTAACTCACAAAGGTATGGAGTTTGATTGGCCAACCCTTCGTGACAATAAAACTAAAGAGATTGAGCGTCTAAACGGTATCTACCAAAAACTATTGGTGAACTCGGGTTGTGAGTTGATTAACGGTCGCGCAACGTTGGTCGATGCGCACACGGTTGCTGTTGGTGATAAGCAATACACTGCTGAGCGTATTCTGGTTGCTGTAGGTGGCTGGCCGAATATTCCGGATATTCCGGGTAAAGAGCACATCATTAGCTCTAACGAAGTGTTCTATTTAGAAGAGTTTCCTAAGCGCGCATTGATTGTAGGTGGTGGTTATATCGCAGTTGAGTTTGCTGGCATCTTTGCAGGCTTAGGTGCGCAAACAACTTTGGCTTACCGTGGTGATCTGTTCCTACGTGGTTTCGATAACGAGATCCGTGAATTCACTGCCAAAGAAGTAGCGAAGAAAGGCGTGGATTTACAGTTTAACAACAACATTGAATCGATTGAGAAACAAGCCGATGGTTCACTGCTTGCGACCATGACTGATGGCTCTGTAATTGAAGCAGATCAGATCATGTATGCAACAGGCCGTAACCCTAAGGTTCAGGGCTTGGGTCTTGAAGAGCTGGGCATCGAACAAGGCAAAAACGGCGCTATCGTGGTTAACGATGAGTTCCAGACTAATGTGCCATCTGTTTACGCTGTAGGTGATGTAATCGACCGTGTTCAGCTAACGCCGGTTGCGCTTGCAGAGGGTATGGCGCTAGTACGTAACCTATATGCCGGTGCAAACCAGAAAGTAGATTACGATCTAATCCCAACTGCTGTGTTCTGTCAGCCTAATATCGGCACTGTCGGCTTAAGCGAAGAGCAAGCACGTGAACAGTACGACAATATTGAAGTGTACAAATCTGAATTCCGCGCGATGAAACATACCATCAGCGGCAGCGAAGAGCGTACCTTTATGAAGATGCTGGTGGATGCAGATAGCCGTAAGGTACTAGGTGTTCACATGGTTGGCCCAGATGCGGGTGAGATCATCCAAGGTATCGGTATCGCTCTTAAAGCAGGTGCAACTAAAGAGGTCTTCGATAGCACGATTGGTATCCACCCAACCGCTGCTGAAGAGTTTGTCACTATGCGTGAACCAAGTTCAAACTAAATTTCCCCTCTACGGAAAAAACCAAAGCCGATGTTAAATACATCGGCTTTTTTGTAACTAAACTGTATTACATAGAATCATTGAAGAACTTCATCTAACTTTTCGAAAGATTAAACTGTGTCAGCTTCACCGAGTTGGTTGAAAATTGAAGGTCATATGCATTATTTGGAATACGTAAAATTCACCGATATTGAGCCGCTAGAGTTTTTGCCGGTGTTAAATAAGCGATCGACGCGGGAGCATCTTATTGGTCATGAGCTGTTTGATCTTGAGATGGTGACTGATTGGATTCAGGGCAAAATTGAGGTTGATGCTGCTGAAGGTTGCAGGGTTAGAGCGATTAAAGTTAAGAACACGCTAGCAGGATGGTGTGGCATTCAGTTGGAAGAAGGCAAATATGAGATAGCTATCGTCATCGACGATAGCTTTTGGGGTATAGGAAAACAGATATTTCGTGAAATCATGCGCTGGGCTAAAGAGCTTGGCCATAAAACGATCTTTATTCATTTCCTTCACACGCGACCTGAATATAAATTTTTAAAGAAGTTGTCGAAAAATGTATACGAGAGCGAGCTTATGGGAAGTAAATTTATGACATACGAACTTGAGGTGGAGAAACAATTTTGATTTAGGCTGAGCTTTACCCTCTAAAAGCCAGCCGTATATCGAATAATCTTTTGTTTACAAAGATGCTAGTTAGAAGAAAGCCCATCCAGCCATTGCAAACCCTGCGACTAGCGCCAGTATCGGCGGCTTAAATTTTTGTAAGGTAAAGAAGCCAATAATCACCAATGCCATATCTAATCCAGAAGTTACGCTGGTGACAAAGACTGGTTGATACAAAGCCGAAAGCAGCAAACCTACAACGGCTGCATTGATACCCCAAACGGCACCTGCAATTTTAGGTTTCGCCGCTAATGACTCCCATGCACCTTGTAAGCTCAGTACCAGTAAAAAACCCGGTAGAAAAACAGCGAGTGTTGCAACGATAGCACCCAGAAGTGCTGCATTACTCTGCATATCCGCACCAAGGAAAGTTGCAAGGGTAAACATCGGGCCGGGGATCGCTTGAGCTGCAGCATAACCGACGACAAAACGGTCTGGATCTACTGCTTCGCCAAGGGTTTGTTGCAGAAGTGGCAAGACAACATGGCCGCCACCAAATACTAAACTGCCTGCTTGGTAAAACGCGTTAAACAGGGCTGCCCAGTCAGAAACAAGGGCAAATAGAGGCATCAGAATAAACAGTAGGCCGAAGATGATTAACGGCAGTTTTGCCGGTTGTTCTGTTTTGTTAATTTCTTCTTCTGATTTTTTATCAGTTGAAGTCAGTTCCGCCTTTTTGAGGTAGATACCTACAGCCGCCGCAATAAGCAGTACGGCCATTTGCGTCCACAATGAGGGGGCGATGAGAAGAGCCGCAGCGGTGAAGATAGCAATGCTGAGTGATTGGTTATCTTTGCAGAAATTGCGTTGCATACTCAGCGTTGCATCAGCAACCACAATAACAGCTAATAGTTTGAGGCCATGAACGGCACCGGTAAGAAAGCTACCGCTATTTTGTGTATCGGTTGTGGCAAGCAGATAGAGAATCAGGAACGAGGGCAACGTAAAACCAAGGAATGCAGCAATACCGCCGTAAAGGCCCGCTTGTCTTAGGCCCAAAGCAAACCCCACTTGGCTTGAACCTGGCCCAGGTAGAAATTGACTAAGGGCAACCAACCTTGCGTAGGAATCCTGATCGATCCATTTTTTTTCTTGTACAAAGGCTTTTTGAAAGTAACCGATATGTGCAGCAGGGCCGCCAAAGCTGGTGCAGCCCAATAATAGGAATCGCCAAAAGACTTCCCAAACCTTGTCCATATTCTGTCCTTTACTCATCTAAAAAATCTTAGCAGAATAAAGCAGCACTGTGACAAGTTTATGACTTTTCTTGATTGTCTAGCGTACTTTCCAGCTTATTTTTCGCCGTTATCCATTGGGACATATATTGGGTGCTTTTAAGGCTGTGATGATTAAGCATGGCCCCAGTGAAATTTTGTAGGCGATGTTGCGCTAGGTTTTCCAACAGCGCTTTAACACGTGAAATCAGAGCAGGTCCAGTTTGGTTACCATCGTATCTATCTTGTAGCAGTGCTTTATTATTTTGCTGAACGCATTGCCATGCTTGCTGATCTAGATATAGCTCTACCGCGGCTTCGATAAAGGCGTCATCGTTATCAGCAATCGCTCCTGGCCATTGGCTCGGATCGGATAGCATTCCTTCACTACCTATAGATGTAGTTATGCTTGGCGTGCCGCAGACCATTGCATCCAGTAACTTACCTTTTATACCAGCGCCAAAACGTAGCGGGGCAAGGCAAACGCGGGCTGACTTAAATGTATCGTAGGCATCTTCTGCCCACCCTTTGATAAGGAAGCCAGTTTTAGGGTTGTTTAACGCTGTGGCTTTAGGTGGTGGGTAAGATCCCCATATATGCAGCTCAGCATCAGTTTCGCCGCGTTCTTTTAGGCGCTGGCGTATCTGCGGCCACAGTCTTTGCATCTCCAGCACAGAATCCCAATTAGGCGCATGGCGGAAGTTTCCAATCATCATAAAGTGAGCGCGCTCTTCAAAGCATGGAACCTGATGTGGCAGCTTATCCAGATCAAGCATAAAAGGCAGATGATGGAACTGTTGCTCTGGTACCGAGAACTGGTTTTTTAAAAGCTCTATTTCGTAATCGGAGATGATGAGCGAAAGATCGGAACGATAGATCGCTGCGATCTCTCGTTTGGCTAGATCAGAGTATAGATCTGTTAGCGTCATCTCGCGGTTTTGCTTAACGGCTTGATGACGAGCATTACGCAGACATTGCAGATCTTCAGTATCCAAAATGCGTAGGGCATTAGGGCAGTTTTTTTCCACTCGCCAGCCAAACTGTTCTTCCATCATAAAACGGTCGAACATCACGATATCGGGATTGAGGTCACTGACGAACTGATCGAAGCAGTCACTGTTAAGTTGGATGTTACAGTGAGCAATGCCTTCATCATCTAGGTTGATCATATGCTCTGTAGTTTGTGCTGGGCTGGCAAAGGTGACCTCCCAGCCTTGCTGTTTGTAAAGGCGTAACAGTGAAAGCATATGCGTTCCGGCAGCAGAAGAATTGGGTTCTGGCCAGACATAGCCGATCACTAGAACGTTAAGCATAAGATTAACCTGAAAAGAAAAAACAGCATTCTACCTTTTATTTGTAAGGTTTCTATAAGTTGTCATCTTTTGCTGTTTAAATGGATGAATTCTAAGGAGGAACTATGACACTGAAAGACCAGTTTGAGCTGATGGCTCGTTATAACCAATGGATGAATGAAAGTATCTACGAAGCCGCAAGCGAGCTTGAAGAGGGAGAAGTTAGTAAAGATCAGGGAGCTTTTTTTGGGTCTATTTTAGCTACGCTTAACCATATTTTGGTGGGCGATATTATCTGGTTAAAACGTTTTGCCGATCACCCATCAGCTTACAAAAGTTTAGAAGAAGTAAGAGCGATGGAGCGCCCAGCCAAACTAAGCACGGTCGTTTATTCCGATTTTGAAGAACTGCGTGATGCGCGTTACTTGCTTGATCGTGCCATTGTCGAATTATGCGATGAGATCGAAGTGTATGATCTGAATCACTCCTTGGTTTACTGCAATATGCAGGGTAATAAGTTTGAAAAGCGTTTTGGCTATCTAATGCAGCATTTCTTTAACCATCAAACCCATCACCGCGGGCAGGTGAGTACGATGCTGAGCCAAAAGGGGCTCGATCTGGCGGTTACTGATCTACTTGCGGTTATCCCAGAAGCCTAACGTTATAGGTTAAAATCGCTTATGCTGTAAATCAGGTTTAGGGGCACTGATTAAGCATTCAAGGAGTAGAGAGTGAAGTTACATATCACAAATGGCGATTGCGCCGGGGATATGCTGCAGGAAGCAGAAGGCATTGATGGCGAAGTATTGTGTTGGCGAGACCTGTTACATGATGGCCCAGTTTTAAGCCAACCTACCTTAAATCGCGAGGCGCGGATTAATTTTTTAGCCGAGCTATTAGTTAACAGTGATCTGGAACTTGATGATCCCAAAGCGCTTGTGACCAAAGACTTTAACGAGCGTGATCAAGTTTTAGCGCGTGTAGCAGATTTCGATGAAATTGTTCTCTGGTTCGAGCATGATCTCTACGATCAACTGCAGTTGTTAGATGTTTGTCAGCACCTCTATTCACAGTTCGATCAATTACAGAAGCTTTCTATCATCTGTATTGATGATCACCCTTTAGTTCCTTTCTTTCATGGCTTCGGTAATCTCACCCCGGAGATGTTGGTTGGCCTCTATCCGGGTCGAAAGCCACTCACAATAGAGCAACTCAAATTAGCTACTGATATCTGGTCTGCTCTAACCGCTGCTAGCCCTGAACGATTAGCCGAATATGCAGCTGAACCAGTTGCAGGCTGGCCTTATATGCAAAAGGCATTAAGGCGCTTTTGCTGCGAGTTTCCAGCTTTAGAAACGGGTTTAACTTTAACTCAGACCTATCTTCTTCTGACGCTTTTAAAAGCGCCGGATGAGCTGCCCGCCTTGGAAGTACACCTAGCTTTGCTGGAACAGCATGGCAGACTACCAGAAGGTGTGACAGCGCAAAGTCGTTATTACGAAATACTGTCAGGCCCGGCGACTTTTCAGCGAATTTTCCATCATCTACAGCGATTAGAAGTGGATCCATTTATGGGGGACTTATCGGTCAAACATGAGCTGGATCGCTTGATCAGGGCGGAAGAACCTTACGTGAGTGTGACTGAAGGTGAGCCAGCGGTTTATTCCCTGACTGCCGCAGGTGCTGAGGCGCTACAAGGTATAAGGCACTGGCAGCAAGGAAATCATTATGGATTATGGCGAGGAGGTGTCGAGATCACGGATGATAACCTATGGCTGTGGGACCAACAGCACAAGCAGTTTTCGTTACACGCATAAGCTTATGTAGAGCTTATGCGGCAACGGTATTCTCATCGCTATATTGTGCGGCAATCTCTTTAAACTCGGTTTCTAAGTCTAAGAAGGCTTCGACCACTTCTGGATCAAAGTGATTGCCTTTACCTTCAACGATAATATCTCTAGCCTTTTCGTGACTGAATGCAGGTTTGTAGACGCGTTTAGATATAAGGGCATCATAGACATCAGCTACGGCCATTAGGCGACCTGAGAGTGGGATCTCCTCGCCCTGTAAGCCGTTAGGGTAGCCTTTGCCGTCCCACTTCTCGTGATGGGTTAAGCTAATTTCACGAGCAATCCTTAAGAAAGAGTTACTACCCAATTGGTTCTCAGCGACTTCTAAAGCATCTGCCCCAATCTGCGGGTGCTGCTTCATAATGTCGAACTCTTCATCAGTCAGCTTACCTGGTTTTAGTAGGATGCTATCTGGAATACCAACTTTACCAACATCGTGTAGTGGTGCTGATTTGTATAGAAGATCGATTGTTTCTGACGTTAGATAATCAGTGTGCTTAGGATTTTGGCGTAACTTAATGGCTAAAGCGCGCACATAGTTTTGGGTACGTAATATATGCCCGCCGGTTTCGTTATCGCGGGTTTCAGCTAAGCTGGCTAAACCTAAGATACTGGCATCACGTGTCACGTTTAGCTCGCGTGTACGTTGCGCAAGTGAGCTGATCATCTGGTTGGTATGCAGTGCCATCAAACCAAATTCATCATTGGTGGTAACCGGCACTTCTGTATTTAACTCGCCTAGGGATACCTGTTCGAGCGTACTGTTTTCGGCTTGAATAAAGAACTTGAGGTTACGCGCGTAGCCTAAAATGATAGTTAAGATATATGCCATGACTACACCGACGACAAACACTATCTCCGTCAGGATGTAGCGCTGAGAGGTTTCTAGAGGAATGCTATCACCTGTGTGGATTAGCCACTCCAAGTCTTTATTAATTACCAAGAAAACTACGCCAATCACTGAGATAGCACAGATAGTGGCAAACCAAGTGAATTTTTTTGTGAGCGGGTAGGGCGAGCTATCAGGCTCTAAATGTTCTTTCTGTGCTTGTAAGCATTGAGCTAGCTTATGTTCTTTGAATAGGGCTAAATCACAAGAGATTAGGTAACCCAGTACGCCCATGCCGACTAACACTTTGCCCGCGCTTTCAAACGGAAATTCATAAATCAGTGTGTTGAACAGGCCAAGTAGAATTGAGCAACCGATGAATAAACCAAGATCGACTTTGAACTGGAAGCTAACTTTGGTTTTTAACGGCTGCTTTTGAATCTGCCCTTCAAGCAGGTATCTAAGGCTGCCCTGTATAATAAACGTCACTAATATGGGCAAGAGCAGTTGCGCGGTGGTTAGAGAATCTAAGAACGGACATACCTGAACGCCATAGATGGAGAACAGCGTCATTGCGATCAAGTAGTGGATTATGGTGCGCTTTGTTGTAGTCATCAGTCCATTAAACACGAAATTGATAAGACAATAAAATTAACATCACGTCGTAATATTGAGTGAGCGTTAAAAATTAATCCGTCACAGTCCAGACCAATCTTCTTGGGTTACGCTAATACCTTTGATTTGAGCATATACTTTGTCCCCAACCTTGAGATTAAGTTCCGTTAACGCCCAACAAGTTATATGTGACCATAGCTTGCAGCCTCCTATATTGAGTACCACCTCTATCTGATGCGACGACTCTTCATCAATCTGCATGATTGTAGCGGGTAGTATGTTACGAATACTGGTTTGCTGGGGTTGCTCTTTAGATAAAGACACATCGTTAGCTTTAATACGTACACGTAAGGCCGTACCTGGAGGTATATCTAAGGCTCGCATCCACAGCTGAGTACTGTGGGATATGTTCAAGCAAGACATTGCATGCTTAGGGTGATGATGGTCTAGGGTAGCGTTGAATAGAGAGCTGCGGGTATCACCGGATAGCCACGGACGCATCTGTTCCGACGACCAAACCTCTTCAACGTTACCAAACTGCAGAATCTTCCCTTGTTCTAGCAAAACCAAGTAATCAGCTAGCTGGATAATCTCTTCTAGGCTATGAGTGACATACAGAATGGGTAACTCGACCTCTTTCGCTAGTTTTGCCAAGTAGGGTAATAGCTCTTTCTTACGTGGTAGATCGAGTGAGGCTAAAGGTTCATCCATCAACAGTAAGCCTGGATCGGAAAGCAGGGCACGCCCGATTGCAACACGCTGCTTCTCACCGCCAGACAAGGTGTTAGGCAAGCGTCGCAGTAGCGCTTGAATATCCAGCATCTCAACTACGCTTTGGAATTTCTCATCTTCTGGAGTGTATTCCGAACCGTACTGTAGATTGCCTTGAACACTGTAGTGCGGGAATAGGAGGGCTTCTTGGAATACATAGCCGATACTTCGCTTCTCAGGTGGAAGGAAACGTTTGGTTTCAGTATTGGTAAGGTCACGCCCGTTTAAGGAAATACGGCCTTTATGGGGTTTAAGTAAGCCCGATATATAGTTAATCAGACTGGTTTTTCCCGCGCCTGATCGCCCAAAAATGACGGTCACACCGCTGCGAGGCAGTTCAAAGTCACATTCCATATTGAGATCACCCAATTGGGTGTCTAAGGCAACTTTAAGCATGCGATCCCCCTAGTTTCTGTTTCGCTTTTCTAGTTAGCCATTCAGAAGCTAAGAGGGATGCTAGGGCGATGAATATAGCGATGGCACATAATCGAGCCGCTTGGACTTCCGCCCCTGGCGTTTCAATAAAGGAGTACATTGCCAGAGGGATCGTTCGTGTAATTTCGGGGATATTGGATACAAACGTGATTGTGGCCCCAAACTCACCCAGCGAACGGGCAAACCCCAGAATGATTCCCGTTAAAATGCCGGGCAGTGTTAATGGCAGCGTGATGGTAAAAAAGACTTTAATGGGTGAGGAACCTAAGGTTCTGGCTGCATATTCAAGCTTCGGATTAACTGCTTCGAAGCCTTGCCTTATAGCTCTCACCATCAACGGGAATGCAACGACGGCAGCGGCCAATGCTGCACCTTGCCAACTAAAGCTGAAACTTAGTCCTGTCAGTTCATAAAGTGGTTTGCCAAGCCAGCCTTGGCGGCCAAAACCAATTAGTAAGAGATAACCAATAACGACAGGCGGCAGTACTAAGGGCAGATGAACAATACCATCTAATAAGGTCTTACCCGGGAATTTTTTCCGAGCAAGTATCCAAGCAACGCCAATAGCAACGGGTAAGCTAAACAGAACAGAAGTGAGTGATACTTTTAAACTCAGTAATAGGGCGGCCCACTCGTATTCTGTTATGAACATGGATTAGTTTTCTTGCAGCGTTTTGAAACCGTAACGTTTAAAAACTTTGCTTGCCTCTTCGCTAAATAGAAATTCATAAAATAATGAGATGCTAGCATTATCTTTACCCTTAATTTTAGCAATCTCATAGACTATTGGGCTGTGCATTACCTCTGGGATCTCACTCAAGATGTTGAGTTGAGGTTTATCTACAATGTCGGATTTGTAGTGAATTCCCATCGGTGTCTCACCTCGTTCAGTCAAAGCCAGTGCTGAACGCGCGCTGTTAGTGGGGGCAAAATAGCTTTGCCACTCTTGCCAGAGGTTCGCAGATTTCAGAGCCTCTTTGGCATAGATACCCACAGGGACGTGGTTAGTATCGCCAATAGCAATGCGTGAATGTTTATCAATCAGATGATCAATTTTAATTGTTTCGGAGAATTGGAACGGAGCAATTACGTGATCTTTGTTTCCAACAATAACAAGCCTGTTGCTGATTAGAGCCTGCCGAGTGCTTGGCTGGATTGAGCCTTGTTGTTCAACATAATCCATCCAGCGTTTATTGGCTGCAATATACAGATGAGCAGGGGCGCCTTGAGTAATTTGTCTTGCCAGTACCGAGGAAGAAGCAAAGGTCAATGCTGGAAGGTGCTGGTATTTATCTCTGAAATTGACGGACAGCTCTTCTAATGGTGCTGTTAGAGAAGTAGCTGCAAAAATGTGAATTCTGTCTTCTGCTTGAACTGATGTGAAGTAAAAACAAGATAAGAAAAATAAAACCTTAGACTTCATTAAGGCGTATCCAAGACTAACCAAGCTTAGGAAGATGGGGAATATGCTATACAACTGCGGGGCTGAGATAAAGCGAAGGTATGAAATTATACAATTTTAAAATGACTGATTTATATATATGGAGTTTTGTTTAATCTTAATTTACCAAGCTTATGTAGAAATTTGATTTTGATTGCTATTTTTCTAATTGTGCATAAGGCTAAAATACTTTTGAACGGTCATTGATTTTAGCTTTTGCAGCTGAATTATCGGATAAACAGCTAAAAATTAGTGAATCAAAATGCAGAATGATGGATTGGAAGATAATTTAGAGGCTGGGGGTTTCGGAGCTACAACGTAGCTCCTACTTACCTTTTTTCCAGCGAATGAGGTGTACTCAAATCTTACGAGGAGATAACAACCTGGTTACGGCCGCTATCTTTTGCTTGGTAAAGCGCTTTATCGGTACGTTCAATCAGTTGCTCAGAGGTTTCGCCAACGGTAAGTTGGGAAACACCAAATGATGCAGTAATAGAGCTGATAATTTCACCAGACTTTTTCTGCTTAATTCGGATCGCTTGAATTTTTTGGCGTACTTGTTCAGCAAGCTCAGCCGCAGTTTCTTTATCGGTTTGAGGCATTAATACTGCAAACTCTTCACCACCAAAGCGAACTGGCAACATTGGCTCTGGGCAAACTTCTTTTAGTAGTTTACCAACATACTGCAACACTTTATCGCCCATGAGGTGACCGTAAGTGTCGTTAAAGCGTTTAAAGTGATCTATATCAACAAGAATAAAGGAGTGCACTAAACTTTGATCATTCACACCCACTAATTGACTTATCTCTGCATCAAATGCGCGGCGGTTGAATAAGTTCGTGAGTGGGTCAACTCTTGCGTCTTGACGGGTCTTGTTTAGCTCTTCTTTTAGCGATTGAATCTCAGCTTGTGCTTCATTCATTCTTTCTTGAAATAGACGAGCTGTTTCGCTAACCGATTTCGTATGGTCAGAAAGAGCATGAATAATGGATTCAATTGGTAGGCTAGCTTCACCATCTTCTTGCTGGTGGAGTGCTTCTAAGCTTTCTTCAAGAACATTACTGAAATCTTCAGTTTTCTCTGCAGCATTACCTGCATGCTCATGAAGGTCGTTAATAAGGCTGATCAGATTGGCCTGAATATCCTCAGCACCATTAATATCATCTTTGATCATATGCTCGCGGAACAACTGTTCGCTGAGCATAGTAGGACACGTTCCGTATGTCGTTAGGGTCTTATCAAGTTGCACATTTAGCTCAGGTACACGATCACTTACGTAGGTATACCACAGAGCATAATTAAGCGGGTTTGGCGGTATATTGTGCTTAACCATTAATGGCACTGCCTGGCGAAGATACTCGGCAGCTTGATTGTTATTTTCAGCGAACTTCATACTTCCCCTATCGCTTTATCTGGTTGAACGAACGCTACTACATACATGATTGTAAATGATAATCAATACAATTCATATTTTGATCGGCAACTCAGTAACTTTAAAACAACTGTTTGAATTTGGGAACCGCTGAGGAAGAAAAAATCCCTTACTGAGGCCTAATTCCTTTGAAAGTAGTATCGGCAGAGGTTATTAAATCTTCAAGAAATTCTGCGGCAAATTTAAATTTATTTCTTTTTTCTATTGGTGGGGATTGCCTATGTACTCTGGTATTGAGTACTAAGTGGCTGATATATAAACAAAGTTTAAAAAGGGGAATGCTCGAGCTAGATTCGTAACTGGAACCGTTGATATCAAATTGAATAATTTGAGCAAAGTGATTGGCGTACACAATAAGGATCTACAGCTTACCATCGGCTATCAGCGTCTTTGTAACGGGTTAAATGCTTAAACGAAGTCAGCCGTTGCTTAAGCTGATCTAATGCGGTTGCACTGGCTTCCCCTTGAATGTGCAGTTCTTCACTCCAGTGGCGATCAAGAATAGTAATCTGATCTTGATTTAATAACTGCTCTATATCCCCTACTAAGTGATGGGGGAGATAGAGGTCGAATGGAAATAGAGGAATGCGTTCCTCTGTCGGTAAAACTTTGAGTGCTTCCTGTACAGCTTGGCTATACGCCCTAACAAGTCCTCCTGCACCCAGTTTAATTCCGCCAAAATAGCGAGTTACTACGACTGTGATTTCGCATAGGTCGCTGTGTTCCAGTACGTTCAGCATTGGCTTACCTGCAGTGCCTTTAGGTTCGCCATCGTCACTACTGTTCCAACACTGAAGAAAACTGCGTGTACCTGCAATATATGCCCAGCAATTATGGTTGGCTTTTGGATGTTGCTGTTGAATCTCAGCGATAAAGTTTCGGGCACACTCTAAATCAGGTGTGTGGGCGACATGGGTAATAAAGCGGCTGTGTTTTATCTCAATTTCGTGACTGTGGTAGGGCTTTTGAGGGTAAAACTCTGTCATTGCTTAATGCCGCCTGCTAGGTAGATTGTCCCAAGCCATGGAGTTCCAGTTTTAGTTAATTCTATTTTTAGTCCATCAACCAGAGTCGCCTCGTCGTGACCGTTCTGGCGAAGAAACTGGAGTTGCTCAAGGTTTAGTAATATTTCTAAATCAATATGGCGGCCATAATAATAAAGTGAGAGCTTATATGGCACTGCTTCTTGGCTAATTGAGTTAAAAAAATGATCTATTGATAAGGTGATTTGCCCCCTTGAAGGCAATTCTGTTTCCGGTGCATCAATATCGAGGTCTTCATCATCATAAGTATCGATGTGGAAAATGATATGCCCTATCTCCTGATTATCTTGCAGGCGCTGGCAAGCTTTGTTGCCAATATAATGTCCTTCAGAGGCGCTTAAGTGAGGCGCAACTTGAATATGAAGTTCCATGACATGCTTATTACCCATAGTTCGGGTTTTGAAACTATGGACATTTATAATGCCTTCTATCGATAGGATCTGTTCTTTGTAACGGTTGATATCTTCTTTTGGGATGGATGTTCCGAGTAGCTGTTTTAGATTGCTCCAACTTAAATCCCAACCGATCTTTGCGACCATGGCCGCGACAATCATTGCAGCGACAGCATCTAACCAAATAAAACCAGCCATAGCGCCGGCGACACCAATAAATACGACAATTGATGAGAGGGCATCGGTGCGGCTATGCCATGCGTTAGCAATCAAGAGCGCTGAATCGATCTGTTTACCTATCTGCAGTGTATAACGATAGATCCACTCTTTGGCCGCGATGGATAGTGCTGCAATTACTAAAACTGGCCATTCGGGAAGAAGCAGTTCGGAGGCTTCAATTAGGTTTAATGTACTGTCGTAAGCCATAGCACCAGCGACAGCAATTAATATACTGCCAAGAATTACGGTTCCTAAGGCTTCAAAATGCCCATGACCCCAAGGGTGATCTTCATCGGGACCTTTAGCCGATATTTTTAATATCAGTACGACCATCACATCGGTAATAAGATCAGATAGGGAATGGATACCGTCTGCGACTAGGGCGGCTGAATGAAAGAGCAGTCCAAAAATGATCTTAAGTAAACCAAGTACGGCGTTTACTGCAGCGCCGATCCAGGTCACTTTGTTTGCTGCTTTATTTTCCTGTTCTGTTCTTTGCATAACGACTATATAAACTCGGTTTAGATTATTGTTGTAAAGCCTAGCAGGTTAGAGCTTAAAAAATTTGATCTAGTTTGGATAATCCATATCTTGAAGATAGGGATAATTTTACTGAGCTATAGATCTGGCTCAGTCCATATTTGGTGCAATTACCTTGTTTGAATTTGCCTTGATGGTTACCGTAATTACTAGGCTGTAGCCGGTGTTCTGTTTAATTACAGAAAAAGGTTGTTCACTGTGGGGCAAACAGGCGCACTAAATAGGTGCTACAAACAACAATAAAAATTAATATTGTTATGTTGACTTATGTAACATATTGATTTCTAAGAGGTAAAAACAAGCTGGTTAAAAAATAACCAGTTTATTGGGTTGCCTTGATTTATGGGCGTTTCATGACGTTTTAAAGTCTTAATTCACAAAGTTATCCACAGCTAATGTGAGTAGCCGTTGCAAGGCCCTATATTTTAAGGGAGTTTTGTTTTTCCACATTCAAAGGCGCTATTGAGCGCTTATTAATGGGTATAGACTTTGGTCTAGAAAATTGTTTTTGCATCGATTCAAATTGGCTTGAATGAATCTAACCGTATTAAGGTATTAAATTCGAAAATTAGCATTCAGTTTTAGAGGATTAGTCTATGCCTAGCACTTTATGGTTCTGTAAGCTTAGCTTCCATTGTGGATGGGCTAAGCAATAGTCGATCACTTCTTTTGTGTAGATTGAACGTGCAGGGCCGTCCATTGGCTGTAGGTAGAAGTGCGCGAAACTAAGTTGTTCGAACTGGTCAGGCTGCGCTAGCGGTTGCGGGTAAACCAATTTAAGTTCATCACCTTGGGTGATAATTACTTCGGCATCGGCTTTAGGGCTCACACAGATCCAATCGATATTATCGGGTAGTGGCTTCGTACCATTGGTTTCGATGGCAAGTTCAAAACCGTTCGCGTGGCATTCATCCACCAAAATTTGATCAAGTTGTAGCGCAGGTTCACCACCCGTGAAGATGATGTAAGGCTTTTCATTGTTCCGCTCGGGCCAGAAGCTTTTGAGGAACTGGCAAAGTTCAGCTGCGGTAGCGAACTTGCCACCGTTCTGGCCATCGGTACCGATAAAGTCAGTATCGCAAAAATCGCAGATAGCTTTTTCACGGTCTTGCTCGCGTCCTGACCAAAGATTACAGCCAGAAAAACGACAAAAAATTGATGCGCGTCCACTTTGCGCACCTTCACCTTGCAAGCTATAGAAAATCTCTTTTACGGAATACATCAGATTGTGGTAGAAAGGGCCTTTAAAATCGAGGCGATAAGTCTACACTGGCAGATTTTGACTGCAAGTTAATTCGGTTCATATTAAGCCTGTAAGGTAATCTACAGGTTAACTAGTGTTATAGGGTACATTCGTGGAACTTAGAGAAATTGATAAAGTTGTTTATAAGCAAAAGCAGCGCAAGGTAGGTATCGTTTTTAGTCTGATTTTTGCTGTAATAGGTTTAGGGTTGAGCGCCGTATTACGTCATTACTATGGTAATGCTGAAGGCGAGAATATGATGGTGAACCTAACTGGGGTGCTAATTGGCTTAGCTATCTCCATTATTATCTTTACCCAAGTGGCTAAAAAGCCGTATTTTGATGAGCTTCGGTACGGCTGGAACCTTAAGAAACAGGCGCTTAAGATTCAAAACCATCGCCATCGTTGGGAAGAGCGTCTGAAAGAAGGTGATACAACGGCGGCGATTGTTCTCGCTTTCTATCATAAAGCTACGCTGCAACTGCAAAGCTTAGATGGTAACGAATTCGGCTATAGCGACAGTAAAGAGCGTGAAAATAAGTTTTTGGTTGAATGTGAGAAGCTGTCCTTAGACCCTGATGCATCTAAATATTCGATCGATATGCTGTTGGATATGAAATAACGCGCTATTTATTTTTGCGAAAAATTGATATTACTAAGGAGCCTAAGGCTCCTTTTTTGTGTCTGATATCAAGAGTTGAGGTTTTACGATGCTTAGTCAATTTAAGCGATCTATTCTGGTATGGATGGTTTTCTTGTTTTCGCCGTATCTCGTTGCTGAGCAGAGTAAGAGGGTGATGATTACCCCAGAACTTTTCTCTTTTGTGGTTGAGCATGAAGGTGAGTCTGTTGAGATTAAGCGCAACCAAGAGTCTGATAATACTATCCATGAGCTTTATCTAACGACCTCTCGTGGCACACCGCAACCTATGTTTCCATTCGAACCTTATGAAGTGGAAACCATTGGCGAGAGGGAATTTATTGAGTATCTACAACAAGCTCAAACAGATAGCTCTACTTTAATTGTCGATACTCGCACTGAGGGCTGGCATTACCGACTGACCATACCGGGCAGCACCAATATTCCATACACCTTGTTAAAAGATCCTGAAACTATTTCCGATACGTTGGAAGAGTTGGGAGCAATCAACAAAGATGGCGTTTGGGATTTCAGTCGGGCAAAAACACTTGCTGCTTTTTGTAACGGCTATTGGTGTGGACAGACGCCTACCTTTATATGGGCGTTACTAGAGCTAGATTACCCTGAGGAAAAGTTGAATTACTATCGAGGTGGTATGCAAGCTTGGACAAGCTTAGGGCTGACTACGGTAGGGGATTATTATCTGGAATAGTAGGGAGTTTTATTGTACCCCCTACTATCTGAGAATAAGGTGTCTATTTAATTTGGTTTAGGTAGTTAGTTAAGCGATCCTTATTCATCACAAACGTAGCGCTTAGCTCAGCCGCATTGGTTTTTACTTCTTCTAGGTTTGTTGGTTTACCTGCTACAACGACCCCCACCATTGCCATCATCGCGTGTGGACGGCATTTGTATACGTACACGCCTTCCTTATCGACGGTGAAAGAAACTTCTTTCATCATTTTTCCTTTCCAGCCTGTCGAACCCGCAGGGATTAGGCTGCTGATTGATTCAGAGTTGTGACCTGGATCTGTAGGTTGGAATGTAACGGTATCACCTACTTCTACATTTAAAATGGCAGGCTCAAAAACCATGGAGCCGTCAGGACCTGAATTTTTCATCATGACTGTATGATCAGCAGCATTAGCAAAATTGGCACATACAGCTAGAGCTAGGCCCGCGCTTAAAGTTTTAATATTCATCGTATGTATTCTCTCTATCTGGTAATGAAAATAATAATGATTATTAAATCATTTGTGGGTGTTGTGAAACATTATTACTTAGAAGTATAAAAATCAAAGGTGTATACGTGCTTAATGACTAGACGGTTTTATGATGGCTGGGCAAAGATCTTTAGATTTTTTAGGAGCCTCTATTTCAGGCATCTTATCCAACTGATTAGCTCCATATATTGCGATAAGCAGGGGAGAAGCAATTACGAACACTAGGAAGCCAGCCATCAACTGCCCTCTCATCCCTTTGCGAATCGGTGTCGGTTTAAAAACTTTGTAGCCCTTAGGTGGGAATTGCGCTTGTATTAACCCTTTGAAAGCCATGGGGAGCATCGTTATGGCAAGGATTAGGAAGATCGAAATAGGTATTCCAATCAGTAAAAGGTGCCAAAGATAATCAGCCCCGTTTAGGCCAAACAGACTGTAACAGTGAGGCTGTTCTGCAAGTCGGGTGATAGATGGGAATAGCCAAAGCTCGCCAGCGGCTATGAGAACAGCGCCTAATCCCATAAACAGGATTATGAGCTTTATCTTCTCGCGCTTTGTGTATTCCGGTGCGTAATCCATCTGGTCTGCCCTGCCCATATTGGAGATGAAAGCTTAATTTATAACCTTACCACTTGTCGCGCCGAGTTATAAATTAAGCTTGGACAGTCAGTTAATAATTAAGGGCGTTGTGCTTCGCCGCCAAAGGCTTCAATTAGAGCAGGGAATAGCTTGCTGAACTCTAGACCCATTTGAACCATATCGGCATCGAATTGAGCGATTTCGTCTTCCGCTGCTTCGTCGGCCATTTTCTCCTGTAGCTGTTCGCTCAGTTTTAGACGTTTGATAGACAGATCTTCTTGCAGAGTAATCTTGAGTTGCTCATCCCATTCTAGAGCGAGCTTAACTACACGCTTGCCTGCTTCTAGGTGAGCAACAAACTCTTCATCTTCTAGTTGTTGGCCTTTGATTCGAATTACGCCGCCTTCTAAAACGTTATCACGTAGCTCACATTCATCTAGTACTTCAAAGCCTTGTGGGATGCTGTCGTGTTGCTCCAACCAATGTGACATAACGGCAGAAGGTGATTGGTTTACATCAGGCAGTGTGATTGGCAGACTGCCTAATGTGCCACGAAGATGACTTAGTAGCTCTTCTGCGCGTTTATGGCTAGAAGCATCTACTGCAATCCAGCCAGCTGCAGGGTTGATCAGAGCGGTGGTCTGCTGGAATTTACTGAAGGCACGAGGCAATAGATCAAGAATCACTTCATCTTTCAGTTGGTCGCGTTCTTTCTTGTACACTTTGCGTGCTTGTTCATGTTCGATGACCGCAACTTTTTCGCCAACGGCGTCTTTAATAACGGCGCCGGGAAGGATCTTTTCTTCCTTGCGTGCAGCCACCATAAACATACCGTGTACCTGATGCGCGTGAACATCATCTAATAAGTGACATGGCGATACCCAGCCATAACGGCTAAGTTCTTGGCTTTTACATGGATGAAAAGCGTGTTCGATAAGTTTTTCTTGCAGCTGCTCTTGAGTGTATTCAAACGCTTCAGTTAGGCGATAGAAAATTACATTTTTAAACCACATAGCAGCTCCAGAAAACGAAAAAATTGGCAGAGCATGGTAGGCAAGATTTGTACGCGATGGAAGAGAAAATCTGCAATTGGCTGAAATAAAAGAGAGGTGAAGAATTAGCTAGCGGGATAAGTAAGAAAGGGATAAAACTGACGGCAGCGATTAGATTGGGCTGCCGTCAGGTTTTAATTAGATGCCAGCGTAAGCAAGAAGGGTATGTACTGGTACACCTGCATCTTGGATTTTGCTAGAACCTTGTAGGTCTGGCAGATCGATTAGTGCTGCTGCTTCTGACACTTCCGCACCAAGTTCTTTGATGAGACTGCACGCTGCTAAGATAGTGCCACCTGTAGCAATCAGGTCATCAAATACCAAAACGCGATCGCCTTCCTTCACAGCATCAGTCTGCATCTCTACAGCTGCAGTACCGTATTCAAGCTGGTATTCCTGATGAATGGTTTCACCCGGTAGTTTGCCTTTTTTACGGACGAGTACCAAAGGAATGTTCAGGTGGTAAGACATGATGGAGCTGATCAAAAAACCACGAGCATCAATACTCGCAATATGCGTGATGTCACTGTCGATATAGCGCTGGATAAATGCATCAGAGATCATGCGAAGCGCTTTAGGATCTTTAAATAGTGGAGTGATATCGCGGAATTGAACGCCTGGCTCCGGCCAGTCTGGGATCGTACGAATTACGGATTTCACATAACATTCGTCATATGACATGAAGAACTCCTTAGAAACAGCAGGTTTTGACACAGCTCAATGTTTTATTACGCAGCAAAAGCTTTAATAAATGCGTTGGGTTACACATTGAGATGGCTACTTAATTGTGCGACTAAATAAGCACCGGTTGCGAAAGCGATCGGTGCTTTTTTATGTGTAGGGGCTAACTGCAAGTGCCTTTGCCACATTGAGCAGTTACAGGCTCTTCAGCGTCCTTAGCTGGACACTCGCCAGATAGTTCGTAAAGTTTATCCAGATCCTGGATATGAACCTCTTTACCTTCAACTTGTAATAGTTCGGACTTCTGGAAGCGGGTAAAAATTCGACTTACGGTTTCAACTGCAAGGCCTAGATAGTTACCGATCTCGTTACGCGACATCGATAAACGGAAACTTGTTTCAGAATAACCACGTGCTTTAAAACGCATCGATAATTTCACAAGGAATGTTGCAACACGTTCTTCAGCATTCTTCTTCGATAGGAGCAGCATCATCTGTTGCTCTTCACGGATCTCTTTACTCATCGTACGCAGCAGTTGGCGGCGTAATTCAGGTAACTGACCGGAAAGTTCGTCCAAACGCTCGAACGGAATTTCACAAACCGTAGTTGTTTCGAGGATTTTTGCAGATACAGGGTATTCGTTGTTATCAAAACCGCTCATACCAACCAGTTCACCTGGGAAGTAGAACCCGGTGATCTGCTCTTCACCTTCATTTGTGATTGTGTAAGTTTTTACTGTGCCGACGCGGATGGCATAAACACTCGCAAATTCTTCGCCTTGGTGGAAAAGATGCTCGCCTTTTTTCAGTGGGCGGCTTTTGTCGATAATGTTGTCCAGGCGTTCCATCTCTGTCATATCCAGAGATACGGGCAGACACAAAGAGCTCAGACTACAAGTGTTGCAGCTTACCTGCTGTAGACTACGTAGTTTTCCATCAGTTGCCTTGTTATCACTCATAGTGCGATCCTGTCGTGGTTATATCGAATGGCTACCCACTGATTATGTAATATTTCCGTAAATACGGAAAGTTAAATAATCTTCGAGAAACGCTGTGAACTCTGATCTTTTGGTATATATGCATCAAATGCCATACATATACGACGAATCAATAGGCGACCAGCAGGAGAGACTACAATCTCATTTGCATTCATGCTGATTAAGCCATCTTTAGTAAATGCTTCTAGCTCAGCAATGGAAGTTGCGAAATAGTCGTCGAAAGCAATATCAAATTTTGATTCAACCGCTGTTTTGTCTAGCTCAAAGTGGCAGATTAGCTGTGTGATTACATGACGACGGATGATGTCATCTTGCGTCAGGCTTACACCGCGCTTAATTGCATGAGCGTTACTATCTACTGCAGCACTGTAATAAGGCATGTCATGCTCATTTTGATAATAAACAGAGCCGATTTGGCTAATTGACGAAACGCCCATAGCGACAAGGTCGCACTCTGAATGAGTCGTATAGCCTTGGAAATTACGATGTAATTTACCTGTGCGCTGAGCAATGGCTAGCTCATCATCAGGCTTAGCAAAGTGGTCCATACCTATATAAACATAACCTGCATCAAGCAGCTTATTAATGGTGGATTCTAGAATCGCAAGCTTAGTCTCTGGGCTAGGCAGTGTTTCTTCCTGAATATGACGCTGCGGACGGAAACGGTCTGGAAGATGAGCGTAGTTGAATACTGAAAGACGATCTGGATTCATTTCGATCACAGTATCGAGTGTTGCGTTAAAACCTTCGAATGTTTGGTAAGGAAGTCCGTAGATCAAATCTAGGTTCAGGGAACGGAAACCTAATCTGCGAGCTTCTTCTAGAATTGTTGCTGTTTGTTCTACTGACTGAACGCGGTTTACTGCTTCCTGAACTTTTGGATCGATATCCTGTAGACCTAGACTGATACGGTTAAAACCGATCTCTCGTAGGACTTTGATTGTTTCTAGGCTTGCTTCACGAGGATCAATTTCGATGGAGTAATCACCGCTATCGTCATCAAGAAGGTTAAAGTTTTTGCGCATTTCAGCCATTAGCTCGACCATCTGCTCGTGGCTAATGAATGTTGGAGTACCGCCCCCCCAATGTAGCTGAGTTACTTTGCGGTCATTGCTGTACCACTTAGATAGCTGAGCCATCTCTTTATAAAGTGTATCCAGATAAGGCTGTGCTTTTTTGCGGTTGCGCGTGATCACTTTATTACATGCGCAGTAGTAGCAAACATGCGCACAGAATGGGATGTGAACATACAGCGAAAGTGGATCATTGATGTCCGCAGAGTTTTGTCCGGTTGTTACTAGATCACTAGGAGACAACTCTGGGTCAAACTGAACAGCAGTAGGGTAGGATGTATAACGAGGACCCGATAGGTCGTATCGTTTGATCAAGTCCAGATCCCATTTAATCAGATTGTTATCCACGTTTGTCTTCCTCTGTAATCAGTTTCTTGCGAAAAGTGCTCAGTTATTGTTGGAATATTCCCATCCAAGGGATGCTGTATAAGCCCATTCCAATAATGATTGCGCCCGAGATATGTTGGGTCAGACGCTTCTGAAGAATTTGTTTAACTTGTTGGGCCAGTACACCGGTTAACAGCATGGCAGGCAAAGTGCCTACGCCAAATGCCGCCATCAATTGTGCGCTGGTTAGCCAGTCGGATGCTGCTGAAGCCCAAATTAAAGTGCTATAAACCAAACCGCATGGCAGCCAACCCCATAGGCCACCCAGCATGATTGCTTGTCCGATATTTCTAACCGGTAGAAGCTTACTCGCAGCGGGACTAATCTGTTTCCACAGTACACCGCCTGCTTTTTCTAGGTGAGTTAAACCTTTCCACCACTGGGCAATGTAGAGGCCCATGAAAATAAGCATCAATCCGGCAAAGCTGCGAAGTACGAGTTGTAGTATAGGATCGGTTAATAACCAACTCAGGCTACCTAAAATGGCGCCTGCAGTTGCATAGCTAATAATGCGCCCAGAGTTATAGCCGAGTAAAAGTAGGAAGCCCTGACCTCCCTTAGGGGAGCTAAGGGAAACGGTGGCAGCTATGCCACCGCACATACCTAGACAATGCGTACCGCCAAGCAAACCTAATAAGAATGCTGTAGGTATGACAAGTGCTTCAGTCATTGCCTTTGTCAGTCGGTTTTACTTTTGCATCATCCGGAATCAGATCTTCGTCATCATCATAGAGAATGCTATGTGCAGGGCTGTCTAGATCGTCGTACTGGCCGTTGTTAACGTTCCAGAAGAAAGCCCAGATAGCAAAGCCAATTAACAAGATGGCAATGGGGATCAGCAGGAAAATTATATCCATTGAAACTACATAACCCTAATTTTCAAATGTGCTTATTCTACCTGATTTTGCATAACCGCGTCAGGCTTAGCCGACTGAGTACCCTGATCTCTGTCATGGGAATGGACAGAACCTCGGGTTAATTTGTTCAGGCGCATCGCATTACCGACTACGACCAATGAACTTGCCGACATACCGATCGCTGCCATATAGGGAGCAATGAAGCCAAAGGCCGCTAATGGTAAAGCGCTTAGGTTATAGCAAAGTGACCAAGCTAGGTTCTGCTTAATGATTCTTTGAGTCTTTCTCGCGAGCAAAATACCATCAGCCAGACGCAATAGATCGTGGCTGATCAGTACGCCATCCGCATTGGTTTTAGCAAGATCAGAAGCGCCGCCCATAGCGATAGACGTTTGAGCGCCTGCAAGTACAGGGATGTCGTTAATACCGTCACCTACCATAATTACATGTGCACCATCTTCTTGCAGCTTATTAACATGAGCAAGCTTCTCTGCAGGTGATACGCCAGAGATAGTGGTATCTATCCCTAGTTGGCTTGCTACTTCCGCTACCGCTGAAGAGTTATCGCCCGTCAGCATCTGACAGTTAAGCCCCATCGAGTGAAGGATCTCAATTGTCTGTTTCGCTTCACGGCGAATCTGGTCATTCAGACGGAACCATGCTAGTGCTTGAGTCTCATTACACAGTAGCAACCACTGCCCACTTGTTTCAGGTAGCGATGGCTGGCTTTGCGTTAGGATCTCGCTCGCGTAATCAGGTTTACCAATACGGTATCTTTGATTGTCGATCACTCCTTCGATGCCTTGACCAAGTGTTGCTTTGATCTCGGTTGCTACTAGATCACCTTGTTGATCGTGGAACGCTTGTGCAATTGGATGTTCACTGTGCTTTTCAAGCGCAGCAGCAAACTTGGTACAGGCGTCTTGATCATGATCCGCTAGAGGAACCACTTCTTGAAGACTGAGGTTACCCTCGGTTAGCGTGCCTGTTTTATCGAAAACAACATGAGTTGCCGTCGAAAGGCTTTCAAGAACATGGCCTCGGGTAATTAATAAACCGTTTTGGCGCAGTGTTCCTGTGGCAGCAGTGAGTGCTGTCGGAGTGGCCAATGAAAGCGCACAAGGACAAGTGACTACCAGTACAGATAGGGTAATCCAGAATGCATGAGCAGGCTCTACGAAGTACCAACCTGTCGCTACAACGGTTGCGGTGACTAAGACCGCCGCTACAAAGTAGCTAGCAACTTTATCAGCAATCTGAGCAACTTTAGGTTTGTCTTCTTGAGCACGATCGAGCAAACGAACAATGGCTGATAGTTTGGTCTCGTCACCCACCTGAGTGATTTTAATCGTGATCGGGTTTTCGACATTAATCGTGCCGCCAACAACCTTGTCATCGATATCTTTGCGAATAGGTAGGTATTCACCCGTTAGCGCAGCTTCGTCTACTGAGCTGCTACCAGCAATGATGATGCCATCAGCAGGAATCGTATGGCCTGGTTTGACCAAAACAATATCGTCTAGCTTAAGCTCTTGAGCGGGTACTAATTGTTCTTCACCATCGACTAGTTTGATAGCACTAGCCGGTAGTAAGTTGAGGAGTGCATTACCCGCTTTGCCTGTTCTATGACGGGCCTGCATTTCAAGGTAGCGGCCAATTAACAGGAAGAAGGTGAACATAGTAACGGAGTCGTAATAGACCTCACCACTATTCGTGATGGTTGCCCAGACACTGGCTAAATAAGCTCCACCGATTGCGATAGAGACAGGGAAGTCCATGGTTAAGTGTCGAGTTTTAAGATCCCTTAGCGCTGCAATAAAGAAAGGACGTGCAGAATAAAGGATTACTGGGGTTGCAATGACTAAGCTAGCCCAGCGGATAAAGCTGACATACTTATCTTCCATGCCCTGTAGAGCACCGCCATAAAGCGCGATAGCAAACATCATTGTCTGCATCATGCCGATGCCGGCAACACCTAGACGGCGAGTTGCACGCTTACGTTCCTGCTCTAAGAGCTGCTCTTCTTTGTCAGGGTGGTAAGGGTGGGCTTGATAACCAATTCGGTATATCTCAGCCATGATTTTGCTGAGTTTTGCTTGGGATTTATCCCAAGTGATACGAGCGCGGTGGTTAGTCAGGTTGACCTTAGCTTTACTTACGCCCTCGATATTACTGATGTGGTGATCGAGTAACCACACGCAAGCTGCACAGGTAATACCTTCGATAACCAGTGTGGCTTCGGAGCTAGATTCATTAACTTTGACGAAATTGCTTTGCACATTTTCGTCATCGTAAAGCTCAAGTTCAAGAAGCAGTGTTTCCGGAAGGTCCTTAGTGTTAAGCTCCGGCGAGTAGGCTGCTTCAGTACGATGTTTGTAATAATTGTCCAAGCCACTATCTACAATAGTCTGTGCGACTGCTTGGCAGCCTGGACAACACATATCTCTACTTTCACCGTTAATTACAGCACTATAGTTACTACCCGGGGGGATAGTAAGGCCGCAGTGGTAACAGTCAGCAGACTTTACTGAGTTAAGGTTGCTGCTCATTGTTCGTGGGCAGGTTTAAACTCAATTGTATTCTGATCGTATGGTGGATGTGCCTCTGCACGGAGGTTCCAGTTGCGGGCTTCATCCTTCAAGATCAGATAACGCTTACCTTGTAGCAGGCTCTTTAAGCTGCCTGTATAGGCTTCAGTGCCAGGAACTTGCTTAAGCAGAATACTCTGATCGTATTGCTGGTGAGTAGGGTGAATGATACTGAGGTTAAGGAACTCTGGAAGGTAATCGCCTTTGCTCTTAAATTTCAGCATTAGGTCGCCAGTTGTATTATCGAGATTTAACTGTCCACTAACGCCAAGGTCGATCGCTTCTTGAGACTGACTTTTATCTACAAAATGGCCGCGGGCTACTTTGTAGTAGTCATCTTTTACCAAACCGTCATGTGTAACGATGGATAGGTAAAGGTAAAAAGTTCCGTAAAAAACTACGGCAATAATTGGTGATAAAATAAACCAAAGCCAAGGTTGTTTGTACCATGGGCCGGGGATGTTGTTGTCGCTGTCACTCATGTATCAATACCCAAAAAAAAACTGTCGTATCCAAAACTGGAACACCCAGTTTCAGACCGACAGCTATTCTACCTTATTTCTAAAAGAAGGGGCCTAGAATTTCTTCTTATCGACCCTTCTTTTGACCTAGCGCTTAGGTGCAGGACCAATAAAGCGGTTTTCCTCTTCAATTAGGATATCGGAATTGTCCGTTGCCATTACTTTGAAGGTGATATTGTTATTGGCTTTGCTTAGGTATTTTTTCTTGATATTCAATCTAATTGGTAAATCGATCAGTTCGCCAGCTTTAATAGTGACTTCTGACTTACCAATATATTCAAGGCCTTCAAGGCCAGTGACTGAAATAGTGTAGCTATGATCAACTTGCTCTTTATTGGCAAGTTTCAGTGTATATACGTTCTCGATGACGCCTGAAGTGACTTCGTTATATAGCTGTCCACGGTCTCGTAATATGTCAACTTCGAGCGGGATACGGCTGTAGACTGTGTAGGCAAAAACAACACACATAGCACATAGGACAACAAAGTAACCGATCAGTTTAGGACGCATAATATGCGTTTTATTGCCTTCGAGCTGATGTTCAGTTGTGTAGCGTACAAGGCCTTTTTCGTAACCGACGCGTTCCATAATGTCGTCGCAGGCATCAACGCAAGCGCCGCAGGCTACACACTCATACTGCAGACCGTCGCGAATGTCGATTCCCACTGGGCAAACATAAACACAGTTGTAGCAATCAATACAGTCGCCTAAGCCTTCTGCTTTATAGTCAGAGCCTTTTTTACGTTTGCCTCGGCTTTCACCGCGTTTCTCGTCGTAAGAAATGATCAAAGTGTCTTGGTCGAACATAACTGATTGGAAGCGAGCGTAAGGGCACATGTAGATACATACCTGCTCACGTAACCAGCCAGCGTTGCCATAGGTTGCTACGGCAAGAAAGCCTAACCACCACATCTCCCAAGGGCCAAGTTCAAAACTAAAGATGCTTGGGATAAGCTCGCGAATTGGAGTGAAGTAACCAACAAACGCGATAGCGGAAATAATAGAGAAGGCGACCCATAGGAAGTGTTTTGCGCTTTTTCTAAGTAATTTTTCTTTGCTCCAGCCTTTAGATTTATCCAGCTTCATTCGCTTGTTGCGATCACCTTCGGTGAAGTTCTCTATCCAGATATAGATCCAAGTCCAAACGAATTGCGGGCAAGCGTAGCCACACCATAATCGACCGGCAAATACGGTAAAGAAGAACAGGGCAAAGGCAAGAATAATCAGTAGCCAAGACAGTAACATAAAGTCTTGTGGCCAGAAGGTGCTACCAAATACATGGAATTGTCTGTTGGGCAGGTCAAACAGAACGGCTTGTCTGCCATCCCATGTGATCCATGAGAAGCCAAAGAACATCAATAGCATGATAAAGCTAGAGCCTTGGCGTAAGGTTTTAAAGATACCTTTGTAATTCTTTACATAAATATGCTCGCGTTTGGCATATAGGTCGTACTCTTGGGATTTTTTCTTGCTCTTGGGTGTGACATCTTGAACCGGGATCTGATTCATATCGTTGCTCACATACTCACCAGTGAAAGTTAAACTCATCAGAACTAATACGCTCACCATGTATTAGCAAAGTTGAATATTATAATAGATCCTCAAAAAAAAAGGCGACATGATCTACATCATATCGCCTTTATTTTAGTTCAACTATCTAATTACTTTTTAGATAGGCTGTAAACGTATGCAGTGATCAGGTGAATCTTCTCATCGCTTAGTAGGTCTTTATGAGCTGGCATTACACCATTACGACCAACGCGGATAGAGTGAGCCACTTTTTCGAAGCTACCACCGTACAACCAGATGTCATCAGTTAGGTTAGGTGCACCTAGGATAGGTAGACCTTTACCGTCAGTACCGTGACAAGCAGTACATAGTGCTTGGAATTGACCTTTACCGCGAGCTGCGCCTTCTGCATCAGCTTCTGCACCGCTTAGAGATAGTACGTAGTTAGTTACGTCACGTACGCCTTCTTCGCCTAGTACAGCGCCCCAAGGTGGCATGCCGCCGTTACGACCGTTAGCAATAGATGTCTTGATAGTCTTCTCGTCACCACCGTACAACCAATCGTTGTCCGTTAGGTTAGGGAAACCGTGTGCACCTGTTGCTGCTGTGCCGTGACATAGAGAACAGTTGTTCGCAAACATACGCTGACCCATTTTTAGGCCTAGTGCGTTGTCTGGGTGCTGTAGCTCTTCTGCAGACATAGCTGCGTATTTTGCAAAGATCGGCTTGTACGTCTCTTCAGCGTGAGCCATTTCTTCTTCCCACTGGCCAGTAGAAGTCCAGTTCAAGAGACCTGGGAAACTACCTAAACCTGGGTAAAGAATAAGATAAACAATGCCGAAAACAACGGTGCCCATAAACATCTGGAACCACCATTTTGGCAGAGGGTTATCGTATTCAGCAATGCCATCAAATTCATGGCCTAATGTTTCTTCAGTTGTATCTTGGTGCGGCTGACTTTTGCGAGTAGCAATCAATAGCCAAGCACAACCAAGAATTACAGCTAGGGTAATCACTGCTACCCATGCGCTCCAAAAAGCACTCATTTTTCAATTCTCCCGTCACTGGCCTCTGTATTGTCCGGTTTCATCTCGTCTGCCTCATCAGGTTCGTTCAGAGGCATATTGGCTGCATCGTCGTACTTGTCTTTATTCTTTGGATTAAGCACCCAAACAAATAGCGCCAAGAACGTAATCAGCATGATTACCGGTATATAAGGGCCATAAACTTCGTAACTCACGCGTTACTACCGCTTGTTAGTGTATTCAGAATGCATTTTACCCAGTGCTTGTAGGTAAGCTACAACAGCATCGATCTCGTATTTGCCCTGAACTTCTTTCTGGGCATTAGCGATCTGCTCGTCAGTGAAAGGAACACCAACAGCGCGTTGTGCTTCAAGCTTCTTAGCAGTGTCTGCACCGGTTAGTTTGTTTTCAAACAACCATGGGTAAGAAGGCATCTTAGACTCAGGTACAACGTCACGAGGGTTGTACAAGTGAGCGCGGTGCCAATCATCAGAGTAACGACCACCTACACGAGCTAGGTCTGGACCTGTACGCTTAGAACCCCATAGGAATGGGTGTTCCCAAACGTGCTCATTCGCAGTTGAGAAGTGACCGTAACGTTCCGTTTCAGCACGGAAAGGACGGATCATCTGACTGTGACAAGTGTTACAACCTTCACGGATGTAGATGTCACGGCCTTCAAACTCAAGCGGAGTGTAAGTACGTAGGCCTTCAATTGGCTTAGTAGTAGAAGTTTGGAAGAACAGAGGAACGATCTCTGCTAGGCCACCACCGCTGATTACGATGATGATAAGCAGAATCATCAGGCCAATGTTCTTTTCTATCGTTTCGTGTTTGATCATTTCTATCTGCTCCTATGACCTTAAGCTGCCTGTGCAGAAGCTTGAGCTTCTGGTGCAGTGCTGCCTTTACGAACAGTCTGCCAAGTGTTGTAGGCCATCAGAATCATACCAGTCAGGAAGAACATACCGCCCAACCAACGAACAAAGTAACCAGGGTGAGAAGCTTCTAGTGCTTCTACGAAGCTGTAAGTCAAAGTACCGTCAGCGTTAACTGCACGCCACATTAGACCCTGTAGGATACCGTTAACCCACATCGCGCAGATGTATAGAACCGTACCTACTGTCGCTAGCCAGAAGTGAGTGTTGATAAGACCAACGCTGTACATCTGAGCTTTACCGAATAGGCGAGGGATCATGTGGTAAACCGCACCGATAGAGATCATTGCAACCCAACCCAATGCACCAGCGTGTACGTGACCAACAGTCCAGTCAGTGTAGTGAGACAGTGCGTTTACTGTCTTAATAGACATCATTGGACCTTCGAACGTAGACATACCGTAGAAGGAAAGAGATACAACAAGGAAACGAAGAACTGGATCCGTGCGAAGCTTATGCCAAGCACCAGATAGAGTCATCATACCGTTGATCATACCACCCCAAGATGGAGCAAGAAGGATCAGAGACATAACCATCGCTACAGACTGAGTCCAGTCAGGAAGCGCTGTGTAGTGAAGGTGGTGACCACCAGCCCAGATGTATGTCGCAATCAACGCCCAGAAGTGAACGATAGATAGACGGTAAGAGTAGATTGGACGTTCAGCTTGTTTTGGTACGAAGTAGTACATCATACCTAGGAAGCCAGCTGTCAGGAAGAAACCTACAGCGTTATGACCGTACCACCACTGGATCATCGCATCTACAGTACCGGAGTAGATGGAGTAAGACTTCCACATAGAAACAGGGATAGCCATGCTGTTAACGATGTGTAGAACAGCTACAGTGATGATGAATGCCATGTAGAACCAGTTACCTACGTAGATGTGAGATGTCTTACGCATCTTCACAGTACCTAGGAATACAATAGCGTATGCAACCCACACGATAGTGATTAGCAGGTCGATTGGCCATTCTAGCTCAGCATATTCTTTGGAAGAAGTTAGACCTAGCGGCAGAGTAATTGCTGCTGCAAGGATAACTGCTTGCCAGCCCCAGAATGTAAACGCTGCAAGGCCATCAGAGATCAGGCGGCGTTGGCTGGTGCGTTGAACTACATAGTAAGATGTTGCAAACAGGGCACAGCCGCCGAATGCAAAGATAACTGCGTTAGTGTGCAGTGGACGTAGACGACCGTAAGTCAGCCACGCTGTATCAAAGTTTAGTGCTGGCCAAACCAACTGTGCAGCAATTAGGACACCGACGGTCATACCGACGATACCCCAAATTACTGTCATGATGGCGAACTGGCGCACCACTTTATAATTGTAGGTGGGGTGTTCAGTTGCTGTGCTCATGTCAGGCTCTCATCAACAAGCTATTTATGGAAATTTTGAGTTTCGCAGGCAATTATCTTGGAATAGGGCCTTATTTTCAATGTGTTTAGGTCATTCAATGAGGCATTTTGTCGCAGTTGCGAAATTTCTACCTAGGTATTGTTTGCTTTATACTTTTAGGTTGGGGTGTTTTTTAACTTAATGAAATATAAGGAATATTTTTTATAGGTTGTAATCCTTTGTTTTAAAAAGAGATATAATTTTGGCGTTTTTTGTCGTAAAAAACGTCGCATTTTGTGCTGCACAGTAAGGCTTTTCTCAGCGTTTGTTGATTCAAGTCAACTTTGAAACAGCGGTAAAACTCATTTTTTGACTGATTAAGGGGCTGTTTATGTTAATTGATGGTGAATTGAAAACGGGGAAAGTGTTATTTGCGCATGGTGCGGGTGCGCCAATGGACAGTGACTTTATGCAACAGATGGCTCTGCGCTTAGCTAAACTTGGATTGCAGGTTGTTCGTTTTGAATTTCCATATATGCAGACCATTAGAGAAACGGGCAAGCGACGCCCTCCAGATAGAATGCCTAAATTGCTGGATTACTTTACACAATTGATTGAAGAGCAAGTAGTGGATGGTCAGCCACTGTATTTGGCGGGAAAATCTATGGGGGGGCGTGCTGCTTCAATGCTACTTAGTCATCCAGCCGTGAGTGCTGGATTTGTATTCGGTTATCCTTTTCATCCACGTGGAAAGCCCGATTCGTTACGTGTTGATCATTTAAAAGATTTACCAAAGCCTTTGCATATATTTCAAGGCGAAAGGGATCCAATGGGTTCACTTCCTGAAGTTACAGAGTACAATTTGCCGTCATCTGTTCATGTGTATTGGTTTGAGGATGGTGATCATGACATCAAACCACGTAAGGCTTCAGGTTTTACGCAAATTCAGCATATGGACCATATCGCTCAGATTATCGGGAAACAGCTAAGTTGACATATTTTAATCGATTAGTCCTACAGTGCCGCTCAGGCTTCGAGAAAGAGGTCGCAGGGGAGATTGCAGATCAGTGCTCTACTATCGGCCTATACGGATACTGCACCTTAGAGTCTGGTCAGGGTTATGTAGAGTTTCATTTGCAAACTCCAGGTGATGCAGAGCGGGCTATTGCTGAAATTGATTTTAATAGTTTGATTTTTGTAAGGCAGTGGATGGTTTGTGGTGATTGTCAGGAGCTTGAGCGTGATGATCGTATTTCGCAGCTACAACAGATTCTTGCTGATTTTCCTGATTGTACTGATCTTTGGGCAGAGTACCCCGATACAACAGATGGCCGCGAGTTAGCGACCTTTTCGAAGAAGTTTAGCTCAGCTTTGGCTCAGAAGTTGCGTAAGAGCGGACGTTTGAAGAAAAAAGCGAATAGCAAAGGGAATCGTTTGTTGCTGTTCGTACTGTCTGGTAGTGAAATGTTCGTAGGTTATGCGCCTGTGAATAATTCAGCGCCTTGGCCACTAGGTGTACCCCGTCTTAAATTTCCCAAACAAGCTCCAAGCCGCTCAACGTTGAAATTGGAAGAGGCATGGCACTGGTTTATTCCACGTGATGATTGGGATCAGCGAATCCCTCATGGTTCAACAGCAGTAGATCTGGGGGCCGCACCGGGCGGTTGGACCTGGCAGTTGGTTCAGCGCAGTATGTTTGTTACTGCAGTTGATAATGGGCCGATGCAAGATCAGTTGATGGAATCCGGGCAAGTGACCCACGTCCAAGAAGATGCATACAAATTTATACCAGTGCAGCCTGTCAATATGATGGTGTGTGATGTTGTGGATAAACCGATTAAAACGGCTGGGATGGCGGCTGATTGGGTGATTAATGGTTGGTGCGATGAAGCTATCTTTAATCTTAAGCTACCAATGAAGCAACGTTATCAAGAGGTTGTATCTTGTTTAAATCTGATTGCTGAAAGGTTTATGCAGGAGGGCTTAGCGTATGAGTTATCGGCTAAACACCTTTATCATGACCGTGAAGAGATAACCTGCCACCTTAGAGTGCTGTAAAAATACAGCGTTAAGATGGCAGTTCAGCAACTTAGTGTTCAAAAACGGTGACTTTTTCTTCTGTTTCCAACATGGGGTTAATTGTCGCCATCATTTCTTGGCGTTCTGACGATGTCGACCAGCGCTGCCAGTCTTGTAAGGTCCGGTAGTTTGCTACGACTAAACGGTGGTTTGGATCTCTGGTGTTTTTCAGTGCTTCGCCAGAAATGAAACCGTGCGCTTGCATTGCTAATTGAAGCGTTTCACGGGCAGCTTTTTCATAGTGTGCGCCTAAGTCATCGGCAATATGTCGTTCGATTAGTACTCGAATCATATGATCTCTCCATCTAAAACTACGTTCCACACATATAGAATGGATTATTTTTATTTTAAAAGCGACTTTAGTTGCTTAATTACTGATTAAATGACTTTTGCTGTCATAGGTAATTTGAGACAATACGCATCTTTCTGCAAGAGATAAAACATGACGGACATCAAAGCCGACCATATTCTTGATGCAAAGGGCCTATACTGCCCTGAGCCTGTTATGATGTTGCATAATCATGTTAGGGATATGCTGGCAGGGGAAGTGCTGCATATTTTGGCAACTGATCCCTCTACTCAGCGCGATGTTCCTAAGTTCTGTACGTTTTTAGGACATGAATTGGTTGAGCAGTATGTAGAAGACGACCTTTACGGGTATTACATTCGTAAGGGTGAATGATGTCTGTGGATGTTGAGCAGATAAGTACTAAAACTAGGCAATTAATTGATCAATTGGAAAATATGCTAGATTCTGCGGAGGCGAATCTGACTCAGTCAAAGCAAGTTTTCCAATCAGAGGCTAATCAGGTGAATGACGTAGTAAACAAAACGCCAAAGGCGAAATCCAAAAACCGTGCTGCAAATATGGCTGCTCTGCAGCAGTTGATGGAAGCGTATCCGAAAACCTTTGATCGTAAAAACGTTAGGCCTCTAAAAATAGGCATCCAAGAAGATCTTGTTGCTGACGAAAAAGTCGCTAAGAACAAAATCAAACGTGCTCTTGCGAGTTATGTTCGTTCACTGAACTACTACCGCTCCCTGCGTGAAGGTGCTGAGCGTATTGATATCAATGGTGAGCCAGCTGGTGTAGTGACTAAAGAAGAGTCAGATCACGCAAAAGGCAAGTTGAAAGAGATCAACAAAGTACGTCAAGAGAAGCGCAAAGAGCAAGAGCGTGAAGAGCGTATGAGTAAAAAGCTTGAAATGCTAGTGGGTCGTAAATAAGCCATAGTCCTAAGCTAGATACAAAAAAACGGCGGTTATACCGCCGTTTTTTTATGTTTGGAGTATGGTTATCAAACCCCTAAGCTTTGCTTAAGGGTTTTGGCGTGCCGTGAAGATAACCTTGGCTACCATCCACATTTAGCGCTTCAAGGATCTGTAGCTGACTTTCTCTTTCTACATGCTCGGCGTAAGCTTTGATCTCAAGGCTATGGGCTACGCTGATCAGGCTGCTGACAAAGAAGCGGTCTTCATCGTTCTGATCGATATTACGGATTAGAGCCCCATCAATCTTGATGTAATCAGGTTGTATTGAGTACAGGTAAGAGAAGCCGCTAGGGTGAATACCGAAATGGTCGACACCAAACTCTGCGCCAATAGACTTTAGAGCCTTACGGAACTCTAGAATGCCTTCAATGTTGTTCAGTACACTGGTTTCATCCAACTCGAACAGAACTTTAACGCTAGGGCTGATGGTCTTTAGCTTATCAAGTAACCATGTTCTAAAGTTCTCGCTACTGACGGCCTCATGGCTCAAGTTAATAGTCAGCGGGCAGGCGATCTTCTCATGTTGTTCTAGCGCTAGTTCGATTACAGCTCGGTCCATTTCAGGCATTAAGCCAAGCTCTTTTACTACGCTGATGAACTCTCCGGCAGAAGCGGGTTGGTTTTCCTGATTAAGAATACGTGCAAAGATCTCATCTTGAATCGGCATAGAGCCAGGCTTTTTGCTAAACACGCTCTGAATCTGTAAAAAGATTTGGCGCTGATTGATCGTGTTAGCAACGTGTTGTTTCCAGTCAGATTGCTGTGGCTGAGTTGCGGTTTTTTCTGATGTGTTGAACTGTTTCCACAGTACTTTCGATTGCTCAGCTTCATTGCTGGCGATACGTGCTTCGGACAATAGTTGTGAACTATTACTCTCATCACTGCATTCGCAGCTACCGATACTGATGATTGAGTCTTCGATATCTTGTCCCATCAATTGAGCAAGGTGTTTCCGAATTTCTTGGTCAAGTTGTTCCAGTTTGAGTTTCAACTGGTCGGTATCGATTGTATTAACCAGCAGTATGAAGTCGGCACCAGTCACACGGCCAAGTACACTTTGATCAGAGCCACGTGCAAATTCTTCTAGATGGCTGGCTAGGTGTTTCAGTAGGTTGTTGGTCTTATCCATGCCTATCTGCTGGTTAGTCTCTTGCAGATTGCATAGGTGGATATTGAATAGAGTGCCTCTACCAAAATCTTTACGGTAATCAAGGCGTTCGGCTAGTTGTGCTTCAGTTGCGCGTTGATTAGATAAGCCTGTTAAACTGTCTTGATAGGCGTTTCGACGTAACTCTTCAATATTGCGGGCTTGCTCATCGAACATTACCTGCACTTGCTTAACCATGCGGTTCATTGCTTGTACTACACGCTTAAGTTCACGTGTGCCCGGCAACTTTTCTTGCTCTAGATAGCGTTTTTCAGAAAGAGCGATAGCTTGCTGCTCTACAGAGTGTAATGGTCTTAGTAGGTATCTAATCAGTGAGCTTATAGCGAGTAGGCATAGAATCGATAAAGAGATAAACAGAATGATACTATCTTGTGCACCTTTCCAAAGCTTGTCGTAAGCATAACCCGCGCTACTTTGTACGTAGATTTTACCCACTTGTTGCCACTGGTGAGTTACTTCCCTGAACATGGATGGTGGTGTTATCTGCACCATCGATCTGAACCACTCAGGCACTTCTTCGCTGATGGTTTCTTTAGTTTTTTTCTCAAACAGAATCTCTTCATCCGCATTGGTAACGATAATGCGTTGGTAGAAGCCACTGTCAAAAATAGCATTGACGGCTGTTTCAATAGTCGCGCTATCGTTTTCAGCCATATAAGGGGCAAGGTAAAGGCCTAAATGGGTGGCAGAATCCTGCGCATGTGACTCCAGTTGATCCTGAAGAACAGAGCGCGAGCTTTCTGACATTATGTAAAGGGTGCCAGAAACCAAACCTATAAGTACCGCAAAGATCGCGGCGATAAGTTGGTTAACCAGTGACATAATAGATACTCCTCATCATTAAACCTACCTTAGGTTAATGTCATTGTTTTCAATACGAGATTGCAGTTTTACCCAAGGCTTTAATCTGTCTGATGTTCCTACTAATGTAGTTCTGCGGCCCATTTTGGAGAGCCATAGTTTATCACCATTAAAGCTATAAACGTGTAACAGGTCTGTACGCTTTGACGCGGGCAAAATTTCGCCGTTAATGTTGTCCAGAACTAAAGGAGTTGCACGTGGTTTGGGGTAGTACGTTAAAACCATGTGGGCTTGGTTATACTCTAAGGCTTTAACGTAGGCTAAATTCATTTTTTCTACGGGTACACCCAGCTCTTTGAGTGTGTAGTATTTTGCGATGCTAAAATCTTCGCAGTCACCGCCGTTGGTGATTAGAAATTCTACGGGTGTGGCCCAGTAATCCTTCTTTTTCCAGTGCTTGATGTCATCGATAAATCGCACTTGGTTAAAAAAGTCGTTTACGCGTTCCAGCTTGTTACTTTCGCTCTCATTGGCTAATTCAGTTAGAAGATTCTGCCAGGTTTCGAGTCTGCGCTTCGCTTTTGCGCCGTATTTGTTCCCTAGCTTTTCAATATCAGCTTTACTCAGGCGCACGCTTTCAGCATCTACTTGGGTAAGCAGAAGGGCTGAAGCAAACAGTAACAATACAAAAAATACCGTATTAAACGATAAATTGTTACAGTGCTGTTTTGATTTAAAGGCTGGGTTCAATGTCCAATCCGTAGCTCAAAAAGCGGTTAGTCTTTCTGTGTCGGCATCATGCCGCAATTTTTTAAGGTTTTTTGCCAAGCTTCTGTATGTTTATCCCTAGCGCGTTGATAACTCAACCAAACACTATGAGGTGCTGTTTTGGACAGTATTGTGGTTGAATAAGTTTCCATTGATTGTGGGATGCTTATAGAAAGTGTTGTGTAATTTTGCAGTAATTGCTGATTAAGGTCGAGCCACTGGGAGGCATATCGGTCAGTTTGTGCTAAATAAGGTAGAACTTCACCTATATAAAACTTATAAAAAACGTTTTCTAAGATGCGTGCCGTTTTATTTGGGCTTTCGTTTCTACATAGAGGGGTATTAGGCGAATTTCGCTTATCTAACAAGTTCGCGGCTTGATCAAGATGGTAAGTCAGGATTTCAAGTGAGCTAATAATTGCAGGGCCAGATCGATTGCTATGCAAGACTTTGAATGCTTGATTTAAGCGATCTTCATTAGGTTTTGTCAAACCAAATTGATCAAGGTTATTTGCGGTTAAATTTACAAGGGTTCGCAAGGCTTCGATGCTCTGTTGAGTACTGCTGTTATCAACTAGAGGTAGGGCAGTTTGCGAACGGCTGAAGTTGGCTTCCATTTCTGAAGCAGTAAAAATCCCATTCCATAATTCTGCAGGTAAATTGTCGCGTTTAACGCGATGGATTTCGTTTACTCTTTTTAGTAGTTCGGTATCAATAGCGCTGGCATTGCGCAAAGATTCTCGGCACTGAGTTAATAAATAATAGAAATTTAGCTCATATTGTAATTTTGCTGATGGCTTGGCGACCTTGCCAAGAGAGCTATTGCGTTCTGCGATTAAAGGTAGCAGGTCACAACGTTTTAATTTCAATACATCTAAAAGGCCTTCACGGATCTCTGTGGTTTTAAGTATTCGATCGCGTTTAAGAGGGAATTGTATCCTTGCTTCAGGGATGTATGACTGAGGTTGGTTTAGATCGAGGGTGTTACTCAGGCGGTAAAGGTAATTCCCCAATACCAGTTCAGGTGTATCTCGGCTACATCCGCTTAGGGATATAAGTAGGACGATAAGAATAGAGAGCCGTTTTAGCATAACTAGGTTAACGATGTTGGGCTTGGCTGAGCAATTGGTTGCTTTTCCAATGTAATCGAGTAATTAACAGTATAGCGCCAATGGTTAAGCCAATAAGTAAACCAACCCAGAACCCTTTAGGGCCCATCGCTTCAGTGATTAACTCTGTTTTACCTAAGATATAACCAGAAGGTAGACCAATCAGCCAATAGGCGATAAATACAAGCATGAGAGGAACTACGGTATCTTTGTAACCCCTAAGAGCGCCTGAGCATGTTATCTGGATGGCATCTGAGAACTGGAAAAGAGCCGCAATAATGATCAAAGTGCTGGCGATTTCAATGATCTGAAGCTCTTGGGTATAGAGTTCGGCAATAGATGTTGCAAATAGTGCCATCAATGAAGAACTGAAGATCGCTAGGGTTAAAGTGATAATCAAGCCTGTAACTGCACTGAATTTCGCAGCTTCAGGTTTTTGCGCCCCGAGTTGATGGCCAACGCGTATAGTGAGCGCCAGAGATATACTTAAAGGCAGCATAAAGATCAGGCCAGTAAAGCTGATTGTGATTTGGTGAGAGGCGATCATTACTTCGCCAAGATCCGCCAAAAGCAAGGCAATTACTGAAAACATACTGACTTCGATTAAAAGAGCGATACCTATAGGTAGTCCTAACTTTAAAAAGTTTTTAAGTGCTGGCAGGTCAGGTAAAGACCAGCCAGAGAAAGGCTTGATTGTTATAAAGGTTGGTGATTTGGCCAGATAGATAAACGCGCTAATGAACATAATCCACATAACAATAGCTGTTGCCCAGCCGCAACCTACGCCTCCTAGTTCTGGAAAACCAAACTCGCCATAGATAAGTGCATAGTTAAGTGGGATGTTACATAAAAGTCCAAGGATGGAAATTTTCATCGCAGGTTGTGTTTTACCAAAACCTTCAATATAGCTGCGGATAAGTTGATAAAGTAGAAGGGCAGGGAATCCCCAGCTTATAGCAGCTAGGTATTGTGTGGTTAAGCTTGCTAGCTCCTCTTCTACGCCCATGAAGGTAAGAACTGGATCGCAGTTATGCAGGGTAAATATCGCAAGTAAGCTTAAAATCGCGACTATAATCACGCCCTGATGCAGTGTTTCCGAGCTCGCATTTTCTTTATTGGCACCTACAAGATGCGCAACCATAGGCGTGGTGGCCATTAAGATGCCTTGGCTAGCAATAAAAATGGGTAGCCAGATACTTGACCCTAATGCCACAGCGGCTAGATCTGTTGCGCTGTAACGTCCGGCCATCAGCGTATCGACAAAACCCATAGAGGTTTGTGCGACTTGAGCGATCGCTATAGGGAAGCCAAGTGCAAGAATTATTTTGATTTCTTCTAGGCGTTTCAGGGGATGATCCTTAGATAAAACTGAAAGAGGCAGAGTTAAGTTGTTATAGCTCTTCTCGAACCTGTATTGATTTTAAGTATACCGCGATGAAGCGCAGATAGATTAAATCTTATGTTAAAAATTAAGAGCTTAATCGCGCTAACAAGTTGTGTAAAAAGGCGGATATGACAGCAGAACACTTACCGATTAGTCGAGTCTTAGACTATTGTAGAGTCCTTTTTGGTTAAAAAAACATCAAAAAACGCACAAATGGAATTGAATTAACACAAAGCAGCGCTATGATCAGATGATCGGAAAAGACATGGCTGCTTTAATGTTGCGGCAAGGAAACTCTTGGCCTAACTCTTTCAATGCGGTCGGTTTTTTCTATTTAACAGCTTTAAGCAGGAAATCTTTCGTTGCTTCGGCTGATTTTAATTATCCAAAATAGGGTTTTGAAAGATGGCAACAACTGGAACAGTTAAGTGGTTTAACGACGAAAAAGGCTTTGGTTTTATTGAGCAGGAAGGTGGTCCAGACGTATTTGCACATTTCAGTGCAATTCAGGGTGAAGGCTTCAAAAGCTTAGCTGAAGGCCAAAAAGTAGAGTTTACTGTGACTCAAGGTCAAAAAGGCCCACAAGCTGAAAACATCGTTAAAGTTTAAGCTGTTGCTACGGGGTTAAAGTCCCGTCCTGCACACGATAGAAAGGCAAGCCTAGGGCTTGCTTTTTTATTACCTAAAAGCTGTATCGATTAATGAGTGCTGCTTTCCAGAAGGGTTAGAATCTGCAGTGCTTCTTCTCTATTTTGACCACAAAATTCTTCTTCAGGTGCAAAGTTAGCACAAGCTTTTGGTCTTTGATCTGTACCAAAGATTTTACATCGATTTTGCTGATCTAAATGCTTACAACGTTCGCCTGCAGGTTTGTTCAAGCTGGTGATGCTCGGTGCAATACAGCAGGCACCGCAGTTTTCTCTACATTGCATAGTAATGGCAGGAAAGGTTAAAAGGTTATTGTAGCGAAAAGGGCGGTGAAATAAAAAAGCCGGTCATAAGACCGGCTTTGGAATTGGCTCTTTATCATTATAGTTGTATTCGACTAGGCTGCTGTGCCTTGATCTTGCAGGCTGCTATCAGCCTGCAGTTCAGTCTTTTTTATAGTATCAAGCCCCAGCGTAGATAAAGTGCGCTCACGCACGCTATTCAGTAACGCTGCATCTTTAGTCAGATCCTGACCGTAAGATGGGATCATCGCATGAATTTTGTCTTGCCACTCTGGTGTAGCAAGTTTATCCGCGAAGCATGTCTCTACGATGTTAATCATTGTCTGGACTGCAGTTGAAGCACCTGGTGAAGCACCTAGAAGAGCCGCAAGTGTACCGTCTTCAGCCGAGATTACTTCGGTACCGAATTCTAGTTTACCTTTTCCGTTTTCATCTTCTTTGATGATCTGCACGCGCTGGCCTGCGTAGGAAAGCTCCCAGTCTTCATCTTTTGCATCAGGGAAGAAGTTTCTGAGTGCGTCTACACGCGAGCTGTGAGACTGCATTACTTCGCTGATTAGATACTTAGTAAGGTCCATGTTATTCATGCCTACAGAAAGCATCGGCTTGATGTTGCCAAGGTTGATGCTTAGTGGCATGTCGAAGATAGAACCTTTCTTCAAGAACTTAGTCGTAAATCCAGCAAATGGGCCAAACAGTAGGGCTTGTTCACCGCCGATGACTCGAGTATCCAAGTGAGGTACGGACATCGGTGGGGCACCGATAGGTGCTGTACCATAAACTTTAGCCAAGTGCTTTTTAACGATTTCTGGTTTGCGGCAAACTAACCATTGACCACTTACAGGGAAGCCGCCATAACCTTTACCTTCAGAGATGCCTGCTTTCTGTAGAAGCGGTAGCGCGCCACCACCCGCACCAAGGAATACAAACTTAGCGTTGATAACTTCTTTATCGCCAGTTTGGTCATTCTTTAGCGTAATAGTCCAGTTTTTATCTTGGTCTTGCTTAAGATCCTTTACTGTACGGCTTAGTAGAAGTTCGAAATCATCTTGAGCTTCTAGGAAGTTCACCATGTTACGTGCAAGCGAACCAAAGTTTACGTCGGAACCGTAAGCAACACGAGTGGCTGCAACTTTCTCGCTTGGGTCACGGTTTTCCATGACCAGTGGCATCCACTCTTTCAATACTGCGTGATCTTCGCTGTATTCCATGTCCGCAAACTGGTGCGTAGCACTCAATGTCTCATAACGATTGCGAAGGAATTCTACGTTCTTCTCACCCCATACAAAGCTTTGGTGTGGTACAGGGTTAATAAATTGAGAAGGTTCAGGAAGGGCGTTTTGTTCTACGAGGTATGACCAGAATTGCAAGCTAACTTCGAAAGAGGCGTTAATCGCGAAAGCTTTAGTGGCATTGATCGTGCCGTCTGGCATTTGTGGCGTGTAGTTCAATTCACAATATGCCGCGTGGCCCGTACCGGCATTGTTCATGCCATCTGTACTTTCATGGGCGACATGATCTAGGCGCTCGATCATGCTGATTTTCAGGGAAGGATCTAGCTGCTTGAGCATGACGCCAAGGGTCGTACTCATAGCTCCCGCGCCGACTAGCAATACGTCTACTGATTTTGTGGTCATAGGAACTTCGCCATTTTAATAATAATAATGGTTTGTGAAGTAGCTGCGGGGATGGGGGCTTGTGGCCGCAACAGTCATGACTTTGGTGAGTCAGCTGTTATCACCCGAGACTTCTTTGTTCTGCAACACCTAGAACATAATTTTATGACATTTTCTGGAGGTTGCAGGATGTTTGGCGCGAATTATACGGATTCTGTCGCTAATGTCTTGGGAAATAAGGCCAAAGGAGTTAGCAATTCGGATTAGATTAATTCTAAAGTATTACATATTTTGGCATAGCTACTGTCGTATGAAGTAATGTTTGCGGTTTTTGTGTATATAAATATTCTCTAAAGTTATTAAAGATGGATATAACTGATCTCTTTTATTTACTTCTCCGGTCTGCTCGACTAGTCTGCCTGCGAATCTGAAAAGCCTAATACAGGAGCGCCTATATGGAAGATATTATTGAATTACTACAAGAGCGTAATGTCGAAGTTCCTGTACCTTTAGATCTACCTGATGAAGACGATCTTGTTGAGATCGAAGAACAGATTCTGATCTCGCTGCCAGATGAATATAAACATTTTTTGCTTGAAGTAAGTGATATCGTCTGTGGCTCCATCGAACCGGCGACTGTGGCTGATCCAAGTTCGCACACGTTTTTACCTGAATTAGCCGCTACCGCTTGGGATATTGGTATGCCTCGTGAGTACATTCCGATTTGTGAGCATGCGAATGGTTACTATTGCATTACTCAAGATGCAGCCATCTTGCTCTGGCAGCACGGCGACACTATAGAAGATGAGTGGCCATCGATCTGGAACTGGGCCAAAGATGTCTGGTTGGAGAGTTAATAAATGAACAGACAGATTTTTCAACAAATTGAAGCTTTTGCTGAGTCGATGATGAAAGCAGCTGAAGCGGATAACGAAAAAGAGTTTTATTCGGTTTATGCTGAATTGGAAACTTTAGCTGAGCAGTATAAAGGCAAGAAGAACGATCACCCTGTGTTTTGGGAAACACTAGCTGATTTCTCAGAAGAAAACCAAGATGCGATCAAGCTCTATCAGCAAGCTTATCAAGTGGCCGATAACTTAAAAGAGACAGAGTATAAGGCTTCAATTCAATACTCTTTAGCTCAGCGCCTGTTTGAAGAAGGTCAAAAAGAGGATGCACTTGAAGCTTTGTCTAAAGCGGAAAAATTTGCGGGGTTCACTGAGGATCAGGAGCTTCAAGCAGATATCCAGCAGCTACGTTCTGAGGTTGAATAATCTTCACGGTCTAATGTGCATAACTGACTAAAACAAAAAAACGGAGCAGATGCTCCGTTTTTTATTTCTAATCCAACTTAGTCGATACGTACAGCGACATAACGACCAGGTGCTGCTTCGATAACGCTGTGCTCATCGTTACCTGGTGCAGCTGGAGCCGCAACTTTCTTACCAGCACGACGCTTCAACCACTCAGCCCAGTGAGGCCACCATGAGCCTTCCTGACGCTCAGCTGATTCTAACCAGCTATCTGCACCGTTACCTAGTTCACCGTTGATCCAGTAGTTACGACGGTTCTTAGAAGCTGGGTTGATAACCCCCGCAACGTGACCGCTAGCACCTAGAACGAACTCGTTTTTGCCTTTAAGCAGTTCAGTCCCTTCGAAAGTACCTTTCCATGGAGCAATGTGATCTTCGATTGTAGATAGGAAGTAGCAAGGGATCTTGATCTTGCCAAGATCGATCTTTTCACCGCAGATAGTTAACTGGTCTTTCTTAGTTAGACCGTTTTCCATGTACATGTTGTTAATGTAGTACGTGTACATGCCTGCTGGTAGGTTAGTAGAGTCACTGTTCCAGTACAGGATATCGAACGGAGGAGGCGTCTGACCTTTAAGGTAGTTGTTAACAACATAGGACCAGATTAGATCGTTTGAACGCAACATGTTGAAAGACGTAGCAAGTTCACGACCACTTAGGTAGCCCTGATTATTTACTTTGTCTTCCAGCTTCTTAATCTGCTGTTCGTCAATGAATACACATAGATCACCAGGATCAGTGAAGTCTAGAAGCGTAGTGAAGAACGTTGCAGAAGCGATAGATGTATCTTTACGCGCTGCCATTACCGCTAGAGCAGTTGTTAGTAGAGTACCACCTACACACCATGCTACTGCGTTAACTTTGTCGCTCTTAGTAATATCTTGGATAACTTGTGTCGCTTTAAGGATGCCTTTCTCTACGTAGTCGTCCCAAGTGATGTGACCTTGTTCGATCGATGGGTTCAACCAAGAAACCATGAACGTAGTTTGACCTTGGTCAACGCAGTATTTTACGTATGAGTTGCTTTCTTGCAGGTCAAGAATGTAGAACTTGTTGATGCAAGGAGGCACGATCATTGTTGGACGAGCGTAAGTCTCTTCAGTCGTTGGTTTGTACTGAATAAGCTGGAACATCTCGTTTTCAAATACGACAGAACCTTCAGTCGTTGCAATGTTCTCACCTAGAACAAATGCAGACTCGTCAGTCATAGAGATGCGGCCTTTCTCTGCATCACCTAGAAGGTTTTTAAGGCCATCAACTAAGCTCTGACCTTTAGTTTCCAACGCTTGTTGAAGCACTTCAGGGTTAGTGATTGCAAAGTTGGTTGGAGACATCGCATCGATATATTGCTGCGTGTAAAACTCAAGTTTCTTCTGTTCTTGGTCAGAAAGATTTGCATTAGCAGCCATTTCCTGAAGAAGCTTAGAGCTTAGTAGGTAAGATTGCTTGATGTAATCGAAAACAGGGTTCTGAGACCACTCTTCAGCTTGGAAACGACGGTCACCGCGTGCAGGTTCAGCAACTGATTCGCTGTTTTTACCTGTCAGCAAGTTAGTCCAAAGGCTCATTTGGCTCTGCTGATAATCAGTAATTGCACGGATCCAAACAGTAGGGTCTTCCCAGGAGCGGTTAGCTAACTCTGTCCAGGATTGTGTGAACTTACTGAAAATATCATCACAGCCTGAAGCTGAGAACATATCCAATACTTTCTTGGTTTCGGAATTCAGGTAGTCGATAAACTCCTGAGGGTTGGAAAGTAGGTTGCTATTGTTGTCCATAGGGTCGCCTTTCTTTGTCATATCCGTCCTTCCATCTTGCGTGCTTCACATATTCGTAACGATTATGGAATCGTGGAAATACAAGTTTTACGGTTTAACTCACAATATCGCAACTTTTAATTGCGTTTTTATGAATATATCTGTCCAGCATATTCTTGTGCGGTGCAATGTATCAAGGTATTCCTTGGTCGATCACACTAAGGTGTTAAGGCCTTGGTTCAATAAATGTCATACCGATTGTAGATAAAACACATGTTTTCTGTAGTTCTTTTAACTAGTCATCCGATGACGTTCATCAATCATATCGTCGATATGTTGCAGAATTTTATAGCTCTCTTCTTCAGCATTTCGCATCTGCTCTACAATCTCTTGGCGGATCGATTTGTCTTTCTTCCAGTTCTGGTCACGGTAAGAAACTGCTTTTAAAACAGATTGATGCACGGCTGCATGAGGTGCATCCATTAATTTATAAGCTTTAGTGTTTTTAAAGGATTCAAAACCTTCCCCTTCGAAATACCACTGACCTAAACGGCAATCAGTATGGCAAACACTTACTGCCTCTAACTCTTCAGAGCGGTCTTTTGTGTCATCTAGAGCAACATAACCATTTTGTTTAAAAATAACGTGGTCGGCTTTTATCAGGGAGCCAAAAGTGCAGTCTTTGGCATAGGCAATATAACGTTGAGTATCCTCTGCGGAGGTCGCAATGTCTGCAAACTGCTCTCGAAATTGCTGAACTTGAGTGTTGATCTCTTCTGCTGCTTGTGAGGAAATTTCGGCTTGCTGAACCATGTCAGCAACCCGTTCACTGAAGCTATTGATGGTTTCTGTTACTTCAATCGCAGCTTCTTTTGTACGATTGGATAGGGCTTTTACCTCATCCGCAACGACAGCAAATCCACGACCTTGTTCGCCCGCTCTAGCAGCCTCAATAGCAGCGTTAAGCGCGAGGAGGCTGGTTTGATCAGCGATTTCGGTAATGATCGATAAGGATGATGAAACCTTAGTGCTGTCGGCCTCTAAGGCTTTAGTTACCTCGGATACACTGGTGATGTTTGCCGTAATACTTGCGAGCGCGCCGCTCATATTATCGACGCTGCTTTGACTATTGGCAGCGGCCTGACCATTTTTGGCCGCGATGGACTCTACTTGCTCCATCTCTTCAGAAATTTTGACTAAATCGGACTGGTTTCGTCGGAGGTTTTCAATCAAATGACTTGTATTTAGATTATGTAGCTCTGATTTAAGTTGGTTGGAGACTAGGAATTTGGCACCTTCCTCCATCTTCTCTAAAGAAGCGTTGATTTGGGATAGTGATTTCCTTAAGCGCCCAGGCATCCCCTTGTACAGGGCCTTTCGATCATAACGACCTTCAGCAACATAGCTAAAGCAGGCGTCGACCTCTTTGAAGTAGGATTCCACTCGATCCAATAGATCATTTAGTTCCCAGGCAACTTTACCTACTTCGCCGAGCCCAGATACAGATGTGATACGAGTGCTAAAATCGCCATCATTGGCTTTTATCAATGTAGTGTTGATTCGCTCCAAGGCATTTATTGCATAGGCATTAGATTTTAATGTGTAGACGGTTAAGGCTATTGCCGCGATAACTGGGATGATTTGCCAATAGGGGGTATCAGCAATAAAAATGCTGCCCACTAAAGAGCCGAGCAATAATATGTTCCAGCATATAACTAAGCGCTTAGCGCGAGCCCGTAAAAATGGAACGCCGCGACTGGTGCCGTTGGAAAATTGTTTGTCTGACATTCGCATTATTCTTGGTCCAGCCCCATAACAAGTTCGAAATAGCCTTTACCTAAGGATTGCAGTTTAGAATTGAGCAATTCGATAGATTTTTCGGCTGCTTGGCTAGCAGGCGTGCGTTTTTCTAGCGCTAGCATCTCAGCATAAATAGGGGTAAGGGTATTTATGGCTTGTTGGCTAGGTTTGCGGCGTACAGAGTAGTAACCTGTTAGCTGCCCTTGAGCATCGTAATCGGGGGTTACGTTGGCAAAGACCCAGTAAAAAGAGCCATCTCGGCAGAGGTTTTTTACGTAACCAAAAAACTCTTTTTCTTGCTGTAATGTTTGCCACATGAATTTAAATACACCGCGTGGCATATCAGGGTGGCGAATAATGTTGTGTTGTTTGCCTAAAAGTTCAGCTTCGTTGTAGCCGGCAATCTGCATAAAGACGCGATTGATGTAGGTGATACGTCCTTTTGTGTCGGTTTTTGACACGATAAATTCATCATTGTTTAAACGAACTTCGGCGTTTTTCGGTATGATCTGGTTTTTCATTCGCTATATAAATTGATGGTTGCGATTAATTGGCTGCGGACTCTAGCATGCAGATTGAAGACATTCTGTGATCTAGCTCAGGTCTCCGGTCGAACGGTCTGAAAAAGCGAGTTAGCAAGGGTAAATAGAGTGAGAGAGTTGGAATTGATGGGAACCGTCGGTTGCCATTTGTGTGATGTGGCAGAGCAATTGATAGCGTCTTCAGTGGATATGCAGAAGTATGCGATCTATCAGGTTGATATTGCTGATGACGACGATTTAGTTGAACGCTATGGTGTGAAAATTCCAGTGTTGTTGGATTTGGAGAGTAAAGAAGAGCTGGAATGGCCTTTTGACCAATCTCAACTTCTAGAATTTCTTCAGCGCGTATCTAAATGAGTCCAAAGAACTTGCAGGTAGTTTGATAAGCATCCTGTTGTAGCTGTTCCAGCTCTACGCCTCTTAGTTCTGCAACCTTTCTCGCTATATGCGGAAGATAGATAGGAAGGTTGCGGCGAGATTTTGGTTTCGGTTTTATATCTCGAGGAAGAAGGTAGGGTGCATCTGTCTCTAACATCAAACGATCGGTAGGAATGTCTTTGACCAGCTTTTGTAAATCTAATCCGCGTCTTTCATCACAGATCCAACCTGTAATGCCTATGTGCATATCAAGATCTAGATAGTTATACAGCTCTTCTTTGCTGCCGGTGAAGCAATGCGCTACGGCGTTTGGAATATGGTCTCGGTAGCTATATAGCATTTCCAACTGTTTTTTGTGGGCCTCTCGTTCATGTAGAAATAGAGGTTGTTTGTGCGTGCATGCGATTTCAAGTTGCTTGTCAAACGCATTGACTTGTTGTTCTGGTGTAGAGAAGTTTCGATTGAAGTCTAATCCCATCTCACCTGCTGCAACGACACAGTCCTGTTTTAACAGTACGTTTAACTCTTGTAGTTGATTGCCTGCGTGATCTTTTGCGTAATGGGGATGAACTCCCGCTGTGCAGTAGAGATGTTCAGGATATTTTTGGCATAACTCGATAGCTTGGAGGCTCTCTTCGAGTGTTGTGCCTGTAATGATTAGACGTTCAACACCCTGTTCTAATGCTTGCTGGATTACATCTTCCCTATCTTTATTAAAACTACTGTCGGTAAGGTTAACGCCAATATCAATCCAGCAAGGATTAGTCATACAGATATCTTCTTTTACTATTTGTTTATAAAGCAGTTTTTTTGCTTTGGTTAACGGCTAATAAGGCGATTTGCTTATCGTTAAGTAAGCTTGCTTGCCGACCTTCTAGGCGATCATAAATGACGCGGAATGCTAATACACTTTGAACATATTTGCGCGTTTCTTTAAACGGAATCGTTTCAATCCAGATGTCTAAAGGCAGATCGCCTCGTTGTTTGAGCCACTTAGTTACACGGTGAGGGCCCGCATTGTAAGCTGCTGCTGCATAGGCTGGATTGTTATCGAATTTCTTCAACATATCACCTAAGTAGGCGGAACCCAGGGTAATATTGATCTCTGGTTTATCTAACTCTGCATTTTTCTTATACGGCACTTCATGCTTTTTAGCTGTAAGTTTGGCTGTTTGTGGCATTAACTGCATTAGTCCTCGTGCGCCAACACGGGATGTGGCGTTGAATAGGAACGCACTTTCTTGGCGGGCTATAGCAACAGGGAAGCTTAGATCGAGATCGTTTTTAACCGCATGCTCTTTAAATAGTTTTGCATGAGGGTAAGGGAACCGAAGATCTATATGGTCCCAACGCTCTGTTTTGGCAGCATTGATGATCGCTTGTAGGTGCCAACCCCAAGAGTTAGCTAGATAACCTGCAAGGTTCTTTTGCTGTTCATCCATCTGAGATAGAGCGAGGCGCCATTCTCGATTCGCTTCGGTCAATCGACCTAGTTTGAATAACTCACCTGCGCGGGCTGCAGCAGGTAATTTGGCTAACTCATCCAGTTGCTCTTGAGTTACAGCATCTGATTTAGCGTTTAGTTGGAAAGGGCTTTGATTTAACTCAGCTGCTAAGAAACCATAAAAACTCCGGTCTTTAGCGACTTCGGCGATTTTCTCTTTTTGGTCGGTTTTGGGCTTGAGGTGCCTTTCAGCAATGAGAGACCAATATTGCCATTTAGAATCTTTTTTCTCTTCTTCACTGAGATGGCTAATTGCTTCTACAACCGTCTTCCAATCCTGTTTAGCTAAGGCATTACGAATACGTCGCTCTGTTAGTTCTTCAATGCGGTATTCAGGGTCAAGCTGCTTACTCAGTTTGATCGCTTGGCTGTTATAGGTCCAATTCAGACGTTCGCCCATGTATAGGCTAACTTTGTCTTGATCAACCTGTGGCATCAGCCCGTCGCGCTTTTTAAGCCAAGACTGAGTGGCTGTTATTGGTTGTTTACGATACCAGCGTTTATACGCGATAGATGCCGCTATAGGACGTTGAACTTTATCAATTTTATTTATAGTTGAGCCATCAACCAGTTCTGGAGAATTGTAAAGTTTCCAGAAAAGCTCAGCTTGTTGTTTCTGTTTTTTATCTTTGACCTGCTTGGTTAGGTAACGAGCGAGTTTGATCTCATTTTGTTCAACGCTCATCCAAAAACGCTGGGAAGCTTCATTCGTTGTTGGTCGACCGGTTGCCATCCAAGCTTTAAACAGTGGGTCGCATGCTTTAGGTTGGGATTTGCCTACCATCCATAGCTCACGCGCTTTATACAGTGCAGCTTTTTTCTGCTTAGAATTGCCATTGAGTAGCGCTGTTTGTTGTTGGCACTCGTAGCGCACGTTAGTAACTGGGTGGTTACTAAAATGCTTACGATAGGTCGTCCATTTTTTGTTTTTCGCTAGGTGATTTAACCAAGTGCGGTTGAGTCGGTTAGCGATCGGTAGTTCTGGATATTTTTCGATAAATGCAGATACGTTCCCAGAATTGGATTTGTAAAGCCGTTTTAGCTCGTATTGATAATCTAAATAAGGTGCTAAAGGGTAATCATTAAGTGCTTTTCGAGCCTTCTTAAAAGACTGGGTTTTGTTCTGTTTTAAGTAGGTTTCAGCTTGCAAAAATTGTTTGCGTTGTTGTTCTATGGATGCGTAAGAAATCGGTGCTGTAATAAGTAGCGATGTTAAAGTGAACACACCGGTTGTTGTTTGCCAAAAAGGTTTCATCTTCAAGTCCTATGAATAATCCATTACCACTTTATACGATAGATTAACGGCTTAATTAAATAATAATTTACCTGAATGCAGCATTTTCATGCATATCTGTCGAAAATGAGTAGAATAGCGGCCTCAATGAACAAAAGCTGACCTACCATGCCTCTGATTCGACTCGATAAAATATCCATGGCCTTTGGTGCCAAACCTCTACTAGATAACGTTGATTTCCAAATTGATCCCGGTGAAAGGGTCGCTTTGGTCGGCATGAATGGTGCTGGTAAATCAACACTATTAAAGCTGGTTGCAGGTCACCACAAAGCTGATGGTGGTGAGTTTTGGGTTTCGCCAACGTGTCGAATCGCAGAATTACCTCAGGCTATGCCAGCGGCAGATGAGCGTTTAGTACGTGATGTAGTTACTGCAGGTTTGGGTGATATCCAAAAGCTACGTCAGGATTATGATGAGCTTGCTGCATCTGAAAATGCAGACATGAAGGTGCTGGATAAGCTTCAGCATCAGATTGAAGCGGTTGATGGGTGGCATTTAGAGCAGCGTGTTCAGCGCGTGATTGAGCAGTTGGATCTGCCTGGCGACAAGTTAATGTCTGAGTTGTCAGGAGGTTGGCGTCGTCGTACCGCGTTAGGCGCTGCTTTAGTTCAGAATCCTGATCTTTTATTACTCGATGAACCTACCAACCATTTAGATATCGAGACTATCGAATGGCTAGAGCAGCAACTGCTTGAATTTAAAGGTGGCCTGTTGATTATCTCTCACGATAGAGCGTTGGTGGATCGCTTGGCGACTCGTATCGTAGAGCTTGATCGTGGTGTGCTGTCATCGTTCCCGGGTAGCTATTCTGCTTACATGGATTTAAAGCAGAAGATGCTTGAGGATGAAGAGAAGCAGAATGCTCTATTCGATAAGCGTCTGGCGCAAGAAGAAACTTGGATTCGTCAAGGTATTAAAGCACGTCGAACCCGAAATGAAGGGCGTGTTCGTGCCCTTAAAAAGATGCGTAATGAACGAGCGGACCGCCGTGAACGAGGCGGTAAGGCTAAGTTCTCTTTAGAAGAAGCGGCTCGCAGTGGCAAGCTAGTTGCTGAACTTAAAGATGTGTCGTTGGGTTATGCTGGCAAACCATTGTTTAGTAACTTTGATTTTGTCTTACAACGCGGTGATCGTATTGGTCTTATCGGGCCAAATGGTGCCGGAAAGAGTAGTTTGCTAAGTGTGCTTTTAGGTAAGCAATCTCCAGATCAAGGTGAAGTGAAGCTTGGTACGAATCTCAAAATTGCATACTTTGATCAGTTACGTGCTCAAGTTGATCCTGAAAAAACAGTGATGGATAACATCGCTGAAGGTCGAGAGAGTATCAGTATTAATGGCCGTGATCGTCACCTGATTAGTTACTTGAATGACTTTATGTTTGCGCCTGAAAGAGCGCGGACGCCTGTAAAAGCATTATCCGGTGGAGAGACAAACAGGGTATTGCTAGCCAAGCTCTTTAGTCAGCCAGCAAATCTGTTAGTGCTCGATGAACCAACCAACGATCTGGATATTGAAACTCTAGAGTTGCTCGAAGAGATTATTCTCGATTTTGATGGAACTATTCTTCTAGTAAGCCATGACCGTTCCTTCTTGGATAATGTCGTGACTAGCACCTTGGTATTCGAAGGTGACGGCGAACTGAATGAATATGTTGGTGGTTATCAAGATTGGCTGAGGCAGCGCCCGGAACCTGTAAAACAGGAGAGTAAACAGTCTAAGGTTGAAAAGCCTCAAGTCAAAGAAGCAGCGCCTTCTCAGCCTGCGAAGAAGAAAAAACTAAGTTACAAACTGCAGCGTGAATTAGATGAACTCCCAGCTCAGTTAGAACAAGCGGAAGCGGCTCTGGAAACGTTGCAAACGGAAACAGCTGCTCCTGACTTTTATCAGCAGGATCATGAATTCGTGAGTCAAAAACTCAGTGAGTTACAGGATCAGGAATCACTGGTCGAGCAGCTGATGGACCGTTGGGTTGAGTTAGAAGCGCTGCAGGAAGGGGAGTAACCCCTTCCTAGTCTTGATCCAGAATTCTAACTGCTAAAACATCACACTTAGCACCATGTAAAACGCCGTTAGCGGTTGAACCTAGTAGAAGGGCGATACCGTGACGACCGTGGCTGCCTACAATAACCAGATCTATATCATAATCGTCGGCAAGGCGGTGGATCTCTGATTCGGTTTGACCTGTGACCACTAACTGTTCAGTGACTGGATAGTCTAGGGTCTCACAATAGCGCTTGAGCTTCTGCTGGGCGTGTTTATCTAGTTGTTCCTGTATTGAGGTTAGATCCATCGGAACATCGCCCCCATAAGCAAAACTGAGTGGTTCAATAACGTGAACTGCATAGAGCTGCGCGTCGTTCGCTTTTGCAAGTTCATAGGCTTTACTTTTGAGCTGGTCAGATTCGCTTGAGAGGTCTAAGGCTAAAAGTATCTTGGAATAAGTTCCCATCACTGCATCTCCACTAGCAAAGTGTTTAAGGCTGTTGAGAGTGACTTACAGACTCTTTTAACAGATTAGCATAGAGCGTTGCTGTACGTACTCTGGTAAAATCGCGGCAGATGATTTCTATCAATATTTTAATAGGTTGTGTTACGTCTGAGTGTTTTTCTGCAGTCGTGCACAGTCTTTTTTCAACGATTCCGTGCTTTACGGTATTAGGGCTGAGGGTTTAGTAATGGAGTGGATGGTAATCGTCCTGATCATGATGTCTTTGTTAGGCTCGATGATGTGGGTTATGCCCACCAAGAAGCAAAAATACCAAGCATCTCTGAGGCTCAAGGCAAAAGCACTTGGCTTCCAAATACAACTCGAAAAAATGCAGCCTCCTAGAGCGCAGGGCGAAATGGAACCAGATGAGCGCAATATGACTGCTTATCGTATTTTGCGCGAAGGTTTAAGTCGTGAGCAGAAAAATAGCTTCAACACTTGGCAAGTGTTCCGGGTCGAGTCCATCGCAAATATCGGTTTAAATGCTGGGTGGTGCTGGGCTAAAGGTGAGCGCACTTTATCTGAGCTGCAATTAGATAAATTAAATACGCTGTTAGAGGAGCTTCCAAAGGGGGTTTTCTCTTTAGAATCAACGCCAGCTTATGTCGGTGTTCATTGGGATGAGGCTGGAAATAGTGATAAAGGTGAAGAGATTATGGAATCTCTTTATCAACAGCTTAAAGAATTTAGTGAGGGCAATTTTTGATGTTACCACCGGTTGAAGTACCTGCAGGTCGTTACCAGCACTACAAAGGGCCAGAATACGTTGTTCTAGATGTAGCGCGACATTCTGAAACTGAAGAGTGGCTGGTGGTCTACAAGCTGGGTTACGGGGATGAATCTACTTGGGTACGCCCTTTAGAGATGTTTGTTGAGACAGTATCCCTAAAAGACGGCTCAGTTGTTCCTCGATTTAAGAAGATCGATTAAAGAAGACGATCCATTGAATCAGCTAGAGTGCCTTGCGAGCGAGGTTTTCTAGGTTGGATCTCTTCAATTAGTTTATCTACTGTATCAAGACGTGGTTTTTTAACCGTATGAGGGATATTGGCCCTTACTAGTAAAGCTTTGGCGTGACGGTAATGGGAAACTGCCGTCATGGAGTCTTCGTTCTGCAAAAAACGATTGCCTTGGCTTACATGAGCGTCTGCAACCACTGTAATGCGTAACCAATAAAGTTCCTGTTTATAGCTCTGAGCTAGGGTGGGAGTAATCTTTCCTCCTCTTGCCAGCTGAACTACGAGCTTTTCGGCGAAGTTAATATAGATCTGAGCGCGCTTTAGAGCCTTATCACTATCGAATACGTCTGCAGAAGCAAATGCTTTATCAGCGGTATCTTTCTGCTGAGTGAGAGAGTTAAATAGTTCTGAGTCCGGTGCCAGCATAGCAACCTCTTCAAGAAGAGAGGTGGCGTGCTCATTAATCTTTTGAATAATTTCTGGTTTGCAGTCTGCTTCACGCAGCACAGCAATAGCCTGCAGAATGTGTTCTGCCTGTCCTTTAAGCCAAGTAAGACGCTGATCTTTAGCTTCTTCCTGCTGCTCTCGAGTCGTAATTACAAAATTCACAGTAATGGCGACTAGGCCGACCACTGCGATAAGAATTACAAATAAAAGATTATCGTTAAGCATCAGTAATTTCTGGACGATTAAATTATTGTTAATTATGGTGAATATTGTGGCTTGTAAGTGCTGATAGGTAAAGTTCTTGTTGATCCATTGGTCTACTTTTATCGCAATTGCTGCTTGACCATAGCATTCTCAACACTTATATATGCTCCCAAATATTATTGTTAGTTGAGCGCTAAACTCAAATGTGAGCAGTTTTTGCACAGAAACACCGTTATAAGTTGCAAAAATAGATAGTTCGTCAGCGTTTAACCATGTAGCCCGAGGAAAGAAGGACGCTATGGGAAAATCCCTGGTAATCGTGGAATCACCCGCGAAAGCGAAGACCATTAACAAATATCTGGGTAATCAGTACGTTGTAAAATCCAGTGTGGGTCATATTCGCGACCTGCCAACCAGTGGCAGTACTAAAAAGAGCGATCCTAAAGAACGGGCTCGCCAAGCGGCTTTGACGCGTAAAATGTCGCCTGAACAAAAGGCTGTACATAAAAAGAAGAAGGCGCGTGAACAGCTTATTGGACGTATGGGGATCGATCCTGACAAAGGATGGGATCCGCATTACGAAATTCTTCCTGGAAAAGAGAAGGTTGTTGATGAACTTAAACGTCTAGCTAAGAATGCTGACGAAATCTATCTCGCAACCGATTTGGACCGCGAAGGGGAAGCGATTGCATGGCACTTGCGTGAAGCGATTGGTGGTGATGATACGCGTTACCGTCGTGTTGTCTTTAATGAGATAACCAAGAAAGCCATATCTGAAGCGTTTGAACAGCCTTCAGCGCTAGACATGGATCGCGTTAATGCCCAGCAGGCGCGTCGATTCCTTGATCGTGTAGTTGGCTATATGGTCTCTCCACTACTTTGGGAAAAAGTGGCACGCGGTTTATCTGCAGGTCGAGTTCAGTCGGTGGCTGTTAAATTGGTCGTAGAGCGAGAAAAAGAGATTCGAGCATTTATTCCTGAAGAATTTTGGGAAGTGCAGGCTGATACGCTAACGAAAGGGAAAGATCCACTAAAACTGCAGGTGCATCGCATAAATGGCGAAACTTTCCGTCCAAGTTCAGAAGATGAAACTAATGCACATTTAGAGCAGCTTCGTTCGGCTTCATTTGAAGTAATCAGTCGTAAAGATAGACCGACCAGCAGTAAACCTTCAGCTCCATTTATCACATCAACTCTGCAGCAGGCTGCGAGTACGCGCCTTGGTTTTGGTGTTAAGAAAACCATGATGATGGCGCAGCGTTTGTACGAAGCAGGTTATATCACCTATATGCGTACGGACTCTACAAACTTAAGTGCAGAAGCCGTTGCGAACTGCCGTGAGTACATTGGTAATCATTTCGGTAGTAAATACCTACCTGATACACCTAACAGCTATAGCAGCAAAGAGGGCGCTCAAGAGGCCCACGAGGCGATTCGCCCATCTGATGTTAATGTTGAAGCGACTGCTCTTAAAAACATGGACAGAGACGCTGAGCGCTTATACGAGCTTATTCGTCGTCAATTCTTAGCTTGTCAGATGACACCTGCGAAATTCCTAAGCACGCGTGTAACTGTGTCTGCCGGTGACTTTGAATTAGTTACCAAAGGTCGAATCCTACAGTTTGATGGTTACACACGCGTTATGCCAGCGAAGGGCAAAGGTGAAGAAGATATTATCCTGCCTGATGTTCAAGCTGGCGATAATCTAAATTTAGTCGATCTGTTGCCTAAGCAACATTTTACGAAACCGGCTCCTCGTTTCACCGAAGCAAGCCTAGTTAAAGAGCTTGAGAAACGAGGTATTGGTCGTCCATCGACATACGCAGCGATTATTTCGACGATCCAAGATCGTGGTTATGTAGAAGTTCAGAACCGACGTTTCTATGCTCAAAAAATGGGCGATATTGTTACAGAGCGTCTAGGTGAGAACTTCTCTGACCTGATGGATTACAGCTTTACAGCACGTATGGAAGAAAGCCTTGATGATGTGGCTGAAGGCAGTGCTGATTGGAAAGCGCTTTTAGATCAGTTTTACGCTGATTTCTCTAAGAAGCTGGAAGAGGCGCAGGATGCTGAGAATGGTATGCGCCCGAATTCTCCTACAGAGACAGATATCTCTTGCCCAGATTGTGGCCGAGATATGATGATCCGCACCGGTAGTACAGGTGTGTTCTTAGGCTGTTCTGGCTATAGCTTGCCACCCAAAGAGCGTTGTAAGTGTACGATCAACCTAGTCTCTGGTGACGAAGTTGTTAGTGCTGATGGCGATGATGAAGAAGAATCTCGCATTCTTCGTAAGAAGCACCGTTGTAACCTATGCGGCTCAGCAATGGATTCTTATCTGATCGATGAGAATCGTAAATTACACGTATGTGGTAATAACCCTGATTGTTCCGGTTTTGAAGTTGAGAAGGGTGAATATCGTATCAAAGGATATGATGGGCCTGTTCTAGAGTGTGATAAATGCTCAGCTGAGATGCAACTTAAAACCGGTCGCTTTGGTAAATACTTCGGTTGCACTGAGTGTAAAAATACCCGTAAGTTGTTGAAAAACGGAGAGCCTGCGCCACCTAAGATGGATCCTGTTCCAATGCCTGAGCTTCAGTGCGAAAAGGTAGAGGATACGTACATCCTGCGTGATGGAGCATCTGGTTTGTTCTTGGCAGCAAGTCAGTTCCCTAGAAACAGAGAAACACGTGCCCCGAAAATTGTTGAAATACTGCCGCATCAGTCTGAGATTGATCCGAAATATGAATTCCTGTTCAGTGCGCCTAAGAATGACTCAGATGGAAACTTGAGTGTCATTCGCTATAGCAGAAAGACTAAAGAGCAGTACGTTATGACCGAGGTCAATGGTAAAGCGACTGGTTGGCGTGCATTCTATCGCGATGGTAAATGGGTCGAAGAAGAGACCCGTAAAAAAGCGAAGAAGAAATAATCGGGGATTTCATGAGCGGTATATATCAGGCACGCACGAATCAGAAGTTGAGCTTTACACGACTTCATCTAGAACAGCTTAAAAAAGCGCAAGATGACACCAGTTGGAGCAAGCATGCATTGATAGAGTCTTATAACGAATCAGTGTTGTTCCACCTGACGTCAGCCTATGATGCTTTTTTACGCGAAATTGCTGAATGGTATAAAGTCGATACGGAAAGCTTTCAAGGCTATCGTGCGTTAGCTGCGGAAATGGCCCAGACCGGCGTCGAAAGCCCTGAGTTGACACAGTTAAACAACCTAGAATCCGATGATTCATCTTGGTTGCATAAAATGATGTCCGCTTATGAAGCCTGCTGGCATGGTTCAGATGCCAAACAAGCAGTGACTGAAACTAACAGTGTTTCTGAAATACATGTGCTGCAGATCAATCCTGATCATGCAGAGGATGGTGAAATCATTACTGAGTATCAAACTTGGTTTGATTCACTGTCGGAATTAGTTAATCGCCTCAGAGAAGGCATGCAAGAGTGGTAAATTAAGTGTCAGGACTAACACCCGAGACCGTGCTTGAAATAATAGAACTTGATGAAGGTGGCCTAGCAATCCGGAATATGGACAGCGATGAAGAGCCGATGATTAAAGTTAATTTTTCAGATGCACTTAAAGAACAGTTAAGTGATCAATATCTAGATGTCGCTCGCGTTATGTTAACCGCAGGCATCCAGATGATGGCGGAATCTGGGGTGGGTTTAGAACAAGAGCCTGAAGAAGAGATCCCTCCAACTATTCATTAAGCAATCTCTGATAATGAGCTTCTCTCAGATAAAGCTCATTATTGGGGTGATGATACTTTAACTAGGCGCCTTTACAAAAATGGAAGCTAATACTTAACTATGTTGACGGCGTCTAATTATAATTCCGTGACTTTGTCCTTTCTTAGCGGCACTTTCTAAGTCGTTAAATTCTTCATCATTTAAGTATCCAGGCCATGATATTACAGCGTGGCTAGTGCCTGTGCTTAGCGCCTGTTTAGCAAGCTCAAAGGTACTATGTTTGTTATCTGGGTTGAGCAGAATGACTTTAGTCAGATCAATGCCTGCCTCAATCAGAAGGTTTTTCGGTAATAACACAGGTGGAGCAATCCACACAAACCAGCGATCATCCTGACTTAGTTGTGCAAGCAATGGCATCAACATTGGGATGTTAGAAAAATTCTCATCTTGGACAACGATTTCAGTCATCGTACCTGCAAGCTGATTAGCTGGCTTTTGCTTAGTGAAAATTTTTTCATTTGCAGATGTGCTCTGCATGATTGCTGTTGTTTGGTTCGCGTGAAATGCCATCATGGTTAGTTACCTCTACGAATAACGCCGACGCTTAAACCTTCTATTGCCAGTGGTTGTTCGTTTAAATCCACTACAATCGGTTCAAACTCTTCATTTTCAGCAATTAGATAAACGATGTTACCTTCACGCTTGAAGCGTTTTACGGTAACTTCATCTTCTATTCGAGCGACTACAATCTGCCCATCCTTTGCTGTTTGGCATTGGTGTACTGCCAGTAGATCACCGTCCATGATGCCTACATCTTTCATACTGCTACCTTTCACCCTTAAGAGATAATCCGCCTTAGGGTGGAAGAAGTCAGAGGAGATTGTGCAGTGATCTTCAACATGCTCTTGAGCAAGTATTGGCGATCCTGCTGCTACCTGACCAACAATCGGTAGGCCGCTATTTTCCTCTTCCAATTCAGGTACTCTGATACCTCGTGAAGTACCCGGAATAATTTCTATAGCGCCTTTTTTTGCCAGCGCTTTCAAGTGTTCTTCAGCTGCATTAGCTGATTTAAACCCTAAATCGCGGGCAATATCTGCGCGAGTAGGTGGGTAGCCGGTATCGCCAATGTGACGCTTGATGCAATCCAGAACTTCCGTTTGTCGTTTAGTCAGCTTCATGATCTTGTCTGTTTGTTTATACAGTACGTGTATTTTTATACAGTATTTTGGGTTTGTAAAGCAACTTATGTTTTTTTATACAGTATTTTTGTTATTAAACTGTCATAACTGTTAGAATCGCGGCTAGATTTTCGATGGAATACGGTTTTGTTAGATAAGCAGCTCAAGCAAACAATACAGCAGGCCTACAGTACTTTTCTCAATAACAGAGGATTGAAGTCTCGCTATGGCCAGAAATTGATGATTGCTGAGGTTGCGAAAACTTTGGGCGCTATTACTGCCAATTCTGAAGGCGAAAGGACCGGTGGTCAGCATATCTGCGTCACGGAGGCTGGTACTGGTACGGGTAAGACGATGGCCTATCTTTTGGCTTCTGTTCCTATAGCCCAGCAACGAAAAAAGAAAGTTGTTGTTTCTACAGCAACAGTTGCCCTTCAAGAACAGCTTATTCTTAAAGACCTTCCACAGCTGATTAGCGATGCCGGAATCAATCTTACTTATGGTTTAGCTAAAGGCCGAGGACGATATTTTTGTATTTCCAATGCAGAGAAAATATTGGAGCAACAGAATGAATTAGGCCAAATTGCATTGTATGAAGATGAAGTAGCTCAAAAACTTCAGACCTCAGATATTGATGAGGTTAAATCTCTACTTAGTCACTATGCCTCGGGTGAGTGGGATGGCGATAGGGATGCTTTAAAGAATACAGTGCCTGATGCTGTTTGGCGGTTGTCTACTAGCGATCATATGCAGTGTACAAATCGTCGCTGCAGTAACTTTTCAATCTGTCCATTCTTTAAGGCTAGACAAGAGTTGGATAAATGGGATCTGATAGTTGCCAACCATGATCTTGTTTTAGCTGATCTCTCTCTTGGAGGCGGCGCTATTCTGTCGCCGCCGGAAGATACCATCTATGTCTTTGATGAAGGCCATCACCTAGGCACTAAAACTACGGGGCATTTTTCTTATAGCTTACGTGTTAAATCCAGTATCCGTTGGATGAGCAAAGCAACACGCAGCCTCAATAAATTATTGAATGACGCGTCTGATCACATAGTACTTCGAAATTATATCGAGAAGTTAGCTAACCCTTTTGCAGATATGGAAAATTCCTTGAAGGAAGTCCAACTTCTATTAAATCAAATACTTGAAGATAAACTCCAAGGCCCAAGTGATCGCTATCGTTTTGCGCAAGGTATGATTCCTGAACCGTTACAGTTGTCCTTTCACAATTTTGCTCAGGCTGCAGAGAGAGTCGTTTTAAAATTTGAGCAGATTGTTGATCTTCTGAAAGAAGGAATGGATGGTGAGTTAGCCGATCTGCCCCTAGCTATCTGTGAAACTTGGTATCCGCAGATGGGTGTGCTTTTATCCCGTATGCAATCGATGTATTGGTTAGCTAATTCTTACGCTGTATCTGATTCGACATCAGGACTCCCGACGGCCCGCTGGATCGTTAAAGTAGATGGTAATGATGGCATTGATATTGAGTGTTGCAGTAGCCCAGTGTCAGCGGCGGAAACCTTACAAGAGCACCTTTGGAAAAACTGCTACGGTGCTGTTATTACTTCGGCTACGCTAACCGCACTAGGGCGGTTTGATCGACTATATGCTGATCTTGGCATACCAACGGATAGTCCTTGTAATATATTTATGAGTCCATTTGATTTTCAAAATGCGGCCGAATTGCATGTCCCTGCAATGAAAACCGATCCAGGAAACCCTGATGACCATAATGAAGAAATTTCGGCAATGTTATTGCCAATTTTAGAACAGGGAAGTGCATCCTTGGTGTTATTTAGCTCATGGCGTCAGATGCGGTATGTTCTTGAGCGTATGCCTGCTAGTATATCAGCAGATATTCTTGTGCAAGGCGAACTTGCCAAGCATGAAATTTTGCGACAACACAGAGAGCGTATCGATGCTAATAAACCAAGTGTTATTTTTGGTTTGGCTTCTTTTGCTGAAGGCGTAGATTTACCTGGTGATTACCTAACACATGTAATTATTACGAAGTTGCCATTTGGTGTACCGGATGACCCGGTTGAGGCAACCTACGGTGAATGGTTAGAATCGCAAGGGCGTAACCCGTTTCAAGAATGGGTTATCCCGATGGCATCAATGCGCCTCACCCAGGCTACAGGGCGTTTACTACGAACTGAGAGCGATAGCGGCAAAATAACATTGCTTGATCGACGGTTTATTACCCGTCGTTATGGAAAGCAGCTTTTAGCCGCTTTACCGCCTTATCGGCGAAATTTTTCTTAGGAATTGTTGAATTGAGTACAGAAAATAAATCAGTTGAGCAGACTGAAAGCGCTAACAAAAAAAGAAATTCTTCTGCACGTAAGCCTCAACGACGTCGTCGTTACAACAACCGCTCTAAAGCTGCGTCTTGGAACCCAGAACAATTCGTCGTGCCTGAGGTAGAAGGTAAAAAGCGTTTTTTAGATTTTAATCTGCCGGATGACGTCCTTCATGCGGTTTATGACCTTAAATTTGAATACTGCACAGGGATCCAAGCTGAAACTATTCCTGCTGCACTTGCTGGCAAAGATATCATTGGTAAAGCACAGACTGGTACCGGTAAAACTGCAGCTTTCCTTCTGGGTATTGTTACGGATTTGATTGACTACCCGTTAGACGAGAAACCTCGTTTAGCAGAACCTCGTGCTTTGGTCGTTGCACCTACGCGCGAGCTTGCACTGCAAATTGCTGAAGACGCAAAAGGCCTAGCGAAGTACACAGGTTTACATATTGTTAGCCTTGTGGGCGGTATGGATTATGAAAAGCAGCGCCAAAACCTTAAACGAAAGCCAGTTGATATCTTAGTCGCAACGCCAGGTCGATTGATCGACTTCATCAATCGTAAGGATGTCGATCTATGGAATGTTGAGGTGCTTGTTCTTGATGAAGCCGACCGCATGCTGAGCATGGGCTTTATCCCAGATGTAAGAACTATTGTCCGTAACACACCGCGTAAAGGTAGTGATCGACAGACACTACTTTACAGTGCAACGTTTACGGATGAAGTACTTAACCTTGCAGAGCAGTGGACTTTGGATGCGGTTAAAATCGAGATCGCACCAGAAATTAAAACGACGGACAATGTTAGTCAGACCGTTTATTTAGTCTCTGGCGAGCAAAAGTACCGTTTGCTTCGTAATTATATGGATAAGGATCACGCGGAGAAGGTTATCGTTTTTGGTAACCGCCGTGATGAGACGCGTAAGCTAGCAGACCGTCTATGTAAAGATGGAATTAAAGCTGCGCTTATGTCTGGTGAAATTCCACAGCAAAAACGCGTAAAAACGTTAGAAGATTTCCGCAGCGGTAAAATTCAGGTGCTAGTTGCGACCGATGTCGCAGGTCGTGGTATCCACATTGATGGTGTTACTCACGTATTTAACTATCAGCTGCCAGAAGACCCTGATGACTATGTTCACCGCATAGGTCGTACAGGTCGCGCCGGTGCCACAGGTGCATCAATCTGTTTCGCTTGTGAAGATGATTCCTTCCTTATTCCAGAAATTGAAGCTGAAACAGGCGTTAAGCTGGAATGTGTTCACCCTGAAGCCGAGCTGTTAGCTGAGCCTAAGTCTGCTGTTTCTGAACCCGCAATGGAAGAAGTACCTGAAACTACTGCTGAAGCGCTTGTTACAGAAAAAGAGGGCGAAGAATCAACCGTTGAACAAGCACCGGCTGACGATGCAGAGCTTGAAGAGAAAAATGCTGAAGAAACTGGCGAAGATAAAACGGCTGAAGTAACGCCTGAAGCTGTTCAGGAACCAAACGCTGACCTAGTGGAAGAAAAAGCAAACGAAGACGTAGCTGACGAAAGTGCGGTTGAGCCTGTTGCAGCTGAAGAACCTTCGGTTGAGACAGTAACTAACCCTGAAAGTGATGTTGAAAGTGACAGATCAGGACAAACACAAAACTAATCGTATCGCCTCTATTGCTGCAGTTGTTTTCAGCGCAGTAATTGCAGCTTTAGGTGTGGCAGGTTATCAGCGAACGGAAGATCCATTGCAGCTTATGCTTTTTTTAGGCTTGGCTGCTATGGGCTATCTAATTGTGATTTACCTGTTTAAAGGCGTTAATAAAGTCCTAGATAGTATGGACGATTCGGAAAAATAGTTGGTAGAAGCGAAATTTATCTATGTCTGATATTCGTAAGGTTGCAGTGCTGGGTGCAGGTAGCTTTGGCACGGTAATAGCGAACATTGTCGCTGATAATGGTCATAAAGTTAGTTTGTGGTTACGTGATCAGGAAAGAGCGGATCATATCAACGAGTTCCATGAAAATCCTCGTTACCTTCCTGACTACCAACTCTCTAAAAATATTACGGCATCTTGTTCGTTAGAAGATGTTCTCCTTGATGCAGAACTGGTTTTTGTCTCTATTCCGAGTCAGTCATTTAGGCAAGTGATTGAACAAGCTAAACCTTGGTTAAAGCCGGAGCAGATGCTCGTAAGTACAACGAAGGGCATTGAAGCTAAGACTTTTAGCTTGATGAGCGAGATCCTGACTGAAGAGATGCCTGATGCTTGTATTGGCGTCTTAAGCGGACCTAATCTGGCAAAAGAGGTTGCTGCTAAGCAATTAACAGCAACGGTAATTGCTAGTGATTCTGCAGACGTTAGAACACTGGTTCAGGATATTCTTCATAGCTCTTATTTTCGTGTTTATGCTAGCTCTGATACTTACGGTGTTGAGCTTGGTGGTACGCTGAAAAATATTTATGCCATTGCTGCAGGTTTGAGTGCTGCACTTGGTATGGGTGAAAATACCAAGAGCATGTTAATGACACGTAGTTTGGCTGAAATGAGCCGATTTGCGGTATGTATGGGGGCAAACCCTATGACATTTATTGGTCTAGCTGGCGTTGGTGATTTGATTGTAACCTGTATGTCGCCTTTGAGCCGTAATTACCGTGTTGGCTATGCGTTAGGTGAAGGTAAAACCTTAGATGAAGCGGTTGAGGCTTTAGGGCAAGTTGCCGAAGGTGTTAACACGATCAAGCACGTCAAAGAAAAAGCTGCTGCGATGGGTGTCTATATGCCTCTTGTTGCAGGATTATATGAGGTTGTTTTCAACCACGCTCCGGTCGCTCAAGTCGTAAAAATGCTGATGATGAGTGAGCAGAGTACCGATGTTGAATTTGTCTTACCTAGAGAAGGCGAATGAATTTCTTTTTAATGCGCCACGGTGAAGCCGAGTTTTTTGCTGAATCGGATGCTCAGCGCAAGTTGACGCCTGAAGGCGTTAAAAGGCTCGAGTTAAGATTAGAGACTGCTGTACCTCATCTTAAAGATGTGGATTGTGTTATTCATAGTCCTTATGTCAGAGCCTGTCAGACTGCGGAAATAGTTAATCAGCAGTTGGGTGGGGTTGAGCAGTTTATTTCGGAACTCTGGACGCCAGAATCTGATCCTGCGAATGCTTTAGCCTTTCTAGAAAGGTTTGAAAGTCGTTCTCCACTCGTGGTTACGCATATGCCCTTAATCTCTTATGTAGAAGCAATTTGCTGCGAAGGTAGTGCACATAATCCAGCTACCTTCAGTTGTGGTGAAATAGCCCAGCTGGAAGCGGATTGGCCAGCAGCTGGGCTCGGGCGTTTAGTTCGTCGTATCTAATTGTTTGATGGCGCCACTGCTATTTCCATCCTCTAGATCCTTTGCCATAAACTGTTGGTTTAGCTGCTGCAGATCTAAATTGTTTAGATAAGTATTCATCGCTATTTTCATTATTTGATCTCGCTCATCATTACGATTCGTATAGTCATAGGCGATGGCTAAATTGCTATAGTAAATCAATTCGGGATTATCTTTGATTTGTTCCTCTGCCCACTGAGCAAAAAGAACAGCGTGTTGGTTGTCATTTTGACTCATCCCTATAAACATATTTCGGCGAAGTATTAAGAATGTGGTGTGATTTTCAAAGTACTGAGATTTTAGGGGCGATTGTAGATAAATGGTTTTTTTCTGCCCTGAATGGATGTAGTTAATAAGTCCAGCATTACCCACTTGCGCTTTAATCAGTAAATTAGTGCTAACTAGTGCAATAGCTGTTGCGCTTAAAGGTATAGTGGTGCTTGCTGCTTTTGATAATTTTGAGGTCGAATAGGTCTTTTTACCTGATTGGTGAACTAAAAATAAAATTGTTAGCAACAAGAACCAAGGTGTATTGGAAATATAAAAGGGAAGTTCTACTTGGGTATGTAGAGTAATTGGAATGAGCAAAGCTGCGTAACCAAATCCTCTTTGCCATCCAAGTTTAGTTAATTGTATAAATGTATAAAGTGTCGCTGCTAATATACCGAGAATAGCAAAGGTACCACCTTCAATAAGCCAAAATATGAATTCATTGTGAGGGTGAGTAAATTTAGGAGATTTACCTAGGTTATAAATCCCCGCTACTTGGGCTTCCATCCGCTTATCCTGAAAAACTTTTTGAAAGCTACCAAGCCCATGGCCAAACACTGGAGCTTCGGTATAAAGCTCCCACGACATGTTGTAAATGCTCCAGCGAATGTCTTGTTTCATAATTCGATCAAACTTATCTGAAGTTTTTTCTAGACCCTGACTGCCCAGTAGGCCGCCTGTAAATGATGCAATTATTACAGAGGCCAAGATAAGTTTTGATTTTGAGTAGATTTTCCAACGACCTAGAAATAATAAAGTTAATGCCAAGGTTATTCCTAGAGTACCAACTCTAGATCCACTGCTTGCGATATTGTAACTAGCAGCCATGGCAGTGATTATTATGGAGACTATGATAATTGGGTTCTTATTTTTACTTAAAGGACGTCCGATCAAGTAAAAAGCGAGGACTAAAACCGTTGCCATTAAACTTGCTTGGATGTTTACCTGTTGAAATGGTCCTACTGGGGTCAATTTAGGGCTGTGTGGAATAAAGCCTGATAGGATTGGGGGAGTTTGGGTTTGGATAATCCCATACGTAGCAGCAATTAATCCCATTGATAAAAGGATGTATAAACTTCTTTCTATTTGCCTTGAAGTTAGTTCGAATTGATAAAGAGCTATAAAGAATAAATATCCACCGCAGATTACCGACAATCTTATTAGCCACTCAGCTGGGTTGTTATTATCAGCAATGTAACTAGTGATAATTGCGCCCAGGGGTAGAAGAGCCAAAGTAAACCAATATCTAGGTAAAATAATTCTATTTTGTTTATAGATGATGTAGCAGGCAGCAGCAATGATCCAGCTAGCGATGATCCATAGGCTTGCATTGTGTGGAATGCTTAAGCCTTCACCGCCCATGTTTGGTTGGTAATAAAAGGGGGCTAAAAGGAACATTATCCCAAACAGTACAAAAAAGACTTTTTGTGGCTTTTTGAGGGAAGGGTCCTTTTCCAGTTCAAGTCGTAGAGTCATGTTTGTTCTGTTCCAATTACTTACTTTAGCTGAGATCTTAACGTAATTTCGGTTTATAGTACCTAACTGATTATTGCTAATAGGGTTTTTGTCTACCTATGCCAAATAAAGTTAGTTTTGAAATACAGATTCCAGGTTATACGGTAGCGGCTATTGAATACGGAGATCCCAATGGTGCTCCAGTGTTGGCTTTGCATGGTTGGCTGGATAATGCTGCTAGCTTTTATGCTTTAGCACAGAATCTCACAGGCATCAGATTGATAGCAATTGATTTAATCGGTCATGGGCGATCAGATCATCGTCCAGAGGTTATGCCTTATTATATTTGGGATAACGTAACAGACCTTCATGCTGTTTTAGATACACTTTCTTTGAATAAAGTCAGTCTCATTGGGCATTCAATGGGGGCAAGCATTGCGATGCTATTTGCAGGTGCTTTTCCAGAAAAGGTCGATCATTTAATGCTAATAGAAGGGTTGGCACCTCTTTTCTATGAAGAGGAAGATTTACCTCAGTTGTTTGCTGATGCTGTGATAAAGCGTAGCAAGATGGTTTCGAAAACCTTACGTCCTTATTTAACCTACGAAGATGCTATTCAGGCTCGTATGAATGGTCGTTGGCCCGTTTCTCAAGAAGCAGCTGAGGCTCTCCTAGATCGTGGATTATCAAGAACGGAAAGAGGCTATATTTGGAGTAATGATCCAAAGTTGATGATGCCTTCTTTGGTTCGGTTTAGTTTTTCACAGATCTCTTCTTTTGTTAAATCCGTAAGATCAGAAGCTATAGTTATAAGGGGATCGAATGGTGCAGCAGATAGCATCATTAATCCTTGGTTAGGTGACTTTTACCATGCTGAAGTGATTGATATGGAAGGAGGGCATCATTTGCACTTAGAGCCTAAACCTGCAGCTTTGTTGGCTGAACGTATAAATCAATGGGCATGATGCACCATTATCAGTGTTACGTTTTCAGGAGTATGGAATGCGTTTATTAGTACCTTGGTTGTTTTTTGTTTTTTCTATGAATGTGCAGTCTGCTTCCGATGTTAGAGGCAGCGTCGACTATGGCTCATTTGAGCGTTTTCCTCGATCAACTATTGTTCAATATAAAGTGATAGAAAACGCGGATTACCGTTTCGTTTTGGGTGGGTTAGAGAAGATTAATGGTGTCATTGCCCCTGAAAAAGAGGAACGCTTAAGCGGCAAATTGTTTCAACTGACCTACCGAATTCCTCAAAACCATTCCTCCGATGAAGCATTCCAATTTTTCTCAGCGCAGTTAGAGAAGCAAGGAGCAACCGAGCAATTTAATTGTCAGGGGCGGGCATGTGGTAGTAGTAATCAATGGGCGAATACCATTTTTAAGTATTCGAGATTATACGGTATTGATACCACTCAACGAGTAGCTAGCTTCAAACTTAATCAACGTTACTTCGCTTTGTATTCAGTCCAGAGAGGCAACAAAAAAGTTTATTTGCGATTAGATGTTTTGGAAATGGCTTCTGATCGTTCTGTTTCAGATAAGAGTGAGTTGGTTCAAGAATATGTTGATACTGAAGAAGGCTTCCAAAGACTTTTAGCCTTCATTCAAAATAATCCCAAGCAACAAATTTGGATAGTTTCTGCCGATTTTACAGCTGGTTCCTATCAGGAAAAACTTAATAGTGCGCTGGAGTATGGTAATCAGTTAAAAGCAAAGTTAATCACTAATGGCGTTTTGGCTGAGCAAGTGAATGTACACCCCGTTGGAGCTTTTGGAACAAAGTCAAAAACGGGTGATGTAGTAATCATGATTTATAAAGAAGAGCTTTAATAAGCTCAAAGGAGATCGAACGCTAACTTAATTTTTTCCTAGTTTTAAGTGCTTAGGAGGTCATTATGGCAACAGTTTCATTAGTTCTTGGTAGTGGTGGAGCGAGAGGATATGCCCATATAGGAGCGATTGAAGAGATAGAACGTCGAGGATATGAGATCGTATCTATCTCAGGAAGCTCAATGGGTGCCTTAGTGGGAGGAATGCACGCTGCCGGGAAATTAAACGAATATAAAGAGTGGGTAACCAGCCTCAACTGGATGAGAGTGGTTAGGTTATTAGATTTTACCCTGTCACGAGGGGCTATTCGTGGTGACAAAATATTTGTGCAGTTGGCTGAAATTTTAGGTTCGCCTAATATCGAAAATTTTGAGATTGATTTTACAGCTGTGGCTGCTGATATAGCTCATCAAAAAGAGGTTTGGTACCAAAAAGGCCCTCTACTTGACGCCATTCGTGCGTCCGTTGCTGTTCCAGGTTTATTTACTCCCGTCGTCAAAGAGGGGAGAGTGCTGGTTGATGGTGGCATACTAAACCCTCTTCCAATCATCCCCGTCGTTGCTGCTCAAGCTGATCTTATCATTGCGGTAGATTTGAATACGGGGGATTCCAGTCATAGTCATCTTAAGTTACCCAGTAATCAGTACTTAAAACGCAGCGGTATGAGTGATGAATGGCATATGCCAGATGCGAATGCTGCTGAAGGCAGTGAAGAGGTTGCTGTCGATCAGCCGACAGAGATCGGGGGGCGTATGGATGTCCTACTTAACTCTGTGGAGGTGATGCAGGCGAGTTTAGCTGAATATAAAATTGCCGGTTACCCGCCTGATTTACTTGTACGTATTCCTAAAGACCTATGTAGCTTTTATGAATTTCATCGTGCAACAGAGGCTATTGAGTATGGGCGGCTTGCAACGCGAGATAGGTTGGAAGCGTTAGAAAACGGTGATCCAATCAATTAGCTATTTATCGCGTTTAAGCAAAACGTAAAGGGCTCCAGCGCCACCATCTTTGGCCTGTGCGGAACAGAAGGCGAGTACTCCGTTTAGGCGTTTTAACCATTCGTTAACGTAAGACTTGATCATTGCCTGCTGGCTTTCTGATGAATGTGCTTTGCCGTGCACGACAATGACGCATCTCGCCTTGTTTCTTCTCGCTTCAAAAATAAATTTACTAAGCTGATCGCGAGCTTGATCAACTGTGTATCCGTGAAGATCTAAACCCTGTTCCCAAGGGATATGCCCTTGTTTAAGGCGTTTTAGAACACGAAGTTGTACCCCAGGGTTCGCAAATAAAAGTTCTTCGCTAGATTCCACCAACTCTACCGCTTCATCGGATAAACCATCGATAACCTTATCTTCCTGCTGAGTAGCAGCTTGGCGACGGTATTGCTTGTTATGAAGATCACTCTTTGATGTCTTTATCTGGGTATCAGCTTTGTCATGCTTATGGCGGGTTACGCCCTCCATTGCCGACATAAAGTCGATGTCTTCATTCTCACGGGGGTCTTTCATGGTGTTCCTGTGCGAGTTTTATTAATATTGCTCTTTAAATTTAACAAAATATCGGTCCAGACTGAATGAGCGAGCAAGCTTTAACTTTAAACTCTATAACTAATCAGTTACACAGCTTACGTGATTACATCCGTTATGCGATGAGTCAATTTGCGCAACATAAGGTTTATTTTGGTCATGGTACTGACAATGCGTGGGATGAAGCTACTCAGCTAGTATTAGGGGCAGTTTATCTGCCATGGGATGTAAACCCTGCAGTTTTGGATGGTCGTCTTACAGAGGAAGAAAAAGAGCGGGTGATCTCTTTTATCCATCAGCGTGCGGTAGAACGTAGACCTCTGCCATACATTATTGGTGAATCTTGGTTCTGCTCATTGCCTTTCTTTGTTGATGAAAGAGTGCTGATTCCACGATCACCTATTGCTGAGTTGATTGAAAATCAATTTAGCCCATGGCTGCGAGAAGGTCCGGTTGAACGTATTTTGGACCTGTGTACGGGTAGTGGTTGTATTGGTTTAGCCTGCGCTTATGCTTTCGACGAAGCGGAAGTTGATTTGGCCGATATCTCTTCTGATGCTATCGATGTTTCTAACATCAATATAGCGAAACATGAAATGGGTGATCGTGTTCAAGCTATTGAAAGTGATCTGTTTTCTAACTTACAGGGTAAGAAGTATGATCTGATTGTGAGTAATCCTCCTTACGTGGACGAAAGCGATTTGGCTTCAATGCCGGAGGAATACGATCATGAGCCAGAACTAGCGTTGGGTTCTGGCCCTGATGGATTGGATATTACACGTCAGATTCTTGCGCAAGCGAATGATTATCTAACTGAAGATGGCCTTTTGGTGGTTGAGGTAGGTAATAGTGAAGTGCATATGATGGAGAAATACCCACAGATTCCGGTCATTTGGTTAGAGTTTGAACGCGGCGGTAATGGTGTGTTTGCGATTACTGCTAAGGAACTGCGCCAACATCGGGATTGTTTGGTATAATCCCGCCCTGAATTTTTAAGAACGTTTTGGATGGAATACTGCGATGTCAGGAAATAGTTACGGTAAGCTGTTTACAGTCACTACATTTGGTGAGAGCCACGGTAAGGCTCTTGGCTGTATTGTTGATGGTTGCCCTCCAGGCATCGAGCTTTCTGAAGCTGACCTACAGTTAGATTTAGACCGCCGTAAGCCAGGTACTTCTCGTCATACAACTCAGCGCCGTGAAGCTGATGAAGTAGAGATTTTATCGGGTGTTTTCGAAGGTAAAACTACTGGTACACCAATTGGCTTGCTGATCAAAAACACCGATCAACGTTCTAAAGATTACTCCAATATCGAAGAGACGTTCCGTCCAGCCCATGCTGACTACGTTTACACGCATAAATATGGTTTCCGTGATTATCGTGGTGGTGGCCGTTCATCTGCGCGTGAAACTGCTATGCGTGTTGCAGCAGGTGCTATTGCGAAAAAGTATCTAGCGTCTAAAGGTATCGAAGTTAAAGGTTACCTATCTCAATTAGGTCCGATTGCAATTAACGAAGCTAACTTCGATTGGAATGAAGTACCTAACAATCCATTCTTCTCTCCAGATGCCGAAGCCGTGTCTGAGATGGAAACTTACATGGATGCGCTTCGAAAAGAGGGTAACTCTGTAGGTGCTAAAATCTCTGTAGTGGCTTCAGGCGCACCTGTTGGTTTAGGTGAGCCGATTTTCGATCGACTTGATGCTGACCTTGCTCATGCGTTGATGAGCATCAACGCTGTAAAAGGTGTTGAGATTGGTGATGGATTTGATTGTGTCTCACAGAAAGGCACGGAGCACAGGGATGAGATGACGCCTGAAGGTTTCTTGTCGAATCATTCGGGTGGTATCTTAGGCGGTTTATCTACAGGTCAAGATATCGTTGCGCATATTGCCTTGAAACCGACTTCTAGTTTGCGTCTGCCGGGCCGTAGTATTAATAGTCGCGGTGAAGAGATTGAAGTTGTGACGAAAGGTCGTCATGACCCTTGCGTGGGTATTCGAGCAACACCAATTGCCGAAGCGATGATGGCAATTGTGTTGATGGATCACTTACTACGTGATCGAGCACAAAACGCAGATGTTAAATCTGAGATACCTGTTATCACCTGATATTAAAATTCGCCAATCGAATCTAGGAAAGGGTAAATTAGCGATAATTTATCCTTTTTTGTTTTAGGGCTATAGAGGATTCAAAGCCGTTATGTCGTTTGATCTACTTGATCATTACTCATTAGATAAACAGCCAAACTTTCCGCCAAGAACCTTGCCGGTGGGTTTTATGCTGCGCTTAGCCAAAGCTCTGCACACCTATGGGATGACGGCTTATGAGCTAGAAAATACGATGAAACGCGTGGGTGAGACCCTTGGTTTTGGTGTTCAGTGTTTAGCGCAGCCTACAAACCTTATAATGAGCTTCTCACACCCAGAAGAGCCTGAGCCTAAAACCTATGTTTTCCGTGTAGATCAAGGCGAAGTAAACCTTGAGAGGCAGATCCAAGTAAATACGGTGGTTCGGGATGTCATGTCTGAATCTATCACGGTGTCAGAAGGTGCTCATCAACTTAAAGCTATTTCTAACTCAGGTGCTAGGTTTGGTGTTAAAGGCCAGATGGCCGGGTTTGCTCTTTTATCAGCGGGTATTGCTCACCTTTTAGGTGGTGCTGTAGCTGAGATGCTGGTGGCCTTTTTTATCGGCATGCTTACCGCCTTGATCGCGGTTAAGTTTTTAAGAACCGATTCACTTAAATACTTGTTCCCTACGTTATCGGCGATTTTATCAGCATTAGTGGCCAATTTTGTCGCCAGTTTGGGGTGGTTGTCATCGCCTTATATAGCCACGGTTGCAGGGGTAATTGTGTTAGTCCCCGGTTTGCCGTTGACCACTGCAGTAGCAGAGTTGGCTCGGCAAAATATGGTTTCGGGCACAGCACGATTGGTTTATGCCGGTACTATATTCTTACAGATAGGCTTTGGCGTAGCCATTGGTAATGCTATTGGAACAGGCTTGTTTCCAGCACAACCTGTGACGTTTGAATGGTATCTGCCTGACTGGAGTCTATGGCTATCAATCGCCTATGCAGGCATCGGGCTGTGCTTTCTTTTCCAGAGCCGTCCAGTTGATATGCATTGGGTGGTACTAGGTGGTTGTATTGCTTTTGCAGCAACCTGGTATGGGGCTCAGCTATTTGGTCAGGTCTTAGGTGCTTTTATTGGCGCATTTATTACAGGCTTGGTAGCGAACTTGTTTGAGCGTATTTCAGGGATTACCCGAGCGGTCATGTTAATGCCGGGTATTATCTTACTGGTACCGGGAAGTGTTGGTTTTCAGAGCCTCTCCCTTATGGTTGAAAAGAATGTGCTTGAAGGGATCGATACGGCATTTAGCATGAGCTTTGTTGCTATCGCGCTGGTGACAGGGTTGCTGTTTTCCTCATTAATTCTTCCCCCTAAAGAGCTGCGATGGCGAAGGGTTAACCTCCGGGATTAATAGCTGCTAAACTGCTGTTTATGAAGATATGGAAAGCTACGGCTTCAACCGCAGTTTTAACGATTATTGGTGTTTTCGTTTCGCTAACGCCAGTAAATCTTATTGCGGGCGAAATTCGGAAAATTGTGCACCCAGATGGACGGGTCGAATATACCAACCTTAGCGATAAGCAGAGGAAGGTTAACTACACCAATAAAAGCTCCTCTTCACTCAAAAAAGTTTATAAGTACCGTAATGATGACGGGGTATTGTCATTCTCAGATCAAAGACCGTTGAATATAGGATTTGAAGTTCTGAGGTTTGATTGTTTTGCATGCGGTGTAGCTTCAACTGTTAATTGGCACACCACGCCTTTAAATTTGAATGCACATAGTGATCAAGTTAAAGAGATGTCGAAAAAATACGGTGTTGATGAAGCCTTGGTCCGTGCAGTCATTCATGCTGAATCGGCTTTCCGAGTTAATGCTGTCTCTCGGGTAGGGGCGCAAGGTCTGATGCAACTAATGCCGGCGACAGCGAAAGATCTTGGGGTTACAAATAGCATGGATGCCAATCAAAACATTGAGGGTGGGACTAAGTATCTAGCCCAGCTATTACAGAACTTCTCTGGTGATCTCACCCTAAGTACAGCAGCTTACAATGCCGGTCCAGGAGCGGTGACACGCTATAATGGCGTGCCTCCCTATGCTGAAACTAAAGCCTATGTTGAGCGCGTTGCTATCCTTAAAGAGCGCTACGCTAAAGCGTTGTAGCAATCTCGCTTTGCTCTAAGAAAATTGTACTCAATTCAGTCGCTACAGCTGAGCCAAACATAGGGTGTGGCCTAGGTGCGATCGCGAGGACGATATCGACAGAGGGCAGTGGAGGTAATCGTTTCTCATCGATAATTACTAGGTCATGACTAATGCTAGAAGTCGCCATAGCGCTGATACCTAGACCTTCTCTTAATAAACCCTTGAGTGCAGTTGAGCTAGAAGACGCGCAGACTAAACGGTAATCGATCCCTTGCTTTTCTAAACCATCAACAGCTGTGGTTCGAAATTTACAATCTGGTTCAAATAACACCAAAGGCAGTGGCGATTGCTCTAGCAGTTCTGGATAACCCCCACGTACCCAAACACCGATATCGTGTTTAAGTACAAATCCTTCATCGCCATCTGGAGCCCGAGTGAGAATGGCTATATCTAATTCACCCGAATCCAACATCGAGCGTAATTTACTGCTGCAATTGCACTCAATATTAAAGTTTAAATCCGGGATTCTTTCGCTGATAAGCTGGCATAGTTGTGGGAGAACCGATTCCGCATAATCATCAGGGCATCCAATTCTTAATGGCCTTTGTGCTTGGGTAATGGAAAAGTGCCCAATAGCTTCATCATGCAAAGCGACAAGTTTTCGAGCATAACTGACTAGCTCTTGGCCTTGGTTGGTCAAAGAAAGGTTACGTCCTTCTTTGATGAATAGACTGTGGCCTGTCTCTTCCTCAAGCTTTTTCATCTGCATGCTGATTGCACTTTGCGTACGAAAAGTTTGTTTAGCCGCGCGAGTAAAACTTCCAGTATCTACAAAAGCGATAAAGCTGCGAAGTGCATCTATATCCATACAGCGATCATCCATCAATATTTCGAATAGGAGCTATCAAAACTATTCGTTAGTCAGATAGAAAGCAAGTTGCCACAATCTTAAGCCTAGATACGGAGGATGTTATGCAGCTAATTATTGGGAATAAAAACTACTCGTCTTGGTCATTAAGAGCTTGGTTGATGCTCAAAGCTTTTGAGGTCGAATTTGATGAACTTAAAATAAACCTCTTCACTGATGAATTTTATGAGACGTTAAAGCAGCATACTCCCGTAGCCAAAGTGCCTGTATTGCTCGATGGTGAATTGAATGTTTGGGACTCTCTCGCTATTTGCGAGTATGTTAATGAGCGTTATCTGGATGGTGCTGCTTGGCCGAGTGATATGTCTGAGCGGGCCAAAGCGCGAGCTATCGTCAGCGAGATGCACTCTGGCTTTAATGCCTTACGTAACGAGATGCCGATGAACTGCCGAGCTAAACGTAAAATAGAGCTAAGCCCAGCAGCAGAGCAAGATGTTCAAAGGATGGATGCTATTTGGGCAGAATTGAGAGCTACACATAAGCAATCAGGGCCTTGGTTATTTGGCAGCTTTACGATTGTTGATGTGTTTTTTGCTCCAGCTGTTTTGAGATTTTTGACCTATGGTATTGAGCTATCACCTCAATCATCTGCTTATGTGCAGACCGTCTTACAACATCCGGCTCTTCAGGCTTGGATAAATGATGCCCTGCAGGAAACCGAAGTGGTTGACGAGGATGAAGCAGGGGAGCCGCTAGAGTAAATTTTACATAAAAAAAGCCGCTTAGCTGTAATGCAGGTAAGCGGCTTTGCTTTCGCTGGAAAGTTCGTTTTTATTAGGTATTAGCTATTAGTGATCCAATATCTGGCTTAAGAACAGCTGTAAACGGTCTGTTTGCGGATTGTGGAAAATCTCTTCAGGCGTATTTTGTTCCACAATTTCCCCAGCATCCATAAAGATAACTCGGTCAGCAACCTTCTTAGCGAAGCCCATCTCATGGGTTACGCAGAGCATGGTCATGCCTTCTTCGGCTAGCTCGATCATAACGTCTAGCACTTCCTTGATCATCTCAGGGTCAAGCGCAGATGTTGGCTCATCGAAAAGCATAATTTCAGGATTCATACACAACGAACGTGCAATGGCTACACGTTGTTGCTGACCACCTGATAGTTGTCCTGGAAACTTATTAGCTTGATCTGGAATTTTTACCCTTTCCAGATATTTCATCGCAGTTGCTTCAGCTTCTTTCTTCGGTTTTTTCTGGACCCAAATTGGACCTAACGTCAGATTCTCTAAGATGGTTAGGTGAGGGAAAAGATTAAAGTGTTGGAATACCATTCCCACCTCACGGCGGATCGCTTCGATATTCTTCACATCTTCGATCATCTCTACACCATTAACGGTTAGAGAGCCGCGTTGAAACTCTTCCAGACGGTTAATACAGCGAGTCATTGTTGATTTACCTGAGCCGGAAGGGCCACAGATAACGATGCGTTCGCCTTTTTTAACGCGTAGGTTGATATCTTTTAATACGTGGAACTCGCCATACCATTTGTTGAGGTCCTTGATAACGATGATATCTTCGTTGTTTTCGATATTTTTTTCGTGTTCTATGCTCACAAGGAAAACCTCTTAGTTCTTATGGCTTGTGTCGAGTTTACGTTCGATTGATGCGCTGATCATGGACATGCTGAAGCAGCAGATCCAGAAAACGACGGCTACAAAAAGGTAACCTTCAGTCGAATGACCACCTAACCAGCTTGAATTTGCTAGTGCTGTTTGAGTGGTACTCAGCATTTCAAAGATACCGATGATCAATAAGAACGTCGTATTTTTGAAGAGCATGATAAATGTTGCCAAAATATTCGGCATAGATATCTTGATGACCTGAGGTAGGATAATCAGCAGTGTTTTCTGCCAAAAGCCTAGACCCAGAGAGTCTGCTGCTTCGTACTGCCCTTTAGGGACAGCCTGAAAACCACCTCGGAATACCTCAGCCATATAACCGGACATGAAGAGTGTAAGTACAATCCATACGCGAATCAGTTTGTCTACGTTGGTTCCTTCAGGGAAGAACAGTGGCAGCATTACAGAGCCCATAAAGAATAGGGCAAGTACTGGTACACCACGGAAGAACTCAATCAGTACAACGCTTACACTTCGTATAAATGGCATATCAGAACGACGTCCGAGCGCCCAAAGGAAGCTTAATGGGAAGGCAACGATAATACTCGCAGCGGCTAGTAGTACGTTGAGCGAGAAGCCGCCCCAATAGTCAGTTGATACATACTCCAGTCCAATCCAACTACCATCAAGAATCAGAATAGATAGGAATGGCAATGCTAAGAAAAGTGGTATAGCGATCTTGTTGCGCAGCTCTTTGCTCAGCATATTCGATGCAGTGATGACACCAACAAGGGCAATCAAGCAAACGTTGATACGCCAAATTTCTTCGGCAGGGTAGCTTCCATAGAAGAACTGCTTGGACCAAGCTTTAACAAATACCCAACAAGCACCATCTTTGGTGCAAGCGTCTTGAGTAGCACCAGCCCAATTGGCAGAGATAAATAGCCAATCGACCAAAGGTGGAATAACCGTCACTAAACCAGCAAGGATAAGTAGTGTCGCAATCGAATTAGATATTGAGTCAAAGAAATTATCTCTGATCCAATGAATTGGGCCTACAGTATCACGTGGTGCTGGTTGATCGGGTAGTGGTTTAAATTCTTTCATTTCAATCACTCCCGATTAACGTTCAGCCAGAGAAACGCTTGCATTGAAGCGGTTCATAACAAAAGAAATGGACATGTTAACGACAAAATAAACCGCCATTGTCATAAATACGATCTCGATCGCCTGACCTGTTTGGTTAAGTGTCGTGCCAACAAATACGGTGAATAGATCGGGATAGCCTATCGCTGTTGCCAGAGTCGAGTTTTTAACTAGGCTCTGATACTCACTGTTAAGCAGAGGCACAATAACGCGCATGGCTTGAGGAACAACGATCAACTTCATGATCTTGCTCTCTTTTAACCCGATACTACGTGCAGCTTCTGTTTGACCGTGAGGTACTGCTTGAACACCCGCCCTTACTGCTTCCGCAATAAATGCTCCGGTATAAACCGTAAGTGCTAAGGCAAGTGCCATCAGTTCAGGAATAACCGTTACACCACCTCGGAAGTTAAAGCCTTTAAGCTCAGGGAAGTCCCAAGTGAACGGTACGCCTGCTGCAAATAGGGCAACAAGAGGTAAAACAAACAGAATAGCCAAACTAGCTTGTAATACTGGGAACTGCTGGCCGGTGTCATCTTGACGTTTCTTAGCCCAACGCTTGAGGATAAAGATAGAGGCAATGGCAGCAGCAATCGCAGCATAAACAATACCTGCACCACTTTCAGCATTTAGTCCTGGGAAGTAGAGGCCGCGAACGTTTAAGAAGATCACTTCCCCAAGGCTCAAGCTTTGACGAGCGCTTGGTAGTGCTGCCAATACCGCGAAATACCAGAAGAAAATCTGAAGTAGTAGTGGGATGTTTCGGAAAGTTTCTACATAAGCGACAGCCAGCTTTCTGATCAGTAAGTTATGAGAGAAATGAGCAACCCCCATAATAAAGCCAACGATTGTCGAGAGAATGATCCCGATTGTCGAAACAAGAATGGTATTTAATAAACCGACAATAAATGTACGACCATAAGTATGCGTTGCATCGTATGGCACCAACGACATTAGAATATCGAATCCGGCAGTCGTAAACAGGAAGTCATAACCGCTTTTGATACCGCGGGCTTCTAAGTTAGCCAGCGTGTTAGAAATAATACCGTAAAAGAAATACCCCAAACCTGCTAGCAACAGCAGCTGGTAAATAATTGAACGGTTTCTAGGGTTGTTGAAGAAGGAGGGTGATGACGTCACCTGTGGCTTTTCAGACATAATTAAGCACTTATCTTCAGAAGGTTATAAGTAAAAATAGCAGAGGGGCATGAAAAATGCCCCTCTGTTTGGTCCTTCCTTAGCGTACTGGTGAAGAGTACATGATACCGCCTTGGTTCCACTGGGCGTTTAGACCACGGGAAATTTTAAGCGGAGAACCCTGACCTACATTGCGCTCAAAGCTTTCAGCGTAGTTACCTACTTGCTTCACAATGTTGTATGCCCAATCAGCAGGGATGCCAAGTTTTTGACCTGCATCGCCTTCAGAACCCATTAGGCGTTTCTGAGAAGGATTACCTTCTGTTTTCGCTTTATCAGCAGAAGCACTGTCGATTTTTAGGAATTCAGCTTCAACCATCGCCATTAGAGACCAGCGAACCACGTTAAACCATGCATCGTCACCTTGACGAACAACAGGGCCTAGCGGTTCTTTAGAGATAACTTCTGGCAGTACCATCGCTGCTGAAGGATCTTTGAGGCCTATACGTAGAGCGTATAATTGAGATTGGTCTGATGTTAGGACGTCACAACGACCGCTTTCGAAACCAGAGCGTGTTTGGTCAGAAGTATCGAATGTGATTGCTTTGTAGCTGATGCCGTTGGCACGGAAGTAGTCTGCTAGGTTAAGTTCAGTTGTTGTACCTGCTTGGATACATACAGCTGCACCGTCTAGTTCTAGAGCACTTTTTACGCCAAGGTCTTTAGAAACCATGAAGCCTTGACCGTCATAATAGTTTACGCCAGCAAAGTTAAGACCCAGAGAGGTATCACGTGTGTGAGTCCAAGTAGTGTTACGAGATAGAATATCGATTTCACCAGACTGAAGTGCAGTGAAACGCTCTTTAGCTGTAAGAGGCTTGTATTGAACTTTGCTTGCGTCACCTAGAACAGCAGCAGCAACAGAACGACATACGTCTACATCAAGACCGCTCCAAGTACCGTTCTCATCTTTCTGAGAGAAACCTGCAAGGCCAGTACTTACCCCGCAAGATACGCTGCCTCTTTTTTGAACATCTTCTAAAGTGCCTGCTTGAGCACCAAACGCTAAACCAAGTGCCATACCTGTAGCAACAACCGAGGTAAGTAATTTCATTCTGTTTCTCCATCCTTTCTGAGGCTTTTATACGCCGCAAAACCGTCTTGTTTTTGTTATTTGTTGTAGTAAGCGTAGGTTATTTATTTAGTTCCTAACAAACTTAGAAGAATACATCGAAAATGGTAGTAAAATTAGACTTTAGTTGTAGTTAGGCTCTAGGCCTTTGGTGGTAAGGGCTAGAGCGTGTTTCGCTAGCTTCTAATGTTGTAAAAAAAAGTTCATAAAATGGATAAAGTAGCAAATAATAAATTTATTTCTGATTGCTTGATCAAAAATGTTATGAGGGTTGAATAAAAATGTTAGTCCGATGAGTGGGTTAAACTCCGCGGAATAGCAGTGTTGAATGATGTGGAATCTTTGTGCTCTAGAGGGAGTGGAAATGCTTTGTTTTTTACCTTTTTCGGGGTATAAATGCGACCAAAATTTAAGGCCTGCGAAGTTAGGTTTATACTCTAAATTAATGTAGTGCGTTTAGCGGTGCTACCCCTTTTTTCGTTAGTTAGCGAGTAAAGCAAGTGACAACGTCTTTAAAAGAAAATTTATACAAAGAAACACTCCATAAAGGTTACGGTCAGGAATTTGATGTAGAGGAAGTGTTGTTCGAGCAACAAACGGATTCTTGGCATCTAATTATTTTCCGTAATCCCGTTTATGGCACTGTTATGGCGTTGGACGGGATTATTCAAACTACGGAAAGAGATGAATTTGTTTACCATGAAATGCTAACGCATGTGCCAATTCTGGCTCATGGGAATGCAAAAAGAGTTTTGATTATCGGTGGTGGCGATGGTGGCATTCTGCGTGAAGTATGTCGTCACCAGTCAGTTGAACATGTTACTCAAGTAGAAATCGATCAAGCCGTAATCGATATGTGTAAAACATATCTTCCAAATCACTCTGCAGGTGCTTTTGAAGATCCACGTGCCAATATCGTGATCGCCGATGGCGTTGAATACGTTAATCAAACCGACGAAAAGTTTGACGTAATCATCTCCGATTGCACTGACCCTGTAGGCCCAGGTGAAGTGCTATTCTCGAGTCGTTTTTACGAAGGGTGTAAGAACTTGCTGACAGAGGGTGGTGTTTTTGTCGCACAGAACGGTGTGCCTTTCCTACAACAAGATGAAGTGATTACTACGCGTCGTCGTTTAAGCCCGTACTTCAAAGACCAATCGTTCTACACCGCGGCTGTACCTACCTATATCGGTGGAGTGATGACGTTGGCGTGGGGTTCAGATAATGAGTCATTACGAACGATCGATTTGGCAGAGTTGCAGAAGCGCTTTGATAACAGCGGAATCGAAACTCGTTACTACAACCCTCAAATGCACTTAGGTTGCTTTGGCTTACCGCAATATTTATTAAATGCTTTAAAAGAGGCATGATGACGAACGGTACTATCTAGTTCACTTACTAGTTAAAATAGTTATCTAGTCTACTCGATAGCCGGTTGCCTTCAGGTGAACCGGCTTTTTATTTTCTATCAGCCAGGAAAGGGACAGATCAGCTTATGCCGCAGTTCGATCAATATATTCGCCTTTCTGGATTTTATTTCTTCTATTTCGCCTTATTAGGTGCTTTGGTTCCCTACTGGAGCCTTTATCTCAAATCATTTCAGTTTGATGCCCAGACCATAGGTTCACTAATGGCTTTGCTGCAATTATCTAGAATTGTAGCGCCGAATTTGTGGGGGTGGATGGCTGACAAAAGCGGCAAACGTGTCGAGATAGTTCGGTTTGGTGCGTTAATGACCTGCATTATGTTTGTCGGTATCTTCTGGCAAACAACTGCCATTGGGATAGGCTTAGTAATGTTAGGCTTTAGCTTCTTCTGGAATGCGGTTCTTCCCCAATTTGAAGTGATAACCCTAAGTCAGCTTGGCAAAGACAAAGCTCGATATAGCCGCATAAGACTGTGGGGTTCGATCGGATTTATTGTAACAGTCGCAGGCCTTGGCGCTTTACTTGATTATATTGATATTCGTTGGTTGCCTTGGATTCTCTTCGGGTTAATGATCCTGATCTGGCTGAATACGCTGTTTATCCCTCCAACCACTGCTCAATCAGATGCGGCCCAAATATCAGCGGATAATCGTAGTTTTATGCAGTTGTTGCTACGTCCGCAGGTAATGGTCTTTTTTATTATTTGCTTCTTAGTTCAATTCGGACACGGGGCTTACTACACCTTTTACAGCGTTTTGATGGTCGATGTAGGATTTAGTCGATCAGAAGTAGGGTTGCTTTGGGCTGTAGGTGTTATCGCAGAAGTGATCATCTTTATTTATATGCATTGGGTGATACAGCGATGGGGCATACGTAATATCATGTTAGTCAGCTTGCTGCTTTGTGTAGTGCGCTGGTGGCTGATAGGCCTAGTCCCAGAAAACTTATGGATTATGCTATTTGCCCAAACGCTTCACGCAGCAACATTCGGCACACTTCACGCCGTTGGCATTGCTTTAGTTCATCAATACTTTACCGAGAAAACTCATGGGCAGGGACAAGCCTTATTCTCTAGCGTAGGATTTGGCTTGGGCGGCGCACTTGGTGCTTATGTCAGTGGCTTGTTATGGGATGATTTTGGTTCTTTCACCACTTTCTATGTATCTGCTTTGGCTAGTCTGATTGCAGTTGTCTTGGCTTTTGTTTGGATTTTTCCTCAGCAATTTCGAGATAAATAGGTTTACTTATTTATCTGATTCGTTTTTGGTATTTTCCTTAAAGAGGGAAGTTTAGTACCTATAGCCACGATGCCTTTATCGCAGTTAAGAACGTTAGTTACATTTCGAGTTAATGATCCTCTAGTGTTCAAAGAATTAATGCATAAAGTATCGAACTCAGCTTTATCTAACTTCGTTATCAATTTTTCCTGAACAATGTTTAATCCCACGTAGATATCTGGGTGGGTTGGGCTGTTGGGGAACTTAATTTGATAGGCTTGAGAGGAAATATCTTTTAAATGCTCAATTGTTATTCTTCCTTCCCCATCAAATAAATAAGCCAACAACTTGTAAGCAAAGTAACCCGGTTTTGTTTTGTTATTTTTATCAAATAACGGGACTTTTCGATTGCCCCAAGTGGTTGTCATTAATTCTCCTAAACCAAACCAGAGGCAGAAAGGTGAGCCCGTACTCAATAGATGGAGGTTTCTATTTAGTACTGCATAAAAATGATCTTGGTTGTTGTAGCTATCGCTGTAGTCCAAAGAAGGGCCGCCACATTCGGTTGAGACTATTTTCTGGATTGGCAGGTTTGTTTCGTTAGCGATTAGCTGAATGCGTTTTTTATCTCGTTGGTAGGGGCCGTAAAGATGAGCATCAGCTAGATCATATTTGGCTTTGGATAAAACTTCTCTAACATGACCGTTGAGGATACTCTTTATCCCCACGGATTGAGCTTCTTGAGGGCGTATTAAGGTTTGAGATTTATTGGACCATCGTTGTTGAACTTGGAAGTTAGCTAAGCCTTCAGCCAGTAGAATTGTATCTAAGTTAAACGAAGCGATACCTCCAAGAACAAAGGCTGCTTCGGGATCACTTGCCTTCACAGCAACGTAGGCGGTATTGATATATTGAATCAGTGAGTTAGTCGAATCGGCCCAGCCGCCAGAGCGGTTTTTATTGCTGATCCATTCATTCGCAACCTGATAAAACTTTACTGGTCGCAGAAGTTTAGGTGCATCATTTTGGCCATCAAAATTGTATCGATCGACAACTTGAGTCACAAATTGGTGCCAATCATTTAAGTCTTTAGGTGACCCGTTTTTAACCTGTTGGCTATTCGCTTTAGTAGCCCAAGTTGCATTGGATTCCAGTGTTAAGAACGGTTGGATGTTGTAGCGCTGCAAAGTTGCAATACGTTGATCGAGTCCTGCCCAGTTAAAGGTGTTTTTGTGCGGTTGTATATGCTTCCAAGAAACACTTAGGCGAACTATCCCAATGCCCGCATCCTTGATTAGATAGTAATGAGCTGGGTCGGAACCGGGGAAAGCAAGGCCTAAAGAGTAGCTTAAGGGGACTTTGAGCTTTTTGAGGTCAATGGGCTCCGCTCTAATAGAGCTAAGCGGAGCTAACCAAGCAAATATGACGCAAAGATATGTGATTTTTTTAAAGTGCACTTAATGGAATCCATTCCGTTGACTAGATCTTGATAGCGAATATACAGCAGCCTATTAACCGTTAGTAGTTGGTTTTAATCTCAATTAAGTATTGTTCTTTGATTGCTGTTTTCTACATGAAAGCATCAGCGCCCAAAACTCTGAAAAGTCATTAACGACAACATCAGGTTTATAAGGGTAGCGTTCATTGCCAGGAAATATTTTGTTTAGCCAGGGCTGATCCCACTGAGCGCCGTTAAAGAATACGCTGGTGATACCTGCTGACTTAGCGGCAATTACATCAGTTGTGCTGTCTCCTACGTACCAGATGTCCAAGCCTAGATCACAATTTAGATTGTCTGCGGCTTTTAGAATCTGGTCAGTGTGAGGCTTACGTTGAACTGTATCATCACCACAAATTTCGGTATCAAATAAGTGTGCCCAGCCATCATCGACGGTATTGAGTTCGTGAATAAAGAATTCGCGATCGCGATTGGTGATGACGCCAACGGTCAATCCCAGTTTTCTCAGGCCTTCTAGCATATTCCGAACTTTGGGTTCAAAGGGCAGGGCTGTTCCGTAATATTTGCGGTAATGCTCAGTAAAACCTTTGTGAGCGAGTTTCTTAGCAACCTCGTTATCTGCAAAAAGGATCTCGAAGATGTCGGTTCTGGATATCTTGCGGTCGAGTTTTATTTTGGGATGTAGGCTTAGATTCTCACGGACATAATCGACTAGGCGTTGATCATCGGGGGATTTACACTTTGCAGAATCTACTAAATGTTCAAGCAGGCCCATATTGCGGAGGTCTTTGAGCATATCGTCCACCGCGTGATACATTGCATCAAGGGTATCTACTAGGGTGGCATGCCAATCAAATAGAACAACTTTAGGGTAGGTTAGATTCACGACAGCAGGGTGCCAGTCAGGTTCTTCCCTTTGTGGTTGAGGTTTTCTTGGTGGAAGGCGAGGAGGTCGTTGCTGTATTAATTCTGGGGTGGTAATGCCATTACGGCTTTGCAAAACGAGATCTAGTAACTCGTCAAAATCATCAATGATAATATCTGGGTCATATTGGTGGTGGGCCGATTCAGCAAAGACTTGTTCAAACCAGTGAGGGCTCCATAAGGCACCGTTATAAAAGACCCTTGTTACACCAGCTTTGGTAGCTGTCATCATATCGGTAACGCTATCGCCTACATACCAGAGATGCTGGTCGGCGAGCTCATCGACTGATTTACTCGCCTGAATCATCGAGCTAGGCGCGGGTTTATAGTGCAGCATCTCATCGCCGCAAAGTGTGACATCAAATAACTCTTTCCAACGGCCATTTTCAACAGCCTCTAATTCGGGTTCTAGAAATTCACGGCTACGGTTGGTAACAACACCGATCTTAATACCTAATTTCTTTAGATAAGTAAGGTACTCATACATGCCTGCTTGGAAAGGCTTTACGCTGCCGTAGTGGTTTCGATAGCAGTCATTGTAAGCTTTGTGCGCTATGGCATTTGCTTTGTCGTTATCACCAAACAAAACCTCAAATACATCGGTTCTGGATATACGTTGTTCTGCTAAAACTCGTGGATGCAGATGTCGATAGATACGGATATAACGGATGAGCTTTTCGTCATCTTCGGTTTTGGCTTTCTCTTCGGGCAGAATGTGTCGGGTGAGATTTAGCTCGTCTAATTGAGCAAGCATCTCTTCGATGGCTTGATACATTGCGCCGTGGGTATCGACAAGGGTGCCATGCCAGTCAAACAGCATGAGCTTAGGGTAGGGGAGTACAACGGTATCCATATCTGATCTCCTCAGCCAAAATTGAGGGTGGCATAGAAATCAGTATAGACAGGATATTGATTGGGGAACCTACGAACAAGTCCAATACGACCCAGGCTTACAGTGAAATTGAAGCACGAGGCAATGATTACAGGCATGCTGGTGGCCTGTCGAAAATCATTAACAAAGTGATTCAGTTGCTCTGTAAGCCCCGTTGGGTGGGTTCTAAAACGACCATCTACTTTGTTAGTCGACTTGAAAAGGTCTAGACATTTCACTGCGCCGACTTTCGCGTATCTGGTCGTTTTATAATCCACTGGGAAAGTATGAGAATTCTTCGCAGGTTCCTACAGAAAAAGCCCTCAGTAGATTTTCTCTATTGAGGGCTTTTCGCTATTTCTGCAGGGGTGTTTTATACCGCTAGAAGCAGTTTCTCTAGCTTGATCTGATCGGCTGCGAAGCTGCGGATACCTTGAGCTAGCTTCTCTGTAGCCATGGCATCTTCGTTCATCATCCAGCGGAATTCTGCTTCATTCAAAGAAAGTTTACCTTGCTCGGAAGCTGCGGATTCAGGTGCAAGTTTAGTTGGCAGCTCATCAGTGCTGTCCTCTAATTCTTGCATTAGGGCTGGAGCGATTGTTAAACGATCACAACCAGCTAACTCTTGGATCTCGCCAATGTTACGGAAGCTCGCACCCATTACGATGGTGTTGTAGCCATTCGCTTTATAGTAGTTGTAGATACTCGTTACTGATTGAACGCCTGGGTCGTTAGCACCCGTAAAGTCGCCTTCTTCGTTCGCTTTAAACCAGTCAAGAATACGGCCTACGAAAGGAGATATTAGGTAAACGCCAGCATCTGCGCATGCTGCTGCTTGGGCAAAGCTAAATAGCAGAGTTAGGTTACAGTTAATACCTTCTTGCTCAAGCTGACGTGCTGCTTGAATTCCTTCCCAAGTAGAAGCAATCTTAATCAGGATGCGGTCTTTAGAGATACCCGCTTCTTCATAAAGGCCGATCAACTTACGTGCACGTTCCAATGTTGCTTGCGTATCAAACGATAAACGTGCATCAACTTCTGTCGAGATGCGACCTGGAATGATATTTAGAATTTCACGACCGATCTCTACCGCAAGGCGATCAGTCATGTTGTCCAGTACTTCTTGCTCGCTACCGCCTTTTTCAGTCGCCCAGCGCTTAGCTGTCTCTAATATAGCGCTGTACTGTGGAAGCTCAGCGGCTTTTAGCAGTAAAGATGGGTTAGTGGTCGCATCAACAGGTTTAAAGCGAGCAATGGCTTCGATATCACCGGTATCAGCAACAACAGTAGTAATTTCTTTTAGCTTTTCTAACTGACTTGTCATCTTTCTAGTAGTCCATTCTAATCTGGTACACGTTCCAGTGCTTCAAAGAGTACATCAATTGAAGCGCCAGGTTTATGCGCATTTTCGCTAATAAAGCGGCGGAATTGTTTACCGCCGCGTTGCGCGTGAAATAGCCCAAGCATATGCCGCGTGATGTGGTGCAGCGAAACACCTTCTGCTAACTGTTCTTGAATATACGGCACCATCGCTAGAGCAGCCCCTTTACGGCTGATCTTCTCATCAGGGCAGTTGTATAACTCGTTATCTACATCTGCCAAAAGATAAGGATTTTGATAGGCTTCGCGGCCTAGCATTACACCATCAACATGTTGCAAATGTGTGTGACACTCTTCGAGAGTCTTGATGCCACCATTGATATGCACTTCTAGATCAGGGAATTCCTGTTTTATTTGGTAAACCCAGTCGTATTTCAATGGCGGAATATCACGGTTCTCTTTTGGGCTTAGGCCCTGAAGAATCGCTTTGCGCGCATGGATAATAAATACATTACATCCACTGCCACGCACTGTCTCTACAAAACTGAGTAGCTCTTCATAGCTATCCATATCGTCGATACCAAGACGGTGTTTTACTGTAACAGGGATCTTTACTGCAGCTTGCATCGTTTCTAAACACTCAGCGACTAACTGCGGATGAGCCATTAAGCAGGCTCCGATCATATTGTTTTGAACACGATCGCTAGGACAGCCAACATTAAGATTCACCTCATTGTAACCATAATCCTCAGCCATCTTGGTACATTGGGCTAAATCGGCTGGGTTGCTGCCACCTAACTGCAATGCAACAGGTTGTTCCTGCGTGTTATAACGCAAAAATCTATCTGCTTCGGCATGGATCAAAGCACCGGTTGTCACCATCTCGGTATATAAAACCGCTTGGCGGCTTAAAATGCGGTGAAAATAACGGCAGTGGCGGTCCGTCCAGTCCATCATTGGTGCAACGGTAAAACGACGGTTTAGGTTATCTGTTGTAGAGGTCATTAAATGTGTAGATACAATCAAAATCGAAGAACAGAGGCGATTATATACTGTCTACCGATTTTGCGCTGCACATAGGTGGATTTTGTCCAACTATTTGTACGGAATCCAATGTAGAAGTGATAGCCTTAGCTTCTAAAGCTAGGCGATAAATTTAGGGAAATGACTTTACCATGAGCGATAAACCACAGGGTGCGACTGCCAAGAATACGGGTCTAAAGCGTTTTTATTATGCTTCTATCTATTCATGGCAGGGCCTTAAGGCCGCTTACATTCAAGAGCCCGCTTTTCGCTATGAGGTTTGGGGGAGTGCAGTGCTTATTCCTCTATCTTTTTTTGTGGCGCAAAGCCCTATGCAATTGGCGGCGTTAATCTGTACTTGCTTATTGGTGTTAGCTTTTGAACTGGTCAACAGCGCCATTGAAGCGGTAGTCGATCGTGCGGGCACTGAGTTTCATGAGTTAGCTGGGCTTGCCAAAGATTTAGGTTCTGCCGTCGTGATGGTCGCACTGATTATGGGTGGTCTGATCTGGGGGGCTGTTCTTTGGGAAAACTATTTATAGTTTCTCTCCTATTATCTATCGCCTAATTGATTTCTTAGTGGCTCGAAAAGGGCCGCTAAGTATATAATTGCCGCTATTCATTTTTATCAGATTTCCAAGGACACCAATGACGACCGTTCGTACCCGTGTTGCACCTTCTCCAACAGGTGACCCTCATGTAGGCACAGCCTATATCGCATTGTTCAATCTAGCCTTTGCTCGTCAGCATGGCGGTCAGTTTATCTTGCGTATCGAAGATACTGACCAAACACGTAGTACGGATGAATCTGAACAAAAGATTCTAGACTCCCTACGTTGGTTAGGGTTGGAATGGGATGAAGGTCCAGATGTGGGTGGTCCTCACGGTCCTTACCGTCAAAGCGAGCGTAAAGCTGACTATGCAAAATACGCGATGCAGTTGGTCGAAGAAGGCAAAGCGTTCCTTTGCTACCGTACATCTGAAGAGTTGGATGAGTTACGTACTGCTCGTCGCGCTGCTGGTGGTCACACTGCACTTAAGCAAAGCGATCTTGCCCTTCCTGAAGAGGAAGTAGAAAAGCGTAAAGCAGCGGGCGCACCTTATGTTGTGCGTATGGTTGTACCTGAAGGTGAAGGTGCCTGTGAAGTTGACGATATGCTTCGTGGTACCATTGAGTTGGAATGGGGCATGGTTGATGCTCAAATTCTGCTTAAATCTGATGGTATGCCGACTTACCACTTAGCAAACGTTGTAGATGATCACCTAATGGAGATCACGCACGTTATCCGTGGTGAAGAGTGGATCAACTCAGCGCCTAAGCATAAGTTGCTTTACGAATACTTTGGTTGGGATATGCCGAAGCTATGCCACATGCCGCTTCTTCGTAACCCGGACAAATCTAAGCTATCTAAGCGTAAGAACCCTACGAGTATTCTTTACTATCAGCGTATGGGCTTCTTGCCTGAAGCATTGTTGAATTACCTTGCTCGCATGGGTTGGTCTATGCCGGATGAGAGCGAGAAATTCACACGTCAGCAGATGTTCGATAACTTCGACATTCAGCGTGTATCTCTTGGTGGTCCAATCTTTGATCAGGAAAAGCTAAGCTGGTTGAACGGTCTATGGTTGCGTGAAGACCTAGACCCAGCGCAATTTGCAGCTAAGTATCAGGAGTGGGCACTAAACCCTGAATACCTGATGCAGATTGTACCGTTGATTCAACAGCGTGTTGAAAAACTGTCTGACGTAGCTCCACTTGCGAGCTTCTTCCTATCTGGCATGTTGGATATCACAGAAGAAGATTTTGCGCATAAATCATTAGAACTTGATGATATCCGCAAAATGCTACAGTACTCAGTATGGTTGCTAGATACAGAAACTCAGTGGAATAAAGATCGTCTATTCGGTCAGCTTAAACAGCTTGCAGAAGCAATGGATTATAAAATCCGTGACTTCCTATTCCCATTGTTTATTGCGGTAGCCGGTACTAACCAGACTGTATCTGTGATGGATTCGATGGCGATTCTAGGCCCAGATATGACACGTGCTCGTTTACGTCATGCGGTTAATGTTCTTGGCGGTCCTTCTAAGAAAGAAGCGAAACGTTGGGAAAAAGAATACCGTGCACTAAGTGCGCAGATCGAAGGTTAATAGACTTACTCTGTAAGCGTAGAAGTCGGTGAAACCAGTTTGGTTCAGCCGACTTCAGTTTTCTTTACGCTTTTTCCTGTTTTTCCAACAGTTAGCTTACTTTAAGAGTTTCAATCTTTCTTGACTCTGTTTTTTGGGCTAATTACTATAGCCACACTTCATATATGGGGCCTTAGCTCAGCTGGGAGAGCGGTTCGCTGGCAGCGAACAGGTCAGGAGTTCGATCCTCCTAGGCTCCACCATCACGCCGACAGGTCAGCGGTTCGATCCCGCTAGGCTCCAGATTATTTATTTGTCCCCCAGTTCATCACTGTATATCACCATCCTATTTCTGCCGCTATTCTTAGCCGCATATAATGCGATATCTGCTTTATTGAGGATATCTTCAAAGCTCATTTCTAAGCCAGGTTTGTTCTCTGCTACACCTAAACTGATGGTGTAATGGATCTGCGTGCCATCGCACTTTGGTAAGTTATTTTGTATCTCATCATTTAAGCGCTCAACTATGGGGCCTACTTGGTCCTGTTGGGTGTTACTTAGATAAATACAAAATTCTTCACCGCCCAGTCGTCCAGCGATATCACAATCTCTTGTGACTTTTTTTAGTACGGTTCCAAAAGATTTGAGGACGGTATCACCGGCTGCGTGGCCATATTTATCATTAATCTTTTTGAAAAAATCCAGATCGATGATGACTACGCTGTACGCTTCCTTAGTTCGCATTGCTAGGCGATGAAGTAAACCGCAGGATTTAAACAATGAACGGCGATTGTATAGGCCAGTTAGGTCATCGTAGGTTGCTAGCTTATTCATCTCTTCTTCGAGTTTATCCAAATCAAGAAGAAGACCGAGAAGATACCAGGAGACAACTGGAGCGATAATCAGGGGAATTATTGCAGCCCTCAACATGCTTTGTGTTAAAGGTGTTTGATAATTGAAAATATAAGAGATCAATAAATTTAAAATGACAGCCATCACGACAGAGATCGCAGTAATAATCAGCATTAGTTTGACTCGGCCTAAGCGTCTGACTACTAATCGCATTTACCTTCCTTATACAATCAAAAAAAGATGTGGCTTATTAACATCGTAGTAACTGAATACTACAGGGTATATACGTAAATATACGCAGACTATGGGGTCTTTTAGAATGAATTTTATTGAGCGGGCTCAATGCATGTTATTAAACAGGTATTAACTCTGATGGAGAGAGCATGCCTGCTTGAATAGCGGTATGGATCAACTCAATATCGGTTTTGACTTCAAGCTTGCTTTTGATGATGTAGTAACTGTTGGCGACTGTTTTAGCACTAATGCAAAGCGTCTCGGCTACTTCATCTTTTGTTTTACCGGCAATCATCATTCGCAGAATTTCAAACTCTCGAGTTGATAGTTTGCTAAGGATAGCGGCTTCACCTTGCAAGCTTTCCAGAGCTAATGCCCGTGAGACATCATCACTGATAGCTAATTTCCCGTTGATAATATCTTTTACTGCTTGAATGAGTATGTCAGGGTCGCTACTTTTAGTTATGTAGCCACGGGCCCCCGCATCAACCGCTTTTTTTGCCATTGCCGGGTTTTGATGCATGCTGAAGATCAGAACTTGGGCTTTAGGGTCGTACTGGCGGATTTGTAAAAGGGTCGCTAAACCACCTTTCCCTGGTAACGACAGATCTAAAAGAACGAGGTCAGGTGAATGTTGTTGATAGAGGGAATATGCCTCTTCACCAGATTCCGCTTCAGCGATAATGTTGAAATTAGGTTCGCGATTTAGAAGTGCTCTGTAACCTTCGCGGACAATAGCATGGTCATCTACTAGAAGAATATTAACTGTGCTCATTTGATTCCTTAATTTCGCAGACAGGAATACTCGCTGCTATTTTGAGTCCGCCTAATGGTGATTTACTCAGCTCTAATTCACCATTAAGCGCATTAATCCGTTCTTTGATACCTAATAAACCATTCCCCGGTTTAATTAGCGGCTCAGGCTGAGTCATATTGCCATTATCTTGGATCGTTAACGTTAGATATTTATGATCTGTTGGGTAGTAAGTTAGATGTACTTCTGCGGCACTGGCAGAGGCGTGTTTTACAATATTGGTTAAACACTCTTGAATAGTTCTAAGGATATTTACGGCTATTGCCCCTGGAATACTGTTAATCTCACCTTCTAGAGTGATCGAGCAGTTTTTATCGATGTGTTTGGTGTTCCAGTCTTGGATCATCGATTGTAAGTTCTCAGAGATACCTAGCTCATCTAAATCTGCAGGTCGCAAACGGAAGAGTAAGTCTTTTACCAGCTCCATCATCTCTTCAGAGATCGTGTTTACCTGCTTAACTTTGGGCGAAAGTTCTGGGCATTGGCTATCGACTTCTAGTTGCAGGAAATGAGAGATCGCTCTGAGTCCTGTGAGGTATTGCCCCATATCGTCATGCAACTCTCGACAAAGATATCGTCGTTCATTCTCTTGGATGTTGAGGAGCTTGTATGAGAGTTCTTTTCGGTCATCTAAGGTTTCTTTAAGGCTGGCAGCTAAGTTATTTATCGCGGTCGCGGTTTCTTGCCATTCTTTGATATGAGAGGAGGGAACTTGAGCGTTTAAGTTACCTTTCTGCATCTCATTTAAAACCCGCTGGGTTTTTTTAACCGGCTTTAAAATACAGTGAAGGCATAGATAGAGCAGCAAGCTAAGGATTACGACGACGATGATAGAAAATTCCATCAACGTCATGATGTTATTCCAGGCATTGTGCAACAAAATTGGTTTGCTAGGAGAAACGACAATGTCACCTTCAATACCAATTTCTGAGGTGATTCTGGAACGTGTTTCCTCTGCTGAAGTGAACAGTGCTAGGTAGAAGCTTTCAAACCATAAAGGCCATTCATCCTCAGTGTAATCACCTGTACAGAGACTACGTGCTACCTCGCCGGTATTATTTTCAAAGGAAACGCAGAACCCAGTGAAGCCTGAAGAGTGCTTCCATAGGAAAAAGTCTGGGAAGTGCTCTGGCGCCATTACATCGTTTTGAACTTTTAAAACCTGAAACTCGAGTTGTTGCTTTACGATGGCAGATATCTCTTGAGCATGTTTCCGTGAGTCTGCATCTGTCTTATATAAAGCTATAAATGCAGAGATTAGTAGCGCAGCCATTCCCGAAATAGCAACAAGAGAAATTAGTAGAAAGTTAAGTTTTATCGACTTCATCAGTAAACAGAATCTTTGTCTTGGTATCTATGCCTTAAAAGAATGTTTCATATTGTAGGTAGATAACGTGTTTGTGTATCGGGCAATAAACCCGCCTTTTGTGGTCAAGTTAACGCTGTTGATTTTTAAAAGGAAAAGTTAGTTTAGTTCTATGCTTAAGTAATCAAAGTCGATCCTGTTTTGATCGATTTATACAACATCATGCGTATTAAGGAATCACTTATGCGAGTGCCAAACCAGCTTTTAGGATTAATGCTTGGGAGTGTCTTATCCCAAGTCGTATTTGCCGATGATTGGGCAATCTATGGCAATGGTTTGGAGAATCAGCGCTTTAGTTCTCTTACAGAAATAAACCGAACCAATGTAGAAAAACTTCAGTTGGCTTGGAAGTTTGATAGCGGTATCAAAGCGAGCTTTCAAACGAGCCCTATAAAAGTTGGTGATCATTTATACATATCGACTCCTTTCAATCATGTCGTTGCGCTGAATGCTGAGAATGGCAAGCAGGTGTGGCGTTATGAGCATCCAAAACCGAAAAAGAAAAGTTGCTGTGGGCCAGCAAATAGAGGTGTGGCTGTAGCTAAAGGTAAGGTTTTTCAGGCAACTATAGATGGACAGCTGATCGCATTAGATCAAACCACGGGTGAACTGGTATGGCAGAACAAAGTCGAAGATTTAGAGCTCTCCGTTCAGGAAAGCGTTGATGGATTGTTACAGGGAATGGATCTTGGCGGGGACGCTAAGATTACTGGTGGCACAAGCCATAGTTTCAATATGGCCCCTCAGATTTACAAGGATATGGTAATCGTCGGTAGTACTGGGGCTGGGTATGGTTTACATCTTGATACTGAAAAAGGGCTAAGGGTTGTTGGTATTGGCGATGGCCGGACGGGATTGCGTGGTTTTCTATCTGCCTTTGATATGGAGACCGGTAAGGAGTTGTGGCGTTGGTACAGTGTTGATGGTGAGCACTGGGTGGGTGATTGGCAAGAAACCACGACAAGTGGCTTAACGCTTAATCGTGATATTGCAGCGGAAAAAGCGGCTGCTCAAAGGTTTAAACATAGTTGGAAACTCGGCGGTGGGTCTATATGGACCACGCCGGCAATAGATGAAGAAACCGGTTGGTTGTTTGCCGGAACAGGCAATCCCGCACCTAATATGGACAGTTCAACTCGACCGGGTGATAACCTTCATACCTCGAGTATTGTGGCGATTGATAGTACAAATGGAGAGCTTAAATGGGCCTTCCAGCAAGTGCCACATGATCGTTGGGGATACGATGTTTCAAGCCCTCCAGTTTTATTTGATACCGTTGTGGCAGGTGAAACTGTAAAAGCAGTAGGACAAGCGGGAAAAACCGGGTGGTTCTACGTACTTAACAGAGAAACCGGTGAGTTGCTGTTTAAATCTGATCCTTTTGTGCCTCAAATTAACTTATTTGCTGATCCAACTGGGGAAGGGGTAACCATTGCTCCGGGAATCGCAGGTGGTAGCAATTGGTCTCCAGTATCACTCAATCCAGATAAGCAGCAAGTCTATATTGCAGGTATTCACATGCCAGCAACTTATTACCGCAAACCTTTAAAACTGAATTCAGAGCTACCTTGGCAAACCTATAGCTATTTTGAGTTTGATGAGAAACAACGTTATGGAACTCTAACGGCGGTCGACTTAAAAACCGGTAAGTTGAGCTGGCAGAAGAAAACGCGTTTGCCCATGCTCGGTGGAACTTTGGCAACAGCCGGTGATTTAGTGTTCAGTGGTGAGGGTGATGGTGAGTTTTTTGCGGTAGATGCTACGACAGGCGAAAAGCTTTGGAGCTATAAACAGTCCTATGGTGTTAATGCGCCGCCGGTCAGTTATAGCCACAATGGTCGTCAGTACATTGCTGTTGCCGCAGGCGGAAATAAAATCGCAGGCTACCCCACAGGGGATAGTTTGTTGGTATTTAGTTTGCCTCGAGCAGCGAAATAAATTAGTAGTATTAGAGATCGCTCATAACTGAATGTGTAAGGATGCTTAGTATGTACAATCCTGTGCAATATAAAGTTCTGCTCTACTGGGCTTTATTATTTGGCGTGATTCTTTTTGGCTTCTATGTCGGTTGGGATCAAGGAGTGCTGTTGGAGATCATTCAGCAAGATCAAACCCGCGTTTGCATATTCATCTTAGTGTTATTAGTAGGCATGAGCTGCCATTGTGCTTATCGCAGCTTTTATCTCTCTCAACAGTTCTCGATGTTGGATCATTACTATATCCGCCGCCAAGAGACGGGGTTAACCCCCGAGGAAAAAGCTTTTCCAGATGGTCTCTCTCTTTCACAGGATTACCTGTTCAATGTGTCTGATGAAGAGTTACATGATCAAAACGCAGATAAAGGACTATTAGCCGAGCTACTTGTTGAAGGGGCTCGAGGCTCTCACCAAGTAGGCTGGTTTGTTGTGGGTGTCATGGTCAAGTTGGGGCTCTTAGGTACGGTGATAGGCTTTATCATCATGCTGAGTTCTGTTTCTGGCTTGGAAAATCTGACGATTGATGATGTTAAAACCTTAATGCAACAGATGACTCATGGTATGGGCATCGCCATGAGTACTACCTTGATTGGTTTAACCTGCAGCATGCTATTAAGTGTTCAATATTTACTGCTGGACCGTATGGCTGATCGTTTTGTGGCATTAAGCATCACCTTAGGTCAGCAAAAAAATAGTTCTGCAGATAGCGAGCCTGCGTCATGAAGCTCTTTGGGCAGCGATCAAACTTTGAAATAGATCCGTTTACCGATCTGCTCTTCAACGCATTGCTGACTTTTACCTTTTTGTTTTTGGTTGCTCTGTTACTGCTCAATCCGCCGGCAAAGTCGGGGATTATTGATCCTAAAGCTGAGTTTATTATTACGGTGAGTTGGCCGGATGGTAGCCCTAACGATATTGATGTTTGGGCCTTAGGTCCCAAAGGTGAAAAGGTTTACTACAAACGGACACAACAAGGTCTGATGCACTTGGACCGAGATGATCGCGGTAACGCCAATGATACTCAGGTGATTGATGGAAAAACGATTACGAATCCAATCAATCAGGAGGTACTGACGATACGAGGTCGGCCTCCAGGTGAGTATGTGATCAACCTACATTACTTCAAAAGTGAAAATGACGAGCCTGTGCCGGTGACCGTCTATCTGGCAGAGGTGAATCCAGTTTTGAAGGTTATTAGTTACACCACCGAAACCTTGGCAGCTGAAAATGATGAGCTGACAGCCTTGCGTTTTACCCTGAATACGCAAGGCAAAGTAACCAATATTAACAAACTGCAGAAGAGCATTATTAAGGCGAATCAGAAATGAATGAAGAACTCCTAGTGCTGACATTGGCTTATGTGTTTTTAACGGCACTGTTATTGTTGGCGGTCATCAGTGGGCGATTGAAGTGGCCAGTTAAAGCGGGTCTCGTTGTCATTGCATTGTTTTTCTACGGTTGTAGCTACGTGGGGTGGAAACAAAGTCAGGGCTGGCCTAGCCCAACAGCTTTACCTGATAAGTTCCTATTTCACTATGCGGTGATTGAAGAGCCGGATAAGCAAGCAAATAGAGACGGTGATATCTACATTTGGCTTACCGATCTTAAAAATGATGAGCTGGACGAAAAGCCTAGAGCCTTCCGAATCGATTATGATCAAGCGACCCATGGTGCTGTTGAAGAAGCGTTAAAGAAAACTAAAAGTGGACAGCCTCAGTTAGGACAGCCTTCAAAGCGCTTTACTAAGCCTTCAGATGCAAAACGTAAGGATGCTTTGGGGCAAAAATCTCCGCTGATCAATTTTACTCAAGTCCCTGATCCCGCTCTACCGGAGAAATAAACTGTGATTATGCGAATTACTTTTTTTCTGGCGAGCTTGATATTAGCGGGTTGTAGCGCTGATATTCCTGACACAGATTATTTCCCTTTGCAGAAAGGTGTTGTTTGGGAATATCAGGTTAACGAGCTATTTGGTGATCGAGAAAGCCAACGTGAGTTTTCAATCGAGAATCTCGGTGAAACCCAATTTAAAGAGGGAGAGGTTTTTACTGAAGATGTGATAAGTGTGCGTCATACCAGTGATGGCACCGATTACTATATTCTCAAAGATGATACAGGGGTTTATCGGGCTGCACGTCGTACATTGATTGAATACCAACCAAGGTTTGAAAAGTCGCTCGTTAGGATCTTACCCAATAATAAAGATCTTGAAGTAGGTCGTAGTTGGACGGTACCTACCAAGCCTTATGCTTTACATGCGACTGCTTCTTTCGCAGTACCCGATCCACGCAAACGGGATATTAACTTACAGTTTGAGATTAAGTCGGTTACCGATACCGTTGAAGTTCCTGCAGGAACCTTTGAACGTTGTATCAGGGTTGAAGGGACTACAGTCTTAACCCTCTATGTTGACCCTAAACTCGGGTATCAAGATATCCCGATTACTCAGACTGAATGGTATGCCCCGGGCGTTGGTTTAGTGAAACTTGTACGAGAAGAACCATTAAGGATGGAGTTATTTAAGGGTGGGGTAATCAGTTACGAATTATCTCGCTTTGATCCATAAAACAGTTTTCTTCCGAAACATGTCTAATATGTTATGGTGGATAACATATTGAAACAGAAGGAAGTACACCGTGGATATGGATCTAACTTTACTACAGACTCGTGTTATTGGTTGTTTGTTGGAAAAAGAGATAACGACACCCGATCAATATCCTCTATCACTTAATGGCCTAACAACCGCTTGTAATCAGAAAAGTAATCGAGAGCCTGTTCTGTCACTTGATGAGAGCGAAGTTCAAAACATACTGGATGAGCTTAAAGAGAAACGCTTAGTGCGTGATGAGAGCGGTTTTGGCAGCCGTGTATCTAAGTTTAAGCACCGCTTTTGCAACACCGAGTTCAGCGACCTTCAATTTACTGCACAACAACTTGCTGTTATTTGTGTGCTTTTTCTTCGTGGCCCGCAAACACCAGGTGAATTAAGAACTAGAACAAATCGCCTATGCGAATTTAAGGACGTATCTGAAGTAGAAGCTACGTTGACTAGTTTAGCGGATCACCCTATGGGGTCTTTGGTTCAGCGCTTAGCGCGTGAACCGGGTAAGCGGGAATCACGTTACGTCCATCTTTTCAGCGGTACGGTTGAAGATGCTGATGTTGAAATGGCCGCAACGGATACTGACGATCACAATCTTACTCTGCAACAGAGAATCGCTAGGCTAGAGCAAGAGGTCGCAGATCTTAAACAAGAGATTATGACGTTAAAAAACTCATAAGAAATTGATTTAATCTAAGCAGCCAGCGCATTCCCTTTCAGGCTATCTTTATGATTTTAGGTATGTTTATTTTGTTTGCTTTCCTCATATTGGGGGAAGCAATCAGCTATCTGCTGCAGTTACCTGTTCATGGCGCTGCAATCGGTATGTTGCTCATCACCCTATGGTTAATGATCAGAGGCTCCGTAAGTGATGAACTTGCAACAGCAAGTCAGCAACTGATCTCCGCTCTGGTTCTTTTTGTCGTTCCTGGTGTTGTTGGTGTGTTCTTTTTAGGAGAGCAGTTTAAAGGTGAATGGTTAAATCTTGGTTTGGCATTAGGTGTGGGGACCTTACTGAGTGTTTTGACATCTTTGCTATTAGTGAAATTTGGTCGATTGGAGCAAAGCCAAGATGACTGAAAATTCACTATCAAGCCTGATACCGCACTTCCTTGAAACGCCTTTATTTGCAATCGGACTTACGTTGTTTTCCTTTGTTTTGGGCGGATATTTCTTCAATAAAATGGGAAAGCCCGTTTGGTGTCCGGCAATGTTATTAGCGGCTTCATTCTTGGCGCTGTTTCTATTTGGATTATCGATTAGTTACGAAGAGTACTACTCAGGGGCAAAATGGTTATCTGTACTTATTGCACCAACTACGGTCGCTTTAGGTGTGCCCCTGTATCAACAGAGCCATCATATCCGAGCTGCATGGCGACAAATTTTGTTAACGGTACCTATATCCGCAAGCTTAGCTGTGGTTTATGCCGTCTTAATTGCTTTCAGCTTAGATTCTAGTGATCAGGTGCTGGCTTCAATTGCACCAAAATCAGTTACGGCGCCAATAGCTATAGGTTTAACGGAGCAGCTGGGTGGTTCTGTATCATTAATGATGGGTGGGTTATTAGCGACAGGCGTGTTTGCTGTATTTTTCGTTGATCTATTAGCTTCAAGATTAAACGTCACTGATGAGCGTTTAGTTGGCCTAGTGTTGGGCATTAACGGTCATGCCGTTGGCACTATTAGGGCTTTTGAAATCAGCCCTGTTGCCGGAGCATTCTCATCTCTGGGTATGGGATTAACCGGTATTTTTACCGCAATATTTTTGCCTTTTGTCTGGCCCTACTAATTTTAAAATAACGAACCTTTCTTAAACCGGCACTTGCCGGTTTTTTTATGTTTTAGGTAGTTTTAGACGATTTTATAAAGATTTTTAAAGGTATAACTTTATGATTTTATTGTAAAAATTGTGACTATAATCAAAAGGCTCTATTTCCTTAACAAATCTGCCGGTTTTTTAAGTTTGATTTAAGAAAGCTTGTTTATACTGCCAATAAAACTAGCGTAGATTTTGATCGGACCGACTGAATGTTGATACGAATTATTTTATTACTGTCCGTGCTTGTAGCACCTTTAGCACAAGCTCAAGAGCTAAGTGCGGATGAAGTATTAAAGCTAGTGAAAGATGGAAAAGTAATGCCTCTTGAAGAGATCTTATCGCTCCATCCAGAGATTAGTGACGCAAGATTATTGGATCTATCCCTCAGCCGCGAAGGTGAGGACAGTTATGTGTATTCGGTGGAAGTTATCAATAAAAGTAACTCTGTAGTGGAGTTTGAGATTGATGCAGTAACCGGTTTGTTCCTCCAAGAGCAGTTTGAAGAGTAGGGCTATGAAGATTTTATTAGTTGAAGATGAAATCGCACAAGTTGAAGCCTTAAAGCCGGTTTTAAAACGAAGTGGTTATGCGGTTGAAGAATCCTATGACGGTGAAGATGCGTTGTTTCGAATTAAAGAGGAATCATTCGATGCGATTGTTTTGGATCTGGGTTTGCCCAAGTGTTCGGGCTTAGAGGTTCTTCAACAGATGCGTGCTATGGGTGATATGACACCGGTGTTAGTGTTAACCGCTCGAGATAGCTGGCAGGAGCGCGTTGATGGCCTTAAAGCAGGTGCAGATGATTATTTGGGTAAGCCGTATCACGCTGAAGAATTGTTAGCGCGTTTAGAGGCGTTGATTCGACGCTATTTCGGCAGAGCATCTCAAGTTATTTCGGTGTGCGGTTTGTCTTTGGATCCAGATACGCAGCAAGTGCAGGATAAGGATGGGAATTCTATTCAGCTTACGGGGATAGAGTTTCGGTTACTTAGATACCTGATGTTGAATCCTGGAAAGGTATTTTCAAAAGCCCACCTTAGCGAGCATGTCTATGAAGAAGAGCAGATGCGAGACAGTAACGTTATCGAGGTTTATGTAAATAGACTCAGACAGCGTTTTGGCAAAGGGATTATCGAGACCCTTCGTGGTCAAGGTTACAGGTTAAAGGGCTAAGCCATGACTCGAATGATCTCATTAGAGCAGCGTATCCGAAACCGATTATTACTGGTGGTCTTGCCGCTATTAATGGTCTTGGTTTTTATTATTGATCGCAGTGTTCACATTCTTGTAGATGATTTGGTGGTCAGTCGTCTTAAGCAAGATGCAGAAAGCTTGATTACATCTATTGATAAAAAAGATTCTACTTGGCAGGTCGATGAGAAATATTTACCGACTGTTTACCAGCGTGTCCGCTCAGGCCATTACTTCATTTTAAGCTGGAACAAAGAGCAAATCCGTTCTCGATCTTTGTGGGATACCGTAATTGATGTTTCGGCTTTTTCTTCCGGTGATACAGAAGAATATCAATATTTCGAGAATGCGGGTGAAAGGTGGTTGGTCTATCAAGAAGCGTTCACCAAAAAAGGCCAAACCTTCAGTTTGTGGGTGGCTGAAGATATCACCTTGATTGAACAGAAACAGCGGTTCTATGAGTGGATCTTGGTAGCTGTCGCCGGTTTATCTATTTTTGGCTTTGTTCTATGGCAGCGCTATGTCATTCGGACGGGTTTTAATCGCCTAGCTCCCGTTCAGGAGGCGATTGAAAACAATAAAAATACCGGTGAACTGAGCTTCCCTGAAGATGTCCCGCAAGAGATATCTGGGTTGGTTGAGTCTATTCGGAAATTGGTGTCAGGCTCAGAAGAACAGTTGTCTCGTTCACGTATGGCGTTGGGTAATTTAGCGCACGAACTTAAGAAGCCTCTACAAGAATTAAAGATACATGCATCAATGTTGACTGATACTGCGCAGCGAAAAGCCATAGATAAGAGCATTGAGCAATTACATCGCCGAATTGATTCTGAATTGAGACGTGCGCGTATATCTGGTGCGCCAATGCCGGGCTATCTGTTTTCGTTTGCAGAAGAACTACCTCACTTAGAAGTCCTGCTGAACCAGATTCATGACAGGAAGCTGGCTTTATCCGTAAACAGTGAGCATGACAAGCTGCCTTTTGATAGAGACGACATGTTGGAGCTGTTAGGAAATTTACTAGATAACGCATGGAAGTATTCGCAGTCAGAAGTACGAATTACAGTAGAGACGGATGGTAATCATTGGTTCTTTTATATAGACGATGATGGTGAAGGTATTAGTGAAAGTAAGATCGAACAGGCAAATAAGCGCGGAGTCAGGGTTGATGAAAACGAACATTTGCCTGGTCACGGCCTAGGGTTGTCTATCTGTGAGTCGATCGCACGAGTTTATGAAGGAAGTCTAACTCTATCAGCCAGTGAGTTAGGTGGTTTACGAGTAAAAGTTGAGCTAGTTAAGAAGCTTTGATTAGGGGTTAAGGGTGATGAAACGAGCATTGATGGCAATGTTTTTTGTAGGGTACGCCGGAACCATCGCTGCCAGTAATGATATTGGCACTGTGGCTATCTACAGTGATGGAAAAGTAGAGAAGCTTATAGAAAAAGGCACTGGTTGGGAGGTTTGGGAAGACCAGAGAAAGCGCTTATATAAGCGATCAATTCATCCTGTTGTACCTGTTTTGAGTTATCAAAAGTATCCGGATCGCACTCAAGGCTATTCGCATACATTGAAGTTCGGATCGCCTGAAACTTTGATCCCGTTTGGAAAAGCTGATGCAGCTCAGTTTGAAATGACTCGTCAAAGCTCTAAATCAGGCAATTCCATTCGTCATTGGCGTTGTACTTATCAAGGTGAAGGTCGCTTCAAGCTGAAAAAGAAAAAATACAAAACCAACAAGTATAACTGTGCACGCTCGGTATTTTGGAAAGAGGTGATTGCCAAGGTCAGGGAAACTCATGATATTGAATACGCTCCTGAATTAGGTCTGGTTGTAGAGCGTAAAGTGAGAGGCCGCTCTGGAAAAACGAAGCGAGTGGAATTGGAAGCCCTGTTAACACCAGAAAGAGCGACAGCAAAGAGAATATCCCGAATTGTTTACAAACTACGTAAACAAAAGTGAGGTGAACAATGATTGATCTGAATCGTGTTAAAAGAAGCTATATCACGCGTAACGTTAACTTTGATGATGTTACTGACGTTGCGGAACTGTTGCCTGAGACAGGAGATCTGTTATTAGCGAGAGTGGACCGTATTCGTCAGCACACCCGGATTGAAAACCCTTATGGACGCCGTGAGCACCTTTTTGTGGATGATCTTATTATTGTCGCTGCGGGTGATCGTTATGCTACGGATCAGTTTTATGCCAAGTCTCCGGAACAGTTAGGTAAAACTCAACTCGTTGCTGCCGGTGGTATTGCCGGAGATGTAATTAGTAAAAGCGCTCAGGTGAAAGCCGCGACTGAAATTACCGTTTTAGGGGTGTTAGTTAATAGCCAAGGGCAGAAAATTAACTTAGAGAACTACAGTACGCTTAAAGATGCTTATCTGCATCCATCGGCTAATGAAATGCCTGTTTTGTTGGTGGTCGGCAGTGATATGAACAGTGGTAAAACCTCAATGGCATCTTCTTTAATTAATGGCTTTACCAAAGCCGGTTATAAAGCCGCAGCTGCGAAGTTAACGGGTACAGGGTCAGGGCCTGACTATTGGAAAATGGTTGATGCTGGGGCTTTTCAAGTGAAAGATTTCCTTGATGCGGGTTACCCAACCACAGTTAATCTAAGTGAAACAAAGTTAGTTCAGTTGCTTCAAAGATTAAAAATGGATGCGGTTCAAGCTGATGCGGATCTTTTGGTTGTTGAATTAGCTGATGGGGTTTTACAGCCACAAAATAAAGCACTTATAGCGAATGGCCGTTTACTTAAGGAAGTCAGTGCTTCTATGGTCGCTGCAGATAGCTCAACCGCTGCCGCATTTTGTGCTGAAAAAATGATTGAAGCTGGATTTCCAATTTATGGCTTAGGTGGTTTATTCACACGTGCAGAATTATGTGCGGATGAAGTACAAGATAGCCTTGGTTTGCCTATTTATAGCTTGGATGCTTTGCGTAAAGTGAGCACAGCGAAGGCATTGATGGCTAGTTTGGAGAGGGATCATAGTTATGTTACCTCCTATGCTATCTAAACAACGTTGGAAGGGAATAGGTGGTTTGATCCTAATTGGATTGATACAGACTGCCTGTTTCCTAGGCTTAATGACCTTAGCTAAGGATCAGTTGGGCCACGAGCAGTTTTCTTTTGATCTGGGTATTACATCAATTGTGTTAGCTGCAATTTTCGGATTAGCGGCGGCCAGATATTGTGAACGTTATTTCGCTGAACGTATGGCTCAAGCTTATATCTGTGAGTTACGAAATACAGTTTATAAACACACTTTGGCACTACCCGTGAGTGATGAAGCTCTTAACAGAGGCGGTACTTTATTGCGGTTGACTGGGGATATGACGCCTATTCGCAATTGGATGGTGCAAGGTATTGCTCCATTGCTTGTATTGGGAATTTGGTTATTAGCTGCATTTATCGCGCTCAGTCAGATTCATTGGACTTTGTTAGTAACAGCTTTTATACCGTTGGCTTTTGCTGTCTTAGGGAATTTTTATTTAGGTAAGGGCTTATATTATTCGACGGTGTGTGTTAGGCGTGAAAGAGGGCGTTTAATAAATGCGACTAATGAGCGATTAGCCCTCTTTAAATTAATCAGGTTGTTTAACCAATCAGGAAAAGAGCAGCGTAAGTTTTCTCGTAGTGCTGATCGATTAAAAACACGTCAGATGCGTAAAGCTCATGCGTCTTCTCTTATCAGAGGCTTTAACGAAGCAATTCTACTTATATCTGTGCTTGTTATCGTGATGCAGGGGTTAAATCTTAGTCAGGCAGGGCTTATTGCAGAAACTTATATTCCTGTGTTGCTAGTAGCGTCTTTGTATTTAGTTAATCAGCTTAGAAGGCTTAGCCGCTTGTATGAGCTGTGGACCTTAAAAAAGGTATCAGAAGATAAGTTAGGTGCGTTTTTGCAGCGCGATATCGTAGGTCAGCAGAGTAAACGTCGATTGCCTAAAAAGGCTTTTAAAGTTGAGTCAAAAGGTATGGCCGTTAAGCAGCGTTTCAGCCCAATCTCTTTTGTAATTAGTGAACAAGACCGCTTGTTGTTACGAGGTGATCAAGGAGCGGGCAAGAGCTCATTCATGGAGGCTTTAGCAGGACTTGCTCCTATTACGAATGGGAAACTCAGATTTTGTGGCCGAAGGAGTTCAGCGATTCATCCATCCATCTGGGCTCAAACAGTCTCACTTGTAAGTCCAGAGCTTCCTCTACTGAAAGGAACGCTAAGTAGTAACCTTTTCTATGGTGCAAGGAAAAGGTCAGAAGAGTTTACCGAGCAGGTTCTTGCAACAACCGGTTTGCAGGGGTATTGCTCTGATGAAGGAAGCGAATTAAAAATTGCTGAAAGAGGGGCAAATTTACCCAGCAATTTAAGGTTTAGGGTTCAACTTGCAAGAGCTTTGCTAAGGCGCCCAAAACTATTGCTTATCGATTCTGATGTTGCGTTAAAAAGCCCTGATATTAGAAACATGTTGGTGGATGTGTTCAATCGCTTTGATGGAGCTATTGTTATTGCCGAGGAGCTGGAGGAGTTAATAGCTCTGACTAATGGTGAGATTAAAGTTTCAGCAAGTGACGATGCTAAACCTAGCAATGTTGTTGAATTTCCAAGAGGGATGAATCATGAGCTTGCTTGAAATACCTGTTCCAGGCGCTGCTGTTCGTTGTATTTACCCGTCAGTTAAATCATTGCCTGCGAGGTTATATCGTCCAAAACAGCTGAAGGATGATACTCAGGTCATTGTTGCGGTGCATGGAATTTCCCGGCAGTACGAGGATCAGTTGGAAGCTTTTAGAACCCTTGCTGATAAATTTGGCTGTTGGTTAGTGGTGCCTGAATTTGAGAAAGGAGTTTTTCCACAATATCAGAAGTTATCTAAAGGCCCTTATATGCCTCGAGCTGATATTGCGTTGAATACGCTTCTGATCGCATTTAGAAAGCATGTGGGGTTGCCGGAATTTAAAATTAAATTGTGTGGATATTCGGGTGGCGCACAGTTTGCGCACCGATATGCACTTTTCCACCCAAACAAAATAGCCTCGCTGGTGATATGTAGTGCAGGTTGGTACACCATCCCTAATCATGAGGATACCTACCCTTATGGGTTAAGAGACATACCCAAATGGATGGGGAAAGCGCAATTAGACCGAATGCTAGCACTGCCTTTAATGGTGGCCGTAGGGGAGCAGGATACGGTGCGTGATAAAAGTTTAAGGACTGGGGCGCGTGTAGATAAAGCACAAGGAATGAATCGGCTTGAGCGTGCTCACACTTGGTTTAAAGAATTGGCTGAATTGAAAGGCCAATTATTAGATGTAAGTAACCCACGACTTTGTGTCTTACCCGAGCAGGGACATGACTTTGCGGGTAGTTTTTTTGCTAGTGGATTAAAGACTTGTATTGACCGGTTTTGGTCGGAATGTAATCGGAGATAAAGATGACAACTTTGAAAACAATACTTGGGGTGAGTGCAATAGTTATGCTGGTGGGTTGTCAGGTTAAGCCTAGCGATGGTCCTTTAACTCGCTTGAGTGGATCAGAAATAAAGGCATTGTTTGTAGGAAAGACTGTTGAATCCTTCAATGTTATATCTGGTAGTAGCAGTTTCACGTACTACGCTGCAAATGGGCAGATTCAGCAAGAGCGATACTGGGAAGAAAGAAAGGGCATCTGGAAAGTAAATAACAAAGATGAAATCTGTTTAAGCATGGAAGGTAAAGAGTTTCGTTGCCGAGGCATCTATCGAGAAGGTGATAAGATCTATAAATATAGATTGAGCGATGCAGGGCAGTTAGAGAAGGTTATTCGGTATAGACAGTTTATCGATGGAAATACGCTGTAATAAAAAAATCCCCGGCTTGCCGGGGATTTTTTTATGCTTAGCCTCGCTTCTGAAGCGCTTCAATACGCTTATCAAGCGGAGGGTGGCTAGACATCAATTCCATCAGGCCAGACTTCATATGACTGCTAATACCAAAGGCAGTTAGCTGGCCAGGCATCTGATCTGGCATTTCATATTCAGCTTTCAAACGTTGCAGTGCGCCGATCATCGCATGGTTACTAGATAGGTCTGCTCCTGCTTCATCTGCTCTGAACTCGCGGTAACGAGAGAACCAAGAAACAACAAACGAAGCCAAAATTCCAAAAATGATCTCGAAGACAATTACAGTAATGAAGTAACCAATACCAGTACCTGGCTGGCTTTCTTCATCGTTACTTTTAAGGAAGCTATCTACTGCGTAGCCTGCAATGCGAGCAAAGAACATTACAAAAGTATTTATAACGCCTTGAACTAAGCTCATTGTAACCATATCACCATTAGCTACATGGCCAATCTCATGGGCCATTACAGCCTTTACTTCCTCTTTCTGGAAGCGCTGCAACAGACCTAAGCTAACAGCAACTAATGCGTCATTCTTGTTCCAGCCCGTTGCAAATGCGTTTGCTTGTTGAGCAGGAAAAATGCCGACCTCAGGCATTTTAATACCCGCTTTTTCCGAAAGCTCAGCAACAGTATCTAAAAGCCATTGTTCATCAGAGTTACGTGCTTGGGTAATGATCTCTGTGCCTGTTGTCATTTTCGCCATTTTCTTAGATAGGAATAGCGAGATGAATGAACCTGCAAAACCGAAGACAGCACAGAAGATCAGCAAACTGGTCATATTAAGGCCAGCACCGGAAACATAGTGGTCAACACCCAGTAGATTAAGGGTAATGCTGGCAACGATTAGCACAGCGATGTTAGTTAATAGAAATAAGCCGATACGCATCATAAGTGAAAGATTTCCTATTGTTTAAGCTCATTGCTTAGATAGGGGTGAATGATAAAAGTTTCAAGTCTATTTGTCCTGTTATTGCTGGTGTCCATTTACGCCCGAGCCTATAATTTAGCCCCTTTTTATGACCCTTTGGATACAGGATTTCAGATGCAGCAAGTCTTAACAGTCGTAAAGCAGCAAATACCATTAGCGATGGGTGAATCGCGCAGGATTTTTCATGGGCGTGGGCACTGTTTTCCGGGGTTTGAGCATCTGGTAATTGACTGGTTTCCTCCTTATGCCGTAGCTCGGTTGTACAAAGAAGTTGAACCTGAGTGGGTTGCTGAATTAAGCGACACCCTCAAGAGTGTAGATGAAATCGAAGGCTTAGTGATTCAGCAGCGTTCTCGGGGTAAAGAAGCCCAGCAAAATGTTGCGTGGGGCTCAGTGCCTGAGCAGATGAATACGATGGAACTTGGCCTGTTTTATCAGGTCAAACCCCAACGCAACCAAAATAGCGGTTTATTTTTGGATATGCGTGAAGGGCGTAGATGGGTGATGCACAATGCGGGCGGTAAGCGCGTGCTAAACTTATTTTCATATACCTGCGCTTTTTCGGTTGCAGCCCTTGCTGGTGGTGCTGAGCAGGTGGTGAATGTAGATATGTCCCGAGGCGCGATTAATACGGGGCGGGAAAATCACCTTTTAAATGGTTTAGAAGGAGACCGGGTTAAATTTTTGGCGTACGATCTATTTAGGTCTTGGAAGCGCGTGAGGCAATACGGTCCTTACGATTTGATTGTAATCGACCCGCCAAGTTTCCAGCCAGGAAGTTTTGTTGCTGAAAAAGATTATCGTAAAGTTATTCGTCGATTGAACGAATTAACTAAAGAAGGTGGCCAAGTTCTGGCCTGTCATAACGACCCGAAAAACGGCACTGAGTTTTTAAAGAATTTGATGTTGGAAGAGTGCCCTGATTTTAAGTTTGTTGAACGTTTAAATAATCCGGAAGATTTTCCGGAAGCTGAACCCGAAAAAAGCCTTAAAGTGTTGTTATACGTAAGGGAGAAGTGAGTGGAGTTAATTTGTATTGATTTGGAAGCAAGCGGGTTAGGTGCTGAGTCCTATCCTATCGAAATCGCTTGGATCAATGATGAGACGGGCGAGCAAGATAACTTTCTGATTAATCCAGATTCTGCTGCAGGTTGGCGATATTGGGATGAGCATGCTGAAGAGGTACACGGGATTGATCGTGATGAGGCCGTCAGCAAAGGGCTTGATATCAAACAAGCCTGTTCTCGCTTAAATGAAAAGCTTAAAGGTAAAACGCTGATTAGCGATGCATTTGAGTTTGATCTGTTTTGGTTAACGCGCTTATTTGAAGCGACCGGTATCCAGCCAAGCTTCCGGATGGCGGGGTTAGATCGAATTTTAAGTAAAGAACAGCTTATTCAGTTTGGCTTCTTAGCGAAAGCGCAATTTCGACGTCATCGAGCATTGCAAGATGTAAGAGATATTATCTCTTGTATCAAAGCCGTTACCGCAACCGGAACCGAAGCGGTTTAGCAGTAATAGAATTAAAAAAGGCAGCTTAGGCTGCCTTTTTTAATGGCTAAAGCTGAAGTTAGTCAGCTAGCCCATCCAAACCTGAATCAAGGTTGAGCGCTTCCTCTAGATCACCAAATGTATCAGCAGATACACCTGCTAGCGTAGCTACATCTTGAGGGAAGTTACCCTGCAGTGATTCTAGATTTTCTTTGTTGCGGATCGCTGAATTCACAACGCAAGCTAGATTTACCACAGCAGCCAGTGATGATGGCTCTTCAAAAGAGGTAGGCTGTTTGTGTTGACGAACAGCAATGCCTAACTCTGCTGGGAAACTCCACATATCTAATAGAGCTTGGCCTGCTTCAGGTGAAGTAAAGCCAAGACGCTCCATCTCTGCATCGCTTCGGCTGCAGTTGCAGTTGGATTCATCGATAAGTGTTTGGATCGCTTGTGCACGCATTGGCTGGGAAAGATGTAGCAATAAGCGCCCAATGTTGTGAATCAAACCAGCAGTAAAGGCGATATCAGGATCAACTTCGGTATCGCGTTCGGCAAACCATTTAGATAGTGCTGCCACTCGGAATGATTCACTCCAGAATTTTTTAAGGTCTAAGCCTTCGATTTCTTTAACGGAGCCCGCGATACCTGATGCGATTACCAGCGTTTTTAGGCGGACCATGCCCAGCATTACAACAGCTTCATCGATTGAAGATACTTTACGGCTCAAGCCGAAATGAGCGGAGTTTACTAAGCGTAGAATTTTAAGAGAGAGGGTTTGGTCTTGTGCTACTTTTTCAGCAATTTCGCCATAGTCTGCAGCAGGATTATTTAGTTGTTGAATAAGCTGTCTTACGACTTCAGGAACATTGGGCAGTTTGTCTGTTTGCTCAAGTAGTTCGCGAATCTCCATATGCACTCCTTAGAGATCAGATTCTTGTTATTGAGCTTTCTGCGCACCAATACCCGTATCAACAAAAAGCTCTAAATAGATAATTAGAGTTCTATGATGTTTTTTGCAAGAAGTTTTTGATTATTAGGCAAAAAAAAGCGGCTGGTGGCCGCTTTTTAATCAACTAATCTTCGTTTAGGACAAGCCCTTCGATCTGAGATCGGATGCCTTCATATTGTCCCATCTCTTCTGGCATAAAATAGAGTTTGTAGTAACAACGGTCGACCAAACGGCCTTTTTTGTCGTTAACGGTCTCTTTGTAAGAACCATATAGGTAGTTCATTTGCACGTGAATAACACGGGTATGAGGAGGTATGGTGACCTCATGATGTTCGAGGTCGTAACGGATTTTAGACTCTTTGATTGTATAGAAAGAGACTTCTGCGACGTGATTTAAGTTGATCAGAAAGTTTGATGTAACAGGAACAAGGTGGCGCTGTTCTAAGCCATTGTGTTCCATATAGATACCGCAGTTTTTTCTTACCTTTATAAACATTGATTATCCTATTTACTCTAAAGGCGAATACACAATATAGAGCTTAGTCTAGGATGGTCTTATTACAATGGGATTAAAAAAAAACGGCCATCGAAGATGGCCGTTCTGTTTATTGCTCGTAGGTTTTGAGGAAGGTGCCTATCCTTTCGATAGCGTCCTGAAGCTCATCCTTACGAGGTAAGAATACCAACCGGAAATGTTGAGTATCCGGCATGTTAAAGCCGCTGCCTTGAACGATAAGGACTTTCTGTTGAAGTAGTAGATCCAAAGCCATCTTCTCGTCATTCTTGATCGGATAAACTTCTGGATCTAATTTCGCGAACAGATACAACGCGCCTTCTGGTTTTGTACAGCTTACGCCTGGGATCTCGTTAAGCATCTTCCAAGCTAGATTGCGCTGCTCGTAAAGTCGGCCGCCCGATACAATCAATTCATTGACGCTCTGGTATCCACCTAGAGCCGTTTGAATGGCGTGTTGGGTTGGTACGTTTGAGCAAAGGCGCATGCTAGAAAGCATCTCTAGACCTTCGATGTAATCGCGGGCATTGTGCTTAGGTCCGCTAACAATCATCCAGCCAGAGCGGAAACCTGCTGCTCGATAAGATTTCGATAGGCCATTGAAGGAGATGCACAGAACGTCATCAGCAAGTGATGCTAGTGGAGTATGTACCGCTTCATCGTATAAGATCTTGTCATAAATTTCGTCTGCGAAGATGATTAGATTATGCTCGCGGGCAAGTTCTATGATCTGTTCAAGCACGGCCTTTGGATATACAGCACCCGTTGGGTTGTTCGGGTTGATAACCACGATACCTTTTGTGCGATCAGTAATTTTACTGCGCATATCTTCAATATCAGGTGCCCAATCTTTCTCTTCATCACAACGGTAATGGATTGGGTTACCGCCGCTCAGACTTACTGCAGCTGTCCAAAGAGGGTAGTCAGGCGCAGGAATCAGCATCTCATCGGTATCGTTTAGCAGACCTTGCATTGCCATAACGATAAGTTCTGAAACGCCATTGCCAATGTAGATATCTTCAATGCCTACATTCTTAATTCCGTTTTTCTGACACTCTTGCATCACCGCTTTACGGGCGGAAAACAAGCCTTTTGAATCACAGTAGCCTTGGGAGGCGGGTAGATTCAAAATAACGTCCTGTACGATCTCTTCAGGCGCGTCGAAACCCCATGGGGCGGGATTGCCAATGTTTAATTTAAGGATTCGTTGTCCTTCCTCTTCAAGACGTTTAGCTTCCTGAAGTACTGGACCGCGAATGTCGTAACACACATTGATCAGCTTGTTTGATTTACGGATTACTGGCATTTTATTGTCCTGCAAACCTAGCCGGGAATCTCTGCGGCTAGATGTTGTCCTATGCATAGAGACCTAGGTTGTATGGTATAAGCCTCAGAAAAAAAAGAGACTAATCATACGCCTTTTATTTGTTGAAACCTAGGGAAATGGCGTACTGCAGGCTTTTTTATTATCAGGGAGATTGTATGGCTGAAAAAAACCAAAAGGTCGTTCATTCAGACCAAGAGTGGCAAGATCGTTTGAGCCCAGAGCAATATCGTATCTGTCGTCAAAAAGGTACAGAGCGAGCTTTCACTGGCGAGTATTATAATAACCAACAAAGTGGGGAGTATCGTTGTATCTGTTGTGGCACTCCATTGTTTGCATCGGAGCAAAAATACGATTCTGGTAGTGGTTGGCCGAGTTTTTGGCAGCCGGTCGAAGATGGCGCTCTAGAAGAGCACAGTGATACAACTCACGGCATGGTGCGTGTAGAGATCACTTGCGCAACGTGTGATTCGCATTTGGGGCACGTATTTACGGATGGGCCGCAACCTACCGGTCTTAGATATTGCGTGAATTCTGCTTCCTTAGATTTTGTGAAAAAGTGAAATAGTAGATGAAATCCTTCCAATGGATTTACGAGCATGTTCAGGCTCATTACCCAGATCAAGATATTGAAGCGCTCTTACCTTTAGCTAAGAGTCCGTCAGAGTTAGTACAAGTACCTGATGATCGATTATTTAGCAACATGATGCAGAGGGTGTTTCGAGCAGGGTTGAAGCACTCTTTAGTTGATTCTAAATGGCCCGCGTTTGAACAAGCATTTTTTGGATTTGATCCAGAAAAAGTCAGTTTGATGAGTGACGAACAGTTAGAAAACCTAATGCAGAATGATCAGTTGATCAGGCATTGGGGCAAGATTAAAGCAACCCGAGTGAATGCTTTGATGGTCACAGATCTTGCTAGCAAGCATGGAAGTTTTGCGAAGATGGTCGCTGATTGGCCGGTTGAAGATATTATTGGCTTATGGGAATTGCTCAAAAAGCAAGGTCAGCAATTAGGTGGGAATTCAGGTAGCTATTTTTTAAGAATGATCGGAAAAGATACTTTTATTCTGACCGATGATGTTGTTGCTGGACTGAAAGCTCAAGGAGTTATTGAGAAAAAGCCAACGGCGAAAAGGGATTTGAAGCTCGTTCAAAATTGTTTTAACCAATGGCGAGAAGAGTCTGGTAGGCCTATGTGTCAGATAAGCCGTTTGCTCTCTCATACCGTTGGTTGGTAGAAAATAAAAAGCCTGCGTCTTAATAGATAGCAGGCTTTTTTATTGTAATTTCTAACGATTAGTTAAACTGAATGAAATCTATTAGTTGTTGATCATTCATTGCTAGGTTCATCACGCTGGAAAAAAGATCATTTACCAACCTTTCGTTTTCTTCCTCTGAAGGTACGCCAACAAAAGTCTGCTGTTTATCTGCTGTATAAGTACCGGTGTAGCTCTTGTTATCTTTGCTTATCGTTACCTTTAACTTGGTATCTAAGTTCACGGTCTGTTTTATTTTTGATTCAGAAGCGCGGTAATTAAGGTCGATAAGGCTAATCGTTAAATTAAATTCACCGCCGTAGAAGCGAACGATGCCCATATCTTCCAAGGCGTGTTCAGTCGTATGCTGTAGAAGATGAAGGCTATCTTTTAAAACAATTGATGGCGCATCTGCTTTACCTGTATAGCGGTAGCCAATGACTGAATCTGCTCTTAAGTCTTTCGGAATAATCTCTACGCGTTTCTCTTTACTCAAGACCCTGGAAACTTGGATCTGCGGGTGAAGGTCTAGCGTTTGTGAATTAAATGTCATGCAACCGGTTAAGGTGCTAGTGGCTAATATGGCTAGTAATCCGGTTACTAATAAACGTATCTGTTTCAACTTAACTTACTCCGTATCAGGAATTAGACGGGGGGTTAATGAATTAAGAAAGTCGGCTAAGTTGTCAGCCAACTTTCTGATAGGCGGTTTGCCTGGGCGCTCTAACCAGACCTCTCCACTAAAATTATCGACACTGATAAAGAAGTCTTCATCTGGTTCCGGGCAGGCAATAAAAAAGGTCAAAGGTCTTTTTTGTTGACGTTTAGAAAGTGCGTGGCCAATTAGATTGCTGCGTAAGCGCTCCATATCTTCATCATTCCAAACTTGTATCAGGCTGAGATCGCCATCACTGCAGCTAGCTGGAAGTGGATCTGACCAATAGCGACAGTAGTAATCGATAATGTCTGGATGAATGGATTCTTCAAGAGCCTCCTCTAATCGAGTAAACATATCGCTTGGGGTCGTCTGTAGAGTTGGCCACCAAGATACCGTAACTCCATCTTTAGCTTGGGTAGCGTAGCACTCTGAAGGCCAATCTGAATTGAACCGGATGAGAGGGTGCTGCGCCTGCATGGCATTAAGCTTCTCCATAAAACTATCTAAAGCTGAAACGGTAGGGGAGGCTGTCATATAACACTCTCTGTATAAATCGCTGGTCAGTGAACGATTCTAACTTAATTCAAGGATGTGGAAATAACTTTATAAGTAAGAGAATCGTATTTCTTGGGAAAAGCGAGTAGTTATTAAGTTGATATGTGTAGGATGATTTTTGAACAGTTTAATGGAACATACTGTTTTGCTTTGATTTATTCTAACTTACTGATTTTGTACAAAGAATGTGCAATCAAAAAGAATGAAATTTTTTTTGTTTAAACGTTTGACATGGGGAACAAAACCCGTAAAATTCGCACTCCGTTTGGGGCAGTAAGTAACTGTCTCGGATGAGGAATGTGGAGCGGTAGTTCAGTTGGTTAGAATACCTGCCTGTCACGCAGGGGGTCGCGGGTTCGAGTCCCGTCCGTTCCGCCACTATCTTTAAGAGCTTAGATAGTGATTATTTAGTGGGCGTGTAGCTCAGTTGGGAGAGCGTCGCCCTTACAAGGCGAATGTCGGGAGTTCGAGCCTCTCCACGCCCACCACTAAATAAAGCCCCGGTCGCGGTACGAGACAATGTGGAGCGGTAGTTCAGTTGGTTAGAATACCTGCCTGTCACGCAGGGGGTCGCGGGTTCGAGTCCCGTCCGTTCCGCCACTATCTTTAAGAGCTTAGATAGTGATTATTTAGTGGGCGTGTAGCTCAGTTGGGAGAGCGTCGCCCTTACAAGGCGAATGTCGGGAGTTCGAGCCTCTCCACGCCCACCACTAAATAAAGCCCCGGTCGCGGTACGAGACAATGTGGAGCGGTAGTTCAGTTGGTTAGAATACCTGCCTGTCACGCAGGGGGTCGCGGGTTCGAGTCCCGTCCGTTCCGCCACTATCTTTAAGAGCTTAGATAGTGATTATTTAGTGGGCGTGTAGCTCAGTTGGGAGAGCGTCGCCCTTACAAGGCGAATGTCGGGAGTTCGAGCCTCTCCACGCCCACCACTAAATAAAGCCCCGGTCGCGGTACGAGACAATGTGGAGCGGTAGTTCAGTTGGTTAGAATACCTGCCTGTCACGCAGGGGGTCGCGGGTTCGAGTCCCGTCCGTTCCGCCACTATCTTTAAGAGCTTAGATAGTGATTATTTAGTGGGCGTGTAGCTCAGTTGGGAGAGCGTCGCCCTTACAAGGCGAATGTCGGGAGTTCGAGCCTCTCCACGCCCACCACTAAATAAAGCCCCGGTCGCGGCACGAGACAATGTGGAGCGGTATTCATTTGTGGATATCTGGCTGTCACTCCAAGGAGAGTGAGGGTCGCGGGTTCGAGTCCCGTGTTATTGTGGAGCGGTAGTTCAGTTGGTTAGAATACCTGCCTGTCACGCAGGGGGTCGCGGGTTCGAGTCCCGTCCGTTCCGCCATTTATGCCTCATGGGTAACTTCTCTTTCGAAGCGCTGAAGGAGTCGTAAACCAGCCATCTGCTTAGTGGGCGTGTAGCTCAGTTGGGAGAGCGTCGCCCTTACAAGGCGAATGTCGGGAGTTCGAGCCTCTCCACGCCCACCACTAAGTACCTTCCTTATATGAGTTATATTTCCTAAAAATTAAATTTATCTACCAAGACTTTTGAGTTGTTTACTTAAAGGCTGTATCTGTTACCCTTTCGGCTTGTAAGCATATGTGCTTGTAGCGTAAATAACGCTAAAAATCAGTTTCCTGGAATAAAAATAAAAGAGATGGGAATGCCTCAGTGAATAATGTGGATGAAACCGTGCTTGTATCACTCTGTCCTGACCCAGTTATAGGGGTTGATGGCTCAGGGGTTGTTCAGTTGTTTAATGCAGCAGCTGAGAAGCTTTTGGGTTATTCGGCTGATGAAGTTATTGGAAAAGTTAGTATCGCATCTATCTATCCGAGCTTAGAAGAAGCGAAAGAGATTAAGCGACTTTTGCTCTCTGAATCTTATGGCAAGCCTGGAAGTATAGAAGGTTATGAAGCGAAGCTTGCCTGCAAAGATGGAGCGGTTGTTCCGATTCGTTTATCTGCTGCGATTGTTGATCAAGATGAAGGTGGCAGTATTGGTTTCTTTCATGATTTGACTGAACGTCAAAGTTTAGAGCAGCAATTGCACAAGCTTTCTGTCACTGATGAGTTAACAGGGCTTTTTAACCAGCGGCATTTTTACACCGTGATGGCGCAAGAATTAGATCGTGCTAAGCGTTATAAGCATCCTTTAAGCTTAATCTGTTTTGATCTGGATAATTTTAAAAAGGTAAATGATTCTCTTGGTCACCTAGAAGGTGATCGTGTCTTAAGGCTTATTGGCGAGATTCTTCGAGAAACTTTGCGAGCATCGGATGTTGCTGTTCGCTATGGTGGTGATGAATTTATGGTGCTGTTACCTGAGACTGATATTGATGCTGCAGCTAAAACGGCTGAACGCATTCGTGTAATGTTTAATTCGAAATGCTCATTTAGCGTTGATCAGGATATCGAGTCGTTGATTAAGGTTTCTGTTAGTCTTGGCGTGACCGAGACTAATGGAATGGAGAATCCAGATCAAATTGTGCAAAGAGCAGATCTGGCCATGTATGAGTCTAAGAGTTCGGGTGGGAATAGTACCTTCCTGATTAAGCAGCATATAGGTAATTTAGTTCAAACCGATAGTGCTTAAAATTGATAGCCTAGATGATGCTGTTATTGTTCTTCAGCATCATCTAGACATTCATCGTCTTCATATTCATCAATGTTTAGCAATAGCAATTCTTCAATATAATCTTCCACGTTTTTCTTCCTCTATTATTTAACTTTCTCTTAAAGTACTTCATATATATTTCAAGTATGTTGCAGTGCTGATTAATTAAAATGCTACTCCAAAATCCCGTGCTACCCATTCAGCTTTTAGAAACCGATGAAACTATTCAGGCGGGAGTTAGGCTTCATCTGCTTCGTTTGGATCTGACTGATGAAACAGTCAGTGGTAACAAATGGTTTAAGTTGAAGTACAACCTTCAGCATGCGCTAGAAAAGAGTTACTCGTGCGTCCTTAGTTTTGGTGGGGCGTATTCTAATCATATTCACGCTTTAGCTAAGACTGGGTCATCGCTTGGGATAAAAACAATTGGTGTGATTCGAGGAGAGCCAGAGTATGCGGATAATCCAACCTTAAGAGATGCGAAAGCATGGGGGATGGAGTTGTGTTTTGTTAATCGTCAGGAATATCGTCAGCGGCATGATTCCGAATACCTTAAGACTTTAAAGGCTCGCTTTTCTAACCCTTTGATCGTGCCGGAAGGGGGCAGTAATAAATTTGCTGTGCAGGGCGCACGAGAAATAATCACGCCTGAGATCCTAGCTAAGGTTAATCCTGATCAAATTGTGCTGGCTTCTGGCACAGGTGGGACCTTAGCTGGTGTGGCTTTGTCTGTTCCTGATATTCCGGTTTTAGGTATACCTGTGCTGAAAAAGGCAGATTTTCTGTTTTCGGATATTGAAAACCTTATGACTGAATCGGGTGCAGATCCCACTGATAACTGGGATTTAGATCTGGAAGGGCATGGTGGTGGCTATGCTAAAGTGTCTAATGATCTGATAGCTTTCATGGATTTTATGCTGAAAGAGCATCAGCTCCCCCTAGATCAGATTTATACTGCAAAAATGCTTAGTCACCTATTGAAGAGAATAGAGCGTGGTGATTATGCAGAAGGAAGTACTGTTTTGGCTATTCATACCGGTGGTCTGCAAGGGGCCCGAAGTCTAGCTTAAGCTTGATTAGCGCCAAATTGCGGTTTTGGTCATAAAGAATCATTGAAAAGAATCTGAAAAATCAGTTAGATAGAATCTGGTTTTTCATACAAACGTTAATCCGGAGAGATAATGGATTACTTTCGTAATATTGGTCTAATTGGGCGTTTAGGTAGTAAATCAGTTATAGATACACTTAAGCACCTTATTCGCTTTTTAGGTGATCGCGGTCTTAATACGATAATTGATGAGCGAATCGCTGAAGTTATGCCGGGTCATGGCCAGCAGACCAGTACGCAGAAGATGATGGGCGAAATATGTGACTTAGTCATTGTTGTCGGTGGTGATGGTAGTCTATTGGGTGCAGCTCGTTCCCTTGCTCAATACCATGTTCCAGTGCTGGGTGTGAACCGTGGCAATCTTGGCTTCCTAACCGATATCTCTCCAAATGAAATTGAAGAAAAAGTTGGCGAAGTACTGGAAGGTAAGTACACCGTTGATAGTCGTTTTTTGCTAGATGTCATCGTTAAGCGTGATGGCGTTCCTATTGGTGAGGCTACTGCACTTAATGACTGTGTGTTGCACCCAGGTAAAGCAGCGCGAATGATTGAATTTGAACTGTATATTGAAGGGCAGTTCGTTTACACGCAAAAATCTGATGGCTTGATCATCTCTACGCCAACAGGTTCTACTGCTTATTCGCTATCTGGTGGCGGTCCAATTATGCACCCGAAGTTAGATGCTTTGGTACTGGTGCCTATGTTCCCCCATACGCTTTCTAGCCGTCCAATCGTGGTTAATGGTAACAGTGAGCTGAAGTTGGTTATTAGCCCTAATAATGGTGCCTACCCAACCGTATCTTGTGATGGTCAAAAAGATATTAGCTGTGCACCAGGGGATACGATTACGGTTCATAAAAAACCCCATAAACTGAAACTGTTACACCCACTCAATTATGACTTTTATAGTACCTGCCGAGAGAAACTTGGTTGGGGTACTAAGCTCGGAGATTGACGTGACTGATCAGTTTAAAGGCTACGATCTGGTTGGTGATGTCCATGGCTGCGGCCTTAGCTTAGAGCTTTTGTTAAGCAAGTTAGGTTACAGCAAAAAGGATGGTGTCTACTGCCACCCAGAGCGCCAGATGATCTTTTTAGGCGACATCGTTGATCGCGGTCCTAGAATCCGTGAGTCTCTACATATTGTTTACGATATGGTGCAATCGGGCGCTGCTCAGATTGTTATGGGGAACCATGAATTTAACTTTTTGAGTTACTGTACTGAGGGGCATGAGGGCAGCGGTCTTAGCTATCTACGTGAGCATAGTCCACGTCACCATCGTATTCTTGCTGAAACCCTAGAGCAGTTTGCCGATTACCCTGAAGAGCAAGAGATGTTCTTGCAGTGGATTCGAGAGATGCCTATTTATCTAGAGTTCGAGCATTTCCGTGTTGTGCATGCTTGTTGGCATCAAAAGTTAATTGATCGGTTCGAGGGTGAATACCCGAATCATATTATCGATGATCGTTTTCTACACCGTTCATCTAAACGTGGCACCTTTGAATGGGCGCTGACTGATCGCTTGTTGCGCGGGACACACTTAAGCTTGCCTGATGGTGAGGTCATGGTGAGTAAAGACGGCTATCGCAGACGCTTCTTTAGAACCAAATTTTGGTCTGCTGAGCCGGAATATTATGCAGATGTTGTGTTTCAGCCGGATCCGTTGCCGGAGCATATAGCTCGTTTGAAATTAACTAAGCAGGACCATAATGATCTTCTCTATTACGGTCCAGAAGAGAAGATGTTATTTATTGGTCACTATTGGCGGGAAGGGGTTCCTGAACCTATAACACCTAATATCGCATGTTTAGATTACAGTGCGGTTAAATACGGTAAGTTGGTTGCATATCGATTGGATGATGAAAAAACTATTCAGCCTGACAAATTTGTATGGGTTGATGTAAGAACCGAAATCGCCGATGAGTTGGGTCTCTAATGATTAAGGTGCTTTCTGTACCCTTAGGTGAAGATCTCACAGAGTTTACCCAAATCCTATGGCGCTACGAGGTGCCGCATAGGGTTGTTGAGCTTGAGCATACTCAAGAGGTTTGGATTGCGGTTGGGGTTGAGCCTGCGCAGATTGTCGCTTTATATGAGAAATGTCGCCGGGGTGAGAGCCTTGAAGGCTTTGTTTTAGCGATTCCTAAAGCAGTGGGGCAGACAGATCTTTTATCTCAAGTTAAACAGGCTTGGATGAGCTGTTTGTTGATTGCGAGCAGTTTATTACTGACCTTCTTAATCTCCTTTGGTGACAATTTAGAATGGCTGCGCTTATTCACGATTGCAGATATTGTTCAAAAAGATGGCAGTCTCTACAGTTCTGGTTTGGAAGGTACGCTAGAGTCATTTGAAGTATGGCGTTTTATTACGCCTATCTTTCTGCACTTTAGTGAGCTGCATATTGCGTTTAACGCCCTTTGGATCTGGATCGTGGGTAGCAGGATTGAGATCTATCAAGGCCGTGTAACTTTGTGTCTATTAATCCTGTTTTCCGGCGTTATCTCTAACATTGCGCAATATCATGATGCAGGGCCAATGTTTGGTGGTTTATCAGGCGTTGTTTTTGCCTTCCTTGGCTATGCGTGGTTGTGGGATAAAACCCAGTCTGATCATCGAATTGGCCTGCCGCAGAGTATTATGGGCTTCTTAATCTTCTGGCTAGTACTTGGTTATGCTGGTGTTCTAGAAGCACTGCAATTAGGCGCTATCGCGAATACCGCGCACTTGGTGGGTTTGCTGGCTGGTTTAGCGTTTATCCCGTTTGGAAAGCTTTTGGCTACTAGGAGATAACAAGTGGATCCTGTTTCACTGTCATTAGATCTTAACCATCGTTATCAAGGGCAGTGTGATCGACTTAACCAATTGCCAGAGTGTAATGTCACTGGTCGATATCAAGCCACCTCCTTAGGGCCTATCTGGGTGATGGAGGCTGGGCCTGAAGATGCGCCTCGATTAATCGCTCTGCATGGCTTACATACACCTGCACCGTTTAACCTCGAGCTGCTATGGCCTCTGACTAAGCATTTTCGAGTAATTTCGCCTGATATTCCTGGGCAAGCAGGTAAAACTCCAGGTATTGCGCCAGTGCCTTCCAATAGTGCCTATGCCATGTGGCTCGATCAGCTTTTGGATGCTTTGGGTGTTGAGCAAGCACCTATGGTAGGGCTCTCGTTTGGTGGAGCGGTTTTACTTGATTTGGCTGCTTACAAGCCTGAGCGTATATCTGCTGCATCTTTGATTGTACCAGCGGGTTTTTCTCGGCCCTTGTGGCGGCCATTGAAAAAGCTGATTCTGCCTTTTATTGGCTTTAAAATTCATACCGACCAGCCGCATTTTGATCAGCTAATGAAACCGTTGATGGAAGATAACTGGCCTGAATTGGAACAGTATTATTATTCGACGTTTCAAGCGGGTATTCCTATGACGTTGATACCGCCGGGGCCATTTTCAAAAGCAGAGCTGTCCAGATTTAAATCGCCTGTACAGATTTTCAGTGCAAGTGAAGATATCTATTTCGATCCGGATCAGTTAGCTGAGCAAGCAAGATCGACTCTGGTAAACCTAAAACAGTTAAAAGAACTCGAAGATCTACATATCCCTTGTGAAGAGAATAGACGTTTGATTCAAGAACAAGTGGTCGCATTTATGCGGAATGAAATAGGGATGTGATAGACTTTGTAGATTCCAAATCAGGTGGTGAGACCTGATAAAAAGTAAGAGATTGATGATGACATACGAACAACTAATTCAAGCAATGACCCCTGATATGCATAAATCCCTTAAGCGTGCAGTGGAGTTGGGGAAATGGCCTGATGGACGTAAGTTAACGCCAGAACAACGTGATATCTGTATGCGTGCCGTTGTTGCTTATGACTTAGAGCACAAACCAGAAGAAGAACGAGTTGGATATATTGATCGTACAAAACAAGACGGTTCTCAGCATGGTAAAGACCCATTGGCAGCCGATACGATTAAAATTCTGACTGACGATAAAAATTAATGCAGATTCTAGCGCAGGGTGCGCTACAAAAAATGCGCACCGAACTAACATCTGAAGGCGTTGTTTACAAATTACCTGTAGGTGACCAGGAAGTGCCAATGAATGAGCTCATTGGTAAACCTATCTCCTTAGAATACAAGGGTGCGATCAATTGCACTCATTGTGGGCGTAAAACTAACAAAAGCTTTAACCAAGGTTTCTGTTACCCTTGCTTTAAAAGTCTCCCTCAATGTGATCAATGCATAGTTAAACCTGAACTTTGTCATTTCCATGAAGGTACTTGTCGTGATGCAGGTTGGGGTGAGCAGTTTTGCTTCCAAGACCATTACGTTTATCTAGCTAACTCATCGGGTGTAAAAGTTGGTATTACCCGCGGCACTCAAATTCCAACACGTTGGATGGACCAAGGTGCTATTCAAGCATTGCCGATTCTGAAAGTAGCGACACGTTTGCAGTCGGGCAAAGTTGAACGTCTGCTTGGTGAGCATGTAGCAGATAAAACTAACTGGCGAAAAATGCTTAAAAATGAAGTTGAGCCTTTAACGCTTGCTGAAATTCGTGATCAGCTTTTTGAAAAATGTAGTGAAGGTTTAGCGGAACTCGAACAGACTTTTGGTATCCAAGCTATTCAGCGTTTGCCAGATGCTGAACAAATAGAGATCAACTACCCTGTGTTGAATTACCCGACCAAAGTAACATCGTTTAATTTTGATAAAACGGCCGAAGTATCTGGCGTTTTGCAGGGGATAAAAGGGCAGTACCTGATCTTAGATACTGGCGTCATCAATATGCGTAAATTCACAGCGTATCAGGTATCTGTATCTGCCTGATAACTGACTAGGTGAAATCATGTCTCAAGAACCCAATGTTATTTACCTTAAAGACTATAAAGTTCCATCTTATCTGATAGAAACCACCGACCTGCGTTTTCAATTGTTTGAGCAGGAAACTCTGGTTACAGTAGAATTAAAAATCAGCCGAAATCCGAAGTGTGAGGATTCAGCTCCGAAGCTTGTGCTATTCGGGCACCCAGAACTAGAGTTATTGAATCTTTCGATTGATGGTGTTGAACACGTTGATTATCAGCGTGAAGGTGAAGAGTTGTTACTTTCTAATCTGCCAGAAAGCTTTACCTTAGAAACGCTGACAAAAATTCACCCAGAAACGAATACTGCATTAGAAGGTTTGTACAAATCAGACGGTATGTTCTGTACACAGTGTGAGGCCGAAGGCTTCCGCCGTATCACTTTTTATCCAGATCGTCCTGATGTGATGTCTGTCTTCAGCACAATAATTGAAGCTGAAAAACAGGCTTACCCAGTGTTGCTTTCCAATGGTAACTTGGTTGATAAAGGTGAGCTTGATGATGGTCGTCACTGGGTCAAATGGGAAGATCCTTTTAGTAAGCCTGCTTATCTTTTTGCGTTAGTAGCGGGCGATCTGCAGCACATTAAAGATACCTTTACGACCTCATCTGGACGTGAAGTTGAACTGCTCATTTATGCTGAGCAGAAAGACCTGAATAAATTAGATTACGCGATGCAGTCCCTGAAAAAGTCGATGGCTTGGGATGAGCAGGTTTACGGTCGTGAGTATGATCTAGATATCTATATGATTGTTGCGGTCGACTTCTTCAATATGGGAGCAATGGAGAATAAAGGTTTAAATATCTTTAATACTTCTTGTGTGCTTGCTCATCCTGCTACGACCACTGATATGGGTTTTCAGCGCGTTGAAGGGGTTGTGGCCCATGAATACTTCCATAACTGGTCGGGTAACCGTGTCACTTGTCGTGATTGGTTCCAGTTAAGTTTGAAAGAAGGCTTCACCGTATTCCGCGATGCAGAGTTCTCAGCTGATATGAACTCACGCACAGTGAAACGCGTAGAGGATGTCGGTGTATTGCGTACAGCTCAGTTTGCTGAAGATGCAGGTCCAATGGCACATCCAATCAGACCGGCTTCGTTTATTGAAATTTCTAACTTCTACACCCTGACTATCTATGAAAAGGGCGCAGAAGTTGTGCGTATGATTCACACCTTATTAGGCCCTGAATTATTCCGTAAAGGTTCTGATCTTTATTTCGAACGCCACGATGGCCAAGCGGTGACAACAGAAGAGTTTGTTTCTGCGATGGAAGATGCATCGGGTAAAGATTTATCTCAGTTCCGTAATTGGTACTCTCAAGCAGGTACGCCGGAATTGCATGTTACTGATAGCTTTGATGCATCTACAGGCGATTATCAACTTCATGTTGAGCAGCGTTGCCCAGCGACTCCGGGTCAGGAGGAGAAACTACCATTCCATATCCCATTAGCCCTTGGCTTGCTTGATGAGAATGGTGAGGACCTTGTGTTGGCTAACGGTCAAACTACCGAAGTGCTTAATATCACCGAGGCTAAGCAGACCTTTACCTTTAAAGGCTTAGCGGCGAAGCCAGTGCCTTCGATATTGCGTGGTTTCTCAGCTCCTGTGAAGCTGTTCTACCCGTATCAGCGTGATGAGCTGATGTTCCTGATGGCAAATGACAGTGATGGCTTCAGCCGTTGGGACGCGGCACAAAAGCTTGCTGTGGATATCATGCAAGGCTTAATCGCTGACTATCGTGATGAGAAGGCGCTGCAGTTAGATGAGCGTCTAGTGTCAGCGTACAAATCAATTCTGGAAACAGAAGGTTTGGATAAAGCAATGGTCAGCAAGGTGCTAACGCTGCCTTCTGAAGCTTATCTATCTGAACTAGCTGATGAGATCGATGTTGACGCTATCTACAACGTACGCAAGTTCGTACGTCATACATTAGCGGCAGATCTAGAGGCTACATTGTTGCAGTGTTATCAAGATAATGACCTTGATCTGCAATATTCACCAGATTCTGACTCCATTGCTCGTCGAAGCCTGAAAAATCTATGTCTATCTTATCTAACGTCCTTAGATAAACCTGAGTATCTGGAGCTTGCGCAAGCTCAATATGCTAAGTCGGATAACATGACCGATATGCAGGCGGCATTGGTGCAAGTGGCCCACTCTGAAAATGACAAGGCAGCTCAAGATTTATTGGATGATTTCTATGATCGTTGGAAGGATGAGAGTTTAGTGGTCAACATCTGGTTGTCTATCCAAGCCTCTAATCCAAAAGAGCAAGCGATAGATCGTGTTAAAGCATTGATGGAACATCCGGCATTTGATGCTAAAAACCCGAACAAGTTGCGTTCTCTTATCTCTGTATTCTGTGCTCAGAACCCAGTTAATTTCCATGCGAAAGATGGCTCGGGTTACCAGTTCTTGGCTGATCGAATTATTGAGCTGAATGCTCAAAATCCGCAAGTAGCATCGAGAATGGTGACGCCATTGAGTCGTTGGAAGAAATATGACAAAGTGCGTCAAGCGCTTATGTTTAAAGAGCTAGAGCGCATTCGAGACAGTGGAAATCTATCAAAAGATGTCTTCGAAGTGGTGAGTAAAAGCTTGGCGTAAAAAAAATTGCAATATACGCCTTTAGCCGGGGGGACGGATGCGTTTACCTCGGCTATACTCGCTTAGGAATAAAGCTGAACATGCGTTATCTTGTTTAGCGCTATAACAAATAATAAAGATACGTTTTACCAAGGAAGCAACATGTCTAAATTACTATCTACTGAAGATAAATTCGACATCCAACAAAATTTCCGTCGCTACATGCGTTTGAAAGATAGTCATGAATCATCTACTGATGCCTACAAAAATGCCAAAGCTAACCGCATTTGGATTGCTGGCATTGTGTTAATGTTGTTTGCGCTAGCGTCTGAATTTTTCCTCGGTGCAGCAGCAGGTCTATTTGGTGTTTATTTTTACAATGTAATCACTAGTTGGTTAGACGCCAATGCGAGCGATGAAAGTTTGGAAGAGCTTGATCGTTGGTTCTCTACTAAGAGCCTTAAGTTTGAAGGTCGTATTCTTTACTTCAAACAAGATGATCTATTGGAAAACCCACTAGATCCATTTAACGAAGCTTGCTACGCAGTTGCAGAATAAAATCTGATCCAGATTTACTTGTAGGGTCGTAGAATGCCGAAAAGTGAAAGCTTTTCGGCATTTTTATTTGTGAGAAATTATTTGTGAGGAAGAGTTGTTAGATCTAAAAGAGAAGCGTGCTTGGATATTTGATCTTGATGGCACCTTAACTCAACCGGTTCATGATTTTGAACTGATTCGCCAGAAACTAGATATAGATCCTAGTGATGATATTCTTGAATGTATTAAGCGTCAGCCCCCAGAGCGACAGCGATGGATGAATGCTGAACTTGATATTCTTGAAAGGGAATATGCGTCCCAAGCAGCTCCTGCTGAGGGCGTACTTGATTGCCTAGAAGCACTAGCAGCTGCGGGTTGCCAGATGGGTATTCTTACCCGTAACACCCACGAATTAGCATTATTATCTTTAAAGGCGATTGGTGCGGATACATTCTTCGAAAAGGTACATGTGCTGGGTCGTGAAGACAGTCAGCCCAAGCCATCCCCTGAAGGTATACATATTCTTTTAAAACTGTGGGCATTGCCAAACCATTCAGGCGTAATGGTGGGGGATTTTCATCTGGATCTGTTGTCAGGGCGTGCAGCCGGTGTAAGTACTGTACATGTTGATCCGAAAGATCGTCACTGGCCGGAAGATACAGATATCAGAGTTAAAAACCTGCCTGAGTTAACATCTTTACTGACCTTTGTTTGAGTTTTCGTCCTGTTAATTTTTCTTTTAGGCAATGGATTTTTATCTGAAGCTATCCCTTTGAAGCTAAAGGTAAAAATTTCAGTTTAAAAAATAAGTACGTTAGCCTCCCGATTTTATCCCAGCTTTGCTTGATCTTTGTCAAAGGCCTTTTCCCTTGATTGTCTATATTGGGTTATTGGACCAACCTTTTGAGGTGTAAGTATGACGATATTAGCCGAGCTACATCAGGATCATGTAAATCTTAATAAGCTATTAGTAATCTTGCGTCAGAAAGTGAATCAGCTTAAAGCAGGACAGCAGCCTAATTTCAGCCTTATTGCCGATCTGATTGACTATATCTCTAATTATGCGGACGGCCACCATCATCCCCGCGAAGATAAAATGTACAAATGTTTGGCCGATCGGAATCCCGAATTGGATAAGCACCTATTTAACTGTGCTAAAGACCATGAAGCTTTAAAGAGTTCCAGCCTTCAATTGAAAGAGGCTGTAGATGGTATTTTGCATGACTCAGTGATGCCAATGGATGAATTTGCTGGCCTGTTAGATGATTTTGTCTCGCTACAAATGGCTCATCTCAACTTCGAAGAAGGTCAATTGTTCCCTATGATTCAAGAATCGGTGAGCGAAAAAGAGTTAGAGATGATTGAAAAGCAGCTTCCGAAGCAAGAAGATCCGCTTTTTGGGGAAGTTCAAGCTCGCGAATATACAGCGCTATATAAAGAGCTTATGTTGGAAATGAACGAGGCATGCTAATCCGTACCGGCTGGACTCAGGGAGGGGCTTTGGTTTCTCTCTGATTACGGAGGTATTCTATGGAATTAGTTAAGTGCTTGGCTTATATCGATCTGTGGCTCTTGAAACTGAGTAAAAGAGACTTGGTCACGGCCACTATGTTTGGATTCATAGACCGCCTTATCCGCTGATTGAATCAGTTGATAGGCAATAGTATTCAGGCTTTCTTTGGGATAGTTAGCCGGCGTGCAGAGAGATACGCCGACAGATGTTGTCATCCTAAATGGCTTGGCATTTTCATCGCGGAAAATAAGACGAGAAAGTTTCTGTCTCAATGTATCTGCTATTTCCATCGCCCGCGCTTTATCACAATTTGGTAGCAGCACCGCGAACTCTTCCCCACCATAGCGCGCAATAATATCCGTTTTACGTAGCTGTTTACCTAAGAATAAACCTACCGTTCTTAAAACACGGTCACCCGTTTGATGGCCGTAGGTGTCGTTAACCACTTTAAAGTGGTCTAGATCCATAAACAAACAGGCTAAAGAGTGGTTGGCGCGGCTTGCACGGGATAGCTCTCGAACTATCTCTTGATCAAACGAGCGACGATTATGCACTTTTGTCAGCATATCAATGCTGCTTAATCGATGCAGGTTTTCTTGGTTAATGCAGTTTTCGATACAAACAGAAATTACAGAAGCTAAGTGCTGAATATAGTCGTAGCGAACATGTTGGGTATATCGACTCGCATCTGCGCTACCTAAATGGAGGCTGCCGATAAGGCAGTTTTGGCGAATCAGTGGCAACAGTGCGTAGGACTCAATTGGGTTATCTGCTACAGGGAAAGCTTCTCTGCGCACAGCTTCGCTCGGCGCACCCACAATGAGCTTATGATTAGGGTAGAGCGATTTAAGCAAGCGCTGGCTCTGAACAAACCGTAACGTATTACCTGGAGGTGGCGGTACATAATCGTCTAGCAGAGTGCGTGCAGCATGTTCCGGATCGAATAGGATGAGATTTACATTGCTCAGTTTAAAGAGGTCTTTAAACTCAATCAGCATTAAATCGAGTAATTCAGATAAACGAGCGCATGAGAGAAGGCGAATCTCCACATCAAAAAAGCTATTCAGGACACTCTCATTGCGCTCAGCCTTGCTTAACATTAAGCGAAGGGTGCGCTTGAGCTCCTGATTTTCCTTTTCTAGCTCGTTTAAACTCATAGTTCGCCTTTAATAGGATCCGTTAAAGGGTTATCGGCACTTAACTTAAACTATAAAGTTTTTTTTAACATTTTTGTTGAGAAATATTAATGACAATTTTATTTAGTTTTTAATAAGTTATGGCTGTTCATATATTGTTCGACTGTTTCCACGACCGCTTGTGTATGGGCGTCAATTTCCATATTAACCATGCTGTCTTCGCCTAAGTCTCCAAAAGTTGTTACAGCTAAGGTTTCTGGGATGAGGTAAACGTTGAACAGATTATCCTGTTTTTCACCAATGGTTAGGCTGCAGCCGTTAAGTCCGATAAAACCTTTGGCAAATATATAGCGTTGAAATTCTGGGGCCGCTTCAAACCATACAATCCAGTTGTTTTCAGGCTTTTCGATTTTGGCAATTTTTACTTGCTGGTGGATGTGACCTGAAAGTAGGTGGCCACCGATTTCATCACCAAATTTAGCGGCACGTTCAAAGTTAACCTGATCACCTGGCGCGAGGTCCCCTAGATTGGTTAATTTAAGTGTTTCCATAATCAGGTCGAAGCTGATTAAGTTTTTCTCAAATGCGACAACGGTTAGGCAGGTGCCGTTTAAAGCGATGCTGGCGCCAATTTGCAAATTGTCACAATGCTCTAAAGGAAGCTCTACTTGCAGCCGCATAAAATCGGCTTTAGTTTCAACAGCTTTGATTGTCGCTTTACCTTGAACAATTCCAGTAAACATCAGTGCACTCTTATAAATTTGCTAATCTAAATACTGCAATGAATCGTAACAACAATAGAGTTCTACTGCAGCGACTAAATGACTTTTCGCTGTAATTGTTATAAGCATCGACTAACAGCTAGATGATGGGTCCAATCCTTAAGGAAAAAGGTATGAAAATTTTAGTGACGGGTGGAACAGGTTTTATCGGTAAACATCTTATCGAAGCTCGATTAGAAGAAGGAGACGAGGTGGTATGTTGGAGTCGGAACCCTTCTAAAGTCGCCGAATTGTTTCAAGGAAGAGTTGAAGCGCTGCGAGATCTACCTCCACAGGATGAATTAGCGGTAGATGCTGTTATCAATTTGGCTGGGGAGCCTATTGCCGATCAGAAGTGGACCGAGGATCGTAAACAGCTTCTGCGAGCGAGTCGTATCGATCTAACCCATGAGCTCGTTGGGTGGATCGAAGCACAAACCGTAAAACCGAAGGTCCTCATTAGTGGTTCAGCAATAGGCTATTACGGTTGTCATGACGACGATAAAAAACTTGGCGAAGAAAGCCTGCCAAATAGAGGATTTACGCATACACTTTGTGCCGATTGGGAAGCGGAAGCGTTAAAGGCAGAAGCCTTTGGAGTCAGAGTATGCCTCATCCGAACAGGGGTGGTACTGGGTGACGGTGGTGCATTAAGCAAGATGTTACTGCCATTTAAACTCGGACTAGGTGGGCCGATTGCCAGTGGCAAACAATGGATGTCATGGATACATATTGATGATGAAATTGAAATCATCTCTATGCTATTAACCCATGATGAGCTCTCGGGCCCGTTTAATTTAACTTCACCTAATGCTGCAACGAATGCGGAGTTTTCCAAAACCTTAGGAAAGACCTTAGGTCGACCAGCATTTATGCCAATGCCAGGCATTGTTATCAACCTGATGTTGGGTGAGGGCGCGGAGTTGTTGGTGGAAGGGCAACGCGTTTACCCCGAAAAGCTAGAAGAGATAGGCTATAAGTTTCACTATCCAGAGCTTTCTGGAGCGATGTATTCAGCCGTAAACTTCTAACGAGTGCTTCTAGCTTTCTCTGCCTTCGGGGAATTGTGGTAAATCATCTGAAATTTCGTACCAATCAGCTTTATAGCTGCAATAGATATGACTATCTGGTTTAACGGTAATTTCGCTATCTAATGTGCCTAAAGTAAATTCAACATGGGTGCCAGGGTTATTAATAGGTGCAAAGGTTAAGCTAGAACCGCATTCGGAACAGAATTGTCGTTTCGTTCCATTAGGTGCAGTATAAGTTTTAAGAAACTCTTCACCTTGTAGCCACTTAAAGTCCTCTACCTTAGCGACCCCATAAGTGCCGAATGCAGCACCATGGAATTTACGACACATACTGCAATGGCAATGCGCCATCTTAGGTTGTAAGCCAGTGACCACATACTTGATACCGCCGCATAAACACTGACCAGTGAGTTTTGTTGTATCTGGATTCGTCGACATGAATTATGGCCTTAGCTAATGTGGGATAACGGAAGTTCTGTACGGCTTACGATTTGGCGCATAACAAAGCTCGTTCTAATACTGCTTACCCCTTCTATCTGATTAAGCTCTTTCAGAAGGAATTTCTCATAATAGGACATATCTGGCATAAGTACTTTTAAGATGTAGTCAGCTGCGCTACCTGTAATCAATGCGCACTCGACGACTTCTTCATAGCTGGCAATAATACGCTCGAAATTGTCTAAAATTTCGGGCTTTTGTTTATCCAGGCAGACATGGATATAAACACTCATGGGCAGGCCTACGGCATTCTTATTCAGCAGCGTTACTTGCTTTTCAATAATACCGGCGTCTTCTAATTGCTTAACTCTGCGCGCACAAGGTGAAGGGGATAGGTTGACCTTTTCAGCTAGTTCTAAATTGCTGATATCTCCATTCTTTTGAATCTCTTCCAAAATTTGCTGGTCGATTCGGTCTAGTTTTTTGCTTGGCATAATTTCCTACGGCTATTTTAGAAACTAGTGATGCTTGCTAATGATTGAATGAATTTCGCATTTAAATAGCAATGATCAGAGGTATTTTAACTATCCTAACGATTCTGATTGAGCCTTTCTAGCGATGATTCTTAAACGCAAATGTTCGCTCTTTAAGATGCAGACTCCTGCACATGGTTTGTTTGCATCCTTTATCGGTATAAAAAGCGTTTAACTAATATATTAAGTTCGTTGTTGGCTATTTGTGCCAATTTATTCTCTTTTATTGGCTTTTTTCTCTAGAGATTGAGTTAAGTTGTGATTTTTTTGAGAACTTTCACTAAGGGCTTGCTGCTAATTTATTTACACCAAACTTGCTTGGGCAATTCATCCCCCTGGCCAGAGTTCAATTCACAAGATTGATGCAGCTTGTCCTAATCCGGGACCTTTGGGATTCCATAAGAATCCCCTTTTTATAGATTCTTAGTCCTTGGAAATTCGTATGAACAATTTAAATAAAGCTATTGAAGCCTTAGGTGACGATGAGCGAAATCAAGAAAACAGAGAGTGGATTGATGCGCTAGACGATGTGATGGCAGAACAAGGTTCTCAGCGTGGTCGTGACATCATTCGTATCTTACAGAATTCGTTGTTTAAACAGGGTATTCACACAACAGAAGCCACGTTGAATACACCTTATCGGAATACGATACCTGTGAATGAGCAACGTAGCTACCCTGGAAATAGAGAGCTAGAACAGAAGCTTGAAAACATTATCCGTTGGAATGCTCTTGCGATGGTGGTTAAGGCGAATGATCAAGGTACAGGCGTTGGTGGGCACATTGCGACCTATCAATCCGCAGCCACTATGTTGGAAGTGGGTTTAAACCACTTTTTCAAACAGCACACAGTTGAGTATGGTGGTGATCAGCTTTTAGTCCAAGCACATGCTGCTCCAGGTATATATGCGAGAGCGTACCTTGAAGGCCGCTTAACTGACGAGCAGATGGCGAATTTCCGTCGAGAACTTCAACAGGGGGGAGGATTAAGCTCTTATCCTCATCCGAGACGTATGCCTGACTTTTGGCAGGGACCGACCGCATCGATGGGGCTTTCTACGCCTTCGGCAATCTACCAAGCAAGATTTATGAAGTATCTAGAAAATCGTGGTTTGAAAGAACCAAACGGCGGAAAGATTTGGTGCTTCATTGGTGATGGTGAATCGGATGAGCCCGAAGTGTTAGGGACAATCAACATGGCCAGCCGAGATAACTTAGATAACTTGGTGATGGTGATCAATTGTAATCTGCAGCGCTTGGATGGCCCTGTGCGGGGCAATGGCAAAATTATTCAGGAGCTCGAACGAAGCTATCGTGGTGCTGGTTGGAATGTTATCAAAGTGATCTGGGGCAGTGAATGGGATGAACTGTTCTTACGAGACCGTGATGGCATTTTACAAGATCGAATGGATCAAGCTGTGGATGGCGATTACCAATATTACACAGTTTCCGATGGCCAGAGTGTGCGCGACCACTGGACGCAAAATGATCCTCGTTTAGAGGAGTTGATGAAGACGCTGAGCGATGAGCAGATCCGCTGTATAAAACGTGGCGGCCAAGATCGACAGAAGATCTTTAGTGCGTTTGATAAAGCCATGGAAAATACAGGTAAGCCAACGGTTATTCTAATGAAAACCGTTAAAGGTGATGGCATGGGGGCGAGTGCTGAAGGGCAAAATACAAGTCATCAGAAAAAGCAGCTAACGGCCGAAGAGCGAATTGAGATTGGTCGTCGTTTTGAAATTCCATTGAGTGATGAAAAGCTGGCTGCGGCAAGCTTATATAAGCCAGACCCAGATAGCCCTGAAATTCAGTACCTTCACAAACAGAGACAAATGTTAGGTGGTTATCTACCTTCCAGAAATGCGAACTTCGAAAAACTAACGCTTCCTCCTTTAGCTCTGTTTAAAGAGGCAGTATCTGGTACGAAACGTGAGCAATCCACAACCATGGCTTTTGTTCGTATGTTGTCTCATCTATTAAAAGATCCAGAGATAGGTAAATACATTGTGCCAATCGTGCCGGATGAAGCGCGAACCTTTGGTATGGAGTCCCTGTTTAAACAGTTTGGTATCTATTCTTCTGAAGGTCAGAAATATAATCCAGTGGATTCAAGTAGTTTGCTTCCATATAAAGAAGCTAAAGATGGTCAGCTGTTGCAAGAGGGGATTTGTGAGACAGGGGCGATGGCGTCTTTCTTAGCGGCAGGAACCTCCTATGCAAACTACGGAGTGCCAACCATCCCGTTTTATATATTTTATTCGATCTTCGGTTTCCAGCGTGTTGGGGACATGATTTGGGCTTGTGCAGATAGTATGGCGAAAGGCTTCCTTTTAGGAGGTACCGCAGGCAGGACAACGCTAAATGGTGAAGGTCTTCAGCATCAAGATGGTCACTCCCAAGCTATCGCTGCAACAGTACCTAATATGCTCAGTTACGATCCCGCTTTTGCCTACGAGTTAGCGGTGATAATCAAAGATGGTATCGAGCGGATGTATATCAATAATGAAAATATTTTTTATTACATCACCTTGTACAACGAAAACTACTTAATGCCAGCTATGCCTGAGGGGTGTGAAAAGGAGATTCTAAAAGGGATGTATCGCTACGTTAAGAATGAAAACCCTGGGCATAAAGTGCATCTGTTTGGTAGTGGAAGTTTAATGCAGGAGGTTTTAAAAGCCGCTGAGATCTTAGAAGAGTTTGGTTGTAGTACCGATATTTGGAGTGTGACCAGCTATAACCAATTGGTCAGAGATGCATTGGCTGTTGAGCGTGAGAATCTACTGAATCCCGATGCAAATGCTGAGAGCTATCTTCAAATTGCTCTGAAACACGAACAGGGTGTTTTTGTAACCGTCAGTGACTTTGTTAAATCTTTACCTAATGGCATTGCTCGATGGTTCCCGGAAGATCCCGTTGTATTAGGCACGGATGGTTTCGGATTAAGTGAAAGTCGTCCAACTCTAAGAGATCATTTTGAAGTCGATGCCCGTTTTATCGCTTGGGCAGCCTTATCTCGCCTTTATAGCAAAGGTGTGCTTAGCCGTGAAACGCTAAATAGCGCAAGAGATAAGCTCAAAATTCCTTATGAAAAAGCAGATCCTGCTTGTTTTTGATTTTCTAAGAAATAAAACGTCTTGCAGTTGTCGAGACTAAAAAGCGGTAATAAAGATGGGTTCAGAAGTTGTATCTATGCCAGATATTGATGGATCTGGCGAAGTAGTTGAGTTGTGCGCGGATTTAGGTGCAGAGATCAAAATTGGTCAATCACTGCTAGTGATTGAATCAGATAAAGCGTCTATGGAAGTCCCCTCTAATGTTGAGGGTGTATTGGAGGAATGGCTCCTTGACGTGGGTTCGACGGTTGAAAGTGGAACTTTACTTTGTGCAGTGCTGGAACAAGGAGTAGCGGGTAAAAATGATTATCAAGAGATTGCTAGAGAAGCTAAAGAAGAGACTGAAACAGAGGCACTAAAGCTTTATGCAGGGTGCATTGAAATAAGCAGCGACAATAGAAGCTCTAATGAGCCTGTTAAAAGCGAGCAATTTGCAAAGAGTGCAGTATCCAGTCAGGTGTATTCAGGACCCGCGGCCCGTAAATTGGCCAGAGAGCTCGGTGTTAATCTAGAGGGTATCTCAGGAACAGGCCCACGAGGCCGAATTCTAAAAGAGGACATTAAGGCATTCGTTAAACAAGAACGAGTTCAGAAAACGGCAATGCCGCAATCTTCAGGTATTCCTCAGATACCTGACCAGGATTTTAGTCGCTTTGGTGCCGTTGATGTTAAGGATATGTCTAACATTGCGCGTGCGACTTCAGAGCATATGACGCGATGTTGGTTGAATATTCCCCATGCCACTCTATTTGATGAAGCTGATATCACAGAACTAGAGTCTTTTCGGAAAGGGCTTAAGCCTGAGTCTGTAAATTTAGAGAAAGCGCCAACCATACTGCCATTTATCGTGAAGGTTATTGCTCAAGCCTTACGTAAGTACCCATTGTTTAACAGTTCGTTAAGCTGTGATGGTAAGCAGGTTATCTACAAAAATTATGTAAATATTGGCGTTGCTGTCGATACACCAGCTGGATTGGTTGTACCTGTCATAAAAGGGGCAGATAGCAAAAGTATCTCTGAGTTGACTGTTGAGATAAATGATTTGGCAGTTAAAGCGCGTGAAAGGCAATTAAAGCCAGCGGATATGCAGGGAGGCTGTTTTACTATATCGAGTTTGGGGCCAACGGGTGGAACGGGATTTACACCGATCGTTAATGCTCCAGAAGTCGCCATTTTGGGTGTTGCTAAGGCCAGCATAAAGCCTGTTTGGGATGGACGTGATTTTCAGCCGAGAAAGCAGTTACCACTGAGCTTGTCCTTTGATCATCGGGTAATTAATGGCGGTGATGCGGGTCGCTTTATGGCTTATATCAATAGCGCTATAACTGATATCAGGCAGCTGTTACTTTAAAAGTGACTTGATCGAGCAGTACCGTCATTTGGCACTTCGACAAAACCTAACTTCCTAAGGGCTTCTTAGGAGTTAGGTTTTCTGTCATTGGATGATTGACTTTTTTGGTCGGTGAGTTTATTTAAAGCCTCTAGAGTTCGGTCTAGCTGGTTTTCAATCTTTTCCAGTTTTCTTTCTAAGCCTTCGATACGTTCAATATTACGTTCTTCTTTTTGAGTTAACTCTCTTTCATCCTGTTCAATAAAGAACACGGAGAAACTAGCGGTTAACATGGAGAACATTGCTAATCCCATCAGGATGAGAAGCGAACCAAATATCCTACCTTCAGTTGTCGCGGGCACAAGATCTCCATAACCTACAGTCGTAACGGTAACCCAAGCCCACCACAGACCATCCAAAGGTGTCTCAAACGCAGGATCAATACCTGAAATAAGTAGCCCAGAAATCACCAAGATGATAAAGCAGATAAAGAGCGTGATGCCTAAGTTATGTCGAGATAAGAGATCACGGGTATCTTTGGAAACGCGTAGAAATATACCGATGGTGAGAGCAAGTCTAAGGGTACGGATTATCCCTGCATAGAAGGTATCAACACCCCAGATAACCGGTAGACCGCCCAGTACAATAAGAGGGCTCATCCAGTTTTGCTTGAGGTATTTGATGCGATCATCAACCAGCCATAGCATCACAAACAGCTCTGACATAAATAATAGCCAGATTAGCCAGTCAGATGCAAAGGAGGTGTAAGCGTTTGAGACACCTTTAGATTGCAAGTACCAGTCGATAAGAATCCATATGGCAGCTAATACCATTGGCCCTTCGAAACGGCGCCCCCAAAGTTTGGCGCGCTCATTCTCTTCTGAAGCGACCCCGCCTAGGCCAACCATACGCATTAAAGCGGTATGTCGAGTGTATTCCATTTAGCGCTCCATGTTACCGGGTATGCATTAGCTAGAGGTTATAGTCCAAACGCTGTTGACCTTCCTTGAGATCTAAGCGTTGTCGAAGCTGTCGAGATCTCACCTTGGAGATGGCATCCAAAATGAGATCCCCTTGCCAATACTCATCTTCTTGACCGTATAAATGTTGCTGTAGATCCATCACCAATAGATTTATCGTTTGGTTATTTGCGTATTCGCAAACGGATTCTAGCGACTGTATTTCAGGTGCAGCCCAAAAGCTTTGAGCCCACTCAACTAAACGCAATTGAGCAACATTGGGATTGTTTTGGTTGCAGGCGATAGAGAAAGCTTGAAACGTGTTTTTCTCTGTTATCTCAAACGCAACCCGCTTTTGTTCCTCTTCAAAGAACGAATGATCAGGTTCTTCTTCAGATTGCTTTTTAATATTTCGCAGATGGTTAAACGTATAGATAAAGGCCAGAGTCGCTGCAATACTGATCCCTGTTAAAATCCAAACTAAAACCGTGATCGAACCAGAGGACCCCTCTTTATCTGATTCAGAGCTGTTGGTAGGGGTAACCGCAGGTGTAACTTCAATTTTCCTCTGGGTGATGGCGGCTGTCTGTCCTTTATCGGCAGCGGTATTCCACCAAGGAATGTCGATTGAAGGCAAGATGATCTCTTTGCTATTGCTAGGTGTAATTTCTAGTTCTTCCACTCGTTGACTGATAACGCCTTGCTCGGTCATGCGTTCTTCTAAAACGACATTAAGCAGGGTGATGGTGGCATTAGGATTTTGTAATGATGCCATCGAGGGTAGAGAAGAAGAGGGTAAACCTTCAGCTTCTAGTTTAATTATCCTTGTTAGCTTGTCAGATTGACTAACCTGATTGAGTTCTTCCAAGTTGTCTTCAATATAGATCGATGTGGCTGGAAGCCATAACTTGCGTGTGTTTTGATTAGCGGGTGGTAATACCGAAAGCAATAGAGGTTCACTATTCAGTTCGACCACTGTGTTGTTCGATAGAGTGGTTGAGAAAAACACCGGGCTAATCTCTACTTCGCCTTCCTGAAGTGGGAACAGAGTATAGCTTGTTTCGGTGACATTATAGTTTTGACCACGTACAACACTGGTATATTGCTTTTGTTCTTCTAACGGCTTGATGATCGCATCAGCTGATTCTGGCGCTGTTAAATTTGCATCCAAAGGTAATGGAGCAAGATGGAAAACCTTCGAGCGTAAAATCGCCTGCCCATTTACGTAAAGTTCATCTTTATCAAGGCTGGATTCTAGAAAGATCGCTCTGCCAGTGCCTTCTGCTAGTTCAGGATTATCATTAGCGGGTAGCACTGAAATTGGCAGTTCTTGACTGGCTTGCTGCCCTACAAAGATAGAAGGAATAACTTGCTCGCCGTCCCTTCGAGGTTTTAGTTGTAGCACCCAACGTGTTTTTGTCGTTACCGATCCTGTGGTATGGCTCGAGACCGTGACTTTGCGTGTGCCAACAATATTAAAGTCTTTTTGTAATTGGCTTAGGTTTGGCCGAGTGACATCTTGCTGGTCAGTTTCTAAGGTCAGCGTGATTTTTTGACCTAAATAGAGGGTGCTTGTATCTAGAGAAGAAGATACTTTAGCTTGAGCTTGAAAAGCAGTGAAAGCCAGTAGAAAGAAAAAGTGAGAAGAAATAAATCGCAATGGAATCCTCGCGCTATCATCGCTGGCTGTAGCTTACAGAGGGTTTGGACTGTAAGTCATAATTATAATTTTCGTTTTATTATGAGTAATCCTGCAGGGTGAATCAACGTATTCCGGTTTAATAATTGTTTGATTATTTTTGCTCTCGCATGTTTCGTTTCTGGTGATTTCTAGTTCTTTAAGCCGTTAATAATTTGTTTGTATCAAACGTTTTTGTACTTAAACGGCTGTTGGCTACATTTTGTCTATACTTTTGATTATTTAAGAAAAATTGAGGGTTGCAGATGGAATACCTAGGCCAGGATGAAAAAGCTAATCTGTTAAAAACACTGTGCCAAGAATTAGAAGATCGATTACCGAAAGAAAGGTCTGAAGCCTTGGTTGAGTTTGCAACTCTATATTACTCATCCGCTTCCTTAGCTGATTTACTCGAATGGAAGTTAGAAGATCTCTACGGTTCGACGCTTGCTTGCTGGCAGTTTCTTCAAGAGCGTAAAGCCGGGCAGGTGAAGGTTAGGGTATTTAACCCCGATTACGAGCTACATGGGTGGCAATCGACTCATACCGTGATTGAAGTCTTGCAGAAGGATATTCCCTTCCTAGTTGATTCTCTGCGAATGGAGCTTAATCGACGTAATTTAACCATTCACGCCATACATAATGCGGTTGTGACTTTGAAAAGGGATGATAAAGGCGGCTTATCTTCTCTACTCAAAAAGGACAGTCGAGCTAAAAATTCTCAAAGAGAATCATTAGTTTCGATCGAGGTTGATAGGCATTCGGATACAGCGGATCTTCAAGACTTGGAGCAAGCACTACGAAATGTCCTTGAAGACGTAACTATGGTGGTAGAAGACTTTGAGCCTATGGTTGAGCGATGCGATGCTCAAGCAGTCATTTTCTCAAAGGCGATCAAAGGCTTTGATGCTGAGATTACGTCGGAAGTGCATGACTTTATTAAGTGGTTAAAGGATCACTTTACCTTCTTAGGTTATGACGAATACCAACTAGTAGAGAAGAAAGGGAAGAAAACCCTCGAAGCTATTCCGGGTAGTCAGCTCGGTTTGCTGAAATTCTGTGATGAACATTGCCGTTCTGCTTTAGTTAATGAAAATGATCGTGATGCCGAAGGTTTTGTTCTAATACCCGATATTCTCTCCTTTACGAAATCCAATCGAGCATCCAGTGTCCATCGTCCGACCTACCCTGATTACATCAGTATCAAACAATACAATAAGAAGGGTGAAGTGATAGGTGAGTGCCGATTCTTAGGCTTGTATACCTCCAGTGTTTATATTCAGAGCTCCCGCCAAATTCCAATTGTACGCCGTAAGGTAGATGCGATTATGGAGAAATCTGGGTTGCACCGTCATGGCCATGACTGGAAGGAGTTGCTACAGATTCTAGAGATTCATCCTCGAGATGATCTATTTCAGGTATCAGTAGATGATCTCTATCGCACTGTTATTGGCGTGCTCCAAATCCATGAAAGACGCCAGATACGTCTGTTTGTGCGTCGTGATTACTTTGGTCAGTTTTATTCCTGTTTGGTTTATTCACCAAGAGATATCTACAGTACTGACTTTAGACACAAAATTCAGTCATTGTTGATGGAACAGTTAAATTGTACTCATGCCGATTTCACAACCTATTTTTCCGAATCGATCCTGACTCGTACGCAGTTTATTTTGCGTGGGGACAATATTATTGAAGAGTTTGATTCAGATAAATTAGAGCGGGTGGTAAGACTGGCTGCACGAAGCTGGTGTGATGACCTAAAAGATGTTTTGGTTGAAACGCTTGGTGAGGAAGCGGGTATTCGGGTTTACAACCAATTTGGTAGTGGTTTCCCTGCGAGCTATAGCGCTGATTTCTCCGCTAGAACTGCGGTTGTGGATCTACAGCATATAGAAAAATTATCTGATCAAGCACCATTACAACTTAGTTTCTACCAAGCGTTAGAGAGGGAGGATAATTGCCTTAACTTCAAACTATTCAGTTTAGGTGCCTCTTTGCCCTTGTCTGATGTTATCCCTGTACTCGAAAATTTGGGGTTAAGGGTCATAGACGAGCACCCTTACAAAATTGAAAGTAAGCGCGACCTAGTGTGGATTCATGATTTTAATCTTCACTACACAGGTGCTGGCACAGTTTCACTATCAACCCTCAAAGAGGTATTTGAGGAGGCCTTCCTTAAAATTTGGCAAAGTGAAGCTGCAAATGATGAGTTTAACCGTCTTGTGTTAGCTGGCAATGTCGGCTGGCGCGAGGTGGCGATGCTTCGTGCGTATGCTGCGTATATGAAACAGATAAGTTTTCCAATCAGTCCAGAAGCGATTAGTACGACGCTAAATTCATACGTCGATATAGCCGCCAAGATTGTTCAGTTCTTTAAAGCACGGTTTGAACCGGGTAACACGGCCGATCAAGAAGCGGTTGAATCCACTATTATCGACGCGTTAGAGGATGTAAGTAGTTTGAATGATGATCGCGTGATTCGTCAGTATTTATTACTTATCAAGGCAACGCTGCGGACAAACTTCTATCAAAAAGATAGGCAAAATCTTAAAAGCTATTTCTCTTTTAAATTGTCCCCTGATGAAATCCCAGATATGCCGTTACCGCGGCCCAAATATGAGATTTTCGTCTACTCACCTAAGGTGGAGGGTGTTCATCTTCGCGGCGGTAAGGTGGCCCGTGGTGGTTTACGTTGGTCCGACCGAATGGAAGATTACCGCACTGAGGTTTTAGGCTTAGTTAAAGCGCAGCAAGTTAAAAATGCAGTGATCGTGCCTGTTGGAGCCAAAGGTGGCTTTGTTGCTAAATCATTGCACGATGGCATGAGTCGTGAGGAGTGGTTTGAAGAGGGTGTTAGCTGTTACAAGACGTTTATTAGTGGTCTCTTGGATATTACAGATAACCTTGTTGAAGGTGAGGTGAGCCCGCCTGCCGATGTGGTTCGTCATGATGAAGATGACACTTATCTCGTAGTGGCTGCAGACAAAGGTACGGCAACTTTTTCAGACATCGCTAACGAATTGGCGCAATCTTATGGTTTCTGGTTAGGTGATGCGTTTGCCTCGGGTGGTAGCCAAGGCTACGACCATAAGAAAATGGGGATCACCGCAAGAGGTGCTTGGGTATCAGTTGAGCGGCATTTCCGCGAGATGGGTGTAAACACCGATAAAGATGACTTTACGGTGATTGGCATAGGCGATATGTCAGGTGATGTATTTGGTAATGGTATGTTGCTGTCGAAGCATATTCGCCTGGTAGCTGCGTTTAACCATCTACATATCTTTATAGACCCAAATCCAGATGCTGCGAAAAGCTGGAAAGAGCGTGATCGTTTATTCAAACTGCCTCGTTCAGCATGGACCGATTATGATGCGAAATTAATCTCAGAAGGCGGTGGTGTCTTTGAGCGCTCTGCCAAATCGATCACTCTGTCTCCACAAATGCAGGCGCTTATTGGTGAAAAGATAGCGACTGTTACCCCGAATGATCTCCTGAATAAACTGCTAAAAGCGCCAGTAGATCTAGTCTGGAATGGCGGGATTGGTACTTATGTTAAGGCAAGTACCGAGACTGATGCGGATATCGGCGATAAAGCCAATGACGCTCTGCGAATAGATGGTCAAGAGCTGTCTTGTAAAGTTGTAGGTGAGGGCGGTAACTTGGGGATGAGTCAGCTGGCGCGAATGGAATATGCGCTAGCTGGTGGCCGCATGAACACCGACTTTATCGATAATGCTGCAGGTGTGGATTGCTCTGACCATGAGGTCAATATCAAAATCCTCCTCAATCAGGTCGTTGCTAATGGTGACATGACTGAGAAGCAGCGAAATACATTGCTTGAAGAGATGACTGATGAAGTTGCGTCCTTAGTTTTGAAAAATAACTATCGACAAGTTCAAGCGATCTCTATGGCTGAGTCCCGATCTTTTGAAGGGATGGCAGAGTATCAGCGTTACATCACCAACATGGAATCGGCAGGTAAACTTGATCGAGCGCTAGAGTTCCTTCCTACCGATGAGGTCCTGAATGAACGACGGGCATCGAAAAAGGGGTTAAGCCGCCCAGAGCTATCGGTTCTGATCTCATACAGTAAAGCTGAGCTTAAAGAATCGTTGAGCCTATCGTTTATTCCTGATGATGAGTATTTGTCACAAGAGTTGTTTACTGCCTTTCCTGAGAGATTGGTTTCTGAGTTTGGTGATCAACTAAAAGCTCACCGTCTAAGCCGAGAAATCATCGGCACTCAAATCGCGAACCACATGGTTAATATGATGGGAGTGAACTTTGTTGACCGCTTACGCATTTCAACGGGGGCCGATGAGGCGGCAATCGCTAGAGCTTATGTACTCGCTCGTGATGTATTCGGTATTGAGAATCTTTGGCAGCAGATTGAAAAGCTCGATCATAAAGTTAGCAGTGATATCCAATTAGAGATGATGCACGAGCTACAACATCTGATGCGTCGAGCTACGCGTTGGTTTGTTCGTAACCGCCGTGCGGAAGTAGATTGCGAGAACGAGGTTGATAGTTTTAGAGCTCAGCTAGGAAAAATAGTCCCTAAACAGGAAAAATTACTCAGAGGAGAGCCATTAACACGTTGGGAGAGTGCGCTCAGTCGCTATCAGGAAGCAGGTGTGCCGAGTAAGTTGGCTAAATTCATCTCGGGTGCACGTTGTTTATACGCCTCTTTAGGTGTAATTGAGGTTGCTGATGAAGCGGACGTGCCACCAGATCAGGTGGCTCAAGTTTATTTCGGTTTAGGGCAGCGTTTGGAATTGGATTGGCTGTCTAGAAAGCTCAGCAAGTTGAGTGTTGATAATTACTGGCAGGCGTTGGCGCGAGAAGCATTTAGGGATGATTTGGATTGGCAGCAACGTGCTTTAGTTGCCACAGCTATTAAGGGGCGTGTAAAAGGTTGTACTGTGGAGCAGGTGATTGATAAATGGTGCACAGAAAATGAGTGGTTGCTTGATCGCTGGCAAAATGTCCTTAATGAAGTTAAAAGTGCTAAAAAACAAGAGTATGCAATGTATACTGTCGCGTTGAGAGAGTTGTTTGATTTGGCTAAAACAAGCCAGTTTAATACCTGAACGTGTATATGAGGTTCATTCCTCTAGATAGTATTGTATGAAAGCAATTTTGGTTGATATTCGGATTAGTTCTGAAAAGTTTTTAATGTTGTATCAAGGGGTCGCGGAAACTGTTTATACCCGATCCCTTGATGGTCGTAGCGTACAGTTCCCCGCTAGAATTTTAAAACCATTTCTACTACGTGATGGAATTAATGGTCGGTTTAAAATTCTGTTTGACGATCAAGGTAAATATCAGGGGATAGAGAAACTGAGTTAGTGTAATAAATGCACCAGTTTGGTGATTCTTTATAACTTTTGGGAGTTAACATTGTCACTCTTAGTGCTCAATGCTGTTATTCCATCCTCGCCTCGCCTATAATCGGGCCAAAATTTTTACTAGGACCTGATTATGTTGTATTCACTGACTCGATCTTTGATGTTTCAGCTTGATCCCGAACTTTCTCACAACGTAGCGCTTCATTCGATGAATCTTGCGTCTTCTTTGGGAGTAAATAAGCTTCTGGGCGCTGAAGTACTATCTGATCCTGTTCAGGTGATGGGAATTGATTTTCCAAACCGTGTAGGTTTAGCAGCAGGTCTAGATAAGAACGGCATTGCAGTGGATGGTATGGCTGCCATGGGCTTCGGTTTTGTTGAAGTAGGTACAGTTACTCCACGTCCACAAGATGGTAATCCCAAACCACGTATTTTCCGTTTGCCAGAACAGCAAGCGATCATCAACCGTATGGGTTTTAACAACGGTGGTGTTGATAAACTGCTCTCTAATCTGGATAAGAGCGTTTATAAAGGTGTTCTGGGTATCAACATCGGCAAAAACAAAGATACGCCAAACGAAAAAGCGAATGACGATTACCTATACTGTCTTCGTAAGGTTTACGGACGTGCGTCTTACATTACTGTTAACGTATCTTCACCGAATACACCTGGCCTTCGTACTCTTCAATACGGCGAGTCGTTAAACAGCTTATTGGATGCTCTCAAATCCGAACAAGCTAAATTGGCTAAGTTCCATGATCGCTATGTTCCTATTGCGGTAAAAATTGCACCAGATATGACAGATGAAGAGCTTGCACTGGTTGCTGCTTCTTTAAAGTCTTACGAGATGGATGGTGTGATTGCGACCAATACAACCCTATCTCGTGATGGTGTTGAAGGGCTTGAGTTTGCAGATGAAGCGGGTGGCCTATCAGGCGCACCAGTACGCAATAAATCAACTAAAGTGATTCGTACTCTGGCACAAGAGCTCGATGGTGCATTACCAATTATTGGTGTAGGCGGAATCACTGAAGGTTTTGATGCGGCAGAAAAGATTGAAGCTGGTGCAAGTTTGGTACAAATTTATTCTGGGTTTATCTACCGTGGACCTTCATTGGTTGCGGATTCTGTGAAAGCAATTAAGCAGCTTTCAGAATAAGAGCAGGTAATAAAAAGGCTCCCCTCGGGGAGCCTGAAAATTCTGTTTAGTGTAGAGCTGGGTCGGATTGTATTGCTGATACTCCTTCCATACCGCTCCAGTGAGCTTCGCGTCCTTGGCGCCATCCGCTCATCCAATGGCTTCTGAGATCTGATGTATTCACGGGACAGTTATCCCGGGACTTACCGCTTAATCCTGCTTGAAAACCTCGATTAAAAAGTGTGCTAGTACGATCACGCTTTTGTCTCTTCATATTGATTGAGCCTCTCTTCGTGTTTTAGTTTTTGAGAGCAGCGGTTCCTTGAGACATGGTACCCGCTTAAAATCTGCCTGCAGGTTGTAAGTTTTGCAGCCAGACTTCTATAAATATCGGAAAATAGATCATAGTGCGATTGAATATGACTATCATGATATTAATGCTTGATAAAAATAGTTAGTGTGTGGGTGCAAAAAAACGATTGCATTCATAAAGTTAGTCAAAAAGTTGGTTTTTGAACAGCAGGGTGAATTTTTTTCATGTCTGTTGTTAATTAAGTGAAATATTTGCTGAGTAAAGATGCGTATGAAACTGTTTCTGACATGCCCTAAGGGCCTAGAGTTGCTTCTTGAAGAGGAGTTACAGCGCTTGGGTGTTACTGAGACCAAGCAAACAGTGGCAGGGGTTCAATGCCAAGGCGAGCTGGAAGATGCTTACCGTATCTGTTTATGGTCGCGTTTGGCAAACAGGGTTCTACTTCCGCTTCATGAAGGTGAAGCAGAAACAGCTGATGATCTTTACAAGGCTGTTCAGCAAATAGACTGGCTTGAACACATGCGTAGTGAAGGTACGCTATTAATTGATTTTAGCGGTCAAACTCGCGGTATTAACAATACCCACTTTGGTGCGTTAAAAGTTAAGGACGCCATTGTTGATCAAATTCGAGATAAAACTGGTGCTCGCCCAAGTATCGACAAAGTTGCTCCTGATCTTCGTATTAATGTGCGTATGCACCGAGGCAAAATCACCGTTGCTCTAGATATGTCGGGTGATAGTTTGCACCGACGTGCATATCGTCTAAAAGCCGGTGAAGCGCCAATGAAGGAAAACTTGGCAGCTGCTATTTTGATTCGTAGTGGTTGGCCGGAGCGTTCTTCTGAATCCGGTTTGGTTTTTGATCCAATGTGCGGTTCAGGTACATTGCTGATTGAGGCTGCGCTGATGGCGGCTGATATTGCGCCGGGTTTACAGCGTAAGCGTTTCGGATTCTCTCGCTGGACAGGCCACAAGCGCGATGTTTGGGAAGGTCTTGTTGCGGAGGCTCAAGCACGTAAAGTAAAAGGTTTGCTGGCATTAGAAGCGAACCTAATTGGTAGTGATCAAGATAGTAAGGTTTTACGTGCAGCTCGGCAGAATGCAGAAAGGGCAGGTGTGGCGGACTTTATTGAATTTACAACGTGCCGCCTAGAAGATCTGGATCGCAATACGCTTCCTGAAGGTAAAGGTTTACTGATTACCAACCCGCCTTATGGTGAGCGTCTGGGTGAAACTCAGCAGTTGATGTTCTTGTATCGACACCTTGGCGATAAGCTAAAAGAGCAATTTGCTGGTTGGACGGCTTCAATTTTTACCTCTAACCCAGATCTTTGTAAGGTCACAGGTCTACGTGCAGATAAGCAATATAAGCTGTTTAACGGTGCGCTTGAAAGTCGTTTGTTTATCTATCCTGTGTCTGAGCAGAGAGCTGAGAAGCAAGAGGGCCAAGAGGGTGAGCCAGCTCCTTTGAGTGAAGGGGCGCAGATGTTTGCTAATCGTTTGAAGAAAAACCGTAAACAGCTAGCTAAGTGGGTTAAACGCGACAATATAGAGAGCTACCGTCTCTACGATGCGGATATTCCAGAGTATTCTGTTGCGGTAGATATCTACAAAGACGAAGTGCATGTCCAAGAATATGCCGCGCCTAAGAAGATTGATCCGGTAAAAACATTTGCTCGTCTACAAGATGTGATGAATGCTTTACCGGTAACCCTAGAGGTATCTCCAGAAAAGGTGATCTTAAAGCAGCGTAAGAAACAGCAGGGTGTTAACCAGTATGAAAAGCACTCTGAAACTCACCGCTTCAAAGAGATCAACGAGCACGGCTGTCGTTTGCTGGTTAACTTGCACGACTATCTGGATACCGGTTTATTCTTGGATCACCGAGCAATTCGTAATCAGATTCAGAAAGAAGCAACTGGTAAGGATTTCTTAAACCTGTTCTGTTACACAGGCACTGCTTCGGTGCATGCTGCTAAAGGTGGTGCTAAATCTACAACCAGTGTTGATATGTCGGCTACCTATCTTAACTGGGCTAAGCGAAATTTAGATCTAAATGGCCTAGATACAAAAGAGCATCAGCAAGTTCAAGCGGACTGCTTGAAGTGGTTGCGGATGCAAAGAGGGCCAGCATACGATCTAATTTTTATGGATCCTCCAACGTTTTCTAACTCCAAGCGGATGGCTGGAGTGCTTGATGTGCAGCGCGACCACGTAGACCTTATAGAAGGCGCTATGCGCTGTTTACGTGCAGATGGGGTGTTGTACTTCTCCAATAACTACCGTCGCTTTAAGTTGGATTACGACGCGTTGTCCGAATTCGAGATCGAGGAGATTACACAATCTACACTAGATCCGGATTTTAAGCGTAATTCAAAAATTCATTGTTGTTTCCGTATTCGTCATAAGTGATTGTGCTCGCAAATTGTGCGCTTTAATAAATTTGGCACATATAGTGCTTACTATTAAGGCATAAAAAATTTGTTACTAGCACTATTTTGGTGAATTGCAGTTTAAGCTGCTATGTTTCGGGGCTTTTAAGCCTGGTTGGCATAGCGGCAGCAATATCACAGAATAATATGCACTATAATAGTGCACCAAAATGAAGCGCAGTTTTAGGTTGTGGTTCTAATATGGTGCACAAAAAGAAACGGGAGACACCAAGTGGAAAACGTCAACAGCGCAGTTGAGACGCTTATTCAGAGTTCTAATACTCTATTCATTCTGATGGGGGCGATCATGGTCTTTGCCATGCATGCCGGCTTTGCTTTTCTTGAAGTTGGTACGGTTCGCCACAAAAACCAAGTGAATGCGTTAGTTAAAATTCTGACCGATTTTGGTTTTTCTGCCATGGCTTACTTCTTTGTAGGTTATTGGGTTGCTTACGGCGTCACTTTCTTCTCTCCTGCTGCTGAATTGGCTGCAAATAACGGTTATGAGCTAGTTAAGTTCTTCTTCTTAATGACGTTTGCGGCTGCTATTCCTGCAATCGTTTCGGGTGGTATTGCTGAGCGTGCTAAGTTCTGGCCGTTCTTGATTGCCTCATCTCTTATCGTGGCGTTTGTATATCCGTTCTTCGAAGGCATTATCTGGAATGGTAACTTTGGTTTCCAGGATTGGTTAGAAGCTAATTTTGGTGCTGCATTCCATGACTTTGCAGGTTCTGTTGTGGTGCACGGTGTAGGTGGCTGGTTGGCGCTAGTTGCTGTGATCATGCTGGGTATTCGAAATGGTCGATATAAAGGTGGTCGTCTTGTTGCTTTCCCACCATCTAATATTCCTTTCTTAGCGTTAGGTGCTTGGATTCTATGTATTGGTTGGTTCGGCTTTAACGTAATGTCTGCTCAGACTATGGATGGTATCTCTGGTCTAGTAGCCGTTAATACGCTAATGGCGATGGTTGGCGGTATTATTACTGCGCTGATTTTTGGTAAAAATGACCCTGGCTTTATCCATAACGGTCCTTTGGCTGGTTTGGTTGCTGTATGTGCTGGTTCAGACGTAATGCACCCTATGGGTTCTTTAGTTGTAGGTGCTGTTGCCGGTGCAATTTTTGTCTTCTTGTTCACAATTCAGCAGAACAAATGGAAGATCGATGATGTGTTGGGTGTATGGCCGCTACATGGTGTTTGTGGTGTGTGGGGTGCTATTGCTTGCGGTATTTTCGGTACTGAAGCGCTTGGCGGTCTAGGTGGTGTTAGCCTTATGTCACAATTAATCGGTTCGCTAGCGGGTATTGCGGTAGCTGTGATCGGCGGCGTTGTTGTTTATGGTGGCGTACGTGCTGTTTCTGGCTTGCGTTTGACTCAAGAGGAAGAGTATAACGGTGCTGACCTATCTATCCATAAGATTGAATCTACTAGCGATAACTAATCTGTTGCTTTAGATCTATTGAAAAAGCCGGGCATTGCCCGGCTTTTTTGTTGGTGTGATTAGTTAAATATCGCTTGTCTGAATTTTTGTAGCTTAGAAAAAATAAAATCAGAACGTTCTTTTTTTCCTTTCTCTGTGTAGTACTGCATATCTATTACGCCTGATTCTGTTCTTTTTAGCATTCGTGCTTGCTGACTTAAGCCGTCATAGCCCCAGTCCGTTGTTGGTACTTCATCTAAGACTACATAGCTAGTAGGTGTTAAAGGGCCAATTTCGTTATCTAATAGTTGGTTAAATGCACTAAGTGCATCGGACTTTTCTTTTTCAGTATTAGTGCCTTTGCTGATTTTGGCATTCACGTATGCAGATACCGAATTGGTAGCTAATTTATTGCCGATAAACCAATGCTCTTTATCTATTTTTGTAATACTTACGGCGGTTAATTTTGCGTTTTTATGAAGAATATTAGCCATGATATTTGTTGTACCTTCGACTAGGTTTTTGATCTGTAATTGGGTTAAGTCGCTGGATACATGTATTGATATGTAAGGCATAACGCTCTCCTTGTCTGTTTAAATCCAGCTTACGCTCTCATAAGTATTATTAAAAATGATTAATATCGTTTATATTGATAAGTAAATACGATCAAAAAGAGGCAGGCATGGCGCAGCCCAATATAAGTACTGAATTATTGAGAACTTTCCTTGCGGTGGTTGAAAGGGATGGTTTTATTCGGGCAGCAGAATCCCTGCATAAGACGCAATCCACGGTGAGTCAGCAGATTAAAAAATTGGAGCTGGAGTTGGGTGCTGTTCTTTTTCGTCCTAACGGCCGTAAACGGTTGTTGACACATGAAGGGGAGATGTTGGTCGGTTACGCAAGAAAGATGCTAGCGTTGCAGGACGATGCGATAGCGAGCTTGGCGAGTAGTGGTGAGCTGGGGGAGATAAAGGTGGGTGTCTCTCAGGGTGTTGCGGAAACCGTATTGCCAGAGCTTTTGGCTGGTTTTTCTAGGAAGAACCCTGCGGTGAGGTTGTTTGTGGAAACCGGTTATAGCGATGAATTGGAGTTAGGGTACGAGCGGGGCGATTATGATCTTATAGTCACGTTATCGTTGAGTGGCTCAGGGAAGGGGGAGGTTTTAGGAGGTGAGCCATTGGCGTGGATTGGCCCTGAGGGCTTTTCTTGGTCGTTGGGAAGGGAGTTACCTATGGCGTCATATTCCAAAGCTTGCCAGTTTAGGCGGGTTTCTATTGAATCTCTCGATCAGTCAGGAATTCCATGGCGTCTGGTTTATACCTCGTCAAGCTATCAGGGGCTTATGGCGGCAGTTAAGTGTGGTTTGGGTGTTACTGTAAGGCCGAGGAGTGCTGTGCTGCCGGGGGTTGAGTTGATAGGAGAGCGTCTTGGTTTGCCTGAGTTACCAATGATTTATACATCGTTGCGTTATAGGCGAGATATCAATGTTGCGAATGAATTGGCGGAAACGTTTAGATTGGCGTCGCTTGGGGTTCGGTAAATTGAATTATAGAGATAATAAAAAAGCCGCATAAAGCGGCTTTTTTGTGGTTGGTTCGTCTTATTTCTCAGGGTATGAGCGCTGAGTTGGGCCAGTGTAAAGCTGGCGTGGACGACCAATTTTGTTAGGGCTGCTGTGGAACTCGTTCCAGTGAGAGATCCAGCCGATTGTACGAGACAATGCAAAGATCACTGTAAACATGTTGGTTGGGATGCCAATTGCTTTCAGGATGATGCCGGAGTAGAAGTCTACGTTCGGGTATAGTTTTCGAGCAGCAAAATACTCGTCTTCGATAGCGATTGTCTCAAGACGTTTCGCGATCTTAAGTAGAGGATCGTTTTCCAGGCCTAGTTCAGCCAGTACTTCGTCACAAGACTTCTTCATTACGCGTGCGCGTGGGTCGAAGTTGCGATATACGCGGTGACCGAAGCCCATTAGGCGGAATGGGTCGTTTGGATCTTTTGCTTTAGCAACGAATTCATCAATGCGTGACTCATCGCCGATCTCTTCAAGCATGTTAAGTACAGCTTCGTTAGCACCGCCGTGAGCTGGGCCCCAAAGTGCAGCGATACCAGAAGCGATACATGCGAATGGGTTGGCACCAGAAGAACCTGCAAGACGCACTGTAGAAGTGGATGCGTTCTGCTCGTGGTCAGCGTGTAGTACGAAGATGCGGTCCATTGCTTTCTCAAGTACAGGGTTAACTTGATACTCTTCGCATGGTGTACCGAACATCATCTGCAGGAAGTTACCTGCATAGCTCAGATCGTTACGTGGGTACATAAACGGCTGGCCGTTTGAGTACTTGAAGCACATCGCAGCGATAGTTGGCATTTTCGCGATTAGCCGGTATGCGCAAACTTCACGGTGATGTTCGTTATCGATATCTAGAGAGTCATGGTAGAACGAAGAAAGAGCGCCAACCACGCCGCACATGATCGCCATTGGGTGAGCGTCACGACGGAAACCGTTATAGAAGTGGTTTAGTTGCTCATGAACCATTGTGTGGTTCTTCACTGTTTCTACGAATTTAGCCTTTTGCTCTGCATCTGGCAGTTCGCCGTTCAATAGTAGGTAGCACACTTCCATGTAGTCTGATTTTTCTGCTAGCTCGTCGATAGCATAGCCGCCGTGCAATAGCACGCCTTTGCCGCCATCGATAAAAGTGATGCTAGAGTCACACGCAGCTGTGGAAACAAAACCAGGATCGTACGTGAACAGGCCTTTGCCAGTCAGTGGGCGCACATCAATTACGTCTGGACCTAGAGTGCCTGAATACACCGGCAGCTCAATAGCTTCATCCAGACCGTCGACTGTTAAACGTGCTTTCTTATCAGCCATTAAAAGGCTCCTATCATTATGTTTTAGTTCTGTTTTGACTTTCTTATTAGTCAGATCTAAGAGTCTTGGCCCGATAAATTGGACCCACACAATATAGAGACTGAAAAAAGTTTGTCAATCCGACTAAATGGGTTAGTTACCGCAACGCAGCAAAAACGACTGAATTTTTGCAGGATTGGTACTAAGGCTGAATAGTCATTTGGTTGTACGACTTTTGATATGCCGTAAAGTCCTAGACAAAAGGCGAACAGCGCAGTGTTTGCGTTGTATTGTCAAAGTGAAATGCTTATACTCTCGCCCCGAAGTTTATCCCTAGTTTATGTCCTATTATATTAGTTCATATATTATGGATATGCTTGAGGAGCGAGGTACTTATCTTCAACACTTCCGAGCAACCGAGCCCTGCAAAGGGGCCGTAAAAAGTGTGAACAAGAGCCGTGAATAAGAAAAGACCTGTAAATTTAGATCTTCAAACTATCAAAATGCCGCTACCGGCGATTACATCCATCCTGCATCGTGTGACAGGCGTGGCGCTATTTTTTGGTGCTGTGTTTGCTATGTATGCTTTGGGTTTGTCTCTGGAATCAGAAGCGGGCTTCAATGAAGCTGTTGATATGTTTGAGAATGGCTTCTTCGCGAAGCTTATAGCGTGGGGAAGTGTATCAGCATTGCTATACCACTTCTTCGCGGGCATCAAACACCTGGTAATGGATTTTGGCCACTGTGAAGAACTTGAAAGTGGTCAAATGGCAGCGAAAGTGACCTTGGGTCTAGCTGTTGCAGCAATCCTCATTTCGGGAGTATGGATATGGTAACTAGTATTACTAGCTTTGGCCGTAGTGGCCTGTATGACTGGATGATTCAGCGTGTAAGCGCGGTAATCCTAGCTGTATACACAATCTTTATGATTGGTTATCTAGCATTTGGCGCAGAACTAACTTACGAAATGTGGGTTGGTTTGTTCGAAGGAACAGCGATGCGCATCTTTACAATGCTAGCGCTACTATCCTTTGCTGCACACGTATGGATCGGTATGTGGTCTGTTTCTACTGACTATATTAAGCCAACGGGTATCCGTTTCGTGTTTCAATCTGCATGTGGTCTCCTGACGTTTATCTACGTTGTGTGGGGCATTCAGATTTTGTGGGGTGTTTAAAAGATGTCTAAACTACGCACGCTTACTTTCGACGCGATTGTTGTCGGTGGCGGTGGTGCAGGCATGCGTGCTGCACTTCAGCTTGCACAAAGTGGTCTAAACACTGCTTGTGTAACAAAAGTATTCCCAACTCGATCTCACACAGTATCCGCTCAAGGCGGTATCACTTGTGCGATCGCAAGTGCTGATCCAAACGACGACTGGCGTTGGCACATGTACGATACCGTTAAAGGTTCTGATTATATCGGTGACCAAGACGCTATCGAATACATGTGTTCTGTAGGTCCTCAGGCGGTATTCGAACTAGACCACATGGGTCTTCCGTTCTCCCGTACTGAAACAGGCCGTATCTACCAGCGTCCTTTCGGTGGTCAGTCTAAGAATTTTGGTGAAGGTGGTCAGGCTGCGCGTACATGTGCTGCGGCAGACCGTACTGGTCACGCACTGCTTCATGCTCTATATCAGGGCAATATGAAAGCAGGTACTACCTTCCTTAATGAATGGTACGCAGTAGACCTAGTTAAGAATGACGATGGCGCAGTTGTTGGCTGTATCGCTATCTGCATCGAAACAGGTGAAACTGTATACATCAAGGCTAAAGCGACTGTTCTTGCAACAGGTGGTGCTGGCCGTATTTACTCTTCTACTACTAACGCTCTCATCAATACCGGTGACGGTATGGGTATGTCTCTGCGTGCAGGTGTTCCGGCGCAGGATATGGAGATGTGGCAGTTCCACCCAACCGGTATTGCAGGTGCAGGTGTACTTGTAACTGAAGGTTGTCGTGGTGAAGGTGGTTACCTAATCAACAAAGACGGCGAGCGCTTCATGGAGCGTTACGCGCCAAACGCTAAAGACCTAGCTGGTCGTGACGTTGTGGCACGTTCTATGATCCTTGAGATCCTAGAAGGTCGTGGTTGTGGTGAAGATGGCGATCACGTTTACTTGAAGATGGATCACTTGGGTGAAGAGGTTCTTCATTCACGCCTACCAGGTATCTGTGAGCTGTCTAAGACGTTCGCTGCTACTGATCCAGTTGTTAAGCCGATTCCAGTTGTTCCAACTTGTCACTACCAGATGGGTGGTATTGCAACGAATATCGGTGGTCAGGCTATCGCACCTGATAAAGACGGTAACGATTCTATCGTTGACGGTCTATATGCTTGTGGTGAGGTTGCATGTGTATCTGTACACGGTGCTAACCGTCTAGGTGGTAACTCACTTCTTGACCTTGTTGTATTTGGTCGTGCTGCTGGTATGCAGATCGAACAGCAGATGCGTGAAGGTTACGAAGTTAAAGATGCAACTGAAGCTAACATTGAAGCTGCAATGGCGCGTCTAAACCGTCTAAACAACTCTACTGGCGGTGAAAGCGTTTCTGAAGTTCGTAAAGAACTACAGAGCACAATGCAGCTGTACTTCGGTGTATTCCGTGACGGCGAAAGCATGCAGACAGGTCTTGAATTGCTTAAAGGCATTCGTGAGAAGATCAATAACCTGCATCTTGAAGATAAGAGTCAGGCATTCAACACTGCGCGTATCGAAGCGCTTGAGCTTGAAAACTTGTTCGAAGTTGCTGAAGCAACTGCTATCGCAGCTGAGGTTCGTAAAGAGTCTCGTGGTGCGCATGCTCGTAATGACTTTACTGAGCGTGATGATGAGAACTGGTTGTGCCACTCAGTTTACTTCCCTGAAGACAAAACTATCGGTAAGCGTGCTGTAAACTTCGCACCTAAAACCGTAGATGCCTTCCCACCTAAAGTTCGTACTTACTAAGGAGCTTCTATCATGTTGGTTAGTGTATATCGCTACAATCCTGAAACTGACGATGCTCCTTACATGCAGGATATCCATATTGATATCCCTGGTGGTAAGGACATCATGGTGTTGGATCTGCTTCAGCTTCTTAAGGACAAAGATCCGTCTATGGCGTATCGTCGTTCTTGCCGTGAAGGTGTATGTGGTTCAGACGGTATGAACATGAATGGCCTTAATGGTCTTGCATGTATCACTCCGTTATCTGCTGTAGTTAAAGATGACAAGCTTGTGCTGCGTCCATTACCAGGTCTGCCGGTTATTCGTGACCTTGTTGTAGATATGACTCAGTTCTACAAAGCTTACGAGAAGATCAAACCGTTCTTGATTAACGATACTCCGCCGCCTGCGATCGAGCGTCTGCAGTCTCCGGAAGATCGTGCTGAGTTGGATGGTCTGTACGAGTGTATTCTTTGTGCGTGCTGCTCAACTTCTTGCCCGTCTTTCTGGTGGAACCCAGATAAGTTCATCGGTCCTTCTGGCCTGCTTCAAGCGTACCGCTTCTTAGCAGACAGTCGTGATACGGCGACTCGTGAGCGTCTGGCAGATTTGGATGACCCATTCAGTGTCTTCCGTTGCCACGGCATCATGAACTGCGTAAACGTTTGCCCTAAAGGATTGAATCCTACTAAGGCGATCGGCAAGATTCGCAACATGCTGCTAGCGCAAGCAACCTGATCTACCTTAAAAAGCGGTGCCATTGGCACCGCTTTTTTTGTATTAAAAAAGAAAAAACAATTTTTTGTAAAAAAATTACCATATTCGCATAAAGAATGATTAAAGCTTGCTTCCAAAAGCTTTAATATAAGAATCCCGAGACAGTTAAAGCTGTTTGATCGGGGGATTGAAGGTAACTCAAAGAGGAGCGATGTCTGTCGGAAGATCCCGATAGAATCAGAAAGCTCCCAGAGCCAGGGTGATCAAGAATGCAAGAAAGCATCATGGATCTCATGTGGAAGAATGCTCACCTTTACGGTGGCAACCTTTCATACGTTGAAGAACTGTACGAAACTTACCTGATGGATCCAAATGCGATTCCTCAGGAATGGCGAGAAGAATTCGACCGACTACCTAAAGTTGGCGAAAATCTGACACAGGATGTGCCGCATTCTGCTATCAGAGAACATTTTCTCTATCTATCTAAAAACCAAAAACGCGCTGCGCCAACTGCTGTAAGTTCGGTTAGTTCCGAGCATGAGAAAAAGCAGGTTCGTGTATTGCGTATGATCAACGCTTACCGTGTACGTGGTCATCAGGTTGCAAACATCGATCCATTAGGTTTGATGCAACGTGAAGATGTGCCGGATCTTGATCTACGTTTCCATGAGCTGTCTGAAGCTGATTACGATACTGTATTCCAGCTAGGTTCTCTGTTCTTCGGTCCTGAAGAAGCTCCGCTGCGTGATATCGTTGCTGATCTGAAGAAGACGTACTGTACAACGGTCGGTGCAGAGTACATGCACATCGTTGATACACAAGAAAAACGTTGGATTCAGTCCCGTTTAGAGCCTGTACGCTCACATCCAGAAGCTGAAGTTAACAAGAAGAAAATGATTCTTGAGCGCCTAACAGCTGCTGAAGGTCTTGAGAAATACTTGGGCTCTCGTTATGCCGGTGCTAAGCGCTTCGGTCTGGAAGGTGGCGAGTCAATGATCGTATCCCTAAACACGCTAATTCAGCGTGCTGGTAAGCAGGGTGCGAAAGAAGTTGTTATCGGCATGGCTCACCGTGGCCGTCTAAATACGCTTGTTAATATCTTTGGTAAAAACCCAGCTGATTTGTTTGACGAATTTGAAGGGAAGCGTGTTGTAGATACATCCGGTGACGTTAAATACCACCAAGGTTTCTCATCTAACGTAGAAACTGAAGGCGGTGAAGTTCATATTGCAATGGCATTTAACCCATCTCACCTTGAGATTGCTGCTCCGGTAGTAGAGGGTTCTGTACGTGCGCGTCAGGATCGTCGTGAAGATGCTGTTGGTGATTCTGTTGTTCCTGTAAATATTCACGGTGACCAAGCTTTCTGTGGTCAGGGTGTTGTAATGGAGACATTTCAGATGTCTCAGACCCGTGCATATAAAACAGGCGGCACAATCCATATTGTAGTTAACAACCAAGTTGGTTTTACAACGTCTAAGCAAGAAGACTCACGTTCTACTGAGTACTCTACCGATGTTGCGAAAATGATTCAGGCTCCTATCTTCCACGTAAACGGAGATGACCCTGAAGCGGTGCGTTTTGTTACACAGCTGGCTGTTGATTACCGTAACGAATTTAAGAAAGACGTTGTAATTGACTTGTTCTGTTACCGACGCCGTGGCCACAACGAAGCTGATGAACCATCTGGTACACAGCCGTTGATGTACGCGCAGATCAAAAAGCAGAAAACTACGCGTGAACTTTACGCTCAACAGTTGATTTCTGAAGGTGTTGTTACACTTGAAGAAAGCAAGGCGATGGAGAAAGAGTACCGTAAGCTGCTAGAGAATGGTGAGCATGTTGTTAAGTCTCTTGTACATGAGCCAAACTCAGAGCTTTTCGTAGATTGGAAGCCTTACCTAGGTCATGAGTGGTCTTTTGACTGCCCAGAAACTAAGGTTGATCTAAAGCTTCTGCAAGAGTTAGGTAACAAGATTTGTGAAACCCCAGAAGGTTTCTCTGTACAGCGTCAAGTTCAAAAAATCATTGATGACCGTAAGCGTATGGCTCACGGTGCAATGGAATTGAACTGGGGTATGGCAGAGTCTCTTGCCTATGCAACTATCCTTGCTGAAGGCCATCCAGTGCGTATCACGGGTCAGGATGTGGGACGTGGTACGTTCTCTCACCGTCACGCGGTACTACATGATCAGAAGACAGCTGAAACTTATCTACCTCTAGATAACCTATCTGATGAGCAGCCTCGTCTTACATTGCATGACTCTTTCCTATCGGAAGAAGCGGTACTTGCGTTTGAGTACGGTTATGCGACTACGATGCCAAATGCCCTAGTTATTTGGGAAGCTCAGTTCGGTGATTTCGCCAACGGTGCGCAGGTAGTAATTGACCAGTTCATCACCTCTGGTGAGCACAAATGGCAGCGTCTATGTGGTCTGACGATGTTGTTGCCTCACGGCTTTGAAGGTCAGGGCCCTGAGCACTCTTCAGCACGTCTAGAGCGTTACCTACAATTGTGTGCAGAGCACAACATTCAGGTTGTTACGCCTACTACGCCAGCACAGATTTTCCACTTGTTGCGTCGTCAGGTTGTACGTCCGCTTCGTAAGCCTCTAGTTGTAATGTCTCCTAAGAGTTTGCTACGTCACAAGCAAGCGACATCTACACTTGAAGAGCTTGCAGAGGGTTCTTTCCAGCCAGTGATTGGCGAAGTAGATCAGTTGGAGCCTAAGAAGGTAAAACGCCTTGTACTGTGTGGTGGTAAGGTTTACTACGACCTATATAACCGCCGTGCAGAATTAGAAAAAGATGATGTGGCTATTGTTCGTATTGAGCAGCTATATCCTTTCCCAGAAGCACAACTGGCAGAAGCAATCTCTGAGTATACAAACTTGGAATCTGTAGTTTGGTGTCAAGAAGAACCAATGAACCAAGGCGCATGGTACTCAATGCAGCACCATATGCGTCACGTTCTACACAAACATGACAGCAAGTTACATTTGGAAGGGGTAGCCCGTCCAGCATCTGCAGCTCCAGCGGTAGGGTACATTTCTGTACACGCTGAGCAGCAGGAAAAACTAGTTAATGATGCACTTAACGGTTGATCAGGCGATTAACCACAATTACTAATCGCCTGACGGTGATAACGATAAAGGAAAAAACATGTCCATCGAAATCAAAGCGCCGACGTTCCCAGAATCTGTAGCAGACGGCACAATCGCAACTTGGCACAAACAGCCAGGTGAAGCATGCTCAGCAGACGAGCTTATTGTTGATATCGAAACTGATAAAGTAGTACTAGAAGTTGTAGCACCAGAAGACGGTGTTATTGCTGAAGTACTGAAAGGCGAAGGCGACACAGTTCTGAGTGACGAAGTGATCGCTAAGTTTGAAGCGGGTGCTGCAGGTTCTGCTGCGCCAGCTGCCGAAGAAGCTGCGGCACCTGCAGTCGATGCTGAAAAAGTAGGCCCTGCTGCACGTAAGCTGATCGAAGAAAACGGCTTGGATGCATCTCAAATTACAGGTACTGGCAAAAATGGCGGTATCACTAAAGAAGACGTTCAGAACTTCATCAAAAACGGCGCACAAGCACCGGCTGCTGCACCAGCTCCAGCGGCTGCTGCTCCAGCTCAAGCTGCTGCACCAGTTAACGTTCCAGCAGGTGAGCGTGTAGAGAAGCGAGTTCCGATGACTCGTCTACGTGCAACAATTGCTAAACGCCTAGTTGAAGCACAGCAAAATGCTGCAATGCTTACGACTTATAATGAAGTAAACATGAAACCGGTTATGGAGCTTCGTAAACAGTACAAAGATCTGTTTGAGAAGACTCACAACGGTACTCGTCTTGGTTTCATGTCTTTCTTCGTTAAAGCTGCAACTGAAGCTCTGAAGAAGTTCCCAGCAGTTAACGCATCTATCGACGGTAATGACATGGTTTACCATGGCTACCAGGATATCGGTGTAGCTGTTTCTACTGATCGTGGTTTGATGGTACCAGTGCTACGAGACACTGATGTAATGAGCCTAGCAGATGTTGAATCTACTATTGCTGACTTTGGTAAGCGTGGTCGTGAAGGTAAGCTTGGTATGGACGACATGCAAGGCGGTACATTCACAATCACTAACGGTGGTGTATTCGGTTCATTGATGTCTACTCCGATCTTGAACCCACCACAAACTGCTATTCTAGGTATGCATAAAATTCAGGAACGTCCAATGGCTGTTAATGGCCAGGTTGAGATCCTGCCAATGATGTACCTCGCTCTGTCATACGATCACCGTATGATTGATGGTAAGGAAGCTGTACAATTCCTAGTGACAATTAAAGACCTTCTAGAAGATCCTGCACGTATGCTGCTAGAGGTTTAAGGTTAGTCCTCATAAGAACAGAGTGAAGATAGGATAAAACATGTCTGATAAATTTGACGTTATTGTTGTAGGTGCAGGCCCTGGTGGTTATGTTGCTGCGATTCGTGCAGCTCAGCTTGGTCTAAAAACTGCCTGTGTTGAAAAGTGGGTTGATGACAAAGGTACTGCTGTGCTAGGTGGAACGTGCTTGAATGTAGGTTGTATTCCATCAAAGGCGCTACTTGAATCAACGCATCAATTCCACAATGCTCAACATGCAAATGTACATGGCATCCAAACTGGCGAAGTGTCCATGGATGTTAAAGCGATGGTTGCGCGTAAAGACAAGATTGTTGGTAACTTGACTGGTGGTATCACGGGTCTGTTTAAAGCAAACGGCGTAACTTTGCTACAAGGTATGGGTAAGCTTCACGGCGGTAAGAAAGTTGAAGTTATCGCAGCTGATGGTACTTCCACTACTTACGATGCTGAGAACGTTATTCTTGCATCTGGTTCTGTACCAGTAGAGATTCCACCTGCGCCGTTAACTGAAGGTTTGATCCTTGATAATGCTGGCGCACTTAACATCGACGAAACGCCTAAGCGTTTGGGTGTAATTGGTGCTGGTGTTATTGGCCTAGAAATGGGTTCCATCTGGGCGCGTCTGGGTACTGAAGTAACTGTGCTTGAAGCTATGGATGATTTCCTAGCTGCTGCAGATAAAGATCTTGCTAAAGAGGCTGCTAAGCTTCTTAAGAAGCAAGGCCTTGATGTGAAGCTTGGTGCACGTTGTACAGGTACTGAGATCATCGACGGCAAAGAAGTGAAAGTAAGCTTCACTGATGCTGAAGGCGATAAAGAGATCGTTGTTGACAAGTTGATTGTTGCAGTAGGTCGTAAGCCTCAGACTCAAGGTCTTCTTGCAGATGATTCTGGTGTTTCGCTAGATGAGCGCGGTTTCATCTTCGTTGATGAAAAATGTCAGACTGGTGTACCTGGTGTTTATGCGATTGGTGACTCTGTTCGTGGCCCAATGCTTGCGCATAAGGCGTCTGAAGAGGGCATCATGGTTGCTGATATCATCGCAGGTCATCATGCACAGATGAACTATGATGTCATTCCTAGCATTATCTACACGCACCCAGAGCTAGCTTGGGTTGGTAAAACTGAGCAAGAGCTTAAAGCTGATGGCGTTAAGTACAAAGTAGGTAAGTTCCCATTTGCTGCAAACGGCCGTGCAATGGCTAACAACGATACTGATGGTTTCGTTAAGCTAATTGCCTGCGAAGAGACTGATCGTGTACTTGGTGTACACATTGTTCACGGTTTAGGTGGTGAGCTAATTGGTCAAGCTGCAATTGCAATGGAATTCTGTTCAACTGCAGAAGATCTGCAGATGACAGTATTTGCTCACCCAACAGTGAGTGAAGCGATTCATGAAGCTGCGTTAGCAGCGGATGGTCACGCGATTCACATGGCGAATCGCAAAAAACGCTAAGTAATTAGCACAGAGAGATCCGGCTTACTCTTACAAGGAGTAAGCCGTATATAAAACTTGTTGCTAGAACCAACAGGGCTGTTACAGGGGCGGATTTAGATCCCTGATACAGAAAAATCATATAGTGATAACACAACGGGTTAGAGCATGAATCTTCATGAGTACCAGGGTAAACAGCTGTTTGCCGAATATGGTCTGCCGGTATCCAAAGGATACGCAGTAGATACTCCAGAAGCAGCGGCTGAAGCTGCTGAAAAAATTGGTGGTGATAAGTGGGTTGTTAAAACTCAGGTGCACGCTGGCGGCCGTGGTAAGGCTGGCGGTGTTAAGTTGGTTGACTCTCCTGCAGAAGCGCAAGAGTTCGCAGCTAACTGGCTGGGCAAAAACCTAGTTACATTCCAGACTGACGAAAATGGTCAGCCTGTTTCTAAAATTTTGGTTGAAGACTGCACAGATATTGCAAACGAGCTATATCTTGGTGCTGTTGTAGACCGTTCTACTCGCCGTATCGTTTTCATGGCATCTACTGAAGGTGGTGTTGAAATCGAGACAGTTGCAGAAGAAACTCCAGAAAAGATTCTTAAAGCTGAAGTAGATCCGCTAACGGGTGCTCAGCCTTACCAGGGTCGCGATCTTGCATTCAAACTGGGCCTAGAAGGCGATCAGATTAAGCAGTTCGTTAAAATCTTCTTGGGTCTGGCTCAGATGTTCCAAGAGAAAGATCTGGCTCTTCTAGAGATTAACCCTCTAGTTATTACTGATGAAGGTAACTTGCACTGCCTAGACGCTAAAGTAGCGATCGATGGCAACGCTGTTTACCGTCATAAAGATCTTCAAGCTATGCACGATCCATCTCAGGAAGATGAGCGTGAAGCACACGCTGCTGAGTGGGATCTAAACTACGTTGCTCTAGACGGTACTATCGGTTGCATGGTTAACGGTGCTGGTCTTGCAATGGGTACTATGGACATCGTTGCTCTACACGGTGGTTTCCCAGCTAACTTCCTTGACGTTGGTGGCGGCGCGACTAAAGAACGTGTTACTGAGGCGTTCAAGCTTATCCTAGCTGACGAGAAAGTTAAGACTGTATTGGTTAACATCTTCGGCGGTATCGTACGTTGTGACCTGATTGCCGAAGGTATCATCGGCGCGGTTAAAGAAGTAGGTGTAAACGTACCAGTTGTAGTACGTCTGGAAGGTAACAATGCTGATCTAGGTTCTAAGCTTCTTGCTGAATCTGGTCTAGACATCATCGCAGCTACTAGCTTGACTGATGCAGCTCAGCAAGCAGTAAACGCAGCGGAGGGTAAATAATGTCCGTTTTGATTAATAAAGACACCAAAGTAATCTGCCAAGGTTTCACTGGTGGTCAAGGTACCTTCCACTCTGAACAAGCTATCGCGTACGGTACGCAGATGGTTGGCGGTGTAACTCCAGGTAAAGGTGGTACAACTCACCTAGGTCTACCTGTATTCAACACTGTTGCTGAAGCTGTAGAAGCGACTGGCGCAGATGCATCTGTTATCTACGTTCCAGCTCCATTCTGTAAAGATTCTATCCTAGAAGCTGCAAACGGTGGCGTTAAGCTAATCGTTTGTATCACTGAGCACATCCCAGTTATGGATATGCTTGAGTGTAAAGTTAAGTGTGACGAGCTAGGTGTACGCCTAATCGGCCCTAACTGCCCAGGTGTTATCACTCCAGGCGAATGTAAGATTGGTATTATGCCAGGTCACATTCACCTACCAGGTAAAGTAGGTATTGTTTCCCGTTCTGGTACTCTGACTTATGAAGCTGTTAAGCAGACTACAGATGCTGGTTTCGGTCAGTCTACTTGTGTAGGTATCGGTGGTGACCCAATCCCTGGTTCTAACTTCATCGATATTCTAGAAATGTTCCAGAACGATCCACAGACTGAAGCGATTGTAATGATCGGTGAGATCGGTGGTACTGCTGAAGAAGAAGCGGCTGCTTACATCAAAGCAAACGTTACTAAGCCTGTTGTTTCTTACATTGCTGGTGTTACTGCACCTGCTGGTAAGCGTATGGGTCACGCTGGTGCGATCATCTCTGGTGGTAAAGGTACTGCTGATGAGAAATTCGCAGCACTTGAAGATGCAGGCGTTAAGACTGTACGTTCACTTGCTCAGATCGGCGATGCACTAAAAGAAGTTACTGGCTGGTAAGCTAGAACATCTCTAGAAAAGGCAGCTTAGGCTGCCTTTTTTATTGCCTGTGTCCCGTCCAGAATAAATAGCAGTTGAAACATCAGCTGTTTAATGTGATTGTTGATTAACATTATTTTTAGCGAAGAATGTTTATGAAAAACCTTATCGTGATAGGTGTTGCTTCAGTTGTTGGTTTAGCAGTTGTCGGTGGTGCCGGTTTCTTTGGTTATAAGATGTATTCAGAGTTATCTGAATATAAAGCCTTGGGATCGATTAAGGATATGCGAACATTCAGCCAAGAGAATTTTGATCTAAAAAAAGAAAATAAAGTCCTGATTAAAAAATCAGAAGATATGCAGCGCCAGTTTGTGATTCATCGTAAGATGATCATTGATCAAGCAGTTAAAAGATCAGAAAGAAAAGTAGCAACTTCCATTGCTTCTTTTACTCCTATCTCTGGCTCCTATGTGCTTGCTGCTATGTCTACGCAAGAACAGTTGGAGCTTTGTCAGGATGTACAGGCTTTATTAAAACTAGAATCTAATCTGTTTGAAACGTCTGATCCTTCTGTGGTTATGCAGCAAGAGAAGATCTGTGGGACATATATTGAGCGAAAGTTAACGCCGTTGTTCAAATACCAGATGCTTCGTGTACGAGCATCTATGACTGGGTCACTTGGGCATTTAAGATCCGATGCTGAAGAAAAATTCGATAAAGCACGGAAACTGCTTGAAAAATGGCAAGTGCCTGTTGAACGAGAATTAGATTCCTATACGCGCTTTGATCGTTAAATTTATCGCTAAGCAATCTTGTAAACTCCCTATAGTCCCTTTCTGCTGGAAGCTGAGTATTCCTATTTAGCTGCTACAATTTTATTTACTCTATATAGTATTATGCGTTTTAATAATAACCATTGTTTTTAAGTGGTTAATGGGTTGAGGGCGATAATCTTTGAGTAGTAATAAGATTGAAATGTATGCCTTAGCCGAGCGAATGCCCGGTACCTTCTATCGACGTTCTATTAAGGGCGATCGCTCTTTGTTGTTCATTACTTCGGGTTGTAAAGAGCTTACAGGCTATTCCGCTGCTGAGTGGTTGGGTGGTGAGATTAGTTTTAAACAAATTATTGATTCAGAATGTCATGCCCATTATCGCGATATAGTTGATCAAGCTATCATAGAAGGTGCTCCTTACAGTGTCGAATATAAAATCACGCAGAAATGTGGTGATACCCTTTGGGTTTGGGAGCAAGGGCATGGTGTCACTGAGCATGGCAATCTTGCTGCTATAGAGGGTTACATCACTGATATAACAGCACAGAAAGCGCATGAAGCTGGCTTACAGGATGCGCTTAATGCAAAGCAACAACTGCTAGAAGAATACAAGGGTGTTGTTGATTGCAGTGCCATTGTTTCTAAGACAGATCCAAATGGCGTTATTACTTACGTTAATGATCACTTTTGCAAAGTTTCTGGTTATAGCTCGGATGAGTTAGTGGGTTCCACTCATGCGATCGTGAGGCATCCGCAGACACGTCCTGAGATCTTTAAAGATCTGTGGGAGACAATTCTTTCTGGTAAAACCTGGAAAGGTACTCTCAGAAATATGGCAAAGAATGGTCAGGACTATTATGTAAATTCGGCTATCTCACCCATTATGGATTCCGATGGCAATATCATCGAATTCATATCCGTTCGATTTGATGTGACATCGCTAATTGAGAAAGAGAAGCGGATCAGACGGCAGATTACGGATCAGTTAACGGGGTTGCCAAATAGGCAGAGCCTTTTGGAGGATCTTGCCTCCGTAGAATCGGGTTCTTTAGCTATTATAAACATTAACGATTTTAAGTTGGTGAATGAATATTATGGCTTTGCGGTGGGTGACCAGCTTTTACGCGATATGGCCTTATTGCTTTCAGAAGTTGCTAAGCAGTACGGCCTAATCCTATATCGTCTTTCGGGCGATGAATTTGCTATTTTCTGTAAAGAGCATGTACGTGACATTGGTTTTGATGCTTTGTGCGACTTTATCGTTGCGCGTGTATCTGAAAAAGTAATCACTATCATCGGAATTGAATTTGCCTTGGCGGTAACGATTGGTGCATCTAGTGGTTGTGCCAAAGATTTGCTCTTACATGCGGATATTGCGCTTCACAGTGCCAAAGAGCAGCACTTATCAGTGCAAATCTATGATATCTATTCACCGTTAAAACGTCAGATTGATAACAATATCACTTGGCTTAAAAGAATTCGTGAAGCTATTCATGAAGAAAGAATCGAGGTTTTTGCGCAGCCTATCTTAAATGTTAATTCATCTGAAATTAATCGCTATGAATGCTTAATGAGATTAAGAGAGGGTGAGGACTATATCTCTCCTTATCTGTTCCTGCAGGCAGCAAAACATGGTCGGTTATATGGGGATTTAACCCGAATTGTATTCTCTAAAGCTTGTGCATTCTTTGCTGAACGAGCTGATTGCTTTTCCATCAATATAACGGCCTCCGATATATTAAATCCGAATACATCTAACTACATCATCCGAACGATCAAGCGTTATGGGGTGGGTGATCGTCTCGTTTTTGAATTGGTTGAAAGTGAAGGAATAGAGGATTCTGAGCTCATTATACAATTCTTTGATCAAGTGAAGGCGATGGGGTGCAGATTAGCTATAGATGACTTTGGTACAGGTTATTCCAACTTCGAATACCTACTTAAGCTTGATATTGATTATATAAAGATCGATGGCTCTCTAATTCGTTACATTGATAAAGATGATAATGCGCGTATTGTGGCTGCAACGGTTGTCGACTTTGCTAGACGTCTGAATGTGAAGACGGTTGCGGAGTTTGTTCATAATCGTGAAGTTGAGCGATGTGCTCGTGATATAGGTGTCGACTTTCTACAGGGCTTTCTGTTAGGTGAGCCTACTCCTATAGACTCTCTCTAAGTTTGTTGTTCTGGTCTGTTTATTGCTTTTCTAAGAGAGGGGTGACAGGTCTTTAGTGTTTGTCGTTTTAAATGCTGCAAAGACAAGGGTTTGAAGCATTATTTTTTCATCATTATTCTATTTATAGTGCACTGGGCACTATTTTTGTGCGCCTTTAATTTGATTTGGCACTTGTTTGGTGCGATCGATAGAATTTGAGATGAAAAAAATACTCTTGGCTGTAGTATAAGGCTTTCGGTCTAGCTGGTTTTATTGCTTATTTTTATTCCAGTGATGATTGTGAAGCATGTATTTGGTGATAGGTATTATTTATGTGTATCCGTACCTATAAGTGCCACAAAATTTATCAGAGTAGTTCATTATGAGTTTTAAGCTTTTTCCATACTTCCAACCAATTGTTGAAACCGCAACTGGTCGTATTGCGGGATACGAAGCGCTGGCAAGGATGAAAGATGAAAGCGGTAATATAGTTTCTGCAGGTGCAATTTTTTCGGATAAGAATCTCTCTGTTAAAGAACGTATTGAGCTAGACCGAGATGTAAGATTACAAGCCCTTCAGCAGATTCAGGCATTGCCTGAAGATACTTATATCAGTATTAATATTTCTCCTGAGTGGCTGCAATATTTAGAATCTTTAGACAATATCCCCACTTTGGAGATGATTAAGCAGTTGGCTGTTGATCCCTCGAAAGTTGTTATCGAAATAACCGAGCTAGATGGTGAGTTGGAAGTAATCCAGAAGCTTGTAGAACGATACCGTCAAGAGGGTTTCTGTATTGCTATCGATGATTTCGGTACCGGTTTTTCGCAGTTAGACCGCATTGCTTTGCTTAAGCCGGATATCATTAAGTTAGATATGACACTGCTTAAAAAAGGAAAGAATGACAGTCGTCGTTCCTCTATGGTTCAGATGTTAGGGGAGCTTGCATCTAAACTTGGCAGTAAAGTACTGTGTGAAGGTGTAGAAACCGATGAAGAGTACTATTTAGCGTTAAGTTGTAATGCTGTTTATGTACAGGGCTTTCTTTTCTCAGCAGCGAGGCCAGAGATGTTGCCTCCTGAATCGACTACAAAGCAAGTTAAAGACATGCTCAGTCACTATCGTGATATGGCGATTAATGCTACATCCCGCAGTCATTGGCGTGCAGAAAAGGTTAAGGCTGAACTACTTGCTTTGAGAGAGGTTTTAAAAGCTGCAACTAGTGATGAAGACCTACAGCATTTCGTTGCTACTGAGCACTTAATGCGTTTTTATATCTGTGATCGTTTAGGTAATCAAATCTCTCCAAACTACGAGAATAGTGATAAAGGTTGGATTCTAAACGAGAAGCATAGAGGGTTTAACTGGAGCTGGAGGCCATATTTCTTTGAACTACTCGGTGCTGCAGATACGAAAAATCGTTTGGTCTTCTCTGAGCCATACCAAGATATTCATACAGGCCAGCGAGCGCAAACGGCTGTTTTGTTTATCGATGATACTCGTATTTTACTTGCTGATTTGCTAGATGAGGGGCAGGAGAGTGATCTGTTTAACGGCTTTAGCGGAATGCCGGCAAGCTGGATTCCTGAGATAGGATAATTGGTGTTTTGCTATAAGAGCTAAGCCGAGAGGTTTAGCTCTTATTATTTAAGCTCTTTCAAAAGAAGGGTATAGGCTTTATCTTTCTTTTCAATCTGGTGTAGTTTGATAATCTGATGATTTAGTTCAGGCGCAAACCAGATGAAAGTCTGTCGTGTGCTGTCTTCTTTACGTACGCGTTTTACACGAATTGCTTCGTACTCACCGATAGGAGCTTTGATGCTCTCTTTGCCATCGACGATGAAGTTATATTCTTTTAGCTTTCCACCGTCCGCTACAGAGTATTGAAACTCTTTATCGCCTTTAGCGACTGCTTGTTGTAACAGTAATTGATAGCTGATTTTATCTTGTACACCTTCTGTAATTGGCATTTTCCAAGGCTTGTTTTCAACCTTGTTTGTTACCAATTGGTTTTGCCAATCAAAATGAACCTCAGCCTTACGCTTTTTGCCAAGCACGCTACGTTTGAACGAATAGTTGAGTGGCTTTAGCTTTGCATTCTCTAGCGTGAATTTACTGGATTCATAGATGCTAGCAAACATTGCGGAAGCTTTTGATTCAAACAGCCATTCGCCAGATTCGGACTTTTGCAGTTTACGTGTCGTGCTACCGCTGAGGGAGATGCTGCCATCCCAATCAATTTCGTAGCTTGCGGTAAAAGGAGTAAAAGGCGTTGCGGTGTCTGCAACTAGAGGAGTAGCCCAGAGAAGTGCGGACGCGAAAAGGGAATTAATTAACGTCTTATTTTCTCTGAGCATACCGAGTTTCCTCATTAAATTTGATCGTGCTGAAAGCCCTGAGTAGGTGCGGCTTTACCGTCTAAGGTAACGCCAGCGTCAGACCAGATCAGTCTATCAGAACAAAACAGACCTACCGCTTGAGGGTAGATGATATGTTCCACTTTATGGACTTTCTGTTGCAAGCTCTCACTTGTATCTTCCGGATCTATGCTTACTTTGCCCTGAATGGCTAGCGGGCCACCATCTAACTCTTCAGATACAAAGTGCACGGTGCAGCCGTGTTCTTTATCACCAGCATCAATTGCACGCTGATGGGTGTGAAGGCCTTTGTATTTAGGGAGTAGTGACGGGTGAATGTTAAACATTCTGCCGTTGTAGTGCCGAACAAATTCGGCTGTAAGGATACGCATAAACCCTGCAAGAACAATCAGGTCAGGCTGATATGTATCAATCTGTTTGATCATCGCTTGGTCAAAACTTTCCCGGCTATCAAAGTCGGTATGTTTTAAAACCAGTGTGGGGATATTGGAGTTGCGGGCACGCTCCAAGCCATAAGCCTCAGCTTTGTTACTGAGGACGGCTTCGATGCGGCCATCAATTTGGCCAGCATCGATTGAATCCATTATAGCTTGGAGGTTGGAACCACTTCCTGAGATCAGGACAACGATTCGTTTAGTCATTGGGCGAATTACGCCTCCAGACCAGCTAGTTCAACTTGCTCTTCACCTGCTTGCGCAGCAGCAATCGAACCGATAACCCAAGCATCTTCGCCAGCTTCGTTTAGCAGCTGAAGCGCTTCTTCTTGCTTGTCAGCAGGTACGCAGATAACCATACCAACACCACAGTTGAATGTGCGGTACATCTCAGTTGCATCAACGTTGCCTTGCTCTTGTAGCCAGTTGAATACAGCAGGCATAGTCCAAGAGTTTACATCGATAACAGCTTTAGCGTTCTCAGGAAGAACACGTGGGATGTTCTCAAGTAGACCGCCGCCCGTAATGTGGGACAGAGCGTTAACTTGAGACTCTTTGATCAGTTTTAGAAGTGACTTAACGTAGATGCGTGTTGGCGCCATCAAAGCATCCGCTAGAGGTTTGCCATCAAGATCTGCAGTCAACTCTGTACCGCTTACTTCTAGAATCTTACGGATTAGAGAGTAACCGTTTGAGTGTGGGCCTGAAGAAGCTAGGCCGATCAGCGTGTCACCAACTTTTACGTTAGTGCCGTCGATGATCTCATCTTCTTCTACAACACCCGTGCAGAAACCAGCTAGATCGTAATCTTCGCCTTCGTACATGCCTGGCATTTCAGCTGTTTCACCACCAACAAGTGCTGCACCTGCCAGAGAACAACCTTCGCCAATACCTTTTACCACATCTGCAGCAGTATCAACGTTAAGTTTACCTGTCGCGTAGTAATCCAAGAAAAGTAGAGGTTCTGCGCCAGCAACGATTAGATCGTTAACACACATCGCAACAAGATCGATACCGATGGTGTCGTGCTTTCCTAGATCCATAGCTAGGCGTAATTTTGTACCTACACCGTCAGTACCTGAAACAAGTACAGGCTTACGGTAGCCTTCAGGGATACGGCATAGAGCGCCGAAACCACCTAGGCCGCCCATAACTTCAGGGCGAGTTGTGCTTTTAGCAACGCCTTTAATGCGATCAACTAGGGCGTTACCAGCGTCGATATCAACGCCAGCGTCTTTATAGCTCAGAGAGCTGTTATCAGAACCAGTAGACATGGATCAGTTAACCTTTCATGTACAAGGAAAGAGGAAGAAAAATATTGCCGCATATTCTACCGTTTTATCACGCTTGAATACACTCATCTGGGCAACGAATATGAAATAATTATGTGGGATGGTAAAGTTAAAGCATATTTTTATTCGAAATTGTTGAAGGCGGCTTAATGGACTTGATGCGAAGCTTTATAGCTGTGCTTCTGCTGGCAGTGTCTCAATTTGTTTTTGCAGGGACAGTAACTGATCTTTATCAGGTGACTTTATCTGTTGATCAACAAAGGTCTTCACCTAGTGACCTTCAGATGAGTTCTGGGCTGGCGAAAGTGCTAGTTAAAGTGTCTGGCAATTCCAGTATTGCCGAAGATTCTCAAATCCAATCCCAGCTTAAAGTGCCAGCCAGAACGTTAAAGCAGTTTAGTTATATCGCTAAAGAAGATGGGGAATATTTAGTTTTAGATTTCCACCCGTCGGTTATTGACGGTTTAGTTACCCGTACAGGATTTAAACCCTTAGGCGGGCAGAGACCTACCGTTTTGCTTTGGTTTGCTTCGGACCTGTCCGGCGAACAAGACTATCTGCAATTCAATGATCCTTTTTATAAAGCCTTGCAGTTAGCTGCAAACTCCCGTGGATTGCCGCTGCAGTTTCCTTTATTCGATCTAACTGACCAAGTGGCGCTTACCACTGCGGATCTTTGGGTGTTGCAGGATCAATCAATTACTCAAGCCTCTGCGCGTTATAATCCTGATGCCATTATTGCTGGTCGCCTTTCAAAGGTGACGCCAGAAGGAGTATCCGTCGCAGGGTTATTTATAAATGGCGGCGACAACCAACCGTTAGCCGAATCTGGCAATATCGATCAGGTAGCTCAAGCCTTGATAAACCGAGTCGCGGATAACCTTTTTAAGCCGGTCGTGAGTTATAAACTCAGTCATTTCCAGACGGGCGTTGCCGTTCAAGTCGAAAATATTTCTAACTTGTCTGATTACGTCAGACTGATCGATTTTCTCAAAGGGTTATCTGTTGTTAGTCAGGTAAAAATTGAACAGGCAATAGGCAATCAAATTACAGTAAGACTTGAGTTAGATGGCAGCGAAGAGCAATTGCGCCAAGCTTTCGCCCTAGAGCCGCAATTGCAGGCGCTTGATAGTCTTAGAAATCAAGATGGTTCTGCGGTGATGATCTACCGCTGGCAAGGATAGCAGGAACAATAAATGACTGAATCACAACGTTGGTTTTTCTTAATACTTGCCGTCGTATTGGGCGGTTTGGTGTATCTACTTTCTCCAATTCTTTCACCGTTTTTGGTCGGGGCATTGTTTGCTTATTTGTCTGATCCTATTGCCGATCGATTAGAAGATTTAGGTATGTCCCGTACAGGCTCTGTCATTATTGTGTTTATCGGTATGACGGCTTTAGTGGCGATGATGTTCCTGTTATTACTTCCGCAACTAGGGCATCAAATACAGACATTGCTAGCTCGTATACCGCAGGCGATACAGCTATTTGAAGAACAGATTTTCCCTTGGATATTAGCAACATTCAGTTTAGAGCCAACTGCGTTTGGCTTTGCCAATGTTAAAGATGTTTTGATTGGTGATTTGCAAAAAACTGGCGATATTATGAGCCAGTTGTTAGGTGGCATTACGCGATCTGGTTTGGCGATTGTGGCGTGGGTGGCTAATTTAGTATTGATTCCCGTGGTTACATTCTATTTGTTACGCGACTGGGATGTAATGATTGCCAAGGTTAAACGCCTGTTACCACGCAATGTAGAGCCTAAAGTTTCTTTGTGGGCCAGTGAGTGTGATGAGGTACTTGGCGCATTTATGAAAGGCCAGCTTTTAGTAATGGTCGCATTGGGAATTGTTTATGCAGTAGGTTTATGGATCGTAGGGCTTGATCTAGCGCTATTGGTTGGTATGATCGCGGGCCTTGCTAGTATTGTTCCTTACATGGGATTCATCATCGGTATTGCAGTGGCAGGTGTTGCTGCATTTATGCAATTCCAAGATCCAATGGTTTTAGGCTACGTTGGCGTAGTCTTTATCATTGGCCAGATGCTTGAAGGGATGTTACTTACGCCATTATTAGTAGGTGACCGTATTGGATTACACCCTGTTGCGGTAATTTTTGCTATCATGGCGGGCGGACAGCTGTTCGGATTTGTTGGGGTGCTTTTAGCTCTGCCAGTTGCAGCTGTTATTATGGTGCTATTACGGCATCTGCATGAAGGTTACAAAGGCAGTACATTGTACGGCTCAGAAGAAGATCAAGCGTTAGAACAAGTCGAACCAGTAGTTAATGACAAGTAAACAACCATTCCAATTACCTCTATCGGTTAGTCTCCGAGATGATGCTCGTTTTGAGAATTATTACGCTCAAGGCAATGAGCTGGTTTGCGCGAGTTTAAAGGCGGCCGCAAACGGTAATGGTGAGCAGTTTACTTACATTTGGGGTAGTGAGGGTGTTGGTTGTACTCATCTACTCCAAGCGGTATGTCATGAAGCCGATCCTGTAGGACGCAGTGCGGCTTATCTCCCCCTAGATGAATTAAAACAGATGGGTGGTGGTATTTTAGAAGGGATGGAATATCTCGATCTAGTTTGTATCGATGGCATAGAGTCTGTTGCTGGTAATAAAGCTTGGGAAGAGGCGCTTTTCCACTTCTTTAATCGTATCCGCGAGCAGGGAAATACACTGATCATCGCTTCGACAGCTGCGCCACGTCACCTTGGTATCAACCTGCCTGATTTAGCATCCAGACTCAGTTGGGGCATGGTATTCCAAGTGCAAGCGCTTAATGATGAAGTGAAATTAACTGCGATTAAGGCTAAAGCAAGTGCTCGCGGATTGCAGTTTTCAGATGAAGTCGCTCGCTTTTTACTTCACCATGCCAGCCGTAATATGAACGATTTAGCCTGTTTACTAGACACGTTGGATCGCGCATCTCTGAGTGCTCAGCGTAAAATTACAATTCCTTTCGTAAAAGAGGTTACAGGGCTGTAATTAATCAGCTCTTAAACCAACTCTTCATATATTGTTCATCATTTTTGCAGGTGCGTAATGCGAAAATAAGGGTATTTAATTGAGGTACTCTTTCGCATGTCATTATGGCTAGGAGGTCATCATGGGTAGCAAGCATCTGACAGACAAATTACGTGCTAAGCTTGAAAAAGAAGAGATCAAAGTCAAAGCCAACAATGTTCGCTATACCGTTACCCATCTGAATGAAAAAGGTAAGGTTTTGGGACGTGAGTGGTATAAGGGGTTTATCGCCGTTTCAGGCAAGCGCCTTATACTGGTATCTGATGGCGTAAAATTTCTAAACATCAAAAAATCGGATCAGCGCTTCACAGCTGCTAAATTTGTAGAAGAAAATGTAGCTTGCCTAGAAGTGCGTTATTTGAAAGAGCCAGATTCTGAACGCAGCTTGGTCTTTCATATCTATACGGATAAAGTTAATAAGCTGCTTAAACACATTGATAAGCTATAAGCCAAAATAGATTATCGCCTCTGGGGAGGAATGTTCTTTTTCGCCCCTTGAAATATCTCCTTAACTCCCGCATGATCGCGACTTTTTGGCGGGAAATTCTGTGTTTCAAATAATTGATCAAACCAGTGATTTTGTTGTGGTGGTTAAACCTGCAGGAATCAGTGTGCATAAAGATCAAGAGGAAGCAGGATTTACCATGATGTTGCAGCAACAGCTAGATTTAGAGCAGATCTTTCTGGTGCACCGTTTAGATAAAATTACATCTGGCCTTATGGTATTTGCTAAGAGTACCGAAGCTGCCAAAACACTCGCTGATCAGTTTAAAAACCGTGAAGTTTCGAAATACTACCTAGCTATCTCTGCTAATAAGCCAAAGCGTAAGCAAGGACTTATTATGGGGGATATGGAGAAAGCGAGACGCGGTGGTTGGAAACTTGTAAAAAACTGTCAAAACCCTGCAGTGACCCAGTTTTTTAGCTGCTCTCTTAAGCCAGGCTTTAGGCTGTTTTTACTCAAACCAACCACAGGTAAAACCCACCAAATTAGGGTGGCGCTTAAAAGTGAAGGCGCGCCAATTTTGGGGGATAATACCTACGGTGGTGAGTTATCAGACCGCACCTATCTGCACGCATACTCTTTAGCATTTAGTTATGGTGGTGAGCGGTATACTTATAAGAGCTATCCAGAGCAGGGCGATCAATTTGATCAAGAGGCTTTGGATATTATTAAAGAACATTTTGATCGGCCAGAGAGTCTTTCTTGGCCGAAATTACTTGAAAAAAGATAAGGCAAAAAAATGAGCGAAGGTGAACGTATAGAACGTGATTTTGAATCACGCGATGCAGATGAGAAAAAAGCCTTTCTAGAGCAAACATGGTGCGATAACTGCCAAGAAGTGAATCTTGGTATGGTTGAGCCTGAAGAATACGAACTAAACGATATCATATTTATCGAAGGTAAATGTGCTAAATGCGGTCATGTGATTTTGACCGAAATTACTGAAGACGAATTTTAATTTCGTTTTAAAGCGATAGAGGTAGGTTACGTTGTCCTCAGGTTTTGAAAATCGTTTTGGTGGAACTCGCCGTCTATATGGAACGGACGTGGTTGATATGTTCCGCCAATCTCATATTTGTGTGATTGGTATTGGTGGCGTTGGCTCTTGGGTGGCTGAAGCCTTAGCCCGGACGGCGATTGGTAAGATCACACTGATTGATCTAGATGATATCTGCATTACCAACACAAACCGTCAGATTCATGCGGTAGACGGTAATGTGGGTCGATCGAAGACCGAAGCTATGGCCGAGCGAATTAAGCTGATTAATCCTGAATGTGAAGTCAATGAGATCGAAGATTTTATTACACGGGAAAACATTCCAGAACTGATTACCAATGAGTTCGACTATGTAATTGATGCGATCGATAGCGTTAAAGAGAAAGCGGCTTTAATTGCCCATTGTAGCTATCGCAAGATTCCGATTATCACAGTCGGTGGTGCTGGTGGCCAGACTGACCCTACCAAGATTGATATCTGTGATTTAGCCAAAACCAATCATGACCCGCTCGCGGCTAAAGTGCGCTCTTTCCTACGTAGACACTATCGATTCAGTAAAAGTGGTAGACGATTCTCTGTCGATTGTGTTTATTCCACTGAGCAGTTGGTGTATCCGCAACCTGATGGTTCGGTCTGTGCGCAAAAGAGTATTACCGATGGTAATACCCGACTCGATTGTGCCGGTGGTTTTGGTGCGTCGACCTGTGTGACCGCGAGCTTTGGTTTTGCCGCGGTAGCGCGTGTGTTAGAGAAAATGCGCTTACGCTGGGAAAGGCAGTCGCAAGGTTAATAGCTTGGCAAGAGAAACAAAGAAAGGGAGCATCAAGCTCCCTTTTTATTGCGAGTACTTATGTAGTACTTAGGTTATTTATAACCCGGGCGTGAAATTAAGATAGAAATAATCGCAGCTAAGCCTAAGAACCAGCAATATTGAATTGAGGTGACTAATTCTAGCGGTGATACTTTCGCGATAGAGGAGGCTAGCAGTATCTGGGCGCCCCAAGGGATGATGCCTTGTACCACACAAGAGACAATATCCATAAGACTGGCAGAGCGTTTAGCATTAACACCATAGCGTTGCGCGATATCTTTCGCCAATGAACCGGCAATAACTATAGATACCGTATTGTTGGCCGTACATAGGTTGGTTGCCGCCACGCTAGCTGCAATACTGAATTCACCCGCCTTTTTACCGCCACTGTTTCCGGTTAGTTTTTCAATTGCTGAAGCTATAAAGTTTAATCCGCCTTGATGCTTAATCAGTGCACCAAGACCGCCAATCAACATAGATAGAATCATTATCTCCTGCATGCCGGTATAACCGTCATAGATCTGCTTTGATAGCATAGCAATGCTGTAATCAGACGCGGTTATAAAGCCAACAGCTCCCGCTAAGACAATACCTACCAGTAGTACTAACATGACGTTCAGGCCTGCAATAGCGAGGATCAGTACTGTCAGATATGGCGCAACTTTGATCAACTCATAACTTTGTTCAGATACACCAGCAGTACTGCTTTGAAGCGCGAGTACGACCATAGTTACCATAGCTGCAGGAAGCGCAATAAGAAGATTAAGGCGGAACTTATCCTTCATCTCACAGCCTTGAGTTCGAGTGGCTGCGATAGTTGTATCCGAAATAATTGATAGGTTATCGCCAAACATTGCACCACCAACAACAGCGCCTACAGTGAGCAGAAGAGGAAGGTCACTAGCTTCAGTAATGCCGACAGCAACTGGGGCTACCGCCGCAATGGTGCCCATGGATGTACCCATAGAGGTAGCAATAAACGCTGCAATCACAAAGATGCCAGGGAGCAATAGCCACTCAGGTATATAGTTAAGGCCGAGATTTACCGTTGCATCGACGCCGCCAATTGCCTTTACCACAGAAGCAAATGCACCTGCCAAAAGGAATACAACAACCATAGTGATAATGGTCTGATCGCCAATGCCTTTGATAAAGATTTCAAGACGCTCGTTGAGTGTGCCTTGAGTTAGCAGCAGTGAAAGGACCACCGCAGGAATAATCGCGACGGGTGCTGATATTTGATAGAAGGCGAACTCTGTTCCTTGAGTTTGATAGTAGATTCCGCTGCCGATAAACAGAGCTAAAAACAGCCCTAATGGCAGTAACGCAAGAGGGGAAGAGTTATTCATTAACTTTATCCTATTAGAGACCATGGGTAATGGTTTCAATATTGGAGAAGACAAACGACTGGGATCTGACCAGCTGTTCGAATAAGGCGGCGAATATACTACTTAAGTAGGTATAAATAAAATGAATAAAACGACAGTGGACTTAGCATTAAGTTATATCGAATTAATGGCACGACTAAAACAGTTCTATATCGCCCTCATGCTCGCTAGGAGGGGTGATGTATCCACTGCTTAGAAGCGTTTCATAACTGTGAACCTGATTTCGTCCATGCTCTTTAGCAAAGTAGAGCGCCTGATCGGCATGATCGATTAAGGTAGGAAGCGACAGACCCTCTGTGATCTCTGTAATCCCAATACTCAATGTCACTTGGCCTATCTGTGGAAAAATGGTTTGGGCAATTTGTGTACGGAATCGTTCAAGTACCTTCAATGCAGACTCTAATGAGATATCTTTTAGTACCAACGCAAATTCTTCTCCGCCGTAGCGAAACATCAAATCTTCATCCCGAAAGGCACTTTGCATCTGCTGGGAAAGAACTAATAAAACCTCATCACCAAATAGGTGACCAAAGTTGTCGTTAACCTGTTTAAAGTGGTCGATATCCAAGAGGGCAAAACAATGGGGTTCTGCTGATTTATCGTTTTTACGTCGCTGAGATTGCTGCTTTAAAAGAATAGTTTCCATCTGCTGGTCAAAGGCCTGACGGTTATATAGGCCAGTCAGGGCATCGTTCATAGCAGAGAACATAAAAAAACGCTGGTTTGCGTATACAGAGACTAACTTAGTGATCACGTCATGCATCAAGTCAGTGGTGTCTTCTATATTGGTTATAAGGAGGCCATTTTGAGAGTGCAGGATTTTAAAACTGTAATATCTATAACATTCATCACGGATATAACGTGTAGGCTGGTGCGGCTCAATATGCTGAATGTGTTCAGGGATCGTGAGTGATGGTGCAAGCTCATTGGAGCTTTCGCTACTGGCTATAAGCTTTTCGGTCGTTTGATCGAAGTTTGCGTAGTTATACAGCCAGAAATGATGCAGCGGAAACAGCTCTAAACAGGTTTTGATCAATAATTGATTAAGCGCTCTTTGATCGCGTTGTTCCGTCAATGCTAAAAAAACGTCGCAATAATCTGAGACTTTAGCTGTCGGTTGCATTCGCGTAGCCCTCGCATGGCTTATTCGAATAAAGCTGCAAATGTATTTTGGGTTTGTCTCCTAAGTTTAGCTGCTTAAGTCAGAGTCGGTGTTTATTACAACAATTTAATGCAACTACTCAAACTGAAGCGGCAGTCTGAGTAGTTGCTGCTTTAGGTAGCCATAGCGAGATAATCGCCGCTATCAAGAGCATTAAGGATGAGAAGTTCAAGCAGGCTTCGAGTCCCCATAGCTGGAATATAGCACCAGAAAGCACTGTCCCGATCAAACGCCCCATCGCATTGGCCATGTAGTAAAAACCTACATCGAGAGAGGTGCCGTCTTTACGTGCATAGCTAACGATTAAGTAGCTATGAAGCGAGCTATTTAGAGCGAAGACCGCTCCGAAAATGCCTAAGCCCACCAGTAGAACCCATACTTCATTAGTGCCTAGACTCAATGCGAACAACGCCGGTATAAAGCAGAGTATGCCTGCCCAAAGTGCAGCACTACGGCCGCTAGGCGGTGTTTTAGATTTTTTACCGGTAATGCTTGGTGCAATGGACTGAATAAAGCCATACATGATGACCCAACCTGCCATGACGCTGCCGACGATCCAAAAATCCCAACCAATGGTCTCACTGAGATAAACCGGCAAAGCGACGACAAACCAAATATCTCTGGAGGCGAACAGAAACATACGGGCTGCCGAGAGGATGTTGATCGCTCTATTTTTAGAGAAAACCTCTGTGAACTTCGGTTTGGATTTGGATACTCCGAGGCTTTTTTTAAGCAAAATAAGGCTGCAGCTTAAGATGATGATCAAGCCAACCAGCATGATCCACATAGCGCCCTGAAAGCCTACAAAGTGAAGTAAAGCCCCGCCTAAGAAAAAGCCTACACCTTTGAGTGCATTTTTAGAGCCGGTAAGGATCGCTACCCACTTAAATAGTGTGCTTTGTGCGCTTTCATCAACGAGTGATTTAATCGCACTTTTAGCACTCATCTTGTTCAGATCTTTAGCTATACCGGAGAGAGCTTGAGCGGCCATCACCCAAGCCATGCTTAAGTAATCCGTTGGCAGTGTCAGCATGAGTAGGGCAATGATCTGTAAAGACAGCCCTATATTCATGGTTTTGTTTAAACCAATTCTAGCGCCTAGCCATCCACCAAATAGGTTGGTGACAACGCCAAAGAACTCATAAAACAAAAACAGCAGTGCAATGCTGAGTGCACCGTATCCAAGCTGGTGGAAGTGCAGTACAACTAACATGCGCAACGCGCCATCCGTTAAGGTAAAGGCCCAGTAATTACCGGTAACGACCATGTATTGCCGGATGGCACTGTTGGCAAGATTACTCATTTTTCACAATCAATCGCGATATATTTAGCTAATTCGGCAGTACGGTTTACGTAGCCCCATTCGTTGTCGTACCAAGCGTATAGCTTCAACTGAGTGCCATTCACAACCATGGTGGATAGGGCGTCGATGATGCTTGAACGCGGGTCTGTACGGTAGTCGATTGAAACTAATGGGCGCTCTTCGTAACCCAAAATACCTTTAAGAGAGTTTTCAGCTGCTTCAGCAAATAAAGCATTTACTTCAGCTTCCGTTGTTTCACGTTCAAGTTCGAAAACCATATCGGTTAGCGAAGCATTCGCTAAAGGAATACGCACGGCATGGCCGTTTAGCTTGCCGGTTAGCTCAGGGAAAATCTGAGTAATCGCTTTTGCAGATCCCGTTGTTGTTGGGATAAGGCTCATACCACAAGCTCGTGCACGTCTAAGATCTTTATGCGGCGCATCCAAGATCGTTTGCGTGTTCGTAATGTCGTGAATCGTGGTCATTGAGCCGTGTTTGATGCCAAGTTTCTCGTGTACAACCTTAACAACAGGCGCAAGACAGTTAGTAGTGCAGGATGCAGCCGTAACGATTGGGAATTCACCAGGCGTATACAGCTGATGGTTGATACCCATGACTAGGTTAAGCACACCGTCCTCTTTTACCGGCGCTGTCACAACAACATGCTTTACACCTTGTTCGGTGTATTTATCTAAAAGTGCCTTTTTCTTCATGACACCGCTGGCTTCAAAGACAAGATCGCAACCAGACCAATCGGTATCTTCGATACGGCTGTTGTGGGTAACACTGATCTGCTGATCGTTAATAATCATGCCAGTGTCAGTTGCGGTAGCTTCGTACTTCCAAGTGCCATGTACAGAATCAAAATTCATCAGATGGGCTAATGTAGCGGCATCACCTTGTGGATCGTTGATCTGTACAAATTCAAACTCTGGCCATTCCCAAGCCGCACGCATTATCAAACGGCCCATCCGACCGAAACCATTAATACCAATTTTGATAGTCATCTTTTTATCACTCACAGCAGCTTTCTGAGGTTAAGCTTTTATTTAGTAGTTCTGCTAGCTCTGTTTGGCTAGCTTCATAAGTCTCGTTGATTACGCGCTGACACCACTCTGGGAGTTGGTTATTCAGACTGTAATAAACCCAGCGGCCTTTGCGGCTATCACTCACAATTCCATGTTCTCTAAGCTGCGCCAGATGGCGCGAAATTTTCGGTTGGCTTAGCTCAAGTAGCGTTGTGAAATCACATACACAGAGGGTTTTGTGGTGATGTATCAGCATTATCAGCTCAAATCGTGTCGTGTCTGATAAGCATTTAAATAGAGTAGTGGCTTGCATATTTAATCCACATATACGTTTTTCCATATATGATGGCAAAAATTTATAGGGCTCGCAATAGCGGTTTAAGTGTCGGTGGTAAGATTTTTGAATGGAATAGGGGGGTAGCTTTCTGCAGGCATAAAAAAACCCCTCTAAAAGAGGGGCAAAAAATGCGTTAACTCATGGCGAGGCCAGAGTTGAAGATGGGATGCAGATGGGCTCGAAAGCTATCACATGTCCTTGATAGCTAAGCCGCAAGTGCATATGTAGTATGTTGATTTTTTGTGCAGTGCAAAATTAAACTTTGGTGCAGAATGTAATCACCTAATTGATACTTCCGTTTAGTTTAGCTGAGTATCAATTAGGTTTGTGTGGTTAAGCGCTTTTCGGGCTATTTACTCAATGATCTGATCATCTTCCAAACGGAAGTGATGTAGCGGGTAAGTGCCCATAATGCGAACATCTTTGGCAAAGAAGTCTAATTCTTGAAGCGCATATTTCATCGCTTTCTGGTCTGGATGACCTTCGACATCAAGGTGAAAGCTGGTCGCCGTCATCGTATCAGATGCCATGTAGCTCTCTAGTTTCAACATGTTCACGCTATTAGTCGAGAAGCCGCCCAGCGCTTTATAGAGTGCTGCTGGAATGTTGCGTACCGTGAACATGATCGATGTCATAAAGCGAGAACCGTTGGTTAGCGCAGGGATATGACTGTCGCGCGCAAGAATTAAGAAGCGGGTAGTATTCCCGGTTTTATCTTGGAAGTTCTCACGGATAATCTCTAGATCATACAACTCAGCCGCTAGACTAGAGGCGATCGCTGCATGGCCAGGTGTTTGTTTTTCGCTTAGCTCGGCAGCTGCACCCGCTGTATCAAGACTAGCAACCGGTTTGATGCCAAGTTCATTAATATGGCCATCGCATTGCGCTAGTGCTTGCGGGTGCGATGCCACAGTCGTGATATCTTCTAGTTTTGTGCCTTTTGGCGCTAACAAACAGTGGTTCACAGGTTCAAAGTGTTCACCGACAATGTGCAGCTCAGTTTTCGGCATTAAACGGTAGATCTCTTCTACGCGACCCGCTGTTGAATTTTCGAGCGGGATCATCGCTAAACGAGCCTGACCACGCTCGACCATAAACATTGCATCCGAAAAAGTTGCACAGGCGTTAGCTTCTAATTCTGGATGAGCTTTGCGGCATGAAAGGTGTGAATAAGCACCCGGTACGCCTTGATAAGCAATAATGGCAGGCAGGTTGGTCATGGTCTTTATCTGTTTAACGAAAATTGAGGCGCGTATTATTACACAGAGATAAAAACTCTGTTACTGTTCGCGCAGTTAAATTACCTGCAATTATAGTTTTATGACGCCAGAACGTACTGAAAAACTGCTAAGTGTGCTTAAACGCCGCCAGCCTGATCTAAGTTTGATTGCTGATCAAGTGAATAAACCTCGAAATTTATCTGCTTTGATTCGTAATTGTGATGCCGTTGGTATTCACAGCATTCACTCTGTTGTGCCTAAAGAGGGTTACCGTACTTACCGTGGTACGGCTAAGGGTAGTGATTTCTACGTTAAAAACAGGCAGCACGAATCAGTCGAATCGGCGATCGAAACGGTTAAATCTCAGGGCATGAAAGTGGTAGCTGCACATTTTACCGATCAAGCAATAGATTACCGTGAGTTTGATTACACGCAGCCATGTGCGTTGCTGATGGGCGCTGAAAAGCAGGGTGTGAGCGATGTTGCGGCAGAGATGGCCGATCAGCATATCATTATCCCAATGATGGGGATGGTAAGTTCGCTTAATGTATCCACAGCTGCAGGGATAATTCTGGTAGAAGCTCAGCGTCAACGCATGTTGGCAGGTTTGTATGAACGGCAGCACCTCAGTGATGAAGAGATCTCTCGCACCCTTTTTGAGTGGGGTAATCGTGATCTGGCGAAGTTCTGCAGAGAAAAAGGTTTAGCTTATCCTCCGCTTGATAACATTGGCGATGTAATTGATGCACCAGGTTGGCATCAGCGAGTACAGGCAGGACAGGCAGATAAATATGATTGGAGCGGCATTGCTGTTTGATTCAATCCCTGAACCCCTGCTAATCTGAGTTTTTGGGTTTCGAATTAATCACTAATGGTCAGACGACTGCTTGTCACGCTTCTCTTCCTATTACTAACGCTTGTTTGTACATGGCAGGTTGTTACCTTTGCGCGTGATTGGACCCTGCAAAATCTTCATCAGCAAGGTTCTGATGAACTTTTAAAAGTTATCACCCAGTTAAGATCGGCATTAGATGAGTATCGTTATTTGCCGTTTTTGATCTCTCAAGATACCGATGTTAAAGCGCTTTTGGTCAATCCCTCTCCGAGCATAGCTAGAGAAGTTAGTCTTTATTTAGAACAGATTAACCTTGTTGCGGGTTCATCCTCTCTATTTGTTTTGAACTCAGAGGGTAATACGGCAGCCTACAGCCATTGGCGGGATGAACAGGAATTCATTCAACGATCACATCGAAGACAAGATTACTATAAACAAGCGTTGGCGGGTCACCGAGGTGGCCAATTTAGTTTGAATGAACATAATCAATCCCCCGCCTACTTTTTGTCTTCACCTGTCTATAACGGCACACAATTTTCGGGCGCTGCAGTAGTTCGGGTTGAGCTAGAAGCGATGGTTAAAAAGCTACGCTCCACCGGCGAAGTGATTTTAAGGGATCAAACAGGCACTATTTTCTATACCACTGCACCTTTTAATCGTTTCAAAAGCATCAAAGAACAGGTTGATGTTGAAGTAACCCTGTTAACAAGTGGGGTTGTTACACGGCTTTGGAAGCGAGGTTCAGATCAATGGCTGTCACGCTCCGTAGCGCTAGATGATTTAAGTTGGCAGGTTTCGGTCCTCACTGATACTGAAGTGGTAAAACGGAATGTTAGAAATGCCGCACTGTTTTCCTTTGGTGGTTGTATCGCGCTTGGGCTGTTCGCTTTGTGGTTTAGAGAGAGACAGTTAAAGCTACGCTCGCAGAACGTCACCCGTGAAACTCTAGCGAAAAGTGAAGCGCAACAAAAAGCGATTATTAATAACGCACAAGTTGGCTTACTGCTTATCGATGAAAGAGGTCATATCACTTTTGCTAACGATATGGCGCTGCAGCAGTTTGCTGTTTCTATGCCATTGATCCTTGCTAAACCTTTGTTGGAATTGCTGGCTTCTGATGGGATTACCCCAATTGCGAGGGTGTTGCATCGATTAGGTGAAAAGGGGTTTTCCCCGCTGGTGGGTTATGAGGCGGTAGGTTCTAGAAGTGATGGTACCGAGTTCCCTCTATTGATCTCTATCCGAAAAATGCAGGGGTATGAGGCTAAGCAGTTCCTTGTGACAGTTATCGATATATCCAGACGTAAAGGTTTGGAGATCCAGTTACAGAAAGCCAATGAGTCTCTAGAACACAAAGTTGAAGAGCGGACATTGGCTTTAAGAGAAGCACAAGAAGAGTTAGTTCAGGCCGGTAAAATGGCGGTGCTTGGTCGCATGTCTACGGCAATTGTGCACGAGCTTAATCAGCCACTGACCGCGATTAGAAATTACGTGGCAATCTGCCGACAGGTGATGACTCAACCTGAAATGCTAGAAGAAAGCTTGCTAGAAGTAGATGGGCTTACACAACGCATGGCGCAAATTACTGCTCAGCTCAAAACCTACGCTTACAAAAAGCCAGAACAAAAGCAGCCGGTTTCCATGCAGATGGTGCTCGAAAACTCTCTACAGATGTTCAAGCAGCGTATCGCTGATGAAGATGTGCGGCTCAAGTTAGAACTACCTGAGAAAACACTTTATGTTCTAGGTGATAATGCACGTTTAGAACAGGTTGTGGTTAACCTTGTTAAAAATGCTATTGATGCTATGCAGGGTAGGGCAGATAAAGAGCTTCAGATTGAATTGATAGAAGATAGCAACTCTCAGCAGTTACAACTGCAGGTTATAGATAACGGGGAAGGTATCGATCCTGCGCTATTGGCTAATCTATTTGATCCATTTATCACCTCGAAACCTATGGGCGATGGCCTAGGCTTAGGTTTAGCGATTGTTAAATCCATCATGCGTGATTTAAATGGTGATATCAGTGCAGGGAATACCGAGCAGGGCGGGGCTGTGTTTACCTTGCAATTACCTATTTGTGAAACTAATTAGAGAAGGTCGTAATGACAGATAAGCAATCACCAAATCAGTCATCCAGAGGTACTGTTTTATTGGTAGATGATGAAGCCATGGTGCGGAAATCTACCGAAAAATGGTTACAAATGGCCGGTTTTGATGTGATTGGCTGTGATAGCGGCCAGCAAGCCCTAAGCCATATTCAAATTGATTTTCCAGGTATCGTTGTCAGTGATGTCAAAATGCCAGAGATGACCGGCTTAGAGTTGATGGACAAAATATTGGAGACCGTACCCGGCTTTCCTGTGGTTCTCGTGACTGGTCATGGCGATGTTGATATGGCCATTGGTGCTATGAGAAAGGGTGCTTACGATTTTATCGAAAAGCCTTTTAACCCTGAGCGACTTGTAGAGACAATCCAACGTGCCTGCGAAAAGCGCCGCCTGATGTTGGATAACCTTCGTCTACAACAGAATTTAGCTTCATCCAGCGGCATCGATCAGCGCTTAATTGGTATTTCACCAGCGATCAGGCGCTTAAAGCAAGAGATCCTCACGCTGGCTGATCTAGATACTAATGTCATCATTTACGGCGAAACAGGCACCGGTAAAGAGCTAGTGGCGCAATCACTACACGAATTTAGTCATCGTAAAGACCAGCACTTTGTACCGATCAACTGCGGTGCTATTCCAGAATCTCTAATTGAGAGTGAACTCTTTGGTCACGAAGCAGGTGCCTTTACCGGTGCCGCTAAACGCCGAATCGGTAAGTTCGAGTATGCCAGTGGTGGCACTCTGTTTCTTGATGAGATTGAGAGCATGCCGCTACACCTGCAGATCAAACTGCTGCGTGCACTTCAGGAAGGTGTTATTGAACGTTTAGGTGGTAATTCACCGATTAAAGTCGATCTACGTGTTATTGCTGCGGCTAAAACCGACTTGCGAGAAGAGGATGATTTCCGTGAAGACCTTTTCTATCGCCTAAACGTATCGCAGCTGCATATCCCGCCATTACGAGATCGTCTAGAAGATACGCCATTACTGTTTGAGCACTATGTACGCATGACATCGGAGTCACACGACAAAGAACAACGATCACTGCCCGAACAAGATTTCCGCACTCTGCAAAGTTACCAATGGCCGGGTAATGTTCGTGAGCTAAAAAATATCGCAATGCGATATGCTTTGGATAAGCGCGTGTCGGTCAGTGATATCCTCTTCCCAGATAACAGCACTCTTCAGGCTTCACACCTTGAAGGGGATATAACCCAACCTTTAGCTGTACAAGTTGCAGGTTTTGAAGCCGAAGTAATCAAGCGCTCTTTGCAACAGCATCAAGGCAATATCAAAGCGGTGATGGATGCTTTAGACCTGCCAAGACGTACGCTAAACCAGAAGATGGCGAAGTACGGGATAAATAGGGCTGATTACACTTAATTTGAAAAACTCGAAGCTGTACTTATTTTTCGGAAGTTGGATTAAAATTTGGGAAAAGTGGAATAGATTTGCCGTTTTTTCTCAGTGTTACAAGAGAACCTGCAGACCTGAAATTACATGTAAAAAATGAGTGCTTTACTCCTTTGTTCAAGCCATCCATTTGTTGGGTTAAATGAACGAAGCTATAAAACAATGAGATTGTGAGCAATAATTTCAATCTTTTCTATTGGATTATTCAATAATTCCTAATTGGTTAGATACTATTACGGTATTAACGGGGTGAGAAGATTTAGATTTTTCTGCTTTTAGATCTCGCAGCCAGGCTTTTATTTCCCAAAGCGTTATATACATCCAAACTTCGTCTATTTCTTCTGGATGCATGTCAGGTTGGGGTGAGGTAAGTTTAGGGTCGCAGCTATATTCATTTGCGCGACCTCCGTTGTAACAGTACATATTTTCATAACTTCTAGTTTTGGTTATCTCATATGCTTTTCCTGAGCATCCAACCAATGAAATCAACAGAAATGGAAGGTAGAACCACTGCCCTATACGATTATTCATGCGCACTCATCCTATGATAGCTTTATGCGCGGACTACATACTCGCTTGAAGTCAGTATAGTTATTGAATGATGAATTAGAAAAACAATTGAACGATCAAAGCTCTTTTCTTACCTAACCGCCTAAACTACTTATTGAAGATAGGGAGGATTCGATATGAGTTTTGATCAGATTACGGCGTTCTTTGGCTGGGGTTCAATTTTAAGTATTGCTGTTCTCCTTTTTACTACGCTGGCTTTGATGCTCATGCGCTCGTTGGTTATCCCTCTGCATTCAAAGTTGCTGGGCGTTGGTGAGGAGCACTTACCTGCTTTGTACTTTAAATACTTAGCCAATTTTAAATTGCTGTCGTTATGCCTGTTTATTATTCCTTACCTGTCGTTAAAGGTGATGGGTTATTAAAGCAAGACGCTAACTGGAGAGTTGGTTTTAGTAATTAATAAATTGACAATCGCTGCGCCACCTATGACGATAGCTGTATGAGCATCAAACAAGATCAATATGTAGCACGAATTATCATCATTCCTTAGGAATGGTGGGATGCTTAATGCGCTGAATTTATTAAACCCACCCTAGACGGTGGGTTTATTGTTTCTACCTCTGGGGATATTCGAATAGGAAGCACCTATGAGGAAAGTCGCAGTGTTTGGTAAGCCGGGTAGTGGAAAATCTACCTTGAGCAAAACCTTGGCAAAGGTAACCGGTTTGCCACTTCATCAACTTGATTCACTGTTCTATCAGAAAAGTGGCGAGCCTGTCGCACGTGAAATCTTTGATAAAGCCCATGAAGATATATTGATTTCTGAGAGTTGGATCATCGATGGCTTAGGCCCTTTGGGGGCTTTTAAGAAGCGTTTAGATGCGGCCGATACATTAGTTTATATCGACCTTCCTTATCCGACGAGTTATTGGTTTGTTACTAAGCGGTTGCTTAAAGGAATGTTTATTAAGCCTGAAGGTTGGCCAGAAGGAAGTTCGGTACTGAAAGGCAGTATACAGAGTTATAAAATGTTGCGCCTGTCGCCTTCGTTTTGGAACGATGAATTTATGGCGGAGGTTGAAGGTATGGCTCAGCATAAGACTTTTTTTGTGATCCGTAGCCTCTCAGAACTAAAGGCATTTATAGAGAAACATGCGAGGTAACATGATTAAGTGGCCAGCTATTATTAAGTATCAGGGAGATAATGAACTGACTTATATCTCCAGTGGATCTGAATGGGAAAATGATAAGGACCTACATGCCGTTGTTTATGATGCTGATGACCGTTTAATCGATTCGGATGGCGGCTTATTTTCTCTAGAGGAGAGAGAGGATCGTCTTGTCATGCCAAGGCCAGTCGAAGAGCATTTTGAACTGGAAGAAATGGTGGATTTGATTAGAGCGCATTTCTCTTCAATCGGTGAGTGCTGCGTATCTAAGTTTTCTATTGGCTCAATTGCCGAAGGAATTACTACTGTCGGCCAGTTTGAAGAGAGCTGACATCTAGTAATAATCAGGTCAGGGTAGAATTATTCTGTTTGTTGCTTATTTGAGACGAAAAGAAAGTAATAAACCAAAAATTATAAAAACGGTTAGGAAAGAACATGATCAAAAGAATCACAGGTGCAGTCTCTCTTTGTGCAGCGATGATGCTGAGTACCTCAGTTTTTGCAGTTGAGCCAATTCAGCTAAACGGTAAATCTTACGCTTATAACAGCAGCGAAGAGTTCACACACTCGTACTTCACAGGTGCTGATAAAGACAAAGAAAGCTGGAACGAAAAGGTTTCTGTGATTTTCTCTTCTAGCACACGCAGCGAAGATGATCTTGAAGAGCTCGCTAACGATTTACGCGATGGCTATTCGCAGAACGGCCGTTTGGTCAAAGCGATTAAGATAGCGGCTAAAGATGGCGCTTCAACTAAGTTCGTTGTAGTGGGTGTAATGTCTGGTGAAGAGGTAGCAGAAGGGATTATGGCTCGTGCTAGTCTTGTGGATGGTCACAGTGTGGTACTGATGTACTCTCACAGATTTTATAACGAAAACCGTGAGAAAGAGTTAATCGATTGGTTTGAGGCCAATGGCTTTAATATGGAAAAAGAGCTGATCGATTTCGCTGCTATCCCTAGCAGAGCTCAATTTGCAGCAAAATAGATAAGCATCTATTTTACTAGCTGGTAAATATCTATCTAGATCAAAAGAACGGGCGATCTGTGTTGAGCAGTCGCCCGTTTTTTGTAAAGGTGCTAAGGCGATTGTTAATCAAGGTTTGCTGTATTAAGGCAATGGATAAGATAAAACGGATTTACCCACTATGAAATCAAAAATTGCCTTATTGCTACTCGTAACAGCTGTGGTGGTCAGCTTTTTCTTCTTCACATCAAGAACTATCTATTACACCCAGCAAGATCCATCTGGTCGATATACTGCGATCGTAAGTTACAACACTTATCGATCTTTTACCCCGATGATGCCCGGATCGTCTTCAGATAAACCTGGGTTTATAAAGATCGTAGATCCGCATAATAATGACTTAGGTGAGATCCCTTTACCGATGCTGCAGTTAGCCGATTTGAAATGGACTCAAGAAGGTGCCGAAGTGAAACTAATTGGCGAGTGGCATTTTGAGAAGGGTTATACTTTTTACTGGGATGAGAGTGGATCAAAGCGGATATTTGTTCGAGGCAGCGAATCTGAATATTGGAATTAAGAGCAACCCAATTGCTGCTCTTATTTCTATCTGCATGTTTGATTCTAAAATTAGCTAGAAACCATTAAGAATTCTGACGTAATCGTTTAGTTTTGATCGAGATAGGTTGTCTGGTTGAAGCGTATCGGCGATGCCCAAGACCATTTGAAGCTGCGATAGATGGTCTTTGTCTTCTTCGCTGAGTGTTTTAGCGTTATCAGAATTAAGGTATTGGGTAAGTTCTGCGGAGGTCGTTTTAATATCCAGTGCAGAATTACTGTTGGTATTACCAAGGTTGTCTAAGACTTTCTTCGCTTTCTCCAGCGTGGCTACCAAGCTGTTCTCGCTAGATTCTTGGCGCAGTTTACTGCTGAATTCATCAATAAAATCACTTAACTGACCGACAGTGTCGTCCTGCGCAGTACCTAAGCTTTGCTGGTTACTTAGGTAACGTGATGCTTCACTGTCGTTTAGAAAACCATATTCATTCAAGCGTTGGATAAACGCAGGTGTGATTTTGACACTTCTTGGGCCGCCGCTGAAAAACTCTTCATTCAGTTTTTGAATTTTCTGCGCCCGATCCGAAAGGTTACTTAGCTGTGTTGAGGCCGTGCTACTTTCTTGTTCGGTAGGCGATTTACTTGTCGAAGCTGTTTCAGCGGTATTCTGAGTCGTGCCAACCGATGTTTGATGTTGGCCGATGCTGCCTGTAGTCAGGGTCATCAGTATTGCCTTAGCGTCTAGTTAGGTAATTTATTACAGAGACCAATTTCCCTGATAAGTTCCGTTATCTCTATGGGTAAAGTGATCTTTTTCTGCATTGAATATGCCTTAAGATTCGATTCTCCCGTTAAATAAGCAATTTTTTGCCTACTTTTACGGATGCTGAATTTTTCTGGTAGATGCTTATTAGCCTTTAGTCTTGCTTGGAGGTCGAAAAATACTTTCTGACGTTTAATCATTCTTGATATCAACAGGTTCGCCCACTGATCTCTGAATTCTCATCGAGAACTGCTGATTAAATCGAATTTTTGAGCGTAATTTTGCTTATTAGTTGATTTTGGATAAGCAATATTTTGCCTATTGGGATAAGGGGTTTTTGTGGTGCGTTTATAACTGGCTGTTTTTAAATGGTTAATTGTTATTTTTGTTTTCTGGCATAGCCATTGCTATACAGAAGGGGTGTAACTCAAAACTTTATAAAAAACCTCAAACTGGAGAAGGGTAAGAGGATGACAATAACAAAACGCACTTTTATTAAAGGTATGGGCGTAGCCCTAGCAATGAGTACAGCTATGGGCGCTGCAGGTCTAGCACAGGCTGATGACAAGCGCTCTTACATTTTGGCTACAGCGTCTACTGGCGGTACTTACTACCCAGTAGGTGTAGCGTTGGCGACACTAACTAAAGTTAAGCTAGAGCCAAAACACAAAATTTCTATGTCTGCGATCAACTCAGCAGGTTCGGGTGAGAACGTTAAACTGTTGGGCGAAAACGAAGCTCAGTTTGCGATCCTACAAGGCCTTTACGGCGCGTGGGCTTGGAATGGTGAAGGGCGTTTAAAAGAGACTGGCGCTAACAAAAACCTTCGTTCTGTAACTATGCTATGGCAGAACGTTGAGCAGTTTGTGGTTAAAAGTGACCTAGCTAAAACAGGTACTATTTCTGATATTACTGCTTTCGAAGGCAAAAAATTCTCAATTGGTAAGAAGAACTCCGGTACAGAAGGTTCTGGTCGAACAATTCTTGGCAATCTAGATGTAAACGTTGATGGCTTTAATCTAGCGCACATGGGTTACGGTGCATCTGCTGATGCTCTTCAGAACGGTACAATCGAAGGCATGAACATCCCATCAGGTGTTCCAACCTCTGCGATTACTCGTGCGTATGCTGCACTAGGTAGCGATATTACTGTTCTTAACTTTACTGACGAGCAGATCAAAGAAGCGAACGGTGGTTACCAGCTTTGGACTCGTTATGAGATTCCAGCGAACACTTATCCAGGTCAAACTAAAGCGATCAACACAATGGCGCAGCCTAACTTCCTAGCGGTACGTGACGATGTATCCGACGAAGATGTTTACCTGCTGACTAAAACTGTTTACGAAAACCTACCGTTCCTAAATGGTATCCATAAAGCGACTAAGGCGATGGCACTAGAAAAGGCGATCGCAGGTCTTCCTGTACCACTACACCCAGGTGCAGCGCGTTACTACAAAGAGAAAGGTATCAACATACCTGCGCACCTAATGGCGAAATAAGCTGAAGAGACTATTCTTCAGAGGAACTAAATGTTGGTGGCGTGGTCATTTAGTTTAGTTCCCAGCTTTTAGGTTCGACCCGGTGCAGACTCAGTTACCAGCGAGACTGAGATCTGCACCACCCTAATTCCTATATTACGATCATGGTCATCCGAGCTCGGAAGGGAATCGGCTGGCCGTAATATCAGCGTGAGCGATCAGAAAGCATGGCTACAGAAACGTCTGTTACCGACCAGGAAGTCAGTGAAAAATTAAAAGGGCTAGAGTTAGCACAGCGTCCAGAACAGTCGCTAACAGGGCGAGCGGTTTATTGGATTGGCGTAATGTTCGCCATAGCTCATATCTATTTCAATACTCTGGGTACTTGGTCAGAGCTTTATGTCTCTGCCATCCACTTTGGCGGTTTTGCGCTGATGTGTGGTTTGATGGTGCCGATGTTCAAAGGCGGTAGCGAGGCTAAACAGAAGCTTGGTTTAGTGTTGGATGTGTTGTTAGGCATCGCCGCTATTGTCTGTGCGCTTTACCTTATCGGTTTTGAAGATGCGCTTTATGACCGAGGTGTGAAGTTTGCCCAGTGGGATTGGGTCTTCTCTGTGTGCGCAATCTTTATTGCCTTAGAAATGGCGCGTAGAACAACAGGGTGGTTTATCCCTTGTTTAATTCTTGCCGCGCTGACTTATGTATTTTGGTGGGGTAAGTATATCGATGGCATCTTCGGTTTTGCCGGATTGAGCCTTGAGACTCTACTGTATCGATCTTATTTCTCTTCAGAAGGTATGTTCGGTCAGATCGCGCGTATCTCCTGGACCTATGTGTTTATGTTTATCCTGTTTGGGGCTTTCCTAGTTAAGTCCGGTGCAGGTGATTTTATTATTGATCTATCCCGCTGTGCAGCCGGCCGATTTGTTGGTGGCCCTGGTTTCGTAGCAGTATTGGGTTCTGGTCTAATGGGATCGGTATCTGGCTCCTCTGTAGCAAATACCGTATCTACGGGTGTAATCACTATCCCTCTTATGAGAAAGGCGGGTTTCCCTGCACGGTTCTCAGCCGGGGTTGAGGCCGCAGCATCCACGGGTGGGCAGTTAATGCCACCGGTTATGGGGGCAGGTGCGTTTATCATGGCGTCTTACACTCAGATCTCTTATCTGGATATCATTGCCATCGCTGCACTTCCTGCGTTGTTGTACTTCCTATCCGTGGGCTTCTTTGTTCGTGTTGAAGCGAAACGTAGCCATGCTCATGCGGTTGAGTTAGATACACGCCCGATTGGTGAAGTATTTAAAGAAGGTTGGCACTTCCTGCTTCCTTTGGTTGTTCTAGTCGCACTGCTTATTTATGGCTTCACGCCAACCTATGCTGCAGGCTTGTCGATTATCTCAGTGATTGTTTCATCTTGGTTATCTAAGAATCCAATGGGGCCTAAAGCAATTTTGGATGCTTTAGCGCAAGGCTCTAAAAACATGGCGACCACTGCTATGCTACTGATCTCAGTAGGCTTGGTTGTGAATGTGGTTGCGATGACCGGTATCGGTAATACCTTCTCACTTATGGTGACGGATTGGGCGAGCGGTAGCTTGTTTATCACCTTGGTATTGGTTGCTTTAGCATCGCTTATCTTAGGTATGGGCTTACCGGTTACTGCGGCTTATATCGTATTGGCCACGCTTTCTGCTCCAGCGCTTTACGGTTTGATGGCTGAAAGCCGACTGTTGGATATGATTGTTGAAGGCACATTACCAGAGGCGGCTAAAACCATCTTTATGCTGGTGGATATGGAGAAGGTCGCATTATTGTCGGCCCCTATGAGCGAAGTAGACGCTAAGGCATTGTTGGATCTAGTACCTGCTGATTTCAAAGGGCAGCTTCTAGAGCAGGCGATGGCACCGGAAGTGTTGGCGATGATTCTATTGTCTGCGCACATGATTATCTTCTGGTTGTCACAAGACTCTAACGTAACCCCACCGGTTTGCTTAACGGCGTTTGCTGCAGCTGCAATCGCAAAAACACCGCCAATGGCAACAGGCTTTACAGCATGGAAGGTAGCGAAAGGCTTGTATATCGTGCCGCTCCTATTTGCTTACACTAACTTTATTGGTGGTACAGCGATGGAGGTGTTTAGCATCTTTATCTTTGCTGTCTTTGGTTTGTATGCCTTTGTTGGCTTTATGGAAGGCTATTTAGAAGGGAAGTTGAATATTGTTCTGCGTATAATCTGTGGCGCTCTGGCAGTTGCTCTGCTTTGGCCGCACGGTGAAGTGCTGATCAATCTGGTTGCTGCGGCACTGTTCGCTGTGATCTTTATGTATAGCCGTCGTTTTGCTGATTCAGAAGGTAGTGCTGCTTAGCACTACCTTCGAGTACTGACTTAAGGATATTAGGTGTGAGCCTGACTTCAGATAAAAAAATATATGATTTCATTGTCATTGGTGGCGGCATTCTAGGGATGTCGACTGCGTGGCAATTACAGAAAAAGTATCCGGGCAAATCGGTCTTGGTGATAGAAAAAGAGTGCAGCGCGGCTCAGCATCAAACGGGTCATAATTCGGGTGTGATTCACGCCGGTGTTTATTACAAGCCGGGCAGCTTGAAAGCACGTTTCTGTAAAGAAGGTAACGTAGCTACTAAAGCGTTTTGTCGTGAACACGATATTCCGTTTGATGAGTGCGGTAAGCTTTTAGTTGCGACCAACCAGAAAGAGCTTGAGCGAATGCAGGCCCTTGTTGGTCGTTGTGCTGAAAATGGCATCGAGATTGAGGTGTTAGACCAAGCGCAACTGCGCGAGCGTGAACCTAATATTACTGGTGTAGGCGCCATCTTTGTGCCTTCTACAGGTATTGTCTGTTACACACAGATCTCCAGTAAGATGGGTGAACTGGTTGAGCAGGCAGGTGGTGAAGTTCGTTTTAATACTCGCGTAACAGATATTGAAGAGTTCGCGGATCGCGTGACTGTTTTTGCTGAAAATGAGCGTTTCCAAGGACGATTTTTAGTGAGCTGTTCGGGGCTTCAGTCAGATCGTATTGTTGAGATGATGGGGTTAGAACCTGACTTCCGTATCATTCCATTCCGTGGTGAATATTATCTGTTAGATGAGCAACACAATCAGATTGTTAATCATCTAATCTACCCGATTCCAGATCCTGACCTGCCGTTCTTGGGCGTACATCTGACCCGTATGATCGATGGTACGGTAACCGTTGGCCCTAACGCCGTGTTAGCGTTCAAACGTGAAGGCTACAAAAAGACCGATATCAGTTTGAAAGATAGCTTCCAGATGCTGACCTACCCGGGGATGATCAAACTGCTATTCAAGCACTTCAAGGCAAGTATGACGGAGTTGAAAAACTCAATCTCAAAACCGGGTTATCTAAAGCTGGTTCAAAAATACTGCCCGTCATTGACGCTAGATGATATGAAAGAGTACCCAGCGGGTATTCGTGCTCAGGCTGTCTCTAAAAACGGGGATGTTATCGATGACTTCTTGTTTATGAATACGAGCAGGGCGTTAGCGGTATGTAACGCGCCTTCGCCAGCTGCAACTTCTGCTATACCGATTGGTCAGCATATTGTTGAGCAGGTGAGCGTGTTAGTAGAGAAATAAAGCTTTCTTGACTACAACGGGCTTTATACGTCGAAGCGTGTGAAGCCCGTACTTTTCTGATGACGGTAGCCAAAGTGTTCAGCTTGGTTTTCGCACTCTTCACGAAGTTTATAGTGAGCGATCATCAGATCCTTACAGATCTCACACCACTTTTTCGCATCTGGCTTACCTAGTTTCTCTAATTGCTCTTGGCTAGGGTTGCCATCCGTTGCAATGATAGTTTTCATGCAATCCTTACAATGATCCATCCGTATTTCCCACCGTAGTTATAGTTCTTGTATTTTTGTATGCAGCCTAGTCGCTAATTGTAGGTTTTGTTATCAGAAAAATTCTTAATTTACTGATTTTTCGACTATTTGATGAGTGTCATGCTAGTGTTTCAGTTAATTGGTCTTTTCTGTAAACCAATAAGCAAGGATGTGAAATGAGCTTTATAGCATTATCGTTTATCTCTGTTTTTCTCTTGATATTGTATTGGCAATTGCGACAACGAAAGGTCAAGAAGCAACGCCGAGAACTGATCGAGAGTTATGTCTTCCCTGAGCGCTTAACAGTAGAACTAAGAAAGCGCTATCCACACCTTTCCGATGCTGATTGCGACAAGGTAATGGAAGGGCTAAGAGTATTCTTTCTAATCTGCCTAGCTGCAAAAAACAGAGCTATAGCTATGCCATCGCAGGCAGTGGATGTTGTGTGGCATGAGTTTATTTTGTTTACCCGTGATTATGAGTTGTTCTGTTCTAAAGAGCTGGGGCGTTTTCTACATCACACACCGGCAGAAGCGATGGAAAAGCCAACCCAAGCGCAAGAAGGGATTAAACGGGCTTGGAAATATTCTTGTTTACGCGAGGGGATTGACCCTAAGGTACCGACACGTTTACCTCTTTTGTTCGCGATTGATGCTGAACTAAAAATTGAGGATGGTTTCACCTACCAGTTAAATTGTAAAGGTCGTGAAAACGATGGCTACTGTGCTAGCCATATCGGCTGCGGAGGTGGCGGCTGCAGTTCTGGTGGTGACTCCGGCTGCGGGGGAGGTTGCGGCGGAGATTAACCGCTACCACACTTCAATGCCTTTAGGTCTTCGCGCAGTCCAATAGTGCTTCTGCCAATAGGGGTTATCTAATCGACTGATGATCACCCCTTTACTGGTAGAGGCATGTAGAAATTGCCCTTCTTGTACATAGATCCCAACATGCCTCTGTTTATAACCTGTCTGGAAGAAAACCAAATCTCCCGCCTTCAGCTGACCTTTAGCGATGTTGGAACCACTGCCCAGTTGATCGCGCGTCGTGCGTGGAATATCTACACCAAACTGATCTCGGAAAGTAACTTGGGTAAATGCGGAACAATCGATACCTGATCTATTGTTCCCACCAAGACGGTAGGGTGTTCCTGCCCAACTTTTATATTGATCGAGTAAAGCCTGGCTCACAGGTGATTGTGCCTGCATAGATACAGTTGGAGCAGACGATTGTTTTAACGTACTTGAGCAACCGCTTAAAACAACACCGGTTAGTATAAGAACGATAGGAGTATAAAATTTCATCAAATTTCACCTTCTTTTCGCATAGATCAGGGTTGCGAACAGTATAACGCCAACTAAAATTTACAAAAGCTTAAAACCGTTTGGCTTTCGGGCTGTAACTGCCTATTATGCCCAGCTATTTTTCCAGCCCTTAGTAAGCGAAGAGTTCATGACAGAAGATTTTCAGGTCGGCCAACGTTGGTACAGCTATACAGAAGCTGAGTTAGGTTTAGGTGTAGTCACTGAATTGGTTAATCGCAGTGTAACGATTTTTTTCCCTGCCATTGGTGAAGAGCGTACCTACGCGCAAAGCAATGCTCCATTAAGCCGCATTGTTTACCCTATTGGCGACCAGATTTCCGACGATGAAGGTCTGTCGATCACTGTTACTGAGCATCAAGAAAGCAAAGGCTGTGTTATCTATTTTGGTGATGATGCCGAAGGTAACGAACAGATTATTCATGAAGCGTCTTTAGAAAGTGCAGTTCATTTCAGCAAACCTTATGAACGTTTGTTTGCAGGCCAGATCGATAAGCTTCGTCACTACGAACTTCGTCAAGAAACTTTAAAACTACAGCATCAGCATCAGAACTCTGCCGCATATGGTTTGATCGGTCCTCGTGTTCAGTATTTGCCACACCAGTTCTATATCGCTTCTGAAGTGGGTAAGCGAACTGCACCACGCGTATTGCTAGCCGACGAAGTAGGTTTAGGTAAAACCATTGAGGCGGGTTTGATTCTTCATCAACAGCTTGTATCTGGTCTAGCGAGTCGAGTGCTGGTGGTTGTGCCTGATAGCTTGATTCACCAGTGGCTGGTGGAGATGTTGCGTCGCTTCAACCTGCATTTCTCTATTATGGATGAAGGCCGTTGCGCTGAAAGTGAAGGTAATCCATTCGAGTCGGCTCAATTGGTATTAAGCCCGTTGTCATTGTTTACCCAGCATGAGAAGCACCTTGAACAAGCTGTAGAAGCGGGTTGGGATCTTATGGTGGTGGACGAAGCTCACCACCTAGGTTGGAGCGAAGAGGGCGCGAGCCATGCTTATACCTGCATTGAGAGTCTTGCTCAGCATGTAAAAGGCCTACTGCTTTTGACTGCAACGCCAGAGCAGCTGGGTATCGAGAGCCACTTTGCTCGTTTACGCTTGCTGGATCCAGATCGTTATTACGATCTGCAAAAGTTCATTGAAGAAGAGCAAGCTTTCAAATGCGTTAACCAGCTGATCGAAACGCTTCAAAATCCTGAAGGTTGGGATGAAGCGTTACAAGATGAAGCCTTTACTGCGTTATTACATCAGTATCTCGGCGATGAGATGGCCGATCATCTGGAAGTTCATAAAGATGATGATTCTGAAGAGCGTGAACAGTTAATTGAGAAAACCGTACGTACTCTGTTAGATCAGCACGGTACAGGCCGAGTACTTTTCCGTAACACCCGTGAAAGTGTACAAGGCTTCCCAGAACGTAAGCTTCACAGCTACGAACTACCGTTACCGGATGCGTATAAAGAAGTGATTTCTGATGCTCCAATGGAGCGTCAGCTACACCCAGAATCTTTAATCGGTAATGGTGAAGGTTCAGCTTGGTTGTTGGAAGATAACCGAGCTGACTGGTTGATCAAATGGTTGGAAGATTACAAAGGTGAAAAGGTTCTAGTGATTTGTGCGCACGCGCAAACAGCTATTACTCTAGAGAAACAGCTACGCCTATTCGAAGGTAAGCGTACAGCACTGTTCCACGAAGGCATGAGCCTTGTTGAGCGTGACCGCGCTGCGGCTTACTTCGCCGATTCTGAGCAGGGCGCTCAGTTACTGATCTGCTCTGAGATCGGCAGTGAAGGTCGTAACTTCCAGTTTGCACACCACATGGTGATGTTTGATCTACCAATGAACCCTGACCTTCTTGAGCAGCGTATTGGTCGTCTTGACCGTATCGGTCAGCTTCAAGATGTAAATATCCATGTGCCTTATTTCGCTGGTAGCGCGCAATCGGTGTTGCTACGTTGGTATGCGGAAGGTCTAGGTGCGTTTGAGCAGGTTTGCCCAACGGGTCAGTCTTTGTTGCAGCAATATGCCGCGCAGTTACATGAGTGCATGGAAAACCCGCTAGATCAAACTGCTGTAGATTCGCTCATCGATGAAACGGCTCAAACACAAGCCGCGTTGTTAGCTGAATTGCAGGAAGGCCGTGATCGTTTGCTAGAGCTTAACTCCTGCAACGCTGATATGGCCGAAGAACTGTTAGATGCGGTTGAAGAAGATAGCCAGCCAGGCAAGTTAGCTTCCTTTATGGGCCGTATCTTTGATCACTTTGGTGTAGAGCAAGAAACGACAGGCATCAATGGTGTGATCCTTCATCCGGGTGATCATATGCTGAATAGCCATTTCCCAGGTTTACCTAGTGATGGCATGACCGCTACCTTCCAGCGTAACGAAGCACTGTCTCGTGAAGATATGCATTTCCTTAGCTGGGAGCACCCAATGGTGTCTGGCGGTATGGAGATGATGCTAGAGGGGAGCTACGGTAGCTCAACGCTATGTACAATGAAGCTGTTACCACTGAAAGCGGGTAGTTTGCTGATTGAAGCCGTTTTCCGCATCCATTCTATTTCCGATCGCTCTCTGCAACTGCAGCGTTACCTTCCAGATGCTTGTGTTCGTCGAGTGATCGATAGCAATGGCAACGATTTAACGGGTGTTATTACCGAACAGCACTTCGCTACTTTGGGTAAACGTGTAGGTAAGAACGTTGCTTACAATTTAGTAAAACACACTCGTGATGAGATCACTGAACTTGTGACTAAGTTGGAAGCGCAGGTTGAGCAAACAGAAGTGGATCTGTTAGCACAAGCAAAAGCATCGATTGCTGAGCAAATGGGAACTGAATTGGATCGTTTAAAAGCCTTAGCTAAGGTGAATCCAAATATCCGTGATGAAGAGCTAGAAGCGCTGACCATTCGTGAAGAAGACCTGCTAGCTGCTGTTGATGGTGCTTCATTGAAGATGGACTCAATTCGTATCGCAGTAGTGACACATGAGTGATCGCTAGAAGCTCGTTTTAGCATTCTCTTAAAAAGCCCTAAAGCAGTCATGTTTTGGGGCTTTTTTACATCTACAACGCACGTTCCCACAATTACTTGATCTTAAACAAGTAAATGCCGTACACCATTGCATACAATGGCGAATCTAAACTAGGGAAGCTAGGGCGGGAGTTCGGTTTGTTTATTTCTCAGGCCTTAGCTTTTTCCAAGCTTTTTAATTTTATTTCTCCACTAGCCAAGGAGGGGGCATGTTCCGGTCTCTAGCTAATTTAATAGATACAGTTTTAAGAGCCTGTGGCTTTAAAACACTTAATAGCCAATTCACTTTGTCGTACGCGTTAGTATTTATACTGGCCGCGTCTTCAGGAATTAGTCTTTACTTCAGCATGTCGATCAACCCGCAAACCATTGATATGGCGGGGCGTCAGCGTATGTTGAGCCAGAAGATCGCAAAAGAAGCCCTATTGGTTGCTGCAAATGTTGAGCAGCAAACAACGCTGCGTAAAACGATGGAGCTGTTTGAGTCTTCACATAAAACGATCATGATGGGTGATAAAGCATTGGGTATGAATCCGATCACTGATCCAGCAATCGTTAAGCAGATGCAGCACGTTGAAAGCCTGTGGGGCAGTTATAAAGCACTGATCAACAGTCATGTAAATCAGCCAAGTGATACCACACTTGCTGAAATCACCAAGCAGTCACCGGTTATTCTAAAAGAGATGAATAAAGCTGTAGGCATGCTCACCAAGCAAGCTAGTGCGACAAGTATGAATCAGCTGCTGATTGCGTTTGTCTGCGTAGTAGGCATTTTATTGTTGGTTGTGTTTGGTCGAGTGTTTGGTTTGAGTATGTTGATGAACAATATCACTCGCCTTAATGCGCGTATGACCGAAGTCGGTCAGGGTAACTTCTCTCATCGTTTCGAAATTTCTCATACTGATAATGAGATTGGGCAGATGTTCAACGCTTACAACAACATGTTGAACCATGTGGGCGATCTACTAAAAACGGTTCAAACCGTTGCGCGCAATACTGAGCGTCACGTGACTAACGTTGTTGAAGCAACTTCAGATGCGAGCAATGGTGTAAGCCGACAATACGAAGATATCGAGTTGGTTGCAGCAGCGATGACCGAGATGAGTGCAACAGTGCAGGAAGTTGCGAACAACGCGGTAGAAGCAGAGCAAGCTGCACAAGAGACAGATACTCACGCCAAGAGTGGTGGTGAAGTGGTTGGTCAATCCGGCAATCAAGCACAAGAGATGTTAACGATGTTGAATAAAACAGCATCGGCTATTAAAGAGCTTGAGGCCGAAACACTTGCGGTGGGTAATGTGACTTCTGTAATCAACGATATTGCGGAGCAAACAAACCTATTGGCATTGAATGCGGCAATTGAGGCAGCACGTGCCGGCGACCAGGGCCGTGGATTTGCGGTTGTTGCTGATGAAGTACGTACTCTAGCGCAGCGCACGCAGCAATCTACACAAGAGATCCAACAGATTATCGAACGCCTTCAGAGCAAAGCAGAATCTGCTGTGTCTTCTATGGGTGTGAGTACGGATCTTGCAGATCGTAGTAGCGAACTTGCCAACTCCGCTGCAGCGGTACTTGAGCAGATTATCTCCTCTGCGAACACAATCTCTTCCATGAACACAATGATTTCGACAGCGGCAGAACAGCAATCTTCTGTAGCGTCGGATATAGATCATCGTGTGGTAAATATTTCTGATATTGCAGGCCAAACTAAGCGTGATACAGATCGAGTAGTAGAAGCAACCGATCAGATTCGTAGGGAAGCGCACGAACTTAACCAGTTGGTGATGAAGTTCCAGCTTTGATCTGACTAGGTTAGTTAAACCCAAAAATGCCACCTAATTAGGTGGCATTTTTGTTTCCTTACAACTCAAATGCAGCAGGTATCAGATTACATAAAAACTTAAACTCTCGTTTATCTGGAATCTCTCTTACCAGATATTCTTCGGTCATTTCTTTCTTCTGTTGAGCTAGAAATTGATCAAAACTCTTAGCGTTCTCTCGTGTTTCATCTGTCAGCCAGTCAACATTTTCAGGGGCTGCGATGATTGATTTTATCTCTTCGTAAGTGGAGCTGTGCTTGTGTTTATACTGATTGAGTTCGGTTGCTAAAACCTTTCCAAGTTCAGTGTCTAAATTCCCGCATGCAGTTATGACTATCGGTAGTGTTTCTATATTGAGATAAACCGAAATCATCTCCAAATAGCGCTTTGTTTTTGCCTCATCTTCTTGGCTCATAATATCTTCAGCATGGATAACGGTTGAGATCACTGAAAGTAAAAATGTAATTAAGATAGCTAGCAGTTTCATAATCAAAATCTTGCTACGTGATGTCGTTAAGGAATGGCTATAGTTTTGTTTGCGCTTGGTAGTACGAGGAAAACTCATCAATGAACAAGCGGACTTTGGCAGAGACGTGCTGCCTACTCGGATAGATGGCTGAAATCTCCATCGTCGGGGCCTGCCATTCGGGTAAGAGGTGTTTGATAGCTCCCGTTTCGATATGGGACTTAACCGCAAAATCAGGACACAAGCTGATTCCTTGACCGTTTAATACCAAGGCTCTAACTGCTTGAGCGCTGTTGATATTGAGCCCCGCATTTACCTCGACCGATTGGCATTGCCCATCTTCTTTATGCCTAAATTGCCAAACCTTGCCCGAACGATAATTTGTGTCTGCTATTAACTGATGGTTGTGTAGATCGCTTAATGTTTTGATCTCGGAATGCTGTTTTAAGTAATCGGGGCTAGCACACAGATAGCTATGGATAGTGCCGATTGGTTTTGCGATTAGAGAGGAATCTTGAGGTTTACCAATCCTGATTGCTAAGTCGTAGCCTTCATCAATCAAATCCACATAACGATCATTAAGCTGCAGGTCTATCTGCACTTCGGGGTACTTTTCTTTAAAGATAGTCAATACAGGCGTTAAGTGAATTTCTGCAAACGTACTAGGCGCTGTAATCTTAAGCTGCCCTTGAGGTGTTTGATGCAACTCTTTTACAGAATGATGGAGGTTGTTAAAGCCTTCTAGCAAATTGTTGCAGGGCTCAAGGTAGGCAAAGCCTGTTGTCGTTAGGCTTACCTGTCGGGTAGTGCGGTTTAATAATCTAACCCCGAGTTCAGTTTCTAGTTGCGCAATGTAATTGCTTACCTGCACTTTAGAAATACCAAGTTTTCGTGCTGCAGCTGAAAAGCCTTTCTCTTTGACCACTACAGTGAATACCTGCATACAGGTAATACGATCCATGAGGCTTATCTCGATTGTTAATGAAAGCGAAACAATCTATCAATAATTAAATGTATAGTAAATACATTATATTGTAAGCATACTTCTAACCTAACAGTTCAGCTCTTTCGATTTGTTGTACTTATGAGGACACAATCGCTAACGGAATAGTAAAACCAAAACAGCAAAGCTAGGACCGGCTGAAATCTGATGAAATTTAAGGTGGGTAACTTCTCATCTTTGCTTATCAATTTAAACGAGAATAAACATGTCCAAAGAGATTCTGATCAATCCGATAAGATTGAAAGATGCTGAGCGCATAGTCCGCATTACCATGGCCATTATCTTGGTAACGGCTGGCACAAGTAAGTTTTTTAGCGACGGTGGCTTTGTAAATTACTACTCAGGCTTATTCCAAGGGGATCTGCGCATTCAACTGCCTGCAATCCTGATCGATATGTATCTAAGCTGTATTCAGTATATCGAAGTGGGCTTAGGTTTAGCCTTGTTGGTGCCTAGACTCAAAGCTTACACCATGTACGGTTGGTTTGGATTTATGCTGAGCTTGCTGGTGGGGCATTACATTTTGCAAGAATGGTCCGCTGTAAACCAGATGCTGGATTATATCTTCTTAGGTGTGTTGTGCGTTGTGTTACCGATGCATGGTGAGTCATCAGTTAACGAATAGATGAAGATAGTGCTACATCGTTGAGATTTTAGAGTATGTATCTGATTCGATTAAATAAAATGCCACCTGATCGGTGGCATTTTTAGGCTAGGCTGTTAATCTACGAAGAACTATCTAGGTATTAGAAATTGTAGATTACACCCAGGGATACAGTGTCGACTTCGTCAGCAAAATCCATGCGTTCCCACTCTAAACGAAGATCTACTTTCTCCGTTACTGAGTAATTAGCACCTAGACCGTAAAGAACATCAGAGTCATCTTCTGATACCGATGCTAGGTTATTAATATCCGCATCGGCATCAATGTGTGCATAACCTAGTTTTGCAAAAACTTCTGCTTTTTCACCCACTGGTAGTTTGCCTAATAGCGCTACTGAGTATGCATCGCCATCAATCTTAACCGGTACGTTAAGCACATCAGCTGAGTTTTCACCTAAATCTTGATAAGCAAATTCAACTGCAAAATTTTTGTTGAAGTTGTATCCGCCAAAAATTTTCCAGCTAGTGTCTGAATCGTCAGTAACTGTTGCGCCAGTAACTTCTACGTAATCAACGCTAGTTTTACCTACGCCACCACCTAGATAGAAATTAGAATCTGCCATTGCAGCTTGTGAGAAAATTCCAGAGATAAGCGCTGTAGCTAGTAGTGTCTTTTTCACAACATTTGTTCCTTAAATAGTTGTTTGTAAGGGTGTTAATGCATTTGGGGGCGTAAGATACAGATCTGTAAATTAAGTTACTATAGGAAATCGTTAATACTGTAATTAATAGGGAGAAGTCCTTTTAAACGACTGGCTTAAAGTACAGTTTTATTTAAACTGGTTGTGTAAATAGTGTGCAGATTCATTGCGGATATGAACTAAGCAGAGCTGCTTTAGAATGAAGAAAACCGTAAGTTGAATACAAAACGAGATGCAGCCCAATCAATCCGCAAGCTGCCAGTTTGGATTGCTTTACGCCTTTTAATAAAAGTACCAAGGCTACGACGCCAGAGAATATTGATAAAAGGAGAAACAAAAAACCCAACAATAGTTCGATTGTATCGGATATGCCGTAAGGATCGTTTGGCGCAATATACATATCTGCGTAAACAAATGCTCTGAAAAAAAGCATAAAGCTAAATAGGCTGATAGATAGAGCAGCCGGAACCAAAATAGTAATTGTACCTTTTGTTGGTTTCATACGGCCGGATAATTCAGCTTAGCGATCTGGTTGATCAGGCTTTATAAACAAGCAATTCACCTTTCCCAACAGGGACTAAAGAGGTACTCAAATTTGATTGGTTGGCGATCCAAGCATTAAACCCTTCTAGCTCCTCTTTATGAGAAACTGCATTGTCACAAACAAGTAATCCGCCTTCTCTCAAAAGGCTGAAAAGTTGTTCTGCTATTGAAAGGTATTGGCTTCTATCAGCATCGAGGAAAATAAAGTCGATGTTTTGAGGAAGCTTAGGCAATAGATCTACAACGTCACCATCGAGTTGGGTAATCTTTGAATTTAGCTGAGCCTGACGGAAGTTTTCTGAGGCTTCATCGATCTTGCAGCTGTTATTTTCAATAGTAAAAACATGGCCTTCATCTGGAAGGGAAGAGGCTAACCAAAGTGTTGAATAGCCATTAGACGTACCGATCTCAAGTACGGTTTTGGCATTAGTTGCTTTGATTAAAACAGCTAGAAATTCACCCGTATCTCTTGTGATATTGAGATACTTTTTAGACCGCTCTGATTGGACTTTATCGTGTTTGAGCCCTATTTGTTCAAGGTCGTTTAAAAGTATTTCAAGATCCATCTTTAGTATTCCTTGTCATTATTGTCTCATTAAGCCCTTTTTAACTTTGTACGAACATTAATACAAATAACTGCAGTGAAGCGAATAGAAATTTTATGTTGTGATTTAACGCTTAATATATCAGCCTTTACCACTGTATTATGTTTTCTATCTGTTGTTTTAGAGCTGCAGTTGTAAGGTGTTTTTTGCAGAGAGCAGCTAATACAATATCGTCGAAAAAATTGATTACAAAGTGATAATTTTCTTCTGACGCTAGTTCAATGCTTACTACATGCTCATTTTTATTTGGATCTTCTAAAATCGGTGGTGAAGAGGTTAAAAATTCTAATAACTCGATAAGGAATTCCGTATCTAGGGTTGAATGACCTAACTTACCCTCCAGGGTTATCAATGCAATGCCTACCACACCTTCTAGATGTGAAATTTTGTTCAGTACTTTATCTGAGAAATCAACTTTATGTTCAGAGTATTGGATAACTTCGTCTAGGTTTAACTCATCTTCAATTACAGAAACGCTATTCATCTCATTCATTGCTTGAGCTTGATCAGGGAGTAGTTCCTCTAACAAAAACAGAATATCTTCTTTTTTTCGGGCATCAATAAAATAAATGGGTGCTTGAATACCAAGCTCATGCAGCCAACCTCTATATTCAGAGATTGATGGATTTGGTTTTATGTCAGACTTAGTTACCGCAATAATCAAAGGTTTATCATCTATAAGATGGCGAAACTTTTTGGTGTAAAAGTGAAGGTCGTGTTGAGGATATTTACGGTTGTTATCGAGGAATAAAATTTCGCCTGAATAATCTGATGCCAAGTTGGAAGTTATTATCTCCCACATAAATTGGAAGCGTTCTTGCCCTGGCGTTCCGTAACAATGAATGCGTTGATTGGTAGATGAGGTAACATAACCGTAGTCCATCGCTACAGTAGTGGTTTTTTTTTGTACTGATGTGCTATCAGAAGCATTTGCTTCAGTGTTAATACATTTGCCTTCGCTTATGGTGTTTATTGCTGTTGTCTTACCGGCACCGACGGCACCAAAGAAAATAATCTTTTTGTCCCTCATATAGGGAACACCCCTTCTTAGGCTGGTACTTATAAGATCAAGGAACTTGGAAAAAGAGTTTGGTCTTAGTGTTTGAAAATCATGATATTGATAATAACAAGCATAGACGTTTTTTTCTTGGCAATGCTAACTGAAAATAAGATTAATACTGTTTCGGAAAAGGAAGTCCTATTCAGAAATGATCTTAGTCATTATTACCGGCTTGATACTGCTAATGCTATACCTGCACCGACGAAGGTACTACCAATTGTTCGTGGTATCCAGTGTGAATCGGAAAGAGATTTAGAACGCTTTAAAAGCCTTGACCCCCAGTAGCTATAGCTTATAAGGCAAGTAGCGGAACAGCATAAGAATGTACTGACTAATAATGAAAACTGCGGGAGTAGATCAGCCTCAATCGTAATAAATTGGGGGAACAACGCCGTTGTAAATACGATTGCTTTAGGGTTGGTTAGTGCGACCAGAACTCCCTGAAGAAAATAGCTATGCTTGCTGTGTTTAGAGTCCTCACTAAGGTCTGAAGTCCTTAAAGATACATTTGAAAGCCAGATCTTTATACCGAGGTATACAAGATATATCGCGCCGAGAAATTTGATGATCATAAACGCTGTTGATGAACTGAGGACTAATGCGCTTAGGCCTAAAACAGAACATGATGACATCACAAATAGCCCAGTTATATTCCCTAAAATTGTATATAGGGAAGACTTCCAACCAGCTCGGAGGGAGTGGGACAGCACTAATAAAATTGCAGGCCCTGGAGTGATCGTTGCCACCAATGCTATCGAGATAAATGCAATCCAAGTACTGAGCTCCATAAGGCATCCTCTTTCACTTACGGTATAGAGTGTTCTGGTGAATAGGGCGAGTTTAGTTGCCAATTTAACAGTTAATGCCAGTTAGAAGCTATAGCTAGAATTGTCGGAGATAAAGGGCTCTGCCCCCTTTAATTAAATTACCCTGATACGTGATATGAGGTAAATTTTCATCTCTTACTATTTTCTTGTACCGCGCCTTAACTAGAGGATATAAAACGTTCTCTAATAGCTGCTTTAGCTTTTCTGCGTTTTCCGACCTTAGATTGCGAAATGTCCCTGTATTTGCGGATAAGCAAATAATTTCCGCTTTTCCATCTGCTAAAGCATCAAAGCAACCGCTAATGTAGCCTTTGAGAAAATCATAATTTTCATCTAAGACCTCTTCAGCTTTGGAAGATTGGTAATCCCAATGAAGATCATACCTATGCTGACATTTCTACCTTTTAGCTAGCTTAGCCTCAATTTCTTGTAGAGCGCTGATAGCTAACTTTTGTTCTCCATTTTGGTAAGACCATAAAGCTTTATTAAGGGAATCAATAAATTCAGGACCAAGATTTAGTTTACCAACAAATAGTTCCATTTCATTAAAAGCTTTTTCTAAAGTCATACCAGTATCAGATGGAAACCTATTCGGAGCTTTAAGGATTACATATCTGACTCTATCGAGTAATTTGGATTCTTCGCTCATAATCTCTCAAGACTCATAACGCCCAACATAAACGGCCGCAGCGCAGCTGTGGTCCAAGCCCAAAGGGCAACTTTTGATGTTTTTGTTATGTGCTTTCATGTTTAAAGCTACTTCGTATGAGGATGGACAAACCAATTACGCTAAGCACCAATATTATCAATTCCGCAAAACCAGCTAACAATATGCTCACTCCCCATGTAGCCCACACTCCAAGATAAAGCAGCAATGCTCCGTGAAAAAATATTGAAAACAGCCACGAGCAAGCCCTTCTTTTGACTGATTTCTTAGGTAATGTAGCCACTAAGTAGATAGAGAATATGTAAACAAATGCAATTCCTACTGCTTTCAAGAGAAACGGATTTGATAGGATCTCACCTGACAATATCTCTGGTAGTGAAATAAACACCAAAACTACAAGGGCCATCACGATATAAGACCCTCCTACGATGTGTGAAATCCATTTTGCTATCTGTGCTTCCATATCTTTAGTTCACATAACAGCTAAATATACGACAAGTGGTTTGCGGAAAGGTGACACTTTGTTGTATATCCCCAAATTTTTAAAAATTGGTAATAGTCTTTAACCCATTGAAATTAAATGTATTAATCAGGATTTATGAAAATGAGAAGTTGTAGAAAAGCGACAAAGTGTCGTGTTTCTAAATCAAAACTGGAAAATGACCATTTATACGAATCATGCTCAATAGTCCATTAAGGTGGGTTAACCTATTTCCTTAGTTGCCCCCATACTGGCAGAGATAAGGGAATATGAAAAGTACAGGAAAGTATTGGTTGTAATCTTTATCTCTAGCCACGAAGTGGCGTCCTAAAAGCGTAGCGTTCTCTAGGAGCAGCCGTCCTCTAGCAACGAAGTTGCGTCCTGCTCTTAACCAACAACATCCAACTCTCTCTGCTTAAACTCCGCACCCAACCCCTCAACAATCTCCCGGCACTGAACAATATCAACACCCTCTAACCCATTAATTGCCGATACCTGTACATCATCAATCAGTTCGCTGGCACGTTTGATAAAGGCTTCTACTGCTTTGTAAGAGTCGGGCAGGGCTGGTTGGCAATGTTGTTGGTAGACCTCTTCGTTTTGAGCATTCAGCGAGATCGATAGAGCGTCTATGCATTCTGCCAATTCGGGCACTATGTCGCGTTTATGGAAGAGGTTGCCGAGGCCATCGGTGTTTATACGGGTTTTACCGCCGTTTTCTTTTACCCAAGTAGCGATTTTCAACAGAGCTTTTAGGCGAAGTGTGGGTTCGCCATAGCCACAAAATACGATTTCATCGTAATCGGTTGGGTTTCCGATTAAGGGGATGATTGTGTCTGCTTCTGGGCGTTTGCTTAGATAGAGTTCGTGACCTTTGACTTCGGTTGAGCCGTTATGTTTTGGGCAGAATTGGCAGGCGAGAGTGCAACGGTCGGTTAAGTTGATGTAGAGGCTATTGCGGATCTGATAAACGTAGCTGTCTTGGTGTTCGCATGGGGTAGAGCGTTTTGCAGGGTTGGGGCGTTTTTGTGTCATAGCTTACTGCTTATCAGCGATATTTATAGATAGAAATCTACTTTAGCAGGGCGAGTTAACAGGGGCGTTGATGCTTATCAAAAGTGATCCGGTTAGGGTGCAAATGCACCCTATAACCGGTATCGAAGGGGAAGGTTTCGCTATGAATTTGGTGCGTTTTACGCGGCTGCTTGCTGGGCGCCGTGTTCTGGGTGAGTCGCTATAAAGTGGTTGAGTACTTTTTGCAGCATTTCTGCGTGACCATAATTGTGATCACGCTGTGCTTTGGCGATGTCATCCATAATAATTCGTTTAATTTTCTGTTCGCCGTCATGGGTAATCATGTAGTGACCGAGAGCCATGGCGATCATTGGGTCCATGTGTTCGTGTTCTGCAATGGCATCAACTTCGTCTGCAGTTAGGTCACTTAGTTCCAGGCATTCTTCGTAGGTCAACATTTCTCTCTTCCTCTGCCTTTAACAGGCTATTTTTTTATGTCTATCGGAGTCTCTACCGGTCTCTCTCCAAACCGGTAAATAAGAGTTTAGGAGAGGAATTTAAGTTTCTCTAATACATTAGGAGGATAAAAATTCACAATGAATATTCATTCAAGTATTGAAATTCATGTTGCAGCTGCGAAAGATGAGTTTGATTCAACTAAGGATTTGCCGTATTTAAAGGGCTAGCGGCGTGGTGCAGAACAGCAGCCCTATTTTGGTGCGAATGAACCAGAATAGGGAGCTATAAAAATTAATTTTTTAGACGATTAAAGAATAACTGGAAAGTCGCTTTTTAGGCGTTCTAAAAGCGCCTGTTTTCCTTGCGGATTCTTTTGTGTGACATCTTCCCCAGCTGTAGGGAAATGGATGTCGCGAAGGCGGGATAACCAGAAGCGCAGCGCTGCGGTTTTCATCATTGCCGGTAACAGATCGATCTCCATCGGATCTAAAGGGCGGATCTCCTGATACATCTGCAGCATCTGCTGCGCTTTCTGGATATCAAACTGATTATTGGTTTCGTCAAAGCACCACGCGTTAAGGGTAACGCTTAGATCGTATAGATATGGTGTAGAGCACGCGTGATAGAAATCGATTAGCCCCGATAAACGCTCGCCATCAAACATAGCGTTGTCTGGGAACAGGTCTGCGTGTACAGGACCAGAAGGTAATGTCGTCCAGTCGATATCACCGGTTTCCATCAAGCTGTTTTGTAATAGTGTTTGCTGCTCTTTATCTAGCTTAGGTAACACACGAGACGCTAGCTCGTTGCACCACTGCGGAATATGGCTGTACTCATCGAGTTCTAATTGTGACGAGAGCTGGTGGAACTGAGCGAGGGTGCTGCCAATAGTTCTCGCTTGTGAAAGCGTCGGTTGTTCTAGCGGAGCGCCTTCTAAACAGTTCATTAATACGGCGGGTTTGCCGTTTAGCATACCAAATAGATCACCGTTATTTAGATGAATAGGCTGAGCGCAGGCAAGCTCGTTAATCGCTAGATGATCCACTAGACCCAGAATAAAGGGCAGTTTCTCTTTAGGTACAGATTCAACCAGTGTTAGGACAAAGCGGCCTTGATCGGTATCGACAAAAAAATTGCTGTTCTCAACGCCTGCGCTAATGCCTTTATAGCTTTGTAACTCACCAACAGCGTAGTTCTGAAGGTAAGTTTTAAGTTCTGAAAAGCTAACTGCGGTGTAAACTGACATTATCGGTCTTTGTCCTACTGGTGTATCTGTTAGTGATTTTTTGGTGATTCAGTGTTCTTTTGTAGCCACTGCCATAGGCTTTCTGCACAGCTCTTACGCACTAGGATGTCGTAATCCTTAGTGTCGTGCAGAGACATAATGTTGATACCTTCAGCTAGCTCAACATCAGTAACAGGTAAGCATGAAAACTGCTGGGTATTAGAGCTACTTAGCAGGTAATGAATCGCTGCTTTATTTAGATACGCTTTTGAGCCGTCTTCGGAGGTTTCTAGTTTAAGATCTTCGCCAAAGGTTTCGCGCAGTGCTTGGAATACAGATTCATGCGCACCGGTTGGCGGAAGAACCAACCAACGGTTCTCGTTGATCCACAGAATCGCTAAACGGCCCATGCAAGATATGCGATTAACCGTTAGCGGTTGAGCAACACCCATCACTTCACCCACAGCGATAAGCAGATCTTGGTCAGGCTCGGTATCCAGTGCAAGATCACCAATAAAAGGGCGCTCCCGCACAATAATGCTATTAATTCGGCTGTCGTTGTCTATCGCTGCTTGGATGTTCAAATGAACCAGCGTGCCGCCTTGGGTGGCTTTGTTAGTATTGTTTTGCATAGACATTTTACTCCTTTACAGGGCTTTCGCCTGTAAATCAGCGTGGTAAGAGGAGCGAACCATCGGGCCACTGGCAACATTTTTAAAGCCAAGCTCGTAACCGATCTCTTCGTACTCTTTAAATTCTTCCGGTGTTACATAACGCTCTACAGCGAGGTGATATTTACTTGGCTGTAGGTATTGGCCGATGGTTAACATGTCGACATCATTAGCACGAAGATCTTTCATTACTTTGATGATCTCCTCTTTGGTTTCACCCAAACCAACCATCAATCCAGATTTTGTATCGACTTCTGGATTTAAACGCTTAAATTGGTAAAGCAGATTAAGCGAGTTATGGTAATCCGCACCCGGGCGTACCGATGGGTACAAGCTAGGAACAGTTTCCATATTGTGATTCAGAACATCTGGGACCTGCTGAGATAAGATCTCTAATGCAAGATCAACTTTGCCACGAAAATCTGGAACTAAGATCTCAACTTTTAGATCTACACTGACTTTACGTGCTTCTTTTACAACTTCAGCAAAATGCGCTGCACCACCATCTCTTAGATCGTCACGATCTACCGAGGTGATAACTACATATTTAAGACCGAGCTTTTCGATCGTAGATGCACAATTCTTAGGCTCTTCTGGATCAAGCGCCATTGGTCGACCATGCGCTACATCACAGAAAGGGCAGCGGCGTGTGCAAATAGCACCCATGATCATCAATGTTGCTGTTTTGTGACTAAAGCACTCAGCCAAGTTAGGGCAGGATGCTTCTTCACAAACCGTATGTAATTTAAGGTCGCGAAGTTGTTTCTTAACCTTTTTTACATTGGCATTTGAGCGGGCATCTATACGAATCCATTCCGGTTTACGTAGGCGTTCTCTTTCTGGGTCTGGCTTATGACGCAGACGAGACATTTTTGATTCGCCTTTCAGCTCTTGTAGTGGAATCAATTCCATAGTGACACCTCGCGATGTTCAGTTAAAAATAGAGGCCAAGCTGATAAGGTGGCAGCCCGGCCTCCAAGACTTACAGGGATGGAAACGGATTAACCGCGGTAGTAACGCTGCTCAATAAATGGTGCTTTAGAAACCACCATTGGTAGCTGCTTGCCACGTACTAGAGCGAAAACTTCTGTTTCAAGTGCAGAGTAAGCAGTTTCTACATAACCCATAGCTACTGGCTTGCCTACTGTCGGGCCGAAGCTGCCAGAAGTAACAGTACCGATTTTTTCACCGTCAGCATTAACAAGGTCAGCGCCTTCACGAATAGGGGCTTTACCTGATGCGATAAGGCCAACACGCTTACGGCTGTAGTTTTTGTTAGCGATCTGATCAAGGATCTTGTCAGCACCTGGGAAACCGCCAGCACGTTCGCCATCTGCACGACGGCACTTGCTGATCGCCCAGATAAGGCTGCCTTCGATTGGTGTCGTTGTTGGATCTAGGTCGTGACCGTATAGGCAAAGACCAGATTCCAAACGTAGAGAGTCACGTGCACCAAGACCAATAAACTCAACTTCAGGCTGCTCTAGGAATAGACGGCATAGACGCTCTGCTTCAGCGGATGGGATAGAGATCTCATAACCATCTTCACCTGTGTAGCCAGAACGGCTTACGAAGCAGTCAACGCCATCGATAGCGATGTGACGAGAGTCCATGAATACAAGTTCATTAACTTCTGGGCAGATGCGAGATAGTGCTTGTGCTGCTTCTGGGCCTTGAAGTGCAACCAGTGCGCGGTCATCAAGAACTTCTAGCTCAACGCCTTCGCCAAGGTTTGCGCGCATGTGAGCGATGTCCTGATCTTTACATGCAGCGTTAACTACAACGTAAAGGTGATCACCGTAGTTAGTTACCATCAGGTCGTCCATGATGCCGCCTTCATCGTTAGTGAAAAGGGCATAACGCTGTTTGCCTGCTGGAAGATCGATAATGTCTACAGGTACTAGCTTCTCTAGCTCAGCTGCAGCATTTTCGCCTGTTAGCTTAACCTGACCCATGTGAGATACATCAAAAAGACCAGCGTGATCACGGGTGTGAACGTGTTCTTTTTTTACACCTAGCGGGTATTGAACCGGCATTTCAAAACCTGCGAAAGGTACCATTTTTCCACCTAGCTCAATGTGCAGGTCATATAGAGGTGTTTTGCTCAGTTCGGACATTGTGTTCTCCATAATGCTTGTTCTGTGCAGCCTTCGTAATTACGAAGTTGCTCGTGTTCTTCAGGTGCAGTTCTTTGACTACAGTTCTTTAAGTACAATCTGATGGAAAAGCTCTATTGGGGTAAAACTCTTTCAACAGATTGTTCAGGCTTTAAAGGATCGGACCACCGTCGGTGATCCGATCTTTAGCTTTAAAGCTAAGGATTAAGCGTTTTTACCATCAGTTGTATCAACTGGAGCACCGTTACGCGCGAAGTACTCTTTAGTCAGTTTGAAGACAACCGGGCTCAATAGCGCCAGAGCAATCAAGTTAGGCAGAGCCATCATGGCATTTAGCGTATCTGCTACTAGCCAGATGAAATCCAGACTTACGATTGCGCCTACAGGCACCGCAATAATCCAAAGAACACGGTATGGTTTGATCGCTTTAACACCGAATAGGAACTCAACACAGCGTTCGCCGTAGAAAGACCAACCGATGATTGTAGTGAAAGCGAATACCGCTAGAGCGATAGCTACTAGGTAGTTACCAACGCCAGGAAGTGCATGAGCGAACGCTGCAGACGTTAGTGCTGCGCCAGACTCGCCTGATGTCCATGCACCAGAAGTAATGATAACCAGACCAGTAATCGAACAGATGATTAGGGTATCGATAAACGTACCCAGCATCGCGATTAGACCTTGGCGAACAGGATCTTTTGTTTGAGACGCAGCGTGGGCAATAGGTGCAGAACCTAGACCCGCTTCGTTCGAGAAGACACCACGTGCTACACCGAAACGGATAGCCGCCCAAACAGCAGCACCCGCAAAACCACCTTCAGCCGCAGCTGGAGAGAATGCGTGAGTGAATACTAGATCCAATGCTGCTGGGATTGCTTCAGCATTAATAGCTAGTACTACAAGGCCAGCACCTAGGTAAGCAATTGCCATTAGAGGTACTAGAGAACCAGCAACTGCGCCGATACGCTTGATACCACCAATCAAAACGGCACCAACAAGTACCATTAGGATCACGCCTGTTACCCAAACATCTAGGCCAAAGTTAGATTCTAGAACGTCTGCAACAGAGTTGGACTGTACCGTGTTACCGATACCGAAAGCGGCTACTGCACCAAAGATTGCAAATGCAGTACCTAGCCAAGCCCACTTAGCGCCAAGACCGTTTTTGATGTAGTACATCGGACCACCAACATGGCGGCCTTCTTCGTCTACTTCACGGTACTTCACAGCAAGTACTGCTTCAGAGAACTTCGTTGCCATACCAACCAGTGCGGTACACCACATCCAGAATAGAGCACCAGGGCCACCTAGGAATACAGCCGTTGCTACACCGGCAATGTTACCAGTACCAACCGTTGCTGATAGCGCAGTCATTAGTGCTTGGAAGGGGGAGATTTCGCCTTCTTTTTCTTCTCCTTTTTTAGTTTTACGGCCTTCGAACAGAAGTTTGAAACCCGTACCTAGTTTAAGAAGAGGCATAAGACGTAGACCCAGCATTAGGAATAAACCAACGCCAAGAATAAGAACAAGCATCATAGGACCCCACACGATCCCATTAATGCTGCTGATGATAGAGGTTAATGTTTCCATGAACCTAGACTCCAATCGGATTGTTATTTTTATTTGAACGCACTTGGATTGTTTAAAACTTCTTAAAGCACCAGGGCAGAGCTTTTAGATTTCCAAACATGCTTACTTACAAAAGGTGAAGCTTTTGGCTTCGCTTACTTCGCTTGAATCTGCCACTCAAGAAAAAGAAAGGTTATTTGTGAAATAAGTTTCCAATACGAAACAAAGCTAGCGTAAGGGAAAATTAATTTCAACGAAAATATGTTGAAAAAGATTTGATTAGATCTATCTAATTCTTAATTTTTGAATAAAGCCTAATAAAAACAATTGGTTGGCGTTATAGGAAAAATTTTCATTTTGGACAAGTAGGCTAAAAAGCTTATCAGCAGGGCGGTTTACTATGATGAATCTAGGATCGTTAGCTAGATTTTGACAGCTTTAAATCCATAGGGGCTATCGCTGTTGAGTTGGTTGCGTCAATGAAATAAGGAATAGGCTTTAATGAAGCAAGTAGCGTTTAAGGTGAATTTGAGAGCAATAAAACTGGATTTAAATGAAAAAAGTTTCCAATAGGAAACTTTTTGTTGATTTTGGAAAATCTCACTGCTAGTCTGAAATCAAATCGACGGTATTTGAACAATTAGTGATCAATTTGTTCGAAGTTATATAGCTCTTTAGTAAGCGGACTATCACCGCAACCGTACAAAGAGACGGTTTAAAGAGTAGATAAATAAAATAATAAAAAGAGCGGTAAGACCGCTGTAGTGAGGTCGCAGTGCCATTAAGTATTTTTGATCTATATAAAGTAGGGATTGGCCCTTCCAGTTCTCATACGGTAGGCCCAGTGGTTGCGGCTAATCGTTTCTTAGATGAATTGCGTGAGCGTGATCAACTGGATCAAGTTGCCTCAGTACATGTAGGTTTGTTCGGTTCTTTAGCGATGACAGGTAAAGGTCACGCAACGGATGTTGCGGTGATGATCGGTCTAATGGGTGAGAAGCCAGATCTAGTCGATCCAGATAAAGTGCCTGTTTACGTTGATCAGATTCGTAACACTAAGCAGATCAATTTGGCAGGCGAACGCATGATTGCGTTCAATCCTGAAACGGATCTGCCTTTTAACTTTGGTGAGTCCTTACCAAAGCATCCAAACGGCATGCATTTTAAAGCGTACGATGCAGCCGGCATTATTTTGCACGACAACATCTTTTACTCCGTAGGCGGTGGCTTTGTACTAAGTGACGTCGAAGCAGGTAAAGAGAAAGGTGCAGAACCTGAATTCAAGCTTCCTTTCCACTTCGATAATGGCGTTGAGCTATTAGACGTCTGTGAGCGTGAAGGCAAAACCATTGCTGAAATCGTTTTAGCCAATGAGCTGACTTGGGCCGAACAAGACGTGTTAGAAGAGCGCCTGTGGAACCTTTGGCAGGTGATGGATAACTGCATTAAGCGTGGCTGTACAGAAGAGGGTGAGCTACCGGGTGGTCTACATGTTAAACGCCGTGCCAACGAGCTTTATGAAGAACTCAAATCTAGCCCAGAAGCAGCTCTGAAAGATCAGCTAACCGTAATGGATTGGGTCAATCTATTTGCTATTGCGGTTAACGAAGAGAACGCAGCGGGCGGTCGAGTGGTAACGGCGCCAACAAATGGTGCTGCCGGTGTTATCCCTGCTGTTCTAGCTTACTACGACCGTTTTGTCCCGGGTTCAAATCGACAAGGTATTTTCGATTTCTTAGCGACATCCGCTGCTATCGGCATGCTTTATAAGAAGAACGCTTCTATCTCGGCTGCCGAAGTGGGCTGCCAAGGTGAGATCGGCGTGGCTTGTTCTATGGCTGCCGGCGCGCTTTGTGCCGTGATGGGCGGTACTAATCAGCAGATCGAGAACGCTGCGGAAATTGGCATGGAGCATAACTTAGGCCTGACCTGTGATCCGATTGGTGGTCTGGTGCAAGTGCCGTGTATCGAACGTAACACCATGGGGGCTGTGAAAGCGATCAATGCTGCACGCCTAGCGCTTCGTGGTGATGGTGAACATCATGTATCTCTAGACTCTGTTATCGAAACGATGCGTCAAACAGGTCTGGATATGCAGGATAAATATAAAGAAACCTCTCAAGGTGGGCTAGCCGTAAACGTGGTTGCCTGCTGATTCTTCGTAATAAAAAAATAAGAGAATAAAAAATAATGAGTCACAGTGATCTGTATCGCAACGACGCTGTTTGCGAAGCATTTTTTACCCAAGACCTAGCAGAGCGCGATGCTGATCTGCTGTCTGCAGTAAATGAAGAGTTTGATCGTCAGGAGATGGGGATTGAGCTGATAGCCTCTGAAAATATTGTATCTAAAGCCGTAATGCAGGCGCAGGGTACAGTACTAACAAACAAATATGCAGAAGGTTATCCAGGCCGTCGTTACTACGGTGGTTGTGAGTACGTAGATAAGGCTGAAGGCCTAGCTATCGAGCGTGCAAAAGAGCTATTTAACTGCGAATTCGTAAACGTTCAGCCGCACTCCGGTGCGCAAGCAAACGGCGCGGTTATGTTGGCACTATTGCAGCCGGGCGATACTGTATTGGGCATGTCTCTGGATGCTGGTGGTCACTTGACTCACGGTGCGCGTCCAGCCCTTTCTGGTAAATGGTTCAATGCTGTGCAATACGGTGTGTCTCGTGAAGATAGCCGTATTGACTACGATGAAATTGAGAAGCTAGCAGTTGAATGCCAGCCTAAGATGATTATTGCAGGTGGTTCTGCGATTCCACGTCAGATCGATTTCGCACGCTTCCGTGAGATCGCTGACAAAGTAGGTGCGTACCTGTTTGTTGATATGGCGCACATCGCAGGTTTAGTGGCGACAGGTGCTCACCCATCACCACTTCCTCATGCCCACGTTGTAACGACAACAACGCACAAAACTCTACGTGGCCCACGTGGCGGCATGATCCTATCTAACGATCTGGATTTAGGTAAGAAGATCAACTCTGCGGTATTCCCAGGTCTTCAGGGTGGTCCACTGATGCACGTAATCGCAGCGAAAGCGGTTGCTTTCGGTGAAGCGTTACAGCCTGAATTTAAAGTTTACATCGACCGCGTTGTAGAGAATGCCAAAGTACTTGCGGGCGTTATGGTTGAACGTGGTTGCGACATCGTAACTGGCGGTACAGATACGCACCTGATGTTGGTCGATCTTCGTCCTAAAGGTCTTAAAGGTAATGTCGTAGATGAAGCGCTAGAGCGTGCCGGCATTACTTGTAACAAAAATGGCATCCCATTTGACCCTGAAAAACCAATGGTGACTTCTGGTATTCGTCTTGGCACGCCAGCAGGTACAAGCCGTGGTTTTGGTCCAGAAGAATTTAAGCTGATTGGTAACCTGATTAGCGATGTATTGGATGGTCTAGTGGCTAACCCAGAAGATAACTCCAAAGTTGAAGCGGAAGTGCGTGCGCAGGTCGAAGAGCTGTGCAAGAAGTTCCCTCTTTACCGTTAATAAACCTGTGTAACGAATGAGCAATAGGAAAACAATATGAGCATTCCATCTAACTACCTTTTCACACCAAGCCATGAGTGGGTTCTGGATAATGGTGACGGCACTATCTCTCTAGGCGTATCTGATCACGCTCAGGAACTTCTAGGTGATGTGGTTTTCGTTGAACTACCAGAGATCGGCCACGCAGTAGAAGCGGGTGAAGAGTTTTCTCTAGTTGAATCTGTAAAAGCAGCGTCTGACATCTACTCTCCAGTAAGTGGCGAAGTAGTTGAAGTAAACGAAGCTTTGGAAGATGCACCGGAGACAGTAAACGAAGCGCCTTACACAGATGGCTGGATCGTAAAAATTAAGCTTTCTGATTCATCTGAATTGGCGAAACTTCTAAACGCAGAAGCGTACGAAGCAACGATTGCAGAAGAAGCTTAATTGGTTGAGTTGCTAGGTATGTTGTAAAGGTCTAATCAGCCTAAGTACCTAGTGACCCTGTCCCCCAATTAGCTTTAGCAAGGCGAAGTGGTAGTGCAGGACTGCTTCGCACCCTTAAATTTATTTGGTTTAAATGTCTGTTACACACATTTAAATCGAGCTGTTACCACAGGTTATTGTTATGGCAGTAGAAACTCGTACTTTGAGTGATCTTCAGCAGACGACTGACTTTACTCGTCGTCATATTGGTCCAGATAGTGAGCAGACTCAGGAGATGTTGTCCTTTTTGGGTCTTAACTCAATGGATGAACTGATTACACAGACAGTTCCAGATTCCATCCGCTTAGATGATGCGTTAGATATGGCGGATAGTAAGACTGAAGCTGATGCGCTTGCGTATATCAAAACACTAGCTGATAAAAATAAGGTTAATAAATCTTATATTGGTATGGGCTATAGCAATACTTTGGTTCCAAACGTTATCTTGCGTAACGTTATGGAAAACCCAGGTTGGTACACAGCTTATACACCTTACCAGCCAGAGATTGCCCAAGGCCGTCTAGAAGCACTGCTTAACTTCCAGCAGATGGTGATGGACCTTACAGGTATGGAATTGGCAAACGCTTCTCTACTTGATGAGGCGACAGCGGCTGCAGAAGCGATGACGCTTTGCAAACGCTCCAACCGTAAGAAGACAAATACTTATTTTGTTGCTGATGATGTTCACCCGCAAACGCTGGATGTTATCAAAACACGTGCCGAATACTTTGGTTACGACATCGTAGTAGGTAACCCGCTAACAGATCTTGAAGCGGCAGATCCATTTGGTGTTCAGCTACAGTACCCAAGTACTTACGGCGATATCACTGATATCAAATCAATTATTGATGCGGCTAAAGGCCAGAAAGCAATGGTTTCCGTTGCTGCTGATATCCTAGCCTTGGTTCTTCTTAAATCACCAGGTGAGCTGGGTGCTGATGTTGTACTAGGTTCCTCTCAGCGCTTTGGTGTACCAATGGGCTTTGGTGGTCCTCACGCTGCCTTCTTTGCTGCATCTGAAAAGCTTAAACGTTCTGTGCCTGGTCGTATCATCGGTGTATCTATCGATGTAAACGGTAACCAAGCATTGCGTATGGCGATGCAAACACGTGAGCAGCATATCCGTCGTGAGAAGGCGACATCTAACATCTGTACTGCTCAAGCCTTGCTTGCCAACATGGCTTCTTTCTATGCTGTTTATCACGGCCCAGAAGGTCTTAAGACAATTGCAGAGCGCGTACATCGTTTAACGGCTGTGCTTGCTAATGGTCTTAAAGCGAAAGGTGTTGCGGTCAATGATACTTACTTCGATACGTTGACTGTTTCTCTGCCTGAGACTCAAGAGGTTGTTTACCAAAGAGCGATCGATGCGGGTTGTAACTTCCGCAAGGTTGGTTCTGATAAGTTGGGTATCAGCTTGGATGAAACAACATCGTCTGAAGATGTTGCGCAGTTGCTAGACGTTATTCTTGGCGACGATCACGGTCTAAGCGTTGCTGCGCTAGATGCAGCAATTGTTGCAGGTGAAGCGACGGGTATCTCTACAGAGATGCGTCGTGAAGGTGCAATCCTGACGCACCCAACGTTCAACAGCTACCACAGCGAAACCGACATGCTTCGCTACATGAAGAAGCTTGAGAACAAAGATTACTCTTTGGCGCATGGCATGATCCCACTTGGTTCTTGCACCATGAAGCTAAACGCTACAGCTGAGATGATCCCAGTTACATGGCCTGAATTTGCAAACATTCACCCGTTTGCACCGGCTGACCAAGTGCAGGGCTATCACCAAATGCTACATGAGCTGGAAGATCAACTGGTAGAAATTACCGGTTACGACAAAGTTTCTTTGCAGCCTAACTCAGGTGCATCTGGTGAATACGCAGGTCTATTGGCGATTCGTAAGTACCAAGAATCTGTTGGTGAAGGCCATCGTAATGTTTGCTTGATTCCATCGTCTGCGCACGGTACTAACCCGGCTTCTGCTGCAATGATGGATATGAAGATCATTGTGACTAAGTGTGATGACAACGGTAACGTTGATGTTGCTGATCTTCGTGCACAAGCTGAGCTACATAAAGATGATCTATCTTGCTTGATGATCACTTACCCATCTACACACGGTGTTTATGAGGAAGATATCGTAGAGATCTGCGACATCATCCACAAAAATGGCGGTCAGGTTTATATGGATGGCGCGAACATGAATGCGCAGGTAGGTATCTCTAAGCCGGGTGCAATCGGGTCTGATGTATCTCACCTAAACCTACACAAAACATTTGCTATCCCACACGGTGGCGGTGGTCCAGGTATGGGTCCAATCGGCGTTAAGAGCCACCTGGCACCGTTCCTAGCGAGTCACAAGGTAAGCCCAGTTGAAGGTGTAAATCCAGAAAACGGTGCGGTTGCGGCGACGCCTTACGGTTCTGCTTCGATCCTACCGATCACGTGGATGTACAACGTTATGCTAGGTAAGTCTGGCCTTAAGGCATCGACAGAGATGGCGATTCTTAATGCTAACTACATGACTGAGAAATTGGCTGAGCACTATCCGGTACTTTACCGTGGCCGCAACAACAAAGTTGCTCACGAATGTATCGTTGATATCCGCCCAATCAAAGAGGAAAGCGGTGTTACTGAAGAAGATATTGCTAAGCGTCTAATGGACTACGGTTTCCATGCGCCAACCATGTCTTTCCCGGTAGCAGGTACTCTAATGATCGAGCCGACTGAATCGGAATCTAAAGCGGAGATTGATCGCTTTATCGATGCCATGGTTCAGATCCGTGAAGAGATCAATAAAGTGCAAAATGGCGAATGGCCAGCGGATAACAACCCGCTATTCAATGCGCCGCATACGCAATCGGACATTATGAGTGCTGCATGGGAACGTCCATATAGCCGCGAAGAAGCAGTATTCCCGAATGAAGCGACTCGTCAGAACAAGTTCTGGCCAACAGCTAACCGTATCGACAACGTGTACGGTGATCGGAACTTTATCTGCTCTTGTCCAGGTATCGAAGCTTATCAAGACCAGTAATTACCTTTTGCTGCAGGGTTGCTCCTGCAGCAAAGTTAAAAAGTCGAACCATTGGTCTTGAGCCAAGTGAACCGGAGATCCACTTGGTTTAATTCAGCGATAGCCAATCTGTGCCGGCTAGAGCTGAACAACGGGTAAAGCGTCAGAATTACCCGTTACTCCCGCAGTTACCAGGGGGGAATCTGGTAACTGCAACCTTTCTATTTTATAGGTCGTTAGAGTGGATTTGGCGTCTACTCGAAATTGGTGTGCTCCCAGCCTTGTGTTGGAGCTTTTTGCGGGGCTAATTTAGCCCCGTTTTTTTTGATCTTTAAAAATATCCATCAGATCACTAAGTATCTTTAGAGATTTTCAAGATGCATCGTCGGTGAATAGCTGTGTTCTCAACTAAAATAACTGTATGAAAAATGATCTGTTTTTCATTGGGAACGTAATAGCTAGAGGATACTCAAAGCTAATAACTCGCAAAATAACAAGCCTAAGAGGTGATCATTATGCTGCTGAGTCACATACCCGGAATGTTTACCCACCCTGATGCAGAGTGGGAATTGATCAAAAAAGAACACAGTAATCCCAGTCGTATCTATATGGCTTATACCTGTCTATTGGCACTGATAGGTCCTGTGTGTGCTTACATTTCTACAACTCAATTTGGTTGGCGTGTCGGTGATGGTGAGTTGATTAAACTTACTGCAATCAGTGCATTGCAATTGAACGTATTAACCTATGTAGCAATCCTTGTTGGTGTGTTTGGCTTAGGCTGGATGATTGACTGGATGTCAAAAACTTACGGTAGTGGTCATGATGAGTATGCTGCAAACGGCATTGCTCTAGCGGCTTATTCTTGTACGCCGCTTTTCTTGGCCGGTTTTATCTCTTTGTATCCCGTTCCATGGGCTAATATGTTGGTTTACTTAGCTGCGGCAGCGTATACAGGCTATTTGATCTACGACGGTTTGCCACATGTGTTGGGCATAGATAAAGACCAGGCTTTCTTCTTCTGTGGAGCAATTCTGGCTGTAGGGCTTGTGTATTTGGTTATCACTCGTGTAGGTACAGTGATTGTGTGGAATCTAGGTTTTGCACCGGTATTTATCTCTGGGTGAGCAGGTTACTAAAATGAAAAAGAGCAGCTTAGGCTGCTCTTTTTGTTTTGAAAGAATATTTAGAAAAGCTCTACATCATCATCGGGCACTTCGATTCGAGAGCTAACTTCGCTGAAGTGTACGATAAGGTTTCTGCCGTTATTTTTCGCGTGGTACAGCGCTCGGTCAGCTTGTTCGAAATGCAGCATCGGTGGGGTTACGGGGTCTATCTCTGTATAGCCGATACTCACGGTTAGCTTCCCGGATGGGAAGGTATAATCTTGAACCGCTTTGTGGAAGCGTTCCAGTATCTGTAACGCTTGATCCTGATCGGCATTGTTCAGTATGACCACAAACTCCTCACCGCCATATCGGAATAAAAAGTCGGTATAACGGAAGGTTTTTTTCATTAGCTCCGCAAAGTGAAGCAGAACTTCATCACCATAGAGATGGCCGAAGGTATCATTAATATTTTTAAAATGATCTATATCTAGGACTACCATCCAAGATGATTTTATATGGTTGTTCTGATGGCCACGGTGAAATGCTACGACATCGTTAAGGCTTAGTTCCATTGTTTGGCGATTTGGTAAGCCTGTCAGCATGTCACGTTCTTTGGCATCTAATAATGCAACTTGTTTCTCATAGATGCTGAAGACGCCTTCGATTAAAACCATATCTTCTTCAGATACTTTGCCCGTGATCAAAATGATTCGACGGGGAATAACGTCCTTGGTGATATCCAAGAAGATATAGTCTTCACCTTTGAACTTCATGCATGCGACACCGCCTTTACTTTTAGGCAGTGTTTTCAGCATGAGGTCGTTATGTCGATCGATGAACGATTCATCAAGCGTCAGAGGGAAGCGGCGTATAGATAGACCAGTGTCCGAATTAGAATCCCCGAAAATTTCGTAAGACACAGCGTCTTCTACACCTTCTAATGAGCAGAAGTAGTGAAGGATGGCATGCGTCAGAGAATTATAGGACTTGTGCGCAAGAAATTTTGCGGATAATTCAAACGCTTGTTTGATGTGGTGGTGTTCGCTCATAGATACTACTTAACGCTACAAGGCCCGTGGGAGTTAGGTTTCTATAAATTGTAGCAGTCTAAACGATATTTCTGAACAAACGGTTAACATAAAATTAGTCTTGTCTGTTTTATCTACGTTTTATCTCTTGCCATTTGTTGTTTGCATCCTTCAAAATTGCAAAAAATTCCTCTTCAAATTCTGTGCGATCAAAAGTATTTTCCTTTTCTGATTTGAGTTCCATTTTGCTTTGTAGATCTAATAAACGGTTTCTCATCTCGATTTCCATGACACACAAGTTTTCAGGGCCTCTTAAAAGCGTGTATCCGGTAATAACAGGGAGACAAATAGCTAAAAGGGCTGTGAGCTGGGCTGAAGAAAGGTTGAGTATTTCGAAAGAGAAATTGGCGCAGATCGCAATCGCGACCGATGTGAATGAGGAGATAAACCAAAGCGTGTGGTTCATCTTTTTATGCCTAGCAGCATGTTTGTCAAACCAGTTGGCTTTGGTGTTAATTTTGTTATAGAGAGTATCTTCCATGATATTCATAGATTGGGCTCTTAAAAGATAGTAAGAGCGCAACTGCTTATATGCGCTATGAATGTTTGATTGTTTCCAATAGGGATTATTCTGTTGCTTGTTCAATTAAGGGTTGAGCATTGGTTTTACGGTGTTGCCTCCAGGTGTACCAGCCGCCTAACGCTAGTGCTAACCACGCGAGGGTATCGATAATCGCAACGCCATTAATATCGATCCCCGTTTCACGAAAGACACGATCCCAATGGGATTTCCCAGCACCTGCTTTGTAGGCAAAGCGTTTGCCGTTTTCATCTATCCCGATGAGTTGGTCATATTTGTAGGCATAGTCATGAATTAAGCCCGGTAGGAATAAAAGGCCAGTAGGAGAAAGAATGGCCCAAAGAGGACGGGGGATAGAGGCACCGTCAAATTCGAAGCCTTTGGGTATCACTATGGTCGTGCCGTCGCGCATAGTGTAGGTCCAATCAGCGGTAAGCACCCATTTCCGTACAGCAAATATCCAACGCAGGATTCGAATAATAAGGGATTCGTTTTTGGTTTTTATAGGTAGGGGACGAATAGTTGGCATATTCATCACATGACTCCTTGTCTTGTTGTTTAAATCCTTTCTCCATTATAGCGCTTTGTAGGGTAAATACTTTTTCAGCTGCTCGATCTGTTGATCAATCGCGGAGGTCTCTTCATCAATAAACTGCTGTACTGCTTGATTGAACCCAACCTCCTTAAGCCAGTGGGCCGAATAAGTCGGTACAGGGGTGAATCCTCGCTGTATTTTATGCTCCCCCTGAGCGCCAGAATCAAATCGCTTTAATCCCAGACTAATACAATAATCAATGCCTTGGTAGTAGCAGGTTTCGAAATGAAGGCTGTCGTATTCATCAAAACAACCCCAGTATCGTCCGTATAAGGTGGTTGAATCTTGTAATGACAGTGCGCCTGCAACGGGTGTTTCGTCTTTGTAAGCCAAAACGAGTAACAGGTTTTCGGGCATTGTCTGTTTTAGTTGGGTGAAAAACGATTTGCTGAGGTAGGCTTCTCGCCCGCGTTTTAGATAGGTCAAACGGTAAAAGTCGTAAAAGGTGTCAATTTCGTTATCGGTTATATCTTTGCCCTGAATCTGGCGATGAGTGATGCCTTGCTCAACGATTTTTTTGCGCTCTTTTTTCAGGTTTTTTCGCTTACGAGACGTTAGATTCTGCAGGAAGTCATCGTAGGAAGAATAGTCTCGATTAAACCACTGATACTGACAGCCTTTCCGGATCATGTAGCTTGTATTATCGAGTGAATCAGCTTCCATCTTGGATGGAAAGAGTAGGTGCCAAGAGTTCGCTTTGAAATGTTGGCACAGCTGCGGGATGGCTTGGCTTAAGTTCTCAAATAAAGGTTCTAGTGGTTGTTTCGTCAACAGCCTTGGCCCACCCACAGGCGAGAAGGGGATGGATGATACGAGTTTTGGGTAATAATCCATGCCATAACGCTCATATGCTTCGGCCCAGGCCCAATCGAACACATATTCGCCGTAGGAATGATTCTTAAGATAGAGCGGTAGTATAGCTATAGTTATACCGTTATCTTGTAGTTGGATGTGTAGTGGTTGCCAGCCTGTTTTCGCACTTACGCTACCTGACTCTTCTAGTGCGTGGAGGAATTCGTATCGGCAAAAAGGGTAATCAGACGGGAGGAGGTTGTTCCATGTGTCTGGGCCTATTTCACTGATTTTATGGCAAATTTTTATCTCTAACATATCGCGGCTTCGGTTTTGTGTTGCTAAGCTAAATACTGTTGGGGCGACTAGTTTCCTATTTGAATTGAGAAGGATGTCAGTGTCAAAGCCATTGTTTTGTATAAAGGCCCCAAAAAAGATGATAGGAGTATTGTGATGGATGAATTAGAGCTTGAGTTTGAACTTCACCCGCAGTTAGCTGCTGATTGTATAGTGTTAGGGGATTTTCCGATTAGCCGGCTCTTGCTGTTAAACGATGCTAATTATCCTTGGTTTATTTTGGTGCCAAGGCGTGCAGGTGCGACAGAAATCTATCATCTTTCTGATGATGAACAGTGCGAGTTAATCAAAGAGTCATCATTTTTAGCATCAAACTTGGCTGATAGCTTTGCTGCTAGAAAGATGAATGTAGCATCGTTGGGGAATATGGTGCCGCAATTACACCTCCATCATATTGTCCGTTATGAGACTGATAAGGCTTGGCCAGGGCCTGTTTGGGGTAAGGTGCCAGCGGAGCCATATACTGCAGAACAGATCCATGAAATTAGACGAAAACTGGAAGCTTTAATGTCCGGCGAGCTGGAATTTGTACCGGAAGAATAAGCTTCAATAAGCTTCATTGAAAATTAGTCACCTCTATTTTAAATCTTTAAGGCCTCAATCCTATTTGGGGCCTGTTCCCTCTGCTTAAATAAGGTATAATCCGCCGTTTTTAAAATACGCTTCCTGCGTTTAGGAAGTTTCGATCGGGTTTATTTCCAATGCCAATCTTTGATTTTCAGTGTGACAGCTGTGGTCACGAGTTTGAAAAACTTGTTCTTAAAAGTGATGCGCCTGCGCCTGCATGTGTTTCCTGCGCAAGTGAGGAAGTGACCAAAAAAGTATCAGCACCGGGTTTCCGTCTTTCGGGTTCCGGCTGGTACGAGACAGATTTTAAAACCGGCAAGAAGAAAAATCTTGCGGGTGGCTCCGGTGCTTCGTCAGGTACAGACAGCTAATTCCGGATAGAAAAAGTATTAATTCATTGACCGTTTGGTGAAAACCAAACCGAGACAGTTAACAGGAACAGTAAATTATGCGCAGTCATTATTGCGGCGATCTCAGAAAAGAGCATATCGGCGAAGACATTACCCTTTGTGGTTGGGTTCATCGTCGTCGTGACCACGGTGGTGTTATCTTCCTAGACGTGCGTGACCGTGAAGGTCTGGCACAGGTTGTATTTGATCCAGATCGTGAAGAGAGCTTCGCGCTAGCAGATAGCTGCCGTAATGAATTCGTAGTTGAGATCAAAGGTACTGTTCGTGGTCGTCCAGAAGGTACGATCAACTCTGAAATGCCTACTGGTGAGATCGAAGTGCTAGGTAAAGAACTTGTTATCCTTAACAAGTCTGAGACACCTCCGTTCCAGTTGGATGAGCACCAAAACGTTGGTGAAGATGTTCGTCTTCGTAACCGTTACATCGACCTACGTCGTCCAGAGATGCAGGAAAAGCTACGTTTCCGTTCAAAAGTATCTAATGCGATTCGTAACTACCTAGATGATAACGGCTTCCTAGATATCGAAACGCCGATTCTAAACCGTGCTACACCTGAAGGTGCGCGTGACTACTTGGTACCGAGCCGTGTTCATGAAGGTCAGTTCTTTGCGCTGCCACAGTCTCCTCAGCTATTTAAACAGTTGTTGATGGTTTCTGGTTTTGACCGTTACTACCAGATCGCTAAATGTTTCCGTGATGAGGATTTGCGTGCTGACCGTCAGCCAGAATTTACTCAGATCGATATCGAAACTTCGTTCATGGACGAAGAAGGTATCATGGGTCTGACTGAAACTATGATCCGCAAGTTGTTCCTAGAGCTTAAAGGTGTAGATCTGGGTGATTTCCCACGCATGCCTTACTCAGAAGCAATGCAGCGTTACGGTTCTGATAAGCCTGATCTTCGTTACCCAATGGAGTTGGTTGATGTTGCTGATCTAATGGCGGATATCGAATTTAAAGTATTCGCAGGCCCAGCAAACGATCCTAAGTGCCGCGTAACTGCACTTAAAGTTCCTGGTGGCGCTAAACTGACTCGTAAGAACATCGATGATTACACTAAGTTTGTAAGTATCTATGGTGCTAAAGGTCTTGCTTGGATCAAAGTTAATGAAATCGAAAACGGCGTTAACGGCCTACAGTCTCCAATCATCAAGTTCCTAGGTGATGAAGTGACTATGTCGATCATGGATCGTCTAGGCGTTGAAAACGGCGACATCGTATTCTTTGGTGCTGACAAAGCTAAGGTTGTTTCTGAAGCGCTGGGTGCACTACGTATCAAAGTGGGTGAAGATCTTGAGATGGCTGAGTGTGAATGGGCACCTCTATGGGTTGTTGATTTCCCAATGTTCGAAGAAACAGATGGTGGCCTTACAGCACTTCACCACCCATTTACTGCGCCAAGCTGTTCTCCAGAAGAGCTAAAAGCGAACCCGCTAGAAGCGCTATCTCGTGCATACGACATGGTACTTAACGGTTGTGAGCTTGGTGGTGGTTCTGTTCGTATCCACGATCAGGCAATGCAGGCTACAGTGCTGGAGATTCTAGGTATCTCTGATGAAGAAGCTGACGATAAGTTTGGCTTCCTACTAAACGCGCTACAGTACGGTGCGCCTCCGCACGGTGGTTTGGCGTTTGGTCTAGATCGTTTGATCATGCTGATGACGGGTACAGATTCAATCCGTGAAGTTATCGCTTTCCCTAAAACGCAAAGTGCATCTTGTATGATGACTGAAGCGCCGGGTGAAGTAAGTGCTGCACAGCTACGTGAATTGAACATTAAGCTGCGTAAAACGCCTTAATAGCATCACGTTGTCCTAGTTCAAGCTAGGACTCGGTTAAAACTAAAAAGCTGCCTTCGGGCGGCTTTTTTTGTTTATATTGGACAAAAATAATATCGAAAAGGAGTAGGCGTTATGGCAGGTCACTCTAAATGGGCCAATATCAAACACCGTACAGCTGCTCAGGATGCAAAGCGCGGCAAGATCTTTACCAAGCTTATTCGAGAGCATGTCTTCGGTTTACCACTCTTTCAGTGAATGCTCTTTTAGGAAATCTACTAATACCCTGATTCTTCTTGCTTTTTGGCTGTGCTGTGGAAAATATAGATGCAGGCTAGGGTAGCTGAATTGGTAATCATCTAGCAGTGTGACCAGCTTACCTTCTTCGACTGATTTTTTAGCTAAAGGCGCTAAAACGCCGCTTATACCTAACCCTTTCTCAGCGGCATCTATCATCAGTTCTGGATTATTAACAATCATCGCGTTATCGACGTTTACCGAAATTTGTTCGCCGTTTTCGATTAAGTTAAGTGGTGCAAGGTTGTTCGCTGAAATATAGCGATAGCGGATAAATTTGTGTTTGCACAGGTCTTCAGGTGTGAGTGGTTCACCGTGTTGTTCCAGATATTCAGGAGAGGCGACGATCCATTGCTTTAATGGCGGAGTCAGGTTGATTGAAACCATGCCTTCTTCGACCTTATGAGCGCCTCGAATACCTGCGTCGATTCCCTCTTTAATAATATTCACGGTTGCATCAGATATAGAGATCTCCAGATCAATTTCGGGATACTGGCGACAAAACTCCGCATAGATCGGTTTGAGCATGTGGTTAAACGTGAACATCGGCAAGGTAATTTTTAGTTTGCCAGAGGGGACTTGGTTTAGACCTTTTACATATTCAACTGTTTCACTGAGTTCAGAAGCGAGGGGTAAGGCTCTGTCATAAAGCTGTGCGCCAGCATCAGTCAGCTCCATCTGTCTTGTTGTACGGTTGATTAATGGCAGCCCTAGATAATTTTCCAGCTGTTTCAGTGCTTGGCTTACCGAAGGAGGGGCTAATTCCAATTTTCTGGCAGCAGGCCTCACGCCGCCTTCTTTAACAATAGTGAAGAAAATGGAGAGTTGATTATAGAGGGAGCTGTTCATATTATTTCCGAATCCGAAATAAGTGTTAGTTAGAGTCTAACAAACATTTAGATAAAGAGGGTCTAATCAAACAATAATCGCTTAAGTACACTTCGCTTCCACCCAGATATGCCTGTTTTGGCACAGATATCTAATAAAGAGATTTACTCGACAGGGCATTAGGTCTGCGAGGATTGGTTGCGAGAGGCTTGCGATGAAACGAATACTATCTTTGGCGCTTATAATGTTAATAAGCGGATGTTCTCTTGAAGCAGACGATAAGCAAATGTCTGCCGTGCCTGCGCAACCGGTCGATGTAGCACAAGTGCTTTACCAGCCTTACACGCCTCAACATACCTTTACTAGCCGACTGGAATCACCACAACAGGTGGAGATTCGTCCTCGTGTTAGTGGTGTGATCGAAGCAGTTAAGTTTAAAGAAGGTAGTCGAGTAGAGAAGGGTGATCTGCTTTTTAAAATCGATCCTCGTCCTTTTGCTGCAGAAGTGAAGCGATTAGAAGCTCAGCTAAACAGTGCGAAGACTGCACTGAGACAAGCGCAATCCGAAGCAACGCGTGCCAAGCGTCTTAAATCTCGCAACGCGATCTCCGCTGAACAAGCTGAATCCAGATTGTTCTTAGCAAGCCAACGCCGTTCTGAATTAGCTTCTGTAGAAGCTGCTCTAGAGGCAGCAAGATTAAACTTAGAATTTACTGAGGTAAAAGCACCGATCAGTGGTTCGATCTCAAGCGCTTTCATTACTCCAGGTAATAACGTTCAAGCGGGCAACAGTGTGCTGACATCTCTCGTAGCTACTGATGAACTCTACGCTTATATCGCGGTTGATGAGCGTACTTGGAACAATGTGTTTACTTCGGTGACAGCGCAATCAAATATGCCTGCGTCACTAAAATTAACTGGTCTAGATACAACACAGTTTGCAGGTGTTATCGACTTTATCGATAACCAAGTTGATAGCCGCACAGGTACTTTGCGTATTCGTGCTGTGTTCAAAACGGATGGTCAGCCTTCGTTACGCCCAGGTGCATTTGCGCGTGTCACACTATCAGCAACAGCAGCACTTGATCGCATTATGATTCCGGACCGCGCTGTTGGAACCGATCTGAAAAATCGTTTCGTGCTTACTATCAATGCCGAAAACACATTGGAGTATCGTTCAGTCACTCTAGGTGGACGCATTGGTGAGCTGCGTATTATTGAAGAAGGTCTTACCCCTGAAGATGTCATTGCAGTCAATGGTCCGGCACGTGTGGGCCCAGGTATGCCTGTGTCTCCTCGTACTGTAACCATCGCTTCCCAAACATCGCCTGCAGTCACTGTCGCAGCGAATGAGCTTAATCCAGCAAAGTAAGGTATAACCGATGAATTTTAGCCATTTCTTCATCAGCAGACCGATCTTTGCATCGATGCTGTCACTGCTCATTCTGGTGGCTGGGGCGATCTCCCTATTTAAGCTACCGGTGAGTGAATATCCAAGCGTAATACCACCCACGGTAGTGGTCACTGCCAACTATCCGGGTGCAAACCCTCAAGTGATTGCTGAAACCGTTGCATCGCCATTAGAACAGGAGATGAATGGTTTAGAGGATATGTTGTACATGTTCTCTCAGGCGACAACGGATGGCCGTATGACCCTGACAATCACTTTTGCACTAGGTACCGATCTAGATCGTGCTCAGGTACAAGTGCAAAACCGCGTAACGAGTGCATTACCGCGTCTACCGCAGGATGTTCAGCGTTTGGGTGTAGTCGCGCAGAAATCTTCACCAAGCCTGACGATGGTTGTGCATTTGCTATCGACCGATGGTAGCCGTGAGATCAGTTATCTGTCTAACTATGCGGATATCTACGTTAAAGACCAACTGGCACGTCTGCCAGGGGTAGGTCAGGTTCAGCTGTTTGGTGGCGGCAAATATTCTATGCGCCTGTGGCTTAATCCAGATGCGTTGTCTTCACGTAACCTGACACCAGGTGATGTCGTTGCTGCAGTAAGATCGCAGAACAAACAAGTAGCCGCAGGTAGCTTAGGCGCTCAGCCGGTGGCGAATGACAGCCAGTTCCAAGTGTTACTTAACCTGAAAGGCCGTCTGCAAACACCTGAAGAGTTTGGCAACATCGTGGTGCAAGTGGGCGAAAACGGCGAAATTACGCGCTTAAGAGATATTGCGCGTATCGAGTTAGGTGAAGACTCATATGCTCTGCGTGCCATGTTAAATGGCAAAACGGCTGTAGCTATTCCTATTTTCCAACGTCCTGATGCCAATGCCATCGAGCTTTCTAATCAGGTACGTGAAACCATGGATTCACTCTCTGAGAAGTTCCCGCAGGGTGTGGAGCATCGAATTGCATACGATCCAACGGTATTTGTACGAGGTTCTATTGAGGCGGTAATTGATACCTTGATCGAGGCTGTTCTGCTGGTGGTGATTGTCGTTATTCTTTTCCTACAGACATGGAGGGCATCCATCATCCCGCTAATTGCAGTTCCAGTTTCGTTGATTGGTACCTTCGCGGTAATGCAGATGCTTGGGGTTTCGATCAATACTCTGTCCTTGTTTGGTCTAGTTCTAGCGATAGGTATTGTGGTTGATGACGCTATCGTTGTTGTCGAAAACGTTGAGCGAAATATAGGTGAAGGCTTATCGCCGTTTGAAGCTACAAAGCAGGCGATGACAGAAGTTACAGGCCCGATCATTGCGATTGCTTTGGTGCTCTGTGCTGTATTTATTCCAACTGCGTTTATCGAGGGCCTAAGCGGGCAGTTCTATAAGCAATTTGCACTGACAATCACAATCTCAACGCTGATCTCTGCGTTTAACTCTTTAACATTGTCACCAGCATTATGCGCAATCTTGCTTAAGGCGCATGGTTCAGAACCCGATATGCTGACACGTGTAATGGATAAGCTATTTGGCCGTTGGTTGTTTAAGCCTTTTAACCGTGTCTTTGAGCGTGGTGGTCAGTTTTACGAATATTCGGTGAAACGCTTGATCCGTTTTGGGATCGCGGTGGGTGTTCTCTATCTGGGCTTGATTGGCGGAACGATCAGTTTGTTTGATCAGGTACCGGGTGGCTTTATTCCACAGCAGGATAAACAGTATCTGATTGCTGTTGCGCAATTACCTGATGCTGCAAGCCTTGATCGTACCGAAGAGGTGATTCGAGAGATGGAGATGCTCGCGCTGGATACTCCAGGCGTAAAGCAGACGGTCTCGTTCCCAGGCTTGTCCGTGAATGGATTTACCAACAGTTCCAATAGCGGCATTGTCTTTGCGACCTTGGATGATTTTGAGCAACGCGACACGCCAGAGCTATCAGCTAATGCTATTGCTGGGCAGCTTAACGCTAAATTTGGGGTTATCGACGAAGCCTTTGTTGTGGTATTTCCACCACCCCCGATCCTTGGTCTAGGTACTACCGGTGGTTTCAAACTTCAGATTGAAGACCGTGCTAACCACGGTTTTGAAACCCTGTTTGCTAACTTACAAAAGGTCATCAATGTAGCGCAACAAGACCCAGCGTTAACCGGTTTGTTCTCTAGTTTCCGTATTCAGGTTCCACAAATGGATATCGAAGTGGATCGTGAGCAGGCGATGATTCAGGGCGTTTCTCTAGATCAGGTTTTTGAAACATTACAGATCTACCTAGGCTCTCTTTATATCAATGACTTTAATATGTTTGGCAAAACCTATCAGGTAAATGCGCAAGCTGAAGCTCAATACCGTGTCGACCCAGAACAGATTCTGCGTCTGGAAGTACGTAATGCCAGTGGGCAAATGATTCCTCTAGGCGCGTTATTGTCAGTTGAACCTACGATTGGTCCAGACCGCGTGATGCACTATAACGGTTATCCAAGTGCCGAACTCAATGGTAGCCCAGCGCCAGGCTATAGCTCTGATCAAGCGCGCCTTGCTATTGAAAAAATCCTTAATCAGGAACTCGACGACGGCCTTGAATTTGAATGGACTGAGGTGACTTATCAGCAAATATTAGCTGGCAACACCATGATTTATATCTTCCCGCTAGTCGTGCTGCTGGTCTTTATGGTGCTTGCAGCTCAATACGAAAGCTTGAGCTTACCGCTAGCGATTATTCTGATCGTTCCAATGGCCATTTTATCTGCGCTCTTTGGTGTGTGGATTACCGATGGTGATAACAATATCTTCACCAGAATAGCGCTCATTGTGTTGGTAGCATTAGCCACCAAGAACGCAATCTTGATGGTGGAGTTTGCTAGAGACAGACGAAATACCGGTGCATCGAGGTTTGATGCCATTCTCGATGCATGCCGCTTACGACTGCGTCCTATCCTGATGACCTCTATTGCCTTTACTGCAGGTGTAATCCCATTGGTTATGGCAACAGGGGCAGGTGCAGAGATGAGACATGCCATGGGTGTTGCGGTGTTCTTTGGCATGATCGGTGTTACGTTTTTCGGACTTCTGTTTACGCCAGTATTCTATATGGCTATGTCTGCACTTGAACGAGGCAAAACATCAGAGCAGAAAGCGCTGCCTGAAAATGAGAAGGAGCAGATCAATGCTTAAGCGCTTAAAACCGAATAAAAAGTCACCTGTTCTGTCAGTGATCTCTATGGTTGTGTTACTGCAAGGGTGCATGCAAACCATCACGCAACCTGAGATTACTCAGATCGCTGAAGAGGTCCGTTATGCGGTCACTTCGCAACTACCAACAATGACCGATAGTATTGAGCACAATGCTCGCTGGTGGCAGGCGTTTGCAAGTCAGGAACTCGATCAATTAGTTGCGACAGCACTGGAAAACAATCGCGATCTTCGTGCGACCCGACTAAGAGTGGAAGCAGCGGCTGCACGTTTACGATTGCAGGAGGATCAACAGCGTCCGCAAGGTGGTTTGTACACTGATCTGAATGAGCAACAGGCACAGCTTATTCGTAATGGTGAAAAAGTTACCAGTCGCCAAGGGCGTATTGGGATAGAGGCGAGTTGGAATCTAGATCTCTTTGGCAGAATTGAAGCATCTATTCGAGCAGTTGAGGCAAATCTCCAGCGGCAGGCTTACGCTAACGATCAAGTAATAGCCGAAATTATTACCGCAGTTGTTGAAACCTATACCCGCTTAGCCGGTGCCCAAGCTCAACTTGTGGTACTTGAACAGCAACTGGCTTCGATCAACCAGACCGTTGCAACCCTCGATACTCGAGTTAAAGAGGGTTTTGCGACCCCTTTGGAGCTCTATCGTGCCAAAGTTTTACGCTATGAATTTGAAGCGAAACGTCCACTGATTGCCGAGCAAGCGGCTCAATACCGCAGTAGTCTAGCGACTCTGGTGGGTGAAATGGTACCTGACTTAGCGATAGCTGATTCAGCTTTTGTCTTGCCGGATAGTCAATCGTTGGCGCTTGTTTTTGCTAACCCTCAGCAATCGATTTTGGATAATCCAGAGTTACTGCAATCCCGTACAAATGTTCTGCAAGCTGCAGCGCTGTCCGATCAGGCAAAAGCTGCTTTGTATCCGGATATCAGTATTAGTGGTTTAGTCGGATGGCTTAGTGCTGGCACGCTGCAGTTGGATCAAGGTGAAGCTAACTTGAGTATTACACCAAGGCTGCAATGGTCATTACTCAATCTGAGCGCGCTAAGAGCCAATCTGCAGGCATCTCAGTTAGAAGAACAAGCGGTGTTGGCAGAATATGAAAAGCAGTTGCTGTTAGTGTTAAACAACGCCGATCAATCCATTAAGACGTGGAACGCACGTAATCAGAGAATGGCTTATCTAAATGAGCGCCACTTTTTTGCTCAAAAAGCAGAAAATCAAGCAAAGGTTCGTTATGAAGAGGGCGCGATTCCTTACGTGGATTATCTCGATGCGCAAAGAGAATTGCTCGCTGCGGAAGATGCTCAGATCATTGCAAAGATTGAGTGGAGCTCATCCTACGCGGATCTATATCGTGCATTTGCTGGGAGTTGGTTATACCAGCTAGATCAGGCTGGTATAGAAAAGCAGGCTTCATTAGTTAAAGAGGGCTAAATTTGAAAGCGCTTACATTTGATAAAAATAGCGACTCCTTTATTTACAAAGATATACCTGTTCCACGTCCGAGTGATGGCGAGATATTAATCAAAGTGTCTGCTTGTGGCCTTAATCCGGTTGATGCCAAGATTCGCCTTTGGAAATCCATGATTCCAGCAAGCGCAGAGCATTGGGTCCCTGGATTAGATATCGCAGGTGAGATTGTTGAAGTAGGGGACGCTGTTAATGACTTCAGTGTAGGCGATAAGGTGCTATGCCATGGGGAAATGCTTAAACCTCATGGCGGTTTTACAGAGTATTCTGTCCAGAGTGCATCAACAGTCATCAAGCATCCAGATTTAGAGGCCATCCAAGCCGCTGCTATTCCCTGTGCTGGATGGACTGCATGGCGAGCACTAGTTGATAAACTCGACTTAACCCATCAAGACTCTCTCTTTATCGCCGGCGGTGCTGGTGGTGTTGGCAGCTACGCCATTCAGATAGCCAATCATATTGGCGCTAAGCAGATCATTACTACAGCCTCTGCTCCTAATCATGACTATCTTTATAACCTCGGGGCAACACATGTCGTCGATTATAAAAACAGTGATGTCATTGAGGAGGTGATGCAAATCACGCACGGCTTGGGTGTTTCAAAAGGATTAGATGCTGTTGGTGGGGACAATGACATTTTGGTAGCCAATCTGCTCAAATTTGAAGGTGAAATGGTTGAGTTAGTGCGCACACTTCGTCCAGAGCAGTATCAAGATGCTTTCATTAAAGGACTTAGCTTTCATCAATTAAGCTTAGGATCAGGCCATAGAAATGGAGAGGCGGCGAAGCAGAAAATGATCTGTGCAGGCCTATCTTTTACTGAGCTAGTGGCGTCGGGTGCTATTACTTTACCTTCAATTCAGAAAGTCGAATTTGACGATGTTGCTGCACATTTAGATCAGATGCTGCAGCAACGTACGGTGGGTAAGCTCGTAATGGCGTTTTGACTAAAGCAAAACGATTGTAGCTTTCAAGCAGCTTCTTTTTAAGGTTCAAAATGAATACAAAAAATATATTAGGTTTTGTGCTGGCGCTAGCCTTCATGGGCAATGTTGCTTATGCGTCTGATAAAGCTACTTCAGTAAATAACTTGAGTACAGGTTATGACGCTAAGGCTCGTTACGAGCCCAGTCAAAATGATGTTATTGGTTTTATCTACCAATGGTTTGCAGCCTTTGATCATCAGCGTGAAGCTGGCTATTTTCTGAACCGTATTTCACCGAGTGCTCGTTTGATTTACCCCGATTACACGGTTAATTCCCATGATGACTTTTTACACTGGTATAAGGGCGTAACAGATAATATTCAGTGGAATAGTCACCAACTGACCGACTTAAAAGTCGAAGGGAACTAATAGGAAGGGTGGTCTGTTGCTTACAAAGTTAATTGGCGCGCCGCTACATATTCTGGCGAGAGTTACGATTTGATGGTTAATCAAAAAGTGAAGGTCGTTAGGCTGGGGGATATGTTGAAAATTGACTCTTTGGAAGCAAAGTTAACAGAGCCAAATTAATCGAGTCTATCTTTCTATTGGCATTCCATTAGCCGCAATTATACGCAAAAGCGTCAAGCAATAATTTACAAATATCCGAGCAGTAATCTGCAAGTTCGATCTACGTTCTCCTTTTAAACTACTTCTAAGTTAGTTGAAAAATAGGAGCTACTTAAGATGAAACGTCTTCTCTTTTTTGTACTAGGAATTTTACCGCTGGTTACTTGGGCCGGTAATAACAACTCCACAAGAGCGATGAATGATATGACTATGCAGACAATTAAATTAGATACACCTGTAGGCCCGTTGGCAGCCAATTTATATCTACCTGCAGGTATCGAGAATCCGCCTGTTGTGATTGTCACAGGCGCTTGGACTACGGTTAAAGAACAGATGCCTGCCGTTTATGCCCAAGCATTAGTTGATCAAGGCTATGCAGCGGTAACCTTTGATTTCAGAGGTTGGGGTCATTCGCCAAATGAAATTCGTTTTCTCGAGGATCCCAAGCGAAAGACTGAAGACATTAGAGCAGTGATTGATGCTGTATCTGAATTGGATCTGATTGATAACAGCCACATATCAGGTTTGGGTGTGTGTGCTTCGTCTGGCTATATGCTGGATGCGGCAGTCGGTAATAAGCACCTGAAAAGCGTCGCTGTCGTTGCTCCTTGGTTACATGATAAAAAAATGGCGACCGAAATCTATGGCGGAGAAGAAAGTGTTAGTAGTTTAATTGCTGCTGCCAAAGAGGCTCAAAACAGTGCTGAACAGATCTATATCGAAGCAGCTAGCTTAAGCAATGAGAGCGCACTGATGTATCAGACTCCTTACTATACAGAATCTGATCGAGGCCTAATTCCTGAATACGATAATCAATTTAATGTTGCTTCATGGGATGGATGGCTCAACTACGATGCGCAGCAAAGTGCTGCTCATTTGGATCAGCCTGTTTTGATGGTTGCATCAGAATCTATGGCGCTTCCTGCCGGCACGCATCAGTATTTGGCTAATGCCAACGAGAATGTTGATTCTGTTTGGTTCGATGGTGTTTCTCAATTTGATTTTTATGATCAACCTGAAATTGTAGGAAAAGCCGTCACAGAGATAGTAAGGCACTTTGATAACAGCCTTTAAAGAATCTTGAGATAGATAACTTAAAGGTTAGAAATGCCCTCATCTGAGGGCATAGTTCTGTTAGATAGACCGATAAAGCGACTGAAACTAATTGTCTGGCATATACTCTGAGAACTTAGATCCGAAAAATGTAGTTAGAAATAGAGCATTATGAAGTCACTTTTAAAGTTTATTGATCATAAGTCAGGCCAACCATCAGATTGTGGCGATGTTCTTGATATACAGCTTTCTAGTAAAGATCTGAACTGGAAGGGGGTGGTGTTGGAAAAAGGCACATCTCCGCATTTCTATCCTACGGAAGTGAGTACACCTTATTTCTACTTCGCTTTAGCACTTGAAGAGGACTTGCATTGGGAAGCGGAAATGCCAGAGGGTATGTCGCACTTAGTGACGGTTCCGGGCGATGTATGGATCAATCCTCCGAATACGCCTTTCACTCACAAAATCGATGACCCCTGTTACTTCGTGATTCTGGCGATCGAACAAGACACTTTGCTCAAGCACTGCCCATTGCATGTTGCAGGAAAGTCGATCGGCTTTCTTAAAAACTACAATGTTCACGATAATGTCCTGAAAGGGATGATCGAACTGTTTTTAATGGAAGTGGAAAACGGTGGCAAAAATGGCAAAGAGTATCTCGTTAGCCTTATCTCAATGCTCTCTGTTCATTACCTCAATAACTATTCTGACTTTGCAGACTCTGAGCAAGATAGGGCGCTAAATTCTAAGTTCTGTGACAGGGAGTTAGAGATCGTCAATCAATTCATCGATAAGCACCTTGATCGTCAGATAACGGTTGATGATCTGGCGGAAGAGGTCGGATGCAGTAAGTTCTATTTCCTGCGTGAGTTTAAAAAAATGGTGGGAGAGACGCCTTATCAGCATCTTTTAAATAGACGCTTAGATAGAGCGAAAACCATGTTGCTATCCGGCCATGCAAACATTATGTCGTTGGCTTTAGATTTGGGTTTTAATGACCAATCGCATTTTACTCGAGCGTTTAAAAAGCGTTTTGGAACGACGCCTGGCAAGTACCGCGAAGTCTAATAAAAAGCCGAGCTCTTTTTAAGGATCTCGGCTTTTTTGGTAGCTAATTTTCTAGGTGAGATTATTTGAAAACTTCTTTTAGCAGGTCTGTTGTACGCGCTGCTGGGTTTTCGCGGATCTTCTTCTCTTCAGCTGCAAGCATAGTGAATAAGCCGTTTAGGGCTTCTTCAGTCACATAGTTATCTAAATCTACGTTAACTTTCTCGCCTACAAATGGGATATCTTTGGCTTCACCGGCTAGGTCATTGTAGTAACGAGTCGCACCAACCTGACCTAGGGATTCTTTTACGCTTGGCTGAAACAACTGGCGCAACTTATCGCTAGTCTTCTCTTTGAAGTATTGAGTCGCTGCATCGTCAGAGCCTTGGTAGATTTTTTTAGCATCTTCAAAACTCATCTCTTTTACCGCACCGACAATCAGATCGGTTGCTTGAGGAGCTGCTTTCTCCGCTGCGCGGTTCATGCTTTCTTCAAACTGATCAACTTGTTTTTCTAGGCCGTATTTGCGAAGAAGGGAGGCTACTTTATCGATACCATCTGGCAGAGGAATACGGATGTTTTTGTTATCTAGATAACCGCCTGGTTGGCTGATCTCTTCGATAGCGCGCTTGCTACCAACTTCTAACGCTTCTTTAAGGCCTTTAATTAGCGTTTCCGTGTCTAGATTAGTCACTTTACCGCTGCTAGCACTGCCTGTTGCTGTATCAAGTACTTTCTTTTGCAGCTCTTCATCTTGAACGGCTTCTTTAAGTGCGTCAGCCCAACCTGCGTGAGCTGTAGCGGAAGCCATTGATGCCGTTAGGATAGAGGCGATCAGATATGATTTTTTCATGTGTAAAAGTTCCCTTTGTCGCTATTGGCTCTAGCATAGCAAAGAACCACGAACAGAGCCTTAACATCCTAAGCAGTCTAATAAGTAAAAAACGTAAACTATTGGACTATAAAAAAGTGTTTTTTGTGCAGAACGACTAAGCTAGTATCGGTAGGGTAAGTACCCATAGTTTAGAGGTGGGTATTTGACTTAAGGATTTACCGTCTGAGGAAAGGATATAGGTGCCTAGGTTTCATCAGGACATATCTGATTTGTTATCCGCCAGCGGGAGGGTGTTTGTTTTCCTCCTGTGTACTCTTCTTTTGATTTTTTCATTTCCCTCTTATGCCGGTCAGAGTATCGAAAAATCTTTTGCTGTAGAGCCGTTTAATACTCGGTATCTGCAGGAAGTAGATGGTAATAGTCTTCACCCAAATCAAGCGTTAAAAGATGTTCGTTCCAAGGGAACACGCTCGGAGTCCGATATCCTAAATTTTGGTCTGGGTGCACCGCCGGTTTGGGTTCATTTTGAAGTGAGTAACTTCAGTGAAAGCGAACAGCTTCGTTATATCCAAATCGAAAACTCGTGGTTAGATCATATAAATCTATTCGTATTTAAAGAGGGTAAGTTACTTCAAAGCGATAAAGCGGGTGACGCGACTCCCTATGAAGAGAACCGTACAAGCCGATTTTTTTCTTTCCCGCACAACTTCCAGCCAGGCGAGGCCTCAGTATTAATTAGAGTCGAAACGCCAGAACCGCAACTATTACCATTGTTTGTTTTAACAGAAAACGACATGTTGGAGCGGAAGATTAATTCAGGTTATGAATACGGGATTATTTACGGCTTTCTGACGGCGTTGCTGATCTACAATGTATTGCTTTATTTCAGTCTGCAAAGCCGAAGATATATTTTTTATTCGCTCTACTTGGCAACCTTTATTATTTTAAATCTGGCTTATACCGGCCATGCATTTAAATGGATCTGGCCTAACTGGCCTGAGTTCCAGAACCAGATGATTCCTCCTATGATGATGCTGTTTGCCTATCTAGGGAACCTATTTTGTCGGGCCTTTCTGGCATTGCCAACGAAATTTCCTAGGATAAACACAAGCTTTAATCTGCTAAACACATTTATGCTCTGTTCGGTTATCTGGTATGCCCTGTCAGGCAATTACCTGACTATGTTGGTAACTGCTTTTATCTGTGTAATCCCATTTGCTCTCTTAATGATTACCGCTGGTGTAGTTGCCTGTCATGCAGGTGTTAAGGAAGCTAAATACTTTTTGGGCGCCGCGATTTTTGCCATGATCAGCGCAATTGTTACGGCTTTCACTGTATCTGGTGTTGTTGAGTACCACGCATTTGGCTTCCACGCGGTAGAGTACGGTATTTTGATTGAGGCAGTACTCTTTGCTTTAGCGCTTGCCTACCAATTCCGCATTAGCCAAACCGAAAAAATTGAAGCCCAACGTTTAGCCGATCGAGATCAGTTGACCGGTTTATATAATCGCCGCGGCTTTCAGAAGGTTATTGAGCCGATCTACAGTAATGCCACGCGCAACACACGTAATCTCTGCGTGATGTTGATGGATATTGATCGATTTAAAGAGATCAATGACACTTATGGTCATAGCTTTGGCGATCTGGTGTTACTTGATTTATCTGGGCTGTTGATGCGAGAACTTCGCGCCGGAGATATCGTGGCGCGCTGGGGTGGAGAGGAATTTATTTTGGTCCTCCCAGAAACGCAGCATGATGAAGCGATAACATTGGCAGAGCGATTGATTGGTGTTATCTCTAATCAGGTGGTTCAACAGCAACAGCTTGATGTGCAATATACGGTGAGCATCGGTATCGCTGAGATGAGTGATCCGATGGATAGTATGTCTAATCTTATCGATAAAGCTGATCATTACTTGTATAAAGCGAAAGCGTCGGGTCGAAATCGGGTCGCCTATAAGGTTGAACCCACTCGAGAATTAGTCAGTGAAATTTAAAGGATTAACATGAAGACGATCGGCTTACTGGGTGGAATGAGCTGGGAGAGCACGCAGGGATATTATCGCTCGATAAACGAGGGTGTTAAGTCGCGCTTAGGTGGTTTACATTCTGCGCAGATAGCGATGTATAGCGTAGATTTTGATCCTATCGAAAAACTGCAGCATCAGGGGGATTGGGCAGGAACCGCTGCGATCTTGGCGCAAGCAGCTAAAAATATTCAGGCGGCAGGTGCTGACTTTCTCCTTATCTGTACCAACACTATGCATAAAGTTGCGCCTCAGATTGAAGCGGCGATCGATATCCCGTTGATTCATATTGCCGATGCCACAGCTGAAGAGTTGATTAAACAAAATATAAACACTGTTGGCTTATTAGGCACTGCATTCACTATGGAGCAGGGTTTTTATAAAGACCGATTAACAGATAAGTTTGGTCTATCGGTTGTTGTCCCGAATGAAGCTGATCGAGCGGTTGTTCACGAGGTTATCTATAAAGAACTGTGCTTAGGTCAGATCAATCCCAATTCTAAATCCGAGTACTTAAGAATCATCAAAGCACTGGCAGAACAGGGTGCGGAAGCTGTGATCTTAGGCTGTACCGAAATTGGTATGCTGGTGAAACAGAGTGATACAGAGATCCGTCTTATTGATACCACAGCAATCCACGCGCAAGCGGCAGTTGAATTGGCGCTTGCGTAGCCCTCACGTCATCGTTATTTAGAACAGAGGGAGCGGCTCGCTTAACTGTACCCTCTGTACCTATTCCTTTTCTTCTCATTATCCTCCTATTTAGGCCGATAGGGTTTCTTACACTATCTTTTTACCTCTGGGTGCCGCGGCAGGGAGGCCTCATGAAAATCTCCAGTTCGATGATTGGTTTTAATAGCCAGCACGAAAAACAGATCACCGATTCAGCTCAACAACAGAGCGCTGCGGTTAGTCAGCAAGTGACGCTGTCACCAGAAGCGGCTTCTAACTGGCGAGCGGGAACGAGCGTTGACCTCTCCTACGACGCGCGTATGCGTTCGGAAAAAGCTGCCAGTGTGAATAGCGTAAGTAGTGTGCAATCGACGCAAGGCACCAAACAAATCCAGCAAACACACAATGTAAGCTCTCTGGTTGAAACCGTGTTGCATGAAGGGATGCAGCTTGAACGTTTGGCTATGAACCCACAGATTCCAGTACGGAATATTCAGCTTGCTTCGTTAGAGACGTTTCAGGAGATAGAAGCCCTTAGCGAACAAGATATACAAGCCTTTAGCGATCAAGATATACAAGCTATTAGTACCGAAGAGTTGCAAGCGCGAGCGAGCTTTGAACAGCTCGATATAAATATATCTGATATCACCTTGAATGTAGGTAGACAGGTCGCTGATGAGGTCCGGGTCGAGATAGCGAATCAACGCGTATATACCGAAGAGGAAAAACTCTCGGTAGGCACGCAAGGTGTCATTACTACTGAAGATGGTCGAGAGATCAACTTCCTGTTAGAGCTAGAAATAGAACGTAGCTTTGTCTTGGAAGAACGCTTTAGTGAAGAGCGAGTCGATCGGAGTTTGATCGATCCGTTGGTGATCAATCTCCATGGTGGTGCAGCCGGTTTAACCAATAGCAGTTTCAGCTTTGACCTCAATGCTGATGGCACTGAAGAAGAGATCTCTTTTGTTGCTCAGGGTAGCGGGTTCTTGGCTTTAGACATCAATAATGACGGCCAAATTAATGATGGCTCTGAGCTGTTTGGTACGCAGGGGCAAGATGGTTTCTCTGATCTAGCTAAATATGACTCGGACAATAATCATTGGATTGATGAAAACGATGAGATCTTTAACAAGCTGAAAGTTTGGACCCGTGATGAAGAGGGTAATGATCAGCTAACCAGTCTGAAAGGTGCTGGTGTTGGTGCGATCTATCTGGGCTCAACATCATCTTCATTTGATCTGACCGATGATCAGAACAACCTGTTAGGCCAAGTAAAACGCAGCGGCGTATTCTTATTTGAAGATGGGACTGTCTCCAGTATTCAAGAGTTGGATATAGCGGTACATGAGGAAAATACACCAGCCATTGGTGGTTTAGCCGAGCAGTATCAAGATGCCATTGATCGTTTTGGTCAGGAACAGACCGTAACTAGGGATCAGGAGGTGTTTGACGAGCGTCCTACATTCTTAGATCTGCTGTTAGCTCAAGACCAAGCTGCAGACGAATTAGCTGAGCGAAGAGGTGAAAGTGAAACACGCCAGAGTGTTCGTGCAGAAAGCACCGTAGAGCAGAGAGAAACGAGCCAGAGCCGAGAAGTGACACAAACCGACGGTGAAACAGAGCAAGAGGAAGCAAGGGTTTATGTAGAACATGAACGGCTTTCTGTCTTGCAAGATCTAAGAGAGAGAACAGAGATTCAAATCGCGGATGAGCAGGATAAGTTCGAGTACCTAAAAGCGATTATCGAGACGTTAAAGCAGAGCACTTCTGAGGCTTAAACCTACCGTGTGTTCTAATGATCTATGTTGGAGATTCAAGCTGGTTTAAGAAATCTTGCTTAGCCAACTCAGATAAAATCAGATGACTTTTATCCCTGACATGATCTCTTAGCGCTCTGACTGCAGGAGTAATAGATTGACGGCTAGGGCAGACTAGCCACAGTTCTGTAACCCTTGGACTAAACTCGGGCATCACATTAACGACTTTGCCAGAGAGTAGATCGTTCGAGATATCTAGGCAGGATTTCACCGCAATACCTTGTCCTGAGGTGCACCAGCGTCTAACCAGATCACCGTCGTTGGAAGCTCTGTTCCCCTTCATTTTTATCTTATGAGTTTTATTTCCTTCTGCGCTATTTTTTTGGGTGCTCTTCTCTTCAGTAAATTCCCAAACATCATGGGTAATATCGTGTAGCTGATAAAACAGGCCGTTATGGTTGGTCAGTTCTTGGGGGTGAGTGGGTGTACCGTACTTGGCTAAATAATCGGGTGTCGCGCATAACAATGCCGGTACATCACAGATCTTAAACCCATATAGATTCGCATCAGTAGGCGAGCCGTAACGCAGTGCTAGATCGACAGAGTCACGATAAAAATCGATAGTGCTGTCGCTGATGTTAATTTTGAGACTGATTTTAGGGTGCTGATCGACAAACTCATCTAACCATGGAATGACCAGATTTCGGCCAAGGTCAGATGAGATAGAGATACGAAGTTCCCCCTCAACCACATTGAGATCATCTCGGATATTTTGCTGTGCTAGTTGCAAAGTAAGAAGGGCTTGCTGGCACTGCGGTATATAGCGCTCTCCAGCTGCAGATAGCCTTAGCTGTCGAGTTGTTCTGATAAACAGATCAACACCTAATTGGCTTTCGACTCGTTTTATCGCTGCACTGGCTGTAGCAGTGCGCATATCAAGATTAGCTGCAGCGGCCGTGATACTGCGAAACTCCGCTACTTTCAAAACAACCTGTAGATCTTCTAAAAGCATATTTTCAAAAATTATTTGATAGTAATTCAAGTATTATGCTGTTTATAGCTTGGTAATCAAATACTAATATCTGTTGCAACACATTCAGCCAGATACAGCTGCCTGTTCTTAAACAATGAACCAAGGCAGTGGAGAGAGAAGATGACAAGCCAACAAACAATGAAAGCTATTGGTTACCAAAAATCCCTACCGATTACTGACAAAGATTCATTGGTGGATATTGAATTACCTCAGCCAATCGCAACAGGCCAAGACCTACTAGTGAAAGTACAAGCGATTGCCGTGAATCCGGTTGATTATAAAATCCGTCAACGTATGGCGAATGAAGATGGCAGTTATAAAGTCATAGGTTGGGATGCAGTAGGTGAGGTGATCGCAGTTGGTGATCAGGTCACCGAGTTTAAACCCGGTGATGCAGTGTATTACGCAGGGGACCTGAATCGTGCCGGTAGCAATGCTGAATACCAATTGGTTGATCAGCGCATTGTAGGTCATAAACCAAAGAGCTTGAGTCTATCTGAAGCAGCAGCACTGCCTTTGACAACGATTACCGCCTGGGAGCTATTGTTTGAGCACCTTGAGCTTAAACAACAGCAGCCAAACGAGACGACTAAGACCGATGAAGTTTTACTGGTAGTTGGGGCTTCTGGTGGTGTGGGTTCTATTTTGGTTCAGCTTGCCAAAGCGATCACTGGGGCAACTATTATCGCGACCGCTTCTCGTGATGCATCACGTGAGTGGGTTAAATCTTTAGGTGCGGATTATGTAGTAGATCACACCAAACCGCTTCAAGCGCAAATTGATGCTTTGGATCTTGGGCCGCTTACCCACGTTGCTAGCTTAAATAGCACCGATAGCTATTTTGATGCCTATACTGAGCTGCTAGCGCCGTTTGGTCGAATCGCGATGATTGATGATCCAGCGGAACCGCTAGATGTGATGAAGATGAAGCCGAAAAGCCTCTCTTTGCATATCGAATTTATGTACGCACGTTCGATGTTTAATGCCAAAGATATGGATGAGCAATCTAAACTGCTAAATCGAGTAGCTGATCTGATTGATCAAGGTTTTATCAAAACAACTATAGGTAAAAACCTGGGCACCATTAATGCTGAAAACTTAAAAACCGCCCATGCTGAGTTAGAGGCGGGTCGTTCTATCGGCAAGATCGTACTTGAAGGCTTCTAAGTAAAACCGCTACAGCAGGGAGATTAACGGATGAAAACCATATTAATTACTGGCTCGACTGATGGCATTGGTCTCGCGACGGCTCAGAAGCTTCTGGCGCAAGGGCACCATGTATTGATTCATGGTCGAACACCTCAGAAAGTTGAAAGAGTGATCGACCAATTAGGTCAAAGTTACAGCTCTGAATTAATCTCTGGTTTTACTGCTGATCTCTCTGATTTGAATGCAGTTAAGTCGCTGGCGGATGAGGTCAGTAAGCAATACACTGACATCGATGTTTTGATCAATAATGCCGGGGTATTTAAGGTCGAGCAGCCCGTAACTGATGATGGATATGATGCTCGGTTTATTGTTAATACCATCGCGCCTTACCTCCTGATGAAGCAGTTAAAGTCTGCTTTAGCTAAAGGCAGTAGAGTGATTAATTTGGCCTCGGCCGCTCAAGCGCCAGTCGATATCGAATTTCTTCTGGGTAACAAATCGGCAGACAGAGCTATGTCAGCTTATGCGCAAAGCAAGTTGGCGTTGATCGCTTGGACACGCCACCTTGCGACTGAGCTATCTAATGAGGGCGTATTGGTTGCCTCTGTAAATCCAGGTTCGTTGTTAGCCACCAAAATGGTTAAAGATGGTTTTGGCGTTGCCGGGAACGACATCAGCCAAGGGGCAGATATATTGATCCGCGCCGCTCTATCAGATGAGTTTTCCGATAAAGCGGGGGAGTATTTTGATAATGATTCAGGTGCGTTTGCTCAGCCAGATGAAGGCGCGCTCAATCCGCAAAAAAATGAACAGATTGTGCAGGCGATGGATAGCATCATTCAGCAGTTAGTGGCGTGAGGCTAAATAGGCGCCCGCTGCAACCATAATGGATCCAGCGCTTCTGTTTAGCCTTTTAACACCTTTCTCTGACTGGAAAAAACGCCGTGATTTTGCCGCAAAAATAGCGATCATCATTATTCCAATCATTAATGCTATCAGCGTTAATACAGAGGCTAAGATTATGTCTCCTCCGTTTAGCGCCTCTAAATCCATAAATGTTGGAAGAAAGGCGATGTAAAAGAGGATGACTTTGGGGTTTGAAGCGGATATCAAAAAGCCTTGCACAAATCCCGAAATCGCACCTGATCTAGAATTCTTGTCAGGCTCTGAATCCAGATTTAATGGTGCATTCCACATCTTCCATCCTAGATAGACAAGATAAATCGCCCCGACAATGCGGATTACCGTAAACAGTTCACCCCATTGGTTAGCGATAACGGCGAGACCGAAACAAGCTGCGATTAAGTAGAGAATATCGCTGATGGTCATACCCAAAGCTAGGGATATGCATGAGCGGGCATTAGAGGTCAGAGCTCTTGCTAATATGGCGAATACGCCTGGGCCTGGAGTAACTCCAAAGACTAAAACGGCCAAAAAGAAAGAGATAGCGCTCTCTAATGACATAATGAAACTCTGTGATCGTGTAGCGTTTAAGATAGTAAATATTAGCCAGCCACTATGTGATTTGAGCCTATAAAAGGCAAGGGATTTATCTTCATATTGCTGCTATAAAGTATATCGCGGTCTTACAGTTATTATTTATTGATGCTCTATATTCGTTAAGGCGTTATTTCATGCTTAGCTACATGAAACTATTAATCTTTATCTTTACATCATTTTTCTTTGCGTCAAATTTACTAGCGGCAGATTCGCCCTTGAATGTTCAAAGTTACTATTCATTAGAAACAAACTTTCTTACAACCACTCCTCAATTTAAGAGAGAGTCATGGGAAACTGTAACCCCAGCTAAGCCTTATCATATAGCTGTATTGATTCCACACCTTAATGACCCCTATTGGATTACTGCTAGCTACGGACTTATCTCTCATGCAAAGGAATTGGGTATTCAATTATCACTCTATTCATTTGGGGGATATGGTAATTTTGGGGATCAACGGCACAAGCTTGTCCAGTTATCAAAAGAGGTTGATGGGATCATTTTAGCAACCGTCGATAACGTTAAAATGGACCAAACCCTACAACAGTTAGACTTGCCTGTTATCGGTCTTATTAACGAGATTAAGTCTTCCGCGATTAAAGCGAAAGCGATGGTTTCATATCAAGATGCGGGTTATGCGGCGGGTAAATATGTTGTCGAAGACTCCATTGGCAAAGATATCAATATCGCGTTTTTTCCCGGGCCTAAGCGGTCAGGTTGGGCCGATGATATGTATGAAGGCTTTTTGGCTGCTATTTCAGAGCTTAAACCGGTTAATCAAACCATAACGATATTTCCTCCGCTGTATGGGGATACTCGTCACAAGGTACAAAGATTGCGAGTATCCACCTTAATTAAAGCGAAAGGCCTAGCTCAGATCGATTATATTGTTGGCAATGCTGTAGCCGCGAAAGAGGCGGCGAAAATATTGAGTGATTTAGGTGAAAGTAGTAGTGCAGAGGTTGTCTCTACTTACATCACTCGAGACATTTATGACGATATAAAGAATGGGAATGTTAAAGCGGCTCCCCATGATCAGACACTCGTAATTTGTCAGTTAGCTATAGATATGATGGTTAAGACCTTGAATGGCCAAAAGCCAGGCGTTGATTTTCCTTATCATGCTAAACCTGATTTTCTAATGATCACAAATAGTAATATCAATGAATATAGTTTTTATAAACTCTTTGGTCCTGCTTACTTTGAGCCAGAAGTAACGGAGTTTAGAACTCGATAACAAGATGGTTTATATATAGAAAAGGCGATCAAAGTGATCGCCTTTTGGGGACAGGAGATAGCAATATTAGCGAGTCGCTGTGTTGTAACTCTGAGCGTTGTTGCTATCGACCCAAATTTCTACGCGGCGATTTTTCTCGCGGCCAAGCTTCGTTAAGTTAGAGGCGATCGGCGCCATTTCACCTAAGCCTATCGAGCGTTGAATATTAATTCCGCGAGCAAGTAGCGCTTGTTCAACGGCTCTTGCACGTTGCAAAGACAGTGTTCTATTTATTACTGGGTCGCCAATACTGTCGGAAAAGCCGATCAACGTGGCTTGCTGACCCGGGTTGGATTCAAAGAATTGAATTACACGCTCCAAGTCGCGTACCGCTTTGTTATCTAAAACTACAGTCCCGCTTTTAAAACGGAAGTTTAGGGATAAACGCTGAGCATTCTTAACGGATTGGATATATTCCTGCGGATAGGTATCCGTTAATACAGGCGTGGTCGGGTAGATATTCTGTGAAATAAAACCAGCTTTCTTAACAACATCTTGCCCCTCTTTAGATAGAACAAAGCTGATAAAACGATGTGCTTCCGATTGCGTGCTGATGGTACTTGGCTCGTAGATATAAAGACGACGAACCAGCGGGTAGTCTTCTGTAGAGATCGTGAAAGAGGTTGGGTAGATCGGTAAACCTTTTTCACCATCAGAGATCGCTAGGGCTTTAGCACGTAAAACATAAGGAAGGCCGATAAAGCCAATAGCTCCTGGGGTTTTACTTACGTTATCCGATAGTTCAACGCTGGATTCTAATCGCTCAGCAGCTTCAGAGAGTTTAACCCCGTGCTTTTTAAGCACCATGGATTTAAATGAGTCCCAAGTGCCCGAGTTGCTATCGCGGGCATATATCTTAACCGCTAGATCAGGGCCGCCTAGCTCGCTCCAGTTAGTAATATTACCGGCAAACAGCTTAGCCAGATCTTCTGTACTGAGGTGAGCAATAGGGTTATCTGGATTAACAATGACTGCCAAACCATCCATCCCAATGATGTGTTCGGTACTTTTAGATTTTAGATTGCCGTAACGGCTTTCTAACTGCTCAACTTCTTTGTCTTTGATTCGACGAGAAGCCATCGCAAGGTCAGTTTTATTTTCTTTTAGGGCTTTAAAGCCCGTGCTAGAACCGTGCGCATGAATTGGGATAACCGAGATCTCTTTTTTACCCGGATAAGTAATCTCCAAGTTGTTTTCGACTTCAATATCACTCGCAACTAAAGTGGATTGCTGGGCTCCTTCACTTGCGTAAAACGCTTTTAGCAATTCTGGCGCAAGTACTTCACCGATCGTATTTGAACCTTGGATGCGAAAAGGTGTTGTTTTAACAATCTCTTCAACTTCGACAACGGGTGCAGCTACAACCGGTGCTGGTTGTATTGCTGGTGGAGTAGTTTCAACTTTCTTAATTTCAGTTATGGCTACTTCAACGGCTTTAGCCGGTTGAGCTGTAGGTGTCTCTGCTGTCGGTTTAGGTTGCTCGGTCACCTGTGCTGCTGTGCTTGTAGGTTTCGGCTCACTTATCTCAGCGATTGGTGCTTTAGCTTCTTGTGTTGTGCTAGAAAATTGGAAAACAGCGAAGCCAAATACCAGTAAAACGACTGCGGCAATACCGTAGAAAATAGGTTTGTCGTTTGGCTCTTTATCCGATTTTTGCTTCTCTTGAGTTGGAATAGGAGCTGGCTTTGGCTCAGGTGGTAGCTCGACTTCTTTAGCCAACTCTAGCTCGTCTGCTTCTAGCAGATCTTTATAGATCTTCTGTAGAGAACGGCTTAGCGGTAGCTCACTGATATCTACATTAAGTAAGATCGCTTTGCGGTAGTCTCTTTCGTGGGTAAAGCGGTGTAGATCTATTTTTTCATGGCCCTGTTTTTCCAGCGCGTTCTTAAACTTCCAGATAAGGTCAAAAACAGTAGTCTTCACAGCAATACTCTCATCTATTTGTGTGGTGATCTGTCACGGAGGCGGCTATTGTAGGGGGTAAAGGTTGCTGCAATATGACAGTGCAGACATATAACTTAAGATCTGTATTAATGAGCTAAATTGATCAGTGAGCAGAGTAATAGGGCATGTTACAAGCACATAAGATAGAGCCTGTGGTGCAAGAGGAAGTGACAGGCTGTGGAATCGCCTCTGTGGCCAATATCGTGGGTAAAACATATGCCGAGATGAAACAGATCGCCAATGCAATGGGGATCTTTGCAGACGACAAATCGCTCTGGTCTCAAACCGATTACGTTCGTCAACTTTTGAAGAGCCAGAATGCCTCAGTTTCAAATATAGAAACGCCGTTTAACACTTGGGAAGAGTTGCCCGATTTAGCGCTTTTATCGATTAAGGACTATCAAGAAGAGGGCAAAGATTTTTGGCATTGGGTTGTGTTTCAAAGGCTAGACGGGAAGCCATTTGTGCTGGATTCAGCAAGCTATCTGGACAGCAAGATCAGAACCGATTTTGATCAAATGCAGCCGAAGTGGTTTATCGAGGTTGGGTTACATATGAATAATTCGGAATTTAGGGAAGGCGAGTAAACACTTTACTTATTTATTCGCCTTATCCACTTCTAACGTATTTGGCTTTTATCTGTGACGCTTTTCAGCTTAGTTTCATGTTTAAAAAGCGGTCCAAATTATCCATGAAATATTGATTAATTTTGGACTTGTTTTGGCTTTGATAAGCACCAAAATTATCCGGCTGGTCATTGAGCTTTTGTTGTTTGGCACTGTATTGCTCTAATGCTAATTCATTCTCTTTCCAGAATTCTTGAATTGCTAGCTCTTGAGGATGTATCGAACCATCTTCGAGTTGTGCTAACGGTTTGTTCTCAAGGTGGTTATCGATCATATCTTGTAAGCTGTAAGGACTATTCCCGCTGCTTTTACCAAACAGGTCAGAAAACTCAGAATACAGATCTTTACTTAAGATTTGCATTTCAGCATAAGTCTGTCGGAGATCATGTTGTAAAAACTCTTTGCCTGCGTATTCGAGCAAATTATCTTTAAAGCCAAAAGATGTGTAATCAATCTGTGCATTTTTAAGAGCTACTTGTTCAAGGCTTTGCAGCAATGAAGAGCCTTTATCCGATTCAGAAATAGCTACTGTGTTGGGTGTTGAGGCACCTTCTTCTATTTGAAGGTCAAAGCTTCGCGCTTGGTAGTCTTTTTCTGGACCTGTAGATTCTATATTCACCCAGCTATTTTTCAGCTGATCTACAATTTGAAAGACTTCATCGCTGATAGGCTCGTCTTGATGCTGAAGCCAATTATCAAGATCTTTTGGAAAGCTTTGTAAACGAGTCAGGCTATTATCAAGTCGATTTAAATTAGCCGTTTGGTCCTGCCAAAACTGCTCAATTTTTTTAACGTCAGACTCGCTCAAATGATCCAGGCCGTGAGTCAAAGAATTTCCAGCCTGCGCGTTATCTAACACCTGATGAAAACTAATCTTATCTATGCTGAGATCATTGAACTCTGTAGCTAAGGATGTAACTTGGCTGAGGTATTGGTTGGCGATATCTTGTCGCTCAGCAATCATCTGTTTGTGATATTCAGCAGCTTGTAGAGCAGCATCACTGCCTTCTTGGTTATAGGCTTTCCATTGAGCATGACTTTGATTGCTCCAGTAACTGATGGAACCGGACTGAGCACCAAAACCAATTAAACTGTCTTCACCAATAAGGCCTTCTTTTACCAAATCGTTAGCTTCTGCTGCGAAATCTGTAGCAGCCGTTTTTATTTGATTATTGGTGTTTAATAAAGATGATCCGTAGACAGCGGAGTATGAATTAATGCTAGACATCTAAGGTTCCTTGAATATTAGCTAAATGTATCTTTTGTACATTTTTAAGCATAAATCATTCCAGAACTAGATAGGCCGTAATTATAGGGATTAAGCAGGTTTCTTTGCTCTGAGGGGAAAGGCTCTTCCGCACGAGTGCGGAAGTTTTTTACCGCTATGTTACCGAAGGGAAGTCTGTAAAGTTGTCGAAGCTAGGTTGTAGGTGAATCTATTTTACGTATGAAGGTGGAGTCTTCTTTAGAATAGTTGACGACGATCACTAGCTAGATTTTGCTTCTTCCTCAATCATTCTTGTCTATACTGCTCTAGCAGCTTGGAAAAAGCTTATAGATTTCAGTGCATAACACTCTCCGGCAACAACAAGAATAAGGAAGCGAAGTATGTCACGAGATAAATTTCGGTTGGTAACCCGTAGTGACTTTGATGGTTTAGTTTGTGCAGTTTTGCTTAAACATCTGGATCTGATTGATGATATTAAATTTGTTCATCCTAAGGATATGCAGGATGGGACAGTCGATATAACCTCCAACGACATCACCACAAACCTGCCGTATGTCGAAGCTGCTCATCTTGTATTTGATCACCATCTATCTGAAACCATTCGAAATAAAGGCGAGAGAGAAAACCACATCATCGATCCCGAAGCCCCATCAGCTGCAAGAGTGGTGTGGCTACATTACGGCGGCATCGATGGTTTCCCCGATGAATGGACCGACATGATGGAAGCGGTCGATAAGGGCGACTCGGCGCAATATAACCAAGAAGAAGTTCTGAACCCTAAGGGGTGGGAACTGCTCAATTTCTTGATGGATGCCCGTACCGGTCTTGGCCGTTTTAGAGAGTTTAGAATCTCCAACTACAACCTGATGATGGACCTGATCGATTACTGCAAAGATCACAATATCGATGAGATCCTAGCGCTGCCGGATGTAAAAGAAAGGGTCGACCTTTACTTTGAGCAAGAAGCGAAATTTAAAGACCAGATCAAACGTTGTGCTACCGTACATGGCAACCTCGTTGTTCTAGATCTGCGAAACGAAGAGACTATTTACGCCGGTAACCGTTTTGTTATCTATGCCTTATTCCCTGAATGTAATATCTCCATCCATGTCCTTTGGGGCCTTAAACAACAGAACACTGTATTTGCGACCGGTAAGTCGATCTTTGATCGAGGCTCTAAAACCAATGTGGGCGAGCTGATGCTGAAATATGGAGGTGGTGGACATCACGCTGCGGGTACTTGTCAGGTTGAGAATGACGCCGCTGAATCAACTTTAAATGAGTTGATCGGTCAGATTAATCAAGATGGTTAATATCGTTTATAGAAGAATAAAAAAACCGAGCTAATACCCGCTCGGTTTTTTTATTTAGATCATAGTGACGCTGTATTCCCTATAGGTGATAATTAATTGTTGATCGTTAAATCAGTTATGTAGTTTTAGTCATGCCTAAAGTCTCGCTATTTCTAATAGCCTTATGTCTATCAAGCTTCCTTAGAGCAGAACCCTTTGAAAGAACCCTTCGTTTAGGTTGCGTTCAATGGCCACCGTACATATCTGACAAGTTACCGGGTAAGGGGTTTTTAGCTGAGTTAAGTGATTTGATCGTCACCGCCTCTAATCAACACCTTGATGTTGTGATTATGCCTTGGAAAAGGGTGGTTAAGGGCGTTGATACGGGTGATCTAGATGGCTCGCTTTGTATGTTCAAAACAGAAGAGCGCAAATCACGAATGCACTATATCGAGCCACCGCTTCTGATCGAGCAAACCGTAGTTTTCCATCGCAGAGAGTTTACCCCTGAAATTGAAAAGCTAGCTGACTTAAACAATTACTATCTAGGGATTTTGGATGGCTCAGGTTATCAGAAGGATGAGTTTATTCAGAAACACCCGAAACTAACGGTCGTAAACTCCTTTGAAAATATGTTCAAAATGTTGGCGAAAGGCCGAGTGGATATAGTGCTAGCCGAATATCGTAACGGTATGGCAGTCATAGCGGATACGCCTTCACTCGATTTCGAACAATTCTCCGTATTACCCTACTCCTATCAACATACAGACGTTCATATTGTTATCTCCCACAATGCATTCAATAGTGAGGAGCTAGCAAATAATCTAAACAAAGTCGCAGGAGACGTTATCAAAAGCGCCTCCGCAAAAGCGCTATATGAACGTCATGGTATTTTGGAGCTGCCGGAGCTTAAGCCGCTAACTCCTTAATATCCTTGTCATCGCTTAACGCCTTAATAAGCACCTGCCGCATAATGCAGTTCGTAACTGTGGCTGTAGATTTCGAGAATATTGCCAAACGGATCTTCCATGTAAATCATGCGGTAAGGCTTTTCACCAGGGAAGTAATAGCGTGGTTTAGCCATACGTTTTTTACCGCCAGCTGCGACAATCTTTTCTGCTAGACCTTCGACATCAGGGTCCTGAACGCAGAAGTGGAAGATGCCCGTTTTCCAGTATTCAAAATTATTTTCAGGATTCTCCTGATTTTTGAACTGGAACAGCTCAACGCCAATGCGATCGCCTGTTGATAGGTGTGCGATTCTAAAAGAGCCCCAATTAGGGCCAAACACGTCGGTACACATCTCACCTATGGCACTGTCATCTTCAGTTATCTCAGTTGGTTCCATAATCAGATACCAACCTAGAACCTCTGTATAGAATTTCACTGCGGCTTCAAGGTCAGGTACAGAGATACCAATATGAGAGAACGTACGTGGGTAAGGTTGATTCATCGTTATGCTCCAACAAGATTTATTGGAAGCAGTTTATAAAGAGGCTATCCTTATTAAAAATTATCATTTGAAATCAAAATAATAATTTATTGTTATGATTAATCCGCATCATCTCCGAACTTTTATTACCCTTGTTGAAACGCAACATTTCACGAAAACGGCTGAGTTATTACATATGACGCAACCGGGGGTTAGCCAGCATATTAAGAAATTAGAGGCTCATCTAAATTGCCAGATTATCAGTCGCTTTGGTAAAAAGTTTGAACTCACTGAAGCGGGTGAAGAGTTGTATGAGTTCGCGCAAAAACAGTTTCAGGAAGAGTCCGCTCTTTTAGATAGATTAACAGACGTTCAAGCAGAGACGGGTGAAATTAAACTCGCCTGTTCAGGATCAATGGTGACAAAGCTATACCCTGATCTACTGCAATTACAGAAGCGTTATCCAGATCTAAGCATCAGTATGGAAGCGGCTCCCAATCATGAAATCCTTAAACAGATAAAAGACAACAGAGCCGATCTGGGTTTGGTTACCCAACTGATCAATGATGTTGAATTAGAACAGGGTCTTCTTGGGCATGATCCATTGTGCCTCGTTATACCTAAAGGATTTGACGCCGATTGGGATGGATTAATGGCGTTAGGCTTTATCAATCACCCAGACGGCCACCATTACGCTGTGCAGATATTGGAGAATAATTTTGCTGAACATTTCAGAGGGATGGGAGAGATAAAACAGTCGGGGTATATCAATCAGTTAAGCCAGATCTTACTGCCAGTGGCTGAAGGCTTGGGATTTACCGTATTGCCAGAATCCTCGATTGTGTGGTCTGCTTATTATGAAGCCATCGAAATTGCTGACTTAACCGAAGTTGTGAAAGAGCCTGTCTATCGAGTACAGAAAAAATACCGTCCACTTCCTAAACGTTATGAATTGCTTGAAGGTGTTCTGAAAAAGCACTTTGAAAGCTAAGCGGGTTTTGGCATGTTGATTTTTAGAAGAACCGAAATATTTGATGGTGAGTAAAGCAGCCTAATGAGAAAAAGTTTAAAAAAGAAGATCATCGAAGTCTGCGATAAGAAGATTGCGAGTAAGGGAGACAATGTAGGTATCTCGTTCTATGCATTCTTCAAAAACAAAAATGATGATCCAGACCTATTAATGGAAGCTGCCGAGTGGTGGATCAAAACTCACCAGCTTGATCACTTTGAGAAGGCTGTGAAGATTAGGGAAATGGTTGAGTCTAACTAGCCATAGCACTGTCTACATTACCGTGTGTAACAAGTACCTGTTCTAGTAACCCAAGCATCATCAGCGAGCTTCCTAGATGTGGAAGCACCTCTATGCTGATGTGCTTATTGTTCATCGATGCTTTCTCGGCTTCTTGGGGGATATCTTCATGAACATGTATACCGGCTGATAAAAAGTAGGGCAGTATTTTTATGTCAGTCGATCCTTGTTGGATACACTTTTCTATTGCTTCCTCGATCGAAGGGCGCGCTAATTCTAGAAATGCGGTCTCTATAATCGGGTATTCATTTTCAATCTTTTTCTGGAGTGAAGCCGTTAACTCAAGGACTTCGTTGTTAGAACGTTCACGTCTACTACCGTGGGCCACAATGACGAGTGACTTCATCATATTTCCTGTCAATGTTGGGTTATATGTACAACTAAACTAAGTTCAGAATTGAGCTTTATTCACCCGCCAAGGTTTTCCCTCGCAAGTGTGATAATGCTTACATGTTTTTCTACAGCCTCTGCATGGAAGTCTGTTATTGGAAGGGGTCTTGTTTGTACTAGATGAATCAGGAGTGGTTTTCATGCATCACCGGCTTCTATTGACTGGTTAAGCATTTACTTACGCGGGTGGAATCTGTTTGGATCAGAATTGGGTGAGTAGAAAGCCGTTTTTATTTGATCCTAATTATCCTTACTTAGCTTTCTAAGAGTGGGGGGAATTAAGGGAAATGATCTCATTAAGCCAATTCCCTTTAATGATCTATTCTGCCAGAGCTAATTCTGCCATTTTCATTGTGCTGTCAAAGGATTCGCAGCCTGCAATAAATAAGCCGTTATGGCAGAACATCGCATCGCTTATGCCCGTCTCATCTTGCAGTGCTTTACCGGATAATCCAGCCCATGATTTAGGCAATGATTTTTTATCCTCAAAAGAGCCAGGTTTAACTGGAATGGCCTGAATACGCCACTGACCTGTATCTGAAGGGTAAACGATATACAAAGCCTCTTTTGATAGAGCGTGTACGGTTCTTTTCCAAGGGGTATATTGCTCTAACACAATTACTCGAGGGTCTTCGGCATTCTCTATGGCTTTAGCTACGATATCTTTGGCGCTAATGCCACCGTCAGCCGATGCAATAAAGCGGTTTAACACACGAGAAGCAAAATCAACCGCTTCATCAAAGCCCTCATCGAAATGAGTCTCTTCCTGCCAAGTTGGGTTAAACATAGAGATCGTTTGGCTAAGGCTCACTCCTTTAGCAACGCCGTCACCATAACCGCAATCGATCGCATCAATGGCAGAAACCAGATCAGCATCCACCGCTTGAGCGACTTCAGCATTGCCTTGGCAGATCTCAACGCCATACTTCTGCCAAATCAATCCAAATGAGGAGTAGGGAATACCGTTCTCACGTTCACCGGCACCGCCGCGTTGATGATGATCAAACCGACCTGTGTCAGGGTCATACTCACCCCCGACATCAACCACGATATCAGCCTGACGGATAAGCTCTTCATCACGCGTACGGATCAGCTTAAAAGAAGGAAAAATAGCTCTAAGTGCAGCGATACTAAAAACATCATCTGCATGAAAATTACCGCTGTGCGTTACTATCGTGATATCAGGCATTTCTATTGCGTCATTTGAGTGTGGAAAGAAGGCCGCTAACCAAACCCTCATGGTTAGGCTCGCTATTGCGACGTGATCTTCATCGTCTAATTGATGAGGCGGATACTATACGAAGGTAACAGAGAAGAATAGGGGGCTTCTGTATCTAGTGACTCTAGCTATAACTGCTGATAGTGGTCAGTGTTTATCTGGATTTTTGAGACAGGCATACTCCTTTAATGTCTTAATCTAGCTCCTTAAGCGCTGCAATGACTTTCTTGCGTTGAGCCGTGATTATATCGAGTTTCTTATTCAGGAGGTTTCTTTCTGTTTCATCTTGTTCATCAGCCATTTTTTCTTTTAGTTGTTTCTTTTTCTTTTTTAACTTTTGCTGGATGTCTTTAAGGCATCTCTTTCGTTCACCCTTTTTCAGCTTCTCATCGTTGAGATATTCTTGGGTGATTTCTAAAAGCTTAAGCAGTTTCACAATCTTAACTCCAATCAATCCATAATGAGATATTATTTGCTTTCTTCGAGAATTTCGGCAACTTCATCATCGTTAAGTGCCACGCTGCGCACCGCCTCATTCATATCCAAATTTCCACTAGCGAATAGGGACTCACCCATTTGGATCAGGTTTTTGGCAACACCATAAGCATAGTTGGCGTCATTCATCATTGATGTTGCCATGACTGCAGTGATTTTTTTGTCGCGAATCAGCCTTTCCATCTCACCGTTTACAGTCACGTCATTTGCTTTCATATCAAGCTTTAGATTATCTAGAGAAAGAATGTTTGAAGAGTCTTCGTCATCATTGCGAATATTATCCAGTTCACGCATCAGGTTACCCAGTTGAATACGGAACTTGTTGTATTCTGCTCGGATATGACAGTTTGGGGAGAGAATGTACTGTGAAAGGTTTTTGTTCATGTGCTTGGTATCTTTAATTGCCTCCACAATGTCTCGCCCTGCTGCGCGCAGCCTGAACAGCTCATCACTTTGTTCCGGGGTCATATTCGATTGCGCGCTACTGATGAACTTTACGATGTCACTGTAGAGCCCTTTGATACTCTTTTCATACTCGTCGTCAAAATCGATTGGAATCACGTTATTGTCTTGTCTGACGACATCTTCAAGATCTTTATCCGACAAAATATCATCTCGATGTAAACTCAAGCCGTGGGCGAGGATGGCGAATGCGTTGTCATACAATCTCAATGTCTCTTTACGCACTGCCTCTATCGCTGTGTCTGGTAGCTCTTCAACTGCCTCATTGAGATAGATAGGTTTTTCTCTGGGCTGCATTGTTTCAGGCATAGCTTTAATCAAAGAGTTGGCCAGTTTCTCGATGAAAGGCATCATCGCAACCACACCGATTGCATTGAAAATGGTGTGAAATACGGCCAGCTTCAAGGTGTAATCATCTGCGTCAATACCAACCCAAGCACTGAACCCATCTACAAGATTGGCAATCTGGTAGATAAACACAATGGCGATGAACGCAGTGACAATATTAAATATCAAGTGGGCTACAGCAAGACGTTTACCCTGCACATTGGCACTCAACGAGCCAATGATGGCCGTGATAGTGGTACCTATATTGGCACCAATTGCTAAGGCCAAAGCGTTTTCATAGGTGATTTGCTGTGCCGCCAGCGCGGTAATTATGATTACCAAGGTTGCATGACTGGACTGCATAATCACAGTCGCGGCGACACCAATAAGGGTGAAAAGCATAATCCCGGCATAGCCCGAAACAGCAAAAGCTGTCAGATCAATGGTATCGCGAAAGGCCTCAAAACCCTCTTTCATATGGTGGATGCCAAGGAATAGGAAACCGAGCCCCGCAAGAATATAGCCGATGCCATTCATCGTTCTCGATTTCTGGAAAATCAGAATAACTCCGAATACCAGCATTGGCATAGCGTAGGCGGAAATCTTTACCTTCATGCCCAAGCCAGCAATTAACCAAGCGCCGGTGGTAGTGCCAAGGTTGGCACCAAAAATAATTCCTATTCCGGCGGCTAAGCCAATAAGACCGGCACTTAAGAAAGAGATAGTAATAACTGAAACCAATGAGCTGGATTGCATAACAGAGGTGCTGACCACACCAAATGTCAGTGATTTCCATGGACCATCGGTCGTTTTTCGCAGTATTCGCTCCAATACTCCGCCAGTGAAGGATTTGAAGCCTTCTTCAAGGGCAAGCATCCCGAAAAGGAAAATAGCAACGCCGGCAGCAATTTCCTTGAAGTTCGGACTGATCCAGAAACCCCAAGCCAAAATCGCAAGCATGGTGAATAAAATTATCTTCCTGAACATTTACGAGAGTTGCCCCTTTCGATTTTTAAAAATAACCAGTCTAAAAGGTAGAATTACATTGAGTATTTAACTTATTGAAAAATAGGCTATATCTATATTTCTAGCATCATTCCTCGTAATGTGAAGAAAAGAATGGCTGCCATGATGCCTGCCGCGGGGACGGTGATGACCCAGGCCGCAGCGATTTTTAACAATGCCGAACGTTTAACTAACTCCGTACGGTAGATTTTTTTCAGACTTTTGCGCTCTTTCTTGTTCAGTTCAGCAGACGCTTTGTGCTCTTTTAGCTGTTTAAGCAGCAGGCCTTTTTCTTCGATGCTCGCATTCTCGAATGTATCGATGAACTGCTGAACCTTCTCTTCGTCTTCTTCTGGATGGTGTGCGTGTATCTCTGCGATTTTCTTCGCATAGTTGGCTTTCAAATACTCACGCAAGAAGCCAACACCGAAAACACCACCAACGGCAATATGGGTTGAAGATACTGGTAGTCCTAGCTGGGAAGCTATGATTACGGTAATCGCTGCTGCCATTGCGATTGAGAAAGCGCGCATCTGGTTGAGTTCTGTGATTTCAGAACCTACCGTTTTGATCAGTTTCGGACCGTATAAGGCTAAGCCAAGCGCGATACCAAGGGCACCAATCATCATTACCCATATTGGAATACTGGCCTTGGCAGATACTTCACCACTCATAATGGCATCATTTATGGCTGCAAGCGGGCCAACCGCATTAGCAACGTCATTCGCACCATGAGCAAAGCTCAACAGTGCCGCGGCAAAAATCAAAGGAATGGTAAATAAAGAGTTAACGGCATCCTTAGTGTTCTCAAGTTTATCGGCAGCAGATTTGATCATGGGTTTTACAATTACATAGACGACAGCCGCTGCTGCTGCACCAATAATTGCCGCAGTGGCAAAGTCTAGCTTCCAGATTTTCTTCAGACCTTTCAGGGCAAGGTAAGTAGAGAATGCCCAAGCCATGACAGTCACTAAAATAGGCACCCATTTTTTCGCTGCGGCAATCATGTCGCTTTGATACGTAATGTTCTTTTTGATGAACATAAGGAAGGAGGCTGCAATCACCCCACCCATAACCGGAGAGATAACCCAGCTGGCGGCAATCATGCCCATTTTGTCCCAGTTGGCGACGGCAACGCCCCCAGCAGCCATACCGGCACCTAATACGCCACCCACAATGGAGTGGGTAGTCGAAACAGGTGCACCTAATGACGTGGCGATATTAAGCCATATAGCCGCAGAGAGAAGGGCGGCCATCATTAGCCAGATAAACGTATCCGCATCCTGAATTATTTCAGGATTAATGATCCCTTTTTTGATCGTACTAACGACATCACCACCGGCCAGTAAAGCCCCCGCAGCTTCGAAAACTGCAGCAATGATAATGGCACCGGTCAATGATAATGCCTTGGAACCAACGGCTGGACCAACGTTATTTGCCACATCATTAGCACCGATATTCATCGCCATATAACCACCGATCATGGCCGCTGCAACAAGCATTATTCCGTTTGGAACGTTACCCACTGTCGAGTAACTGTACATAATGACCCCTACAATGAAGAGGATTGCGTAGCCCAGCCTGACGATTTCAGGTCTGCCGAAGAGTGTAGCCTGCTCTAGTTTGTCGAGTTGGTTGATATCCACTTCTGTTTTACTCCTCAGGTTCATGAATAAATGGACGAATTATCAGGAATTATCATGTAGCCCCGAAGTGTTCCGTTCGTCACGAAATAGAAATATATGATTAACAAATTTAACTTTCTGTATGGTTTAAAACCATTGAGTAGATCAATAAAACAGGCTTTAAATAAATCCGAGAAGGTGAGTTTTTGGTAAATGGGAGTCAGATTTTTAAAGGGGGGATCGGAGCAATGGTTTTTCCTAGCCGCAGCCGTCCGGTTAAACATATTTTGCTATGTGCTTTGAATATCCTGTAATGCTAGACTGAGAACAGAAATTAATCGGAGGCTCTATGTCAGCTGCATTCGAAAGAGTTATTGATGAAATAGACTCCTTGTCCCCAAAGGAGAAGGCGCTTGTAGCTCATCGTCTGATTGAATCACTGGATTCGGCACAGGATGAGGGTTCTGAGCAAGCTTGGAAAGAATTAGTTGAAAAGCGTCATGATGCTTTGTTATCTGGCGAAGCTAAAGCGATATCTTGGGAAGAGATAAAACAGCAGGTAAAGTAAAGGGCTAGGATGCCAGAGATCAAATTTCACCCGGATGTGAGCCAAGAAGTCAGAACTGCATACCAATGGTATGAAGAGCAAGCCCAAGGGTTAGGCGATGACTTTCTTATCTAGCTTGAATATTCATTTAGGCTTATCCGAGAACAACCAATTACGTGGCCTGTTTTTAGTGCAAGAACACGTCGGTTCCTTCTAAATAAATTCCCTTTTTCAGTCATCTATACCCCATCTACAGAAGTCATTTTGGTCTTGGCTGTTATGCATAACCGGCAAAAGCCGGGGTATTGGGAGGAGCGGAAAGGTGTATAGGTTGGGAATAAATTTTTTACTTTGAAGCCTTTAATATGTTTTGATGTAGGCTATTTGGTAGTGGACCAAAAATCAGCAAGTTCTGCACAATGCAAGACCTAATCCCATTGTTATGCTGTATCTAGTGATTGGTAGTTACAACAACTGATAGTGGTTAGTATTGCGCTTAATCACAGTAACCACTTTTACCCTTTTAATTTTCCGGTTCGAGGTACGTCAGATCTCTTTGGTATGTTGAAAAAAGTTTATCTATTTCACCCTCCTTTATAAGCTGATGTAAATTCCTATTTAGAGCGTTTAATAGCTCTGAGTTACCCTTTTTTACGGATATACCAACCGGAGCTCCTTGTTCACTTAGTTCTATAATCTTAACTCTAATCCCTATATCTTTTGCTAAGTAATACCCTACTGAACGAGGCATAATTGCTGCAGCAATTAAGTCTTTATTGAGTAAGTTCATGGACTCTCTCTTACTATCAGTTTGCATTATTCTGAAAGAATCTCTAACACGTTGATTCGTCCAATTGTTTTCGATTAGAGAGTGTCTATCGCCCGATATTATCTGACCATATAAATCATTTACTTCAGTTAGATCAGTTCTGTCTGCTTTAACAAAAATTGCGGTATAGCGATTGTAGTAGGGGTAAGAGAAGTCAAAGTATTTTAGCCGCAATTCATTTATCTCCATGCCTATTACGCAATCCAATTCAGAAAAGCGAAGTAAGCTTACGATATCGTCCCAATGACCATGTTTAATCGATAAATTGAGATTTCCCCTTTTCGCAATCAATTTTATGACGTCAACATCAATCCCGGAGTATTTATTCTGTTCTAAATACTGAAAAGGGGGATAGCCAATGGCCATACCACAAAGAATTGGGTCATCTTCATTAGCCAGGCCTGATAGGGGCATTAATAAAAATAGAAGAGCTAAAATGCTTGTGAGGCTTTTACTAGCTTTTAGAGACTTACTCCCTTTTATCGAATCTACTGCATTCACTTTTATGGCTTCTCCAAAGGGGCATGTCTACTAATTGTAGCTGAAGTGTGAAGTGAAGAATAAAAGATTATAGGGACTATTTTTCATTCTTATTAATGGCCAGGTGAGTTCATCAAATATAAAAAAACCGAACCCAAAAGGTTCGGTTTTTTTTCTAGCAACTAGCCTCTAAAACTAGTAGCCACGAAGTGGCGTTCTAAACGCCTCCGGCGCTACCCCTCCTCAGGCTCATAACCCAAGTTAGGTGCCAACCAGCGCTCAGCTTCTGACATCTCCATACCTTTACGCTTCGCGTAGCTTTCTACTTGGTCTTCGCTGATTTTCGCAACACCGAAGTATTGTGATTCAGGATGGCTGAAGTAGAAGCCGCTTACCGCTGCTGTTGGCAGCATTGCGTAAGAGTCGGTGATGGTCATGCCAGTGTTCTTCTCAACGTCTAGCAGTTCCCAAAGCAGGCCTTTCTCTGTGTGCTCTGGGCACGCAGGGTAACCTGGCGCAGGGCGGATGCCTTTGTATTTCTCGGCGATCAGATCTTCGTTGGATAGCTGCTCGTCCGATGCGTAACCCCAGATCTCTTTACGAACTTTATCGTGCATCATCTCAGCTAGGGCTTCGGCAAAACGGTCTGCCAGAGCTTTAACCATGATGGAGTTGTAGTCATCGTGGTCCGCTTCGTATTTCTCTACCAATTCATCACAGCCATGACCTGCAGTGACCGCAAAGGCACCAAGGTAATCTTGCTTGCCAGTTTCTTTTGGCGCTACGAAGTCGGTTAGACACATATTAGCTTTGCCAGCGACTTTTTCAGTTTGCTGACGCAGGTGATGTAGCTGCATCAGTACTTCGCTGCGGCTTTCATCTGTGTATAGCTCAATATCGTCGTGGTTAACGCTGTTCGCTGGGAAGATTCCAACAACCGCTTTAGCGGTTAGTAGTTTCTGATCAACCAAGTCTTTTAGCATCGCTTGAGCATCTGCAAATAGGCGAGTCGCTTCTTCACCGATGATCTCGTCATTTAGGATGCGAGGGTAACGACCCGCTAGCTCCCACGAGTGGAAGAACGGCGTCCAGTCGAAGTACTCTTGAATATCGCTTAGGGCGATATCATCAAATACATGAATGCCCGGTTTTAGCGGTGCTGGTGGAGTGTAGTTATCCCACTCGATCTGGTATTTGTTTTCACGTGCTGCTTCAAGTGTGACACGACGCTTGTCGTTCATACGGGCAGCGTGACGATCACGTACCGCTTGGTACTCTTCTTGAATCTCTTTTACGTAACCTTCTTTCTTCTCACCTAGCAGGCTAGAAGCAACGTTTACTGCTCGGGATGCGTTGGTTACGTGGACTACTTGATCGCGATGGAATACCGGATCGATCTTAACCGCTGTGTGGGCTTTAGATGTAGTTGCACCACCGATCAGTAGAGGAATATTAAATTCCTGACGTTCCATCTCTTTGGCAACGTGAACCATCTCGTCTAGAGATGGTGTGATCAAACCAGACAGTCCGATTAGATCAGCGTTCTCTTCACGTGCAGTACGCAGGATTGTTTCTGCCGGCACCATTACGCCAAGGTCGATGATCTCGTAGTTGTTACATTGCAGTACTACGCCCACGATGTTTTTACCTATATCGTGTACGTCACCTTTAACGGTTGCTAGTACGATCTTACCGTTAGAACTGCTCGCGCCGTCTTTCTCTTCTTCGATAAACGGCATTAGGTAAGCAACGGCTTTTTTCATTACACGTGCAGATTTTACTACCTGCGGCAGGAACATCTTACCGGCACCGAACAGGTCACCCACCACGCTCATGCCATCCATCAATGGACCTTCAATTACATGAAGTGGGCGGTCGTGGTTTTGACGTGCTTCTTCTGTGTCGTCTTCGATAAATTCGGTGATACCTTTAACCAGTGCGTGCTCAAGACGTTTATTAACGTCCCACTCGCGCCACTCTTGCGTTTTAGTATCTTCTTGTTGCGAACCATCGCCACGGTATTTCTCCGCAATATCCAGTAGGCGTTCAGTGCCGTCTTCACGGGTATTCTGGATAACGTCTTCTACTGCTAAACGAAGTTCTTCTGGAAGATCATCGTAGATTGCCAACTGACCGGCGTTAACGATACCCATATCCATGCCTTGCTGAATTGCATGGTAAAGGAACACACAGTGGATCGCTTCACGTACCGGGTTGTTACCACGGAAGGAGAAGGATACGTTGGATACACCACCGGAGATCTTCGCGTAAGGTAGGTTCTGTTTGATCCAGCCTGTTGCTTGAATAAAGTCTACGGCGTAGTTGTTGTGCTCTTCGATACCGGTTGCTACGGCAAAGATGTTTGGATCGAAGATGATGTCTTCTGGTGGATAGCCCACTTTATCGACAAGAACACGGTAGGAGCGTTCACAGATCTCGATCTTACGCTCGTAAGTATCGGCCTGACCTGTTTCATCAAAGGCCATTACCACTACAGCGGCACCGTAGCGGCGAAGCTTTTTCGCTTGTTCGATAAAGTTCTCTTCACCTTCTTTAAGGCTGATTGAGTTAACAACACCTTTACCTTGGATGCACTGCAGACCAGCTTCGATAACGTCCCACTTAGAGGAGTCGATCATGATCGGTACGCAAGCGATGTCAGGCTCAGATGCGATTAGGTTAAGGAACTTAACCATCGCTGCGTGAGCATCCAACATGCCTTCGTCCATGTTGATATCGATGATCTGTGCACCGTTTTCAACCTGTTGGCGAGCAACATCCAGTGCTGTTTCGTAGTCCTGCTCTTTGATCAAACGTTTGAACATCGCAGAACCAGTAACGTTGGTACGCTCACCAACGTTAACGAATAGGGTATCTTCGCCAATGTTCATAGGTTCAAGACCCGACAGACGACACTCTACTGGTAGTTCAGGAAGCTGACGCGGTTCAGCTTTTTCTGCCGCTTCACGAATCGCTTTGATGTGTGCTGGGGTCGTACCACAGCAACCACCGATAATGTTTAAGAAGCCTGACTGCGCCCATTCGCCGATCTCTTCAGCCATCTGCTCTGGTGTTTCATCGTAACCACCAAAGGCGTTTGGTAGACCTGCGTTAGGGTGAGCAGAAACGTGAGTTTCAGAAATACGAGACAGTTCTTCTACATACTGACGCAACTCATTAGGACCTAGGGCACAGTTAAGACCAACAGAGATTGGCTTAGCGTGGCGAACGGAGTTCCAGAAAGCTTCGGTTGTTTGACCGGATAGGGTACGACCGGATGCATCGGTGATCGTACCGGAGATCATCACTGGCAGACGGATGTCGTTTTCTTCGAAGTAAGTTTCTACCGCGTAGATAGCCGCTTTAGCATTTAGAGTATCGAAAATAGTTTCGATTAGGATGATGTCAGAACCACCCTCAATCAATCCGTCGATTGATTCTGTGTACGCTTCAACTAGCTCATTAAAGGAAACGTTACGGTACGCCGGATCGTTTACATCGGGAGAGATAGAACAAGTACGGTTTGTTGGGCCAAGCACACCTGCTACATAGCGTGGGCGATCCGGGGTTTCGGCTGTAATTTCGTCACAAGCTTCGCGCGCTAGACGCGCTGCTTCTACGTTGATCTCACGGCTGAGTGATTCCATCTCGTAATCAGCCATAGCGATCTGGGTCGCGTTGAAGGTATTGGTCTCGATGATATCAGCACCGGCCAAGAGGTATTCTTTGTGAATCGCTTTGATGATATCTGGCTTAGTCAGTACCAAAAGGTCGTTATTACCTTTGACTTCAATGTGCCAGTCTGCGAAACGCTCGCCGCGGTAATCCGCTTCTTCAAGCTTGTAATCCTGAATCATGGTGCCCATACCACCATCCAGAATCATAATGCGTTTTTTAAGGCTCTCTGAAAGCGTTTCAATCAAAGTTTTATCGGTCACAGTTAAATACCTAAATCAGCGACTACTAGAATAAGGTCGCTATTGTAAATCAATTAGTTAAGAAAGGGAGTGAGGAAAGTTAATCTATTGATGAACTTCGCTCAATTTGAGCTGAGCAAAGCTAATAAATAGCACTAATTTAGCTATGTCTTTAGTATTGGGTCCTATATGAGGGGCGGGTATTAAATCTGTTTGTGCTAAAGAATGCTCAATAACCCCTTAATATTTTCCCAGATGGTGGTAGAATAGCCGCCCTTTGTGCAGTGCGAATATATCTCGAAGGGCAAAAATGTCAGTCCTTTAGACGTTTTTCGTATTATGTGCAGCGCAAAATACTGGTTAAAATGCCGTTTTTTGTGGACGAGCTTTCCTGTCATACCGTTAAAAAGGGTAGAAACAGGTACAGCGTTGATGTGTTACTCATATTTATTCGGCCAAAAGCTGAGATGAGTAGCGAAAGGGGGCAACCGGGGTAAACCCTGGTAAAGATGAGCAAACGCAGGATTTAGTCTATGCTGCAGACATTCTTAAAGTGCAAGCTACACCGTGTAACAGTAACTCACGCTGAGCTTCACTACGAAGGTTCATGTGCGATCGATGGTGTGTTGCTTGATAAGTCAGGCATTCGTGAATATGAACTAATTCATATTTACAATATCAACAATGGCGAACGCTTTACTACTTATGCAATCCGTGCAGAAGAGAACAGCGGTATTATCTCTGTTAACGGTGCGGCAGCGCATAAAGCAAGTAAAGGTGATCTACTGATCATCGCTTCTTACGTTCAACTGGACGACAAAGAGGTTGAAGAACACCAGCCAACACTTTGCTACTTTGAAAATGCGAAGTCAGATGGCGGCGTAGGCGCAACTGATGAAGAGCTTCATCAGCGAAACGTGCTAACAGGTATGAAACGCGCAATTCCTGTTCAGCCGAAAGATATCTGATCAAGATTTTTAAAAAGCCACTCACCGTTGAGTGGCTTTTTTGTTTAGAGAAAACCCGCCGAGTGCGGGTTTTCTTTTGTCTATATGTTTGTAGTGAATCCCACTGAGGTATGAATTTTTAGGCCTAATATCGCCTTGCATGGTAGGGCTATTGCGGGTAAATTGGCGCCCAGAATATTGCTTAGGCAAACATAATAAGCACACCAAAATACAATATTAGGAGTTACACGTGGAACTCGCATGTCTTGACCTTGAAGGGGTATTGATCCCAGAAATCTGGATCGCTTTTGCTGAAGAAACTGGTATTGAAGAATTAAAAGCGACGACTCGTGATATTCCTTGTTACGACGAGCTAATGCAGCAGCGTCTTCGCATTCTTGATGAACACGGTCTAAAACTGCCGCAGATTCAAGAAACTATCAGCAAACTTGAGCCTCTAGAAGGTGCAGTTGAGTTTGTTAACTGGTTGCGTGAGCGTTTTCAGGTTGTGATCCTATCTGATACGTTCTACGAATTCTCTCAGCCGCTAATGCGTCAGCTGGGCTTTCCAACACTTCTTTGTCACAAGCTAGAAGTAGACGAAGATGGCCGTATCACTGACTACACTTTGCGTCAGAAAGATCCTAAGCGTCAGTCTGTTCGTGCATTCCAGTTGTTGAACTACCGTGTAATCTCTGCGGGCGATTCTTACAACGATACAACTATGCTTAAGCAAGCAGAAGCGGGTATCTTGTTCCACGCGCCTGATAATGTAATTGCTGAGTTCCCTCAGTTCCCAGCAGTGCACACGTACGAAGATCTGAAGAAAGAATTTATCAAGGCAAGTAACCGCGATCTAAGCCTGTAAGCTCTTTCCTACTTAATCTACTGCTCAAAAAAGTCTATATTGGGCAGTAGATTAGGCATTCTCCCCAAGCCTTTCTTATTAGTTTTTGTTAATATATTTCCCGTCGTCGTTTAAGCGCCGGATTTATTCTTCCTCTTATTTAAGGTGTTTACCCTATGCCTCTGGCAAAGATTATCAGTGCTAATTCTCTTCTATCCGACCAATTGGTTGGTATTTTGGCTGAGGACTATCAACTGGAAATATCTTCTTGCTTGAGGGAGGTGTGTGTAGATAGTGATCTAGTGTTACTTGATCATGACCTTGTTGGCCAGTATGACGAATCTGAATTAGTTACGGCTATCCAGCAGTATGAGCATCTGCATGTTCCGGTCATTTTAGTTTGGAACAATGCAGAGGAAGATTACCGTGAGTTCGCTATCGAAGTAGGATGTTCTGATTATCTAAGACCGCCGTTTTTTCCATCGGTTGTAAATGCCAAGTGCAAAACTTATATCAGCTTGGCTAAACTCAAGCAGAACTTTACATCGCGTGCAGCAACAGATGTGCCTACGAGTGCAGTACCTGCTGGTGATCTAGTTGATGTCACAGAACTATTGGCCGTTCAAGATGCGGCTATCTTATGTTTGGCGACGATTGCTAGAATCCGTGACCATTCTACCGGGAACCATATTCTTAGAACTCAGCACTATGTAAAAGCATTAGCTGAGCACCTTTATAAGAATCCTGCTTATCATGACGAGCTGGATGCTGAGACGATTGAGCTGTACTACAAGACTTCAGCTCTGCACGATATCGGTAAAGTGGGAATTCCAGATCATATCCTTCAAAAACCGGGTGAATTAACAGCTGAAGAGTATCGTGTGATGAAAACTCATACGGTTTTAGGTTATCAGGCAGTAACTTCGGCTCAACAGTTGCTGGATAGTTCATCCAGCGGCAAAGCGGTTAAGTTTTTGGAGCTGGCTCAGCAAGTGACTTTAAGTCATCACGAGCGCTGGGATGGAGAAGGCTATCCGCAAGGCTTGAAAGGTGAAAACATCCCATTGATTGCACGTTTGATGGCGGTGGCTGATGTTTATGATGCGATGATCTCACGCAGGCCTTATAAAAATGCTGTTGATCATGAACGCGTGACTAATGTCATTGTTTCCGGTCGCGGTAGCCATTTTGATCCAGCAGTTGTGGATGCGTTTTTGGATCTACAGGATATGTTTGAAAGGATCTCTTTCAAGCTGGAAGATGTGTTCCCATCCAGTGCTGATTTGATGCTTCATTCCATGAGCGATCTTATTGCTGAAAATGATCTTGCTACGGCTGAGGAACTAGCGGGTAGTTAAATGCTTCGCGGGTAGTCCTGAGTTGTGAAGGAAGCCATTTTTGGTAGGACTCATAGATGGTTGTTTTTAACTCTTCATCTTTTTCGATCATCTGATTGAGCGTGCTTATCAGCGCTTTATTCCAGTCTCCTTTGGCACATCCTACGTGCCCCATGCTTGTTACTGGTTGGCCTTCAAGCGGAACAAAATATAGATCTTCACTAATATCGTGCTCTAACTTGCTAAACTGTGCTTCTTCAGGCCTACCGATCATTGCGTCTAACCGATGGTTCTGCACCATCTGAATAAGTCTTTCCTGATCTTTTTGGCCTGTTTTAACTTTAAAGATGCTATTTGGCTTAGTTTTATTCTTTTGAATGATTTCGTCGATGTATGCAGAGTAGGCTCTTGCATCATGAATGCTAATAGAAAGGGGCTTTTTGGTTAAACTGTTAAGGTTAACAGGGTTAATTTTGTCTGCACTGACGCCAAATTTATGTAGAGCTCCTTTTGTGGTCACTAAGCCATTTGCGTACAAGCGCATTAATGGCTGACTAAAATCCATAAATTTTTGTCTTTCTTTCGAATTAACTAAAGATACATGGCAGATCATCTGTCCCTCTTTAGCTAACTGCATTGCGCGCTTTAGGCTCATATCGCTACTGATATGACGATAATGTTTTAACTTTCGCTTAAATAGCTTGATTGCTTCATCGCCGATACCTTGATTGCTGTATTTGCCTTTTAGGATGAATACGGGAGCAAAATCGGTTCTGGCCCATACGATGATCGGTTTTTCGTTGGTCGATATTTTTGATGGGTGCTTATCGGCTACAGCAGCATAAGGGCTAGCCAAATAAAACATTAGTAGTGAGATTGATAATAGCCTGCTGCGCTGCATAGTAATTCCTTTTGGAACACGACAGTTCAAGTATAGGCAATCTATTGGGATATGTAGGTTAAATTTAGCTAGGTCTGACTCAGTGCGAATCGATTGTTCATTCGGTTTAAACGAAGTGCCATCTTTAGGATCAATTGGTCCTTGAGTTTCTCTCTAGTTTCTATCGGAAGCTCATCCAGCAATTCTTGGTCGATAACAAGCGCCGTGCTGTCTGTATTAGCGATAACACTAGCTGTTCGAGGTTCATTGGTTAAGAAAGATATCTCACCAATTATCTCGCCAGGTGAAAGTTGGGTTATTAGTTGCTGAGAAGTACCTTTTAGTACATTGACACCGCCGCTCAAAAGGATAAAAAAGCGTTTATCTAGTGAGTCTTCATCGGTTAGATAATCTCCGGTTTTGTAAGCAACGAAATACCAATGAAACTGAGCAAGAAGCTGTTTGTCCTTGCGGTTCATATCGTCGAATAAAGCCACTTTATCCAGAATGGCTAGAGCACTTTCTTTACTGAGCGTCTTGTTTTTAGCCATAGATATACTCCTTCTAGTTAGGAATAGTCGCTTCCAAGCATTGGAGCAAGTTATTCACTTTGTCGAAGGTTTCTTGATATTCCATGGACGAAACAGAGTCTGCGACAATCCCGCCACCCGCCCAGCAGAAAATCTGATTGTTTTCGCAAAGCAGGGTGCGAATAGTAATGCTGGTGTCCATTCGACCGCATAGGCTGATATAGCCGATAGACCCGCAGTAGATAGAACGACGATGCGGTTCTAGTTCCTCGATAATCTCCATTGCTCTTATCTTTGGAGCGCCGGTAATAGAGCCACCAGGGAAGCAATGTTTTAGTAGAGCAATCGGCGAGTAATCGGAACTTAAGTAGCCAGTGACTGTGCTGACTTTGTGATGCACATTGGCGTAGCTCTCAATGTTGAAGAGCTTAGGTACTTTTACAGAGTTATGCTGACAGACCTTACTAAGATCGTTGCGCATCAGATCGACGATCATAAGATTCTCTGCGCGATCTTTAAGTGAATCGCTAAGTTCCTGTTTGAGGAGTTGATCTTCTGCCGTATCAGATGAGCGTGGTCGCGTACCTTTGATCGGCTTAGTCGTTACTACCCCGTCTTTAGTTTCTAAGAACTGCTCAGGGGATAGAGACAGAATTTGCTGCTCACCCAAATCGATGTAAGCAGAATAGGGTGTTGGCGCATGGGTTCTTAGCTTTTTATAGGCTTCCCAGCTGTCGCCTTGATAGCTGCTATTAAAGCGTTGAGCAAAGTTAACCTGATAACAGTCGCCAGCATGGATGTAGTTATCTATCTGCTCAAGCTTCTGTTGATATTCCGCTTCAGTGATATTGGCGCTAAAGGCTTTATCAAGCTGGAAATCAGCGTTTGGCGAGGTTGTTGCTCGAGTCAGTTGCAGTTCGATCTGGTCGAGTTGCTCTTTAGATACGCGATGATCGGCAACGAGGTAAGCTTGCTCTTTATGGTGATCAACCACTAAACCCCATAGGTACATGCCTACTTGCATGTCGGGTAGGGATGCAAAATCTTCTGCCTTCGCCGGCATGTTTTCAACGGATCGACCCAGATCATAAGCAAAGTGACCGATGATACCGCCTTGGAAGGGCAGGTCTGCTTGTTTCGCTTGCGGGTTTTGATAGCGGTTGTACAGATCTTGTAGTGCATCAAATGCAGGTTGATCTGCATTCATGCTCAAGGTTTCAACCGGTGCAGCCGCGATGATGTCGAACCGTCCCCATGGACAGTTAGGGCGACCACTATCAAGAAATACAGCATTACCTAGAGGGCGAAGGCGCTCAAAGTAAATTTCACTGTTAGCTAAATACGGAACAGAACGTTGGGTGATCAATGAACTGGCTTAATTCTTAGTTATTGAATGAAGTGTGTGAATTGTATGTAACCCCATTGGAACTGTCTATGTGAAAGGCTTTGTCGCAACGAAATAAGTGAAAACAACTGAAAACCTTTAAAAATCGTTGCTTGTTTTTCGTTCATACCAAAGATTGTCGACAAAATGCTGGTTTGGTTACTCTGTTCAGCTAGAATGAGATTAAATCTATTAAAGCATTAAGAGTATTGTTGCTACATGAAGCATCCTTTTAGTGTTGATAAGCAAAGCCTTACTTTGCCTGATCAGCATATTGTTTATCGAATCTATCGAAATCCTGATATTAAGCCTTCCAGAAGGCTGGTCTTACTGCATGGTGCAGGTGTTGCTGGGGTTGATACTTGGGAGCATATCACTGCATTTTTAACTCAATGGTCTGAGGTGTTAGTGCCTGACCAAAGAGGCATGGGTGATACCTATTTCCCCGATAAGAAAGAACACCCCTTTGCAGCGCAGGAGCTGGTTGCAGACTTAAATGCCTTAGTTGATCACTTAGGCTGGTGGCAGTTTGATTTAGCAGGTTATTCCTTAGGTGGCTTAATCTCGCTGCTGTTTAAACAGCAGCACTCTGATCGTGTTGGTAAGCAGTATCTATTGGAATCGGCGGTGCTAGATCGTCCTTGCTGGGAAACCACCATAGAGCTACGTAACCAATTCTCGGAGGCGGCGCTGAATCTTAGAGGTTCTGTGCAGGTAGAGAAGGGTATTGTTAACTTTTTAGACGCGATCTCGCCTAATCGTAAAGTTTCACCGCAAGTAGAAAAGTTAACTGTCAGCAGATTAGGGGCACGACCTGAGGGTTTTGCGAATGCTTTGGACTGCGTAACACAGGCAGTAAAGCAGATAGATAGAGAAGAATTAGTGGCGGCGCAAGGTGATGTGACCAGCTTTATAGGTGGTAACAGTGTCGACCTTATGCACCAGTACCAGCGAGAGCTGGCGGAGCGTCTGCCTAATTGGCACTACTTTTTGATGGCTGGAACTGATCATTCGTTACCGTTTCAAAAGCCGCGCCAGATCGCGCGAGTGATGAATGATGAGTTACAGCGTTATATAACTAACAAATAATTACGAAGTGATAAGGTAAAACCCTTAAACTTTTGTATTGTGTTGACAATCTTTTCGCTATTTCGAGTTGACGGCTCAATTTAGCAGGAGTATCTTGGTCTCAGTTCAAGATTGTCGACAATCTTCAATCAAGGGTTGTTATGACTGATAAAACAGACAATAAAGCGTTTCAACAAGAAACGCGCACATTGGCCGATCGCGTTTGCGAACAAATTGTAACTGCGATTGTGGTGGGGGATATTCCTCCCGGTCAGAAGATCAGCGAGCCTGAGCTTGCCAAAACATACGGCATTAGCCGTGGGCCATTGCGAGAAGCGATGCGTCGTTTGGAAGCGCTAAGGTTAGTTGAGCGTAAGCCTCATGTCGGTGCGCGGGTTGTTAATCTGTCGGCAAAAGAACTTATTGAAATATATCGTGTCCGCGAAGCACTTGAAGGTATGGCCTGCCGCTTAGCAGCAGAGAATATGCCTCAAGACGAAATCGATAGCCTGCGTGCTCTATTAGATGAGCATGAACAGAGTGTCGAACAGCTAGAGGGCCGATCGTATTTCCAAAAAGAGGGTGATCTGGATTTTCACTACCGCATTGTTCACGGCAGCAAAAATGAGAAGCTGCTCGAATTTTTAGGCGGGGATCTATATCACTTAGTACGAATGTACAGATACCAGTTCAGTGTCTCTAGTTCACGACCAAAACGTGCACTTAAAGAGCACCGCCAGATTGTAGACGCGATTGAATCTCGTGATCCGGAATTGGCTGAAATGCTCATGCGCCGACATATAGGTGCAGCACGCCGAAACGTGGAAGAGAAACTGAACGCAGCGACCGAAACCAGAGGGGAAGAACATGTCCAATAACCTGTCTGCCGGTGCACGTTTTCGTAAAGCACTAGCTGAAACAAACCCACTTCAGATTGTAGGTACGACTAACGCATATCACGCCATGATGGCTGAACGTGTAGGTCATAAAGCAATTTACTTATCTGGTGGTGGTGTCGCTAACCACTCATACGGTTTGCCTGACCTAGGCATGACATCAATGAATGATGTTCTAGCAGATGTAAGCCGTATTACCAGCGCAGTAGAAACTCCGCTGATGGTTGATATTGATACGGGATGGGGTGGTGCTTTTAACATTGCACGCACAGTTAAAGAGATGATCAAAGCAGGTGCGGCTGCAGTTCACATTGAAGATCAGGTAGCACAAAAGCGTTGTGGTCACCGTCCAAACAAAGAGATTGTTACGCTTGAAGAGATGGTTGATCGTGTTAAAGCAGCGGTTGATGCCAAAACTGATGACGACTTCTTTGTTGTAGCACGTACAGATGCTTTCCAGATGGAAGGTCTGAATGCTGCAGTTGAGCGCGCACAAGCATGTTTAGAAGCAGGTGCAGATGGCATCTTCGCAGAAGCAGTGCACACGCTAGATGATTACAAAGCGTTTTCTGATGGCATCAATGGTGCGCATCTATTGGCTAACATCACTGAGTTTGGTGCTACGCCACTATTCAATAAAGATGAATTGGCTGAACACGGTGCAAGCATGGTGCTATACCCACTGTCTGCATTCCGCGCAGCTAATAAGGCAGCCCTTAATGTATACGAGCACCTTCTAAAAGATGGTGATCAAAAAGCGGTTGTCGACACTATGCAAACACGTATGGAACTTTACGATTTCTTGAATTATCACGACTTCGAGCAGAAGTTGGATGCATTGTTCGCAGAAGGTAAGAACAAGTAAGCGCTATTTTTATTTTACGCCTTACTTAATTGATTTTAGCAAGCGGGTCGCAGAACCCGCATAGATAGGAAACAGGAGCATAATCATGGTCGACAAAAAACTGGGTGGTGCTGGTCTACGTGGTCAGTCTGCAGGTGAAACGGCATTATGTACTGTAGGTAAAACAGGTTCAGGTCTGACTTACCGTGGTTACGATATCAAAGAACTATCTGATAAAGCGCAGTTTGAAGAAGTTGCTTATCTTCTACTTTACGGAAAACTGCCAAATCAGGCTGAGCTAGATGCATACAAAGCTAAGCTAAAAGGTATGCGTGCTCTGCCAGAAGCACTAAAAACAGTTCTAGAACAGATTCCTGCTGAAGCGCACCCAATGGACGTGATGCGTACAGGTTGCTCTATGTTGGGTAACTTAGAAGAAGAGAAAGATTTCTCTGAGCAGCACGATCACATCGATCGCATGCTTGCAGTCTTCCCTGGCATGATCAACTACTGGTACAACTTCAGCCACAACGGCGTACGTGTAAACGTTGAAACTGATGCAGATTCTATTGCTGAGCAGTTCCTATGGACACTTCACAACGAGAAGCCTGAGCCGCTACACGTTGAAGTAATGCACGCGTCTTTGATCCTTTACGCTGAGCACGAATTCAACGCGTCTACATTCACTGCGCGTGTATGTGCATCAACGCTATCTGATATTCATAGCTGTGTGACTGCTGCAATTGGTTCCCTTCGTGGTCCTCTTCACGGCGGTGCTAATGAAGCGGCAATGGATATGGTTGAGCAGTGGAAATCTGCGGATGAAGCTGAAGAAGCGATCATGGGTATGTTGGCGCGTAAAGACAAGATCATGGGCTTCGGTCACGCGATCTACCGCGAGTCTGACCCACGTAATGCGATCATCAAAGAGTGGTCTAAGAAGCTATCTGAGCAGGTTGGTGATACTCACCTGTACGCAGTTTCTGAGCGTGTTGAAGCAGTTATGTGGCGCGAGAAGAAGTTGTTCTGTAACGCAGACTTCTTCCATGCATCTGCATACAACTTCATGGGAATTCCTACGAAGCTATTTACACCTATCTTCGTTTGTTCTCGTGCGGCAGGTTGGACTGCTCACGTAATGGAGCAGCGCGCTAACAACCGTATCATCCGTCCATCTGCTGACTACACTGGTCCAGAAACGGCTGATTGGGTTGCTATCGAAGATCGTCCATAAGAGACGACAGTAGACAGCGGTTTGAGCTATCAGCCGGATCGCTGTCCTGATTTGAATAATAAAAAGCTGAAAGATTAGCTTTGCTAACCCCTCTCGGCTTGAATGAACCTGACAGGTTGTGCCATGAATACTGAATACCGCAAGCCTCTTCCGGGTACCTCTATAGATTTCTTTGATACCCGCCAAGCGATTGAAGATATCCAGCCAGGTGCTTATGCAAAACTGCCATACACGTCTCGTGTTTTGGCTGAGCAACTGGTGCGTCGCTGTGAGCCATCTGCGCTGACCGACTCTCTAAAACAATTGATCGAAACTAAACGTACACTGGACTTCCCATGGTACCCAGCGCGTGTTGTATGTCATGACATCCTTGGTCAGACTGCACTGGTTGACCTTGCTGGTCTGCGTGATGCGATTGCTGACCAAGGTGGTGATCCATCTAAGGTAAATCCAGTTGTACCGACTCAGCTTATCGTTGACCACTCTCTAGCAGTTGAAGCGCCAGGTTTCGATCCAGATGCGTTTGAGAAAAACCGTGCGATTGAAGATCGCCGTAACGATGACCGTTTCCACTTTATCGACTGGTGTAAAACTGCGTTTGATAACGTAGATGTTATCCCAGCAGGTAACGGCATCATGCATCAGATCAACTTGGAGAAGATGTCTCCGGTTATCCAAAACCGCGATGGTGTAGCTTACCCAGATACTTGTGTAGGTACGGACTCCCACACGCCACACGTTGATGCACTAGGTGTAATCGCGATTGGTGTAGGTGGTCTAGAAGCAGAAACCGTTATGCTTGGTCTGCCTTCTATGATGCGCCTACCAGACATTGTAGGTGTGAAGATTGTTGGTGAACGCCAGCCTGGCATCACTGCGACAGACATCGCACTTGCAATGACTGAGTTCCTACGTAACGAGAAAGTTGTTTCTGCTTACCTAGAATTCTTCGGTCCTGGTGCTGCGACCTTGTCTATCGGTGACCGTGCGACACTGTCCAACATGACACCTGAATACGGTGCGTCTGCGGGTATGTTCTACATCGATGAGCAGACTATCGATTACTTGAAGCTAACAGGCCGTGAACCAGAACAGGTAGCGCTAGTTGAGCAATATGCGAAACACACAGGTCTATGGGCTGATGATCTAGTTGAAGCACAGTACGAGCGTGTACTTGAGTTTGATCTGTCTAGCGTTGTTCGTAACATGGCTGGTCCTTCTAACCCACATCGTCGTCTACCAACGACTGCGCTAAATGAGCGCGGTATTGCTGGTGAAGATATGTTGGCTGCAGCAAAAGCTGAAGAAGCAGAAGGCCTAATGCCAGATGGTGCGGTAATCATTGCTGCTATCACATCTTGTACAAACACATCTAACCCGCGCAACGTTGTTGCTGCAGGTCTAGTTGCTAAAAAGGCAAACGAGCTAGGTCTAGTGCGTAAGCCTTGGGTTAAAACCTCTTTTGCACCAGGTTCTAAAGTTGCGAAACTTTACTTGGAAGAAGCGGGTCTATTACCAGAACTTGAGAAACTAGGTTTCGGTATCGTGGCATACGCATGTACTACATGTAACGGTATGTCCGGTGCGCTAGACCCTGTTATCGAGAAAGAAGTCGTTGAACGCGATCTATACGCAACAGCTGTTCTATCGGGTAACCGTAACTTCGATGGGCGTATCCACCCACACGCCAAGCAAGCATTCCTAGCGTCGCCACCGCTGGTAGTTGCTTACGCAATCGCAGGTACAGTTCGTTTCGATATCGAGAATGATGTATTGGCTGTTGTTGATGGCAAAGAGATCACACTAAAAGATCTATGGCCATCAGATGAAGAGATCGATGAAATCGTAGCTAAGGCAGTTAAGCCAGAGCAGTTCAACCAGATCTACATCCCAATGTTCGATCTTGGTGACGTTGAGCGCGCAGAAAGCCCGCTTTACGACTGGCGTAAAATGTCTACTTATATCCGTCGCCCTCCATACTGGGAAGGTGCATTGGCAGGCGAGCGTACTATGAAAGGTATGCGTCCGCTGGCGGTTCTAGGTGACAACATCACAACTGACCACCTGTCCCCATCTAATGCGATTCAAGCGAGTTCTGCTGCAGGTGAATACTGCGCGAAGATGGGTCTTCCAGAAGAAGACTTTAACTCTTACGCAACTCACCGTGGTGACCACTTAACAGCACAGCGTGCAACGTTCGCTAACCCGAAACTGTTGAACGAAATGTGTCGTGACGAAAACGGTGAGATCAAGCAGGGTTCCCTTGCGCGTATCGAGCCTGAAGGTACAGAAAGCCGCATGTGGGAAGCAATTGAAACCTACATGGATCGTAAACAGAACCTAATCATCGTTGCAGGTGCTGACTACGGTCAGGGCTCATCCCGAGATTGGGCTGCGAAAGGTGTTCGCCTTGCAGGTGTGGAAACAATCGTTGCTGAAGGCTTCGAGCGTATCCACCGTACTAACCTAGTTGGTATGGGCGTACTACCTGTTCAGTTCAAAGAGGGTGATACCCGTAACACTTACGGTATTGATGGTACTGAGACATTTGACATCGTTGGTGATATCTCACCACGTTGCGATCTAACTTTGATCATCAACCGTGCTAACGGCGAGAAGGTAGAAGTACCAGTGACTTGTCGTTTGGATACTGCTGCGGAAGTACATGTGTACAACGCGGGTGGTGTTCTACAGCGTTTCGCTAAAGATTTCCTAGAAGGAAATTAATAGCAGGCAGTTCCGATAGGCGTTGTTTGCAAATCCTAGCTCTACAGGCTCACGTAGGGCTGGGGTTTCAAAGTCGAGCAAGCAGCGCCCATCATTTTGCCGAGAATAGAAGCAAAGCTTTTACTAACAATGACTGGCCAGAGTAGAGACTGCATGTGGCCTTGAATGCAAGGTCATGTCAGTCATTGTTACTAAGCGTTTTATTCGAATTGATAGAGCAGCTTTTGATAGCTGTGTGAATCAAGTAGGAAAAGTTTATGTCACACGTACCACAGATAAAAATCCCAGCGACTTACTATCGCGGCGGAACCAGTAAAGGTGTTTTCTTTCGTCGTCAGGATCTGCCAGAAGTAGCGCAAGAGCCAGGCGAAGCTCGTGACAACATACTAATGCGTGTGATCGGTAGCCCAGACCCTTACGGCCAGCAAATTGATGGCATGGGCGGTGCAACATCCAGTACCAGTAAAACCGTGATTTTGGATAAAAGTTCAGTTGCAGATCACGATGTGGATTACCTGTTCGGTCAGGTAGCGATCAATAAGCCTTTCGTAGATTGGTCGGGTAACTGCGGTAATTTGACGGCAGCCGTAGGTGCTTTCGCGATCAGTGGCGGGCTAGTAGACCCAGAGCGTATTCCTGAAAACGGCATCTGCACAGTTCGTATTTGGCAAAAGAATATTAAGAAAACCATCATTGCTCATGTGCCAATTACCAATGGTGAAGTGCAGGAAACCGGTGACTTTGAGTTGGACGGTGTAACTTTCCCAGCGGCTGAGGTTGTGATTGAGTTTATGGACCCGGCTGATGGTGAAGGTTCCATGTTCCCAACGGGTAACTTGGTTGATGATATGGAAGTGCCGGGTATTGGTACCTTTAAAGCAACATTCATCAATGCAGGTATCCCGACTATCTTCGTGAATGCTGAAGATATTGGCTACAAAGGCACTGAGCTACAGAAAGATATTAATGGTAATGCCGATGAGTTGGCGCGTTTCGAAACCATGCGTGCACACGGTGCTGTGCAGATGGGTTTGATCAGCGATATCTCTGAAGCAGTTGCACGTCAGCATACGCCGAAGATTGCGTTTGTTGCGCCTGCGACTGACTACGAAGCATCAAGCGGTAAGCAGATCTCTGCAAACGATATTGATGTCTGTGTACGTGCATTATCTATGGGCAAATTACACCATGCGATGATGGGCACAGCCTCTGTTGCTATTGCCACTGCTGCAGCTGTACCAGGTACCTTAGTTAACCTTGCTGCCGGTGGTGGTGAGCGTGAAGCGGTAACTTTTGGTCATCCATCTGGCACATTGCGTGTTGGTGCTGCCGCTGAAGAGGTTAACGGCGATTGGACTGCTAAGAAAGCGGTAATGAGCCGAAGTGCCCGTGTAATTATGGAAGGCAATCTACGCATTCCAGGAGACAGTTTCTAGTTCTAGAGTAACCCTGAAGGGCTCACTGGGGTTCTATTTTCCTATCAGAGTAGATACTCCAGCTCTTCCTTAACGACCACGCTTTTTAGCGTGGTTTTTTTTATCTGGAAAAAGCTAAATGATCATTTTATGGGTTAGGCGCTTTTTTGTTAGATAAGAAAAAAGAACATACACCAGAAGAAAAGATAATGATGAGCCCAATACCGCTGATCATATCAGGCCATTCATCAAACAAAACAACGCCAAGTGCCGTTGCGATAATGAGTTGAGAATAAACGAACGGTGCAACAATACTGGCTTCTAGGTGTTTGCTGCTTTGCAGGATTATTAGATTTCCAATAGCAGACGCGAGTGAGCTAACTAAGATCAGTGTGACCAGATGGGTATCCAATTCTGCGGGAATGGTTGGTGTAGCTATAGGCGCCAGAGCCAAACTGCCTGCTAAGAGAGTGGATAGCAGAATGAGTCTTGGTCTAAATTGCCCGGCCAGCCATCGATTACACACCAGCATACAGCCAAAACACGTACCTGCTAGTAGTGCTAAGGGTGCGCCTGTTCCCATATTAAATCCTGGCTTTACTACCATCAGAACAGCGGCAAAGCCTATAAGCAAAGCGATTGAGCGCGCCGGTGTAATTGTCTCTTTAAGAATTAATCCGGCTAGAAAATAAGAAACGATTGGTCCTATAAAGAAGATACCAAAGACATTGGCGATAGGCTCGGTTTTCAGCGCTGTGAGCATGCTGAAGATAGCGCAGGTGAATAAACCTGCACGGATTAATAAGCGCCAGTTAAAGAGTTGACCGACCTCTTTAATCGTCAATCCAGAGAAGGGCAGAACAAACGCAAAGCCAACAGCGAGCCTGCTCCAAGCAATAAATAGTGGATCTACACCTTGAATGCCAAGCAGTTTACCGGCGGAGTCCCCAACAGGTATGAGCGACAAGCCTACTAGCAGGAAAGCAATGAGAAGTGCTTTGGATTTTAATGTCATCCTTAACTCGGTATTAGGTATGTAGGTGTAAGGACAGTACCCTAAGTCTGTTCTGACGGCCAGTTATTCAGCTGTTAGAACGGGGCTTAGCTCTTTAAGCTATTTCTCTATCAGTCTTTTGCTGCTTTTAGCTGTTTTCTACCGAACTTGGCCTGTCTTTAAACTTAATCCCACCAAAAGTACCAGCAGTCGTGGTTAAGTAGAACTTCTGCAAGTTTTGAAACTGTTTCCACGCCTTGATCTACAATATCCGGACAATATAGATATTGCTCCCAAGCCAGTTCCATTGCTTCTTCTGCGGTTTGTGGTGGCTTAGTAATATAAGCTTCAATCACGTCATTGCTGACCCCGACAATCTTAGCGCCATACTTTAGCTGCCAATGTTTCCACATGGCGCAGTGAACTTCTGGTTCAGGGCAGGCGTTCCAGCCACCAAACTTAAAATGAGCGGGGATCTTCCAGCTACTGTCGGTTTTAATTTTGACGCCTAAAAGATTATCTACGGCTTCGCCTGTGACAAAGTCTGTCGCAAGATTAAAGCCTTGTTTATCACTTGATTCAGCTTTAAATTCGCCGGTTATTTCTGCGAGGTTTAACTCCTCATCTGATTCTAACAGTTGGCGTCGTTTGCTGAGCCATGTAGCTGCTTTGATCTTTGCAGCAGCGCGGATAATATCTTTTGGAGATTGCGAGCTTTCTAGAAGGTGCTCTTCAATATAAGATTTATCTTCTTCAGTACCGCATACCACCAGTTTGTTATCTTTGCTGCTTGCCTTAATAGCTTTTGCGAAGGCATCAGCTGGATCAAGATTGACGAATTTCATTTTCGGCCCTAAAGAATAGTTTCGCGTAATGGTATCAGAAATGGGAGGGGGATTTATCAGTCTGTTTGAGTTGCTAAGGGAGTGGCTTAGTTAATCAGTCTTTTTTAAGTACGGGTCGAGCAGTTACGTGTAGTTGGAAGAAAGTGACTGATATTCTTTGATGCGGTGTTATGAGTGTTCTTCCGATCGGTGGCTTAAAGCTTAACGTAAGTCAGTAGCAAATTGCCTGATTTGATCTATGAGGAATATGCACAATACTGTTTAGATATTTGAGAAAATCGAGGCATGCTAGATGGGGTTAAATCGATACATAGCAAAGATAATATGTTTTTTTGCGCTATGTTCTTCGGCTGCCTTGGCTGACGATATTCCAGAAGTGATCTTTGCAACGACGCTTCATTACCCTCCCTATGAATATCGTGAAAACGGCGAACCGAAAGGGCTTGCTGTAGACATTGCCAAAGAGGCTCTGACCCGAGTCGGCGTTAAGCAAATTGATTTCCAGTTTTTTCCGTGGAAGCGTGCGGTCTATGTGACTGAGCATGGAGAGCGTGATTTGCTCTTTAATGCCGGAAAAAATGCACCACGCCAGAAATGGGGTTACTACGTTGATAGTGTCTTGATTCAGCAAAGCTATGTGCTGTTTAAGCGCAAATCTGATCAATTTGAGGTTCAGCCTGATTTTTCAAATGTTAAAGATAAAGATATCTCTGTTAGAGCAGGCTATCTATACGGAAGCGGTCATTTCAGACAGGCGTTAGACAGTGAGAAGTTTCATAAAGTTGAGTTGGCTGATTCGACTGAACAAAGTGTTAAGCAGTTGCTGAATGATCGAGTAGATATGTTTGTTGGTGATTTGCTGCCAGTGATGTACTACATCCAAGAGCAAGAACTGGAAGATCAGATCGATATTGTGCTCTACAACGGTGAGCGAATGGAGGTGCTTTCTTGGTCAACTTACCTGTTGTTTTCTAAGTTGAGGGTGACGCCAGGTTTTGTAGAGAAAGTTCGGTTAGCGATGGAGCAAATGAAAGCGGATGGAACCTTTGCAGCGATCGAAAGCAAATACCAATATTAGGCAGGGTTAGTCATTTGGTAGAGCATTAAACTCTTCGCGCTTTTCGTTCATCCAGGCCTGCATCGCTTCAGGGTCTAACATCATCTGCTGTACTTTCTGCATGGCTGCTAGGTGGTCGGCATCTTGTTGCTGAAACATCTCCATACCATGTTGTTTTGCTAGCTCGGACATCTCTTCAAATGTGTTGGCTTTAAACTCAAGATCGCAACCGCCGCCAAGTTGCCTGCAAGTCATGGTCTTCACTGCTTTCTCCTTTCGGTAAATATCTGCTTAGTTATTCGCTTCAGGGTAGTTGAAAGTGCTTAATTGGACAAACTTCGTTTAAAGAGAGTGTGGGGGAAGAAGGGGGCTCATGATAGAAACAAAAAAGCCCGCTGATTTCTCAGCGGGCTTTTTTAACGAGTTAAGTAATTAGATTACTTAGCTTCGTTTTTAGCTTTTACTTCAGCGATTACTTCGTCAGCAACATTCTGTGGGCATGCTGCATAGCGTTCAAACTCCATAGAGAACTGACCGCGACCAGAAGTAATAGTACGTAGGTGACCGATGTAACCAAACATTTCAGATAGTGGAACGTCTGCTTTGATGCGAACGCCAGTAGCGCCAGCTTCTTGGTCTTTGATCATGCCACGACGACGGTTAAGGTCACCGATTACATCACCAACGTTGTCATCTGGAGTGAATACGTCAACTTTCATGATTGGCTCAAGAAGTTGTGCACCCGCTTTAGGGATAGACTGACGGAAAGCGCCTTTAGCTGCGATTTCGAATGCTACTGCCGAGGAGTCAACCGCGTGGAAGCCACCATCGAATAGTTCGATTTCAACGTCTAGTACAGGGAAGCCTGCTAGTACACCTTGTTCCATCATGCCAGCGAAGCCTTTTTCGATCGCTGGGAAGAATTCTTTAGGTACGTTACCGCCTACTACTGTAGAAGTGAACGTGAAGCCAGAGTTTGGCTCACCTGGCTTGATGCGGTAATCGATCTTACCGTATTGACCAGAACCACCAGACTGCTTCTTGTGCGTGTAGCTGTCTTCAACAGACTGAGTGATAGTTTCACGGTATGCAACCTGTGGCTTACCTACTTCTAGCTCAACGCCGTAAGTACGCTTAAGGATGTCTACCTTGATGTCTAGGTGAAGTTCACCCATACCTTTAAGGATTGTTTCACCAGAATCTTCGTCAGTTTCAACTACGAAAGATGGGTCTTCTGCAACCATCTTACCGATAGCGATACCCATTTTCTCAGTAGAACCTTTGTCCTTAGGAGTTACAGCAATAGAGATTACTGGCTCAGGGAAGATCATTGGCTCAAGAGTACAAGGGTTCTTCTGATCACATAGAGTGTGACCAGTCTGAACGTTCTTCATACCAACAATTGCGATGATGTCGCCAGCTTGAGCAGAATCTAGCTCAGTACGGTCATCAGCGTGCATCTCAACCATACGGCCGATACGCTCAGTTTTGCCAGTGTAAGAGTTAAGGATTGTGTCACCCTTGTTAAGAACACCAGAGTATACACGTACGAAAGTTAGAGCGCCGAAACGGTCATCCATGATCTTGAATGCAAGTGCACGGAATGGCTCATCTACAGCTACTGTAGCTACTTCGCCAGTTGGCTCACCAGTTTCTTTATCAGTTAGTGGCTGAGCATCAACTTCTACTGGGTTTGGTAGGTAGTCAACAACAGCATCTAGAACAAGCTGGATACCTTTGTTCTTGTATGCAGAACCACAGAAAGTTGGGAAGAAGTCTAGCTTACGAGTACCTTCACGGATGCAACGCTGGATCTCTTCTAGAGAAGGCTCAGTACCTTCTTCTAGGTATTCCATCATTAGGTCTTCGTCTTGCTCTAGAGCAGTTTCGATTAGTTGCTCACGGTACATAGCCGCATCGTCTACTAGATCAGCAGGGATGTCAGTTACTTCGTAGTTCTCTGGAAGACCAGAATCGTCCCAGATGTAAGCTTTTTGAGATAGAACGTCTACTACACCTGTGAAGTTGTCTTCACGGCCGATTGGTAGGGTCATTACTAGTGGGTTAGCGCCTAGTACGTTCTTAACCTGATCTACAACGCGGTAGAAGTCAGCACCAAGACGGTCTAGTTTGTTTACGAAGATCAAACGAGCTACTTCAGACTCGTTTGCGTAACGCCAGTTAGTTTCAGACTGAGGTTCTACACCACCGGAACCACAGAATACACCTACACCACCGTCAAGTACTTTTAGGGAACGGTATACTTCAACTGTGAAGTCTACGTGGCCCGGAGTATCGATGATGTTCATGCGGTGGTCTTTCCAGAAACAAGTCGTCGCTGCAGACTGGATTGTGATACCACGCTCAGCTTCCTGCTCCATGAAGTCAGTAGTAGCTTCGCCATCGTGAACGTCACCCATCTTATGGATCTTACCAGTAAGCTTAAGGATACGTTCTGTTGTTGTGGTTTTACCCGCATCTACGTGCGCGAAAATACCGATGTTTCTGTACTTGGTTAAGTCTGTCATCTCTATACTCGACTAAGTGAGGTCCTAAAATTGCGCGACAGTATACAAGGTTTTTTATGACTTTTCGAAGAAAAATTACAAGGAAATACTTCTTTCTGCTGAGATTTATCGATGATTGGGTATTAACGGAAGGCTTTTATAATTGCTGCTAGTTTTTTTAACTGAATTTTTGAATTTAACTTATTGATATAAAAGGAATAGGCGGGGTTTGTGGGGTAAAAAATTAAATTGCACTGTTTAGTGGCGTTTTGAATTCGAGAAGGTGCTGAGCCGTAATAAAGGGGTCGTAACCTAAAAAAGTTAAAGGAATTAGATTAAATAGGGGATTTGAATGATTGTGATGACGGATTATGATCGCCCGATAGATGATTTATTTAGGTAGATATAAGTATGTTAAGTGTTGATGTGTTAATCGGATTTATTATTGCGTCTACGTTAATTTCCTATGCGCCGGGGCCTGATAATATTTTTGTTTTGATTCAATCGATTCTTCATGGTCGTAAAGCCGGGATAATTGTCACCTTGGGCTTGTGTACCGGTCTGCTATTTCACACCGTTGCTGTCACTTTAGGTGTGGCTGCAATATTTCAGGCCAGTGCTTTGGCGTTTACCCTGCTTAAAATCGTTGGTGTGGGTTATCTACTTTATTTAGCGTTTATCTCTTTTCGTGCGGCTGCTGCCAAGGTATCTATGTCAGAGCAGCCACAGCTTAGTGCGATGCAACTCTATCGTCGTGGAATTCTGATGAGTTCTACTAATCCTAAATTGGCGATCTTATTTATGGCCTTCCTGCCTCAGTTTGCCGACCCTGCGGTTGGCTCACTAAGTCAGCAGTTATTTACCTTAAGTATGGTTTTTATCGTTGTAGCTTTCTTTGTCATGAGCTCAGTTGCGCTACTTTCGGGGAGTTTACGCGGTTGGATTCAAGATTCGGAATTGGGTCAGTCGATTATTAATAAAGTCGCTGGCACCGTCTTTGTTGGTTTGGCTCTGAAGCTCGTTACGACTGAAAGATAATGCTACTTAATCTTGCCTGCTACTCTGCAAGATCTCGCCAGTGATCGTAATCTTCAGTAATAAAGCCTGCGTGTATATAAGCTTGGCGAATCGCATCTGGTGATTTTTGTCTTTGCTCTTGGATGTAGCTTTGCAAAATAGTGTAAAGCTGAGTATTACGCGCCGGCAAAATAAAAGAGCGAGATGCATCAAAGCTGACTTTTACCCCAGATACCCGGATTAACTCACCGCCGATCCTCGTGACGACCGGCTCTTTAAGGTAGGAGAGGGTAAAGTCTCCACGGCCACTGGATATAAAATTAGCAATAAGGTTTCTAGTGGGTAGTAAGTTGACTTGCTTAGTTCCAATATCGTTCAGGGCCGTTTGGTCAGTTTTCCAGCTTCTGACCGTAACGCCTCTTAGTTTTGTGACATCGATATCTTCACCTAACTCCAAAATGTCAGTTCTGTTTTTGGTAGAAAAAACGCCGACTTGAAATTCGCCATTGCGAATAATGGGTGTGGTTATTAAGAGGTTTGTTTCTGCGAGATGATCGCTTTCAAACAGTGATTGGCCAACCATATCAATCTTGTTATTGGTGGCTAACTGCAGGCCGCGTGTAACATTGGGGTATGGCACCAGCCGAATAAGGTTGACGTACTTGGCAGATTTTACAGCGTTACAAATGACCATAATATCCATGGTGATTCGCTGAATATCTTTTAATTCTTCAGAGTCTAATGCTGGACACTCTTCTACCGGCAAAACATTCGAATAGCCCTGTTTCCCAGCCGCTAATTTAAAATGCTCATTAACGTAATTAGCATGAACACCAATCGATAGGGTGTCTGCACTAAGTTGGCTTGATACTAATAACAGCAGCGTTAAAAAAGTTCGCATTGTACGACTCAACCAAATTGGACCATTTTATTGTAGTAGATCAATCAGTTAAGGAATATAGAGCTTCTTAGGTTAAAAAGTCTTATATCAATGGCTATAATGCGCCTCCTTATTACAACGTGTGTTAGGTCAGGTATTAATGGACGCTCTCGACGAGATCAAAGAATTTTTAGCATGTGAAACTCCCGATTCTTGGATTCAAGCTGCTTTGCAGAATCAGGATATCCTTCTGATTGATCATGCGCATTGTGAGAAGAAAGCGGCTTCTACAGCAATGACATTGATGTTTCGCTATGTTGATCGTCTTGAGTTGTTAAACAAGATGTCACGTCTAGCACGTGAAGAGCTGATTCACTTTGAGCAAGTGCTGGCGATTATGCAGGACCGAGGTGTGGTTTATGATCACATGTCTTCTGCAAGATATGCAGGCGGTATGCGTACCCATGCGCGTACATCTGAGCCAGGTCGTTTGATCGATGTTCTCATTATTGGTGCTTATATAGAAGCGCGTTCTTGTGAGCGTTTTGCCAAATTAGCGCCGTTCTTGGATGAGGAACTGGCTAAGTTCTATCGCTCTTTGCTGAAATCAGAGGGTCGTCACTACCAAGATTACTTAGGTCTTGCTGCGGACTATGCCGGTGAGCCCATTGATGAGCGCGTAGCGTTTTTCCGCGAAGTTGAACGAGAGCTGATTGAGTCACCAGATGATGAGTTCCGTTTCCATAGCGGTGCACCAACATTCATCTGATTATTATGTAGGAGCCCACCCCCCCCCGTGGGCGATTTTTATCATTTATCGCTCACAGGGTGAGCTCCTACATCACTCGACTTCGAAGCTAATGAGATCGTATCCATCCTGATCGACTTTAAGATACCAGCCGAGCTTGTCCCAATCGCCAAGCACTATACGTGTCGCAGACTCGGGAGCTAATTCCACTTCATGTACAGCAGGTCTATGGGTATGACCATGAATCATCAGTGAAACTTTGTTATCAGCAAAAGATTGTTTAACCGCGTCTGCATTTACATCAGTGATGTAATCAGACTTTTCGGTTGTGCGTTGTTTGCTGGTGTCTCTCAGTTGTCGAGCGATAGCTAAACGCTCTTCTAATGACTTACTTAAGAAATCTTGTTGCCACTGTGGATTGCGAACCAAAGCGCGGAACTGCATGTACTCAGTATCATCGGTGCAAAGCTGATCACCATGAAGCACCACGGCATTGCCAATTGGCAATGAAAGTACGAATTCTTCAGGTAGCAGTTTGGCACCGATGCTTTGGCAGAACTGTTCCCCTACCAAGAAATCGCGGTTGCCGTGTTGGAAGAAAATTTCACAGCCTTTGTCACTCATTGTTTTGAGTTGCTGTAAAAGCTCATCCAAGCCAGGGGTAGGGCAATCATCGCCAATCCATGCTTCGAAAATATCCCCTAGAAGATACAACTGCGTTGCATCGGTAGCAGTATGTTCTAGAAAATACGAAAACGCCCGGGAAAGATCCGGGCGTTCGGGTTTCAGATGTATATCTGAGACAAAGTATACGGGCATTATTCTTCTTCTGCGCTTTCTACTTCTTCTGTAACGATTTCAGCTGACTCGATGATGATATCTTCAACCGGTACATCTTGATGGCCTGCGCGGATAGTAGTCGATGCAGCTTTAAGTTTGTTAACTACATCCATACCGTCAACAACTTTACCAAATACCGCGTAGCCCCAGCCTTCAGTTGTTTTAGCTGTATGGTCAAGGAAAGTGTTGTCAGAAACATTAATAAAGAACTGTGCAGATGCGCTGTGTGGATCCATTGTGCGTGCCATAGCGATAGTGCCTGCCGCATTAGATAGACCGTTGTCTGCTTCGTTTTCAATAGTTTCGCGAGTAGTTTTTTGTACCATACCTGGTTCAAAACCGCCGCCTTGGATCATGAAGCCATTGATTACACGATGGAAAATAACGCCATCGTAAAAGCCTTCCGTGACATATTGCTCGAAGTTTGCTGCTGTTTTCGGAGCTTTTTCGTGGTCTAGCTCTATAGAGATATCACCAAAATTAGTATGGAGGATGATCATTGTTGTAAAGTCCACTTCTTCGCCTTTGACTGGCCCATTATACGCAAGTCTAAGAGAAACGCATCACTGTTTATTCCTAAGTGGCGAATAATTGGTTCTAAAGTACCAACTCCAAAGAATTGTAGGAGGCCTTTTTGGTATGCGGGGATTACTTAGAAATTTATTGAAAAAATCTTACTGATATTCACTGCCAATTAGGCTGCGCATCCGTTTATAATGTACAACAATTTATGCCCTATAGATGTGGACGCGTTTCGGGGCAATTCAGAATTCATGCAATGTCGGGATTAAGACGTTTTTATGAGCAATACAGAAAGCAGTAAACCTACTAACTTTATTCATCAGGTGATTGAACAGGATCTGGAAGACGGTAAGAACAACGGAAAAGTTGTTACGCGTTTTCCGCCAGAGCCAAATGGTTATCTTCACATTGGCCACGCAAAGTCTATCTGCCTGAACTTTGGCACTGCTGACAAATATAACGGCGAATGTAATCTACGTTTTGATGACACTAACCCGACCAAAGAAGATCAAGAATACGTTGATGCGATCAAGCAAGACGTTGAATGGTTAGGTTTTAAGTGGGCGGGTGAAGTTCGTTACGCGTCAAACTACTTTGATCAGTTCTACGAGTGGGCACAGCACCTTGTTCGTGAAGGCAAAGCATACGTTTGTGACCTGAGCCCAGAAGAAGCAAAAGAATACCGTGGTTGGGCAACTGAACCAGGTAAAGACAGCCCGTTCCGCGAGCGTTCACCTGAAGAGAACCTTGACCTTCTAGAACGCATGCGCAAGGGTGAGTTTGACGAAGGTAGCTGTGTACTGCGCGCTAAGATCGACATGGCATCGTCTAACATGAACCTGCGTGACCCGATTCTTTACCGTATTCGTAAAGAGTCTCACCACCAAACAGGTGACAAGTGGTGCATCTACCCAAGCTACGACTTTGCACATGGCCAAGAAGATGCGATTGAAGGCGTAACGCACTCGATTTGTACCCTGGAGTTTGCTGATCACCGTCCATTGTACGAGTGGTTCATCGAAAACCTACCTGTACCATCACAGCCACGTCAGTATGAGTTTGGTCGTCTAAACCTAAACTACACAGTAACAAGTAAGCGTAAGCTGAAGCAGCTTGTTGATGAGAACCATGTCAATGGTTGGGATGACCCACGTATGCCAACTATCTCTGGCCTACGTCGTCGTGGTTATACGCCAGCTTCTGTACGTAACTTCTGTGACAGCCTAGCGGTTGCTAAAACTGACGGCACAGTTGATATGGCTCAGTTCGAATTCTTCGTGCGTGAAGATCTAGATAAAAATGCACCGCGTGCAATGTGTGTTGTTCAGCCACTGAAAGTCACAATCACTAACTATGACGAAGGTCAGGAAGAGTGGTTCGAGCTGCCTAAGCATCCTAAAGATGAAACGATGGGTGTTCGTAAAGTTCCTTTTACACGTAACATTCTTATCGAACAAGACGACTTTGCTGAAGTACCGCCACGTAAGTGGAAGCGTCTAACGCAAGGTGTTGCTGTTCGTCTACGTGGTTCTTACGTTATTACCTGCCAAGAAGTTATCAAAGATGCGGATGGTAACGTTGTTGAATTGAAATGTACTTACGATCCTGCAACTGCCGGCGCGAATCCAGAAGGCTACAAAGCTAAAGGCGTTGTACACTGGGTATCTGCTGATAACTCTGTACCTTGTGAAGTGCGCGAGTACGATCGTTTGTTCTCCGAAGCAAACCCAACAGGCGATAAGGAAAAAGATTTCCTTGAGTTCATCAACCCAGAATCTCTAGTGGTTAGAACTGACAGCCGTTGTGAAGTAGGTCTAGCTGATGCAGCAGTGGAAAGCGCTTACCAGTTTGAGCGTACCGGTTACTTCTGCGTAGATTCAGACTCTACAGCTGATAAGTTGGTATTTAACCGTACCGCTGGCCTGCGTGATTCGTGGGGGAAATAAATTAAGACCCGCTAGTAGCAGCTAAGGTCAGCTAAAACCGGCTAAGAGCAGAGATGCTTTTAGCCGGTTTTTCGTTTTTGGCTGATTTTATCCGCACCAGGCTGTTTCTTCCTGCCTTTATCCGATTCTTACCCGCCCTTATTAACTCCTTCGCGGCAGGCACTTAATAGCTGTTCTGCAAAATCGTCCTCATTAACCGCTCTGGCAATCGCAACCCCACCAATCATTAGCACTGCTTTCTTAATCGCTTCGCTCTCATCGAGGGCTGGCTGGCCTTCATTTAGCTCATGGATATTATTGATAAAGCCTTTCAGTACGCGGGTATAGGTGGTACGGACCTGATCATCCCGTTGATGAATGTCGGTGGTTAAAAACGCTAATGGACAGCAGAACTCACCATTCCGATGTTTGTCGCTCAGGTAAGTTTCAATAATATCCGACAACTGAAAACCAGAGCGTTCAATGGTATGACTTTTAGCTAGGTGAGCAGCGCTCAATATCGCTTCGGCGTAGAGATCGCTCTTAGATTCAAAGTGATTGTAAAACGCCCCTCGGGTTAGACCGGCGTGTTTCATCACATCGTTAATCGCCACTTTATCAAAGCCATCTTTGGTAAAGAGTTCTGCAGCGCTATCAATAATCTTTTTACGACTCTGCTGCTTTTGTTCAGCCGTCCACCCCATAAAAACTACTCCTGTACTTGCTTATGCCGGAGTATGGCATAAGTTTAAAATATGTTCTTGAACATATTGTGTCGGTCAATAAAGTGGAGCTCAGGTAGTTAACCGAATGAGTTAACCGAATTAGATAACAGGAGTTTAAGCATGACTGCACCAATCCGAATTTATGGTCCATCTTTCAGTACATTTGTGCGCAGTGTGATGATGGCTTGCGAGCTAAAAGGACTGCCTTACGAGGTAACTACACAAGTGGATGGCGAAGCAGTGGGTTTTCATACCCCAGGCCATAAAGCGATCCACCCATATACCAAATTTCCAGTGCTTCTAACTGAGAAAGGGCCAATTCCAGAGACCGTTGCGATTCTGCATTACTTAGAAAATGAATACGGTGGCGCAAAACTTTATCCAACTGATCCATATGCTCAAGCTCAAGTTGAAGCGTGGAGTGGAATCAGCGGTATCTATGTCGATTTTGAAATCGTGCGTAAAGTATTGCTTGAGTTCATCTTCCCGAAAGGTGAAAACGGCACAGTACGCATGGATAAAGTAGAAGCAGCAGTGCCAGGTATCGAAAACGCACTATCCATCGTTGCTGATCAACTAGCTGATTATCCTTTTATCTGTGGTTACGAACTTACGGCTGCAGACCTAATCTTGATCCCGATTATCGATTACATCGAAGGCAATGAAGTAGGTAAGCCACTGGTAGCTAAGCACGAAAACGTACTGAACTATATCCAGACTATTCGTCAGCAGGATTTTGCGAAGGATGTTCTTAAATAGATTCAGGACGCTACGCTAGAGGACGCTGCTGCGCAGCTAGAGATCGGCTTCGCCTTTTAGGACGCTTCGCTAGAGAAAAATCTAAAGGGCAAATACAGAGTTTGATTAGAAAGTAGGGTGTAATGGGTTAACCGTTACGCCCTTTTTTATGGTTTGATTGAGATATTAGGTATGGTTGATGCTTGCCTTCAGTCTAGGGCTAAGTCAAAAATAGCTATAAAACAGATAGATGGATGTCTGGCATGGGTAGATATACGGAGCCTCGTATATAAAAATGTTATGCACTTGAGGATAGATAGTGTTTATTGAATACCAGAAAGAAAGGGACTGTTTGTTTTTCTTAGGTGCGGGAGCTTCCTATAGTGATGGAGTGCCTCTTCAGAAAGATATAGTTCCTGAGATACTCTCTCCTAAAGATGAAGAATTTGAAAATTCAGAGTTAAGGAAGATTGTGTGTGCCTTTATCACTAACAACTTTTCGTATTCAGAGGAAAGCAATACATATCCCTCATTGGAGACTATTTTCTCATACATAGATTACTTCATCGATAATGATGTTGCCTTATGTAAGGTCTACACTCTTGAAAAACTGAGGCTACTTAAAGAATCTCTGGTTAAACTAATTTATTTCATAACTTCGAAGTCAGCAAAATCCCCGCTTACAAAGCGGGAGAGAGAAGTAAAGGGCCGAGAGAATGACAGCGTTTACTCATTTTTGTGGGAGCGCGCAATTGAAACGAATAGAAATTTTTCAATAATAACTACAAATTACGATAATCAAATAGACGATGCTTTTGATAGGTGGTTATACCCAAGACACGGGTTAATTGATTATTGTATAGATTTTCTGAATTACACAAAAGAAGATGGACTAATAGGTTTTGACTGGTGGGTCAACCCCAGAGAGCCGATTCCCGATTGGGACAATTGTGATCCTCGACCAATAAAATTAATTAAGCTTCATGGAAGCCTAAACTGGAAATATTGTAATTGTTGCTCGCAGGCAGTTCTTACACCTTGGAATAAACATATAGATTTAGATACCGGCGAACTCCCTAGGTTTGATCCTTCATGGATGGGAGACATTGATAATGCTGAATTGTGCCCTAGAGATGGCTATCCTCTCTCAACTCTGATTGTTCCCCCAACACATAGTAAAATATTGAAGCATCCAGTTGTACAAAATCTCATATACGAAGCTCAACTAGAAATTAGATCAGCAAAGAAAATTGTCTTCATTGGGTATTCATTTCCAGATGCTGACATACATATAAAAGCATTCTTTGCAAAAAACTTAAGAAACGATGCGGAGCTAACAGTTGTGAATCCTTATTTGACAGAGGCAGCTAGGCAAGCTTATAGAGGCCTATCATCAAAGGTAGAGTTCATAGAGGATAGCTTTGAACAAGCTCTAGAAAGTGGTCTTATGGAAAGTGTAGTAGGTAAAAATGCATAACAAACAGCTGCAATCTGGCTCCTCAAACTGTCATGCTTTTTGTTCCAAAAAGCCCGCCTGCTTGCTACACAGTTGATCTGGGCGTTAGCTGCCTCTATAAATCCCAACATCTAGGAAATATCATGAAAGAGATCACCAGAATAAATCATGTAGGCTTGAGAGTTCGGGATATGGAGGTTTCTCGTGAATTCTATGGGAAGCTTGGATTTGAATTTATTGTTGGTCCTGTGGGGCCAGAGCCTGTTGCCATTATTGAGCATCCATCGGGAATAAACATCAATCTTATTTTGAATGCCTCTAAAGAGGCACCTAAAAAGAATATGTTGATGGAAGCAGACCTTAAATACCCCGGCTATACACATATTGCCCTTGAAATAACCGATTACAATTCCGCAAAAAACAGCATTGAGGAGCTTGGTTTCCCGATTACTGGAGAAGTTGAATACGAGGGTGCTCAGTTTTTCTTTATTAGAGATCCTGATGACAATGTAATCGAGTTTCATCAACCAGCCAGTAGGGTGTAATAGCGGAGCGTATTACACAAATCCGTACGATCCATGCCGCAAAGGCTTTTCCTCTAGCCGCGTAGCGGCGTCCTCTAGCGAAGCGTCCTAAAAGGCGAAGCCGATCTCTAGCTGCGCAGCTGCGTCCTATTTCTTAAAAACCACCGTCCTATTGCCATTGAGAAATACCCGTTTCTCAATATGGTATTTCACCGCTCGAGAGAGTGTGATGCGTTCTATATCTCTTCCTTTAGCGATTAGATCTTCTGGATAGTAGGTATGGTCAACAGGTTCTATCCCTTGGGCAATGATAGGGCCTTCATCGAGATCTGCATTGATATAGTGTGCGGTAGCGCCCACCGTTTTCACGCCTTTCTCATAAGCCTGATGATAGGGCTTTGCGCCTTTAAAGCCGGGTAAGAGTGAGTGATGGATATTGATTGCCCAGCCTTCCAGTTTTTGACAGAGCTCATCAGAAAGCACTTGCATATATCGAGCTAATACAACGAGATCGGCGTTTGTCTCCTGAATTATTTTCCAGAGTTGCTGTTCTTGCTGCTGTTTACTTTCTGGCGTGATTGGAAGATGGTGATAAGGGATCTGATACCAGTCTGCTAGATCTTTCAGATCGGGGTGGTTAGAAATGATCGCGGGTATCTCGATGTTTAGCTGACCAATCTGTTTTTTGTAGAGCAGGTCATTGAGGCAGTGATCAAATTTAGACACCAGAATCACAACTCTGGGCTTGTAATCACTAGGCTGTAACTCCCATTGCATATCAAACTTTTCAGCTCTGAGAGAAAAGCGCTGGCTGAATGTACTCTTATCAAAGTGACTATTGGTTCTGAAGCATGCTCGGATAAAAAAACGCTGACTACTCTCGTCATCAAAGGAGTGGAGCTCTTCTATATAGTGTTCGTTTTCGTAGAGAAAACCCGTCACAGCATCAACCGTACCCAGTTCGCTGGGGCAGCTAGCCGTGAGTATCCATGAACTGCTAGTCATTTCAGTCTCCTTATCAGATATTTAATAAGTTTAGACGATCTTTTTTAGCTCCATAGATGGTAATGAGGCGTAAGGATAGAGATTGATTGGAAGTGCTAATCAGCTCCCTGATTCAGTAGCAGGAGCTGATTGGATCTTAGTTTTTTTCACAAAATTATTTCAGTAAAAACTTTCGCAAAATCTTATAAACAAAATCACGGTTTTTAAGAATAAAGGCGTTTTTAGGTAACCAAGGACTTGAGTGAAGTACTGTTTTCGCTTTCGAAAAAGTTTGGAAGCCTTCGTAACCGTGATAGTGACCCATACCTGAATTACCTACACCACCAAAGGGAGCATCATCTGCAGCTGCGTGCAAAGCAGTGTCATTAATCGATACGCCACCGCTATGGGTGTTGTTTAACAGGTAATCAATTAAAGCGTTATCCTTCGACATGATATACAACGCAAGTGGCCTTGGGCGCTCATTGATATAACGTGTTACCTCTTCGATTTTGTTGTAGGTCATGACTGGTAGGATCGACCCAAAAATTTCCTCTTTTAGAATACTCATATCCTCAGATACTTGAGTCACTAGGTGAGGGTAGACACGTCGTCCTGCATCACTCTCTATTGCTTTGACTGGGTGAAGCTTGCCACCTTTACTTTTGGTGTCCTCAATAAACGCCATTAAACGATCATATTGTCTTTCGCTAACGATATGAGTTTGGGTGTTCTGGTTATCACCGTTCAAGTGATACTGGGTGTATCGCTCAATAAAGGTAGAGATAAATTCGTTTTCTCTCGCTTCAGGAACAAAAATATAATCTGGAGCTACGCAGATCTGCCCAGAGTTGACTGATTTACCTAAGATCACCGCATCAACGGCAATATCCATACTGATCTGGTCATCAATGATGGTTGGAGATTTTCCACCCAGCTCTAGCGTAATCGGGGTTAAATTATCAGCAGCCGATTTAGCGACAAGTTTGCCTACCGCAGATGAGCCTGTAAAAATCAGATGATCAAATGGCAATGCTGAGAACGCTGCACCTACATCGGCTTCGCCTTCAATAATCTGAATATACTCGGAAAGCTCTTTAACGATCTCGCGTAGCACTTGATTGGCATTAGGCGTGAACTCGCTCATTTTGATCATCACTCTATTACCTGCAGCCAAAGCTTGAATTGCAGGCCCGAGTGCAAGGAATACCGGGAAGTTCCAAGGTGTAATAACACCGACCACACCTAAAGGTTGGTAGTGGACTTTCACCGATGAAGGGAAATGCATCAAACCGGCATGACGTTTAGAAGGTTTCATCCATTTCTTTAGATTTTTTAGCGCGTAGTTAATGCCCGCGACGCTAGGAAGTACATCGGCAATAAGCGTGTCGAACTCACTGCGATAACCGTAATCTTTTTTCAAAGCATCATAGATCGCTTGCTCATGTTTAATGACAGAGGCCTTAAGGGTTTTAAGGACAGTTACGCGTCCAGCATAAGAGGGTGCTGGTTGCGCATTGTATGCGCCACGCATCGTCTGAAAGGTGATCTGTAAATTATCTGGCGAGATGTGGTTCAAATTAGTCATCTTATTACCCTGGCTAAAGTCATTTAATCGCTTTCCATGCCTCTCATTGCTCAAGCTTTACCGGACTTCTAAGGATTCACATACCTTGCTGTATCAGAGGAATCGCTCACACACTTGAAAACATATCGATAGATTAGTCGCTAGCTAGGTATTAAGGAATTTACAAAAATTACTAAGGGTAATAAAAATAATGAATAATAATTTTATTTCAGAGAGTTACGGGTAGCTCTTATTACAGAACGGGGTTATGTATCTGAATATTGTTCCAGAATCTGAATGAATTTCTTAACCGCAGGTGCATATTCAGTTTCTTGACGTGTAATGCAGTAGGATTGCCAAGGTATCTCTTCAGCAATATCTAATTGCACTAATTCCCCGGAATCTAACTCTTTAGTAAATAGCTCTCTCGGGCCACCGGTGAAGTAATCGGAAGTCATAACGATCGATTTAGCGATCTGGTAATTATCACATGTGATTTTAAACGGTAGGTAAACATCGTTTTCTTGTAAAAACTCTGACATGGACTTGTTTACGCTAGGACCTATACCCGGGAAATTATTAAGCTCATCGGTAGGGAGGGTCCCTTTGCTTTCAGTTAATGGGTGGCCGGCTCTAACTACAAAGACAATGCGTGCACTTTGAACCTTTCTGATGACTAATTCGGAAGCGCGCTCTTGAGGTAGTGCAGGGCCAATACCTATATCAATCTCACCGTTAAGCACTAAGCTCGGTATCTTCTGTGGTAGATCCACCTTAAATGAGATCTCTATATTGTTGGACTCTTCGACAAAGTCCATCAGAACTTTTGGGAAAAGTAGTTGCTCAACAATAGGGCTCACCCCGATCTTTAATGTCCCACCTTCAAGGTTGGATAGAAGCTCAACATGACGACATAAAGTATCCAGCTTTGCACGAAGCTGCTCACCACTCTCAATCAAGTAATTGGCAATCGCTGTTGGGTTCATTCCTGTACTTTGTCTATGGAACAGCTCAACTTTTAATACTTTTTCTAAACGTGCAATCTTCTTGCTCAAGGTCGGCTGAGACATATGCAGCTTTTCCGCAGCTTTGCTAATACTCCCTTCCTCAGCAACGGTTTTGAGAAGGATGATATCCGAGACATCGAGCATAAGAGGTACTCATTTGTTTATGTGTATCTGAAGAATATATTCCTTTTTTTAATAGCAAGGAACGATTAAAGAAGGACGCTTCGCTAGAGGGCGCTGCTGCGCAGCTAGAGATCGGCTTCGCCTTTTAGGACGCTCCGCTAGAGGAAAAGACTCAGGGCATAAGATAAGTTGTCATGTTTGATGCTTGCTTTAAACTAAGTGCGGCGTTCAAAGTCTTTATATATGTTGTTGGAAATTAGTTAACTAGGCGGCCAATTAGCTGTCTTATACGAGCTCGCAAATGAATAAATATTTAGCATCTTCAGAATTTATTGATTGGGAACATACTGATGTTTTCACTCAGGCGAAAGACCTTGCTGGTGGTTCCCCTGATCCAGAAGAGATTGCTAGTCGATGTTTTGAATTTGTGCGTGATGAAATAAGGCATAGCCAGGATAACGAGCTAAACCCTGTAACTTGCAAGGCATCAGATGTTCTAAAGCATCGTACAGGCTATTGCTACGCTAAAAGCCACCTGTTGGCTGCGCTGTTACGGGCTAATAACATTCCTGCTGGCTTATGTTATCAACGTCTGACAATTACAGATGTCCCTCCTTTTTGTCTTCATGGTCTTAACGCCATATATCTAGAGAGGTATGGCTGGTATCGCGCGGACGCTAGGGGAAACAAAGAGGGCGTTTCGGCTAAATTCTGTCCGCCGATCGAGAAATTAGCTTTTCCGATAGTGACGGAAGGGGAAGCAGATTTACCTGAAATTTGGGCTGAGCCTTTGTCGGTTGTGATAGAGGTGCTTACCAACAGCAAAACCTATCAGGAAGTGGCGGATAATTTTCCTGATATCGAACTTGTAAGCAAGTAGGGTGTAATAGCGGAGCGTATTACACAAATACATAATTCTAACGGTGCAATACGTTTCGCTATTGCACCCTACGATTTGCGCCTCAAAGCTTTTTTCTAGTCACTAACAACTAGCAGCTTTCCCCTACAGCTGCGCAGCAGCGTCCTGCTCTTAAACCTTAAACTTCCCAAGTTCAGCATCTTGCTTACGCGTCAGGTCAGTCATTTGATGGCAGTTGGCTTCCTGTTCTTTTGCGTTGTTAGCCACCGATTGGCTGAGGTCGCGGATATTAGTGGTGTTACGGTTGATCTCTTCTGATGTAGCACTTTGTTGTTCTGCCGCGGTGGCAATCTGCACTGTCATCTGGTTAATTTCTTGGATGTTGTCGCGGATAGTATTCAAAACATTATTCGCTTCGCTGGCAACGTCTTGTGTTTGTGCTGCTAGTTCACGGCTTTGTGTGATGGTTGTTTCAGCGTTTCTTACACCAGACTGGAGCTGCTGAATCATATCTTTGATCTCTTCAGTCGATTGCTGAGTTCTGGAGGCGAGAGCACGGACTTCGTCGGCTACTACGGCAAAGCCTCGGCCTTTATCACCAGCACGGGCTGCCTCAATCGCGGCGTTAAGGGCAAGTAGGTTGGTTTGGTCTGCTATCTCAGTGATCACGGTGAGTATGGATTCGATATTGTTACTGTAACCGGCTAGCTCGTTGACGGTATTCACAATGTTTTCCATATCTCCCGCTAAGTGGCTAATCGATGCTGTCGTTTTTGACACGACCGCCACACCATCACTGGCTGCTGAGTCCGCGCGTTGTGCAGAATCTGCAGCATGCTGTGCATTAGTTGCTACGTCTTGAGCAGTGGCGGACATTTGGTGCATTGCTGTGGCTAATTGATCGAGCTCGTATAGTTGTTTTTCAAGCTCATTAGCTGCTGTAGAAGCTGAATTGAAGGTGTGGTCACTATTCGAGCGTACATCTGAGGAGATCTGTTTTACCCGAATGATTAGATCCTGAAGGTAGCCAATAAACTGGTTGAAGTCCGTAGATACTTGGCCAAACTCATCTTGAGTTTTAACTTCTAGGCGCTTGGTCAGATCGCCTTCGCCACTGTTTATCTCGACTAATGAGCTACGAAGGTTTTCTAGAGGAAGTAGCTGCTTAGATACGGTCACATATAAAGCACCGCTGCAGATAAGAGCGCTGATAATCGTTGCAATGAGAGCAGTGATACCTATTTGATTAGCATCGGCCATTACAAGGCCTTTATCTAAAACTACACCTATTAGCCATTGGCTACCTTGAAGATCTTCTAGCCTACTAAAAGAGACAAATACGGTATCGCCGTTAACGGATGATTCGGCTAGCTCACGGTTAAAGCTAGGTGCAGTGCCATCGAATAACTCATTGATGGATTTACCATTCATATCTGCGTTGGGATGGCTGATTATGTTGCCGTTTGAGTTGAGCAGGAATGCGTAACCGGTGTTGTTGAAGTTAAGGGTGTTCAGAGCATCGGATACGGTCTTTAAGCTTAGATCGCCACCAAATGCGCCTTTGAATTGACGGTTATCGTAGAAGTTAGCTACGGCTGAGATAAGGATTTCGCCACTGGCAGCATCGGCATAAGGGTCGGTTAATACCGCTCTGTCATTTTGTTTTGCATAAGGGTACCAAGGGCGTTTTCGTGCATCCCAACCTGTTGGGTTCCATTCTGGGTCATTGGTTATCTTTTTACCGTCGGTATCTAGGCCACCAAAAATCAAAATAAACTCTTTTTTAAGGATTGGATTATCGAAGGTGGACTGTATGGTTTCTTGAGAAAAGTCTGCGTTGATGCTCTCCGCCATCATATCGATCAGTTTTAATTTGGCGTTGAGCCAGTTGGTTATCTGATAGCTCAGGACCAAGGTGGCTTCTTGGGTACTTTGCTCTGTTTTCTCATACAGAGCATCTCTGACGCTGCTGTATTGAATCCATGAATAGATAGCAAAGGTTAGGACAACAACAGTGGAAGCGAGTAGGGCAACCTTGTGTGAAACTTTCATACAGTTAACCTCAAAGACGAGACTTCAAGTTTATGACCAGTTTAAGAATAGCTAGGCAGGGCAATTTCCCTGCGTTGATAACTAGTTATTCTAGACCAGATATTTGGAAGGCAATTTCGGATTATGAAATTGTTGAGTGTTTATCGAGGAGAATATGCAAAGTACCTGAGTTAAACGCTTGGTTTTTGTGGTAGTATCTTCGCCCAAGATCTGCTGTTGTGCAGATAAATTGTTGTCGCCTCAGTCAAATTGGCTGGGGCTTTATATTTTGCGTTGGGTTTACGTCCCAATTAGCGGAGCTTGTATGTCTGATTTACCCCAAAATACAGAAGAGCAGACGGTTGTTTGTGCTCTTTATAAATTCGTTACACTGGAAAACTTTGAAGCATTAAGAGAACCATTGTCCGATTGCATGCAAAAGGTAGGCGTGCGCGGAACTTTATTGCTAGCTAATGAAGGTATCAACGGCACGATCGCGGGAAGCCGCGAAGGTATTGATACAGTGCTAGCGTGGTTGCAGCAAGATGACCGCCTGAATCCTATCGAATACAAAGAGTCGTTCGATACCAGCAATCCTTTTATGCGTACCAAAGTTAAATTGAAAAAAGAGATTGTGACTATGGGTGTTGAAGGTATCGACCCTAAAAAAGTGGTGGGTACCTACGTAAAACCAAAAGATTGGAATGCGCTAATTTCTGATCCTGATGTGGTTTTGGTCGATACGCGTAATGACTACGAAGTGGCGATCGGTACATTTGAAAATGCGATTGACCCAGAGACTAAGACATTCCGTGAATTCCCTCAGTACGTTGCTGAAAATCTTGATCCAGAGAAGAACAAGAAAGTGGCCATGTTCTGCACTGGCGGTATTCGTTGTGAAAAATCGACAGCCTATTTGAAAGAGCAGGGTTTTGATGAGGTTTATCACCTAGAAGGCGGTATTCTGAAGTACCTTGAAGAGGTAGATGAAGAAGATTCGATGTGGAAAGGTGATTGCTTTGTCTTTGATAGCCGCGTTTCTGTAAAACATGGCTTGGAAGTAGGTGACTACGATCAATGTCACGCGTGCCGTATGCCAATTACAGAAGAGGAAAAGCAACTCGCTTCGTACGAGAAGGGTGTGAGCTGTGTGCACTGTATCGAAAAGATGAGTGATTCACAAAAGCAGCGTTTCCGTGAACGTGAACATCAAGTACAGCTAGCGAAGGAGCGTGGTGAATCTCACCTAGGTTCTGATGTGCAAGATGCTGTTCAAGCGCATCGTGATGCCAAAGCCGCTTATCGCGCAGCGCAAAAAGAGCGTTCTAAAGGCTAATCAGCCTTGATCAAAACAAAAAAAACCATGCCAAGGCATGGTTTTTTTATATCTATCTGAAATTGCTTATTTGCAGCAAGATTCAGAAATGATCTCAATCTTGTCTTCTTTTACAGCGTGGAAGAAACAGTTAGAACGTTCTGTATGGCAAGCCGGACCCGACTGATTCACTAGGCATAAAAGCGTATCGCCATCACAATCGATACGCATCTCAACTAGCTTTTGTACGTGGCCTGAGCTTTCGCCTTTACGCCAGTAGCTTTGGCGTGAACGAGACCAATAACACACTTGGCCAGTTTTTAGTGTTTCTTCAATGGAAAGGCGGTTCATCCACGCCATCATTAACACTTCGCCAGTCTCTGCTTGCTGAGCAATCGCGGGGATCAGACCGTCTTCGTTATAGCGAAGGTTATCAAGTGCCGCGCTTAGATCTGTTTGGCTGCCTTTATCGCCAGACTCTAAGTCGTAGTAAAAACTGTTTTTCATTGTTGCTTCTCTGCTACAAGTAAAATCTGCGGGCATCATAACACAAGGAATTGAAAGGGGCGGGACAATTAAATTGAATCATTGTCCTCTTTTGTGCTCAAACCAGTAACTGGAATTTTGAGACTGCACTATGTTTTCACGGACAAGCCTTTTAGCCTTCCTTATCGCAATACTCGTCACCTTGGTTTGTTTTAAGTCGTGTTCGGTGTTTGCTGAGCATAATGGGTTTGATCTTTCCGATAGTCTAATCCCAGCCGAAAAAATCCTTCCAGGCGGGCCAGCGCGTGATGGCATTCCTTCTATTGATAGGCCTGAATTTATAGCGGCGAAGCAAGCGGGCGGTTGGCATGATGATCAACAAGTGTTGAGCCTAACCTTGGCCGGTATTACCCGTGCATATCCTATTAATATCTTAAACTGGCATGAGATCGTGAATGATAATTTTGGCGGTCAGCCTGTTGTGATCAGTTATTGTCCTCTATGCGGAACAGGCATGGCGTTTTCTGCTGATATGAATGGTGAGGCGCTGACCTTTGGTGTCTCTGGCTTGTTATATAACAGTGATGTTCTGCTCTACGATCGTCAGTCAGATTCTCTCTGGTCACAGTTAAAAAGTCAGGCCGTGACCGGGAAATTCAAAGGTCAAAAACTCATTCAATTACCATTGAATCAGATGACCTGGAAAGAGTGGAAAGCTCGTTACCCCGATGGTGAAGTGCTCAGTCGTAATACTGGATATTCAAGGGACTATTCTCAAAGTCCTTATGGCAGTTATGACGAAAGCCCTGTGCTGTATTTTCCTGTGGAGTTCCGAAGCCAAGCTTACCATCCCAAAGAAAGAGTTTTGGGTGTGGAGGTGGATGGAACATTTAAGGCGTATCCCTTTGCTGAACTATCCAAAACATCAAATAATGAGCTGCTAGACGATTTTAATGGCCGGCAGTTTAAACTGCAGTTTAATGCATCGTCTCGTACGGGGGAGGTTGTCGATACTGAAACAGGTAAACCTTATCCGGCAGTCAACTCGTTTTGGTTTGCTTGGTATACCTTCCATCCCGACACAGATGTTTATAAAGCTCAGTGATTTAGCTGATAAACTATTTATTAAAAGTCTCTAGATAAAGCCCCAAAATGGTATTTGAACCTACAGTCAAAAGGTCGTTAGACTGTAGGGGAGTTAGATTTAGTTAGTAAAAGATGGATTCGAATCACCGATGACGAACGCTTTAGGCATATCTGAAAAACAGAATACGTTGTTGCCTTTTATTATTGCTGGGCCTTTGTTGCGCAAAGTTACGCCTGACCAAGTTGCTTTGTGGCTGGTTACCTCTGAGCCCTTAAAAGGCTCTTTCCATTTTTATCAGGAGCAGGAGCTTGTTGCTCAGGTAGATTGTGCTTCGATTAACCAATCTATTCAGGTGGGTAAATCTGCTTTTATCAATTTAATTGAGTATCGGCCGGAGCACTCCCTCTCCACTGATACTTGGTTTTCTTATGATCTTGAGTGTGAAGTTCGGGGTGAAATTCAGAATTTAAAAAGCCTGTTGCCCCACCTGGTTTATCCAGGTGAAGACCGCCCCAAGTTTGCCCTAAAAACTCAGCTGGATCAGGTGCTGCATGGTTCTTGCCGTAAACCTCACTATGCATCCGAAGATGCGCTGCTACGCGTCGATCAAGTATTAGAAAGTTCAATAGACGATATTGAATCTCGCCCTGCGCTTTTGATGATGTCGGGTGATCAGATCTATGCGGACGATGTCGCTGGGCCAATGCTATCGGCCATACATCAGACGATAGATCTACTCGGTTTAGCGCCTGAGTTGATAGAGGGAGCTACGGTAAGGAACAGCGCCGAACTTTATAAAAGTGAGCATTGTTATTACGAACGTGAAGAGTTGCTACCGCAAACACCTGCAGGGCAAGATTTGGCCGATCGCTTTTTTGCCGGAGCAGAGAAACCGATATTTACTGCGGATACGGCACACAATCATCTGATTACATTGGCTGAGATGTTGGCGATGTATTTCTTGGTCTGGTCACCACAGCTTTGGCGTCATATCTCACTAAACGCAGGCGAAGTTTCAGATAAATATATCGATCGATACTTAGATGAACAGAGAGAGATTGATCTATTTGTTAACGGTTTACCTGACGTTCAGCGTGCTTTAGCTCAAATTCCTGTTTATATGATTTTTGATGATCATGATATTACTGATGATTGGAACCTAACCCGAGGTTGGGAAGAAGCGGCTTATAGTCATCCGTTTTCCAGAAGCATTATCGGTAATGCGCTAATCGGTTATTGGCTTTGTCAGGGCTGGGGGAATGCCCCTGATCAATTCCCGCAGCAATGGACGCAGCTGGTTCAGCAAGATGCGATTGCAGACGGTGGGGAAGTTAGGAATGATCTGATTACTCAGGTGCTTGAGTTTGAAGCCTGGAGTTACTGTCTTAACACGTCACCCAAACTGGTGGTTTTGGACACCCGCACTCGCCGCTGGTGGTCGGAAAGTAGTGGGGCTAAACCTTCAGGATTAATGGATTGGGAGGCGTTGTCTGAACTGCAGCAAGAGCTTATTGGTGAAGACGCAGTGCTTTTGGTTTCTCCCGCACCGATTTTTGGTATGAAACTCATCGAGACAGTTCAGCGGATCTTTACCTACTTTGGCCATGCGCTGATGGTGGATGCTGAAAACTGGATGGCTCATGCAGGTTCTGCCAATGTGATTCTCAATATCTTCCGTCATCCTAAGACACCGCAGAATTTTGTGATTTTGTCGGGTGATGTGCATTACTCCTTTGCTTATGACATCAAGATTCGTTTCCGGAAAAACAGTCCAGATATTTGGCAAATCACCTGCAGTGGTTTAAAGAATGAGTTCCCACATGCTTTGTTGAATCTCTTTGATAAAATGAACCGATGGCTTTATGGCAGTCGTTCACCGCTTAACTGGTTTACCAAACGTAGACGGATGCAGATTCGCTCTCGCATCCCTGAAGGTATGCCGGCTAAAAGGGTATTTAATGGTAGTGGCGTCGGACTAGTTAAGCTAAATCAGGTTGGTGAGCCTACTGAAGTGAGCGTGCTCAAGGCTCAAGGTGGTGATATAAGTTTCCCTTACAGAAAGCCTAAGTCTCGCTCTTAACGATAACAGGAGCAATGCATGATAGATTGCTCCTGTTAACTATTTATCTATTCTCCATCTGCGCTTTTTTCCATCCTTGTTGCAATCGCAATTCTATTCCATGCGTTGATTGCAGTGATTTGCATGATGATTTCCACAAAACCTTTCTCACCAAATTGCTCTAGTCCTTGCTGGTAAGTTTGATCGCTTAGGTCTTGTGGATTGGTTAAAGTAATCTCTTCGGTAAGGGCAAGAGCAATTCTTTCCTCTTCGTTAAATAGCTTCGATTTTCTCCACGCAGATAGCGCATAAATACGTTGTTCTGATTCGCCTTTTGCTCGTGCCTGGCTTGTATGCATATCGATGCAGAATGCACATTCGTTTAGCATGGATGCCCGTATTTTGATCAATCCTTTCAACTTATAACCGATGCTTATATCTGAGAGGTAATTCTCCATCTGTAACATAGTGTTAAATGCTGAGGTGTGTGACTTAACAAAGTCTATTCTCTGTAGCATGTTTCAATCCTAATCAATAACGTTGAATGATTTGATTATTTTGGCGCTAAGCAAGAATGTTTAGAATCTGTTATAAAAGCGGAACAATTTTGCGTATTTTGCAAAAGTTAAGGCTAGATAATTAAGGTGTGCAAACAGGGTAAGAAAAGATGCTTGAGTTACTACGGATATTTATTCAGGTGGCTAATTTGGGGAGTTTTTCTAAAACAGCCAAAGCGCTTAATATCGCGCCATCCTCGGCTACGAGAAGTATTGATAAATTAGAAGCTGAATTAGGCGTTGCGCTTTTTAAGCGCAGTACTCGATCTTTGTCTCTGACTGAACACGGTCAACAGCTGTTTGAACGTGCTAATTTACTTTTAGCGGATGCCGATGATTTAGTCAGTTCCGTTAAAGATGCAAATGCGGAACCTAAAGGGGAGCTAAAAATCTCTGTTTTTGAGAGTTTTGGCAGGCAAAAGGTTTCGCCAATAATTCCAGCATTTCTCAAGCAATTCCCAGAAGTGAATGTACAGATTGAGCTGGATAACCAACTGGTCGATCTGAAAAGCAGTGCGTTCGATATCGGTATTAGAATTGGTAAACCAGAAGACTCAGATTTACGTGCCCGCAAACTCATAGAGAACCGAATGGTGCTATGTGCATCATCGAGTTATATAGATGTATTCGGGTCGCCTGCAAAACCGAGTGAGCTTTCAGATCATAATTGCTTGTTATTGAATCAAGGGCGGCAGCGCTGTTATTGGCATTTTAATTCTAAACTGAGCTCTGAGAAGAACTCTCTACAGAGCTCTTTTAAGAAATATAAAAAGGTTCTGGTGACCGGCAATTTATCTTCTAAAGGCGGCTCACCTCTGGTTGAAGCGGCCATTGCAGGAACCGGTATTTTATTGATCGCTAGATGGATGGTGGAGGATCATCTGAACGATGGAAGCCTGATTGAATGCATGCCAGAGTGGACACCATCGCTTTATGAGCAGGGTAGCGGAGATATCTATGCGATCTATCAAGGCAGTCGATATCTCAAGCCGAGTGTCCGTAGTTTTATCGATTTTCTAGTTGAGCATATTTCGGATTAAGGTGTTTAAACCTTTTGCGAAGCACGCTTAGTTTTAGCGGTTGCGATCGCTTCTAAAGGGTTGTCTGGCCAAGGGTGTTTAGGATATCGGCCTTTCATGTCTTTCTGCACATCTTTGTAGGCATTTTGCCAGAAGCTTTCTAAGTCCTGAGTGACCTGTAGTGGTCTTCTCGCAGGAGAAAGTAAGTGAAGCTGTAGTGCTACATGATGCGCAACTTTAGGTGTTTGGGTACAGCCAAACATCTCTTGTAGTTTTACTGCTAAAACAGGTGGATTTTGGCTGTAATCGATTCTGATCTTTGAGCCGGAAGGTACGGTAAATCGTTCCGGTGCTAACTCATCTAACTTCTGAGGCAGAGGCCAAGGGAGCATCGCTTGTAGCACGCTGTTTAGATTGATTTTCTTCAACTGCTTTAGTTGCGTGATGTTATCCAAATAAGGTGTCAGCCATTCTTCAAGATTGTCGAGAAGCCAGTTGTCGCTTAGATCTGGCCATTGATCTTGTGATTGCTTTTGAACTGCTTGGTGCAGAAAGATCACCCGCTGACGCCGTGCTTGAATATCATCATTCCAAGGTAAAAGGGATAACCCACGTTTCCTTATTTGATTGATGATAGCTGTTTTGATCGCCTCTGGTGAAGGGCTTTCTAGAGGGGCGGATTCCCAAACGAGCGTGCCGATTCGTTTTTGCTGCTCGGCACAGATACGATCTTGGGATTTGTCCCATTCGATCACTTCATGCTGCTGAATCAGCTCAGGAATGAATTGTTCAATCAACTCAGGATTCAGGGGCGCAGCCAGTTGGATCTGATCGTTCGTTTGGGTTTGTTTTCCTTGCAGGGTTGCAACGGTTATCCATGGATATTGGCTTAGTCTATCTTGATCGTAGAAGTTAGCCGCACGTCCATTATTGAGCTTATAAATGGTACTGTTCTGGCGTTGCTGTGCGATACGGTCAGGATATGCAAGCGCGAGCAAAACAGCTGCTTGTTCGTGATCTGGAATCTTATTTCCTGATGTATCGCTTGGAATATCTAATTTGGAGAGCATTCGATGGTAATGCTGTTCCTGTTTTTTGATACGATGCCAGACGCCTTTTTGAAAACTTGGTTTGGTAGCTAGCCATTCGAGGCGGCTATTGATATCTGCACTTTCATTTCTAAAAGGGTCGCGTTCCATTAAGAGCGCAGCGATACGACAGGCTTTGTCGGCTAAGCCCCAAGCTGAACCTTTTATAAGCATGTGACTGAGTCTTGGATGTGCAGGTAACTCAGCCATAAGCTGACCGTGAGCGGTTGTTTGCTTCTGTAAGTTTAGCGCGCCTAATTGGGTAAGTAGGGTTTGCGCTTGTTGGAAAGAACCTGCTGGTGGTTGGTCAAGCCAATTAAGGTCGTTTGTATCGGTAGTGCCCCAGCTAGCCAGCTGTAACGCCAGTGCTGTCAGATCGGCTTGTGCTATTTCCGGGTTATCGAACGCGCTCAGTTGTTCTTGCTGTCCTTCACTCCACAATCGGTAACATACGCCAGGGGATAATCGACCTGCTCGGCCTGCACGCTGTGTAGCGGAGGCAGAGGAAATTCGGCGCGTATGTAGGCGTGTCATTGCAGAGTTTGGATCATATTTGGCGACACGAGTTAAACCAGAGTCAATCACGACCTGTACGCCTTGGATGGTTAAACTAGTTTCAGCAATGTTTGTAGCTAGAACGACTTTGCGTTTGCCTTCATCACACGGATTTATAGCCTTACGCTGTTCTTCCAGAGTTAGATCGCCATAAAGTGGCGCGATAGCAATAGTGTTTTTCTCTGTTTGTGACAGCTGCTCGTTAAGTAGCTCTTCGACTTTACGAATCTCTCGCATACCGGGTAAGAAACACAAAATACTTCCGGTTTGCTCGGCTAGCGCTAGGGTGACGGTCTTGGCTATCTTATGTTCTAGCCATTCACCTTGAGAGGGTTCGCCACAATAAAAAGGTTTAACTGGGTAGCTACGACCTGAACTGGTTACAATTGGAGCATCACCCAGCAGCTTGGCGATTTTTTCTCCATCCAGCGTTGCGGACATTACCAATATTTTCAGCGCAGTTTCTTCACGGAAGTATTCTCTGGCTTCTAGCGTTAGGGCTAAGCCTAAGTCGGCATCTAAGCTGCGTTCATGAAACTCATCGAAAATTACAATGCCATAGCCTTCAAGGCCCGGGTCGGTTTGCAACATGCGAGTTAAGATACCCTCAGTCACAATTTCTATTCGGGTGTGTTCGCTGATACAGGTATCGAGTCGAACTCTATAACCAACGGTCTGGCCTGCTTTTTCATTAAGCATCTGTGCCATACGTTCCGCGGCAGCTTTAGCTGCTAAACGCCTTGGTTCTAGCATGAGAATCTTTTGGTTTCCAAGCCAGTCTTCCTGAAGCATAGATAAAGGTACTTGGGTTGTCTTACCAGCGCCTGGTGGAGCTTCAAGTACTGCTTCATCATGATTAGATAGAGCTAGAGATAATTCAGGTAGGGCAGAATGTATAGGTAGCAAGGTTTCATACTCAGAAAAACTGTTCGAGTTAAAGTTTAACAGTTTTTGCATAAGGGTTTGGTTCTAGGGAGCAGTGAAGCTACAATGAAGGAGCAAGTATTTTTGCCAATGATGTAATAACGGTAAGGAGCCTTAATGGCGGGTAATTTTAAAGGTCGCAGAGGCGGCTACAAAAAAACACCTAAGCTTTCTGGTCGCGGTGTCCTAGAAAAAGTTGAAACTGATGGTCCACATGTTGAATGGGTTGGCATGCCGCCGTACTACATTCATGTGATCACAGTAGATGGTGCGGAGTACTCTTATATGTCTCCAGATAAAGATCTAGAAATTGAGCTAGGTAAGAAAGTTACCTTCCGTTATAAAGAAACCAGCAAAGGCAATTTTGTTGATAAGCGTTCCTTAGGTGTTGTGATCGACCCAAGTGAACTAGGTTATTGAACCATTTTAAGATTTTTAAAAAGCAGCCAATAGGCTGCTTTTTTGTCTCTGTTCGTAGCGAATAATATTGAACAATTTCTGATTGCTATTGTCATTAGATGTATCTTTAATACATCGAAAGAGGGTGGTTGATACTATGTTGAGTAATGACAGAGTAGAACTTACGCTCATCGAAAAGCGTTACATAACGACTCGCTCGATTGAATTAACTTACAAGGGCGAAGATCCGATTCGTTATATCCCCGGTCAATTCTTTTCGATTGAGTTCACCTACCAAGGCGATATAAAGGCGAGAAGTTACAGTGTGGCAAATGGGGAACTACCCAATCCAGATAACAGATTACTCACTTTTGTTATTACTTTGGTTCCAGATGGCGTAGCCAGTGACTATTTTGCGGCTGCTGAGCTAGGTAGCACCGTTGCCGTTAATGGGCCTTTTGGCAATCTGATCTTACCTAAAGCTTCACCCAAGAGATTTGTCTTTATTGCTACAGGTGCAGGAGTGACGCCGTTTAGATCTATGTTGCCGGAGCTTCGAAACCGCATTGCTGAAAATCCTGAATTGGAAGTGATTGTTATACAAGGGGTTAGGAATAGGGATGAATTGCTCTACGACGATGAATTTTCCGAGCTTACTCAATTGACCGACCATGCTAAGTTTATTGCCTGCTATAGCCGTGAGGAGGGCGAGGCTCTTTCCGACAACGAGAAATCTGGTTATGTGTCTGACTTATATGTGGATTTGAATGCGAATCCTGATCAAGACATAGTCTACCTGTGTGGTCATCCGGACATGATTGATCAAGCCGTCAGTTATTTTGATCAGCAGGGGTTTAAACCCGCCAATCTTAAGCGCGAGAAGTACCAATTCTCTTTACTATAAATGTTTTTCTAGAGGTTAACGAAGCTGGTGTATTCAAGAGGCGGTAAAACGGAAGCTATGTACTATTCTGATTAGAGAGGTAATTCAGAGAGGGAACAGCATGCTTCAGGAATTTCGGCACATCCGTTTACAAACAACGACTGATATCGACTATATTTTATCGCCTGACAAAACCGCAACGCCTGCCAGTTTATATAGCCCAGCCTTTGATGTATTCACCGACTTTACTGAAGTAAAGCCTGTAACAGTTCCTGAGTCTTTACCTATTCAAGAAGCGCTTGAGTATATGAAGAGTCAGCACGTGCGGTTGCTCTTTGTTTTGGATAACCAAGATAATTTTACCGGTATTATTACGGCGTCAGATGCCGCAGGTCGAAAAGTCATGGCCTTTATGCAGCGTGATGGAGTCAGTCGAGATCAGGTTCAAGTGCGACATATTATGTTGAGTAAATTGAACATGAATGCGCTTACCTATGAGCAGCTCAAAGGTGCGCGGGTAGGGGACATCATGTTGACCCTTAAAGGTTCGGGAGATCAGCATGTAGTGGTCATTGATGAAAGTTCAGCGGGAGTCCTTAGAATTAGGGGGATAATCTCGGCTAGTGACATCTCAAGGCGACTGAAAATCGGCTTTGATGTGATGTACGAATCGAAAAGCTTTGCGGAAATAGAACAAGTGATTCGCAGTGGTGAAGGAGCTTAGTTTTAAAGCATAAATCTAATGCTGGACTTGGAATTCTATTACTGATTATACTTCGCGCCTTTACTGTACTAGGCACTGCTAGAGTACTTTGTCTAACCCAATTGTGTGGTGCAATTGCGCATGATTTTACCAAACCAATTTAGTCCCGATGCTGCTAATAAATTGGAAGCATTAACTCAGACTAAACCCACTCCTTTTTTAGCTTTAGACCTTTCAGTTATCGAAACTCGTTTTGCTGAATTGAGTAACGGTTTTCCTAAAGCAGACGTGTTTTACGCGGTGAAAGCTAATCCAGCTAATGAGGTGATTGAGTTATTAGCTAAAGAGGGGTCTAGCTTTGATATCGCTTCCCCGCAAGAGTTAGACAAAGTACTGCAGTTTGATGTTGCGCCAGAACGTATTAGCTACGGTAATACGATTAAGAAGTGTTCTGCAATTAAGTACTTCTATGACCAAGGCGTGCGCTTGTTTGCAACCGACTCAGAAGCGGATCTACTAAATATAGCAAAATATGCGCCGGGTTCAGATATCTATATCCGTGTGCTCACTGATGGCTCAGAAGGTGCTGATTGGCCTTTGTCACGTAAGTTTGGTTGTAACCCAGAAATGGCAATTGAACTGGCCGTACTTGCGCGTGATTTGGGTTTAAACCCTTATGGGGTTTCCTTCCATGTGGGTTCTCAACAGCGTGATATCGATGTTTGGGATGGCGCTATTGCCAAAGTCAAAGTGATCTTTGAGCGTTTGGTTGAAGAGCATAGCATCCGCTTACAAATGATCAATATGGGCGGTGGTTTTCCTGCGACCTATATACAGAAAACCAATGAATTTGAAACCTATGCGGAAGAGATTACGCGCTTTCTAAAAGAAGATTTTGGTGAAGAGCTACCAAGAATTATCCTAGAGCCTGGTCGCTCGTTGGTGGCTGATGCTGGAATTATCGTATCAGAAGTGGTGTTAATCTCTCGAAAATCTTCTACAGCCCTAGAACGTTGGGTCTATACCGATGTAGGGATGTTTAACGGTTTGATTGAAACTTTGGGTGAGGCGATTAAATATCCGCTATCTACTTTGAAGTCAGGGCCTGAAGAGGAGGTGATTCTTGCTGGCCCTACCTGTGATAGTTTAGATATCATGTATGAGCAGCATAAATATGAGCTGCCGCTATCTCTAGAGATCGGTGATCATATCTATTGGTTCTCTACCGGTGCTTACACCACCAGTTATAGCTCGATCGAGTTTAACGGTTTCCCCCCTCTGGATTACTATATTTTGTAATCTTGGTCGCAGTATTTAGGTACTGCGACTAAAAATATCCTTTTTGAATCAAGCTTCTGCGCATAAAAACTGCAAAACAGGTTGTTCATCCTCTCCCAAACAGCTATCTTTTTGGTATGCAACTTTTATCGTCTGGTTGAGTGGAGAGTAGTGGATGTCGGATAAACAGATTCAAGCTCGCTATGGTGCTGTTCTGGAAGCAACAGCGGATGTAGTGATGGTACTTGAACCAACAGGTTTGATCATGGCGTGTTCTGCAGGTGACGCAGGTTGGTTGGATGCCGATGCGATAATGGGGCGTAAGCTCGAAGATATTTTCCCTGCTGATATCAGCGGCAATATAACTGCCGCTGGGGTTAAATCGATTGAGAAGAAAAAATCGATAAAGACTTACATCCAATTAAGACCTGAACATGTACCAGTGCTTAAAGAACAAGGTTTAAGCGAAACGAAATGGATGGAGCTTCGTTGTTCAGCTGCGGGCGATGAAGTCGTCGCTGTATTTCGTGATATCTCAGCACAGCGTAGGTTGGAGAGACAGGTTACCAATCAGGCTCAACGTGACCCACTAACGGGCGCATACAATCGTCGTGCATTAAGACCTGTACTGGAACAAGCCATTGCCCAAGCGCAGCGCTATGACTGGGTTTGTAGTCTAATGGTTATTGATGTTGATAATTTTAGTGACCTGAATGACAGATACTCTTGGGATTGTGGTGATCAAGTTTTACAACAGTTAGTGACCTCTATCCATGGTATGAAACGTACTTCAGACTTCCTTGCACGATACGGTGATGATCAGTTTGTAATGTTTATGCCGGAAACGAATCATGAGCAGGGTATGGCTGCTGGTAATCGTGTGCGTAAAATGATGGAAGAGATGGAAATCCCTTACGCAGCTGGCGATGTTAAATTTACTGTCAGCGTGGGCGTTGCAGCGCTAGATGGTCTGGAAGATGATCCTGATAACATGCTTAGACGTGCAAATGAGAATCTATTTGTAGCTAAGCAAAGTGGTTGTAACCGTGTTGAAGGTGAAGGATAACAGCGAGCTCGCTTTCTTTTTACAAAGGGAGCTTGTTAGCTCCCTTTTTCTTTCTCTGTAAATCTTAGAAAATTTTGAGTAAATAATGAAATACATTCCGTTGGAAAAATACACCAAAGCTTGGATCTTTCGTCACAGGGACTTGCCTGTTTCTGAGGAAGATCTTGCGCAGATTAATCCGCTAACGGAAAGTCGTGCAGAGCAGATCTGGTCAGAGCATGTAAGTAGAGGTTGCTCACATCCGGAGCATTTCGGCGAAGGGGATTGGGCGGCTAAAGATAAAAACTGGTCTGAGAAGGACTTTTGGCAGAGTGCATGGGATGCCCAGTCTAACGACATGCCTGAATTGTTATCGACACACCTAGCGGAGTGGGATGACAACATCACCGTGTATTTCTGTTACCAAAGTGATCACATCATTGAAACTAAGTGGGGGGTATTCCGTCGTCATTGGAAAAACTTCCTCTTTTTCGATAATGGACCGTTATTATTAGGCCGCAAACGTAAGCAAGTAGCTCAATTCTTTGATAATGGTAGTTATCGATTAGGCCTTCGTTCGTAACCGTCTAGGTTCACGAGGAGTGGAGCATAGTTTCGCAAAATTATGCTTCACTTTTCTTTTTGAAAATCTTCTTCCCTAAAAAGTCCATTCCATCATTACCTCATGTTTAGGCTGTGCCTTGATGCGCCTTTTGCTTCTGTATCACTGCTGCGTAGTAAACGGTCAGTAGTAGTCGCTTTTAAGTCTTAATCTTAATGAAAATTAACTGCAATATTATTAAGTGAATGTTCAGTATCTAAAGATAAATATAAGAAATCATTGTTCAAACAAGTTGTATTTTTTATTAAAAAGATAAAAGAATACGATGTAATAAAATTGTAATTTGATTTGGCTTAAGGTTTATTCATTTTTACCAATCTTTGTTTGAATTTTATATCTTTATATGTCAAAAATAGACTCTTAATATGTTTACTTACTATGACTTTATTCCTTGCATTTTGTAAGTGATACGAGGTCCGTAGTAGTACTAAAGTTCTGATTTTATCAGATATATCAGAGTGAATTAGTACAGTATTAGAGAATTTTAAATCAGCTGGAAGGCAAAGAACTCAATGAGCCTACGGCTTTAGTCCATGAAAAATTGACCTAAGTGTGAAAAACACACTCGATACTATATTTTTTGGTACTTCTTCCATTTTGGAATACGCTTATCATTAACATATGGATTGGGGAATCTATGTTTTTAAGCCTCATAGGTTAATATTTTTCATAACCCCTTTTGTTTGAATTTATGTAATTTGGTCATACCTCTTGGGTGTTTATCTTTAACAAGAATTTTTTCCCCTCTAGGTAACAGGACTCACTTTTCAACGGAGTGTTTTAGTGCAAGATATGGAAAGCCTGATTCTACAGCTAAAACAGCAGCCAGCACTTCAAGAGAAAACGGTGTTAGCTATTGAATGTACATGGGATCGGCTGTTACAGGAACTGGACGAGTTACTATGCCAGTTAGGTTTTACTTCCTTCACTTATTCAGTGTTGACCCGTCAGCATATTGAAGGTTTATCTGATCATCAAAAGCAGCGTTGGGAAAATGGCTTTGATATTGTTGGCTCACTGCCAGATGCAGTAGTTAAAGCTTATTACCGAGATGTTGCTCATGCAGACCCTTTATGGAAAGAACTGCCAGAAGCACGTACACCACTTGTAGTAAATAATGCTGAGGGTGGCGTTGGTTTGCACGCGGAGACGTTTTGGAAGCAGAATAATATTTCTTCTCGTGTCTACGTACCGATGTCAGGAGCAAGCGATAATTATTGGTTCCACTATTTTGGTCTTTTTCATAGTCTGCCTTCAGGAGAGTTCGAAGAGTTCTTCGATTCGGTTAAGGAGTGGTTAGTGCCTATTTTGGCTCGCTATCACTCTTTGCTGCAGGTTGTCTGTGAGAAAGAACAAAACCCATTCCTTAAGCAGGAACTTCTGTCGCACACTTGTCGTCAGATTATTCAGATGACTGCTGAAGGTATGGCGGTGAAAAGAATTGCTGATAAGCTTGCGTTGACTGAGGAAGGGATTACTTATCATATTACGCGAGCTAAGCGAGTATTTGGAGCGCGCAACAAAACTCAGCTCGTAGCTATCTTGTATGAAGTAGGCCTTTTGTAACCATAAGCTATCAATCAAGGTTGATAGCTTATGCGCTTGCCGAAAGTTAGAGCGTCGTCTTCGTATTCTGTAGGCTGGTTTTCAACTGCAACCTGATCAACAGGTTTTCCGCTAAAATCTCCACCACTGATTATTTCCCACTCGTTGTCATGTTTGTGTAAGTAGGCGTAACAACAACAGCATTTATACAACTCACTACCTTTCAATTCACTAATCTTTTTCAGTGCAGAGTGCGGTTTGTGATGCAGTACAAGGCTGTAACATAGCGTACATGCCTTTTCCATTAGCTTGATCCTCCATGATAAGGCTATCAATAAATACAAATTAGCACAGGGTTTTGGATTTGAAGCTAAGAAAAATTCCTATTTTCTGACAAGGGTGCGATTTATTTATAAGACAGCCAAGCAGAGCTAGCAGCATTTTTTTGCAATCGGTATGATTACTTCAACTAAGTTTTACTTATGCTATGGCCTTTAATTAGGTTCCAAAATCCTAATCTAGGAGATGATTTTTACGGCGCTAACATTTGTACCATGTAAAAAATCTCTCCTTTTTAATAGAGAACTCTCTGTATGCAAATTGCTGAAAATCTAGTGGGCTATATCCACTACACTCTTAAAAATGAAGAAGGTGAAGTTCTAGACTCTTCTCAGGGGCAAGAACCGTTACCATTCGTTTGTGGTGCTAACAATATCGTACCTGGTTTGGAAAAAGCGCTAATCGGCAAAACTGTTGGTGATAAGTTGGATGTGGTTGTAACCCCTGAAGAGGGTTACGGTGATGTGCGAGAAGAGCTAGTGCAAAACGTTGATCGTGCTAATTTCCAGGGTATCGATGATATTCAGGTTGGCATGCAGTTTATGGCCGAAGCGCCTTGGGGGCAGCAGCCAGTAACTGTTATTGCGATTGAAGAAGATGGTGTTGTTCTTGATGGTAACCATCCTTTAGCTGGTCAAACACTTACTTTCAGCGTTGAAGTAACAAATGTTCGTGAAGCGACAGAAGAAGAGCTTTCTCACGGTCATGTTCACGAAGGTGGAGAAAGCTGCTGCGATAGCGGTGATTCTTGCTGTGACTAATATGTCAGCTTGCTAAATATTAAAGCCCGGTTTCTACCGGGCTTTTTTGTGTTGATCTAATCGATATAGCTCTCTAAAAACTGATTTTTGACTATCATTAATCTGAATGTATTGGTGTTACGTATCTCTGTTAACTCTATTTGAAAATCCGCAAGCATTGATCTGGAGGTTTTTTATGAACATAGAGCAAATGGGTATGTTGAAGCAGCAGGCACGAATTAGAGGTGTTAATTTTATCGAATCTGGATGTGGTCCAATGGTTATCGAGGTGGAATTTGATGATCATGATCATCGACAAAAGGAGTTGATTAAAGATCAGGAAGGTAAAGTCGTCACTTGTCACAACGTGAAAGAGGGTTACGATATATGCCTTAAAGCGGGGATCCATGAAGCCAATCTTGTTCAGATTCAGACACATGATGAGGCCTGTAGTTCTGATTTTGCGGATTATCATCAGGACTCTATCCCGCTTAAATTTTAGCTCTCTGATAGGATAAGCTCGTGCAGGGGCAAAGCCAAACTGGCATAGTTATAACTCAGGGAAATGGAGTTAAGCACTTATGCGCGAAAAGCTAGATCAGATCGTTGAAGCAGTCAGTCAGGTTTTATATGGAAAAGAGGTCCAGATCAGGCAAGCTTTGACCTGTTTGATTACAGGAGGTCATCTGCTGATCGAAGATCTGCCTGGTATGGGCAAAACAACATTGTCCCATGCTTTAGCTAAGGTTCTCGGGCTTGATTACCAAAGAATCCAGTTCACTAGTGATATGTTGCCTGCTGATATTTTAGGGGCATCTATTTTTGATTCGGCTAATGGTCAATTTATTTTCCATAAGGGGCCGGTATTTGCTCAGCTTTTATTGGCAGATGAGATAAATCGTACAACACCAAAAACACAAAGCGCTCTGCTCGAAGCAATGGAAGAAAGGCAAGTTACGGTTGAAGGGCATAGTTACGAGCTCCCGCAACCTTTCTTTGTGATTGCCACCCAAAATCCTATCTCTCAATACGGAACGTTTCCGCTTCCTGAGTCTCAGTTAGACCGCTTCTTAATGCGGATCCATCTTGGATACCCTTCTTTAGAAGCTGAAAGAGAGTTGTTACTAGGTGGTGATGCGCGTAAGAAAATTCCGGATCTACAGGAGCAACTTGACCTTAGTGAGTTAGAACAGATCAGAGGGGAGTGCGCTCAAGTTTCTGTATCTGGAAGTGTGTTGGATTACATTCAAAGGCTGGTTAAGTACAGTCGAGAGTCTACAGAGTTTGAATATGGGATATCGCCGCGAGGCAGCTTGGCTCTGCTTAACACTGCTAAAACCTGGGCTTACATTAGTGGTCGGGATTATGTGATTCCGGAAGATATTCAATCTTTGCTTGCTCCGGTTTTTGCCCATCGTCTTCGCTCCTCAGAAGATTACATGGACCAGAGTGGCACTGCGCTGGTTCGTAAGTTACTGAGTGAGGTTGATGTGGTTGGCTGAGCAGTTGAATAGTCGATTTCAAGTGTGGGTTGATAAGGTCGTTAGCGCTAGGCGGCCTAAAGGTCATTCCATTCTTTTAAATCAAAAGCGTATCTATATTTTTCCGACTGCTTCAGGTTGGAGTTTTCTCTTTCTTTGTATTCTCCTTTTTTTTATCGCAACGAATTATCAAAACAACCTTATCCATGCGGTTGCGTACTTGTTGGTAGCCCTTGGCGTGCTAACCATACATTACACCTATCTAAATCTATCAGGGTTACGAATCACTGCGCTAAGGGGTAAAAATTGCTTTGCTGGTGATTCAACTTACCTTTCGGTACTGCTGGAATCAGAAAATAACCGGAACTACGAAACTATTCAGTTGAACTGGAAGGGGCAGCCTGAAGAAACCGTTCATCTTGAAAAAGAACAAGCGCAAGAAGTTGAGCTAAATCTGACTACCCAGAAACGAGGGCGTCTAAAGCCCGGTCCACTGAAGATAGAAACCACCTATCCATTTGGTTTATTAAGGGCTTGGAGTTGGATTGAGTTGGATCTAGATATAGTCGTGTTTCCAAAACCTCAAAAAGGCCCGCGGCCTGATTTGAACAGCGGCGATCAAGACAGTCATTCTGGGGATAAAAGGGCTGGTGATGATTTCTTTGGTTTGGAAGAGTATCAGCCCGGTCAGTCAACCAAACATATCGCTTGGAAGCAATATGCTCAGGGGCGAGGGTTGTTAGTTAAGCGCTATGTTGGACAGCAAAGCCGTCAGGTGTGGTTGAATTGGGAGTCTTGGCCAGATCTTTCTATAGAGCTTAGGCTTAGCGTGATTTGTTACTGGGCGATTCAATTAGAGCATGAAGGAATCGATTTTGGGTTGATGTTACCGAATAAGAGAGTTGGGCCTTCATCAGGCCCGGATCATTTAGAAAAGGTTTTAACGGTGCTAGCTGTATTTGGAGGTGCGAATGGCGACACAGGCCATGCATAACCAGCAGCTAAGCCGCACGGCACTATTATGGCAGTTGATTAGTGTATTTGTGGTTGTTCTGCCTCACATTAGTCACCTGCCTGTTTGGGTGCCAGTTATAGTGCTGTTCACATTAAGCTGGCGAGTAATGGTCTTTATTGGCCGTTGGTCGTTTCCGGCTAAATGGTTTAAATCTGTTTTGGTTTTTGTCGCAGGCGCATCCGTTCTGCTCAGTTATCAAGAGGGTGGGGGGATTAGCTCTACCGTCTCTTTATTGGTAGTCGCCTTCTCGCTTAAGTTGTTGGAGATCTACAAACGGCGCGACGCACTGGTTGTTCTCTATGTGGCATACCTCATAGCGGCATCCATTTTTCTTTTCACGCAAACTATCTGGATGGCCATCTACACATTTTTCTGTTTGCTTGTTGTAAGTACAGCTTTACAGGCAATACACATTCATCGTGCCATCCCTTTCTTTCAGCCGTTTAAGCGTACAAGTTTGATGTTTGTTCCAGTGTTCCCATTAATGATTGTTTTATTTATGGGTATGCCGCGTATCGATCCATTGTGGCAGATCAGTTTTGATAAGAGTGCAGCCAAAACTGGATTGTCAGACACAATGGCGCCGGGAGATATCACGCAGTTAACGCGTTCCGCTGAGGTGGCTTTTAGAGCAACTTTTGAAGGCGTTAAACCGCCCCAATCGAGCTTATATTGGCGGGCTATTGTGCTGCATGACTTTGATGGACGTAATTGGAGTAATAAAGAAGGTAGTTTAGTAAATAGGGATAAAGCCATTGAATCTGAGCGTTCTAGCACAAACATCAGCTATGAGCTCATTCTAGAGCCAACACAAGCGACATATGTACCTGCTTTGGATTATGTAAGTAATATACCAAGAGAGCTGGAATTTCGTGCGGGGAGGGTATTAGAAACGCGACTACCACTGGCTCAACGAAAACAGTTTTCTTTGGAGGCTAAGCCTACTTTTCTTATTGGGGCTGAACGAAACTATCAGAGTTTTTTTCAAGAGCTTAATCTTCCTGAGGGTAATCCAGATGCTATGGAATTGGCACGTCAATGGTGGCGAGAAACCGGTAATGAAGAAGCGTTTATCCAACGTATTCTCAAGTTCTTCAATCAAAGCTTTATTTACACGCTCTCTCCACCTCCTTTGGGTGTTAATACAGTAGATGATTTTCTCTTTAAAACTCAACGTGGTTTTTGTGGTCATTATTCAAGTGCTACGGCTTTTATGCTTCGTGCAGTTGGAATCCCCGCAAGAATTGTGACTGGTTACCAGGGAGGGGAATGGAACCATTATGAAAACTATCTATTGGTAAGGCAGTATGATGCTCATGCTTGGGTTGAGGCATGGCTTCCAAAAAAAGGTTGGATCAGGGTCGACCCAACTGCGGCAGTGTCTCCTGATCGTATTGAAGAAGCGTCTAGTGAAGTGTTATCCCGTGAACCTGAGTTCCTAAATGAAAGTCCATGGGAAAGCTTGGGTATCAAGAACGATGGTTTTCTAGCTTTATTAAGGTTGCGCATAGAGGGATTTAACTATGCTTGGCATCGTTGGGTTTTGCACTATCATCATCGACAGATAGATCTGCTACGTGATCTGTTAGGCGAAGTGACTGCTTGGCGTTTAGTGTTATTATTGCTTATCCCGTTTGCCATAGTGATTACAATCACAATGTTGTTAATGGCTCGTTCAAGTGCTGCGTCACCGCAAGATCCTTTTGACTCAAACATTGCCCGCTTATCTAATGGATTAAAATCTAAAGGTTTACAACGATCTAAAGGTGAGACGGTAGGTGATTACTGTTTGAGATTAGCTAATGTACGGCCTGATTTAGCTGATGTTTGTGGTCAAATTGCGAAGCAATACGAATGTGTTAAATATGCAGCTAAAGGTAATGGCCCGACAGTTTCTGAGTTTTCAAAGTCAATAGATCAATGCTTGATTTCTTTCCGATAATTCAAAATTTGAGTGTGGCTAGTCTGCTACGTAATAAGGGCAGAGTTTCTTTTTCAAACCATGGGTTTTTCTTCAACCAGATCTGATTTCTAGGTGATGGGTGAGGTAAAGGAAAAAAATGATCAGGGGCTTTATCTGCATTTTTTACCCTTTCTGTCAGGGTCTTCTGTCCTGCTGAGGCTTCCACGTGTTTTAGGTAGTAGCGTTGAGCATACTGTCCGATTAGCAGGGTTAATTGGATCGAGGGCATCTCATTTAATAGGCGCTCATGCCAAGTCGGTGCACATTCTGGTCGGGGTGGGTTGTCTCCTGAGCGTCCCCTTCCTGGATAGCAGAACCCCATAGGTACGATTGCAACTTTGTCAGCATCGTAAAAAGTTTCTTTGTCTATTTTAAGCCAATCTCGTAATCTATCGCCGCTGGGGTCATCCCAAGGTATGCCTGATTGATGCACTCGACTACCAGGAGCTTGGCCGATAATTAGGAGCTTTGATTTAGCGGATGCTTGAACTACAGGGTGTGGCCCTAAAGGGAGCTCTTTTTCGCAGAGACTGCAGTTTCTGATTTGTTTAAGCAGTTGATCCAATTATTAACCCCCGTTGCCTATATCGTTACTATCGTTTGTCTTTAATAAACAGTCCAATCCTAATGAATGAAACTATAGAGCAGTACAAAATAATTAGAAGTGCGCGCAGGAAAACAGCGGCTATTCAGGTGGATGAAAAGGGCGTATCTGTGCGTGTTCCTGTTTGGGTGACGGATCGATGGGTTCGAGATTGGGTTAATAAAAAACAGGATTGGATAGCTCGCCAACAGGCGGTTATGGCACAAAATCTTGAGTTGTTTTGTTTGAAAACTGAAAAAGGCGCTAAATTTTCATTTCTGGGCAAAGAATATGTTCTAGATTGGTGCGAAGGGGATCGGTGGGATGTCCATATTCAGGGTGATACGTTACTCGTGATAATGGGTAAGCGGAGGTCAAGTAGCAAAGTAGACTCTGAACGAGTAGAGGCTTTTTTGAAAAAGTGGTTTAAAGAGCAAGCAGTACAGATTATCTCGGAACGAGTTTCGTATTGGGCCCATAAGATGGGTGTTCAATATAATTTATTGAAATATAAGAGTTTTAAGCGAAGATGGGGTAGTTGCTCTGCGCGAGGTGAAATTACCTTGAACTGGCGACTAGTATTTGCAGATAAAAATATTATAGATTATGTGGTTATTCATGAGTTATCACACCTCACTCATTTAAATCACAGTCCTAGATTTTGGGCCCTAGTTGAAAAGTACTGCCCAGATTGGAGAGAAAAGCGTTCTTATCTTCAATCAAAAAATGCTTGGGTTCTTTGGTGACTGTTTGTTTGAATTGTAGAATGGTTGTGTTATTTTTGAAGTGATTTCATAGTGTTAACAAACCATGCAGGGCCAGTTATATAGGCTATGCTGTTTGGAAAAGGAGTTTTAGCACTATTTAGCCAATTGAGATGGCACAGGCAGCTATAAAAATAATGAGAGCGAAAATGAGCCTATACAAGAGTATCGAGAAATCTATATTCAATACGTTGACTAAGAAGATCTTAGGTAACGTTCTGTTCTTACTTTTACCCCACATCGTTTTACTGGTTATTGGTTACTACCACTTTGAGAAGCTTGAAGAAGGCCTCTCTGGAGTTGAAGCCGCTGCTGTACCTGTAGAGCTTATTCAGTCCCATCTGGATTCCTTTGGCTTTTACGGTGCTTTAACGGTTGGATTCGCTCTTATTACAGGTATTGGTACCATCTTCTTTATGCGTCACCTATTCCTGCGTCCAATTAATGAAATGACAGATATTTTGAAGGCGATTAAGGATAAGGATGGTGATATCTCAGCGACGCTACCTGAGTATACTTACGATGAGATCTCAGAGATGGCAGAAAGCTATAATGGATTCTCTTCTAGCTTAAAAGCAATGATTGCGGAAAGCCGTCGTCGTAGTGTAAGCGTTGCACTTAGCTCAACTCGATTACAGAAAGTTCTTATCGAAGCGCAAGGTTCAGCCTCTCAACAAGAAGAGCAGGCACAGAAAGTCTTCCAATCATCTCAAGAGGCCACCCAAGCCATTGATAATATTGCCGGCAGTACTCTTGAAATATCTGAACGTAATACACGCAATCTTGATGAAATTCGCACCTCAAGTAACGAACTTGGACGGGTACAGAATCAGGTTGAAGCGATTAGAGAGCAGGTGACTGATTTTCAAGAGACGGTTCATCAGCTTGAGATTAATTCCCGTAACATTACTGAGATCCTGGGTATGGTTAAGGATTTCTCAGATCAAACTAACCTGTTGGCGCTTAACGCATCGATTGAGGCCGCTCGTGCAGGTGAAGCGGGTCGTGGTTTCTCGGTCGTAGCCGATGAGGTACGTAATCTGTCTCAGAAAGTTAGCACAGCAACAAGCGAGATTGATCAAAACATTAGTCAGATGTCTTCTTTAGTAGGTAGTACACGAAACAGTGCTTCTACGATTTTGGAGTATGTTGGCTCTACAGAAGAGTTTATCGGTAGCACAAATGATCAATTCCACGGATTGGTCAGTGACTTTGAAGAATTAAACAGTCAGTTAAGTAGTATTAGTGCTGCCATTGACGAGCTGGCTTATACAAACCGTGAATCGCATAATCATGTTTCAGAAATTACCAACATCTCTACATCAATGCATGGAGAGATTGAGCAATCACGTCGCTTCTCTGAAGAGCTAGAGCACTCGACTGAGGAAACACAGGAACTGCTTTCTCGCTTCATCATCGGTTACGGTGGTTTTGAGGGCATGATCCAAACGGGTCGTCAGTGGAGTCAGCAGGTTCAAGATGCTTTGGAAGAGTTAAGCAATCGTGGTTGTAACATGTTTGATACTAACTACGTCCGTACAAATGATGGTCAGATGCCGGAGAAGTACGACACAAGTTATGCTGATCAATACGAAGCGATGATGCGTCCGTTATTCGATAGCTTTATCAATCAGCGTTCTGAGTTTATCTATGCTATTGCAGTAGATCGTAATGGTTATGCAGCAGCTCACCACACTAAAGTGTCGGAGCGCATTACGGGTAACTTTGAGGTAGATAACTTGAAGAGCCGTAACCGTCGAATCTTTGCCGGTAATCGTGCGGAAGTTCGTCGTGCATCTTCTACAGCGCCATTCTTACTGCAGACCTTCATCCGCGATACTGGGGAAATCTTGAATGACCTATCGATTCCTCTGTATATTAATGGTCAGCACTGGGGGGCTTTGATCATGGGCTTTGCCCCAGAAAACTTGCTTGATGATAAAAGTTAAATGATTAAAGACATAAAAAAACGCGGTTAATACCGCGTTTTTTTATGTCTGCTTACCCGATTACAAGTCGTAATCTGTTACCAGTTGTTCTACCAGTTGCTTTACCGTGTCGTATGATAGTGGCTTGCTACAGATGGCTGAAACACCTGCGCTTTGCACGGCTGCTAATCGACTTTCATTTTGCTCGCTAGTTACCATCAAGATTGGAACCGTCGGCTGATCACTATCGCTTCGAATATGCTCCACAAGCTCTTTGCCGTCTACATTGGGCATGTTGTAGTCAGTAATGATCAAATCATAACGACTGCCGTTAGAGATAAACTCTAGGGCTTCAGAGCCATCTTTTGCAGTATCAACTGACTGAATAGAAAGCGAGTCCAGCATCTGCTTGATGTAGTTGCGTGACATTTTACTGTCATCAACAATCAAAACTCTAAGCGCATCATATTCTTCCCTGTCACTGTCATTTTCAAAATCAGTGATGTAATCAAGCGTGCTTCTGAGAGCCATATCCATCTCTTCGCGGCTAAACGGCTTTGGCAGAATGCCAATGGCTCCTGCTTGGCGGATGGGCTCAAGATAGCGATAGTGGGTTTCAGAGGAGATTAAAAGAAAAGTGATGTGCTCTAAAGCGCCTAATCCACGCATCTGGGTCACAAGGTCTGTCCCTGTCATGTCTGGCAAATGCATGGAGGATAAAACTAAATCGGGTGGAGAAGATAGCATATGCTCGAGGGCCGGTTTAGCTTCCGAGAATTCCTCGATATTGTTAATGCCGAAACTGTTTAGATGGCCGATGATAATGTGGCGCTGAACCTTAGACGGTTCGATTACAGTGACATATATACTGCTTAATTCCATATCCTAATCCATTCACTGGTAACTTAGTGGGAGTCGCTAAGGGATAGATAGTTACCTAAAGTTTAGATCATGACAGAGATAACCCTAACAGAAAAGTGGTGAATACTGCTTTATTTTAATATTTAGTAATGTTTTTGAGTGCTTGATCCGAAAGTCGCTTTTTTTCTGGACTGCTGGTCGTTTTTTATCCGTATTACCTCCTGTTTCTGTTTGAATGTTGTGCCTTAAAGTTAATCATTAGCTTTTTAGTTGGAACTTTTTGTTAGTTGCCTGAATGATTTTGTCATATTGCTGTTCGATTGGGTCGCATTCAGGTTAGATATTGTCTAATCGATTTAAGTTGTAGCTAAATATTCAAGCTTAAATTAGGTAACTGTCTGATAAGTATTGGATAACCATTTGTAGGTCATTGTTTCTTGTGTGGGTTTTAGGTGGCTAAAAGTGTCTTCAAAGTTCATGGAGTTAAAGTACAGTTATTTATGTCATTAAATTAACGACATTAAGGAATTGTTTGCATGCTAATGCAGCTTGATCTAAATCAGTAAACTCTTATGTTTCGATGTTGTTTGTTTAATTAGGGGCGTAGGATAGGAAGAGAGAGGTAAAAAAACGGATTGATTTCTGCTTTTCGACCTCATGTGTTCCAAGCAAAAAAGGTCAGAGTAATGTGCCCAAATGGAAACGCCGATCTAACTAGGAGTTTGATTCTTAATGCTGCAACTCGCATCATCAGTCAAGATGGATTACAAGCGCTGACAGCGGGCAAGTTGATTGCAGAGGCAGGGGTTAGCAAGGGAGGGCTCTATCATCACTTTCGTACAATGACGGAAGTTGAAATTGAGGTACTCCAGCTGCTTTCTAGTAAGTTGCTCCTAACATTGCAGGGCTATCAAGCTCCGCAATCTAAGGAAGAATTCCTCGATCGGGTAGAGTCAGAGCTTTTTGATTGTTTAATTAGCCATGATGAAACTGCGCGAGCATTGTTCGGATATGTTTCGTCGTCTGTTTTTAACCAGCAGATACAAGTGCTATTACGCCAACTTCAGGATGATATCTCTCTACAGCGATTGCAGGTTCTTCAAAAGGTTAGTGTGGGAACGTCTACTGCATCGCTGCAGAATACAGTGCAGATGATTGCAACCATTCAAGTGGGTTTAATGATGCGATTTTATGTGTCTGAGGATCCTGTAAGTGTTAGGAATTACTGGAGAGCTTGCCGATCTTCGCTTGAGGGATTATTAGGGTTCAAAGAACAATCGAACATGAGTTGGGAGATCGTTCAGGCACCACCTACACCAGTTTCTTCTATCTGCTCCTAAGTAAATGAATAGACCTTGCAGCGCTGCCTGCAAGGTCATATTTCTCTTATTTATTGATTTGAAAGTTGCTCAGTCATTTGCGTTTTCAAAGTCGAAACGAACTTGTCGCTGTCTTTAAGTGCTTTAATCTCAAGCTTATCTTCATTCTCTTTTAGGTAAAGCGTGATGATCTGCACCATGTTTTCTTTGTGTTGGTTAATCTCTTCGATCTCGCGAAATGTAACGCGCGTTTCTGTCTCTTCAGATGGTACCTTTAAGAGGATTGATTTAGGTGCAATCTCCACAGACATATTTTTCATTTGATCTTTGGTTTGTTCTAGGTGGTGTTTGTACCAACTAGCTAAGATCAAACCTACACCGAGAGGGGCGAGAAGATAGATCTTGGAAAGGTTCATCATCATCAACATGAGCGCAGCGCCAACAAAGCCTAACTGGCAGTTTGTTAGTAGTGATAATTTTTTCTCAAAGAACTCTTTGTCCCAGTGATAAATAGAATCTGATTTGTCCACGCTATTACCTCTCAATAATCAGGCATGAGTCTCGCTTTAAAGGTAATCTTTTGCAAGCGTGAAAAGCAGGACAAAAGTCGTGTAACTTGATGTACTATCAAATACTCTTCGATGATTTGCTAAAAAGCTCAAAACCGCCCTACAAAATGTAAAGGAGTACTGAATGTCACGTTCTAAATTGCTGGGGTCTGTACTGGTTGCCTGCGCGCTGATAGCGGGATGTGATGATAATAAGGACGCTGCAACTACTGCCAAAAAGGATACGGCAACTCAGAAGGCTCAAAGTGCAGTTGCTGAAGCCTTAGGCGTTCTCGATATATCTGAACGTGAATATGGTGATGTAAATGCGCTAACACTCCTGTTTAATTCTCCTTTAGATCCGGATCAAAAGTTTGAACGTCATGTGGTGATTTCACCAGATATGGGTACGCCGGTGCTCAGTAAAGATGGGCGTTCTCTTCGATTTATTGGTCCAGAGCCGCTTCAAAAATACGATATTCAAATTAAACAAGGCCTAAAAAGCGCTACAGGGGCAGTGCTTGAAACAGGCGTAAGCAAATCGTTAAAGGCTAGAGATTTACCTAAGCTAGTCGCGTTCGAAGCGGATGGTGCCGTAATGATTCCAGGTAAGGTGGAATCCTTACCTCTGATTGCAGTCAATGTGCCGGAAGCAGAGATCAATATTTATCGGGTAAAGCCGGAAAGTAGCGTTCAGTTTTTTGATGAATATCAATCACTGAAAAGTGGCGATCGATGGTATTTCGACGAAGATGCCCTGGCACGTTCAGTCGATCACGTTTACACAGCACGTATTCGGATTGGAGAAGATAGAAACAAGCGTAATAGAGCCGGATTTGCCGTTGCCTCTGTCCCTAATATTGATCAAGGCGGTGTTTATTTAGCAACGGTGCGAGAGCCCGGTGGGTTTAGTTATCAAGCAACCTGGTTTAGCGTTTCTGCTATAGGTCTGCAAGCCAGAGACTATGGAAAGAGTACGACCTATATTGCCCAAAATGCTGCAACCGGAGATCTACTTAAAGGCGTAACCCTTAATATCCTTGATCGTAATAGTAAGGTGATCGCAACGGGTGAAACAGATGAACAAGGTAGCTGGCAAGTTGATAATGAGTGGCAACGAAAGAGCCCTCGCTTGATCCTAGCGCAACATAATCAGCAGGTGAGCGTTCTCAAATACCACGCACCTTCTCTAGATCTGTCTGATTATCCTGTTCATGGCAGGCCGACTAAAGAAGTAGAAATTTTTACCTTCGCCCCTCGTAATATCTACCGTCCCGGTGAGGAGTTAGTCTTTGGTTCACTTATGCGAGATCAAGACGGCAACTTACTTTCAGGGCCTTTAAAAATAGAGTTAATTAAACCCGATGCAGATTCAGCAGGAACATGGCGAATTGAGCCTTCAAAGCCAGGTTACTATGAGTTTCGATATGATTTTCCAAGTAATGCGATCTTAGGTGGTTGGCAAGCTAAAGTATTTAGCCCAGCAAGTAAGAAAAATGCGGCTTATTTTGATTTCAAAGTAGAGGCCTTTTTACCAGAGCGCCTTCGTCTGGTATTTGATCAAGCAGCATCACCGCTAAGTTTTGATCTGAACGATAAAATCAAAATACCTGTAAAAGGGGAATACTTGTACGGTGCAGTTGCTGCTGGGAATCGTCTGGATACACAGGTGACATTAAATTCGTGGACAGAACCGTTTGCAAACCTAAAAGGTTTTAAATTTGGCGTACCTTCTTCAGTAGATTGGCAGCAGTTTAGTCTATCGTCTGTAAATCTGAATGATACAGGTGAAACCTCAACTGAGTTCAATCTATCTCAATATAACCCGCAGTCTTTTGAAAGTCCGGCTCGTATTAATGTGCGCTATAGCTTGTTCGAAAGCGGCGGTCGCGCTATTAACCGATCTCGTTCAGCACTTTTCTGGCCAAAAGCTAGTTTTGTCGGTGTGAAGCCCTCTTTCGAAAATGACCAATCTGGGAAAGATGAGAAGGTTAATTTTGAATTGGTGAGAGCTGATAAACAGGGACAGTTACTGAGCTCTGGAGAGATCAAAGCAACGCTCTATCGATTGGAAGAAAAGTATTTCTGGAGTCATACCCCTGAACGCGGTTGGCACTATCAAATCGAGAAAAATGAGTACCCTGTAGCGACTGATTTTATTCAGTTAGCTTCCGATCAGCCTCAGCAATTGTCCATGCCAGTCGAATGGGGTCCATACCGTTTAGAGCTGGATGATATTTCTGGTAAGAGTAAAACCGTTTATACCTTCCAAGCGGGCGAACCTTGGTATTACAGCTGGCAGACAGCTTCGGATCGCATCCGACCTGATTTGGTGACCTTGGCGTTAGATAAAGAGTCATATCAAGCGGGAGACCGCGTTAAAGTAAAACTGGCTTCGCCAACCGAGGGCAAAGCGGTGGTGCTTCTTGAAACCGATCAGGTTCTACATTCCCAAGAAGTTCTGTTAAACAATCGTGAAGCTGAGGTGGAGATTCCTCTACCTGCAGATCTAAATCGTCACGATGTTTATATCAGTGCCTTCGTCGTCGCGCCAACCGAGCATAAAGACAAAGTAAGTAAGCGTAGTGTCGGCATTGTGCATCTGCCTTTGGATCGTGCTGATCGTGAACTCGATGTAACTATTGACGTCGCTGAATCACTACTTCCAGAAACCAAAGCTAACTTAACCCTTAAAGTCACTGACAAAGCGGGTAAGCCAGTCGAAGGTGATTACTACATCAGCCTAACAGCAGTTGATAGCGGTGTGTTAAGTGTGACGGGCTATAAGCAAGCCGATCCTTTTAACTTCTTCTACGGCCGTCGTGCTTACAACCCGAAAATCAGCGATATGTACAATGATTTAATTGAGCCTCATATGTATAAGGACGCTCAGATTCGTTGGGGCGGTGATGGTGAGCTAGAGCGTGGTGGCGAAGTGCCTCCGACTGAAGTGCAAATTTTGAGCCTATACCACTCTCCAATATCTTTAGAAAATGGAGAAGCGACGGTTGAACTTGATTTGCCAGCATTTGATGGCGAGCTGACGTTAACTGCGTTGGCGATGTCTGACAATAGCTTTGGTTTAGAGAGTGAAACAACCAAAGTTGCATCTCCCGTTGTAGCTCAGTTATCCATGCCTCGCTTTTTAGCTGTCGGAGATCAAACGACCTTGGCATTGGATTTAGCCAATGTGTCTGATGATGTTCAAAATGTATCTGTGAAGTTAACTCATCAGGGCGCTGTGAGTTTAAGGCAAGATGGTTTTGAACTGTCACTCGATAAAGGCGAGAAGCAGGTGTTGCCTTTGATTGCAGATGCAGTTGAGTTGGGCGAAGGGTTAATCAGCGCCGAGATTACTTTCGGTGATGTTCAGTTAATTCGTGAATGGGTGCTAGGTGTACGCTCGGCATATCCAGCGGTTTACGGCTCAACTATGCGTGTATTAGCAGAAGGGGAAAGCATTCAATTTCCTTCTGGAGCTATTAAAGATCTCACCAAAATCCAATCGCAATTACGTGTAGCGAATACGCCGGACCTGAATGCTCAGCAGCATTTTAAAACTCTGATGAGGTATCCGTACGGTTGTTTAGAGCAAACTACCAGTAAGTCGCAACCTTTGGCGTTGCTATTGGCGGGTGATAAAGCTCCGGCTTACACTCGTTCTGTCACTAATTCTCAATTTGAAAATGGTATTAATGCTGCGATCAGTCGTTACAGCGAGTTGCAGTTAGGAAATGGTAGTTTTGGCTTATGGGATAAATTCTCGCCAGAAGAGCATTGGTTAACGGCTTATGCGACGGACTTCTTGCTGCATTTAGATCGTTCAGGTTTTGCAGTGCCTAACGCTATGCTGACTAATGCTGTGGGTCGTCTACGTTCTTACGTACATAATCGCAAAGCGATTTCGGTTAGAACCTGGTCTGATGTCCCTTCCCATTATGAAATATCCTACAAAGCTTATGCAGCTTATGTTTTGGCAAAGCAGGGTGAAGTGACCTTAGGGCCATTGCGCGATTTGGCAGAGCAGCAACTTAATGACTCTCGCGGTGTACTACCGGGAGTGCATTTAGGGTTGGCAATTATTGAAACCGGTAGCCTGCAAGAAGGCGAAGCTCTAGTGAAACAGGCTCTGGAAAATGAAAGAGTTGAGGGTTATCTAGGGGATTATGGTTCGGTCATTCGCGATAAAGCGATGGCGATCCATACCATTCTGGAACAGCCTAATGCCCGTTCATTACACAACGTTGCCTTGCAACAGATCCCAGACCTACTAGCTCTTTTGAAGCAGCAGCGTTGGTTAAGCACACAGGAAAAGGCAGCTTTACTGCACTTGTCGAATGCCCTTAATCAAATGGATAAAGAGGGCGAATGGGAGGGGAAGTTGTTTCAAGGTGAAATTGAGACGCTGCTGGAAGCTACGACCGAGCTAGGTCGTAATCTTGATAGTTCAGAACTAGCTTCTATTGTGTTCACCAATACAAAAGACAAACCGGCTTATGCAAGTTTCCATTGGACGGGTATCCCTAAACAGATGCCTAAAGAAGTGAATGAAGGGATCAATTTAGATATAGATCAATTCCGTGTCTTGGATGGCAATGCGCAATTACTGAAGAAGAATCAGGTATTAAAAACTGGCGATCTGCTGTTAACGCGTGTGAGGCTTTATAGCGAAAAACGTGTGCCAGATGGTTTATTGGTAAGTTTGTTGCCTGCTGGGGTAGAGCTTGAAAATCAGAACCTACAGCATGCGCTTAAGTTAAAAGATATTCGTATTGACGGAGAGGCCGTGTCTCAGAGGGCGATGATCTCCTATCAGGCATTTAAAGATGATCGTTATGTTGCCGCCGTTGATATTCCAGAAAAACGCGAGCAGGTGGTTTATTTCTTAAGCCGAGCTGTAACGCCAGGGCATTACTTAGTACCACCTGTACAGGCTGAGTCAATGTACAAACCGGCCCACCGGGGTGTTGCTAATAGTATTGAGTACTTAACAGTTATCCCTTAAACGAGGGCTCCTTGAATCTATGTACCTAAACGTATGCACCTTAAGCGTTTGATGTGAGGAAAGATGCGATTTGTTTTTAAATTTACCTGTTGTGTGCTTTGTCTTATCGCGGCAGGTTTATGGATAGCAAATCGTGCTTTCCCCTTACATGACAATTCAGCCGGAGGAGCAGCTACGGTTGTTCTCGACCGTAATGGCGAACCCTTGCGTACCTTCGCTGATCACAATGGCGTATGGCGATACCCCGTCTCCATTGATCAAGTTTCGCCTCGGTATATCGAGGCTCTACTTACTTACGAAGATCGTTATTTTTACCGACACCCCGGCGTCAATCCATTGAGTTTGCTGCGTGCAAGTTGGCATTGGATTAAAGAGGGTAGGATTATCTCTGGTGGTTCCACGCTGACCATGCAAGTGGCGCGTTTGCACTATCCGAGCCCGCGTAGTGTAAGGGGGAAATTGCAGCAGATATTAAGAGCATTGCAGTTGGAATGGCATCTGTCTAAAGATGAAATCTTAAACATGTATCTTAATAAGGCACCCTTTGGTGGAACCATCGAAGGGGTGCAAGCTGCTAGCTTACAATATCTGCAAAAACCAGCTTCGCAACTACGCTTTTCTGAAGCTGCTCTATTAGCTGTTTTACCTCAGGCACCTTCACGATTGAGGCCGGATAGGCATCCAAAACTAGCACAGCAATATCGAGATAAAGTATTGGATCGTTTGCTTAGCTTTCAAGTTTGGAGTGAAGAAAGTGTTAACCGGGCGAAGCAAGAAAATATCGCGGTATGGCCTCTATCCAACCCGATACACGCGCCACTTTTGAGTCGACGCTTGAAACAGTCGGAACCTGAAAACAAAGTTATACGTTCGACGATTGATAGTGGTATCCAGCAGCAGTTCTCTGATCAGATAAAGCGTTATGTATCTCGACAGGCTAAAGGCATTTCGGCGGCGGCATTGTTAGTTGATAATCAGAGCCGTCAGGTTATTTCGTACATGGGGTCTGCAGACTTTCTAAATGAACAGCGCTTCGGTCATGTCGATATGGTCACAGCGATACGCTCTCCGGGCTCCACCTTAAAGCCCTTTTTATATGGTTTGTCGCTGGATGACAGTCTTATCCATAGTGAGTCCCTATTAGCGGATGTGCCTATAGTGACTGGGCAATATCGGCCTGGTAATTTCAGCCAAGGATTCTCGGGGCCTGTATCCGCATCCTCAGCATTACAACGCTCACTTAATTTGCCATTTGTTCAAATGATACAGCATTACGATTCTCAGCGTTTTGCTAACAAACTCGATCATGTTGGTGCTTCTCTGCGAATTCCCGGTGGGCGCGCTAATTCCGCAATTATCTTAGGTGGTGCTGGCAGCTCTTTAGAGCATTTAGTAACGCTCTACACGAGCTTGGCGAATTCAGGCAGAGTTGCGCCATTAAAGTATTCTGTCGCTGGTGGAGTTGAAGACGCCGGTGATGATGAATCTGGCCAACTACCTCGGCAATTGATGAGCACCGAAGCTGCATGGATTACTTGGAATGCCCTTGCAAATATAGATCCGCCAGATCAATTTATCGATGGTTACTCTCGGGCTCACCTTCCCAAAATTGGTTGGAAGACTGGCACCAGTTGGGACTATCGCGATGTTTGGGCAGTGGGCGTATCTAAAAGATATACGCTAGGGGTCTGGCTCGGTAGGCCTGATGGTTCGCCAATGGAGAAAACTATGGGACGTGTTTTGGCAGGTCCTTTATTGTTCCAGCTCTATCAATTGCTTGAGTCCGAAGCCGATACAATCACAAAACCTGAGGATGTTGTGGAGCAGTCTGTCTGTTGGCCGGATGGTAGGGTTGTGATGTCTAGTGATCAGGCCTGTGATCAGATAAGAGTTGCTTATACGATTGCTAAAAATACCCCGCGTACTTTGGATCCTGAGCCTCTAGGGCAAAACCGATTTTATAACCCGCAATATAATTATTTAGTGGATCAACAATCAGGCTTAAGGGTGACAAGGGAGTGCGATATTGGTCCTATGAAAAGCCAATCAAGTTTTGTTTGGCCTGCAGCGATGGAGCCTTGGATATCTAAACAGTGGCGAAGGGATGAGCGTATTCCCCTTTTTAATAGCGAATGCAAAACAATCTTACAAACCAGTGCACTTTTAAGATTGCATGGAATCAACCCGCAACAGGTATATCACACCAACGGTTTGGAGATGATAGAAGTGGATGTTAGAGCCGAGGGACGTGAAGGCAGTCTTAATTGGTATCTCAATGGCAAGTTGCTTGAAGGTTCCAGCAATAAACAAAAGCTGACTCTGCAGGGAGGCCAAACTTATCAGCTTTATGTTCAAAGTATTTCAGGGGCGAGCGCTCAAATTGAATTTAGCGTCCTGTAATGACTTGAATAAAATCGTATAGCTCTACACTCCAGCACCCGATAAAATATACAGACTAACTGTAGAGGCTGTTGAATGAAAAAGTTAATTATTGGTTTGGTTTCCGCTGTTTTATGTATGCCTGTTTTCGCAGCAGACCCATATTGGGAAGAGGGTAAAACAGATCAAAGTTATGAGATCGATGTCTACCATAGCCCGACTTGTGGTTGCTGTAAGGAATGGATCACCCATCTTGAGCAACACAATTTCAACGTAAATAGTATTGAGATGCATGATGTATCGCCAATCAAGCAGCGTTTAGGTGTACCTGCTCAAGGTGCGTCTTGTCATACTGGTGTAGTAAATGGCTTGGTCGTTGAAGGTCATGTACCGGCGCAGGATATTAAAAAGTTATTGGCTGATAATTCCGATAATATCCGTTTGTTGACTGTACCAGGCATGCCATCAGGTGGCCCAGGTATGGATATGGAAGGCGCTCGAAAGGACGATTTTAAAGTCTATGCGGTATCAGATAAAAACGAAGTCAGCGTTTATTCGGAATATGCAGATTACTAAATCCAGTTTTGAATATTAAAAAGGCGAACCATAAGGTTCGCCTTTTTTGTTTTGAGATGAAATCGAAATTACTTACGAATACCTTCGATATGAAGTTCTAGGTATACAGTTTCAGCTGCAGGGCCTAGCTGGTAGTTCATGCCAAAATCTTTAGGTTGGATCTCTGTAGTACCTTCGAAGCCTGCACGGTATCCGCCCCAAGGGTCTTTTCCTTCACCTACCTTTTTCACGTCGATAGAGATCTCTTTGCTTGTTCCGTAAAGTGTTAGCATGCCTTTCATTACGCCGCTGCCATCTTCATTTGGCGTGTATGAAGAGCTAACAAAAGACGCTTTAGGGTGTTTAGCTACGTCTAGGTATTCATCGCCACGGATATGCTTATCACGCTCAGCGTGGTTAGAGTCAAACGAGTTAACATCAATATCAACATTTACTTTAGATGCCGCAGGGTTTGCAGCATCGTAGCTGAATTCACCCGAGAATGTGTTGAAACGGCCAGTTAACCAGCTAGTGCCCAAATGGCTGATGCGGAATTGAATAGATGCATGCGCACCTTTTGTATCAATAACGTAATCCGCAGCATAAAGAGGGGACGTAGTGATTAGAGAGGCTAGCGCCAACCCTTTAATAAATTTAGATTTCATCAATGTTCCTCGCGTAGCGCTAGCATGCGCTTTAGTGTTGTATCTTTATCTATGTAATGGTGCTTTATTGCAGCGAATGCATGTAATGCTGCTAGCACGATGAGTGTTGTTGCTATCAAAAAGTGAATCTCACCTGCAATATCCTCCTGCTGTTCCATTGCGAAGGGTAGTGCTGGAATACTAAACCAAGTAAAAACTTCTATTGCTCGACCATCAGCGGTAGAAATCAGGTAGCCCGAACACAAGATAAGTAGAAGTAAAACTTCGAGCAATACATGTGCGGCTTTTGCTGCAATTGCCATCTTTTTTGGTTGCGGCAGGGCTTTTGGCGAGCGGTTGAATAAACGCCACAAGATGCGTGTAATCAACAAACCTGCTAGTAGGATGCCGATACTTTTATGCCAGATCGGCACCGTCCGGTATTCGGGATCGTAATAGCTTAAGCTTTCTATATATAAACCGAGGGGGTAAAGGCCAATAACCGATAATGCAATGAACCAATGAAGTAGGACTGGGCCCCACCCATAGCTGTCATTATCATTCAAAATTTTGTGGTTAAATGGCATCTACTTCTGTCCTCAAATTATCTTAGCTATGCAACCATAAATAACATTGTGCTGCAGTCAAGTTTACGAATCTTTACAAGTTGTTAGCGTCATCTTTTGGATTTGCTTTTCAAACTTTAATGGCTAATCATAAATGCGTCTAATGCATATTTTATATTTCGGTTATTCGTTTAATGAATTTACGTTCGGTCGACCTAAATCTCCTCGTTGTGCTACAAGCGTTGTTATCTGAGCGCCATGTTTCTAAAGCAGCTGAACGCCTGCAGATGAGCCAACCAGCTGTGAGCAGAGCGTTACAGCGATTGCGTCAAACACTTGATGATCCTCTCTTAGTTAGAACTGGAAATGGCTATGACCTTAGTGCACGAGCTGTTGATCTGGAAAAGCAGTTAAAGCCACTGTTACAAGATGTCGCTTCGATTATGCAACCAGAGGAGTTTAATCCAGAGCTGGCTGAGGGTGTGGTTAAGCTAACCGGCTTGGATTTAGAGTTAATCCTATTGATGCCAGATGTGGTAAGGATGCTGCGCGAAAAGGCACCGAGGTTGCGGGTAGAGATTGTTTCACAGCAACCAGAGCATTTTGAATATCTCGCAAAAGGTGAAGTGCATTTTACAATCACGGGGCTATCTCCTGATTCAGGGCAAGACCAATTCAGACGCTTTCCAATTGTGCGTACAGGTCATGTTTGTGTGATGGATCAAACTAACCCTTTAGCCAGTCAAAGTTCTATAAGTTTGAATGATTATGCGCAAGCTTCCCATGGACTTGTTTCCATTACAGGGAAGGGGCCTGGAATGATGGATATCGAATTAGATAAAATCGGTTTGAATCGGAGGGTGATGCTGAGGCTCGCAAGTTTTATGTCGGTTGCCGAGTTCGGTCAGGGATCTGATCTGATTTTTACATTGCCAGAAGTAATGGCCCAGCATTTGGTAAAAAGCAGCAGCCTAGTGATTAAGCCGCTGCCTATTGAATTTGATCTACCTAAGGTTGTGCTCTACCTCTATTGGCATGAGCGCTTCCATCAAGATCCAATGTGCCGCTGGGTGAGGGCTCAGCTGTTATCGATTTTCCAGCCAGATCTATAAATGAGAACCTGACATAAGCTGCATGGTCTCATTACTCCAACTCAATGCATCATAATAAGCATCGGCATAAATTTCTTGAATATGAGGTGGCAGCTTAAAGGCCGATTGGCCAATCATGTAGAAATTGACTGCTTGCAGTAAACGCCCAGCAGGACCTTCGTAACTTGTCACTGCTTCGACAATTTCATCAGAGACGGATAGTTGCTCAAGTAAGGAGTCTTGTTCAATCTCAAGTAGAGCGTCCAGCATCGAAATTACGCCCGTAATAAAAGCGAGTTCAGAATCAATCTCTTCAGTGCGATAAGCGACGGATTCGCACATTCTTGCTGTCATTAGGATCTGTCGAATTAATTCGCTCGGTTTCTCATCATTACTGGATAGGGCAAGTAGGGTGGCCCACTTGTTGATCTCGTTCATGCCTAAGGCAATGATCGCCTGACTTAAACTTTCGATCTTATTCGGCAGGTTATATTGCGCAGAATTGACGATACGTAATAGTTTGAAGGTCAGTTGTGGGTCGCGAGATGAGATGTCTGCTAGTACTGCAGGAGTAACATCTTGATCCTGAAGCGCCGCTAATAGGTGAATTACAATGGCCTGATTAGACGTTAATTTTTTACCTTCGACTAGCGTGGGTCTAGACAGGAATGTGCCCTGGAAAAGCCTGAACCCTAAGGCATGGCAGCGCTCATACTCATCATGAGTCTCAACATTCTCAGCGAGAGAAACTACCTTAAAAGGGCGCATGCTTTCCAAGTGAGAAACAATCGCTTCATCACTATGTTTGCGAATATCGACTCGCACCATATGCGCAAGTTTAAGCAGTTCATCGTAGTCACTACTGTAAGTGAAATCGTCTAAAACTAAGCGGTAGCCAGCATCCACATATTTTTTAAGTGAGCCAAGCAATTCAGGCGTGATATTAGGCTGCTGCTTAACATCCAGAACTAAATTGTGTCGCGAAAGACTTGGTAGGCTTTCTGTACGAATAAAGCCTTCAGTGACATTCAGAAAAGCAGGTAAGGATTTTAATTTGCCTGAATCGTAGATGCTGGTGAAATTATTGATCAGAACATTACAGGATTCTTGGTCGCCTTTTAAAAACTTGGCTACAGCTTCACCATGTTCCGACTGATATAACAGCTCGTACGCCACGACATTGAGTTCGCGGTCAAAAATTGGTTGTCGGGCAAGTCCTAGCTGGTTTAAATGTTCTTCCATGTGCATTTATCCTGTTGTTTGTTCATACAACAAATCCTAGATCGTTTAACTCTAACAGCAGAGCCACTATAAAAGCCATGGTATTAAGAAACCCTTAACAAATTAATCAGTGGTTTTGTTATCTGGTCGTATCAGTATAGGTTAGATCCTAATCATCGACGGCTAAAATGAAGAGAAACATCAGGAGTTCAGTAGAGACCTTGAGGGTTGAGTCATGGGTCTGAATATGAATTTTATTTCTATAAAAACAGAGAGTTAAATAATTGCATTTGCATCTCAAAAAATCACTGGTATACTGCGCGCCTGTCTTGAGTGATCTAGCTCAGACAAGGCCCTTCAGGCCCGCTATGGTGGCCCTGCTGGTCCTTCCGCAATGATAAATCGTGAACCTGGTCAGGCCCGGAAGGGAGCAGCCACAGCGGTGGATTCATGTGCCGGAATGTGGCTGGTGGGGTCATCACCAATCCCATGGTTTACAACGTTTTTCTGCTGATTTCTTGCTCTGCTGACGCCAAGTGCCACACATGGTTTATTTCGGATCTGCTGCATATCTTGAACAGTCACGACACGGCGTTTTTTCTTTTACTTCTTCATCTAACTGTGAATAACAGAAGGGTATGCTGTATTAGAGATAAGCTATGGATTCATATCTAAAATCCCGTCCTTCCTATGATTAATTAATACGTCATTTATGTTCTTAACATAGGAAGGGGGGAGGCTAGAAACTAAACTACTTCTTTAAGTTTGGTGATCTTTACAGATGATAGGTCAAACTCAATTTCTATTGGTTTATCAGTAGATCTTCGTCCACTTGAGTATGGTGACCTTTTAGAAGTAAGCTCATTACGCATAGTGCCATTTACGTGCCTTCGATCACATTTTCTCTTTCGGCGTTCAATTCCTTTGTGTTGGCTGTTTTTGAAGGAGACTATCCACTCTTTTGCGTGATTCAGAGTTGGTAGATTTGGGCTGATACGTTCATTGAGATCATTTACCCAGTAAAACGTGAATTGGTAGTCCTCAAAGTCTTTAACGAGTTTTGCCATATTTAGATTGAGTATTACTTACTTGGAAAATTAAATTGGCGCTATTCTAAGTCAATTGAAGGTTTGTGTTTATAAGAAAAACTCTTATTTTGGCTTTTTTTGTGCGGCGCAATAAATATTGGTGACTGTGGTTTGATATTTGAAGGTGCTAGATCGTTTGTTCTACGGGCCAGATAATTATTAACTTTGAGAAAGAGCATAAATGCTTATTGTCTGGTTTCTAGTACATTTCTTCGATTTAAATTAGATGAGTTTAATGCTTATGTTGCAGTGCGGTGATAAATTTTGATGCATCTCTTAGTAAGGATATCGGAGCTTGTTAAGGAAGGAGACAAGTCAGGAATGGAGGGCATATTGGTGGACTCAAAAGCGACTTTCAATATGTCAATCCATACACATACTGATATCTTATTCTTTTGCTACATTGGTTTTTAATCGATACAGCACAAAGAAAAGTATGCCGAATGTGATAAGGAATATATACGGACAATAGATAATTCCAGCGAGGCCGCTGAAACTAGTCACGACGAGTAATAATATATCTTTTATTTCTTCCATGAGATTAGAACGTTCCTTAGTTCTTCCCAAAAATCAAAACGGTTATTTGAATTCTAGCTTAGTTTTATCCTTGAACAAAGCAAGGCTACTCTATAGGTCTATGTTTTTACGCTAAGAGTACGAGGTTTATTAGAGTCTGCTGATTGTTCACCAATCTTCTTCAGCGCCAGAATCAAGCCTGATCCCACTACCATGACAATGGCTGAAAGATATAAGCCTAGATTGTAGTTCCCCAAAGTCTCGGCTAATAGCCCGGTTAAAAATGGCGCAATTATTTGAGCGCAGCCATAAGCAAGGGTCATCTTGCCCATGAATTTAGAAGGATTACTAGGGAAGAAGTGGCCCGCCATAGTCAGCACGAGGCTTACGCAGGCAACAAAGGTGCCTCCAAACAAAATTGCAGACAGGGCAATTAATGGGAATGCATCGCTCAGTGTAGGAATCATGATGCCAATGATTTGCAGGCTATAAGCACCTAATAAAGCTTTTAAATAGCCGTACTTGCGTGCGACTCTATCCCAAAGAACCACAGCTGGAATAGCAGCAAGCCCTATTAAGACAAAGGATAAGGCGCCTTGACCTTCTAAACCTTCGAGACCTTCAATGATATCGACGATAAAAGTCGCACTAACGACATAACCATAACCCGCACAGAAGTATGCCAGTAAGAATAGGCGAGTAAATTTTTTGCTGGGTGGATTGTCTTTAGGTGCTGCCTGAGCGTGATCAGAATGGTTGTTAGGGTGAGGTATCCATAACCATGCCGGCACTGCGATAATTGCTGCTACGGCGGCAAAAAATAGCCATTGCTGCTGCCAATTAGCAGAGAATTGTAAAAGGATTTCTACGATGATGGCTGAGACAGCTATGCTCATGCCTATCCCCGAAAAGTGGATGCCGAGCTCGCCCCTGTGGCCATTGTTGACCAGCCATTTTAAGATTAGCCCAGAGGAGATGATTAACCCGCCTGAAGCACAGATCCCTGCTATTAAGCGCATAAAAGACCAAGTATAAAGGTCGTTAGAGATAACCATTGCTGCACTTGTTACCACGCTGAGTACCAAATATAACTTCTGCAACACATACTTGTGGTGAAGATTGTTAAGGTTTGCCGCAATTAGAACACCAATCATATAACCAATGTAGTTTACGGTAGCGAGCCAGCCGCCGCCAGTTTCAGTAAGGCCTGCTTCTGCCTGCATGATTGGCAGTAAAGGTGTGTAGGAAAAGCGAGCGACTCCCACTGTAACAACTAGGCTGCATATACCTGCAAAATAGACCTGACTTTTTGTAAGTGTGTTGTTCATAAATGCTTTTTGGCTTTTATTGTATTTATGTTCAACAACCATAGCGCTTTCTGATAATCTTAAAAAGTGAATCTTTTAGAATTAAAACTTCAATAAAAGAGAACTATATGGAGATTGTAGCGTTACGCACGTTTAAGGCTGTTGTTGATGAGGAGGGTATTAAAGGTGCCTCTGAAAAGCTTAATACAGTGCAGTCTAATATCACTACTAGAATTCAGAAGTTAGAAGACGAACTTGATTCTAAATTATTTATTCGGGTAGGGAGAAAGCTCGAGCTTACAGCGACAGGCCAGCTTTTATACAAATATGCCTCCCAGATTTTGCAGCTGGAGTATCAAGCTTCAACCGCTATCTTAAAAAGCAAAGGGAACTACGAACTTCGTATAGGCATGCCTGAAACTTTTGCTGCAGTTCACCTACCCACGACGCTAAAACAGCTTAAACGTAAGCATCCAGAAATCATTCCTCGAATCTATACAGATACAAGTGACCGATTAGCACTCGCTATTTTGAATGATCAGTTAGATTGCGCGTTAGTCGGAAATGCTAAGTCGCATGAGGATCTACGGATAATACCCGTTGTTCATGAGTCGCTTGTGCTTGTAACACCAGTAGATCAAGAATATGAGCCCGTTCTGTTTGTGAGAGAAGAGGGCTGTGGTTATAGGAAGTGTGCCCTGGCTTGGCAAGAATTAGGCGATAGATTTACTGATGAGATGATGGTGATGAGTAGTGCCGATGGCATTCTTGGCTGTATTGCCGCCGGATTAGGTTACACCGTTATCGGCGAAAATATGGTGACAGGGAGTCGTTATGAAAATGCACTTAAATCAGTGCCCGTTACCCAAGGACTGCAAAGAATAGAGATCTCGGTTATCTATCGAAAAGGTCATCCCTTAGAACAAGGTATTTTAAACTTTGTCAGCCAATTTCCTGAAAATAAACAATAAAGTAGCTTGAGCCTTCAGTGTTTGAATTGAAAACATTAAGCATTACCCTCTGGTTGCAATAGTAAAGTCGCTTTAGCGTTATAGTTTGAATTGTTTGTTAATTGTCCAATAAATCCTTCCGTACTGTATAGATCGTAATCAGCCTGAAAATAATCTCGATTTTTGATCGATTATTATTGAAATGGATCTAAATGATAAATATTATCACCTGCTATTGATTATCCTTTGTATTCAATTCCCTAATTCTAATGTAGTAAGTGCAAATACATGAATAAGCTAAACACATTTAATTTACGCAGTAAGATCGGCTTGAGCTTCGGTTTTGTACTGTTATTGCTGGTGGCAGCATCGTTTACAGGTATTAAAGGTTTGCACCATGCAGAAGATGGCTTTGTGCAATACCGTGAGTTAGCGCGCGATAGTAATCTTTCGGGGCGCTTACAGGCGAATATGCTGAAAGTGCGTATGTCGGTAAAAAACTTTCTTATCAGTCATGACAAACAATCATTAGAGCAATATGAAGAACGTATGGCGCTAATGAACCAGTTTTTAGAACAGTCTAAGCAAGAGATAAACAATCCAGAGCGTAGTCGTTTGATTATGGAAACAGCAGCGCTATTAGACGAGTATAAAACGACTTTTCAGAAGGTGGTTGGATTAGTTAAAACTGAGGATGAGTTGTATTACAACACCTTGGCCCAGCAGGGCCCAGTCATGCGCGACAGTATTACTCAGTTAAGAAAGTTAGCTAATAACCGTGGTGAACCTGAATTGGCATTTCTAGCTTCTAACTTGCAGGAAGATCTGTTGCTAGCGAGGCTATATCTTGTTCGTTTCATGGAAAAGAATCATCAAGAAGATTTTCAGATTTCGATCAATAAATTGGATGGTGCTCTAACAAATCATCTAGAAAACCTGAAAAAGGTGTTCCTGCTAGACAATGAAATCCAGCTGTTAGATCGTTTTGCTACAGCACGAGATAAATATCTGGCTGCAACTTTAGAAATCCATAAGACAATCGATCAGCGCAATAACCTAGTGATTGGGACTCTGGATGTGATCGGTCCTCAAGTTGCGAGTAATGTTGAAAAAGTAAAGTTGTCAGTTATTGCTGATCAAGACTCGCTCGGGCCAATGCTACAGTCACACAATCACCAGGGCTTTATTTCTGTGATTGTAATCTCAGTTATAGCGGTTATTTTGGGTGTTTTCTTTGCACTTTGGATCACTCGCATGATCACTCGTCCGATTTTAGAAGCTGTGAACTATGCAGATACTTTGGCGGAAGGTGATCTAACCCAGATACTAGAAACAAATCGCAGAGATGAAGTGGGGAAGTTGCAGGGTTCTTTAGGTCATACGACCATCAGATTCCGTGAGATGATCACTGAAATCAATCAGGCGGGTTACAACATGAGTATGTCAGCGGAAGAGTTAGCTGCGCTGACAGAGCAAGCTCGTGCTGGGACTATGCAGCAGCAGGAAGAAACTGATCAGGTAGCATCTGCTGTAACTGAAATGGCGTATACCGCGCAACATGTAGCGGATAACGCGTCTAGTGCAGCTTCTTCTGCGGATAGTGCTAACCATCAAGTGATGGAAGGCCGCAATAAAATGAAGATCGCGACAGAGGGAATGAATCGTCTCTCTTTAAGCTTGGATAAAACTTCGTCTGAAGTGGAGCACCTTCAGCAAAAAACGCGTGATATTAACGCTATTCTTGATGTGATTCGTGAGATTGCAGAACAGACCAATCTTCTTGCTTTGAATGCGGCTATTGAGGCGGCGCGCGCTGGTGAGCAAGGTCGAGGTTTTGCTGTTGTTGCTGATGAGGTGCGCTCTCTTGCACAACGTACTCAGCAGTCTACTGAGATGATTCACAACTTGATCGATGACCTACAAGCCCGCGCTAACTTGACCGTTAATGTGGTTAATCAGGGTACACAAGAAGCTAATCAGTGTATTGAACTGGTCGATCAGGCTGATTCTGCATTAAACCAGATCAGTATGACAGTTGAACAGATGAATGAAGTGAATGCTCAGATTGCTAGTTCTGCTGAACAGCAAAGTGTAGTGGCAGACGAAATTAGCCAAAGCTTGAGTAATGTACGTGTGATTGCTGAACAGAGCCGTGTAGCTGCTGATGAAACGGCCAATTCAAGTATTGCGCTAAGCGATGTGGCGGCTCGTATGCAGGAAATGGTGCAGCGCTTCAAAGTAAATTAAATTGTAGGGATAATGATGACAAAGGGGTGATTTATCACCCCTTTTTTTACCTATTCAACAGCGAACTTTTAATATGTAGGTTTTTCGCTATTGTTATCAAAGAATGGATTTTTACCCATCTAGAAAGGTATCAGGAAGTTAACAGTGGCCGATCAAGTAAACGTAACAAACATGTCTTCGTCTGAGCCTTTAAGTGAGTTGATGTCGTTGCCTGCCTTCAATGAGGCAACAGTAATTGCACTAAAGCTAGAGGCTAAATATCTAGATCATGTTTTTAATCTCTACTGGGAAAGTGCTCAGCGCGAGATTAACGATATTGGTCAGGCGCTTGATGACGTTGATCAAACAAAACTAAGAAAAGTTGCTCATTCCCTAAAAGGTTCGTCTCGTATGTTAGGGGGCGAAAGGTTAGGTGCTTTGGCTGGTTTTGTAGAACAAAAAGCTAGGCAAAATGAGAGCATTTCAGAACCCCAACTCTTGGATTGTTTACACGTTAGTTTGGCTGATTTTAAACGTGCAGTACTCCAGTCTAATTTACTCTCTTAACTGCCCTTTACGATCCGAGTAAGTTGAGCACGAGCCCTCGGTTAGCATTGGCTTGAGCTTGCAGTGCGATACCTACATCTTGCTGAATAAGGGCGGTAGCACGTTCTGAAACCGTTTGAGCAAAGTCAGTGTCACCAATCACAGATGCTGCTGACGCTTCATTTATATTAGTTTCGGTAAGTGTGTTTATCGTGCTGTCTAATCTGTTTTGGCTTGCACCTATTTCACCTGATACCGTCGCTAAAAACGACTGACTTTGATCGATAATGTCTAGAGCGCCTGCGTTGCTAATATCTAAAGTGAATAGACCACTGTTATCAAACTCATCACTGACATTGAAAGTACTTATGTTTTGAGAATCCTCTGTACCCGGGCCTGTTTGCAGGCGGAGCTGACCATCTTCTGCGAGTAATGATTGGCCGTTAAAAGTACTTTGTCCCAGGGTATCCTGTATGCCGCTTAATAGGGCATCTGCTTCACTTTGCAAGGCTGAACGGTCACTTTCATTTAGAATCCCATTTTGAGCTTGAATGGACAGTTCGCGAATACGTTGTAGCGAATCATTGACTTGATTAATACCACCATCTGCAATCTGAAGTGCTGATACACCATCAAGACTATTCCGAATGGCTGCGCTATTTCCTCTAATTTGAGTTTGGAAGTCGATAAGTACTTGCAGGCCGGCAGGATCGATCGCTGCATTATTTATTCGCTGGCCGGAAGCAAGCTGTTCTTCAGTTTCATTTATTCGATTCTGAATCTGATTGAATTGAGAGTAGGGGCTGGTAGCAAACCCAGTTGGATTTATAGGCATGAGTGCGCTCCTGATTTAACTATATCAGTATAGTGCGTACACACGGTTTATGAGTTGATTTTTGTTCAGGTGAAATGGATAAAAAAAGGGCGCACAACTGTGCGCCCTGAAATCTTGCAATGGAATAAACACGGACGAGTACAAAACCGTTGTACTCATAAACTCTAGGTAAAGAAGCAGCCCTAAAGTAAAACTAATAATAGGTATAAATATTCGTGACGCCAATGGTTCCTTAGTGTCCATTAAATAAGCAGGGGTATTTACACCTTTTTGACCCTGTATATTGAGTATTACTGAAGTTTGATTAATCTAAGGGTCTAATAAGATAAAGCTACCTGAAAGGCAGCTTTATCAGAGGTTTTATTGCAGGTAAGCAGTGCTTTTTTAAGACTCAATAGGCATCTTACAGATATCAGGATGTTGTTCTAAGGTACTGATTAGCAGTTCCATCTCTTCTTGTGTACCAATCGATATGCGAAGGTAATTATCGATACCTGGTTTGCTGAAGTAGCGTACCAGGACCTTCTTCGTACGAAGGAAACCCATCAATTCAGCGGCCTCAATAAAGCGGTGCGTGCTGAATAAGAAGTTAGTTTTAGACGGTAAGCTAATAAAACCTAACTCTTCTAAACGATTAACCGTCCACTCACGTGTCTCGATAATTTTCTTCGTAGTCGCTTCGAAGTAGTCGTTATCTTCAACAGCGGCAACGGCTGATTCAATTGCTAGCATGTCTAGAGGGTAAGAGTTAAAACTATTTTTAACGCGTTCTAGACCTGCAATCAAATCTTCGTGACCAATTGCGAATCCAACTCGCATACCTGCTAGAGAACGAGATTTGGAGAAGGTCTGAATCACCAAAACATTGTCATATTTTTGGGTTAATTCAACAGCGCTAGAAGCGCCAAAATCTACATAGGCTTCATCAACCACAATCACGGTTTCTGTATTGCGTTGAGCTAATGCTTCAATATCACCTAACTCAATTGCTCGGCTAGTTGGCGCATTCGGGTTAGCGAAAATAATACCGCCATTTGGCTGGTTATAGTCTTCTAGGTTTAACTCAAAGTTATCACCTAGGGGTAACAGCTTAAATTCGATATCAAAAAGATTGCAGTAAACCGGATAGAAACTGTATGTGAATTCTGGCATCAGCAGAGGTTGTTCTTGTTGGAAGAACGCTGCAAAGGTATGAGCAAGTACCTCATCAGAACCGTTACCAACAAAGACATTCTTACGCTCAACTTCAAAGTGGTTAGCAAGTGCATCTTTTAACTGAGTGCAATCTGGGTCGGAGTAGAGTCGTAACCTAGCTGTATCAAAGTTATTGATCACCGCTGCCGCCTTCGGCGAAGGAGGGTAAGGGTTTTCGTTGGTGTTTAACTTTGTGATACCGCTTTCTTTAGGCTGCTCACCCGGCACGTAAGGTGTTAGACGCTGAATTGCGTCACTCCAATATTTGCTCATTATTGATCCGTAATACTCGAAGACAGCACTTTGCTGTGTTATTTGGCATGAGTGAATAATTTCGCAGAAGGATAGCAGAATTTGTTTACGCGTTTAACAACAGACTGGATTCTTAATCTATGGCAAGAGCCTTTATACCGTTATCTTGCTAGCATTTCTTTCGAGTACAGTGCAAGGTTAACAGCCGAGAGGGGAGGCTCGACTGTTAGTTAAAATTCGGATTCATAGTGGCCGGTACTATTTAGGCGCAATGACGGCTGATAAACATAGCTGTTACTGTATCCATGGTATTAATATGATTTACAAACCAAGGGATTACAGTGTTTTTAAGGTAGCTGTTTAATTCTGCGCGGTTATGGTTTGCTTGCCATTGTTGTTGAGTTTCACGTATCTCCTGTAAAACGCGTTCATGCTCACCTTTATGGCATGTATAGGGTGGGAAGTTCATTCGTATCATCTGTTCTTCTTCGCGGGCGAAGTGTTCGGCATTGTGTTGGTAAAAGCCGGATAAAGCACCATCAACTTCACGGTCATTACCTGTTTCCAAAGTGTTGAATAACTGATTAAGAAGGGTGACAGCTTCTGCATGATCATCATTCATAAAATCAACCGCGACTTGTGGGATATCAGTTACTTCAACTTGCATAGGTAAGTCCTCTCTAATGGAAATGCAAATCCATCTTATCTCTTCGACGCTTTTTAGATATTGATGTCAGTCAATAAACATATGTCTAAAATACATCTAAATGACCTCAGACTTTATAAGTGTTAAGGGATTAACCATTTTATCTGGATGAGTGGTTAGTCTTTATCCCTCTCTAAATCTTAACCTGCAAATAAGTTGTTGAAAAACAAGAATAATATTTTTGGCCCGAACTTTGCCAATAGATGACTGAACAAAAAAATAAAAATGTTACACGTAGTTATGCATAGCTAATCAAAGATGAGGGCATAGCTGTGGTGGCTGGCATTGGCGGAGAGACATATGTCACAAATTGAAACCTTCTATGAGGTTATGCGACGTCAGGGTATTACGCGTCGTAGCTTCCTGAAATATTGTAGCTTAACGGCTGCAGCCTTAGGTTTAGGGCCAACATTTGCACCTAGAATTGCGCATGCAATGGAAACCAAAGAGCGTACACCGGTAATCTGGTTGCATGGTTTAGAGTGTACTTGCTGTTCTGAATCGTTTATTCGTTCGGCTCACCCGTTGGTAAAAGATGTTGTTCTATCCATGATCTCTTTGGATTACGACGACACCTTGATGGCTTCAGCTGGCCACCAAGCGCAGGAAATCCTTTATGAAACGATGGAAAAATATAAAGGTAAATACATCCTTGCCGTAGAAGGTAACCCGCCATTAAATGAAGATGGTATGTTCTGTATCTCCGGTGGTAAACCTTTTGTTGAAAAACTGAAGTATGCAGCCAAGGATGCTGCTGCCATTATCGCATGGGGCTCTTGTGCATCTTGGGGCTGTGTTCAAGCTGCACGTCCAAACCCAACCCAAGCGGTACCTATCCATAAAGTTATTACTGATAAACCAATTATCAAAGTACCAGGTTGTCCTCCAATCGCTGAGGTAATGACCGGTGTGATCACCTATATGCTGACCTTCGGCAAAATGCCTGAACTAGACCGTCAAGGTCGTCCAAAAATGTTCTACAGCCAGCGTATTCACGATAAGTGTTATCGCCGTCCACACTTTGATGCAGGCCAGTTCGTAGAAGAGTGGGATGATGAAGGCGCACGTAAAGGTTACTGCCTTTATAAAGTGGGGTGTAAAGGCCCAACTACTTATAACGCTTGTTCAACTGTACGTTGGAATGAGGGTGTCTCTTTCCCAATTCAGGCCGGTCACGGTTGTATTGGTTGTTCTGAAGATGGTTTCTGGGACAAAGGTTCGTTCTATAACCGTTTAACCGATATTCATCAGTTTGGTATCGAGAAAAATGCAGATGAGATTGGTATGGCTGTAGCGGGTGGTGTTGGTGCCGCTGTTGCTGCGCATGCGGCGGTAAGTGCGGTTAAGCGTGCTCAGCATAAAGGAGATCAGGAATAATGAATAAGCCATTTAATGCGAGTGATTTAGATAACAGTGGCCGACGCATTGTTGTAGACCCTGTAACCCGGATTGAAGGACATATGCGTTGTGAGGTGAATGTTGATGAAAACAACGTTATTCGTAACGCTGTATCAACAGGCACCATGTGGCGTGGCCTCGAAGTGATTCTTAAAGGTCGTGATCCACGTGATGCTTGGGCCTTTGTTGAGCGAATTTGTGGCGTTTGTACAGGTACTCATGCTTTGACATCGGTACGTGCGGTAGAAGATGCTTTAGGCATTCAGGTGCCTTTGAATGCACACCTTATCCGTCACATGATGGATAAAACTCTACAGATTCACGATCACATCGTACATTTTTATCATCTACATGCGTTGGACTGGGTGAATCCAGTTAACGCTCTTAAAGCCGATCCTAAAGCTACCTCTGAACTACAGCAGATGGTCTCTCCTCATCATTCGAAATCTAGCCCAGGCTATTTTAAGGATGTACAAACGCGCCTTAAAAAGTTTGTTGAAAGTGGCCAACTAGGACTGTTTGCTAACGGCTATTGGGATAACCCTGCTTACAAACTTCCTCCAGAAGCCGATTTGATGGCGGTTGCTCATTATCTTGAAGCACTTGATTTCCAAAAAGAGGTGGTAAAAATTCATACCATCTTCGGTGGTAAGAATCCGCATCCTAACTACATGGTGGGCGGTGTTCCATGTGCAATTAACTTGGATGATGTTGGTGCTTCAGGCGCGCCAATCAATATGACTAGTTTGAACTATGTCTTAGAGCGTATCCGTGAAGCGCAAGAGTTTACTAAGAACGTATACATCCCTGATGTTATGGCAATTGCTGGTATCTACAAAAATTGGTTATACGGTGGTGGCTTAGCTTCAGAGAACCTTCTGTCTTATGGTACTTACACTCAAGTGCCATATGACAAATCTACAGATCTGCTTCCTGCTGGTGCGATTGTTAATGGTAACTGGGATGAGGTTCACCCTGTTGATGTGCGTGATCCAGAGCAGATTAAGGAGTTTGTTGATCACTCTTGGTACCGCTACGAAGGTGAGAAACAGGGCTTGCACCCATGGGAAGGTGAGACAGAGCCTAGTTTTGAGCTTGGCCCTAACACAAAGGGTACCAAAACAGATATTAAAGAACTGGATGAATCTGCTAAATACAGCTGGATTAAAGCACCGCGCTGGCGTGGTCATGCAATGGAAGTGGGGCCTCTTGCTCGATATATCATTGCTTATGCTTCTGGTACTGAGCACGTTCAGGAGCAGGTTGATCGCTCTTTATCTGAATTCAATCAGTCTACGGGCTTAGATTTGGGTATTAAACAGTTCTTACCAAGTACATTAGGCCGAACATTGGCACGTGCACTGGAGTGTCAGCTTTGTGCGGATACTATGTTGGATGATTGGTACCAACTGGTTAACAACATTAAAGCGGGTGATAGCTCGACTGCCAATGTTGAGAAATGGGATCCAAGTAGTTGGCCAAAAGAGGCAATGGGAGTTGGCATTAACGAAGCTCCTCGCGGCGCTTTGGGTCACTGGATCAAGATCAAAGATGGCAAAATCGAGAACTATCAAGCAATCGTTCCTACCACTTGGAATGGTTCGCCTCGTGATAGCAAAGGTAATATTGGTGCATTTGAAGCTTCCTTGCTGGATACACCAATGGAGCGTCCTGATGAGCCGGTTGAAATTCTTCGCACCCTTCATAGTTTTGACCCATGCCTTGCGTGTTCAACACACGTGATGTCTGAGGATGGTCAAGAGCTGACTAAGGTGAAAATTCGATAAGAATAGTGGCGCTGTTGATTCAGCGCCTAAATTCAGGAGGTTATTTATATGACTGCATCGGTTAAACCTAATAAGTCAGATAAAGCTCAGGAAGTCGCTTCAGATCAAGTTGTCGGCGAGCCAGTTATTACCCGTAAACAGACTGCTGTTTATGTGTATGAAGCACCATTACGTTTATGGCACTGGGTCACTGTCTTTTCGATTATCACGCTTTGTGTAACGGGCTATTTTATTGGTGTTCCTTTACCAACGATGCCGGGTGAAGCTATCGATAACTATCTGATGGGTTACATCCGCTTTGCACATTTCACGGCGGGCTATATCGTAACTATCGGATTTCTTGGTCGTATCTATTGGGCGTTCGTGGGTAACCATCATGCACGTGAACTGTTTGTGCCGCCGTTCTTTAGCGGTAAATTCTGGAAAGAAGCATGGCATGAGGTACGCTGGTATCTGTTCTTGGAGAAGACTCCTAAGAAATATATCGGTCACAATCCACTGGCTCAGGTGGGGATGTTTTTCTTCTTCGTGCTCGGAATGATGTTCATGATCGTCACAGGATTTGCTTTATACGGTGAAGGCCTGGGTCAGGACAGTTGGGCAGATACATTGTTTGGTTGGGTTATCCCGCTCATGGGGCAAAGCCAAGATGTACATACTTGGCATCGCCTAGGTATGTGGTATCTGATCACGTTTATCTTGATCCACGTTTATGTGGCGATTCGTGAAGATATTATGTCGCGCCAGAGTCTGATCTCGACCATGATTGGTGGATGGCGAATGTTTAAGGATGACCGTCCAGATTAATATTCTGGTAAACGAGTCACTGGAAACCGGGCAATGACCCGGTTTTTTTATCTGAAGGTGATGATCGTAGGTACGTTAAAGCTACAAAGCCGCTAACGCCAGTGAATCCAGTATGAGTATTCAATTCGGTTTGAAAGATTAAGCGTTTTTTGAAAGTCAGGACTGGGGGAGTCTGAACATTGAAAACCAGTAAATTCAGGTTCGCTCCAGCCGGTCATTCCTCCCATATAATCTCTGCGATAGCCCCAATGGCCACAAGATAAAACAGTATCGAATTGGCTTTCTCTTTCACATACAGCACAGGTTTCAAACTTAACCTCAATATCTTGACCTTCAATCCCCCAGCTATCGGAAACATAGGGTGTGTCATAAAGTGCGACAGCAGAGTCTCGGTACGGCCGACCTTGCCAAGGTTTATCTGAATCATCTATGGGTGTTTGATGTAGGCCGTAACCGTGCTCAAGAGGGGCGCTGTCATAAAAAGGGTTGGTGAATTGATCGGGTACATCAATCTGAATGTTTTTCTCTCCGGGTAGTAGTTTGGCTGTTGTTGTGCGAATTTGTAATAGCCTAAAGCGATCGCAATCAGCCAGATTTAAACCATCCACCTGCCCACTAAAGTTATTTTTTAAATGAATTTCGATACCTATCCCAGTGGCGTTGTCACTCGCAATGTAGTGAGCATTTCTTCGACTACTGTGATACCAAGGTTTGGAAAGGATCAGTGAACCAATCGGCTCATTTTTAAAAGTAACGGGGCAGGTTTGTCCTTCGACCAATTCTGCAGCCGCGAGGAAATTTGAAGTTATTAACATGGTAACTGTTGTAATAAATACCTTGTATGTCATTCTTACTCCAATCAGATCAGACTGAATTGGTTGCTTTTAACGAAGGTATATACAAAGCATAGACGCTTTTTGGGTTTTGCAAGTTTTCAAATCAAGAGGATGTGAAATGAGTTCTGCGCACAATCAAATTAATTACATTGAGTTACCGGCTAATAATTTAGGAGGCACTAAGCGCTTTTACTCTGACCTTTTTAACTGGAAGTTTACCGACTATGGGCCTGAATATAGCGCTTTTGAAGGCGCAGGATTAGCGGGTGGTTTTTATAAAGCTGATCTGAAATCCAATTCAAGTAATGGTGCTGCACTGGTGGTTTTGTATAGTACAAACCTTGAGGCGAGTCAGGCGCTAATTGAATCAGCTGGTGGTGAGATCAAAGTACCAATTTTCAGTTTTCCCGGCGGGCGACGTTTTCATTTTCTTGATCCAAATGGCAATGAACTGGCTGTTTGGTCAGATCAAGAATAAAGCTGTGATATCAATTTAAAGCTGGTTAGCTTTACGATATCGACCTTGGTAATCAAATATTCTCTCTTGCACACGCCAATAGTGTTTTTGCTCACGTCCAATGACAAAATCTGGTGCAACTAGAAGTGATTCATAAGCTATCGCTTCTTCTATGTTTGAAAAGTTTTGGGGTGCTTGCCTATTCGCAACCCGGCGCCCAAATATTTCATTAAAGCGCTTTAACTGGGCAGGCTTAGCAAAATCGAAGCTCTCCTTCAGTTCTTCGCCTTCTTCGCCATGATAAATGACCTGAAGCTTGGACTGATTCTGGATCAACGATAACCCAGCACATCGGATCACCATGGCATCTTTCAGTTTCAGTGCATCTTTTAATTGATCGTCTGGGTCGATAATCGCTTTATTGCACTGGTGACATTTACGGGCAGCGATATCATTTTCAGCATTACAGTGAGGGCATTCTTTAAATCGAAAGCGAAAATCACACTGCTCTGAAGGCGTGTCACTTTCGTCGCTTTCAAGCAGACCTTTGCAGCGTCGGCCATGATGCTCAATTACTTTGCCATCGCTGTCTGTTTTACCCCAAAAGATATTGGCAAAGCCACAGGAAGGGCAAAATACTTGTACCGGTTCGGAATCCGGGGAAGGACGTTTTTCACCCACTTCCGGATGATGCAGGTTATAGTTATTGCCTGCGTAGTCGATGACTAAGCAATCTTTCTTTCCAGGGGCGAGCCTCAGACCGCGCCCAACAATCTGTTGATACAGGCTAACAGATTCGGTGGGCCTTAAAATTGCAATTAAATCGACATGGGGAGCATCAAATCCTGTCGTAAGAACGGATACGTTAACCAGATACTTTATTTTCTTAAGCTTGAAGTCACTGATCAAGCGGTCTCTATCTTCGCTGGTGGAGGAACCAGTGATCAAAGCGGTTTGATCTTCGGGAAGGTAAGTGCTGATCTCTTTGGCGTGATCAACTGTTGCTGCAAAGATCATCACGCCTTGGCGATCTTGAGCACGTTCAATTATTTGTTCAATGATCGCCCTAGTGACGCGATTGTATTTTGTTAGTAGATTATTGATATCTTTTTCAGCATAAGTGCCAAATGCAGTTTGATCTAAGGCTGAAAAGTCATATTGCGCGATTGCTGCATCTTCCATTTCTGGAGGAGTTAAGTAGTTACGGCTAATCATGTAACTGAGCGGGAGTTCGTAGATGCAGTTACGAAATGGTTTTTCCTGCTCGCTTCTAACAAAACCACGATAATGCTGCTGATAGATCCAGCCCATCCCCATTCTGTAAGGCGTAGCTGTTAACCCAAGCACTTTTAGGTTGGGATTGATCTCTTGGAGTTTGCTGATGATTCGTCCGTATTGGCTATCTTCGTCGTCATTAATGCGGTGGCACTCGTCGACGATCAGTAACGAATATTCGTTATTAAAAAGATCAATATTCGCTGCTACAGATTGCACACTGGCAAACGTAACCTGTTTTTCGATCTCTTTGCGATTCAAGCCCGCTGCAAAAATACCACCTTCTAAACCATAGCCTTCATACTTAGCGTGATTTTGCTCAACCAACTCTTTGACATGAGCTAGCACCATAATTTTTTTACGTGCTAAGCGAGCAAGCTCTGCTATAACAAGGCTTTTGCCGGCGCCCGTTGGTAGTACGATAACAGCAGGATCGTTTGATTTGCGAAAGTGATTTAATGTCGCATCAACGGCTTCTTGTTGATAGGGGCGTAGGGAAAAGGAGTTGGCCATTGTCATTAAAGATCAATAATAGATGGAAGAATAATACTCTAAGTATTTATAAAAAACCTAAAGATAAAAAAACCGGCCTAAGTAGGCCGGTTTAAAGTATCGCAGCGATTAAGAAGGGGGGTTAATCGTCTGCGTCGTCCTGATCAAACCGGGTCATAAGGTCACGCAAAAGACCGAAGTTATCATCCAGTTTGCTCTGGGATTCTTCATCAGCATCTTTGTAGCGGATATCTTGATGAATCAAGCTGTCCAATAGATCTACCCCGAATAATGAACTGTCTTCTAAGAATGCCATGGCTGGGTTAGCAACCAAATTATCGAAGTTGTTCATCATCTGGCCTAAGTGGCGGCCATTATTGCCTAATGGGTTATCTAGTTGTTGCACTTGCTCATAAGCAGCTACCGCTGAGTAACTTGCTGATTGAGTCATAGTTACATTCAAGTTCATCAACTCGGATTTGTCCATTTCAAATTCAGCTGCTTGTTCAAAAGCGTCTTGAACATCACCGCTGAAGAAGTCTTCGGCAATAAGATTGATATCCTGAATTAGGGTTGTCAGCGCGTCTAACTCGTCTTCGTTTAGATCACCCTCAACACTAAAGCTATAGCTACTGCTGGCGGTACGCTCAAGGCCGAAAGATACAGCGCTACTGTTACCGTCAGAGTAGGCGCCTAAAGAGGCTGTTTGACTTGCTTCACTGTTGAAACGAATTGAAACTTTGTCTCCTTCCTGGGTCATGACATCAAGGGAGAAAGACTCAGCTTTTGAATAACGTTCAGCAGCAGAGATAGAAGTCTGGCGTGTGGACGCTGTTTCGTTGGTAGGCGCAAGGCCGGCCAGCGCTTCGAACGTCAGATCTTTGGTTTGCTCGATTGTTGCGGAGATATCAGGGGTTAACATATTGAGATCTTCTAGAATCTCAGTTGCTTCTTTAAAGCCTTTTTCTACACCTGAAACGGCCGCTTTATACATACGATCTAGGTCAGCATCAGACGCTCCGCGGGCACGGGCTTGTTCAAGGCCTTGTGCTACAAAGTCGGAGATACGTGATGCAACTTTTTCCGGAGAGTAATCATTAGCGTCGAGACTTTTCATCTCTGATGCACTCATACCCGGAATGTTTTCTGCTAGTTTGGCTACTAACTTATCTGCCGCAGATGCAGAACGACCGTTGCTATCTTTACCATCAGCAAACCCGCCCGTAACCAGTGTTTCCTGGCGAACCTGAGAGTAGGCTGCTTGGCTGCTTAATAGAACTTGCACGGTGTTTTCCTCCACAGACAAAAAAGGATCAAATGATCCCATTGTTTTAGTTGTACTACTAAATATAAGAGGGTTATCGACGTTTTGTTGAGAGACTTTAATAAAAAGCGTAACTAATGAAATTGTTTCATCTAAAGGTTAGAGGGAAAAAGTAAAAACTACTTCCCATCTAGGATGATCGATTCCGCGATTTCAATCTTATCATTCGGCCCTTGAAGGATGATGATATCTCCCTGCTGTATATGTGTATCGCCACTTGGGCTGTGTTCAGATTGATCACCACGACGGATCATTGCCACAGAGACTTGGTGCTTTGATAAAGGAATATCTCGCAGAGTTTTACCAATCGACTTGCAGTTATTTTCAATTTGAACGGGATGCAGTATCTCTTTCATACGGCCTTTACTATCAATTTTTTCGGAATGCTGGCCGTGATAGTAGCCATGTAGAAGGTTGTACCTTTCTGCGCGTACTTGATTTATTTGTTGTTCAATTTGTTGATGGTTGATACCCAGCATAGACAGAACATGGGAAACCATCATTAAGCTGCCTTCCAAAGCTTCAGGAATAATTTCGGTGGCTCCAGCATTCTGAAATGCTTCGATCTGAGAATCATCCCGTGTTCTAACCAAAATAGGTAAAGTCGAGAAGCGGGTACGTATATGCTTAAGCGCTTGCATCGCTGTTTCGGCTTCGGGAAAACTAAGGATCAACATCCGCGCACGGTCAGCACCAACAGCGGCCATCACATCATCTCGTTTGGCATCACCAAAACAGATGTGTTCGCCTGCTGTAGCAGCTTCCATTACACGCACCGGATCATTATCTACGACAATGTATGGGATGTTTGCTTGGTCTAAGAAGCGCGCGATGATCTGACCCACACGGCCAAAGCCACAGATAATCACATGTTTATCTAAATTATGCGGATTTAGCTGGCTGGCATCAGGCAATTTCTGTTGTGGTGATTCAATCGGATCATCTTTGTGCAACCAACGGCTCAGGCTGTAAGTGTGGTTCATCAAAATCGGCGTGACGATCATGCTGATGATGATCGTAGACACAACAATAGTATTGATATCAGGCTCGATCAGATTATTACCTAAGGCTAAAGCCAATAAGGCAAAACCAAATTCACCGCCTTGGCTAAGGCTGAGGCCTGCTCTTAAGGCATTTGCCGGGTCTTTATGCAGTAGCGTACCGAGAAGAGTAATAATAAAAGTCTTTAACAGAATTAAGCTAACACTGAACAGGATAATCCAATACCAGCTGTCGATTAGAGCAGATAGATCTAATTGCATCCCGACAGAGACAAAGAACAGCCCTAAGAGTACATCTCTGAATGGGCGTATATCGGCTTCTAGTTGATATCTGTAACGACTCTCACCCAACATCATTCCTGCTAAGAATCCTCCGAGGGCCATAGATAAACCAGCAGCGTGCGTAATCCAAGCGGCTAAAAGGGCAGCCGCCAGTGTCGTCAAAACAAACACATCGCTGGAACCGCTGCGTGCTGATTCATGGAACAGCAATGGCATCACAATATGGCCAACCAGCAATAGGATTATGAGTAGTGTTGAGCCCTCAAGTAGCATCAATGCGACTTCGGCACTGTCTATCTCTGTTGCCGAACTACTGAGTGTCGGGACAACGATTAGGAAGAATACAGCCGCTAAGTCTTGGAAGATTAAAGTACCAACTGAAAGCTGGCCATGAGGGCTGTTGAGTTCGTCACGCTGAATCAGCTCGCGGCTTACAATCGCTGTAGATGATAGGGCGAGTGCACCGGCGATAACTAAAGAGGTGGTTTGCGGCAGGCCAAAAAGGTGGCAGATTGCCATCAAACAGGCAGCGGTGATAATGACCTGCAAACTGCCTAGACCGAATACAGCCTTGCGCATGGCAAACATACGCGAGACTGAGAACTCTAAGCCGAGCATAAAGAGTAAAAAGACAACCCCTAGTTCACTGAGTAGCTCAATGCTATGGGTGTCTTTGACGACCCCTAAACTATAGGGGCCAACAATAGCGCCAACACTTAAGTAGGCAAGGAGAGGCGGGAGTTTGATGCGCCGAAACAGGGTTGTGGCAACAACGGCACAACATAAAATGACCAAAAATTGCTCGAAAAAACCCTGTGACATGCGTATCCCTTACTACATGAAGACGCTGTTGATGTGCAGAATTACCACATCAGGTCGTCTGGAATCTTATAATCCGCGTACGGATCATCTTCTTCTGGTTCTTCTTCCGGTTGAACACGAATAACGTAATTAGGCAGACGTTGCTCAATTTTCTCTGCAAATTTATCCGGGATCAGGTAAAACTTTTCATCTAACGCAGCGATTGCTACTTGGCCGCGGAACAGTTGCCCTTGAATGAGCGAAGTTACATACATAGTTTTAACTTTATTATCGTATACAAAGTTGTAACTTACTTCGGCATCTTCGGGCAGCTCGATCTGTTGCTGTATGATCATCTGACGGCATTGCGCTTCAATCTCTTTGTTGCGGCGCTCTTCGTCTCGTTGACGATTCAGTTCACGATCATGCTCTTGCTTAGCTTTACGCTGTTCTTCTAGCGCCTGCTTTTTCTCTGCTTGCGTATCAACAACCTGCTGGCCGGATTTGCGTGCCTTTTTGGCTTTTTTGTTTTGCTTACGCTTTTCAGTATCTGCTTGCTTCGCTTTTTTCTGGTCAACCAGTCCCATATTTAGCAACTGATCTTTAAGTGAACCTGCCATAACTTACTCGTAATACTCCTGTTGGTTATTATTGGAACTATAACAAAAGTTCACGCTACTATTTAAAAAATAACGGAAAATAGGACAAATCTATTAGGAATATCACTTGTTCACCTATGGGCTAAAGCGTACCCTGCACCTGCAATTATTTTATAGCTGGATTTTTTATGTCTGAACATGATCTAACACACCCTTTTGAGCGGTTAACGCCATCATTCTTGATGGATGCGGTTGAGAGTCAAGGGCATTGGTGTGACGGTCGTACGTTTCCTCTGAATAGTTACGAGAACCGTGTTTATCAGGTGGGCATAGAAGATCAAGAGCCGATGATTGCCAAGTTCTATCGCCCTCAACGTTGGAGTCGAGAGCAGATTCTAGAAGAGCATGAGTTTAGTTTCGATTTAGCGGAGCAATCTCTGCCTGCTGTGACCCCTTGGTGTAATGAAAAGGGGGAAACCCTGTTTGATTATGAAGGGTTTATGTTCGCTTTGTTTCCTCGCAGAGGAGGGCATGCTCCTGAACTCGATAACCTTGATAATCTTTTTACGCTAGGCCGTTTATTGGGCCGTATGCATCTGGTGGGCGCTTCGAAAAAATTTGATCACCGACCGACTTTGACCAGTCAGACATTTGGCCATGACAGTGTTGCATTCTTAAGTGATCGGTTTATTCCGGCAGAGCTTAAACCAGCTTACGATTCCGTTGCTAGAGATCTTCTTCAGGGTGTTGATGAGATCTTAAAAGCGTGTGGTGAGATAGAACATATTCGTGTTCATGGTGATTGTCATTCAGGCAATATGCTATGGCGTGATGATGCCCCTCATTTTGTTGATTTTGATGATGCTCGTATGGCACCTGCGATGCAGGATATTTGGATGCTGCTCTCTGGTGATCGACATGAACAGACGCAACAGTTGTCTGAAATAGTCGATGGCTACAACGAGTTTTACGATTTTAAACTCAAAGAGCTACGTTTGATCGAAGTCCTCCGAAGTTTACGAATTATGCATTACAGTGCATGGCTTGGCCGCCGCTGGGAAGATCCAGCATTCCCTTATAGCTTTGGTTGGTTTAATACCGAGCGTTACTGGGGTGAGCATATTCTTCAACTACGTGAGCAATTGGCGTTACTAAATGAAGAGCCTTTAAAGATTCTCTAAGCTTAATTTTGAGTAGGATATTAAAGCTGCTTGGTCGCTATAACTATATTTCGACCACGATCTTTAGCTAAGAAGAGGGCATCGTCAGCACCGCTGACTAGCTGGTCATAATTAGTGTAGTTAGAATCCAAGGTGGCGCAGCCTAGGCTTGCTGAAAGCGTATGATATGCGCCACGTAGTTTTATTTTGGTATTCAGCGCCTTTCTAATTCTTTCTGCACAAATTTGAGTGTCAGCCTCGTCGCTATGAGGCAACAAAACAATAAACTCTTCACCTCCGTAACGTGCTGCAATATCTCCCACTCTTAAGGTTGATTCTATTATTTTGGCCGACTTCTGAAGCACATAATCTCCCGCTTGATGTCCATAGTTATCGTTAATCTGCTTAAAAAAATCTAAGTCGATCATGATGATCGATAAGGGTAGTTGATATCTTTGTGCTCGTTGTATTTCTGTATCTGCAAGTTCTCTGAAATGTTGCCTATTAAAGAGTGATGTAAGGGGATCACTAATTGAGCGTTGATAGGTTTTATTGAGTAGGCTACATGTAAACCCGCTTAGTAAGCCGAGAATCAGAGAGCCAAGGGCTGCCCAGCCGGTTAAATATGGCATCGGTATGTCATGGACATGGTCATCATTATCGAGTCGTGCCGACAGTTGCCAAAAACCACCAGGGACTTCTATGAAACTACTAAGATACTCCTCTTCGAATACTGAAGAGGAACCAAAGAATACATCTCCTTGCTTGCCTTTTGCATCACTTCCGCGAATAGCGTAGGTAGCCAGCTCATCGCTTAGAGCTAGCCCCGTCTCTTTGAATATCCTATCTAAATCTATGATTATTGTGATGAAACCCCAGAACTTAGTTTCAGTGCCTTCACGGTTGTAAAGGGGTTGTCTAGCAATAACACCTCGTCCGCCTTGAACTAGATCTAGTGGGCCGGCCATGATCATCTCTTTCATCGCTATGGATCGCTCCACCACTTCTTTTTGTTCAGGGATTTTTCGTAGGTCCAATCCAAGCACTTTATTGCCATCAATGATGGGATAAATATGCTTAACGATTGCATCGGGAGCCAATTGAGCTTGTCGAATGGTTGTTCTAGTGGACAAAAATCGTGTGGTTAAAATCTGAAAGTCGTTCTCATCTATATCGTTTTGTAGCAGAAGCAGTGATTCCAAAGCTTCGATAATGATAAGGTTGTCATCCAGCGCGAGCTGTATGCGCGAAGTGAGATAATTGATTCTAGCTTCAACCTGCGCTTTATCTTGTTGATCATGGATATTGTGATCTAAGTTAACCAGCCATCCAGTCGTGACAAATGCACATGCGGTGACGATTAGGCCGACCAGCCAAGGTAAACAAAATCGAAGTGTAAATTTCTGCATGTTCTGAACACACCACTGCAAATTTCGGTGAATATACATAAGCGTAGCTGTTTTTTCTGGAATGACAGGAGTGTTTAGATTACTCTTGGACTGTTTTTATATACAGTGTTTTAGTATGCGTTTATTCATAGCCGAAAAGCCAAGTTTAGGACGAGCCATTGCCGATGTGCTACCTAAGCCATTGAAAAAAGAAGAGGGTTGTATTCGCGCCGCTAATGGTGATGTGGTTAGTTGGTGTTTCGGTCATCTTCTGGAACTGGCTGAACCGGGCGAGTATGACCCGCGTTTTAAACAGTGGAATCTACAGCACCTTCCCATTGTCCCTTCTGAATGGAAGATGCAGGCCAAGCCAAAAACGCGTAAACAGATAGCGTTACTAAGAAAACTCTGTAAAGAGGCCGAAGAGCTTGTTCACGCAGGCGATCCTGATCGTGAAGGGCAGCTGTTAGTTGATGAAGTAATCGATTTCCTGAAACTGCCCCAGTATAAGCGCCAAAGCATGAAACGCTGTCTGATCAGTGACCTCAACCCAAGTGCTGTGAAAAAAGCGATTGCGCAGTTAAGAGATAACCGAGAATTTATCCCTCTTTCTGTATCCGCTTTGGCACGGAGTCGAGCAGATTGGCTTTACGGTATTAATCTAACGCGTGCATATACGTTGCAAGGGCAATCTGCGGGTTACCAAGGGGTTTTATCGGTCGGACGGGTACAGACACCTGTATTGGGATTGGTGGTAAGACGTGATCAGGCGATCGATGACTTCAAAGCCAAGCCATTTTATGAGGTCTTAGCTCATCTCAAGGCTGATAACGAAGAGAGATTTAAAGCTAAATGGCAGCCGAGTGACGCTTGTCAAAAATGGCAGGATGAAGAAGGGCGAGTGCTCTCTAGACCATTAGCGGAAAACGTTGCTGGGCGTATTACAGCTAAACCGGGCGAAGTAACTGCTTTAGAGAAAAAGCCTAAAAAGGCAGGGGCTCCACTCCCTTACAATTTATCTGCGTTGCAAATTGATGCGAATAAACGTTTTGCTTTATATGCACAGCAAGTTTTGGATACATGCCAGAGTTTGTATGAAAAACATAAGCTAATTACTTATCCGCGTTCGGACTGTCGCTACTTACCCCAAGGCCATTTTGCGGAGGGCGCTAAAGTATCGTCAGCTGTCTTTAAGCATTGCCCGCAGTTTCAACCGCATCAAAGCCTGATTGACTTAAACAAAAAGGGAAAGGCTTGGAACGATCGTAAAGTTGAAGCCCATCATGCGATTATTCCGACTAGTAAAACTGTAGATTTCACTCGCCTGAATAAAACAGAGCAGCAAGTATATGAGCTGGTAGCTAGGCAGTATCTGATCCAGTTTATGCCAGATCATCGCTATTCAGAAACGCGAGTCGAGGTGTTGATTGAAGGCGGTAGGTTTACTGCTTCCGCTAAACAAGTACTCGATGTCGGCTGGAAGGTCCTGTTTGGTAAAAAAGAGGGCGAACATGATCAAGTACAACTTCCTAATCTCTCTGTTGGACAGCCCCTCTATTGTGAGCAAGGAGAAGTCATAGATAAAGAAACCCAGCCACCAAAGCCTTTTACCGATGCAACCCTTTTAGCAGCCATGACAGGTATTGCGCGATTTGTTGAAGATACCGATGTTAAAAAGGTGCTTAAGGAAACCGATGGCCTAGGCACAGAAGCGACAAGAGCGGGAATCATCGAATTACTGTTTAAGCGGGGCTTCTTACAGCGTCAGGGTAAAACTATTCGGAGTACCGAAGCAGGCCGAGCGCTAATTAATAGCCTCCCAGATAACGCGAGTAAGCCTGATATGACAGCTCGTTGGGAGGCTTCATTGAATGATATCAGTGAGCAGAAGTTAAATTATCAAACATTTATGCAGCCTTTGACTGATGAGATCTCTTTGATGATTCAGAAGGCGAGCAGTATGGATGTGCAACTGCTACGTAATATCAAACAACAGCCGAAACCTGCTTATAAGAAAACACGTAGAAGGAAAGCCAAACCCAAGGCTAAATCCAAAGCTTAAGGTGAATAAAGTTATCTTGTTGGCCAGTTAATCTATTTAGGGTTTATCTCAATATCTTGTGTTCGATATATCTCATATAATGACGCTTTCAAGTTAGTCATTCACTTCTGATGAACTAAGCATTGGGAGCGCAGGGTAGTTTATGGAACTTCTTTCACTCAAAACCTTTAAATACGTGGTTGAATTCGGTGGTGTTCAAGCTGCATCGAAAGAGCTACATACTGTTCAATCTAACGTCACCGCACGAATCAAAAGGTTGGAAGAAGAGATAGGTTCGCCCCTGTTTTATCGTAAAGGGCGCAAACTTGAGCTGACACCTACCGGTTATACCTTGATGGATTACGCTAACCAACTGCTACAGCTAGAACATCAAGCCAGTATCGCGGTTAAACAAGTAGGAGAAGCGACAGGGGAGATTAGGATTGGTTCTATGGAATCCTTCGCCGCTGTTCGTATGCCTGGCCTGATCCAATCCCTACGAAAAAAACACCCTAACCTGTTACCTAGAGTGCAAACAGAAACCAGTGGTCAATTGATTGAAGCTGTTCTTAATTACAAACTGGATTGTGCCTTTGTCGGTGGGCCTGTACAGCACAAGGATCTTGTTTGTCGTCAGGTGTTAATGGAAGAGCTGGTTTTGGCCACTGCGAAAGGAGTGGATGTTCCAGACTCGTTAATCATGTTCAGACAAGGCTGTGCGTACAGAGATAAGGCGCTAAATTGGCTACGTGATAACGGCAGATTAGACACTGAGGTGTTAGATATGGGCACTCAAGAAGGGATTTTGGGTTGTGTGGCTGTGGGTTTGGGTTTCACCTTAGTACCTAGGAAGGTGGCAGAAGAATCGAGGTATGCAAAAGATTTAAACCTCGAGGTGCTCGATGATCAGTTCAGCCAGATTCCTACGATTATGATTACGCATAAAAATGCTATTGATATGGCAGGCATAGATACTTTACTAGCACTGTTTGATGGTAAGCCGCCTGAGTGGGAATCAGCTGCTTAAGAAGCTATTTAAGCCAAGGATGGGTTTTTAGGTTTTCAACGACATGGTCTAGGAATAAACGGACCTTAGGATTTAGGTTTTTACGGCTAGGGTAGAGCGCGTGGATACCTACAGTAGGCACCTTATAATCGGCTAATACCTCCTTTATTTCCCCAGACTCCAGTTCATCAATGCAGAACGCTTTCGGTAAGCGAGCAATCCCCAAATTACTTTTAAGCATCTCCAGGCTGAAGCTCAAGCTATTTGCACGTAAACGGAAGTTAATGGAAACCGCTTTACCTTCATTCCAGTTTTCAAAGACCCATTCATTGGAGTTTAGATGAGTGCCGATACATTGATGTTCTTTTAAATCGTCTGGAGTTAGTGGTTCACCAAATCGATCTATATAGGCTTGGCTGGCATATAACTTAGAAGACGCATTGGCGATCTTACGCCCTACGAGGCTCGAGTCATCTAAATTTCCTACACGCAGTGCTAAGTCGATACCTTCTTGGACTAGATCGACGACGCGAGGGCTGAGTTCTATATCGATCTGAATGAGCGGGTACTTCTCCATAAAGCTGGAAATCAGGTCATTCATAATGAATATCCCAATTTCAGGCGGCATGGTAATGCGTAACCGACCCTTGGGCTCACCTTGAGTGGAAGTTACGTGATTCTCGATATCTTCTAGTTCGGAAAAAAGGGGCAGGCAGCGTTCGTAGAAGTTTTGGCCGTCAGCAGTGAGGTTTAATTTACGAGTCGTACGTTGTAAAAGCCTTAATCCTAAATCATCTTCAAGTTGAGTAATGCGACGGCTAATAGTCGATTTTTGAATGCCTAATTTATCTGCGGCTGCGGTAAATCCATTGTGCTCAATAACCTGAATAAACAAACGGACATCGTTAAGATTCATAGACAGCTACAACTACGGAAGATTATTGAGGTCAGTTTGATAAATTTAGAATTTAAGAGCAGCTACCTTGGGTTGTCAGTACAACAGAAGGCGTTGTCGTCTTAACGCTCTTGAAGCTCATATCAGATTTATTAATGGTCAAGTTTGTTGTGTCCATACCGCCCATAACTGGGTCTTTAGCCGTTCGACTTAACTTGATCTGTTCATCAGACTGTTCAACGCTAAAGCCAGCAACACCGTTTACAACAGCAGAGCCATTTTTAATTACAACAGAATAGCTGCAGCGGCCTTCAGGGCAGTTACGCGTCTTCGGCGCTTTCATAAATGGGGCCGTGTAACTGGCATGTGTGTAGGAGCACGTATATTGCTTATCTTCGGCCAAGGCAGTTAATGGCGTTGCGATACCAGCAGTCAAAGCAATACTCGCGACAAATAGATTAATTTTGGTGTTCATAATCCTTCCCCGTAGTTTCCTTTAGTAAGTCTAAGGTAAATTTTCAATCCCTGAAAGCCTAAGTCTTAGTTTAACCCTGATAGCTTCCTGTTTTTTCAAATAAAGTACCTAATTTAGTGAAAAAAATTATGGGCTATTAGTGCCTATGACTTCGAATGATTCATCAATTAAGGCATGCAAAAGTAGCTCACCACTATCATCTGTTTTGAACATTCCGTATTTTGCCGCTTCATATCTGTCTGCTGTACCTTCTTGAAAGAAAAAAGCATTGGTTGCAAATTGTACTCGGCTATTGCGAATGCGGTATTGAAGAATAGCTTGGTTCGATGCGAGTTCTTTATCCTTTTCTGTACGGGTTAAAAGCTGCAAAAAACTAGCCTTATGATTGCCATCAAGCTCAACTAAAAGAAAGCCATCAGTAGGAACGTCGTTAAGTGAGCGGTTAAATGCTTCATTGGTGATTTGGAATCTAAGTCGCATGTAATCACCTTGCATCAAGGAGCGAGGATCTACAGGCACAAGCTCTAATAAAACGGTTTTGCCTTCAGCCAATAAGGTCTCTTTTTGGTAGATATTAATATTTACGGCTATTAGCAAGATGAATGCAGTGAGTAATGCGCTCCATTTAGCTCGGTTCAGTTGGGCAACATGGCTAATACCCATTTTTTTTTCTGGCAGATAGATCTTGTTCAGCAGAAGATAACTGACTAACGCAACCGTGCCTAAACCCACTAAATAGATTGATTTAACCAATAAGGTTTCGTGAAGGTTGTAGTAATACAAAGATACAAAACTAATTAATGCAACTATACCCAAGCCGAGCAGAACGCGTTGCTGTCTATGAAAGCCAATTAACAGTAGCAAGAGTGCAGCAGGTAAACCGGCAATCGTAAATGAGGTAGCGGCCATGATAATAATTAGGGCTAAATAGCTAGCAATGTTTTTACTGTCTTTTGTAACTTGTTGCTCTTTGAATATATAAGCTAGTAGAAATACGAAAGTGGCTATTTGTGCAATCGAGCCAATCAGAGGGCCGTTAAGTTGCAGAAAGCCTACATCACTAATCTTGTAGAGAAATGAGAGTTCATTTTGTAATAGCGAATGACCACTAAACTGTAATAGCGAAATAGCCATACCGTAGCTGATAGGAATCAGAAACTTATGCCACTTTAGCCATTGCTGTTCTTTACACCAGATCAATGTAAAAATGAGGGCGGCAACAGCACTATCTAGCCCATGTATACCTTGGCGGTTTAAACCCCAGAATATAGCGATCATGGCAAACCAACTCGAGATGACTTTATGTAGGAAACTCGGCATTACAAGGGCTAGGATCGTTTGGTAGATCGCTAGCGCCAGAAAAACCGTAACTTCATTATCTCCCAGAAATTCAAATAAACCCCAGCCAAACATAAATTGGCCGCAAATACTGATTGCTAAAGCTAATTGATTGTAGAAAGGGGACTCGCCACTGTGACGATAGATGGTATAGGCGCTAATAGAACATCCGAGTCCAGCGATCATCAGTAGAATATGGTTATCATGACGGAATATCCAACCGAATATGTTCCCCACAAAGCCAAGCATAAACAAAGCTGCTAACCAGCCAGAGAAGCCTTGCATCAGATGGATAAACCATGCTGATTGGCTCGGGTGCTCTTCTGGTTGATCCTCAGTGACTATCCCTTCGGTTTGTAGCTTCTGCCAAAGTGCTTGATCTGAATTAGTCATCTTGAGCACTCCTTTGCTGTTTTTGAACTTGGTATAGATTCTTTAGCCAAATTCCAGCTGCCGTGGACATGCCGATAATTGCCAAACCGATAACCAAAAATGCACCTCCATCGAATGCATCACCAAAGGTTTTAATCAGCAAGGAGCTTGCAGTGATAATAAGGCTGGTGGCTACCCCAGAGAGAACAAATAGATCTAGTTGGCAGTGGCGATAGTAGTAGAAAGCGATAGAGATCCAGATCAGATAGAAGAGCCCGCCCCAATGAAAATCATCAAAATCAAAGATGGACCACATTGCTAACCAAGTTGCCAGCGATCCAGCGAAGAAGAGGGCGATTTGGATAGCAAATCGATTCTTAATGAGGCACTGTTTAAATTTGTATCCGAGCTCCAAAATTAAAATAAACGCGGTATTGATGGCTAAAAAGATACTGGTCAGATCTTCACTTCTAAACAGGAAACCAAATAGTCCACGGAAGGTTTCGGCATAGAGATAGAGCGCGAGATTGACCAGGGTGATAAATATCACCCAGACAGTGCTTGCGCGATGAATAACAGCCCAGGGAAGGGTGAATACTGCCCAGATAGCGAAAAGCTGCCAAGGGTCCGCACCGGTTTGATAGATTTGACCTACAAGAGCCAGTAGCGCTCCAGTTAATAAAGTAATCAGCGTGATACAGCTGATACCAGAAATACTGTGATGGTCTAATCGTGAATAGACTATGCCAGCAAGCACAATAGCGCTTTGCAGCGTTGCAAACTTGGTTAAATTAGAAATAGATTGCCAATTGAAAGCAAAAAAGAAAATAACGCCCGCAGCAAGTGCTACAGCACTAAGCCAGAGAAGAAGTTTTGCCGTGAAAGTTAACCATTGATTGTTGCTTGGGGTTGCTTGGGTAAGCGCTAAAGCACGCTCTACGTCGTCTGGTTTGATATGGCCTTGTTTGGCCCAATTCAGAATTGTTTGTCGTTCTGGTGTTTGCCCTGAAAGCATAGTGTGGCATCCAGCCTTTGAAAAAGTGAGTGACTCGTATTATCTACTATCACTCACCTTTCTATGGCTGTCAAAAACCGCAGCCACCACTTGGACAGCCGCCACCACTCATGCAAGGAGGCGCTTCAGGATTTTTGAGTGTCGAACTTTTAACAACTCCTGCGGTTGATAAAAGTTTTGTAACTTCCGAGTCTTCAGGGATCTCTTGTGGGTCTAGATTAGCGAGAATACATAGCTCACCCCAAGTCTTAGGGGTTAGAGCCATAGTGTGCTTCACTTCAACCACATCACCTGTCGCTTCAATGCGATAATCGTATGTAGGCATAATTAGTCCAGTTTAGGTTCATGCCAGTTGATAGATTTTAGGAATTTGTGAGCAGGGTAGAATTTACCATCACTGCCTTCCTGGTCCTTGGAGGATTTGATGTAGGCTTCAGGTAGTTCACCGCCTACGTATACATCCAGTTGCTTTTCATTCTGGTAAAAAGCCAATGTTTGGTCAACTTCGTCCTGCGTCTTACACAGCTTAGATAGGTTGCTTGCTTGAACAGCAGCCATATCTTTGTCGGCATCAATACCCATGATGTGGGCCATACCGTAAGTCACAACAAGGATATCTGCTACAGCATCACGAATTTCAGAGGTATCTTTGTTTTCGAGTCCTTCAACTAATTCAGCTAGCTCTTCTTTGATTAGGTGTAATTGCTTGCCAGCTTTTTCCCAATTTGGGTTTTCAAGATTGCCTTGTTCATTACCAAATACGGTGTTTAGGTAAGAAACGTCAGTAAAGTTGCTCATTGTTGCTCCAAAAGGAATTCAGTTGTCTTAGTTTGCTTGTTGGGCAAACTTATAAATTTTGTCGATGACAGCACGTAGTCCGTTACCACGTGATGGGCTTAGATGACGATCAAGTTCTAGTTGCTTAAACAAACCGTCGACATCAAAAGCACAGACCTGATCCGCTGTTTTATGGTTGAAAGCGTTTTCAACCAATACCAGTAATCCACGAATAATACGGGCATCTGAGTCAGTAGCAAAGGTTAACGTACCGTTGGGCTCTTTATTAATGACCAGCCAAGTATTGCTTTCACAGCCTTTAACGAGGTGTTCGTCTGTTTTTAACTGTTGGGGAAGGCCTTTAGCAGATTTCCCAAGCAGCATTATCTCTCTGTAACGAGCATTCCAGCCTGAGATACCTTTAAGCTTATCGATCAAGGATTCTGGCGATGAGTTTGATTCAACAGCCACAGCCGTAGGGCGAGTAATCGAATCCAGTGTCTGCATAAAATGGTTCACTTCCGCTTCAGTATTATAAAAAGCGAAAGATGCTCGTGTCGTACCCGGTAAGCCCAGCCTCTGCATCAGAGGCATTGCGCAATGATGCCCTGTACGGACAGCAATACCTTGTTGATCTAACAGCAGGCCAATATCTTGCTGATGTTGGTCAGTCAGTGTGAAAGATAACAAACTGACACACTCAGATGCTGAACCAATACGATTAAACCCTTTGATTTGAGAACAGCCATCGATAGCTGTTTTAAGCAAATGTTGTTCGTGTTGTTCCAGTAATGATCGATCAAAACTAGATAACCAGTTCAGAGCGGTTGCTAAACCGATGGTGGCACTAATATTCGGTGTGCCTGCTTCAAACTTGAAAGGCAGATCGTTATAAGTCGTTTGATCAAAACTCACGTGTTTGATCATCTCACCCCCGCCTTGCCAAGGAGTCATAGCAGATAGCAGTGCTTCTTTGCCGTATAAAACACCAATACCCGTTGGAGCAAAAACCTTATGTCCCGAAAACAGGTAAAAATCAGCATCGAGATCTTGAAGGTCAATCTGAAGGTGGGGTAGAGCTTGCGCGCCATCGATAAGCACTAGCGCGCCAGCTTGATGGGCTAACTCTATAATGCGCTTCACAGGGTTAATCGTTCCCAAGGCATTAGATGCATGAGTTACCGCAACTAAGCGGGTTTTATTGGAAAGTAGCTTTTCAAATTGCTCTAGATCTAACTTGCCATTATCTAAGAGCGGAATGATTTTTAGAACAACGCCTTTTCGCTGAGCAAGCATCTGCCAAGGAACGATATTAGCGTGATGTTCCAGTGTACTTAAGATGATCTCGTCGCCAGCTTTTAACTGCTGGCCCCAGCTGTTGGCAACTAGGTTGATCCCCTCTGTCGTACCCCGTGTCCAGATGATCTCTTTTTCACTGCGGGCATTCAGATAGCGAGCAACGGTGCTGCGAGCAGACTCAAAAAGCAGCGTAGCATCCGCGCTGAGCGCATGACTTGCACGATGAACATTGGCGTTGCTCTGCTGATAATATTCAGAGACAGAATCTATGACACATTGCGGCTTTTGAGTTGTAGCAGCGTTGTCTAAAAAGGTTAAAGAGTTTCCGTTAACTTTTTGATTTAAAATGGGAAACTGCTTTCTTATGTCCTGTAATAAAGTCTTAGGATCTCGCATACTTTGGCTTAGCTATCCTTAGATGCATCATCTTTATCTGCAGCTTGTTCAGCCCAGTGAGCCAGCTGTTTGTTATAGCGCGCACGCCAGCGTGTGTACATCATGGCGCTGGTGAAAAGCGCACCTACAAGTAAGGAATAGCCAATGCCATAGATAGCCGTATTTGGATTAGTCGCAGCTAATACCGCCTGCATAAACAGCAGTAGAAGCACAAAACAAAGCCATGCGTGTCCACGAGGATTACCCTTAATAATCACCCCTGCAAATGCTAGCAGTGGAGCCATATGGATAAGCCAAATAACCCAAGGTTTTCCGGTTGGAACAGGAATAAGGAAAAGGTGCCAAAGCGTAAACCAACCAAGCAAACCTAGGTAGCTTCCTACACAAAGGATACGCCCTAATTTAGCTTTGCTTTGATAATCGTGATCATCAGGAATATATGCTTTCAACTGCTTGTACTCTCGTGGTTTTACTAGGCGTTTAAAATTAAACGTTGTTTGCTAATCGGCGGGCCAGTTCACCCAAGCGCTTACCTTGGGCAATACATAAATTCTTTTCGATTGGGTCTAGCTCATTGCTATTGTCTGGCCCCGCTACATGTGTCGGCCCATAAGGAGTGCCGCCGCTTTTAGTTTTCAATAACTCAGATTCGGAATAGGGTAAGCCGGCAATGACCATGCCGTGATGTAGTAAAGGCATCATCATGGTAAGCAAAGTAGTTTCTTGGCCGCCATGTAAACTAGAACTGGAGCTAAACACAGCAGCAGGTTTATCAATCAGCGCACCTGACATCCATAAGCTGCTAGTGCTATCGATAAAATACTTTAATGGCGATGCCATATTTCCAAAACGAGTCGGGCTCCCTAACGCTAAACCAGCACAGTTGGCTAAATCCTGTTCGGAGCAGTAAAGTGCGCCTTGATCAGGAATTGAAGGTTCTGTTGCTTCAGCAACCGTTGAAACTTCAGGTACAGTGCGAAGACGAGCTTCAATGCCAGACTGTTCTACACCACGGGCAATATGTTTAGCCATCGATTGCGTGGCACCGTGGCGGCTGTAGTAGAGAACGAGGACGTAGGGAGCGCTCATGTTAGATGATTTCCAGAACAGACTCTGGTGGACGACCGATTCGTGCTTGATCGCCTTTGATAACGATAGGGCGTTCGATTAGTTTTGGCACATTGGTCATGATCTCAATGATCTGATCTTCAGAAAGAGACATATCATCTAAGCCGTTTTCTTTGAATTCAGCTTCTTTTTTGCGAAGTAGATCGCGAGCAGAAATACCTAACTGGCTTAGCACTACTTTCAGCTCATCAGCAGAAGGTGCTTCATCAAGATATTTACGAACTTGTGGCTCTACACCGTTCTCTTCTAATAGTGCTAGAGTCTGGCGAGACTTAGAGCAACGCGGGTTGTGATAGATAGTTACTTCACTCATTGTGCTATACCGTACTAAGGGATCAAGGTGAAATGATCCGTTCATTGTGTTGGATTATGCGATATTGTATACGCCTGTGTTGCAGATTTCATGAAGGAACTGCATTTTAGGCCAGTGCTTAGCTGATTATTATGAGGATGGAAATGGCTTCGCTGTTAAATCACCGCGTTACACTGTTTATTCGTTATCTATTTCGACAGTTTCTGCAGAATCAAGGGATTCTTAATGCGGCGGCATTAACTTATACCACGCTGTTTGCTGTAGTCCCATTGATGACTGTGTCTTACGCGATGTTGGCGGCAGTTCCCTCTTTTCAAGGAGTGGGACAGGAACTACAAGAGTGGGTGTTTGATAATTTCGTGCCTGCCACCGGCGCCGTAGTACAGGATTACCTCAACGATTTCTCTTCTCAAGCACGTAAATTAACCGCAGTAGGTATTGCATTGCTGGCCATCACATCGATTATGATGATGAAAAATATAGAGGCAGCATTTAATCGTATCTGGCGAGTGAATGAACCGCGTAAAGGACTATCAAGCTTTCTGCTTTATTGGGCTATTTTGAGCTTGGGGCCAATTTTGATCGGTTTAGGTTTAGTTTTAACCTCTTATATCGCAAGTTTACCGTTTATCAGTGAGGCGACAGAGGCGGTGGGTCGTGCGCGCTTATTGTCAGCATTACCTACAATCCTGTCGGCTACCGCTTTTACTTTGATGTATGTAGCTGTACCAAACTGCCCAGTACCGTTTAAAAGTGCGCTATTAGGTGGTATTGGCGTAGCACTGTTATTTGAAACGGCAAAAAGAGGCTTTACTGCGTTTGTTACCCAGTTCCCATCTTACGAACTAATCTACGGTGCTTTCGCAGCTGTACCTCTATTTCTACTTTGGATCTTTATCAGTTGGGTCATCATATTGATGGGTGCTGAGCTGACGCGCTGTATTACAGTTTATCGGCCTAATGAGCGAACTAATGATCTTCCGCATCTATATTCGGTTGTGGCCGTGTTGCACCGTTTATGGAAGGCTCAACAGCAGGGGGAATCAATCTCGGATCACAAGCTTCTACAAGAGGTAGATGCTTTGGATCAGGGGCGTTGGGATAGCTATCTAAAGATTCTGTTGGAAGGTGGTATTGTCAAACGCAGTGACCAAGGTGAATACCTATTAAGCCGTGATCTAGGCAGCTTAACGTTATATCAACTTAACCAACTACTTCCTTGGCCTACACCTTTACCGGTAACTACTAGCAGCTTAGTAGAGTGGGAGAGAGTACTTAACGAAAAATTAGTGAAAACTTCAGAACAGGAGCAGCAGGCTTTTTCTCTAACTTTAGAATCATTGTTTTCTGACAAAGATGAAAACAGTATTAGCAGTACAAAACAAATCAACGGTTAAATTTTTAGGTTTTTGAAAGTGGCAGATTTATCTATTCATGCATTTGTCAGTGGCCGAGTCCAAGGTGTTTGGTTTAGACAATCAACTAAAGAAAAGGCGCTATCTTTAGGTGTCCAGGGTTGGGTTAGAAACTTAAATGATGGACGGGTCGAACTAATGGCCACGGGTGAAGAGCAGGCTGTGCTTCAGCTAGAAGCTTGGCTGAGCCAAGGACCAGAGTTAGCGAACGTGGCTGAGGTTATTAGTGATAGAGTTGATAGCATTGATGCGCCTCAAACCTTCGAAGTGCGCTAATCATTTAAACTATCATTTAAGTTACAACAGTCTTTGGAAGGGACTATGTTTGATAAATTAAAATCTTTTGTTGGTTTGGGAAATGAACATTCTGCTAAAAAGAGTGTGCTTAAAGCTCAGGCTTTTGACGAAGAAATACAGAAAGTTGAAGAAAAAGATGCTTCACCGCAAACGATAGAACATTCCAGAGAATTATCATTTTCCTTTATCAGTAATTTATTAGGTGTAAGGGCTGTAATTACAGAGGAATCAGCCAAGCAAGAAGAATCATTACGAGTTGTTCTGGAGCAAGAATTAAAGAACTTAGACGAAGAATCTATACCTAAGCTTTCTAAGAATGCACTTTTATTGATGAACGCTTTGGTTGATCCAGATTCTCCTCAAGAGAGAATTGTAACAGCTATAAAAGAGGATCCTGCGCTTGCCGGTAAAGTTATTTCTATTGCCAATTCGCCTACGTTTATTGGCTCAGACATGGAGATTAAAGACTTAGAGCATGCGCTAAGTATGTTGGGCCAGCAAAGATTAAAGGATGTTGTTTTATCATCTTTGGTGGCAGATAAATTTGAGATCGATAGTTTTTATTTCGAAGTATTTGGCAAAGCGTTATGGGGACATTCTTCTGAGGTGGCTAATAATGCTAAAAAAATATCAGAAGTGATTGGTGGTAATCCAAATCTAGCTTACTTTGTTGGTTTAATTCACGATGTAGGTAAGCTGATTATCTTTAAAAAGCTCATAGAGTTACATGCCGATGGAAAGCAACAGCCACACCCGCAAGTATTTAGTAATTTGTTAGCTGATTACTCAAATGCTTTGACTAGACGTGCATGTGAAGTATGGGAGCTACCAAAGGATTGGTATACACCTATCCTTGAGTTTCAGATGGAAGTGCAAGGTGATTGCCGACAGTCTGAATCGGTAGCGTTGTTCTTGGCCAATGCTTATGCGGAATTACATGCCTTATTTAGTGAAGGTGAAATCACTGAGTTTGAGTTGGTATGGCGCCTTCAGCAGGCCGGTTCAACTGTTGATGATTACAGAAAACTGTATCCAGTAGAAGATAATTAAAAGCAATAAAAAAACGGGCGTAAAGCCCGTTTTTTTATGATGTTCTAATCTGAAGTAAAGCTTACAGATTGATACGCTCAGCTAGTAGCGGTAGTACACCGTCTACTGCAACGTCTTGTTTCTCGTCGTCGCGACGGCCTTTGTATTCCAAAGTACCCGCTTCGATACCTCGAGGAGAGATAACAACGCGGTGTGGGATACCCATAAGGTCAGAGTCAGCAAACTTGACCCCAGGGCTAGTCTTCTTATCACGGTCATCCATGATTACATCGTAACCTGCCTGCTGTAGTTCATTGTACAGCTTGTCAGTTAGCTCGCGTACTTCATCAGACTTATCGTATTGAAGCGGGATTAGTGCAACGTGGAATGGAGCGATCGCTTCTGGCCAAATAATACCGCCGTCATCGTGGTTCTGCTCAATCGCAGCTGCAATGACACGGGTAACACCGATACCGTAACAGCCCATATCCATTACTACAGACTTACCATTTTGATCCAATACTTCAGCACTTAGGGCTTTTGAGTATTTCTGACCTAGCTGGAAAATATGACCTACTTCGATACCACGTTTGATGACAAGTGTACCGTCACCGCATGGGCTCGGATCACCTTCAACAACGTTACGAAGATCTGCGACTTCTGGTAGATCGACATCGCGATTCCAGTTGATACCAAATAGATGCTTGCCGTCGATGTTAGCGCCAGCACTGAAGTCAGATGTTTTAGCAACCGTACGGTCAACAATCACAGGGATGTTTAAGCCAACAGGGCCAAGGGAACCAGGGCCTGCACCGATTAGATCGCGGATCTGTTCTTCTGTAGCAAATTCTAGTGGTTCAGCAACTTGTGCAAGTTTCTCTGCCTTGATCTCGTTTAACTCGTGATCACCACGAACCAATAGAGCAACAAAATCTGCTTCGCACTCTTCAGATGCTGCAACGATCAACGTTTTAACTGTTTTCTCAATTGGTTGATCAAACTGCTCAACCAATTCATCAATCGTCTTCGCATTTGGCGTATCTACTGTCGTCATCTCAACAGATGGCGCTGCTAGATCGCCTTCAGGAGATAATGCTTCAGCTAATTCTACGTTTGCTGCGTAATCGCTGACATTAGAGAACGCGATATCATCTTCACCAGAGTCAGCAAGTACGTGGAATTCGTGAGATGTTGCACCACCGATAGAGCCAGTGTCCGCAAGTACAGGGCGGAAATCCAAGCCTAGGCGGTTAAAAATGTTAGTGTAAGTTTGGTGCATTACATCGTATGTCTGTTGAAGGGACTCCTGACCTACGTGGAAAGAGTATGCGTCCTTCATGATGAATTCGCGTGAGCGCATTACGCCAAAGCGAGGGCGAATTTCGTCACGGAATTTCGTTTGGATCTGGTAAAAGTTTGCAGGAAGCTGTTTGTAGCTTTTGATCTCACGGCGGATAAGGTCAGTAATTACCTCTTCGTGTGTAGGGCCTACACAGAATTCACGGTTGTGACGATCATTAACGCGCAGTAGCTCAGGACCGTAAAGTTCCCAGCGTCCAGACTCTTCCCAAAGCTCAGCAGGCTGAATTGCTGGCATTAGAACTTCCATCGCACCGGATTTGTCCATCTCTTCGCGGACAATACGCTCAACTTTACGAAGCGTGCGAAGGCCAAGCGGCAACCAGTTATAAAGACCTGAAGCAACTTTACGAATAAGGCCCGCTCGAAGCATCAACTGGTGGCTGATGACTTCTGCATCAGATGGCGTTTCCTTAACGGTGGATATGAGATACTGGCTAGTGCGCATACTTTTACTCAATCAATTTTAAATTCGTTTCAAATCGCCACATTGTAGGTGGCTGCAGTGGTGCTGCCAAGGAAAAAACTACTCAGCAGCTGCATTTTTCAATGTAACTTCCCGTTGAGGGAATGGAATTTCTATATCGGCGGTTTGAAGTGCTTTAAATACAGCTAAATTCACTTGATATTGCACTTCAAAATAGCGGTCAGTCGGCACCCAATAACGGTAAGCAATATTGATAGAAGAATCTGCAAAGGCTTCGATGCCCACTTGTGGCGGTGATTCTTGGGAGAGTTCATCAAACTGGGCTAAGGATTGTTTGATTACGTGTATCGCAACCTCTGGATCTGCACTGTAGCTAATGCCAACAGAGGCTTCGACAACTTTATTAGCGAAAGAATTGGTTATTACTTCGCCGACGATGTGCTTGTTGGGAATTGTAATGATCTCGCCGTCTTCTGTGGCCAGTAGGGTATGTGCGAGCTTAATCTCTGTTACGACTCCAGAAATATCGTTAATCGTAATTGTATTACCGACGACAAAAGGGCGGGTCAAGATAATGGTGAAACCTGCACCATAATTGGAGAACACGCCTTGTAGAGCTAGTCCAGCACTTAGAGATACTGCGCCGATCGCTGCCACAAAAGGCGCAACGCTGATACCAAATTTACCTAAACAAATCACCAATACCATCGCTATGATTAGCAGTTTTACGGTACTGGCTATAAATAAGCTCAGGGTAACATCAACGCTATTCCTTTCGCATAGCTTAAGAGCGAACTTGCCTATTGATCGAGCGACAATCAGGCCGATCAAAAAGATGATGATTGCGCCAATTACCTGAAAACTGTAATTGACGAAAAAATCTATGACCATATTTGTTAAACGAGTAATGGTTTCTAGCTCGTTTTGAATCTCTTGCTCCATCAATAGGCCTCTTAACTAATTCGTTTCAGGCCGTCATCCTTTCAGAATCTTCGATAAAAGCAAAGAGTTCAGGCAGTTCTTTTTCACTGAATACAGGGAAGCCGTTACGCATTAATTCAGCTGCGGCTACACCTGAGCCTTCAACGAGGTTGCCGGAAAAATTACCGTCATAGATACGTTTGTTGCCGCAAGAAGGGCTTTTAGCCTTCATAAGCGCGCAAGCGACACCTTCGCGTTTGGCAATTTCTAAGGTTCTTTCAGCACCTGATAAAAACTCAGGCGTAACGTCGTTGCCATCTTGTGTCGTGATTAAAATAGGGAATTTGCACTGAGTTTCTGCTGGTGGGCGCGGTGTGCTTAAGCCACCAGCGACTTCAGGGCAGATAGGGACAAAGCGGCCTTCCTTGTGCCAACGCTGCAATGTTGGGTGGTCAATTAAGTGATGGCCGCCATCATAGCGTACGCGATCACCTAGCATGCAGGCGCTAATTAAAATCTTCTTCATGGTAGTCCATTTTTGTTGTTATTTTTTGCTGGCACATTCTACTCATGGGTAGAAGGATCGCAATCGACTAAAGTCTAGAATTTAATCGATTCTATTGATAAGGATCATGAAAATTAGGAAGGAGTGATAAATATGGGGTAGGAGGCGCTAGCTTAGATAAAGCTAGCGCATAGAAAGAGGAAATTAAGCTTCTTTCTTATCAACCATAAAGGTTGCTGTACCTGTAGCAACAACTTTATCGCCTACAGTTACGTCTGTTTTGCACTTTACGCGTCGGCGGCGTGTATCAATCTCTTCAACTGTTAGTGTTGCTTTCGCTGTATCACCAATAAATACAGGTGCACGGAACTTAATCTGTTGATCAACATAAATAGCACCCGGCCCTGGAAGCTTAGTACCTGCAACAGTAGAGATTAGCGCAGCACTAAACATGCCGTGGACAATACGCTTTTCAAATGGCGTTGTTTTAGCGTAATCATCATTTATGTGAACTGGGTTAGTGTCACCGGAAATACCCGCAAACATGCACACGTCTGCATCAGTAATGGTTTTGGCAAAGCTATCGCTCATACCTACTTCTAAATCTTCTAGGTAGTAACCGTGTAGTTCCTGCATGGGGATGTTCCTTTAAATAGAATATGCAATCTGCGCATCATAACCAAAAGAAAGCATCTCTGCCTATGTATAAAATCAGTTAGTAACAATTCGTAAGAATTAATTATCTCGGTAAATTTGGCCTGTGAATTAGGGATGCCGCATGAAACTGTCAACTTGCAATGAATTGCTGTATCTTACAGGCCAAATTTTTCTAATGGATTTGAGACCCGTTTAGCCATGATTATCAAACCAAAAATTCGCGGTTTTATTTGTACTACTACTCACCCAACTGGCTGTGCAGCCAATGTGCGTGAGCAAATCGAATACACTCAGAAGAAGGGCGCTATTGAAAATGGCCCTAAGCGTGTTCTAGTAATTGGTGCATCCAGTGGCTACGGTCTATCTTCCCGTATCGCAGCAGCATTTGGTTCGGGCGCAGCGACAATTGGTGTGTTTTTCGAAAAGCCAGGTACTGAGCGTAAAACAGGTACTGCAGGCTGGTATAACTCTGCAGCATTTGATGCAGAAGCTAAGGCAGCTGGTCTTTACTCTAAAAGCTTGAATGGCGATGCTTTCTCTCACGAAGCCAAAGAGAAAACGATTGCGCTAATTAAAGAAGAGATGAAGCAGGTTGATCTAGTTGTTTACTCTCTAGCTTCCCCTGTTCGTAAAATGCCAGATTCTGGTGAAGTTATCCGTTCTTGCCTTAAACCTATCGGTGAGCCATACAAATCTACAGCGATTGACACTAATAAAGATGTCATCATCAATGCTGAGGTTGAGCCAGCGACTGAAGAAGAGATCGCAGCGACTGTAACAGTCATGGGCGGCGAAGATTGGGAACTATGGATGGACGCGCTATCTGAAGCTGGCGTGCTAGCTGATGGTTGTAAATCTGTAGCCTACTCTTACATCGGTTCAGATATCACTTGGCCAATCTACTGGGATGGTGCACTAGGTAAAGCTAAGCAGGATCTTGATCGTGCTGCTAAAGCAATCGATAGCAAGCTTAACGCAACAGGCGGCCAAGCGAACATTGGTGTTTTGAAATCTGTTGTGACTCAGGCAAGTTCAGCAATTCCGGTTATGCCTTTGTACTTGGCAATGTGCTTTAAGGTAATGCGTGAGCAGAACCTACACGAAGGTTGCATGGAGCAGGTTCAGCGTTTATTCGATACAGGTCTATACGGCAATACAGCTGAAATGGACGATGCTAACCGTTTCCGTATGGATGACTGGGAGCTTAAAGAAGAAGTTCAGAATGCGTGCCGTGAGATCTGGCCTCAGGTGACTTCCGAGAACCTATTCGATCTTACTGATTACCAGCTTTATAAAGATGAGTTCTTGAAACTATTTGGTTTTGGCATCGACTCCGTAGATTACGAAGCAGATGTCAGTCCTGTAGCTGAATTCGATGTAAGCGATATCTAATCGTTTATACATAACAGGAAGCCAATTGGCTTCCTGTTTGCTATGCGTTGCCTCGATCGAACATCCTGTCAGAGATCGATCAGTTCTTAAAATCTAACAGTTCTACGTCAAATATAAGCACGGAGCCAGGTGTAATCACACCTGCAGATCCATTCCCATACGCCAGGTTTGATGGAATATAGAAACGGTATTTGTCGCCCGTTGCCATCAATTGTAAGCCTTCTGTCCAACCTTTAATGACTTGATTGAGACCAAACTCAATAGGCTCTCCACGATCGACAGAGCTGTCAAACACTGTGCCGTCTATCAATGTACCGTGATAATGAACTTTTACTGTGCATGTGGCGCTGGGCTTGGATGTTCCATCAGCTTTTTCGATAACCTTAAACTGCAAGCCTGAACTTGTCTGGATGACGTCCGGATCGTTGATGTTTTCAGCTAAAAACTCTTCGCCAGCTTTCTTGTTGGCTTCTGCGAGTTTTAAATTATTTTGGCGACTAGTGTAGAGAAATAAAACGATCGCCAATATTAAAAGCGGTAGTACATATTCCATAAAGGCTGTGCTCTTGAAGATGAGAAACGCTCAATCTATAGCACAGACCATTAACTGACAAGAAAGTGTTTATGTATCTGCTAAAGCAATGCTTGTAACTGCTCTTTCTCTTCCGCGCTATAGTTCTGCAGTAGAGACAGCGTTTTAGGCGGTAATCTATCGGTTTCTTTGGTTATCTGTGCAAGGTTGAAATATAGATAGTCGTGCATCCACTGCTGATAACTCTGCAACCAGTCACACATGAGTTCTTCTGTAGAGGTTTCGTCTGCAGTAAAGCCCGCCTGTAAATCTTCTTCTGTGTATAGGTAGCCCAGTTTTAGATCATGATAAGTTGGGTTGTCATTACAAAAATAATCGACAGAAACTCGATCAGCAAATTGTTTGTGCAATATGTAACTAATACGGCTGACGGATAATGGGCCGGCGTTTAGCGAGTTAATATGCTCGGTTGCTTGATGTGAAAAGGACTCAATAGTGGAATCGCTATATAGCACTGCAGCCATAATCTGGTCGATTCTAAAAACAGCTACGATCTCTTTTTTGAGTAACTTAAGGTAGCGGGTCTTCTGATTGGCTGGAAGAAACTGTTCAAGCATATCTAGGTAAAACTGATCGATGCTGGAAATGCTCGGAGCCTCTTCGAGTGCTTTAACATGCTTCTGAATCTGCTCATGAACAGGGATCTGTTCAAGTGCGTTTAGGCGCTTTGGTGTCTGTGTAACGGCGTGCATGATCGGCTCCAAATCTGTTCTTAGCAGTAAGAGTTCAGCAAAGCTAATGCCAGATTTGATAATCAATTATTTATCAGTCAGTTGGCTATAAAGTAATCAGGAATGTAGTTTGGATTAGAGGTATTGAGTTGCCGGTATTAAAACCTAGCGGCATGTAGGGTGGCAAAGAATAACCGAACACTTTGGGTTTGTTGTTACCAGTAATATGTACCATTCATTTAGCAGTGGTTTTGTTTGGTTGCTTAGATATAGAATTGAACTTTGGCTTATCAAGGTTTTGATAATTAAGGAAGCTAGATTGGATCTTAAACGGAAAGTCCCTCTGCATTTAGATGCGGCTATACTGCTTGCGATTGTGTTTGCGTGTTCTCTTGGTTTTAACCTGCTTCAGTTGTATCAGGTAGTGGAATTGAGTGAAGAGACAAGTCGGCAAGGCCTTCAGGCTTTGCTTGATCAAATGAATTTAGATGAAGCTTTGAAAAGGGTGAAGGTCTTGGAGCAGAGCTGTGAGTTGCAGGACGGCGAAACACAATAGTTTTATATGAGGCAATAAAAAGGACGCAATCGCGTCCTTTTTATATGTGTGAGGCTAGGGTGATGGGATCACTCGCTTAGCAAATTCACAGAATCTTTATCGATGTCGTAATCGTAATAAGCCATGCCTAGTTTGTTTAGGTAATCCATTCGATCAGCGCTTTTTAGATCAATTTCTGGTGCTTCTAGGCCGCATTCTTCATAAAGGCCGGCTAAATGAGCCAAATAAGCTTCGCCTTCTTTCACCATTAATAGACTCGCTGCGCCTACATCAGTTTTTACTCGGCTGTTTAGATCATCTGAAAGCGTCACTTCAAAAACTACAGGTTCTTCATCGCCTTCAATACGTACTGAGCGGTTTCTAACAGTTTGTGCGGCCCAAAAGTAAGCTAGTTCTTTACTTTGCGTTAGGAATACAGGCTCGATTGTTTCGGTATAGCTATTACCGATTGTCGCCATTGTTTGTTTGGCAGCTTGTTTAAGCGCCTTGTCGCCAGAACGATTTAACCCCTGATCTTTGATTGATTCGACCAGCGCGGAAGATGTGCCATGGTACCAAGTGTTACTAGTGGCAAAACCCTGTTCAGTTAACAGTTCTTTAGCGTCTTTAAGAAAAATAGGTGTAGTCATAATCTAAATCACTTAATCAGTTTGCAGTTGAAAGCAGTAGGGGATTCTATCCTAAAATTAAAATTGAATCCTTTGTAGCTTTCTAACTATTTGTTGCAGGTATAAAAAAGGCGACACCTTAAAAAGGGGCCGCCTTTCTATGTAAGGTTTATGCCCTAGCTAGCTAGAACATTTGCCTTAGCTAGTATTGCTTAGCTGAACTGGTTAGAAGTGTTCTTCGCACCACCAGCTTTAAGAGCGTTTTCACCAGCGTAGTATTCTTTGTGGTCATCACCTAGGTCAGAACCAGCCATGTTTTGGTGCTTAACGCATGCGATACCTTGACGGATCTCTTTACGCTGTACGCCTTCAACGTAACCAAGCATAGCTTTGTCACCGAAGTACTCTTTAGCCAAGTTATCAACAGAAAGAGCTGTTGTGTGGTAAGTAGGCAGAGTGATTAGGTGGTGGAATACGTTCGCTTCGCGAGCAGTATCAGCCTGGAACGTACGTACGCGAGCGTCAGCAGCTTCAGACAGTTCAGAACCGTCGTATTCAGCAGACATTAGGTTGTCGCGATCGTAACCAGAAACGTCTTTACCTTCAGCAGCCCATGCATCGTAAGTCTGCTGACGGAAGTTTAGAGTCCAGTTGAAAGATGGAGAGTTGTTGTAAACAAGTTTCGCATCTGGGTGTACTTTACGTACTTCGTCCATCATACCTTTGATTTCGTGAACTGTTGGTACAGCAGTCTCGATCCAAAGTAGGTCAGCACCAGCATTGATAGCTTCGATACAATCGAATACGCAACGCTCGTGGCCAGTGCCTTGACGGAACTGGTATAGACCAGAAGCTAGACGTTTAGGACGTACTAGTTTGCCGTCACGGCTGATTAGTACGTCGCCTTCTTTAGTGTCTTCTGGAGCAACTTCTTCAACGTCTAGGTAAGAGTTGTAAACGTCGCCTTGGTCGCCTGGCTCTTTAACTACAGCGATTTCTTTAGTTAGGCCAGCACCTTCAGAGTCAGTACGAGCAACGATAACACCGTCGTCAACACCTAGCTCAAGGAAAGCGTAACGTAGAGCACGTAGCTTAGAGTGGAAATCAGCGTGAGGTACAGTTACTTTACCGTCCTGGTGACCACACTGCTTCTCGTCAGCAACCTGGTTTTCGATCTGTAGGCAGCATGCGCCTGCTTCGATCATCTGCTTAGCCATTAGGTAAGTCGCTTCAGCGTTACCGAAACCAGCATCGATGTCAGCTACGATTGGCACTACGTGAGTTTCGTGGTTGTCGATCTGAGACTGGATCTCAGCTTCTAGAGCAGCATCGCCAGCTTCACGTGCTTTGTCTAGTGCACGGAATAGACCGCCTAGTTCACGAGCGTCAGCTTGACGTAGGAATGTGTATAGTTCTTCAACTAGGCCAGCAACTGCAGTTTTCTCGTGCATAGACTGGTCTGGTAGAGGACCGAAGTCAGAACGTAGAGCAGCAACCATCCAACCAGATAGGTATAGGTAACGACGCTCAGTAGAACCGAAGTGCTTCTTGATAGAGATCAGCTTCTGCTGACCAACAAAACCGTGCCAGCAGCCTAGAGACTGAGTGTACTTAGTTTTGTCTTTGTCGAACTCAGCCATGTCGCGACGCATGATACCAGCAGTGTACTTAGCGATATCTAGGCCAGTTTTGAATTTGTTCTGAGCGCGCATGCGTGCAGCAGATTCTGGGTTGATTGCGTCCCAAGGGCTACCAGCTTCAGCTTTAAGACCTGCAATGCTTTCGATGTCTTTGTTCAGTGATGACATGGTCATTCCTTCTATATTAGTTGCTAGCCAGTTTTCGGCTAACTCTTAAAAGTTTCGCAATCGATTCTAGTGCGGTTAACCCTATAATTGAAATAAATGCCTGTTATTTGCAGTATTTATCCTGTGAATAGTTCTATGGTATTATCACTGAAACACGCATGATTACGGCATTGATATGAATCTGGACAAAATCGACCTCAACCTTTTGGTGTATCTTGATATTTTGCTGCGGGAGCGTAATGTGACTCGATCCGCCAGCTTGCTTGGGATTACACAGCCCGCTATGAGTAACGGTTTGCGGCGGTTGCGTGAAACCTTTGGTGACCCACTTTTGGTTCGAACCAGTGAAGGAATGGTGCCTACTGAGCGTGCTCAATCATTGCAGCCACTGCTTAGACAGATCCTTGCATCGGTAGAACAGGTTATAGAACCAACAACAGAGTTTGATGCTAAATCAAGTGACCGAGTCTTTCGTATAATGACCAGTGACTATGGTGAGGCGACATTGTTACCCCGATTATTAAAGCGTTTGAACCGTGAAGCGCCAGATGTTGTCCTTGATATCCTCACGCCGAGTGATATGAGTTTTCTTGAAGTGGAGCAGGGTTTGGTTGATCTGGTCATCAACCGTTTTGATACTATGCCGCAATCCTTCCACCAAAAGACATTATGGAAAGATTCGTTTTCGTGTTTGTTTGCCGTAGATAATCCCATTTCCCATGATTACTGTTTGGAAACTTATATCAGGGCAAATCATGTTTGGGTGAGTAAAACCGGCATGGGAGCAGGTATGGGTATCACGCCTGAAGATACCAAGCGGCTCGGTTGGGTTGATGAGGCATTAGACTCAATTGGCTATAAGCGCCATATCTCGGTATTTACTCGACACTATCAATCAGCCGCTTTGCTTGCTTCTCAGCGTGGTCTTATCGCAACTATTCCGAGTCGTGCTGCTTCTATCCAATCTGAAAACCCCAGATTAGTAGTGAAAAAACCGCCTTTTGATATTCCGGAATTTGAGTTCAAAATGGCTTGGAGCCCATTGCTACAACATAACGCTGCTCACCGTTGGATACGCCAGGTTATCTCTGATGTGGCTTCGGTTTCCTAAAGAACGATAAGTTATAAGTGTTAATACTCTAATAAGGCGGTTTATCCGCCTTATTTTTTGCCTAATGATTCTTCAGGTACTGCGCATTCAATTGTTGGGTGGAGCATGGCTTGCTTGGTCTTCTTTGTTTGCGGTATCGAAATTAGTCCAAAAAACAGCATAAAACCAATGTACCAATTAGCAGTTAGGTAAATCTGTGAATATGAAAGGTATTGTTCTATGAAGTTGCCTTCCATTCTTGGCATATGTAAGTACATCGAATATAGGTACCAAACCAAAATTTGAATTACGATCAAATGATGAAACCATCTGAACATCGCTTTGAACTGTTCTACCAAGATAAAAGATAAGAGTAGAAAGGCTGCAGGTATGGCGATGGTTATATAATCGTGAAGCCCTAGAGTGTCACTCGCAAGGTATATAGCTATGCTGCTCAGCCATACTATTAAAGTCAGTAGTTTCATCTGAATTCCTTTTCTTTATTACGGCAATTAGGCTTGGATCCTTTGTTTCAGTCAACAGGTCAAATGCCCGAGTTAACTATTTGATTTACTTTGCATAGATACTTACAGATGTAATAGAGTAACTCCTTTAGTTTAAAAGGAGTTTAGGCATGGTGCAGCATCAACTGGAAGTCTTGATCAAATCTGAGATCCCTCTAATTGTCATCGAAAGTACCGAGGAAAATCAGGTGGTTGATATGCTGTTATCACTTAAGCCTGTATATGAAAGGCCGCTATTCAAGTGGACTTTGACCGATGGCATTCAGCGGATTGATCGTGATTTCCCTCCGCAAAAGTTATTCTCGCAACCGACCGAAGCCCTAGCGCATATTAAATCAGTTTCTACCCCTGGTGTTTATGTATTGGCAGATCTGCATCCGTTTTTGGATGAGCCTATGCATGTACGTTTATTGAAGGATATAGCGCTCAAATTTCATGAGCTAGGCCATACGTTAATCTTGCTTAGCCACGCGTTGGAAGTGCCAGTTGAGATTATGAAACTTAGCGCCAAATTAGATATCGCTCTACCTGAACGTAGGGAGATAGAAAAGATTGTCCGAGAGGAAGCGCAGAGCTGGTTAGCAAGCTCAGGCTCTAAAGTGCAAGCAAGCTCTGAAAACCTGCAACTTTTGGTCAGAAATTTAACGGGTTTAACTCGATCAGATGTTCGTCGTTTGGCAAGAAATGCCATTTTTGATGATGGTGCGATCACCGCCAGTGATATCCCTGCAATTAACGAAACGAAGTATCAGCTATTGAGTGAGCAGGGGAATATGCATTTTGAATATGACACTGCACAGTTCTCGGATATAGCCGGTTTTAACGGACTAAAAAATTGGTTAAATGAGCGAAAACCATTTTTTAATGGTGATAGTGGCGTTGGTAATTTACCCGCACCTAAAGGGATGCTGTTATTGGGCGTACAAGGTTGTGGTAAAAGCCTTGCGGCTAAAGCGGTTGCAGGTAGTTGGCATGCGCCTTTATTACGTCTTGATTTCGGTGCCCTTTATAACAAATTTTACGGTGAGACTGAGCGTAATCTTCGTGAAGCCCTACAAACCGCAGAAGTTATGGCGCCCTGTGTTCTATGGCTAGATGAGATAGAAAAAGGGATCTCATCAGGCAGTGATGAGGGCGGACCTGCGACACGTATGCTGGGTACCTTGTTGACGTGGATGGCCGAGAAAGATGCGCCTGTATTTATCGTAGCTACGGCGAATGATATTGAAGCATTACCACCAGAACTTGTACGAAAAGGGCGTTTTGATGAGATCTTCTTTGTCGACCTCCCTAATGACGATATTCGTTTTAAAATCTTTGATATTCATTTGAAACGTCAAGGAGTCGATGTTAGCAATTTTGATTTTAAGCGTTTGATCGAAGAAAGCGTTGGTTTTTCGGGTGCTGAAATTGAGCAGGCTGTTATCTCTGCTTTTTATACCGCTCATGCTCAGAATGTTGAACTTGATCAAGCTCTTCTACATGCAGAGTTGCGAAAGACTCAGCCTCTGTCCGTAGTGATGTCTGAAAAGATTGATTATCTAAGAGAGTGGGCTTCTACTCGAACTGTATCGTGTGAGTAATATTTTTTTGTTTATACATTAAATGATACAAGGCTCAGCAAATAAATTTACTGAGCCTGAGATAATTACAAAACAAATTTCTTAGTCGAAAAGCGTGTGTATTGAAGCGCTTCTGCTACTTCATTAGCTTTAGAGGTCGATGTTAATTTACTCAGAAGCACTAGCGCTGCTTGATAGCTAACTAAGCTTCCATTGGACGTAATCACATTACCGTCAATAACCACATTCTGGTCATATTGGACTTTTACATCCGGAAAGGTACGAGCAAGATCCTTTTCACCTCCAGCCCAAGTTGTGGCCTTTAATCCATCCAATAGGCCTGCCTTACCAAGTAAGAAAGCACCGGAGCAGTTACTCGCCATCCATTCGGCGTTTTTAGCAGTGTTTTTAATGAATTGGATCAATTGGCTGTTTTCGATCAGCGGGTCCATGTCGTAACTAGAGGGTACGATTAGAACATCCAGTTCAGGCGCATTACCAATCCAATAGGGGCTGTTTAGGCTTAGGCCTTCTTCAGTTGTCACTGTAGGCTTATTTATCACATTGATAACGATAGGTGTGTAATCACTAAACCATGTTTTTCTACTGGCTACGCCAAAAACTTCTAATGGTGCTGTTACATCGGATGTTAGAACACCATCAAAGACAAGGATGCCGATCTTTTTACTCTCGGCGAATGACAGTTGGCTGAAGAGCAGTAAAGCCAGAGTTGCTGCTAGACATACAAATTGCTTTCTCATTTTTAATCTCCGGAAAGTTAATTGCGACCATTTTATAGTTGGTGTAATAAGTGAAAAATATCTTGATCAGAATTTCATTGGTGAATATTGTTCATGAATGGATAAGTTCAATGTTTTAAAAACGTTTATTACTGTATGCGAGAAAGGGTCATTTGCAGCTGCTGCTGCGGTGCTTGGTACTGATGCATCTACAGTGAGTAAAGCGATAAGCCGATTAGAAAAGCAGTTAGCTTATACACTGTTTTATCGTTCTACCCGAAAGCTAACCATTACTGATGCGGGAAAGGAATATCTCGAGACGGTGAGAGCGTTACTCATAGATCTGGATGAGTGCGAGCAGCGTCTTAAATCGGGTAATGAGTCTGCAACGGGTATTTTAAAGGTAAATTTACCGGTCGCTTACGGGCGTTTATATATTGTTCCATTACTTTCTAAATTTACCAAACAGTATCCAGATATTAGCCTGCAATTGAGTTTCTCCGATGAATATGTCGATATTATCGAACGGGGAATCGACCTATCGATCCGAACAGGTACGGTATCTGATAGCCGTATGGTATTGCACAAATTGAGCCCTATGGACTTTCTTACTTGTGCATCAAGAAACTACCTTATGAAGTTCGGACCAATCGATAGTTTTCAGGATTTTGATAATCATCGATGGATACGCTTTCGCTTTAAGCAGACGGGTAAGTTAATGCCTATTTTGGCTGAAGTGGATGGGGAGACCGAAAAGCTAGATCCCAAAAACTATTTAGTGGTTGATGATGGTCAGGCGCTGGTGGATCTTTGTCGTATCGATGTCGGTGTGATGCAGGGGCCTCACTTTCTATTTAAAGACGGTTTAAGTTCTGGGGACTTAGTTTCGTTATTTCCACCTATTGAACCGGAAGGTTATGGTGTGTATTTACTCTATCCTAAGCGGGATTTTCTACCAAGTAAGGTGGTGGTATTTACAGAATTTTTAAAAGCGGAGCTAGAGAAGATGGGAGAGGGGTCGAACTTTTGTTGGTCTAGTGAAGTGGCTTATCTTAATGAGTGGGAATAGGTGCGCTGATAGTACAATATACAATCAGCGCTCCTATTCCACCTGAGAAGTTTAGTGAAGTTTCATCTTTGGTCTTACAACTTTTCCGATCTTCTCAGCAATATAAACGATCATCGCTTTGAAGAAGCCGTGAATGGCGATCTGGTGCATGCGATAAAGTGAAACATACACAATACGAGCAATTTTCCCTTCAATAAACATAGAGTTCTTTGAAAGGTTGCCCATCAAGCTGCCCACGGTACTGTAGCGGCTAAGGTTTACCAGTGAACCGTGATCTTTATAGACGAAGTTCTTAAGTGGTTTGCCTTTTTCAGTAAGAATAATATTTTTCTTAACGATTGACGCCATTTGGTGTGCTGATTGTGCACGAGGTGGCACCCAGCTACCATCTTCCTGCGCACAAGCGCAGCAATCACCAATCACGTAAATGCTATCGTCGATGCTGGATTGAAGCGTTGGTTTAACCAGAATTTGATTCGTGCGGGTTAACTCAAAGCCATAAAGATCTGCTAGGAAGTCAGGTGCTTTAACGCCTGCGGCCCAGATCATCATATCTGCTTCAATTTCCGAGCCGTCAGCCGTTTCGAAGCCATTAGCGTTCGCGGATTTGATCAACGTATCTTCACATACGTCTACACCCAACGCTGCTAGCTCATCACGAGCAGAGCCGGAGATGCGAGCAGGCAGTGCAGGAAGAATACGTGGACCAGCTTCGATAAGCGTAACTTTCAGCTGCTTAGCAGTCATTTTCGGAAGGCCGTATGACTTAAGCATGTCGGTTACGTTGTAAAGCTCAGCCGCGAGCTCAACACCCGTTGCGCCTGCACCAACAATCGCGATATTTAATACGCCGTTTTCACGCTGGTTTACTCGCATAAAGTTGTTAATGAGCGCGTTATGGAAACGTTCAGCTTGTTTGGCTGTATCTAGGAAGAAACAGTGATCCTTTACGCCCGGTGTTTTGAAATCATTGCTGACACTTCCGATCGCTAAAACAAGGGTGTCATATTGCAAATGTCTTTCTGGAAGGATTTGAACACCATCTTCATCAACTGTTTCAGCCAGTGTGACGGTTTTTGTGTCTTTGTTTAGGCCACAAAAAGTACCTAGTTCGAACTCATAATGGTGTTTAACCGCGTGAGCATGGTAAACAACGCCATCTGTATTTGGATCAAGCGAACCTGTGGCAACCTCATGTAATAGAGGTTTCCAGATATGGGAACGTTTTTGATCGACTAGGGTTACTTCAACTGAGGGATTTTTTCGGTAGCGGTGGCCTAGTTGGGTGACGAGCTCAAGGCCGCCAGCGCCCCCGCCAATCACAAGAATCTTGTGTGGCTCCGTTGGGTTTGTCATTGTTTTAATCCTCAAAAAATATGGGATTAGTAGCTGCAAAAACTATTAATCCTATATTTTCTGATAGTCGTACTCTGATCTTGATGTAGGCAAAAGTAAATAGAAAGAACTAGAAACGGCGCTAAAGAATTAGCACCGCTTCGTCTTAAAGTGGGAGAGGCATACTCGACTTATTGATTAAATGCGGCCGCCAGTAGTTGTTGTGTGTATTCAGCTTTAGGTGATGCAAAGATTGCTTGGGCATCACCTTGTTCGACGATATCTCCATGGCGCATCACTATTAACTTATGGCTTAGCGCTTTTACAACGGCTAAATCATGGCTGATAAACAGATAAGTTAAACCATATTTTTCTTGAAGGTTACGCAATAGTTCCACGATCTGCTTTTGTACGGTGCGATCTAGTGCAGAAGTAGGCTCATCTAAAACGATAAGTTCAGGTTTCAGTACCAACGCACGTGCGATGGCGATACGCTGCCGTTGACCCCCAGAGAACTCATGCGGATAGCGATGCCTACTTTCAGGATCGATGCCAACCTCTTGTAGTACTTCAATAATCGCTTGTTCGTGTTCCGCTTTAGATTCTGGCTGATGAATATCGAGTCCTTCGGCAATGATCTCAGCAATAGACATGCGCGGACTCAAGCTGCCGAACGGGTCCTGAAAAACTATCTGCATCCGTTTACGTAAAGGTTTAACCGCTTTTTGATCTAAAGGTGCAAGAGCGGTCTGATCAAACGTGATTTCGCCTTCACTACGCTGCAGTTTCAAAATGGCGAGGCCTAATGTGGTTTTTCCTGAGCCGGATTCTCCCACAATGCCAAGTGTTTCACCGCGGTTAACAGACAGGTCGATGCTGTTTACCGCTTTAATATGGTCTACGGTCTTTTTGAAAAAGCCTTTTGTAATAGGGAACCAGACTTTTAATTTGTCTGTTTCTAGCAAACGCTCTTGCGCGCATTGAACAATAGCAGGATTACCTGATGGTTCCGCATCTAACAGCGTTTGTGTGTAAGGGTGTTGTGGTTGTGCAAACAGTTGAGCCGTTGGAGCAGATTCGACTTGCTCACCTTTATACATAACACAGACATGATGCGCGTAACGACGAACAATATTAAGGTCATGCGTAATCAGCAAAATCGCCATGCCCAGTTTTTCTTGCAGAGACTTTAGTAACTCCAGAATCTGTTCCTGAATTGTTACATCAAGTGCTGTGGTTGGCTCGTCTGCGATAAGCAGTTCAGGATCGTTGGCGAGTGCCATCGCGATCATTACACGTTGACGTTGACCGCCTGACAGTTCATGAGGGTAGCTATTTAAGCGTTTCTCAGGCTCAGGGATGCCAACTAAATCAAGTAGTTCAAGAATTCGAGATCGCGCTTGTTTACCAGTCATCCCTCTATGCAGAAGTAGAGTTTCCCCTATCTGTTTCTGAATTGTGTGTAGCGGGTTGAGCGATGTCATTGGTTCCTGAAAGATAACGCTGATCTTATCGCCACGTAACTGCCGCATCTGATTTTCGTTATAGTTCAGCAGATCTTGGCCATCATAGTGAATTTCACCGCTAGGGTGACTTGCTTTAGGGTAGGGGAGTAAACGCAGAACGGACATTGCGGATACGGATTTGCCAGAGCCTGATTCTCCCACCAATGCAAGAGTTTCACCCTTCGGTATATCAAAGCTAACTTGTTTCACTGCTTCTACTGCAGCTTCACTACCCTGATCAAAAGTGACGGATAGGTTGCGAATACTTAATAGCGGAGACGTCATGACACTTTCCTTGGGTCGAAGGCGTCACGTACAGCTTCACCTATAAAGATTAGAAGGGTAAGCATCAATGCAAGGCTACAGAAAGCCGTGATACCTAACCATGGCGCATGAAGGTTTGTTTTACCTTGAGCAACTAATTCACCCAATGATGGACTGCCTGGAGGCAGGCCAAAGCCCAAGAAATCCAGAGCGGTCAACGTAACAACAGATCCATTAAAGATAAATGGCATAAAGGTCAGCGTCGCCACCATGGCATTAGGAAGAATATGGCGGAACATGATCATGCGGTTATTTAAGCCAAGCGCACGGGCAGCGCGAACATATTCGAGATTACGACCACGTAAAAATTCGGCACGTACGACATCAACCAGCTGCATCCAAGAGAACAGAAGCATAATACCTAATAGCCACCAGAAATTTGGCTCAACAATGCTGGCTAAAATGATCAGTAAGAACAAAACCGGAAGACCAGACCAGATCTCGATAAAGCGTTGGAAGAAAAGGTCAACTTTACCGCCGTAGTAGCCCTGAATAGCACCAGCAACCACACCGATCACTGAACTTGCTAAAGTCAAAACTACGGCAAATAGGATTGAGATCCTAAAGCCGTATATGACACGAGCAAGTACATCACGAGCTTGATCATCTGTGCCTAGCAGGTTATCCATTGTTGGGGGTGATGGGGCAGGTACAGGAAGATCGTAATTGATCGTGCTGTAGTTGTACTTAATCAGCGGCCAGATAATCCAGCCTTGTCCTTCATTATGTATAAGGTCATGGATATAGGGATCTTTGAAATCTGCTGGGCTTTCAAATTCTCCCCCAAAGGTTAGTTCGGTGTAATCAACTGCGACAGGGAAATATAGATCGCCCTTATATGACACTACCAGTGGATCGTCATTCGCAATAATCTCTGCAAATAACGATAGGATAAATAGCGTGCTAAAGATCCATAGAGACCAATAGCCGCGTTTGTTTTTACGGAAGTTTTCGATCCTGCGTTGATTGAGAGGGCTGAGTTTATTAACTAATACACCCATGATTAAAGCTCCCTGCTTTCAAAGTCTATTCTCGGGTCTACCAGTACATAAGTAATGTCACTGATCAATTTAAGTAATAAACCGATAAGGGTGAAGATATACAGGGTACCAAAGATAACAGGGTAATCACGGTTGATTACCGCCTCATAACCTAGCAGTCCAATGCCATCAAGGGAGAAGATGACCTCAATCAGCATAGAGCCGGTAAAGAAGATTGAGATCAGCGCTGCAGGCATACCAGCAATGATGATAAGCATAGCGTTACGGAAGACGTGACCATAAAGGACTTTCTTTTCGGAAAGGCCTTTAGCACGTGCCGTAAGCACATATTGCTTGTTGATCTCATCTAGAAATGAGTTTTTGGTTAGCATCGTTAATGTCGCAAAACTGCCGATAACAGTTGCGATAACTGGTAGGGTGATGTGCCAGAAGTAATCTTTAATCTGGCCCCACAAACTTAATTCATCAAAGTTAGGTGACGTCAGTCCTCGAAGTGGGAACCAGTCTAACCAAGTGCCGCCTGCGAAGATGACGATCAGTAAAATCGCAAATAGGAAGTTTGGAATGGCGTAGCCAACGATTATTGCGGTACTGGTCCAGACATCAAAAGGGGTGCCGTCTTTAACCGCTTTACGTATACCTAAAGGAATGGAAACAGCGTAAGTAATCAATGTCGCCCAAAGGCCTAAGGAGATAGAGACCGGTAGTTTTTCGATGATTAAATCGACTACTGATTTGTCACTAAATAAGCTATTTCCAAAATCGAAAACGGCGTAATTTTTTAGCATCTGCCAAAAGCGTTCGTGAGCGGGTTTATCAAAACCGTATAGCGCTTCGATCTCTTTTACTAATTCTGGGTCTAAGCCTCTCGCACCACGATAGCTACTGTCACCACCATTCGCGCTGCTTGCTTCGGTTGTTAGGTCATTTTGTGCGCCACTGACTCGAGCCGTCGCACCGACATTGATGCCTTCCAATTGAGCAATCGTTTGCTCAACGGGGCCGCCAGGGGCTGCTTGAACAATGATAAAGTTGATCGTCAGAATTCCTATCAAGGTAGGAATGATCAAAAGTAAACGCCTTAGGATATACGCAGCCATTATTTAGCGTCCTCGGATGGTTTGATCCACCAAGTATCAAAACCTAGATTGTATTTAGGGCGAGTGCTCGGCATTTCAAATTTATCCCAATAAGCCACTCTATATTTATTAATATGGTATTGAGGTATAACGTAATGATTCCATTGCAGCACCCGATCAAGGGCACGAGTTCGTAAAACCAACTGCTCACGATCAGGGGATTGAATAAGCTGGTCTACTAGGTAATCAACCGCTGGATTTTTGATTCCGATGAGATTACGGCTGCCTTCAACATCAGCACCAGAGGAATGCCAGTAATCACGTTGTTCATTACCCGGTGAGGAGGATTGACCAAATCCGCTTACAACTACGTCAAAATCATACTTACGCAGGCGGCTGATGTATTGTGAAACATCAACTAAACGAATGCTTGAGTGAATACCCAATCGTTCCAAGTTACGAATAAAGGGAGCGACTACTCGTTCGAAAGCAGGTGAATAAAGCAGCATTTCGATTTTAAGTGGTTCGCCAGTCTCTTTGTGGACTAACTTACCTTGTTTAAAGATCCATCCGGCTTGTTGAAGTAGGCGTTTAGCTTGACGCAGCTCGGTATAGATTCGGCCATTACCACTGGTTTCAGGAGCACGATAAACTTGAGTAAATACCTCGGTAGGGATTTGGTCACGAATAGGCTCAAGTATCTCGATCTCTTTCTCGGTTGGCAGGCTAGTAGCGGCCATCTCCGAGTTGGAGAAAAAACTATGGGTACGGGTATAGGCGTTGTAAAAGATGTTTCTATTGGTCCATTCGAAATCAAATGCTAGCGCTAGTGCTTGTCTAACACGCGGGTCTTCAAATTGCGGTCGTCGAGTGTTTAGGACGAAGGCTTGCATACCCGTTGGGTTTTCATGACCTAACTCTTTGACAATTATTTTGCCTGAATCTACTGCAGACCCTGTATAGCTAGTAGCCCAGCGCTTTGATGAATTTTCTTGACGGAAATCGTATTCACCAGCTTTAAAAGCTTCCATTGCTACCGTGTTATCTCTGTAGTAATCGTAGGTCAGAAATTCAATATTATGACGACCTCTATTAACGGGTAGGTCTTTACCCCAGTAATCAGGGCTTAGCTTATAGGTGATACTACGTCCGGCATCAAAACTATCGATCGTGTATGAACCAGAGGCCACCGGAATATCTAAACTCGGTTTTTGGAAATCTCTATCTTTCCAAAAATGTTTAGGCAAAATTGCAATTTCACCAACGATAAGGGCTAACTCACGGTTAAGGTTGTTGCGGAAATTAAATTTAACTCGGTGAGGATTAAGTGCTTCAACTGATTCGATGTCGGAATAATAGGCTTTGTAGAAAGGCGCGCCTTTAGATCTCAGGGTTTCTAAACTGAAAACCACGTCTTCCGCAGTAATAGGGTGGCCGTCACTAAATTTTGCTTCAGGGCGTATATTAAAAATAATCCAGCTACGATCAGCTGGTACTTCTAGCGATTCAGCAACGAGGCCATATAGGGAAAAAGGTTCGTCTTGAGCTTTACCAAGTAAACTATCGTAGAGGAGGCCAAGCCCGTCAGCAGGGGTTCCTTTGACGATGAAGTTATTAAAGCTATCAAATGTTCCCAAAGCAGATTGAATGGCTTTGCCGCCTTTGGGTGCATCAGGGTTTACATAATCAAAGTGCTTAAAGTTGGCAGGGTATTTAAGGTCGCCATGCATTGCAATGCCGTGGCTCGAAGTAACCGCATCTGCCAATAGAGGTGCAGGAGTAAGGAAACTGGAAAGGCACAACCAAATACTTAATTTGCGTAGAGAAGAGCAAGTACGAGGTTTGAGTGTAAGCAATCTAAGGTTCCTTCTTAACGTAAATTATCTTTTATATCAGTGACCTTTGCTGGGTTCCAGTAAAAGCCACTGATAAGACTGTTCCTTAGCTTTTTTGTTCAAATTGTTCGGACAATTCAGTTAGCTGATTATGGAGGTGCTTACGCTTAACTTTGGCGTCGACGAGTTGCTGATATTGATGTTGTAGGAACGTTAGTTTTTCCTCATTGCCATCAGCTAGGCCTTTTATTAGGTCTTGATCCATCCACTTTTGAATGCGTTTATAAAGAATGACTTTAAACGCAATTGCAGTGACTGTCGCAAAAACAATAATAAAAATACTTGTTGCGTCCATGAATCAGTCGTCCTGAATTAGTGTGCTCGGGTAACATCTACATACAAGGTCAGATGTTGACCAGGGCGAATATACTTAGCTTTGTTGATCTTATTCCAACGTAATATATCCGCCACATTAACATTAAATTTGTTGGCGATAACAGAAAGCGAATCACCTTGGCGTACCTTGTAACCCACTTTACGGATTACTTGGCGATCAGTTTCATTTAGCGCGGTTTGTGTTGGTTTGCTCCAAATAACTAGTTTCTTGCCAACTCGTAATGGGTCACCTGGTGCCATGCTGTTCCAACGTGCTAACTGGCGTACACCGACGTTGTAACGGTTGGCAATGCTCCAAAAACTATCACCTGACTGGACCGTGTGATGCTTTTGTTGGCGATCAGTTGTACGTGAAATGGTTTTCTGTCTTTCAGCATGACGTTGTTGCTGACTAAGAACGTACTCAGTTGCATGCTTGCTTGCGGTTGGTATAAGCAGCATTTTACCTGCACGGATATTGTTACCACTAATTTTGTTGGTCGAACGGATGAGGTTTACTGAAGTTTTATATTTGTTAGCAATGGCAATTAATGAGTCTCCAGACTGAATTTTGTGACGTACCCACTTAACGCGTTGGTCGCTCGGTAGCTCTTTAAGTGCTTTGGTAAATTGTTCAGCGTTCTCTACTGGGACTAGTAAACGATGTGGTCCTTCCGGAGCTGTTGCCCAGCGGTTAAATCCTGGATTTAAAAGGTACAATTCCTTTGTACTGATATTCGCCATAGATGCTGCTTGGGCAATATCAATTTGGCTGCCTGTTTCTACCACCCTGAAATGAGGTTTGTTTGGGATTGGCTGTAGAGTTAAGCCGTAATACTCTGAGTTTTTAACAACTGCAGCTACAGCCAAAAATCTAGGGACATAAGCCATGGTTTCTTTTGGTAGATTGAGGGACCAGTAGTCGGTTGGTTTATCTTTTTGCTTGTTACGCTTAATTGCTTTAGATACGTTGCCACCGCCTGCGTTATAAGCTGCTAGGGCAAGTAACCAGTCTCCGTCAAAGCGTTTATGTAGTTTTTTTAAGTACGTGTAGGCAGCATCAGTTGAATTCAAAATATCTCGGCGTCCGTCGTACCACCAGTTTTGTTTTAGGCCAAAATACTTACCAGTAGAAGGAATGAATTGCCATGGTCCTGCTGCTCGGCCATGAGAGTAGGCAAACGGATCGTACGCACTCTCGATGATTGGAAGCAGGGCTAATTCGACAGGGACGCCACGTTCAATCGCACTGTTTAGAATATGGTGATAATAAGGCGCTGCGCGTTTTACCACGCGTGCCATATGGTTAGGGTGTTTCTTATACCACTTAAGCTGAGTTTGAACTCTTGGGTTATCTAAATGCAGATCCATCTGCATGTGAGTACGTGTGACTTCCCATAAATCCGTTGGGATGGCTTCAGTCTTCTCTTCAGGTGATAAGGTGTTATTGGCTTGAGAAGGCTGATTATCTATCCCTGTGTTAGAAGGAATAGTGTTTTTTTCGGTAACGGATTGGCAACCGCTTAATACAACGCCTGCAGCTATAGATAGCAGGACCGATTTAGAAGATGAAAACATGGTGCTCCGATGCTTAGGAGGTAACGGAACCTGCGAACAAGCCCTATACGACTCAGGCTTGCAGAGCAATTGAAGCACGAGGCAATGATTACAGGCATGCTGGTTGCCTGTCGAAAATCATTAACGAAGTGATTCGGTTGCTCTGCAAGCCCCGTAGGGTGGACTCTAAAATGACCATCTACTTTGTCAGTCAGCTTGAAAAGGTCTAGACATTTCGCTGTACTGACTTTCGCGTATCTGGTCATTTTATAGCCCACTGAGAACGTATGAGGTTTATTCGCAGGTTCCCAAATCGATCCATTCTATCAGTGGCCCTTTATGGGTCAAGGTTTCTCTGGAAAAGCTAGAAAATCAACAAATTAAAATTGATTCTTCCATTCTCTTATAGCTGCAAACACTGCTTCTTGGTCTAACTCTGTCTGATGAGTGAATTGCTTTGCAGCACTAATGACGCTTGCCTGATCTGAACGCATAAAAGGGTTAATACGTTTTTCTTGAGCAATCGATGATGGCAATGTTGGGCGATCAGAATTACGAAGCGAAGTGCATTGGTTAATTGCATCTTTAACATCTGCATTGTCAGGTTCGACTGCCTCTGCAAAGGCTAGATTAGCCAATGAATATTCATGTGTGCAGTAAACTTCGGTGTTATCTGGCAATGAATGGAAATGATTCATCGCTGCTAACATCTGTTGTGGCGTGCCTTCAAACAAACGCCCGCACCCCGCTAAAAATAGCGTATCACCGCAGAATAGCTGAGGTTGCTCAGTGCTAGAAAAGTAGCTGATATGGTCGAGTGTATGTCCAGGTATCTCTTTAATGACAAGCTTTTTCCCCCATAGATCAAGAGTGTCGTTTTCCTTAAGGGGATTGGTTATACCTGAGAAAGGAGAGTTATGAGGCCCATAAACAGGAACTTGATATCTGTCCGTAAGTTCTTTTACTCCGTCGGTATGATCGTAGTGGTGGTGTGTGATTAATATGGTGTCCAGTTCAAGGCTATTATCATTAAGGTATGCGATAACCGGAGCTGCATCACCTGGATCGACCACAGCGACTTTCTGGCTGTCAGGAAGCTTAAGGAGCCAAATATAATTATCAGAGAAAGCAGGAATTGGAGTAACGCTAAACATTTGACCGCCTCTATCAAGTGAAAGGAAAACCTTCATTTGCAGTGTTATAAAAGAAATATAATACTGCTTATATTACATTGGGCCAGTTCTAATTAGACAAAATTATGGCAAATAAGATGAGTCGCTCTTTAGAAGCTCAGCTTCCACATATTATGGCTTGGTTTGATACAGAATTAGGTCAAGAGCTTCTTCAAGCTGAAAGGGATACTGTAGAGCGTGTGATTGGTGCTCTGTTTGGCATGCACTTGGTACAGTTTTCAGTAGATAGTCGGATTACTTTATTTGAAAGTAGTCCAGTTACTCACTGTTTCTCTGTTATTCCCAAGCTTGGATTAGGTGTTGGCGATAATTGCATTGTCGCTGAAAATACTGAGATACCTTTAGCTCATGAAAGCGTTGATGTAGTGCTTCTTCATCATGCATTAGATTTTACTGATTCCCCACATCAAGTCTTAAGGGAAGCTTCTAGAATTCTCAGACCTGGTGGGCATGTCGTCATTGTGGGATTCAATCCGGTAAGTTCTTGGGGGCTTTATCGACTGACAAAGCGAAAGAGTGATGTGCCGCCTTGGAGTGGTCGATTCCTTAGCCATAAAAGGCTATCTGACTGGTTAAAACTTTTAGAATTAACTGAACTGCGTCAACTTTCAGGTTATTATCGCGCTCCTTTCACTAAGGCCAAATGGCGAAGTCGTTTTAGGCTAGTTGAAAGTGTTGCTAGGCGTTTACCCGGCCATACGGGTGCTTTTTCTGTTTTGTTGGCGCGTAAAGACATTGCTGGAATGACTCCGCTGCGCTCTGGTTGGGGATTAAGAAGGCTTATTACTCTGCCAGTCGCGGAACCTACTACCCGAAAATCATTAAGGAAAGTTTGTGAAGATCGTTGAAATATTCACTGATGGTGCGTGTAAAGGAAACCCTGGGCCAGGAGGATGGGGGGCCGTTATGCGTTATGGGGACGCTGAAAAACAACTTTGGGGTGGTGAGCAGGATACAACTAATAATCGCATGGAGTTATTAGCTGCAATTAAAGCGCTTGAAACACTTAATCGTCCTTGTGAAGTTATTCTAACAACAGACTCTCAGTATGTCCGACAAGGCATAACTGAATGGATTGATGGTTGGAAGAAGCGTGGTTGGAAAAACTCACAGAAAAAACCAGTTAAAAATGCAGATTTATGGCAGCGCTTAGACAAAGCTACCGAGCCTCATTCAATCGATTGGCGTTGGGTAAAGGGACATAGTGGTCATCCTGAAAATGAACTGGCCGATCAATTGGCTAACCGTGGCGTCGAAGAGTTAGGCTAACAAAACTATAGCTTTGCTGAAGTGCTCTCCGTCTGCGTACTCTAAACTACAAATTACTGTTGTGTGTTATTTGTACAAATGACTGCTATGCTGGGTAGAAAGGAGGCTCCCTATGCTAAAGCGGATTGCGTTTACTTCAGGACTTATTTTACTCGCAGCTAATCTTTCAGCTGGCGAAATGTACATGTGGGTAGACAGTGAGGGCGTAAGGCACTTTAGTGATCGACCACCACAGAGAGGTGAAAAAGCTCAAGTAAGAGGTGAGGTTACTACTGATGTATTAAGGGTTGATAGACGACCACCTAAGCCTCCGGTCGCTGCAAACAATAGTTCTGGTAGTACCAGTAAGAAACCTTCAGCCCCAGAAAAACCAAAAAATGAGATAGAAGCTGAAGGTAATCAGGCCGAAAAAACAGAATAAGCCTGTCTCAACTGAAGAAAAATATTAGGAGATCGTTTTACGATCCCCATTGTCTTACTCTGCCTACATCAAGATGCACAAAGTTACTGCGTGTATATAGACCTACACCTCCAGACTTCATGCTCAATGCAGCTCGTTGAAGATCTTTCACATCGACACCCGGAATGCGAATATCAATGGCTTTACCCTGCATGTGTAAGCTCTTTTTAGCTACTTTTCCGCTTTTACTGCTCAACATGGCATTGGTCTTAGGTGAGCGATAGGCAGATATAACGTGAATAGGTTTATGTTCCCCGAATGTTTGTTGCAGATCATGCAGTAACATAATTAGCTGTTGGTTCATTGGGTGAACTTGATCTGTTCTGTGATCGCGCAATAGGTGATCAAGTGCACCAAGGCTGTCTTTTTGAAAGCTACCTTCGGTGAAGAATGTACTATTTAACGCTTCGCCAGTGTGGAGGTTTACCAATGATAGCGAATGGTCTTTAGGCTTATGTATATTGGCGAATGCTGCAGATGGCATAGCGCTTAACGCTGATAAACCACCTAGGGCTTTTAAAAATTTACGACGTGTCGGGGAGGGGATAGCAATAGAATCTTTCTGATCGGTCATTAGGTATCAATACATCTGAAAAAGAAATGATTATGCCCGATCAAATATTTGTTTGTATATAAATTGACCAGTTATCTGCATGAATTATTCTTGAGTATATTATGAGCAACTTGATTAATTTTGACGTGCATCTGTGCTTAGGAGTGCTTCTTTTAGTCGTGTTAGGTCATATCTATCACGTTTATATAGGTCGTGACGGAAGTTTAAATCACCGTCCTGATCGATAAACGCAGTCCAATAAGTTACATGTAATGGGATCGGGTCTAACAAACGTATGTGTTTAGTTTTCTCTTGTTCAAATAATGGATCTAGTTTGCTGCTATTCCAACCTTGTGTCATCCGTATAAGTTGATCTGCAAGTTGGCGTGGTTGCTCAACTCGAATGCATCCTGAACTAAAAGCGCGCTTAGATTCATTAAAAAGGCGTTTAGCTGAAGTGTCGTGGAGATAGACTGAATAAGGGCCGGAGGTCAGGAATTTCACACTACCAAGCGTGTTCGATGAACTTGGCGCTTCCCAAAAGCGTTGATAGCTTTCACCTTTATATAGTTTGTCGTAATCGATATCTTCAGCAGCGATAAAGCGTTTGTTATTGCCCCAGCCAGTGACTAGGTTCAGTCTCGCTTTCTTTAGAAAACTTGGGTCTTTCTGAAGTTCAGGCACGATATCTTTATAGGCGATACTCTTAGGCACGTGCCAAGAGGGGTTGATTACAATACGGTTAACTTCTGTTTGGAATATTGGGGTTTTCCTTTTTTTCTTACCCACGATGGTCTTCATGCTTAGGATTGATTTGCCTTGCTCAATCAGGTGTAGTCTAAAGTCAGGCACATTGACTTGTATGTAGCGATCAGTGTTTGGTTGGAACTGCTGCAGTCGAAGAATATTTACGTATAACTGATCCGCTCTTTTATGAAGAGAAACATTTAGAGTACGTCTTGTTTCAGGGCCTGCGATACCATCAATTTTGGCGCCGTGCCTTTTCTGGAATCTTTCCAATGCTTCATGCAACTCTATGTCAAAAAGTGGGTCTGAAATGGATGAACAGTTTGCTGATGAAAGATCACCTAGTGTAATGAGCTTTTCACGAATCATCGGTACATGTGGGTGGGTGTCGCCAAATCTTAGTAATGGCCCTCTTGGAATGGTTTTCCATTGCTGAGTATCTGCTAGAGCGAGGTATTTCTCATATTCTTTTTGTAAGATTTCGATTTGGCTTATGTCGCTTGTAAGATGCTTTACATCTTTGGCGTTAGATAGAGGTTTTAATAAGTCAGCTGAAGTTTCTGGAACGGAATTTAGCTTTGCTGCCTTTAGCGGAGATGTTGCAGCTAATTCCATACTTTGACATAGCGAGGCATAGGAGCCAAGCAAGACCATTACTAAAGCAAGTAAATACTGCATAACTAGCCTCCTGCTTCTATGTCTATCCTGCCGCATCCGTCAGCGACAAAATGAAGGGGGTTTTTTAATTACAGGCCCAGATTAGATAATCTTCAAGTTGAGAACGTGAAGGTTTTTCAAGGGGGAGGATAGTCGATATAGCCTGAATTAAGGCTGAAGAGCACTCAGTTGGGTGCATAATTCTGAGTGTCTTCGAAGCGAGGGGTGGATATTACTTCTTTTTGTTTTTACGTTGTTCCTTTAAGGCTTCGTCGTTTTTGTAGTACTCATCTTCATAGTACTGACCTGTAATTTCTAAACGCTTTTCAATCCAGCGGTTATAACGCGACCAAATGAAAAAGCCAGGTGTCATCAACACCATGACGCCAACCATCATGCCTGCGCCTGCATATTTGGGCGGAACTTGCTGAATGGCCCAGTCAAGAAAACCTAGTTTATAGCCTGCGTAATACCACAAAATTAAGCCTGCGAAACCAATGCCAGCTGCTAAATGGTGGAGTTTAGTATTTTTGTTCGATTTTTCTTCTGTCATGTTTTCTTGTAGCGGTGTATACGCAAGCTCGGCAAATAAGGTTCGGGGTCGATAATTACATCACTCCGAAGCTGCCGTTTGCGTTGATCGGGGGGTGTAAAGGAGGGGGTATTATATTCCGGAAAAGCCTCTTCTGCATCTAAAGGGAAAAATAAAGGAAGCGGGCAGTTACGAGCTTTTCTTATGAGTTTGTCTTTATCTTTCCAAACGATATTTGCTCGCATCACTGGAACTTGATTTTGTAACTGTACTAGCACTTCATTGCTTGGGATTTTGCTTAGTGCTTGAAGCTGAAGCTGGATATGCAATTGATTAGTATCCATAGCTAGCAGACGTTGCTCAGCTTCTTTAATCGAAACTTTCTTTAAGCTTCTGCCACTACTGTACCAGCTAAAGGTTACTTTGTTTGGACGCTTTTCAAGTAGAGGTATTTGGCGGTAACACTGTTTTAAATTTACGCGCGCCATGCCTTGTTGCTGAAGTGCTAAATTAAGTTCTTCGGCGCGTTTGTAGATAATTGGGTTTGGGTCCCCGTGAGCTTCACGAAATTGTCTCACGCTAGTTTGAAAATTTTGCTTATGAGTATTGAGCTGGTGGATCAGCGGAATGATATGGGAAGGTACGCCAATGAGGCCGTATAAGTTTTCAGTGCGCCGGCCATCACCACCGGCTGAATGCCATATATTGGTGATGGTGTTTATAGCGCCTGTTAATGTAGATCCCTGTTGATCATCACTAAGCAACCAATATCTACAGTCATTTTGCTGCAGCTGAGTGCTTAGTGATTTTTGGGCTTGGTTTAATCGATCAAAAGCTTGTGTGAGTGCAATGATCCCTTTGCTCATTACTTAAGCTTCTTGTGGTTCTTCAACTTGTTGTTTACGCAGTTTCGCTTGGCTTTCGAAAATCTGTCGAGCCAAAATCATACGGCAGTTTTCAGGCATTTTGATGAACTCGACGCTGGTTAGGTGACTACCATCTCCCATGGAATCACTTCTTAGGCATTGCGCATAGAGCAAAAGACCAATGCATGAGTCTGGGAATACGAGTTTGATAGACAAGAATGCATCTTTTGCAATGGCTTCGCAGTGTCGGAATTGCAATCCACCTTCTGATAGATTGACTTCTTGGATAGCGCTTTGACCCACAGTCATCTCTGTTGAGGCGATTGCTTGGGCGATGCGTTCAATCTTGTTGTGCATTACTGTTAGCAAGGTTGCTACATTGCTATCTTTTTCAGCCACTTTGCGTAATAGGTGGCTGCTGTCACTATCAAGCTCTTGAAGTTGGCTAAGCAGCAAAAAGTTTGGCGAAACATCGAACTGAGTAGGGCTGGGATGATCTGAAATCTCAGATTCTGAAATGATCTTCAGTTCTAAAGAAACGTGTTGGTCAATACGGAAATACTGACGGCGTTCTTGTTCCTGCATGTCTTGCCCTCAAAGTGATATTGCATAGATAGCTTGGAGTATATGAATAAACGCGTACAAAAGCACCTATGATTGAATTATTTTAGTTGTTCAAAATGTAAGGTCTAAAAAGAAACTATTGTTTTATTAACAGTAAGTTAAGACTTGTTGTTATTATAAAAGTTCAGTTTGATATCATTTTTACACGCTTGATCTTATGTGGTTTAATCGCCACATGTTTAAGCCCTTATCTATATTTATTGGATTGCGTTATACGGCAGCTAAACGCAATAACCATTTCATCTCCTTTATCTCTTTAGCCTCGATGTTGGGGCTGATGTTAGGTGTGGCTGCATTAATTATTGTCCTTTCTGTAATGAATGGCTTCGATCGAGAGTTGAAACAGCGCATTCTCGGTATGGTCCCGCATGCATCAATCAGTGGTTATGGCAAATCTATTGAAGATTGGCCTGTGCTGGTGGAATCGTTGGAGCGAAACCCTCGTGTGATTGCTGCTGCACCCTTCATTCAAGCGCAAGGGATGTTGACCAGCCGTGGTGTTGTTCGTGGAGCGCTTATCAATGGCATCGATCCAGCTGAAGAGGCTGACGTTTCAATTCTTGGCGACCATATCCAATCAGGCACGCTTGATGTTTTAAATCAGCAACGATTTGGGATCGTTTTAGGTAATCTTTTAGCTCGCTACTTAGGCGTTAAGGTCGGCGATAAAGTTACCTTGGTTTTGCCGGAAGCATCTGTCAGTGTTGCGGGGGTAGTTCCAAGGTTAAAACGATTTACTGTGGTTGGGATTTTCGAAGTGGGTGCTGAGTTAGATGCAAATTTGGCTTATATCCATATTAAAGATGCTGCAAAAATTAAGCGATTGGGCGAAGGGGTTGATGGTATTCGCCTTAAATTTGATGATTTATTTGATGCTCCAAAAGCTGTCAGAGAAATTGCAGCGGGCCTTCAAGGTTACTACCGAACCAACGATTGGACACGTACACACGGGAATCTATTTCAAGCGATTCAGCTAGAGAAACGCATGATTGGTCTTTTGTTATTCTTAATTGTGCTTGTAGCAGCTTTCAATATTGTTTCCACCCTCGTTATGGTCGTTACAGACAAAAAAGCTGATGTGGCCATACTTAGAACCTTAGGTGCTACACCTGGAAGAATTATGCGTATCTTTATGGTGCAAGGCACGGTGATCGGTATTTTAGGAACCCTAATGGGTACAGTTTTAGGTGTTACGTTAGCGCTGAATGTTGCTGATATCATTGGTTGGGTCGAATCAACTTTTGCGATTCAGTTCTTAGATCCGAATGTCTACTTTATCAGTCAATTCCCTTCTGATTTGCAATGGCCTGACGTAGGTATCATTACAGGCACGGCACTCATGATTAGTTTCCTTGCAACGATTTACCCTGCTTGGAGAGCATCCAAAACAGATCCTGCTGAGGCGCTACGATATGAGTAATCAAGAAATTGTATTGCAGGCGGCAGGGGTTTCTAAATGCTACAGCGATGCTGGTCGAGATGTTGAAGTCCTAAAGGATTTAGACTTTGCTCTTCATAAAGGTGAACAGCTAGCCATTATAGGCTCATCAGGTTCAGGTAAAAGTACGTTGCTTAATATCCTTGGCGGTTTGGATAAGCCTACGCAGGGCAATGTGATCATTAACGGTCATGATCTACATGCAGGTTCCGAAGCTAAGCGTGCGCAAGTAAGGAATGAAACCTTGGGTTTTGTATACCAGTTTCATCATCTTCTTCCGGAATTTACTGCATTGGAAAATGCCTCTATGCCTTTGCTGATGAGAGATCAATCCATTACTGAGGTAAAAGAGCAAGCGCAAGCTGTGCTTGAGTCGGTAGGGTTAGGCGAGCGATTGCATCATAAGCCTGCACAATTAAGTGGTGGTGAAAGGCAGCGTGTGGCAATAGCGCGAGCGCTGATCGGGAAGCCAGCAGTTGTACTGATGGATGAGCCTACGGGTAATCTAGATCGAACAACAGCTGAAAGTGTTCAGGAGCTAATCGATAATCTTAATCAAGAATATGATATAGCTTTTGCGCTGGTAACACATGATCCTGAGTTAGCCCGTAAAACGGGTAGGGTATTAGAGTTAATCGATGGTAAGCTAATTGAAAAAGGGTGACATAACGTCACCCTTTTTTATTGTTCTCTATTCTGGTTATTTTGTGCGTTTAGCTCTGTCTTTCCAGCTTTTACCGACATGCCAAGCCCAGAAGCCTTGGACTGTTAGATAGCCGAGTATACCGAAGACAATCCCGCAGATTACCGAACCAAACAGTAGGGGCCACCAAACCAAGGATAAGCTGTTTTGGATGAAATCCATGCTCATCTCGAAATCGATCTGTTGGTTAGGATCTCCAATAAGGAAATCTCCAACTAGATATGTGAAATAAAATATTGGCGGCATAGTTAATGGGTTGGTAATCCAAACCAAGCCAACAGAAATTGGAAGATTGCTTCGGATCATTACCGCAAGAATTGCAGCCACTATCATTTGCATAGGGATCGGCAAAAAAGCGCAAAACAAACCCACTAAAAAGGCACGTGAAACTGATTTTCTATTAAGGTGCCAAAGGTTTGGTTCGTGGATGTGACTGCCAAGCCAGCTAAGATGTTTGTGCTGCTTTAGCTTATCTTCATTGGGCATGTATTTTTTTATAAGTTTGCGCGGCATCTTCTTATTTACTTATTATGGGCTAGCAAACGGGATGAAGGCTTATTATGCCCCTTACGTTCAGTTAAGCCAAGGAAACTAAAGCATGAGATCAAGGATGATCACTATTGCTGTTGGTTTTGCGGTAGCACTATTGCAGCCGCAATTACTACCAGTAACATTTTCAATCGCTATTGTGACAGTTATAGCACCTCTGCTGATTTTAGCTCCGTGTATCAGATCATCTCACTTGAGTTTTTTCCTCCTCAGTTTTCTCTATGTGAATCTGTGGGGTGTTGTCCAGCTTGATCAACGTTTACCGGAATCTCTTAAACGCACAGACTGGAAATTACAGGGCGTCATAACCGATATACCTAGATATCAACAGGGCGTTGTAAGGTTTTTAGTAGATGTCGACGAGATTCAAGCGGTACAAGGGACAAGTACTGAAGAAAATTTAGAGGTTAATCGACTTAGCCTTGCTTGGTATAACCCTGATTTAACACTTTCGCTGGGTGATCGTGTTGAGTTAACTGCTAGGCTCAAACCTCCACATGGTCTAGTTAATCCTGCTGGCTTCGATTATGAGCGTTGGTTGTTAGCTAGAGGCATTGATGCAACTGGCTACGTCCGTGGTCAAGTTGATGTTCTTTCAGAAGCTAATAGTTGGGTCAGTCTTGCTCGAATATGGATTAATGAATCCATACGAACCCAATTTGAAACCCAGCAGACGATAGCTATGTTTCAAGCATTAACGACGGGAACTAAATCGATGCTGGAAGCTCATGATTGGAATCTGTTGAAACATAGTGGTGTTGTACATCTAGCGGTGATTAGTGGGTTACACATTGGCTTTATGGCATTCTGCGGCTGGTGGTTCGGAAGGCTGGCTGGTGTTGTGTTTTATGGCATCAGCTTTCAGCACCAATTCCCCTATTTCGGCGCATTAATCTTAGCGGGTTTTTATCTATTGATATCAGGCGTGGGTATACCTGCACAACGCGCTTTTATTATGTTGCTGGTCTTATTGTTCACTGGTAGCAGAATGTTTTATCTGGATCATTGGACAAGATGGTGGATAGCTTTTGTCGTGGTTCTTTTTTTCAATCCTCTGTCTTTTTTTGAGATAGGGTTCTGGCTATCTTTTTTGGCTGTTGCTTTGCTTATTTGGATATCTCAATTTTCGCGTGGATGGCGAATGGCCTTGAACCTTCAGTTTATGTTGATGATAGGTATGCTGCCTATCTACCTGTTTTACTTTTCAGGTGTGTCGGTGATAGCACCATTTTTTAATCTGATCGCCATACCGTTTTTTTCAGTGCTTGTTCCATTCTTATTCCTGCATCTTGGGCTTACTTCTATCGGTATAGATATGCTAATTCCATTACTGAATGGTATGTCAGATCTGTTTTGGTGGTCGGTCGAGTTGAACCAAAAGATTGAAATAGGTTATTGGCAGTTAGATGCCCCGAACGTTGTTGTTTTGTTTTTAGTGGTGCTGGTTGCATCATGTTTGTTGTTGCTGAGATTGTCGTTGCCTTCATCGGTGGTATTGCTGCTGTTGTTGCCTGCAATTGTCGGTTCGAGTTCTAAGTATAAGGACGACTCTGATTTTAGGGTTTGGGTTTACGATGTAGGGCAAGGCTTAGCTGTTAGAGTACAGGTCGGGGAGTATCAATTACTTTATGATACTGGGCCATCTTATCGCTCTGGTGGAACTGCATATGAAAGGGCGGTTTTGCCAGATTTTGAGAAGGCAAATATTGATTCAATCGATCATCTTATTCTAAGTCACAGTGATAATGACCATGCAGGAGGCGCTGCAGCTGTATTTGATTCCATCAAGGTGGATAGGGTAACAACATCTTATCGATATAAGAATGCAGAGGCTTGCACCGCAAGCCGTGGTTGGCAGGTGAATGGGGTTGTGTTTACATTTCTTGCGGGAATGGAAGGTGCGAATGATAACGATCGTTCCTGTGTATTAATGATCGAGTCGCCGAATTGTCGGTTGTTATTACCAGGAGATATAGATGCTCAAAAAGAACTTGAACTAATCCCTAAAGTTGCGCCAAGTATTGATTGGTTAGTCGCTTCGCACCATGGTAGTAAAACCTCTTCATCGACTGCATTTATCAACTCAATTAAGCCTTCAAATGTCATCTTTAGTGCTGGTTATGCGAACGCTTTTGGGCATCCTCATCCGGATGTTGTGCAGAGATTTGCCGATAAGGGGGTGAAAACCTATGAGACTGCCAAAGATGGTGCCATTATGCTAATTGCTGATGCCCATGAAGGGTGTAAAACAATAACAATGAGAGAGGATGAAAAACGATTCTGGAGATCGTTTTAATCTCTGTGATAGAGTACGCGCAGTCAAAGGAGAAATTACTGTGTTTGAGCTTTTACAATCTGGTGGTTGGATAATGATTCCAATCGTTATCTGCTCGGTTATAGCGTTAGCAATCAGTTTAGAGCGTTTTTGGACTTTGCGTGCAGATCGAGTGGCACCTCCAGGTCTATTGGCAGAAGTTTGGACCTTAATAAAGCAGCGCAATATCACGGCAGAAAGGCTAAAAGATTTAAAGTGTAGTAGTCCACTAGGTCAGATTTTGGTGGCTGGTTTGAACAATGCCTCTCATGGTCGTGAGATTATGAAAGAGAGTATTCAAGAAGCTGCTGGCCAAGTTGTACACGATTTAGAGCGTTTTCTAAACCCGCTTGGAACTATTGCTGCCATTACGCCTTTACTCGGATTGTTAGGTACGGTGATCGGTATGATTAAGGTTTTTACTGAGATCATGATTCACGGTACAGGTAATACCAGCCTTCTTGCTGGTGGTATCTCAGAAGCACTTATCACTACAGCAGCGGGTTTAACGATCGCAATCCCTGCGCTTATATTTCATCGCTATTTTCAACGCCGAATTGATTCCTTAGTTATTACTATGGAGCAAGAGACGGTAAAACTTATAGAAGTGATGCACGGTGAGCGTGACATCGACGTCGAGTAGGTAAGCGCATGAAATTCCCTCGCCAACGGGTTGAAGAGGTTAATGTCAATTTAACACCATTAATTGATGTGGTGTTTTTGCTATTAATCTTTTTTATGGTTTCGACTACCTTCACTAAAGAAACGCATCTTGACGTTGATCTACCAGAGGCTTCTGGCGAATCAGTCGTCAAAGAGATCGAAGTTCTAGAGATCTTGATTACTGATGAAGGGCATTACAGCGTAAATGGTAAGGCTCTAGTCAACACACAGGCGAAGACGCTTCGACGCGCTTTACAAGAGTTAGCGGGTGATGATCGCGAAATGCCATTGGTTATCACTGCTGACGCTAAGACTCCACATCAAGCTGTTGTCACAGCGATGAATGTTTCTGGACAGCTAGGGTTTAGCAAATTGAGTATCACTACTCAGGAGCCTGACGCTCAATGAGTTGGTTAGAAGGGCGTTGGTACTCTGAAAAGCCTGCTCCTTGTGTTTTAAAGCCCTTTAGTTCCCTTTATAAGTTTCTAGCTAAGAGAAAAAAAGGCGCTGATTTGCAGCAGGTATGGGTAGCGCCTGTACCTGTTATTATTGTCGGAAACATCAATGTAGGCGGAACAGGTAAGACACCGCTAACTATAAGTTTGGTCGAGAGATTGAAGCGGGAAGGCTATAAGCCTGGCATCATCAGTCGCGGCTATAAGTCCAAGGCGACACAGTTCCCTTTTGATGTAACTACTGCAGATTCACCAGAATTATCAGGTGATGAGCCTTTTATGTTGGCTAAGCGTTGCCGATGTCCCGTTATTATCGATCCTAACCGTCCTAATGCCGCAAAATACCTTCTAGATAATTACGAATGTGATCTCATTATTAGTGATGATGGATTGCAGCATTACCGATTAGATCGAGATATTGAGATTGCTGTTATTGATGGCAAACGCGGCTTGGGTAATAGGGCATTAATGCCTGCAGGTCCCCTAAGAGAGGAGCCCGACCGGCTCTGTAGTGTTGATCTTATTGTCAGTAATGGGCGCTTGCAGAATAAGATTGCTGAAGCAGCAACAATAGAAGAGATGTTCCTTCAGCCTGCAGCGATAGTAAACTGCTTAACGGATGAAGAGTTGGCATTGGAAGCATTACGCAGCAAACAAGTACATGCTGTTGCAGGGATTGGTAATCCTCAGCGTTTTTTTAATACGCTTGAGCAAGAACTTCAAGTAACTGTTATTCCTCATGCTAAGCCCGATCATTCGTTTTATACTGTTGAGGATTTTCAGTTTGGTGATGACTACCCAGTGATCATGACAGAGAAAGATGCGGTCAAAGTTACTGAGTTCGCACAGTCGCACTGTTGGTATTTACAAATTAAAGCGCAGTTGCCAGAGAGTTTTTATACGCAACTGCTAGATAAATTAAAGATTGCTATAGCTAATAAAGGTAAAACACAAAATGGATAAGAAGTTGTTGGATATTCTGGTATGCCCAGTAGCCAAAACGCCTTTGGAATACAATGAGAGCACAAATGAGCTTTTCTCTAAAGCGAGTGGGTTAGCTTATCCAATTCGTGACGATATCCCTGTGTTGCTTGAAACTGAAGCGCGTGAGCTAACCGCAGAAGAGCGCGAGCAGGATTAAGTTATGGGCTTTTCTGTCATTATACCGGCCCGCTATGCCTCGACTCGCTTTCCGGGTAAGCCGTTAGCTGATCTTAACGGTAAGCCAATGGTGCAGCATGTTTACGAGCGTGCCTGCGAAAGTGAAGCGGATCGTGTTCTTATTGCCACAGACGACCAGCGAATCGCTGATGTAGCTCAGTCATTTGGGGCTGAAGTTTGTTTGACTTCATCAGACCATCCTTCTGGTACAGATCGCTTGCAGCAGGTTGTTAGTGACTTGGGTTATTACGCTGATGATATTGTCGTAAATGTACAAGGTGATGAGCCGTTAGTGCCTGCTCGAATTATTAATCAGGTTGCGCATAACCTTCGTGCTGAACCTGAAGCTAGTATTTCTACGCTTAGCGAACCAATCACAGATATCGAAAGTTTGCTCAATCCGAATGTTGTTAAAGTGGTTAGTGATGTTCGGGGTATGGCGCTTTATTTTAGTCGTGCGCCAATTCCATGGCCTCGCAATAGTTTTGCGGAAGACGCGAACCGGAATGTGATGCCAGAAGGTTTTGCATGGCAGAGACATATCGGCATTTATGCATACCGTGTCAAACTGCTAAACGATTTTGTTAAGTGGCCTCCAGCGCCGATAGAAGAGACAGAGTGTCTTGAGCAACTTCGTGCAATGTGGAATGGTGCTCGAATTCATGTGGCGGAAGCTGATGAACAGCCGCCAGCGGGCGTAGATACTCCAGAAGATTTAGAACGACTTCGTCGATTATTTTAGGTTTTCTTATCAAACGTTACAGCCAAGTATGGAGTGAAACATCTTCGTATTTGGCTGTTTTGTCTCCATATAAATTCTTCCATCTTTTGAGGCGTATTGTTCGCTTTCTCAGCGTTAACGCTTCTATATTTCCTGCAACTTTACAGCTCTTTTATCATTCTTCTAAATCCAAACTATCAAGTGATTCTTTATAGATCGAATTCATAAATACCCGTATTATGAGTTGCATTAATGTAAGTGATAATCATTAGTGTTTGCTGATTTAGAATTCGCCAATGTTGCTATTGCAGACACTAAAGTGAAAGGTTTTTTCATGATTTAGGAGAGTCACATGTATAAGAAGTTAGTCATGGCATCGATTGCCTGTTTATCAGTAGCCGGATGTTCAATGGGTAAGGTTTCTGAAGAACCTAAGCCTACGTTGGTGTTTGTGCATGGCGCGCATCTGACAGGAGAGTCTTGGGCAAAAGTAATTGAGCCGCTTAAAAGCGAGGGTTATAAAACATTAGCTGTAGATCTGCCTGGGCGAAATGACAGTCAAGATCCGAAAGAGGTCACTTTATCAGTATCGTCAAAGGCTTTGTGCCAGGCTATGAGTGAGGTGAAAGGTTCGGTTTCTTTGGTTGCTCATAGCCAAGGAGGTGCGGTTGTGAATCATGCGCTATCTCTCTGTGGTACAAATCAAATTCAATCGATTGCCTATATAGCCGCAGTAGCGCCATTAAAAGGGGCAAAACCTTTTGGATTATTGAGCAAAGAAGACGATGAGAATTACTTTAGCGCTGTAGAGTACGATAAAAAGTCGGGCTGGCTGAAGATAAAAGATCCTCAAGCTTTTGCTGGGGTGTTTACGTTTTCTAGCTCTGATTCAGTTAAGGAAGAGGTGTTAGCTTTAGCGGTTAATGAGCCTGCAGCTATCGCGGATGGTACAGTTGAATATGCCAATGAAACCTTTTCAAAATTGAAAAAGTTATATGTTTATACTGAGCATGACAAAATTATATCTCTTTCTTCTCAGCAAAAAATCGGCGCTAGTATTAAACCAGATGTTGAGGTGGTCATGGAAACGGGGCATCTGCCTATGCTAACTAAGCCTGAGGGTTTGGTAAAAGTTCTAGATGGCTTTGTTTCAAATAATAGGTAGTTTTTATTAAACTCATCTGCCGCGCAGGTATTTCCAGCTTGCGCGGCTTTCATTTGTTGCTTTTGTATCGCTACCTTTCCAATAAGCTAGCTTGCTAGTCGTAATTCCACTTTCTCTAGACCCCTCTATCACTTCTTTGCTTTAACTATTTTGGAATAATGGGATAATTGCTAAAAATTAAGCCCTTAAATAATGAGTTGGTGGGAGTTAGTTAGGCCGATGGGTAAAAAAGTCTCCGTTTTGTTTGTGTGTTTGGGGAATATTTGTCGCTCACCAACCGCGCATGGCGTTTTTCAGGCAAAAGTTTTAGAGCAGGGTTTGGCTGGTGATATTCAGATCGATTCGGCTGGAACAGCGGCTTATCACGTGGGTAATCCACCTGATTCTCGTTCTGCAAAAGCAGCTAAACGACGCGGCTATGACTTGAGCTCGTTAAGGGCTCGTCAGGCAGTTACCGCTGATTTCGCTCAGTTTGATTATATTCTTGCTATGGACACTCAAAACTTGCGTGATCTGCAAGCGATATCTCCCACTAACTATCAAGGAAGGCTGTGCTTGTTTTTGGATTATGCAGGCATGAGCTCCGCTGATGTTCCAGATCCTTACTATGATGGTGAAGCTGGTTTCGAGCATGTTCTGGATCTTGTGGAATCAGCATCAGACGGTCTTCTACAGCATATAAAGAAGGAATTAAGTTAATGGCTTGGCAGAAAGAGGCTGACCTTACGGCGCATAATAGTTTTGGCTTCAAAGCTATTGCTGAGCATTACACGCAAGTCCAAACCGTTGAAGAATTAGAATCTGCGTTAGGTGACGTTGAAGCTAATAACTGGCCTCTATTGGTTTTAGGTGGTGGCAGTAATCTAGTGTTACGTGATCGAATTCCGGGTGCAGTTATCTCTGTTGGAATAACAGGGGTGAAGGTGCTGGCTGATGATGGTGATCAAGCAATAGTCGAAGTCGGTGCTGGTGAAAACTGGCATTCATTTATTGGTCGTCTATTAGAGATGGGGCTGCATGGCCTGGAAAACTTAGCGCTTATACCAGGTTCAGTTGGTGCGGCACCTGTACAAAATATTGGTGCTTACGGTGTTGAGTTAAAAGACTGCTTCCACAGTCTGACGGCTTATGATCGCAAGAATAAAGAGCTGGTTCAGATTAATCGTGAAGAATGTCAGTTTGGATATCGGGACAGTATCTTTAAATCCGCAGAACATGGTCGTTATCTTATCTGGAGTGTTAGGTTTTCTTTAACAAGTACTTTTACTCCGCAACTAGCGTACCGTGGTTTGGCTGATGTTCTTAGTGCCAAGGGTATTGATCAGCCGACAGCCTTAGATGTGTACACTGCCGTTTGCGATATTCGCAGCTCTAAGCTTCCAGTACCTTCGGTGATAGGTAATGCCGGTAGTTTCTTTGAAAACCCTGTGATCAGTAATGCGCAATTCGATACGCTAAAGACTAAGTTCCCAAATATTGTTGGGTATCCAGATGGGGATGAGCATCATAAAGTTGCAGCTGGCTGGCTGATTGATCAGTTGGGCTGGAAGGGACATAAAGGCGATGGGGTTGGTGTATACGATAAACAAGCTCTAGTGTTGGTCAATCTAGGGGAGGGTGATGCCGATCGTTTGTTAACCTTAGCTTCAGATATAAAAGCTTCAGTGAAGCGGCAGTATGATATAGATCTGCATATAGAGCCTCGAATATATCCTTGTTAGTTTGAGTATGCTTGAATGTCTAAAAAGGCGACCCATTGGGTCGCCTTTTTATTTGCATGTCTTTAGGTTTAGGTTGCAGATATGTATGTCGTCATTATTCTTTAGTTTTAGTGCCAAATAATAGGATTGTCGACAATCCTGCTTGTTTACCGCGTATTTACTGATTTCTTTAAGTTTTTATTGATCTGGATTGTGCTTATAAATAGGCGTATCAGCCTTTTGTATTAGATTAAACAGAGATATTCTCAGTTAAAGTGTGTCTACACATTCGAGAAAGTGTCTACAATAAATAGTGTTTCGACAAATAATTCCTCGTAGAAGGAAGCTAATAACAAGAAACCATAAAAATCGCTTTCAGTGTCTACAATTCGTTAACTTATGGGAAAGAGGCCAGAGTGCATGACTTATAGAGCAGAATATTCTAAGTCTATTGAGGCGCCAGAAGAGTTTTGGAAAGAAAAGGCGCAAGATCTTAAATGGTTTAAAGCACCTGAAAAGATTCTATCGAAAGATGAGAACGGTATTGATCGTTGGTTTGCTGATGGCGAGATGAATACTGCCTATCTTGCATTGGATTACCATGTGGAAAATGGTCGTGCTGATACTACAGCGATCATCTACGATTCCCCGGTTACAGGTCAGAAGCGAAAGATTAGTTACCTAGAGCTAAGAGATGAGGTGGCTAAATTTGCAGGTGTTCTTAAATCTCAAGGCGTCGAAAAGGGCGATCGTGTAGTTATTTATATGCCGATGATCCCTGAAGCGGTTGTTGCAATGCTTGCCGTGGCGCGTTTAGGTGCAATTCATTCTGTTGTTTTTGGTGGTTTCGCACCTCAAGAGCTAGCTGTTCGTATCGATGATGCAGAGCCTAAAGTGATTGTTTCTGCTTCTTGCGGTATTGAGATCGCTAAAGTAATCGAATATAAGCCAATGCTTGACCAGGCTATTGAAAAATCAGCTCACAAGCCTGATGCATGTGTCATTCTTCAGCGTCCGCAGGTTGAGGCATCTCTAGTAGAGGGGCGTGATCTTGATTGGAACGAAGCGATGGCGTCTGCGGAACCTGCTGAGTGCGTACCAGTAAAAGGTACTGATCCGCTTTATATTCTTTATACATCGGGTACTACAGGTAAGCCTAAAGGTGTTGTTCGTGATAATGGCGGTCATGCCGTTGCCATGAAGTATTCGATGAAAGCTATCTACAACGTAGAAGCTGGAGATGTATTCTGGGCTGCTTCAGATGTCGGTTGGGTAGTAGGTCACTCTTACATTGTTTATGGGCCTCTACTAGCTGGTTGCTCAACAATTGTTTACGAAGGTAAGCCTGTACGCACACCGGATGCTGGTGCGTTCTGGCGAGTCTGCGAAGAGTACAAAGCTAAAGTGCTTTTCTCTGCGCCAACTGCATTTCGTGCGATTAAGAAAGAAGATCCTGAAGGTGAGCTGGTTAAAAACTACGACCTTTCAAATCTACAGTCAGTATTTATGGCGGGTGAGCGTCTTGATCCGCCGACTTATCACTGGACTATGGAAACGACAGGTAAGCCAGTTATCGACCATTGGTGGCAGACTGAAACCGGTTGGGCTATCTGTGGCAATATGACGGGTATTGAAACACTGCCGCCAAAAGCCGGCTCTGCAACAGTGCCTATTTCTGGCTTTAATGTGCAGATCCTAGATGCTGAAGGTAATGAGCTTCCAGCGGGTGAGCAGGGCTCTATTGCTGTGAAGCTTCCGTTACCGCCGAGCTGTTTCCCTACTGTTTGGGGTGACTTTGAACGTTATCGCTCAAGCTATCTGTCCGATTATCCGGGTTACTATTGTTCTGGAGATGGCGGCTACAAAGATGAAGATGGTTATGTTTTTATCATGGGTCGTACAGATGACGTAATTAACGTTGCAGGTCATCGCCTTTCTACCGGTGAAATGGAAGAGATTGTAGCGGGCCACCAGGCTGTTGCGGAATGTGCCGTAATCGGTGTAAACGACCCGTTAAAAGGTCAGCAGCCAATTGGCTTTGTGTTGCTTAAAAACGGCGTAGAAATTGACGAAGCGGATCTCGAAGCAGAGTTGGTTGCGCTGGTACGTAAAGAGATCGGTGCTGTGGCTTGCTTTAAGCGTGCAGTAGTCGTTGATCGTTTACCAAAAACTCGTTCTGGTAAGATTTTGCGTAAATTGATGCGTCAGATTTCTGCTGGTGAAGATTATGCTGTTCCATCAACGATCGATGATCCGACAAGTTTGACAGTCATGGAAGAAGTTATGGAAAGAAATGGTTTGGTTGGTATCTAAGTTAAACAGATAACTGTGGAAACTAAAAAAGCCGTCTGATATTCAGACGGCTTTTTTGTTGTTAGGTCGAGGGCTCTATGGTTATTGCTTGGTTTCTGACTTGGAAACTTTGTTTAGAATCCAGTCTAGAGCACAGGTTGGTAGCAAACGTTTAAGAATACCAAAGAGCCATGTGGGTGTAGTTACATAATAGCGAGGTCGAGGCTTTAAGCTGGTCAATGCGTGATAGAGCGCTTTGTATACGGCTTCAGGTCCCAGTGTGAAAGGGTCCTTGCTGTAATCGTTGTTGGTTTTTGCAAGGCGAGCTTCCACTGCATTATAGGTGTCTCTATGGAAGCTGTTTTCTCTGTCTATGTTTTTCTTGAAGGCAGAGAATGCATTAGCACGGAATTGGCTTTCAATTGGACCAGGCTCAATCAAGCTAACATGAATGTTGCTACCATCTAATTCCTGTCTAAGCGTGTCGGTCAGGCCTTCTAATGCAAATTTAGAGGCATTGTATGCACCTCGATATTGCATTGTGATAATGCCCAGCACCGAGCTATTTTGAATTATGCGCCCATGGTTTTGCTGGCGCATAAGCTTGAGTACTTTGCAGGTTAGCTCATGCGTACCAAAAAAATTGGTCTCGAACTGCTCGCGTAAAGTGTCTCTGCTTAAGTCTTCAACTGCACCTGGTTGGCCATAAGCGCCGTTATTAAAAAGGGCGTCTAGTTTTCCATCTGTTTGGCTTAGAACCCATTTAAGCGCTTCGTCTATCGAATTGCTGTCATTTAGGTCTAGCTTTGTGCTTCTCAGTCCCTCTGCAGTTAAGCGTTCAACATCTTCTTGTTTACGGGCTGTTGCAAAGACTTTGAAGCCAGCATCGTGTAGCTCTTTGGCGCAGTAGTATCCAATACCAGATGAGCAGCCAGTAATGAGTATGGAATGCATAGATGACTCTTAGGAAGTAGTTAAAGTTGGAAATTAATCTTAACTTGATTTTAGGCTTAGCTTTATGATTTTTAATGGTTTTTTATATTAATGGTGAATTTTGCCTGAAAAATACATTTTATCAGCTAACCTAAATAAGGTCGGAATTAATTCCAAAGTACCATACATGTCAAAGCGTGACCTACCTATTATCTGACTGTACATACCTTTCAATAACAAAAAACAGAGGAAAAGCATTATGTGGACTAAGCCTGCTTACACTGATTTGCGTATCGGTTTTGAAGTTACTATGTACTTCGCAAACCGTTAATAGCAAAGCTGTTACGTATTTTTAAATTACCCCGGCTATATGTCGGGGTAATTTATCTTGGAAGGACCCAAATCCCGTTCGAGGATTTTTCAAAGCAACTTTTCTTATGCGATCCTGCCTTTTTCCTGATATTTTACTGCAGGATGTCGACGGTTAATAAGTAGAAGAATAACAATGAAAGTACAAGTATTAGGCTCTGCCGCTGGTGGCGGTTTCCCTCAGTGGAACTGTAACTGCAAAAACTGCACAGGTGTTCGTGCAGGTACAATTAATGCAAAACCACGCACTCAATCTTCAATCACTGTAAGTGCAGATGGTGAAAACTGGATTCTTTTCAACACATCTCCAGATATTCGTGAGCAGCTAGCTAACTTTGGTCCTATGCAGCCTAATCGCTCAATTCGTGATACCGGTATCTCTGCAATCGTATATATGGATAGCCAAATCGATCACACAACAGGTTTGTTGATGTTGCGTGAGGGTTGTCCTCATAATATCTGGTGTACAGAGATGGTTGAACAGGACCTAACAACAGGTTTTCCTGTTTTCAACATGCTTAAGCATTGGAATGGTGGTAATAATATCAACCGTATTCCGATTGGCGAAAATGACAATACTTTTGTTATTCCTCAAGCGCCTGAGCTTAAGTTAACTGCTGTGCCGCTACTGAGTAGTGCGCCTCCATATTCTCCTCATAGAGATGACCCGCACCCTGGTGATAATATCGGTATTCAAATCGAAGACACTCGTACGGGTAAAAAACTGTTCTATGCGCCTGGTCTAGGTCAGATCGAGCCTCATTTACGCGCTTACATGGAGTCTGCAGATGTACTGTTAGTTGACGGTACTATTTGGCAGGAAGATGAACTTATCGTTACTGGTGTAGGTGATAAGTTAGGTGTTGCAATGGGTCATCTGCCTCAGTCTGGTGAGGGTGGCATGATTGAGTATCTGGATACGTTGGATAATCCGCGTAAGATTCTCATCCACATCAATAATACCAACCCGATTTTAGATGAAGATTCTCCTGAGCGTGCAGAAGTTGAATCTCATGGTATCGAAATTTCTTATGACGGAATGTCGATCGAGCTTTAATTTCGGGAAGTGTGTAGAGGTTAATATAAAAAATGAGTAGTGCAGAAGATAAACAGCCTTTAACGCGTGATGAATTTGAAAAGGCTCTAAGAGCTAAAGGTGATTTTTACCATACGCAGCATCCATACCATATAGCTATGTATGAAGGTAAGTCCACTCCTGAACAAATTCGTGGTTGGGTGGCTAACCGTTTTTACTACCAGATTAGCATTCCAGTAAAAGATGCGGCGATCATGGCAAACTGCCCGGATCGTGAGGTACGCCGTCATTGGGTTCAGCGTGTACTTGATCATGATGGTTTTGAAGGTGCTGAAGGCGGTATTGAGGCTTGGTTGCGTTTAGGTGAAGCTGTAGGTATGACTCGTGAAGAGATTTTATCTGGTGAGCATGTTTTGCCGGGTGTTCGCTTTGCGGTAGATGCATATATCAACTTTGCACGTCGTGCGACATGGCAAGAAGCAGCAAGCTCCTCATTAACTGAGATGTTTGCGCCAACGATTCATCAGAATCGTTTGGACACGTGGCCTGGTCATTACCCATGGATTAAAGAAGATGGCTATCAGTATTTCCGTAACCGTCTTACTGAAGCGCGCCGTGATGTAGTTCATGGTCTTGATATTACGCTTGATCATTATAAAACACGTGAACAGCAGGATCGTATGCTAGAGATCTTGCAGTTCAAACTTGATGTTCTGTGGACCATGCTAGATGCCATGACTATGGCTTATGAGTATGAGCGCGCACCTTATCACACAGTGACCGATCAGAAGGTTTATCACCGAGGATTATTTAATGACTGATTCGGTAATTTTTGTGGCATCTGATGTTCCTGTGTTGAACAATATGTTTCGCTTTCAGTGGGAGAAGGCTCAGGATTGTTATGTCCTGCTTTATCCTGAAGGGATGATTCAGTTAAATGGTCCTGCTGGCGAAATAATGGCGCTGGTTGATGGTGAGCGAGACGCAGCGAAAATTATTGCAGAACTAGAAGCTAAATTTTCTGATGCTGGAGATCTTTCTGGCGATGTTCTTGAGTTCCTAGCTGAAGCGAAAAAGCAAGGCTGGTTAGCTTAAATCTTAACCTGTCCCTTGCCATGCAGGGGGCGGGATCCTTCCTAAAATTATTCCTATATATCTTTTACTTACCTGTTATAGGTCATCTTTTTTGTGCGTTTATTTGGTGCTTTGGTAGTAGTTCATTGCTACCATTTAAGTCTGCACAAACTAGCTGTCGAGAGTGATGATAGCTATAGTTGATAATAATAATTTGTGAAAGATTTTATGACTTCTTCCTCTTGTAATGGCTCGCCTTCACGTCCAAATATTGGTCATCCTGTAGAAAAAACACACGGTCGCCCTTTATGGTTGTTGGCTGAGCTGACTTATAAATGTCCGCTGCAGTGCCCATATTGTTCTAATCCTTTGGATTTTGCTGACTTTGGCGGTGAATTAACAACACAGCAATGGTTAGATGTATTTCAGCAAGGAAGGGAGTTAGGGGCTGTTCAGCTTGGTTTTTCAGGTGGTGAGCCTTTAGTGCGTCAGGACCTTATTGAGCTAATCGGCGGTGCGCATGAAATGGGCTATTACACCAATTTGATTACATCAGGTGTTGGTCTTAATGAGCGTAAGATGGCTGAATTCCATAAAGCTGGGTTGGATCATATCCAAGTAAGCTTTCAGGCTAGCGATGAGTCTGTAAATAATATGGTTGCGGGTTCTCAAAAAGCATTCCAGCAAAAGCTTAAAATGGCTAGAGAGGTTAAGGCGCAGGGTTACCCTATGGTGCTTAACTTCGTGACCCATCGTCATAATATTGATCGTATCGATAAGATTATTGAGTTGTGTGTAGAACTTGAAGCTGATTATGTTGAACTTGCTACCTGTCAATACTACGGTTGGGCTTTCGAGAATGTGGAGCAATTGCTGCCAACTCAAGCGCAGCTCGAGCGAGCTGAACGTATTACTAATGAGTACCGTGAAAAATTGGCGGCTCAAGGTAATCCGATAAAGCTGATTTTTGTGACGCCGGATTATTATGAAGAGCGTCCTAAAGGTTGCATGAATGGTTGGGGGCAGGTGTTTCTAACCGTTACACCGGATGGTAAGGCGTTGCCATGCCATAGTGCGCGTATGCTGCCGCTAGATTTCCCAAATGTTAAAGAGATGAGTCTTCAGCAGATTTGGGATGATAGCCCTGGGTTCAATTATTTCCGTGGCGACGATTGGATGAAAGAGCCGTGTCGGAGTTGCGATGAAAAGGATAAAGATTTTGGTGGTTGTCACTGTCAGGCGTATATGCTCACAGGTGATATGCATAATGCAGATCCCGTCTGTTCTAAATCTGAGCATCACCATAAGATCGTTGAGGCTAGGCAAAACGCTGAGAAAGTCGTAAACAATCCTGATGATTTTGTCTACCGAAATGATCGTAATTCTCGGGTGTTTGCCAAAGGTTAATGTAAGTCACCATGCCGAATTCAAATTCACCTGGTTTTTGGTCTTCATCCCTATCAGAAGCTGATGCTATTAGTGCTGGTGTTGAATATAGTCAGCTACAGCTAAGTCAAAAAGGCGATCTTTATTGGGTTGAGCAGCGACCAAATGAGGGCGGTCGTTGCTGTATCTGTTTTGAATTAGAGTCTCAGTCGGGGGTTCATCGCGAGATAACTCCGCCTCACTATAGTGTGCAAAGCAAGGTCTATGAGTATGGTGGCAGAGGTTGGGCTCTGCTTGATGATTCGTTGGTGTTTGTTAATGCTAGTGACCAACAAATTTACAAGCAGAGGCTTAGCGGGCCTTGTGATGTTGTTCAGATAACTAATCATCCAAATACCCGTTATATTGAGCCTATATGGGATAAAACCCGAGATCGCTTGATCGCTATTCAGGAGATCCATGCTGAAACGGATGTTATAAATCGGATCGTTGCGATCAGTTTGTCTGATGACTCGGTAGAGGTTTTGGTCGAGGGTGCAGATTTTTATAGCTACCCTGTGATTAATCCGCAGGGATCTATGCTTGCATTTATTAGCTGGAATCATCCTCAGCAGCCTTGGACTTCAACTCAATTTTCTTATCTTGATCTAACTTCTTCAGAGCTCGATGGGTCTATCTCTATTGCAGGTCATAATTCTGAGGAGGCACTTTCTCAACCGTATTTTTCAGAAAAAGGTGAGTTGTATGTAGTTACTGATCGCTCTGGTTGGTGGAATATCTACAGGTGCGATTTGGATAGTCATGACTTGGTGCCAGTCGAGAAAGAGTCTTGCGATATGATTTCTGCGCCCTGGCAATCAGGCCTAACGCATTATGCTGAAATCTCGTCAAAAGTTGTTTCGATTCATCATAGGCATGAAGGGGCTGAAGTCATGCTTAATGGTGCCTCTTTAGTGCCTGATTTTAATTACTTTAAATCATTGGTCGCCGTTGGTAACTGGGTTTGTGTTGTAGCATCGGCTAATAATCAACTTGTTTCAGTAGTTAAAGTTAATACTGTGACTTCTGAAGTTAGAGTTGTTGCTGGTGGCGGTTCGCCATTAAATGAATCGGATTGCTCTCTAGCTCGGCCAATGAGCTTTTCAAAAGCGGAGTCTGCTTGTTTCGGTTATTTTTATCCTCCAGCTAATGCTAAATATTCAGTAGATAGTGCTTTGGCTCCTCTTGTTGTGTTTCTTCATGGCGGACCAACAGCTGCAACTTATCCTGTTTTGAATATGAAGATCCAGTATTGGACCCAGCGTGGATTTTCGGTATTGGATTTAAACTATCGGGGTAGTAGTAACTATGGTCGAACTTACCGCAATTGCCTTCAGCATCAATGGGGTGTTGTAGAGGTCGAGGATATTCAGTCAGCAATAGATGAATTGGTTGAGCTGGGCCTTGTTGATAAGGGGGCGGTTTTTGTTCGTGGTAACAGCTCGGGTGGTTTTTCTGCACTTAGTGCGGTTTATCAACTTGATTGTTTTGCGGCAGCTGCTAGTTTGTACGGGGTCACGGATCCACTAGTTCTTGACGGTTGTACGCATAAATTTGAATCAAGCTATCTTCACTGGCTTATTGGTGATCCGGTCGCTGAGGAGTCGGTGTACCGTGATCGTGCTCCTCTGGATAATGTTGATCGAATTAATTGCCCTGTAATTTTTTTTCAAGGAGAGAAGGATAGGGTTGTGTTGCCTGATCAGACCCGTGCAATGGAAAAGGCGTTGAAAGGCCGAGGGATTAAAGTAGAGGCTTATTATTTTCCAGATGAAGCCCATGGCTTTCGGGTGTCTGATACTGCTGAAGTAGTACTGAAAAAAGAACTGGAATTTTATCGTTCTGAGATGAATATGCATTCAACGGGTTGTGGTCCCAGCTTTCGGGATTAGGTTGGGTCTTTAGTATTACATCTATATTACATTGTTATGGGTAGGCAGCATAAAGGTCTTTATGACATTTCTATGAAAAAATAGCGTGGATAAGAAAAATATGTTCACAGGATTCATAGATAATGAGCTTGCAAAAAAAGTATTGGTTGCCATTGTTGGCAGCTGCTGCATGTAGCACTGCTGTTTCTGCAGAAGATGCAACCCAATTAGAAGGTGTTACTGTTATTGGTAATACGCCAATCTATGGTGTTGGCATTGAAAAAAATCGTATTGCTGCGGCTGTTCAGTCTGCTAATGCTGATGATCTAGAAAGGTCTCAGTCTCTAAATATTGCAGAGCACCTGCGTTATAACTTTAGCAGTGTTACGATTAACGAAGCGGTGAATAACCCGTTCCAGCCTGATGTTCAATATCGTGGTTTTACAGCGTCTCCGTTACTTGGTTTGCCTCAAGGATTGTCTGTTTACGTTAACGGTATTCGTTTTAATGAGCCGTTTGGCGATACAGTCAACTGGGATCTTCTTCCTGAAGGTGCAATCCAATCTGTAAATCTTTTCGCAGGTTCTAACCCAGTATTTGGTCAAAATACATTGGGTGGCGCATTATCAATCAAAACTAAAAACGGTTTTGATAATGAAGGCAATCAGATCGAAGCTTCTATCGGTAATGATGGTCGAATGAATGTAGAAGTTCAATCTGGCGGTAATGATGGTGAGTTTGGCTACTTTGTTATCGGTAATTACTACGAAGAAGATGGTTGGCGAGATCATTCACCTACGGAAGTTCAGCAAGGTTTGGCAACCTTAACTTGGCGTGGTGAAAACGGTAATAATATTGAGCTAACTGCGGCTGCTAACAACAACAAAATGATTGGTAATGGTGCTGCACCAATTGGCTTGTTGGAAGCTGAAGGTCGAGAAAGTATTTATACTCAACCCGACCAAACTGAAACAAATCTGGCGCTGCTTACGTTGAGCGGTGATACCTGGGTTGATGATAACACTCAGGTTGCAGGTAATGTTTTCTATCGTCGAAATAAAGTGAAAACTTTAAATGGCGATGATAGTGATTATGGTCTTTGTTATGTAGATGCAAACAACGAAAATCCATTGGCTGCTCCATTCGGTCCTAGTGTCAATGCTACGCTTTGTGAGGCAGAGGATGGTCTTGAAGCTGTAGAATTTCGTGGATTTGATGACGATGAGCATCTAGGTGATATTGATACGGATCTTCGTGATGAGCTGGTTGCGGATGATGAGGTGTTTGACGGAACGTTGAATACTTCTGAGACTAAAATGGAAAGCTTCGGTTTAGGCTCCCAGGTTACTTTCCTAGATGATTTCAATGGTAAGGAAAATCAGCTGACGGTTGGTGGTAGCATCGACTATTCAGAGATCGATTTTCAGTCTGATACGCAATTTGCTCGTCTTCGCAACGAAGAAGGTGAGGATCGCGGTGTTACAGGGATTGGTCTCTACGATAATGAGTCCAGTGTGCACCTAGAGACTGATGTTACTAATATCGGTCTTTTTGTTACAGATACTTTGGCTCTGAGTGAAAGGTTGGATCTAACACTGTCTGCTCGCTATAACTACACCAATATTGATATGGTTGGTATTGGCGAAGAAAACCTTGATTTAACAGGTAATCACTCCTTTAAACGCTTGAATCCAGCTGTTGGTCTGGCTTATCAAGCAAATGATCACATGAGTTACTACGGTAGCTATAGTGAGTCATCTCGTGCACCAACTCCTGCTGAGTTGAGCTGTGCTGACCCAGATGATCCATGTAAGCTTCCAAATGGTTTTGTATCTGATCCGCCACTTGAGCAAGTTGTAGCTAAGTCTTTTGAGGTGGGTGTGCGCGGTAATAGTGCTGGTTATGGTTGGTCTGCAGGCGCATTCCACACAATGAACCATGATGACATTATCTTCCAGAACGCGGGTACATTAGCTTCCGAAGGTTACTTTGCAAACGTTGGTAAGACTCGTCGTATGGGTATTGAGCTAGCGGCTAACAAAAAGTATGACAATGTTGCTGTAGGTATTTCTTACACATGGATGGATGCGACATTCCAAACACCGTTCAACTCTGTGAGTACCAACAATCCACAAGGTGATACTCGTCCAGTCGAGAAGGGTGATGCTATCCCAGGCCTGCCAGAGCACAATATCAAAATCGTAGCGGATTGGGCGGTAACGCCTAAGTTTGATCTGGGTGCTGAAGTAAATTACCAAAGCAGTCAGTTCTACCGTGGTGATGAGGCGAATGAAAATGAAAAAGTAGATTCATTTGCAGTCGTTAACCTGCGCGGTCAGTACAAGCTAACCAATAACGTTGAGTTGTTTGGTCGTATCGATAATGTCTTCGATAAAGACTATGAAACGTTCGGTGTCTACGGTGAGTCTGATGAGGTGCTTGAGGATCAAGGTATTGATGATCATCGCTTCGTAGGCCCAGGTAAGCCTCGTTCAGGTGTTATTGGTATTCGTGCACGATTCTAATTGTTCTGTTTAGATATGCTTAATGTGTATCTAATCCGCAGCCTTTTGTGACTAAAGCGCTGGCAGATTTGCCGGCGCTTTTTTATGCGGAAATTAAGCGCGCGTGAGGCTTTGTTTGTATTGGTGCTTAATATAAATGGGAGAAATAACAGAATTCTGTTGTGTTCATCTGGATATAACACAAACTTGTCTAGCCTCTAGCCTCTAGCCTCTAGCCTCTAGCCTCTAGCCTCTAGCCTCTAGCCTCTAGCCTCTAGCCTCTAGCCTCTAGCCTCTAGCCTCTAGCCTCTAGCCTCTAGCCTCTAGCCTCTAGCCTCTAGCCTCTAGCCTCTAGCCTCTAGCCTCTGGGAGTCTTGTCTAAAAAGGCGTCACTTATGGTCTGCGCCTAAAGTATTAGATGATTTCATTCTGTTGCAGAGCAGCAAATTTAGGGTGGTTAAAGGATAATTGTTTTATTCAAGAGCAGCTTATGTTCTTACATCCACTCTCTGGCTTTGAGTTTCTATCTAAGAGCTCTAACCGTCGTACTTCGCCTGCTTAGTTAGCAGGCTTTTTTTTGCCTGAAATAAAGCTTTTATAATCTTCTGAATAGCGAATAGCGAATAGCGAATAGCGAATAGCGAATAGCGAATAGCGAATAGCGAATAGGGTATAAGAAGTTAGAGGGGAATTATGGAAAGAGAGATAAAAAAGAAGGCCGCGGCTCTGGAGAAGGGGGGGACAGAGCAGCGGCCAATATCTAGCTAATTACTTTAAGAAGTAATTACCAGCTTAGTGCAGCACCTACAGCGATTTGTTTAGTGTCTTCACCTAGTGTTACAGAATCAGCAATATCGTACTCAGCAATCAGTTTTAGGTTGCTGTTTACATTGTACATGTAAGCAACAGATTGCATTTCGTCTTCAGCGCCAGTTGCTGTATCAGTTTCACCGTGAGAAAGGATGAAACGGTGATCGCCTGCTTGGTAAGCTGCCTGGATTAGGTAACCGTCAGTATCAGTTTCAGTAGTTAGTAGATCTGAAGCGAATACAGTAGAGATACCTTCCTGATCGAAACCAGAAGCTGTGAATTGGAAGCCGCCTACTGCAATGCGTGCACCGTAAGCAATACCGTGTGCGTCTACATCGTTAGCATCGTTTTCACCGATTGCGCCGCCGATCCAAGCGTTAAATTTACCGCCGTCGAAGTCAGTAGCGTAAGTGATTTCAGTTTCAAAGCGAGCACTGTTGTCAGTGTTAGCGTTGATTGTTTCACCAGATTCTGGGTCTAGTACACCAACAGCGATTTGGAAGCCGTTAGTTACAGGAGAGCGGTAAGTTACCTGTGCACGTGGACCAGCATATGGGTAACCAATAGAGATGTTACCTAGAGTAACTTCGTCAAGAACTGGAGTAGGAAGACCAGTACCTAGAAGAAGTTCGTCAGAGAAGATGTTAGAACGACCGTATAGGCCGAAATCTTTACCGAATAGTACCTGACCGAAGTCGCCGTCTACAGTAGCGTAGAACTGACGAACGTCGATAGCAGTGTCAGTGTTCTGAGTGTTGCCATCGTTGATAGTTACCCAGAAAGAAGAGCGACCGCCAACTTTTAGGTCGTCAATCTGCTTAGATACGTTGAAGCCGATGTAGTTAGGAAGGAAGCCCATACGTACGCGAGCTTGGTCTTCACCGTTTGCATCGTTGTCAGTGTGAACGTAGAAAGCGTTGAAGTGACCATCAGCAGAGAAAGTTGTGCCATCCTGGTTATACAGTTCAATTGCAGCGCTAGCGTGTGCGCTCATGCCCATTGCAACTGCTACAGCTAACAGCTTGGCTTTGTTATTTTTCATGTCGCCCCCAATTAAGGAATTTAGTTTGTTTAACGATGGAGGAGATTATCGGCAAGTGTTAGGAATGCTTACATGACCCTATAGTTCTTTTTAGATAGAACCATGGTTTGTGTATCAATTTAAGCTAAAGTCTTGAATTCTATGGGAGTATGGGTATTACATCTTAGGAGGTTGGCGGGTATTATATACTTAAGTGCACAAAAATTGTGCAGTGCAAAAATTCAATTAATGTTAATGATATCGATTATATGTTTCATTAATGTGTATGTCACTTTGGTCTAGTTAATGCTTCATGTAAACTTAATGACATCTTTCTGCTGTAGCAGAGTTGTCCTGTTGAGTACCTCTAATGAGTAGAGACATTTCAAATCTTCGAAAGTTCGTATCCCCAGAAATAATTTTTGGTGCTGGTGCTAGGTGCTCAGTGGCTAATTATGCGAAAAACTTTGGTGCGCGTAAGGTCTTGGTGGTTTCGGATCCGGGTGTGCAAGAAGCTGGATGGGTAAAAGAGATCTCTGATTTGCTGCTTGATGAAGAAATCGAGCATGTGGTTTTTGATGATGTGTCTGCTAACCCTAGAGCGGAAGAAGTAATGGCCGGAGCTCAAGTCTACCAAGAACATGGCTGTAATGTCATAGTTGCCGTCGGCGGTGGAAGCCCAATGGACTGCGCCAAGGGTATAGGGATTGTGAGTGCTAATGGTAAGCATATTTTGGATTATGAGGGTATTGATACCATTCATCTCCCAATACCTCCTCTTATTTTTATTCCTACTACTGCAGGTACTTCGGCTGATGTTTCGCAATTTGCGATTATTTCTGATCCTGTTGAGAAAGTTAAAATCTCTATTGTTAGCAAAGCAGTTGTACCGGATGTTGCTCTAATTGATCCAGAAACAACAATGACAATGGATCCGTTCCTAAGTGCTTGTACTGGTATTGATGCTCTGGTGCACGCGATAGAGGCGTTTGTGTCTACGGGTGCAGGACCGCTAACTGATATGCATGCGCTCGATGCTATGCGGCTTATTAACGATAACATCGTCACATTGGTTGAGCAGCCAAAAGATATTCATCTTCGTGAGCAAGTGATGCTTGGTTCAATGAAGGCGGGACTTGCTTTTTCTAATGCGATTCTTGGTGCGGTGCACGCTATGGCTCATAGCTTGGGCGGTTATAAAGATCTCCCTCATGGTTTGTGTAATGCCATATTATTAGAGCATGTTATTGATTTTAATTACTCAGAGGCCGAGGATCGATTCAAAGTTGTAGCGGAAACCATGGGGGTTGCAACTAAGGGTCTGAATACTAGTCAAATTCAGGTGGCTTTAAGGAATAAAGTTGTTCAATTAAAGCAAGATGTTGGACTGGATCAGAAATTAAAAGAAAATGGCGTCAATATCGTGGATATCCCTGTGTTATCTGATCATGCTTTACAGGATCCATGCATTCTTACCAATCCCCGTAAATCTAATAAACGAGATGTAGAAGTGGTGTATGAAGAAGCGCTTTAATAACCAAAGCCAAACAGTAGAAAGTCTAATTGGTTTAGGGAACCACTCTTCTCGAAAAAACTATCATTCTGAATTAGTTACTAAAATTGATGAACTTGAGCGTGAAAAGAACCGCTATAAGTGGCTATTTGAAAATGCTTTGCATGGGATTTTTCAGGCAAAATTAGATGAAGGGATAATATCTGCTAATCCTGCGATGGTTAAGTTATGCGGATATGATTCTGAAGAACAGTTCCTTCAAAGAATAACGCAGCTGGATTCACTTCTTTTCTGTTGTGCTGATGCCTATTCAGATTTCCGTTATCAGCTCGCGCAATATGGCAGGGTTTTTAATTTTGAGACTCTCTTTCTGAAAGAAGATGGTCAGTGTCTTCACGTTTCAGTCAGTGCTTTATCTAAAGATCCTGATGGTAATGGCCCCATTATTGAGGGGTTTGTTAAAGATATTACCGAACGAAAAAAATCTCAGGACAGATTGAAACAATTAAATGTTGAGCTTGAGGTTAGGGTGGCTAATCGTACGAAAGAATTGCTTTCGCTAAATGATAAGCTTGTCCAAGAGATTTCAGAGCGCGAGCAAATTCAAAAAGAACTGAAAATTGCCAAAGACCTCGCAGAGGATGCCAATAAAAGTAAGGATAAATACCTTGCTGCAGCGAGTCATGATCTATTGCAGCCAATGAATGCAGCTAGATTACTCATAGCTGCATTAAGAGAACGCTCTCTGCAAACTCAAGACGCCCATCTTGTGGAGCGAGTTCACTTAGCGCTGGAAAATGCTGAAGACCTTCTAACTGATCTTTTAGATATTTCTAAGCTTGATCAGAATGCAGTACAACCAGATATATCTGATTTCCGTATCAATCAGTTATTACTGTCGATGGTAAATGAGTTCCAGGCTATAGCGGAGAATAAAAACATCAGGTTAAAGCTTGCTGAGTGTTCAGCTGCAGTTACAAGTGATTCTCGACTTTTGTTGAGAATTATCAGGAACTTTATCAGTAACGCAATTCGTTATACCAATGAAGGGTCTGTTCTTGTAGGTTGTCGTCGAAAAGGCCGAATCTTAAGTATCCAGGTTTGGGATACTGGGCTAGGTATTCCAGAAGAAAAGCAGCAGCTTGTTTTTAAAGAATTTCAACAATTAGAAAATAAGTCGGCTAAAGACCGTCAAGGTGTTGGATTAGGCCTTGCTATAGTGGAGCGTATTGCTCATGTGCTCGGGCATAGGCTGGTGGTTAAATCTGTGCCTGACAAGGGTTCTATGTTTGCTGTAGAGGTTCCATTGGTAGAACAGCTTCCACTCGAGGTACCGGTACAACAATTCAATCAATTCGGAAATAATCAATTATCGAACCTTGTGGTTTTGGTAATAGATAATGAAGAAAATATTCAGGCGAGTATGGAGGCGTTACTCACGCAGTGGGGTTGTTTCGTCATCACTGCCTCGAGCTTGCGCGAGGCTGTAGAAAAATGTACTGACGAGTACATAGTGCCGGAATTAATACTTGCTGATTATCACTTGGATTATGATCTACTTGGTACTGATGCCATAGATGGTTTGAGAGAGCATTTTGGTTTGGATATTCCTGCAGTTATATTAACAGCAGATAGAAGCAGTGAATGTCGTCAGCTCTTTGAGAACAAAGGGCTTTCTCTGATTAATAAGCCTGTAAAACCAGGTAAATTAAGAGCCCTAATTACTCATTTGGTTTGTTAAATATCATTTACATTGAGGTCTGCCAAAAAGGGGTCACAAGTAGTATTTGTTGATTTATCCTCAAGACCTAGAATGAAATGATTAAGCTTTTCCCGAGGATAGACCATTGACTCAGGACCCTGCGTTTCTGCTGGCTGCATCATTCAGTTCTGACCCTAGCACTGCTGCAAATGATCTTTTGTCGCAGCTTGATTCTCCAGAGATCAGTTTTATAACTTTTTTCTGTTCTGCTGAGTATCCGCTTAAGGAGCTTGCGACAGCACTTAATCAAGCTTTTCCTACAACTGAAATTGTTGGTTGCACTACTGCCGGTGAAATAACTCCTGATGGTTATGGGCAGGGCTGTATTACTGCTATTGGTTTTAAACAGTCTGGTTTTGCAATTGAAGCTGCTTCTATTGAGTGTCTAGATGACTTCAGTTTAACTGATGCACAGATGCTGGTTGATCAGCTTATATCAGGTTGCCGTCATCATGAAATTGCGCCAATCAAAGGCAATACATTTGCCTTAACTTTGCTTGATGGTTTATCCATTCAAGAAGAAAATGTCCTTGTTACCCTTAACTCGGCCTTGGGAAGTATCCCAAACTTTGGCGGCTCTGCCGGAGATGACATCCATCTCGCTAAAACCCATGTTTTTTATAATGGTGAGTTTCATACCGATGCTGCAGTAGTCATGTTGGTAAATACAATCTATGACTTCGAAGTATTTAGTACTCATCACATGAATCATCGTAATGACAAGCTTGTTGTTACAGAAGCGGATGCAGATAGTCGTTGTGTCTACGAGATAAATGCTGAACCTGCTGCGCTTGAATACGCAAGGGTGATAGGAGTTGCCGTTGAGGACTTAAATCACCACGTTTTCGCTCAAAACCCTGTTGCTGTGAAGCTTGGTGAAGAATATTTTGTGCGTTCTATTCAGCAGGTTAACGATGACCTTAGCATGAAATTTTATTGTGCGGTCGAGAATGGCATTGTTCTGACGGTCATGACACCAGGTGATATGGCTGCAGATCTCATTAGTAAGCTTGAAGTGATCGAAGAGAAAATAGGTGAGCCTCAGCTAATTATTGGCTGTGATTGCTTCTTGCGTCGTCTGGAGAGTGAGCTAAGGGGTAATTCTCAGCAGATATCCGATTTACTTCGCAAAAATAAGGTTATTGGATTTAACACCTATGGAGAGCAGAAAGAGGGTATGCATATCAATCAGACCTTCACTGCCGTTGCCATCGGGAGAAATCTAAATGTCTGATCAGGCTGTACAAGATCGCATTTCCAAGCTCGAAGAAGAAAACCGCAAACTACGTAAAATAAACTCTGTTTTGGTTCAGCGAGTTGAGTCAGGTGGCGGTCAGAGTGCTAACCCTTATTCTGCATTTGAGCATTCTGTTGTACTTGCTGAGCAGGTGCGTGAGCGGACAGAGGCGCTCAATCGAGTCCTTTCAGAGCTGAAAATCAGTCATAGGGCACTTAAATTAGCCAACAATCAAGCTGCGTTAGCTAACCAGCGATTAGTGGATGCAATCGAAAGCATTTCTGATGCCTTTGTTCTATTTGATCAAGATAGAAAAATTGTCCTTTTTAATAGTAAGTTCAGTAGTGTTTGGGCATCAACGGGTTTAAATATCCAAACCGGTACAACAATACAGGACATTAGTCGTTTAGCGCGTGAAAGTGGTCTGATTGATGAAGAGTATCCAGATACAAATACAGGAAGTAAGGTTTATCGGCTAAATGATGGTCGCTGGGTGCAAATGTCAGAGCGTCCGACCCAGGATGGTGGTTTAGTAATTCTCTATACAGATATTACAGCGCTGAAAGAACGTGAAACTGCAGATAAAGAACATGCTTTAGCCCAAAAAACTAAACTGCTGCAAAACACTGTAGATAACCTGTCTCAAGGTGTGGTGCTAGTGACTCCAGAAGGTCGCGTTGAGCTTTGGAATGATCGATTCCTTGATCTTACAGGCGTTGAGCAAGAGCAAGTTCAGTCCTATCCACCATTTGCAGCGCTAATGCTGGATAACCACTCAATTCTCCAACATGCGTTAACAGCCGCTCAGCAAGGAGAGGTGTTAGCATCCGAGCAACGGGGTGATAAAGGCCAAGTGATCGAGGTTCGAACGCACCCCATGCCACAAGGTGGCTTTGTAAATACCTATACAGATATCACTGAACGTCATCGATATGCGGAATCTCTTCGTCAAAATGAGCAGTGGATTCGCCTGATAACAGATAACGTTCCAGCATTGATCGCCTATCTAGATCAGGATCTTAACTATGGCTTTGCCAATAAGGTTTATAGCGAATGGTTTGGTCGTGCTGACGGAGAATTAAATGGTCAGAGTATCCATGATGTTTATTCTCCGGATGAGTATGAGCGTTTAAGCCCGTATGTAGAAAAGGCTCTGTCGGGTCGAAATGTCACCTTTGAAACTTGGCAGACTAATTCTCGTGGCGAAGAGCGCTACATGCTGAAGTCTTATGTCGCTAATATTGATAAAGACGGAAAGCCGAATGGTTTCTTCGTTATGATTCGAGATATTACTGAGCGACGTAGGTCTGCCGAGGCTCTTGAGCTGTCGCACCAACTGCTTGAGCAAAGGGTAGAAGAGCGTACATCTGAATTAACGGAGCTAAACGAACAGTTACGTTCAGAAATTACTGAGCGTGTTCAGGTTGAATCTCGCCTGTTAGATGCCAAGATGGAAGCGGAGCAGGCCAATCTTTCTAAAACTAAGTTCTTAGCGGCGGTGAGTCATGACTTGCTTCAGCCTTTGAATGCTGCTCGCTTGTTCTCTGGTGCTTTGGCTGAGAAAATTGAAGATCCAAAAAACTGCTCTTTAGCGCAATCTGTATCTAACTCCCTAGACGATGTGGAATCACTTCTCCGTACACTGGTTGATATCTCCAAGCTAGATGCCGGCGTGGTAAAGGCGGACGTTATTACCTTTAATCTTCAAAGCTTGTTCGATACTTTGGCGCCTGAATTCCAGCAGTTAGCGAATGCTGAAGGAATTGATTTCCGTTATGTGAAAAGTGGCGCAGTTGTGAAGTCGGATTCTCAACTATTAGCGCGTATTCTGCGTAATTTCTTAACTAACGCCATACGCTACACCAAAGAGGGGAAAATTTTACTCGGTTGTAGGCATGAGCCCGATTCAGTCTGGATCGAGGTGTATGACACCGGTCCTGGTATACCATCAAACAAGTTACAAGAGATCTTTCAGGAGTTTAAACGTCTTCAATCTGATCAGCCTGGTCAGGAGAAGGGTTTGGGCTTGGGTCTTGCGATAGTAGATAAAATTTCTCGGGTATTGGGTCACGAGATTCGAGTGGATTCCGTTGAAGGTAAGGGCTCTGTATTTGGAGTAAAAGTACCTAAAGGTGTGCCTCTGGCGCCTGCGGAAGTTACTGGTCCGCATATTCCGATGATAACTGAGCGACTCTCGGGAGCTTGTATCTGGTTGATTGATAATGATGAATCTATTTGTAAAGGGATGGATATATTGTTATCGGGCTGGGGTTGTCATGTGGTGACTGCGTTGTCCTTTGATGATTTAGCGCAACAGGTTGATTTTGTGGAAGATCCTGTGGACCTGCTAATCGCGGATTACCATCTCGATAATGATGAAACAGGCATTGATGCGGCCAAATCAGTAACCGAGAGAGTAGATAGTGATCTGCCTGTACTGATGATCACTGCTAACTACAGTAAAGAGCTGAACCAAGAGATACGAGATCTTGGTTTTATCCTTGTCAATAAGCCCATCAAGCCACTTAAGCTAAAAACTACGCTTATACATCTCTTAGAGCAGCAGGTCGTTTAGGCCTGCTTGTTCTCATCTCAAAACATGCCCAAGCTCAATCTATAAGCTAGATATTCTAGTTCATGCTGGAAGTAATTCGCTTACTCTTGGAGGGTGTGTGTCTATTACTCAATCTTGAAATCGAAGAGAACAAAATAAAGAAGGGTGACTGGACTCAGTCACCCAGTAGTGTAGATATTAGCGCTTAAGATATTCGTTAAAGTCGATGTTGCCAGCAGATAGAACTGCTTGAATACGGTTGTGTACGCCTAGCTTACGTAGGATTGCAGATACATGAGCTTTTACAGTTGTTTCCGCAATATTTAGGTTGTAAGCGATCTGTTTGTTGGATTCGCCCTTAGACATGCGCTCAAGTACTAGTAGTTGGCGTCGTGTCAAAGATGATAAAAGTTCTGGCGGAATCTGGTTTTCGTCCTTGCGCTGAGTGCGTCGGCTATCAGGCTGGCTAGCGCGGATAATGTCTGAAGGCAGGTATACATTGCCGGCAAGAATCTGCTGAAGTGCTTCGGTCATTTGATCACGAGGTGAAGACTTAGTGATAAAGCCAACGGCACCATAGGTGATAGCCTGAAGTACAATTTGTTTGTCTTCTTCTGCTGATACGATTACCACAGGTACTGTTGGTAGATCGTTACGCAATGTGATCAAGCCATTAAGGCCGTTCATTCCAGGCATGTTAAGGTCAAGCAGGATAAGATCTAGCTCTTCCTCATTTTGAGCGATTGTAAGCGCACTATCCAGATCTTCCGTTTCCAGTGTCTGGCAGCCAGTAAAGCTGTTTTCGATAACATTGATGATAGCTTCACGGAACAGCGGATGATCATCCGCGATCAGGATCTTGTACACGACAATATCTCCAATTTCATTATATTTATTATGAGCTTATATTCTCATCCTGAGCTTGTCTCTATCTTACTCCGTGTAAGACTTTAATGCTTGGTAAAATTTAATGCTTCTTTAGTGTAAAGGGTTCAGGGGTGGCAATGCTGGTTTCTAAATTGTGTTCAATCCAGCCATCAGAGCCATTTCTATACCACAGCAAATTAGTGTAACCCCATTCAGAAGCTCTCTTTAAAGCATTCCATGACATCCAGCAATCAGCCGTACAGTATATAATTACTGGAAGGCTTTTGTCGCCGTTTGTTAAGCGCTCTAAATTAGATTGGAAATACTCTGACCAGTCGTCGTCTAGTTCGCCTAAGCCTACGTTAGGAAGCCATACACTATCAGGTATATGGAGTCTGGGTTCCTTTTGAATGAAAACGCGATTCCAGGTGATGGGTTGCACATCTACTAGGATGGGCTTATTTCCCGTTTCTAGTAGGCGGATTACATCTTCTGTTGAAAGTGTTTTCCCGTGTAGGCTTTTTAATGGTGTAGGGCTGCGATAATGGAAATATCGGTAACCTTCTGCTGAAAACAGCTCAAAATCTGTTGTATCAGCATAATCGCTTGTGTCGTCTGCAAAGCCAGTATTTATGAACAATAGAGTGAATAAATACGTTGCGATTTTAAGGTGCCTGATGATGCTTTCCTTACAATTTCTCTACACGCCTATTACACCGTGCGAAAGTGTGGGTCTAAATTCTACCATCGAGCAAAAAAACAGGTACGAAAGTACTATGTCTGCTCACGGCATTGAAGCTTATTTTAAGTTTCTCTATCGTCCCGATAATTTGTAGTACGTGGGAATCTTATGTTTATTGTTCGTAACTTGTTGTTTTTATTTGTTTTTATCTCTTTTTGTGTGAATGCTAATAGCGAGCGAAGAGAAATGAAAGTAGCTGTGCTTGCTTCTGGGACAGTGAATTGGGAATTACAGCATATAAAGAATCAAAAATTAGATGAGCTTAATAACTTTGCTCTTAAAATTATCAAAGTAGCGAGTATGTCGGCAGCAAAAGTTGCGCTGACAAGTGGTAATGCTGATGCAATAGTTGCTGATTGGTTATGGGCGGCTGAGAGAAATAGCAAAGGTGAATCTTTTAGATTTATACCGTTCTCGAAGCAGATTGGGATGGTTATGAAGCCTGCATCTAGTCAGTTGTCTGATCTTTCAGAGCTTAAAGGTAAGAGAATAGGTGTTGCTGGTGGACCTTTGAATAAAGGTTGGATTTTGCTGAAGGCAGGAGCACAAAAGCACGGGATTAATCTCGAATCTGATGCTCAGGTTCAGTTTGGCTCGCCACCTTTATTGAGTCAGTCGTTAAAGAGTGGGCGTCTAGATCTGTTGGTCACTTTTTGGCATTACGGAGCAAGGCTTGAGGCTGAAGGGTACAAAACAGTTATTAGTCTTCAGGATATGATGGCAGAGTTGGGTATGACTAGTCAGTTGCCTATGCTTGGCTATCTAGTAAAGCAAGATCAAGTGGATAGTAATCCTGAGTTGATAAATAGCTTTGTAGATGCAGTAATGGCAGCTAAGAACCAATTGTTGAATGAGGATGATCATTGGCTAGGTCTTCGTAAACTAATGAGGGCTGAGAATGACCAGGTTTTTAATGCACTTATTACTGGGTACCGCAATGGCATACCTAGTCATATAACAGCTGATCAGATCGATGATGCGAAGGTATTCTATAAGTTGATTACTCAATTCAAACCATCACTTAAAGGTGCTGAGCTGAACGAAGATATGTTTTATAAGGCAGGTCTATGAGTTCAGCGAGCAATATAAGTCGTTTGAGTGACCAGTTGTTAGCTATATTTGTTCTCTTGGCTTTATGGTGGGGCAGTGCGGCGTTCGTTAATAACGTATTGCTTCCCACACCTGGTGAGGTGTTTAGCGCCTTGCAAGTTGAGTGGTCCGAGCAAAGGCTGTTGGATAGTTTGCTGATTACTTTGCAGCGAGTTGCGATTAGTTTCTTCTGCGCCATGTTACTTGGCGGTCTACTCGGTGTTCTGATGGGGAAATTTTCCACAGTAAACAGAATATTAGATCCTCTATTAATTATTCTTCTGAATGTCCCAGCGCTAGTTGTAATTATCTTGCTTTATATCTGGTTCGGTTTGGTTGAGGCAGCAGCAGTCGGTGCGGTAATCATCAATAAATTACCCAATGTCGCTGTAACCTTGCGTGAAGGTGGGCGCATGTTTGATGAGCAGCTGGAGGAGATGGCCAGAGCCTATCATTTCTCTTTCAAGCAAAAGCTTACAGAATTATGGTGGCCTCAACTGTTTCCTTACATCATGGTCGCGACGCGTAGTGGTTTGGCATTGATATGGAAGATCGTTTTAGTCGTAGAATTGTTGGGGCGCTCTGATGGGGTCGGCTTTCAACTTCATATGGCCTTTCAGCTTTTTGATGTAGCAACAATCCTTGCTTACAGTTTTGCCTTTATCTTTATTGTTCAAATGATTGAGTGGTGTATTTTGCAGCCTTTAGATCGGTATGCTCAGCGCTGGCAGCGAGGTTCAGAACGTGTATAAATTTGCATCTGATAAGATTTGCTACGGCGACGAAACCATTCTTCAACCTATAGAACTTGAGTTAAAATCAGGTTCAACCATAGCTATTTTAGGCGCTTCCGGCTGTGGTAAAACAACATTATTAAACAAACTAGCGGGCTTGGCTGAAAATGAGGTCTATTGCTGGAATAAAGAAAGCATAGATATAGGTTATCTATTTCAAGAGCCAAGGCTGTTGCCTTGGAGAACGATTAATCAGAATTTAGCCTTAATCGAATCCGATTCCGATAAGGTCGCAGCGATGCTACAGGCCGTAAAATTATCTGGATATGGGGATCATTATCCTTCACAAATATCATTAGGTATGGCTAGGCGTGTGTCTTTAGCGCGTTGCTTATTACTTGATCCCGAAATGGTGTTGATGGACGAGCCGTTAACCTCGTTAGATATGAGTACGGGAGAGGAGATGAGGGAATTGATTTCCCATTTGGTTTGCGAAAATCCCAAGCGTTGTATGATCTATGTAACGCATGATCTGGATGAAGCGTTAGCTTTGGCTGATGAGGTGGTTGTGTTAAAGGGGCGTCCTGCCGCGGTTTATCTTCATAAAAGTACGAGTGAGTTAAATCGAGCAGAACTCGAATCAGCGTTGAAGGCATAAAAAAGCCTCTCTTCATAGAAGAGAGGCTTTTTGCTTTAAACTGTTCGGCTTATTCTAGCGACCGGACTTCTGAGGTTTAAATCCAGTAACCGCAAAAGCAGTAAAAAACGCTGTAGCAAATGCTGTAATGCCTAATGCTTCAAGGTTTAGTTGCATGTAAAGTGCATAGCGGACTAGTTCAACTGCATGGGTAAACGGATTTGCCATGCAGATCCAATAGAGCCATTCACTTGATTCCTGCATCTTCCAAAGCGGATAGAGTGCAGAAGAAAGGAAGAACATAGGGAAGATAACGAAGTTCATTACCCCCGCAAAATTCTCAAGCTGTTTGATCTTAGTCGAAAGGAATAATCCAAGAGAGCTTAGTAAAAGTGCAACTAGCAGTAATGCTGGTAAGACTGTTAGGTAGCCCATTAATGGTGGTTCTACTTCAACCAATAATGCAACTAATAAGAAGGCATAAACTTGTGTAAGCGAAATCAAGGCCGTAGCGACCATTTTACACAGTAGTAGGTATGGGCGAGGAAGGGGGCTCATTAGCAGTACTCGCATACTCCCCATCTCGCGGTCATATACCATGGATAAGCTACTTTGCATGCCGTTAAACAGCAATATCATGCTGCATAACCCAGGTGCTATGTAAGTCTCATAGGTGATATAGGTATCGTAGGGCTGAATAATGGAGATACCTAACGCTGCTCTGAAGCCAGCAGCAAATACCACTAGCCAAAGTAGAGGTCTGACTAGCGAACTCAGGAATCTAGAGCGCTGTTGTACGAATCGTAGAAATTCACGAACCAGAATGCCATAAAAACAGTTCCAATAACTGGCAAAGCTCATATAGCCTCCTTTGCTGGCTTTTCAGTTAACTGGTGGAAGGCGTCAGTGAAATTATCTAAGCCCGATTGATTCAGCATCTCTGATGCTTTGTCATTAATCATTATCTGCCCTTTATTAAGTAAGACAATGTGGTCTTCTTCCTTGATCTCTTCCATTAGGTGGGTAGCCCAGAGCACGGTTAGCTTTTCGTCTGTACAAAGATTACGGACATGGGTGTTAAGTGCTCTGCGTGTCTGAGGGTCAAGGCCAACGGTTGGCTCGTCCAGTAATAGGATTTCTGGTTGATGAAGTAGTGCGCGAGCAATTTCCACTCTGCGTCTGTGGCCACCGTTAAGGCTTCTTACCTTGTCATTGGCCCGATCAGACATCTCCATGCGTTCTAGCTCAAGCATGATTCTATCGCCTGCTTGGGTTTTTGATATACCATGCAACGCAGCGTGGTATAAAAGATTTTGCTGAACGGTAAGGTCTAAATCTAGGGTGCTTTGCTGAAAAACAACGCCTAGTTTTTTCATTAGGCTGGAGGGTTGCTTCTTGATGCTAAGTTCGTTGATGCGAATGTCGCCCGTTTGCATAGCGTTTAAGCGAGTAATTAAGGCAAACAGTGTTGATTTACCTGCGCCATTAGGGCCTAACAGACCATGGAACTCCCCTGGCTCTAGGGAAAAGCTAATATCCTTTAGCGCCTGTCTAGGGCCGTAGCTAAAACTTACGGATTCTACATGGATACTCATTGCTGAATCTCTTTGCTATATAAACAAAATTGGCCCACGAGAGTGGGCCTTATATGTTTCAAAGGGTAGGTAAGCTGCTATGGCTTAACTTTTACACCCCATGGGTAGCGGCCAACCTTAATGCTTTTTACAGCTTTCATTTTGCTAACATCAATAACCGATACATCACCGCTAATACCGTTGGTTGTTAGGAGCTTAGTTTGATCTTCGTTGAAGTCCATGTGCCAAACACGACGACCAACTAGGATATAGTCTTCAACTTCATAGGTTTTAGCGTTTACAACTGCAACGTGGTTAGCTGGGCCGAGCGCTACAAATGCATATTTACCATCATCAGATAGGCGGATGCCTACCGGTTGAATACGGTCTGGGTGTACGCCTTTGATTTCGAATGTAAGCTTTTTAAAGATTTTGCGGGTTTCTACATCGATAACAGAAACTGTGCCGCCAATCTCAGAGCTGGCCCATAGGATCTTGCTGTCTGTGCTGAATTCAACATGACGCGGACGCTGATCAACAAGTGTATTGTCAATCAGCTCGTAAGTGGTGGTATCAATCCAGTGAACCATGTTGGTTGTTTCACTAGTATTTACCGCAACTTTACCATCTGGGCTTACAGCCATGCCTTCAGGTTCTACGCCAACATCGATTTGAGCAAGAACTTCGCTTGTTTGTGTATCAACGATTGTCACTAAGGCATCGTCTTCATTGGAGATGTATAGGTGGCGATCGTTAGGGTGAAGTGCAAATTGCTCAGGGTCTTCACCTGAAGGTAATTCGCCAATAATCTTTTTAGTTGCTAGGTCCATAATCTGCACAGTATCTGAATCAGATGCGCAGATATAAAGCTTTGTGTAGTCTTTCGAAAACAGAATACCGCGAGGGCGCTCGCCGACGTTTAATGTCTCAATCACCTCCATGCTGTCTAGGTCGATGATAGAGATGGTGTCGTCTTTTTCGTTCGATACATAGGCAACCTCAGCGTGCAGTAATGGCGAGGCAATTAAAATACCTGCAGCAAGTGGTTTTAATAACTTTTTAAAATTCATAACTACTCCAATTATTATTTGCTGCATTTAACTTCGGCTTTATCAAAGCCCAAGGTATCAAGTTCATTTACAGGGTGAAGGAATCCATCCTGTGGGGATTGTGATACAAGAGAGCGTGGATGGACAAGAGGAATTGGTTGTCTTAACTGCCCATTCCACTCTCTATAGTTAAGTTTTCTGCCTTTAAAGCCAGCTAGTTCGAATTTTTCAGAGCGAATATACTCGTAAGTGACTTTAGGGTCGGCTGAGTTCGTGCGAGTTACTGCTTCACCTACGCTTCGTACGGCAGCCCATGATGCATAATCATCATCGGTCATCCAACGTTTAGCTAGTTTGTCAAACCGGCTTTGCAGTTGGGCTGCGCCCCATTGTTCTACAACACGGTGCCATGTAACAGGGCTAAGACCTTGTGTGCCAACTACAGGTCTTGGAAGCCAAGTGTTATACAAAACGTATTCACCAAAATCGCCGCGTTCATCTGCTACAAAGACGACATCGTACTCTTTAGTTTGTGTGAAAAGTGGCATTTCACTCTGAGCGGTACGGCGTAAATCGGTATCGTAATCCCACTGTTTCTCGGCAACTATCTTTATACCGAAACGCTTAGCGGCACGTTTGAATGCTTGGGTGTACGCTTTGTCTTCTTCTTTTTGGCCTGAAATAACCAATACTTTGTTTAAGCGCTTCGCTTTCAGCCATTGCGCAAGTGCATCCGTCAGCATTGCTCGGCTAGGTAGGGTATGAAGTAATGAGTTGTTGCACTCTTTGCTTCTGAGTTGATCTGAAGGGGAGCCAGAGTTAAATACTACTGCATCATCAGGAAGCGTTTTGTCGATAGCTTTTAGGGTTTGGCTTTGGGCATTGATAACAAAAAAACGAATACCTTGTGCATAGAGATCAGAGGCTTTGCTGATAAGTTCTTCAGGGCTTTCTGAATCGAAATGTTGCAGTGAATATTTATGTTTTAAGAAGCGGCCAGTTGTGTTGTTGTCGTTGATGCCTAGCTCTGCGCCTTTAAGGCCGGAATCTTCAGGGTCGGGAATAATGTTTGATAAAACCGGGCCATTATCCATCTGCTGCTGAAGATATCCTATGTTAACTTCTAGATTTGCCTGGGCATGTGTTGCGACGGTGAAAAATGTGGCAAGTACCGTCAATGTTGGCTTAGATTGATTTTTAAACATAAAACACGGTTATCTTTATTATGATTTATGCCCAGCATAAGTGGGATTTCGTGAACTCGGAATATGAAGAAAGTAGAAATCAATTAGTACTGAAGTAGGATTCTTTTACCCAGTTCGGTCTTTAGCATTAAGTGCATAAATAATAAGTAATTTAAACCAAGGGTGAATTATGAACGTAATCAAGAATCTTGCTGCTTGCGGCTTAGCTTCTGTTATTGCAATTACTAGTACAGCGGCAGTTGCTGAGGGTGATTTAACACGTAGACCTGCAAAGCTTCCTGATCTTGTTCTAGGAACCGAAGATAACCGCTACCACCTGTCTGAGAAGGAATATAACCTTGAAACAGGTAAGTCATATAAATTAAAGATTATCTCTAGCGGTCAAACTGAATACGCGTTCAAAGCTCCAGGTCTTTTTAATTCAATCTTCTTACGTAAAGTTGAAGCGGGGGATATGGAGATTAAAGCGGCTACGCTTAAAGAGTTGGAATTTGAACAGGAAGGCGAAGCTGAAATCTACTTCGTGCCAATTAAACCAGGTAAATTTGAATTCTTCGCTGAAGGTCTAGAACACAAAGGAATGGAAGGCGTATTTAACGTTAAATAACCAATCCTTATTTAAGCCTGAGTGTTGTTAGTAATACAATGCACAGGCTTTTCCTCTCTTAATCTCTATTCTTTCCTATGATCGTTGCTAAGATGTAAACAATTACTACTTTAGGTGGTAAGATTGTCCTGCAGGTTTATATCTTGGAGTATCGATGAAAATCCTAATTACTGATGATCATTCTGTTGTACGTCAGGGGTACGCTAGCGTTTTGCCTACGGTTATAGATCCATGTGAAATAATCGAGGCAGCAAGCGGAGAGGAGTCTGAGGCGCTGTATTTTGCTGAAAAGCCAGATTTAGTGATTATGGATATCAATCTACCTGGTATCAGTGGCATAGAAGCAGCCACTCGAATCTTAGATAAAGACCGTGATGCGAAAATCTTGTTTTTCAGCATGTACGATGAAGCTTTGATGGTGAAGCAGGCGTTGGATGCTGGTGCTATGGGCTATATAACCAAGTCTGGTTCGCCTAAAACGCTTATCGAAGCAGTAGAAAAGATAAGAGAGGGTGAGGTTTTTATTGAGTATGACTTGATAATGAAACTTGCTCTAAATAACCAAGATGTTTCAGAAGGCCGTCTCAGGGATTTGACGCAGAGAGAGTTCGAGGTCTTTGTAATGCTTGCTCGCGGTCAGAGCAATCGAACAATTGCTGATACGCTTGGCATTAATGTCAAAACAGTCTCAAATTACGTTACTACGATTAAGAGTAAATTGAAGATTGCATCTACGGCGGAACTTGTTCATTTGGCAGTCGATGCCGGGGTTATTAAGTTCGCACCTTGATCTTTATTATTTCTCATGGGTTTAAATAGGTACTTAAGTAGTACTTTGTTTTAGCCCTTGGAGGGATTCTTACCAATAGGGACTCATTTGCATACTTAGAGGATTCTCTAGTTATTTTAGAGAGATCAGTATAGGTGTACTTATGAATGCAGTCCTGCGCTTAAATATATTAGTTTCAGCAGTTTTTGCTGTTGCTTTGTCCATAACAATTTATGAAACCCTTCAGCAAGCAACTAAAGATATAACGCGAGAAGTTACGGCAGGGCTCAGCTTTACGCATCAGTTGCTCAGTGTGGCAGTCACAGATAGCGGCTTACTTAATAGCATGCTTGAAGGGGATACGCGCCATGTAAAAATTATTATTGTTGACGATTCATTAAGTGGCGGGGAAGTAGGTGCAGATGACGACCTGTCATCTGAGATGGATGATGAAGTTCCTGATTGGTTTATGGAATTAATACCGGGACTTGATCGACTTACTGAAAAAGAATATTACCGTTATCTACCAGATGGTAGGGCGCTTAAGCTACAAGCCGATCCTACCGATGAGCTAGAAGAGGTTTGGGAATCTGTTCAACACGTATTTGTCCTATTTATGCTTAGTGCATTGCTTTCTAATTTAGCAATCTATGTTGGTGTGCGTCAGGGGATTAAGCCTGTATCAGATTTCCTTGCTGCATTAAATGAAATTGAAAAGGGTCGTTATACTGCTCGACTTGAAGAGTATTCTATCAAGGAAATCAATCAGTTAGCAGGTCATTTTAATTCTATGGCTCATTCCCTTCAGGAGGCTCAGAGCGATAACTTAAAGCTGACCCATGAATTAATGCGTTTGCAGGAAACTGAGCGTGCTCATCTTGCCAGAGAGCTTCATGATGATCTTGGGCAGTATCTCACGGGCATTAAAGCCCAAGCCTATTTAGTAAAAGAAAACTCATCTAATACCGATTTAGTTGCTTCAGTTGGTAAGCAGATATCGATTAACTGTGATGCTATGCAAACTAGTTTTAGGCAGCTAATAAGAGAGTTGCATCCAGTTATATTGGAGCAGTTGGGCTTGTTAGATGCGATACGTACGCAGGTAGATACTTGGCGTCAATCACATCAGGTTAAAGTGTCGTTAGACCTGCCAGATTTTATTCCTTCGTTAGATGATGAGACTAATACACATATCTATCGAATACTTCAGGAGTCTTTAAATAATGTGGCTCAGCATTCTCAGGCTGAACATGTTTTGGTTAGGGTTGTTTTTGATGGTGATACCCTTGCTCTTCGAGTTGTGGATGATGGTGTAGGGTACGTTGATTCTGGGTCTCAGGGATTGGGGCTTAGATCGATGCAAGAGCGAGCTCGTTGTATGTCAGGTGAGCTCATGATTAATAAGTTAGATAAAAAAGGGAGTGAAGTTGTTCTGCAAATCCCTTTGGTACAGGAGCTGGTATGAAAATAATAATAGCGGATGATCATGCTGTAGTGCGTCAGGGTTATGCAAGTCTTTTATCGACAATGCTTGCTCCATGTGAAGTACTTGAAGCTGGGAGTGGTGATCAGGCATATAGCATGTGTCAGTCTGAAAATCCTGATGTTGTTATCATGGATGTAAACATGAATGGTATCAGTGGTATTGAGGCAACTCGTCGAATCTTACAGCGTTGTCCTGATATCAAAATACTTTTCTTCAGTATGTATGATGAGATACCTGTAGTAACTCAGGCTTTGGATGCGGGCGCTAAAGGCTACATTACTAAAAGCTGTACGCCTGAGGTTTTGATTGAGGCGGTGACTAAGGTTGCTGGCGGGCAGCTTTATGTTGAGCATGAGTTGGCCATGCGTTTAGCTGTTTCTCGCCCCGAGCAGAAGGATAAGCGCCTTAAGGAGATGACCCAGCGAGAGTTTGAGATCTTTGTTATGTTGGCTCAAGGTAATAATGTAAAAGAGATCTCTGAGCAGCTTTGTATCAGTAGTAAAACGGTTTCTAACTACACAGCGATACTGAAAAGTAAGTTGAATATAGGTTCAACGGCAGAATTGGTTCATCTCGCAATAGAGACAGGTCTCGTGAAAGTGGGGACTAATGTAAGCTAATATTGGTTTAGGTATTAAAAAGGCGCATAGAACAAAGTTCGATGCGCCTTTTTTGTTATTTGGGATTAATTCTTAGACCAGCCAAATGGGCAGCCTTTACAGCCGTCCATATAAGTTGCTTGGAAAGTAGCATAGTGCTTTCTTACGCCTGTAAAGTCTGCATTTTCTAAAGACGCGGCATTCAACTTTGCTTCCTGTAGGTTGGCGTTTTTAAGGTTGGCACCAGTTAAAATGGCTTTTGTCATCCAGGCGATTTCTAGATTTGCAGCCTGAAGGTTAGCTTCTACAAATTTGGCGCTGCTAAGGCGAGAGAAATTCAAATTCGCTCCATGTAAGTTAGCGCGATAAAAATTTGCGCCCTGCGCGAACAGTGCCCAGCCATTTATTGCTTCAAGATTGGCATGGCTAAGGTTTGAGCCTCGAACTGTTGCATGTCTCATATCCGCGCGAGCTAGATCTGCATTGGTTAGATCAGCTTTTTCCATCTTGGTATTTTTAAGAACTGCATGGCGAAGGATAGTACCGCTTAAGTTTGCGCCAGTTAGATCAGCTCTAGATAGATCTGCATTGCTTAAATCAGTGCCTGATAAATCTGCACCTGGGCATTTAGTATCTGGAGCTATAGTACAGCCATTGATAACGAGATCATCAGCAGTGGCAAATTGGCTGGATAATAGAAACGTAAATAGTATTGTTTTTTTCATGAGTCTATCCTAAAAAGCCCGCAAGCATTGGGGGCGCTTGCGGGCTTGGGTTACATCAAGTAGTAACTATTAATGCTTAGGTAGTTTGAATACCCAGAAAGAACCGCCCTGTGATACAGGCTTAGTTAGGTCGGCCATGTCGCCACCCCATAGAGGTACGGCGCCGCCGTAACCGCTTGCTAGACCGATGTACTGCTCGCCATCTTCTTCCCAAGTGATAGGGGAGGATACGATGCCGGAGCCAGTCTGGAATTTCCAAAGCTCTTCACCTGTCTTAGCGTTGAATGCTTTGAAGTAACCGTCACCAGTACCAGTGAAAATTAGGTTACCTTTAGTTGCAAGAACGCCAGACCATAGAGGTAGTTTCTCTTTGTGAGACCATACGATTTTGCCAGTCTTAGGGTCTACCGCACGAAGTACGCCTACGTGGTCATCGTACATTTTTCTGATACGGAAGCCTTGGCCTAGATAGGCAGCACCGCGTTTGTAGTGAACTTCTTCGGTCCAGTAGTCTTCTTTCCAGTGGTTGGCTCCGAGGTAGAATAGGCCAGTGTCTTGACTGTAAGCCATAGGGTTCCAGTTTTTGCCACCTAGAAAAGGAGGAGAAACTTCAACTGACTTACCTTTTTTCTTACCTGGCTCTGGTGGTGGTGGACGTTGGCCTTCAACTTCAACTGGACGGCCAGTCTTTGGATCAATATGTGTAGCCCAAGTGATATTATCTACAAATGGGAAGCCACGGATAAAGTCACCATTTTGACGGTCAACAACGTAGAAGAAGCCGTTACGGTCAGCGTGAGCTGTCGCTTTGATTGTCTTGCCTTTGTCTTGGTATTCGAAAAGAACAAGTTCGTTATTACCAGAGAAGTCCCAAGCATCGTTTGGAGTGTGCTGGTAGAACCACTTAACTTCACCAGTAGAAGGATCAACAGCAACCTGACCAGAAGTGTATAGGCTGTCGTAGTCAGCTGGGTTGCCGCCTGGAGAGGTACGGGCCCAACCATTCCAAGGTGCAGGGTTACCAGCACCTACGATGATAGTGTTTGTTTCAACGTCGAAGCTAGCTGACTGCCATGGTGCACCACCACCGTGGCTCCATGCTTCAACTTTGCCTGTTGGTGAGTTTGGATCATCAGGCCAAGATGGAGCTTTTGGATCACCTGTTGGAGTGCTCTTCTTGCCGTCTAGGCGACCGTAGTGGCCTTCAACGAATGGACGCATCCAGATCTCTTCACCAGTTTTAGGATCGCGAGCGAATAGTTTACCTACTACGCCGAACTCATCACCAGAAGAACCGTGGATAAGCATTGCTTTACCAGTTTTCTGATCTTTGATGATCGTAGGTGCACCAGTCATAGTGTAACCTTCAGTGTGATCAGCAAATTTCTTCTTCCAAACGCGCTTACCAGTTTTCTTGTCTAGAGCTACGATAGCTGCGTCAAGAGTACCAAAGTAAACAAGATCGCCGAAGATTGCAGCACCACGGTTAACTACGTCACAGCAAGGGCGGATGTCGTCTGGTAGACGGTAAGAATAAGACCAAATTTTCTTACCAGTTTTAGCATCTAGTGCAAACATACGAGAGTAAGAACCAGTTACATAGATGATGCCATCGTGTACTAGTGCTTGAGTTTCTTGGCCACGCTGTTTCTCATCACCAAAAGAGAAAGACCATGCAGGCGTCAGTTTCTTAACGTTTTTATCGTTAATTTCTGTCATGTCGCTCCAGCGCTGTGCTTTAGGTCCGATTCCGTAACCTAGAACGTCTTCTGGAGTGTTCGCATCATTTTTGATGTCGTCCCAAGTAACTGGTTTAGCAGTAGCGGCGCCCGCTACTAAGCTAAGACCGATTGCAGCGCAAAGCGGCTTTAAGCCTGTCATGTTTATTTTTTTTGTCATTTTTATAAACCCTAGTGTTATAGGAAAGTCATAACTTGCGATTGAAATTCGCTGATAACCATTCTCGTCTTAAGGGTGGATATGCGACAACGGCAGGATTCCCTGTTAATCAGGGGTTAAGTCCTGTTTGTGCAGGATAAAATCCCGAGAGTCTTAGGGAGAAGTCACGTACTAATAAAGAGGGACTAGTGCTCAGGTATGGATAGATGGCGTACAAAATGCTACTTAGGTTGCAATCTGGGTCGACATTCCTACCAAGGGAGTAGTTTTTGGAACCCAAAGTACAATTCTTGCTGATTTTGCACACGCAATATCATATATGCAAACAGCTGGAGTGGGTGGCTTTGGCTTAATGTAGAGATGATCGTCAGGTATCTGAACACGCAGATATCCCTCAGTCAGTATTTCATTTAACTGGGGAAGACGAGAGTATAAAAACTAAAGTGGTGAAAAAAAGATGTCTATCAACAAGAAACTTTTGAGCATGACTACAGCGGGTATGTTAGCTGCAGTTATTTCTGGCCAAACTATGGCGCACGGTGATGTAACTCCACAGGCTATCGATGTAACAGGCCTAAAAGTTCTAGGTGAAGAGTGGGTTGATTCTAACCCTTACACTGAAGATTACGAGAACCGTGAACTAGCAGTTAAAATCGGTGAGTCTGCTTACACTCAGAACTGTGCACGTTGTCACGGTCTTGATGCTATCTCCGGTGGTATCGCACCAGACCTACGTTACCTAGAGCCAGGCGTTGATGGTGACGAGTGGTACTCTTACCGTGTTCAAAACGGTGCAGTACGTGACGGTCGTGTGTACATGCCAAAAATGGCAGAGCACCTAAGCCAGGAAGCTCTATGGGCTATCCGTGCTTGGTTAGAAACTCGCGCTACGGATGAGTAAGTTAAGCGCTTCTAACGCTATAATTTTCACTTGCGCCAGCCTGCTTAGCAGCCTGGCGCAAGCTCGTTATTACGACGATGTAATTGATAGCGGGTATATCAGGGTTGGTTTTTATCGTGATTTTCCACCATATTCCTATATGGAAAACGGCAAAGCTGTTGGTGTGGATGTCGAAGTCGGTAAGAAAATTGCTGAAAAGTTAGGCGTTGAGTTCCGTGAGCATTGGATCACGCCAGATGAGAACCTTGAAGATGATTTACGAAATAATGTTTGGAAAGGGCATTATCTCGACAAAGATGAAGAAAATGCATTAGCTCTGAAAACCATTGCTGATGTGATGATGCGTGTTCCGTACGATCGTGAATACAGCTATATGCAGGATTCAACAGGCGCCGTTATTAATGAAATGGTTGTCATGTTTGGCCCTTATCAGCGTGAGAGCTGGAAGGTTGTTTACGATAGCGAAAAGTTAGATAACGTTTCTACAGTGGCGGTATTCCAGTATCACCCTGTAGGTGTAGAGATTGATAGCTTACCTGCGTTTTATCTGACTTCAGCTTTTGGTGGGCGAATGCGTGATAAGACTCACCACTATGCTAATGCTCGTGAAGCGTTTAAAGGTATGGAGTCTGGTGAGGTTGATGCCGTTATGGCAATGCGCGCCGAAGTTGATTGGTTAGTCAGTAAGTCGGGCGACAAGAAATTTAAGCTAGGTGTAAATGGTTATCCAAATATGGGTAAGCAGAAGTGGGATATAGGGATGGCTGTTAAACATACCTATAGACAGCTTGGCTATGCTGTAGGTGATGTTGTCGAAGCTATGGTTCGTTCCGGTGAAATGGAACAAGTTTATAGCAAGTACGGTCTCAGTTATGAGATGCCTGCTTTTTACCAGGATGTAAAATAGCTTTATAAAGCAACGCTCGAAGAAATAGCATTCAAATAATAATAAGAGGATGCCATGTTGAAGCGAAATGTTGCAGCACTTTTGATAAGTGCTGCTATTCCAATTGCTGGTTATACAGGTCAGCAAGACCCACTAGAGTCACCTCTATGGGATCATATGCGTGCCAAGTTTATTGGCGATCAGGAATATGTGTTTGATAGTAATGTCAAAGTCACTGTGCCTGAGTTTGCTGAAGATCCTACACAGGTGCCTATTACTGTTAATGCGGAAGCGTTAGCAGGGAAGATCGATAAGATTGTTGTTTTTGCCGATCTTAATCCAATTCAGCATATCTTTACTTATTATCCCCATAAAGAGATAGTGCCTCGCCTTTCTATGCGCATTAAGGTTCAGCAGGGTACAGCGATTAGAGCTGCTGTTCTTTCTAAATCTGGTGTTTGGCATGTAGGTGGTGGTTACCTTGATGCTGCTGGTGGTGGGTGTACAACACCTAGCGCTGCAGCTGCTAATACCTACTGGCAGGACCATCTCGGTGAGATGAAAAGTAAGTTTTTCCCGAGAGAGAAGGGTGGTCGCTACAAACTAAAAGTCGTTCATCCGATGGATACCGGCTTAGTTAGTTCAATTCCTGAATTCTATATAGAGAATGTTGAGGTGCGTAATTCTGAAGGATTGCCACTTGCAAAATTAGAGTTGTCACAACCTGTCAGTGAGAATCCAGTTCTGACTTTTGATGTCAGAGATGGTTCTCAAGGTCATCGTATCTGGATGCGCGACAATGGCGGAAATGAATTCGAGAAAGCACTCTAGGAGTTGAATGATGAAGAAATTGTTATTGGCGTTGTCTGCAGCAACGGTTATTCATTCTGCTTCCGCAGCGCCGCTTTCTTATGCTTTAAAACCGCAAAAAATTGCTGATAACACTTGGTTGTTGAAGGGTAAATTAGAAGACTTTTCAAAGAGCAACGGCGGCAATATTGTAAATACCGGCTTTATCGTTACAGAAGATGGTGTCGTTGTTATCGATACTGGGCCTTCTCTTAGATACGGTAAAGCATTAAAAGAGGCTATCAAAAGTGTTACGGATAAGCCTATAAAAGTTGTTTTTAATACTCATCACCATCCGGATCACTTTTTGGGGAATCAGGCTTTTTCTGACGTAGATATTCTTTCTCTCCCGGGTACGCAGCAAGGAATAGCGCTTCATGGAAATGCTTTTGCTGAAAATATGTATCGGCTAGTTGGTGATTGGATGCGGTCGACCGAGGCTGCTACGCCAACTAAGGCTCTCGATGTTCAGTTGATGGAGCTAGGTTCGCATAGATTGCATTTGCTTCCTTTTACGGGTCATACCGGTTCAGATTTGGTTGTGCTAGATGAGAAAACTGGCGTTGTGTTTGCTTCTGATATGGTCTTCTATCAGCGAGCGTTAACCACTCCTCATACACCTGGTCTTCATCAATGGAAAAAAGAGATTCAGAAGTTAAGGGATCTTGATTATAAAATTATGGTGCCAGGTCATGGGCCGGTTGTTAAGGATGCTAGTGCTTTAGATCAAATGCTTGCCTATCTAGAATGGTTGGATCAGGTTTTAGAGCAGGCGGCAGAAGATGGATTAAGCATGACGGAAGTGATTAAACTGCCGATCCCCAAAGATTTTGATGGTATTGCATTAAGTAAGCGGGAATTTGCCAGGACTGTTGCGCACCTTTATCCCAAATATGAAGAGCAGGCTTTTTGAGTCTGCTTTTTTGTTGCAAATATTAAAAATCAAATTAAATCCTCATTATTTAGGTTTATTCCTTTCTCTGGCTAGTTAAGCGGCAATTCCTGTCTATACTCTTGTTTGTAATTTGACTAATGGTCTATTGAATAGGCCGTTAAGCTGCTGAATTTACTTAAAAATAGCGGTATTACTACCAAGGGACTAGAAAAGTACTTCCGCTGTTTAATTGTTGTATTTACTGTAAAACAAAACAATTGCCTTCATGATTCGGGAAAATTTCCCGGCTCTCTTCTGAACGCCAAAAAAAAAATATCCGTAGAGGAAGCGTACAATGAAAAAATTCGCACTGTCTGCTCTAGTTGCAGCGATGTCTGTTGCAGGCACAGCACAGGCTGGTGTTACTGATAAAGATATCATTAACGACCAGATGACTGTTGAAGATGTTGTAACAAATGGTATGGGCCCACGTGGTCAGCGTTACAGCCCGATGACAAAAATCAACACTAAAACTGTTAAAGACATGCGTCCAGTATGGGCGTTCTCTTTCGGTGGTGAGAAACAGCGTGGTCAGGAATCACAGCCTGTAGTTAAAGATGGTGTGATGTACGTTACAGCTTCTTACTCTCGTGTATTCGCTGTTGATGCAAACACTGGTGAAGAGCTTTGGGAATACAACGCACGTCTTCCTGATGGCATCATGCCTTGCTGTGACGTAATCAACCGTGGTGTTGCTCTATACGACGACCTAGTAATCTTTGGTACTCTTGACGCTAAACTAGTAGCTCTAAACGCTAAGACTGGTAAGGTTGTTTGGAAGAAAAAAGTAGAAGACTACAAAGCTGGTTACTCAATCACTGCAGCTCCTCTAATTGCTAAAGGCAAAGTAATCACTGGTGTATCTGGTGGTGAATTCGGTATCGTTGGTAAAGTAGAAGCTTACGATGCTAAGACTGGTAAGCTTGCTTGGACTCGTCCAACAGTTGAAGGTCACATGGGTTACATCTGGAAAGATGGTAAGAAAATGGAAAACGGTATTTCCGGTGGTGAAGCAGGCAAAACTTGGCCTGGCGACCTTTGGAAATCCGGTGGTGCTGCAACTTGGTTAGGCGGTACTTACGATCCTGATGTAGACCTACTATTCTTCGGTACTGGTAACCCAGCACCATGGAACTCTCACCTACGTCCTGGTGACAACCTATTCTCATCTTCTCGTGTAGCTATCGACCCAGATACTGGTAAGATCGTATGGCACTTCCAGACTACTCCACACGATGGTTGGGATTACGACGGTGTAAACGAGCTAGTTTCTTTCGACTACAAAGCAAACGGTAAAACAGTTAAAGCAGCAGCTACTGCTGACCGTAACGGTTTCATGTACGTTCTTAACCGTGAGAATGGTGACTTCATCCGTGGTTTCCCATTCGTAGACAAGATCACTTGGGCTAAAGGTCTAGATCCAAAAACTGGTCGTCCAATCTACGATGATGCTAACCGTCCAGGTAACCCAGCAGACTCTAAAGATGGCAAGAAAGGTACATCTGTTCTAGCTATTCCATCTTTCCTAGGTGGTAAGAACTGGATGCCTGTTGCATACAGCCAAGACACTGAGTTGTTCTACGTTCCTTCTAACGAATGGGCAATGGACATCTGGAATGAGCCAACTGCATACAAAAAAGGTGCGGCTTACCTAGGTGCTGGTTTCACAATCAAGCCTATGAACGACGAGTACATCGGTGTTCTACGTGCGATGGATCCAAAAACTGGTAAAGAAGTATGGCGTCACAAGAACTACGCTCCACTATGGGGTGGTGTTCTAGCGACTAAAGGTAACCTAGTATTCTTCGGTACTCCTGAAGGTTACCTAAAAGGTCTAAACGCTAAGACTGGTAAAGTTGAATACGAATTCAACACTGGTTCTGGTATCGTAGGTTCTCCAATCACTTGGGAACAGAATGGCGAGCAGTACCTATCTGTAGTATCCGGTTGGGGTGGTGCAGTACCTCTATGGGGTGGTGAAGTAGCTAAACGTGTTAAACACCTAAACCAGGGCGGCACAGTTTGGACATTCAAACTACCTAAGTAAGTTTTTGACTTACAACTGAGTGATATTTCGATATCACTCAGCCTGTCCCAGCAAAAAAGCCAGCATTAAGCTGGCTTTTTTTGTGCTTAAAATAAAACGTGGCTAAATCAAATCTACGATGCTGTTGAAAGCAATTACTACGCGGTCTTTTTGGCCGAAATAGGGTAGGGCTGAATGCTTTAAGTAAGAAGGGAATATTACAATCTGGCCTTCTACAGGTTGGAAGTCCCAGAAGCCTTGTTCGCTTAGATAGGCTGTGCCGGCATCACCATAATGATCGGCGTTGTTTCGAGGATCATAAAAGCGATTGATACCGTTGCGAGTACCCAATTCACACTCACCGACATCTAAATAATAGATTCCACACCATGAGCAGTTTGGGTGGGAATGGATATCATGGTAACCGCCATCCTTAGTTACATGGAACCAGGATTCAATGATGGTTGCATCACACTCAGCACTTTCGGGCCAGTATGGCATATTAACCTGCGTAGCAATGACCGAGAGTAGCTCCTCAAGCATGCGTCTAAGCTCAAGGATCACCGGTTCATCAGATTCAAGAAAGCAGAGCTTGCTCTCAAATAGCTGATGCTTTGCGCTTACGGCTACTTCGCTGGCAATAGCTTTAGTTTGATTGTGAAGCTTTTGGTAGTTGTAGATGTAATTGAGAAGATCTTCTTTTAAGAACTCGTGATCAGGGTTTGTCGTAACAAACAGTGGAGAGGTCCAAGTGTTGATGGATTCAATTTCTGGGCTTTCTGAATACATGATCCGATTCCAAATTAAGAGATCGGATCATTTTAATCTTGTAGTTGTTATTTAGCTATGTAAGAAGTGCGCTCATTTGTCCTGCATCAGTTGATCGTTTTTGGGATCAGGTGTGCCTACCCAGCTAACTTCCAATTCATATGATATAGATCGCGCTAAACCGTCGAGATCAGGGAAAAGTGTCGCGCTACTGATATTCATTCGATAAAGCGCTTCCATTGCCTCTTTTCTGATTTCAGGGCTAAGGACGATCTTAGCGAGTAGTGGCTCATCGTATTCGTAGTTATTTAAGAGCTCTTCAACTGAAACATCGATTCTGCCAGGCAGCATAAAAGTACCTGCCTGGGCGACGATTCTTCGATCCATCGACCATGGTTCGCCAGGCCAGACGATCGGGTAGTTATTTGAAAGGTAATATTTGCCAAGGCTGTCAGTCGTACGAGGGTCAATTGCATCTCGTGTGAGCTCCGGTAAGCCCGGTGGTGTTGCTTTGTGCCATAGAGCAGGGGTGTTGACTGCATAAACAGCAGCAGGCGTTGTGCAAGATTGTAGGGCGAAGTAGCTTGCTACGTAGGGTGACTTGGTAAAGTCTAAAAGCCGGGTTGGTGCGCCGTGGTGTTGCATAAGGGCTAGGCAACGAAAATCATCTTTAAGTGCGCTGGTATCATTTAGGAAATAGTGAGCTTTACGTTTAAATACACGAATGGCCCTGCTTTCTCGTTCATGCCATTTGCTTTGGGGTACAAACTGCTTGAGGCGTCTAGTGAGCGAACTCTCAAGGCTCCATTCCGCGTCCCGTTGTCCACGAAATGCCCAGCCACGGAGTTCTTCTGACTCAACTAAAGCAAGAAATTCTTGCCAAGTAGATACTTGGTATAACTTCGTCATAGTTCCAGCCTCGTAATTTATTCGCCTTGAAAATCCCTTATAGCATAAGACTATAGCTAATTGATGTTTATTTATATGGGGTGCGAGCTTTAAAAATAAGATGCGTGTTCTGGAATTGTCTTTGTTAATCAGTGGGTTAGTGTCGGATCTTATGCGTGGCCTGGGCTCAATCTCTAAAAGCCCGTAGGGGTGGGGCCTCGATAACTAGTACTAAATAATTAATTTTTCAATGCCAAGGGATGATACCTGTAATTCTTGCTGGATAGCTAATATTGGTTGGTAAAGTAAATTAACTGTCAGTAGAGACGGCAGTAAGATAAATATAAAGAGGCACTTAGAAGATGATTTACGCTAAGCCGGGTACAGAAGGTTCAGTTGTTTCCTTTAAAGAACGTTATGGCAACTTCATTAACGGTGAGTGGGTAGCTCCTGTTAAAGGTGAATACTTCACCAATAACTCGCCTGTAACTGGTGAACCAATTTGTGAAATTCCTCGTTCCACTGCTGAAGATATTGAATTGGCACTGGACGCTGCTCACGCTGCACAAGAGTCTTGGGGCAAAACTTCTCCAATCGAACGTCAGAACGTTCTTCTGAAGTGTGCTGAGCTAATCGACGCTAACCTTGAGCGTTTGGCTGTATCTGAAACTTGGGACAACGGTAAAGCAGTTCGTGAAACTCTAGCTGCAGACGTTCCTCTAATGGCAGATCACTTCCGTTACTTCGCTGGCTGCATCCGTGCACAAGAAGGTTCTATCGGTGAGATCGACGAAACAACTGTTGCTTACCACTTCCACGAGCCACTAGGTGTTGTTGGTCAGATCATCCCTTGGAACTTCCCGCTACTAATGGCTGCATGGAAAATTGCTCCAGCACTAGCAGCAGGTAACTCCATCGTACTGAAGCCAGCTGAAGCGACTCCAGTATCTATCCTTATTCTTCTTGAATGCATCCAAGAAGCTCTACCAGCAGGCGTACTGAACGTTGTAAACGGTTTCGGTGGCGAAGCAGGTCAGGCTCTAGCATCTAGCACTCGTATCGCTAAGATCGCATTCACTGGTTCTACTCCAGTTGGTTCTCACATCATGAAATGTGCTGCAGAGAACATCATTCCATCTACTACAGAGCTAGGTGGTAAGTCTCCAAACATCTACTTCAACGACGTTATGGCTCAGGACGATGAGTTCGTAAGCAAAGCAGTTGAAGGTGCGGTACTAGCATTCTTCAACCAAGGTGAAGTATGTACTTGTCCTTCTCGTCTTCTAGTTCAAGAAGATATTGCTGATGAGTTCCTTGCTAAAGTTGTTGAGCGTATGGGTCAGATCAAACGTGGTAACCCACTAGATACTGAAACAATGGTTGGTGCGCAGGCTTCTCAAGAGCAGTTCGACAAGATCCTAGGTTACATCGACATTGGTCGTGACGAAGGTGCTGAAGTACTAGCGGGCGGCGGTATCGAAAAACTAGACGGTGATTTCGGTAGCGGTTACTACATCAAGCCAACTCTTCTAAAAGGTACAAACGACATGCGCGTTTTCCAAGAAGAGATCTTCGGCCCAGTAGTTTCTGTAACTACATTTAAAGATGAAGCAGAAGCACTAGCTATCGCGAACGACACTGAGTTCGGTCTAGGTGCAGGCGTATGGTCACGTGACACTAACGTTGCTTACCGCATGGGTCGTGGCATTCAGGCTGGTCGAGTATGGATGAACTGCTACCACCTATACCCAGCACACGCTGCGTTCGGCGGTTACAAGAAATCTGGTGTAGGTCGTGAGACTCACAAGATGATTCTTGAACACTACCAGCAAACTAAGAATATGTTGGTTAGCTACAGCGAAAGTCCTCTAGGCTTCTTCTAATCGGAAGTCCACGAGAGCTGGCATCTGAACATTGCTAGCTCTCAAGCAAGCTATTTCATGTAGCTTCTTGCGTTTATTGCGGCCCCTTTGAGGGCCGCTTTTTTATGTCTTAATTCTGCCTAGACTTAGGGTGTTAGTATAATTGGTACTTTAGGTCTGTCTCATTTCCCGAAACCCCTGAAATTAATTTTTAGATGTTAAGATTATTTAACACTCTGATTTAAAGGGAGGTTTTCGTGCGTAATACTTTATCTATCCTTATTTTAAGTTTTGTCTCTGTGAGTGCTTTTGCCTCTGTAAAAGACTATCAAGTAAAACGGCTCATAATGATGAAGTCTGATTGTGTCGAACAGAGCTTAGTGCGTAATGAGACCGAAAGTGGTGGTCTATTGTTTATTGCACAATGTAAAAACCTGAGTCATTACCCAGATGGCGTGAAGGTTTTGTGTGATGACTCAGAGGATGAGCGTAGCTGTAAGCTGCAAACGAAAGCTAAGTCTTATGATCATCTCCGCTTACTGCAACAGAATTAGGATTTCTTATTATGTTTGTTAAGAAGTGCTCTATATTGGCTCTTGTGTCCACTGGCTTGCTAGCAGCATCTTTATCTTCTTCTGCTTCTGCTGATGTGAATACGGCATTTGAACAATGCAGGGCTATAGTACAGCCAGATAGGCGTTTGGAGTGTTACGATAATTTAGATTTAAAAGCGCTGAGTGCAAAGAAGCCAAATTTTGCAGGTAAGCGTACAGCTAAAACGGAGATCTTTAAGATCTCTGAGCCTTCCCAATTAAGGTTTCAGAGTGACGGTGCCATCTTTGTATTAGCGTTGCACGATAGTGAAGATAATATCGTTCAAAACCTCCACATAGGTGGAGGTGGTGAAGATACTTACTTGATCGAAGAAGTCGGCGAATATTATCTGCGTGTTAATGGATCTACTACATGGCGTATTTGGTTAGAAAAGCCATAATTATCGTTTAATAATCTACAAACCTTTGCTATTACCTCCAATACGATAGATTAGTAGGTCTTCATCGTCTAGTACCTTGAAGGCCGCTGTCGTCGCTGCGTTATTGGGTATCTGGAATTCATGATTAGAAAGCTTTTCGGCTTTATAAAGCTGTTCTGGAGGGTTGAGCATCAGTTCGACAAACTGTTCTGTTGACCATGTGTATGTTTTAACGGGTAGGCCATATGCTTTTGCGACTGTGAGCTCGTCGGATGAGCTACCAATTAGATCAAGGTAATAGCACTCGGTAACATGGCACATCAGCCCCATTCTTGTATCTATCAAATAGCTATCTGCGGGTAAGGTTCTTGGTATGCTGTAGCATCCACCTAAGGCAATTAAACAAAAGCCCGTGATTATCTTTTTCATTAGCCTGTCCCTTTCTGTTTTATCTTCCAATTGCTATTTTACGTATTGCTGAAGAGTATGGACCCTTTCGGTATAGATAAGTTTGGATAAATTATAGATCGTGTAATATTTATATATGCTAGAAACATAATGTACTGTTTCTTGTCCAATAATCCTGCCTGCTGCGATCTCAACATTTCCAAACCACACGTTTGGATCTAATCCCATTTTAGTCGTTAGTTTTTGCATTTTTCGTAGATTGCCAGGACCAGCGTTGTAGGCGGCTAAGCTTAAGAGAAAGCGATTGATAGGCGTGATCTCTTCAGAGGGTAAATAGTGTCGAGATAGGAAATCCATATACTTTGCACCCGCATGTATATTGTTATCTACCTTGTGTATCTCTTTGATATTCACATTTGGATCGGCTGCAGTTGAAGGCAGTAACTGCATTACTCCGACTGCGCCCTTATGGCTTTTTGTGTCCTGTTTGAGTTGGGATTCCTGATAAGCCTGTGCTGCCAATGCAAGAGGATCTAATTGGTACTTTTCTGCGTATTTTTCAAAATGAGGTAGTAAGCGAATTAAGCGGTCGCGTTCCAAATCGAGTAGGGGATTTGTTATTCGCTTAGTTGAACCTAGGTAGCGTTTGATTAAGATATTGCCGAGAAGAGAGCCTTTCTGAACGTTCGAATGGATGAATTCATTCAGGCTGTCCTGAAGAAGAGGCGTCTGTTTTCTAACTCCCCAGCCCAGACTGTTCTTTTTGCTCAAACTAATTTGTTCAGCTATCTCTAAATTGGTTAGAGCTTTAAGCCAGAGTCTGGCTTTGTAATCATCAATGATGGTGTAGTTATAAATACCCGCATTTACGATCTCTAAAATATCCTCGCTAAGTAAGGTGCTATCAGCCTCAATTATATGGATGGAATTTTCTTTAAATACGGCTTGTTTATTTAATCGATGCAGGTGCTCTGCGTAGCTGCTTCCTTTCAGAACGAGAATAGTCTTTCCTGCAAGGTCTTCTAATGAATCAATTTTTGGTGCGGTTTTGTGCCTGATAATAACTTCGGATACTTCTGAATATTTACTCTTTGTGAAATCTATTAACTTTTTTCTTTCGTTTGTCGCGGTTAGTAGCGCTGCACTGATGTCGCCTTTGCCTTCGACAAGAGAGGGGATTAGTTGATCAAAGGTAACAGGAATATAGACAATCTTTGTTTTGTCTATCTCTTTCTTAATCCCTTTATTTATATGGTTTTCGTAGTTTTGTAGCAGTTCGGCTTGTAGTCCTTTGATCTTGCCGTCATGAATGAAAAAGTCGGTCTTACTATACGTGACTAAGGCTCTGATCAGCTTTCGATCTTTCATTTCATCAAGATCGCCCCAGAAAGGCTCTAGCTTATCAGTAGAAAGGATGCCTTCAGGAATCAGCTCTGTTGATGGTTGTGCTTGATGGGGAGTAGTAGAATTTGTTGGATGAGTGGTTGTGGTTTGATGAGGGGTAAGGCTTTGATTTTCGGAGCTGTCACAGCCAGTGATTAGGTATGAGCATGTGAGCAGGGAGCTGTAGAAAAGTATTTGTTTGATCAATGCTTTTGCCTCACAAGTCAATTACCTTGCCGGGGTTCATAATGTTGTTGGGATCTAAAGCCCGCTTAACAAGCTTCATGCTGTTTATCGAAGTTTCATGCTCATTAAGAAGATACTGTTTTTTACCAAAGCCGATTCCGTGTTCACCAGTACAGGTACCGCCTAGTGCTAGGGCGTTATTGACTATCCTTTCTGCGAGTGTTTTAGCGGCTTGATGTTGGTTGTGATTTTCTGGATCGAAAACAATTAATACGTGGTAGTTACCGTCACCAACATGGCCAACGATTGGGCAGGGTAAGTTACTTAACTCAGCATCTGTTTCGGCTTGTAAGATGCTTCTAGCTAGAGCTGAAATTGGAACACATACATCGGTCGTAAGTACCTTACCATTAGGAATAATCTGATGAGCCGCATTGTAAGCATTGTGTCGTGCTTGCCAAAGCCGGTTGCGATCTTCGGTGTTTTCAGCCCAAATAAATTCACTACCACCGAATTCATTGCAGATATCTTTTAGGAGCGTAATGTCTTCTTCGATCTTGGCTTTAGAGCCGTGAAACTCAATAAATAGGGTCGGTGCTGCAGCAAGTTCATTTAGCTGAGAAAACTCAATGCAAGCTTCCATTTGGGCCTTGTTAAGTAGCTCTATTCGGGCAAGGGGAATAGAGAGCTGCATAGCATTGATAACAGTATCAGTAGCATCAGCAACGGTTTTAAAGTTGCATACGGCTGAGCGAATAACTTCGGGAATAGGGTGAAGGCGAAGTTGAATCTCTGTGATAACGCCTAAGGTGCCTTCGGAGCCTACTAGCAATTGCGTTAAGTTGTAACCAGCTGAACTTTTTCGGCTACGTGTGCCTGTTTTTATAATTTCGCCTTCAGGTGTAATCACAGTTAAACCGATAACGGCATCTAGCATGGTGCCATAACGTACGGCATTAGTGCCTGAGGCTTGTGTTGCAGCCATACCGCCAATACTCGCATTAGCACCAGGATCAACTGGGAAAAATAAGCCGTCATAGCGCAAGGCTAGATTGAGCGCTTCCCTTGTTACACCTGCTTGAACGCGACAATCCATATCCGCGGCATTGATTTCTATTACCTGATCCATTTCTGATAGATCGATTGATATGCCACCGTTGACGGCGAGTAGATGGCCTTCAACAGAAGAGCCAACGCCAAAGGGAATGACTGGAATCTTATATTGATTGCAGAGCTTGACGACCTGAGCTACTTCTTCATTACTGAAAGGGTAGACAACCGCATCGGGCGCGATACAGCCATAGCTATCTTCGCCTTGACCATGCTGTTCACATACAGGTTTAGATAGGTCGATTCGATCACTAAATGTAGTGGCTAATTCAGTGATAACTTTCTTTAGATCAGCTTGAGAATAATGTTTATGCGCACGCATAGGTCATCAGCTCGTATTTTTATTGTTGTCACTACATTAAAGCAATAAATTATCAATAAGAACAAGCTATTAGGATGATAAGTATTTAGGTATGCATGCCAAATTTAGAGAGTTGGGCTTTCCTTTGCCCGGCAGCTCGTGTCCGTGAACGCTGCCTATTATTGCGTGCGATTGTTAAATTAGCGTGACAAGGTTAGTTTTTTTAACTCTTCGATAATCAGCGATCTAATGAAGGCAGTAAATTCTTCAGGTAGTTGTGCAGTGTCAACAAGGTTAATAAGACTAGTTGCGACCTCAGGTTTAAAGCGACGATCATTTCCGGCTAGTTGGTAAAAGCGATTAACCCAATGAGTGCCATTTTCAGCATCAACATCTACCATCAGCATCGCTTGGGCAAGCACTCCTTGTTTAATGTTTTTGTTGTTAGGTGGTGACAACATGATTTTTTGTGCTGTACCAGTAATCTTGAGCCCGCCTACATTGAGATTGTAACGGCCATCACAATAAGAGCCTTCTGTGCTGCCATATTCTGCATTGAGTCCGATCTGGGATAGTGCACGTTTAATAGGTTCACATAAGGCGATATAGACCAAATCTAAATCAAAAGCCTGATCTGTACGCTGCGGAAATATTATGGCTAGGTTGATAATGCCTTGTTGCAGAGGAACTGCGGTGCCGCCACTATCACGGACGATAACGGGCCAATGCTCTTGTTCAAGCTGTTGGCAGGCTTGATCAAAGTTTGGAAATCGAGTTTCCTTCCTAGTGGCAACTAGGCATTGGGTTGTTTCCCAAATGCGTGCGGTTGCTCCCCGTTTAGTTTGTGCGACCTCTTTTAATAAGGCGAAATCTTGTTCAAGAGCTTGTATAGGGTTGCAGCAGATTGGCTCATCTATGATTCGCCATCTTTTTTGTTGGGTGAAAATATCTGTAAAACTGGTTTCAGACATTAAAGCTCCGAATAAAAAATTAGGGGTTGTTCATGCATTTGATGATGCTATGATCGCCCTCAAATTTATAGCACGCTGAAGAATCTAAATGAACAAAACAATTCCAGCAGCCAATGTAGATAACTTGAGCACTTGGGTAAAGTATAAGAGTAGTCACTGCGATTCTTGCAGAGGTACTTGCTGTAGTTTGCCTGTAGAGGTTCGCTTTAGTGATTTAGTAAGAATGGGTGTAGTGGATGAGTTCGAGGCAGGTGAGCCAGCGAAGCGTTTAGCGAAGCGTTTGATGAAAGAGGGTGTGGTAGGGCACTTTAATCATAAATCAGAGATTTACACCCTATCGCGCTATGCTAATGATGATTGTATCTATCTAGATCAAAAAACGAGACTGTGTACTATCTATCTGCAACGTCCTGATACATGTAGAAATCACCCTAAGGTGGGTCCTAAGCCGGGTTTCTGTGCTTATCAGCCAAAATAGATCAGAATATGAATCGACCAATCCTATATTCATTTCGTCGTTGCCCCTATGCCATTCGAGGGCGCTTAGCCATTGCGCAATCTGGTGCTGAAGTAGAGCTCAGAGAGATCGTGCTTCGAGATAAACCCGAACATATGCTGGAAATCTCACCTAAAGGCACGGTGCCTGTATTATTGCTTCCTGATGGTACAGTGATTGATGAAAGTTTGGATATCATGTATTGGGCTTTGGCCCAGAATGATAGTGACGATTGGCTTGAAGCGGATCGTAACCAGGTAGATCAATTGATCCAGGAAAATGATAATGAGTTTAAAGGCTGGTTAGATAAGTATAAATACTCTGATCGACACCCAGAGCACTCGCAGACCTATTACCGTAACAAATGTGAGTTATGGTTGGTTCAACTAGAAGAGCTCTTAAATCAGAATAGAGGAACTCTACTAGCTGGTGGGAAATCGTTAGCTGATTATGCGCTTTTACCATTCATTAGACAGTTCGCGCATGTAGATCTTGATTGGTTTAATGCTTCAGATTATCCGCATGTGCAAAGTTGGTTATTAGATTTTAAAGAATCAGATCTCTTTCTTAGTGTTATGAAGAAATATAAACCATGGAAAGAATCACAAGAGTTAATCGTGTTTCCAGAATAGATACCCACGAGATGGACAAGGATGCTATGACCCTAAGTTATAAACGAAAAAACAAACTAAAGCCTACGACCGCTGAAGAAAAAGCTGAAAATCTTGGTCAGGCGGTATCGACATTATGCGACCCTGACAATAAAGCATGGTGTGAAGCGTGTAAGGACCTATTACTGCAAGATAAGCTAGTTGACGGGGCGTGTGCCTTTCGTAAACAAAGTACGGAAAATTAACCTCAATTGTATGCTTTAAGTAAAAGGGGAGCCAAATGGCTCCCCTTGTAGTTTTACTGTTTCTCTTTAATGAGCTGCTTTAGCTCTTCGATCTGCTTAGAAAGGTCTTCGATGGTTAAATCGCCATCTGCCAATGCTTTCTCTTTGGCTTCTTCTGCGTGCTCATTTTCCATAACATTTACAACGATACCGATAACCATGTTTAGGAAGGCAAATGTAGTTAGGAAGATGAAGGTTAAGTAGAAAATCCAACTAAATGAATACACTGCCATGGTTTCATACATAACATCCGTCCAATCTTCGAATGTCATCACCCTAAATAGAGTGAGCATCGAGATTGAGATGTCTCCCCAAAGTGTCGGGTTGATATGGGCAAAGAATGAAGCACCGATTGCTGCATAGATATAGAAGATGATGAACATCAACAGGATAACGTAACCAAGCTGCGGAAGGGCCTTAATCAGAGAGTTAAGGAGCAAGCGTAGCTCTGGCACCATAGATACCATTCGTAATACACGGAAGATACGGATCAGTCGACCGATCAGTGCCATTTCACTGTCTTGGATCGGAATTAAGCTAACGACGACGATGATTGTGTCAAAGACGTTCCAAGGGTTCTTGAAGAAGTTCTTCTTATCCGGTTCACCGATAAAGCGTACCGTTATCTCAACTAGGAAGAATAGAGTGATGCCTGTATCAAGCCAGCTTATAAACGTTAATACATGATCAGGAATGTCGTAGGTCTTTGCGCCAATAACCAAGGCAGAAAAGATAATGACTGCAACAACAAAAAATTCAAATATGCGATTGTTGCGGAGTTTAAAGAATTTGTCCTGAAGGGTTAGCGTGCTCATGGTGACCTAAACTCGAGTAAATAATTCAGCGTGAACTTTACTGTTGTTTGGCAAGGTTGAATAGATCTTTTAGTGAAAAAAATGTCGTTCTTTTATAAGTCATTAGGTCATGCTATAAGCATCATATTTATCAGGCAGTTGGATTATAAAAACAGTCCTGAAGGAGCGTTTTTAATTCAATTATCATGTGAAATACTTGCGCAAATTTTCAGTATTACACCTTAAAAAAGGAGTTAGGTGATGAGAAAGGTTGAGCAAGGATTATGGTCATTGAGATGGATTATGCTTTTGACCGTTTTTTCTGTAATGGCTGGTGCATTGTTGCTGGTGGGCTTTGTGATATATGACTTTGTTCACTTAGCGCAAGTAGCGTTCTCTGAAGGAATTGGTTTGAATGCGCGGACTGAGCTACTAATGATCCTTATAGAAATCATTGATCAGGCTTTGATGGCCGGCGTGATGTTGATGTTTAGTTTTGGTATCTACGAAATCTTTATCAGTAAGATGAATGTTGAGGGGGGGAGTAGTCAACGGCCAAAGTTGCTGGTTATTGAGAGTATTGATCAGCTTAAAGGTAAATTGGGCGCTATGGTCATCATGATGTTGATTGTTAAGTTTCTATCTTTAAGTACAGAGATGGAAATATCAGAACCGTCAGATCTTCTTATGTATGCAGCATCAGTGGCTTTACTCGGTTTAGCTTTGTTCTTAACTAATGCCAAAATGAAAGACAAGCAAGCTAAATAGAACACATTCACCAAGGTTAGGCGTTGTCCTAGCCTTGAGTATTCTCTGCTGTTGTAGGCGTTAGCACATCCTGCTTTTTGCGTCGTTGCACGAGCACGCCTTCCACACTAAATATCGCCAAAGCAATCCAGATCATTACAAACGTAATGAGCCGATTTTGGTCCATAGGTTCGTTGTAATAAAACACAGCAATAAGAAATGCGATGCTTGGCCCGATGTATTGGAGTAGGCCAACCATTGTAAGACTTAATCTTCTTGCGCCTGCCGCAAACGCTATCAAAGGTAAGCTAGTTACTAGCCCTGCAGCTAGCAGTAGAATTTGTATATCTTTAGAGCCGTTTAGCAGTACAAAATTACTTTGTGAACTAAGCCAAAGCATATAAACCAAGGCCATTGGAAACAGCCATAGAGTCTCAACTAATAGGCCTGTAATTGAGTCTATCGGGATCTTCTTTCTTAAGACACTATAGATAGAAAAGCTGGTCGCTAGCGTCAGAGCTACCCAGGGTAATTCACCAATTAAAATGATTTGGTAAAGCACTGCTACAGCGGCAATGGCAACCGCGATCATTTGTAAGAAACGAAGTCTTTCCGAAAATATAAAGAATCCAAAAACTATATTTATCAATGGGTTAATAAAATAACCTAGGGTTGTTTCAACAATCCTTTGTTCGGAGACCGCCCATATAAATACTAGCCAATTAATAGAAATAACTAATGCTGATAGGCCGAGGCTGAGCAAGATTTTAGGGGAGTTTCTAAGCGTAGTAAGCTCACTCAGCTTACCTTTAAGTAAGAGGAAAAGCCCCAGAAAAACTACAGACCAAACAACTCGATGTGCTAAGACTTCGAATGCAGGTACGTCATCAACTGCTTTAAAATAAACCGGTACAAGCCCCCACATAACAAAAGCGGCGACGGCATAATAGATACCTTTTTGGTGCTCATTGGCACTCAGATTTTGCATATCAAATTACTATTTTGGGCTTTGGATGTTAGGGAGTGATACGTCTCTAAACAGAAAACGTTGCTGAAAACTATCACTGGTTAAAGAGACTAATCGGGTTAGCAAGCTGATGACTAGAATGCTGAAAATCAGCCTAGCCCAAAGAATTCCAGAAAGGTCAGCCCCCATAGTCATGATGAGTAAGGTGTCTTCGATTAAACTGTGGCACAGACTAAGTAAGCAAAGCGCTGAAAAGCAGTCTTTAGGGCTAACATTGCCACTTTCTGCTTCACGGATAAGTAAACCACCGCCAAACGACAATCCAAGGGTCACGCCGACGATCGCAAGAGATGTAGCTTTCTTACTGATGCCCATTAGCCTTAAAAAAGGTTGTAACAGCCAAATCATTAAGCGTTCTATGTGTAGCCAGCGGAGAAGCTTTAGAAGTGTGAGCAGTGCTGTGACTATTACCACGATCATAGCAAGGCTTTGTAGCTGGGTGAGTACCCAGTTAATCAGGCTTGGATCAGTAGCTTCAGGTTGCCACAAAAGCTCGACTGGTGTGTTAAGCCAGTCGCCGGCAGAATAGGTCAGATTAAGTAGAGCGCCTAATACAAGCGCGCCCACAAAACGCAAAAGCAGGGCGAATATAAGACGCATACCTGCTTTTTGAGTGATTCGTAATTCCAGCGGTAGTCCGTGAGCTACAAGGAGCATAGTGCCCAGAACTGTAACTTGGGCAACAGTGAGGTTCTCTTGAGGTGCTGCCTGAAAGAAAATTACTAAGCCTGCATAGATATTGGTCAACATGGTTGTTGCCCAGACGATCCCCATGGATTCAGGCAGTCCAACAAACAGCATCAGTGGTTCTAATACAGCGCTGATGTAAGGAATGGCACCAATCTCTTCCAAAATCTTCACAGCAATGATGATAGGTATGGTTAGCTTGAATAGCAGTAAGCAGACAGCATAGATCTCCCGACCAAGATCGGGCAGTGTTTTGGTTAATAGGTCATGTGTACTTACTGGCTTAATCATCATGGTTATGCTTCAGTAGATTGAATTAGCTATTTTAATTAAGCTTGTGAAAATAAAATTAGAAAAACTATCCTATTAGTTAATAAAAATTTTGTTTTTACGGTTATTTTCTAATTTAATTCAAAAAAAAAGTTAATGAGTGGAATCTAATGGATGTTCAATTAGATCGTATTGATCGTCATATTCTTAAATGTCTACAGGTGGATAATCGAATAAGTAACCAAGCACTGGCTGAGGAGGTAGGTTTGTCTCCGCCAGCATGTTTGCGAAGGGTTAAACAGTTACGTGAGCAGGGCATCATTATGGCCGATGTGGCCATAGTAAACCCGAGGGCTTTAGGTAAGGTGCTGAATATCATCGTAGAGGTAGAGATGATAAGAGACTCTATCGATGTTCACGACATGTTTATGCGAAAAATGCAGGACGCCACAGAGGTTACTCAGTGTTACCAAGTGACGGGTGATATCGATTTTGTATTGGTTATTATGGTGCCGGATATGGAAGCATACGAGGCGTTTGCTCGTCGTGACTTAGCCAGTGATCCGAATCTTAGAAAATTTCGCTCGTTAATCTCATTACGTAGAAACAAGTTCACGACAGAAGTAGATGTAGATCATCTTTAAGTTCTTACAGAAGAGGGTATTGAGCGAGAGGTGTTAAACAAAAAAGCCGGCTTAGGTAAGCCGGCAAAAGAAGCACGTTTGTCAGGGTATGTACAAACGTTATGGTGAAGATAGTGATGTGCCTTTTATTGAGATCTATATCATCGAATAAAAGGCACCGGGTAAGAGATATTAAGCAAACAGATATTAGCTATCTTGTTTAGCTTTAACCTCTTCGTACCATAGGTCGTGATGTTGTTTAGCCCAGGTTTCGTCAACGTAACCTGTCTTCATTCCTTCTAGTGCACCTTCAGTACCTACAGTACCGATATAGATGTGACCAAAAGAACCAACAATCAGAATCAAAGAACCAGCAGCATGTAGTAAGTTGGCAATCTGCATAGTTTCACGAACTTGACCGAAGTTTTGGAAATCCAAAACCAAGCCACTACCGCAAACAACGATACCAACGATTGTTAGAAGCCAGAACCAAACTTTTTCACCGCCATTCATGTATCCAGCACTAGGGTGGGCTTTGCCGATAATGCCGCCACCTTTTAGGAACCAGATTAGGTCTGTTCGGTTAAAGAAGTTATGTTTGATCCAGCGAACAATCATAAACAATAGGCCGATTACAAAGATCGGACCTAAGTAGTTATGCGCTAGCTTGCAAAGCATAATGTAGCTTGCCCACAACGAATCACCCATTGCTGCTCTTAAGAAGAACTTCCCGTAAAGGATGCTCAAACCAGAGATTGCTAAGATGATAAACAGGATAGCCACAGTCCAATGGTTTGCTCGATCTAGACGTTTCCACCGCTCAATAAGCTGACCAGAACGCGGGTGATCAAGTTTTTTCTGACCAACGATTAGGTAGAAAATTGCTAGAACAGCGAGCGTACCGCCAATAGCATAAGCACCTGCAGGTGTAACCCATTGGTTACGCCAGTGGCGCCATTCTTCGCCTTTCACATTGATCAATTGACCTGCTTCTCGAGCTTGAACTTGAGTGCGACCTTCTTCAGCTTCCTTCACAACCTGCCAATAGTCAGCGCCAGCAAAGCCAGCAACTTTGGCATCTGAAGGTACTGCTTGAGCAAAGCCTGAAAAAAGGAGCGCAATAAGCAAAACAATTCGAGATGGCAATATAAAGCGGAGCATAATGTCCCCTCTAGTCAATGTGCCGGGAGCGAACTCCCAGCAACCTGTTGGGTTTATCAGACTTTCTGAGTTGCGTCGTAAGACAGATCTTCTTCTGTCATAGACCAAGCACCGTCGTTGTGACCACGGTAGATCACACGCTCACGGAAGATGTCAGAAACGTCGTTGGCATCACCAGCAAGTAGGGCTTTTGTAGAGCACATCTCTGCACATAGTGGCAGTTTACCCTCAGCAATACGGTTAGCACCGTATTTAGCTTTCTCTTCAGGGCTGTTGTCCTCTTCTGGGCCGCCTGCACAGAATGTACATTTGTCCATCTTGCCACGCTCACCGAAAGCAGCGTCGCTAGGGAACTGTGGTGCACCAAATGGGCAAGCGTATAAGCAGTAACCACAACCAATACATAGGTCTTTGTTATGCAATACGATGCCGTCGTCTGTCTGATAGAAACAGTCAGTAGGGCAGACCGCCATACATGGAGCATCAGAACAATGCATACATGCTACGGAGATCGAAGTTTCACCCGGTTCACCATCGTTGATCGTTACAACGCGGCGACGGTTGATACCCCATTCCACTTCATTTGCGTTTTTACATGCTGTAACACAGCCGTTGCATTCGATACAACGCTTGGAGTCACAGAGGAATTTCATTCTAGCCATTGTCTGTTACTCCTTACGCAGTAGCTTTCTGAACGCGACACAAGGTAACTTTAGTTTCCTGCATCTGTGTAACTGGGTCATAACCGTAAGTGGTAGCAGTGTTAGCTGCTTCACCCACTACATAAGGTGCTGCACCTTCTGGGTACTTATCAGTTAGATCTTTACCCTGGAACTTACCACCGAAGTGGAATGGCATGAATGCAACGCCTTGTTCTACACGGCGTGTAACAAGTGCTTTAACAAGAACTTTACCGCCTTCAGCACCTTCTACCCATACATCTTCGCCATCTTTAAAGCCAAGAGTATTTGCATCAGCAGGGTGTACTTCAACGAACATGTCTTGTTGTAGTTCAGCAAGCCATGGGTTAGAACGCGTCTCTTCACCACCACCTTCATACTCAACCAGTCGGCCGGAAGTAAGAATGATTGGGTACTCTTTAGAAAGATCTTTGTCCTGAATAGACTTGTACATAGTCGGTAGACGGTACATGGACTCAGAGTCATCCCAAGTTGGGTACTTGCTTACTAGGTCACGACGAGTCGTGTATAGCGGTTCACGGTGTAGAGGTACTTTGTCTGGGAATGTCCAAACAACAGCACGTGCTTTCGCGTTACCGAATGGAGAACAGCCGTGAGCGATAGCAACACGCTGAATACCACCAGAAAGGTCAGTCTTCCAGTTTTTGCCTTCAGCCAGCTTCTTCTCTTCAGCAGTCAGGTCATCCCACCAGCCAAGCTTCTTAAGAAGTTTGTCAGTGAATTCTGGGTAACCGTCTTTAATGTCAGAACCTTTACCGAAAGAACCTTCAGCTAGTAGGTTAACGCCGTCACGTTCAACACCGAAACGTGCACGGAAGGTCAAACCACCTTCAGCTACAGATTTGCTTGTATCATAAAGGATTGGTGTGCCTGGGTGACCCTGCTCAGCAGTACCCCAGCATGGCCATGGCATACCATAGTATTCGCCATTAGCTGGACCGCCTTCACCTGCAAGCGTGTCGTAGTTAAACGTGTGCCAGTTTTTCTGGTGTAGTTTAAGACGCTCAGGGCTCTGACCTGTGTAACCGATAGTCCACATGCCTTTGTTGAATTCACGCGTGATGTCTTCAACTACAGGCTGGCCGTTTTGGATAGCGATGTTTTTGAACAGTTGCTTCTCGAAACCGAACTTCTTAGCAAACAAGTACATGATTTCGTGGTCAGGCTTAGATTCGAATAGAGGCTCGATAACCTGGTCACGCCACTGTAGGGAACGGTTAGAAGCTGTAACAGAACCGTAAGTCTCGAACTGAGTACATGCTGGGATCAGGTAAACACCGTCTTTACGATCAGACATTACCGCAGCATGAGTTGGATACGGATCAACGATTACTAGCGTATCTAGTTTTTCGATCGCTTTTTTCATTTCTGGACCACGAGTCTGGGAGTTCACAGCGTGACCCCAAGCAACCATAACGCGAACGTTATCGTTCTGATCCATCAAGTTTTTGTCTTCTAGAACACCGTCAATCCAACGAGAAACTGGAATACCTTTGTTGTTCATAGGTTTCAGTTTGCGGTGAACTTTCTGGTCGAAGCGGCTTTGCATCCACTCGAAATCTACGTCCCAAACTTTTGACCAGTGCTTCCAAGCACCGTCGGAAAGACCGTAGTAACCAGGTAGTGTGTGAGATAGTACGCCAAGGTCAGTAGCACCCTGTACGTTATCGTGGCCACGGAAGATGTTAGTACCGCCACCAGATGTACCCATGTTACCTAGGGCAAGCATCAAGATGCAGTAAGCACGAGTATTGTTGTTACCCGTAGTATGCTGAGTACCACCCATACACCAGATAACAGTACCTGGACGGTTTTCAGCTAGCTCTTTAGCGGCGCGGCGCATTTGTGCTTCTTTAACACCAGTAACACTTTCAACTTCTTCTGGTGTCCAGTTTTTCACTTCTGCACGAACTTCGTCCATGCCGTATACGCGCTGTTGGATAAACTGCTTGTCTTCCCAACCGTTCTCAAAGATGTGCCACAGTAGGCCCCAGATGAACGCAACGTCAGAGCCTGGGCGAATGCGGATGTATTCGTTCGCATGAGCTGCTGTACGAGTGAAACGAGGGTCAACACAGATGATGTGCGCCTTGTTGCGCTCTTTAGCACGGAAGATGTGCTGTAGAGAAACAGGGTGAGCTTCAGCTGGGTTAGAACCAATTAGCAAAATAGATTTTGCGAAGTGGATATCGTTGAATGAGTTTGTCATCGCACCGTAACCCCAAGTGTTTGCTACACCGGCTACAGTTGTTGAGTGACAGATACGCGCTTGGTGGTCTACGTTGTTAGTACCCCACATTGCTGCGTATTTACGGAATAAGTAAGCTTGTTCGTTGCTGAATTTAGCCGAACCCAACCAGTAAACTGAATCTGGGCCAGATTCTTTACGAACCTGTAGCATTTTGTCACCAACTTCGTTGATAGCGTCTTCCCAGGAGATTTTCTTCCATTTGCCATCAACAAGCTTCATTGGGTATTTCAAACGACGGTCACCGTGACCGTGCTCACGTAGGGCTGCACCTTTAGCACAGTGTGCACCTGCGTTGAATGGGTGGTCGAATGCTGGCTCTTGACCAGTCCAAACACCATTTTGTACTTCAGCGTAAACACCGCAACCTACAGAGCAGTGTGAACAGATAGTACGTTTTACTTCTGTAGGTGCGCCTGGAGCTACAGTCGCAGCTTCAGCTTGCTTCATCATGCCTGGTGCCATGATACCTGCAGTCGCAACACCACCCGCTGCTACACCTGAGTTCTTCAGGAAGCGACGGCGGCTCAAACCTAGACCGGTTGCCTTCGACGGAGCCGCAGGCTGATCGGATTTTTTCGTTAGTCTCATTTCCTCACCTCTTGCGGCTATCAGTTACGACAAGTTTCGTAAAAGTTACGAACGTGCTCAGTTTCTTTGTAACCGGAACCTTCCTGTTTCTCACCTGATTCAGCAGTAGTAACTTTTGCTTGTGCTGTGCCTGCTACGGCAACTGCACCAGCGGCAGTACCCGCTAATCCAAGTTTCTTCAAGAAGCCGCGGCGGCCTGTGTTAGGCTTTTCTTGCTGGCTCATTTTGTTTCTCCGCATCAACGTCGACAGATTTTGTCTGTCTTTGCCCTGTTTTTATTGTTTTCCGCCCTCACGTGCGGCAGGTGATAACTGCAGGTACCAGTTATCTTCCTGTTGCATAAACGCATGACCTAACAAGCCAACCGCAGTATAAAAAACGGCAGTTTTTGCGCTCTGCAAATCTGTAAAAAACTTTTCTGCCCAGGTTTGGATATGTTTCTGCCAAAACTGGTGTTGTACTTCATAACCACGACCTGTGCGGATCAGCATGCTCATCACTTCACATAGCGCCGCAATGTGGTCTTCTGGTTCTTTCACGTTTTCTTGGCGTTCAAAACCAAGAATTTCAAGATCTTCACGTAGGAAAGCTAGTGGTTTTTCCATTAGGGAGCCGGTTAAGTACCAGCACGCAAACGGCATTAACTCACCACGTCCTACACCGATGAATAGTTGGGTGTATTCATCTTCTAGTTGAGATGGCTCAGAGTGTTTCGCAGCTAGAGCAAGGGTGCTCCAAGCTCGAGCCATTGGTGTGTCTTCATCCTGATCTGATTCAAGCTCTTTTAACCAAGCAAGTAGGTCAGCTTCAGGCTGTTTGCGTAGCATTGTTGCTAGTAGTGCGTAAATGTCTGCGCGAAGCTCATCTGTTTCTTGTAGAGCAGGGGCTGCATTGATCATGTTAGTCATATCCTGCTCCTTACAGTTCTAGTTGCTTTTCAGGGTTAGCGGTCAGATCGGTGTAGATGTCATTTACACGACAGTCTTCACACATTTTTAATCGTTGAATGGCATCGCCTTGGAAGAAACGATGAGAGCTCAGCTTCTCGATCATTTTGTCTACAGTGCGTTTAGGCGCAAATGGCTTGCCGCACGAGATGCATTCAAATGCTTCGTCTGTGTGGATCTGAACGGGTTTTGCGCGTTCAGTTTTTAGATTTAGCTGTGTAACAAGCTCAATTGCATTTTCAGGACATGCGCTTTCACACATGCCGCATTGCACGCAGCTTTGTTCACGGAAATTAAGGGCCGGCATTTCTCCGCCATCAGTCAGAGATTGGGTGGGACAGACGGCAACGCAAGACAGGCACAATGTACAGCTTGAGCTGTTTACGTTGACCTGACCGAAAGGAGCGCCCGCCGGCAAGGCAATAGAATCTTGGTTTGCAGTTTCGCCATGCTCTGTTAAATGCTCTAGAGCAACGAATAATGCTTCACGCTTATTTGTCTCAGTTACAACTGAAATAGTTGGGATAGTGCGGTAAGACGAAGCAGCTTGGTCGTTAGGCAGATCATCTTGTGTGATTAGTTTAATCTGCTCAGTAGAGTAGCCTAGCCCTTCAAGCATAGCGTGAGTTGTTTTTAATTCACGCTTAAGCAGATCGCGAACCATCTCAGGGACATTAGGCGTATCTAACAGTAAAACTAGCTGAGCGCCTGAGGCTAAACTGACTAACCAGCTTTCTTGTCCTGCAGCTGCCACTTCTTCTAGAGACACAGGTAGAACATTGTCAGAAAGGAGCTCTGGATGGTTAGCAATGATCTCAGCGCCAACTTCATGATCATGGATCAGAATCGTTGGTTCTGTGCCGCCATTATTCTGATAAGTAGAAATCAGGCGGTGCAAATAATTATGTAGCATCACCGGTTGAGGTAATGCGTAAGAGATCGCTCCAGTAGGGCAGGCTGTGGCACAACCACCAGCGCCATGGCACATGTGTGGGTTGATCTCGATTAAATCTTTAAAAGAGGTAATCGCATCTGCAGGGCACACATCTAAGCAGCGTGTGCAGCCTGTTTGACCTCGATTGCTGTGTGCGCAGATGTCATTATTAATTTGGAAATAACGAGGCTTTTCAAACTCACCGATGTAGTTCGGTAGCTCTTCTATTACTTCAGAAAACTTGCTGCTCTCAGGTGAAACGTGGAAGTAACCAGCAGGCGTTAGATCTGTAGTGAATAAAGACTCTTGGCCCAAGTTCAAAATCAGATCAAAGCAGTTTTTATTCTGAGCAATCTTTGCGAAGTTTTCGTTATTACCCTGATGATCGATAGTAACTTGAAACTGACCTAGGAAGCCTTTGGTCTGGCTAAGCTTCGCCGTGTGAACTTTAAGTTCAGGTGCAGCGTCAATTGCGCGTTGCAGATGATCAGTATCAGTATTGCTAATTGGGTCGGTAGCAAGAAGAGTAATGCTTGCCATGCCGGACAGTTGTGCTGCAGCTAAACGAATAGTGTCCTCGGCACCCGTAATTAATAGGTGACCGTAGGTGCTGTAAGTTACTGTCGCAGGCGCTAGGTTCTGCGGAAAAGATACTTGTTTTATCGCCAAATCACGTGCTTTGGCGTTTACACTCTGCTCTGTCGTCATTCTCTACCTCACTGACTGAAATAGGGTGCATTCTGTCGATGCTTTAGTCTCTATTTCAGGGGCGACTCAAACGTTTAGGTTTTTCGTCACAATTTGTTGTTTATATAAAGCAATCGGAGAACCAGTTTTTGGCTGTAAAAATTCCCCTAAAGCGCACTTAGGTCTGTCGTTTTTGTTTTTCTTAAGTTAGGGTGGGACAAAGTGTCTCTATGGGTCAAAAAGGGTTGAGTCATTCCGACTCTTTGTCCTAAGTTGCTGAAAAAATTAGCATTCAAGATCGGCATCGCCTAAGTCATCAGAATCATCTAGATCACTAAAGTCGCGGCTTTCGACCTTGGTCGTATCGTTGGTGCTCTCTGGATCTTCTTCGGTCTCGCCGCTAACGCCTTCTTTAAATCCTTCTTCGGCTTCCTCGATTTTTTCATCTGCCCAACTTCGAAGTTTGGAAACGACTTCTTGGGTAAGTGCAGGCATTTTGCTGAAATCTTCATCGTAATCGTTAAGGCCGTCACGAATGTTGAACTCAGGTAATCTGAATAGTTTTCTTAGGGCGAGATTGCGAAGTTCTTCTGACACACCAGGTGAAAAAAACTGCTCGAAATTGGAATCGTTATCCAGTGATTCAATATCTGGCATATCTTCATCGGTTAGAGGGGGTAACTCTTCGGTATCAACAGCTTCCTCTGAAAGAGCGGCTTCTGTTTGAGATTCTTCTATTGGCTCAGCTTGCTGCTCAGCTTTACGTTGTGACCAGCGAGAAAAAAATGATTGGTTATCGCTCACTGCTACGTCCTTTGCCTTTTTTCTTCTTTTTACCGCAATCGATTAGTTCACCGTGTATGCCTAGGTAGGTGTCTATCCAGCATTGAACGGCCTGCGGCATCGAAACTTCTAACATTTTATGTTCGCCATCCATAAAAGAAGCAGCGTCGTCTTGACTAGCTGTTATGTGGATTGGCGTTAATGTGTTGTCCATCTCGTCTTCATTGCACAAGACAAAGAGGTGTGGTTGCTGAGAGTCTAAGTTAAAGCGATAGGCTGTTCGTTCATCTTTGTGCAGATCTAAATCAAGGTGGAAGAAGTTAGGCTTATCGTCTTGATGAGGCTCAATGGCATCTATCTGCCAGCGTTCTGTATCCCAGCCGTTAACTTCAATGCTTTCAACTGAAAGAGAAACTTGAAGTGGCCAGTTATCTGTTGTTTTTGTTGCAGACATCTTTTGTCTTCCGTCGTGGGGAATTCTCCTTTGTAGTTCTGCAAACTACGGGCCATCTCTTTATTTAATAGCTGTTGAGCGTGAATAGGTGGGCTTAGAGGTGCTTAATGCGCAAATGCTATGACAATTATTCCCATGTTTTTAAATGGTTGGGACAAAATGACCCACTTATAATGACCTAGTACTTACTGGAAGCAGAGTTAAATGTATTAATTGGTAGAAAATATAAGGTCATCGCAAGGTAGGAACGTAAATTGCTACTAAGGAGAGAAAGTTACGAAGAAGATGGCGTGACGCTGTATTAATAGAGTTGGAATATGCAAAACGTGTCAGAAATCATAATAAGTAATGCATCTGCGCAGCTTACTCACGAAGTAGAGGCGATCGACGAACAAGGAAGTGTTCGACAGGTTCAAATTGCCTGTGAACGCCCATTAACGATTTATCTAAATAAAAGAGAGATTGTTACCTTAATGACTTTGGGTGGTGATCCTGAAGCGTTAGTCCTTGGTTATCTTCGAAATCAGGGCTTTATACATTCTCTATCTGATCTTAAAGCAATACAGGTAGATTGGGATGTTGAAGCGGCCGCTGTTGTAACCCATGGCGAACCTGAAGGCTTGGAGGAAAAGCTTCAGCAGCGCACAGTGACTAGTGGTTGTGGTCAAGGCACGATGTTTGGCAGCGTAATGGAAAAGCTAGAGGAGGTTAGATTACCTGAAGTAACGATTAAGCAAAGTACTGTTTATGCGCTGTTAGATAACCTTAATAAGCATAACGATACCTATAAGAACGCGGGTGCAGTACATGGTTGTGCTATCTGCGAAGGTGACCAAGTGGTTTCTTTTATTGAAGATGTTGGTCGTCACAATGCAGTCGATACACTTGCTGGACGTATGTGGCTTCAAGGAATAGATACCGATAATAAGATTTTCTACACAACGGGTCGCTTAACATCTGAGATGGTTATTAAAGTTGCGCAGATGGGGATTCCTGTATTGCTGTCTCGCTCAGGTGTAACCCAGATGGGTTTGGAGTTGGCCAGAGAACTGGGTATCACGATGTTGGCTCGAGCCAAAGGTAAGCATTTTCTACAGTTTAGTGGTAATGCATCATTGATCAGAGATGTTCAGTTACCGCCTAAACAAAATTCTGTTAAGCAAGCAAGAACGGAGGCATAAGATGAGTGATATGTCTCAAGCGTTTATGAATGTTAAGCAGCTGGCTGATTATTTGCACCTGAACGAGAAGAAAGTGTATGCAATGGCTGCTGAGGGTGAGATTCCAGCAACTAAACTGACTGGTAAATGGTTGTTCCCCAAGTCACTGGTAGATCGCTGGTTATTGGAGAGCTGCCATAGTGGCATGATGGCCGATCGATTGTTGCTATCTGGTAGTGATGATCCTTTATTGCAGGCAGCAGCTAATAGATTGACGCAACATCTCAGAACTAAAGCGTTATTCAGTTATACGGTAACGGGTACAAAGCTTGGTTTAGAGCTTCTTGCCCAGGGGCATGCTGATGCCTGTGCGATTCATTGGGGGCGCGCCGAAGAAAGCGATGTCCGACATCCTGCGCTGTTACAACAGTTCTCGCAATCTAAGCATTGGATTTTGGTTCATTTGTTTAACCGCAGCCAAGGTTTGATTATGCGACCGATGGACCTCGAACGCTTACAAGACCCCAATGAGGCGCTGGATTACAGTACTCGCTGGGTTACACGTCAAGAAGGTGCTGGCTCGCAGCGCTTTTTGAATGAGTGGCTGGCTGGACATGCTTTCCCGCAGGATCAGCTGACTGTAGGCAGTGTTGCATTCTCTGAGCGAGAAGTTGCTTCTTTAATTGCAAAGGGTGAGGCGGATATAGGTCCGGGAACCTTGAGTGCAGCTAGAGAGTTTGGGCTTGGCTTTATCCCAGTGTGCGATGAAAGCTTTGACTTAGTTGTTCCGCGGAATGTCTATTTCCGGAACTTACTGCAAAACCTATTCGAATTCCTTCAGAGTCCAGAGGGACTGTCCTTGGCTCAGCGCCTTCAAGGTTATGATTTAAGTCGATGCGGTCGCCTCATTTGGAGTTCAGATCCAGGCTAAGCGTTCATAGCGCGCCTATTGGTCCTTTCTGCGGCTGCAAGGCCATCCAGAATGCCATCGACACCGCCATCCCCCGTGGGGTTGGCGGTTTTTAGTAGATAAACTTTGAACATGGTTCCAAGCTCTTCTTCAGAGCGGACGGTAATGTCGCCACCATGCCGGCGAATGATGCCGTAACTTACAGATAAACCAAGTCCGGTACCGCTTTTCTTGGTCGTAAAGAATGGATCAAATATACGCTCTAGATGTTCTTCGGAAATGCCTTTTCCCTGATCTATAACACTAATGGTTGCGCCTTTAATCTCTCCATTCTCAATCCAATCATCAGTTTGAATAGTTACTACGCCTGGGCCTTCGAGTGCGTGTGAGGCGTTGAGTATTAGGTTAACCAGAACTTGCTGTACTTGCTGGCAGTTAACTTCAATAGGACAGGTTGCATGATAATTTCGCTCTACGACCACTTGCTGTTTCTCAAGCGCATGAGAAACTAGCTGCAAAGTATCGTCGCTAATACTGTTTAACTGTAAATGTTCGTATTGCTCTAAATACTGACCGGGTCGACTGTACTGCAGTAGGTTGTTAATTAGGGATCTTATCCGATATACCTGCTCAATAACCATGTCTACTTCATCCTGAGCGGGTTTAACGGCATCGCCGAGCTCTGCAACCAATAGATCCATATTTCCAAGGATTACCGCTGCTGGGTTATTAATTTCGTGAGCTATACCTGCGGTAAGCTCACCCAATACGGCCAACTTTTCTTTATCAAGAAGCTGCTTTCGGGTGCTTTTTAGTAGCTTGATATGCTGCTTGAGCGCATCCGTACGGTTTTTTAATGAGCGAGTTCTTTTTTCAACTGTAATCTCTAGCTGATCATTGGCTTGTCTGATCTGTTTCTCGCGCTCTTCAATTAGATCAAGCATGACATCAAACTGTTCGGCTAGCTCAACTAATTCATCGGCTGCTTCAAGTTGCCCGATACGATGGTCGGTTTCGCCGTTACGAATGTCTGTTACCACTTTGTGGATTTTATTAAGTGGGCGGATAATAAGTTGAGTCTTTTTGAAAACAAGGACGGCAGAGACCAGCATGATCAAGGCGATAAGAGAAGCGGATTCGATTAGCGTCTTGTAATAAATCTTGGTAAAAGGGGCCTCTGTAAAACCAGCATAGATCATCCCGATTTTCTTGTTGTTGAAATCAAGTAGTGGCTTATAAGCAGAGATGTACCAATCGTTAACTACAAACGCTCTGTTTATCCATTTGTCACCTTTTCTTAGCACCTCTTTTCTTACTTCGGCCGATACACGTGTTCCGATTGCTCGTTGTTTAAGTGTTAATGGTGCTGAAGTTTTGACTGATTCTCTTTCTTGAGGAACATTGGTGCTAATTCGTACATCATCAAGGAATAGGGTGACCGTGCCGATGCCACCTTCGGGAAGAGTGCCTTCACCGTAGACAAGATCACGAATGGTATCTACAGCATCGGTGGTATTGTTGAGAATGGAGCCTGAGTCTAATACGCCGATTAGCTGCCCAAAATCATCTGTGATTGGCACGAGAGCGCGAAGCACCATGGAGCGGTCTTCAACGGTTCTGTTGCTTGGGATTGCGCGTGGGGTATCTATTAAATTGATATGTCCTTTGTCGCCAAGCCCCATATTAATTTGATCAAGTTCGTCTTTATGGATTACTGCTAATCCGGTTAAATTCTCTTTTAATAACAATCTTTTAGAAAGTTCTTGTAATGAAGGTTCTTGAGTTGAGTTTAGCTCTTGCGCATCAATGAATCTCAAGAAGTCTAAGGAGCGGCTTTGGCGAATTTCGTGTAACTGGCCTTGCAAAGCGTGACGGTTGTTTTGCTGAAGATTTGTTCTGAATTCGTAACTGTTACCAAGCTGCATCAAAATGTTTTGATGTTCTTGTTGCATAAAATTAAGGGTGCCGCTGGCTACAGAAAGGTCTGCGCTAACCTTCATGTAGAGTTGGCGATCGGTATAACTGGTCGTCCAATAGGCCGCCATAATGGCAAAGCCTATTGCGGTTAACAGCAAAGGTAACAGGGTAAGTAATAGAAGTTTGTGTCTTAAGGTGCTGCTGAAATTATACCAACTGGATTTCATGCAGAGATCTCATCAACTGTTTCGTCCTGTTGAGCCCAAGCGGCCAATTTACGATCTAGAGTTTTTCTGGATACACCAAGCTCTCGGGCAGTGGAGGATTTGTTCCCAGAATGTTGCTCTAAGGTAAGCAGTATATGATGCTTTTCAACCTCGTCTAAGGACCAGCCAGCAAAGCTGCCGCAAGCTTTAGGTTCGCTGCTATCTTGCTCTTTGAAGTAATCAGCGGGGAGCTTGCCTAATAAGATACAGCGTTCAATTAAGTTTTTTAGCTCTCGAATATTACCTGACCAGTTGTAAGCCTGCATGGCTTTAAGGTCATCATGAGTAAACGGGATAGGAGATAAGCCGAGCTCGCGAGAAAGTTTTACTGAAAAATGATGGATTAGATCTGGAAGATCCTCACGGCGATCACGTAACGGTGGTAAGGTGATACTAAGAACGTTCAAGCGGTAATACAGATCTTCACGGAAGCGATTTTCAGCCACTTCTTCTTTTAGTTGCCGGTTGGTTGCTGCAATAATGCGTACATCAACGCTAGTTTCTTGCTCGCTACCTACAGGTCGAACAGCTTTTTGTTCTAAAGCACGCAAAAGTTTAGCCTGCATGAGCAGTGGGATTTCGCCTACTTCATCAAGAAATAGAGTGCCGCCGCTAGCAAAATTAAACAGACCTTCACGGGCTTTGTTTGCACCCGTGAAAGCGCCTTTAGTATGTCCAAATAGCTCCGCTTCTAATAGATCGGGGGCAATAGCACCACAGTTAACCGGTACAAATGGACCGCTTCGATTGCTCAATTGATGAAGCATACGTGCAGCGAGCTCTTTACCTGTGCCTGTCTCGCCTTCAATAAGGACTGCAGAAGGGGTGTTGGCTACACGATGGATGACGTCAAGAACTTGTTTGATTGCAGGTCCAGTACCGATCATGTCGGTCATAGGGAAGGCGTTATCAACTTCTCGTCGTAATACAAAATTAGCTCTTTCCATTGCGCGTTTATCAAGGCAGCGATCAACAGCATTCATCATCTGCTCAAGACGGAATGGCTTTAGAATGAAGTCGGAAGCGCCGGCTCTGAGTGCTTGAATGGCAGTATCTAGATCGGCATAGGCGGTCATAAAGATAATGTCACTACTACGGTTGGTATCTTCGAAGGCTTCATGCCATTCCATACCGGATCGGCCGGGTAGCTTTATATCAACGATTAAGAGATCAAAGTGGCAGCGCTTTCTGAGTTCTTCAGCTTCTTCTACACTTCCTGCTGTTTCTACTAAGGCGAATCGTTTTGCGAGAGCTTTTTGTAGGAAGCTTCTCATGCCGACTTCGTCATCAACAACTAATACTGATACTGCGGGAGCTTGCGTGCTTTGCAGAGGTGAATTCATTTCAACTCAAATCTCTAAAAATGACCGTGATGGCAATGTCTGGGAAAGGGATTCAATTTTATTGGACAATTTGTCCCAGTCAATGTTTTGTTTGGTCATTATGACTCATAAATAGCTAAACAGTGATAATACTATTGTTTCATTTTTTCTCAATTTGGTTCGGGGTTGCTGGATTTCTGATCAAAATACCTTTTTAACAGAAGGGCTTATTCACATTAAGTCTAAAAAATTTATATGATCCCGCAATTGGCATTCATATTGCTCTTATCTGGGAGATGAGTAGCAATGACCCCTTACACAGGCTGTGTAGGGTGCGAACTCTAGAAAAATATAATGATTAAATAAGGAATATAGAGATGAAAAAGTGGATCGCGGCAGCCCTCTCCACAACGATTTTGGCAGCAACGTCAGTTACAGCTGTTGCTGAAGAGCAGATTATCCGTTTAGCAACTACCACGAGTACTTATAACTCTGGTTTATTAGACAAGTTGTTGCCTGTATTTGAAAAACAGCATGACGCTAAAGTGCAAGTTATCGCTGTCGGTACCGGTAAGGCGTTACGTATGGGGGTAGCAGGTGATGTGGATGTGGTCATGACTCACGCGCCTAAAGCTGAGAAAAAGTTTGTTGATGGCGGTTTTGGTGTAAGTCCTAAAAGCGTTATGTACAACGATTTTGTAATCGTTGGTCCAGCAGCTGATCCTGCAAAAATTAAAGATTCTAGCAATGTAGCAGAAGCTTTAGCGTCTATTGCTAAAGTTAATGCTGATTTCATCTCTCGTGGTGATGATTCAGGTACACATAAGAAAGAGCTTTCTTTATGGGCGGCAACTTCGCAAGGTAAAGAGTTTGCTAACTACAAAGAGGTTGGTCAGGGCATGGGTAAAGTGCTTCAGATCGCTGATGAGCTTAACGGTTATACAATGACTGACCGCGGTACTTGGTTAGCTTACGAAGACCGCCTTCAGCTAAAACTTTTGGTTCAGGGTGACAAGCGTTTATTCAACCCATACCAGATCATCCAGGTTAATCCAAAACTACACGATGGTTTGAATGTAAAAGGTGCTGAACAGCTTTCTAACTGGTTCGTATCTTCAGAAGGTCAAACAATGATCAATGATTTCCGTATTAAAGGTAAAGCATTGTTCCACGGTTCTGCTCAAGCAGAAGTAGCGACTAAGTAAACAATTATTTAGTATGTTGCCTGTGAATGCTAACTGATTGCTTTCACAGGCTCTTTTCTCTGATGTAGTAGTAAATAATGCAAGATAATCTGTTAGACACGTCGATGTTGGCTCTGCAGTTGTTGTTTAGTTTTGATGCAGATCTTTGGAATATTATTGGCGTTTCTTTTCGAGTTTCAATTACAGCAATCGCGATTGCCACTGTGCCCGCTATTTTAGTGGGTTTTTTATTGGCGATGTGTGATTTTAAAGGGCGTTCAATCGTTATTGCTCTTTTCAATGCGCTAATGGCAGTACCTACTGTGGTGGTCGGTCTGACTCTATATCTTATGCTGTCCCGTAGCGGTCCGTTTGGAGATCTTCATCTTTTATTTACCCAGCCTGCCATGATTATTGGTCAGGTCATGTTGGCATTTCCGCTTTTGGTTTGTATGAGTCATTCAGCTTTTCAAGCAGTTGATAGAAGGGCTTGGGAAACCGCGCGTACATTGGGTGCGGGTTACACCTTTTCAATTATCACGATTATGCGTGAAGCAAGATTTGCCTTGCTTGCTGTCGTGGTGGCAGGTTTTGGTCGAATCATCTCAGAAGTTGGTTGTTCGATGATGGTCGGCGGCAACATTATGGGTTATACGCGAAACATTCCGACAGCGATTGCGCTGGAAACGAGTAAAGGGATGTTTGCCCAGGGCGTGGCACTAGGTTTGGTATTGTTGGTGCTTGCTCTATTTTTGAATTTCACCTTGGCGTCAGTGCGAGGTAAAGGTCAGGCAGTCTAACGGCCTGATTGTGAGGATGTTATGAGTATCGAATTAAATGCTAGCAATCTGGTAAAGCGTTTTGACCAACGAGAGCTATTTAATATTGATAAATTGACGTTGAAAGAGGGCGAGAGCTTTCACCTGAGTGGTGATAACGGTGCCGGTAAGACAACGCTGATGAAAATTTTGGCGGGCCTAGATAAGCCTTGTGAAGGCTCAGTTACAGTAACGCCAAATAAACGTAGTTTTCTTAACACTAAATTGCACCCAAAGGTCGTTTACCTTCATCAAACACCGTACATCTTCGCTGGCACAGTGAAAGACAATATTGCTTATGGTTTACGCCTTCGTGGTGAATCTAGGCAAAAAATCAAAACACTAGTGGCTAAAGGGTTAGCTTGGTCTCGCCTAGAGTCTTTAGCTGAACAGCAGGCGCATTCTTTGTCTGGTGGTGAAAAGCAACGTTTGGCGCTTGCTCGCGCGTGGGTTTTGAACCCAGGTCTTCTATTTCTTGATGAGCCAACAGCCAATCTAGATCGTAAATCGGTAGAAACTGTTGCTGAATTAGTTAAAGAGATGGTTGATGGCGGTACCGCAGTCATGGTTTCTAGTCATCAAAGTAATTGTGTGACCGAGCTTTGTCAGCGCAACTTATTGCTAGAAAATGGTTCTATAAAAGAAACAGCTCAATTAAATGAGGCTAATCAATATGCATAATCCTGATCAAGTAACCGCCGTTATTCTTGCTGGTGGTATGGCTCGCCGAATGGGGGGAGTAGATAAAGGCTGGATGGAGCTAAATGGTAAGCCGCTTATTAAGCATGTTTTAGATGTTGTTCAGCCGCAAGTGGCGCGCTGTATGATCAACGCAAACCGTAGTATGGACGCCTATGGTACATTGGGATTGCCGGTTATTTCTGATCTTGAAGGTGATTTTCAAGGGCCATTAATGGGGATTGCTACCGGTCTTCATCATGCTGCAACTGATTGGGTGTTATTTGCACCATGTGATGGGCCGTTTTTACCTCCAGTCTTAGTTCGTCGCATGTTGCTTCAAGCGCGAGAACAAAAGGCAGAAATCGCTGTTGCAACTGATGGCAAGCGAATGCAGCCGGTTGTTGCTCTGATTCATCGAGATCTACTTGGAAGTGTCCAGAAAGCCTTAGCTTCTGGAGAACGTAAGATCGACCGTTGGTATGCTCAGCATAACTACACGGAAGTTGATTTCTCTGATTTCCCTGAGGCTTTCACCAACGTGAACCGTCGCGATGATCTCGATGATCTTCAGCAGATGCCAAAACTACTTGGCTTTGCAGCTTGGAGTGGTACAGGCAAAACTACATTATTGAAAAAGCTGATTCCAGCTCTAAAAGAAGATGGTATCCGTGTTGGTGTCATCAAGCATGCTCACCATAAATTCGATGTTGATCATCCGGGTAAAGATAGTTACGAGCTTAGAAAAGCTGGTGCTGATCAGATGCTGATTAGCTCCGGTAAGCGTTGGGCGTTAATGGTTGAGCAGGATCAGGGTGATCGCCCATCTCTAAACCATATGTTAAGTCGCATGGATCACTCTCTTTTAGATCTGGTCTTGGTAGAGGGCTTTAAGCAGGAGTCTTTTCCTAAGATCGAGTTGCATCGCAAAGAGATTAATAAAGGCCTCATGTATCTTGAAGATGAAAACATAATTGCGGTGGCTTCGGATGAGCCATTACAATTGCATCGAGAACTACCCTTGTTCAATATTAATGACACAGACGAAATTCTGCGTTTTATTAAAGAGTACATCAGCTAGGTAATTGATTGATGAGCGAAGTGTTAAGTTGTTTTGATCCGGCTGCTAATCCGGGTGGTATGTTACCTGTTGCTGAAAGTATTCAGACCATACTCAATCAAATTGATATTCAAAGCAGCGCTGAAACTGTAGCTGTCTCCGAAGCCATAAATCGAATTTTGGCGGTAGATTTAGTTTCTGGCATTAATGTTCCTCAACAACGAAACTCAGCAATGGACGGTTATGCTGTTGCCGCTGATGGTTTATCTGATGAATCCTTGGATGTTATTGGTCGTGTTTTTGCGGGTGAGGCCTTCTCGGGTCAGGTCGGTCCAAACCAGGCAGTAGAAATCATGACGGGGGCGCCAGTGCCCGAGGGTGCTGATAGCGTCATCATCAAAGAAGCATGTACACGAGAGGGTGAGCAATTAACTTTCGTTGGGTCGGTCAAAAAAGGGCAGAATGTCCGAGAGGCGGGTGAGGACATCGCTGAAGGAGAGACGGCACTTAAAGCGGGATGTCCTTTACGTCCTCAAGAGTTAGGTTTAATAGCTTCACTAGGTCATACTGAGGTGACAGTTTATCGATCTTTAAAGGTCGCCATCTTCTCTACGGGTGATGAAGTTACAGCGCAAGGTCAACCGCTACCTAAAAACTGCATTTACGATACAAATCGTTTTTCACTCACCGGGCTTTTGCAGCGTTTAGGCTGCGAGGTGATTGATTACGGAATTATCGAAGATTCACAGCAGGCAATGGAAGAGACCTTACGTAAGGCATCTAATGAAGCCGATATGGTGATCTCCTCTGGTGGCGTATCGATGGGGCAGGCCGACTTTATTAAAGATGCGTTGGCTGCTGTAGGAAAAATCAATTTCTGGCGTATAGCGATGCGTCCAGGTCGTCCGCTAGCCTTCGGCAAGCTCGGCAATACACCGTTTTTCGGACTGCCGGGTAACCCTGTTGCTGTGATGGTGACGTTTACTCAGTTTGTTCAGCCTGCGCTGCGTAAAATGGCGGGGGAGCTAAATTGGCAACCAAGACGTATGGTGGCAATTGCTGAGACTTCTCTTCGATCTAGGCCGGGTAGGACTGATTACAGCCGTGGTGTTTATTCAATTAATGACAATGGCGAATTGGTTGTTAGGTCTACAGGCAGTCAAGGCTCTGGCATCTTAACTTCTATGGTTTCTGCCAATTGTTTAATCGAGATCTCTGATGAGTTTGCAGGTATCGATGCAGGGCAAAAGGTCACTATTCAGCCATTCTCAGATCTTATTTAAAGAGCTTTTCGATTTTTTAAATAAGGGCTGATTAAGGCCCTTTTTTTGTACCTGAATTTGTCATATCGCTTTCATTGTTTGGTCATAAAAATAAGGTTTCATTAACTAACTTAATCTCGCCCGTAACGGGCTGTTAGTAATGAATTAGGACTGATAGATGAGTAGCAAACTTCGATTGGCTAATTTGCCATTAGAGCAGGATGAAATGGAAGAAGACTATATGGATGGTCAATACGCGGATCATCAGCGTAGGAAGGTAGCGAAAGGAAAGCGAAAAAAACAGGGCTCTGATAATTATATGGAACAGCGCTCTTTAAAGCGTGATTTCGATATGAATATGCCGAATTTCTAAGTCGTTTGCATAAAAAAGGAGCTTATTTAAGCTCCTTTTTTATTGGGTCTAGCAGAATTGGCTAGCGCTTTTTCTTTGCAGAAGACTTGCGGCCAATAACTTGGGTGCGCGTTGCTTTATTGTGCTTCTTCTTAGGACCTTTCTTGTGAATGCGCTTTCTCAGGCCTTCTCGACTACCCACTTCGTAGCCTTTGCGGAATATACGTTTGATCGGTGTGCCAATAAGGCGCTCAATGCTATCTAAAGCACTTTCTTCCTCTCGGCTTACAAAAGATATAGCCTTGCCTTGAGTGCCTGCACGACCCGTACGCCCTACGCGATGAACATAGTCTTCAGCTAGATAGGGAAGATTGTAATTTACAACGTGTTCCAATCCTTGAATATCCAATCCACGCGCAGCAACTTCGGTTGCGACCAGTACTTGGATTTTGCCTGCTTTAAAATCTGCAACCGCTCGACGGCGCGCGCCTTGGCTTTTATCGCCGTGACAAATAACAGCTTCAATGCCGTCTACTTTTAGATCAAGCATCAGCTCGTTAGCTTGAGCTTTTGTGCTGGTGAATACCAATACTTGAAACCAATTTTCTTCCTGTATCAGCTCGGCAAAAAGATCTGCTTTACGCTTTTCCTCTACTGGGTACACAACATGATCGACTGTATCTGCAATCGAGTTCTGTCTAGCTGCTTTGATCTGCTCAGGCTTCTTCTGAATCTTTCTCGACAGCTTGTGGACAGCGTCAGATAAAGTGGCAGAGAAGAGCAAGGTTTGTTTTGAAGAAGGTGTGGCTTCCAAAATAGTCAGTACATCTGTAACAAAGCCCATATCTAGCATGCGATCGGCTTCGTCAAGAACAGCAAATTCAGTTTTGCTAAGGTCTACATTGCTACCGCTTAAGTGTTCGATTAAGCGGCCTGGTGTGGCAATCAGTACGTCTGCACCGTGACGTAATTTCTTCTTCTGGGTATCAAGGTTTACGCCACCATAAACGGCCAAGACTCGAAGATTCAGGTGTTTATTGTACCGGCCAATCGTTTCTGCAAGCTGTTGTGCGAGCTCACGAGTAGGCGTCAGGATAATAGAGCGAATCTGACGTTCGGCTAAGTCACGCGGATTATCAGAAATTTTCTGCAGAATAGGGATGGAAAAGGCTGCTGTTTTACCTGTACCTGTTTGGGCATTAGCAAGCAGATCTTTGCCGCGGCGGCCGGGCACAATTGCTTGCTCTTGAATTGGGGTCATGTCTGTATAGCCGCATTCATCCAGAGCTTGTTGTAACTCAGGTGATAGGTCTAGTGATGAAAATTTCATATTGCCCCTCAAGAGACTTGCAAAAAGCGGCAATTATAAAGCAATTTAGTCTAATTAGTCATAGTCGTGTGATTCAGATCATACTATGTTAGGTACTAAAGTAGGCAAACGCTTGTTTGATGATTTATAGTAGACTCACAAACAAGGTAGAGCTTATAACTTATTGAATAGAGAAGAGAAATGACGTTAGCGGATAGTAAGAAACTGACAGTAATCTTCCGTATCGAACCTGGGTGTTTAGGACCTGAAGGTTTAAGCCATGTAGATAAATTTTGTGTTAAAGCTGGTTTGAAGCTTCAAAGTACAGCTCCGGCTTATATCACATGGCAGGTAGAACCGCGTCACGATAAAACACTACCTGAAATTGATTATGCAATTTTAGGTAGAGCGCTAAGCCGTGATCATGCAAAACGTTATTTAAGCCACTTTGATCTAGAGATTGATAAATTTGAGATGACAGCTTTTGATGAGTTGCCCGATATTATTGATCAATATTTTGGACGCTAATGCTTAGCTAGTTATTCACTGCTCTTTCATATCTGCTTGCTATACTTAAGCTCACTAGGATTTGCCCTTAAAGAGTTTAGGTATATGCATGCGTTCCTATCTTTTTCTCATTGCTTGTTTTTTGTTACCTAATTCCAGTTTTGCAGATAAACAGGTAATCCATATCGCAGCCATAGATTGGTGCCCGCAGATCTGCCCTGAAACTGACAAGCCTGGCTACATTATCGATCTGGTTAAGCAGATTTACAGTGATACGGAGTATGAATTAGATATTCGTATTTACCCTTGGAGCCGAGCTTTGTCTATGACTCAACAGGGGCGAGTACATGCTGTTCTATCTCCAGCTAAACCTGAAGCGCCCGATCTTCTTTACCCGATAAATGAAGTGGGTACACAGCGTATGTGCTTTTTTACCGATAGAGAAAAGGAGTGGCAGTACGAGAATATTCATAGCCTTAAGAATAAACAGTTTGGCTTATCTACAGATACTTCTATTGAAGAATTAAATGATTACGCATTACTTAATCCTGAGCAGTTTCAATACCTTCCATATAATGAACGCCACATAGTCCAGCAGGCTAAAAAAGTGCTGCGAAATCGCATTCATGCTTTCTTATTTACGTACAACAGTACTGTATATACGTTAAAAAATGCGGGTAAGTGGGATAGGTTTAAAAGTGCAGGTTGTGTACAAGAAGCAAATATCTATATGGCTTTTTCACCGCAAATTAATATGCAAGATGATATTAAGAAAATGATGGAGGTCTTTGATGAAAAGATGGCCATCCTAAAGCGGGGGGATGGTATTGCGCAGGTGATGAGCCATTATGGTTTGGATGACTGGAGAGCTAAATAGTTTAGCTATCGACACTGTGCTTAGTAATCAAAGGGTGAGATTTCACCAGAATAATCGAGCTTATTCCCGCAATGATTGCAGTAAGAGGTGCTAGCTTTTTGGTCGCTGCCGCAAGTTTGGCAAGTGACTTTGATAGAATCCCGTTTCGCTCGTTGGTCTATGATATCCGCCATATTTTCTTTTAAGTCGGTACTACATTCAAGGTCGCTTTCTTGAATAATGTTCCAAAGAGATTCTGTAATCAGAGACAGTGTTTCTAACTTCAGTTCTAAGGCGTTAATTCGGGCTGAATTGATCTCAGATTCAAGCGTTGGGCTAGATTCGAGTGTTTTTTCGACAGTAGCTTCTTTATCGGTCATCACAATGCCTAGTCGACTGGAGCGTATTTATATTTGAGTGTAATCGCTTGTTTTGATTAGCGACAGGGAAAGATATAGCTCTTTAAACGGCTTTAAAGAGCTATAGATTTGTTTACCTATTCTTCGTCTAGAAAATATACGGAACCTTGAAGCAGGAGTGCCTTCAATAGCTGTAGATTTTCTTCAGTGGGTTCTATCTGTTCGTGATACAGATTGGCGCAAAGGCTTTCGGCTAAAGTTACTTGTCCTTCTGAGCATGCACAGCCTTTGCCATCAACGAACAAAATAAAATGATCGTCTAGTCGGTTAAAAGCAAAGCGTGAACCCTCACTGCGACAAAGTGGAATTCCGGCTTCTAATAACTCGGCGATCTCTTCCTCGTCCATCTCGCAAACTTGATTAGCACCGTGCTCAGGATTCTTTGGTTCAGTCATAAACTGACCAAACCAGTGAGTCAGCAGTTCATGGCTATCGATATACTCTTTTAAGGCTGATTTAACGCGCTCTAATGCTTGATCAGTGATCTCGCCTGGGTTTGCCTGTGGAGCAAGATCGGAATCACTATAACGGTCTTCTGCTTTAGTAATATCAGACAGATAATCGGTAAAGCCAGACATCATCTCTTGATGAGAAGGTGCTCTGAAGCCTACAGAGTAAGTCATACAATCATCGCCAATGGCAAAGCCGTTATGACCAACCCGAGGTGGAACATACAGCATATCGCCTGGCTGGAGATCCCATACATGTTCTGGTTCCCATTCAGGCAAAATCATGACAGGAACGTCTGGGCGGCGTGGTGAATCTTCACCATAGATACCGCCCACTTCCCAGCGTCGAGTCCCCGAAGCTTGGATCAGAAAGACATCGTAATTATCGTAATGTGGACCTACGCCACCGCCGTCCGCCGCATAGCTGATCATAAGATCATCTAGTCGCCAATTTGGTACAAAACGGAAGTGCTCGAGTAGCTCGTTTGCTTCAGGAATCCAGTGATCGACTGATTGTACTAACAGTGTCCAGTGCGAGTCTGGAAGATCAGCGAAAGTATCTTCCTGCAGAGGGCCGTGTGTTAAAGACCAATCTTTACCGTCCGGTGACTGTGTTATCAGACGCGATTCTACGTCTTCCTCTAGTGCCATGCCGGCTAACTCGTCAGCCGTCACAGGGGGCTCAAAATTAGGAAAGGCGTTGCGAATAAGTAAAGGCTTCTTCTGCCAGTATTCAGCTAAAAATGTTTCTACGCTGATGTCACCAAACGGAGATTTCACTAGTCAATTAACTCCATAAGCTGTTCGATTGCTTCTTCCATTTCAGCGTAAACTTTACGCTTGTCGCGATTGGCTAGAGCAGCAAGCTTATTGTTACCCACTTTCTTTATGCCTTTCTGCAGAGTTGTAGCGCATTCGCGGATGCCAGCAGCGTTATAACCAACTGTTTTGGACTCTTGGTGCATTTTTTCGATGTTGTCGCGAAGCTCGTCAGCCTGTTTTAGTAGTGCTTGTAAATTCTCTTCCATCTTTTGGCCTTGTCGTAGGTTGTATAGTTGTAGTTATTTTTTTAGTTTTTCGACCGTTTCTTCAATTGAAGTCAGAATGCCGCGAAGCATATTCAGCTCAGTTTTCTCAGGACGTGAGCGGTTGAAGTAACGGTGTAATTTTTCCAGTACTTTACCCTCATGCTGAGGGATGATGAAATCGGTCAAACGTAGCACTTTTTCTAAGTGCTCGTAGAATAAAGCCATCTCTTTATGGCGAGGGTATTCGCTTTCGATATCGTCATAGCTTTTGTTTTCCGCTGCCATAAATATCTCGTAGCAAAGCAGCTGGATTGCTTGAGATACGTTGAGCACTGGGTACTCAGGGTTAGCAGGGATGTAAACATGGTAGTTGCATTGCGCTAATTCATGGTTATGAAGGCCCATAGTTTCACGACCAAATACGATTGCTACTTCACCTGATTTAGCTTCAGCTACTACACGTTCCGCGCCTTTGCGCGCATCGAGAAGAGGGCGGTCGAAGGTGCGTTTGGTGCGCGCGCTCGTGCCAATCACTAGCTGGCAATCGCCAATCGCTTCTTCCAGTGTGTTAACGACGATAGCGCTATCTAATAAGTCTTTTGCGCCAGCAGCGCGAGAATCAGCTTCTGCGCTCGGGTAATCTTCTGGTTCAACCAGATAGAGTTTGCTTAGCCCCATGTTTTTCATAGCGCGTGCAGCTGCGCCGATATTACCGGGGTGGAATGTGTTGATCAGTACAACTCGAACGTTAGATAACATTTTTAATGGTTCTCATAATGAATCTACAAAACGATTCAGATCATATATGAATCGCTCTTTATGCCATAAATGCGGAGAGTGGTCCGATTGCTCATAAATATGCAATTCTGAACCCTCGATACTTTTATTAACCCACTGTTGTAGCTCAGCGCTATAGAACTGGCTTTCATCGCCGTAGATCAGTAGGGTAGGTAGTTTAATACTAGATACAACTTCTCGGTAATCCTGCTGGGTAATACTATCCCAGCAGCGGGTTAGCAGATCACCAGGTTGCTTTTGTAGATATTTGCGCATCTGCTGGAAACCGCGAGAGTTTTGCTCGTAATTTTCTCTAGAACGTTGGTTCTTACCAAAGGCAATCAGTTCAAGTACTGCCTCAGCGAAATTCTCAGTAAGCCGGTGAATAAAAGCGCTGTTAATTTCTTTACTGAAATCACTGTATACGCCGTGTTGCCATTCATGATCGGTAATTAGCTTTGGTGATTGGTCGACAATACAAAGTCCACTGAGGCGCTTATCACCATGTCGGCGTAAGTACTCCCAAGAAGTCAGTGCGCCCATAGAGTGCCCAATGAGGACAGCATCTTCTATCTTAAGGTGCTCGAGCATAGCTTCGAGGTCATCAGCCATCGCAGGTAAGCTAATATTGCTCTCTTCATGATATTGGTGAGCACCATGGCCACGGGCATCCCAGCTCACCACGCGGTGGTTTTCTGCCAGCTCAGAGGCGAAGGGGAGCCATTCACGAACACTGGCCGTCCAGCCATGAAGAAAAACTAAGGTGGTTTCTCCTTCACCAAGAGAGATGTAATGGATCTCAGTGCCGTCTGGTCGTGTGAAGTGTTCCATGGGGTTAATCTATGCCTTATATAAAAAACGGGGCTATAGCCCCGTTTCATAAAACTGATTAATTAGATCAGCTTAGATCTTTTTAGCTTGATCAACAGCGTTACCGATGTAGCTATGAGGAGTCAGTTCTTTAAGTGACTGCTTAGCTTCTTCTGGCATGTCCAAAGTATCAACAAACGCTAGGATTGTCTCTTTGCTCATGTCCTGGCCACGAGTTAGCGCTTTTAGCTTCTCGTAAGGCTCTTCGATAGCGTAACGACGCATTACTGTTTGGATAGGTTCTGCTAGAACTTCCCAAGCATTTTCTAGATCTTCGTTTAGCTGAGCTGGGTTAAGCTCAAGCTTGCTAATGCCTTTCAGGCTAGACTGATAAGCGATCAAGCTGTAACCGAAACCAACGCCCATGTTACGTAGAACAGTAGAGTCAGTTAGGTCGCGCTGCCAGCGAGAAATAGGTAGTTTCTGCGCTAGGTGGCTCATGATTGCGTTCGCAATGCCCAAGTTGCCTTCAGAGTTTTCGAAGTCAATTGGGTTAACTTTATGCGGCATAGTTGAAGAACCAACTTCACCAGCAATCGTTTTCTGCTTGAAGTAAGCCTGAGAGATATAGCCCCATACGTCACGATCGAAGTCGATTAGGATCGTGTTGAAACGAGCAACAGCATCAAAAAGCTCTGCGATGTAGTCGTGTGGCTCGATCTGAGTTGTGTATGGGTTAAAAGATAGGCCAAGGCTTTCAACGAAGTCTTTAGCGTTTTGTTCCCAGTCGATGTCAGCGTAAGCAGATAGGTGGGCGTTGTAGTTACCAACGGCACCATTGATCTTACCTAGAAGCTCAACATTCTGAAGCTGTTTGATCTGACGCTGCATACGGTAAGCAACGTTAGCCATCTCTTTACCAACAGTAGTTGGAGAAGCCGTCTGGCCGTGAGTACGAGAAAGCATTGGTTGCTCAGCAAATTCACGACCCATCTTAGCGATTTCGTCAGTAACTTGCTGCATCTGTGGAACTACAACATCAAGACCGTTTTTCAGCATAAGTGCGTGAGAAAGGTTGTTGATGTCTTCAGATGTGCAGGCAAAGTGAACAAATTCATTGATCGCCATTAGCTCAGCGTTATCTTTGAATTTGTCTTTAATGAAGTACTCAACCGCTTTTACATCGTGGTTAGTAGTACGTTCGATCGTCTTAACAGCCTGAGCGTCTTCAGGACCGAAGTTATCAACGATCGAGTTCAGCAGAGCATCAGCTTCAGAGCTTAACGCTGGAACTTCAGTGATTTGTGGATGCGCAGCTAGTTTTTGTAACCAACGAACTTCAACTTCAACGCGGAAGCGAATCAGGCCATATTCACTAAAAACATCACGCAGGTCAGCTGTTTTGCTGCCATAGCGGCCATCAACCGGAGAAACGGCTGTCAGTGCAGAAAGCTCCATGAATCGATCTCTACCTTTTAGGTTAAAAAGAAGGCGCGCATTATACCTGAGTCGAGGGACTTTTCGTAGGGGTATATGGATAAAGGGCGCCGCAAGTTCTAAGCTTAAATTGTCGCTACAAAATATAGCTAAATTTAGCTGAATTTGAGGAGGGTAGTTATATGACTATGTCTGTTACCGGCTCCTTTGGGTCCAGCGACCAAACCAAACTGGTATTTGATGACCTGATGGCTAATGGAGTACCAAGAGAGCAAGTGTTTATAGATAAAAGCTGCAATATGGTCAAAGTATTGATAGCTGACGCTGCGGAGAGTGATATCGAAGCTATGCTTCGTAGTCATGACGCAAATGAGTTATCGGTTCGTCACGCGTAACTTTGTAATCGATACATAAAATGGATAGGTAAATACAAAACCGGATGCTTTAGCAAGCTATCCGGTTTTTTATTTATCTAAATGGCGTGGCCTATTATGAGGTGCCCATAATTTTTTTAAGGGAAGGGCGTAGGCGTGATTTGAAGAACAGTAACTGCCAGCGTTTACCGCCTTTCTGACGCCATAGCATAGCACTACGAATACCGGCCAATAGTAATGCGCGTATCTTCGCTGCGTTTTCACTGTTTTGTAGGTGGCGCGGGTCGCCCGTTACTTGAATTCGGAAGCTAAAGCTACTGATCGTATCTTGGTAAAGACTAGCAATATTTGCTATCACATTTGGATGGCAGTAACTGCTCGCAGTTGGCTCTGTATCTGGCTGATCAGAATTAAAGTAGCGAGCTTGCTCAGATACCTGACCTAAACGTTGCGCTACTTTGTTTAGCATTTCTGGATCGCTGCTAAGCTTGCGCTCAAGGTGCATCATGCTTAGTGCGTAGCGAATCACATCTTTGTTATGTTCTGCTCGCGGCTTATCAATCAGATCTCTTAGGTTTTGCAGGCCTAAGTGTAGATTGAAAGGTAGGTCGTTAGCGCCGCCATAGATCTCTTCAGTCGATGCAGGGTTTAACTGCATGATGCTATAGACCGACGTTTCTAAGCTGTCTTGAGCAACCATGCCTCTCGTTGCAATTTGTTCAACGAGAGCGGCTGCTTGAAATAAACCAGCTAGGCCCAGCGCTTGTTCGTCATGCTGTCGTGACATTGGGGCCTCCTAGTCGTCTTTGCCTGTATGTTCGATAACACCACCACCTAGGCAGATATCTTTTGCGTAGATCACCACAGATTGACCAGGTGTGATGGCGCGTTGTGGTTCTGCAAAGCGGATTAGGTAACCGCTGTCACCATGACGTTCGATCGTGCATGCCTGATCGGTCTGACGGTAACGTACTTTGGCAGTGCAGCTATATGGCAATGCAGGTTCTTCATCATTGATCCAGAATATTTCGTCTGCTGTAAGCCAATCGGTAAATAACCGATCATTCTGTTTACCTTGAACGGCGATTAAAACGTTACGATCAAGATCTTTACCTGCTACAAACCATGGTTCTTCTGGGTAATCTTTAAGACCGCCGATCTGAAGCCCTTGGCGCTGACCAATGGTGTAATACATCAAGCCAGAGTGTTCACCAATCACATCACCTTTCGGTGTTTCTATTTTGCCAGGCTGGGCCGGTAAGTACTGTTTAAGGAAATCGCTAAATCTGCGCTCTCCAATAAAGCAGATGCCGGTACTGTCTTTCTTGTTGTGAGTGATCAGGTCATGCTCTTCGGCAAGTTTACGAACTTCAGGTTTTTCTAGCTCGCCAACAGGGAAGAGGGTCTTTTCAATTTCGACCTGACCTACTTGATGCAAGAAGTAGCTCTGGTCTTTGTTTTTATCTAGCCCTTTTAACAGGCGTGTTTTGCCGTCACGATCACCGCGGCGAACATAATGGCCTGTTGCGATGTAATCAGCACCAAGTTCAATTGCATACTCAAGGAATGCTTTAAACTTGATTTCACGGTTACACAAAATATCAGGGTTAGGTGTACGGCCTGCTTTGTATTCCTCTAGGAAATGCTCAAATACATTATCCCAGTACTCAGCAGCAAAGTTGGCTGTATGTAGATGAATGCCAAGTTTGTGACAAACTGCTTGGGCATCAGCGAGATCTTCTTTGGCGGTACAGTATTCAGTGCCATCATCCTCGTCCCAGTTTTTCATGAACAGGCCTTCGACTTGATAGCCTTGTTGCATTAATAGTAATGCTGAAACGGATGAATCTACGCCGCCGGACATGCCGACGATCACTTTTGTATTGCTGTGATCAGTCATGTGTTTATTCAGTTAATTGCTATATTCGTGTATCAGATCTAAAGGGTATTGCTTACCAGCTAGGTAATCATCAATACATTTCAAAACCATTGGGCTGCGAAGTTTGTCCGTATGAGCGACAATCTCGTCGCGTGTCATCCAGACCGCGCGAATGATGCCTTCATCGAGTTCACGCTCTGGTTCGTGCTTGATTGCTTCTGCATAGAAACAAGCGCGATGGTAAGTTGTATTGTTGTTGCCGGATTTATAGACGTAAAACCCCGTTAAATATTTAGGGCTTACGTGCCATGCAGACTCTTCTAATGTTTCTCTGCAAGCGGCTTCTATAAAGGTTTCGCCTTCTTCAATATGACCCGCAGGCTGATTGAAAACTATTTCACCTGAAGATCTTTCTTCTACCAAAAGGAACTTGCCTTCCATTTCTACGATGACAGCAACTGTTGCGTGTGGATGCCAATCCATCATATTCCTCGGTAATTACTCCAATATTTATTGGATAGATGACTCAAAAATTAGTTCGACACAATACCATCAAACCAGTGTTTTTAATAGGTTATAAGCCTATTGAGCATTGCTTCTTTAATAGCTTTTGGTGGTATGATTTCAATATCAATTTAGAGAGGAATTACCATGGCAACAACTCAAGTGATTGTCGCTACAGACAATTTTGATATTGGCGCACTGTCAGAAAGTGTTAGAGCTGATGATGCGACTAGTGGGGCCATAGTCACTTTTACTGGAATCGTTCGCGAATTAGAGATAGCTGACAATCAGCTTGATGCGCTTTTTCTAGAGCATTATCCAGGTATGACCGAGAAAGCGCTTGAGAAGATTGCTACGCAGGCACGTGAACGCTGGGAGCTCGGCAACATTGTAATTTATCATCGTGTTGGCCGTTTAGACCTCAACGAAAATATCGTTTTTGTCGGTGTGGGTAGCGCCCATCGCGTAAATGCATTTGAAGCGGCTCAATTCATCATGGACTACCTAAAGAAAGATGCACCTTTCTGGAAGAAAGAGATCTCCAATGAAGGCGAGCATTGGGTAGAGCAAAAAGAGAGCGATCTAAAAGCTGCTGATTCTTGGTAATTACTTAGAAGAAAGGGGATACGCGGATGGTAACTTGTTACTTGCGCTATGTAATCGATTCGGACAAAGTTGCCGAATTCGAGCACTATGCAAAGCTATGGATTCCACTGGTTCACAAGTTCGGTGGACAGCATCATGGCTATTTCCTTCCGTCTGAAGGTGCTAACAACATTGCACTAGCGTTGTTCAGCTTTCCTAGTCTCGCAGCTTATGAACAATACCGGATAGACTCCTTTAAAGACTCTGAATGCATGGCTGCATTTGATTACGCCAAGCAAACAAAATGCATTCAGAGTTATGAGCGAAGCTTCTTTAAGCCTGTTTTTGGAAACTGATTCGTGCACCGGTTAAGACCAGTGCACGCAGTTGCGTCCATTTTCCTTGGCTTTGTAAAGCTCTTGGTCTGCTTTTTCGAGCAACATATCGTCTGTGGACGTCTGTTGAGTAAGTTGTGCAATACCGAATGTCGATGTTACCGATGACTTAAGCGTATCGGCTTCTTCAAAACGCTTTCTAATGCGTTCTGTAATTTCTGCAGCCTCATCAGACGTTGTGTTAGGGAAGCAGATAACAAATTCGTCCCCACCAAACCGACCAACGAAATCATCCTTTCTGATGTTCGCACGTAATGTATCCGCGAAGGTTGTTAGTATCTTGTCTCCGGCGATATGGCCTAAAGTGTCGTTTACCTGTTTGAAGTGGTCCAGGTCGCATACACAAAGGCTCAATGGGGCATCTTGTTCTTGAGCTTGGGATAGTGCTTGATTTAATTCTTCAAAGAAATGGCGTCGATTAAATAGATCGGTTAGAGGGTCATAATTGGCGAAGTAACTGATTTTTTCGATCGCTTTTTCACGGCTTTTCATAATTTGGCTAATCAGCATCAACATGATGGTGCCGAGAGAGAAAACGAAAAGTGTAAATATCACTACACCTTTTATTATCTGTGCTTCATGCCTTTCAACTGCGTGCGCAGAATTCTGAGTAAATCTTTGAAGTTCATCTCGTAGCGAAATCAACTCTTCAGTTAGGTCTTTTTCCTCTTCAGTCAAAAGAGTTATGAGCTCAGGCGGGTACGCCTCTAGGCTTTCTGCATTATGGGAGATCATCTGTAAAACTTGATTCTGGTACTGCTCATGCTCTGTAATGATCTGCTCTAGAAGATGGTCAATTTTAGACATCTTAAGGCGCGTAATCTCCCGAGGTGAATGTAGCATCGGCTTTAACATCGATTGCAATTTTTCAGTTGTTTGGGAGAAACGGTCGCCTGTTCTAATAAAACTGTTTTGAAGTATAGGAACTACTTTGCTGCGATGAATTGGCTCTAACTGGTGAAGCTTTTCGATCAGTAATGTTTGTTCAAACTGACGATCAATCAGAGGTAATAATTCCGCTACAAGTGGTAGGTCTTTATTGGCGACTTCATAAAATTCAGCTTTTACCTGATTCATTTGCCAGTAGGAAAATGCACCGTTAACAAGAATTAAGATCGCAATTACTGAAGCAAGTAAAAAAATCAGTCTGTTTTTTTTCTTATGGTTTTCAGAGAATTTCATTGATTTTTATATCCAACATTAAAAGTGGGCATCGGTTAAAATATCAGCGTTGCCTATTTAAGCCTATTCTGAACCTGAAAGCATAAATAAATTTTAACTTTTGTAAGGGCTTGTTGTTTTTAATCAGTTAGTTAGAGGTAAAAGATCGACTTCAGCTTGCTTTCTTAGCCTCTGCGTTAATCTCTGGAATAGTCCTGATTTAAGACTCCAGATATGCCAATAAAGCGGGACTTCGATAAACCTTCCTGGGGTCATATCAACTACTTTTCCAGAAGCCTGGATCTCTTTACTTTGCTGATCGGGAACCATGCCGCATGCGTGGCCGCGAATAATGATATTGAAAAACGATTCAGTCGACGGAATACGGTGTTTCGGATATTCGTTGGGACCAATCTTAAAATTGTCCTTTAGATATCTATTTTGAAGTTCGTCCTTATTATTAAATTCAGCAACAGGGGCATTGTAAAAGCCTTCCGCTTTTATACCGTCTGGAAAATATTTATTGATGTAAGTAGGGCTAGCAAGGCAGCGATAGATCATTGTGCCAAGTGGAATACAACTGCAGCCTTGCATTTGTTTTGGATTAGAACTGATGCACCCGATCACTTGACCTGTTTTAAGAAAGTGATGAGTCTGATCTTGATCATCCAGTTTTAGATCTAGAAGGATTTTTTCGTCATCAAGCAGTGGTTTAACCGCGTCTAAAAACCAAGTTGCCAAGCTATCTGCGTTTAAGCCAATAGAAATTTTCGTAAAACCATCCGATTGCTCAAGTGAGATCTGTTCCTGTAGTTCTGCTTGTAGCAGAGATACTTGGTGGTAATGCTTCAGTAACAGCTGCCCAGCCGTTGTCGCTTGTATTGGTGTATTTCTGATTATCAGCGTTTGTCCAACGCTGTCCTCTAGCTGTTTTAAGCGCTGGGATACCGCTGATTGAGATATATTGAGCTTCTCTGCGGCCTTATCAAAATTTCCTTCTTCGAGAATGGCTGCAAGTGCTTGGAGCTGTTTGTAATCGATCATTAGAAAAACTTATCAATCATTAGAATTATTAGTTTTACTGTCTGGTCAGATTTTAGCACTATGCCTGCCATTATTCAGGGGGCAGTATGGTATCCATTTTCACAGGCGCGGCTTTGGCAGCATTGTTAAAGGGCTTAGCTACAAGTGCGGGCCTAATTGTGGCGATGGGAAGCCAAAACACCTTTGTTTTTACTCAAGGTTTGCGTCGTCAGTTTCACTGGCCGATAGCAGCTTTGTGCGCCCTGATCGATATGATTTTGATCGCTGTTGGCGTCGCAGGTATGGGTATACTAATTGCGCAATCAGAGAACTGGATGTTCGCGGCTCAGATCGGCGGGGCTGTATTTCTGTTTGTATATGGCGCTCAGTCCCTGCGCAAAGCTTTAAAGCCACAAGTCATGAAAGAAAATGAAATAGCTTTGAGTGGTTTAGGTAAAGCCTTGATCGTTACTTTGGCGATTACACTGCTCAATCCCCATGTGTATTTGGATACTGTTGTGCTTTTAGGGAGTATAGGTGGGCAATACCCAGAGCCTGAGAGAGTATGGTTTGCTATCGGCGCGATGGGGTTTTCATGCTTTTGGTTTTGGCTGCTGGTCGCTGGAGCGAAGGTATGTCAGCCTATATTCAATAACCCAAGAGCATGGCAGATTATGGATTTGGTCATTTGGGTAACCATGTGGGCCATCGCGGTAACGCTGCTCTGGCCCATCATGTTTAGTCATTCGGGTTAATGCTGAGGGTCTAAATCTTTTGGCTTTTCATTTGGCCAGTGCTGGTGGCGATTAAAGCGTTTTTCCAAATAACGGAATAAAAACACCAAAAGGGCACTGATAATTAGATAGATAACACCGGCTGCAAAGAATATTTCGAGCGGCGTATAAGTTCTAGCGATGATTGTGCGAGCCATACCCGTTAGATCGAGTAGTGTAATTGTGCTGGCTAGAGCGCTGCCTTTAAGCATTAGGATTACTTCGTTGCCATAGGCAGGCATCATAATGCCAAATGCGCGAGGTAGGATGATACGACGCAGCATAAGTGGGTAGCTCATACCTAAGGCTTTAGCGGCTTCAATCTCGCCTTTAGGGATAGATTGAATAGCACCGCGGAGTATCTCAGCGATATAAGCCGCAGTATGGAGCGCAAAGGTGATGATGGCACACCAGTACGGTTCTTTAAGAATAGGCCAAAGCGCAGAGTTCTTAATGAATTCAAACTGAGAAGCGCCGTAGTACACCAAGAAGATCTGTATCAACAGTGGCGTGCCACGGAAAAAGAAGATGTAAGCCAGAGGAAAGGCTTGTAGCCAAGGGCGCTTAGAGATACGCATCAATGCCAATGGCACGGCAAGCATTAGACCGATAAATCCAGAAAAGAGGACAAGCTCAAGGGTCAGTAGAGCGCCTTCTAATAGGCGAGGGTAGTTTTCAAAAATGACATCCCATTCCCAACTCATGCGCGTGCTCCTTTATAACCGCGATTAGCTTTTTGCTCTAGGTAATGTAAGCCGATCATTGAGATTGAAGTCATGAGGAGATAAACCACTGCTGCGGCTAAGTAGAAAGTAAAAGGCTCTTTGGTATTTCCAACGGCAACGGTGGTTTGGCGCATAAGTTCGTTAAGACCTATAACAGAAACCAGTGCTGTATCTTTTAAAAGAACTAAGAATAGGTTGCCTAAACCGGGTAAAGCTAAGCGCCAAACTTGTGGCAAGGTGATGCGTCGAAAGGTTTGGAAACCCGTCATACCAAGAGCAATAGCTGCTTCTTTTTGGCCCTTGGGTATTTCTTGAAGTGCACTACGGAAGACTTCAGTGGCATATGCACCAAAGGCGATACTTAGTGCGATTACGCCGGCAACAAATGGACTTAGCTCTATATATTCGTCATAACCAAACAAGCTGGCGATCGCCATCAAAACGGCAGATGAACCAAAATAGATTGTCAGGACGAGTAGTAACTCAGGCATGCCCCGTATAAACAGGGTGTAACCATTACCAATAGCGTTAGCAACTTTGTATTTAGATAGCTTTGCGCTTGCACCTAAAACCCCGAAAACGAGGCCAATGACTAAGCTGCAAATAGCTAATTGAACGGTTATCCAAGCGCCACTGATTAAGAGGTGCCCAAAGCCCTGAAGATCCATATAGATATACCTGATGAAACAGGAAAAGCAGGTTTTATCCTGCTTTTCCCTAGTTTTCAGTGTTTAAGCTTAGTAGATAGAGAATGGGAAGTACTTAGCGTTAATCTTTTCGTAAGTCCCGTTCTCGATAATCGCTTTTAATGCTTGGTTGAACTTCTCTTTCAATTCACCATCGCGTTTACGGACAGCAATAGCGATCTTGTCGTTAACATCGATCTTATCGCCACGAAATTCGAAGTTTTTACCTTCTTCAGTTTGTAACCAATCGTAAGCAGGTAGTTTGTCAGAAAGAATCGCATCCAAACGGCCGCTCGCTAGATCTAGATAAGCGTTACCTTGAGTGTCATATAGTTTGACTGAAGCTTTGTCGGAATAGTTATCTTCGAGGTGCTGGCCTGCAATCGTGGCACGTTGTGCGCCAATGGTTTTGCCTTTTAGGGCGTTTGGATCGAAATCGCCATCTTTACCGCTGACAAAACCAAGAGAGTTTGAGTAGTAGTGATCAGTAAACGCTACAACACGTTGACGCTCTGGTGTGATTGAAAGGCTGGCAATGATTGCATCGTACTTACGTGCTTTTAAGCCAGGAATGATGCCGTCCCAATCTTGAGCTACGATTTTGCAGTCAGCTTTCATCTCTTCACAAAGTGCTTTAGCAATATCTACATCAAAACCTGCTAGTTCGCCATCAGCATTGATTGTGTTGAAGGGCGCGTATGCACCTTCTGTAGCGATACGGATTTTATCGCCAGCAAAGGCAGGAGCTGCCAGAGTAGAGACAACAAGTGCTGTTGTTGTAATTAATTTCTTAAATCCCATCTTATGATCCTCGCGGAATATTTATTGTTAGTTGCAGGCTGGATTAGAAATGACTGCTTAAAAATGCTTTGCAGCGTTCAGATTTAGGATTGGTGAACACCTCATCAGGTGTGCCCATCTCCTCAATTTGGCCTTCGTGTAGAAATACAATTTTGCTGGATACTTCACGGGCAAAACGCATCTCATGGGTGACGATCAACATCGTGCGTCCTTCAGCTGCGAGATCTCGCATAACATTTAGCACTTCTGCGACAAGTTCTGGATCAAGTGCAGAGGTTGGTTCGTCAAAGAGTAAAACTTGGGGTTCCATCGCCAATGCGCGTGCTATAGCGATGCGTTGCTGTTGGCCACCGGATAGCTGGTTAGGGTAGCTATCTCGTTTGTCGTATAAGCCCACTTTTTTAAGATAGGTTTCTGCTTTATCTCTAGCAGTTTGCTTATCTTGTTTAAGGACATGAATTGGGGCTTCCATGATATTTTCGATCACGGTCATATGCGGCCATAGATTGAAGTTTTGAAATACAAAACCAATCGATGTACGGATTCGTTCTAACTGCTTTTGATCCGCTGTTTGCAAGCCTTCATCTTTGGTTTGCTTAAGCTTTAATGGCTCAGATGCAAAACTGATGCTTCCAGCGGAAGGGGATTCAAGTAGGTTAAGGCAGCGTAAGAAAGTACTTTTACCTGAGCCGCTAGACCCCAAAATTGAGATCACATCGCCAACTTCAGCTTGTAGCGAGATGCCTTTAATAACCTCCAAAGCGCCATAGCTTTTATGAAGGTCTTGTATTTCCAGAGCGAGCTTTGCGTCAGCCATAAAACCGGTACTCCAGTGTACCTTTTTAAACGAAAGCGGCGAATTACAGCAAAATCAGATAGTGTTCGCAATGGCAGATTGATCAAATGATCATGAATAAATTTGTTAATCTATACATGTCTGTAGCCCTTTAAATACGGGGCTTGTGGTGTATTAGTGGATTCTACTGTTTGAGCCGTTTTAACGGGATTCAATGCTGATCAATCTGCCAAAGACAGGTAATTCCACTAAACTAATTTTAGGCAAAAAATTTAAGGAAATTTGATGATTGTGGATATAAATTGTACAGATGTAATCCAAGAGGATGAGGTTGTTGCTCTGTATAAGGCTAATGAGTGGTCATCTGCAGAAAAGCCAAAAGCGCTTATAGCAGCACTAAGAAATTCACATAGTTTAATTACTGCTCGGATCGATGGCAGGCTAGTTGGTTTAGCCAATGCAATCTCAGATGGGCATCTCGTCGTTTATTATCCGCACATGTTGGTGGACCCAGATTTCCACCGTTGCGGCATCGGTAGCAAAATTATGCAGGCGATGAAAAAACGTTATAAAGGTTTCCACCAGCAGATGTTAACGGCTGATGGAAATGCGATTCGATTTTATAAGTCCTTAGGGTTTGAGAAGGCAGGGGAAACGTCATCCATGTGGATCTATGAAGGAAACGAACACTAAGCGTCTTTTTTAACCATCATATCGATAGCCAATACCATGGACGGTCTTGATTATCTGCGGTTGTTTTGGATCTACTTCAATCAGTTTTCTTAGTTTGGAAATGTGTTGATCAAGTGTCCGGCTACTTGGTAGGTAGTTTCGGCCCCAGCAGTAATCAAATAGCATATCCCGTGTTACGACCTTGCCTTGCTCCTGATGAAGTAGCTCTAGTATTTTTACATCACGTAGGGTTAGCTCAATCTTATGACCCTCTCGCTCTGCACGCATTTGCTCAGGGTAAACAATGATATCAGCCAGATCGAATTGATTCTTAGCGACTTGGGTTGGTGAGCTCTCTTTAGGCGCGCAGCGACGTATCACTGCTCTAATACGTGCTATGACTTCCCGAGTGCCAAAGGGCTTTTTGATGTAATCGTCCGCGCCCAGCTCTAAGCCAAGCACCTGATCAATCTCTTCAGATTTTGCGGTAATAAAGATAACAGGGACTTGTTCATCTAATTGGCGGATCTTTCTGCAGGCGGCATAACCGTCTAACTCCGGCATCATTATGTCGAGTAAAACCAGATCTGGATTATGTTGAGCAAACAGCACTAGCGCATCAGCCCCATTAGACGCTTCAATGCAGGTGTAACCTTCATCTTCTAATAGATCACAAAGCCCAAGCCTAATATTTAGATCATCTTCAGCGATCAATATTTTCATTGTTTGGACTCCCTGTGATGACTATCAGGTGTATGTAGCTCTAGTCGAAAACAGGTTCCTAGTTTGCTTGGAATAATGACCAGATCACCACCGTGTTTTCTAGCCATCTCTCTGGCAATACTAAGACCAATACCTGTGCCAGATACACCGTCACTTAATTTATTACTGATGCGGTAGAAAGGAGAGAAAACGCTCTCCCAAAGGGATTCAGAGATCCCTTCACCGGCATCTTCAACCTCTATATAACTTTGCTGACTATCGCTGTAGCAACGGATCTGTATGGCACCTGTTTGAGGCGCATACTTTTCACAATTGCTTAGTAGGTTATTTAGGATCTGCTCAATACAGTTCTGATCTAACATGACTTGTTTATCGCATTGCAGATCTAATTCAACAGACAGACCATGTTGAGTTAAAGAGGGCATAAACACATCAACTGTATGCTCTACGCACTCTTTTAATGTCCCCGGTTGCAGGTGCAGCGGCTTTGGTTCTTTACCAAGTTTTGAGAAGGTCAGTACGTTTTCTATCAAGCGTGATAGACGCTGACTTTCACTATTAATAACTGCTAGGTAGCGCTGAGCTTTGCTATCTTCGTCATCAAGCTTGCGCTCAAGCATCTCCGCATACATCCGAACATTTGTCAGCGGCGTTTTTAGCTCGTGGGAAACTTGGTTAACAAAGTTTACTCTTTGCTCGGCTAGACGAGTTGTGCGTGTAAGTTCTCTATAGATCAGCCAAGCAAGGAGCAATAATCCAGACAGCGTGAGTGAGAGAATAGAGAGTTTCTCTATCCAATTTGAAGTTGGTTTGGCTAGGTTAGGGGAGTAATACTCTAATTTCCAACTACCTAGAGGGTGGCTCAGCGGTAGGCTATCCAATGGATTGAGCTGCTGAGTCTCGATTGTGGAATCGCCCCATTCGTAATGCACTTCACCGCGACTATTGATCAAGGCAATCGCTTGATTGCTGTTATCTTGCTCATTACTGCTAGGCAGAGAGTTGATTAGATCTGACAGCAATCGAGCACTGTTTATAGAAAAGCCTAAAAGCGCACCATCCGAATCCTTACGCCAATAGATATGTTGCAGCTGACTGTTATTAAACCAAGCGATCCAACCCGAATCGATAAAGGATATAGAAGGCGCTGAGGCTAAAGGTTCTGCAGAAGTAATAGCAATCTCGGCTACGCTATCTGCTGCAATGTTTGAAGCTAGTTGGCTCGGAGCCGAGAGCTCGATCCGTTTTGATTCTGGGGCAGCTTTAAGTTGTGCGCTATAAGGGCTAGCCGCAAGATTTATCTGCTCAGGTGCTTTGTTTTGAATTTGGAATATGTCGGGTGATGAACGTAGGCGTTTAGTTGATTGTAAAAACGCAATTTCACTTGGGTTCTTGGATGATTCTGATGGAAACAGTGTTGTGCCTTCAGCGGAGATCACAAATACCTGTTCTATATAGGGGCTCGACTGGCTCAGAGTCTTAAGCGTTGTTTCTGGGTATTGGGTATCTTTGCTTTGAAGTAGCAATTGGGATTCAGCATTGAGTGCTTGTTCTAAGCTTTGGAAATGATTCTGGAACTGTTGATCGATCTCTTCCAGTTTGATTTCAACCAGCCCTTCGATTTGATGAGAGAGTAGGGCTTGTTGATTTGTCTCCAGACGAGCCGCTAACCAACCTAGTATGACGACAGGGATTAATATCAGGCCGATTAGCAGTAGGATCGTCTTATTCACAATAGAATCTCAGTTACCTTGCGGTTAGTAGCTTTGCTGTTTAGCGCGTTTATATTGACGTTCTTTAAGTTCTTTACGTTTTTTACCCCATTCTTGTTCATTATCAAGCTCTTCCGCGTCTTGCAGCGCTTCTGCTTTTTGCTCTAATAGTTTAGGGGAGGCTAGAGAGGTACCTAAGTTATCCAGATAATCAGCGCTTTGCTGCAAAATAGATTTAGCGCCCTCAATATCACCTTGGTCACGTTTCTGTACCGCTTCTCGGTTTAGTTCGTTCGCGACCTGTTCTGCTGCGGCTTCATAAGTACGTGTATCGATCGCATCCTTAGCTTCTTGTTCAGAACGAGTAAAGTTTGCTGCAACTGAGCTAGAAAGAGCTTCTTTTCGTTTGTGAAGAAGATCTAAGTAGTTTACATCGACATCGACTAAGTTGATGCTGCTCTTATCCTGTTGAGACGGTACTTCTACCTCGAGGATAATAAACTTCTCTTGCTCGCTATATAGCTGATTAAGGCGCGTTTTAACCATGTCGCCTTCGATCTCAGCTTCACGACCGATAATGCGCAACGGTTTTACACCGTTTAAGCAACGGATCTGGATATCTACGCCTTGAGCAACGACTGACAAGACATCACCAAATTCGTATTGGAATACTCGTGCTAGGTCATCAGCGTTCTCTACAAAGGCGTGGTTACCATCGCTAAAGCCGGCAAGCTGAGTCATTAAGTCTTCGTTATAGCCAAGGCCAAGACCTATAGTCGTTACACTCATACCTTCTCTAGCTAAAGATAGCCCTAGCTTGCCCAACTCATTCGGTGTGCTTGGGCCTACATTGGCTAGACCATCAGAAAGTAAAATGACACGGTTAACTTTGTTTAGATCTAAAAACTTGCGTAGTTCTTGTGCGCCTTTGCTGACACCGGCAAACAACGCGGTGTTACCCTGGGCTTGGATCTTATTGATTGCGCGAGCAATACTGTTGCTATCGCTAACCTTTGTAGCCGGTACAACAACATTAACGCGATTGTCGTAACTCACAACAGAAACAATATCGTTTTGATTCAAGCGATTGATTGCCATGATCGCGGCTTCTTTTGCGCGATACAGTTTCTCGCCCTGCATTGAACCGGATTTATCCAGAACAATCGCAATATTGGCAGCCACACGTTGTTGCTGACTTTCTTGTTTAATCCCCTCTAAAGAGATCTTGATAAATGCATTGTGGTTTTGTTCAGCCGTCATTACAGGCGTTGCTAAGTTGATATTAAGATCAACCTGTTTGGCGGTAGCGGATTGGCTGAGTACGGGGCCTGCAACTGTTAGAAGTGTTGCTAGCAGAATTTTGGGTAGGCGGTGCGCTTTCATGATGTTCGTCCTTTATTAACCTTAATCACATGCTGCAAATTTAGGTCAGTTCCGCCTATAGAAAGTCAGATAGATTTATAGAAGTTGTAAAAGATTTGTAAAAACCTCGCAAGCTGTTTGTTACAAACCGTTTGGTCTAAGGGTGATTTAGATCAGTATCCCGAGTTTATACTTGTTACATAATGAAAGTTACGCTGTAAAAAATAACTATAATTAGGAGCCTCATATGACGCTCACCAGTGAACTTATTTGGCAAGACCAACAGCATCAAGTTCTGTTTGAACTGATCGATGAGATCAAAGCAGAGCAGGTTGATGTATCTACTTTTACTCGGCTTCATGATTATGCTGATCATCATTTCTGTCTAGAAGAAGCGTACATGCAAGCGTTGAACTATCCAGACTTTGGCGTTCATCTTCAAGCGCATAACAAATTCCGAGCTGAACTTAAAAAGATGCTGGATGACCATCACACCTATGATGTACAGCTAAGAGATATGCTCTCTGACTTTCTGACTGAGTGGCTGAAGCGCCATATATTCGGAGTAGATAAGAAGTTAGAGACTTATATTATGGAATCTAAAGTTAAATAAGCTTTAATTAATAATATGTTAAGGTCTTGTGTTCAGGGTTCGCATGATTTAATTTCGATCCTTTAACATTTTCTGTGAGTGCGGACGATGCCATTAATCTGTATTAAATCTTTACCATTTGAAGATGAATGCGATATCCCAGATATGATTAAAGGGATAACGTCAGACCTTGCTCGCGCCACAGATGTAAGTATTGAACATATCACTGTTACTTGGGAATTTATTCCTTCTCGTCAATATGCAGTTGCTGGTTTGATGCCTGCAAGTCAACCTCAAAGTGGTAGTCACCCGATCCTGGTCGATATACATGCACCTAGCTTTCATAAAATGGAGTGTGTGGAAGCTATGATGGAATCGGTTGCTTTCTCAATCTCAAAACGTAGCGGGGTCTCTTTCAGTAATATTTTCATCAATTACTGTAAGGTTCAGTCAGGTAACGTCTTCGATCATGGAGAGGTGAAGCGCTGGAAGTAATCAGTTAAAAGCCCTATTTAATAAGAACGTAAGTCGTGTTTACGCCGCTATTAAATAGGACTCTCGTCCTTTGTGTTTGTCTTTACGTTTATAAGCACCTTTACCTATTTTAGCTTTGACTACTTGGGATTTAAAAACCTTTGAAGTGACTAATGCTGCTAAGTGATTTTGTTTAATCTTTCCTCTACCTGTATCCATCTCATGGGTTGAGGATACGGTTGTTTTCGTTTTCATACCTGTGTCCTTGTTAATGTAATTCGATGTTCTCCAATTGCAGAAGCTGCATTATACCGCTGATTGGCTATAATGCGCCGCTTATTTGATAAACACTTACTTCATAATCAGCAGGAATTACTGTGCAGCTGTTACGCATCGATTGTCTAGGCAAAATTTTACGTCTTGAAGGCTCAATGTCTGGATGGCAGGCCCTGTATTGGGATAACCAGTTGGTGTCTCAAATAGTGGCGAGTGCAGATCCTGCTGAGAGTACAGAGCATCGTTTCGCCCTGATGACTGGATCAGGCGAAGAGATCGAGTGCGTTTTGACTTTGTCACTGACATGGCAACCCTTCAATCTTGAATATGAACTAGCAGTTGAAGATCAGAAGCTTGGAAGTGGTGAGCTAGTCGAGAAAGATATCGAAACCCAAGTGGTTGAGAATGTCGTAAAACAGCCGAATAAGATCAGCATACTGGGTATGGCTTCTTTAGGCCTTAAGCTGTTTAAAAGCGCTAAGGTCATCAAAGTACTGTTTGCTGCAGGAAGTTTGGCAGCGTATAGCTGGTTATTCTCCTTTGAATTCGCGTTAGCACTTATCCTTTGTTTGGTTTTTCATGAATATGGCCATGTGCGTGCTATGAAGCGTTTTGGTTTAAAGACAAAAGGTATCTATTTGGTGCCGTTTTTGGGTGGTTTAGCTTTATCTGATGATCGGATTAATACCCGTTGGCAAGATGTCTATATCTCCATCATGGGGCCGGTATTTGGCTTATTCCTATCTTTAGTTGCTCTGGTTCTATATTGGTTGACGGATATTGAGATCTTGGCGGGTATTGCTGCCTTCAATGCCTTGCTCAATCTATTTAATTTGCTGCCGGTATTACCGTTAGATGGGGGCCACGTCCTAAAAAGTATCGCTTTTTCGGTTAACTCGGTTTTTGGTTTAGTGATCTGCGTTATCGGTGCTTTAGCCGGTGTCGTAATTAGTTATTACTTTGGCATGGCGCTATTAGGCTTCTTGCTGGCAGTGGGCAGTATCGAGATTGTACTCGAATGGAAACACCGTCACAGTAGTCAGCTATTGCCCTTGGCTCGTTACGGTCAGGTAGTATCAGCCCTATGGTACTTCGCTACTGTGGGTGGTTTATGCTGGGTGATCTGGATCTTAGGTCAACAGGGTAACAGTGCACTTGCTCTGCCATTACAAATTCTTGGAAGTTGATTATGAAGTTTGACAGTTTGCCTTTGTGCGAGAGTTTAATCGCAGCTATACATACCGCAGGTTATAACGAAGCCACTCCCGTTCAAGCTGAAGCGATACCTGTCATTCTATCTGGTAAAGATCTCCTTGTCGGTGCACAAACAGGTACCGGTAAGACAGCAGCCTTTGCGCTGCCAATCTTGCAATCCATACTGGCTGATCCTGAATTTAGTAGTGATCAAAATAAAAAGATCAAAGCTTTAGTACTGGCGCCCACACGGGAGTTAGCGCAGCAGGTGAATAACAGCTTTAAGAAATATGCTAAAGGAACAGGATTTAGATCAGCCGTAGTTTATGGCGGTGTGGGCATTGGCCCGCAAGTAGATCAAATTAAGAAAGGGATTGATGTGCTGGTGGCTACACCCGGTCGATTATTGGATCTACATAAAAAGAAAGCCGTAAATCTTAGACAAGTCACTCATCTGGTATTTGATGAAGCTGACCGCATGTTGGATATGGGCTTTAAAGATGAGATTAAAGCGGTTTTAAGCAAATTACCTAAGCGTGACGTGCAGCCACGACAGGTACTGCTTTTCTCGGCGACCTTAAGTGATTCCATCTATCGTTTTAGTAAAAATTTATTAGTTAAGCCCGAGCGTATCGAAGTAGATCAGCGTAATTCCTCTGCGGCTGATGTCGAGCAAATCGTGTATAACTGCGACCCAGATCGTAAATCAGCGATTGTCAGTCACATAATTGAAAAGCATGACTGGTCACAAGTGATTGTCTTTTGTAATACGAAGCAGGGCGCAGATAAGCTAGTAGGGGCTCTTAAACAAGCGAATATCTCTGCCGATGCAATCCATGCAGATCGATCACAAAAGCTAAGGGAAGAGGCTTTAGATCAGTTTAAACAGGGTCAGCTTAAAGTTTTGGTAGCTACCGATGTGGCGGCAAGAGGTATCGATATCGAAAGCCTTCCAGCCGTAATCAATTACGAAATGCCATTTAAAGCAGCTGATTATGTTCACCGTATTGGCAGAACTGGTAGAGCAGGTAAGAAGGGCGTTGCTATCTCTTTACTAATAGAAGAGCAGAATCATCTATTGGAAGAGATTGAGGTCTTGTTAGATACCCGTTTGCCACAACAATGGCTCCAAGGCTTTGAGCCGGATCTGACTCGCGAAATAGAAATTACTCGGAACAACACTAAGGCAGCACAGAAAAGGCGCGCGAAAAAACGTGCTTTAAAAAAGTGATAAGAAAATAGAAAGCGCACTTTATTTTGACTGTATATAAAAACAGTCTTTTATCCCTTTGCGACTTATGAAAGGATAATACGTCAAATTGACGCTTTTTCACAAAGGCGCAAACCCTCTAAGCAAGGAAAGCTTATGAAAATCAAATTATTACAACCCACTCTTAATATCTTTTCTCGGAGATATATGTCAAATTGACGCGTTTAAACACGTCAATCTGACATATATTTAGCTGTTAGCAGGCAAGGAAGTTATGAACGAAACGAACCATTTCTCTGAAAGGCTCAGAGAACCGCTTAATGAAACTACAAGGAAGGTAAGGCGCAACCTTATGGCGTCTTCTGTTATTGGTGTTGTTATCACCAAAGTTGGTTTGGTTCCTTCAAAAATATCAGCATTTGGTGTCGAGTTTAGCTCATCAAACCAACAAGCCTTGATGATATTACTTGCCTCCGCGATTGCCTACTTTGGAGTTAGCTTTTTGGTATATGTCTATTCTGAGCTCACTGCTTGGCAACTCGTCTTCACGTCAAAGCAAATCGAAGATATGAGGTCAGCCTCAGAGAAATACCCTGACCGTGCTACTGGTTTTCTAAAAGAAGATGAGTTCCAAGCGCACGTAAGGAACCTCTACTATAAATCAAAGCCAACATTCTATCTTCGTCTTGTAATCGAGCTGGCAATACCCTTAATCTTTGCTGTGTATTCATGTTACGCACTACTAAATACCAACCTTGAAGAAATACAGGAGGCTGGGAGTTCGGCGCAGGTTCCTGCTAACAAGTTAATCAATGATCGCCTTCGGCTGGACAGCAAAAGCTTTGCTTTTATTGCCCATTATTAAGGCGTTATGTGAACGAAATCTTGGGGCATGGATGAGAGCTATATTGATTGTTTTGGGTGTTAGCTTGGCCATCTCTCTTATCTTGGTGATGGTTGGAATCTTTTGGAAAAGCAGAATGGTCATGCCAATGGAAGGTATGAATTATGGATTGGTTATCGAGATGTTCAGTAGTCCGTCTTTTCAGAAATTCCATCTCGAAGTGTTTATGTGGCTTTTCAGTGCCAGTGCAATTTCCAGCTCAACCACTTTGTACCTAGTACACATAACAAGACGTTCAAGTAAGGACGCGCAACGCGCGCCACTTAGCTGAGCGTTATACGATCTAAAGCTCGAGTGCAGGGAAAAGCTCAAATGGATTTAGCAAAGATTTACAAAAACTTGGTTTCAGACTTTAAAAATAAAGATATACAGTTGAATTGGTCTCAACTTAATCAAATCAGAGGGATCAAGCTCATATCCTCTATGTATATTTGGATATTCTTGGTTCCAATAGCTGTTAAGTTATTATCCTTGGCAGATAATGTCGCAACATTGGAAATTTTTAAATATCAATTTGCAGTTCATTTGTCACTACCATTTTCTTGGCAGGTTTTTTATTTCTCAGCGTTATCGTTTGCTTTGGCAACCTTAATTTATCAAGCACGATGTCCGAGAATTATAAAAGAATACCCTACATATTCTTCCTTTGAGATAGAAGGCAAGCCTGAGTGGCACCTTAAGGACTATGCACATGACATTGGCCTAGATTACAGCGATTACCGGGAAACAATGGAATATGCAATGGAAGACGGTCATATTGAAGTTTTAGAAGGGAAAGAGTTTACCCAAAGCCTTTTTTGGAATATTCACCATAAAGCAGACAAAGAGAGGAATATTTCTTTCACGATCTGCCTGTCTGCATACGTAATTGGTTTTATCCTTATTGGTTGGGTTGTCATTCAAAATTTTGTATGGGTTATCAATTATCTTGCTGAGTAAGAAAGTTGTTACGTATAACAAGGGTGGGCACTTTCGCCAGCAAAGCTGGCTAGGACAACCGCTGCGCGGTTGCCAGTGCCACAAGCGTTATAAGGCAATAAAGATCTAGCAATGGGACTAATCGAAGCAATCCTATTAGGCATTCAATTCAAAAGGCTACAGAAGCCTTTAGTGTTCTTTTCAATGCTGATAGGTTTCATTCTGTTCAGCATATTTGGTCTTAGTATTGTGTGGGCAGTTGTAAGTGGTTTAGTTTCTACAGAAAAAGAAATTACTTTGCAGCTGCTTGGTGCAAGTGCCGGAATAGCTGCGTTCGCTTTTTTATTTTTCGGTCTTGCATGGGTATGTGGGTATTTTATAAAAAGGTGTTTCCAGTAATGCCCTATAACAAGGCCATCAAAAATCGCCCTACGGGCTGGACGTCGCATGCGCTCCGCCCTTTATGGCGGCGTTATGTTTTTAAATGTCCTTACCGAGACTTAGTTTAATGAAGCTTTACCTCAGTCTTATCATAGCAACCTTAGTTTCTTTGCCCGTACTGGCTAATGAAAGTGTGGAAGAGCCGCAGTACATGGCTTTTGGAATGGGTGTTACTAATTGTGACGAAGCAAATCAAAACTTTGATAAAGAAAATTTTGAGTTCGTATTAAAGGTTTGGCTAACGGGGTATATGACAGCTGTTAATAGCGTATTGAAAGATCATCTAGTTGGTCTTGATTCTTCAGATATTGACGATTCCCTTAATAGCATTCGTTTATTTTGTACAAATAAATCAAATATGCAGGCCTCTATTGGCGAAGCTGCCGAAACATTTTGGCGGGTACGAGTAGCGGAAATAGCGATAAAAGCAGCTAAATGATTAGATACTTTCAAAACATAACAAGCAAAGGCATCCGACACATACTGCGCGGCTGCTTTGAGCGTTAAATGTCATGCAGGCAAATCACGTAATTATCATTATTGGTTTTATATACACGCTATTGATAGCTGTTTTATTTAATGTGGAGTTACTAGCATTCGGTATTGTTGCCACTATAGGGGCACTTTGGATCGTTAGCATTGCAAGGAATAGAAAGCTAAGCCTTAAACAGTTAATTACTGTTGAGGTGTTTCCTGTTGTTATCGTTATAGCAGTACTAGTGCTCACAGGAACAGTCTTCTCACTACATAGTGTTCAGTCGTTCTATGTTTGGTTAATTATGGTTCCAGGGATTATTACATTTGGATTTGCTTATGTTGTTACGGTTAATAGCTTTATATGGAAAACGATAAAAGGCTTCTTGAAGTAGCCTTACATTTAACAAGAAAAGGCATCCGACGCATACTGCGCGGCTGCTTTAGGCGTTATGTGTCAGGAAGACTATGACGAAATTACTTTTTGTATGCAGTGAAAACAGATTACGAAGTCCTACGGGTGAAGAAGTGTTTTCTAAGTATGAAGGAATAGATGCTATCGGTTGCGGTACTAATAGTGATGCAGAAACACCTCTGTCAGGGGATCTGGTCGAATGGGCCGATGTAATTCTCGTTATGGAAAAATCTCACCGGAATAAAGTATCAAAGAAATATAAAGAACTTCTTAAAGGTAAGCGTTTAGTATGTCTTGATATCCCAGACAATTATGAACGTATGCAGCCTGAGCTCGTTAAGTTATTAAAAGCAAAAGTGCCTAGATATGTGCGTTTATAAAACACATAACAAGGCCATCAAAATTCGCCCTTTGGGCTGGACGTCGCATGCGCTCCGCCCTTTATGGCGGCGTTATAGCTCATAAATAGTGTGATGAATATCAAACCGGTAATCTCAATATTGGCTCTATTCCTCATCATAGGGGTTGCTCCATATTTAGTACTAATCAGCGATGATAGATACTCTTGGAGTGAAATGGATATAAACCAAAATGGGTTTGTATCCTACGGTGAGGCCTTTGAGTTCCTAGATTCAGGAAAGCGAGAAATCACCTCGAATGGAAGGAAATGCGTTGAATACTATGCGTATAAAGATGGCCTTCCATTTCATACGGTTTGCTCTGAATAATGAACTATAACAAGTTTGTTAATAATCGCCCTTCGGGCTGGACCGCAAACTGCGCTGCTTCGCAGCAATGCGGCCCATTACAAAAGCGTTAAGTTTCCGAGTTCATGAGCAAACGTAAAGTAACGAGCACTGTAGCAGTCATCACAATAATGTTGTGTGTAGGACTGTTCTCCAATCAGCATGTTCGCTGGCTACTTTTTTATGGCATACCGGCCACAAGCCTGTCGAAGCAATTTCTGGATAATGATGTTGCCGAAACACCTGAGTGGGCTTTGGATTTTGTGATTGTGGCTGGCAAGGAAAATAAAGTAGTTACATTCAGTGAGCATCACTCTTGGTTCACTTATGCATATAGCCAGGAAATGCCGGATATTGCCGGCTATGAATGGTCACACTTGGTAGGAAAATGGTATGTTGGCAAGGTCAAAACTTAACAAAGCCAAGCACGACCGCCAGCAAAGCTGGCTGGACCTACATTCCGCAGCTTCGCTGCTCCATTTCGGCCCGTGTTGGCGGCGTTAGGTGTATATGAACTTACGAATACTCTCGGTAGTTTTGTGTGTGGTGAATATCCTCATATCACCATTGTATTTCGTATTTCTATATTCTGCCCCAGAGCTTCCAACATTTAACCTTGAGAGAACCGCTGTAAGTATTGGTTTATTGATGGTTTTTTTAGTTTTAATTCCTGCGGTTAATTTAAAATTTAAGTTTGGCCTATTTGTAGGAGCATTATTCGGAATGGCTCTTACGCAAACGGAAGAAGGTGAAATATTCCCAATTTTAATGCCTACCCTGACGGTTGGTTATCTCTTTTGCTCTTCTTTCTTACCAGCATATGAGAATGTTATTTTAAAGCTCTATACCTGTATGGTGTTCGCTCTTTTCTGGCTTTTTACATTCACAGTTTTGTCTATTGCTATTCTCTTGTATGTGCATTCGGCACTCGGAGCCGATGTGCAAACAGAATTTATTAAAATTGCTTTTAGGGAAGCATTTGATATGAACGGACTCATTGCTAGTAACGTAATTTTATTACCTAGCACATTAAGTGTTTTGGTTATGTATCTTTACAAAAAACACCTAACAAGAAGCTGTAGCGGATCGTCGCTGCGCTCCTCCCACTAAGCTAGGCGTTATAAATCACAAGGACTAAGTATGAAATTTCTTAAATATCTCATTGTCATGATGCTTATCTTTAATACATCGGCTTTCGCAGATATCAATGTTGTTGGTGTTTGGGGAAGCTCAGATGATGGAGGAAAAACATTCTGGGGGTTTGATGAATTTAAAGAAGATGGCACGGTGAAGTCTTGGGGTGTTATTCCTGAGTCAAATCTTCGTATCGAACTTGAAGCAACCTATGAAGTAGTTAGCGAATCTAAAGAAATTAAAAATTGTTTAGAAATAACTAAAACTTCAACCCCAGTGATAATGCCAATTGGTACATATTGGTGCGACACAATCATTCGTGTGGATGACAAAGTATTGGTCTTCAAGAGCGATGATGGAGTGGTAACCACTTTGTACAAGCAGTAATTTATAACAAACAAAGGCATCCGACGCATACTGCGCGGCTGCTTTAGGCGTTAGATTAATCGAATGAATCAACGCCGATTTATAAATGACATAATTAAACCTTGGGATGAGCTTAATTCTTTGCTTTCTCAACAGTATGCGTTTCAACCTGATCTGTCTGATATAACTAGATTGGCTGGAAGTATCGCTGTATCAATTCGCCACCAAGTAGATTTTGTAGAGTTAAACGACAATCAGGCAAACACACTCTCTGAAGCTCATAGAATAATTTGTGATGCCGGAGATTACTGGAAGCATGGAAGCTTAAGGAAAGAAGAGCGCAATTGCCCTATAACGGTGGCAGCTGCGTTCGAATACGCAGATAACGGTACATTTAGGTTTATACGCAATATCGCGAGCTTGACTCATAATTCGCGAGGCGAAAGCGACTTCCTAGAAACCTCTGTTCAGGCTGCAAAGTTTTGGATGTCTCAACATGGTTTCAATGTGGAGTGGAATGGTACGCCTACCACTGCAACACCTAAATTCGAATTTGCTGCCAGATTACAGTTTAATCCTAAATACTGTATCAACATGTCTAGCACGCAGATCAAATTCTTCAAAAGAGCAGCCAATGGGGAATTAATACCATTTGATCCACCAGAAGTTCGTTTTGAGGTTTATGAGTAGCCGTAATCTAACAAATCAATCAAATCGCTTCGCTTGGACGCGCTTTGCGCGCCATTTATTGAGGCGTTATAAATAGGTAAGCATATGGAAGCTTTATACATCATTGGAGCAATAATAATCCTTATGTTAATCCTGAGTGTCTTAGAGCATTTCAGGATGAAACGATTATCCAATGAACGTGGGGAAGCGGATATCTGCAAATATGCGAGATCTTTCGACTACAGAAATGTCGATACTAAAATCATGAGGGAGGTTTGGAATGAACTTCATCTCTGGCTTGGCAAATACGATGGTAAGCCTTTCCCCATCGAAACCGAAGATACGTTTGAGGGTACCTATAACATGGACCCTGATGATTTGGATGAAATCTATTGGGCAGTAGCCAACCGATTAGGAATCGATACAGAGCATCCAGAAAACAATCCATATTTTGACAAAGTTACCTCAGTAAAGAATTTGGTGTTGTTTCTGCATCATCAACCGAGAGTCGGAAATGCATAATAAAAACGCCAACTGACTCATTCTGTTAGGCTGCTATGAACAATAAACATAAATGCTAGAAATTCTAGAAGCTGTAATCAAAGGCCTCGGTCTTCTTTTAAGACTCGCTATTGAGGGCGGGGTACTGTTAGATATGAGCCTGTCAGCTACAGGCCGATATTCTATAAAAACAGTGTACCCTCCGCATTGGAATAAGCAGGTTCGCTATGGCGATGCGGTAGAGCGTTTAGCCGGGGCTGTTATATGGTGCATTTCGGCTTACATTCTTTATTCGCTATAAGGCCTTATAACGTTTCTAGTTGAAAACTTAAATATCCGTCCCGTAAACAGAATTATCCTTCGCTTATAATCCGTATACCAACCGTTAAACATCAACGTTAGTGATTTGGATTTATGTATGCCTCAACATGAACAAGCAACTTGCCCGAAGTGTGGCGCATTGTTTGAGTGCAAAGTTGGCAGCTATTTTATCTGTGATTGCAGTGAGATCTACCTAACAAGGGAGCAGGCGGGTTATCTGGCTGAGAGGTGGGATGAGTGTTTGTGTTGTAAATGCCTAAACGAGTTTAAAGAAAGTTGGGACTTCATTCCCGAATCAGAAAAATAAAACTGGGCCCTTCAGTTTGATAGATTGCAGTGAGAAATATTAAGGAAAAAGATGATTATTAGAGAGATTAAAGAAGACGATATCGAGGGCGTTAGTCATGTCTGTTTAGATGCTTTCTCTGACTCGGTTGCTGGATCATTGTCTGATGAAGGGATCGCTACTTTTGCGGCAATCGCTTCTCCAAACGCTTTTGCCGAGAGGATGAAAGCAGATAATCGTATGCTCGTCGCTGAAGGTAAAAACGGTGAAATATTAGGTGTGGTAGAGCTAAAGGAAGGCCGTCATATTGCGATGTTATTTGTTACACCTAGTCAGCAAAAAGGCGGGATTGGTCGGGGATTACTTACAGCTGTATTGAAATATGCGAGATCAGAAACCGTAACTGTCAGCGCTTCATTACCTTCTGTCCCTGCTTATCGGAAATATGGTTTTAAGCTTAAAGGGGATGTGGGAGAGTTGTTAGGTTTGGTTTATCAACCTATGGAAATAATTATTAATCAATAGGTTAGGCCTTGTTATTAACGCTAACAATTACTTCATAAGCCTCTCTGATCTCATTAAATTTCACCTTACAGCCACCTTTGTCTGGATGATGTTCTGAGGCTAATTTTCGGTATTGTGTTTTCACAGACTGATAATCGGTATCTTCAGTTAGACCTAAAACATCGAGAGCATCCTGATAGTGATCTTGATTAAAATAACGGGTCCAAAAACTATCTAGCAGTTTGTTAACCGACTCTTCGTTACTTGATCTGAACTCATCCCAATTCAGATAGTACTCTCTGACTGCTTGATCTGATTCTAGTGACAATTCGTTTTGCTTGCTGTTTTCGGTTTTGATAAGGCTGATCTCTAATGCAGAGATAGTCAGTTTTAAGCCTTGATCCCAAAACTTAGGTTGCAGGGTATAGAGCGCATTCATAATCAGGAAATGCTGTCTAAACAGGGCCAAGTCACTACCTGATGGTGCATCTTCTCCGAAATCGTCGGCGTTGAGATCTAGAGCTTTTAACAACTCGTACTCGCTGAAGCTGCTTTCGGACTGTCTAAGAACTTCTTCTATGGGCGTTACTAGTGGGTTGCGATGCATAATTCAGTAGTTTTGCTGATGATCCACTCAGCTTATCGGCGTAGGATGAGGATTACCAGTCGAGAATATTTCATGCATTAAAACGCTCGATTGGCTTTTACCCAAGTATTGGTAAGCGTAAAATACTGCCTTGCAGTTTAGTAACCAGGAATAACAAAAATTATGAATCTGGCAGATCAAGTTCAAGCGCTGTACGCAAAGTACGGTGCTTTAAAAGGCATTACTATTGAGATTCATAAGCAGCTCATTGCCATTGCTGTAAAAAACGAAGCGGCTTCGGCCACTGTTTTTTTGCAAGGGGCGCAAGTTGCTGAGTACAGCCGAATAGGGGAGCAGCCTGTTTTATGGCTGAGCCAAGAAAACGATTTTAAAGCCGGTAAGTCTCTGCGCGGTGGCGTGCCTATCTGCTGGCCATGGTTTGGGGATCTTTCCAGAAATCCAGATCAAGTTAAAGACCAAGTGAACCTCTTAGAGGCACCTGCACATGGCTTTGTACGATCTCAGGATTGGGAGCTATTGGCTATCGATCTGATCGATAGTGAAACAACCCGATTAACGCTGCAGCTCGAGGTTTTGCCTACAGAGCTCTGGCCTTATCCTGCTGTTCTTCGTTTGACTGTTACTGTAGGTGTCGAGTTAGATTTAGAGCTCAAAGTTAAAAACTTAGGTTCGGATGTGTTTAGTTATACCAGTGCTTTGCACAGTTACCTTCAGATTGGTCATGTCAGTGAGACCGCTATCGAAGGGTTAGAAACAGTTGAGTACATAGATACGCTGGAAGATTGGCAGGTTAAGCAATCTAACACTGCCATTGGCATTTCGGCTGAAACGGACCGTATATACCCAAATATCCCAGCTCAGGTTGCTATCAAAGATAAACAGATGCGCCGTCAGATACTTATGAGTGCTGATAACCTGCCTGATATGGTGGTTTGGAACCCTTGGATCGATAAAAGTAAACGCTTAAGTCATTTTGCGGATAATGACTATGAGAACATGGTTTGCTTAGAAAATGCTTCTGTTCTCGATAATGCGGTTGAACTAGCGCCTGGTAGTGATTCAATTAGCAAAGTATCGATCCGTTCTGTTCGTCTGTAACCCTATAGATTACAGACGAAGAACACACCCATACTCAGTACGGCTGTCATCAAGGTGTTTTTAGTTAAAAGCATCAACACGATGGCAGCCAGTGCGCCTATGATATACGGGCTTTCCAAGCTCGTTGTTAGCTTTCCTTCCTGTAAGAATACTAATGGGCCTATCACGGCTGCTAGTACGGCAGGAGCCGAATAGCTAAGCAGTTCTAGTGCTTTATCATTTAGCTTCAGTGGTAAGCGGGGCTCTAAAAAGAGATAGCGACTTGCGAATACAATGATCGCCATAAGCCCGAACAATAGCCAATCATTCATTTTAATCTCCCCACTGTGCACTTAAACAAATAACCACTTAACATCCCCAAAATAATTGAGATCAATAAGCCGGCTTGGATCTCATGAGCTTCGCAGTACACAGAAACCGCCAGGGATACGCCTACACAGACCAAATAGGAGAGGTTTTTAATCATCGGGATGAGTATGGCGATAAATGTAGCGACAACCGCGAAGTCCAATCCAAGGGTGGTTAGATTGGGCAAAGCTGCGCCTGCAAGGATTCCTAGCAGCGTCGCAAAATTCCACGCGATATAGAAACTTAAGCCGCCACCAAATGCATACCAACGATTAAATATACCGTTATCTTGCATGCCATTGACGAAGAGTTCGTCGGTTAACAGGAAGCCGAGGGAACTGCGCCAATTAAGGGGTAGTGCCTGGATATGCTGACGCATTGCCATGCTATACAGCAGATGTCGTGAGGTAATCAGCAATGTGGTCACGAGTATGCTGAGCATAGAAGCGCCGGCTTGTAGCATACCTATAGCAACCAACTGTGAAGTGCCCGCAAATACAAACAGTGACATGGCCTGAGTTTGCCAAGCGGTTAGACCTGATTCGATCCCGTACGCGCCGACTAATATTCCCCAAGGCAGGACAGCGACAATAAGGGGCAACATCGCAACCGTGCCTTTAAGGAAAGACTGCTTAGGGTTTAATGGAATTTTTACCTGACTATTCACTTTCACGCTCTTTCTTATGTTGAGCGATAAAGATAAATATTCAGTGATTGTGAGTCTTGTACAGGATTGCTTCGTGTTTGTGATGCTAGCTTCTTATCTGTCGAGCATATTGACCCGGCGTTACACCGATAGTGCGTTTAAAATGGCGGTTAAGATGGCTTTGATCGTGAAAGCCTGCTTTTAAGGCTGCATCTAATAGTGTGTCGCCTTGAGCTATAAAGCGTTTGCTTAGCCTTACACGGGATTGTATTTGATACGCATGGGGAGGGAGCCCATAGAATTTCTGAAACTGTCGCACTAGATGAAAAGCACTAATTCCCGCAAGTTTGGCTAGATCTTCTAGAGAAACATCTGCTTGTGGGTGATCATCGAGGTAGTTTTTTACTAAAGCGACTCGCGATTTAGCATCGGCCTGTTCAGGTATCTCTGTGCTGCATTTACCATGACGTTGCATTAACTTGAGTAATGCGTTGTAAAGCAGTGTCTCGCGTAGCAGCCGATTATCAGAGTGTTGTAGGTGATATAGCGCTAAACGAAACAAGCCAGCGAGTTCTGGATCTTTAACGACAGGTTCTGAGAAATAGACTGAGCCGCTGATATTTAAGCCTGCTTCTTTAGCGATATTGGCTAATTGATCAGGTAGTGGGTAGATCGCTTTATAAGACCAGCCACCTTCAGCTGCGGAGTGACCATCATGGACTTCGTCATGATTAACTAGGATGATACTGTCTTGCGGTGCAACGTGGTTTGCACCATTTCTTAGGAAGCGCTGAGCACCTTCCTCAATCACGCCTACTGTATAACCCTCATGGCTATGCCTAGAAAAATTCTGGCGCTCATAGGACGCTTCTAGCATCTCTAATCCGCCTAGTTCATCTTCTATATGGTAGTTAGCGATCTCTTTTTTGCTCATGGCTACATTCTAGCGCAAACGGGCTAACGGTTTTTGTACAAAATTGATCTTTTGCGTTGATAGAGTGGCGATGGAATTGAGTATTTAGCGCGTGTTTTTAGATTAGTTTGACCATAATGTCGTGAAGGACGTTTGCAGCAGCATGTAATCTTCGCGATCCATCCATCAAATGATGATAGATTTCTCGTTTGCAAAGCATCTCTGTGGTGACTTCACCTTGGAAGAGTTCTTTTAAGCTGTGTCTATACAGTCTTTCTATACGTCTATGAGCATGCCGGGCAATTTGTGCATCTTTCTCACTGCCAGCGGGATAGGTAGATAGTCCTCCAAAGCCTCGCTCTAAGGCTTCGCAACCTGTAAGAAGCTCTTCAAGAATTCTCACCATCTGTTCGTCAGGCTCGACGCCTAGATCAAGCATCTCATTTATTGTGCTTTTACAATGTGTGATGATCCAATCCAAAGAGGCAATGGCACGGTAGATATCTTCGCGATCGATAGGAGTAGAAAATGCCCGGTTTAGCTGGTGCAAGTTACGAATTTTAAGCGCGTCTGCTTGGTGCTCATCTGCTGCTAATACCTCAGCAAGATAGGGATTAGGGCTTTTCATATATTGATAGAGGTTTCGTATCGTTACCGTTACCAACGTACATTGCTCGGTTAGAAGTAAGAAAAAGTCAGGTGGCGTAGGGACAATCCTATTAAGGAGTTTACGAAAGAGGTTTTGTTTACTCTGATCGCTCATATCCAATCCTTTTCTATATTAAAGCAAGCTTAGTAAGGCTCAGTACGCCATAACTAATAATGGAGACAATTCCAGCACCAGGTATGGTGATTAACCAAGTAATGCCGATCTCTTTAGCCTTTGTCCATCTGACGGCTTTAGCTCTCTCTGCCGCGCCTATACCCATAATAGATGAGGAAACTACATGGGTGGTCGATACTGGCGCGCCAATCATAGAGGCTAAAAATATAACGCCTGCAGATGAAGCTTGAGAATTAAAGGCATGTAGTGGTCTGATTTTGTAGATAGAGAAGGCTAGGGTTCTAACGATTCGCCAGCCGCCCAATAGCGTGCCTAATGTAATAGAGATGGCACAAACTAGGATGACCCAAAATGGCACTACAAACTCGCTGATCTCACCGCTCATTAGTAAGCATAGAGTTAATACACCCATACTTTTTTGGGCATCATTAGCGCCGTGAGAGAAGGCTAACCCTGCGGTAGTGAACCATTGTGCGCCCCTTAATTCACGGTTGATCAAAGGGCTGGCTGCGCGTAATAGATACAGCGTGATTCGTTGCAGTAAAAAGCCTATCCAAAAACCTGCTAAAGGGGAGATAAACAGTGCTAGCAGCACCTTCGTAACGCCAGTGATCTGCCCTTGAGCCAATTGTGAAAAACCCCAGAGTACATGTTCTGGCCCGGCTGATACGACAACCGCCCCAACTAAACCACCAACCAATGCGTGTGACGAAGACGAGGGTAGGCCTCTATACCAAGTAAACAGATTCCAAACTGTGGCAGCTAATAAGCCGCAGATCACTAATGAGAGAGATAGATTGTTTGGGAGATCATCTAACGTCACGAATTTACCAATGGTGTTTGCGACTGCCGTACCGCCAAGCATAGGCCCCAAAAAGGTGAATGTGCCTATGACTAAAATAGCTTGTAGAGGTGTCATTGCATGAGAAGCGATCACCGATGCGATCATATTGGATGCGTCGTGAAATCCATTGGTGAAGTCGAAGACTATAACAATGGCTGCCGCAACTATGAGGAATAGCCAAATTTGATCCATCTAATTTGCTGACTCCCATTAGCTTAAGATTTTTGTAGGCTAATAACTTAATAGTAGTCAGAGAATGGATTTATGGATTTGAAAAGGGCAGGAGAATTTAGTGCATGATCAGAAAACCCATTCCCAAAAGTATGGGAACGGGTTTATGAGTTGAAAATTAGGATAACGCTATACGTTAACAACCCACTTTAGTTTTTTCTCTATAGCTTGAATCATCAGGCCAGCAACGTCTTTACCGGTTGCGCCTTCGATGCCTTCCAAGCCCGGAGAAGAGTTTACCTCTAACAGTAAAGGACCTTTCGCTGAACGAATGATATCTACGCCAGCTACTTTGAGGCCCATAGCCTTAGCTGCTTTAATAGCGATCTTCTTCTCATCTGATGTTGGAACGATAAGGCTCGCTGTACCACCCTGATGGATATTAGCTCTGAATTCGCCAGGTTCAGCTTCACGCTGAATCGAAGCCACAACTTTACCATCCACTACAAAGCAGCGGATATCTTTGCCATTGGCTTCTTTTATAAACTCCTGAACGAGAATGTCGGCCTTAAGGCTCTTGAATGCATTAATAACACTCTCTGCCGCTTTCTTGGTTTCAGCGAGTACAACGCCTTTGCCTTGAGTACCTTCAAGCAACTTAATGATCAGTGGTGCGCCACCAACCATGTTGATCAGATCATCCGTTTCGAGCGGTGAGTTAGCAAAACCCGTGATCGGAATATCAATCTTGCTCTCGAAGAGGAGTTGTAGGGAATGCAACTTATCGCGAGATTGAGTAATAGCCCCAGCGGTATTTAGACAATACACACCCATAGATTCAAATTGACGTGTCAGTGCACAGCCATAGAAGGTCATGCTTGGGCGTATCCGTGGGATAATTGCATCAAGGTCGTTGAGTACCTTGCCGCCACGATAATGAACCTCTGGATTTTCAGCATCCATCTTCATATAGCAGTGCTTGATATTCAGGAACACCATCTCGTGACCGCGCTCTTCACCTGCTTCCATAATCCTACGATTACTGTAGAGATTTGGGTTGCTAGCTAGTACGCCGATTTTCATGCCTTTTTTAGGTGGTTTTTTGCTTAGATAGAGTTCTTTTAACTCTTCATCAGCAATGTCACCTAAACAAAAAGAATCTTCTGGATCTACTATCAGCTTACCCGACATCGCTTCACGGCCTAGTAGCATGCGATAGCCCATCGCATCTCGATTGGTCAGGGTAAGTTCAACATCCCAGCTTTGATCGCCAATAGCTAAGCTTGTTTTGATTACATAGCGTTTTTCCGATGTGCCGCTAGAGCTTTTAACGCTCCTGCGATCATAAACAGGCGCTTCACAATGAACTACTGTCTTGCGATTGTCCTGCAATGGACATACATCAAACCTAACCCAAGCAACGCCATCTCGTTGAAATTGTTGGATATTTAAAGCATGGATTGCAGATGTTTTGGCACCAGAGTCGACTCTGGCTTTGATTGCAGGAACGGCAAGTTGAGGGAACTTGCACCATTCTTCAGCGCCGCAGATATTCTTTTCGATTGTCACTCATTTGATCCTCAATAAAGGCATTTGCCTTGTGGTACATGAGTGCAATTTGACTCCTGTTTTAATCAAGAGACAATCTTTTTTTACAGGTTTTCTATGAATTTTTTTAGACGATATTAAAGTGGATCTGAAAGGAAAAAGGCCTAGTGAATACTAGGCCTTAGAGAATTTATTCAGCGGTTAGCTTTTCTAGCTGTTTAAACTCTTTGATGCCACTGATCTGGTCTTCCGCGTGGTGGTTAACATATAGCACCGTTGTGTCACCGCTGGCACAGATCTTCTCAATTAACGCCAGTACGAGCTGACGGTTGATATCGTCGAGGCCTAAGCAAGGCTCGTCTAGAATCAACAAAGTAGGGTGCTTAACCATCGCTCGTGCAATAAGCAATAAACGTTGATCACCAAAAGAAAGCTGGTTATATGGCTCGTTGGCACGATCTTCCATACCTAGCAGGGCTAGCCACTGGTCTGCGACTTCTTTCTGCTTATCGGTACTCTTTGTGTACATACCGATACTGTCGTGGAAGCCAGAGATAATCACGTTTCTAAGACTGATGCTTACACGGTATTCCCACTGAAGCGCGGTAGATACATAGCCGATATATTGCTTGATCTGCCAGATGGTTTCGCCGTTACCGCGTTGCATACCGAATACAAAGATATCGTTGGTATAGCATTGCGGATGGTCGCCGGTAATTAGGTTCAGCAAACAAGTCTTACCACTGCCGTTAGGGCCGCTTAATTGCCAGTGTTGTCCCGGCTTAATGGTCCAGTTAAGGCCATCAATAACTTTTGAATCTGCGTAGGCAATTTTAATATCAGTTAAACGCACCAGCGGATCTTCTGGATTCAGTGCTGGTGGGCGATCCGATTCATCGGTAGGTGGCACAGATAGATCAGTCGTTTTTAGGTGAAGCAATTGATACAGGTCGTCGTAGGCTTGTTTGTCGTTAATATCAACCGTGTGGTGAAGCTCACCTTTGTCTGTGTAGGCAACATGGGTGATGAAGTCCGGCATTTCATCAAAACGGTTTAATACCAGAATCATGCCCATTGAATCGATCTTGCTTGCTAGCAGGTCGTGTAGCAGCTTCATAGAGTCAGCGTCTAGACCATCGAAAGGCTCATCCAGAATGATAAGATCTGGATTATTCGCTAGGGCGCGAATTAGCATGATCTTACGCGTTTCACCTGTTGAGAGCTTTCTGAAACTACGATCGAGCATATGTTCTAGTTTGAACATGCTAACAAGTTGATCAAGTAAGTCAGCATCAAATTCTGGGTAGATTGCTTTACCTTCTTCCAGAATTTCTCTTACCGGAGTGCCTTCACTAATAACATCCATGATATCGGCATCGTCTTTTTTAAGCTCTCGGGCAATCAGTTCTGCCTGAGCTTCAAAAGATACAAGTTCAACATGTTTTGGTAGGCCCGAGATAGTCCCACTGACTTTATCGCCTGCACCGGCCAAGATTGCAGATAGGGCAGACTTACCGGAACCGTTGGTGCCAGTAATCACCCAATGTTGGTTGGGTTCAATCGTCCAATTGATGTTGTTGAGCGTGAAAGACTCACCAAATTCTGCCGTGTAATTCTCAATCTTAATGCTGTTCATAGTCTCTATTATGCGGATCTATCGATTGGGTTTTATAGGGATTTGTTACGGAAAAGGCTTAAATTTAGCTAAAAAAAAGCCAAGGCAAAGCCTTGGCTTTAATTTTCTTACAAGAAAGAAAATGTATAAATATCAGATAATTATACGATCTTCTTCATGTCAGACATGTGGCCACGTAACACTTGACCGATCGCTTCAACTGGGTGAGAGCGTAGCGCTTCGTTAACTTCAATTAGGCGAGCGTTATCTACGCCAGTATCAGCAAGGTCTAGACCTTTACCGATAACATCAGTTTTGATGTCTTTCATGAAGTCGCCTAGTAGTGGTAGGCAAGCGTGGTTGTATAGGTAGCAGCCGTACTCAGCAGTATCAGAGATAGTTGCGTTCATTTCGTAAAGCTTCTTACGTGCGATTGTGTTAGCAATCAGCGGAGTTTCGTGTAGAGACTCGTAGTAAGCAGATTCAGCGATGATGCCTGCAGCAGTCATAGTTTCGAATGCTAGTTCAACACCCGCTTTAACCATTGCAACCATTAGGATACCGTTGTCGAAGAACTCTTGCTCAGAGATCTCTACGTCGCCTGCTGGAGTCTTCTCGAAGTTAGTCTCAGCAGTTTCTGCACGCCAGCCTAGAAGATTCTTGTCGTCGTTCGCCCAGTCTTCCATCATCACGCGAGAGAAAGTACCGTCGATGATGTCATCTTGGTGCTTGTTGTAAAGTGGGCGCATGATAACTTTTAGCTCTTCAGAAAGATCGAATGCTTTGATCTTAGCTGGGTTAGATAGACGGTCTAGCATGTTAGTCACGCCGCCGTATTTAAGAGCTTCAGTGATTGTTTCCCAACCGTACTGGATAAGCTTAGATGCGTAACCAGCGTCGATGCCTTCTTCAACCATTTTGTCGAAGCAAAGGATAGAACCAGTCTGTAGCATACCGCAAAGGATAGTCTGTTCACCCATAAGGTCAGACTTAACTTCAGCGATGAAAGAAGACATTAGAACGCCTGCTTTGTGACCGCCAGTACCTACAGCGTAAGCTTTAGCTAGTGCAAGACCTTCGCCTTTAGGATCGTTGTCTTCGTGTACAGCGATAAGCGTTGGTACACCGAAACCACGAACGTATTCAGCACGTACTTCAGAACCTGGGCACTTAGGAGCAACCATGATTACTGTTAGGTCGTCACGGATCTGCATGCCTTCTTCAACGATGTTGAAACCGTGAGAGTAAGATAGGCAAGCGCCTTCTTTCATTAGAGGCATTACAGCTTCAACAACAGGTGTGTGCTGCTTGTCTGGAGTAAGGTTAAGAACTACGTCAGCAGTTGGGATTAGTTCTTCGTAAGTACCAACAACGAAACCGTTCTCAGTAGCGTTTTTCCAAGACTGACGCTTTTCAGCGATTGCTGCTGGACGTAGAGCGTAAGAAACGTCTAGACCACTGTCACGCAGGTTAAGACCTTGGTTTAGGCCTTGTGCACCACAACCGATAACAACCATTTTTTTGCCTTTAAGAGCTTCAACGCCATCGCTGAATTCATCCATAGACATAAAACGACATTTACCCAGCTGTTCTAGCTGCTCACGCAGTGGAAGCGTGTTGAAATAGTTCTTAGACATTTCTACATTCCGTAATAAATAAAAAGTCGGTTAACCGACATGTTTGTTATAGCGCTACTCTAAAAGATAAAGGGTATCGCGTAAAATGATATATATGGTTTGCTCTGTTGCGTTTCTTGCAACGATTAATCCCATACAAAGTGAGGCAATAATAGCGCTTTATTAGCAGGTATCCAGCTTAATTAGATGAAAACTGTTCCTGAACACCATTTTGGGTCATAACTGTATGTTAAATATACAAAAAGTGGGCTTGTTGCGATTAATTTTGCATATGCGTGAAATAGTGCTTGCTAAAGGTGCAGGGGATCTATAATATTCGCGCCACATTGATGCGGGGTGGAGCAGCTTGGTAGCTCGTCGGGCTCATAACCCGAAGGTCGTTGGTTCAAATCCAGCCCCCGCTACCAAATTCAGATTAAGCCGATTTAGTTAACTCTAAGTCGGTTTTTTCGTTTCTGGGATATGGAAATTTGAGTGCAGCAGCTTGGTAGCTCGTCGGGCTCAGCTCTTGTAACCCCGGGCGAAGGTCGTTGGTTCAGCAATTACGAAGTCATTACCATCTAGCACGCAGTGCGCAGCCTACTAGATGGCCTTGGGGTAACAATCTTTGCTCTATTTTCTCCGTACCTAATTGTTTTATGCGCATTACTGATCAATAAAGAATTGCTCCTAGCCACTAACTACTTACATCTAGTCACTAGCCAAATACAGGGGCTGTCGATAAGCGCCCCAATTGCCATGACTTTCTTCAAAACGGCCTGGTAAGGGTTCACCACAGCCAACACAACAGCCAGATTTAAGATTCCACTCTCCTAGCTGATACCAATCTCGTTCAATCAAACGTAATCCGCAGTTGTGGCAGTACGTTGAGCTACCAGAAGTGTCATGTACGTTACCCGTGTAAACGTACCTCAGCCCGTTTTTTATCGCTATTTCTCGCGCACGCGTTAGGGTTGATGCAGGTGTTCGATCTTTGTCTCTCATTTTCCAATCAGGGTGAAAAGCAGAGAAATGTAGTGGGATGCTGGGACCAAGGTTGTTGTAAATCCATTGGGTCATTGCATCGATCTCTTCATTACTATCATTTTGATCTGGAATAAGCAGGGTTGTGATCTCAAACCATACTGCGGTTTCTTTATGAAGGTAGAGAAGAGTATCTAGAACGGGAGTGAGACTGGCTCCACAAAGCTTTTTGTAAAATCGTTCCGAAAACGCTTTTAGATCTATATTTGCAGCATCCATATGCTCAAAAAAGCGAGGGCGCGCTATATCGGTAATATAACCTGCGCTAACCGCAATAGAGTTAATTTGATATTCATGGCATGCAATCGCAACATCTTCAGCGTATTCGAGAAAGATCACTGGATCGTTATAGGTATACGCGATTGAACGGCAATGATGTTCCTGACAGTATTTTGCTAATTGTTCTGGGCTGGCTGCATCGGCAAGCCTATCCATCTCTCGGGCTTTGCTCATATCCCAATTTTGACAAAACTTACATGTAAGATTGCAACCGGCTGTACCGAAAGATAATACGGGAGTCCCCGGTAGGTAATGATTTAGTGGCTTTTTCTCTATAGGGTCTATACAAAATCCACTGGAGCGCCCATAAGTGTATAGGCGCATCCGGCCACCTTCATTACCACGCACAAAACAGAGACCACGCTGTCCGTCTGATAACTTGCAAAAACGTGGGCATAGATCACATTGAATTTTGTTTTGATCAAGTTCATGCCAGAACCCCACTTCAATGACACTCATACTGGGTTCCTAATTGGGTAATTAATCGCTGATGTTTTAAAAACTTTCGTAACTTATTTCTATACTTGAAGAGTAGGACGGCCCGTGAATGTTAGCAATCAAACTAGTTTCATGTGCTCTTGTATAATAGGACATACAACGGAGAAGCTTGTGAATACTCGTCAGCCAGCCGTGTCCGGTTTGTTTTACCCAGATGATGCTAGAGAATTGGCATGTGAAGTAGATACTTTATTAAGGCAAGAGCAGAGAGAAGTGGCCCCGAACTTAAGGGCTCTAATAGTCCCTCATGCTGGATATATTTATTCAGGAAGTGTCGCAGCCGCAGCTTATAGTTGTATCCCTCATGATTCACCGTTTAAGTACATTTTATTAATCGGGCCAAGCCATCGAGTGGCATTTCAAGGTATGGCGGTTCCTTTGGCTGATCAATTCAATACTCCACTTGGTAACATCGCTATCGCTGCGGATAGAGTCAGCGAATTAGTTGATAAAGGCTTTGTTAGTTACAACGATCTTGCGCATAGGCAAGAGCATAGTCTTGAAGTCCAATTACCATTTATTCAGCAAATCGACATTCAAGCGGATTTAATTCCTGTTGTAGTCGGAAATTCATCGGCAAGTGAAGTCGGCAAGATAATCTTGCCTGCATTACAAGATTCAGAGGTACTCACTGTTATCAGTACGGACTTGAGTCATTACCATTCTTACGTTCAAGCTAAGTTAATTGATGAAAACACCAATAAACGAATTATTGATGGTGATACTGATATCACAGGTGATGAAGCTTGCGGATACATGGGCCTTAATGGTTTATTGTGGGCATTAGCTTCCACTGACTTAAAACCACATCTACTGCAAAGCAGTAACTCTGGAGACAGCGCGGGGGATAAGGCTCGTGTCGTAGGGTACGGAGCTTATGCCATCTACTGAATTCAGTCACGAACAGCAAAAGTTGATGATTGAAATTGTTCAAGATTCAATTGCATCAAAGCTTGAATTACAGTCAAAAAATGAGCCCATAGATTATGATTCAATTTCAAAACAGTTATGGCTTAACAAGCCAGCTGCAACATTTGTAACTTTATCTATCAATGGCGAGCTACGAGGTTGTATCGGCACATTAGAAGCACGACGGTCTTTACTCAAAGATTTACAGAGCAATGCAGTGAACGCAGCCTTTTATGATTCTCGTTTTGAGCCTGTTTCTGTAAGTGAATATGAGGCGCTTTCTATACACATATCTATCTTAACGGCGCCAGTAGAATTAAGCGTATCAAACGAGAAAGAACTGCTTGGTTGTTTAAGGCCGGGAATTGATGGACTAATAATTGAAGAAAGAGGGTATCGAGCCACATTTCTACCTCAAGTTTGGCAACAGCTGCCTACAGCAAAGGTATTTCTACAGCGCTTGAAGTTAAAAGCGGGTCTGCCTGTAGATTACTGGAGTGATAATATGCGCTTTTACACTTATCAGGCGATAGATGTGTTTGATCACGATAGACACATCAGAAATTAATAGTTTAGATAATCATCACTTTGGTTTTGTCGTTGTTGCTTTAGCTCAGTCGCCGCCGCTGCTTTCTGTAGTTTTTCTTCACTCCACATTGATACTTCGGAAGGTTTCATACCTTTTGAGACCATAGTGCCGTCACCCGGACGTGTTATTTCTACCTGTCCATGTTCGTTCTTGATGTAAACCCCTTTACCTTCCAGCATGGTTACATCAAGTGCTTCGGAGAAGATCATGCCTCCCCAGAATTCGGTACCACGTACTCCAATGGTTGCAACGGGGGTGTGTATTTCGAATTTAGGCTGTTTTTGCTTACCAATTGATCCGGTTAAGGTTCTAAATGCACCTTTGAGCATTTTAAAACTAACATCCGAAGTTTGAGCTTTTTTATCAAATTGATATTTGGAGAGCTCAAATTGGGTGTTTTCGGCCAGAGATATAGTTGTTTTATCAGCTAGCTTGATCAAAATCTTACTACCAACAGGGGTGATTAAAACGTCTTCAATAAATAGGGGATCATTCCTTTTGATAAATAGATGCTGATTCTGCCGTTCTACAAGTGGTTTTCCTTGGATAAGCACAACCTTACCAATTTCATTATTGGCAGCCACAGGATTGGAAATAAAACAGAACAATAGCAAGAGACTGCGTGAAAAATTGGACAGAAGTGACATCTTTATGCTCCATGCTCTTTGAGTCAGATAAACACAAGGTACTTAGGGTTAATTGTGACATCAATTCTGTAGATGGCAATTGATTCACCATTTTTGATCTTGCCATAACGTAAAGTTTCTCCTTTTAATGGCACCAATTTATTGTTTGCCTCAAGACGTTTTCGTAACTGAATTTACTCGAAACAACATACAATTTTTGTAGCTATTTTTTGTGTTACCCTCTGTTAGTTCAAAAATTACTCAACAGTTAAGAATGGAATCGTAACTATGGTCATAATCCCAACCGAGAAGAAATTTGATTGGCGAAGACCGCCTTTTGTGCTGTTTTTCTTGGTTATATTGAATGTCGTTGTGTTCTTCTTCGCGCAAGATAAAGACGAAGAGATGATCAACGATGCGCTTTCTCGCTACTCAGAGCTCCAGTATTTCGATGCTGAGTGGGATATGTACCTAAACTACCTCAAAGAAGATGGGGTCGCTGATCAGCAGATAGCCGAATACCAGAATCTACATCAATCAGGGAAGACACTTGAATTAAGTTACTATTTGTTAAGTGACTTAAATTTCTTTGAATATCTGCGCTATAACCAAGTACGTTTTGATGAACCGGGCAGTGGTGATTATTGGGTCAATCGTTCTGAACTATATGATCTCATTTCTAGTACCACTATTTTTGGCCATGGTTTAAAACCAAAAGCATTTTCACCGTTTGATTTAGTGACCTATCAGTTTCTGCATGGCGATTTCTTCCACCTTATAGGCAATATATTCTTTTTAGTTATTTTTGGTTTCGCCGTAGAGGCCGCTATAGGCCATCTTCGCTTCTTACTCTTTTATCTACTGGGCGGAATCGCCGGTGGGGTACTTTTCTTATTTGTTAACTCACAAAGCCCAAGTGCTTTAGTGGGAGCCTCAGGTTCAATTTCTGCGGTTATGGCAATGTATTTAGGTGTTTTCCGTTTTAGGAAGATAGAGTTTTTCTATTGGTTCTTCATCTTCGTTGGCTTCATGCGTGCGCCGGCTCTATGGGTATTAGGGCTTTATATAGCAAACGAGCTTTATCAGTTTGCCACTGTGACCGACTCTAACGTCGCTTTCATGGCGCATACGGGTGGGTTTATCGCAGGTGCATTACTTATTTTTACGACAATTCTAGTTTCGCCAAAAGTACTGGATGAAGAATACCTTGAAAAAGAGGAAGACCTTGCAGAAGACGTTAAGGCGCGAGACAAGATCTACCATCTATTGGGTAAATTCTCCTTTAAAACAGCTATTTCAGCCATTGATGAGTTTGAAGAGAAGTATGGTTCTGATTTTGAACTGAGGCGCGTGAAGTATGAAATTCTAAAGGCGCAGCATAACGATAATTATCGACTAGTGGCTTTACAACTTTTAACTTACGAAAAGCCCACAGCTGAAGAGCTCGATAAGATAGAAGAGCTGTGGCATTGCAGTTCTTTTGCTCAAGAAGAGCTTAAGAATGATGAGCTATTACAGTTAGCTTGGAAAATGGTGACACTTTCTAGCCTTAAAACTTCTGAAGAGATTTTCACCATGCTTTATAGCCGTGGAATGAAAACTGAGGAATTTAGCCATTTGGCTAGAAAGCTATCAGTAGCATTTGGTGAAAGGGAGCACGATGCCAAATGTAAACGCTATGCAACTGCTGCGGATGAGATTTACGAACGTAGCCGTCGTGGTTTATTTAATTAGTCGTTAGGGTTTATATGGATCATTGTAAATACCACCCTTTAAAAGCCTCTACTTATCACTGTAATGCGTGTCATCTTAGTGTATGTGATAGTTGTGTCGATGAAACAGAGGAAGATATTCGTTGTGTTCGTTGTGGTGAAAAATTAGACAGCTTAGGTGCGGGGGCTAATATTGAGCCTTTTTGGCGCAGGTTGGATCTGGCATTCCGGTATCCGATGAATACCCAAGTATTGATGCTGATTTTGGGTGCATCAGTACTTTCAGCCGTAGGCGCATTTATTGGCGGTTTGATTGGTTTTATTCTTTCTGTTTTGGTTGCTGGGGTAACGACCAAATTTAGTTTCCTTTGTTTACAGCAAACTGCTGATGGCAGTATGAGAGCCCCTATGGTTACTGAAGCTTATAGTGGCGGCGTAAAAATGATCATTCATATCATTGCCATTTTTTTAGCCATTGGGTTGATGATGCTGGCAGTTTCGAAGACGTTTGGTGATTTCGTCACGACTTCCTTTGCTATGTTTTGGTTATTTTCACTTCCAGCAGTTTTTATTAACTATGCGCGTTTTGAAAGTATAGGCGCGGCGATCAACCCAATTGAGTTGGTTAAATTGGTGTGCAAATTAGGTCGATCCTATCTCATATTGCTTGCTTTTTTGCTGATCATGATTGCATCGGTTGCGACGCTCAATCAGCTTTTTTCAGATTTCTATTTCTTTTCAAATATATTGGAAAGCATTACCTCTTATTACTATCTAATCGTGATCTTTCATCTGATGGGCTACCTATTGTTCCAGAAGCAACGAGCTTTAGGCTTTGCTAGCCGGTTTGATGAAGATGAGATGCAGATCCGTACTGACAAACTGCATTTTATGGACAAGGTCGAGGTGTTGACGAAAGAGGGGCGCTTTGAGGATGTCTCATACGAATTTAAAGAGGGTATAAAACGGTTCCCTAAAGAATTGGATATCTTTAACCGATATTTTGATTACCTCTGTGCTATTCAAAATGCAGATGATACAAGTACCTTCATGCCAGCTTATCTTGAGTGCCTTAAGCAGTCTAATCAGGCATCATTAATTCCGGTTTTGATCCAACGCGTTTATCAATATGATCCTGGCTTCAAGCTAAAAGATCCATCGACTCGTCATGAGATTGCTAAACACTGTTTTGAAGCAGGAAAGCACAAGTTAACAATTAAGTTACTGAATGGTCTTCATCGTGATTTTCCTCAGTATGAAGGTAAAGTTCAGGCTTATGAGTTGATGGCTGATGCGCTAGAAGCGATGCCGGGCAAAGCGCAACAGGCTGAAAAATTCAGAGAAATGGCGGCTAAGATGGCTGCAGCACACTGATAGCACTGGCTATTCAAGGTAAAAAAGGAGCCGAATGACTCCTTTTTGCTTTTTTAGTTCATTCGTCGTTCAAGGCCTGCTTGAGCCATGATTCGTGTTGAGATCTCTTCAATCGAGAAGTTGGTGGTGTTGATCGTGGAGATGTTTAGCTTCTTAAACAGTCGCTCAACTTCACGTACTTCGAAATCACACTGATCTAGTGAGGCATAACGGCTATTCGGGCGGCGTTCGTGACGTATCGCTGATAGTTGAAATGGATCAATAGTCAGACCATAGAGCTTATGCTTGTGCTCCTCTAGCACTTCTGGAAGACGATTGAACTCCATATCTTCTTCGGTCAGAGGGTAGTTTGCTGCACGGATACCAAATTGCATCGCCATATATAGGCACGTCGGTGTCTTACCGCAGCGGGATACACCTACAAGGATGATATCCGCATTGGCGTATTGACGTGTACGCGCACCGTCATCGTTATCGATTGCAAAATTTACGGAATCGATTCGGTCTTTGTAGCGAGTGCGCTCAACGATACCGTGGGATTTACCTACAGAATAATTTGAGTGGACGTCAAGCTCATTCTCCAAAGGCTTAAGGAAGCTGGAAAAAACATCGATCTTGAAGGCATTTGATTCGGCGATAATATTCCGAATTTCTTCATTAACAACCGTATCAAAGATTAGAGGGCGAGTGCCATGTTGTTCGGCAACTTGGTTAATTTTCTGGACGGCCTCGCGAGCCTTTTCAACGTTATCTATGTAGGGAAGCGTAATCTGTTCGAATTCAATGCTATCAAACTGAGCAAGCAAACTATGCCCCAATGCTTCTGAGGTAAGACCTGTTCCGTCTGAAATAAAAAAAGCTGTTCGTTTCATTGTCTACTTACAATCTGCAACAAAAATATATGGCTGACTATACCAGATGTGGAGCAGGGTTGTGGCTCTGAAATATACTCATATTTCAAAGTCTGGTTATGATTTCATCAATAGTCTGATTGTCATCAAAATAATCCACCATATATGCGCTTTTTTCAGGGGATTTTTGCTGCTGAGTGCAGTAAGATTTGATCATTATTACAAGTAATAACTATACACCAGAGTAGGAGATATACAGTTGCAGAACTATGTACTGCGCCTAGATCAGGTAGGAATGAATGACGTAGAAAGAGTAGGTGGTAAAAACGCTTCTCTTGGCGAAATGTTACAAGAACTAACTGGCGCGAATGTAAAAGTGCCGAATGGTTTTGCAACTACGGCTGATGCCTATCGTGACTTCCTAACTCACGGCGGTCTAGAAGATAAGATTAACGCCAAGCTTAAAGAGCTTGATACTAATGATATCCAAGCATTAAAAGAGACCGGTAAGACGGTACGTGATTGGATCATGGAAGCTGAATTCCAGCCAGAACTAGATCAAGCGATCGAAGCGTACTGGGCTGATATGTCTGCTGACAACCAAGATATTGCTGTGGCGGTTCGTTCTTCTGCAACGGCTGAAGACCTTCCGGATGCTTCTTTTGCTGGTCAGCAGGAAACATTCTTAAACGTCCGCGGTCTTGCCAATGTTAAGCACGCCATCAAAGAAGTGTTCGCTTCTCTTTATAACGATCGTGCGATCTCTTACCGTGTACACCATGGTTTTGAGCACAGTGAAGTTGCGCTTTCTGCGGGTATCCAGCGCATGGTTCGCAGTGAAACTGGCTCTTCCGGTGTCATGTTTACGTTGGATACAGAGTCTGGATTTAACCACGTAGTTTTTATTACTTCTGCATACGGCTTAGGTGAAACCGTTGTACAAGGCGCGGTTAACCCAGATGAGTTTTACGTATATAAGCCAACCCTAAAAATGGGTGCACCAGCAATTATTCGTAAAACGATCGGTTCTAAAGCGATCAAGATGGTCTACTCTGAGCCGGGTTCAGACAATCCTGTATCCACTGTTCAAGTCGATCAGTCTGAGCGCCAACAGTTCTCCATCGATGATAACGATGTTCAGCAATTAGCAAAGATCGCCATTGAGATCGAAAACCACTATGGTCGCCCAATGGATATTGAGTGGGCCAAAGATGGCGATACAGGCGAGCTATTTGTCGTTCAGGCACGTCCTGAAACTGTTAAGAGCCGCAGTAATCAGGCGGTGATTGAGCGTTATCTGCTTAAAGAAACTAGCCAAGTACTCGTTGAAGGCCGCTCTATCGGTCACAGAATTGGCTCTGGTAATGTACGTATCGTCCATGACATAAATGAAATGGAAAAAGTACAGCCGGGTGAAGTGCTAGTTACTGATATGACAGACCCTGATTGGGAGCCTGTAATGAAGCGTGCTGCGGCTATAGTCACAAACCGCGGTGGTCGAACGTGCCATGCTGCCATTATTGCCCGTGAATTAGGTATTCCAGCGATCGTGGGTTGTGGTGACGCAACGGATCAGTTTGTTGACGGTCAACTCGTTACAGTTTCTTGTGCCGAGGGTGATACGGGTCGAGTTTATGCTGGCAAACTAGATTATGAACACCAGTCCAACAGCGTAGAATCGATGCCTGATCTACCTTTCGAAATCATGATGAACGTGGGTAATCCTGATCGTGCATTTGATTTCCAGGCTCTACCAAACGCAGGTGTTGGTCTAGCGCGCCTTGAATTCATTATTAACCGCATGATCGGTGTACACCCTAAAGCATTGATCAATTTCGATCAGCAGCCACCCGCATTGCAGCAGACGATCTCTCGTCGTATTTCAGGTTACAACAGCCCTGTCGATTTCTATGTTGATCGGCTGGTTGAAGGTATTTCTACACTTGCCGCTGCTTTCTATCCAAAGAAAGTGATCGTTCGTATGTCTGACTTTAAGTCGAACGAATACGGTCATCTAATCGGCGGTGATGCGTTTGAACCAAGTGAAGAAAACCCAATGCTTGGTTTCCGTGGCGCTGCGCGATACATCTCTGAAAACTTCCGTGACTGCTTCGAACTCGAATGTCGTGCACTTAAGCGCGTACGTGATGAGATGCAGCTTACAAACGTCGAAGTAATGATCCCGTTTGTACGTACTCCAGGTGAAGCGAAACAGGTTGTAGATCTGCTAGCTGCTAACGGACTGAAACGTGGTCAGAACGGTTTACGTGTAATCATGATGTGTGAGATCCCATCCAACGCACTGCTTGCTGACGAGTTCCTAGAACACTTTGATGGCTTCTCTATTGGCTCTAACGATTTAACTCAGTTAACGCTAGGCTTGGATCGGGACTCTGGTGTGATAGCACACCTATTTGATGAGCGAGATGAGGCCGTTAAGAAACTACTTTCAATGGCGATTTCTGCATGTAAGAAGCAGGGCAAGTACATCGGTATTTGCGGCCAAGGCCCATCCGATCATCCAGATCTAGCTCGCTGGTTGATGGAGCAAGGAATTAGCACAGTATCTTTGAACCCTGATTCTGTTCTCGATACTTGGTTCTTCTTGGCAAACAATCAGGATAGCTAAAAACCTATATAAATCAAAGCGCTATTAAGGCTTCTTAATAGCGCTTTTTATTTTTTAAAGACATGAGAAAGGTTTCAAATCAGCACTACTTACAGCCTGATAAAAGCCTAGCAGTAATGCAGTACCAGCCCCAACGAGATGTGCTTCACTAAAAACCTCCCATCCTTCAGTTACAAAGACTGTGTCCTGCATAAATATCTCAGTAACCGTTTTAACAGCGATCGCTATCAACGGTAGCCAAGCGATAAAGCCTTTTTCCTCTCTGAACCATTGCCATGCTGCTAAACAGATAACAGTGTAGAGGATCCCTGATAGGCCACTGTATCGCGCTATATCGGTCAGTGGTAATAGCAGATAGATGGATAGGGTAATTAGGCTTAACAGCAATCCATATATAAATAGCTTTTGGTTACGTTTCTCTAAATACACTCCTGCGGCTGCAAAGGTTAACAGGTCCCAAAAAAGGTGCTCTGTTGAGCTATGTACAAGATGGGCTGTAATTAAGCGCCAGTACTGTTGTTGCTCCGTAATTAGGGCGTAATCAAAGCAAAGCCAAGAAAGCATAGGAAAGCTAGAACTTAGTAATCCGATACTCAAGACACTGACGATTATAGATAAGGTGATTAGCGGATTTTTTGTTGGCTGTTCCTTATCGTCAAGAGCGTGACGAAAGTCACAACCGCCCCGAAGGGCAGTTGCGATTGAAGTGAACACATTCATCATTATTTCAGCTCGTTTTAACGCTTAAAGCGACGAATCTGTACAAGTGCAATGGTTACAGCGATAAAGATAACTAACCAAGGGGATACGGCACCGCCACCTGAACCAGAGCGTGTTGATGAAACACTCGGCCTAGTTTGGCTCTTACCCTGGCCTTGTGATTTATCAACAAACATCGGTTGCTGAGTATCTACACGATTCTGCTGAGCGGTTATCGCTTGTTGTGCTCGGTTTTTACGCGCGGTCTGTTCTTTCTCAACGCGTTTTTGATTCGAGTGCTCAATATTCATCGCTTTAAATACCTCATCCCTGACGATGATCATTGATGTGTAGTCAGTTACCAAGCCATATTCCAAAGCGGTATCAACAATCGCTTGCTCTGCATCTTTGTCAGAGCCTAGGTAGTCCATCTCAGCTTGTAGCTCTTCAATGGCTGCATATGCCCATAAACGCTCCAATTCAGGGTTGTCAGTTGCAACTTCAGGTAGATTAAAGCTGGTCTTGTAGGTTTTCTTTTCACCGTTGATTGTGCCGATCAGCTTCACTTCTGCCTTGCCTGGTTTGTAATAGTGTCCAAACAGAGTCAGCTGTTGACCGTGGTAAAGGGTATTAGCAAGGCGCGGTTTAACCAGCTCTTTGCTTCTTACACCATCAATCTCTATCTGAATGTCTCGCATAGAAGCATGAGCCATCTTGCCTTTAGCTATCTGGAGCTGACCACTAATATCGTCAGAGTTTGAAATCTGTAGAGCAAAGCCATTGGATACGCGTGTCATCTCTTCTAAAAGAGGACGGTTAGCGCTGTTACCCATAATAAAAGTAAATAGGCGTGCATCATGCTGCTCTAGTAGATCTAGGAATTTACTCTTTTCGGTTGTACCTACATTGGCAACGCCATCAGTAACAAGAACTACTGCAGTACTTCTATCCGAATCAAGTTGATTAATCCCTGTCTTAAGCCCTGCATATAGATTTGTACCGCTACTTGGTTGTACCTGATCTAGACGTTGTAATGTTTCTTTGATCGTTTGTTGATCAGCATGCAGGTAGCCCTGAGTAAAACTCTGAGCTCGATTGTTAAACAATACGATCTTAAACCGATCATTTGGGTTTAACTGTGTTAAGCCGCTTCGAATACCCTCGATCAGAGATGAGAATTTCCCGTGCATAGAACCGGAGATATCAAGTACAAACACCCAGTCACGACCTTGAGTCATTACAGGGAGGTCGTTACCCGGCGTTAACGTCAGTTTATATGTACCTTTGCTTGAATTGACTTCTTTATACGCTAGCATATCCACGCTTGCGGGTAGGTTTTCAGCATGACGCCAGTACAGCAATATATCTTTATCTAGGGTCGTCACACTGCTATTGATAGGAGTTTCTGAGTTTTGAGTTTCATACTGTTCGGATAATTGTGCTTGCTCCAGATCTAGCTGCTGTTGCGTCAGGTGGTTAGCTGAATTGATCAAACTAGCTTGCCATTCGTAGGCATTAAGTTGTTGGAAAGATGCATTAGGGTGTTTAGGCATTCTTAAACCATCAACGGGATAACTGGTTCTTAGCTTCACATCAAAAGAGAATTTCTCATCTACCGTTTCGTTGCGATCCCAAAAGCTCAGTTTTTGCTCATCAACGCCACCATCTTCAAGAGGGTATACGTATCGACCAATTCCAGTATCGGTCTGGGTATTTTGGAGATAGACCAACTTGATTTTAACTTCTTGATTAGCCTTTACAGGAAAGACAGAGATATCAAACGTTTTGTATTGGTCTTTCTCTACGATGGCAGTTTCATTTCCCTTTTGTTTTTCCTGCTCGTAGATCTGTCGGGCACGCTGTTTCTCTACGACTTCACCTGTAACAGGTTGGCCATCAATCCAATAGCTAAATTCACCTACAACCGCTTTATCTGGAACTGGGAAGGAGTAAATAGCTTCTAGATCAGTAGCGTTAGGGTTATGAAAAACCTGCTCAACTGTTGTGGTTGCGTACATATCTTCAATCACAACATCGACATGATGTTCTTTGATTTTTAGCTCTTCATACCCTGCATTGCTCGGTTTTAAGAGTCCTGCGGCATTAGTGTATGGGCTAATTAAAAGAGCGCTGCCCAACGCTATAGCTGTGTATAGGCTGCTGCGTTTTAGATTAGGTGTTGTGTGTTTCATCGCTTGTTCCTCATCTGTTGATGGGAGCAAGATTGTGATGTTTAGGCGCTTGTTAAAATGAAATTGAAATAGGTTTTAAATTAAACAGCTATGAGTATCAAAATATAATACCAACCTATTTATGAACTGGCCCGAAGATTGCTGACTATCCAATCAGAACATAGATTCCTTGTTTTAATGGATTAACATAGGCGCAGTTATATATGTATATCTCCAGTAATTATCAGACTTCTAGCTTAATTGGCACAAATCAGAATCACACAGGACAAAGTGCAGCTCTGGCAAACTCTGGCCGATCAGCCTCTGTCAGCGGCAATACAGTGTTCTTAACGGAAGAAGCAAAACAGCTAAACAAATCTGAGTCTGTTTATACTCTCAGCACTGCAAAAGGTGATAAAGAGTACGATTTAGACACTTACTTCCAAGCAAAGCCTGCCCATGAAGGGGATATTTTCGATATTGAGGGCTTATTGCTGCCAAATGAGCAGAACGTGAGGGCTTTGCAGAATCACCTTTCAAAGGTGTTTCCTGATTTCTTATCCCGTCACAACATTCCAGAAGCACCTGAATCGATCAATTATGACGGTAAAGGGCAGATAGTTTTGCCCGCTGATTACCCTTATGCCGATCAGCTTAAACAAGCCCTGAAAGAAGAACCAGCTATCGCTAAAGAGCTAAGCACTGTTAATGCTTTAGCATCACACCTTGCGGCTTTCAAAGAGCTGGAGCCATTCCGACAAGAGATGGATAAAGCCAATTCACAAGCTGAGATAGAAGCCATTATCGACAAATACAGTTATCTGCTGGGTGATAATCGACAGTACCCGTCAGTTGAGCTCTCTTTCTCAGAAGAAGGGAAGCTAACGGTAACCAGTGAAGGCAGTGCTTTGGTTTAACTTGGTAGGCAAATACCAAGCAAGACTATTACTATTTAGAGATCTTTTTAAATAGCGAGTATTGCCATTGGCGGATGGCTAGCACCATGGTCGTACCACTTTTTTTCTGTTGCGGGGCCGAGTGATCTTCCTGCATTAATTCGTTAAATTCTGCTGCGAGACGCTCCATTTTCTTTTGCAGACGTGCGTTGGAGCTATCGGTCAGGATGGCATTAGTCACGATCAGCTTTTCATTGGCTTTATCAAAACGAGAGCTAAAGAAGTCTTGTTCGACCTTTTCTTGGAAAAACTGCTGAATTGGGCCATTAGGTAGCCAATGGAAATTAGGGGCAACTAAAAGCTTTACGCGGTTCCCGGGCAGTAGATCGATAATCTTAAGGCGATCTAGCTTAGCTAGTTTTTGAATGCATTCTGTTTCTGGAATGTCATAAGCATTAAGGATGTCAGAGAACGTCATTCCACTGATCACGCTGACTGTTATCAATAACAAAATCAGATCATTCGCGATCTCTTTTTCTTGGTCTCTGGTCAATTGAGCCAGCTGGCACTGGTCTTTACTCATCTTCTGTACAAGCTCAGATAGCTCGATATTAAGCATGTCGCAGATAGCTTCTAGCCGAGTGAGGGTAAAGTTTTTTTCAGCAAAAAGCCGCTTTACTGACGCTTCACTTAAATCAAGAATTTCGGCGACATCTAGGTAGGTTTTACCTTGAGCTTTAAGTTCTCGTTTGAGTGTATCTATCAGTGGTCCAACTTGCGCCATAATCTATTCCTTAATTTATGCTCATAGCGATATTAACCGAAGCACTTTATATATTCACGATAATCAATTGGTTATTACGACTCTTAAACATTAACTCTTGTCTAAACTATTAAGTATCACGCGTATTAGATTTGAAAATCGGGGTGGTTTAATGAGATTAGGGTGGGCCTTAGGCTTATTTTGCGTTGCTTGTAACTACCTGTATGCAGATTCTAATGATGCTAGAAACAACACTCAGTTTTTAACGCACAACCTCAAAAAGTCAGTATTTAAAGATTACTCAGGTGAAATTAGAGGTATCGAGCACGCAGGTCGTCGAGCATTTAACCTTGAATTAGTTAGAGCAATGTCTGACGTTAGAAAGCTACGTTTCGAGCCTGTTGAAGTACCTTTTTTAAGAGGTGTTGATCTCGTAAAACAGGGACCTAACTATGCAATCTTCAATATAAGCCGAAATGAAGAACGTGAGAACCAGTTTAAGTGGGTTGGTCCATTACAATCAGATAGTGTTCAGTTCTTTAAAAATACCAGCTACCCCAAGCAACTTACTTCTTATCTAGAATTTACAGAAGAGGTTAGAGTTTGTGTACTGCGGGGCAGCAGGCACGAGAGAATCCTAAAAGCTGAGACTCCTGTGTTGATCTTAGTGGCTAATAGCTACAACAGCTGTTTCAGACTGCTTGCTGAAGGGCGGGTCGATTACACGCCTGTTTCACTGCACGAGGTATCGAATGTTTTCAAAACCAGCGGTGTTTCAGAAAAAATCATCAAAAAGACGCCAATCGTTTTATATCGAAGTGAAGGTTATATCGCTTTTTCAAAACAGACTCCTGATGAGGAGATCGCTGAATGGCAGAGTGCATTAGACCAGTTAAAAAAAGACGGTGAATACGATCGATTGGCAAATCAGTATTTATACCCCAGAGAATAACGTATACATCCTTCATTATTCTGTTGTAGTTTATTCTCCAAAGTTACTTACATGATGCTAACTTCATGTAATACAACATCTATTCTTAGGGATCTTTTATGTCAAAAACAGTCGTAATTACAGGTGCTAGCCGCGGTATAGGTTTGTCTTTCAGCGCGTTATACAAATCTAAGGGATATAAGGTTTTTGCTGCGTGCCGTACTTGTTCTCCTGAGCTGAAACAGCTAGGTGTTGAAGTCATTGGTGAAGTTGATGTTGCAAAGAATGAAGGTTTAGAGAAGTTAAAAACGGCTTTAACGGGCATCAAAATTGATCTGCTGATTAACAATGCCGGTATTTTACGTAATGAGATTCTTGGCAATTTGAATGTCGAAACCATTCGCGATCAATTTGAAACCAATGCATTAGCGCCTTTATTGGTAACGGAGACGTTACTAGATAATTTATCAAATTCAGCAAAAGTAGCGCTAATTACAAGTCGTATGGGATCTATCACTGATAATACCAGCGGCGGTCGATATGGTTACCGCATGTCGAAAGCAGCTCTGAATATCGCGGGTATGTCCTTAGCACGCGATCTGGAACCAAGAGGTGTAGCCGTTGCGATCTTGCACCCTGGACTAGTCGGAACAGAAATGATTGGCGGAGTAGGCGATATAACACCAGATCAGGCTGCGGAAAGGCTTTCTCAGCGTATTGAAGAGCTTAATCTCGAAAATACAGGAACATTCTGGCATTCAAACGGTGAAGTCTTACCTTGGTAAGTAAAAGCTAGTTATTTAATATCTGGTGCTTTTCGAGTAACCGATATAAAGATGAACGTGAAGTCTCTAATATAGATGCAGCAACGGTCACGTTATTGTTAGCGTGCCTTAATGCATTAAGAATTGCAGCTTTTTCAGCCCTGCTTTTTGCTTCTTCTAGTGGCATGAGACGGCGTTCATCTTCTCTTCTATCTAGCCCCATATCCTTGGCCGTAATTATCATGCTGTCAGACATAATAGCGGCATTACATACCCGATTTATTAGTTCACGGATGTTACCTGACCAGTGGTTTTGACCCATCAACTTCAGAGCAGCTGAACTAAATTTCTTTTTCTTTAAGTCATTTTCTTTGGTATATCGCTCTAAATAATAATTCGCTATTCGCTGTATATCTTCTGAACCTCTGGATTGAAGGTTAGGTACATCGAGTGGTAGGACATTTAGGCGGTAATATAAGTCTTCTCTAAATCGTCCTTCTTTCACAGCCTCTTCAAGATTGACATGCGTGGCTGCAATGACCCGAGCATTGGCATGAATTGTTTTGGTGCTTCCTAGGCGTTCTATGGTTTTAGTCTCAAGAAAACGCAACAAAATAACTTGCATATCTAGAGGTAAATCACCAATTTCATCTAAAAATATTGTACTGTCATGTGCTTCTTCAAATCGGCCTATACGCCTTGAATCTGCACCTGTAAATGCACCTTTTTCATGTCCAAAAAGTTCCGACTGTATAAGAGTTGCCGGTAGGGCTGCGCAATTCACTGCGATAAATGGTTTATCACTTCGATCTGAATATTCGTGAATATATTTTGCGAATAATTCTTTCCCTGTACCGCTTTCACCTATTAGCAAAGCAGGTGCTTCAACTCTTGCAGCTTTAGAACACTTAAGAAGAATTTCCTTAAAGACAGGGCTTTCACCAATAAGGCATTTGTTGTCTTTTTTGAAGGCTGATGTGAGTGTTTTGTTTCTCAGTTTAGTCATACCTAACGCATGACCTAGAATGATACCAAGTCTTTCAATTTCAACAGGATAGGTGTGATAATCAAAACAATAATGACTAATTAAAGATGCGATTTGAGGGTTATCTATAAAGGGCTTAGGTAGAAGCAGAATCCAAAGAATATTTTCGTCGTAGGACAATATATCTTTGAGTTCTTGAAGTACTTTATCGTCGAGAAAGTGACAAGCAGCAATGCCCAGTTGAAATCGCTTAGAAGCCATCAATTGCTTGGCGCTTTGTGAATCTGTTGCAGCGAGAACATGGTTATTTAGAACGCGAACATTTTCTAAATCTGGAAGGTCATGGTTTTCTTCAGTCCTAGGCCTGAAGTAAATAATATGGCTACCTTCATGAGAGTCATTTTGTTGACTGACTATGGCTGGATTTACCGCTGAAGCCACATAAGATTCACTTTCGAGTTGTTTTTCCATAAGAATCAGCCCTGTGTTCTCTTATCTTCCTTGTAGTTAAGCGAGCTTTAAACCTAAAACAACTTAAGACGAAATTGAAAAGCCCATGAAGCTTACACCATAGGCCAAAAGCCATGGCTTAATATTGGTTTTATTATATTGCTCGATGATTTCCTTCCGTAAATAAGCATTGATGCCAAATGACTTACTGTCAATTAATCTTTAAAAGATTTAAACAATTGTTTGATTATCTTTTCTATTCAAGATTCTTAAATATGAGACAGTTATTGCTTTAATAAATAACCAATAAATACAGATAGTTAACTTGTAATGTCATTTAAAGTGTTCGTTTGTGACACAAAAATCAACCTGATCCAATTAGTTCGCTAATGCAAATCAAACAAAAGGGACTGTTGTTCCATTAACTCTCTGATTTATATGGGGTGGTATAGATCTTGCCATATATAGGGTCAGTCCAATCATGGATCTTTCCTAACATTATGGAGAGTTGAAAATGGCTTTTCCGTTCGCAGGCCAAAGTGCAAGATCAACGCAGGGGAACAGACGGAGTTGGAAAGACAGATGCAGTGCATTCTGTGGTAGATTATTCCGCCATCAGTCTCCTATGCGGGACAAAACAAAACGGCCTCATTTTATCCAAAATCCTACCTCTAAAGTGGTAGGTCGAATCATGTGTGAGCCAGTTGAGCCACGTTTGTTATTATCAGCTGACCCACTGTCATTTGTCGCAGATCCGGATACAGCAAGTGATCTGTCCCTCAAGCTTTTCGAAGAGCTAGCTACACCACCGATTTTACAGCTTTTCGATACCTCTGGAGATACACCGGTATTACTCGCTGAACGCCTATTAAGTGAAGTAGGCGATGTCGTTATTACCGGTTCTGACCTAGATGATCGTCTGAGTATCGATTTTGACCAAGCTGCAGCACCTGGAATTGTAATCACCTTTGAAGGTGGAGCAGGTAATGATGTCCTTGTTGGTCCAACTGCTGACAGTGATTGGCAGATCACCGGCTCTAATACTGGTACGTTAAATGGCAATCTTCAGTTCAGTAATGTCGAAAATCTTACAGGTTCAGCTGATAACGAAGATACCTTCACCTTTTTGCCTGACGGTAGCTTAAGCGGCGTTATTGACGGCGGTGATGGAGGATTCGATAGCTTAGTGATTGAAGGGGGGGACTACGAAAATGTCGTATTCACACCGACAGGGCCAGATTCAGGTACGGTAGCTCTAGATGATAACCTGATCACTTACGTAGGCTTAGAACCGATTACGGCTACTGGCACCTTATCAGATGTCATATTCGATCTGACTGCTGGGGATGATTACGATGCCCAGTTAAGTAATGGTTTAGCTCTAGGTGAATATACCTTAACAGGTACTACGTTTGAGGATACAACGTTCCTTGCACCACTCAATTCATTAACCATCAATGGTGGCGATGGTAACGATACTATTACGTTAACTAATCTCGATCTTGGCAGTGTAGATTTAACCGTAGATGCCGAAGAGATTATTGTTACAGGTTCGCTTACTGCAGGGGATATTACGCTTACAGCAACCGCATCTGATGAAGGTACGATCGAAACAGTAGGGGATCTGTATGATGAATTTACAGGCCCATTAGATGCAGTTGAAGATATTGAGCTTCCTATCGACCTTAGCGGTTTATATTTTTCAGACCCTAACGCAAAAATAGACCTTTCATCAGCCGTAGTTAGTGGCTCTGCTGTTGTTCTTCGTGCCCAAGCTTCTTCGCCTGTAAATGCTGTACCTGCAGATCTATTAGGTGCAGGTATTGATGGTGTTGGTGTTTATGCCCGAGCACGTGCTGAAGTTAATATTCTTGATACAGCAATCACAGCCAATAGTTTGATGGTTGAAGCGACCACCGCGGTAAGCAGCGACCAAACTGATGCAGCAACTGCAGGGGATAACGATAGCGAAGCAGATGCGGCAATCTCTCTTGTTGTTGTAGATTCAAGTGCTAAAGCGCATGTTTCCGGCGCTAGTACCCTAAATATCAGTGGTGATGTCGATATTCTTGCTAGCACAGATGTTGAAGTAAACAGTGAAACTGATGGTTCTCTCGGTGATTCGGGTGCCACTTTAGCGATGGGTTTAGTTTTCACTGAAACTAAGGCTTACATAGACGGCAGCTCTTCAATACTCGGAAGCACAGCAGAAAAAGTTAACGTTAGCGCAACAACAACCAATCAAGTTCACACCAAAGCTACTTCAACTCAAGGTGGTTCAGAAGAAAATACCAGCGGCGGTAACCAGACAGAAAGTGCGCTACAAGATCCTAACAACGATGGTGACAATTCAGACAGAGCCAGTACAGCAGAGGGTGATGTCGATTTTGCTGGCGCTTTAGCACTAACATTGGTTGATAATCTAACCGCTGCTTACATCGAAACAAGCGGCAGTATCACCACCGATACCAGCCTTACAGATGCCAACATCGATGTTAATGCAACTTCAATTGACACTGTAACCGCAACAGCTGATGGCTCTAATACTGGGGCTGCTGCACCAGGTGTAGGTATCGCGGTTGCTTTAAATATCGCAACCGTTGATAGCCTTGCTTATCTAGATGGTGCTGGCAGTTATTCTGCCGATGCAATTGAAGTGAGTGCAACTCTAGATGCCGATAATAGCTTTGAAGCTGAAGCCGAATCAGGCTCTGGTGGCGGGAATCTTGGCGTCGCAGGATCATTAGCCGTTAATGCTGTGACAGCGAGAGTCGAAGCTACGGTTGAATCGGGTGCAACACTAGATCTGGGATCAACCGATCTATCGTTGAATGCGCTCTCAGCCGTGAAATCTAACGCACTTGCCAAAGCTGATGTTGAAGGCGACGGCGATAGTAATGACACCGATGATGGTGATAGCAACAGTGGTGAAGGTACTGGTCTAGGTGCATCTGTCGCAGTAAACATCTCAGACATTGTAACTCGAGCTGCTGTAGAAGATGCGCTGTTGAGCAATGTAGCCGCGATTGACGCTAATGCTACTGGCTCCTACTTTATGGATACCAAAGCAATTGGTGGTGCAGCAGGAGGGACAGCACTTACTCCTGTAGTTGCGATCTCAATTGCACGAAACTCAACCATCGCTGAGATTTCAGCGGGTAGTAATACACTTAATCTAGCAGGCGATCTCTCTTTAACCGCTGATCATACCAGCGTGACAAGTACCCATGCAGCAGGTGATACAAAGGGTGATTCGGTTGGTCTCGGTGCTTCTTTAGCGCTGACCATTGCCGAAGAAGACGTTCAAGCACAAATCTTGCGTGATGTTATCTCATCTGGCGGGCAGGTGATGTTGCTAGCTCAGGGCGCAACAGCTTCTAGAACTCGTGCTGAAGCCAGTGCTGCTGGAGCTGAAGAGGACGATGGTTCCAATCCTGATGGTGTGGATGATCAAAACGCTCAGCAACTCGGTTTTGCAAATACCCAAGCTGACAGTAGAACCGACTCTGGTTCAACTAACAGTTCAGAAACACCTGATGCCTCAACATCAGATGGCAGTGTCAGTGTTGCAGCTGCAATTTCAATCAATTTAGGTGAAGCCAATTACTCCGCTTTGATAGCCGATGGTGCAGTCGTTTCATCAACTGGCGCCTTATCGGTAACTTCACGTGCTAACAGTGACTCTGCCGCTATAGCTGATGCAAGTGCGACATCTACAGATGGTGGTGTAAGTGTTGGTGCTGCCGTTGCAATCAATAAATCAGACACCCTAAATTTATCATCGGTTGGTGATGGTTCTATCGTTGACACCGGAGCCACTGTCAGTGCTGATGGACTGACAGTAAATGCTTTGATGTCAGAACGCAGCAGCGATATTAGTTCTAGCACTGTGGTCGATCTGGCAGCAGACACAATATTGCTCGAAGGCGTAGAAGGTTTAGAAACCGCTGATGAAGTTACTTATCAGCAAGACGATGACGGCAGCGCAATTGGCGGGCTAACTGATGGCACTACTTACTATCTGATCGATGCCGGTGATGGTAAATACAAGCTAGCCCTAAATGAGACCGATGCCAATAATGGCACTGCTATAGACTTAACCTCATTAGGTGGTGGCACCGAGCACACATTCGAACGCGCGGGTGAAGAAGATATCACCTTCAACCCTCAATACGAGCTCAAATTTGAAGCACCACAGGGCTATGTTACCGGTGATGAAGTTACTTATCACAATGGCGGTGGTAGTGATATCACCGGGCTATCAGACGGTAAAACCTATTACCTGATAATTGGTGATGAGATTCAGCTAGCTGAATCGCGTGAAGATGCTTTTGCAGGTAATGCGATTGAGGTGACTGGATCTGGTACTGGAGATAATCACAGGTTAACCGAATCGATTCATCGTACAACAGCACGTTCTACATCTGGTGCGAGTGGTGGTGATGTAGGTGTTGCAGGCTCTTTGGCAATTAACCTTGTAGATGTAACGACTTCCGCCTTAATCGCTGCGGATAGCAGCGTTACCATGCTGAATAACAGTGCTGTCAGTCTTAATAGTGAATCAGTCACTGAGCATTCCGCTATGGCGTTGCCATTAGAAAATGCAGGTGGTGAAAGTGTAGGTATTGGCGCATCAGTCGCTTTGAATGTCAGTGATAACGATACCTTATCTGAACTTGCTCTAGATGTCAGTATTACAGGCGCATCTGATCTAACACTGGATGCTGATGGTACTTATGAACAATGGGTTATTGCTCGTGCAGGTGCGGCAGGTGGTGTAGCGATTACTCCCGTTGTCGCGCTTAACATAGCTTTCAATGATACCAATGCAAATATCCAAGCCGGATCATTACTTGATCTCAGTGGAGGTCTAACCCTTAATGCCGAACAAACCAGCAGAACCACAGCTGACGCAGAAGGTGACGTTGAAGGTTCTGATGCAGCAATCGGTGCTTCTTTAGCCTTAGTATCAGCCAATGATAGTACTGCCGTTATGATCGCTAGGGATCTGACAGCAGGCGGAGCCATGATGTTGATGGCACGAGGCAACAATGCCTCAAGAACGACAGCTAAAGCCAGCTCAAGCGGTGCTGAACAGGATGATGGCGTAGAAAATAGCGGGGATGATAACGGCGTTAATGATCAGGTTGCCTCACAACGAAGCTTTGCAGGCAGCAATAGTGATGAAGGCACTGGTGATAACGATAGCCCCGATGCATCCACCTCTGAAGGTACCATCAGCGTTGCAGCAGCTATTTCGGTCAATATTAGTGATTCACAAACTTCCGCTTATATTGGTGGCACTTCTTTAGATCCAATCACAATAAACGTAGCTGGCGATATCAATGTAAACAGTTACGCTAATGCTGATTCACTATCGGAAGCCGATGGTAGCGCTACCACAAATGAAGGCGGTACTAGCGTAGGTGTCGCTGTTGCACTCAGCACTTCCGATATCAGTAATAGCTCTCTAATAGAGTATGCCGATATTACTGCAGCTAGTGTGAATGTCACTGCAGAAATGGCTGATCGAGATGTCGATATCACCCCTAAAGAACCGATCAGTGTTGATGTTGATGCAAACACTATCTATGTAGGGGATATCGATGATTTAGAGACTGGGGATGAAGTTACCTATAGCAACGGCGGTGATACCAGCATAGGTGGCCTAACCGATGATGGTGGCACAACTAAGTATTACGTAATCGATGTAGGTGATGGCAAAGTTAAACTGGCTGCTTCTGAAGCTGATGCAAATGCCGGTACAGCAATCGATCTAACATCATTGGGTAGCGGGGATAATCATAGTTTAGAGCGAGATGGTAAAGATAACCTCGACTTTGACCCAGACGAAAAACGTTTCGAAATTCACTTACAAGACACGTTGGGCCTTAATACAGGCGATGAGATTGTCTATAGCAATGGTGGCGGTACCGATATTGGTGGGTTAACTAACGGCAATACTTACTATGCCATTATCGAAGGCAATGGCCGACTCAAACTTGCCGATACCAAAGAAAACGCTCTCAAAGGTGAGGCCGTAGAATTAACTAGTATAGGTACGGGCAGCTCTCACCAAATTACAGAATCAACTCACTCCTCATCAGCACGAGCTAACTCCGGTGCGAGTGGTGGTGATATTGGTGTTGCCGGTTCCGTAGCAATCAATGAAGCCAGCGGTTCAACTTCAGCAACCCTAGGTGATGGTTCAGATGTTACAGCAACTGGTGACGTCACCGTTAAAGCTGAATCTAGTACTAGCAATGAAGCGCGTGCACTACCTGGAGACCCTACCTCTGGTGGCAGCGGTGGTGGCTTATCCGTTGCTGTGAATGTCAGCGCACATGATACTAATGCCGCTATCTTAGGTGGCGACATTAGCCAGTTAGACAACTTATCTGTTTCTGCTGAGGGTGATCACACCATGGTGACACTCGCTAAAGCAGGTTCTAAAGCAACCGGTTCCGATGGAATAGCCTTTGGTGGCGCTGTAGCTATAGGCGTAGCAAACAACGACACATCAGCTCAGATTGATTCCAACGGCGACTCTCTTAACGTCTCAGGTAATCTAAGTATCTCCGCATCTACCTTAGAGGCTCAAAAAACGGAAGCTGACGCGGAAACCGATGGCGGTGAAACCGGCGTGGGTATCTCCTTTGCGATGGGCTGGGTAGAAGACAATACCGATGCTTTACTTGCAAGAAGCGTCAACACCGGTGTTGGTAATGTTTCAGTGGTAGCGCTATCAGAAATTGATGCGACAACCGTGGCTAAAGCCAGCTCAGAAGGATCGAAGTCTGAAGAAGACGGCGGTAATACCTCAGATGAGGAAACAAGTAATCAAACCGATTATGCCAATAGTCGGGCCGGCACTTCGGTTTCTGCACCTACAGCAGGTGACCAGGTTGAAGGAGCAAATACCACCGCTGAATCACAAACCGCTAATCCGGGTGGTCAAGGTGGTACGGGTGAAGATGCATCACAACAAACACGAGGTGGTACTGTACGTGTAGCTGCAGCGATTGGCGCTACTGTCATTGCCCCTGAAGTTAATGCCTCTATTAGCGATGGCGTGGTTATCGATGCCAGTGGCGATCTCACCGTCAAAGCAACCAGCGATGCTGATGCAGATACACAAGCTATCGCCACAGCCTTTGCTGATGATGCTAAAACCACAGTAGGTGCTGCCGTCACTGTGAATGTCGGATTATTAGATACTCATGCATCTATTGGCAATAGTGATATCACCGCAGCGTCCGTCAGCATAGAGGCGGGCTCTCCAAGCGGTGAAAGTAACGACTTTAAACTGCTCTCACTGGCCGGTAGTGGCTCTACTCAGAAAGGCGAGAATGATAATACCGCCGTGGCAGGTTCCGTAGGTGTTAATGTCATTATCAGTAACACTAGCGCTACACTCGCGGATGGTGCGAGCCTTACAACGACTGGTACCGATCTAAGCGTTGAAGCCAGACAGGATATAGGTTTACAGAATATAGCAGGTGGTGGCGCACTAACCTTATCGGATGAGGGTACCAGTGTTGGTGCTGCGATCGGGGTAAACGTTGTTGAAAATACCACTCTTGCAACCGTTGGCGATGGTACTTCTATAGATTCTGCTGGAGATCTGTCGGTTATTGCAGATACCTCTGTCAGCCCTCTAGAAATCATCGCACCAGTACTTAACGAAACCGGCATTGATGTCACCACACTCGTTGCCGGTGCTGCAATTGGATCTGGTGGGGATGCAGGTGCCGGATCTGCGGCGATTGATGTCTTTGTATTAAATACTAAAGCGAGCATAGGTGCCGGAGCGGTTGTGAGCTCTGGCAACGACCTGATTGTAAGAGCAACAGACGATACAACTCTTTCAACATTTGCTGGTGCTCTGGCAGGCAGTAAAGATGCTACCGGTGTAGGTATAGGCCTAGGCGTAGCGGTTATCACCAAATCGACTGAAGCGATAATAGATGCGTCCGATAATGCTCTAGTACCTACATCGATAACCACTGGCGGAGATTTGATCGTTGAAGCTGATGGTACCGAGGATATTTTCCAATTAACTGCCAATATTGGTGCTGGGGACAGTACTTCAGGCGCTGGCGGCCTAAATGTTTTGGTTAATCTGACTGATACCCGTGCGGTTTTAGGTAAAGATCCGGATGCTGAAACACCTGAAGCAGGCAATGTAGTTGTTAACGCGACAGGTTCAGCGATGGTTGCAGCTAACAGTCATACAGCCATTGAAAGCTATGCGGGAACCCTTGGGGTATCCATGAGTGGCTCTTCAGTAGGTATCTCGGTTGGGGTATTGGTCGATATTGATCGTACCCATGCCGTGATCGGTGAGGGGGCCGAAGTCACATCTTTAGGCCAAGGAGCTGGGGTGTCTGTAAGAGATGGCATCTTTGATAGTAATGGCGATCAAGGCACAGAAACAGCCTATGGGTTATCTGTAACCGCTACCAGTTATGACGATGTATCCCTTTTAGCTATTGCGGCCTCTGGTTCATTAGGGCAGGACAATGGCGGCAATGAGAACGGAGACAATGACGGTGGAACCAATGTTGGTATCGCAGCATCCGTTGGCGTTGCTGTACTCGACGGTGAAACCCATGCCACATTAGGTGCTGGAGCCACTATCAATGGTGATAATACCGGTGCAGCCGCAAATCAAGGCATATTACTTCGTGGTGCGGACGAAACCAATGTCACCAACATTATTGGTGGTTTAGCGATTACCAATGGTGCCGATGCCGGTGTCACAGGCTCAGTATCAGTTAATGTAATCGATAATAGTGTTTGGGCAAGGGCATTGGGCAGTAATGATCTCACGTCGAATTCCGGTGGCGTAACCCTTTCTGCAACGGGTGCTACTAACCTTGATACGGTCACCATTGCTGTTGCAGGTGCAATCAAAACAGGTAACAGCGATAACAACAATTCCAGTGATATAACGTTCGCTGGCGCAGGCAGTGTCACAGTTAATGTCGTTGATACCGAACTCTTGGCTCAGATTGATAGTGGGACAGTCGATACCGATGGCAATTTAACTCTGCATGCTGAAGACAGCTCAGATATTAGAGCAGATTCAGGTGGTGCCACTTTTGCTTATGACAACAGCGGAAGTACAGCTGGTGCAGTGGGCGCCTCTGTAGCGGTCAATGATGTTACACAAACCATTAGAGCGACTGTTACAGATACTCCAGTTAGCGCTACCGGTGGTGTAGATATCAGCGCCACTAACTCATCCAGCATTCAGGCATTAACCATTGCAGGTTCCGCAGCAGTTGCTAATGACTCGGATGCCTTAGCTGGTGCAGGCTCCGGTTCAGGGAATTTCATTTTAGCTTCAACCGAAGCAAGTATTACAAACACTGGTGCAGCACAATCATTGTTGAGTGCAGGTGATCTAAATATTACCGCTACTGATAACAGTTACATCAATGCCGATGCCGGTGCAGGTGCCTTAGCGTTATCACTAGGCGGCGGTGATTTAGGTGCAGCGGCAGCGGGTGCCGCAGGTGCGCAAAACGTTATCACTAAAGATACAACAGCAGCACTTCGTAACGTTAATGCCACGGGTGACAACGTTAATGTTACTGCGACCTCCACATCAACAGTCAATGCTTTCACTTTAGGTATTGCAGGTGCACTGGCAAATGACGGAAGCGCACTAGCGTTGGCAGGTTCCGGTTCCGGCAACTTCATTACCGGTGATATCAGTGCCGTCATCAACCCTAGCAGTATCGTGGCAACGGGTGATGTCAGCCTGTATGCGTCTGATACAAGTATTGTTACTGCTACAGCAGGTTCAGCAGCCATATCGATCAGCGTTGGCAGTGGTAGCGGCTCTCAGGCTGGGGTCGGCTTAGGTGTTTCCGTCGCGGTGAATGAGATCGATGTCTCTACAGAGGCAATTCTGTCTTCGACTTCAGTAAATGCAGGTAGTGCGCTTTCCGTTGAAGCTTTAACGGCTGCTGAGATTGATACTCTGGCCTTTGGTGTCGCGTTATCAGTCACACAATCTAGTGATAATAATGCTATCAGTGCTGCTGCAACCGGTGCTTTAACCTTTAATACCGTCAGCAATAGTGCCATTGCAGAAATTGAAGATGTAGCTGATTCAGGCGCGACAATTACGGTAGCTGGCCCAGTATCTGTTATAGCAACGGATCAATCATTAATCGTTGCTGATGCAGCGGCAGCTTCATTCAGTTTGGCGATCAGTTCTGATAATACCTCTGTATCTGGCAGTATCGGTGTAGCCGTAGCCGATAATGATATAAGCAATACAGCCCGAGCGGCGATTAACGATATTAGCCTAACAAGCAGCTCTTCTGGCGCTACGGTTTCAGCACTTTCAGAAGCGAGTATCGAAGCCATAGCCGTATCTGCATCGGTGGGAATTAGTTCTTCATCGAATGGTACATCCGCAAGTTTCTCTGCAGATGTTTCCTTAGCTTTCAATAATATAGGCAGTACAGTTGAAGCGATGATCGAGGGAGGTTCAGTTGTAGATCTAGCTGGATCACTCGTTTTATCAGCTATCGATAACTCATCTATTACTGCAGACATAGTGGCAGCTAGCATCAATGCCGCTGTCAGTGGATCTGGCAGTTCGGGTGGCTTAAATATCACAGCCACTAATGCCAATAATGAAATTAATAATACAACTAGAGCTCTAATTTCTAACTCGATACTTACTGCTTCAGCATTGGATATAGATGCTGAATCCAATACATCAATTGAGGCTGTCGCAGTATCAGCAGCCATCAGCGTGACCATTAGCGGTTCCTATTCACTCAGTGGAACGGGTAGTGGTGCAGGCAGCCAGAACACCATTAGTAATATTATCGAGGCAGGATTAGTAAACGGTGCTGATGCAACGATTGGCGGCAATACTGATATTGCTGCCTCCAATGCTGCAGAGATCTATGCAGATGTTGCTGCGGCAAGCGCTTCGGTCACAGGCAGCAGTGATGGTGCCATCACTTTAAATGTCACCGTAGCTACAGCAGATAATGTCATTTCTACGCAAACCAGAGCGTTAATCGATAACAGCAGTCTATCAACTGGTGGAGATCTGATACTCAATGCCGATTCAGCAGGAACAATTGAAACCTTAGGGTTAGCAGCAAGTTTAAGTGTAAATGCCAGCAGCGGTAATATCGCTGTTGGAGCATCTGTCACTGTTGCGGTCGTTACTAATACAGTCAATGGTGCTGTAGAAGCGGTAATTCAAAACGGTGCGGTTGTTGATGCCGGTAATGTCACAATTAGCGCTACTAACAGTAGTTTGATTGATGCAATTAGCACATCGATTGGTGTAGGTGTTACCGCAACCAGTGGTTCAATCGCCTTTGGTTTAGATGCATCAGCAGCTGTCGCCATCAACAATGTGGGTACAGCAGTGACCGCAGGAGTGCTTAATTCCGATGTCACTAGTAGCGGCTTTCTTGATATAGATCTCACCTCATCGTTACAGATGAATGTCACCACAGTTGCAGTTGCTGTCACTGTTGGTGCATCGGGTGATGTGGCAGGTACAGTCGCTGGCGCGGGTGCAGCGGCAGACAATATTCATAGCGGTGTTTCCAGAGCGGTCATTGAAAATAGCACTGTAAATGCAACAGGTGCGGTTAGTGTGGATGCGGTAGATACATCATCACTAGATTCTGAGGTGGTTTCTGCATCAGCCTCAGTCGCAGTCGGTAGCACTGCAGCCTTTGCTCTAGGCGTGTCCGTTGTATTAGCTACCAATAGTCTAAGTGGCGTAACAGAATCAGGCATTATCAACTCAACAGTGAATGGCGGCAGCGTAACAGTTGGTACTGATACGCAGATGTCGATTCTCTCTATGGGTGTGGCAGCTAGCTTATCTTTAGCTGCAGGTGATATTGCGATCACGGGTGCAGGTGCGGGCGCATCATCTTTGAATACTCTGAACAATACTGTGGCAGCTCGAATCAGTAACAGTACTGTTACCAGCACCAACGGCTTAAGCGTTCATGCTGAAGATAGCTCCTCTGTTACCTCTACGGTAGTTGCTGCCTCAATCGGTATAGCCATTAGCAGTGGCGGTAGTGCTGCAATATCAGCGGCAATTGCGGTATCTATTGCGGATAACGACATCAATACAGACTTAAGAGCGGCAATTAATGATGGGTCGTTTATTACTGCCAACAGCACAGTTGATGTATCAGCACTTGCAGATGGCTCTGTAGATGCCAATGCGGTAGCTGCCTCTGTTTCGGTTGGCGGTGGTGGTACCGTTAGCGTCGGGGCGTCTGGTTCTGGTAGTGCAGTTACTAATACGCTAGCCAATACTGTCGAAGCCACTATTGATACTGCAACCATTAACAATGCGACTGATGTAGTTGTGATGGCCACCAATGAACTCACCATCGACACCTTAGCGGTAGCAGCATCGATCGGAGCCTCTGCTAGTGGTACAGCTGCAGTCAGTGTCTCTGGCTCGGTTACGTTAGCGACGCTAAATTCGAACACGGTAACCTCTGCGAGCATTAGAAGTTCAGCTATCACAGATCCTAATACAGTTTCAGTGTTAGCATTTAACGACACTGATATAGAAACCAAAGCTGTTGCTGCAACACTGTCGTTAGCCGCAGGTTCTTCAGCAGCGGTAGGTGTTAGTTTCGCAGTCGTAGAATCCGTTGCCAACGTTGGTGGCACCACAGAAGCAGTAATAAACCCATCCACCATAACCTCTGCCGATGATGTCTTAGTTGAGGCAATAGATATTAGTGAAGTGGATACGCTGGTTGTATCTGCAACCATTGGTGTTGCGGCATCATCAACTGCAGCGATCGACGTATCGATCTCTGTGAGCTTAGCAACCGTCAATGTAACCAATGGCCTGTTAGCCACAATTCAAGGCTCTACAATCGATGCAGACAATGTCACCGTTAATGCCCAATCTTTCTTAGGAGGAGATAGGGCAACTGTCACAACAAAAGGTATTTCAGCGGCTTTATCAGTTACTGCAAGCGGCAACTTCTCTCTATCAGGAGCAGGTAGCGGTGCTTCAGTTACCAGCAACATGAGTAATACGATTGCTGCTAGCATCATCGACAGTGATATTGATGCGAGCACGCTCTCTGTGACTGCAGAAGATCGAGTGCTCTTAGATACCTTGACCGTCGCTGTAGCAGCGAGTGTTGCAGCCAGCGGCAATATAACCGTTGCTCTATCTGGAGCTGTTGCGGTTTCTACGGTTGATTTCGATACATCTGTTCAGTCAATAATTTCTGGCTCTGATGTCGACTTAACTTCTGCTGCGCCTACTATTTTGTCTGCCCGTTCAGATAGTGATGTAGTTACATTCTCCGTCGGTGCAGCACTTGGTGTATCTGCAAGTGGCAGTGCAGCTGTTTCAGCATCGGTTGGTGTTGCTGTTGCGACGGTAAGTGCCGCAAATCTTACAGAATCATTGATTACCAATAACAGCACTTTTGATGCACCAGGGGATCTAACGGTTCGTGCTAAAGATGTCACTAATATAGATACTGATGTTGTTGCAGCCAGCGTGTCTGTGGGGGCTTCCGGTGCTGTAGCAATCTCGGTTGGATTATCGACTTCTGTTGCAAGTAATACCTATAGCGGCACTGTTCGGGCCGGCATCGAAAACTCTTCAGTTGATATCGGTGGTTCCCTCACTGTCGAGGCAGAATCTGAGGCTAATGTTGATGTACTGGGTGTTGCAGCCTCTGTTACTGTCGCCGTATCAGGTAGTTTCTCTTTAGCAGCCGGCATTAGTGCGGCTGTAACTGAAAATACCGTCGACGGCTTGGTCGAATCCTATATTGAGGATGCAAGCGGATCCCATTTCATTGAGGCAGGTGGCGATGTAATTGTTACCGCTGTCGATGATCTGTCTGTGACTTCAGATGCAGCAGCAGTAACACTATCTGTTAGCGGTTCCTACGTAGGTGTGGCTGTCGGGGTATCTGCAGCGACTTCTGAAAATACCAATAACAGCATTACCCGAGCTGAAATAGATAACTCAGATGTAACCTCTGAAGCAGGAACCGTCACCTTACTTGCTCAATCTGAATCTGATCTGGATGCATTTGTTGCCTCTGTTGCGGTCTCTGTTTCAATCTCAATCGGCTTTGCAGGGGCCGGGGCTGGAGGCTTTGCACGTAATACATCCACTTCAACGGTGAGTTCAAGAGTCAGCAATGGATCTAATATAACTTCAGCAGGTAATGTCGTTATCTCAGCTAACGATATCTCCGACGCTCAGGCCGATGTTATTGCGTTTGCCGTATCGGTGGGGGCATTAGGTACCTCCGTTGGTGTTTCACTGGCTGAGAACTACATCACGAATACCGTGATAGCAGCAGTAGAAGATAGTTCTGTTACCGCATTGGGTGCAGGTACAATCTTGATCGATTCAGATGCGACTCAAGAGATTGATGCCAACAGTTCGGTTGTTTCAGTCTCCGTAGCCCTAGGCGGCCTCGCAGGCGCAGGTGCTTCGGCTATTACGGACATTGACAGTGATGTTGAAGCATATGCTCGGAATTCAACTTTAACTGCCGCAGGCAATCTGGTTCAGATAGATGCAGACAGTAGTCATATCGCTAATGCCACTTCATTTGGTTTAGCAGCTTCAACAACGGCGGGTATATCCATTGTTAACGGTAATGCCAGTGTTGGTGGTGCAACTAGGGCTTACGCTGATGGGGATATGACCGTCACAGCTAGCGCGATGGATATCACCGCCGACTCTATTGCCAGCGCTTTACCTGATGTCACCTCAGTAGCGCTATCGCTTGGTGGTGCAGGATCTGGTGCAATTGTAATGGCCACTGTAGATCGAACTACAGAAGCCTATATCGGCGGACGAGCAGGAACGGTTCCATTAGGTGGTACCAACGTCATGCTTACCGGTGGACCGCTAAATATTGATGCTAATTCAACATTTACCGCTACAGCAGCGCCTCTGAATTTTGGTTTAGGCGCAGGTATAACCGTCGCAGTTACCGTCACCGAAGCGATCATCCAAGGTAATACCTTGGCTTACATCGGTGAGAGCAGTTCAGTTACCGCTTCGGATATATCTATTACAGCAGCCAGTACAGAAGTTGCTACTTCAGAAACAATAACCATTGCTCTAGACGCTGCAGGAGCAGCAGTGGGTGTTACAAGCGCCACCTCACAAGTGCTCAGCAATACTGAAGCGTTCATCGGCACTCGAGTGGGCGAACTATCATTAGGTAACCCAACAACAGTTACAGTGACCGGTAGTGGCGATCTAGTCATTGATGCGACAGCCAGTCGAACCGCCATATCAGATACCTTAGGTTCAGCACTGACTCTCGGTGTGTTAGCGGTTGATGTATCACTACCTACTGCAGAAGTTGGTGGCAGAACCTTAGCGGGCATGGACGGTCAGGTTACTGTAATTGCTGGTGATGTAGATGTTGTTGCGACCGCATCTAACAAAGCGGAAGCGGAAGCCTTGGTATTATCACTATCTGTTGTAGGTATAGGTGGTTCCGGTGCTGATGTCGTCGCGATTATTAATGAAACCGCTGATGTTGAAGCCGTGATCGGAGCCGATGTAACCCTTACCGCTGATGAAATTCTGTTGGATGCTCATCATATAGGTAACAACAATCTCGCAACCGCCAAAGCATTAGGCGGAGCAGGCGGACAGTTGGGTGGTTTAGCTGTCATGTTGGCTGAAGCCTACGTCGAAGGAGGTGTTAAAGCCGAACTTAATGGTGATGTTTTGGATTCTGATTCTGTCACTGTCACCGCTTCCGGTAGAAATTTAGCCCAAGCAGATACATTGGCAGTCGCTATCGGTGCAGGTTTTGGTGCATCCGGTACAGGTACAGTTTCAGAAATTAGCGGTACAGCAGATGTTGTATCTAGAATTGGTTCTACATCCTCCATTACCACCACCGGAGCGGTTTCAGTCACTGCGACAGGTAATAATGACGCACTCAGTAACTCCGATGCAGGCTCTGGCGGTACTGTTGCCGTCTCTGGCTCAGCATTAGGAGCAACCGTTGCAGGCGCTGTTATTGCTGAACTGAATGGGGATCTCTTCAATGCGACTGCAGTCGATGTTATCGCCACCGGTGATAATTATGCTAAAGCTGATGCTTTAGCAATCTCTGTGGGTATTGCAAGCGGTTCTGGCGCGGATGCATTTGCTGAAATCACATCAGATGCCGATGTCCAAGCCAAAGTAGGCTCAACTTCACAGATTACGGTTCCTGGTGCAGCGATCAATGTATTAGCCACTGGCAGCAATGAAGCTCAAGCCAGCGCAGTAGGCGGTGGTATTGGCGGTCTATCTATCAATGTAATGCTCCCAGAGGCGATCGTCGGGGGCGGTGTATTAGCTGAATTCAGTGGCGATGTCGTTGGCGGGGCAGCTTCTTTGCTCAATGTTAAAGCCCTAGGTGATAATTGGGCTAATGCTCAGACTACCGTGGGTAATATTTCATTACTCGGTGGTGCTGGTGCTAAAGCTATTGCAGAGATAAGTTCTACAGCAGATGTAGAAGCTCGAATTGGTTCAGCAGCCACAGTGGTAACATCTGGTGCAGTTGTCGTAGATGCTCGTTTACAAGGCAATATGAATCTTGCAACGGCGACGGCGCTTGGTGCTGTCGGTGGCGCATTAGCAGGTGTTTCTGTGATGCTCGCGACAGCTGAAGTCGGTGGTGCAGTCATTGCGGATGTAGATGGTGATGTAACAGGTTCATCTTCAATCACTATAGAAGCAGTAGGTCGAAATCTTGCTGAAGCCCATACCTTAGCCGGAGGATTTGGTGCCTTTGCTGGTGCCGGCAGTGGTGTAGTTGCAGAAGTTACAGAGTTTGCCGATGTGATCGCCTCTGTAGGCTCAACAGCCTCTCTTACAACGACCAATGCTTTAACTGTCAGAGCAACTGGAGATAACGATGCTATTTCTAGTTCTGATTTAGCTTCCGGTGGTGCAGTGTCAATTGCGGGCGGCGAATTGGTTGCCCGAGTCGGTGGCGCAGTAATCGCAGAGATGAACGGTGATGTGAATGACGCCAATACTGTTCTGGTTAAAGCCGATGGTAGCAATGTTGCTTTGGCAGATGCTTTAGCGATCTCCCTCGGTCTATTCAGTGGAGCAGGCGCAAGTGCCAAAGCAGAAATCACTTCCGACGCAGACGTTCAAGCCAAAGTCGGATCTACAGCTCAATTCAATACACCTAATGCCAACATCGATGTGCTAGCCACTGGATATAATCATGCCGTTGGTACCGCAGTTGGAGGCAGTGGCGGTGTAATCTCTATCTCGGTCATGCTACCAGAAGCCCATGTAGGCGGCGGTGTTTTAGCTCAGTTCGATGGTCAAACTACCGGTGGCTCGATATCTACTCTAGATGTTAAAGCCCTTGGCCAAAATATTGCGGATGCATCAACAACTGTAGCCAGTGTATCGCTTGGTGGCGGGGCAGGTGCTCAAGCGATTTCTAGTATCACGGCAGATGCCGATGTAGAAGCGAGAATGGGTTCTGCCGCGTCTATCGCAGCAACAGGCACGGTTGTCGTTGATGCCCGCTTACAAGGCGCAATGAACCGAGCAACTGCAACCGCTGCAGGTGGAGCTGCAGGTGTATTGGCGGGTGTTTCAGTCATGCTCGCCACTGCGCACGTCGGTGGTGCAGTTATCGCTGATGTCGATGGTGATATTACTAGCTCTTCTTCAATCACAATCGAAGCGGTGGGTCGTAATCTTGCTGAAGCGCACACATTGGCAGGTGGTTTTGGTGCCTTTGGTGGTGCCGGTAGCGGTGTTGTAGCTGAGATTACAGAATTTGCAGATGTGATTGCTTCTGTAGGCTCTACGGCATCGCTCACTACAAATAATGCCTTGAATGTAAAAGCTACCGGCGATAATGATGCGATTTCCAGTTCAGATCTTGCTTCTGGTGGTTTGGTTTCTATAGCCGGTGGTGAATTAGCAGCCCGTATTGGCGGCGCGGTCATTGCTGAAATGGATGGGGATGTTTTCGATGCTAATACGATAAATCTCCTCGCCACCGGTAATAACTATGCGGATGCAGATGCACTCACCATCTCTTTAGGTTTGTTTAGTGGAGCAGGTGCGAGTTCAGTTGCCGAGATCACCTCTGATGCTGATGTTGAAGCAACTGTCGGTTCAACCGCTCAATTGACCGTACCAGCAGCCAATATCGACGTTATTGCCACTGGTTATAACAAAGCAGAAGGTGTCGCTAATAGTGCTACAGTCGGTGTGATTTCAATTTCTGTGATGTTGCCATCTGCAACCGTAGGCGGAGGCGTCTTAGCACAGTTTGATGGTGATATTGTCGGTAGTGCCGCATCAAGTTTAGATGTGAAAGCTTTGGGTCAAAACATTGCTCTAGCAACTGTCACTATGGGTTCAATCAGTTTAGGCGGCGGTAATGGTGCCCAAGCCAACGCCATTATCACTAGTGATGCAGATGTAGAAGCTAAAGTGGGTTCTGCCGCTTCGATCTGGACATCCGGCGCAGTAAAAGTTGAGGCGTTACTGCAGGGTGCTCAAAATCTTGCCACAGCTAATGCATTAAGTCTGGCTGGCGGGTTATTTACAGCATCGCTAGTAGGCGCAAAAGCACAAGTAGGCGGTGCAGTTATCGCTGATATGGATGGTTCAGTCACTGCCAATTCCTTACTCGTTAAAGCGGATGGTGATAATACTGCAGATGCTGACGTAGTTACCGCAGGCTTAGGTGGCTTTACTGTCAATGGTGCGGCTGCGTTTGCAGAGGTGACTAGCTCTGCCGATGTTAACGCGACGGGTGGTACAGGCAGCAACGTACTTGATATTAATGGCTCAATTACCTTTATCGCTACCTCTGATCATGATGCTACTGCGGATGCTGATTCAGCCGGTGGTGGATTAGTCGCGGTCGGTGTCTCTATACCAACGGCTAAGGTTGGAGGTGGCACTAAAGCCGAAATGAATGCTGATGTTGTTGATGCAAATTCATTAACTGTATCAGCCACCTCTGATAATGACGCGCTAGCCACTTCCGATGTGATTTCTATCGGTCTATTTGCCGGCGGTGGTGCCAATGCGAGTGCGGAAGTCACTAATAGCGCTGATACTGATGCCAGTATCGGTTCAGGCTCTCTGATTACGATTCCTGGCTCGGCTGTAAACGTTACAGCAACGTCAAATAATAATGCCGTTGCTAGTTCAGGTGCTGTAGGTGTAGGCGCAGTGGCGGTTAGCGTATCTAGTCCTAGCGCTAAAATCTTTGCTGACACCTCAGCAAAACTTCTTGGTAGTGTTGGTACAACCGTTGCCGGGTTAGATACAGATGGGTTACCGACTACGTATGGCGTTGCGGGTGCATCCTCCATCACAGTTAATGCCGTATCAAACGATACTGCTATAGCTGTCGTCGAATCTTTTGGAGCCGGCATAGTAGCAGCAAGTGCATCTACAGCGGTATCTGAAGTTGACCCTACAGTCGTTGCCGAATTTGGATCAGGCAATATAACCGCTTCTGGAAATGTCTCCCTTACAGCTCAATCAACCTCTATATCTGACGCATTTGCAGATTCTTCGGGTGGTGGGGCAATAGATGTAAAAGGCCTTAACACTAGCGCCAAAGCGAACCCGACGGTTAATGTTATCGTAGGTAGTGGCTATGTTGAGTCAGGCAATAATCTAACATTGAGAGCAGTGCATAGCTCTGCAGAAGTTAAAGCCGATTCTACAGGTTCTGGAGGCGGTGTTGTCTCGGTTGGTAATACTAATGCCACATCTGAGTCCAATCACACTGTGCAAGCCCTTGTCGATGCAAATATCCTTCGCGGTAATGACGTCATCATCGAGGCCAGTGCCAATACCAACGCTAATGCTATAGCAACTAACAAAGCACTTGGTGGCATTGTCATTGGTAACACAGATGCAACCGTTACATCTGATAGTCATGTACTTACAGATATAGGCTCTGGATCGATTATCGCACAGCGTGATGTTCAAATACTCGCAACCAGCATGCAAACCTTAACAGCGCTGGCTGAAACCGATGGTTCATTTGGTTTGGTAACTGATTCAGATGCTGATGCTGACATTGTCGTTAATCACGATGTGATCCTAACTTCTGACGCGACCATTAAAGCTAATAGAACTGTTCTCGTTGAATCTCGTACTGGTTTAAATGCAGATGTTACTGCAAACGCGGATGCTACAGCCGTAGCAGGCTTCGCAGATGCCGATGGATCGCTCACAATAGGCTCTGCAATTGATCCAGTGCTCAATCAAGTCATATTGACGGGTAATTCAGACATTGAAGCAAATAATGTCGCCGTGGCTGCGCGCGCCGGTAGTCAAACCAAAATAGATAACAGTACAGGGGATGTCGTTGTAGATAACAGTGGTTTAGTAAAAGAGTGGACCGCAAATGTTAACTCCGAAGCCGATACCAAAGCTTATCCTGTTGCTGATTCAACCGCCGATGCGCATATCCAATCTTGGGACCTCGTCGAAACTATCTTACATGACGGCTCTTCAATCATCAGCAATAGCAATATCGTTGTAGAAGCGCGTCACGACAATTCCCAAATGCATGCCGATGCTGTTGCTAAATACAATGACTACGACAACGCGCTAGCCAACTTTATCAGTGCTGTTGCCTCAGTATTTAATCCTATTCCGGTCGATGTGCACTCTGACGCAAGCTCTACCTATAACAGCCTTACCCGCGTTAGTGGACGCGATGGATCGTTCTTAAAAGCTAAAGATATAGATGTTAACTCTGAAAATATCGCTACGATCACTGCTGACGCTGACAGCATAACTAATTTGCCAGATCTAGAAGTGTGTATTGGGGTCGATGAATTAGAAGTATGTTTCAACGTTTTGAGTGTAGATATTGATGAAGATGAGACTGTTAGTAGTACACCAGATCGCCATATCTTCTGGGAGTCGCACGTAGTTTTACTTGGTGAACCTAACCCAGAGCTGGTTATCGACGAAAACGGGGTAATACTCAGTCTGACTAACATTGAATTCTTAGGCAGTAATACCGGCAAGGTCGTTGGCAATACACTCAGTGCCGCTAATAACCAAGTTATCCTCGACGACATTATCTATAACGAAGCCGGTAAATTAACCTTCTTTGCCAACCACGTGAATGGCACCGATGGCATTATCTGGGGTAATAGTGGATTAGTCGAAAGTCAGCGTACTTGGGACAGTGTCAGAATCATCAATGATTCTGAATATGACCTCGTTATAAACCATATTGATACCCATGATGGATCGGCTGCGGTAGATATTAAAGTGGACGATATTCGCTTTAATCCACTCTCAGTCAATAATACCCCACTTGACCCAACCACCCCAGGCGATACCTTCGAATTTGATTTAGATATTACTTATCCACGAACACTAGTTGAAATCAGAAACCGCATAGCAGGAAATAATAATGATAGCGATATCATACTCTTAGGAGGTATAGATAACGTTATTGGTGATACCGTAATTGAGAACCAACGCGGGGATATCAGAGTAGATGAACGTGATCTGGTTGTTCAACAAGGCGTACTGCCAACGGCTATTTTCGATGAAGGCTTAATCAGAACCAATACGCTTGATGTCGATGCTAGTGGAGATATAGGTAATCAAAATGCCAGTGATGGCCGTACGCCATTAATGGTGGAATTAGTCAGAATTATCCATGCCACCAGTAACGATGTCACTCCAGCACTTGAAGAGATTCATCTGGAAGCAGATGCCGGTAATGACACCGTTTTGGATATTACCTTGCATGATCGCTCTCAAGATCCAGCCGAAACCGACAATCTTGATATCACCATCCACCGGATTACCGCAGGTGATGATGTCGATGTGATTATCAATGACTCCAGAGCCGGTGATGATTGGGCGCCTATCGATGGTGTGAATGTCAGCACATACGATCCTCCAGGTCTGTTCGACCCTGATGGACGTAGCGGAATTTACTGGGATCACTTCAGCCCAGATGTAGAGGGTGAGTCCCTATATAACTGGGTTCGTCAGACCTATGGCACAGGCCACAGTGAAGTGGATTCAGTCTATACCTTCACGGAAGTACGCGCTGGTGATGATATAGATATCGGCCATGTTGATAGTAATGACGGTTACACAGGCGCAGAAAACAGAACATATCGAACCACATCGATCACTGGTGCCCCATACGGTTCCAATGTCACTGTTGATGTCACACCAGATACAACAATCGATTTCATCATTAACACAGATGTTGATTGGAGCGGCGGCACACCACCAGACGGTACGCCACAGATATTCTTAACCACTAATGGTGAGATCATTGCTGATGAGTTGATCGGTGATATGTTGGTTGGCCATATCCATTCGACCGAAGATGATGTCACGCTAAATTCAGGTGCCAGAATCATCGATGCTGATACCGATTCGGGGGCGGCTACAACGATCGATGTGTCTGGGGTAAACATCACACTAAACTCCGGTGTAATCACTGATGAAACCCCAGGACCACTATTTGGTGGAATTGGCACAGAAGATGACTTCTTAGAGATCAATGTCGATCGCAATAATGGTAACGGTGTTCTCAACGCCTTTGATATCAATGCGCCGTTTAATGGTGGCATCTATATCGATGAACTTACGGGCCCTCTAGAGTTAGATACAGTTCACAGTGACGAAAATGTATCACTCAGAACAACTGATGGCTCAATCAGAGATGCAAGAAACGGCGGAGCAGGTGATGCGGCAGCCAATATCCTAGGTCAAACAATTGATCTAGACGCTAATGGCGCCGGTTCTGATATCGGTAGTAGCTCCAATGATGTGGAAATCAATTCCCGAATTGGCTCAGCTACAAACGTCGACGATGTTGGTTTAGAAGCAACCGATAACATCTACCTTACTGAAACAGACGGCGATTTGAGTCTGGTTCTAGCCCATACCTATACAGGTGATATTCGTCTAACGGTGAGAGAATCTGCGGATTTAGATGAGCATCTTATCCTACTAGAATCAGGTAGCGCTCGTTTTGCAGAAAGTGTCAGTCGCTTACCGGGTTTAGATCCCGATGCTCCACGTAACATTCTAAATGGTCAGATCTTTGCAGAAGGTGGTTCAGTACTTCTATTGGTCGGTGACAATGTCGATCTTCATCAAAATAGTGAGATTTTAGCTCAAGAAACTATCGACATCTTCGGTGATCATAACAATGCTGATGCCACTTATGGTACCAACATGACCCTAAGGGGCCGAATCATTGCCGGAGCTGATGTCACTTCTGGTGATCCTGTTGGCACAGCAATTCCAACCTATACCGCGCCTGTTTATCTGACCAATATCTGGGGCAACGATGACTCCGATTACATTCAATTCGGCGATCTATCAGGCGCTAGTGGTGATACCGAACAGGGCGATGATGGCTATATTTTCCTCGGTTCTAAAACACGCGTTCACGGTAGTGCGGATCTAGATTCACTAGTGGCAGATGGTGAAGACCGAATGGTGGTCTACTTCTTACAAGACACATCAACCACTACTGGACCAAATACCGTATCTGATGCAGAGCACACATTAACGCTCGACGGTCAGGCAGGAACTGATTATTACGAAGTTCACTCTCTGGGCAGTAACGGTGAAGATGAACGTAATTACGTCATCAATGTACTGGATACAGGCGCTGAGAATGATGGCGTAGACGAACTAAGTATCTTTGGCTTCGATAGCCCTAATAGTGGTTCTGACATCAATGGCGATGCTTACGCGACTGACGATATCTTCTTGATGCGTGCAGCAGCCTTCCTGCCTAACGAAACAACAGATCGTCCGGGATATGTTGCCATCTTGCACGGAAATCTAGCCGAATACGGCGATGTTATTCAAAACAACGAAGACAGTGATGAAGTTCAACGTATCAACTATGACACTGGCTTAAATGGTCGTTTACTGGTTGAAGGCCGAGGCGGTAATGATGCCTTCTTCGTTGATGATACTACAGTGATTACCTCTATTGATGGTGGTGCTGGCGATGATCAATTCCAGATCGGTCAGATCTTCGGTGCGCAGCGTGATACTGCTGATGGTAACTTACTCGAGCAAGATGTCTTCCCAGATCTAGTAGCGACTACAAGAGGTTGGTTATCCGCTGGTGCTACAGCACCACTGGTAGCACAAGGTGGTAGCGGTAACGATGAGTTCCGCGTCTACTCGAACCAAGCTGAACTTCGGTTAGAGGGCGATGATGATAATGACCTATTCATCGTTCGTGCCTTTGCATTAGCCGCTACAGTCGACTTTGACTTCGATAATAGCGGTGTCATCGATAAAGCGGACCTTGAAGCCGGTGCTCAGATTCTTCAAAACCTTGAAGATGGCGTGATTACATTTGCTCAATTAGATAATGGTGCGGCTCTTGAAGCGGCATTACCAACTGATGGCGGTGGTAATCCAGTCTTCGACGTTAACGGTGATGGTGGTATCAACTTCCTTGATCTTCTACTGACCGAAGATCCTACCGATGATGTCATTGTCCTAGACGAAGAGGGTGTCGCTACTCCTCAAATTGGATTAGGCTTCTCTGTCGCCCAAGCCCCAGATATCAGAGCAGGTGGCGGTCAGGATGAAGTTCGATACAACATTAACGCGCCAGTATCTGTAGAAGGTGGTGCAGGCTTCGATAAACTTGTCATCCTCGGTACGGAATTCCCAGATGATATAGCCATCACCAAAGATGGTATTTACGGTGCAGGCTTAAATGTTCGTTACTCCACCATTGAGGTAGTTGAAGTTGACGGTCTTGAAGGCGATGACGAGTTCTTCGTTCAATCCACTGCATTTGGTGTCGCTTACCGGGTAATCGGCGGCTTAGGCTCTGACACCATCAATGTTGGCGGCGATGTTGTCGAAGATATTGTTACCCGCGAACTTGAAGGTGTTTCCGGTGCCGTTGATCATCTAGTATCTTCCGACGACCCTCTCTACAACGGTCTTGTGGTCGATGGCTTCGACTACAACGTATCTACCGCACTTGAAGGTCTAGTCGTAATTAACGAAGAGGCTGCAGGTGATACAAGCTCTGGTCAAAGCATCGTTCGAGAAGAGCTGCTAGAAGCTGATCAATTCAGTGACTTCTACACCGTAAGACTCTCAGAAGAGCTAGCAGCCGGTGAGATCGTTTATGTAACCGTATCCGCAGCGCGATCTACTCAAGAAGAGAGAACAATCGATCCTTCAACTGGACAGCCTTACGATCTCAACCCAGATCCATTAGTAGATGCCCTTGGCGATAGCATCTGGCTATCTACTGCCGATCCAGGCGCATTAGTCACTGACGCTGACTTCCAACGCACTGTAATGATCAATGGTGTGCCAACTCAGATCGATAACAGAGCGGTTGTACTAACCTTCGATCACACCAACTGGAACCTTGAACAGTCCGTTTATATGTTTGCACCGGACGACCAACGTTCTGAAGGAGATCGCGTTGTCGTTATTCAACACTCTGTGATCTCTAACGTTGATATCTATGATGCAGCTGATGTCCGTAATGTCGAAGTTACTGTGCTTGATAACGACACTCCGGGAGTACTGATTACCGAGATAGATGAAAACGGCTTAGTAGACGGTCAAACTATTGTGGTTGAGGGTGATGTAACGACTCAACTCAACGATCAAATTCGACTACAGCTAGCGATGCAACCAGCACCTGGCAGTGAAGTGGTGGTTGATATCGTATTGAATGACTTCGCCGATAAAGCGATCAAATTCACAAACCCTGACGCTGATAGCCGCCTAGAGCTATTTAGCGATCCGGTTTATGACGCGGTCAATGATCGCGTCGTTATCGGTCAAGCAACCTTCACCTTTGTTGATGGCGTGGTAGATCCTGATTGGAATGATGCAATTAACATTGGCATTGAGGCGCGTGACGATTACGTCAGAGAAGACCTCCAGCTTGCTGTCGTAGAGTTTGAACGTAACGATGACACTACCGATACTGATTACATCTTCCCGAACTTACGTTCTGGACTGCAGCTTCTGGATGTTGAAGTTTACGATAATGAAACCTCAGGCGCTGTAGTGATCGAAAGCGGCGGATCTACTCAATTAATCCGCGATATTCCAGCAGGCAGCGGTGAAACGGATACATATGAGCTTCGCTTAACCCGAGCACCAACTGGTGAGGTCCAAGTTGCCGTACTCACTGATGGTTTAGCCGATGTAATCGAAATCGATGGTGTAGCGATTACACCAGAAGATTACGAAGCCATTGGAGGTCTACAAGCTAATCAGATCTTTAATGGTCATATCATCTTCGGCGATGACGGCACTAACCTCACACTCACAAGAGGCACTGGCTCTGACTTTGGTAACTTTGCCGATGAAGGCTTCTACGGTGCCAGCTTCGATGCCCAAGAGCTATTTAACGATATTGTTACCTTTGGCGATGATGGAACCAACCTAACACTATCAAGAGCGGCAGGCGACTTTGCCGCCGATGGTTTTGCCGCAGGACAAACCATTGCTATTGATGCCACCGGTTTAGGGGGCTTCTCTAACAACAACGGTAATTATGAAATTCTCTCTGTTAGTGCAACAACCATAACTCTTGTAGAGATGGGCAGTTGGACTCAGGCTGGACCTTCATCAGAAGAAACATCAATAAACTACCTAATCCCTGTATCGGGTCAATCTATCAGAATTGGCGGCAGCGCTAATGATGGCGATTATGAAGTACTCTCAGTTTCGGAAGATGGTCAAACGCTTACATTAACTGCGACATTAGCCACACCTTGGGGCACTGATGGTGAATCGGTCGATCCAATTGTGCTTTCTGATCTCGCTGAAGCCTTTATCTATTCTGGAGTGGTTAGTTTTGGCGAAGAGACCAATCCTGACTTCTTCCCAGGCCAGTTCTTAGATAGAGGTTTAGAAGGCGAGCAGGCAGGCTGGTTATCCGAAGGCTTCTTGGAAGGCATGTGGGTTCGTATCAGTGACACCAACGGTGTCGAGGCCGACGTAGAAGCCAAAGTTCAGCTGATTCGTGGCGACAACGACGGTCAAGATAGCAAACTGCAACTGATCCACGTGACCATTGATGGTGTTGAATCTGAACTAGATGCAACTTGGCTAGGCGATGGCGTAGCTGATGATGTAACAGTGGTGAGGATCGCACCGCTAGCAACATTCACTGATGCAGATTACTACAATATGCAGACTGTAGAGCTGCAAGCGGATGATGATTACACCGTGCCACCAACACGCGAAGGCGTGAAAATATTCCCAGTTTCAAACCATCTTCTATCTAAACTCAGAGGCCCATTGGCGGTTGAAGGTGGACCAACAGGCGCTGATCGCTCGCTCACCAACGGTATCAAACTACCAGGTGAAACAGACGACTTCCTGATCGCTATTGGCGCTCAGCCTCCAGAAAGTCAGCAGATCGATGTCTTGAACATCTTTAATGACTCCAGCCAAGCAGATACCAGCGGAATTCTGACAGAAACCACGCTACAAGGTTTCGGTATGGCTGAGGATCTAGATTTCGGCCCTGTGAGCGGCCCAACCTTCGGTGAAGGTTCCGGCGGTGGCAATATCGTCGTTCCTGGTGGTATTAGCTTCGGTAAGATCAATCTAGGATCCGAAGGCTTCGGTACTAACGATTCCGAAAGCAGCATCGAAGTATTCAATCTAATGCTCGGCGAAGGTAATGACCGTTTAGAAGTTACTGGTACGCTTAACCCAACAGCCTTTGTATCTGCTGAAAACGCCTTTACCTCAGAACCTGATCCAATCAACGGCGGTGGCACGATTACCCTTGCGGGTTATGACTGGAAAGCACAAGGCTTCTTACCTGGCCAAGAAGTCACTATTGATGGTTATGTAGGTAGCTGGACCGTAGTTGAAGTGCTAGATGCGTCTCAAACTGTCACAGCACCTGGTGGCGTTGGCACTGTTGAAATTACCGATCCAAATGATAATTCGATCCTTGTTCTTTCTGGTGCCACACCAGTACCTCTATTCGACGGCACAAGTGATATTCGTCTAACTGCGGTCGATGCTTTGGTGATCGAATCACTCGTGCTGGATGTTGATGGTAATAGCGAAGGCGGTGTTCTTACCCGTCAGGATGGTCAAAACTGGGAAGATAATGGCTTCCTAGAAGGTCATCTGATCTCACTTGGAGGCTTTGATTCAGCAGTTCAATACCGAGTATTGGATATAGATGGCTCTAGCATGACACTGCTCGGACGTGAACTTGAAACAGAGGAAGGCCTTGAAGAACTGATTTGGGTGCAAGGTCCACATGGAAGCCTAACAACCCTCCATGGTGGCGGTAACCTCTTCGTCGAAACAATAGGTGATTACGATGCTACAACCACTGATGGCGATAATATCTTAACTCGCCTCGATGGCCGAAGCTGGCAAGACGATGGTTATGCAATCGGCCAGCTAATTCAGGTAGGCAGTGAAGGTGAAACCCGTGAAGTTATCGGTTTTGCTGACGCAGATGAAAGCCTCAACCCCGGCGATCAATTCGCAACATGGGGTGCTGGTTCTGCAATGATCCTATCAGGCTCAGCGTTTGCTGGCGGTACTATCAGCAATATAAACCTCCATCTATCAATCGCTGAAACTACTGTAACCGAAGTCGAACAGGTCGAACTGATCGTTGATCGGCTAGTGCGCTCCGATGGTGGAGACTGGGAAGCAGATGGATTTGAAGCAGGTCAGGTTATTTACCTAGAAGGTATAGCAGGTGGCTTTACTATAGAGAGCGTCACAACAACTGAAATACATCTCCAAGGCGCAGCGATTCACGAATGTGCGCTTGAATCCACTACCGTCACTATTACTCGCACAGATATCACAACCGATGTTGGTTCAGAGATCGGCGGTGATCACTTTATTGTCTCCGGCGGAGCCGGCCCAGATAGTCCTCTCGTTATCTACGGCGATACTAGCCAAGACGGTGTTTGGTATTCTGGTCACTCGTTTGATCGACTAGGGCAAGAGTTTGGTGACAAACCATTTGATATGTTCCCACACTTACCAGATGGTCAGAACGAGGATAATGAATGGGTATTCCCACTCGCTAATCCATACAACTTTGCTGGTCACGATATCATCGATGCTTCACAGCTATTTGCCGGTGTTTCTGATCAGGATATGCCAACCGTTGGCTTTACTGCTTACGGTGGCGCAGGCAACGACCTGATTATAGGTAGCCAAGCAGGTGATCATCTAGCAGGCGGTTCGGGTAACGATACTATCTTGGGCCAGCGTGGTGTCGATCATATCTACGGCGACAGTGGTATTAACGTCAATATCTTTACCAGAGCCTTAGATATAACAGCGACTGATACCAATCCTGCACCTTCTATCAATCCTAACTTAGGTTCTAGTGATCAAACCTTTGCGCCAGTTCGAATTCCATATCCAGTCAGTGACAACTTGATCGCAGGTCAGGACACATTGCAAGGCGATGGACGTGTAGATGGCATAGATGACGGCATAATTGATAGTCAAAATATCATATTTGGTGACCATGGTGAGGTTCTGCAGTTTGTTCACGATCCAAATGAGCCAGATCTAGATGCGCTGGTACCAATCCCAGTGGGTGTTTTACCTCTATTACAGAAAATCCAGACCACTGAACTCAACACAGTGCTAGAAATCAATGCGCTGTCACCTCAAAACGGCGCAGATGACATTATCTACGGTACATCCATTGCTGATGTACTAATTGGTGGTTCTGGTCACGACATGATTGATGGTCGCGAAGGCGATGATCTGATCTTTGGTGATATGGTAAGCCTCACCCGTATGGCCGGTGAAGATGGCGTTGTTATCGACGGTGATCTGCTCGACGATATTCTTAATGCACGCTTCCAGACCCTGGCTGGCACCTTGATTTACGCGCGTACTGACCGAGATCTTCCTGATGGTGTCGATCCTCTCTATGCCTACGGCGATGGTGCTGGTCAAACACCATTGAGCGGTGAGTCTTCTGGTCGATTATTAACTGACGGTTTACTTCGAGATTACCGTGATCCTAATGGTCCACAATGGTGGGCTGAATATGAGATCGATTACGCTGAATATCATAACTTTGCCATCGATTCAGGATTAGAAGGCGTCGGTAGCTTCGGTAATGATTATATTGCCGGTGGTGCAGGGCATGACACCATCTTTGGTCAACTCGGCCACGACATTATCCAAGGTGATGGTTCTATCGATAGCGCTGTCGCTGCCGAGGCCCATATAGGCGCTGCAAGAGAAAGAATGGGAGCGGAAGACCCAGTAGGCCCACTAACCGTTATCGCTAGCACAGAGCTTGCTAGTGACGGAGAGGATTATATCGAAGGTGGTGGCGGTAAAGACGTTATCTTCGGTGGCTTAGGTCAGGATGACCTTGTCGGTGGTTCTTCAACTCACTTTAGCCTAGTTACTCCAGATCATCGTCCAGATAAAGGCGATATGATCTTCGGCGGAGCAGGAACTCAAATCGATAGAAACAATGGTTTTAATATCGATGAGAATGGAGACTTTACTGAACTAACTGATGGCACTACTAATGAAAGTCGCCATAGTCGCGATTCAGACACCATTATTGGCGATAACGGCGACATAATCAGACTTGTAGGTGTCGATGGAATTGATGTAAGCAGCTTAGGTAACCACGATTACCTTGAATACAACTACGATCAGAATATTACAGATGAAGTAGACCGTGGCGATGAGCGGATTATCGTTCGTGGTGTGCGCTTGTTGGATTACACACCGGGCGGTGCTGACTTCAAACCTGACCTATTCGAGTTAGAAGACCCAGGCGATCCTAGTTACCGTGAAATGTTTGGTGACTCAGTTCATACCAGTATCTTCGCCAAAGTGGATATTGGTGGCAATGATGAGATCCACGGTGGTACTGGTGATGACTTTATCTACCTAGGCGGTGGTAACGATATCGCCTTCGGTGATGCTGATGATGACGATATTATCGGCGGCTGGGGATTTGATTGGATCTCAGGCGGTACAGGCATCGACGGTATTCTTGGTGATGATGGTCGCATCTTTACCAGCCGTAATACCGCTACAGACGGTAGAGAAGAGATTCTTTATGGTGTGGAACTGCTGCTAGACCGTGATCCAGATACGCGTACTAGTCAGGGCGACGTACTGAATGAATTCATCTACACACCAGGACAAGTACAGACTGAGACCATCAACATTGAGTTTGAACTGAAAAAATCAGTCGATCTAACCCCATTCGATCTAGCGCCGGGTATTGATGATCCATTCTTCAATCCAATCTTTGCAGACGACATCATCTTCGGGGGGCTAGGTAAAGACTTTATCCATGGTGGTGCGGGTGATGACGCGATGAGTGGTGCTGAGGCGCTACCTGAGTCCTACGCGCCTGTGATCGATGATAATCTCGAAATCGACTATCTAATCCGAACTGACTTCAGTCGACCTTACAATCCAAATGACATCTTGCTGTTCGGTGATGACACCGATCCATGGAATGCGCCTAAACCAGTGCAAAGCAGATTGGGTGAATTCTATCTCTACGATGAATATGATCCTCGTCGCCTAATCTTGTTCAATCATGACGGCACTGTTTGGAAAGATGATGCAGTAAACCCTGACGGTTTAAGACATTACTTCCTAAATGCAATGGATAACGAGGGTGCTACTGAAGCGGGTTACATTGAGTTCGCTCCAAATGGCACACCAATCGGTGATCTAGTAGATCGCGAAAGCGACGGTGATGATGTTCTATTCGGTGATCTAGGTAATGACTGGATAGTCGGCGGTACTGGCCGCGACCATATCTACGGTGGCTGGGGTAATGACCTCATGAACGCTGATGATGTAACCGGTGGTTCAGGCACAAGTTATGACCAAACCAATGGTCTAAATGATGCACCAGATACCCATATCGTTTACGAAGATCGTGTCTTTGGTGGCGCTGGTCTCGATATCCTTATCGGTAATACCGGTGGCGATCGCTTAATCGATTGGGTAGGTGAATATAACTCTTACATTGTTCCGTTCGCTCCATTTGGTATAGCTACCGTAAGTCGTCAAGTTCCTCCTCATTTATATGACTTCCTTTGGGCACAAGCGGCGAGTGATGGTGCAGATATCACCCGTACCGCAGATGTAGGTACGCAAAACTCCACCAGCAGATATAGTAACGTGGCGCACCTACAAGCCGAGCCTTACGGCGAAATGGGCATGATTACTCAGAAAGATCACGGTCTATGGCAAGATCAGACCGGCGGTCCAACTGATCCACAACCAGGTAACATCCCAGGCGGTCGTCGTGATGTACTTCGCAGCGCTGATTTCAATGATGGCTTAAATAGCCAGTCACAAGGCTTCTTCACTGATAGCGGTAGCTTCGAGGTGCAAGCGGGTCGATTAAGTGTTGCTGCGGATTCACTCGGTGGCGATGCGGCCAGTGTCTTCTATATCGACGATGCACTGCCTAGCTACTTTGAAATCACAGCAACTGTAAGTTCAGAGAAACCTACAGGTGGTTGGAAAGCGAATGCTTATCTGATCTTCGATTATCAAGGTCCAGAAGACTTTAAATTTGCCGGTATCAATGTCTCCAACGACAAATTTGAAATGGGTCGTAGAACAGCAGATGGTTGGATAGTTGATGTTCAATCTCCGGTACAAGTAAAACCTGATCGTAACTACAACTTACTTCTTGCGATAAACGGCACAACAGCAACCTTGGTGGTTAATGGCAGCGAGTACTTTACTCATACCTTTGATCCTAGAGTCGATCCTGATGGCTTCGTTTATGGCTTGAATAGTGGTCTAGTAGGTGTAGGTTCTGATAATGCCCGCGGCACCTTCGATAATGTGGCTGTTCAGGTACTACCACCAGAAATCACATTTGAAGTCACCGAAGAGTTTAACGCCGGTACCAATAACCTAGCGTTCGAACCGCTCGATGCAGCTAATTGGACCGTCCTTAACGGTGCTTATACAGGAACGGCAGATACTAATGAGCATGTCATTAGCTTAGTTGATCTCGGACTTAGCAACGGTTTTGATGTTTCTTCTGTTCTAGAACTAGCAGCAACACTAAATACCGAAACTAATGGTGGCATCATCTTCGATTACTATGGCGAGAATGATTTCAAATTTGTCGCTCTGGATGTAGATAGCAATGCTCTGGTTGTAGGTCACCACACAGAAGCGAGTGGTTGGGTCGTTGATGACAGCTATGAAGTTTCTGGCGATCTTCAAGCAGGCGATGATTATGATATCGATCTCTCATTCAAAGGCCTGACAGTCACCGCAACGCTTAGCGAAGCTGGATCTGAATACGACATTGCACGAGTCGACTTTGCATTCAATGCCCAAGTATTGGACGGTCGCTTTGGTCTTTACAGTAAAAATGGCGAAACTACATTCGATGATGTGGTTGTACGCACCGATGACCCTGAGCTTGAACAGCCAGTACAACCGGAACTGACTATCAGTGACTTCGAACTAATAGAAGGAAACAGTGGCGCAACTGCTGCGATCCTAACGGTCAGCCTTTCAGAAGTGCTCACCGAAACTGTTACTGTCAATTACAGTACCGTAGATGGAACCGCGACATTAGGCAATGGAGACTATCAAGCGACCTCTGGAACGCTAACCTTCTTTGCCGGTGAAACCAGTGCTGATATTACGGTTCAGGTTTATGGTGATACTAACGAAGAGAGCGATGAATACTTCACTGTAGAGCTATCCGACGCTTCTGGTGTTGTCATTGGTGATAGTTCAGGGGTGATTACCATTACAAACGATGATCAACCGGCAACCAGCACACCTGAGCTGTCAGTCAGTGATCTTTCAGTCAACGAAGGTAACAAAAAACATAAAAATATCAGTCTAACCGTGAATCTTTCATCTGCACCGACTGAATCAGTCAGCGTAAACTGGAGCACGGCAGACGGTACCGCAACACTGGCTGATAATGACTATCAAGCCGCATCAGGCACACTAACATTCGCTGCGGGTCAGACCAGCGCAACAATCAACTTACGAGTCTACAGTGACCGTTCAAGAGAAAGTGATGAAACCTTCACTGTTAACTTTAGTAATCCAAACGGAATAGAACTCACTGATAATCAAGCTATGATCACCATTATGGATGATGACAATAGAATGGAAGCTAAACATAGCGCTCCAAAATCTATTGAAAACCCAACAGTGGTAACAGACGATCAGCTAGCGCCAATCGTTGATGAAGCGATTAGTCGCTGGATAGACACCGGTGAACTCAGTGCAGAACAGCTTGAAACATTGCAAACCATCGATGTTCGTATCGAAGATCTAGAAGGTAACACGCTAGGTGAAGCTCAAGGGACTGACACCATTGTGATCGACATCAATGCAGCAGGCTTTGGCTGGTTTATCGATAGCACCCCAGAAGAGGACAGCGAATTTATCGTTAAAACATCTGAAAGCTCTTTACGTGCTATCGGAAACGATGAAGCAGCTCAATCAATGGATCTACTCAGTGTTGTTTCTCATGAAATAGGCCATCTCCTTGGCTTCGATCATGATACAACTGAACATTCAGAATTGATGGCCGAGCATTTGAGTACCGGCATTCGTCTACTTCCTGATAGTCACGATGACTCCGAAGACTTCCATACAACCATTCTGGCAGCAGATGAGTTGCAAGGAACTGAGGTTGCACACCTTGCCTTGAGTGGTCATCAATTGCTCAACATGATGGTTCCTGAGGAGGTTCCTGGTATCGAGCAGATCAAATCAGAAGGCACGGTAGCGGCTAGGGATATAGCTTTCACTAAAGGTAATACTCCAAGCGCAGGTGATCTAATTGGACAATCATTCACGCATACTGATCATGACGACGATGAGCTAGAGCTTCCATTTATTGATTTCAGTGATTCGGATAATGAAGGCTCAGATAATGTTTCTGAAACGGATAAGGCAGATACAAGTTTTGTATCAGAATGGTTATTCGATGATAGAGAATTACCGGAAGAGGTGGAACGTAGTCTTGGTAAACCGATGATTGGTTGGGGCAATTCACCAGTAGCGCCAAAATCCAGCAAGAAATAGCTGTTACATTCAGCATTACAAAAGCTATTTATCCAATTGTTTTAAAACAACTATTAGATAAATGGCTTTTTGTTTTTTGAGAGCTTTAAGATCCACGTCTATACTTTTTCTACAGCTAAGAATTCTAAACAGATACGGCAAAAAAGATTGATAGCAAAACACTCTGTTTAGTTTGTGGGGGCTGATAATGTTTCATAAATCAGCTGTTGGCATTCAACTCCCTTAACCTCTACCAATGCGCTTAGTCCATGTTAGGAAGGTTATATTGTGGGAACCGACGAATACCGAATCGAGCAACCAGAGGATGGTAGCCGAGAAAATTCAGAAACATCCGCTGTTTCTGACACCTTTCTAAACCCCAATTATTGGGCCAAGCTCACACAAACAACCTCGCGTGAAGCCTACGTATCTACATGGCTTGCACTGCAATGCCAGTTGATCGAAAAAGTACATGCTGGCGTTGTAGTTATGGGCGAGCCAGAAGAAGGGCCATATACGCCAATCGCTCATTGGCCAGAAGATAGCGAAGCTAGTTTTGATATGACAGTCGTGGCCGAGCTCGCAATGAGCGAAAGAAAAGGCTCAGTCAGATCAAGCAAATCATCTCATCATCACACATCGCTAGCTTACCCTTTACTGGTTGATGAACAGCTTTGTGGCGTGGTCGCACTCGAAGTCAGCGAAAGAAATCAAAGGCAACTAAGTTTAGTTATGCGCCAGCTCCAATGGGGCTGCGCATGGCTTGAAACGCTTGTTAGACAAACCACCTTAACGTCTAAAGCCCGTTTAGCTTTGGCCCTTGAGTTAGTTGCAGTCAGTTTGGAATCCAAGCGTTTTCATGCCGCTGCCACCGCTTTTGTCACAGAACTAACATCCTGCATGGATTGTGAGTGGGTAGGTATTGGTTTTTTAAAAGGTCAGCACATTAAATTGAGTGCATTTTCTCATAGCGCGGAATTTGAAGAGAAAAATAACTTAATGCGTCTGATCGCCAGAGCTATGGATGAAGCACTCGATCAACAAGCGCTATTAGTCTATCCAGCGCCTTCTGATACGGCCCCACGGGCACTCAGATCTCATGAAGACCTCGCAAGGCAAGATAGTGTCGGTCATATCTGTACGATTCCGATGGGAAATGCGGGTGATCCGATTGGCGGACTAACATTGGCCAGAGCTAAAGGGCAGAGTTTCACAGAAGATGAGATCGATTTCTGTCGGTATGTTGCGCTGCTCGTTGGCCCTGTATTAGATGCACGTAGAAGAGATGATCGTTGGATCGGCAGTAAGATGTGGGATTCGCTGACTGATACATTGCTGCTTTTTGTGCGAGAAGGACATACCGGTTTAAAACTCGCCCTTATTTCTACAATTTTCCTAGCTGTGTTCCTGAGTATTGCCGACGGAACTTACCGGGTATCTGCCAATGCCAGTCTAGAGGGTTCTATTCAACGCGCGATCACCGCCAAATTTACTGGTTACATTTCTAAATCCGATATCAGAGCAGGCGATATCGTGAATAAAGGCGATCTTCTGTTTGCCATGGAAGATAAAGATCTCAAATTAGAACGCGTTAAATGGAACAATCAAAAACAACAGAGACAGCGTGAATATGTAGAAGCCCTCGCCAATGGCGATCGTGCGCAGATGCGGATCCTCCGTGCCCAGAAAGATCAGGCGGATAGCCAGATAGCACTGATTGATACCCAGCTAAATCGAACAGCGGTCACAGCCCCCTTTGATGGTGTCATCGTCAGTGGTGATCTGAGTCAGATGCTAGGCGCGCCTGTAGAGCGAGGACAAGTGTTATTCGAGTTGGCGCCACTGAATAGCTATCGGGTCATTTTAAAAGTGGATGAGAGGGAATACTCTCAAGTCAAAGAGGGACAGTTAGGCTCATTAAAACTAGCAAGCATGCCAAACCAGCTTTTGGATATGGTAATCGTCAAGAAAACACCTGTAGCGATTGCAGAGGATGGGCGTAACTATTTCCGAGTAGAAGCCTATATAGACGGAGGAATAGAAAGATTAAGACCCGGCATGGAGGGAGTCGGCAAAGTAAATATAGAGCAGCGTAAACTAATTTGGATATGGACCCATGAATTCACTGAATGGGTAAGGTTTACAGTTTGGTCTTGGTGGCCGTAGGCGGAGAAGACTATGGCTGACAATCTATACAGTTCAATGTGGTACCGCGTAGCAGAGCTTAAACCACATATTCGTAGCCACACTCAAATCAATCGACATGAGTACCGTGGTCAGATCTGGTACATCATTAAGGAGCCATCGTCTGGGCAATATCATCGTTTCACCCCAGCTGCCTATCACTTTATAGGGTTGATGGACGGGGAGCGCACTGTAGATCAGATTTGGCAGCTATTGGCCAAACAACTTGGAGATGACGCACCTACACAAGATGAAACGATGCAGTTTCTCAGTCAGCTTCATATAGCAAATGTTCTCCAGACTGATGTAATTCCAGACAGCGAAGAGTTATTTAACCGCCACCAACGTCATGAAAAGGTTAAATGGAAGCAAAGGCTCATGTCACCTTTAGCGCTTCGCTTTCCCTTATGGGACCCAGATAAATTCTTAGCCAAAACACTGTATTTAACCAAACCTTTGTTTGGCCTTGGTGGTTTATTAATCTGGCTAAGCGTAATTATCGCTGGTGCTGTTCAAGCAGGTATTCATTGGTCTGATCTAACAGAGAACGCTATCGACCAAGCCATTACTTATAACAATCTATTTTTACTTTGGCTGATCTACCCATTAGTTAAGGCCTTACACGAACTCGGGCATGCTTATGCGGCAAAGGTGTGGGGCGGTGAAGTCCATGAGATGGGCGTCATGTTGTTAGTTTTGATGCCCATACCTTACGTCGAGGCATCTTCCGCAACCGCATTCCCGGAAAGGCATAAGCGTGTTGTAGTCAGTGCTGCAGGCATAATGGTCGAGCTTTTTTTAGCATCTATCGCTATGTTTGTTTGGTTAAACGTTGAAGCCGGTATCGTTAGAGCCATTGCATTCAACGTCATGCTGATAGGCGGTGTATCAACCCTGTTCTTTAACGGCAATCCATTACTGCGATTTGATGGCTACTACATCATGTCGGACCTCATAGAGATGCCTAATCTTGCAACCCGCTCTAAAAAGTATCTGGCTTACTTAACTCAACGCTACTTGTTTTCCGTTACCGATCAGCACTCACCAGCAGAAAGCGGTGAAAGAGGGTGGTTAATCTTCTACGGGATCGCTTCGTTCGCTTATCGCATGTTTATCATGTTCGTCATCATCTTATTTATAGCGGGCGAACTATTCTTTATCGGGGTGTTATTGGCTATCTGGGCGATAACTACCCAGTTGGTTCTGCCTTTATTCAAGGTGCTGGATTTCCTATTTACCCATTCGCGTCTTAAGTACAAACGATCCAAAGCTATTACTTATTCAGCTGTCGGGCTAGCCAGTTTGTTTATCATGCTATTTGTCATTCCAGCTCCATCTAAAACCCTTGCAGAGGGTGTTATTTGGCTACCGGAAAAGTCTCATGTCCGTATGCAAGTGGATGGTTTTGTTGAAGAGCTTTTGGTTCAGCAAAATACGATAGTCCAAGAAGGTCAGCCCTTAATTCAATCTCACGATCCCTTTCTTGAAGCTCAATCGGCGCTTCTTAAAGCACAAAGAAGGGAATTAGAAGCACGTTTAGTGCAGTTACAGTTCGCCAATCGCTCCCAAGCGCTAGTCATTAGGAAAGAGATAGAAAGCCTTGAGGCTGAGCAAACCAGAATTGAAGAACAACTTCAGTCCCTCACAGTCTTCAGTGGTGCTACAGGTTTGTTTATTGTTCCTTCAGCGATCGACTTACCCGGACGATTTATGAACCGTGGCGATATTATTGGCTACGTACTCGAACCTACTACCACACGCATTCGAACCGTTGTCAGCCAAAATCAAATCGGATTAGTAAGGAATAGAACTGAAAAAGTAGATGCTTGGATAGAGAGTGCAGACAAATTTCCGCAAGAAGCACAGATAGAGAGAGAGGTGCCAGGAGGGATTTTCAAATTACCTTCGGCAGCATTAGGCAGTACTGGAGGAGGTAAGTTTCCTGTCGATCTCAGTGACCCTGATGGTTTAACGACACTGGAACGGTTCTTCCAATTTGATCTGCTTCTCCCAAATATTGAAGAGATAGGGAATATAGGAGGTCGTGTAAATGTGCGATTTGATCACGGTTACGAGCCATTGGCATTTCAATGGTATAGACAACTCAAACAGCTGCTGTTGAGTCGTTTTGAAATCTAGCGCCTCACTGCGCCCCGGTGTAATTCTGGGGCATTACCCACAAAAGTCATCCTGCCAAAACAGCAGGCTAGACCGCATTGCTTCGCAAATAGAAGGGAGCTTGCGCCAGCTTGTTCCTGAGTTAAAAGAAAAGCGCTTCGATAGTTTTATCACGCAAGTAAACTGTCATTCAGAGCCATTAACGGCAATGAACGATGATCAGTTGGCCACAGTATGTAGAGAGCTAAAGGAATCTCTCAGCGTAGGCGGCCTGACTGATGACTCAACTGCTCACTGCTTTGCTCTTATTCGTGAGGTTGCTGAAAGAACCTTAGGGCTTCGGCATTTTAATACTCAAATCATGGGTGGCTGGGCCATGATCAAAGGCAAGATAGCCGAAATGCAGACCGGTGAAGGTAAAACATTAACAGCAACACTGCCTGCGTGCACAGCGGCCCTGAGTGGAATTCCTGTTCATATCATTACCGTTAATGATTATTTAGCACAAAGGGACTCAGAGTGGATGGGGCCAATCTATAAAGCACTAGGCCTCAGCGTTGGCTTGATTAGTGAAGGGATGACACCTGAACAACGCCGCAGTGCATATGAATGCGATGTCACTTACTGCACGAATAAACAGCTTGTATTCGATTACCTAAAAGATCGAATCGTTATGGGCCATAACAGTGGCCGCCTCCGATATGAATTGGATGATCTCTGCAATGATGGTAAGCAGCAGGGCAATGTTCTGCTAAGGGGATTATGTTTCGCCATCGTAGACGAAGCAGATTCCGTCTTAGTCGATGAAGCCAAAACACCTCTAATTATTTCTAAACAAACCGATAATCACAAAGAGTCACAGATCTACGAACAAGCATTGGAGATGGCTGCAGAACTAGAGCCTACAGAAGACTTTAAACTCATAGATCAAGAACGAGCCATTGAGCTTACCAAGAACGGAAAAGCCAAACTTGATAGCTTTGGCGATACCTTAGGTGGCTTATGGCGAGGTAAAAAAAGGCGCGAGAATTTAATTAGGCAAGCGCTAAGCGCACTAAATTACTTTATCAAAGACACTCACTATCTGGTAAAAGACGGCAAAGTTCTGATTATTGATGAATATACAGGCCGTGTTATGCCTGACCGTTCATGGGAACAAGGTCTTCATCAACTGATTGAAGCTAAAGAAGGCTGCCCCATAACCTCTCAGCCCGAGACATTGGCACGTATAAGCTACCAACGTTTTTTTAGACGCTACCTGCACTTAGCTGGCATGACCGGCACTGCAAAAGAGATCACCGGAGAGTTATGGGCTGTGTACGGCTTGGGCACTATGGTAATTCCATCAAATAAACCACAGATCAGAAAGAACATGGGCTGGCGAGTGTACGTAAATAATGATCTTAAAAACAACGCCATATTAACTCGAATTTATCAGATGAGAACTGAAGGTCGGCCAGTATTGGTTGGTACACGGTCTGTAGCAGCATCTGAAAATCTTAGCCAATTATTACAAGAGCTCGATATACCACACAAAGTTCTGAATGCACGGCAGGACCTAAATGAAGCAGAAATCATCGCCCAAGCTGGCATGAAAGGTCGTGTAACCGTTGCAACTAATATGGCTGGACGTGGTACAGATATCCATTTAGAAGAAGGCGTGATCGCTTTAGGCGGCCTGCATGTCATTGCGACAGAGCAACATGAAGCCAGCCGAATTGATCGTCAGTTATTCGGCCGTTCTGCTAGGCAAGGAGATCCTGGAAGCTACGAATATATCCTTTCATTAGAAGATGAAATTGTGACTAAATTCAGCCCTAAATGGATCTGGAATCTACAATCACATACAGCATCCCCTAAAAGCCACTTTAGAAAAATTAGCGTCTTAATTTCACAAAAGATCGCTGAGTATAAACACGCACAAGTTAGAAAAGAGCTTCTTCGAATCGATGAACATTTAGGGAATATGTTGTCATATTCCGGCCAACAGGAATGAGGAAATTTTATGAAAAGCCTCTTGCTTCACTTGGGAATAATCATGGCTATAAACCAAATACCGAGTTCATATGCAGATGATAAATTGGAAGGATTCGATTGCCTCATTAAGCCTCATTCATTAGCAGATGTGAGTACTAGGGAGCAGGGCGTAGTTGAAGCGCTATTAGTAGATCGGGGCGATCTAATCACTATGGGTCAAGAAATAGCCAAGCTAGACGCAGATATTGAGGAAGTAACGGTTAAATTAGCAAAAGCTAGAGCAAGCATTACTGCTGAGGTATCTGAAAGGAGAGCAGATCTCAACTTCGCTAGTAGGGAGCTTTCAAGAATCAAAGAGCTACATAAAAAGAGAGCAATTTCAGCACAACTATTAGATGAAGCTCGCACTAATTATTCAAAAGCTAACTTACAGCTTAAACAGGCAATAAACAGACAAGCCGTAGCAAAGATAGAACAGGAAAGGGCTCAAAAATTTTATGATAGAAGAATTATTAGAAGTCCATTAAATGGAATCGTCGTAGATAGAAAAATCTCATTAGGAGAATCCGTAGATAATCGTCCTATTCTACAGGTTGCTGAAGTTGATCCTCTGAATGTTGAACTGATCGTCCCAGTCGACTTTTACGGGAAAATCACTGTAGGAATGGAAGCAACGGTTCTTCCAGAATATCCCGGAGCAAAAGATCACCCTGCAAAAGTCGCCGTAGTTGATAAGATTGTTGACCCTGCCAGCGATACTTTTGGTGTTCGATTAGAATTATCAAACCCAGGACTGACTATTCCAAGTGGTGTTAGATGCAACATCACATTCAATCCAAATGAACCTGAGGCTATCTCCGCTGTTGATACATCTGAATAGAGCTGTTCAAGCAGGATTTTAAGAATATTTGTAAGAGGATATAAGCACAAAGAATAACCAATATTTAAAGGCAAATAACCTGACTAAAGCCTATCTTCAGCTATAGTTATCGAGGGCCATAAAACAATAATTACAAGATGTTCCCTACGGCATAAAAACGGACGTTTCTAGCGTTAAAACACACAGCTGCCGTTTGTGATGATTATTAATGGCCCGTTGCCATTCACATATCAATATCACGGAGGGAATGTCGTGAGTAAGCAATTGTTGTTTTATACAAATGCAGTGCCTGTCTCCAGTACCAAACACCGCGATTGGTCAGTCAAAATCGGTAAAAATTACGAATACGCTAAACTGACCAACTCAGTTCCGCTAATGGCTGTAGAATTTCCAAATGCAGCACAGGAATACCCTATAGTATTTGCTCAAGCTGGCTCAGATGTTCTCCCTGTAGCCATATTGGGCGTATCTGATGAACGAAATATGTTTGTTGATGATGAGGGTAACTGGAAAGCTAAGTATATCCCGGCTTTCGTACGTCGTTATCCGTTCGTATTTTCAACCACAGACGACGGCGGAACGTTGATGCTATGTATTGATGAAAGCTTTAGTGGCTTTAATCAAGAAGGAGTTGGGGAACGATTATTCGATGCTGAAGGGCAAAGAACACAATACTTAAACGGAGTTCTTTCCTTTGTCGAAGAATACCAAGCACACTTTAAGCGTACTCAAGGCTTTGCAAATAAACTTAAAGAGTTAGATCTATTTGAACCGATGCAGGCCAAAGTGGCTTTGGATACGGGCCAACAAATGTCTTTAACAGGCTTTTTAGGTATTAACCGTGCAAAATTAAACGCACTACCTGGCGATACCCTATCTGAGTTGGCGCAAAGTGGAGAGCTAGAGATGATATACATCCATCTCCAGTCTATGAAAAACTTCTCATTGATGATTGATCTTGCCAAGAGTTCAAACAGTGAAGAGCTACAAACTCCCGTGCCACCGTTAGATGCAAATGAACCCAATGAAGGGGAAGCGTTAAATTAAATAAACTTAATCGTTAAATGCTCGGGTAAATAGATGTTCTTCAGAACCAGGGGCGGGGATATAAAGCGCTGCAGGACGGCCTTTCCCGCCTTCAGGTTTACCTTCTCCTACCTCTTTTAATAGTTCCGCATTCGCCATACGACGCCTAAAGGATTTCTTCTCTAATTTCTTATCCATCAGAATCTCGAAGGCCTGCTGTAATTGCGTCAGAGAAAAGGGTGCTCTGATAATATGAATGGGCAGTACAGTATAGGCAGTCTTATTCTTCAGTCTTTCTCTCGCTGTATTGATTAAATCATGGTGATCAAAAGCAAGGTCATGGGTTCTTTCGTACCAATCCTCTGGTCGCTCATCTTCACCACGGCTTTGCCAATAAGCATCATGCTCAGGGTTTAACTGGCAAGATCGGTTGTCATCATCATGCTGATCCATTATTTGTCTCCTTGCTTTGCCACAGCACGTGTTGCTGTGAATTCCTAACTTTTTGTAAACTGAGAAATGTAGAAAATACGGGGGATTGGGAGAATTCGTTCCAAACTTTGAAATCGAAGATTCCAGCTTAAGAATAAATTATAAAAAAAGGTCCAGCTTAAAAGTAAATTATGAATAAAGTCCTTACATAACAATGTGTTGTTATTATTTATTACTAATAAACTAGCAGCTATAGAGGCAGAATTCAAACGTAGCTACCGTTGGAATAGAGGTCTGCTTCTATAGCTGAAACTAACACGCTTTTCAGCTATGCAACATTAAGGTCCTTCAGTTCACTAAGCAGTTTTATGATGCTCTTAAAATCATCTTCAGTTCCGATATCTCTATCGTGCTGACCCTTAAGAGCTTTTTTCCATTTGTCATATCCCATGCCGTTTATAATACCAACTGCATGATCAAGAGGGGTCAACCCTAACTTGTCGCTAGAATCTGATAGCTGAGGATGGCTCCGAACTAGTTGCTCAACCATCTTAAAACGCCCCAATCTAGCCGCTGTATGCAATGCATTGATGCCTTCATTTGTACAAATGGTAGGATCAGCATTTGCCTCAATAAGCATGGTGAAGCAAGCATTAGAGCCCGAAGAGATTGCTGCCGTCAGAGCTGTACGTTTGTTAAAGTCTTGTTGATCAACACTTAGGTTCTTCTTCGCCAGTATTGATGCTACAACTGTTGATAAGCCTTCATTACAAGCCAACATCAGAGGCGTTTGGGATTTGTAGTCATTCATCTCTACATGCCTCTTCGTCGCAATGTTGACTAATATTTCAATTGCTCTATCCAGCTGCGCTTGGAATGTAGTTACCTTTTCTTCAGAAATAACACCGTATTTAATGGCCATCTTATGATCTTTAAATAATCCATGCCTAGCATTGATCATTAAAATCAATATTGTTTGGCCTCTGACATCGTTAACTCTTTGAAAGACCTTATCTTTATTTTGCTTAATCCACTTTTTAAATTCATCCCAGTTGTTGTCGAAAATCATTTTCATCATGGAAGCCATGATGGAGCCTGCATCACCTATACCAGGTTTGAATGGACTTATTCCTGCGTAAGGAACATATAATTCTTGCCAAAAGTGTTCGGCAGACATGGCTGCGATATCTTCAAATGGAATTGCTTGGGGTGCGTTTTTGATTTGATCTAATAAGTCCTGTCCATGACAGTTTGAATCATTATGCTCGATGATGTTGCCAAACATTATATTCAGATAAAGCCTACTATCATTGGGGTGTAGGGCAGTATTGAATATTTTAGTAGCTAGTAAATCTCGGGTTATTTCACCTTTAAGCGGACCATAGTTTCTCTCCTCACAAGCGATAAGCGCACGTTCAAACATTGCAATTGCGCTTTCTCCGTTGTTTCCATCTTCATAAATTTTATTCAACGACAAAAGGTGCTTGGCTTTGTATTGCAGAGTCGAAGCTTTAAAAATATGACCTAATTTATGAGCTTCAGCTCTTGTAAGTAATTCGTCAACTCGCTGGATGGTTTCTTTGCGGTTTTTTTGCGCGTGATCATTAAGATATAAAGCCAGCTCCGCGTTAATTGCATACATCTCATCAAAGCCACTGAGATTAAGTTCCCTGATTTGTTTAAGAACTAAATGCTTAGCTTTCCAAGGAATATTCTGCTGTCTCAACATATAAAGCAGAGGCTGTAAGAGGTCGCTATGTTTGATATCGGGTAACAGCCCATCATTCATATACAAAGCATAGAAGTTATGAAAGTTTTCTCTTCGGGTTTCAATTACACTCTGCAACTGCTCTGTGTCTGATGAAATACGTTTTTTTGAGGACTCATCCCAATGCTCGATATCACGTAATTCTGAGTCACGCACACACCCTTTGAAGATTTCCGTCATTAACTCTGGGGTAAATTCAATATGAGAATCTCCCAAGCTGACATCTAGACCCTGAAGCTCGAATGCTCTTGGATGTGGCGATAGTTTTCCTAAGAATGACTCATCAGCTTTCTCGTGACTACGAAACGCTTTGGTTTCATCGTAGGATTGGATGGTCCACTCAAATATTTTTTGAAATAACAGAGTAAGTTGTAGAGCTTTATTTTCTGATAGATCAGAAGATTCCTTATGCCTATCAATCTTTAATTCAGTTACAAGCTTTTGATAGCTGTACTGAGCAAGTCTTGCAATTAAGAACCTACGCCTTACAGTCTCCCAGTCAAGATCATCTCTAGCATTAAGCAGACCTTTAAGCGGAGATTTAGCAGCATCTGTAAAATACGTTTCGATAGACTCAACTGAAAGATTTTTGCCACTTAACCAGTTTTCCATATCTCGGATAAAGCTCGACACATGCTTTTCAGCCATTTCCTCGTTATTTAATAAGAGTTTCTCCAAGCTTGCTGGGCTAATCGCTCCGATCTCATCCAGAAGCCATCTTGTTGCATTTGCAACAGGCAGAATAACCTTGTTTCCTTGAACGTGTGGAAGGAACCAAAGAGCCCCGCCAGGCATATCTTTTGGAAATGGAGTCTCTAAATGCCAGAACGCACTTTTTCTGGCTAACCAAGGCACATAGTAGATAGCTAGGGAGTTCCATAGAACTTGTTCACTACTCGCATCAAATGTCCATACGCGGTTTTCTAAATTATTTGAGCCAATTTGTATTTCAGTGGCCGAACATATCAAGTCATCTACCAAGTTTTCATCTGATTCGCAGTCTAATAAAGAAAGGAATCCTTTAATTAGGTCCCAATATCGTTCGGTGTATTTGTCTACAGACAGTTTCTTACGCTCGACAAATCGATTTATCTGGTCCCGATTTTTTGCTGACTCCTGACTATTGAGACCCAACGACTGATAGGCATTAAACAAGAATGATTCAAATGATGGCAGGGTAGCCATTGCTGTAACTCCTTTACTGTTAACTGCTACGTCAATGTAGCTCTTGGCTTTCATTTCCTTAACGAAATAATCCGTACAACCCCAGTTTCAAAATCAGGATAGGGGGTGGACGGATATCTTCGTTAATTAATTTGGTGGTTTTTCTTAAATTCCATCTCCTAAACAAATTAAAGAGGAAAAGGAATGAACGAGCTATCAAAACAATCAGAACATCTTCGCGTTTCTGAGCTGGTAGTCAATTGGCATCTCACGGAAGCATGTAATTATCAATGTAAATATTGTTATGCATCATGGATAAAACCTGCAGAGTTTTCTGCCATTTGGCGAAACAAAAACAAGACTGATCAATTACTTAAAAGCTTGAGAGAGCATTTTGATTCTACCAATGATGCAAATCCATTAACTAAAGACCTTCATTGGTCGGACCTTAGGCTGAGCCTCGCAGGAGGTGAGCCAATGCTGCTTGGAGACAGATTCAAAGACATTGTTGAAACTGCTTCAGAGTTGGGTTTTAAAATCTCATTGATTACTAATGGTAGTTTTCTGAATAGTGAAACACTTGAATGGCTTGCCCCAAAGCTTTGCATACTTGGAATCAGCGTCGATACCACGCAATCAAACTCAAATAAGTTAATTGGAAGAGTCGATTCCAAAGGAAATACGCTATCCGAAGGCTTCTTGGCTAATATAGTCCGTGTAGCACGTCAGCATAATCCCAACATTCAAATCAAAGTAAATACTGTTGTTAATCGTTCAAACTTCAACGAAGACCTTAAAGAGTTGGTAAATCTTTTAAAACCCGAACGATGGAAAATCCTTCGAGCACTTCCAGCAACAAATCACAATCTCACAATATCTGATGCTCAATTTCAGAATTTCATAGAGATAAATCAACGAGCTGATACACAAGTGTATATCGAGGACAACCTCGACATGAAGGACTCTTATTTGATGATTGACCCACATGGTCGTTTTTACCAAAACTCACTCGTTCAACGAGGTGTAACTGAATATCTATACAGCGATCCAATATTAGAAAATGGGATTGCCTCAGCGTTTAATCAAGTTGAATTTTCTAGTGCTGCGTTTTGCTCTAGGTATGTTCCAGCCAATATTCAAGGAGCGGCAGCGTGAAATACAGTAGCTCTAAAGAGCTTAATCAACTCATTAGAAGGCTTCTTAAAAAAGGCTGGAAATACGAAAGAAGGAAAAAGCATGCAATGCTGGTTTCACCAGACAATTCAGGGAGAGTTTGTATTGCAACGTCACCAAGTGGTTCTCGTGTTCGTAACTATGTGGAATCAATGACAAAGAAATATTGTAGGTAAGGAAAGAGGAAAGGGAAATGACGCAATATCACTATCAATGCCAGCATTGCCTATGTACGACGAATATGTGGGAAGATGATGACGGTTTGAATGATTTTTACGGTGGAGCAATCGACGATTGTGGATGCCAATCTGAGGATGAATTCGAAGATGATTGGGATGATGACTGATTAATATTGTGGCTATTGGTTCCTGTAGCGGAGCCAATAGCCTTACTCTGGTTAGTTGCGGTGTGAAGCAATCACAATTTAAAGTGCTCAAGGATAGAATCCCCAGTTAGGTCATGAATTGAATGACTACACCGTAGTATCTGTCGATTCATAATCATTATCGCCATTTCCTTTCGGGATATGGCGAGAATCTTCCGAGCTTCCATATCAGTCACCGATCCCCCTGAAATTTTCATGAGTTCAGTGCGAAGAGTACGATTTAAAGACTCTTCCTCTATGAAAACCATAGATAAGTCGTCACATGATCTATAAACGGTAACAGAAGAATCTAGCGCTGAAGCCAAAACCCTGCCGTAGCTAGTAGCATATCGATCTAGCAGCGTAGAGCTTGGAGTAAAATTTACATATCCTTCAGGCGGGCATTCCGCCTTAGGAATATTTTCTAGAAGCTGATGAGAGCTTCTGATATCAAAAAGGGTATCCTTCAGGACTGGTGTCTCATGGATGATATTTACTAGCCCTTTTGATGCTAAGTAAGCAACTTCGCCTTCAGGGATATTTAATACACGGGCAATTTCCTTATATCCACAGTGGTAGTTAATCGTATCCGAATGTTTCAACCTACGTGGTGATACAAAGCCTTTAGGTCCGTATTCTTTATCACCTGGCCCACAGTCAAACGCATCACTTATAAGTGATTGCAAATCCCTGCAGCTTTCGGGGAAGCGGCTAATATCTTCATGAATAACATCGTTTGGTCTTGCGGTTCTTACGATATTAGTTGCTAGTTCTCGCAAAAATACTTTCATGCATTCAGGGCTTTTTAGATTACTTATATATGCAAGTTGCCACTGAGGGAGTCCCTGATTCATACGGGGATGAAGTTGACTCCACTCCAAGCCACAATGCTTACAGCCCTCAAATATTGAATAGTGCCATTCCAGAGGTTTCTGACAGCCTGGACAGCGTTCAACAAGCGGGGCGTTATGTTTTGAGCAATGTGTAACAGGCAATAACTGCCAATCTTGCTTAAAAATAGGTTCGTCTGATTCAGAGAAGCACTCTGGACAAACTCTCGGTTGTCTAAGTTGAATGTCGCGTATAACTCTCTTCTCGTCGTACAACCAAGGTTCAGAAAGCTGTTCCGTAAAGTGAGCTGCTAACTGCTCTTTTGATACGAGCAACAAAGGTGCTAGTTTCTCACAAACTGCTTCTAAACCTTTTAAGCTAGGCTGTCTGTTGGAATGGTTATCCCTTAACCCTGCAAGCTTAAGGATCTCTCCGCTTCGAAACCTGCCATTAAAGTGAGCAAGCCGTAGAAGGTAGCCTGGGAATGACTCCCCAGGCACAGGCATATCTCGAACAGGAAGTTTCATAAATACTCCCTCATCTCAGATTCAAGCCTACTAGCAGTAATACCAAACGGGTTATAGTCCAGCTCTCCAAGAGGAGTGCAATCAACCATTTTGAAGCTTTTCCTGAAGTGCACTAACTCAATTGCTTTCCCTGGTGGTGTAAACTCGATTGCCTTAGTTATTAACTCACCGATTTCTCGTGATTTACCTGCTGTGGCCAGATAAAAACGATAAAGCATTTCATCTGTATGTAAATTAATACAGGGGACTGTAATTAAGCTATGCAGGCCCACCATGTATTCTCTAAAACGCTCAATCTCTTTCGGCTTACAAGATAGAGTACCAAGCTTGAAAGTACTCGGAAAACGCCCCGCGATTGCTGCGTGATCACTTCTTAGGTAAATCGAATCGTTCTCGCCAGCCAAGATCATGGGAACCTTAAGAACATTCATCAATGTCTTAATTGTATTTGCTATTTTTACTGTAGAAGCGCCAGCATTTACTGGTAGTAGGTTATGAATTTCATCGAATATCAGTAACTCTACACCAAGCTTCTTCATCAGCACCTGAATACGATGAAACTTAGCTCCCGTGCGACCTTTTGCTGGCTCAGGGTCACCTAAAGCATCTAGGATCGATTGGTAAAGCAAATCAACACTGCTCGATGCAAAAACGTCGATAATAACAACTTTTTTTGCATCCCTTGGCCCCAAGCTCGGCCCATTTTGCTTGTCAGCATAGGTCTCGATGAGTTTGGTTTTACCAGTTCCCGAGGGGCCAACGATTAGTAATCCTTTGCAGGTCCTATTTAGAGTTTTGTGTACCTGATTTATTGCCATCAAGCCTTCTTCAAAACGTGAATGAGGAAGTATTGCATTACAAAACTCACTTGCTTCAGGGCGACTATCAGTCGTCAAAATTAAATTACTCATTATTCATCCTCCGACTGAGACTTATTTCGGATTACAAGATCTGCGTATGGGTTATCATCAAAAGCATCAACTTCGTGCGAATCGCTTACCACCTGGTCGGAAATATTTTCTGTATCACCGATAAACCCTTTCTCTGCTGCTATCTCAGCTGCAGCTTGATGAAGGTTCTGTGAATCTAGGTCAGCTTCTGCACGCCGATGGTCTTGCCGTATGGGAATGTCGGGATTAGGAGCACCATTAGCCTCGGCTTGTAAGTCATGTAGTTCACGTGAGATTCCATAATCTACATGCGCATCCGAATCTTCATTTTCCTGATCAGCCAAATCCTTACGAGACTTCCGAATTGCTTCGTACTCAGCAAGGGACATACCTTCTGTGATTCGAATACGACCTTGAGCCGCGCGACGTGCCTTAACCCGAATCAGTTGATTGCCGTACTTAACCGTAATCTCGCTTATATCCATATTGTTGTAGAGACAATGAAATTGAAACGCTTCATTTTTCTTTCGATTTCTCAGATAGATATCATGCAGTACACCGTCTGCATCGTTGTACCAAACATTATTGATTCGCAATCCATTTGTTGCGTCATAAGTAGGATCTGTCCATTTTCCCCGCAGTAGGTCTGCAATAACCATGTTGTCAGGTTCTACAGGTGGATTATCTTCAGCATTTTTTAGCCATACATTGTGTGGAGATCGACCAAAGAAAGTTGAGTGTGGACATTGGTTGTAGTCATCTACGATATATTTTGTGAATTCTTCCCTAAACTCGTCCAGCGTGTGGCAAGCCGCTTTCTTGAGTTCTGTTTCACAACCCTTAGGGTTATCTCTACGACCGATATAACCACCGAAATGGTCTGCAAATCGTGTCCGAATGGTGCCGTTAAGGCGCTCGATATTTGATTTGTGCCAAGGCGTTCTGGTTTTACACGCTGTTCTGGAAATGCCAATTGTACCCAGATAGCCTGCAGTTGGTTCAGCCATATACCCAGCTCCGCCATCAGTAACGATGAACAAGCAATTACCGAACATAATCCAGTTATTCTTGGTAAAAGGGTGGTCCTTTTCTTTAGTTTTTATTCGGAAAGCATGCTTCATGCATTCAATAACACCATTAGATGTCTCTGAATTCAGTTCAATAAAAAATCCGACAACCGCAAGGGAATAAACATCAATAGCAAGATGCACTACAGGGAAGCCAATGAAGTTACCCTCATTATCATTAAGACCAATTGCCAGACTTACAGCATCAAATTGAATCTGCTCGAGAATAGAACCAACTTGCATTTCTGCATGAGCATGTCGAGCCATAGCATTAGCGGCTTGAGCACCATTTCGTTTCCGCTCACGGTAGATCGGATCGAGTTCGTTATATCGGTTGTAGTAAAGAGTCTTCTGAGAATCTTTGATTACAATGTTTAGGTGCTGCTTACATAAGCGCTGAAAAACACGAAAGCCATGTTTTATCGACTTCTTCTTGCGCCTTAACACAACACGCTCAAGCGTTAGCTTTAAAAGACTTTCAACAGACTCTGGTATTCTTTTATCGCGCTTACGAGGTTTTGGAGCTAATCCAATTAACGGGTTGGCAGTTTTCCCTTTCTCGTCGGCTTTAACCAGCCATTTATAAACAGTGCTAGGTTTGGGTGGTTTTGAGTCGTAAAGCCTCTCAGCTGTATACTCAATACTGCCAGCAATTACGTTCAAAGAACGATTGTGCTTTAAACGGCGAAGATCATTAACATAGGCTGCGCGTTTTGTCGCCTTGTCCTGTTTAGACTCATCGGCAATGGCGGCGATGATAGCTTCGCCATTATCATTGTTACCGATCAGATGAACTTTATGGTTTATCAAACCATTTAACAAAAACTCACGAGCAACTTGTTTCGATGTGCCATCATCGAAGTTTACTGACATTTTGTCAGTCCCATCTAAAGGGAATAGGGTGGCTTTTCGTCCATCGATAGAAACGCGGACACCTGCAGAGAAAAGTTTATGATTATGCTGCGTCATGGGTCCAAACCTCCGATGTACCGTTTAACTCGCTCATAAAATCGAATTTGATCTGATCATGTGCCAATAACTGATGCCCGAAGTGATCGGGGTATCCACGTTTAGCCAAAGAGGAGCGAAGCTCCCCAAACGTGGTATGGAAATGACCAAATTGCTTTCGATAGCGGCTCATCAACTCGGAATTGAGTCGCTTTGCCAGATAGCGATATAAACGACGGAAGTTAGGAACTGCATCTCCATTGTAGATGTCAGTCGTAGTTTCCAGACGTAGCTCTTCATTGGCTGCATTAAAGTAATATTGCAGCAACCAAAGCTTTTCCTGGAAGTCGGATTTGTTCGCAGCTCCATCAGACTTCACTTCAACGTAGAAGGAAGATAAATCACGCAGAGTCACATATTTGTCAGCTGTATAGCGACGCTGACGACCATTATGTGTGTACTCAAAGTGTTTCTGGGTCTCGTAGCTGAGAACTTCAGGATTGAATTCTAGCCAAAGCAGTGCGTCAAATTCGTGCACGCTTTCGCAGAAGTGAGTGGATCGTGTCTTAACAGACACGAACGAGGTCCGTGGACCGAACGGAGACGTCTTCTCCAAGTAGCGATGTTGCATGAGGGCATACCTCTTTCATAAAAGGTGGGTCTCATGTATAGGCGTCTCCTTTGGTTGGCAGATGTGGTAGCTAGTGTTCACAAGGATAGTGATCCTGCATGTGCGAGTCAAGTTTTCAACATGAGTGTAACTCTATGTTTACAAAGGATATTTGTTTCACGATTAAGGTATAAAATGGTCAAAAGTAGGGGGTTGACAATTTTTGAACTTCACGCCATACGGAGGTTTTAGAAAATGCAACCCTTAATTTTTCAAAAAGTCTAAACGGGGAAATTGATCACAAAACAACCAGATTTTTTATACTAAAGTATAATTTGGTCGGAGCGGTATTTTTTATAGTGATGAATGAATCTATCGGTTATGAATAAGAGCTTGTCATGATACGGGCGACATTAAAATGAGGAGCTTTAAGGAAAACAGAGATCAAAAAACAGCATCAATGCTCTAGTTGGGCCTCTTTAAAACCAGATTCGATGTTTCTGAGTATCTGCTTTACACGCCTGGGCTGATCATCCCCGAATACATCTACAACTGTTTCTTTGAGCTGATCAAGGCCGTAATAAAAAGCAATCTGAAGCATGTCGTTAAAGCGATATCGCTCTACAACTTTATATAAAAGGGTCTCAGCTCTCATGCTGGGATTCGCATGATCGTATGCAAACTCAAGCTCTAGGCGTTTAACCAGACGCTTTTCAGATGGATGCGGTATCTCTCGTAGAGGAAGAACTTCTCTATGAGTGCCATTGATGAACTTTCCCATAACCTGGCTTCAATATTTCCTATAGCTCTTTTCAGTGGTAACTGATTAAACGTAGCATAAATTCATGGAGGAATATCAAAATGCTTTTGTAGAACACTTAAATGAAAAGTTCAGGAATGAATGTCTCAATCAACATTGGTTCCGCAGCTTGCGACCTTTCCCTATCATTAAAACCATCATCTTCGATGGGGTTTTAATCCTATGCTGCTTTGCTTTTAATTTCCGCTGGCGAGTATTAAGCTTACTACCTCCGTCGCCTATGACGACTATGTACTTCACGTAAACGTCTTTGCCTTTCTCGGAGCACTTCTAAACGTTCAAGCCTTCTCCTCTCAATGTTCTGCAGCTTCCTAGAAGGTCTGGGGGGCTGAGGCTCTAGCCACTTAAAAAGCTTATGTAACAAGTTCAGGAGGACGACTGCTCCAAATATCGCCCCCATTACCTGGATTCTCAGACCTTCATCAAGGGCCGAGCCATCATCAAAGAAGAACATTAAGAAACCAAAGCAAACTGCAAGCGCTCCAATGATTCTTTTTTTCTTCAAAGCAACAAGTCGTACCATCCAACAACTGAAGAAAAAATAAGCATTACATGTAAAAAGAAACGATAGACTGTTTTTCTGATGAACGTTGAGTTGCTGCCAAGACTCTGCATTTCCTTGGTACAAGAGGTAGCAAGCAAAAATTATACATCCCCCCATAATGAGAGAAGAAAACCAAGTTATGCCTTTAAAGATAATTGCGGTTCCCTCATCAACCTTTTTAGCAAGATTCGGGACGTAGAGCGCTATTGTTAATAAGAAGAGGCCGATTCCTCCCAAATACAGAACAAACTGATCGCCACCCAGCAGCTTGCTCACATACTCCCAAATTAAGAAGTGATAATGCTTTGTAAGATATGAGAATTGGGCAAAGAATAGCTCCACTACAACCCCTTTAAGAATTTTCAACTAACATAAAGCGCAGCAAAACAGGCTAATATTCCCAGACCAAGGAATCCATACAATTGTGGGGCCTCCTTAGCTTTACAGTGAGGGTGTCTTTCATAATAATTTGCTGGTTCGTTATAATTTGTCGCCACTGTCTGTCTTTATTACTTATGACAGAGAAGTTACGGATAATTTAGAGGTAGGTGCATGGACCGACCAGTACCATTGCAATAAACGAACGTAACCAATTTATATTTGGTAACCATAACTTACATTCCTTAATCAAAATAAAACTTGATCCCATTTCTATAAGCTGAACGTCAATTTTTAGATAAAGTTCGAGCATGAAGGAGTTGAACTTTTAATGGCCTCAAGGCTTTCGTTTACTCGATCTCCAACGCATAGGCTTGGGCACTTATGAACGCAGAGTGATCGTTGCTTGGATTTACGTATCTTTCCATGCCAAATTTCATCTACTGAAGATTTTTTTACGTTGCCTACGAACCCTTCAGGTGTTTGAAGGTTACAGCACATATGGACATCTCCCGTAGCCCCTATTGTTAGGCCTGAAATGGCCTGAAAGTGGCATGTGTTGTAATTCTGGTGAGAGGCTTCACCAAATACTTTTCTGTATTTGTCATAGTCGATAACCACCTTGAAGTTTTCGTTTGAAAACTGTTCAGCAGACTTCAGATTATCGATTAGTAGTTGTAGCATGAGAGGGTTGTGCAGATCAGATTTGGGAGCAAACATATTCGGCTTGACTTGGGCATAATTCACTCCAAGTGACTTGGAAAGAGCAATAAACTCAAGAATTCCTTTGTCTGAAAGTGGATTCAGTCCTGTGATAAAAGAAGCACCGATAATCGTCTTTGAAGTAAGGCTTGAGCGAATACGCAGTAAGTCCTTGAGGTTTTGAATGGTCCTGGAGAACTGAGCCTGCTTACCATGAGTTCGTTCATAGGATGCCTGATCATAACTATCCAAAGATATCCTTATCCACTGGAGAGCTGGGACCACTTCTTCAAGATTAATTTTATGAAGAAGACTGCCGTTGGTAATCAAGCCAATTTGAAGATCTAAGTTTTTGGCAATTTTAACGACCTTTTCAAAATCAGAATAAGAAGTTGGCTCGCCACCACCTGTTAGCTGAATGCTTTTTACGCCAAGCTTGATGCGAAGATCTGTCAGAACTTCGTCAATAAGCTCAATATTAAGTATTTCGTTGTTGTTTTCGATAACGCTCTGATCACTACATCCAGGGCATGAATGGTTGCAGATGTTTGTGAGATCCAACTTTACACTGATAGGGCCGTGAGTCTGGCCAGTTTCAAACCACTCTTTGTAGTGCTCAGGATGATGCAGTAACTTTGTGCTATTTAGAAAATCCATACATTGAAACCTTTACTCTATTAATTGATTGATTAATTGTTTGCTGTGTATGGATTAGTTACGTTTTACCTTTCTTTATGATTTCGAAACTATCCCCTATGAGATCACTAAAATTCTTCTCAAAAGAATATGTTATCTGTTGTTTAATGTGAGTTTTGAAGTGTTCCATGGCTAACTCCACTACTGTAGAGCAGATATCTTCGGTTGCTTCGAAATGGATGTAATTCAGTAGCCCATGCTTTAGGAACGATGGCATGTGTTTTTTCTGATGTTCAGGATCGATGCAAAGTCCACCACAGTCAGAGGTGCCTGCAGATTTTTCTACAATTTCGTTGTGCAACCCAATCAGCTTATGGCGGCAAAAAAAGGTTTCAAAGTCATCCTCTTTCGTGATGTACCACTTCTCAATTTCTTCTTCAGGGATGTGATAAGGGTCGGTTGGTAGCTCATGAAGCAGAAGGCTTGGAGATAAAGAACCAAACATTAGAGAGATAGATTGAATATGAATGCGTAATGAAAGGCCGATAAATTCAGTCAATTCTTGATCTGACAAATCTTCAAAAAAATCAAGTGAGTAAGTTTTCTTGATCAATTCCTCTGGCATTTTCTTCATATAATAGGTGGGGTGTATGCCAGAAAGAAAGAATATCTTAGCGGTTCGTGTAGTGAGAAGCTCTTGAGCCTTTAATGAAATGTTTTTTAGGTCTTCTAAATTTCTTTCAAGAAAGTGCTTAAAGTCGCCAGGTAGTTTAGAAGTCCTTATAAGAATTGCAGGAGGCACATAATGACGACTGATTTGTGCTACTTGAAACTTATCGTCCATGAGCAATTTATATAAATGGAAAGAAGCACTATTGGCCCTGAAAGGTTTGTTTTGAAGATGTTCATCAAACTGGAGCCTCAAGGACAGAAAAAGAGTCTCGAGCTGCTGAGGGCTTGTCTTAAACGCTCTAAGCAAAAGCTCTTTGAACAAGACTTGAGCTGGTGTTCCTGCCCCCATGAATCCTCGTAATGCATGAGCATTTGCGGTAGGGCCAAGGATCGCTTTCCCTAGAAGATTGAGGGATTTGGCGTGGGGTAATTTAAGGTCAAGTTGATAAGCGAGGGCATGCTTGAATGCCTCGTGAAGGGCACGTATATCCGCCTTGTTTGCGATAACAATCATCTTCCAATCCAATATCGATCAGCGAGAGAGACGATTCCATTATCTCCACAGCGCCTATTGGATGTGGATAAGGTATGTAGACGTGAAACAAGCATTAACTGCACTGGACGTGTTGGAACCAGCGGGGCCTGTCAAACCGTGTCGTTCAAGCGACGTAATTTGTTATAGCACAAACATTTTTTGTTTTTCAACACTTTTTGTTTCGTGATATCGTTTAAACGTAGCATTAATTCATGGAGGATTATCGAAATGCTTACTGTAACTATCAAGGAAGGTCAGAAGCTTTACATTGGTGATGACATCGTTGTCCACCTTCACCCCGAATCCGTTGGTTCTCGACAAGTTAAACTCTCAGTTGATGCTCCTAAGGACGTCACAATACTCAGAGAGAAGCTTAAGGCCAAACTTGATTCTGAAGACTCATATAACACACAGCGCAACTAAATAAGGGTCTACATTGAGACACATCGCTTCAGTCATACTCCTGTCCGCATTAAGTTCAACCTCAGTAGCGGATATTTTATCGGTTCATTGCCCACTTGGCTGCCCGTCAAACCCTGAGGGCAATGATTTAGTGTTTGGTCATGTTTATGCGCTATCGAATAATGGAAGCACTAAATTTGCAGACTGGGTGGTATATGAAGTTGATGTGTCCAATTTCGGGGATACGCCTGGAAGAAAATGGGCCGCTGAGCCACTTTTAGATGAGAATAAAACATTAGAGGCTGCAGATTATAAAAGCGCTTCTAGCTCCGTATTAGAAGCGGATCGAGGGCATCAGGCTCCTCTGGCCTCATTTGCTGGCTCCCGCTATTGGTCTGAGTTGAACTACTTGTCCAACATCACGCCTCAGAAAAAAGATTTAAATCAGGGCCCCTGGAAGAACCTAGAAGAAGCGGTCCGAGAGGCAGTGTCTTTTAGGAAGTCTCTCTTTGTTATTACTGGGCCTCTCTATACCGCTGAGATGCCTTCTATGCCAAAAGCAGACGAAGAACACAAAGTGCCTAGTTCTTACTTCAAAGTTATCTATGACCTATCTGGGAAGGCTGCTGCTTTCATTATGGATCAGAGTTCAGGGCGTAATAACTACTACTGTGAGAAAAGAGCAGCCCTCAGCGACGTACAAGGGAAAATCATATTTAGTTTGCCTGATTTAGAAATCAGTCAGAAAGTATATTCAAGATTAGGCTGTTAGATACCTTGATGACTTACCTAGTGTTCGCATTCCCAGCCAAGCAGTCACCGCATGGCTCAAGAAGGTGAGTCTCCTAGCTTATCGGACTTCTAGACATGGATTATTCATAAATGAAAATTAAAAAACGTTTTTTTATTGATGTTATTTTTATTCTAATAATTACTAGTTATATGCACATTTCAGGGAGCAGCTTTGCACTGCCTCTTTGCTTGTTCATTTTACTCACCTTTGCGTATTTAATTGAAAAGGAAATTACTGATACAGCTCAAAATATAGCTAATCGCATTGCCTCATATTTAGAATGCCTATTATTAGTTACAACATATTTCGTTTCCTCAACTCAGCCTGATGCAGTCATTGGCGGGGCTACATTTCTAGTGATTATCTTTAAATATCTTAGTCATGCATCATTTTGGAATATCTTAGGTGCAGGAGCATTTTCTGTAATAGTATTCACTATCTTGATAGTTAACAGCTCAATTCACTTTACAGCTGATATGACGGACAAAATCAATAAGGCCAATGAAACGTCGGCCAAGAATGGTGGTGAAATTTACCAAAAAGGGATTGGAAACCCACCCGCGCCTAGCACAATTCTGGAAACAGAAACTCTTAGATCAGTAGTCACCCCCCCGTTCAAGATAACTGAAGAAGATCCTTATTTAGACATAATAATCTTCACTGTTGCTTTTTCGATACTAATCGCCACCATAGAATTGTTATTTCATATGTTTGTTTATTGTCGACAAAAAAGGATCGAACAGAGCATATAACCTCCCTTATTTGGCCTTACATTCATAAAGGTAATGAATTGTAGAACAAAACTTACTTTGAACTTATTCTAAAAATATCCTTTTTTTACAGAATGTTAGCGCACACAAACATGAAGAGAATTCTTTTTTCTACATGTTGATTTGTGCTTCACTGAAGACAGTTATTTCAGTGCAAGGGGCTAACAATGAACAGCGATTTTTACCAGGGGATCAACCAAGAAGCTTTCAGGCTCGTTATTTGTCACTGCCCACCAGCGATTTGCCCAGAATCCGAGCTTGAAATGACTAAATTGGTCGCTACAGCACTACTAATTGGAATAGATCTGGCACTACTTCAGCCTCTCCTTGAGGATGGAGACGTTAAGAATATGCGTAAACTTGTAAACGGTCATACACACTAAGGTTCAAAATGGGATTCTGTATTGAGCTAAATGGTGAAGAGGCCATAGGTCGTAGTGAGGAATTTGAAGCACTGCTTATAGAGTTGGGCCTATTAAGCGACTGGGAGGATTATAAAGCTAACCTTTTCAGGGGGGCTTCAAATTATGGTCCTGAATCTATGGATGCGAATGCTAGGCGTTACTGTCACCTCAGAGGTATTGCGTTACTTCTAGGCTCACAAGTTTTTATGAGTTGCGTGCCAAAACGGAGCGGTCATGTTGCACGATACCCTGTACTTGAAGCAACTTTGCTACACCTTAGACTGAAAGAAGAGTGGGACGAATATTTCATGGGTAGCGCCTTTGTACTACTCGACAATGATGGTACGCGTGAGCCTGATAATTGGGGTATCTACTGGCATGATGTAGAAAGATTCTACTCGCAACGTGGTTTAATTCTAAAACCGTTGCTTGAATCGGAATTACCCATAGATGCTCTGCTGAATGTAGTCAGAGGGAATCTGAAGCTATCAAATCTGCATCTCAGTGATGAGCAAATAGATATTGCAAGACTAGCGACACACGGGCTCATTTCAAACGAAGAAGCACTAGAACGCATCAAAATTTCGAGGCCAAGGTAAAATAATTACTTCCGTGTCTATACAATTATGAAAACTCTTCATAGTTTGCAGAACTACAGGCTTAGGCCATTAATTCTGTTTTACGGAGCTATTATCCTAATTTATAGGAAAAGTTTTTAATCAATTGATTTTGTGGACTTATATACTGAAAAAGCTAGATTATTCCAGCTTGATTCATGTTAGGTTTAAGCTAACTTCATATAGCTTTTAAAGGAATAATAATTCTTAGTTTATGGACAAGCTAACAGTCAAAGCTGGTTTTCTTTCCAAGCTCTTCGGTAAACAGCCCCAAGAAATTGAGGTCACCGTTGATGGCATACGTCTTACCAACAGAGGTGAGCGTGAGCTCGTTACTTGGGACTTATTATCTGACGTTCCCAAATGTTCTAATGGTTGGTTATTCAGCAGCCTCGAAGTCGGTGAAGAGAAGATCCGTTTTCTACCTAAATCAGAAACAGGCGAGTTAGTTCAACAAGCATTCCAGCATTTCTATTACTTTCATTCGACGACTGCAAAGCAGGCGTTAAATAGAATTAATGAGAAGCTCAGTAAAGTTCACTATATCAGGACTAGCCATGTAGAGAAGATCAGTGCTTTTGCTTCAAGTGCACTCGGTAAAACTAAACTCCCTGACACTGATTCTTATAATGCATTGCCATCCGACCTTATTGCCCTCTACGGGACATTAAGAAATTGGTCGTCTAGAAACCCCGCATTTATCGAATCATTACGTAACAGGTATATAGAGCAACAACTTGCTGAGCATGGGACTTTATTCGATAAGGTTGAATCCAATCCTCTTACCGACAAGCAACGCTTAGCCTGCATCACTGACGAAGATAACAATTTGGTATTAGCTGGTGCAGGGACAGGCAAAACCAGCACGATGATTGGCAAGACAGGTTATCTGCTTGAGAGCAAGCAAGCTGTAGGTCATGAAATACTGCTATTGGCTTATGGGAATAAAGCGGCAGCAGAGATGCGAGAGCGGATTCAGGAGAAACTTGGTGTATCGAATGTAGCAGCTTATACGTTCCATGTATTAGGCCAGAAAATCATTTCAGACGTAGAAGGGGAGAAACCTTCAATCTCTCCATTAGCCACAGATGAAAAGCTCTTCACAAGCTATGTGGATCAATGGTTCTCATCACTTCTCAGTGATACCAAATACAAAGAGTTAGTTCTGCAGTACTTTGAGCAATACCTCTTTCCTGAAGCCAATCCCTTTGAATTTGAGACTCAGGGTGATTACTACGAATACATTCGAGCTAATGAGATCAGGACATTCAAAGGAGAAAACGTAAAAAGCTTTGAGGAATGCTTGATCGCTAATTGGTTGTACTCAATGGGTATCGAATACAAGTATGAAGTTGATTACCAAGCAGCTAACACAAGAACGCCTGACTTCCGACAGTACAAACCTGACTTCTACCTTCCCGAGTATGAGATATACCTCGAGCACTTTGGTATAGATAAACAAGGGAACACTGCACCATATGTAGATAAAGATAAATACTGGGAAGGCATTAACTGGAAAAGAGCTCTACATGAAGAGCATGAAACAGTACTTATTGAAACGTTTCACCATGAACAGGTGGAAGGGGAACTCCTCGCAAATCTTGAAACTAAGCTGGCTTTGAAAGGCGTTAAATTTAATCCGCTTCCTGCTGACTCAATGCTGAGCACATTACGTGAGTTCGGTGCGGTTACAAACTTCTCTTCGCTGTTATCAGCTCTCTTAAAGCAATTTAAATCATCAGGTTCTAGCCTAGAGGCTATTAAGAACAAGAAAGAAAGCCCCCAGCTTGTAGCTGCTGCTGAACTACTTGAACCTATTATCAACCGCTATGAGGACCACTTGGCAGAGAATAGGGAGATAGATTTTGAAGATATGATCAGTAAAGCTATTTCATATGTTGAAGATGGAAGTTTCAAATCTCATTGGAAATTCATTCTCGTTGATGAATTCCAGGATATTTCATTCCCAAGGGCGGAACTGGTAAGGCAGTTACGGGATTCCAGAAAGAACACTTCTATTTTCTGTGTTGGGGATGACTGGCAAGCAATATATAGGTTCACAGGTAGCGATGTTGGCCTGACAACTGGTTTCGATCAGATGTTTGGGGCTACAAAGACAATTTCTTTAGATAAAACCTTCAGGTTCAATAACAAGATTGGTGATGTTGCGTCTCGGTTTGTGATGAAGAATCCATCGCAAGTCAAAAAAGAGATGCATTCACATGTACACGTAGATCAACCCTCAGTTTCCCTCATTAGAAAGAACATCAATAGCGATGATTATTATGGGCATGTAGTTTCGGTTCTATCGAGGATTTCTGAATCAGCCAAACCAGGGGCAACGGTATACTTTCTGGCCAGGTATCACTTTAAGCTTTTTGAGAGTTCCCAGCTGAGGCACATTAGATCAATGTATCCGAACCTGGAAATATCACAGCTCTCATTTCATGCCTCTAAGGGCAAAGAGGCTGATTTTGTGATTATTGTAGGCTTGGATAATGGTAAACACGGATTCCCGTCTAAGAAGCTCACACACCCTCTGATCGAAGAACTTCTACCTAAAGCTGAAGAATACCCTGAGGCAGAGGAGCGCAGGCTTTTTTACGTAGCAATAACTCGAGCTAAACATCACTGCTACCTGATAGCAGATATGGCTAGAGCCTCTTCTTTTGTGAAAGAACTGGTAGAGGACAAATATGAACTAGCTCTGGATGAGCTTGGTATTGATCAAGGACAGTCAGAAGCTAAAGAGCGTAGCTGCAGGTCATGCGAAACTGGAACTCTTGTAAAACGAGAGGGGCCTCACGGTTCTTTTATGGCGTGCAGTAATTACCCTCTATGTGATTACAAAGAGCGAACATGCCCAAGGTGCAACAGCGCCATGAACAATAGCAATGAATTCAGAATTTGCTCGAACTCTAGCTGCGGTTGGTGGATTCCTATATGCCCTGAATGTGGTGGTAATTTGATGATGAGAGAAAGCCGATATGGAAAGTTCTGGGGCTGTGAGAACTATCGTTCTGAAGGGAGCAGTTGTTCTCATAAAAGCAAGTTTATTGAATCCCCCGAGTGACCTTAATATGCTTAAAAAAATAACAATAGGAGAAATCAGCTTATGAATAAGCAAGTTTCCTACAATTATTTATAAGCCTTTCATTTATAAGTTAAAAACTGTTTTTGATCAGGGTTGAAATCCTAGAGTTTGATCCCACAAATTATTAAGACTGGTAATTAAAGGTGATCAAAATGGGTGTGCAAACAGAATTCATTAACTTCCACAATAGAATAAAGCTTGGTTGTCAAGATGATGCTTACCGAAAGGCTCGGGAAAGAGATGATAGTATCACCGCAGCCATCAAATCGGCCTTTAAAGATGAAGGATACCCAGTTACAGAAGACTTTTTACAAGGATCTCTAGCTACTGATACAGCTATCCTCAAAAAAGCTGATGACTTTGATATTGACCGTTCCATTGTTATTGACAGTACAAGTGCACCTGATAACCCCGTTGATCCCAAAAAAGTTGTGTTTGATGTTTTAGAAAAGAGGGGGTTCAAAAATGCAAAGATTAAGAAGCCCTGTGTAACAGCAAACTATAGCAGCGAAAACCTCCATATTGATTTCCCGATATATAGAAAAAAAGCAGATGGCACCTACGAATTAGCCGTTGGAAAGCGCAATTCAGATGAAGAAAACCGCGAATGGTCGGAAAGCGACCCGAAAGGTTTAAAATCCTGGATTAAAGATAAGAGTAGTTACATAGGTTCAGCAGATAGAAAACTTCAACAGTTTAATCGAGTAGCTAGGTATCTAAAGCGCTGGCGTGACCACCAATTCAGCGAAAGTGTATGTAAAAAAATATTTTCAATAGGCCTTACTGTTATGGCCAAGCGTGGGTTTGTGCCTAACGTGGATAAGGACGGGAAATTTGATGATCTTTCGGCGCTCTTGTGTACTGTGAGTCATATGGTTGATTATGGATACTTTTCTCCTGTAGGTGAGCAATATCGCGTCACAGTACACCTGCCTGTGCCACCAAGAAGAGATATTTTTGATGGGAGTAGCCTATCAACAGGTACGCAACTTAGAAATAAACTCATAAATATGCGTAACAAGCTTGACGAGGCATCAAAAGAAGAAAACCTAACCAAAAAATGTGAAATTCTTAACAAGTTGTTTGGAGAGGACTTTCATATTCCATCTGATAGTGAAAACAACGGCAGCTCTAACAACAAAGCATCAAGATTTGCTTCAGCTGGCATAGTAGGTACATCGCAAGGTGCTTGATTATCATGAAATCGAGAGTTACTTAATTAAGCGCGGATATGTTGCCTGCACGCAAAAATATGATGGTAAATCTTCTCTTGTTGTATTGCATCAAATTGGCACTAAGCAGGTAAAATTAGTCCACTTTCATATAACTCAGTTTGAAAGCATACCAATTTTTGTACTCGACGATTCATCTGACTACGGTCAACTGGCCCATGTATTGTCAGTTCCTGAGAAAGATTATGCCTGCATTTGTGTAAGTGATACCGATTCATTATCTATTAATTACGAACAGCCCCATTTAGCAATTGAAGCATCTTTAGAGAAGCATATTGGTATCCTAACTAAGGCGATAGAAGATCCTGATTGGAATAACAAAGAGCTTCTTCGAGAGTTTCAGGCAAATTGGTCAGCTATCTGTGCTAATGATCAAGATGGTCTGGTTCTGGCCGCTGAAGAAGGAAGCAGTGAAACTATAACGATATACAACCCCCTAAGTAGCAGTCGATATGGATTAGATAGTAGGTTTCTTGGTGTTACTGAAAGCTCAAAAAAACTGAACAAGTACGCTTATATTAATTCCACTCAGTTGCTATCAGAACGCAAAAAATCTGGCGCTATTGGATATGTACTTTCAGTGCCGTTTTTGCCACTGCCACCAACATCCAGAGACAATATTAAGGAATGGTTCTTAGAATTAACGAATACTCTTGATGATAAAGCAGCGCAGGATTTGAAAGAACAAGCTGGTTCATACCGTTCCTCTAAGTTTTGGTTAGTTATTAACGGCCCAACACCATCTGGCACAGCATGGTTTGGAATCAGTTTAAAAAATTCAGTAAAAAAAGCCCTTCCTTTAACAAGCGAAAAATTAGAGTCGTGGACACTAGAACCATGCAATGTTCTTCTATTTAATCCAGCTTTGCTGATGCCTCGAAGTGGGGCCAATTTACACTTAACAGACAAAAGAGTTTTATTGGTTGGCTGCGGTTCAGTCGGCAGTGAGATTGCTGACAAGATAGCATCAGCTGGTGTGGGGGAGCTCTACTTACTTGATTATGATGTCTTTGAGTTCGAAAACATCTATAGGAATAGTCTACATATTTCGTTTGTAGGAATTAATAAAGCGCAAGCATTGAAATATCAGGTTGGGACAAAATACCCCTGGCTTAATATTGAATGCATTGTAGGAGAACTTCTTGATAAGAATATCACGCAAAAAACCTTCCTTCAGAGCTTTGATCTTATAGTGATAGCAATCGGCTCTCCAACTCATGAGCGACTTTTTCATGACTTTCTAATAAAAAACCAAGTTCAGTCAGCCGTTATAAATACATGGGTCGAAGGTTATGGTGTAGGAGGGCATGCTGTATTAGATATACACGGCTCCAAGGGATGCCTCAGGTGTGCGTATATCGACAATGAGACTGAAACAAATGGATTATCATCAAACCTTAACTTTTTAGAAGATGATCAATCTTTAACTGTCAATCATGCAGGATGTGGTCAGTTATACTTGCCTTACAGCGGTGTCAATTCAGCACAAACTGCAATAATGGCAACTGATTTAGCAGTAAGATACCTAAGAGGTAATATTTCAGAATCTTCAAAAATAAGTTGGAAAGGGGATTCTATCGACGCTTTACAAAAAGGCTTCGAACTAACACACAGGTACTACAACTTTGATCAATCCTTAAAAACATTACCATTATTAAATGCAAGCTGTGACCTTTGCCGTGACTGACTATCCACTGATATTCATACATGACACTCAGACAGTGAGAATTAAGCAAAAGGTTCTTGATATATGGGATGAACACAAACAGAAGAAACTAACCGATAATGAGCAGTTTGGTGTTCTTATTGGTTCATTTAGTGAACCTAACGACTATCTTATCAACGAGGTTACTGTGCCAATCGGATTGGATCGGTCAACCAGAACAAGATTCTCCTTGGTTGATCCTTACCACCAAGAAAAAGTGAATCAACATTTCAAACAAAGCCAAGGGCAATTGGCATATATTGGTACATGGCATACGCACCCTGAACCACACCCAAAGCCTTCAAAATTAGATATAAAAGACTGGGAGGCGTGCTGCAAACGTAATCCAGATAGAAGCTTAATATTTGTTATTGTCGGAACCGATTCTATAACGATATATACCAGTGCAAATGGCAGCCTTAGGGAAATGAAGGCAGAGTATTTAATCAATGAATATGACTGAAGAAAACATAGCTATCCAGACACTACAGCCGCCTCTAGAAGATATGGCTTTAATAGAAACCTATAAGAAAAGGTTAAAAAATGAAGGCATTGAGTGGAAAGATATCGGCATATTTGTAGATAAGGATATTCATTCCACGCTAATCCTTCTTATACAGGAAAGCTGCATCAATGCTGTAATGAGGTTTGTTTTACCTAGTAATGAAGGCGAGGAGGGTCTCCAAAGTAAGGAGGCAATTGATCTGCTACTTCCAGAAGGTGGCAAAGTTGTATTGCGTAACTATCAAAGCTCCTGTTTTTCTAAAACAGATGTTCGTGATATTGATGTTATTACTTCTTTATGGGACTCATCTACTTGTTCAAATGTAGAACTTGATGAAAACAATGTACTTGAATTTTTTTATAAAGTTGAAACCGAAACAAGGGAAACAGGAAGGGGAAAAGACTTCAGTGTCGAGACAAAACGTAAAGTCATGCAGGACAGTCACGGACGCTGTATGTTTGACGGCTGCGGTGTAGACCTTGGTTTCGATGAATTGACAGGAGAAGAAGGAAATTTCTCGTATCTAGCTCATAATATCGCGTCCTCTGAAAAGAGCGCTAGAAGCATCCCTGTCGCATCGAGGCTCCTATCAGATAACCCCCAAAATGTGTTACTGCTGTGTGATAAACATCACAGGCTAGTTGATAAGGTGGCTAAATCCGACTATCCAGCAGAACGACTTGCAGCAATGCGGTCAAATTTTATATCTATCGTAAAAAAATTATTGGATGGAGTCGCTTACCAACCAATACCCGTCTACTCAGTTCTTTGGCCAGTTCAACGTAACACTATCAGCGCTCCATCTCCGCTACAAATAAGTCAATGCTTAGCAGTTACAAAACAAAGAATTGATAGTTCATTGAATGATTTAAGTGACAACGAGGCAATGCTTCGTGATTTATCACCATCACTAATAAAGCCACTAATGCCTGGGATCATTAATAGTGTTGCAGACAAATTACTTATGCAGCTTCACTCCCATCGCTACCGTTCTGCCTTGTTTGCATTTGGGCCTATGTCAGCACTGATAGCCTTAGGCGCAAAGCTAGGGAACAAAAATGAAATTATGCCCATGCTGCGGTACAGGGACGGAGGTCAGTGGTGTTGGCCGATAGAAGCACCTAATCGGCACTTCTTTGACATTAAAGGTATGGAACAACTTGGGAATGATGAAACTGAGATCGTAATCCAGATATCGCTGACAGCTAAACCTCCACAATTTGAACAATTGTCTAATAGCAAGAATACTTCAGGCATAAAAACAGTTGAAGTTACAGTAAAGGAAGCTGAAAGATTAGGTAATGGCGCAATAGGGCACCCAATAGAGGGAATGGCGTTTACAAGAGGAATGCACAGCTTACTATTAGATTTAAGCTCCAATCATGGAGTTCAACAGGTCCATTTGTTGCCTTGTGCATCAAATGCAGCTTGCGTTTTTTTAGGTCAAGCATTCGATACAAACCACCCCGAAATCATAGTTTACGATTTTGAAGATAGAGCATTAGTGCCATTCTTAAAGTTAAAAAATGAAGAACAGCGCTGTAAAGTGTCAGGTGTTGGTTCTTAATAATCGCTATTAAACTCATCTATTTACAACAAGAGAAAAGAGCAGCGTCATGGTACGTTCGCTACGTTGTTCTTTTCGATACTTTCCCCACATATAAGTATTTTGCAAAGCTCTCCGCACGAGAATTTACAGTATCAATTTCAGAGCAAGTTTACGTAAGTTAGGAATGGGCTTTCTCACAATAGATCTCTACAAGTTCCAAGTACGAAGTAGTTACGGCACCTCTAAGCAATTCCAAACTTAATTAAACTAATTTACGTTTACGATGGAATTCACACGTATCTACACAAAGAAGGCGATAGACCTAGTTACATATATAAACATCCTATTTAACATAATATATATTATGCGAAGTATGATATTGTGAGTTACCAATAGCTATAATCTATGCAAGTGCTCGCTTTTCCATAAATTAAAGCTACTCTTAACGCCTCATAGCTGATAAAAATATGACGTCAGTAAACACCAACAAAATTAGATTTAACACCTACTTTTGCAGCAATAAATACCTAGATCTTAACTAGAAAAAAATATGCTCAATTGGAGACTAAATTTAAAGCACGAAAGCAAAATCGGATAAAAAAGCTATGAATGAGTAATGGGTACTTCAGCTGATTGATAGCTACACAATAGCGCTGGATGAAGGTTTATGAGCTCGCCTGTCACATCAGACTCGACGATTAAGACAGATGGCTCTGGCGCCATACAGTGCATTTTAGCCAGAACCTCATAAGGCTGGTACTTATGGAGCTTACAGCTATTGGATTCGTATAGATCAGCGTCAAGCATTACGCGATCGCCTACAGAAATTTCATTCCAAAGAAACTCGGTTTCTAGGTGCAACTCTGTAAAGTCCAGTACACTCATATCGGCAACCTCGTTTAAGAGAGTTACCTTAAGCTTGGACGATGTTGTGACGAATTGCGAGGTGAACTAGCTCAGAATTGTTGCTAATTTTTAATTTTCTAAAGATGTTTGTACGGTGAGCATGAATGGTTTTAGGGCTCAAAAACATCTCTTCAGCGACTATAGCAACCGTCCGGCCTTCGGCCAGCAGCGAGAATATCTGCAATTCACGCTTTGTAAGACTGCCTAAAGATGATTCGCCAGAAGAGTCTCCATTGATTCGTGAGCGTATCTCTTCGGTAATGTACTCCTCACCTTTATGAATCGCCTTTACGGCCTCTAAAAGCTCATCAGGAGCGCACCTTTTGGTTAAGAAGCCTTTAGCTCCAGCATTTACAACGTGAGCTGGAAATGGATCCGTCTCCATTGCTGTTAATACCAGCACTTTTGCTTTTGGGTCTTTTGAAATAATTCGTCGAATCGCTTCAAGGCCGCCATTCAGATTATTAGAAGCAGTCTCTTCAGGATTTGAATCTGCAGGCATATTCAGATCCATAATCACGACATCAGGCTCATATTGCGAGTACATCTCACAAGCCGATTGACCGTTATCTGCCTCCCCTACAATCTCAATGCTTTCATCAGATATCAGCAGGCGTTGAAATCCAGCCCTAACTAAAGGGTGATCATCAACAAGCAAAATCTTAATTGGGGTCGACATATTCGCTTCCTAATAACCAGGTTGCCCATAGATATTTAAGCTCAAGTTTACGGCCTAATTATCTGATTTATATAAATTTATTATTCTAAATATCACTTGAAGGCGCGATAGCATCGGCACCTTTGTATACATCAAAGCTCTCAACATCCATGGCCCCAGCATTCGAAATTTCTTCAACTGGAATGTGCGCAGGCAAAGCAACCAACTCATCACTATAACCAACAAGCTGGACACCTTCTTTCTTACAATGCCTAAGCACCTTCTCCAGCGCCTTAACAACCGCCACCTGCCTACCATTAAGCTGTTCGCGGGCTATCCTTGGATCTTTGGGCTTACTTGTTACCTGCTTAATAGCATAGCCATCATCATCAAGAAGCTGAATTGTTACATTCTTTAGCTTTTCTTTAAGAAGAAGAACCTTAGCCTGTTTGAAGTCCTGCTCACTATTACAGCACACAGCATCATCAAGGCCACATTGATGTAAGGCATCAACAATCTCTTGATCTTGTGCTGATTCTCTTAAAACTATATCCATTTCAGATAGTTACCTATAAATAGATAGAAATTAGTTTACCTGTAGCAAGCATTATTTTATTAAAGATATGCTCAGCAAGCTATGAATCAATTTTGCACAAAGCTTAATGAAGATTAACATCGTTAATAATATATAGCATCACTACTTTAGGATTCTAATTAGGCGATAACATTTGCTTTAATTTTATCACCTCTAGCTGCAGCTCAGCCTTCTCTCCCGTAAGAATATCAATTGCCCTATTGAGTCTCTTATTCTCCTCTTGCAGGGTGCGATTCTCCACTTGAACCTCAATATATTGATCGATATTAGAGCTGCCTTCAGACATTATCTCTGCCTGCCTCAACTCTCTTGTAAGACGAGATATCTCTGAGTGGCTCTCGATAAGCTTTGTTTCGCACTCTGCGATTTTTAGAAGGCCATCACCCTTCTCATTTGAGAGTCTTTCATTATCTTGCAGCAATCGAAGACATTGCGCCCTCAGCTCCTTTAACTCTCCATGGTCAGCAGAAGATGCTCTAGACAGCTTTCTAGCTCTGTCAGCAAACTCGCTTTCCATGGCGCTTCTTTGTGAATCGAGCTCCTTATTAGCATAAGCAAGCGCTTGTAGCCAAAGCTTGTTAGCAGTATTGGCAACCGGCTCTGGAATGTCTGGGTTTCGCTCAGCCTCATCAAGACGCAGCCCAAGCTCAGACCACCAAACATTTAACGCTTTGTTTATCGTCGTAATTGAGCCTGTTCCAATTCGATCTCTAATGTTCTGCTGTGTGGGCTTTATGCCTTCACGCAACAGCTTATCGGCAGTTTCTTTTACCAAATTCTGTGTATTCTGTTTCATATAATATTAAATATGTATCAAATGATACATATTATTATATACGCGCGCCGCTTTGTTTCAATTTTTATATTGCCGGAATGTCTAGATGAGCTACGCTAAAAGTAACCCTAACTGCATGATAAGGAAGTACTATGAAGGCAAAAATAGCAATCAACGGTTACGGCAGAATAGGCAGAAATATCCTCAGAGCCTTTTATGAATCCCACTTGAGCGACAATTTACAGATAGTTGCCATCAACGACCTTTGTGACCCTCAGGTAAATGCACACCTAACGCAATACGACAGTATTCACGGTCAATTCAGACATGAAGTTATTGCTGAGAACGACGCTTTAATCGTTAATGGCGACGTCATAAAAGTGTTTCGTGAAAAAGACACCAGCGCCCTACCCTGGGCTGATCTAGATATAGATATTGTGTTTGAATGTACCGGATTATTTACGGATAGAGCTTCAGCATCTAAACACATAGAGGCCGGCGCCAAAAAGGTTTTGATATCAGCGCCATCTAAAGATGCGGACGCATGCGTTGTTTACGGTGTAAACCAAGACTCAATTCAACCTCATCACACCATCATCTCAAACGCTTCATGCACAACAAACTGCTTAGCCCCTCTAGCCAAGATTATTAACGACAACTACGGCATCAAGTCAGGCTTAATGACAACCATACATGCCTATACTAACGATCAGCATTTAATGGACGCCTTTAGCGGCGACTTATATAGAGCAAGATCTGCTGCCAGCTCCATGATCCCAACCAAAACAGGCGCTGCAGCAGCAGTTGGACTAGTCCTACCTGAGCTTAAAGGAAAGCTATCAGGCATGGCTATCCGCGTTCCCACCTCAAACGTATCCCTCGTTGATCTCAGCGCAACACTAAAGAACCACTGCTCAGCAAGCGAGCTAAACGACTTAATCCAAAGGGAAGCAGACAATAACTACGTAGGAATCGTTGCATGCAATCACGAACCCCTGGTCTCCATCGATTTCAATCACAGACCCGAATCCTGTATTTTTGATGCCACCCAAACCATGACCCACGAAAACACCATTAAGGTTTTCGCGTGGTATGACAACGAGTGGGGTTTCTCAAATCGAATGCTTGATACAGCCCAGCTAATTCACCAAATCTCAAATTAAGACAACCATAAAAAACTAAGCCCTTCATGCTTAGTGAAGGGCTTAATTTTTCCAGCAAATATAACTTTTATTATTTAAGATAATTTATCTGCGAGAGATATAAATCTTGAGAGCTGCATCCGTATGGGTTGCTAATTTTGGCTTTCAGCGCTGCTTTTATTCTGTGAGGCACCTTACTTACTTCCGTTGCCGTTACAGCTTGATAGTGCTCTTGGACAAGATAGGTTGGTGAGTAACGTGAAACTTGAATGTAGGTTATTCCTCGCTCAGTGATAGAGGCATAACTAATTTTGGAATAGCGGTTCTTATTAATATCGCCTGCGATATAGCCACTATCACAAACAACCGAAAGCTTTTTACCAGCTGCAGCTGGCTTAAATACATCAGTAGGATCAGCACCTGCCAATACAGCCTCTACTTTATCAGCGTCATTTAAAGGACCTTTTGCAGCCTTATTCGCAGTTGAAGGAGAGCTCGGCGACTGAGCAAGATAATCCATATCAAGCGCTTTGATTGCCTGATACCCGATAACACCAGCAACAGCCAGTATAAATATACCTTTCGGAAGATCTGTCATAATATCTCTAAACCCCCTTTCCTGCGTGTTGCTTATATCCCTCGATGTCATTTAAGTATAGCAATGACTATCTCGTTGACTGCGCTGATCCCTTAAGCAAAAACAACCAACCCTATATATAGCAAGGCTATTCACTTAATAACAGTAACAATAGACATCAATTCAAACAATGCAATATCCATTAAGGCCCGCCAATAAGGGCTTGAGGCGCATTCATGAAACACCTTTAAAAAACACCATATAAATCACATGGATAGAAGATAGGTATATCAACATGAAAAATAAACTGGCTGACAAAACAGATTAAGAATCAAATAGTTAGGATAGGAAGTTTTTTGTAGGACCTCGCACCACAAATAGAAAGACGTACGCAGGTAACGAAAAACTAACGTAAAATCTATATAAGCATTGAAGATAAATCTATGGAAGTGATTACCAGAAGTGGTGCCCGGGACCGGACTCGAACCGGTACACTCTTGCGAGCGGGAGATTTTAAGTCTCCTGTGTCTACCAATTTCACCACCCGGGCAGAAGATGGAGGCGCGGGTCGGAATCGAACCGGCGTACACGGAGTTGCAGTCCGCTGCATGACCACTCTGCCACCGCGCCTCAATATTGTTACTTTAGAATTTGGAGCGGGAAACGAGGTTCGAACTCGCGACCCCAACCTTGGCAAGGTTGTGCTCTACCACTGAGCTATTCCCGCTCTGCTGTAACAATGTGGTGCGTATTATAGAGAGCCCCATTTATAAGTCAACACATATTTTATAAAAAAATCTGCTTAATTATTAACCACTTACATCTGTTCAGATAAAGCAGGCCAAGAAGCTCTAAGGTACTGATACATAGACCATAAAGTTAATGCTGCTGCTAGATACAGTGCAACAATCCCTGCAATCGATATTGTCGTGTAGGGCTCTGTAACAATCATGAGCATAATCGCCAGCATCTGTAGTGCTGTTTTTACCTTCCCGATATAAGAGACAGCCACACTCGCTCTCTGCCCCACTTCAGCCATCCACTCACGTAGAGCTGATATTACAATCTCTCTACCGATAATTACGATCGACGGAATTGTGATCCACCATGACGCATAGCTTTCAACTAATAGAGCCAGAGATATAGCTACCATTAACTTATCCGCAACAGGATCCAAGAAAGCACCAAAGGGAGAGGTTTGATTCAACTTTCTAGCTAAATATCCATCCAGCCAATCAGTAAAGCCAGCAACGGCAAATACCACGCCTGTAGCAATAGGTGCCCAGCTATAAGGCAAATAGAAGATCAGCACAAAGACAGGAATTAAAACAATACGTAACGATGTAAGTATATTGGGTATATTCATCTGGCATTCAAATATCAGGATGGAGTGCCGCATAGATTTCTTCGGCAATTGTTTTGCTTATGGTAGAGACTTTTGCAATTTCTTCAACACTGGCGCGCTCTACTTCTTGGATTCCACCAAAATGTCTAAGCAGCTCTCTTCTACGCTTAGGACCAACACCGGGTATATCTTCTAACACTGAGCGTTTTCTAGCCTTGCCTCTTCGAGCACGATGTCCGGTAATAGCAAACCTGTGCGCTTCATCACGTATGTGTTGAATTAGATGCAACGCAGCCGAGCTGCTTTCTAATACTGTTTCTTCACCCGTATCGCCTGAAATAAGTACTTCAAAGCCAGCCTTACGTGTAGGCCCTTTAGCCACACCAATCACTAAAACGTCGGATATGCTCAGCTCATCTAGCACTTCCATCGCTTGAGTAACTTGGCCTTTACCACCATCGATTAACAAAATATCAGGTAATTTCCCCTCACCTTTCTTTAGACGCGTGTAACGTCTCAGCAGGGCCTGATGCATTGCGGCATAGTCATCACCTGGAGTAATACCTTCTATATTAAAATGTCTGTAATCCGATTTGAGAGGACCATTTCTATCAAACACCACACATGAAGCAACTGTTGCCTCACCAGAGCTGTGACTTATATCGAAACACTCTAACCGTTGTGGAACCTCATCAAGATCTAAAACACTTTGCAGTTCTAGATAACGGTTATAGATATTCTTTTTGTTAGCTAAATAACTACCTAACTGCTGCTCAGCATTGGTATTAGCAAGTTTCTGCCATGCTGCCCGCTCGCCTCTGACCGTATGAGACAGCGTTACCTTTTTGTTTGATGATTCCTCTATCGCTTGCTGCAAGCAATCTTTATCTTCAACTTCGCTTGGCAAAACAATATAGGAGGGTATTTCTCTTTGCGAACCTAAATACCATTGAGCTACAAAAGCTGAAACAATTTCGCTCGACGTTTCTTCGATGGATACCTTGGGGTAGTGAGCCTTACTTCCGATAATTCTTCCGCCTCGGACAAACAGCATATGTATGCAGACACCACCAGGCTGAACCGAGCAGCCAATAACATCGGCCTCACCTTGCATGCCAGTTACATACTGCTGCTCTTGTACTTTCTGCAAACTAATAAGTTGATCTCTATATAACGCAGCCTTTTCAAACTCAAGGTCAACTGAAGCAGCCTCCATCTGGCTAGCAATTTCATCCATAACCTTGGTGTTTTTGCCATCTAAAAACATAGAAGCATGACGGATATCGTCTTGATAATCCTCTTTAGAGATCGCTTTTACACAAGGCGCCGTGCATCTTTTGATTTGATACTGAAGACAAGGACGCGATCGGTTTTTGTAAAAACTATCATCGCACTGGCGTATCTTAAAGATCTTCTGTAGCAGGTTCAGGCTGTCACGTACAGCCCCTCCGCTTGGGAACGGTCCAAAATATTTACCGCTTTTACGCTTGGCGCCTCGGCTAAATCGCACCGCAGGATAATCATCTTTATCTGAAACGAAGATATATGGGTACGATTTATCGTCACGCAGAAGAATATTATAAGGCGGCCTGTGCTGCTTAATCAGGTTTTGCTCAAGCAATAACGCTTCGGTTTCACTGTTAGTGATAGTGACCTGAACATCAGCTATCTTCGCAACCAACGCACGAGTCTTGATACTGAGACCTGAAGAGCGGAAGTAACTAGAAACTCTGTTTTTAAGGTTTTTGGCTTTTCCAATGTACAGAAGCCCATTGTCTGCATCGTACATTTGGTAGATTCCAGGCCTTTTTGTGAGTTGCTTCAAAAAGGCGCTGGCATCAAATGTTTCGGATGGGGTATTTTCTGACACTGCTTACTGTTCTACCTTGGACAATAGCTTACGGTTATCCATGTATTCATGCGTAGCAATTCTATGAATTTCTTGCAGAGTCTCCATAGTCGACTCAGTAATACCCGCCCCGCGCGAAAGCGATACCTCCAGGTAAACACCTATTTCTGCGTAGTAGCAAAGCTGAGCGTCAGTACTTTGTGCTTTACGAAGTTTAGTTAATGAGATTTGTGCACCATTAACCAAAATATTATTAATATCTGATTCTGATAACAGAACATCACGGTTTTGTTCGCTTAAAGGGACGTTATTATCTGCTGATCTGGTCATTGTATACCCTTATTTATAATCCCATCGTATTTGCAGCATACTTTAAGCATTTCAACAGTTGATGTAAAAAGGAAAGTCTTAGATTACGACGAATCGACTGTTCCTTATTTCATCTACTTAAAAGAGCACTGCGCATGGATAACGATATAGACTGGGTTTTAAGCAGCCCTTCTTTGATAAACGTGCCGAATAGCTATATTCCGTTTCATGACCTTATTAGTGCAGATCAGCCCAAATCAGTAGTAGTTAACAGATTAAGATTTACAGCAAGAAACCTTGGCGGATATTACGAAAACATAGTCAACCACATTCTCAACAATGACACTCATTTATATGATATTAAAAGAAATATTAAGGTTTTTGATAATAAAGTCACTTTGGGTGAACTCGATTTTATAGGCGATTCATCAAGGGGGGACTTCCATCTAGAATGTGCAATTAAATACTATTTAAGAACAGGTTCAGGCACCAAGCTTGCAGATTTTATTGGCCCAGGAAAGAGGGATCGGTTAGATATAAAATACGAGAGGATGGTAGAACATCAACTTAAAATATCTAAAACCCCTCAAGGCATCCTAGCGTGTAAAAGCGAGGGTTTATCCCCTGTGATTTTCGTCATGCTAATGCAGGGTTACCTATTCCATCCTTTTGCTGAGTTTGGTTCTAAAATAGAACTTCACCCTGCAATTAATCCCAATCACCTCCAAGGCTGGTGGCTTAGGCAGAATGAGATTAACCAGGTTAAAAGCCCAGACTTTTACAGCATTATGCATAAGCCTTATTGGCTGATTGCTGATCACTCAAAACTTTTGGATTATGCCGAATTTGAGGCAGAGCTGTTAAAAGCCGACAGGCCCACTCTTGTGGCTAGATTTAATAAAAAAGGGGAAGAGTTAGATCGTGGGTTTGTGGTGCCGAACGAATGGTAGATAGAAGTTAGCCGAGCATCTAAGCGAGATACCCGGCTAAAGCAAAAGCTTACTTTTCTGCAGCAGCTGCGTCTTTAGCAATCATCTTTTTAAGTACTTTGATGCCAACAAAAGTGCCAACAATCATGCACGCAACGATGACTAAGCTCGGAGCAACAGAGATTAGGTTATATTTATCCATAGAACTGTCCTAGATATTTTGTAGTAGTAATAAAGAAATATCGGGGGCAATTATATAGAGCTAACAGCCTGTGTCTATCCATCTATGGCCCATAAAAACCATTGAAAAATAATGGTTATTTTTTGCTGTCACCCTCTAAACGCATCAACAGACTTGAGGTATCGCAACGCCCTCCACCCATTTGCTGAACATCCGCGTAAAACTGATCTACCAAAGCCGTAACCGGCAATCTAGCACCATTTTTTCTGGATTCATCTAGAACAATATTTAGATCTTTACGCATCCAATCAACAGCAAATCCAAAATCATACTCATCCTCAATCATGGTTTGGTGGCGATTAACCATTTGCCAAGAACCTGCTGCACCATGCTGAATTACATCGAACACCTGGGCTGCATCTAAACCAGCAGCTTTTGCAAAATGCACACCTTCAGCTAAGCCTTGGACTAACCCAGCTATGCAAATCTGATTTACCATTTTCGCTAACTGACCAGAGCCAGCCTCACCTAGCAAACGAGTAGATTTTGCATAACAATCCATAACTGGCTCAACAACAGAAAAGTTGGCAGCATTACCACCTACCATAATACTTAAAACGCCATTCTCCGCACCTGCCTGACCTCCTGAAACTGGAGCATCAAAAAAGCCTACGCCTTGCTCTCCTGCCAGTTCCGATAGCTCTCTAGCAACTTCAGCAGATGCAGTAGTGTGATCCACCAAAATTGAACCAGCTTGCATAGAGCTTAATACACCCTGCTCGCCTGATGTCACAGCTCTTAAATCATTATCATTGCCGACACAGGTAAACACGATATCTGCACCCTGAGCAGCCATTGCAGGTGTTAAAGCAAAGCTGCCTTTATAGTCCTCAATCCATGCCTCTGATTTAGCTGTTGTGCGGTTGTAAACCGTAACATCGTGACCTGCCTGTGCTAAATGCCCTGCCATCGGGTATCCCATGACACCCAAACCTATAAATGCAACTTTCATTCTTATTATCCCATCTAGATTGAACTGTTTTATTCTTTATAGGCTCAGAGTATAAAGGATGGAACAGCAAACACCATCTCGTACTTTTTAAATCGCTATTTTGCTATCATCTTGCCCTGTATTTAACGAGAGCTATTTATGTCCTTCTTAAAATCAACACTTATTTCCATTTTTCTGTTTGCGACTTCTGCCAATGCGTTAGCACAAAGCGAACTCTATAAACTGAGTTTTCAAAACACAGACCATGAAATGGTTTCTTTGGCGAATTACAAAGGAAAAGTCGTTCTACTTAACTTCTGGGCAACTTGGTGTCCGCCATGCATTAAAGAGATGCCATCAATGCAAAGGCTGCAGGAGCATTTTGCCGATCAAGAATTTGAGATTGTGGCTATAAATGCCGGTGAGGATTCTGTATCTGTTTCGAGTTTTTTAATGGAGCTGGATACCGAATTAACTTTCACTATCTTACTCGATGAGAAAAATCGTTCTTTTAATGAATTTGGGATTAAAGGACTGCCAATGACGTTATTGTTCGATAAAGAGGGAAAATTGATTGAAACAATTCTTGGCGGGAAAGAGTGGGATCACCCTGAATCTATTGCGTTGATTAGTAAGACTTTAAATTAAGCCATGGATCGATGATCCATGGCTTTAAAAACTTATTCAGCCAATACCGCAACTGCTGCTTGAGCTGCAACCCCAATTTTGATTGGCGCATCCATCTCAGCAAGTGTGTTTTCTAGAGCGTCAAGGCACAGCATAACATTGCGCTGAGTACATGCAGTACCCATCAAACCGATACGCCATACTTTACCAGCCAAAGCACCAAGACCCGCACCAATCTCTAGATTGTAATTTTTGAGTAGCGCAGTACGCACAGCAGCATCATCAACGCCTTCAGGAATGATGACAGAGTTAAGCTGTGGCAGGCGACAGTCTTCATCAACTAGGAAACCAATGCCCATTGCTTCAAGACCCGCACGCAGTGCCAAATGCAACTTCTGATGACGAGCCCAAGCATTTTCAAGCCCTTCTTCTTCTAGCATTACTAGAGCTTCATGAAGCGCATATAGAGAGTTCACAGGCGCAGTGTGATGATAAGCACGCTTTCCACCACCACCCCAGTAACCCATTACAAGGTTCGTATCTAAGAACCAGCTAGGAACTGAGCTTGTACGGTTTTGGATAGCCTCAACTGCTTTCTGACTAAAACTCACTGGAGAGATACCAGGAGGACAAGAAAGGCACTTCTGTGTACCGGAGTAAATTGCATCAATACCCCAGCCATCAACGTCAACTTCTACACCGCCAAGAGACGTTACAGCATCAACAATAGTAAGAGCACCGTTAGCCTGAGCTATCTCACAAAGCGCTTTTGCATCAGAACGAACACCCGTAGATGTTTCTGCGTGAACAAAAGCCAAAGCTTTAACATTTTCATTGTCTGCAAACGCTGCTTTAACCTTTTCAAGATCCACAGGCTGACCCCATTCATCTTGAACAAGAATGCATTCGCCACCAAAACGCTCTACATTCTCTTTCATACGACCGCCAAAAACACCGTTTTGGCAGACGATCACCTTATCACCCGGCTCAACCAAGTTAACAAAGCATGCTTCCATTCCTGCAGAACCAGGTGCAGACACAGGCATTGTTAATTCGTTTTCAGTTTTGAAGAGGTTTTTCAGCATCACTTTAATCTCATCCATCATGCGGATAAATTCAGGATCAAGGTGACCGATTGTTGGGCGAGCCATCGCCGAAAGAACTCGAGGGCTTACATCTGATGGTCCAGGGCCCATCAGGGTACGAACAGGTGGGTAAAAAGAGGTAGTCATTTAAGGCCCTTATAATTGCTACATGTTACAAAGGCCTTATTTGTATCAGTTGGAAGCCAACTCATCAATCATTGCGATGATCATTTCTGCAGAATGTTTAGCTGCAGTCACAAGAAATTGGTCGAATGACACGCCAGACTCTTTACCTGCAATGTCTGACAAAGCACGAATCACGATGAACGGCGTATTAAATTGATGACAAGTTTGAGCAATCGCAGCAGCTTCCATCTCAACAGCTTTCATCTCAGGGAACAATTTGCGTTTGCGCTCTACTCGCTCAGGGTCGTTCATGAACTGATCGCCCGTACAGATCAAACCACGAGTCGTTTTCATGCCGTCCATGCGTTCTATACAACGCTCAGCGACCTTTGCCAAAGTCGCGTCTGGAGTAAATGCTGCAGGCTGACGTGGCACTTGGCCATATTCGTAGCCAAATACAGTTAAATCCACATCGTGATGACGAATTTCAGAAGAAATTACGATATCACCAACATTGAGCTCTGGATCATAACCACCAGCAGAGCCTGTATTGATAACACAATCAGGTTTAAATGCCTGAAGAAGAATAGTAGTTCCAATAGCCGCGTTGACTTTACCGATACCAGATTTAAGCAAAACGATATCGTGTCCATGTAACTTACCTGTAAAAAGTAAGTACCCAGCTATTTCGTGGTCTTCTCTCTCTTCCAGTGCAGCTTTTAACAGCTCCACCTCTTCATCCATTGCACCGATAATACCGATACGAATGTTGCCGTTTTTCTGAGAAAGTAGCGCGGAAATGCTTTGTTCTTGGGTCATCAATGTTTACCGTCTAAAAAGGCCGTAATTACCATCTTAATAATGCGCGATTAGAGCATAGCTTTTATAAAAAACCTAGCCCCAATCCCCATGAATACTGGCTTATGACCGTTAAATTGCGCTCAAGCCTCAAATAAATAGATATTAATTGATTTAGTACAGGCTATTGCTAAGGCTCAGTTTTACCTATTGGGTACAATCCTGACCAACCAAAGCCGCTAAACAATTGATCACAATATTCATCGACTGGTGCAGTTAGTTTTAGAGTTTGTTCTGTTACAGGGTGAATAAACTCCAGCTCAGTCGCCATTAGCATCAAGCGCTGAAGATCGAATTCCTGCTTTAAAGCTTTGTTATGTTTATTGTCACCGTGTTTGGTATCACCCGCGATTGGATGAAAGATATGCTTCATATGACGACGGATTTGGTGCTTTCTTCCTGTTTCCGGCTTAACTTCCACCAATGAGTAACGCGATCTTTCATACCGCCCTACCGGCATATCAATCTCAACCATCCCTAAACGCTTATAATTTGAGACAGCTTCTTGAGGTTCTTTATCTTGATTTGCGTGCTTATCAGCAATTTTGTCTAGCTGCTCTTTCAGCGCATAATCGATCACATCTTGCTCTGGAGTGTAGCCACGACACATACAGAGATAGGTCTTACTAATCTTTCTTTCTGCAAAGATTAGATTCATTTGTTGCGCTATCTCTTTGTTTTTGCCAAATAAAATAACCCCAGAGGTTGGTCGATCTAAACGATGAATGGTGTAAGGACTACCACCATCGAAATAGTTTTTCAGCATGGACGCTAAATTAGGTGTACCACGAGGTGCGATCCAGCTTGGGTGAACCAACAAACCAGAAGGCTTATTTACTGCAATTAAATGCTCGTCTTCAAAGAGAATATCAAGATCAGTCATAACAAAGGTCGTTTCAGTATGAGCGGGAGATTCTACCCCCCACTAAAACTATGTAAAGGGCTTGAAAAACCGACTAAAATACTTATATATAGAGAAACTTAATAGGGAAATCTTTTTCGAGGATATCATGCGTAACGTAAATACTTACGATGCTCGTTCCGAACAGTCCGTACTGCAGACGAACAAAGTCATTCGTAACACATACATGCTGCTAGCCATGACAATGGTTGTAAGCGCCATTACAGCTGGCATTGCAATGCTTGTTCAAGCACCTATGATTGCTTACTTAGGCTCTGTCATTTTAGGCTTTGTAATGCTTTTCATTCTAAATAAAAAGCAAAACAGCGCAGCCGCGCTACCTCTAGTATTTGCCTTTACAGGCTTAATGGGATTTGGCCTTGGTGCAATTATCAATCGCTACTTAGGCCTTGCTAACGGCGGCGAAATTGTAACCACAGCTTTCGCTATGACAGCCCTAACCTTCTTCGGCCTTTCTGCTTATGTATTGACGAGTAAGAAAGACTTCAGTTTCATGGGTGGCTTTTTATCTGCTGGTATGATGGTTGCGCTTATCGCAATGGTGGCATTGTTTGTATTGCCTCTTTTCGGTGTTCACATGCCAGCTCTTCACCTTGCCTTCTCTGCCCTTGTAGTTCTTTTGATGTGCGGCATGATTCTGTATGACACAAGCAACATTGTTAATGGTGTATATACAAACTATATCATGGCTACAGTTAGTCTTTATCTAAACATATACAACCTATTCGTTCATTTAATGAGCCTATTAGGTTTCATGAGTGACGACTAAGTAGTTCGTAAATCTATAAAAAGCCCCGCTTTCTTTGTTAAGATTGCGGGGCTTTTTAGTTATAGGCTTTAGCAATTCAATGAAATTCTCAATAGTTATTCAGGCCTCACCCTCTAGCAGTCAATCGGCTGTGACAGCATTACGTTATGCTAAAACACTCTTGCAGCAAGGCCATGAGCTGTATCGAGTGTTCTTTTATGCCGATGGGGTTAATCTCGCTAACTCTCTAATCGCCCCACCACAGGATGAAACCCATTTACCTAGAGAGTGGCAAGCCTTGGCAACCGAACACGATCTAGACCTTGTTGTCTGCATCGCTGCGGCAGTTAAGCGAGGCGTACTAGATGACAATGAAGCTAAGCGATATGAAAAACCGTGTGGAAACATTTCCAAAGGCTTTGAATTGTCCGGTCTTGGCCAACTAGCTGAAGCTATTGCCGTTTCAGATCGCGTCGTTACATTTGGGGCTTAATGATGAGTGATAAAAAATCAGTTTTAATCCTGAATCAGCATGCGCCTTATGGCACAAGTTACGCACGTGAAGCATTGGATGTCGCTTTAACCTGCTCCATTTTCGAAATGCCGGTTAGTTTGGCTTTTTTAGGTGATGGTTTGTTCCAGCTTCTCAAAAGCCACAATACCCAGCAAACTGGCCACAAGAACATTGAGTCAATGTTAAGCGCATTACCCATGTACGATATTGATCAGATATTTGTTTGCGCTGAAGATCTTGAAGCTAACGCCCTTTCAGAAACTGATCTAGGTTTGCCCGTTCAAATTATCTCTCGGAACGACCTAAGCAAACTACTTGATAGCCACGATACTGTATTGACGTTCTAATATGATTTTACATCTGCTGAATAAATCTCATAACAACACGCAACTTTTAAACAGAATGCTTGCGAGCGTTAAAGACAAAGACACCGTTCTAGTAATTGAAGACGGCGTCTATGCCGCGCTATCTGCTAACGCTTCACTTTTCTCTGACTTACCTGAGAGCTGTAAACTCTTTGCCTTAGAGCCTGATGTAAGCGCACGCGGCCTAACTGATAAACTCAGCACTCGTTTTACACTGGCAACAGATGAGCAGTTTGTAGAACTAAGCTGCAAAATGAACAAAGTTGTTAGCTGGTTTTAATATGACTATCGAATTTGATGAAGAAGGCTATCTCAGAAACTTAGACGACTGGAATGAGACCGTTGCTCATTCAATAGCTGACTCAGAGGGTCTTACATTGACCCAAGATCATTGGGAGATCATCAATATTATTCGTGATTTCTACGAACAATATCAGCTTTCCCCTGCAATGCGTCCTTTAGTGAAAGCGGTTTCACTAAAGCTAGGCAAAGACAAAGGGAAAAGCATCTACCTAATGAAGCTATTTCCAGGCAGTCCTGCGAAATTGATCGCCAAGATTTCCGGCTTACCAAAACCGGATAACTGCCTATAGATATTAAATAAATTCACTCCATCCAGCTGAAATAATTACTTTTTTTGATCTGTACGGTTTAAACCGTAGCATTGCTAGTCTATGCTGTAACAAAACGCTATCTCCCCACTTTCAAGCTTTTCAAAGCTGTGGGATACTCGAAATATATAAAAAGAACTCTTTTTACCTGAAGAGTCCTAAGTTGTAGCAAACAGGATAGGTAGAACACTATGGGTCTAGAAGCAGCAGCTGAACACCTTAAAGCATTACAAGCTGAGCAATCATTACACCAAGAAGCCAGCGATACTAAGCGCAGCAATCAAGAAGAAGTTATTTATCATCAATGGGCTACATTCAAAGTTGATAATGAATTATATGGTGTTGATGTAGTTCAGGTAAAAGAGGTGCTTCGTTACAGCGAGATCACCCCTGTACCAGGCTCTGACTATTTTATTCTGGGTATTATTAATCTGCGTGGTAATGTTGTTACCGTTATTGATACACGCCAGATGTTTGGTCTAAGCCCACACGAGCCTGATGACGATACGCGCATCATTGTTGTTGAATACAATGAACAAGAAGTAGTTGGTTTGGTTGTAGATAGCGTTGATGAGGTAATCAACCTACCTCAGAACGATATTGATCGCGCACCTAACGCTACTGGCGAAGAGACAACAAAGCGCTTCGTTCAAGGCGTTTGCTACTACAACAGCATTTTGATTATTTTACTAGATCTCTTAAAAATGCTGCAAAGCGTCACTCCTATGGAGACCGCCGAAGAATTCTAAGCTTAACAAGCATGAAAAAAGCTGCATTTGCAGCTTTTTTTCTGACTGAAATATACCAAGGCTTAAAAGACAATCTAACCAATATGCACAGCTATATGCCTTCTTGATGAGCAATGACGATGCTCCCAGCAATATACGCCCTGCCATGTCCCTAAGCACAACTGACCGTTTAGTACAGGAATGGATAAATAGGGACTCGTCAGAACACTTTTTATGTGGGCAGGCATATCATCATCGCCCTCTAGCGTGTGGGTATACAGTGAATCACGTTCAGGCACTAAACGATTTAACCAATTCTCTAAATCGTGTTTAGCACTAGGATCGGCATTTTCCTGAATAATTAGGCTGGCACTTGTATGCTGTATCAACAACGTACATAAACCTTCATTTACACCACTCTGATCCACTAATTGCTGTAACTGACGTGTGAATTCATAAAGCCCTTGGCGGCCTGTTTTGACTGTAAGTAGCTTTACCATAAAAAAATGCCCCTTCAGATGAAGAGGCACTTTAACAGATTAATAATAGTTAAAACTACATTACTCTGTTTGTTGTCATGAATCTGTCTTCGTCCTCTGGACCTGCATTATCCGCATATAAAGTTACACCGGAGCGTAAGCAGATAGATAGATTCTGGTGAGAAGCTTCTGTTTCTTTAGGCAGCAAGTGATCAACGATCTGCTTTTCATCCAACAACTCTTGCTCTGTTGCAGTAAGACGTTGGCGGCTGAAATCGTTTACATCGATATCATGAACGATTTGGTAACGACCGTAGTTACAGCGCACTGGGAATGAATAGAAGATACCTTTTGCGATACCGTAGCTACCATCACTTAAGATACCCATACTGATAATTTCACCCGGCTCTGTACCAAGCACCCAATCACGCATCTGGTCAACGATCGCTTGTGCTGCTGATGCTGCACTCGATAAGCCACGCGCTTCGATAATCTCACCACCACGCTTCTGCACTTTAGGGATGAACTCTTCTCGGTACCAAGAAGTGTCAATCTGGGACATTGCAGGCTTGCCTAGGATCGTTGCCTGGTGCAAATCTGGGTATTGAGTTGGAGAATGGTTACCCCAAATCATGATTCCGCCGATATCTCGCGTAGTAGCACCACAGTGATTCGCTAGAATACCTTTAGCGCGGTTGTGATCCAAACGAGTTAAGCAGGTAAACTGAGACGGGCTTAAATCCGGCGCATTTCGGCTAGCGATAAGAGCATTAGTGTTTGCAGGGTTACCCGTAACAAGTACTTTTACATCACGGTTCGCAAAATCATTTAGCGCTTTACCCTGACGAGCAAAGATAGCGGCGTTTTCTTCAAGTAGATCGCTACGTTCCATGCCTGGGCCACGTGGCTTAGCACCTACCAACAATGCATAGTGAGCATTTTTAAAACCGTCTTCTACATTGTCATGCAGGGTGATGGTATGAAGAAGCGGGTATGCACAATCCATCAATTCCATTGCGACACCACGAAGTGCATCCATCGCTTGCGGTAGTTCAATCAGCTGCAGAATCACAGGCTGATCTTTACCCATCATTTCACCAGCAGCAATCTTAAACAGCAAACTGTAGCTAATAGCACCTGCGGCACCGGTTACGGCTACTCGAACTGGACGTCTCATTGCTTTTTACCCCTAAATATTGGCAATAAAATCATTTAATACCAAAGTATATAGACTGTAAGCAATTATGTAAGTACTTCTCTAGTACTCAATATGAACTTTCTAAATAAACCGAAGAACTATTTTTATAGGCCACGACTGGATTCAGAACGGAGAAACACACTGCTTTCTGAATTTAATGCACCGTCAATCATTGTAAGCAGCTTCTCCTTATCACGCCCCAACACCCCTTTGAGCACAAGATAATTCGAGGCATGATCACTCCTAAAAATAGTCTTGTCCAAATCAAGATGACTAATAAAGGTTTGCATCTCTTCGATCAACTGACGTTGATTACAGAACTGAAAATCATCACCAAATGACTGTACAAACTCAGCCTCACCTTCATGAAAAAATAGCACCAAGGTCGCTAAGTAATCTGGCTGAACCGCATTGACCAATCGTGCAGAGTCAATCGCATGCTGGTGGGAGTATCTTGATCCGCCCATACCATTTATGATCATTACGGAAGATTTGATACCGGCCGCTTTAATCTTAAGCAGAGCATCCTTGGTCGACTCGAAGGTTTCACCCTTCTCTATCTTCTCAAGAATCTCGTCATTACCGCTCTCAGCACCTACGTACAGAAGTGATAAGCCTAATTCACGTAACTCAGATAACTCTTCAACGGTGATATTTAGGAGATTACGAGGTAAGCAGTATGCGGAAACTCTAGAAACGCTTGGCAGATGCTCTTGGATGACCAGTAAGATCTCTTTCAAGCGCTTAAATGACAAAGCCATTGCGTCGCCATCAGCAAGAAATACCTTTCTAACAGCACCAAGTGCAGCGCTACAACGAATGACCTCTTCAGTAATGTCGGCAATAGATTTAGGTCGGAATTTCTTTTGTGGTGCACGATACATTTCACAGTAGGTGCACTTATTCCAACTACAACCATTCGTTACCTGCAGGATCAGTGAATGAGCTTCACTTGGTGGCCTAAAAACAGGCTCGATATAATTAATTGGAGGATATTGAAACATTCCGAGCCGCCTTATTGAAAAGTCGGTAGAAATTATCAGTAGTTTGCTGAGCAACTACATCAATGGAAACACCCTTAAGATCCGCAATACACTGAGCCACTTCAACCACATACTTAGGCTCATTCTTCTTACCTCGATGCGGTACCGGGGCTAGATAAGGCGCATCAGTCTCGATAAGGATCCGCTCTAGAGGGATCTCTTTAACAACATCACGCAACTCACTTGCATTGCGGAACGTTGTGATGCCAGAGAATGAAATATAGTAGTTCATATCTAAGGCCGCTTTAGCCATATCTAAACTTTCTGTAAAACAGTGCAGCACGCCACCGGATTCCTGATTACCATGAGCCTTAATCATATCCAGTGTATCTTGGCGAGCATCACGCGTATGAACAATTACAGGAAGCTTTAACTCACCTGCAGCAACGAGATGAGTCTCAAAACTTTTCTGCTGAGCCTCTTTGGTATCCGTTTGATAGTAATAATCTAACCCAGTTTCACCAATAGCGATAACTCTCGGCTGAGAGGCATGTTCAATTAGCGCTTCAACGCTCACTTGCTCTTCAGAAGCAGATAATGGATGGATACCTACCGAAGCAAACACATTTTCATGCGGCTTTATCAGCTCATACATTGAAGGAAATTGCGACATTGCGATAGATACACAAAGCATCGCATCGACCTTACGGTCAAAAGCTGCCTGAAGCATATCTGAAAAATTATTATCGTAGGGAGACAGGTCTAACCTGTCCAAATGACAGTGAGAATCGATGAACATAAAAATAATCTAGATGGGCAAGGTACAGACCAACAATAAAACTACAGTGCGTTAGTTTTACGCTCAGAATTTAATGTACCGGCCAGATAGGTCTCTATTTTGTTTACAAGGGTAGAATCATCAGCAGAGAGTTGAATACCAATACCTGGTGTTCGACCACCTTGTGCGCCTTTTGGGGTAACCCAAATTACCTTCCCTGTAACCGGTATTTTGTCGCCCTCATCCATTAATTCAAGCAACATAAACACCTCTTCGCCTAGATGATAAGAGCGTAGAGTAGGTATAAATAATCCGCTATTAGTGATGTACGGTAAGTAAGCCTCGTATAGCTCTTCTTTTGTCTGAATATTCAAAGACAAAATGCCATGACTTAAACGTGGTACAGCTACCATATTGAACCTTTATCCTTAATTGAGCAGCGCAGCCCATTCCAATAGTATATTTTCTAACAATAACTGCTTATTCGGGTTTTGCCTAAGCATTATTGCTCTGCGCTCTTCGTGTACTTTATCCGCTAATTTAAAGATTTTAACTGGGTTGGTTTTTTTAGCAACCGCATTCAGCATATTACGCGCATCATCCTGCCTTAATAACTCAGGGCTTTGACATACCGAACCACGAGCAGCATCAGACAACAAACTGTAAAACCACCCTAGCAACATCTCTAAATCAAGCTTTTGCCAAGATTGAGCAACCTCAAGCGCCGTTCTTCTTTGTTTAAGTATATCCGCAAGTCCGCGAATTAGCTGTGCTCGATGCTCATTTAGACCTTTTTCTATATAAGATAGGGCCTCTTTAGGCGCTCCACGATTAATATGCAGTATGCTTTTAGCCTTCTCCGCATCAATATTATCAGCTGCTGCCATTAGCCAATTAATCGCATCAGTTTCCGATGGATTATGGCATTCTATATGCTGGCAACGGCTCTTAATGGTCGGCAATACCTGCCCCATTTTAGAGGTAACCAACAAAATAATCGTGTCGGAGCCGGGCTCTTCTAACATTTTCAAAAGCGCATTGGCAGAAGCGACATTCATAGCATCAGCAGGATCCACAACCACAGCACGATAACCACCTTGCTGCGCAGTGCTATAGATGAATTCCCCTAACCCACGAACCTGATCAACCTTTAACTGCTTACCCTCTTCTTCTGGAGAGAGAATAAAGAGATCGGGGTGACTACCGGCGGCATTAAGGTCACATGACTTACAGTGACCGCATGCTCGGCCCTGCACAGGGCTTTGACATAGGAGAGATTGCGCAAACGCTGTAGCAAAAGCCGCTTTACCAATACCTGGCATACCATGAATTAATAATGCATGCGGTAAACGGTTTTGATCGTGTAGCTGGCCCAAATGAGCGAATCGCTCATCGAACCACGGAAACGGCTTTAACAGTTCAGACATTTTCAGAGCCCATAAAAGTATTTACAGCACCTAAAATTTGAGCCTGTACTTCTGGAATACTCTTAGACGCATCAATTACGCTAAAACGATTAGGCTCAGCTTCAGCTCTGGATAGATACATGTTACGAACTTTATGGAAGAAATCTAACTTTTCCTGTTCAAAGCGATCAGGCTCACTTCTTTGCGAAGCACGTTGTAAGCCGATTTCTACATCTAAATCCAAAAGCAAAGTCATATCAGGATGAAGACCATGCTGAACAATTCGCTCTAGCATCGCAATATGCTCAAGGTCGACATCTCTTCCACCACCTTGGTAAGCATAAGTCGCATCTGTAAATCGATCGCTTATAACCCAAGCGCCACGCTCAAGTGCAGGACGAATCACATTTTCGATGTGCTGTGCACGTGCCGCAAACATCAATAACAATTCTGTATCTTCACTAACTCGCTCATCACGAGGCGATAGAAGTAGTTCACGTAACTCTTCTGCTAACGGTGTTCCGCCTGGCTCACGGGTAAGAACAATTTCTATTTCACGATCACGTAGCAGCTGGCACAAATATTCAATATTTGTTGATTTACCAACCCCTTCAGTGCCCTCAACAGTGATAAAGCGACCTTTAACGCTCGTATTCATAATTCTGTATCCTATGGCGAAGAGCGATAATCTTTACGACGTGTAAGCTGGTAGCGTCTAACCGCATTATTATGCTCTTTCAAAGTCGCTGAAAAATAATGACTGCCATCGCCTTTAGCAACAAAATAAAGCGCTTTACCGTCCGCAGGATTAAGCGCGGCTTCAATGGCCTCTCTACCTACCATGGCAATAGGTGTAGGCGGTAATGCCGGTATTACATAGGTGTTATAAGGCGTAGGCTTTCTTAAATCTTTACGGCGGATATTGCCTTTGTACTCATCACCCATGCCGTAAATAACGGTCGGGTCAGTTTGCAGGCGCATGCGTTTATTCAATCGACGGACAAACACACCAGAAATGATCGGACGCTCATCTGCTCGCGCTGTTTCCTTTTCAACAATAGAAGCCATAATCAAAGCCTCATAGGGAGACTTGTATGGCAGTTTGCTGTCACGCTTATTCCATTCAGCCGCTAAGATCTTTTGCATCATAGCGTTAGAACGTTTTAATACAGCAAGTGCCGAACCGTTCTTCTCGATACTAAACGTCTCCGCTAGGAACAAACCTTCTGGGTGTTTTTCAGAAACACCGAGCTGTTTAAGAAGTTCTTCTCTACTTAAATGACTAACATCATCATTAAGGTATTTATGCTCACTAATCGCGTGCATCATCTCTTTGAAATTACTGCCTTCAATGATCGTAAAGCGATAATTTTTAGATACGCCAGATGTGATCACCTTTAAAAATTCAACAGGTGTTAAACCGGCTTTTAACTCATATTCACCGGCTTTAATCTTATGCGCCAGACCAGATTGGCGGCCGTAGATCTTGAAATAATGACCATTAACTTCACCATAACTTTCTTTAAGATCGGCAACTACCCTATTGAAACTACTGCCTTTTTTAACTTCAAAAAGAGCTTTTTCTTTGACGGGAAGTGATGCATTAAGGAAAGCATTGTAATCATTCCATAACCAATAAGCCCCTGCCGCACCCGACACAATAAGGACAAATAAAACAGTTAATATTTTTTTCAACAACTCATTTCCTTAGATAGCAATAACTGCAGATCTCTGGTGATTGGGCCGATATTTAAAGGCTTGCCATCGATCGCTATAACCGGCCAAATACCGATCAGACTGTTACATATAAAAACTTCTTCTGCACTATCAAGCACTGATTCAGGGTAATTCCCTTCGACAACCACAAGAGATAACTGATCAGCTAACTCGATCAGGCGATCACGCATAACCCCTTTCACACCACTTCGATCTATTTTCGGTGTATAGAGCATACCTTCATGGACCCAGAAAAGATTACTCATGGTGCCTTCAACGAGATTCCCATCTAGATCCGACACAAAACCTTCAGCTATATCTGGTTCAGACCACTCAGATCTTGCTAGAACCTGCTCTAGCCTATTTAGATGCTTAATCCCTGCCAATGCAGGATTAATACCTAATCGCTGCTGGCAGAGCCTTACAGCAACACCTTGTTCTCTTTGCTGAGTAAAATCGGACGAAGAATCTGCAAGACTGATGATTCGTGTAGGCGCACAAGTTGCAGGAAGCTTATAGCCTCTTTCACCTAAACCCCGAGTCACCGTCAGCTTTAATGTTTGATTGCCGGAAAGGTTTAAGGCTTGAATGTCGCTCTTTACGTCATCAATTGTCCCTTCTGGGAATTGCAGACGATCCAAACCCATCTGTAAACGACCTAAATGTTGATCGAACAAGTGTGGCTTACCATCGATCACAGCAACTGTTTCAAATAAACCATCACCGTAACTTAGACCGCGGTCATTTATAGATACCTGATCAGCTAAAACGCCATTAATCCAGTACTTAGTCATAAATCAGATCTGACGGAATACCAAGGTTCCGTTGGTTCCACCAAAACCAAATGAGTTAGAAAGCGCCGCTTTTATCTCACAAGGTTGAGCAGTATGAGGAACGTAATTTAGATCACATCCTTCAGATGGGTTATCTAAATTGATTGTAGGCGGGGCAATTTGATCTCTGATCGCCAAAGCACAGAAAATAGCCTCAACAGCACCCGCCGCACCCAACAAATGACCGATCATAGACTTAGTCGAACTCATTCTTACGTTATCAGCAGCCTCACCTAAAACAGATTTAGCCGCATTAGACTCTGCAATATCACCCGCTGGCGTAGATGTACCATGAGCATTGATATAATGAATCTCTTCTGGTGCTACAGAAGCATCATTAATAGCGCTTTGCATAGCCAAGGCTGCACCCGCACCGTCTTCTGGCGGTGCTGTCATGTGATACGCATCATCACTCATACCAAAGCCTGCTAATTCACAGTAAATTTTGGCACCACGCGCTTTAGCGTGTTCGTATTCTTCAAGCACAAGCACACCTGCACCGTCCCCAAGCACAAAACCATCGCGGTCTTTATCCCATGGACGACTGGCAGTTTCAGGAGAATCATTACGCGTTGATAACGCTCGTGCAGATGAGAAGCCGGCAATACCTAATGGCGTAGTAGCCATTTCAGCGCCGCCAGCCAGCATTACATCAGCATCGCCATACTGGATCATTCGCATTGCCTGACCAATATTGTGCGTACCGGTAGTACAAGCGGTCGTAATAGCAATATTAGGGCCCTTAAGACCGTATTTGATCGCTAGGTTGCCACCGATCATATTGATAATACTGCCCGGCACAAAGAATGGTGAAACACGTCTAGGTCCTGTTGTATTTAGGATATCAACGTTTTTCTCGATCATCGGTAAACCACCAATGCCTGAGCCTATTGCACAACCGATACGCGGAGCATTAGGGTCAGTCACTTCTAGTTTCGCATCTTCAATAGCTTGCATACCCGCAGCCATACCGTATTGGATGAACAGATCCATCTTACGGGCTTCTTTGGCACTCATATACTGAGTAACATCAAAGTCTTGTACTGATGCCGAAAACTGAGTCGCAAAAGGAGAAGAATCAAAGTGAGTGATTGGACGAGCGCCACTCTTACCCGCAAGTAAATTATCCCATGTTTCTGAGACAGTATTGCCAATTGGGGTAAGCATACCGATACCGGTAATCACAACACGTCTACGTGCCATCTTTGATCTCCATATTCCTACAAGGAAGTTCTAAATAAATCAGTAATTAACAATTCGCCAATTCTAACCGAACTGCTTAAAGCATTAAACGCTTGTAATTTACAGGCAAAAGAAAAGCCGCTCTATCAGAGATAGGCGGCTTTTCGAAATTCTTGCTTGTAGCGAACGATTACTGGTGTGCGTTGATGTAATCGATTGCAAGCTGAACTGTAGTGATTTTTTCAGCTTCTTCGTCTGGAATTTCAGTTTCGAATTCTTCTTCCAGAGCCATTACCAACTCAACTGTGTCCAGAGAGTCTGCGCCAAGATCTTCGACGAAAGAAGCTTCTTGAGTAACTTCTTCTTCTTTAACACCTAGCTGCTCTGCGATGATCTTTTTTACGCGCTCTTCAATGTTGCTCATATCTATTCCTATCTTCTTATTAACACCGCATTCAAGTACGAAATGCGGTAAGAAATTTTATTAAAGCATCCCGGCTTTATCAAGCCAAGATTGTAAATTCATTCTCTACCTGACGGCACATTATCAACAATTGGCAGAAAAAAACAATTCCTTATATGGGTATTTAACCCATATACATGCCACCGTTGACTTGAATCGACTCACCAGTCACGTAACCGCCGCCTTGGCTGGCTAGAAAACCAACAACAGCTGCAATTTCTTCCGGTTGACCCAAACGGTTCATTGGGATTTGAGATTTAAGTGCATCTTTGTGCTCGTCTGCCAATCCACTTGTCATATCTGTATCGATAAAACCAGGCGCAACACAGTTAACTGTAATGTTGCGTGAGCCTACTTCACGCGCTAGCGCACGAGTAAAACCTTCCATGCCTGACTTAGCTGCAGCATAGTTTGCCTGACCAGCGTTACCCATAGATGCCACTACAGAACTTACACTAATGATACGACCCCAGCGAGCCTTAGTCATGCCACGTAGACAGCCCTTAACAAGACGGTAGATTGAGTTAAGGTTCGTATTCAATACAGAATCCCACTCATCCTCTTTCATGCGCATCAAAATATTGTCGCGCGTGATGCCTGCATTGTTAACCAGTACTTCAACTGTACCAAAATCATCTTGTACAGTTTTTAGTACAGCTTCAACCGATGCGCTATCAGCAACATCCAGTACTAGACCCGTACCTTTAACCCCTGCTTCAGCAAGGTAAGCAGAAATTGCCTCTGCACCCTTCTCGCTTGTAGCTGTACCAACAACCACAGCACCTTGACGACCAAGCTCTTCAGCGATCGCTTTACCGATACCGCGAGTAGCGCCAGTAACTAGCGCAATTTTACCTTCAATACTCATTTATAAATTCCCTGCGCTACAATTATTGACCTAACGCTTTTTCAAGGCCCGCAGCATCACTAATTGCTGCAACACTCAAAGGCTTATGAACTTTTTTGTTCAAACCAGATAGCACCTTGCCTGGACCACACTCTACAGTGCTTTCCAAACCTTGCTCAACCAAACCTTGGATTGTTTTAGTCCAAAGTACAGGACTATATAACTGAGCAAGTAGATTTTCTTTTAATTCTTCAACTGAAGCAGGAATCGAAGCAGTTACATTTTGCACCACATCAATTTCCGGCATGTTGATTTCGATTTTAGATAGCTCTTCAGCCATCTTTTCAGCCGCAGGCTTCATTAGAGCACAGTGTGACGGAACACTTACCGGAAGCGGAATAGCACGCTTGGCACCTGCTTCTTTACAGTTCTCGATCGCGCGATCAACTGCAGCTTTTTCCCCTGCAATAACAATCTGACCTGGGCAGTTGTAGTTTACCGGAGAAACCACCTCACCCTGCTCAGCTTCCTGACAAGCTTTCTCGATAGCATCATCAGCCAGACCTAGAATAGCTGCCATAGCACCGCTACCTGCAGGCACGGCTTGCTGCATGAATTCGCCACGCAGTTTTACTAGATTTACACCATCAGCAAAACTGATTGCACCAGCACAAACTAACGCTGTGTACTCACCCAAACTATGACCTGCAACAACAGCTGGCTTATTACCATTCTGTTCCTGCCATAAACGCCATAGCGCAACACCTGAAGTTAGAAGCGCAGGCTGAGTCTTATCGGTTTGATTAAGATCTTCTTCTGGACCATTCTGAACCAAGTCCCATAGGTCGTAACCTAGAACCTCAGAAGCTTCAGCGAAAGTGTTTTTAATAACTGGATGTGTTTCAGCAAGTTCCGAGAGCATCCCTACTTGTTGAGAGCCCTGCCCCGGAAATACAAAAGCAAGAGTTTGCGACATGATGTCCTCAAATCGTCAATTAATACACGCCCTATGAATCAGGCCAATCGCCGTAGTTTACAACATTCATAGGTAATTAAAACTGTGTGAAGGGTATTAGGTAAGCCTTGCCTCTATTTCGCTGCAAATCTTACGCGGTATATCTTGTTCTATCTCTGCCACAGCTTGATCAAGCGCATACCCAAAGCACTGCTGATTAGCTGATCCGTGGCTTTTAATAACTATTCCTTGCAGACCCAACAAACTCGCACCGTTACGACGCGATGGATCCATCTGCTTTTTCAAATCAGAAAGCACCGGCTTAGCCAATAGCGCAAGAAACTTTCTATAAAGCCCCTGTTTAAAACTCGCTTGTACTTTTTGATTGATTAAGCGCGCCAATCCCTCGCTACTTTTCAGCGCGATATTGCCTACAAAACCATCACAAACAACCACATCAGCATTTCCGGCATAAAGATCATCGCCTTCTATATAACCAACATAGTTCAAGCCACCCTGCTCCTGAATCAAGCGCGATGCCAGCTTAACTTGCTCATTGCCCTTAACTTGTTCCTGGCCAATATTCAAAAGCCCTACGCGCGGGCTCTCAATATTATCGACGGCGGCCGTCATGACCGACCCCATAATCGCAAACTGAAGCAAGTGCTCCGCACTGCAATCCACATTCGCACCTAAATCTAAAAGGTAGCAATGCCCTTTAGCTGTGGGCACTGACGAAATAATCGCAGGACGATCTACGCCAGGCAACATTCTAAGAATATATCGACCAAGCACCATTAAGGCACCCGTATTACCGGCACTAACACAAGCTTGAGCCGCACCTTCATCTACAAGCTGAATAGCTTTGTACATTGAAGATTCTTGGCCATTACGAAGTGTTTGAGATGGCTTAGCTGACATAGAAATAGTGTCAGGCGCATGAACAACATCGACACGACAGGCAACATCTGAATTCAGTCCATTAAGAAAGGGCTGAATAACATCACTGTGACCGATAAGTTTTGCTGATAAACGAGAATGACGCGCTAGGGCATCGAGTGTGGCGGGAATAGTAACGCGGGGACCGAAGTCCCCGCCCATCACATCAACTGCAATGGTGTAGTAATCTGACAAGCTTATTCGTCATCCTGCTTGTTGATTACCTGCTTACCACGGTAAAAACCGTCAGCAGATACGTGGTGACGACGGTGAGTTTCACCGGTAGTTTCTTCTACAGATAGAGTCGGGTTACCCAGAGCATCGTGGGAACGACGCATGTCGCGACGGGAACGAGACTTCTTACTTTTCTGAACTGCCATGACTAAATAGCTCCTGGTTCTTTCTATTTGTTGTCGGCTTTCAACTGAGCCAACACACTAAATGGATTCGGTTTTTCGTTTTCTTCTGTCACTGCCTCGCCGAAGGAAGTGTTAATAGAGCAGTCATCATGATAAGCATCATGCGGCAAACTCAGAATCAACTCTTCTTCTATTACAGGCAGTAACTCAATCTCTTCACCCTCAACAATGAGGGGGTCATAACTGCGAGGTAACTGCTGAGCAGCCTCCTCACTGGCCGCAACTCCAAGATTAAAATCTGCCTCTACGGCAACCTCTACTGACTCCAAGCAACGCTGACACGTCATTGTTACATGACCTGTGGCACTGCCTGTGAGAGTTCGAATTCGCTGTTCATCTACTGCAAATTGAAGATCGACATTAAACTCCCCTTCTTTATCGACTAACGCCTGACAAAGATTGGGCATGTCCTTCAGTGCAGCTTGGCCTGCGATTCGCACTTCCCGCTCAGCAAGTTTTCGCGGGTCTACTCGTTTAGGTAATGGACCGTTTGACATAAGCGCGCAATTCTAGGGCCCGAAGCCCGTCCTGTCAAAGACTTTGGGGTTTAATTCTACAATAAAACCGCTAATATTTATGCCTTCGCATATTCATGGTCAAAAAATCACATGAGAAATCTAATTTTAGCCTCTAGCTCACCCTTCCGTCGCCAAATTTTGGACAAATTAAATTTGGAGTATTCATGCATTTCACCAGACATTGACGAATCGGCATTAGAGAATGAATCAGCAGAGGAATTAGTTGCCCGCTTATCTGCTAGCAAGGCACAAAAAGTTGCCGAAGAAGCGCCTAACTCATTGATTATCGGATCAGATCAGGTTGCAGTTTTAGGTGATGAGATACTCGGCAAGCCTCATACACATGAGAATGCTGTTACACAATTACAAAAACTATCGGGCAATGCTGTTACATTTTTAACGGGTCTTTCCTTACTTAACTCAGACACCGGCCAGTGCCAAACAGAAGTTGTGCCATTTAAGGTTTATTTTAGAAAGCTCACCACCTCTATGATCGAAAACTATCTGCGCGCTGAAGAGCCATATAAATGTGCAGGCAGCTTTAAATCTGAAGCATTAGGCATTGTACTGTTCGACAAACTCGAAGGCGAAGATCCGAATACACTTATCGGCCTGCCTTTGATCCGATTAGTAAGAATGTTAGAGAAAGAAGATCTAAACGTTTTATAAGAAAGTGACCGTATAAAAATCAGACACAAAAAAGGAGGGCTTAGCCCTCCTTTTTCTTCATCTATTGCATATAAGCGCTTAACGAAGCTCATGACTCTTCGTATTAACACCCAGCTCAGCCGCAATACCTTTCGCAAAGCTTACGCCTAGCTCATCAACAATCTGTTTCCAAGGTTCCTGCTTCGGAGAGTAATCAACCAGTTTCTCAACTTTAATTACTTCACGAGCAACATAACTGGAGCTACCCAGCGCATCAACCAAACCAAGCTCAATTGCCTGCTCACCACTCCATACTAAACCACTGTATAGCTTTGGATCATCTTTAAGGCGATCTCCGCGACCTTTACGAACCTGATCAACAAACTGATTATGGGTTGTATTTAGTACACTTTGCCAGAACTCTTCCTCACCGCTATTTCTCGGAGAGTAAGGATCCAAAAATGCCTTGTGCTCACCCGCCGTATACAAGCGGCGCTCAACACCAACCTTCTCCATCAGATCAACAAAGCCAAAACTACCCGCTACAACACCAATAGAACCTACCAAACTGGCTTTATCTGCATAGATATAGTCTGCCGCCGCTGCAATATAATAAGCACCTGACGCGCCTATATCTGTGATAACGGCATAAAGAGGCTTATCAGGATAGATAGCACGTAGACGCTTAATCTCATCGTAAATATAACCCGATTGAACCGGACTCCCCCCTGGGCTATTAATGCGTAGAATCACCGCCTTAGCGTTCGACTCCTTAAATGCCTCACGAAGTGACCAAATAATATTATCCGCGCTGGCTTCATCATCTGAACTAATAACGCCTTTGACTTCAATTATTGCAGTGTGAACCTGTGGCTTAACATCAGTAGCAATATCTTTACCGGCGAAGAAGATACCCAAGAGCGCAAAAAGGTATACAAATGTCAGCAGTTTAAAGAAGATGCCCCAACGGCGAGCGCGTCGCTGCTCAGTAAACAAACCGTTTAGAGTTTTCTCAATCAACTTCCACTCTTTCTTACTCGCACCGTCTTGCTTCGCATTTTCAACGGCGCGCTCCAGCTTACTTCCTGTTGCTGTAGAAGATTCCTGCTGTTTTGGAACTTCATTTTGTTCGGATTCATTCCATGGATTATCAGACACACACATCTCCTGTATCAGGCAAAAACACCCTGAATTTCTAACCAATTCTCCAACTCTGGAAACTCATGAACTTCCAAAACTGGCTTATAACCTTTTAAACGATCCAAATGATGGGCACCGTAACTGACAGCGATAACATCCATACCAGCCTGCTTACCCATCTCTAAATCATATTCAGTGTCGCCTATCATAACAGCCTCCGAGGCTGAGACACCGGTTTCTTGTAGAATTTCCTCTAGCATTAGAGGGTGCGGTTTTGAGATAGTTTCATCAGCGCAACGAGAGGTTTCAAATAAATAACCTAAACCCGTTTCAGCAAAAACACGATTTAAGCCTTTTCTGCTCTTTCCTGTAGCTACAGCCATCCGCATACCTTTACCATGCATCTGTTCTAAACTTTTCTGCGCACCAGGAAACAATGGCGAAGGTGTAGATTCATTACCTAAGAAATATCGGCCATAATTCTGTCGCATCAGTTCTATTCCATCTTTATCAACATCAGGAATCAGAATTTTAATCGCCTCAGGCAAACCTAACCCGATAATATTTTTTACTTCTTCATCGGTAGGTATAGAAAATCCGCTATCTTTCGCCGCTAGCTGCATACAGGAGATAATTTTGGCAGCAGAATCGATGATTGTGCCATCCCAATCGAAAATGAGTAGTTTGTACACTCAAGCCTCTTAACTTATTTATAAGAAAGGAATCTATGTTTATATAGAAGAAACAATAAAGATCAAGATAAAGGCCAAGATCAATGAAACAGTCAGCTTAATAGGCTTTACTTAAGCTAGTTCTTGATTTGTAGTAATCGCATAACGTATATTTTGCAGACATTTTAAAAAAGCCGACCTTTATGCAATTAAGTCGATTTACAGATTATACCCTTCGCGTTTTATTTTATGTTTCTACTAACGATGATCGTCTAGTTACGCTAGCTGAGATAGCAAGCTGCTACGATATTTCGGTAGAACACCTACGTAAAGTTGTACATGCCTTGTCAAAAGCAGGACACCTAGACACTTACCGAGGCAAAAAAGGCGGAATCAAACTAGCTAAGCCACCAGCAGAAATTAATATTGGTGAAATTGTTGCTGATGCAGAAGGCAGACAGCCTCTGATTAACTGCGGCCAACAACAATGTCGCCTAACAGGCTTCTGCACACTCCAGCATGTACTAGGTGATGCTCAAAAAGCCTTTATGCAGGTCCTAGAACAATACACCCTGGCAGATATGCTTAATAACGACGCTATGCGCAATAGCTTAATTGTGAGCAAAGCAGATTAATTAGCCATCGCCATGGCTAATTCTTCTTTCTTATAATTGAGCTCCAGCCAAGGGAACAGATTTCGCTCTTCAAATCGTACATGTTCCTTTAACAGCTCACCAAAACGATTTACCACGCTTGAATCATTTCCACCCAGCATGCTCAATAATTGCTTATGATCTGCAACAAGGCGATCAGCTAGTGACTCTCCTTCACCTACGAGCAATGGCAACAAAGCACGCTCTTCTTGATCAAAATGAGGCTTTAATTCTCTGTATAGAACTTCTCTTTTAGCCTGCCAGTATTCATCAACCTCTCTTTCAGCTTCTTTTCTTAAGTCATTGATATGTTTAACAGTAACTAAAGCTTTGTGATGATCATGACTTAGTGGAATTAGTGCCTCTACTCTTTTCATACTTTTTCTACCCTCACAATAATTTCCTATGTATCCATACAAGATCATTTAACAAATCTGCAAATAAATTTTGTAATTTTTCAGCTTTATTCGAACAATCTCTTTATAATGTATTTTATATACATTATATTGTTTATTAATTCATTACAAATACATTTTATGTGAGGACTTATGGTTATTTGGAGCAATACAGAGTTAGTTGTCTACTCCCTGGTGCTAGGCATGATCTTATTTAAGTTCTGGACTGTATGGCATGTATCCAAAAAAGCCCAAGCCACTATCGAAGGGCGAATGATTTTCTTATGGGGAATTGTAGGCATGAGCACATTTGTTTTACTTGCCAAGACTTACATTTCTTACCAAATGAGCACTATTTAAAACAAAAAAGCCCGCTATAAGCAGGCTTTGAAAACACACTAACTGAATTAGTCTTCAGTAAGCTCAAGTTTTTCAGCAGAAACAAGCACACCGTTGTTGTCTGCATATACGTACTGACCCGGCTTGAATGTCACGCCACCGAAAGTAACGTCTACGTTTAGCTCACCAAGGCCTTTCTTTTCAGTCTTCATTGGGTGGCAACCTAGCGCCTGCACACCAATATCTAGATCGCTGATTGCGTTAACATCACGGATGCAGCCGTAGATGATAATGCCTTCCCAGCCATTTTTTGTTGCTTTTTCAGCAAGCATATCGCCAAGCATTGCGCGACGCATAGAAGCACCACCGTCGACAACAAGCACTTTACCTTCACCAGGTAGAGCAACCTGCTCACGAACCAAAGAGTTATCTTCAAAAGCTTTTAGAGTAACGATTTCGCCACCGAAACGCTCTTTACCACCAAAGTTACCGAACATTGGCTCAACAACCTGTACCTGGTCTGGGAACTGATCACACAGTTCTGGCAAAAGATCTTCCACAATATGCTCCTTAAACTGGATAACTGCACCTAAGAACAGGTGCTCTCAAAATCTAAAGCAGGTATATTCGCCGATTCATTGTGCAATTGCACTACTCTTTTGGGCTAGGATTGAAATGAGCTTAATTCTTAATAAAACAAACTCTCTAAAAGCTACGATCGCTATCAGTACATATGTATTTTTAGTTGGGTGCAGCCAAAAACAACATACATTCTGTATTGAAGATTCTAATAACTGCTCTCTGCCTACCCCTCCTACGCTTAGTCAATCAGCCCCAATCACGAAAAACAACAAGCAAGAAGCGCTAGTTACGCGAGTAGAATATAAGCCCTCAGCAGCGATACAGTCACAAGATACTACCAGGCACAATAAAAATTCCGCCCAAAATTCAGTAAAAGTAATTGAGCATATCCGTTTACCTGCTCCAAAGGATACGCGCTATGCCAACCTTACACTTGATGATGGGAAGAACAGTAGAATAAGTACAAATGGCATATACACCATACAACTGGGTGCTTATAAATTAGAATCCAGCCGACAGACTGCTATCTCTAGTCTTGAAAATAGCGAAAGCTTAAATTTATATAGAATGACCAATGGCTACCTAGGCCTTTCGTATGGAAGATATGATACGCAATCTGAAGCTCTAGAAAAAGCAGTACAACTTAGAGAACGAGGATTTCAAGATCTCTACATTACAAAAGCTCGTTAAACAAAAAAACGCAGCTTTAAGCTGCGTTTTTAAGTTAGAGTTGATAATTACTTATCCTTCAATAGGCTAAGCAATTTCTGAATCGGATGCGGCAATTGTAGATCATCAATACGCTTAACCTGACTACGGCACGAGTAACCTGTCACAAGTAAGCGATCTTTATTTTTTGGGTTATTTACCACTTCAGACCAGCTCAACTGGTAGATCTCACGGGATGTCTCAACGTTCTGAGTTTCATGGCCGTATGTACCCGACATACCGCAACAGCCCACTGCCTGAATATCCAGTTTTAACCCCATCGCTTCGTAGATCTGTTGCCACATACGAATACTAGGCGCAGCATTAGTCTTCTCAGTACAGTGTGCCATCAGCTTAAATTCAGTTGTAGAGCGGTTAGCTAGATCGAAAGTGCCCAGCTTATCTTTTTGATTGCTCAGCCACTCCTGAATCAACTGAACTTTTGGCAGATCTTTCTCCGGAATTACATAACCGTATTCCTGACGATAAGTCAGCGTCATTGACGGATCTATACCGATCATTGGTACGCCGGTGTTATCCAGCTCTTTTAGCATCGCACTGTTAGATTCAGCTGCTTTTTCAAATGCTTTCATAAAGCCATGCACATGCAACGGTTTACCATTTGGTTTGAATGGAGCCAGTAGAACATGGAACCCAAGCCCAGAAAGCAGATCAACAAGATCCAACACCAGCTGCGTTTCAAAGTAACTTGTAAATGCATCCTGTACGATGATTACAGCATTACTGCGCTGCTCTTCACTCAAACTCTTTATTAGCTGCGGTGAAGCGAAATCAATACCACGCACTTTCATGCCAGAGATCAGGCTATTGGTACAGATGGTAGGACTATCGACCATACCTGCATGCTTACGGAAGATCGCTTTAAGCGCCTTATTCTGCATCGCCCAGTTGTATGGTGCAGGGAACTTAGACAACCAAGGAATCATGTATTCTAAGGAGCCCACCATGTAATCCTTTGCTGGACGTAGGTAACGACCGTAATAAACCTCTAAGAAGCGCGCACGAAAATCTGGAACGTTAACCTTAATGGGACACTGACCAACGCAAGACTTACACGCCAGACATGTCATCATGGACTCATGTACTTCATGAGAGAAGTCGTACTCTTCATCTTTTTTCTTCGCCAGTGTGTTTTTAATACGTTTTGGTAGAGAAGCAATAAAGGAGCTCGCTTTAGCACGCTTAGCCTCTTCAACCAGATCCGTACCATTTTGTTCCATCAGGCGAAGCCATTCACGAATCAGTGAAGAACGACCTTTGGGTGAATTAATGCGCTGACGAGTACCTTTCCATGATGGACACATCGCGTCATTTGGATCGTAGTTAAAGCATGCGCCGTTACCGTTACAGAACATCGCTTCTTTATATTCTTCACGCGTTTCTGAACTGATCTGGCGATCAAATTGGCCACGCGTTGGCACTGCATCGATCTTAAGCAGCTCAGCACCATCAATTGCTGGCGTAGCGATCTTACCCGGGTTCATCTGGTTGCGTGGGTCAAACCCACCTTTGATTCGTTGTAGCTCAGGATACAACTCACCAAAGAACTCAGGTGCATACTCAGAACGAACACCTTTACCATGCTCGCCCCACAACAGACCTTTGTATTTAACAGTCAGCGCTACCACTTCATCTGTGATCTCACGGATTAAAGATTCCTGTAGCTGATCTTTCATATCAATAGCAGGTCGTACGTGCAGCACACCGGCATCGACGTGACCAAACATACCGTAAGCCAGATCTCGATCATCCAGCACTTTACGGAATTCCATGATGAAATCAGCAAGGTTCTCAGGTGGTACGGCAGTATCTTCCACGAATGGAATTGGACGTTCTTGGCCTTTAGCGTTACCTAGAAGGCCAACAGCCTTTTTACGCATCGCCCAAACTTTGTTGATTTCACCGGCACCATATACAACAGAGAAGCCAAAGCTCTTACCAGCCTGACCTGCAACAGATTTAAGATGCTCTTCTAATCGCGCAACATCGGCTTTTAGAGATTCTTCATCATCGGATGTGTACTCAACTAAGTTGATACCACTGATCTCCGGCTCACCTTCTTCTTGCGGGAAATAGGCACTTACCGTGTCCCAGATAATATCGCCCATCGCAAGATTAAGTACTTTAGAATCAATAGTTTCTATGGATGTTGGGTTCCATTCCATTAAGTCTGTAGCGTCACGCAAAGATGATTCAAAACTGTCATACTTAACGTTAACCAATGCAGCGAACTTAGGAATTGGCAGAACATTCAACTTAGCTTCAGCAATAAAAGCCAAAGAACCTTCACCACCACAAAGTACCGAATTTAAATTAAAGCGCCCTTCTTCATCACGGATATGCGCAAGGTCATAACCAGTAAGACAGCGGTTTAATTTAGGGAACTTGGCATCAATCAAGTCTTTCTTGTCGGTGAATACATCATCCACCAATCTGTGCACTTCACCGACACGATCATCGCGCTGCTTAATCTCAGCCAACTCTTCATCAGAAATTGGTTTAGAGTTCCAAAGCTCACCGCCTAAGAATACAGAATTTAGCTCTAGCACGTGGTCACGGGTCTTACCGTACATCACTGATCCCTGACCACTAGCATCGGTATTGATCATACCGCCAACCGTTGCACGGTTACTGGTAGAAAGCTCAGGCGCAAAGAAGAAGCCGTAAGGTTTTAGTGCACGATTAAGTTGGTCTTTAACAACACCACCTTGAACACGTACCCAGCGTTCTTCAGCATTGATCTCTAAAACCTGATTCATGTGTTTAGAGACATCCACAATTAAGCCATCTGTTAGGGACTGACCATTTGTACCTGTACCACCGCCACGCGCACTCAGCTTTACTTCGGCAAAGCGGGAGTCATCTGCCAATTTAGAAATCAGTACCAAATCATCTGTAGATTTCGGGTACAACACACCCTGAGGCAGCATCTGATAGATACTGTTGTCTGTCGAAAGAACGATACGGTTTGCGTAATCCTGATTCAGATCGCCGGCAAAGCCTGCTTTCTGTAACGCTTCGATAAACTGAAGGTAAATTGCTTCGGTAGTTTCGACTTGGGAAAGACGAGGGATCATAATACTGCCTCTATAAATGACTGTACTGCAAGAGCAGTGCTCAATTGCTCTTATACAGCCAAATGCTCAATTTGTGATATTGGGCGCAATAATGCAGAATTATCATTTATCAATCAAACGATAAAATTCAATAGATTAATTGATAATGACGAATAATATATCAATTCGACATCTACGCGCATTTGTTGAAATCGTCGCCTGCGGTAGCTTTACCCGTGCAGCAGATAACTTGCATCTGACTCAATCAACTCTCACAGCGACAATAAAGCAGCTTGAAGATCAAGCCGGTTTAAAACTCCTAGACCGCACTACCCGCCGCGTCTTACTAACCGGTGAAGGCGAAAGCTTTCTTCCCGTAGCAGAAAAATTGATCTCAGATTTTGATACTGCCTTTAATGATCTAAAAGCCACCGCGACACAACAACAAGGCCAAGTAGGTGTAGCTGCGTCTCCATCAATGATTGGTCGTGTACTGCCTTCGATAATCAAAACCTATCACCAGCAATATGAAAAGATAGGCATCTACCTTCGAGATGACAACGCAGGTGGCATAGAACAACGAGTGCTCGACAATGAAGTGGACTTCGGCATTGGTGGTAACCACTCCAGACAATCTGAACTTAAATACCAACCGGTGCTAAGTGACCACTACGGTGTGGTTTTACCGCTCGACCATCCTCTTGCAACATTTAAAGAATTGGATTGGAGCCAAGTCAGCGAGCTAGATCAAGTTCACTTAACGGAAGATACCGGTACACGGACACAACTTTTAAAACTACAAAAAGAGAATAACCTAGATCTAAAACTACAAGGTGCCTTGATTGAAGTATCAACCCCAGCAGGCCTAGCAGAGATGGTTAAAGCTGACATTGGGATATCTCTTCTACCTGCCCTTGCAGCGAGTACCAGTGCCTTTGATCAACTAACCTTTGTTCCGCTGGCGAACCCAACGCTAAAACGCGAGATTTGCATTATCACAAGAAAAGGCCGAGCTTTAAATCCTGCAGCTGAAAGCCTGCTTAAGCTGATCACCAGCCAATTTGAAACTGCGAGCTTACCAAAATTTGTTGATATTATTTAAGAGGCTAAGGGAGTGCGGAGCGACTCACGCATCAACATAATTAGAGAGTTCGATAAGATTACCGTCAGGATCACGTAAATAAACCGAGATAATGTTACCTACCGCACCCGTCCGTCTGACTGGCCCTTCGATCATTCTCACATTGTGATCTAGCAGATGCTGAATCACCTCATCGATCGGCTGCTCAACGATAAAACATAGATCCGCACTCCCAGACTGAACTTGATCAGCTTTGGGCTCAAATTCATTGCCGAGTTCGTGCAAATTAATTTTTTGATTACCAAAAGCAAGCGCTACACGATCTCCCTTAAAGACAACCTTCTCCATACCCAACACCGCAGTATAAAACTCTACGGTGATATCTATGTCTTTTACGGTTAGGACTAGGTGATCAAGTCGCTCGATCTTCATAACACTGACTTCTTTATGCCTTATTAATCTTCATCTTGCATAGCGAATGAGAAGATCCCTGCTTCCAGCCCAGCCAAACGAGCAACAATACATGACTCCTCTTCATCTGTTAGAACCAATGAATCCTCATTGGGCGTGAAGAAATACTTATCCTTAAAAACATCAAACTGAATCTTACCGAGGATACGACCACTCTGACTAATACAATCCAGCTCTTGTTCAATTGGAAAGAACAAAACCATCAAACACTACCTTCCTTACAACTTCTTTGCGCGGATGATAAGCCTTGATAAAGCTATACTCAATGCTGTCATGTTCTGTTGTCTCAAATCGCTCCAACCTTGTTCAAACCATAAACAGTAAAGATAAACGCTATAGTCACATAAGCGTTATAAAGGCACCTTTGCTTATAATTTGCAGAAATATATTGAAACAGAACCCACTCAATGAATAGAATTGCTGCCTTATAATTCACTCATGTTTAATAAATACAAAGTATTTCCTTGTTAAACATAGAGTTAGCTCAACTTAGTAGATTAAGACCGTATGAATTCTTGTTTCTGACACACCGTTTATTGACCCCGGTCAATCGGTTTGTAAGAAATAGCATCTATATTGGCCTTCGGCTAAATTGAACAATAATAATAAATAAATGCGTGGTTACCGGTGAAGAAGTCCGCTACATCTATTCGTAGTTTCCTACTCCAAAGAACATTTATCTTTTCTGTTCTTGGATTTCTAGTTCTTGTTTCTGTTACTCATTATGCGTTCACTAAGAGTATTGAAAAAAATGCCAGCGTCATGGCCGAGCGTATTGCAAAACAGACATTTAATTCTATGTATCTGGTCATGAGTCAGGGTTGGAATAGACACCAACTAGAGCAATTCATGAAACAGATGGAGAAAGACAATAAAGACAGCGATCTAAGCGTCTCTATCTTCCGTGGCGAACTTGTAACAGAAAGGTTTGGTGAGATGGAGTCACCGGCTTTATCCGATACTCACCGGCAAGTACTATCTTCTGGTCAATCACAACTCGTCACCTCTGACGATAGTATAAGCTACTACTATGCACTGAATGCTAAAGAGGTTTGTACTCATTGCCATACCAATGTAAACGATGGCGATACATTAGGTATGATTGAAGTAACACAAGAGCTGGATAAGTCTCTACTTCATGCCAATCGTGAACTGATCTTAACCCTTATTCTTGTTTCCCCATTGCCGCTTTTACTCGCATTTTTAGCCACGCGACAAATCACATCTCGAATAGATAATTCCATAGAACAACTTGCCGATAGTATCGATAGCATTGAGTCAATTTCAGATCTATCTCGACTGGAAGAAGGTCGTGACAGGTTAGCATTCCGTGAGTTACAAGATATATTCTCCCAAGTAAAAAATCTGTCCTCAAAACTAAACGATATAGCGGTCGACAAAGAACTACTCGAGTTTGAAATTAGACTACTGGAAAAATTTGTTATCACTTCCGAAGTTGTTCGAGACTGGCGTGAATACGTAAACTTCCTCATTGTCGATATCAATAAGGTAATGAACGTCTACACCATGTTCTCTATCTTTAAGGTCGATAATGAAGTTTTCGATTTGGAAGTCTTCTGGCTACAACCGCCAAGTGATCGCACTCGCCAGTCGATGGAACAGGCAATAATGAAGCGCCTTGCTCAAGATGGCTCGCCATTCGAACTGAGCGACATCAATATTCGCCACAATATGGTGAATGAGCATGCAGAGCCAATGGATCTAGATGATGACGCCATTGAACTCCAGTGCAAATCGTTACTGGTAGAGACACCTAAGATTGGCGGTATTGTCGGTATCGGGGTACATTCCGATACCATACAAGACACAACTAAGTTACTTGTTCTCGAGAGTATTCTTTCTACCCTACTTAACGTAGTGGGCTCAGTTAGAGCGATCTACAAATACACCAAAGATCTAGAATACTATGCAACACGAGACCCGCTAACGAACCTCTATAATCAACGAATGTTCTGGGAGCTGTTGGATTATGAACTAGATCGCGCAGATCGCCACGACTATAAAGTCGCCCTGCTTTTATTAGATCTAGACAACTTTAAGAGCATTAACGATGGTTACGGCCATAGTTGGGGTGACAAGTTATTAGCTGATTTCTCCGAAGCACTACAAAATGCTTTAGGCAAAGATGCCATCATTGCTCGCTATGGTGGTGACGAATTTGTAATCGTCTTACCAGAAAGCGATGTAGCACACGCGGCCCAAGTTGCAGAAACGGTCCTGCTTACCAGTCGTAATCACGCATTATATTACGACTCAAACACCTTCTTAAAACTCACAGGCTCTTTGGGTATGGGGATTTACCCAGACCACGCTAAAAACAAAAAAGACCTGTTTATGTTTGTAGATAACCTGATGTACCGCGCGAAGAACTCCGGTAAAGATCAGATTGCCCTACCTAACGAAAATGAGCTGGTTGATATATTTAAAGAGATGTCCGATAAGACAGTACTGGTAACGCAAGCGATCGAGCGCAAAGAGCTGATCCCTGCATTCCAGCCTATCGTCTGCTCTAAGACTGGCAATATACATGCAGTAGAAGTACTCAGCCGAATCAAGCTATCTGGTGATAGGCTGATGAGTGCGAGTGAATTTATCGAAATTGCAGAATCGATTGGCAAGGTCCACCAGCTGGACTACATCGTCATGGATAAGGCTTTTGAGCAAGTTCAAGCAACAGGTTACGAAGGTAAGATCTTCATCAACCTATCTCCTCGCTCAATCATTATTAGTGACTTTATACCGACCATTAAGCAACTAGCAGAAAGTCACGCTATTAACCCAGAGAGCGTTGTTTTCGAAATTACCGAACGAGATACTGTCAAAAACATCTCAGTGCTAGAGAGCTTTGTAATGAGCCTGAAGGATAAAGGGTTTAAGCTGGCGATTGATGATTTTGGCTCAGGTTTCTCATCCTTCCACTATCTGAAACATCTGCCAATCGATTATGTAAAAATCGAAGGCGAATTTATCGCCAATATGGCGAATGATGCCCGCGATATGGCCTTCGTGAATAGCATCTCCCACCTATCTCAAGAACTCAATGTCGAGACTGTTGCAGAGTTTGTTGAGAGTGAAGAAGTATTGGAATTGGTTGAGAAAGCCGGCATTACCTATGCGCAAGGATATCATTTAGGCAAACCAAGCCCTGACCTTGCAGGCATATTAAAAACGACTGAAGTTTTCGTACGCTAAAAACTCAAACAGCCTGCCAAAAGCTTTTGGTAGGCTGAATACTTTGTAAAATTCCAGGTTTTCGTTAACTAAAAGTCTTGATATACAGCGCTTCAACTTTATCTCTTGCCCATTGAGTACGACGCAAGAATTTGAGAGAAGACTTTATTGAAGGATTATTGTAGAAACAGTTGAGTTTAATCTTTGCATCTAAACCTTCCCAACCATAATGATCCACCAAACGAGTCAGTATTTTCTCTAACGTCAGACCATGCAGAGGGTTATTGGGTTGCTCTTGGCTCACTGCTAATTCCTAGTACATGAAAATATACAGTTATCTTATCAGAATAACCCCAGAGCATGATGATTATTAAAAAGAAAAGGATCCTTAGATTATCGCCCTATCTATTGATGTGGGGCAAGAAGCATCGGTTATAGAACAAAGAAGAAAGCTTGATCAACAAACCCAACCAACTTATGGTTGAGAATCATGTTCTAATATCTCAAATTGATAATAAAAACATCAAAATACTGACCCTAAGAATAAGTATTAATAGACCAAGCGGTAATGCCTATATATTAGCGCTTCCTCTATTCTGTATTGAATAAATAGAATTACAGTGCACTCAACGCCACAAACACAAATTCAATACCTACAAGGCTACATTGAAGTCATTCGATAGCAGTACGGAGTTTACGTTTGATTAGCAAAAAGATCCGCCAAGTTTTTTCTGATTTATCCCACTCCCCACTTGCGCAAAAAACTTTGCTACAGATGAGCATTCGACTCTCTGTTGTCATCACCCTCGCCGCTATAATTAGTTACGCGCATATTTTCGGCATTTTGCATGATCAAGTTGAAGACAGTCTCCGTGTTTACATTACCGAGCGAGGTGAAAAAGAAAGTCAAATTTTCCTCAATGCTCAGTTCAACCACCGATTATTTGAAGAACAATTTTTAAAGCAATGGCCGGAGCGCTCTAAACAAGCCGAGCCCCAAGATTTTGATCTTTTATTTGAAAAACGTTCTGATCAAACCCGAAGACTAAGCAAAGAAGCTTTTACCGGCATTCACCGCCCTGATGGCACCATTAGCCAGCATATCAGCGCATTTATAGGTACCAATGCGCCGAATACCAACGAGTTCGCCAATAAACTGCAGTTAAGTTACCAATTAATCGATCGCTACGCCGATGCCTTTACACAGCACTATGCCAATCTTTATGTCTCGATGCCGGAAAACGTTAATATCGTATACTGGCCAAATATTCCTTGGGGTGAACAAGCAGAATCGAACCTAGATGTAACCATTGAAGAATGGGTATATATATCGACCCCAGAGAATAACCCTCAACGAGGCCATGCCTGGACAGGATTGTATTTCGATCCTACCGCCAATGAATGGATGGTATCCCTAGTTACGCCTGTCGATTATAACCAGCAACACCTGATCAATATCGGCCACGATATTTTACTAAATGATCTGTTCGACAGTGTATTCAATGACAAACTGCCAGGTACTCACAACTTTGTTGTCAGACAAGATGGCCGCATCATCGCCCACCCCGATTTAACTGATGAGCTAAATCGTACTAAGGGTATTCTGCATGCTGAAGACAGCAACAATTACACGATTGCCAATCATGTAAACGAAGTACTCTCTTACGCAGAAACTCATAACGAGTCGACATTCATACTAGAACCTGATTCGGCCAATGCCCTGCTCGCCATCACCAAAATAGATGGGCCAGATTGGTATTTTGTAACCGTTTACCCTAAGTCACTACTTTCATCTACAGCATTGCAAACCGCCTACATTGTTTCGGTAGTGGGCATCCTATCTTTGATAGTTGAACTGGTAATTTTGTTCTTCATCCTAAAAGGCCAAGTAATCTATCCTCTAGGCGTTTTTAGACGCTTCTCAAATGCTATGGGCGACAATGATTTTGAAGCCATCAAGGACGTTAAGCGCAGCTCTATCGCAGAGCGTAAAGATGAAATGGGTGAACTGGCCACCACCATGATTACAATGGCCGAGCATATAGAACAACACCAAATACTGCTCACAGACGAAGTAAATACGAAGACTCGAGAGCTCAGCCAAGCGCATGAAGTACTCAAATCTGAGGCGCGCTCTAGAGAAGAGATCACCCGTTTACTGCAAACCATCGCCAAAGATGTTTCAGGCCTTCAAGGATTAACCTATTTTGAAACTCTAGGTGAATTCCTCTCAAATACACTCGATGCAGATATGGTTATCATTTCTAAGCTTTCTGAAGATAAAGAAAACATCGATGCCCTTGCTGCATATATCGACAAGCAAAAAGTTGAAAACCTTAGCTACCCTCTAGCAGGCACCCCCTGTGAAACAGTAATTGAAGAAGGGTCGATGGTATTTAATGGTAATGTTCAAGAACTATACCCAGACGATGAAGACCTATTTAAGCTCGATCTCAAATCCTATATCGGCACCCCAATGTACGATGGTAAGGGTCAGGTAATTGGCCACCTAGCGGTCTTAAAACGAAATGTATTTGAACAAACAGGTAAGACGCAGCTAATAATCGACTCGGTTACCTCTCGCGCAGCAAGTGAACTTATTCGTAACGTACACGAACAGATCATCCATCATCAAGCTCGAACTGACGCCCTTACAGGTTTATATAACCGTGCCATGTTTATGGATCTGATGTCTCAAGCGATCCACTCTGCAGCCCGCCATGAACGTAAACTAGCGGTTATCTTTATCGACTTTGACAATTTCAAACTCGTCAATGACCAGCTCGGGCACAGTGAAGGCGATAAATTACTCATAGAAGCAACAAGAAGGCTTAAAAGCACACTGCGCAGTGAAGATATTCTTGCACGCTTTGGCGGCGATGAATTTATTGTCCTACTCCCACAAATCGATGATAGCCAGTCAGTCGAAGCCGTAACTCGCCACATGCAGAAGCTACTGGCAAAAGACGTTCAGCTCGATACCACCGCACTAACCATATCCTGCAGTATGGGTGTTGCCATCTACCCTGAAGACGGCTCAACAACTGATACCCTTATCAATCACGCTGATACCGCCATGTATCGGGCGAAAGACTTGGGGCGAAACAACGTTCAGTTCTTTACCGAAGATATGAACGTTCGAATGGAGTTACAGCGTGAACTAGAACACGACCTGCGCCAAGCGATCAGCAAACAAGAATTTGAGCTTTACTATCAGCCAATCATCAACATCCAAACTGGAGAAGTAGCTAAAGTTGAAGCATTGATACGATGGCAACATCCTCAGCACGGCCTAGTATCACCTGATCAATTCATACCCTTTGCCGAACAAAGCGGTCAAATTGTCTCGATTAGCGAATTCGTATTTAATCAAGCCTGCATTGATCTACCTAAGCTCAAAGAGCATTTCAAATCTCTTAAAAGTGTTTCTATCAACTGTTCAGCCCGTTTATTTCAAAACAACACCTGGGTTCAGGATATTAGAGATACGATAAATGAATTTGCGGTTAGCAGTGACGAAATAGAGTTTGAAATTACCGAAAGCCTGTTCATGGACAGCCATGATCAATCTGTTATGCAAACGCTGACAGAAATTCACGATCTCGGCATCAGCATTTCACTTGATGACTTCGGAACAGGGTACTCTTCCCTTTCCTACCTAAAACGAATGCCCGTTGATTGCCTCAAAATAGACAAAAGCTTTATTAAAGATGTACTCACGCAACCTGAAGAAAAACGACTGGTTGCAGGGATTATTGATCTAGCCAAAAACTTTAACCTAGAGGTCGTCACTGAAGGTGTAGAAACACGCGAACAATACCAGCTTTTAACGGAGATGGGCTGTGACCTTGTACAAGGCTATTACTTCTTTAAACCTGCCCCTTTAGACAAGTTGCTCACTAAAGATGTAGAACTGAATCTGAAGTGAGTTTGTTGGCGATTTACGGTGAGATATATAACGCTTTTGTAATGGGCTGCATTGCTGCGAAGCAGCGCAGTTTGCGGTCCAGCCCGAAGGGCGATTATTAACAAACTTGTTATACATACTAGTTTTCACTTCCCCGCAAGTAATGCAGTGCATGAAGTCCTAGTGCAAGAAATACTATTCCCGCAAGGGAATATCCTATATTCCCCATAACTGCACACTCTTCAATACATTGAAAATTATATTTATGAATAGAAAACTCAATACTGCCGGTAGTGAAGTAATCAAACCAAACAGGCACTTGAACATAGAATGTAAGCAGCCCTATTAAGCATCCGAAAAAGGCACATAAGTAATAATAAAGGCGTGACTGCTTCAATTTTTCCATTACGTATAACGCTTTTGTAATGGGCCGCATTGCTGCGAAGCAGCGCAGTTTGCGGTCCAGCCCAAAGGCGATTATTAACAAACTTGTTATAACGCTGCACTTTCTAGCAACGCCCAGATGAATATAAACACACCAATTAGTGAACTAACCCACATGCCTTTACTCATAGGCTTTGAGTAAGCAAATAACTTAGGGGCGTCCCAGGCTATTTTATCTAGGTGTACTTTTTCATCTTCCAGTAACTTTTTATATTCGCTTTGATGCCGCCTAGTTTTTCTCGCTTGGTAAATACCAAAAGCACCAATGCTCAGAAAGATAAATACAGCAATGCCACTCTCAACTAATTCCATATTGCGTTATAACGCTTTGCACACGGGCCGGAAAAGCGTAGCTTTTGCAGGTCCGAGCTGCGTAGCAGCTGAAGTGCTGCAACTTGTTATGCCTCGCCCTTGAGCTGTCTTATTTCATTTACAGCATGTGCCTGAATCTGTTCTCTACGCATGCCTTTACTAACCGAGTATTCAACCACCAGCTCACCAATGTGCTTGTGCAGAGCTACAGCTTCATCCACGAACCATTCAAGTCTCGTAAAGAATTTGTTTCTGCCCGCGTCCGTGTACAAATGGTCCCCAGATTCGAAGACAGAGTTGTGAACAACCCACTTCCGTTCATTATTAAACTCTCTCAGCCTTTGTATTAGCTCTGCCTCAACAAGATCAAGTTCTGTTAGCTTTCCAATAAGCTGACCCAGCGTCAGCTTATTGAGCTTGGCTTCATGCTTTAAAGCAGAAGATTCGCTAAGGGAGTTAAGTTCTACCGCGATTCCCTTAATGATAATTAGAGGAACCAACGAGTTTTCAACATTTTGCAGGTGCCAAATCGCAGTGCCAATCCTATGAAATAAGTAATCCAATTCTTCTGGACTAATCTGACGCCTCATAATCTCGCTCCTTGAAGCATAACGCCCAACATAAAGGGCCGCAGCTCAGTTGCGGTCCAAGCCCGAAGGGCAACTTTTGATGTTTTTGTTATGTGTTGTTGAGTTCATTAATACGCTTTTCTATTGATTCTGTAGACACATGTGGTGCTAAAGCCTTTGCTTGAGGGCCTACTTGGCTTAACCAAAAACCAAGACAGCTAAATACTCCAGCTGCAAAAGCGAAAAATACTAAATGAATATACGGCTCGTAGTTCTGTAGATAACCGGTAACACAGGCAAAAATGCTTATCCATGCCATCGCAAAAGACAGTGTCGCAAATCGGTGGTATTTACGCGCAGCTATCTCGGGATCATCAAAAATACATTTATAGGCCGAAATAACTTTTCTTTCGTGTTTAAGTTTCATAGTTTCTACACATAACGCTTGTGGCACAGGCGACCGCGCAGCGGTTGTCCTAGCCAGCTTTGCTGGCGGATGTGCCCACCCTTGTTAGGTGTTTCTGTTTGCTCGATATTCAAGATACGCCTCTTTGATAACCTGATACCGATTAAGATCATTACCTTTTAATGGTGCTTTAGATAGCTTACGTAATAGGTCTTTATACATATATCCAGACCTAAAAAAATACGGACGAACTTCAATAAAACAAAGTGCAGCCTCAATAGCAGCAGTGTCCCCACTCAAAATCCGCTCATAGGCACCATCAAAGCCTCCGGGAAATGCTAGATGGTTATAGCTAGAATGGAACTCCTTGCACGCAGCTTCCCATTCCCGAAACTTATGCTTGCTTTCATCCCGACTTTTGAAAGTTTCATGAATTTTAGAATGCAGAAAATTGATTTTTCTTTCGCTTTCTCTAATTTCAGTATCGTAGTGACCCATTAGAGACACCTAACGCCGCCATAAGCGGCTAAACAATAATTGGCTAAAATAGCGAGGAACGAGCACAGCCAACTGTTGTGTGTCCGTTTCTTAATGGCCTTGTTAGTTTGCTTTACCTAAACACCTTCCTAGATAACACTACTACAAAAGAAGACAATGTTATTGCACCTAACCAAGCTTCAATTGTACTAAGCAACCTCAAGTAAGGGTGCGATGGGTCATAAGAAATGTCCCCATACCCAAGCGTGGCAAAAGTCGTGAAAGAGAAATATAAAGACTCCAAAACAGCTTCAGCACTTAAACCATCGTGATTTGGTGTTCCAAATAATAAATACAATGCGGCAAAAAATAAGGTCAAAGCAAAAGCTACTAATATTACTCGTGAAGGCTTAGTAGAATAACCAGAAAAAACACCACTTATTAGACTGAAAAGCCATTCTAATAAATTATTTTTTGACTTGTTTTTCTTAAACCTTGGCCAGAGAATGCTTTGGCGCTGGATTAACTTTTCTTTAAATAGGAAAGAATCCATATTTACCCAAAGCTCAGCGTTCTCATAAGACTGTCGGATCGACCTTAAAATATCAGGTTTTTGATCTTCAGGCATATTCCGTTTGCCATCTTTATCGCGGAGGTTAACATCAAATTTAGTCAAATAATTTACTTTGTTGTTATTGAGTTGCGCATTTTCAAAGTACACTCGTTCAAAGTTGGAACCACTGAAGTCACATTCCCCAAAATAGCTTTGAAATAAATTAGCATTTGTTAAATCAGAATTGACAAGCCGAACATTAAAACCTCCGGACATTGCTAAACAAGCTGAATTTAAGTTGCATTTATCGATTCGAGCATACGACAAATCAGACATCTCTAGATTTGAGTTACTTAAATTACAGTTAAAGAATGAGCAATACGATAAAGATTTCTTTTCTAAACAAGGTGAGGAAGATAAATCTTCATTGTAAATGTGGATGCCCCTTAGATCATCCTGTGTTAAAACCCAAAAAGCACCTTCCGTCATTTCGCTTTTAGGGTAAATAGGATGTCCATAGGGTTCGATGTTCTCTGGATGTTCTAGTACATAATCATCAAGTATCGCACGTAGCTCAACGGAATCTTTTATGCCTTCGATGATTTCCTGTCTTACTTTTTGGCCTACAGGTGTATTCCAACGCTCTTTTATAAATCGTTGAGTCACTAAATCAAATTTGAAACCTTCTTTGTCCATAATGGGAGTGCTGATCCTTGATGCAAACTAACGCTGCCATAAAAGGCGGAGCGCATGCGACGTCCAGCCCGTAGGGTGATTTTTGATGGCCTTGTTAAATGAAATTGAAGTTGAATTAGTTTCGGTCAATTAATTGAACTCCATTATCGTTCCAATCCATGTACTTACCATTCAACTCATGAGCTAATTCTGGCTGAGTTATAAGTAATTCCATGCCATCAACCATTAAAGAAGTATCAGGCCTTGCTCGTATTTCTGCAGCTTCATCTGGTGTAAACAATCCCATGGACCAAACAATAGGTCCCACACCATTAAGCTGATCTTTGAATAACACTACACCAAGCTGAGCATTAGGATCGATTTTCAAAACATCTTGAAAATGCTCTTTGAGCTTAGGGTCTATTTTGAGGTCTATGTCGCGCATATCATTTAACGCTCAGCTAAGTGGCGCGCAAAGCGCGTCATTACTTGAGCGACTTGTTATGTGTGTTTGTCATCGGGTAAGTTAATGAAAATTCTTGAGCTACTTTCAGTTAACCTAACACCACTAACTACTTGCCATTTACCTTCAAAGCCCAGTGGATACATTTCAATATCACCAGCTCCATATATTGACTCGTGTAGTAAACTTAAGGCAAAGTCACGCATAGCTTCACGGCTAGAGAATTCTAAGTAAATATCACCGTTGTCTTTATCGACACTGGCACCTAATTTATGCGACTCATCATTCAATACCTCATCTGAAGGTATATCACTTGCATCTCTATCTATCGTAATGGTTGTCTTCATAACTTAATGGGACACATAACGCCTCAATAAATGGCGCGCAGAGCGCGTCAAAGCGAAGCAATTTAATTGATTTGTTATGTGTGTAAACCTACTGAATGGTAAATACCAGCACCAACAGCGGTTAACCCTAAAATAAACCACGATATAAAACCCAACATCGCGAACCACTCAAAGCCAATAGACCAATATGTTGCTAATTTTTCCAAAGACGAAGCTGATTGCTGAGGCTTTGGCTCAATCTCTACATAGAACGCGCCAAAATACAGCAAACCAAAACACAACCATAAAACGGAAAAAGGAAGCAGAATTGCATCGATATTAGGTACATGATCTATACCGAACATCATGAATGGAGCAATCAACATTAGCGTACACGAAGCACAAAGTACTTTTAAAGCTAACTGGTATTTCCGTATTGTTGTTGCTGCTTTTTGCAGCTTAAACCTTATATCCATGGCATCAGCTTATTGACACATAACGCTTTTGTAATGGGCCGCATTGCTGCGAAGCAGCGCAGTTTGCGGTCCAGCCCGAAGGGCGATTATTAACAAACTTGTTATATTTCATTGCCCTTTTGGACCCAAAACAGAAAACCCATATTCATGCCCCTTAGTGTTTTCTGTAGGTCTTAACTCTACCGAGTTGTCGATTGCAAAGTTCCATTTAAACCGCTGCATGTAAGCGCACTTTCTCAGAGGAATGACAGTGCCCTTTGGGAAGATAACACCATTATCTGATACGAAATCTTCCTCAAGTACGTGTGGAGATACAGGACCCGGACATAGGAAGTCTGTGATCTGGTAGCCATTGCCAACAACCATCCCTGATACAAAAACTATCAAGGAAACTGAGATAGCAGCTAAGGTTTTAAGGACTGGTTTCATATCTTCCCTGAAATATAACGCCTAAAGCTACCGCGCAGCATGCGTCGGATGCCTTTTCTTGTTATGTGTTTAAAGTGAGCCGCGTTCATTTACGTCCCACCATGTTACTTTGCCGCCATCTATTACTGAGAAGTAAATTTCATTCATTTTATTTTGATAAATAAACGAGACTTTACACTGTGATGACCGTTTAGAATCAAACTTTAGAAACTCTGTAGGTAATCCCTCTCTTTCAAGGTGCTCAATTACCTGTACCTTTGCAAAACTTCGATCTTTAACACAAACGCCTGATAGGTATGAATATGCTATTAGCCCGATAACTACAGGTACTGATATTAGTGCTCCGAGCAATAATTTTTTCACCGCAATTTACCTAGACACATAACGCTCAGCTAAGTGGCGCGCAACGCGCGTCATTACTTAAGCGCCTTGTTATGAGTTTTAACTGATAGGAAACCTTCCTCATTAACGACAGGTATTGATTGGCCTCCAACCTTAATGTGCAAATTGGGTCCTTTTCCTTCCAACTTGTACCAAGTACCTAAGTAAGCTAATTCGTACGAAGAATTTCCATTTCTGCCCTCTGGATAGATGGTTCTTAAATCCATTTCCCCATCCATACCATAATCTTCATACTCAATTCTTTGATTACGTTCTTCATCAATAGTGGAATATATAAGCAGATCAACAACACCATCTCCATTTGAATCACTTAACTGAGCCACGAGCTTCGACTGACTTGAGAAAAAGGCAAACCCAGGCTTGTCTTTGTGAGCTACTAACCAATAATTCTCTTGATCAAATTGACGATAATCACCGATTCCTGAGAACACAAAGCCCTCCTTGTACCACTGAAGAGAAAGAACTGCGGAAAGAGTAACCATAAGCAGAGCAATAATTACATTTTTGACCATCGTTGGTTACCTGAACTCATAACGCCTAAAGCTACCGCGCAGCATGCGTCGGATGCCTTTGATTGTTATATTTCATTGTCTTCTGCTGGCTTAGAGCTAACTAATACCAACCTAACATTGCCAATTTTTTTGCCAACTAATGTATCTAGCGCGATAAAGATGAAGAACGCAGCCAAAACCAAGTTAAATCCGCCTTCAATATATTTAGCGACTAAAATTGTCAGAACTTGTTGAGCTACTAAAACTTGCAAAGAATGATGAAGCAATGCTCCCAAAAAGCTTCCGATGATTCCCATTAAAAGCACATAGCGCCAAGTAAAAGCCCACCAAACATATAGCAACCTTTCTGTGGTAGCTTCAACTTCTGTAGATGGTGGCTTAGACTGCCCATCGTGCCATTCTTTAGCTTTTGCTTCTTTTGCAGCTGTTATCTGAACGATGTGATCACGGTGCTCTTCACACACAACTGCGGAGTCGTTACCCCAGTTAATAGTGATTGAACGTCCACAAACTTCACATTTCATTTACTGCACCAAATTGAATGAGATATAACGCTTGTGGCACGGGCAGACGCGTAGCGGCTGTCCTAGCCAGCTTTGCTGGCGGATGTGCCCACCCTTGTTATGTTTTTTCGTTAATTACATTTAAAAACTTCTCAGCGTCTTCTTTCCATAACGGCTCTTCTTCTGAAAGTTTTTGAAACAATTCCTTAGCTTCATCTAAGCTGTTTAGTTTGAAAAGGATGTTTGCTTTCATCCATAAGAAATAAGAATCCTTCGGCCTTTTTTTAAGTACCCGATTACATTTCTTAAGCGCAAAATCATATTCACCCTTGTCTATTAATACATTGAGGACTTCACGTTGTGAATTACCAGAAACTCTTCTGTAGAAAGCAGTGATTAAAGTTTTAATGACGACGATTAGAATAAGTGTAACTAGCAAATAAATGATCGTATCTAGTTTGTCCGCAGTACTCATTGGCATTCCCTTTTTGAAACATAACGCCTAAAGCTGCCGCGCAGAATGCGTCGGATGCCTTTGTTTGTTAAATGTTTTATTCCATATAATTGCTACCAAGAACGGCGCAACTATCATGCTCACCATAGTTATGACATTCTGAGCATTGCCAAATACACTTAAGAAATTAGCTTGAATGCCCCCTTCAGAACGAATAGCTGCATCAAATATATAAAACTTGAAAAAGATAAGCGATGAGCAACATAAAGCCGAAATGTAGATATAGCGTTTATTGATTGTAAATAATGGCACTAACAGCAGGCTTGCTACGAACAATGTACATAAAAAATTTATACTTCCACGTAACAGTTCATAGATTGCGTTATTGTAATTGTTATTGATTATCCAAAGAGTTACTTCGGCAACTATTTGCCCCCACACAAATGGGTATGCTACAGCTACCAGTAGAATTAGAACTGTTCTGGTAAATCCGTTCATAAACTTTCGCTCATTTGACATTTAACGCCTGCCGCAGCCGCGGACAAAATGGGCGCTTGTTTTGCGGCTTTTTGCAAAACAAGTGACCGTTTTGGCAGTCGGTTGCCGGCACTTGTTAAATGCATTGCACTCTCCTCGAATCACTGTAACCTAATAAGCTCTTCGTTTTGTCAATTATCCTTGATACTTGGCTGAGCGCTCACTTTTGAGGCGGCCAAATGACAGACCTACGCGTATGCTACCAAACTATTGAGTTTGGAAATATAGATATTCACCTTTGCACGTTACGTAACAAGCAAGAGTTTCACGACCCTGATGGGGTTGCCGAAAAACTGGGTATTTGTTCTGCTGCATGGCCTATTTTTGGAATTATTTGGCCATCAAGTTTAGTACTCGCGCACCACATGAGTAATTATGATATTGGCACCAAACGAGTTCTTGAAATTGGGTGCGGAACCGCTCTGAGTAGTCTATTGCTCAATAAAAAGAATATCGATATCACAGCAACTGATTATCATCCTGAAACAAATAACTTTTTAAACAGAAACACAAAGCTTAATGGGGACAACGCAATACCTTTTGAAAGAACTGGCTGGGCAGATAACGATGATACTTTAGGACGCTTTGACTTAATAATAGGCAGCGATCTGTTGTATGAAGATGTACACGTCGAATTACTCACAGGGTTCATTCAGGAGCACTCAAACCCACGGTGCGAGGTCATAATCGTAGATCCAGGTCGGGGTAGAAAAAACAAATTGGCAAAAAAACTACTTGATCTTGGTTATGTATCAACGTTTTCTAAGCCAGAACATACCGATTATTTAGATAACGATTTTAAAGGCGATATTCTAACTTTTTTGCGCCCAGAATAGGCATTTAACGCCTAAAGCAGCCGCGCAGTTTGCGTCGGATGCCTTTGATTGTTAGAGGGCCGGTAATACATAGCTGAATGACTTAGTATTAATAGTGAATTTCACCCTCCTACTTTCAGGTAAATACTCAACCACTTCAGATATCGACTTACCTTTAAAGAAATCCCCTACTTCATTTTCTTGCAGAACACGACTAAATATAACCCCTTGGCTTGGGCGGTTTTCGCTTAGCATTGGCACTTCAACATTAATACGATAATAACTTTTGTGTCTAAGCTCTTTTGCTACGTAAACCCTACTAGTAATAGTTGCAAGTAAGCACGTGTCACCTAAGTAATGCTGCTTTGACATACCTGTGATCTCAGCTTCCTCGAGAGAAAACGGTTCAACATCCGCATATCGATAATATTTACTTGAGTAGAACTTTTGAGAGCACTGCTTTTTCTTCTCAAAATGATCTCTTTCAGTGATTGGTAAATATCCCCACTCTCTAGCGATACTAAAAGAGTCATCACCAGAGCTGCATGCAGCCAATGCTAGTGAAACAAGAACAACGGCAAATACTTTCATCGCGCCTCTCTAACGCCGCCATAAAGGGCGGAGCGCATGCGACGTCCAGCCCTTAGGGCGATTTTTGATGGCCTTGTTAAAATTCAACATTAGAATGGCATACCCTCATTAATCGAATAACCTTTTGGTATGATCTGCTTCCCAACGAGATCCGGAATCCACTGCGCATTTAGATATTTAACGGGATCAGCAATAATGTCTGTCCAAACTGCGCCAGGAAAAACAGTTAAAGACCAATGATCACAATCCCAAGCTCCATAAAGTTTTTCTTTAGGAAGCCAAAGTAACAGAAACTCTGGATCATAAGCTTCACAGGTACTAGAAAGACTTACTGCTGGAACTTCGTAGTACCCTTCATTGGCTTCAGGACAAACCCAAACCACGCCTTCGCTTAGTTCTTCAAGAGAATGTAAACCGATAAAACCTGCTTCGGCTTTGGTGTGGTCATACTCGAGTTGTAGACCTTGACGGAGAAAATCCTTTAAATCTTTTTCGATTTCCATTCGATTTCCATTTTGAGTTTTAACGCCCAACATAAAGGGCCGCAGCGCAGCGGCGGTCCAAGCCCGAAGGGCGACTTTTGATGTTCTTGTTATGTGTTTTCAAGAGATAATTTACTCACGAATGCCTCGAGCTCTAACGGGAAAGTATTTTTCAAGTTCCCGAAATACAAACTCAACTCATTGTTTCCTTGTATATGACACGCATATGACTTTTCCATGGGAAGAACCCCTGCCTCATCTAAACCTTCAAACACTATAGTGTGCTCGTTTGTACCGTTAGGCCTTATAACAACCCAATATCCAGAGATGTCATAATCATTCCCTTGTAATTCCTCATCAATGATCCACTTAGACTCGGCCAAGTTTCTCTTCAATACATCGAGATGCTCAATGCTCATAAGGACACATAACGCTTTTGTAATGGGCCGCATTGCTGCGAAGCAGCGCAGTTTGCGGTCCAGCCCGCAGGGCGATTATTAACAAACTTGTTATGTGGCATGACGAAAACTCCTAACCCTTTCCTTTACGCAGAATTACAAAAACAGACATCAATATTGGAGGTAAGACTAAATACATTACAAATAGAACGTCATGCCACCACTCATGATTAGGATCGCAGTTATCGACTGCACACTGGCCTTCAAAACCAAATATTATAAACGAAGCTACAACAGCGATGATTGGCCAACAGAGCCAAATAGATATGATGATTGCAACTTTCCCTGTATTCATAATTCCTAGATTATTTTTGACACATAACGCTTGTGGCACGGGCAACCGCGCAGCGGTTGTCCTAGCCAGCTTTGCTGGCGAATGTGCCCACCCTTGTTATGCGGTTTTATAAACACTGAAATTTCTCCGAGAGGCATGCAAATATTGTCTCTATGGCTGTTTCAGAGGTTATAAGTTGACCTCCATGTTTATTATTTAAACAATTGAGAATTAACTTTGAATCGAAGATTTTAGGCGCATTGCAGAACAGACCGTTAGCACCTTTCAGCGTTGATAATTCTTCGTGTTTTGACATTGCATATGAAGTGCCAGACACCCAAATCAGAGTTTCTTTGTAAGTGCCGCCCTCAAGGTTGAACTCCACTTTAGGAGACCACGCCTCGGCGTTTGCATTGGTAGCAACAAAGCTCAAAATTAAAAGAATAAGTTTCCGGTTCATCCATGATCTCATTTGCGCATAACGCTTGTGGCACGGGCAGACGCGCAGCGGCTGTCCTAGCCAGCTTTGCTGGCGGATGTGCCCACCCTTGTTAAGAGTTTCGGTACTTCCAGAAAACATAAGTACCCCCTGAAAATAAAACCATTAATATTCCTGCCAAAGGCCAATATGCCATCCATTGAATAGGCAACCCTGATGGGTCTGGTGGTAATAGCCAAAATGCAGCGATTAGAAATAATGCTAATACGGAACCAATATAGCCTGCATGTACTACTGAGATATGAGGATGAAGCAATAAATGGAATATTGAAAACATTGCAAATGGAGCCAAATAGAACAGAACTCCATAGAAGTATTGGACCCAGTTTTCCTCGATGCTGAAGCCTCTAACGAGGCTTGAATAAATAGCGACGCAAAAGCCAAATAAAACTGGTATTGCTAAATATCCAAATGCGATCTTCATTCCTTGATGACTCTTAACGCCTCAATAAATGGCGCGCAAAGCGCGTCCAAGCGAAGCGATTTGATTGATTTGTTAGATTACGGCTACTCATAAACCTCAAAACGAACTTCTGGTGGATCAAATGGTATTAATTCCCCATTGGCTGCTCTTTTGAAGAATTTGATCTGCGTGCTAGACATGTTGATACAGTATTTAGGATTAAACTGTAATCTGGCAGCAAATTCGAATTTAGGTGTTGCAGTGGTAGGCGTACCATTCCACTCCACATTGAAACCATGTTGAGACATCCAAAACTTTGCAGCCTGAACAGAGGTTTCTAGGAAGTCGCTTTCGCCTCGCGAATTATGAGTCAAGCTCGCGATATTGCGTATAAACCTAAATGTACCGTTATCTGCGTATTCGAACGCAGCTGCCACCGTTATAGGGCAATTGCGCTCTTCTTTCCTTAAGCTTCCATGCTTCCAGTAATCTCCGGCATCACAAATTATTCTATGAGCTTCAGAGAGTGTGTTTGCCTGATTGTCGTTTAACTCTACAAAATCTACTTGGTGGCGAATTGATACAGCGATACTTCCAGCCAATCTAGTTATATCAGACAGATCAGGTTGAAACGCATACTGTTGAGAAAGCAAAGAATTAAGCTCATCCCAAGGTTTAATTATGTCATTTATAAATCGGCGTTGATTCATTCGATTAATCTAACGCCGCCATAAAGGGCGGAGCGCAAGCGACGTCCAGCCCGAAGGGCGAATTTTGATGGCCTTGTTATAGGGCCGCAATACGGCACTACTTAATTCCATTTTTCTTATCCTTGCAGTATTGCTTCAGTGCACATGTACCGATGAAAACACTGTACAAGAAAGCTATAGCTAGAACTGATGTAGTGACCTTAAAAAATAACTGAATCCCTGTATTTGGGCAGCCCCACATACACGAAGATACTAACGCAGCAAACGAAAGAGACATTAAAAGTAATAAGAGAAAAACAATTACTATTATCTTCATCTTCTGGCCTTATAACGCCTAAAGCAGCCGCGCAGTATGCGTCGGATGGCTTTGATTGTTAACTGTATTTCTGTACCAAATTGCCGTGATACCTATAACTACGAAGCAACCTAACGCAATTTTGATACTAACTAAAATTATTGGCGCTACTCCCAATGAAATTGCACCAAACGAAACCAACGGTAGCTCCCCTCTTTTAATTGAAAAGAACCCGATTCCAACCGAAACCAACCCTAACGAAATACCGATACCACCAATAATATAAATGGCCGCTGTTTCACTAAGTTCAAAGAAACTACTAGGTCTATATGAAGGTTCTGATTGCGTACTATCACTAATGATGCCCAGTAACTCTGCAATAGGGGGAGCCAGCTTAAGGTTAATGCCGTCATCAGACATATGAGCATTAAGGCATAGCAGGATCAATGCGATTCCGCATGATGAGAGAATAATTGCGATTGTCCCTAATCTCGTACTCATAGTTTCCTAGACAGTTAACGCCGCAATAAAGGGCGGCCAATACGTAGACTGCTTTGTGTTAGTTTGGAGCGCAGCGACAACACAAAGCAACCGGAGTGTTGGGCGTCCAGCCGGCGTGTTTATGCCGGCGATCTTTAATTGCCTTGTTAGTTGCTACTACTTATACCAAATATTTGGTCGAGTAGCTCTTCACCCAGATCGGTTGGTGCTAACTCATAGCTCTTTTTCCCATCTCGGGATGTAGATACAGACCAATTATATGGATCATTAAGGAAGCTAGAAAGCTCTGACAAGGGAATGCTATTAGCAGTATTGGCTGAATATGGCTTAGTCGACGAGCAATCTAGCTCACAAAGCAAGACCAAATCTTTTGAGACTAAGGAAGTTACTGTGTTTATTGCAAGCGTATACTTCTCAACCAGACTTAATGCGGGTGAGTCGGAGTGAATCTCTGATATAAGCTCAGGCAGTGACTTTCCAAAGTCAGTCAACTCAACCAGTAGCGACTTTTCATCTTTAGATAGGTTGATGCTCAAATCTTCCATTTGCAACTAACGCCTAAAGCTACCGCGCAGAATGCGTCGGATGCCTTTGATTGTTAGGTTTATATTATTGCTAAGGCCACATAGAACAACACAATGTCTAGAGCTAGACCTATCCATCTTATGAATGTATTACCTTTGACAGCTGTAGCTATATAACTTTCTAAATATGTGGTTTTACCTAAACAAAACCTCTTAACTTCTAAAGCAGCAAAAATACCAATAAATGCTGATACCAAAGAATTTCCATCGAGGCTTCCTAGTTGATAAGTTCGAATGGCTATTGCAACGATTGCCACATGAATTACAACGTAAAAGAAAATAGTACCCAGCATTCGAGCTTCTGGGTTTTCCCCCATGGAAATATCAGTTGCCAAAGCAAGTGCTTTACCTTGTTTAGTTCTGGGTGCTAATACTTCATCTGACTGATCATCAAATGCCACCCCTTCTCGAACAGCTCTTTTCCGTTCAGCGATTTCAATTGAATTAAGCTCTGCTGAAGATGAACATTTAGAACAAAAATTATATTCACCAATATTCACAGTATCGCAAACTGCACACTTCCAATTGTAATCTGCACTCATGCTAAACCTAACGCTTGTGGCACGGGCAACCGCGCAGCGGTTGTCCTAGCCAGCTTTGCTGGCGTATGTGCCCACCCTTGTTACATTTACCCAATGCCTAAGCTCGATATGACAGCTGCAATGAGTAAAACCACTAATAATGCCATTGCATACATTGCTATAAATTGGAAAGCTATGGCACTAACACCTAAAGCGGCGGCTCCTCCGGCAACACGAGTTGGTTCTTTTTGAACTAGTGATAAAACTGCAAATATCACAGCAAGCCCACCGAATAGGGCTGTTACAACATCAGCAATTTTATCTGCGTCCCAATGTGCTGTTGCGCTCTCACTAGCAGGCTCTTTACCCGCTAATGCATCAAGAGCAGCCGACCTAATAGATGCAGCCTTTTGGGCAACAACAGTTTCAAGGGTGGGTTGTGCTGAAAAAGGACCAGCCCAAAAGTGCACTAACGCAAGCAGTAGAGCGAACGCCCCAACTACGATACCGAACATTCCATATTTTGAATTCTTCATCTTACTTTCCTAGTAGATGTAACGCTTAAAGCAGCCGCACAGTATGCGTCGGATGCCTTTTCTTGTTATGCGCTAAAAGGAAAATACTATTCACCTTCTAACGCATCGTTGATTAATTTAACTATTTTTTTAAAGACGGCTTCTTCTTTTGGAGGGAAAAACATATAAACATTGATATCTCGATTTCTGAAAAAGCTAACACACAAATGCGTCTTATCCCTGCCCTTATAATTCTCGTAGCAACTTGATACATAAGCTTTATCTGTTTCGATATACAACTGTGCCCCTACTTCTCGTTTTAGATCTTCGAGGGTATCTGAATATTGCTCATCTGTTGATGAAATTCCCCCCAACGGTAACTCAGATTTATCCCAAATAGTGAGATGCTGTGTCCCAAATTCAGAGACAACATAACCCAGTGAATTGAACTCTTTTTTTAGCAGTATAAACTCCTGTTCTGTCACAGGGGATTTACTTGCATTTGTAAGCGAGCTTATCAGGCAAAACACTATAAAGATCAATCTGGGTGAGAACATCTTAAGTACTGTCTATGTGTGCGCATAACAGCTAAATATATGACAGATTGACGTGTTTAAACACGACAATTTGACATATATCTCCAAGAATATAAATTAGAAAAGTTTTGCAGATGTTTGATTTTCATTAGCTTTCCTTGCTTTAAAAATTTTGAGCTTTGTGAAAAAGCGTCAATTTGACGTACTATCCTTGCACAACATACAAACGGATGAAATACTGTATATAAAAACAGCACAAGGATGTGTGTTATGCCCTCACCTTTTATTCAATTAATTCGCGATCATTTGCGTGCACGCCACTACAGCAAACGCACTGAGCAAACCTATATCTACTGGATTCTCAATTACATACGCTTCCACGACAGAGAGCACCCTAATAACCTAACGACTGTAGACATAGTCAAATACCTAGAGCATCTTGCTCTTAAACAGAAAGTTTCCCCTTCAACTCAGAAGACAGCATTAAATGCCCTCATGTATCTGTACAAACAGGTACTTGGCTGGGATCCAGCATCACTACAATTAGGTGATTTTCATCGTGCTCAAACACCCAAAAAACTTCCGATAGTTCTGTCTAAGTCCGAATTAAGGCTTATATTCTCTAATTTACAGGGGGAGTATCTAGCTTGTACGAAAATGATGTATGGCTCAGGATTAAGATTAATGGAAGTATGCCGGCTTCGTATTAAAGACATCGATTTTCACAGACTCTCTGTCACTGTAAATGATGGCAAAGGCAGAAAAAATCGTATAACTACATTATCTGAAGCCTGCGTTGCTGATTTACAAAGACAAATAGAGATATGCCAAGCTTATTTTCAAGAGGATAGTGAAGCTGAACATTGGGATGGGGTCTATCTGCCCTATGCTCTTTCAAAAAAATATCCCAATGCCCCTTTTGAATTTGCATGGCAATATCTGTTTCCAGCTAAGGCTCGCTCAGTCGATAAACGTGAAAACAATGCGATCAGAAGGCATCATATTTATGACCGATCCTTACAAAGAGCCTTTAAAAAAGCGGTGATAGCCTCAGGTATTAATAAACCCGCAACCTGCCATAGCCTTCGCCACAGTTTTGCAACACACCTCTTAGAACGCGGTGCAGATATAAGAACCGTTCAAGAACAACTAGGTCACAGCGATGTAAGAACCACTGAGATCTACACCCATGTACTTAATCGTGGAGGGCGTGCTGTTATTAGCCCATTACAAGATCTATAGAAATAAATTTATGAGGGCTAGATTGAATCTAGCTCTCTGTTCAACCTGCCATCGAATACTGCTCTTCCAACCTACTCGTACCCAACCCACTCATCTTCTTAACTTTAATCTGCACAGGGATGCGCTCTTTCATTGCTTCAATATGACTGATAACACCAATCATCTTGCCTGATGCATTTAGGCTATCCAACGCATCCAATGCCGTATCTAAGGTTTCACTATCGAGGGTACCGAAACCTTCATCCAAGAACAGTGAATCGATACTGGTTTTCTGACTAACAAGATCTGACAGGGCCAATGCTAATGCCAAGCTGACTAGGAAGCTTTCACCGCCTGATAATGTTTTGGTATCGCGCACGGTATCTGCTTGCCAGGTATCCAGTACTTGAAGCTCTAGAGCACCCGATTGTTTTCTCTGCAGCATATAACGACCATGCAGACGTTCTAGCTGTTTGTTCGCTAGGTGAACCAAATGGTCGAGTGTTAGGCCTTGAGCAAAGCGGCGGAATTTATCTCCCTTTTGAGAGCCAATAAGGGAGTTCAAATAGGAAAGATCATCATATTCTTGTTTTGACTGCTCTACCTCAGCAAATAGCTGCTGTTGCGATTCACGGCGCTTTTCGTTATCTTGTAGTAGTGCAGTGCCTTCGCCCTTTTGAAGTAAAAGCTGTTTAATCTGATTATCTAGCTGAGCCAACTCTATAGCGATTTGCTCACCATTGATCTTTTCATACTGTCTTTCTAATCCACACTTCTGTAACTCTATTAGTTGCTGCTCAGCTTGTTTAAGTAAAGTTTCAGAATGCTGTTCAGCTTTGGCGATCTCTTCGCTTAGCGCTTTTAACTGCTGCCTTTCTTCGTCAGAAATTAGTGCATCAATAAGAGCCTGCTCAGAATCAAATGGGCTACTTGCTAGTGCTTGTTGCCATTCAATTTGTTGGACACTGAATTCAGTTTGGAGCTGATTATATTGCTGCTCTTGCTCAGCAATCATTGTTTGCAAACGGGTTAGCTCGGTTTCGTGCTGTTTATGTGTAGCAGATATCTGCTGGTGGTTCTGCTCAGCTTTGTTTACCTCTGCAAGTAGACGTGAGCGCTCCTCTGCAACTGATTTATCACCAAATAGCTCCTGACGCCCTATTTGTTTCTCAGTAAGGTCCTTTGACAGATCATTAAGACTGTTTTGCTGTTCGGTACAGAGTCCAGTTTGCTTTTCTAGCGATTGGTTAGCCTGAGTTAACTCAACCGCAGATGTTTCTAGGCTGCGATTTAAGGTTTCAAGGCGCTGCTGTAACTGTTGTAAGTTAGCAATTTGGTTTTCTAACGCATCTAACCAATCGGTTAGCCCTTGTTCGGGTAGCGTTAGTTGTAATTCAGCCACTTCCTCAGCTAGACCTTGCTTAATCATAGCGATCTGCTCGTTAAGCTCTTGCAGACGCTGTGTATCTTTAAGCTGCAACTGAGTTAGGTTTTCACACTCTTTATTGGACAATTCTAAGTTGGCTTGAGCTTGCTGTAAGGTCTGTTCTGCCGCATGGATTCCTTGCTGCTGCTGATTGACCTGCTCACCTAACTGGCGCAGCTGTTCGATCTCAGTTTGCTGGTTATTTAGCTGCTGCTCGAATTGCGTAGTTGCATAATCAAGCTGTTCAGTCTGATTTGGTCCGAAACTAAACCCCAACAGTTGCTGTAAAACTTGCCACTCTTGCAGAAGTTGCTGTAGCTGTTCATTAGTCTGCTGCAGGCGGGTTTTAAGGTTAACTATCTGAACGCTCGTTAATTGGTTATAACGCTCTCTTAGTTGAGTACCTTGAGTCTTAAGCTGATCACGCGCTTGCTCAGTCTTGACAAAGCGCTGTTCGGTTTCGCCCATATCTATAGGTTGATAATCAGCCACTAGGGGATGCTCTTTTGAACCGCACAACGGACAAGGCTGATCCGGTTGAAGCTTAGCCCGTTCTGCTTCGAGATTTTGTATTTGACGCTCTTGCTCTAACAGTCGCTTTAAATCTTTGAACTGCTGATCTTCCCTTTGATACTGCTCACGAAGATTAGTGAGATCGCCTTCAATTTTCTGAGCAGTCACTTCCAGCTGACTTAACTCATCACTGACTCCAGTCTGCTCACTTTCTAACTGGATATGCTGAACAGACAGATTCTTTGCTTGAATAAAGCTTTTTTGCAGCGTTTGTTGCTGATTGTACTGTGCTTCTATATCTGCCAATACTCGGCCATTTAATATCGATTGAAGCTGCTGTTGAGTCTGTTGAAAGCTACTATTTAAGTTTTCTTTTTGTTTTGTGCTTTCAGAAAGATGTTGCTGTAGCTGCTCAGTTTTTTGCTTTTCCGCATCTATTTGATTTTGTAAGCAAGAAAGATGATCTGTCAGGCTTTTAACTTCAGCCGTATGTTGCTGAGTTTGCTCTAGCTGACTACGCCATAAAGGGATACGCTCTGCAGCACCTTCAAGATGACGAAGTTCGTCTATTTGATTTTCAAGCTGTGAGGTTTCAGCCTTGGCTTGATTAATCTTGTCGATAATCTGCGTTTGTGTTGTTTTCTGCTTTTCTAATTCAGACTGATGCTTTTTTAACTCAGCAGTAGCACTCTCTTTTAACTTTGAAAGCCTTTCAATCTCAGCATCCAACGGCACTACCTGTTCATTAATCAGCGTTTCTTGTTCTGTTTGTTGCTGCTTAGCCTGTTTCAGTTGGAGCTCTGCTTCGTTTAGAGTTTGCGCTGAACTTTTATGCTGATCTGTAGCCGTCACTAATTGAGCTGAATTCTGCTCCTTGATCTGTGTAAGATCGCTAAGCCGTTGCAGTGCACTTTGATATAGCTGGTAAGGTGCTTTAAGTTTCTCAGCCGGTTCACTCACTGCTAGCTTTTCAAGAGAGCCTTTAGCGGCTTCTTTACGTTGCTTAACGCTTTCTTGTTCAGCCAAAGCACTTTGCTTTTGTTGCTCAGCTTTTTGCAGATCAGTCCACCAGCGTTCCTTTGATTGCTGTTCGCTCTGCTCTTTCTCTAAGGTTTTAAGCTGTATACTAATCGTTGTTTGTTCGGATTTAAGCTCAACAATCTTCTCATCCGATAACAGCTCAACACCTTTAGCCTGAGCTTCTAGCTGTTTGAGGTGGTTATCTGCCTCTTTGAATTGCTCGTATACCTTTTCAGATATCAAGCTGTAGATAGCCGTACCGGTTAACTCTTCGAGTAAACCGGCTCTTTCATTGGCATCAGCATTAAGAAACGCTGCGAACTGGCCCTGAGAGAGCATCATGGATTTAGTAAAGCGGTCAAAGTTTAAGCCGCTGATTGTCTCGATTAGCTCATTCTTCTGCTTAACCTGCGAAGCGATGATTTTACCTTCACCGCTTTCGCTTACCTCTGCCAATTCAACTTTGGCTTCTTGTAGATTGCCATCAACCTGATCCCTGGAACGACGCTGGCTCCAAAATGCACGATAGCAATTACCTTTTACTTCAAACTCAACTTCAGCGAGCGAGTCTGCTGTACCGCGAGTCATCAGTTCATTCGTGCTTTTAGAGATAGTCCCTAAGCGTGGCGTACGGTGATACAAGGCCAAGCAGATCGCATCTAAAATTGTCGTCTTACCGGCACCTGTTTGGCCTGTGATGGCAAAAAGACCATTATCGATAAACGGTGATTGAGTAAAGTCGATCTTCCACTCACCCTTTAGCGAGTTAATGTTTTTAAAACGCAGCGCTAATATTTTCACAGGCTCTTCTCCTCTGCTGTATTCGGAGCTAAAGCAGAGAAAAGATCGTCTTGATCGATCTTAGTTTCATTCGGCTGTTTACCCGGCTCGGCCTTTTCCGTTTTGCCTGTTACGCGCTTGTTTTTAACTGGAATGGATTTTGGCTCATCGACAGGATCATTCTCTAAAGAATACAGATTCAGCGTGTTGTTGTCGTTCTGTTTTTCCTGTCCAAGCTCTTCTGATTCATGATCACTATCAGATGCATCAACTGGAGCGTGCTTACTAGGATCCCCTAAATCCTCTGGTTCTGAGCGATCATCTTGCTCTTGCTCTTGGCAGTCTTGAGCAGGAGGTGTCTGTATTGAAGAAAAGAACTCATCCGCTGGCTTACTGGCAGGAAGATCATTTTCAAACTCAACAGTCGTTACGATCTGGCAGAAGCGGTCTTTAAGTCGTTGAATACGGTTTTGTTCAGCTTCAGATTCGAAAACCTCATCGTTAAGCCTACGTGTGAAAACCTCGTAAGCATTCAATTCGGAGAGCGTCTCTTTCTCCTTGCCGACTAAACCTCTCTGGATCTGTTTGCGAGCCCTTCGCAGTTGCAGAACCTCAACGTTAAGATCTTGAGTTAGTTGCTCAATACGTTGGGTAAGATCATTCAGGTAATCTTGGGTTTGAACCTCAATCGATAACCAAACAGGAAGTTCATGCTGTTCAGCTTCAAGTTCATCCAACTGCGCTTTAATTGAATCAAGATCACCCTTGATGCTTGCCATTGGCTGGAAGGTCGGCACTAAAAGCGGTGTTATCTCTTTTAAATGGCTTTGTTCAAATTCAACCATCAATACCTGCTTTTGAGTACCGATCTCATCAAAGCTTAAAGGGATTGGTGAGCCGCAATAGCGAATATGCTCAGACTTAGCGACTATCTGTGGGCGGTGAATATGGCCTAAAGCGATGTAATCTGCTGGTGGAAATGCACTGGCTGGAAATGCCTCTAGATTGCCAACATAGATATCACGAACAGACTCAGAGGTTTTAACACCCATTGCTGTTAAATGCCCTGTAGCGATGATCGGGATAGACAGCCCAAGCTCTTTTCGCTTTTGATTAGCCAGATCATAGATGGCTTGGTAGTGTTCTGCGATTGCCGTGCCTAATGAATGCGCTTTATCTTTAGCCGATTGATCAGCAGCACTTTGCATCACATCACGAGGACGAATATAAGGAATTGCACACAGGATGGCAGCCGGTTCACCTGAGCGATGATTCAAGGTAATAATCTGCTGCTCAAGTTCTGATTCAACACTCGCTATGACTTCCGCATTGAGATGTTTAAGCAGGCCTTTGGATTCATTCAGCGTGGACACAGAGTCATGATTACCGCCTAAAACCACTAACTGACAATCGTGTTTATTTACTTCGATAACCAGTTGATTATATAACTCTCGCGCATAACTAGGTGGTGAACCTGTATCGTAGATATCACCTGATATTATTAACGCATCTATTTGATTTGATTGAATTTCACCTAATAGCCATTTAATAAACTCTTGGTGTTCGGCTAATCGACTTTTTCCAATAAAGTGCTGACCTAAGTGCCAGTCAGAGGTGTGTAAAATGCGCATTAAGTAAGGCTCGGCAATCCATAGATACAATGAAACTTCACCTCCATTGAGGTGAAGCTCATATTATCTTGTTACCGCTTTTAGCACCATCCATAGTCTCTGTAATATGATGGTGTTAGCTGAGCATCTATTCAGCGCTTAAGTACTGTATTAGTGCTTGTTCTGCATTGGCACAGTGATAGGTATCTTTGTGCTGTTTGAGCGTTTGGTAGGTAACTTCAAAGACACTGCCGCTAACCACTAACACAAGGACATCGGTCTCACCCTCATCATCAGCGCTAGCCTCCTCTGGCTCATCTGTGTCGAATTGATAAAAGCCTGCCTGCGGTATATCCATATCCTCTTCAAATCCATCGAGATAGTCTTCAATAGACATCTGATGAACTTCAAGCACTTCATCAGCACTAAATTCGAGAATTGAATAAGTTTTGGGTACTGAAAGGAAGTCCCGTTTTACCGCATAACACAGCACCAAACTTTGATTGCGACCCACTTGTCTCAGTAGATAACGAACATCAGATTGAGGTTCTACCTCTGGTGCAGATAATGTATTGATAAGCGAAAAGGTAATCACGGATTAATCTTCCAAAACGTAAGCTGGCAGATCGGTTTCTGCAGGAACAGGGGTTGGTACGCCATCATCATCGATCGCGACAAACTTAAAAATAGCCTGCGTTACCTTTTCACGTTTTCCGATACGACTACGACGCACCCAAGCTTCAACGTGAATCTCCATCGATGTACGGCCTACTTTTACAATTTCCGTATAGACGCCCAGCACATCACCCACTTTCACTGGACGGATGAAAGACATGCTATCTACCGCCATGGTTACTACACGTGTCTGTGCGCGCTGGCCTGCACAGATACCCGCCGCAATATCCATCTGCGACAACACCCAACCACCAAAAATATCGCCTGAAGGGTTGGTATCACCTGGCATAGCCATTGTACGTGTAGTCAGGCGGCCCTTTGTAACTTCTTGTGTTTGGTCTTGATCAGACATAATGCATGGTCCTACTTCTTAGATGGAGGTCTGTTATTCCAATATGTACTTATAACTATACCTTGGTCTATAAGGTTTTGCGTAAGTTGTTTTGAATCCTTACCCTAGAAAGAGCCTAGAAAGCGACGCTTCAACCTTTTACCTACATGCGCTTATTGGCATAATACGCACCAAATTTATCTCCTTACTCGCTCCTTAAGAGCGCAGTCATCTATAGCGGATCTAATATCGTGTTAACCACAGCAAATATCACCATGCAGTTTGGTGCTAAACCTCTATTCGAAAACGTTTCAGTTAAATTTGGCGAAGGTAATCGCTACGGTTTAATTGGCGCCAATGGCTGTGGTAAATCCACATTTATGAAAATCTTAGGCGGAGACCTAGAACCAAGCGCTGGCAATGTTTCCAAAGGGCCAAACGAGCGTATCGGTAAGCTAAAACAGGATCAATTCGCTTACGAAGAATTCAGCGTCATGGATACCGTTATTATGGGCCATGAAGAGTTGTGGGCTGTTAAATCAGAACGTGACGCTATCTACGCTAATCCGGAGATGACTGAAGAAGATGGCATTCGTGCAGCAGAGCTCGAAGGCGAGTTCGCTGAGATGGACGGCTATAGTGCTGAATCCCGCGCAGGTGAACTGCTATTAGGTGTAGGTATTCCAACAGAACAGCACTTCGGTCCAATGAGTGAAGTGGCACCAGGTTGGAAACTCCGAGTACTCCTTGCTCAGGTGCTATTCTCTGAGCCAGATATCATGCTTCTGGACGAACCTACCAACAACTTGGATATCAACACGATCCGTTGGCTAGAAGGTGTTCTTAACGAGCGTAACTGCACAATGATCATCATCTCGCACGACCGTCACTTTCTTAACAGTGTATGCACGCATATGGCTGATTTGGACTATGGTGAGCTACGTGTTTACCCAGGCTCGTACGATGAGTATATGACTGCATCAACACAGGCACGTGAACGCCTGCTTGCTGATAACGCTAAAAAGAAAGCACAGATTGCTGACCTTAAGAGCTTTGTAAGCCGCTTTTCTGCCAATGCTTCTAAATCTAAGCAAGCAACGTCACGTGCACGTCGTATAGAGAAGATCGAGCTAGAAGAGGTGAAACCTTCTAGCCGTCAAAATCCATTTATCCGCTTCGAACAAGACACTAAGTTACACCGTCTAGCATTAGAAGTTGAAGGTTTAGGAAAATCTTTTGATGAAGAGTTGTTTAAAGACCTTAACCTAATGGTAGAGGTTGGCGAGCGCATCGCGATTATCGGGCCTAACGGTAGTGGTAAAACCACCCTATTACGTTGTCTGTATGGTGACCTTCTACCAACAGCTGGCGAAATCAAGTGGTCTGAAAACTCTGAGTTTGGGTACTACGCTCAAGATCATGCAGCTGATTTTGAAGAAGATAAAACACTGCTTGATTGGATGGGTCAATGGGGCCAAGAAGGCGATGATGAGCAAGTTATCCGCGGTACGCTAGGCCGCCTACTGTTCTCACAAAAAGAGATCAATAAGTCGGTTAAAGTGATCTCGGGTGGTGAGCAAGGCCGTATGCTGTTTGGCAAGATAATCCTTCAACGTCCAAATATCATGCTGATGGATGAGCCAACCAACCATTTGGATATGGAATCGATTGAATCCTTAAACCTTGCCCTAGAGAACTACCCAGGTACGTTGATCTTTGTCAGCCATGACCGTGAGTTTGTATCCTCTCTAGCAACCCGCATTCTAGAGATCACGCCTGATGGCATTGTCGACTTCCGAGGTGGTTACGAAGATTACCTGAAGAGCCAAGGCGTAGAATAAACCTAAGCGCTAGTGCCTAAAAAGCCTGATTGCAGTTAACCTCAATCAGGCTTTTAAATTTTTACCCTTTGCATAAATAACTTTCAATTATTTGGTGAGCTTTATGATTATCGTCTGCCCTAGCTGTCATACATCCAACCGTATTCCTGATGACAAATCACATGTCGACGGCAAGTGCGGTAAGTGCAAAGGTCCGCTACACACACATCAACCAGCTGAGCTAGATGACCAATCTTTTGAAAAGTATGTAGGTAGTAATGAGTTACCTGTCATCGTAGATTTCTGGGCAAGCTGGTGTGGCCCATGCCAGATGATGAAGCCTATATTTGAGAAGACTGCAGCTGAATCTGAAATACTTCTCTTTGCAAAAGTAGACACAGAAAAAGCACCACGTACTAGTCAAAATATGAATATCCGTAGCATCCCTACCCTTGTGATGTTTCAAGGAGGCAAAGAGATTAATCGTGTTGCAGGTGCACTCTCAGAACCTCAACTAAAGCAATGGATTTTGCAAACTCTACAGAAGGCGTAAGAGTACTCTATGGAGCTTACAAATCAGATCGCAACAGAGCTAGGCGTCAAAGCACAGCAAGTTAAAGCAGCAATCGAGTTATTGGATGGCGGTTCAACCGTCCCATTTATTGCACGTTATAGAAAGGAAGCTACCGGTGCACTGGACGATGCCCAGTTAAGACAACTAGAAGCTCGTTTAGATTATCTTCGTGCTTTAGCGGCTCGTAAACAAACGATCATAGAAAAGCTCCAACAAGATGGCGTATTAACACCAGCGCTCCACCAGCAGATCAACCAGATAAGTGGTAAAACTGAGCTAGAAGAGCTCTATCAACCATTCAAGAGTAAAAGAAAAACCAAAGCTCAAATCGCTATTGATGCTGGTCTAGATAAATTACTCGATCAAATCATTCAAAAGCCAGATCAACAACCATACGCTTTAGCTAAAGAATTTATCTGTTCTGATAAAGGTTTCAGCTCAAAGGATGATTGTTTAGAAGGTGCTCAATCCGTATTAACTGACCGTCTGCTAACAGATCTTAAGTTACAGGCCGAACTAAAACTACGTGTGTGGAATGAAGCCAAACTAAAGGTATCCGTTAGCAAAGGTAAAGAAAGCGAAGGTTCAAAATTCCGTGATTACTTCGCTCATAGTGAAGCGATCAAATCCGTTCCTTCACATCGCATGCTAGCGATTTTGCGCGGCATCAATGAAGGCATACTGAAATCAGCTTTAGATTTTGATGAAGACCGTTATAAAGTTTTCCTATCCAAGATGTCACGTCTTCCACACTACGGACCTTCAGGGAAATGGCTCACTCAAGCGGTACACACTGCTTGGCAAAGTCGTATCAAATCCAAAATTACTAAAGATCTGATAGCAAAACAAAAAGATACCGCTGAAACTGAGGCAATTAAAGTATTTAGCCGGAATCTGCACGACCTTCTGCTTGCAGCACCTGCAGGTGCTAAAACCAGCTTAGGGCTCGACCCAGGTCTTAGGACTGGGGTTAAAGTTGCCGTTATTGATCCAACGGGTCGTTTGTTAGAACACACGACGATTTACCCCCACCCACCAAAAAATCAGTGGGACCAAGCCATTGATAAGCTTTTTAAGCTCAGTAAGAAACACAATGTTGAGCTGATTAGTATTGGCAACGGTACTGGCTCGCGAGAAACCGATAAACTCGTTGCGGAGATGCTCAAGCAACACGACTCAATTAATGCTCAAAAGCTTATTGTGAGTGAAGCTGGTGCATCAGTTTACTCGGCATCTGAACTTGCTACTAAGGAGTTCCCTGACCTAGACGTATCGATTCGGGGTGCGGTGTCGATAGCGCGTCGCTTGCAAGATCCTCTAGCTGAGCTGGTAAAAATTGAGCCCAAAGCGATTGGTGTTGGTCAATATCAACACGATGTAAATCAATCCGAGCTTAATCAAGCACTTGAAGCTGTGATTGAAGATTGTGTGAATGCAGTTGGCGTAGATCTAAATAGTGCTTCACCTGCAATTTTAAGCCGCATTTCTGGATTGAACACAACACTAGCTAACAACATCGTTGCTTATCGTGATCATAACGGCGCTTTCACAAGCCGAACTCAGCTTAAAAAAGTCGCTAGGCTTGGCCCCAAAGCCTATGAGCAAGCCGCTGCCTTTTTACGTATACAGAATGGCAAACAGGTTTTAGATAACTCCTGTGTTCACCCTGAAGCTTACAGCGCCGCGCAACGCATAGCTCAAGAGAACCAACGTAGTTTAGGTTCAATTATCGGGGATAGTGACTTCTTACAATCACTTAACCCGCAAGATTACACCGATTCTACCTTTGGCCTTTATACCATCAAGGACATCATCAAAGAGCTCGAAAAACCGGCCAGAGACCCGCGTCCAGACTTCAAAACAGCTACATTACAAGACGGTATTGAAAGCGTTAGTGATCTTATTGAAGGCATGGTACTGGAAGGTACAGTTACAAATGTGACTAATTTTGGTGCTTTTGTCGATGTTGGCGTTCACCAAGATGGTTTGGTGCATATCTCACAATTGGCTAACCGTTTTGTAAAAGACCCGCATGATGTCGTTAAACCAGGTCAAATTGTCAGCGTTAAAGTACTTGAAGTCGATCCCAAGCGGCAGCGAATATCCCTTTCAATGCGTACTGAACAATAGAATAATTCTCATTTTAGTATTAATGAGAATTATTCATTTCTCTGCATTTATTTAATTAAAATTCATTCATTAAAAAACTATCTTTATTGTTCAAAATCAATAACTAAGAGGAGACATAAGCTATAACTAATACTAGACTGTAACCACATAGCTTGATTGAAGTAGATTCCATGGTTACAAAAACAACTAACTTACTATGGATGCAGGCTGGTGCATGCAGTGGCGATACGATGTCGCTTCTTTGTGCTGACAAACCTTCATGGCCTGAATTCGTGCAGCAATATCAATTGGATGTCCTTTGGCAGCCTTCCCTTTCTACACGGCCCATGCGCGAGCTTATTGCTGACATTGATCTGATTCTTGCAGATAAAAAACCGCTAAATATTTTATGCATTGAGGGTAGTTTAGCCCTTGGCCCAAACGGCAGCGGTATGTTTGATACCTTTAACGATCGCCCCAAAGCTTTTGTCATTAAGGAATTAGCAGAAAAAGCGGATTATGTTGTAGCAGTAGGCACATGTGCAGCCTATGGAGGAGTTCCAGCGGCACCGCCTAATCCCACTGAGTGCACGGGTATGCAATCAAGCCAAGGTAGTTCTGGCGGCTTATTACCTGATTCATTCAGAAGTAAAAGCGGTCTGCCCGTCATCAATATTTCTGGCTGCCCTACTCATCCGAACACAATCATTCAAACCCTTATTGCTATCATCAAAGGCTATGCTCTTCCTCTTAATAACTTTAACCAACCGGAAGCCTTTTACAGCACGATGGTCCATCAAGGGTGTACTAGGAATGAATACCATGAATACGATATCGAAGAGGAGCAATTCGGAGAAGCGGGTTGTTTGTTCTATAACTTAGGCTGCCAAGGCCCATATACAACAGCAACTTGTAATACTGAGCTTTGGAATAACCGCAGTAGTAAAACCCGTGAAGGCGTACCCTGTTTAGGCTGTGTTTCGCCAGATTTCCCAAGAGATGCTCCCTTATTCAAAACGGAAAAAGTCGGTGATATCCCAGTAGCACTACCATTAGGCGTCAGCCGACCACGGTATATGGCATATAAAGGCCTCGCAAATGATGCGGCTCCAATCAGAATCATTGAACGTAAAATGAAACCTTAAGTAGTACGGTTATGAGCAGAAGAGTAAAAGTACAGCTAAACCGAGTAGAAGGTGACCTTGAGCTAGAACTTGAAGTGGATCAAGGGGTCGTCACTAATGCTTGGTGTATCGGCACAATGTATCGGGGTTTCGAGCAGATACTCATTGGCCGAGCAGCCATGGATTCACTGGCGATCACCCCAAGAATTTGCGGCATTTGTAGCACTGCGCATCTATATGCGAGTGTACTTGCATTAGAATCCATGTCTCATATCACGCCACCGCCTAATGCCATCAGAGTAAGGAATATATGTTTGTTAGCTGAAGAGATTCAGTCTGATTGCAGGCAAACATTTCTGATGTTTACCCCTGATCTTTGCCATCCTAACTACTCCAAACTCAAGCTTTACGATGAGATAAAAAAACAGTTTGAGGATATGACTGGGAGCATTTATCAAGATGCTGTCCGATTTAGTCGCGATATAATTGAAATCGTCGCTATATTTGGTGGGCAGTGGCCTCACTCTTCATATATGGTCCCTGGAGGAGTCACTTCCCTCCCTGATACCAATAAAGTTATTAGTGCATTAAGTGTTGTCGACAACTATATCAATTGGTTAGAAACGAAAGTACTTGGAGTATCCATCGACCTTTGGAATCAAATTGATAGCTTAGAAAAACTTAATGAACTCACCGAAACAGGTAAAGGCGCTGGGAGTCTTTTCTATCAATTCGGTAAAAATATCGCGTTAAATCAAATTGGCGGGGGCTGTAAATTATTGATGAGTTATGGCTCCCTTATCGATCCAGATAATCCAGAAGATACATTACGCAATCGTGGAATCTACGATGCTACAACCCAAAGTTTTGAGCCTTTAGATCAAGAACAGATTACTGAGGACATCAGTTACAGCTGGTACCATGATGACCAAGCTGCACCACGTCATCCTCATGATGGTCTAACTCAACCAAAATACGATCCTGACAGCAAGCGTTATAGCTGGGCTAAAGCCCCTCGCTATAACGACCAAGTCGTCCAAACAGGTCCTTTAGCGCAGCTTATTTTAGATAAAGACCCTCTTCTTCTTGATATGTTAAAGAAGCAAGGTGGCAATACTCTTCTAAGGCAATTTGCACGAATACAACGCCAAGTTAGCTCAATCACTCTGTTAAAAGAACAGCTTCAAGGCCTGTTAGCTAATATCTCTGAACCAACTATGGTTCACCAACCCCTCTTGGATGGTGAAGGTATAGGCATGATTGAAGCCGCGCGAGGAAGTCTCGGTCATTGGATGAAGGTAGAAAATGGCAGCATCATTGGCTACCAAGTAATCACACCCACTGCTTGGAACGCATCACCTAGAGATCAAAATCAACAACCTGGTCACATCGAAAGCAGCCTAATTGGTATAGATATTCCAGATATAGATGATCCTTTATCTGTTGGTCACGTGGTCCGCTCTCATGATCCTTGTTTAGTATGTACCGTACATCTACTAGGCAGTAACAAGAAACACCGTTATGGAGTGATTTAATGACGGTGATTTTATGCTTTGGAAATGAATGGCATGGGGATGATGGCTTTGGTTATGCAGTCTATAACACTCTCAACCAAACCGATTTGCCGTCAAAAGTAGATCTTTACTATTGCGCTACTAATAGTCTGACCGCTACTCGTTTGATCAAAGACACATCGCGATTAATATTGGTCGACGCCTACCAATCCGACAGCAACAATGCGGGTACACTACAGTGGTTCTCTAAAGACGAGTTCCAGACAAGCTATGCCAGAAACCTTCACGATGGAGGCTTAGAAGAGCTTATTAAGCATTGCGACATTTTGTTTGACTCACAAGAACTTGTGATTGAGATTTTGACGGTAACAATCCACCAAGTCTCAAGCTTTTCTGAGAAACTTTCTCCTATTATTGAGAACTGCGTCTCAGAGGCCTGCAATCAGATTTTAACCCGCGTGAATCAGGAGCCACACTATGTTTACTCCTGATAAAGCAATTACCCGCTTAGTTATTGAGCGAGAAGTAAGTATTCAAGGCTATATGCGCTGGGTAGCTCATCCTGAAAACAGAAAAAATCGACTATTAATAGTTGAGCATAAAAAACAGCTATATGCCCTACCTCTCTATTGCCAACACGCTCATGTTTCGCTTCTTAGAGCTAAAGTGGATCACAATGGTAAGGTAATTTGCCCTAAACATGGTTTAGCCACTGATCTTAAATCCAACCCAGGTGTTTTTACTGTCGAACGGCAAGGTAATTTTTTTATTACAGCCAACAGCTCTCTAATTGAAACCCAAACAGTAGAAACATGCGAGCAAGATGTAGATCAACAAACTGAATTAGAGGCATTAAAAACAGTCAACTCGGCATTGCAGAAGAAGGTACTATCAAACCTTGAATCTATGGACTCAATGCTGAGTGAAGTTGAGCATAAAAAGGTCGAGTTAGAGGAAAACAATCGTCACCTTCTTTCCGTAAATCAACTCATTGATAGCATTACTAATACAATGGAAGAGTTCTTGGTTGTCACCGACAACCAGGGACGAATTACCCGTGTTAATCCTTATGCAGAATCTATTTTAAATATAAAAGCAGAAGAGCTAATTGGAAGCTCTCCGGATAATTTCCTTCGTGACGAGACCCTAACTGAAATCATTGAAAGATTTCCTGCAAGCAACTGGGACCAAAGGCCCTATTTATACCGAGCGGTATATAGTAACAATGGATTTGAGCAAGAGATTCGCTTTAGAGATCCAACAGGACGTCATAAAGAAGTCAGCCAAAAATACTTTCTTCTAAAAGGCACTTTGATCTACGGACGAGCGGGTAAAGAGGAAGGACTCATTCTTTCCGCTACAGACATATCCGTAGTAAAAGCTAAAGAAAAACAGAAGCGCCAAGCAGACATTGAGAAACACCTACAGCTACTTCAGAGCACCTTATCCACAATCAGTCAGGGTGTGGCTATGTTTAGCGGCATAGGCGATCTACAAACCTTTAATAATTCATTCACAACCAACATTAATGTAGATCCCGACATACTAGCGCAAATACCGGGCTATGAAGTTTTATTTAGCAACAACCAAGAGATCTTAGACCCGCAACAAATACCGCCTTGCCAGAAATTGATCTCAGATAAATACCAATGGGTTCAGACATTTAAAGACGGAAGAATAATTGAATGTGAATCTGCTCCAACGCCGACTGGAGGCTTTGTAGTTACGACTCGTGACATAACTCAGAGCAGGAAAAACGAAGAACACATTCGCCTCCTCTCAACAACCGTCGAACAAAGTTCTAGTGAAGTCGTTATTACAGATACTGAAGGCACTATTGTTTATGTAAACCCTATGTTTACAGAAAATACAGGCTATAGCGCAGAAGAAGCAATCGGTAAAAAAAGCAGCATTGTTCAATCTGGCGAAATGCCAGATGAATTTTACAAAGAGCTTTGGTCAACTATCAAAGCCTCAAATAGATGGAAAGGCGAAATACTCAATAGAAAAAAATCAGGTGAAAAATTTTGGCAGTCAATGTCTGTAACGCCAATCTTTGATAATAACGGTGTGATTAGTCATTATTTATCATTAAAAGCAGACATTACCAAACAGAAAAGAGCTGAGAAACGCTTAAGATATCAAGCTGAACATGACCTCCTAACTAATCTACCCAACAGGTCTATATTGCTACATAAACTTGAGAGCTCCATCGTTGATGCGAGAGATAATCATAAAGCGTCTGCAGTTCTCTTTATGGATCTAGATAATTTTAAAGACGTGAATGATACATTGGGTCATTTGAGTGGCGATATCCTTCTGAAGCTTGTCGCTAGACGATTGCAGCAATGCTCAAAACCAACTGATTTGGTAGCAAGGCTTGGTGGTGACGAATTCGCTATTGTACAGAATGACATTGCTTGCCTCGATGACCCCAAAATTCTAGCCGAAGAGATAATCTCTTCAATCACCCGCCCATTTAAAGTTGATGATCATCTATTACATATTGGTATTAGTATTGGAATCACTGTCTTACCTACTGACGGTTTAAACACGGGTATTCTGTTACAAAATGCAGATATGGCAATGTATGAGGCCAAAGGGGTATCGGGGAGCCATTACCATTTCTTCGATTTAGACCTGCAAAAAAGCATTCAATATAAACGTACCATCGAAACGCATCTTCATCATGCAATTGAATACGATGAACTTAGTCTTTTATTTCAACCCAAAATTGATATTCAAACAGGCTTAGTTGTCGGTGCAGAAGCTTTATTACGATGGCACAGTAAAGAGCTTGGGAACATATCTCCCGCTGAATTTATACCGATTGCTGAAAGAAGCGGTCTAATAATCAAACTAGGAAGCTGGGTATTAGATAACACGCTAAAACATATCGCTGCATGGTCTCAAAGCAATATAAGTGTACCTAAAATTGCCGTTAACCTATCAACGATTCAGCTACTCGATGCCAATTTAATACTGGATATAGAAACTGCACTCAACACTCATCAAGTCCCCGCTCACAAGCTAGAACTTGAGATTACAGAAACAGCAGCCATGTCCGATCCTGAACTGTCACAAGTTCAATTAGAGGCTATAAAGAACACAGGAGTTAGTATCGCACTAGATGACTTCGGTACAGGTTATTCTTCACTATCTTACCTTGCCTCATTACCTGTTGATCGAATCAAAATTGATAGAAGCTTTGTTAATGACATCCAATTTTCTAGCCAGTCCAAAGCCATCATTGAATCGATCATACATCTGGGCAATATTATGGGTAAAATAGTGATTGCTGAAGGTGTAGAAGAAAAGGAACAACTCTGTTTACTGCAAGACCTAGGCTGTCATGAAGTACAGGGGTATTATATTTCTAAACCGATTACACCAGATCAATTTATTCATTTTTTGAATAACAAGAAATAGGGCTACGCATATATGTTTATTGCTATGAACCGCTTTAAAATCATTCCGGGTAAAGAAAATGATTTTATTGAAATTTGGAAAAACCGAGATACATATCTAGATGAAGTGCCAGGCTTTAAAAGCTTTGATTTGTTACAAGGCCCTAGCTCTGAAGAATCCACTATTTTCATCTCTCACAGCATCTGGGAATCGGAAGAAGCTTTCAAACAATGGACGAAATCTGAAGCGTTTAGAAAAGCACATGCCAACGCAAAACCTGCACAAGGTATCTATTTAGGGCCACCTCAATTTGAGGGTTTCACCAAAGCCTTTTAAGAAATAAAAAAGCGGCTGAATAAGCCGCTTTTTTTAATCTATCAATGTATCTATAAGATCGATCATGAACTCAGTTTGCTCTTCCGTCATGACCTCCCAACCTTCTAGATCCATACTTTGCAGTACACCTAGCCCTTTGGGGTCATTTCGCATACTGATCAGAAACTCTTGGAATTGTGGAATCAAAGGTTCTAACTCCGGGGAAACCAATAAGGCATGATGAACGTCACTGATTTCACTCGCCACCAATACCTTCATCTGTTTACGAATCAGTTCGGATAGATCGTCGTAGGCATCCTTTAAAAAGAATCCAGCATCAGCCTCATTATTAATCAGGCGCTTAGCAACAATCACATAAGTATCAACCGTACTCAGTTCGGTATTAGAGCCATCTAAATCTGCAGGCTCCAACATAATCATACCAATCCGGTTTACATCAGGATCACTGGTAGCAACCAGGCGGCTATTTGGCTTTAGATCTTCTACACAATTATATTGGGCATCTATATTGCTTGCGATGATCGTTTCATCAGATTTGGAAATGGGGCGTACAACCGCTCTAAATCCCAATTCTCGAACAAGCATTGAAGCGTCAAATGGATTTGCGTAAACAAGATCATACTTACCATCTTGAATATCTTTTCTTTGCGCTTCAAAACTATCGTAAAGCTCTAAATGAACCGGTCGGTCTAATTGCCGTTGTAACCAAGTATTAAAAATAAACCAACCGGAGATATGATCCGGAGAAAAGTCCGGACTCACTGTTAAATTAAGCTTCAAGGAATCACCCTACTTCATCGTTAAATACAAGGCTTCGCTTTCTGCTATTTTTCGAAGGGAAGGCTTTCGCCTTACAGAAGTGTAACCAACGACAGAACCATTACGGACATTTGGAATGACAGTCGCTTTAACCCAATAGTAACTGCCATCTTTACGTAAATTCTTTACGTATCCATGCCACTTTTTACCGGTCTTAAGCGTATCCCACAAATCTGCAAACGCTGCTGCAGGCATATCTGGGTGTCTCAAAATGTTGTGATTTTGCCCAATTAACTCTTCCTGAGAATAACCAGACATTTCAACAAATGCCTGATTAGCATGGGTAATAACTCCTTTCGTATCCGTACGAGAAACAATGAGCTTACCTTCTGGGTAAGGCTCTTCTTTATCGAGTATTTGAGCGGTGCGAGTTTCACCGCCAAAATATTTGATGACAACTTCTTGAACGCTTTCAGTCTGCGGTTCTGGCATCAATTAACCTAAAAATTTATAGAATTTTCCCAATGGCTTCTGCTGCACGTTTCACATCAAGAAAAATCAAACCTAAACGGGCGTTTGGTTTTGCCACTACAGTTAATACTGACTCATGATTCGCATGAGTCATCAATATATAACCCGAATCGCCCTTAACAAGAACCTGCTCTAGATCCCCACGTGCTAATTCATTTGCTGTTCTCTCACCAAGTGAAAGCATAGCAGCACTCATGGCCCCAACTCGGTCTTCATCCAAACCAGCTGGAAGAAGAGCTGCGATCATCAGACCATCAGTTGAGATAACAGCGGAAGCTTCAATCTCTGCTGAAGTCCCATTTAAGTCACTCAAGATTGAGGTCAACATTTCTGAGCGCATAAAATTACTCCTTTAATGTAAGGCATTAAAATACAGTTATCTGAAAATGGATCATTGATGGATATCAATAATCAAGATAACGCCTTGCTAAAACGCTTAATAAATCTACATAATTTCCTTGGTTTAAACGTGGCATCTGATCAATAACCAGCACAAAACGTTGATGACCAAGGTGAATCACCCAAAAACCCACTTGACTCAAACCAACTGGATCTAACATCCCCCAAGACTCACCCATAAATGAAAGATCTCGGTTTAGTAGTAAACTGTGACGCTCGTGTAAAGAACTTAAATCTGCAGCCAACGCGCAAAGCGCCTCTGCATGATCTGCTTCATAACCTGTAGATCCAAGACAAAATCCATGGTTATCAGCCAAAGCAACCTTACCTGTGCTTGATAACCCAGACAGCAACTCAGGTAATATTTGCTCAATAGAATCGCTGATCATTCTGGATGGCCTTTTACTCAATTGAATAAAATTCTTGTCCATAAGTTTATCGAACAGTTCTTTAGCTTCGCCTTCATCAAGATCTGTCAATTCCATAACCAATTCATGACTGAATGGTAAAGAGACATCAGAACTAAGAAGCTGGAGCAATAAGGCTCTGGCGTCATCCGGTTCAGAGCCTACAGTCGCGTAGAAAGCCCCTGCCGGACAGATCTGAATAAATTGATTTTGGATAGTAGCATTTGTCACAAAATAACTCCGATACCTTTCCTAACCCACCGCATCATTCCTGAAACCATCCAAGTGAATATGCACCGCACATAAACGTAAATACAACACGTTGCGGTATATCCAATATTCTTACAATATCCAGTGCGGTCATCTGATGACCACTCCATACATCACTAATTTCGTAACAATCAGGGACGGCCTGAAATGTTTCAAAATCAGGCTGCACTGTTAATTGCATTAACTTCTCTGGGTCCATTCCATTTAATAGTCGCCCTCTAGATGTCCAAAGGGCAACTTTCCAAATAAGTGACTCAATATTCTCTGCTAGGTGTTTTGTTTTATCTTCTAGCTTGAAATCACCTTTTGGTTCAATCTCCAACTCTCCATACCCAAATCGGGTTAAGGCGAGTTGATTTAAAAAATCATCACTGAAGGTTGTATAAAATAAACGTTGATCAGGGAAAACAAACATCTGACCCGGCAACCCAGTAATCTCGACAGGTTGATCGAGTTTAACAGCTAGGTCAACCGCTTCTGTCATTTTAACCAGTAAGGAACCTTCAGGGTTAAAGAAGATACTGCGACGCTCATCTGAACGTGATAAATCAACATCTGCTGCGTTACCGCAGCACTGTAAAATCTGCTCATTAGTTAAAGTAGGGGCAGGCTTAACACTGTTATCTTGAAGCGGTTTCTCTGCTTTTTCTGCACGTTTTGCTAACTGTTCTTTCTTCTTCTGATTATCGAGAAGTTTCTGTTTAAGCTTTTTAGCTTTTTGAGCAGCAAGCTTTTTCTTTTGCTCTTCTTTTAAACGCTTCTCTTCTTCTAGTTTTTTCTTCTTCAGAAGGAGTAATTTTTTAGCCTTTTTCTTAGCTAAGATAGCTTCATGCTTGGCTTTTTCAGCTTCAAGCTCTCGCTTCAATTGCTCTTCTTGTTCGCGAACATCAGCTTCAACCTGCTGTACTAAACGATCTGATGCACTAACAACTAGCTTGCCTTTAATTAGCTTTTGCTTAAGCGCTTCGCCTTGTCTTTTACGCGCATAATCCCGACTTCGGTAAAAATCGAGATCATCCGGATTAATCTCTTTTTTTACAGGCTGAGCAATATCCATTTCGGTTTCAGGAAAAGTTACTTCGAAACCTCTGACAATGGATAAAAGATCTTGGGCAGTATGTGGTTTTTTGAGAAGTGTAAAACCGTCCCAAGCAATATCTCTAATACTAATAACTACACGACATTCGGCCGCATATTTATTAATCAGAGATTTACTGAGTAGATTATCTTCTTCACCCTGATCGCCATTAACAACAAGAATCTGTGCAGCACTAGCGGTTACGAGCTCACAGTCAACTTCTGAAGAGAAACAATATTCAAGCATTGCTTGGTTGGGCCCAGTAAACCCAATCAATGCAATTTTGCGAACATTTTTTAGTTGACCACGTTTCTTCAAGCTCATTAGCTTCTACTACCTACCCTATCTCATCCATGCAGGCTAGCTGGCTGGAATCTTCCATTAATAAGAACAGAATGCTCTGTAGAAAGTTCAGACAGCGCTGATAGATCGTCTTCTTCGATAGCTCGCTGAATAACATTACGAACTTTTGGCTTCATAACCTTTCGAGCCTGCTCAAAGAGACGTTGGCGTAATTTTGGCCCTTTCTTACCCAGAACAAGCAAAAAATCGGCAAAAGCACCTTCAAGCGCATCACTGTCGTAACAAGCTATCGAAAGATAGATACGCTTTGTATGTAGGCGTAGCTCATCCGGCTCTGCTGCAACCATTCGAGTGAAATGGTACAAAATTCTTCGGCCTTGATGTCCACGATAAATAAGGTACCTAGGATGTTGCGCATCGAAAGCTGCTTGAATGCGTCCTGTATTAGGACTATCAAAATCGGCATTCAATTCCCAGTCAGCTAACGCATCCCAAATTAAAGAACTCACAAAATGCTCCTGCTTTTATTATTGATACACCCAGTGAATAAGCCTTTTCAAAAAATGAACTTGTTCAGGATGGTTCTTTAGTTATTGGTAATATTCCAAACAGGTGTTTGTTTTATATCTCGACCGACGCAAGAATACAAATTTATCAATAAATTAATGCACTAATTAACAGTTTTCCTTGTCAAAAGTACAACCTTATCTATGTTCACGGCAGATTAATTTTTTTCTTTAATATCAACCTAGTAAGAATAGCTCAATTTTTAGACATAGAAATAAGTTTAACAGATAGTCTTTGCTAGATCGTTGCAATGGACACCCAATGTAATTGATATCAATCTGTCACTAATAATAAGAAAGCCCCGCAATAGCGAGGCTTTGATTACTTATCTAATAAAACCGTTTATTTATCCAACAAAGCTTGTACCCATTCGTTTTCTTTATGACCAAACCAACTTTCAAGAATATTCAAGTCTTGATCGAAGTAGACCCATGTAGGCGTACCTTGAAAATCATTATTCAGGAATGTCCTACCCATTTTACTCATAGGTACAAGACGTTGAGACAAATGATTCTTGATAGCTTGCTTAACAGCCTCAGACAAACGCTCCTCATCAAACACATCTATGATCGACCCTGATAGCTTAGCGGCCGATTCTGCAGGCATAAACCAATCCATCACTACAGGCAGATCAAATTTGTAAGGTAACTTTTGCTGACCTATTTGTGCGAAATAGCGTTTAGAATGAAGCGTCAGGGCGCCCTGCTCTAGTAAGGCCTTGGTCGTTTTAGCATTGTTCAAATTGAAGTTTTCAAAAGCAGTAGAAAGCGCAAAGCAGTTCAATTGTTCATTTGCTTCGCTAATTTTACTCAACATGGGTAAAGCGCGAGACAAACAACCAGGACAATTTACTTGGAACACCAGCATTAAGTTTCGTTCTGAGAGTACTACAGAACCTTGGATAGCTTCACCCAACTGAAGATCTAACTGCATTACGCAATCCCTTTATTGCTCAGTAAGTGCAGCTACAGCCTCATCAATACTAAGCGGCTTATAAAAATAGAAACCCTGAAAGGTTGAGACACGCATTGCTCTTATCAGTTCAACTTGCTCTTCAGTTTCGACGCCCTCTACCACCAGCTCTTTACGCAATTTACGCCCTATATCGACCATGCCTTGCAATACCACACGCGCATCCTTTTGATCTGCGACACACTGAACAAAGCTTCTATCAATTTTAATGACATCAAGAGGCAGCCTTAATAGATAACTAAGTGATGAAAAACCTGCGCCAAAGTCATCTAAGCATATTGAGAAACCTATAGATTTGAGGGCATTCAGGTGTTTGATTGCAGCATCACTTCGAATCAGAGCATTTTCAGTTATCTCTAACTGCAACAATGAGCGGTCAGGCTTCAGCTCTTCTGTTAGCCTTGCAATTTCACTAATAAACTCATTATGGTGTAGTGAATTCGCTGAAACATTAATCGATATCGGCACATTGATCTGGGGATTCTGCTTTAGAATTGCACAAGATTCTTCAAATACATAAAGATCAATATCAAAGAACAAACCGGATTGTTCAATAACGGGGATGAACGCATTTGGGGGTACGATGCCTTTGACTGGATGCTGCCACCTTATCAATGCTTCGTAGCCATTTACCTTTTCCGTGACGGCATTAACTTTGGGTTGCAACACCAAAAAAAACTCACGATTCACTAGAGCGTTACGAATATCGTTTAGAAGATTAAGATGATTTCTTGATACTTCTTCATATTGACGGTCAAATTCCTGCCCCGCACCCCGACGGTTTTCTTTCGCAACCTTTAAAGCCACTTCAGCTTGTCTTAACATCTGCTCGGTGGTCTCATGCGAGAAATTATCCGCAAGCTCACTGGAACTACCGACGGTGACTCCCAATCTAATTGAATTGCCATCAACAAAGAGTGGCTTTGCACATTCTCTAGCTACATCATTAGCATCAAGGTCTGTATCTACAATTAATATGGCAAAAACATCTGTATGCAAACGTGCTAGCAAGACCTTATCGCCATAAATCCTCTTAAGGCTTCCTCCCATCTCGGCAAGTACTTTGTTACCGTAGTCATAACCTAACGACTCAATAATATTATGAAAATAATCGAGGTCAGCTAGATAGAGGGTGCAACGCTCACCACTTGATCTTACAAACGAAACTGATTTTTCAATTAATCCTAGACGACTATGTAGACCCGTTAAGGAATCAAAATAAGCAGCCTTATTTAGATGGGAAAAGAATTTGGCATTTTCTAGCCCGAGTCCCACATTCATACAGAATACTTGCAACAGCTCTTCATCAACATTTTTAAGGTCTCTTGCACCTTCTAGCATGATAACCCCTTCCCACATGGATGGAGTGGAAAGGTAAAGCCCTGTATATCGCTCACCTATACTATGCTGCTTATGCTCTAAAACATCCCGTACCAGCTCGCTCAAGCCGTCAGTGTTTAGTTGTTCAAGTTTTCGACCAAAGAAGTGATCATATTTATTTGAAGCAGCTACAACGAAATATTCATCCTCTAGTCCTTTCCTTAAAGCTAGAGGGCCATTGTGAGGCCTTTGTGAAACACAAAATATTCCGTCTGCATCGATATTGAAAAGCGCACTTATCTGCAGAAGAACACCTCTTGCAAAATCGTTAACTGAACGCTCTTTTAATAAATCTGAGGAAGCATCGATAATAGACCTCAACCCGAGTTTACTATTTTCTAATGCACAGAGATGCTGATAGGAACGAATAGCAGTAGCAAGTGCGGTAAATAAACGTGATTTTGTTAGCTCATTTTTGGTTTTGTAAGCATTGATCTCGTATCGTTCGATAATTTCATTTTCGGGAGCATAACCTGGCTGACCTGTACGAAGAATAATTTGAAGATTATGGCGTTGAAGTTTTTCACGGATCTGCTTAGCCAGAATCAGCCCTGCATCTGGACTTTCCATCACCACATCGAGTAAAACCACAGCTATATCTTCATGTTCTTCTATTAACTTATATCCCTCCTCGCCGCTGTAGGCATGAACAAAGCTTAAAGGATGACCAAGTATGTCTGTTCTAGACAGAGCCAGCGTTGTAACTTGATGCACTGAATCTTCATCGTCAATGATCGCTATTTTCCATGCCTCACGGTCATCCTCGATTTTAGGTTCATTCGAATCATCTATGATATTTAACAGCACATCACTCATTGTCTTTATCCTGTTTCGGAGCCACCAGAGGTAACACAACTTCAAACTCAGTACCCACTTTGCTCGTCACGTTAATAGATCCACCTAAAACACTAGTGACAATGTTATGCACAATATTAAGGCCTAGACCCGAACCACCCTGACCTAATTTAGTTGTATAAAAGGGGTCGAAAATACGATTTATTTTCGACTCATTTATTCCAGCACCATTATCAATAAAGTAAATTTTCACGCTGTCATTAAGGCGCGTGAATCTAATATTGATTTCACCTTCTTCACGCCCATCAAACCCATGCATGATAGAATTATTAAAGAGGTTAGTTACGACTTGCCCAAGCGGCCCAGGGTAACTATCCATCATCAAGTCAGAATCTCCTTCAACTCGATATTTGAAGCTTGTTCCTTTTAACTGATGGCGCACTGTCATCATCACTTCATCAATAACTTCCTTCAAAGCAAATTCTCGACGGCTGGAACTAGACTGATCAGTTGCCACTTGCTTGAAGTTTTGAATAAGATGGCTCGCTTTGTCTAAGGAACTCTCCATAACAGAAAAAGACTCTGCTGCTTCGCGCTCAAATTGATCCAAAAAGGACTGTTTAAGCTCACCTGCCTTAATAGAGCGTAGGAGCTCATCGATGTTTTCTTTAAGATGGCTAGACATTGTGACAGACACACCAATTGGTGTGTTAATTTCGTGAGATACACCAGCTACCAAGGCCCCCAATGAAGCCAGTTTTTCACTAGCAATGAGCTTATCCTGAGCCTGCTCAAGATTTTCAAGCGCACTAGAAAGTTTATCTCGCTCTCCCTTAAGATTGGCTTGCATCTTCTCATCAGCTAATCGAAGTTCATCAAGCTCCGTTAACTCAGACTGAAACTGCCTCAAACTATCGATAATATCGCCAATTTCATCATTACGATTACTTTCAGCGATCTCAAAATCCCTCTCACCACCTCTTAGTTTATTAATGGATTCAGATATCGCTGTCATAGGCGCAAAAATAGACCGCTTCGTGTAGGTTACAATCGCGACTAAAAGTGCGACACCGCCAACGAGTGTAAATATCAGGAGATAGTTAACCTTATTTGATAGGTCAACCAGATCATTCATACTATTTTCAACTCGGCGCCTAGCATGGGAGGACATTCCTTCCAGAAGCTCTTCCAACTCACCAAATGCGTTATGCTCTATATCTTCAATAGCCGCTAATGCATCAATTCTGTTTCTAGCTGCATAGATTTCGAAAACTTCGGCTCCACCACTTTTAAGCTCATTAAACAACCGCTCTACTTCAGCTATGCGGACTAATTCATGAGGTTTTTTCTCTAAGGGCTTTAGGCTAGCAAGGAAGGATTCAAATTGAAGGGCGTTACCAAAGAAACTCTTACGAGCATTTTGATCCCCTAATACAAACCTATCTAAGTCGGCAAGCATATCCCCAGCCTCATCAACTAGTTCTAGGTAATATCGCACAGCAGGCAGATCATCATTAATAATTTGATCTAAATCGTTAGAGGAACCAACATCGGCTATTTCCTCCTCCTTCATATCATCGAGGAGATTTTCAAGCGGCCCACCGACCTCCCGGATAAGCCGGTTAATACTTCGAGTAGCTTGTTCTTCAAGAATTGGATCAAATCGACTAAAGACCCTTTTTTCTGCGTTCTCATTAGCTGTGGCAATTAAACGATCTACAGTGATCATTTTCTTATAAGCATCACTAATGGGGGGTATTTCCTGTCGATATTGGTCAAACTCTTCTTTATTAGCAAAATATTCTTGCTTCTCTTCAGACTCACCCAACACATACTCAAGCAGATTAGAATTCATATCTCCTAATTCATCTTGCATTGCTTGGGTATAGAGGGCGACAGGCATATCCCTTGTTGTGACCTCTTCACTGGACTCACTCACCTTGAGACCAACAACAATCTGCACAACAACAAAGACAGCAAAAACGACTGACACAGCTAATAAACTGATGTTAATACGAGTAAGAATGGAACTGCGCTTCATAGCCTCCCCCTACTTAAAAGTATTCTCAGTATAGGATGTGTATTTGAATGCTGCAGAGACTAATACGAATAATTAAATCAATTAGATCCCAAAAACGAAAAAAGCCTGCTAAGCAGGCTTTATTTAGTATTTGATATAACAATCAATAATTAAAGATCAGGTAATTGATAGTGTGATAACAATTCATCAATTTCATTTTTATTACTACATTCCTGCACCTGCCTAACAACATCGGGCGTTAAATGTGGGGCAAAACGCTGGATAAAATCGAACATGTAACCACGCAAGAATGTACCTTTTCTGAAACCAATCTTGGTAGTGCTTGGTTCAAACAAATGACTGGCATCCAAGCGGACCAAATCACTATCTTGACGCTCATCAAAAGCCATTGAGGCAATAATGCCTACACCCAAGCCAAGACGAACATAAGTTTTGATAACATCAGAATCTACAGCAGTGAAAACAACTTTTGGCTCTAACCCTTCTTTAATGAATGCATCATCTAATTTTGACCGACCTGTAAATCCGAACACGTATGTCACGATCGGCTGTTCAGCCAAATCAGTCAGCGTTAACTTAGAAACTTGAGTTAATGGATGGTCCTTGGGAACAACCACAGAACGGTTCCAACGATAGCAAGGCATCATAATCAAATCACTAAAATGCGCCATTGCTTCAGTCGCAATCGCAAAATCAACTGAACCATCAGCAGCCATCTCAGAGATCTGCATCGGTGTACCTTGATGCATATGTAGGGAGACTTCAGGATACTCCTTCATAAACCCAGTGATAGTCGGCGGAAGCGCATATCGGGCTTGAGTATGGGTAGTTGCAACATCCAAACTACCCTTACGCTCATCACTAAACTCTTGAGCAACCTGTTTGATACTTTCAACTTTCTGAAGAATTTCACCCGCAACGGATAGAATCGCCTGTCCTGCTGGTGTGACACGGGTAAGGTGCTTACCACTACGTGCAAACACCTCAACCCCTAACTCATCTTCGAGCAATCTGATTTGCTTACTGATACCTGGCTGTGATGTATATAGGCTTTGCGCTGTGGCAGAGACATTAAGGTCATGTCGTGCAACTTCCCAGATATAACGCAGCTGCTGCAATTTCATCAAACACTCCAGATAAACTCAGTAGATATGTAATCGTTTAGTAATAAAAAACAACTCTAATATAACAGTTTAGAATAAAATCTATCCTAATGCATCTAAGTTATAAAGGAATTATAGGCGGCTATTTAAACGCCTAATCTCTTCATCTTGAGTTATAATTTTTTTCTCTAAACTAGATATCTTAGCTAGCGCCCTTACTAGCTCTTCTTCTTTATCTTTGTATTGATTTCTGACACTAGATTCACGGCGTGATTGCTCATTAGCAATTGCCACTTGTTTCTGCCTAGCCTTTCTCAACTCTTCATCAAGCTCTTTAATTTTACTTTCTAACCGCTTGTTTTTATTGGTTTCAGATAGAAGCTGAGTATTAATTTTAGATAGATCTCTATTCTGGCCAGTACTATCTTGCTTGATCTTTTTGAGTTCGTCTTCGAGGCTTTTTATTTGTGTTTTCTGCGTGTCATGTTTTACATCTTTACGCGCTAGTTCAGCCTGTAAATCATGAATAGACTTAGTTAAAGCCGATTCTTTTTTACCTACTTCATCACGCAACTTTTCTAATGCGCCTCGGTAGTAACGGACATCAGCATCGGCTTTGCTAACCGCATCAAGCGTATGCCTTTGCTCATCTTTAATACGCTGATCAAATGTACGTTTACTATCATCGTGAGTTTTTCGTAGATGCGTAAGCTCTTGCTCAACGTTAGATTTTGCCTGCTCTTCTTGCTTACGCTGAGATGTTTCCGCCATCAAGTTAGATTTCAAAACTTCAATCTCAGCTTCAAGCCCTTTAATCTGAGAGTGAATCTCTTCATTTCGGCTAATTTGATTACGAAGTTTGTCTTCTAATTCTATAAGTTGGCCACGAGATGCTTGGAGAGATTCATCTGCTTCACGACGGACAACATCAATTCCAACCTCTTGGCGATGCTTCTCTTCGATAAACTTGCTACTCGCCTCTTGAACAGCCTGCTGCCAGACACGCGCAAACGCTTGCCCCAAAACTTCCGGTACGTCCGGAACAACGATAGACGATGCGGAAACAGATAACCTTTCTGGCACCAACTCCCACCAACTATCAAAATACCCTTCAATCTCTGCTGGCTGGTGACCAAGAGACTCTGCAACAACTGATAATGTTGGCTGAACACCCGCCATTAATAATCGATCAGCAGTCGCATAAGTTTTATCTTTTAATTCCATATCACTCATTCAGAGAAACCTACTTACTATTAATACTTTTAAAACGTTTTACGGCTTTTTGTAACTGCATATCTAATGGTGCTTTGACTATCTTTCGCCCACCAGAAGGTAATGGGAAACGTAATTCTGCTGCATGAAGAAACAGACGTTTAAATCCATGCTCTCGCATTGCAGCATTATCTTCATCTGGCGTGTACTTTTCATCCCCGACAATAGGATGGCCAGCAAATTGGCAGTGAACCCTGATTTGATGTGTACGACCAGTAATCGGTCTAGCCTCAACCAAGGTAGCTTGGCGACCAAAACGCTCAAGGACTTTGTATTCAGTTAACGAAGCCTTACCGTCTGCTGCAACTTTGACAACACGTTCCCCAGATTTAAGCTCGTTCTTACGTAAAGGCGCATCGATTTTGCGCTTTCGCTCATTCCAACTGCCAATGACTAACGCGTGATATATTTTAGTGATAGTGCTTTTCTGCAAAGATTCATGCATCAATTTCAGTGCACTACGCTTTTTAGCCATCATGATACAACCTGATGTATCGCGATCTAAGCGATGGACTAATTCTAGAAACTTGCACTGAGGGCGCATCTGACGAAACGACTCAATCAAACCTAAACTAATACCACTGCCTCCATGCACAGCGATACCAGAAGGCTTATTTACGACAATAATGTCGTTATCTTCGTAAAGGATAGACGCTTCTAATTTTTCACTGAGCTGATCACTAACTTTAGCTGGCTCTTTTTTATCAGCTAAACGTACGGGCGGGATTCGAACCAAATCATTTAACTTTAGACGATACTCCGGCTTTACGCGTTTTTTATTTACTCTAACCTCGCCTTTTCGAAGGATTCGGTAAACAAGGCTTTTAGGTGCGCCTTTAAGAGCAGTGATTAAAAAATTATCGATCCTCTGCCCATCATTATTTTCAGTTATTTCTACGAAACGAACCTTGCTTGCTTCTTGACTGTTTTGCTGTGACATATTTGATATGAAAACCGATTACCGAATTGATGCACTAGTTGATAGCTGCTATATTCTAGCGCTGCTGCAGTCTGTTGGCTTTATCTTTTTTCACAGGTGCCGTAATACAGACCAAATATCACAGTTAAATACACTGTAGATGCCGTCAGCAACAAAGAATTTAATTAAAAAGCTTTTCACCCAGCCGAGTATGACCGGTTGGAGGTAGAGACGTACTTTAGCCAGGAACCTGCTTTTACAAAGCAGTAACAATTAGCTAGAAGAATAAATAGGCTACTGATTCCTCTACCGTGGACGATTAATACGCCGATTGCGTATTAATAAAAATTACCATCAGATTAGATGGCTTTAATCCCTGCGCACTATATTGCTGCAGGCTTGGCTATTACAGCCGCCCGACCCAAAATTGATCGGGTAAATGCCTTATATACTGCATGTGAGTCCAAAAGACGGGTACCCTCTGGGCACTCTGGCTTGGCGAAAAGCGTTCTATTAAGAGAACGTCATGAAAAGAATGCTTATCAACGCAACTCAACCTGAAGAGTTGCGTGTAGCGCTGGTTGATGGCCAGCGTCTATATGACCTGGATATTGAATCCGGCTCAAGAGAACAGAAAAAAGCCAATATTTATAAAGGCAAAATCACCCGCATCGAGCCAAGCCTAGAAGCTGCGTTCGTAGATTACGGTGCTGAACGCCACGGCTTCCTTCCGCTTAAAGAAATTTCTCGCGAATACTTTATCAAGCCACCTACTCGTGGCTCACGCCCAAACATTAAAGAAGTGCTGAAAGAAGGCACTGAAGTTATTGTTCAGGTTGATAAAGAAGAGCGCGGCAATAAAGGTGCTGCACTAACCACCTTCATTAGCCTTGCCGGTCGCTACCTTGTGCTTATGCCAAATAACCCTCGTGCAGGCGGCATCTCCCGCCGCATCGAAGGCGAAGAACGCACACAATTAAAAGAAGCACTTTCCGGCGTTAATGTTCCTAAACAGATGGGCATTATCGTTCGTACAGCAGGCGTTGGCCGCACAAGCGAAGAGCTTCAGTGGGACTTTGAATACCTTCAAACACTATGGACTGCTATTAAGCAAGCCTCTGAAGAAAAGCCTGCTCCATTCCTAATCTATCAGGAAAGCAACGTAGTAATCCGTGCCGTTCGAGATTACCTACGCTCAGATATCGGCGAAGTTTTAATCGACGACCCACAAGTTTTCGAAGATGCTAAAAACTTCGTTAAGCAGGTAATGCCTACTTACGAAAACAAAATTAAGCATTACTCCGAACAAACACCATTGTTCAATCGCTTCCAGATTGAGACTCAGATTGAAACTGCATTCCAACGCGAAGTAACACTTCCGTCTGGCGGCTCAATCGTAATTGATCCTACAGAAGCACTTGTTTCGATCGACATCAACTCCGCGCGAGCGACACGTGGTGGCGATATTGAAGAAACAGCACTTCACACAAACCTTGAAGCAGCTGACGAAATCGCACGTCAATTACGCCTGCGTGATATCGGCGGCTTGGTTGTTATCGATTTCATCGACATGACACCAATCAAGAACCAACGTGAAGTAGAAAATCGCCTGAGAGATGCGCTCAAACTTGATCGCGCTCGTGTACAAATGGGGCGAATCTCTCGTTTCGGCCTACTTGAGATGTCTCGTCAACGCTTGCGCCCTTCTCTTGCAGAAACACGCGGCGTTGTATGCCCACGCTGTAACGGCCAAGGCACAATCCGTGACACCGAGTCTCTTGCACTATCCATTCTTCGTCTTATCGAGGAGGAATCTGGCAAAGACCGTACAGCTCAGATTCGTGCAATCTTGCCAGTTACTGTAGCGACATATCTACTCAACGAAAAACGTCACGCTGTTCACGATATAGAACTTCGCCAAGATGTACGTGTTGTCATCGTTCCAAACCCGAACATGGAAACACCGCACTACGAAGTAGTTCGGTTACGTGACGATCACACGGTTGCGACAACAAATGATGCAAGCTACACAATGCAGCCAGAGCCAGAAGAAGCCGAGTCACTTGAAGCCGCAGCCACCTCTCAGGCTAGCGCTCCTCGCGAACAAGCAGCTGTGCGCAGCGTTGCTCCTAAAACACCTGCACCTGAAGCAGCTACAGAAGCACCTAAAGCAGCAACACCTGCCCCAGCACCAGTTAAAAACAATGAGTCCTTAGGCAGCCGCGTAGTTGGCATGTTCAAGAGCCTATTTGGTGGCAGTAGCTCCGAAACCACTGAAGAAAAAGAACAGCCAAGCGAAGAAAAGAGCACTTCACGCCCTAAACGTAAGCGTAATGATCGCAACGAATCAAGCCGCAAGCGTCGCCGTCGTGACAATGATCGTAAGCGCACCCCTAAGCAGAACGATGAGATCATTACCGTACAACCTGAGCCTGATCAGCCTCTAAACCAAAACGAAGATAAGCCAAAACGTCGTCGCCGTAAACGCAAAGGCGAAAACGAACCGGCAGAATCTAAAAGCAAACAGGATCTGAGCAACACAGATTCTCAGAATACTGAAGAGCAAGAAGAAGCACCACGCAATCCACGTCGCCGTGGCCGTCGTCGTCGCACCACTGAACGCTCGGCCAAACGCACTAATAACGTTGCAACAGAAGTTGAAACTAAAGATACAGCACCAACTGCTGAAGCTACTATTGAAGATACAAAAGCCTCAAATACGGTAAGCGAAAGCTCAGAAGCTAAAGCACCTGAAGCAACAGCTGACACAACGCCAGCTGAAATTGCAGAAGCAACTGAAACTGTAGAAGCTACCGAAACAGCAGAAGCGACTGAAATTACAGAAGCAACTGAAACTACAGAGGCGACTGAAACTACAGAAGCGACTAAAACTACAGAAGCGACTGAAACTGCAGAAGCAACTGAAACTACAGAGGCGACTGAAACTACAGAAGCAACTGAAACTGCAGAAGCTACTGAAACTACAGAGGCGACTGAAACTACAGAGGCGACTGAAACTACAGAAGCAACTGAAACTGCAGAAGCTACTGAAACTACAGAGGCGACTGAAACTACAGAGGCGACTGAAACTACAGAGGCGACTGAAACTACAGAGGCGACTGAAACTGCAGAAGCGACTGAAACTTCAGAAGCAACTGAAACTGCAGAGCCAGAAGCCAATGAAAGACCTGTTCGCAAACGTCGTACTCGTCGCGCACCAAACGATCCTCGTGAAGTTCGCAAACGCCAAAACGTAGAATCAGAGTCAACTGAGAAATAATTTAGAAACAAATAATAAAGGGGCTACTTAGCCCCTTTTTCTTTGCCTGATATAAAGACCCACCAAGCAATTAATACAAAATTACTTCTTCTTAAAAATATCCAGCAACTTCTTCTTTGAATCAGTTTCTTTTGAGGGTAAAGCCTTTTCGAATCTTTTCTGAATAGATTCTAACTTTTCTTCTTTTTTCTTGTGTTTTGCCTTCTCTCTAGAAGCATCCAAACTAACAACTTTACCTGACATAAATCACCCACCGCTTAGCGTCTGTCTTGTGACTCAGCTCCACGTTTTTCGTAAGAGTCTTGAGCTTGATTTGGTTGTTTAGGTTTTTGCTCAGCTTTCCACTGATCCAGCTCATCAAAATAGATATCCCAGACACATTGAGAACACCCACTTTCGCAACACTCAAAATCACCAGGAGGAATCGGCTTTTCTTTAGAACTCATATAAACCTCATTCATAAGTCCATTTTACAAGACAAATCTCCTTTTGATATCGCGACTAAACCTAAAGTATCACAGACTAATTCAATACAAAAACTGCAACAAAAGTAAGCTATAAATAGTAGTCGAACTACAAAAAAACTAATGGGTTAGTGCTTTTTCGCACTGCAACAAGCGCAAAATTAAAAAAAAGTTGTAAAAACACAACAACATTAGCCATAAGTACATAGGCCAGACGTATGACTCGGCGTCTAATTTCAGTATAATTCTGTCACTAAATTACAACCATCGGGTTTAAAAATAGTGGAGAAAGGCGGCCACAAGCCACCTTGATTTAAACCCTTGGCCGCACTGCCATAAAACTTTGGGGATTACAATGACTACAAAAAAACAAACCATCTATTACACCCTAACCGACGAAGCACCATCCTTGGCGACATGTTCACTTCTGCCAATCGTAAGAGCTTTCACTTCTGCAGCAGACATCGACGTAAAAATCACAGATATCTCTTTAGCTGGGCGTGTACTATCCGCCTTCCCTGAGAAGCTTACTGCAGAACAGCGTGTTGAAGATGGCCTAAAGTTTCTAGGCGAACTAACTCAAGATCCGGAAGCAAACATCATCAAGCTTCCAAATATCAGTGCTTCAATCCCTCAGCTAAAAGCATGCATCACTGAGCTTCAAGGCCAGGGCTACGATATCCCTGATTACCCAGAAGATCCAAAGTCTGATGAAGATGTAGATGCACAGCAGCGCTACTCAAAAATCCTTGGCTCTGCTGTAAACCCAGTTCTTCGTGAAGGTAACTCTGACCGTCGCGCACCTGGTGCGGTAAAAGCTTTCGCTAAAAAATTCCCACACTCGATGGGTAAATGGAGCAAGGCTTCTCGCACACACGCTGATTACATGCGCGAAGGCGACTTCTTTTCTAGCGAGCAATCCCTAACAATGGAAGAAGCTGGCACAGTTCGTATCGAATTCGTAGATCCAGCTGGCAACGTTGAAGTTAAGAAAGAAGTTAGCCTAGAAAAAGGTGAAATCTTCGACAGCATGCGCATGAGCTGCAAAGCACTACGTGAATTCTTCGAAGAGACTCTACAAGACGCACAAGAAACTGGCGTTATGTGGTCACTACACGTTAAAGCTACGATGATGAAGGTTTCCCACCCTATCGTTTTCGGTCACGCTGTAACTGTATTCTACAAAGAGCTATTCGATGAGTACGGCGACTTCTTCGAAGAACTTGGCGTAAACCCAAATAATGGTATTGGTAGCGTATACGATAAGATCGCTGACCTACCGCGCTCTAAACGTGAAGAGATTGAAGAAGCGATCCACGCTTGCCACGAACATCGTCCAGAAATGGCGATGGTTGATTCTGTAAAAGGCATCACTAACCTACACGTTCCTTCGGACGTAATTGTTGACGCGTCTATGCCAGCAATGATTCGTAATGGCGGCAAAATGTGGGGCCCTGATGGTCGTCCGAAAGATACTAAAGCAGTAATGCCAGAGCGTACTTACGCACGAATCTACCAAGACATGATCAACTTCTGTAAAACAAACGGCGCTTTCGACCCAACTAAAATTGGTACAGTGCCAAACGTTGGCTTGATGGCTAAGAAAGCAGAAGAATACGGTTCTCACGACAAAACTTTCGAAACTGAAGCAGGCACAATGCGTGTAGTAGCTGCGGACGGTACTGTTCTTATGGAACACGAAGTTGAGAAAGGCGACATCTGGCGTGCATGTCAAACTAAAGATGAGCCAATCCGTGACTGGGTTAAACTAGCTGTTACTCGCGCGCGTCAGTCCGATACTCCTGCTATCTTCTGGCTAGATCAAGAACGTGCGCACGATCTTGAACTAACTAAGAAAGTTAACGAATACCTGAAAGATCACGACACTGACGGTCTAGAAATTTACGTTAAGTCTTACAGCCAAGCAATTCGTTTCACTATGGATCGCATGGTTCGTGGCAAAGACACGATCTCTGTTACTGGTAACGTACTACGTGACTACCTAACTGACCTATTCCCAATCATTGAGCTTGGCACTTCTGCGAAAATGCTATCGATTGTACCAATGCTTAAAGGTGGCGGCATGTACGAAACTGGCGCAGGCGGTTCTGCTCCTAAGCACGTACAACAGGTTGAAGAAGAGAACCACCTTCGTTGGGATTCCCTAGGTGAATTCCTAGCACTAGCCGTTTCTCTTGAAGACCTAGGCATCAAGCAGGGCAACAAACGCGCTGCCGTACTTTCTAAAACACTAGATGCAGCTACTGGCCGACTACTAGAAGAGAACAAATCTCCTTCTCGTAAGACTGGTGAGCTAGATAACCGTGGCAGCCACTTCTACCTAGGCCTATTCTGGGCACAAGAAGTAGCTGCTCAAACTGAAGATCCAGAACTTGCAGCAGACTTTAAAGAGCTTGCTGAAACACTAACAAGCCAAGAAGATCAGATTATCTCTGAGCTTGCTGAGTGCCAAGGCTCTCCGGCAGAACTTGACGGTTACTACCACGCTAAACGCGAATTAGTTAAGAAGGTTATGCGTCCAAGCGCTACACTAAATGCAGCACTTGCAGCAGCAACTAAATAATTAGCGATCCGCTAACGAAAAACCCGGCTTAAAGCCGGGTTTTTTATTATCTACAACAGTCTTTACTATACTCATAGGCAAAGAGCGAAATCAGTTCGGTAGCCCAATGAGAAACCTATTCAAACTATGCTCATTAGCATGCCTCTTTATAGCGCCTCAGATAGCTATAGCAGACAACGTTAGACTGACTACACATCAGCTCCCACCTTATAGCTACATACAAGACAAAATAATTACTGGCACGGCCGTAGAAGTAGTCAAATGCGCTATGACACAAATACCCGACCATTCTTTAGAAATAATTATTACACCTTGGAAACGCGCTCAAAGCATGGTGCGACACAATGCAGCAGAAGGCTTTTTTGCCGCATCGCATAACCTTGATCGCGACAGATACGCGGTTATGTCAGAAATTATTGCTGAACAGAAATGGACTTGGTATTTGCTGAAAAACAACGCACTTGAGCCATCGGCAGACGACTTTAAGCAGAGAGGTGTAGTTACCAGCTTCTTAGGGGCCAATATGCAAAAGTGGCTTCTACAAAATGACTTTCAAACCATAAATAACCCGCCACAAGATAATCAAAAGCTGCTTTCCTTCCTTCTTAGTGGTCGAGTTGATGCAATCCTAGCAAACGATCAGGTCATGAATAGCTTGATCGATGAATTTGGGCATAAAGAAAAAGTTAGATCCGCACTGAATCGAAACAAACCTCTTGGAGTTTATTTCTCGAAAGATTTTCTAGTTTCACAACCCTTGTTTTTAGAACAGTTCAATAAGGCCGTACGTTACTGCAGACAATAAAAAAGCACGCAAAAGCGTGCTTTTTTAACTGACATAGAATTCTTATGAAAGATTCGCAATACGGTTTAAGCCCGCAATAGCCGCAACTCTATAAGCCTCAGCCATTGTTGGATAGTTAAACGTAGTATTGATGAAGTACTTAAGCGTATTGGCTTCGCCTTCCTGAGCCATAATAGCCTGACCGATATGAACGATCTCCGAGGCATGCTCACCAAAGCAATGGATACCCAGAATCTCTAAGGTATCGCGATTAAATAGAATCTTAAGCATACCAACTGGCTGACCATAGATCTGCGCACGCGCAGTGTCTTTAAAGAAAGCCTGACCCACTTCATAAGGCACACATTCTTTTGTTAGCTCTTCTTCAGTTTTACCTACAGAGCTAATTTCTGGGATTGTGTAGATACCCGTAGGTACTTCATTGATATAACGGAAGTCTTCAGCAGACAACATATCTGCAGCAGCAGCACGCCCCTGATCAAGCGCAGCAGAAGCAAGGCTTGGCCACCCTACAACGTCACCCGCAGCATAGATACCTTCACAAGATGTACGGTAATGATCATCAACTTCTAGCTGACCACGGCTATTAGCCTTTAGGCCGATGTTCTCTAACTTAAGCGTCTCAGTGTTACCGCTACGGCCATTACACCATAGGAAAGCATCTGCGCGAATCTTCTTACCAGACTGAAGCGTAAGCGTAACACCACGCTCATCAGCTACGACACTTTCATAAGTTTCGTTATGACGAATCTTCACAGCATTGTTACGAAGGTGATAGCTCAATGAATCAGAGATCTCAGCATCCAAGAAAGACAGTAGACGGCTCTGACTATCAACCAAATCAACTTTTACACCCAAGCCGCTGAAAATCGAAGCGTACTCAGAACCGATAACCCCAGCTCCATAGATGATCAATGTGCGAGGCGTATGGCTTAACTTGAGAACTGTATCAGAGTTATAGATACGAGGATGGTTAAAGTCGATATCAGCTGGCGTATAAGGACGCGAACCTGTTGCAATTACAACGTTCTTAGCACGCAGTATCTCATCACCCTTGGAGGTACCACGAACAATAATTGTATTTTTGTCTTCAAATTCAGCTACACCGAAGAAAACATCAATACGGTTACGCGCATAGAAGTTAGTACGCAGCATTACCTGGCTGGACATAACCTTCTCTGCACGCTTTAAAACCTTAGGAAAGGAGAACCAACGTGGCTCACCGATATCACGGAACATAGGGTTAGTGTTAAATTCTATGATCTGTTTTACAGAGTGGCGAAGCGCTTTAGATGGGATTGTACCTTTATGCGTACAGTTACCACCTACGGCCTCCTGCTCTTCGATAACAGCTACTCGACGCCCTTTTTTCGCGGCATTCATTGCTGCACCTTCACCAGCAGGACCGGAACCTATCACAATGACATCATAGTCATATACCGCCATCATTTACCCCTATCTTATAATTATATCTTATTGTTTCAGCTGATCTTTTTATTAAGAACAGCTTACTCTTAGTTACGTAGCTCTCAATTATTCTTTAGATTTAACTTCGTAACTTAGATCTGCAGATGCTTCTTCTTTAGCTTGTCTATCTTGCTCTTCTTCACATTTTTGAGGGTCATCACCGCAAATGCTGCACTTACCTTCAATGCCGACATTCGCCAAACCACCACAAGAACCACTAATAGGCTTTCGACCTAAAATCACGCCAACAGACATGGCGACTATGACACATAACAAGATGACAAAAGATAAGATAATTGTGCTCATAATTAAAACCTATTGAACCAGATATTGTTTAAAACCAGGAGTCATTTTCTCAACGAATCCACTCTCAGCTTTAATGATAAAAAATGCTTCGATACCGTTCTCAAGTGCAAAGGCTTGCGCCCTCTCTTCGCCCATAACCATCATCGCTGTGGCATAGGCATCAGCCTCGGCGCAACTCGGCATCAGCACAGTAACAGATGCTAATCTATGCGTAATCGGACTACCAGTCGACGGATCTATTGTATGAGAAAAACGAACACCATTCTCTTCAAAATAGTTTCGGTAATCTCCCGACGTAGCTATACCTACATCTTTCACTGCGATAATTCGTTGCACCGAGCGATCAAATCCCGCTGTTGGAGACTCGATAGCAATCTTCCACTCACTACCATCAGGCTTCAACCCTTTAGCGCGCAACTCGCCACCAATTTCAACAAGATAGCTTTCAACACCCTGCTCCTCTAGTAAAGTCGCAAGCACATCTACACCGTATCCTTTAGCAATCGCCGATAGATCAATATAACTAGCCTTCTCTTTAGTTAGCTTTTTGCCATTAAGTTCCAAATAGTTATAACCGATCTCTTGCTGAACCTGCTGAATCTCAAGCTGGGATGGCGCCTTAATTATACGCCCATCCGGCCCAAAGCCCCACAAATTCACAAGTGGCCCAACAGTTACATCAAACGCACCTGAAGAAAGAGCACTTATATCGATGGATTTGGACAAAAGGAAGGCTAGATCATTAGAAAGCTCAACAGAACTTCCCGCAGGAAGCTTATTGATAAGAGAAAGTTCGGAATCATCAATGTAGGTCGACATTGCTTGATTTACTTCTAGCAAAGCCTGATTGAAAACCACTGGGTTGATAGCAGGTTGATTCTGAATAGGAATCCACTTGACCGTATAAGTCGTTCCCATTGTTAAACCTTGATGAGATTTAACCTCAGGAGGCTTTTCCTTACAGGCCGATAACAAAGCCAATAAAAACAAAATGGCCAGCAGCTGAGCTGCCGGCCATTTGTAGGCTTGTCTTCTGACAAACATATCTTACTTAACCACCGAAGTCATCAAGGAAGATATTCTCACGCTCTACACCCAGATCTAGAAGCATCTGGATTACAGCGGAGTTCATCATTGGCGGTCCACACATGTAGTACTCACAATCTTCAGGCGCTTCATGGTCCTTCAGATAGTTTTCATACAATACGTTATGGATGAAGCCAGTCATACCATCCCAGTTATCTTCTGGCTGAGGGTCAGATAACGCTAAGTGCCACTTAAAGTTATCATTCTCATCCTGAAGCATGTCGTATTCTTCGTTGTAGAACGATTCACGCAAAGAACGTGCACCGTACCAGAACGAGATCTTACGAGTAGAGTTCAAACGCTTAAGCTGGTCAAAGATGTGTGAACGCATTGGCGCCATACCAGCACCACCACCGATGAATACCATTTCGCTGTCGTTATCAGTCGCGAAGAATTCACCAAATGGACCGTAAACAGTGATCTTATCACCTTCAACAAGGTTGAATACGTAAGAAGACATGATACCCGGCGGGTGATCGGTACCCGGAGGTGGAGACGCGATACGGATGTTAAATTTAACAACACCACGCTCTTCTGGGTAGTTCGCCATAGAGTAAGCACGGATAGTTGGCTCAGTTACAGTAGACACATACTGCCACATGTTGAACTGATCCCAATCACCACGATACTCTTCCTGGATCACAAAATCTTTATAGTTAACAACGTGAGGTGGGCACTCTAGCTGAACATAACCACCTGCACGGAAGTCTACATTCTCACCTTCTGGCAGACGTAGAGTCAGCTCTTTGATGAACGTAGCAACGTTAGGGTTAGACTCAACAGTACATTCCCACTTCTGAACACCGAAGATCTCTTCTTCAAGTTCGATGTCCATGTCCTGCTTAACAGCCACCTGACAAGATAAACGCCAGCCTTCTTTAGCTTCACGCATTGTAAAGTGAGATTCTTCAGTTGGTAGCATAGAACCACCACCCGCGTGAACTTCACATTTACACTGTGCGCAAGTACCACCGCCACCACAAGCAGACGGGATGAAAATACCCGAATCAGCAAGTGTCTGTAGCAGTTTACCGCCAGCAGGTACTGTGATTGATTTTTCTGGATCGTTATTGATGTTAATCGTAACGTCACCAGAACTTACTAGTTTAGAGCGAGCTGCCAAAATTACTGCTACTAGTGCAAGCACCACAGCAGTAAACATGACAACACCTAGAACGATTTCAGCATTCATTGGCTAATCCTTCCTTTGTCGACCATGTTGGCATTAAAGAGATACACCAGAGAAAGACATGAAGCCTAGAGACATCAAACCAACAGTGATGAAGGTAATGCCCAGACCACGTAGACCTTCTGGTACGTCGCTGTATTTAAGTTTTTCACGGATACCCGCAAGCGCTGTAATAGCTAGCGCCCAACCGATACCTGCACTTACACCGTAAACCACTGACTCACCGAAAGTGTAGTCACGCTCTACCATGAATAGTGCCGCACCCATGATTGCACAGTTAACTGTGATCAAAGGTAGGAATACACCTAGAGAGTTGTATAGAGCTGGTACGTATTTATCCAAGAACATCTCAAGGATCTGTACCATCGCCGCGATTACACCAATGTAAGAGATGTAACCAAGGAAGCTCAAATCAACTTCAGGGTAACCCGCCCATGCAAGCGCGCCTTCACGAAGAAGCAAGTTAAAGATTAGGTTGTTTACAGGTGTTGTGATTGCCAACACAACGACTACAGCAATACCCAAACCTAGAGACGTTTGAACCTTCTTGGAAATCGCCAAGAAAGTACACATCCCTAGGAAGAATGCTAGCGCCATGTTTTCAACGAAAATCGCCTTAACGGCAAGGCTGATTAACTGTTCCATTACACAGCCTCCTTCTTAGTATTTTTAGCTAGCTCAAACTCTGGAGCTTCTACTTGATCTTTGTAGAAAGTACGAGTCAACCAGATGAACATACCAATGATGAAGAATGCACTTGGTGGCAACAGCATCATACCGTTCGCCAAGTACCAGCCGCCATCGTTTACTAGAGGCAGAACTTCGTAGCCAAACAATTTACCTGCGCCGAATAGCTCACGTAGGAAACCTACGAAGATTAGAACCACACCGTAACCTAGACCGTTACCGATACCATCCATAAAGGAGATACCTGGAGGGTTCTTCATAGCGAAGGCTTCAGCACGACCCATTACGATACAGTTAGTAATGATCAGACCTACGAATACAGAAAGCTGCTTAGATACATCGTAAGCAAAAGCTTTAAGAATCTGGTCAACAACGATTACCAATGACGCGATGATAGTCATCTGACAGATGATTCGAACACTGCTTGGAATATGATTACGGATAATCGATACAAACAAGTTCGAGAATGCTGTTACCGCAATTACTGCCATAGTCATTACTAGAGCAGTATTTAAGTTAGAGGTAACCGCCAACGCAGAACATACACCAAGGATCTGAAGACCGATTGGGTTGTTCTTAAATACTGGAGTACTCAGTACTTCTTTAGCTTGTGACATCGCTTACGCCCCCCCTGCTTTCAGGTTAGCCAAGAACGGTGCATAACCGTTTGAACCCATCCAGAATTGAACTAGGTTCGTAACACCGTTTGCAGTCAACGTCGCACCTGCTAGGCCATCAATCTGATGCTTAGCTTTTGGGTTAGACGAATCTACAGTGCCCTTGATTAAGCCAATCGCTGGTTCCATAGAACCTGCAGGGTAAATTTCTTTACCTGGCCATAGCGCTTTCCAGTTCGGGTTATCAACTTCACCACCTAGACCAGGAGTCTCAGCGTGAGAGTAGAAACCAAAACCAACAACTGTATTCAAGTCACCTTCTAGCGCCAAGAATCCGTAAAGTGTAGACCACAGACCGTAGCCGTGTACCGGCAAGATCAATTTCTCAATCTGACCATCTTTTTCTACTAGGTATACAGGCATAACCTTAGCCTGATACTTGATAGAAGCGATATCTACATCTTTAGTCAGCACTTTACCCAATTGAGGGTCTTTAGCTGCTTTCTTAGCGTCGTATTTAGCTGGAACATCTGTAGTGAATTTGCCGGTCTCTAGATCAACGTACTTAGTAGTGATCTGAGCAAACAACTCGTCTACTGATTTATTAGCATCAGAGATACCAGCTGCAGTAAGAATGTTGCTCTTACGGTCTTGATCCTTGTTTGCTACCTGCTTAGGTTTAAGCAGTACAGCAGCCGCAGATACGATTACCGAGCAGACAACACATAAAAGAACTGTAACGGTAATAGTCTTACCGATAGTGTCATTACTTGCTGACATTGCGCGCCAACCTCCGTTTGATGTTTGCCTGAACAACAAAGTTGTCGATCAACGGTGCGAACAAGTTCGCAAATAGGATCGCCAGCATCATACCTTCTGGGAATGCTGGGTTAACCACACGGATCAATACAACCATTACACCAACCAAAGCACCGAAGTACCACTTACCTTTGTTTGTCATAGATGCAGACACAGGGTCTGTCGCCATGAAGAACATACCAAAGGCAAAACCACCCAATACTAGGTGCCAGTAGAATGGCAGACCAAACATAGGGTTTGTTTCAGAGCCGATCAGGTTAAATAGCGTAGAAGTAGCAACCATGCCCAAGAAGACACCAGCAACGATGCGCCATGCAGCAACTTTAGCAATAAGCAGTACTAGACCACCTGCAGCAATCGCTAGTGTAGATACTTCACCTACAGAACCTTGGATTGTACCGATAAATGCATCGAACCAAGTGATGTTCTGCGCAAGAATTGCATCAACACCGCCAGAAGCAGCAAGGCTAAGCGCTGTCGCACCAGAGAAGCCATCAACTGCAGTCCAGATTGCGTCGCCAGACATCTGCGCTGGGTAAGCAAAGAACAGGAATGCACGACCAGTTAGCGCCGGGTTAAGGAAGTTTTTACCGGTACCACCGAATACTTCTTTACCAATTACAACACCAAAACTGATACCTAGAGCAACCTGCCATAGCGGAATGCTTGGAGGAAGAATCAAAGCAAAAAGAACAGAAGTTACGAAGAAGCCTTCGTTTACTTCGTGGCCACGTTTCATTGCAAACAATACTTCCCAGAAACCACCCACTACAAAGGTAACGATGTAGATTGGTAGCCAGTAGGCAGCACCAAGAATGATGTTGTCCCACACACTATCAGGGTTAAAACCCGAAATAGCGCCAGCTAGTGCTGCTTGCCAAGATGTTGGCTCGGTGATGCCCATCGTTTCCATTGCAGTATTTGCCTGCAAACCAACGTTGTACATACCGAAGAAAATTGCTGGGAATGTACACATCCACACCAAGATCATCATACGCTTCAGGTCGACTGCGTCGCGTACGTGAGCTGCTGTTTTAGTTACATAACCCGGAGTGTAGAAAATAGTATCTGCAGCTTCGTAAAGCGCATACCAATTTTCATACTTACCGCCCTTATGGAAGTGCGGCTCCATTTTATCAAGAATATTTCTCAAGCTCATGATCAGGCCTCTTTCTCGATACGCGTCAAATTGTCGCGAAGGATTGGGCCGTACTCATATTTACCTGGGCAGGCAAATGTGCACAGCGCGAGGTCTTCTTCGTCCAGCTCTAGGCAACCTAGTTCCATTGCATGAACAATGTCACCTGTTACTAGCGCACGCAGCAATTGCGTAGGAAGAATATCCATTGGCATTAGCTGTTCGAACTGACCAACCGGAACCATAGCTCGCTCAGAACCGTTCGTAGTCGTTGTAAAGTCAAACTTCTTAGAACGATTCAGGAAGGAAGCGAATACATTAAGCACAGAGAACTTATTTGTACCAGGAACTACCCAGCCCATAAATTCACGCTTATCGCCTTCTTCTAGGATAGTGATCTGGTTTGCGTAACGACCAAGGTAAGCAAACGCGCCTTCAGTAGCTGTACGACCATTCCAAACAGAACCACTGATAATACGGTTATGATCTTCTTTCTGCGCACCAGCAAGAAGCTGTTCGAAGCTCGCACCCAAACGAGTTCGCAACAGACCTGGCTTTGCCGCACGAGGACCACTAACAGCAACAACACGATCAGTGAAAAGCTTACCTTCGGTAAATAATTTACCAACTGCAATCACATCCTGATAACCGATTGTCCAAACTGTTTTCTCCTGAGATACAGGATCAAGGAAGTGGATATGCGTACCAGCATTACCTGCAGGGTGACCACCCTCAAACTCTTCTACTGTCACACCATCAGCAGATGGAATATCAGCACCCGGCGCTTTACATAGATAAACAGTCGTTTCAGACAGCTTAGTCAGAATAGTAAGACCCTGGGAGAATGCTTCTTTTTGTTCAGCGATGATGACAGCTGGGTCACCTGCTAATGGATTGGTATCCATTGCTGTAACAAAAATAGAGTTTGGAGTAGTACCTGGCTGAGGTACACGGCTGAATGGACGTGTGCGAAGCGCAGTCCACAAACCAGAATTAACTAGATTGTCTTGCACTTGTTCGCGCGTCAATCCAGCCAGCTCATTGGCACTATATTTGTTAAATTCAACCGCTTCATCACCGTCCAACTCAATCACTACTGATTGAAGTGCACGACGCTCACCACGGTTAATCGCCTTAACTACACCCGCACCTGGTGCTGTGTAATTAACGCCTTCGGTTTTCTTATCGGAAAAGATCACTTGACCGAGTTTTACTCGATCACCTACCTTGACGGCCATGGTAGGTTTCATACCTACATAGTCAAAGCCGACTACGGCAACGGAGTCTACTGCTGGGCCATCTATAATAGATTGCTCAGGAGCGCCCGTGATCGGTAGATCCAGACCTTTGTTGATCTTGATCATACGCCTCACCCAATTACGTTAAATTCTTTCAGGATTCCAAAATCGATCTTGATTCCGACACGGCCTGTCCCCGAACGTAGTCGATATCTTGTAGTTATTTCGAAAATGGAATTACCCCACCCAAAAATCTGGCTAAGTATACCTGAGCGACGTGTCATTTTTCTACAAAGACCCTGCAATATCAGCGCGTTCCAGCCGATTATCTTGCCTTTTAGCGGTGGAATTTGTAGTTATATATATATAACTGATAGAAATATGATACATAAGGCAAATAAAAAGCCACCCTATAGGTGGCTTTTTAATCAACTCGCTACACTTAAGCTTCTTTCGGGAAAGCTGGTAGAGTGCACTGAGCCATTTTCTGCATCATGCGGATAACCTGGCAGCTATAACCGAATTCGTTATCGTACCAAACGTAAAGTACGCAACGCTTACCACCAGCAATTGTAGCCAACGCATCAACAACACCTGCAGCACGAGAACCAACGAAGTCAGTAGATACAGCTTCTGGAGAGTTGCTGTAGTCGATCTGCTTCTGCATAGCACCGTGTAGCGCAGCTTCACGAAGGTAAGCATTTAGCTCTTCTTTGTCAGTTTCGCTTTCTAGGTTCAGGTTAAGAATAGCCATTGAAACGTTTGGTGTTGGAACACGGATAGCGTTACCAGTAAGCTTACCTTCCATTGCTGGAAGTGCTTTAGATACAGCTTTAGCAGCACCTGTTTCAGTGATAACCATGTTTAGACCAGCAGCGCGACCACGACGGTCACCTTTGTGGTAATTGTCGATTAGGTTCTGGTCGTTAGTGTAAGCGTGAACAGTCTCAACGTGACCATTCTCAATACCGAACTTATCGTATACCGCTTTTAGTACTGGCGTGATTGCGTTTGTAGTACAAGACGCAGCAGATAGGATCGTATCTTCTGGAGAGATATCACCATCGTTAACACCCATAACGATATTCTTAACGCCTTTACCTGGTGCAGTAAGAACTGCACGAGAAGCGCCTTTAGATTGAAGGTGCAGCGATAGACCTTCTTTATCACGCCACTTACCAGTGTTATCAATAATCATTGCATTATTGATGCCGTAAGCAGTGTAATCAATTTCGTCTGGAGAGTTAGCGAAGATCACCTGAATAACGTTACCGTTAGCAGTGATTGTGTTGTTCTCTTCATCAACTGTGATAGTGCCTTTAAAAGAACCGTGAACAGAGTCACGACGTAGCAAGCTAGCACGTTTTTCTAGATCACGTGCTGCAGCACCTTTACGTACAACGATTGCACGTAGGCGAAGTGCTTGACCACCACCAGTACGCTCGATAAGAAGACGAGCAAGCAGACGACCGATACGACCGAAACCGTATAGAACGACATCAGTAGGTTCACGCTCTTCCGTGCCAATTGCATCAGCAAGCTCAGCTTTCAGGAATGTTTCTAGGTCCTGACCGTTACCTTCTGTGCGATATTTAACTGCTAGCTTACCTGCATCGATGTGCGCATTGCGTACATTCAGGTTTTTAACAGCTTCCAGAATTGGAAAAGTATCTACTACAGTTAGTTCCTGCTCTTCAACCTGACGCACGAAACGGTGTGCTTTTAGGATATCGATAACAGAACGTTTGATGATCAGACGACCGAATACTGAAGATTCGATGTTCTGGTCACGGTATAGACTACCTACTAGTGGAACCATAGCTTCAGCTAAGGCTTCGCGTTCTTTCCAATCTGTAAAAACTTGATCTTGGCTCACATGAAACTCCAAAAAGTTTTGTCAACTCGTTGGTACCCTACTAACACAGTCAGATTACAAGTATTAGTCGGACCCTAAAAATTTGGTGCGCGCATTATCCTCTTTTCCACCCTTTTGAGCAAATGCAGCATGATAGACTTTGGAACCATATATTTTGTCCTACTGAATAAGACTTATATTTATCCATTTACCCCAGTTCAAAACTACCAATTACATCTACAACGGTTAAACTACCCGATTTACTATTGGTTAGCGCATATTAAAGGAGCAACTCTGTGCTGCAACTGAACTACTCTCTACCCACAGGCCCCGGCGATAAGAAGCAGATCGGACAAGCCTATGGTGCAGGTACCGGCCTATTAATTACAGACGCAGCAAATCAGTTTAATGGCTTCACTTTAGTCATAACCAACGATACAAACACAGCGAACCGGTTACACGATGAAGTAAGTTTCTTCTCCAGTGATAGCAACTCACTTGAAATTCTTTCATTCCCAGATTGGGAAACACTGCCGTACGATACATTTTCTCCGCATCAAGACATCATATCCGAACGTATTTCTACGCTAAATAGGCTACCCAATTTAAGCAAAGGAATATTGATCGTACCTTTAAGTACGTTAATGCATAGAACAGCACCCACTGATTTTATTGCAGCGAATTGTTTTGATCTAAAACTTGAACAAACCATTAATCCAGAACATCTTCGTAAACAGCTTATCGACGCTGGATATCACGCAGTCGACGCTGTTATGGAACATGGCGAATTTGCCTTCCGTGGATCCATCATCGATCTATTTCCGACGGGTAGTACTTACCCTTTCCGAATCGAATTGTTCGATGATGAAATTGAAACGCTTAGAACATTCGATCCCGAGACGCAGAGATCAATTGAGCAGATCGACGCGATCAACTTACTACCGGCAAAAGAGTTTCCGTTCGACACACGCGCCATTAGCGGTTTTAAATCACGTTGGCGTGAGCGATTTGATGTTGATTACAGACAGTGCCCTGTTTACACCAACATCTCTGATGGCATGACCTCACCGGGTATTGAATATTATCTGCCCCTATTCTTTGAAGAATGCAGCTCTCTGTTTGCCTCATTGCCCGAACAAACACAAATCATTGTTGATAGTGAGCTTGAAGCTACCGCAGAACTATTCGCACAAGAAGTTAATGAACGTTATGAACAGCGACGTCACGACATTACTAACCCTGTACTGTCGCCGAACGAACTGTTCATCTCCACTAGCGAACTGTTCTCTGCATTAAAGCAATATGGCCGCATTAGCCTATCTAGCGACCCTATTGATGAAAAACAAGGTCGCAGCAATCTTCCTTGCACCGAACCACCTTCACTTCCGGTCAACTCACAACTGAAAGAGCCGCTAACGGCATTACAAGGCTTCTTAGCAGAACGCGATGGCGCGGTTCTATTTTGTGCCGAATCAGCTGGTCGTCGAGAAGCATTATTAGAACTTCTTGCACGTATTAATGTTAAGCCTAACCAAGTTGATAACTGGCAAGCATTCTGTGAGTCTGATTACGACCTCGCCATCACGGAATACCCTCTTGAGCAAGGCCTTTCCATCTCAGGGCAGTTGCATCTCATCACTGAAACTCAACTGTTTGGCCATCAAGTATTCCAACGCCGCAGACGTAGCAAAGAGCAGGAACAGAATGACCAGGTTATTCGTAACCTATCAGAGTTAAATCCAGGCTCGCCTGTTGTTCACTTAGATCACGGTGTAGGCCGCTATCTCGGTCTACAGACTATCGAGCTCGAAGGCCAAACTAACGAATTCCTAACACTTGAATACGCAGATGAAGCAAAGCTCTACGTACCCGTATCTGCGCTCCACCTGATCAGTCGTTACACCGGTGCAGGTGATGAACATGCACCACTGCACCGACTTGGCACTGAGCAATGGTCCAAAGCCAAACGTAAAGCAGCCGAAAAAGCACGTGATGCAGCAGCCGAACTACTTGATATCTATGCTCGCCGTGCTTCGCGTATCGGATTCCAGTTTAGCGATCCTGATGAGCAGTACTTACAATTCGCTGCCACCTTCCCATTTGAGGAAACACCGGATCAAGCCGCAGCCATTGGCAACGTTATTCGAGATATGACCGCAGTTCAGCCTATGGACCGTTTGGTATGCGGGGACGTAGGTTTTGGTAAAACAGAAGTTGCTATGCGCGCAGCATTCATGGCAGTACAAAGCGGCAAACAAGTCGTTATTCTTGTACCTACTACACTACTCGCACAGCAACACTACCAGAACTTCCAAGACCGTTTTGCTGACTGGCCGGTAAATGTCGAGCTTATCTCACGTTTTAGAACAGGTAAGCAGCAAAGCACCATTCTAGATAAGCTAGAGGCCGGTAGCGTCGACATCGTTGTTGGCACCCATAAACTGCTCTCTGGCGACATCAATTTCAAAGATCTAGGCCTAGTAATTATTGATGAAGAACATCGTTTCGGTGTCCAGCAGAAAGAGCGCCTAAAATCGCTTCGCTCTGAAGTCGACATTCTAACTCTTACTGCAACACCAATTCCTCGCACGCTAAATATGGCGATGTCTGGCATTCGCGACCTATCTATCATTGCAACACCACCAGCGAAACGACTTTCCGTTAAAACCTTTGTTCGTTATAGCGACACAACTCTAGTCAAAGAAGCTATTTTGCGTGAGCTACTTCGTGGCGGTCAGGTCTATTACCTACACAACGAAGTGAAGAGTATTGAGAAAACAGCAGAAGAGTTACAAGAACTGGTCCCAGAAGCTCGAATCGGTATTGGTCACGGCCAAATGCGTGAGCGTGAACTCGAACAAGTCATGTCTGACTTCTACCATAAACGCTACAACATCTTGCTTTGTACGACCATTATCGAAACCGGCATAGATGTCCCTAATGCTAACACCATCATAATCGATCGCGCCGATAAATTCGGTCTAGCTCAACTACACCAATTACGAGGTCGTGTAGGACGTTCACACCACCAAGCTTATGCTTATCTTTTGACACCGCATAAGAAAGCAATGACCAAAGATGCGATCAAGCGTCTTGAAGCGATAGAGTCCGCAGACGACCTTGGCGCAGGCTTTACCCTTGCAACGCACGATCTAGAGATTCGAGGTGCGGGTGAATTACTGGGTGAAGAGCAAAGCGGTCAGATGCAAACGGTTGGCTTCTCCCTATTTATGGAGATGCTAGAACAAGCGGTTGAATCCATTAAAGAAGGCAAAACACCAAATATGGATCAGCCGATCAAGCAAGGTGTTGATGTAAACTTACATCTATCTGCGTTGATCCCAGATGAATATCTGCCGGATGTGCATAGCCGATTAATATTGTACAAGCGTATCGCTAATGCCAACTCAGCCACTGAACTCAAAGAGCTACAAATAGAGATGATTGATCGCTTTGGACTGCTACCCGATCAGGTTAAGAATCTCTTCAGGCTAACTGAGTTAAAACTACGCGCCGAAGCCATGAATATTGTTAAAATTGATGCTGGTAGCGAGGTCGGCAGAATCGAATTTGCCACTGATGCGAAAGTAGATCCGTTAACTTTAGTAAAAATGGTTCAAAATCAGCCACAAAAATATAAACTTGAGGGCGCAGACAAACTGCGATTCAGTTTAGATATGGAGAAAACCGAAGAACGCTTTAAAGCGGTAGAACGCCTTATGAGTGATCTGGCAGTTAAAACATCATGAAGATAATGCTAAAAGCGATATTCCTACCCTTAATACTTATTTTCAGCAGCAGCGCATTTGCTAACAGCTGGTATAAAGTAGAGGTTATTATTTTTGCCAACAATGATCCTATGGCAATCCACGAGGAATTCTGGCCAGAGATTAACGAAATTCCATTGCGTGATCGCGCCGTAGCACTTAAAGGCAAACCTGGCGCGGGTGAAAACCCAACAGCATACCAGAGCCTACCAAGCAGTCGCCACAGCCTAAAAAATGTTAAAAACCGCCTAAATAATAGCGGCGACTATCGTGTTCTTTTCCACGAAGCTTGGACGCAACCTGTATCACATACCCAGAACCCTCGCCCTATCAAAATCAGTGCAGGTCGCGTTTTAGATAACGGCATGCAAGAGCTTGAAGGTCACATTGCTGTTGGTCGTGGTCGCTACTTACATTTCCGCCCTGACCTATATATCAGCCACTTGGTTGCGCCTAGCAACAATGCACCTACAGCGGCCGAAGAAGAAACCCAGACCGAAGCCTTGCTGACTATGCAAGGCGATAGCGGAGACAAACAAGCAATAGCTGAGACTATTTCTGCCTTCCCTATAATCCCTGAAGTAGTAACTGCACATCAGAATCAAGCAAGGCGAATGAAATCTGAAGAACTTCACTATATTGACCACCCACTCATGGGAATTTTGGTTGAAATAACCCCTCTTGAGACAGAATAAAAAAACCGGCTAGCTGCCGGTTTTTATTTACATTGGAAAAATGTAAATCTCAATTCCCTTCTGATTCTTTAACTAACTCAGGCAACTCACCGCTTAAGTGAACAGTCGTAGTTGGGAAAGCAAATTCAGCACCCTTCTCTTCAACAATCTGCATTATCTGCATCATGACATCCTGCTTAATCTCGTGGAAACGAATCCAATCAGTCGTCTTGGTGAAGGTATAGATAAAGAAATCTAGCGAAGAAGGACCAAAACGATCTAAGTTAACAATCAACGTTTGTTGCTGGTCGATCTCAGGATGCATTCGAAGCATCGCTTTAACCGCTTTGATCACTTCTAAAACCTGAGCAGAATCATCGTAACGAATTCCAATATATTCGTAGATACGACGATTCGTCATTCGTGACGGATTTTCAACCGAGATGTTGGTGAAAGTAGAATTCGGCACGTATAACGGGCGCTTATCAAATGTACGAATTCGAGTCTGGCGCCAACCTATATCTTCTACGGTACCTTCGATCTGTTGATCAGGCGAACGAATCCAGTCACCCACTTTAAATGGACGATCTAGGTAAATCATCAAGCCACCAAAGAAGTTAGCCAAAAGATCTTTAGCAGCAAAACCAACCGCAATACCACCGATACCACCAAACGCCAAAATACCTGAGATACTGTAGCCATAGCTCTGCATAATGATCAGAACAATAATGATGGAAACAATTAAGCGTAGAAGCCTACCCAAGGCTCCAACTGTAGTTGGATCCATAGGTTTCTTCATACGATCTGGCATCACCAGAACTTGCTCTAACCGCTTTAGGAAGCGCAAGCATGACCACGCCAATAGAATCACAGGAACCAGTTTAGGTAACGGGTTATCATCACCCAGCACTTCAATGGCAAAGTTCTGTTCGAATAGCTGTATTAACCAATAACCTGCTGCCAACCAGATTAAAAACAGTGCCGGCCGGCTAAATGAATTCAGAAAAACATCGTCCCAAAGGATTTTAGTTTTTTCCGCTTGCTTCATTAACTGACTGATTGTTGAGCGCGCAACAAGATCAGCAACAACCGCAATCACACAAACAGCTACGGATAAGATGATCCATGCAGAATCACTATAGTCAGGAAAGTGCTCAGTTAATAACTGATTTAACATATCGATCATAACGTCACATCCAGCAAATCATTTGCAAGTACGCGAGCAGCACTTAAACGCTCCTCATCCCTATTCCACTCTTTACCTCTAAGAGAGGATATCTCTTTCAAAGGTTTGAAATCAGACGCTTCCAAGTACTTAAGGATATCCAATGTACCTTGGCGCTCATTACAACACAGCAAAGCCTGACAACCCGAAGCTATCGCCTTATCAGCACGCTCCGCATAACCACCTGCACTATGGGCCGCTTTCATACTCAGGTCGTCACTAAAGATAATTCCACCGAAGCCCATTTTCTTTCTCAAGGTCTCATCCAACCAGAAAGAGGAAAAACCGGCTGGAGAAGAATCGCACTCAGGATAAAGCACGTGCGCAAACATCATCGCTTCGAGTTTGTTATCAACGGCCTGCCTAAACGGCACCATATCGGTCTTCCATAACTCATCAAAAGATCGACCGTCTATAGCATCAGCATGGTGGGTATCTGCATCTGCCCAGCCATGACCAGGAAAATGCTTACCAGTAGCCGACATACCTGCTGAGCGCATACCCTCTATATACGCAGCAGAGAGCTCAGTCACTGTTTCATAGTCTTCACCAAACGCACGATTGCCGATTACCGTATTACGCCCGTAATCGACATCCAAAACCGGTGCGAAGCTCAGATCGACATCAAGCTGACGCAACTCCGCCGCCATCAGATAGCCAAGCTCTTTTACTGCAATAACGCCCTCTGAAGACCCTGAGAATCGTTTCGAAATTGCTTTGACCGGAGGCAGCACTGTAACCCCCTGCTTCAAACGCTGAACTCGACCACCCTCTTGATCGATACTAATCACAAGCTCTTCACGAATCGCTCGCATAGAAGCCACAAGTGCCTCAACTTGCTCTGCGTTTTCCGTATTACGTGCAAATAAAATAACGCCACCGATGAAAGGATGTTTTAGGAGATCCTTTTCTTCAGCGGTTAATTCCGTACCTTCAAGGTCTAGAAACAGAGTAACTTCAGACATAGAGATTATTCTTCAATTAAAACAGATGTACCGGCTGACACTTTCGAGAATAGCTGAATCAAATCGCTGTTTCTCATACGAATACATCCATGAGATTTAGCCACTCCCATAGGTTCCGTATCTGGCGTACCGTGTATGTAGACATAGCGCTGCATGGTATCAACTTCACCCAAGCGGTTACGACCAATTTCTAGACCAGAGAGCCACATGATCCGAGTTAGGATCCAATCACGATTAGGATAAGCATCAGCCAGCTCTTGCGAATAGATTTCGCCAGTTTGGCGTCGACCAACAAAAACAGCGTTTTCTTGAGCGTCCGAGCCGATCATAGCGCGAATATAGTGACGGCCTCTTGGCGTACAACCACTATTCTTTTGTTCGCCCGGACCATTAAGCGCTGTAGAAATGGCATAGCTCTGCAGCAGTTTTGTGCCGCTCGACAGTTCCAATGTTTGTCGAGCGATAGATACCCTAATGCAGAGCATAGGATTACAAACGGCAGAAGTAAGTTTTATCAGCACGCGCCTGAAGGCCAGCAGACAAAACAGGAATCATTCGATGTAGGATCTGCTCTACTTCTGCACTCCCTTGGAACTCGCGCTTTTCGATCGCATTGAGTGTATGGAAGTTCGACAAAGTAAAAGTAATGGAACCAAGAAGGAAATGAAGCCTCCAGAAAAACTCATCATCTTCCATCGGTGCAGAATCTTGACGTAGGAGCTTGATGAAAGGCTGAACTTTCTCACTATAACGTTCGATCAAGAAATCGCGCAGCTCTTCTTGATTCTTCATATAAGACAGCTCTAGCAGCCTCATAAATACAGATAGAGCATTGACGTTGTCGCGATTTACCAAAAGCAAAGCGCGCATCAGCATTTCTAAAAGCTCTTCGAGAGAAGGCTGTTGACCATCCGCATTAGCAAGACGTTGATCCAACATCAGGCCGAGTTCATCGCACAAGGGTTCTAGAAACTTTTCAGCAACGGCCTGAATCAAGCCTTTTTTCGAACCAAAATGGTAGTTGATAGCTGCTAAGTTAACGTCTGCGCGACTGGTTATCTGACGAACAGTTGTTTCAGCAAACCCCTGTTCAGCAAACAATGTTTCAGCAGCCTGCACAATACTTGCCGATGTTCCCTTGTGATGCATCAGTACTCCAAACCAGCGTTTCAAACAAATGATGGATGAATTATAACGATAATCACCCGTAATAAATCAAGTCATTATTGCGTGTAAATCTTTGTTTACTACCAATTTATGAAACAAGCTTACTTGTTACACGAATTGGTAAATTAGGAAGGAAGAATAACAAGGAGAAATGAATAGGAAATGAAAGCATAAAAACTAAGGAGGTGTTCATTTGGAATCACCTCCCCAGCCAAATAGATTAGCGATTAATGATGTTTTGGCGCGTTAAGCGGCTCCACCACTTTGTTAAAACCTTATCGCTAGAATCCGCAGCCATATCAGAGATCTTGTCTTGTAGCGTCTTCTTCTGTTCGTAACGAACTTCGAAAATATCACTCTCATCTGACGCATCCATTAAGTACTGATCGGATGTCATCAACTCATCAACTAAGTTGACATCAAGCGCCTGTTTGCCAAACCAAATTTCACCTGTAGCCACCTTATCGATATCAACAACGTCGCGGTACTCGTGCACAAAGTTCTTAAACAGCTCATGCGTTTCTTCTAACTCTTCCTTAAACTTCTCACGACCTTTATCAGTATTCTCACCAAACACAGTCAAAGTACGCTTATATTCGCCCGCTGTTAGCACTTCAAAATCGATATCGTTTTTCTTTAGCAACTTATGGAAGTTAGGCAACTGAGCGATCACACCGATAGAACCAACAATGGCAAATGGCGCAGCAATCAACTTGTCCGCTAAACACGCCATCATGTAACCGCCACTTGCTGCAACTCGATCTACACAGATCGTTAGAGGAATCTCTTTACGCTTGATACGCTCAATTTGAGAAGACGCAAGACCATACTCATGCACCATACCACCAGGACTCTCAAGACGGATCACAACTTCGTCCTGCGGCTCTGCCATCATCAAAACTGCTGACACTTCTTGACGGAAAGGTTCAACTTCACTTGCTTTAACATCACCATCAAAATCCAAAACGTAGATACGCTTACGACGTGGCTCATCTTCTTTCGGCGGGTTTTTCTTACGCGCTTTTTTCTCTTCTTTTTCTTTCTTTTTCTCTTCTTTCTGCATCGCTTTTAGCGTTTCTTTATCTAGAATCGCATCTTCTAGCGCTTCCTTCATATCCAAAAGCTCATCATTAAAATGAGTCACTTCAATCTCACCTTGATGACCATCTTTACGAGAACGAGAAGAAACAACAGCAATACCTGCAACAACCGCAATAATGGCAATAACAATAGTTACCGATTTAGCCAAAAACAGGCCGTATTCACTGAAAAATTCAACCACAGAGAAAACTCCGAAATAAACTATAAGTAGAAGGACCGCTAATGTATCATAAATCCCCCTTTTACCCACCCGTTTGAGATAACGTAGTAATGAGCCAAGAGATATCTGTTAGCAAAGTTGTTGAAAAATTACCGAGTCGATTTGTTTCTCAAAATGCTGTGGATCTTGAAGCTGTCTTTCAATTTGAACTAGAAGACGATCAAAACTTCTATATCGAAATTAAAGATGCTCAGTGTAACGTTTTAACGGGTGACCATGATGATCCAAATGTGACACTTATCATGGAAGCAGAAACAATGGTGAGTGTAATCAACGGTGAAAAAGATGGTATGAGCGCCTTCCTTTCTGGTCAGTTAAGAGCAGAAGGCAACATCATGTTAGCGACTAAACTTGGCAAATTATTTAGTCGAGAAAAACAAACAGATCAATAATTTACATCTCTTCTATAAACTTATCGATCAACTGCCTCGAGATAGTGAATTTGGGTGGAATGGTTGGCAGGTCATCAACACTAAACCAATCAGCTCTTAGAATCTCTTCACCGTCGGGCGTTATCTCACCCTCACTATAATCAGCCATAAAGCCAAGCATAAATGAGTGCGGGAAAGGCCATGATTGGCTGCAAACATACTTAATGTTTTTAACTTTAATTCCTACCTCTTCCATCACCTCACGCTCCACAGCGTGCTCTGCAGATTCCCCCGCTTCGATGAAGCCTGCCAAGGTACTGTAACGACCAGATTTAAACTTGCTGGAATGCGCCAAAAGGCATTTATCATCTTTGCGCACCAACACAATAATACAAGGCGAAAGGCGTGGGTATTGATGATGTCCGCAGGATGGACAAACCTTGGCAAGGTCCGCCTCATCCATAACCAGTTCAGTTGCACAGCGTGGACAGAACTTAAACGAGGCATGCCAAGTTATTACTTGAGCTGCAGCAGACAATATAGAGAACTCATCTTCGTTTTCAGTCTGCGACAAGGCTAAACGCAAATCCAACGCCTCCACAAATAAGCACTTACCCCTATCCTTTAAAACAGCAACTCGGTAAGACTTATTAGAAACCTCAGGCAAATCAAAACTGATCTCCACATCAAGTGATTCCAGCTCTATCTCTGAGAAAAGAAATCTGCCTTGTTGATCACAAAGTAGCGACTCTCCGAATGCTAAAAAGTAGTTTTTTTCCTGTAACCCCAAGATTTACCTCCATTTTTCGCACTGTAAAATCTATTTATGTACGAGTTTACAACTGCAGTAGAGCAGTCATAAAGGCATTAACTAGTAGTTTTTGCAACTCCATTCACAACTTAACAGCCATTTTAGTTAAAGATACGCCTATCAATAATCTTAGTCTTTAGATTTATAAGACCAACTGTTAGTCTATGCCAACCCAAATAAATAAGGGTTTTCCCTATAACAGCAGTAGCTGTTCTGATTATAGGAAACAGAGTAATGACCAACACATTATCACAAGCATTTACTAGAAACTTTCTAGGCAATTCACCTGTATGGTACAAGCTAGCGATTCTAGGTTTTTTGATACTAAATCCAATCCTTCTGGTTACCTTAGGGCCCGTAATTACAGGCTGGATCCTAATCTTTGAATTTATATTTACACTGGCTCTGGCATTAAAATGCTATCCCCTTCAACCTGGCGGCCTACTCGCTATTGAAGCCATAATTATTGGCCTCGCAAGCCCCGATTCCGTCGCTCATGAAATAGAAGCTAACCTCGAAGTCATCCTTTTACTGATGTTCATGGTGGCTGGCATCTACTTTATGAAGGATATGCTCCTCTGGGTGTTCACTAAAATACTCATTAAGGTTAGATCTAAAACCCTGCTCGCTCTACTCTTCTCTTTCTTCTCTGCATTCTTATCTGCTTTCCTCGACGCCCTTACTGTCACCGCTGTGCTGATCAGTGTAGGCGTCGGCTTTTATGCGGTTTATCACAAAGTCGCTTCGGGTAAGGCATATCACAATCCTGATCACGACCACGCCGATGATGAAGCTGTACATGCGAACCATCATGCCGATCTCGAAGAATTTCGTGCCTTCTTGCGAAGCTTACTTATGCACGGTGCTGTCGGTACAGCACTTGGGGGAGTATGTACGCTGGTTGGAGAGCCACAAAACCTATTAATAGCTGAAAAAGCCGGTTGGAGCTTTCTTGAATTCTTTTTACTTATGGCACCCATTACACTACCAGTGCTAGTTGCCGGCTTAGTTACTTGTGCCTTAGTAGAAAAAACTAAAATCTGTGGATATGGAGCACGCTTACCAAAAAACGTTAGGGATATTCTTTTAGATTTTGCGGCTGAACAGGATGGTAAGCGCACCTTGCGCGACAAAGCGGCACTCTGCATCCAAGCCTTTGTTGCCGGCTTTTTAGTCTTTGCACTGGCTTTTCATGTTGCAGAAGTAGGTTTAATTGGCCTTACGATCATCATTCTTCTAACTGCCTTTAACGGCATTGTCGAAGAACATCAGATAGGAAAAGCATTTGAAGAGGCACTGCCCTTCACCGCGCTCTTAGTTGTATTCTTTTCAATCGTTTCAGTCATTCATGAAAACCATCTATTCCAACCAATTATCGAAGCAGTTTTAGCTTTACCGGTAGAACAACAACCGGGCGTATTTTTTATCGCCAATGGAGTACTTTCAGCTATCAGTGATAACGTGTTTGTCGCAACGGTTTATATCAATGAAGTCGTTGCAGCTTTGAATAGCGGCTCAATTACACGCGAGCATTTCAATTCGCTAGCCATTGCAATCAACACAGGCACCAATATCCCAAGTGTCGCAACACCCAATGGGCAAGCTGCATTTTTATTCCTGTTAACATCGGCCTTAGCACCACTTATCCGCCTCTCATACGGCAAGATGGTTGTTATGGCCCTGCCTTACACAATAGTGATGAGCGCTGTGGCATACACCTCCCTGCAGATGTATCTCTAGCCAACTATCTAAAAGTTAAAGGCCAGCATCCTCATGCTGGCCTTTAACTTTTAATAACAGCGAGTAAGACTTTACACTTTGAACTTAGACACCATCGCCTGAAGTTGTTTAGAAATATCGCTCACTTGATCATTTGCTCCTGCTGACTGTTTAGCACCTGCTGCAGTTTGTTCAAACCCTGCACTAATGCTTTCTAGATCCCTAGCGATATCGTCTGCGACTGCTGATTGCTGCTCTACAGCTCCTGCAACCTGAATGTTCATTTCACTGATCGCATTTATCGCATTATGTATTCGCTCTAGCGCCTCTGCAGTTTCCTCTGACTGTGCCACTGTTTGCTGTGACTGCGAGTAACTGGTTTCGATTGCTTTTACAGTATCTGCTGTACCGGATTGCAACCGCTGAATAATCTCTTGAATCTCAGTAGTAGAAGATTGCGTTCTTTGTGCTAACGTCCTTACTTCATCTGCTACAACTGCGAAGCCTCGACCTTGTTCACCAGCTCGCGCCGCCTCAATTGCAGCATTCAGCGCCAGCAAGTTGGTTTGTTCAGAGATATTCTGAATAACCCCAATAACTACTTCGATATCAGAACTACTTTGTTCAAGGGTTTTAATAAACTCTACCGTAGTTTCAAGGTTAGTCGCTAGATCTCCAATTTCCGTCAATGTCTTACTGATGGTCTGCTTACCTCTTTCTACCTCAGACAAGCCTTCATTTGATTGCGTGGCTGAATCGGTCGCATGACGTACCACCTCCTGAATACTCATAGCCATCTCATTAACTGCTGCAGCAATCGATGAAGTTTTAGCTTGTTGTTGATCAATAATATGTGAGGTCTCTTCTGATATCTGACTAGCAGAATCAGCATTAACGGAAAGGTCTTTACTAGTACTGATAATGTTACCAATAAGTGATTTAAGCATTTGCGACATTTCACTGACAGATCGATATATACCTGTATCGCCGCTTGATACGACCAAATCTCTAGATAGATCCCCTTCTGAAATGCTTCGTGTAATTGCTGCGATATCAGCAGGCTCACCACCGATGGGCTTACGAATTATCTTAGCGATAACCCACGACAAAACCACACCAACAACTATTGAAAACAATGAAAGCACAACAATCATAAAGACTGTATTTTCCGCCAACGCTTGTATCTCTGGGCCTAGAGCATCTTGGTCTTTCTTAACTGATAGTTTTACATCCTCTAAGTCTTTCGCAATAATTGGCCCAATTTTATTTAAGGTTCCATTGATTAAGCCATTTCGCTCTTCAATGATCTCAACCACTTTTGTGAAAGTAGATATGTACTGCTCGTGTTGCTGTTTGAATACCCGCAATGACTCTCTGCGAGTTGGGTTTTGAAGATTTTCATCCAACTTTTCAACAAAAGGCCAAATTTTCTCTTGAAGCTCCTGCTTGGCCCTATCCTCATCAGCAGTAGCATTAGTAATAAGATACTTAGCTACATACAAACGACCTAGGAGTAAGTGCTCTTGGACCTGAGCGGCATAGAAGGCTGCGGTAATATCGTTATCTGCATAAGCCGACTTAATAATACTTGTCATCTGCTTACGCATTGATAGGCCTGAAGGATCAAGCTGATTTTTTACTAATCTATTTCGCTCTCTAAAGAGCTCAACTACTTTGCTAAAACCATTTTTATACTTGGTTAGATTTTGTGCAGATTTAGCAACTAATTCCGCGCGTTCAGGCTTTTGAATCTCAACTTTGGCTTCAGCCATAAAGCTTTCAACTTTCGCTAAACGACCATCGTATTGTTTGATCGACTCTTCACTGCGCTCATTTAGAAATTTTAGAACGCCTAAGCGGACCATCAGCATATTAGCCTGTAAACGACCCGCTAAGTTTGTATCACGAGCAAGACCACGATACTCGACTACGCCGTTATAAACGCTGTTGACGCCTACCCAAGAAGCAATCGAAATGACCGCAAGAAGAATGATGATCGAAGAAAAGCCCGCACTAATCTGAGCGGTTAGTTTAAGTTTCTGAAACATAATACAACTCGCTTCATGAGGCTCTTCCCTAAGGCTCGTGTAATTTTGTTTAAGGTTTAAACAACAGTGTAGTTCAGAAAATCTTAATGCAAGGGAGATTTTTAGTGAGGCCAGTTAATACAAGAAGTAAAAACCAGAATAAAACAGGCTAATTACAACCTGATCAAAAGCAATAAAACTACTTATATAAACCAAGCCGTTGTAACCTGATACACATAACAGGGAATTATTAATACTTACCAATAATCTGGATTATTAAAGGCCTTAACACAGCCTAATTTCCCATTTGAAGGCTCAATATCACGATCATTAAGCATCTGTGCAAGCCACCCCATTGGCTGACTCAATGGATAAGGTGGTTCGATTAACTCAATACTAACTTGTCTAAATCCAGTTTTTGAATAGAAAGCAGGATCGCCATAAGTAACCACCAGCTCTATGCCTTTTGCTTTTAATTGATCTAACCCATATCGGATCAGCTTTTGGCCAATGCCTTTTCCTTGGAAGCTGCTAGCAATAGCCATAGGTGACAACATAAACGCTAGAGCTTTATTCGGAAGGGTTAACCGGCTGAAGAATATAGCGCCAACTAGATAGCCACGCTCATGTGCACAAAATCCAAGAAGATCGTTTTGTGGAGTTTCGTCCACCAACTTGGTTACCAATTGCCTTAGCAACCGCCCTTCATGCTCACCAGCAGAAGCTGTAAAAACAGCTTCGAACAGATTTACAGTTTCCTGTACATTAATATAATTAAAAGCTGAATATTCCATTCAAACAGTCCTTAAATACTCATTTGAGTATGTCTAGCCACTAAATATCTAGCAACTAATCACTACAACCGTCCCGTTTTAATCGCCTGATGAATGCAATACTTAGCGACCACCTTATGAAATGGTTTTATCATCGCCATATAGATCTTGCCTGATTTAGTCTTCAAGTTTACCAAGGTCGATACCGCAAACTCATGATCTGAGGTTTTCATAACGGACAACCACATATCCATATTAGGCTCGTAGGCACCGCACACAACCTCACCATCAGTGACGAGTTCTATATTGAGAAAGCCCGCTTTTCTACCCTCCTCAATCTCATTCAAACTCAGCGACATTTCAGTAGAACTCGCCGAAAAACCAAACATTTTAACAACAGCATTTCTTATCTTGAGTGCTAACTGAATACTCTTAGGCATATAGCCAAAAATGCGATGATAAACATCCTTAGCATTCAAGCCGTTATGACGAACAGAAACTTGAAAGGAGTCTCGGTAATAGCTTTCGCTTTCCTTACCGTTGATTGTGGTTGTTGATGGAAATTCGATTTCTGAAATCATTGCGACTAGCCCTTATTCCTTATAGATCTAACTTTGCAGATTCATTTATGGCTGTTTTCTTTGTTTAAATCACCCAAAGGGCTGTTCTTTTCATAATCCGGACCAAAAAAAACACGCTGTAAAAAGCGTGTTTTTCTTAACCAATCTGAGATTAGATCTCAGTTTTCCCACCCATGTATGATTGCAGGGCTTCTGGAATTTGGATCTTGCCATCTGCAGTTTGGTAGTTTTCCATAACTGCTAGCAACGTACGACCTACCGCTAGACCAGAGCCGTTTAGCGTGTGCAGTAGCTCAGGCTTGCCTGTTTCTGGGTTTCTCCAACGCGCTTTTAGACGACGCGCTTGGAAGTCTGTCATGTTGGAAACAGAGGAAATCTCACGGTACTTATCTTGACCTGGCAACCAAACTTCGATGTCGTAAGTCTTAGCAGAGCTAAAGCCTAGATCGCCACCGCATAGTGTTACTACACGGTATGGTAGGTTTAGTTTCTGTAGGATCGCTTCGGCATGACGAATCATATCTTCTAGCGCGTCCCAAGATTTAGATGGCTCAACGATCTGTACCATCTCAACTTTTTCGAACTGGTGCTGACGGATCATACCGCGTGTATCACGACCAGATGAACCTGCTTCAGAACGGAAACAAGGCGTGTGCGCTGTGTACTTCATTGGCAGCTGAGCGGCATCAACGATTTCGTCACGAACGATATTTGTTACTGGTACTTCTGCCGTTGGGATCAGGTAGTACTGGCGATCACCGAACGGTACTTTAAACAGATCTTCACCAAACTTAGGTAGCTGACCGGTACCACGAAGGCTGTCTTCGTTAACCATGTAAGGCACGTAAGTTTCTGTGTAACCATGTTCTTCAATCTGTGTATCTAGCATGAACTGGATAAGCGCACGGTGTAGACGTGCCAATTTTCCCGTCATTACAGAGAAACGAGAACCGGTCAGTTTAGCAGCCGTTTCAAAATCTAGTTCGCCACTCTTTTCGCCAAGCGCAACGTGATCTTGCGGTTCGAAAGCGAATTCACGTGGTGTACCCCAACGGCGTACTTCTACGTTATCTTCTTCATCAGCACCTTCTGGTACTTCATCGCTTGGGATGTTGGGTACGCCAGAAAGCAACTCGTCTAGGTTGTCCTGTAGGCTGTTTAGCTCAGCTTTAGCTGCATCTAGTTTATTACCAAGATCAGCCACTTCTGCTAGCAATGGCTGGATATCTTCGCCAGCAGCTTTTGCTTTACCAATGCCTTTCGATCGTGTGTTTCGCTCGCTCTGTAGATTCTCAGTTTCAACCTGAAGCTGTTTACGCTGGTTTTCCAGCTCAACAAACTGATCAACCGGGAATTCAAAACCTTTTTTCTTCAGCAGCTGTGCTACTTCTTCCGGGTTAGCACGGACAATTTTTGCGTCGAGCATGAGCTTTTAAAACACCTATGTATAAAGATTAGAACAAGCGTGTAAACCAAAGGCCGCCATACATAGCAACCAAACACAGTAGAACGCTTAATAATATATAAATCGCAGCCGACATCATATGCCCTTGCTGCAGCATTGCGACAGTTTCTAACGAAAAAGTAGAAAAAGTTGTGAATGCACCCATGAAACCAACCATTAATAGCGGTCGCATCTCTGGACTGAGTTTTGATTTTTCTAGAATTAGAACGAATAACACGCCCATCAAAAAAGAGCCAACCACATTACAAGTTAGGGTGCCGTAAGGGATACGATGCTCAGCATTATTCAGTAAGCTACTTACCCAATAACGACCTAATGCACCCGCTGCACCACCGATGGCAATTGCTATGAGGTTTAACATCCCTTGATCCTTTCCCTGCGGTTATTCGTCTGAATAGCGTTTGAGAGGGCTTTGTTGATCAAGCTGTTTGAGGTGACGTAATTTTTCACCTATTTTCAGCTCCAAGCCTCTTTCTTGAGGATGATACCATTGCTGATCTGCAATTTCTGGCGGTAAATAAGATTCTCCAGCCGCATAGGAAACAGGTTCGTTATGCGCGTAGCGGTATTCATCACCGTAACCCATCTCTTTCATCAAGCTTGTTGGCGCATTTCGAAGATGAACCGGCACTTCATAGTCTTGCTGTGCTTTTACATCTGCCATGCATTGATTGAAAGCCTGATAAACGGCATTACTCTTGGGCGCAGAAGCACAGTAGATAGCCGCTTGCGCTATTGCCCTTTCACCTTCTGCGGGCCCAACGCGCTCAAACGCGTCCCATGCTGATAAGGCAACTTGCATAGCGCGTGGATCTGCATTGCCTATATCTTCGGAGGCGATTGCCACTAGCCGTCTTGCGATATATAACGGGTCGCAACCACCATCCAGCATTCGGCAATACCAATACAAAGCACCATCAGGTGATGAGCCTCGAACTGATTTATGAAACGCAGAGATCTGATCGTAAAAGATATCACCCTGCTTGTCGTAACGACGCCCTGTTGATCGCAATACCTCAGCAAGAACCTCTTCATTAATCACTTCAGTTCCATTCGCTTGTCTTTCGGCCAGATCCGTTGCGATCTCTAACAGATTTAGTGAACGTCTAGCATCACCGTCCGCAGCTTGTGCTAAGCGCACTAACATATCGTCGGTAATCTGGAAGTTTCGATTACCTAACCCTTTTTCGCTGTCGATAATTGCGCGGTGAAGTACCTCTAGAATCTCGATATCTTGAAGTGACTTTAAGGTGTATACCCTCGCACGCGAAAGTAAGGCGTTGTTCAACTCAAAAGATGGGTTTTCCGTGGTCGCACCCACAAAGATGATAGTGCCGTCCTCTACATAAGGCAGAAAGGCATCCTGCTGGGATTTGTTAAAGCGGTGAACCTCATCCACAAAGAGGATTGTTTTACGCCCATTTTGCATCGAATGCTGTTTAGCTTGTTCTACCGCGATACGAATATCTTTGACGCCAGATAAAACAGCTGAAAGGGTAATAAAGTGTGCATCAACATGATGCGCAATCAGCTTAGCGAGCGTTGTTTTCCCTACACCTGGCGGCCCCCAAAACACCATAGAATGGGCTACGCCCTGTTCTAGTGTGGTACGCAGTGGTTTGTCTGGCCCTAACAGATGGGACTGACCAATATATTCGGTCAGTGTTCTTGGACGCATACGAGCCGCTAAAGGCTCGTATGCAGGTGCTTGGGAAAATAGATCCACTCTATTCCTCAATATCTACAATGACGTCTGTTCCTTCTGGAACACGGAAATAAAAGCTTTGATTAGTCACTTCTGGGTTAAGTGTCTGCTCTGCAAATACAACAGATGTACGCTGTCCCAAAGAATCTTCCAACATCAGTTCAGAAATAACATTGCCTGCAAACGCTAAACGAATGCGGCTGAAGCTGTATTGATCAGATTTCGGTTTAAGATCGAAGATTTGCTCGCTTCCAGTATCTTCAACTAATCGAACGGCGTAAGTTTTCTGTAGTTCACCAATTTGGCCATTTAGAATCAAAGCAGGTGCACTGTCTTGCTGTGTATCTGCAGCTCTTTGTGTAACTTGCTCTAAATCAGGATCGTATATCCAAATATACTCGCCGTCAGATACAATCTCTTGCGGGAAAGGTTGCTGAGTTTCCCAGCGAAAACGATTCGGCTTCGCTAAAAGAAGACTGCCTTCTGTTTTCTGTGCTTCACGGCCATTTTCAGCCAAGGTAACTTGTTCAAACTTGGCTGAAAAGCTGTTGTAGCCTTGTAGTAGTTCATTCAGCTTATTGGCACCATCGGTTGCAGCCATGGCAACGCTACTACCTGCGATTAAGCAGGCTGATGCGGTATGAATAGCAAATTTCTTAATGTAACTCGTTAATCTCATACTCAAACCTTTAAGGTGATATTACATCTCACCGTTCGGAGATGGGGCTAATACTTCACGTTGCCCATTACTGCCCGCAGAACTCACAACACCAGCGGCTTCCATCGCCTCGACCATTCGAGCGGCGCGGTTATAACCAATTTTCAATTTACGCTGCACACTAGAAATTGAAGCTTTACGGGTTTCCAATACAAATGCGACCGCTTCGTCATATAGCGGGTCTTGCTCATCATCGAACAGCGAACCTGAACCTCCGCCGTCTGAAACAGCATCACCTTCCGTAATTTCAGTAATATAATCTGGCTGACCTAGCTTCTTCCACGCCTCTACAACACGATGCACTTCATCATCGCTTACAAATGCACCATGAACACGGTTTGGCAAACTTGTACCTGCTGGTAGATAGAGCATGTCACCCCAACCCAGCAGGTGCTCTGCACCGGACTGATCCAAGATTGTTCTGGAGTCGATTCTTGAAGATACCTGGAAGGCGATACGCGTTGGGATATTCGCCTTAATTAGACCGGTAATAACATCAACCGATGGGCGTTGTGTTGCTAGGATTAAGTGAATCCCTGCAGCACGGGCCTTTTGTGCGATACGTGCGATTAGCTCTTCTACCTTTTTACCCACGATCATCATCATGTCGGCGAATTCATCGATCACGACAACGATGTACGGTAGTGGTTCTAGCTCAGGTGCCGGCGTGCCGAATGGCTCACCATGTTCTTCTGCATTCCAAAGCGGATCTAAGAGAGGCTCACCTTTCTTACGCGCTTCTTCAATCTTATCGTTAAAGCCTGCTAGGTTACGTACACCCATCTTAGCCATAAGACGGTAACGTCGCTCCATCTCGCCTACACACCAACGCAGACCCGATGCAGCATCTTTCATGTCGGTAATAACTGGCGTTAATAGATGCGGAATACCTTCGTAGATTGAAAGCTCCAACATCTTAGGGTCGACTAGGATTAAACGCACCTCTTCTGGTGTTGCTTTGAATAGCAACGATAGAAGCATGGCGTTTACACCGACCGATTTACCCGAACCTGTTGTACCCGCCACCAGCAAGTGAGGCATTTTGGCAAGGTTTGCTACCACAGGATTACCCGCAATATCGTTACCTAAACCAATTGTTACTTTAGAACCGGCTGAAAGGTACGGTTTAGAACTCAGTACTTCGCTTAGATGTACGGTTAGACGAGATTCATTTGGTATCTCAATACCTACTACAGACTTACCTGCAATAACCTCAACCACACGCACACTGGTCACCGCCATAGAACGCGCTAGGTCTTTGGCTAGGTTAGTAATTTTGCTGGCTTTAACACCCGGAGCTGGCTGGATTTCAAATCGTGTAATTACCGGGCCGGGGTTTACCTCAACTACCTCCGCAATTACGCCAAAGTCTTTTAGCTTGCTTTCAAGTAAGCGAGACATCTGCTCTAACTCATCTGGCGAGTAACCCGTATCTGTATTCAGTTCAGGTGGGTCTAGCAGCTCTAATGGCGGTATCTTGCGTGCAGGTTTACGTTTTGGAGCACCCGCTTCATCTAAACCAAGCTCTTTATCTTGCATTGGCTTATGTGTTTCAGACAACGGTACAATTTTAACCTGCGGTTTAGCGTCTTCTGCTACTGGTGGAGTGGCAACTTGAGCAGGTGTTGAAACAGGGTGCAAAACTTCAGGCTCTTGCGCCACTTGTTGTGAAGGTTCCGCTTGCACTGGTTCAGACGCTGTCAGAATTTCACCCGTTTCAGTATCAATCTGTTCTTCGATCAGCTGCTCAACTTTAGGTTCCTGACCAGTATGCTGTGGTCTCACTAAAGGAACTTCCTCAGCTGCTGCTTCCGTATTTTCAGCAGTATCAGTTACACCTGTTGCACTAAATCGAGAAGCAAATTTCTCTTCGATCGTGGCTGGTTTAGCACTATCAGAGAAACTTGGTTCAATACGGTCATTAACTAATGGAGGCGCCGGCTCTTCGAATTGATCTTTTATGTAGTCCCTTTGCAGAGTCGCTTCGGCTTTAGAAAGCTCATCATCAGATAGATCTAGAGAAGCTTCTGTTTCTTCTTGTTGCGGTAAAACAGACTCAGTCGATTTAACAACCTTCTGCCCTACTCGCTCCAGAACTGTACCCCACCCCATTTCTAACAATAGGGTTAATCCAAACAAAAGTAGTGCAAATAACACTAAAGAGCTGCCTAAAACACTCAATAGAGAGACAGCTAAGTCAGAAACCGCTTCACCTAAAATACCACCTGCAGTGAAAGGATAATCTAAACCAGTGTTAGAGATATGGGTAGCACTTAACGCACTGAAAGCCGTTAAAAACAGCAATGCGCCCGTTAAACGCAGCATAAAGAAAGGGATAACATCCAAAGCACCGCTATGCTTTCTAAACAAGAAACGACCGGTTTGATACAAAATTAGAATAGGTATAAAAAACGCAGCTAGTCCCAAGCCCGAAATAAGAAGGTCTGCTATCCAAGCACCTACTGGCCCCGCTAAATTGCTAATTTCTGGCTGATAGCCAAGGTGTGACCATCCTGAATCCTTTGGGTTAAATCCAAATAAAGCCACAATCAAAAACAGGCTGACCGTAACAACAACGATTAAACTCGATTCACGGCTGATTCTTACAAGTAATTCGGGAAAATTTAAACGTTGTCCGTTGTCGGTCGCGCTCAAGGGTGAAGCTCCATAGATCTGTATTAAAAAACCAATGACTACAATAACATAATTTAATCCGCGACTAACGGTTGAAGCACATTGGTTTATAATTCATAGTTACTATATGCAGGTTTTCTTTACTCTTATCTGTAATATATCTGCACTGAATTTATACTAAGCTTTTGTATCTGAATTATTTCAATGGATGCGCCCTATGTCTCTGACCAATTTACATACAGATAACCGCCGTGCTTTAACCTTCCCAATTGGTTCTAGTATGTATGGTATCGATGTCAGCAACATTCTTTCGTTTTCAGATAGCTTCGGTGAAATTAAGTATGCCACTGAGCACGTTGACGGATTTATCGGCTACTTAGATTTCCGTAATACACTAGTTCAAGTCTTTGAATGTGCTACATCTCTTGCACACAACAAAGAAAGAGACACGATTTTTGAGCTTATCGCTGAAATCAAAGTTTATCAGCAAGCCCATATTGACTGGATGGATGCACTTGAGCACTCGATTCGTTCTGGTGAACCTTTCAACAAAGCTAGAGATCCTCATGCATGCGCATTCGGCCAATGGTTTTACAGTTATAAAACAGAAGATGACGGCTTAAGAGCGCTGCTCGATAAAATTGAACAGCCCCATAAAGATATCCACTCTTTGGGTGATAAGCTTTTAGATATGACTTCAGCTGGCAATCAAGATGAAGCGGTTGAAATGCTTCGTATTGAGCGCCAGACCTCTCTAAAAAAACTACTACGCACCCTTGGACATATTCAGGATTACCTCAAAAACAGCATCCACCCTATCGTTTTACATCTCACCAAAGATGGCCGAACACCTTGGTTCTCAATGGTATTGGATAATATCGGTGATATTATCGACTACTCTCCGGTAGCCATGGACAATCTAAAAAAGATCGATCAAAGCACACCTATCGAAGGTTATGTAAGAGACCCTTCTGGTGAAAGCTTTATGATGCTGTCATTAGAACAATTCTATGAACACGCCAGTGCAAAACTTAGCATGGCGGGTTGATATTTTCTCAGTGCACCCCATTTATACACTCATAACTTTTTAACGGATTCATTTTTTACTATGAGCGACGTACAACATCACCAGTTAATTATTCTTGGAAGCGGCCCTGCGGGCTACACAGCAGCCGTTTACGCAGCACGTGCAAACTTAAACCCAGTTGTTATTACCGGTATGCAGGCTGGCGGCCAGCTAACAACTACAACCGACGTGGACAACTGGCCTGGTGACGTTGATGGTGTTCAGGGTCCTGAATTAATGCAGCGTATGCAACAGCACGCTGAGCGTTTCGATACTCAAGTAATCTTTGATCATATCAACGAAACTGACCTTCAAAACCGCCCTTTCCGTCTAAAAGGTGACATGGGTGAGTACACCTGTGATGCGCTGATCATCTCTACAGGCGCTTCTGCTCAATACCTAGGCCTACCTTCTGAAGAAGCGTTTGCAGGTAAAGGTGTATCTGCATGTGCTACATGTGACGGTTTCTTCTACCGTGGCCAGAAAGTGGCTGTTGTCGGTGGTGGTAACACAGCCGTAGAAGAAGCACTTTACCTATCAAACATCGCTGAAGAAGTAACGCTAATTCACCGTCGTGATTCTTTGCGTTCTGAAAAGATCCTACAGGACAAGATCCTTGATCGTGCTGAAAACGGCAACATAAACATCATCTGGAACCACACACTTGAAGAAGTTGTAGGTGATGATTCTGGTGTTACGGGCCTTCGCCTTAAGAGCACAACAGATGGCGCTGAGCAGAACTTAGATGTTGCTGGCGTATTTATCGCAATTGGTCACAAGCCAAACACAGATATCTTCGAAGGCCAGCTAGAAATGAAAGATGGCTACCTTAAGATTCAATCAGGCCTTGAAGGTAACGCAACTCAAACATCTGTAGAAGGTGTTTATGCTGCAGGTGACGTATGCGACCACATCTACCGTCAGGCTATCACATCAGCTGGTTTCGGCTGCATGGCTGCGCTTGATGCAGAGCGCTACCTAGACGATCTAGAAAAATAAGTGAGACCGAAGCTGCCTTCATGGCAGCTTCTTTTTTTATGCTTCCTTGGTTACAAGATTCAACAGATCCATTTCCACCGATCGATCAAGCTTTAGAAGATCCTAATGGATTATTAGCGGCAGGTGGTGATTTAACGCCTGAACGCTTAGTTTCTGCTTATCGAATGGGCATTTTCCCTTGGTATAGCCCTGGCGAGCCGATTCTATGGTGGAGCCCGAGTCCGCGCTGTGTCATTACCCCACAAGAACTGCATGTTTCGCGCAGTATGCGTAAACGCCTCAAAAAAGATGACTACAGGGTCGAGTTTGATAAAAACTTTGCTGCAGTGATAGCGGCTTGCGCAGAACCACGCAAAGGTGAAGATGGGACTTGGATTACCCGTGATATACAAAATGCCTATAACCACCTACATAAACTGGGCGTTGCCCACTCTGTAGAGGTGTACATGGAGGGAGAGCTGGTCGGCGGTCTGTATGGTTTAGCAATCGGAAAACTATTCTTTGGCGAATCTATGTTTAGCCGAAAACGCGATGCCTCTAAAATCGCGTTGATAAAAATGGTCGAACAGCTGGAAAAGTGGGGCTATGCTTTAATTGACTGCCAGGTAAGCAATGAACACCTGTTTTCTCTAGGTGCTTATGAGATACCGAGAGAGTCATTTCAAAGTTATTTGGATAAATACCTTGATCAACCGCTCGACCATAGCTGGCAGTTTGAAACACATGGCGATTAATTGGAGTTAAGTGTGACGAACCTTAGGACTTTGCACTTTTATGCCACACCAGAACACGATTGCAGCTATTTAGAAAATAAAACAGCTAAAACTCTGTTTGTAGACCCGCATGCTGAAATAGACCAGTACACCTACGGTCAGCTCTCCGACTTGGGCTTCCGTCGTAGTGGTAAGCATATCTATCGTCCTCACTGTGAAGACTGCAATGCGTGCATCTCCGTTAGAATTCCTTTAGCAATTTTCCAGCTTAAGAAAAGCCAAAAACGGATAATTAATAAAAACAAAGACTTAACTGTAACTGCTAAACCTGCACAGTTTACTGAAGAGTATTACACCCTCTACTCACGCTACATCAATGAACGTCACCAAGATGGTGATATGTACCCACCAAGTCTCGACCAATTTAACTCATTCTTAGTCGAAGCTGATGAACATACGCAATTTCTAGAATTCCGAGACGAAGATTCTAATCTGCTCGCCGTCAGCGTAATTGATCGCCTCCAGAAAGGCTTATCTGCCATTTATACTTTTTATGATCCATCTTTCCCTAAACGTAGCTTAGGTACTTACTGTATCTTATGGCAGCTTCAATATTGCCAAGATAATGGCTTAAATTATTTATATTTGGGCTATTGGGTTAAAGAGTGTCGTAAGATGAGCTACAAAGTCGCATTTCGACCATTTGAGCTCCTCATTGATGGCTACTGGACGCTAGTAAAACCCGAATAACCTGCATATATATAAACAAAACCGTATGTTGCCGTAATTGTCTTTGATAATGCCTTTTTTTTCAGGCACAATACCGCGCAATTATTCGGTCCAGAGTTTCTGGAGATCCTCAACAAGGTAGAGAATTAATGGCTAAAGAAGATAGCATTGAAATGGAAGGCACCGTGGTTGACACGCTCCCGAACACTATGTTCCGTGTTGAGCTGGAAAACGGCCACGTTGTTACTGCACACATCTCAGGTAAGATGCGTAAAAACTACATCCGTATCCTGACTGGCGATAAAGTTAAAGTAGAACTAACTCCATACGACCTAAGCAAAGGCCGTATCGTTTATCGCGCGCGTTAATCATTGCTTTCTCCCTGCTTCGCAGGAAAGAATTTAAAAAGGCAGCCTAATGGCTGCCTTTTTTGTGTCTCGAAAGACCTGCTTATGCGCAGGTCATCGCTTCTACACTTATCTCACCATCAGCATCGACACTAATAGCAACTTCACCACCCTCTTCGGATAGTTCGCCAAATAGAATCATCTCAGCTAACGGCTTCTTCAGTTTCTCTTGAATCAAGCGTTTCATTGGGCGCGCACCCATCTGCTCGTCGTAGCCCTTCTCAGCAAACCAAGTACGGGCCTCATCATCTAGATGCAGCACTACACGCTTATCTTCCAACTGAACTTGAAGCTCAGCAAAGAACTTATCAACCACACCTTTAATAATGCCAGTTGTAAGCGCTTTGAACTGAATAATGCCATCAAGACGGTTTCGGAACTCCGGCGTGAACATCTTACGTATAGCAGCCATACCGTCAGAAGCATGGTTTTGCTTAGTAAAACCAATCGAAGCTCGGCTCATATCTTCCGCACCGGCATTGGTAGTCATCACCAAGATCACGTTACGGAAATCTGCTTTACGACCATTGTTGTCAGTCAAAGTACCGCTATCCATCACTTGAAGTAACAGATTAAAGACTTCTGGATGCGCCTTCTCGATCTCATCAAGTAACAGAACACAATGCGGAGACTTAGTAATCGCCTCTGTCAGTAAGCCACCTTGGTCATAGCCAACATAACCCGGAGGTGCACCAATCAAACGCGATACTGTATGACGCTCCATGTACTCGGACATATCAAAGCGAACTAGCTCAATACCCATGATACGTGCAAGCTGCTGAGTCACTTCTGTTTTACCCACACCGGTTGGACCAGCAAACAAGAAGCAACCTACAGGCTTATCTGGTTCTTTAAGACCCGCTCGGGAAAGCTTGATCGCAGAAGATAGCGTATCGATCGCTTCGTCTTGCCCAAGAACAACCATCTTGAGATTGCTATCCAGCTTTGCCAACTGATTCTTATCAGAGGCAGAAACGCTTTTAGGTGGTATACGGGCAATCTTAGCGACAATCGCTTCAATATCTTCCGTACCGATCTCTGCTTTACGCAGTTCTTTTGGCAATAGACGCTGATAAGCCCCGGCTTCATCAATCACATCGATTGCTTTGTCGGGCATGTGCTTATCGTTGATGTAGCGACCAGCTAACTCCGCAGCTGCACGAAGTGCTTCATCGCTGTATGCAAGATCATGGTGTTCCTCAAAGCGACCTTTAAGCCCTTTAAGAATCGCATAAGTATCTTCGATACTTGGCTCAAGGACATCCACTTTCTGGAAACGACGCGCTAATGCACGATCTTTCTCAAATATTCCGCGGAATTCTTGGAAAGTAGTAGAACCGATACAACGGATCTGACCTGAACTTAGCAGTGGTTTAAGTAGGTTTGATGCATCCATCGAGCCACCAGACGCTGCACCAGCACCGATAATGGTATGAATCTCATCAATAAATAGAATCGCGTGATCTTTGCCTTTGATCTCGTTTAAGAGACCTTTCAGGCGTTTCTCGAAATCACCACGGTATTTAGTACCGGCAAGCAAAGCACCCAGATCAAGTGAATATACGATCGACTCTTTGATTATTTCAGGTACTTTATCTTCAACGATCAGCTTCGCTAGACCTTCGGCAATCGCTGTTTTACCTACACCCGCCTCACCAACAAGTAGAGGATTGTTCTTACGACGGCGAGATAGAATCTGAACGACACGCTCGACTTCGGAATCACGCCCTACAAGTGGGTCGATTCGGCCACTTTCAGCTTCTGCATTTAGATTGATCGCATATTTAGCGAGCGGGCTATCATCCTTCTCTTCGCCAGCGGCTTCACTTTCAACCGAAGAATCAGAATGCTCGTGGTCGTGCTCTGACATTTTAGAAATGCCATGCGAGATGTAATTGACCGTATCGATTCGCTCAATGCCATGCTGCTGTAGAATATAAACAGCCTGACTCTCCTGCTCACTGAAAATCGCTACGAGTACGTTGGCTCCGGTAACTTCATTCTTACCAGATGACTGAACATGGAACACCGCACGCTGAAGTACTCGCTGAAATCCGAGTGTAGGCTGCGTTTCCAAATCAGGTAATGTTTCTGATAGTAAAGGCGTGGTTTCTTCGATGAATGAAGAAAGGTTCTGCCTTATACCTTCAAAGTTAGCACCACAGGCTGCAAGAACTTCATGCGCCTCATAATTATCCAACAACGCCAGCAACAAATGTTCGACAGTTATAAATTCATGTCGCTTTTCCTTTGCGGCCTGGAAAGCTGCACTGAGCGTGTCTTCGAGTTCTCGGTTTAACATAACGGTTCCTCTTCAGACTTTCTCGACTTCACATAGCAGTGGGTGATTATTATCTCTCGCATATTGATTAACTATAGCTGCTTTCGTATCAGCTACATCACGGGTAAAAATTCCACATACTCCTTTCCCTTGAGTATGGACCGATAACATAACTTGTGTAGCTTTTTCTTGGTCCATATTAAAAAACATCATGAGCACAGCCACGACGAAATCCATTGGAGTGTAGTCGTCATTCATTAAAACCACACGATACATCGATGGTTTCTTAAGTTGCGGCTTTGCTTCTTCCGTGGCTAATCCGTGATCATGATCAAAATCTTCATGTTCATCTTCATTAGACATTCGAATTACTTTTTGTTCAAAATCAATAGACATCTAACAATCTTCTAAATTTACGCTAATATTTACTACTGAACAGTGATTGTACACTTGTCACATATTCTGTGTGTGGTGCTATAATCAGAATAGCAGGATAGGCACGGCCCCAGTAGTACCTGCAACTTTTAGGGGACAACCTTTAGCCACTATTCTAGCAGCTAAAGGAAGTACGTTCAGGTTAGTAATCCAATTGTAGTTTTGGATACGGGAGTTAGTTATGCAGACAGGGAAAGTAAAGTGGTTCAACAATTCGAAAGGATATGGATTTATCCTGTCAGATGAACATGAAGAGGATCTCTTTGCTCATTATTCTGCGATAGAAGTAGATGGCTATAAGAGTCTCAAAGCGGGCCAACAAGTTGAGTTTGAAACCCAGCCGGGTCCAAAAGGTACTCACGCCGTTCAAATCAAACCTTTAGCAACCCAGTAATAAAAAGGTTAAATCGATAGACTAAAAAACCAGCATGGAGCTGGTTTTTTTGTGTTTATGTGTTTAAAAGAAACCATTACATATTTTTGATGATCGCTTCACCAAACTCGGAGCTTGATAATAGCTCTGCACCATCCATAAGCCGCTCAAAATCATAGGTCACTGTTTTAGCTGCAATTGCACCATCCATACCCTTGATAATCAGATCAGCAGCTTCTAACCAACCTAAATGCCTCAACATCATCTCTGCGGATAGAATAAGCGATCCAGGGTTCACCATATCTTTGCCAGCATATTTAGGAGCCGTCCCGTGGGTTGCTTCAAATATGGCCACTTCATCTGAGATATTGGCTCCCGGTGCGATCCCTATACCGCCGACCTCTGCAGCCAAGGCGTCTGAAAGGTAATCACCATTTAGATTTAGCGTTGCGACTACGTCATACTCAGCAGGTCTCAGCAGAATCTGCTGTAACATCGCATCCGCAATCACATCTTTAATTATGATCTCTTTGCCTGTGTTTGGATTTTTAAAGCTCATCCAAGGGCCACCATCTTTGAGCTCTGCTCCAAACTCTTCTTCCGCCAACTCGTAACCCCAATCCTTAAAAGCACCTTCTGTAAATTTCATGATGTTCCCTTTATGTACCAACGTTAGGGACTCACGATCGTTATCAACACAATACTGCAGCGCTTTTCTGACTAGACGTTTTGTACCTTGCTCAGAAACAGGCTTCACACCAATACCACACTCTTGATCAAAGCGAATTTTGGTAACACCCATCTCCTCTTTTAGAAAGCGAATCACTTTCTCTGCTTCAGGAGACCCAGCCTGCCATTCAACTCCAGCGTAGATATCTTCCGAATTTTCCCTGTAGATCACCATATCTACATCTTCTGGCTTGATAACTGGGCTCGGTACGCCTTTATACCAACGAACCGGCCTTTGGCAGACATAAAGATCAAGTTCCTGTCGTAAAGCGACATTAAGCGATCGAATACCACCACCTACAGGCGTAGTTAATGGACCTTTAATTCCAACTACAAATTCTTTAAAAGCATCTAAAGTTTCATCAGGTAGCCACATATCTTGCTCATAAACTGAAGTAGCCTTCTCTCCTGCATAAACCTCCATCCAAGCAATAGACCGAGTGCCTCCGTAAGCTTTATTCACTGCCGCATCAACAACATTGATCATTGGTGGAGTGACATCTACCCCAATCCCATCTCCTTCAATATAGGGAATGATTGGATTATCAGGAACATTCAATGAATGATCTTGGTTAACTGTTATCTTGTCGCCAACAGGTATGGAAATATTTTTATAACCCATAATCTACTCCAATTAGCTTACTCCCACCGCAGATGCCTTTATCAGTGATATGATTGCACTACATGATCAGTATAGATCAGCAGTAATCCTTTGATTGATCACACCACGCCTTAACGAACTGAAAAACCATGAGCCAGCTATTACTTTTTAATAAACCTTTTCAAGTCCTTACTCAGTTCACCACAAATGACGATAAAAGCACCTTGGCGGATTACATTAACCAGCCAGACTTTTATGCTGCAGGAAGATTAGATTACGATTCTGAAGGATTACTGATCCTTACCAACGAAGGTGCGGTACAACACTATTTAGCCAACCCGAAGTTTAAGCAGGAAAAAACGTACTGGGCACAGGTAGAAGGTGAAATGACTGATTCTGCTCTTAATGTGTTGCGTAAAGGCGTTGAGCTTAAAGATGGTATGACTCGCCCTGCTAAAGCTAAAGTTATCGAAGAGCCAAATATCTGGCCGCGTAACCCACCGATTCGAGAGCGAAAAAACCAGCCAACAAGCTGGGTAGAATTGAAAATCACTGAAGGTAAGAATCGTCAAGTAAGGCGTATGACTGCTGCTGTTGGCTTCCCTACTCTTCGACTCATTCGTTATGCAATTGGTGATTGGACACTCGATGGATTGCAACCTGGAGCCTCAACTCTAATTGATGTGACTTTAAATCTGCCCCAAAAAAGTACCAACAATACCCGCCGAAGAACGAATGGCAACCGCATCCAAAGATCGTTCAAACAGGCAAATAAACGTACAAGAAGCTAGTTAACAGATTAATTAGCTTTCATATCCTTTCACAGGCCTATATTCTTGGTATTTCACGAACAAGTATTTGATTTACTACTAGAATATTCTTAGCTACTTGATGAACAACGAGTTATCACACTCAATGTTAAGAATGAATCGCTAGTTGATGAAAGGAGAATGCGGATGAAACACTGTTTATCTATCATTGGTGTAATGGTTTGCCTCCTAGCATCCACCGTTTCAGCGAATGACAAAGTTATTCGCATCTATCACGACTCTGATTACACCTCTCATTCGTCATCTGCAGATGCCATGAAAATGGGCTTTCTAACCGCGTTAGACGAAATAGATTATAAAATTGGTGACTATAAAATTGAGTTCATCAAAAAAGATCATCGGGGTAATGTAGTACGCAGCCATCGTACAATGAAAAAATACCTCAATGATCCAAAAGCCCTATTCATTCTTGGCGGATTACATTCCCCACCTTATATCAAATACCGCCAGTATATTAATGACAATGGCATTTTGCTTCTTGTTCCTTGGGCAGCAGGCGGCCCCATTACTCGTCATCCTAATAGTAATAATTGGGTTTTCCGCCTTTCCGTAGACGACACAAAAGCAGGCTTAAGAATCAGCGATTACGCAGTTAACTCAAAAAACTGTAATTCACCCCATCTGCTACTTGAAGATACGGGTTGGGGTAAATCTAATTTCAAAACAATAACCAACTACTTTCACACTAAACTTTCCATTACACCTGAAGTCACATGGTTTAATTGGAACACTAAAGAAAATGCAGCTAAATCTATTTTAAGAGACATTGCGAAGTCCGATAGCGATTGTTTGATATTTGTTGGTAACGCCATAGAGGGTGCTACCTTTATGACAGCCATGACAGAGGTTGAACAATTCAATCTACCTGTCCTATCTCATTGGGGAATTACCGGCGGTAACTTCCCACAAAAATTAGGCTCAAGCACTTTATCAAAACTCGATTTAAGCTTTATTCAAAGCTGCTTTTCATTTGTTAGCTCAGAAGAAACGCCATTTAGCCAATCTGTTTTTACCCGAGGTCAGAAACTGTTTCCTAATGCGATGAGCGATTACCGATCCCTTAAATCGCCAACGGGATTCACTCATGCGTACGATTTAGCTAAGGTCGCTATCCAATCTATGCAGGATATACCTCTTAGTGATGATATGGTAAAGAACAGGCAGTTACTTAAAGAGAAATTGGAAGCGTTAAACACTCCCGTAAAGGGCCTCATAAAAACTTATCACAAGCCTTACTCGACATTTACACAGTCCAACTTAGATGCCCATGAAGCACTAGGGCTATCTGATCTATGCATGGCCAAATTTACACCCGGTGGCGTTATTGAAGTCATGCAGAACACTAGTCGTTAACGCCTTTGATAGTTGAGTTTCAGGATGCAGCCACAAGCAAATCGCTTTAAGCTTTCAACAGATACACTATTCTATCTGTTTATCGTTTCGTTTTTCGCGATAGCTTTAGTTTCCAGTTATTTAGCGATCGGAGAGCGAGTTCGAAATACAACTGTAAATTTTCAAAAACAAACCACCAGCGCACAAGCCGCAAATGCAGCCTTATCGATTGGTAGTTATGTTGATGACCGAATTCTCTTCTTACAAGATTTAGCCAAGCACCCTCTACTTACAAGTGCCGTTATGGCAACACTAGACTCCAAAGAGAACTTAGTAGATTTCTTAGACTCTCTGCTAATTCTGGGACAAAACGAGGCTATTTACTTGCTGAATATTGTAGGTGAACCAATATATGGTCCTAAAAGTCAGCCGCTGAATTTAGACTTAGAAAATGAGATCTGGTTTGAAGATATTCTTAATGGCAACAAACCATGGGCGATATTAAAACACCGTAATAATGATCAATGGCAATTTTCTATCGCAGTTTCGGTCAATTACAACGGTGCAAGCGAAGGCGTACTCCTTGTTCATTTTGCTAAAGATATTAGTACATTATTCGCAACACAAGAGCTGGGCTCAGGAATAAAGATCAGAGGGGATTATCTGGATTACTCTTCGTTAACAGACACTATTGAATACCAAAAAGTCGGTACTCAAATAGCAGGAAAAACACAGCTCACGGTTGAATATTACATCGACCAACAAGGGCTAACATCGGAAGTAAACAACGTTATCACAAGTATTTTTATTGGCCTTTTAATATCTTTTCTTGTCGTTTTTATCCTTCTATTTTGGCTCGGTAAAAAGTTCTTTATCAATCCACTTAAAGCTCTAAAGCAATCCGAAAAAGAGCTGCGTGATGAACAAAATAGAAACAGGGTTTTGTTAAAGGCTCTAGAAGTAAGTCCCGTCGGCGTGACCGTTGCTGATGCCACTCAACAAGACCTCCCTCTTATCTATACCAATAATGCATTTTTGAATATCACTGGATATGAAGAAAGCGAAGTAATGGGTAAGAACCACCGCTTCCTTTCGGGTGAAAAAACGGACTTAAAAACCCTAGCTCAGATTTCAAAAGCGCTTAAAGCTCATCAAAGCGTCCATGTTGAAGTCATTAATTACACAAAAAACAAAACCCCTTTTTGGAACGATGTATCAATCTCACCTGTATTCGACGAACAAAATCGTCTAACCGCTTTCGTCGGTGTAGAAAATGACATAACCGACAAAATTAAGCGTGAAGAAGAACTATCTGAAACAGCAAGACAGCTTGAGTTAGTTGTAGATTCCACAAATGTTGGTATCTGGGACTGGGACGTCCTATCAGGGCAATTAAGCCTAAACGAACGTTGGGCTGAAATTATAGGCTATAAACTCGACGAATTAGCGCCTATAAATATCGATATTCTTCATAATTTCACCCACCCTGACGATTTGAACTTATCGAGTCATTTACTTAAAAAGTATGACCGCAGTACCAGTGATCGCTACAGTTGTGAAATAAGAATGAGACATAAAGCAGGCCACTGGATCTGGGTCTTAGACGCCTGCAAAGTCGTTGAGTGGGATGAGAACGACAACCCGAGCCGAATCATTGGCACTCACCTTGATATTACTGACCAGAAGCTCTCTGAAGAGTCACTCCTAAAAGCAAAAAATGAAGCTGAACAAGCAAGCATTGCTAAGAGTGAATTCCTCGCCAATATGAGTCACGAAATAAGAACACCAATGAATGGTGTTATCGGAATGACGAATATATTGCTCGATAGCGGCTTAAACCAACAACAACTCGACTATGCCAATACCGTAAAAAACAGCGCCGATTCCCTGCTAACCATTATCAACGATATCCTAGACTTCTCCAAAGTAGAGTCAGGCAAATTAGAGTTAGAATCGGTAGATTTTAATATGGGTCAGTTGCTAGACGAGGTTGGAACAGCCTTAGCCACTCGCGCTCATGAGAAGGATCTAGAACTTATATGCCCCGCCACCTCGATTACTAATGAATGGTTCAATGCCGATCCAAGCCGTATACGCCAGATCTTAGTTAACCTTATCGGTAACGCATGTAAGTTTACCGAATCAGGCCAAGTAGCCGTTTTCTATGAATCTAAGCAAATCACACCTAAGCAAAGTAATATAGTGATCAAGGTGGTTGATACCGGCATTGGATTAGACGCAGAGCAACAGACTCGATTATTCGAACGCTTTAGTCAGGCGGATGGTTCTACCACCCGGAAATATGGAGGTACCGGTCTTGGGCTCTCAATCAGTCGACAGTTAGTAGAGTTAATGGGTGGTGAAATTGGTGTGGACAGTCAACTCGGTAAAGGCTCGACATTCTGGATAAGCTTGACGCTACCCCATGCTATTCCAGAGCCAATTACTCAACCAATCGAAGCTTTACATAACAAAAAGATCTTGGTGATTGATCCTAATGAAACCAATCTAAATCTACTCGGAGATATATTAACGAGCTGGGAGATAAAACATGAGCTTACTTCGAAAGCCGAAACCGGTTTTGAAAAGTTAAAAGCAGCGGCATCGAACAAAACGCCTTTTGATATAACCATCATCAATCAAGAGCTGTCCGATATGGATGCTATCGAGTTTGTCACTCGCTGCAAACACGAATCTCTAGTAGCACCCTCCCAGCTGCTTGTTCAAACTGTCAGCAATCAAAACTTTGATAAATCAAAATTCGATGAAAGCGGTTTACACCATCTAATTGCTAAACCTATCATTCAAAGTCAGCTTTTTAATAAACTATTAGGCCTTGCCCAAGTTAAGCAACAAAATACCTCTACAAAACCTACTACCCAAAAAAAAGCAGCGCACTCCTTTAATGGCAAAGTTTTACTCGTAGAAGACAATATTACCAATCAGGCCGTAGCACGCGCTTTATTGGAACAGCTCGGGCTAAAAATTGATGTCGCAGCTAATGGTGTAGAAGCGCTATCTGCTCTTGAAATGATCAAATACGATCTTGTCTTTATGGATTGCCAAATGCCGGTAATGGATGGCTACGAAGCTACCAGAGCTATTAGGGAAGCAAGCAAATTTAAGGACTTGCCGATCATTGCCATGACCGCAAATGCCATGGCAGGCGATAGAGAAAAGTGCCTTCAAGCTGGTATGAGTGATTACATCTCAAAACCAATCAATGCCGAGCGCTTAATCCAAGCACTTAATCATTGGCTACCAGACGATCCGAAATTAACGCCCAACAAAGAGCAAGGTGCTTATACCACCGAAGACAAACCGCTAGTATGGGACCGCGCAAGCGCACTAAAACGCTTAATGATGAACGACAAGCTGCTCGCTAAGGTGCTTAAGGCCTATCTTCAGAACTCAGCTGAACTGATTGAAAACACACAACAAGCGTTTAGAAATCAGCAATGGGAAGAGCTAAGGCAGCAAGCTCATAATATGAAAGGAATGGCCTTAAACTTGTCTGCCCCACAACTAAATGAAATTTGTAAGATGCTTGAAATAGAAGCCTCAAATCAAAATCAGGAAGCACTTGAAAAACTACTCCCTGAGTTCGTAACCAAAGCTAACGCTCTATCGGATGAATTTAATAAATACCTTTCAAAGAATGAGCCTATTGTCAGTTAGGAAAACTAACTTTCTAACATTTAGACCGTTTTTAAAGCGCCTAATCCATACTCAATGCAGTTTTAAGGCGAGATAATAAACCATGCTTATTTTCTGTCGATTCCGCCAATTTTGCTGAGCCAGTTGGCGCAACAACATAAGGGTTAGTATTACCTTGGATTTGAGTAATCATTCGATTGCGCTCTAACTCCCATTGATCAACGGGATCTAGCTTTGCCCAAGCATTAAACAGCTTTTCCTGCTTATTACTGATACGAACGCCATACTGATCGCGCATATAAAAGTACGTACGAGCAATGTCGCCACGGCGATGTTCAGCTGGCTCGGCCTTACGCTGCTTAAAATCGACTTCCATATCACATTGCCCATAAACACGCGGTTCACCTGCTAATTGTGTGAAGCTAAAATTAGATCGATCACCATTAACCTCGCCGATTGCAGGTACAAGGTTGTGAAGGTCAGATTCCATCTTCTTGAAATTAGGGCTCTTCTTACAAGCTTTACGGCCACCATCTTGCCAACATTGCAATTGATGACCAAAAGCCCAAGCCGGCATTACGTGCTCCCACTCAATACGCTTTGCTCTATTCGCGTTTTTACGTGGTAAGTAGCCACAGGATTTTAAATCTGGCACTAACTTTTTACCTTGAGCTTTATAGTCACAACCACAATAAAAGCTCTGCTGGTTATCTGCGTAGATCTCTTTAAGAATCTTTTTAGCACTACCGAAAGACTTAGGATGCTCAGCTAAAGCCAAGCCTGGGATCATTAGAAGAGCCACAGAAAAGTACTTGTACATTGGAATTCCTTTTAAAGGCGTCCAATGCCAATCGATGCTTCCTGCTTTAAATTAGTTACTAGAGTTTGAGGCCAATATGAGCGGTTAAGTAGCTACTCAAAAGCCTCGACCATCATACGGCTGAAAGATAAATTTAAGCTTAACCTTGTGAAAAGAGCTGGTTCATACCATCAACAAAATCAGATTTACCACCATAAGAGGGATGACGGATATAGCGGATATCTTGATCAGGAAACGCTTTTTGTAAACAGTCCGTTCCTTTACGACCTAACCCTGCAATTCGATCTGGATGGTAAACATCCATGAGCATTTGTAACAGCTCTAAACCTTCTTCTATTTCAGTTTTTAATGGTGCCCTATTCTTTTTTTGAATACGCGAAGGGTGCGGATGATAAGGAAATGAATTCCAAAAAAGCGGTACTGTGTTTTGTGAACACAAATAGCGCCAGACAATAGAGGCAGTATTCTCAGCAGTAAGCGTATCAGGGTTAAGCTCAATTTTTGGCTTTAACTGCTGCAAAAAAGGATGATCAACCTCATCAAACAACTTGCCACTGGAAAACGGAATCCCAGTTAAACGACCACCTTTAAAACCATAGGCCTCACCCACTAAAAGGATCCTTGGTCCGGATTGCTCAAAAGCCAGTTCAATGTATCGCTTTAGGTTCTCTAATTTGGTTTCATCCCTATATGGATTAAATACAGTTAGAGTGTTTTTACGTTTGCTAAGTTTTGTGTAAAAACTTTCTAGATTAGGCATTTAACAAAGTCACAAGTTTATGCGTTAAAAACATGATCGACACAACGGCTAGACCAAATACGTAAAGCCCCCAATGAATCTGAATTGACGCGACAGCACCAAGTTTTACAGTCACCAACAATACCGCAACCACCATCACATCAAGCATCGCCCAACGACCGTAATCATGCATCAAGCCAAGCAATTTACGTTGTTTGGCGGATATTTCATCGCTTGGTGTTGTTAATCTAAATAACAAAAATAACTTAACCAAGGGTAGAACTACACTAAAGAGGAAGACCAGAACCGCTAGGATCAGATGCCCTTCAGTTAAAAGGCTATGTACACCGCCAATGACAGAAAAAGAACTCTCGAAGAAGTAGAACTTGCTCATCGTCATCATCGGACTAAACAGCCCAACAGCCAGACAGATCGTCGTTAAGATCACAGCTATTCTGAGCCATAAAGACTGAGATGAAGATAAAGGGGTGAATCTATCCATGAAAGGGCCTCAAAACAAAGTGACGCAAGTATACCAATCCATAGCTGTCATAGTGCAAACGAAACATTTCTGAGTGTTGCTTGAATGCGTTCGTTAACCGTGTACTCCCAAGGTTTAGTGAAAGATGCAGGCTAAATAAAGTTTGTATTTAGCCTGCAACTGAGCTGACGCTAAACCGCCATATCAATCTGCTGTACCGTTCCGACATCACCAGCTTCAGTTAAGTAGAAACCACTGGAGCGGACTCGGCCATTCTCTTGATTATTTTCACCTTTTATATCGAAAGGCGTTTCGGTTGAGCCTAAATAGATCGCCCCTACACCACTATCAGCCAATGATTCTAGGTAATCGCTATCTTCAGTTTTATGCCATACAAGAAGATCGTCGAATATAGAATCACCCTCATCGATATAGTTGTTACCGTCCTCGTCATATTGGGCAAGATCGGCAAAGCCATTACCCGTTAAAGCACCAAATAGCTCTGTACCGTCATTGATTATGCCGTCTTCATTCTTATCTAGAGCTAGCATGCCGCTTTCACCGGTAAGATAACTAATGAGTTCTTTATCACCATCAGCATCAAGATCAAATTCAAACTTCTCATCAGAAAGATCTGCGTGATTGCCTTCAAAGTTAAGGATCAATGGATCTGTAAACTCCACTACACTGGTCATTTCAAACTCGCGTGTAGCTGAGTAACTCCGCTCCATTTCTAGGTTCAGATCAAATTCTATCTGCTTACCATCAGCCGTAGTCACCATGCCACAGCTATGAAAACTGGAACATTCATACTCCTCAATGGTTTCGGTCACCTTAAACGACATCTCCATCTTTATAGGTTGTAGTTGCATGGGCACACCGCCTATTCCATCTTCACTCGGAATAGAATCAGCATCTGGGATCTCTACATCATCGGGAATGTCAGTTTGTATGTGTTTTGGGTTAATAGCATTTAACAGACTTTGCCAAAGCCTCGCTTTCGTAATCTCTCGTTGCTCAGCGATATTTGGCTCGTTGTCTGCAGTTCTAAACTGCAAACCTTGATCAGTTAAGACCAGAACTGAATTACCCTGAAACCGATCATCCCCTTCTGTTGATGGCTGTTGGCCAACAGCAAGAGTACTAAATAAGCTACTTTGCTCTTGGCGAAGAAACGATTTTGCTTCGCTTAACTGCGCAAGAAATCCATTGCTCTCACTCCCCCAATCGATCATTTTGGTTTGAGAGCTATATTCCGTTTTCTGATGCTCAGCACTCATATGTACATTACTTGTCTGAATAATCATTGTTCTCTCCTTGCTGATTTTTTGCGTCAATAAACCCCCGCCGTTCTATGAAAATAAAGCGTGAATCATTTCTTCAGGGCGCAAAAAACCAGTTTTTGTGAATAACAAAAACAAAAAATCGGTTGTTAATACTCAGCGGAAAATTTTTGCCTAAATCCATATATCGTTAGGCAATACTCGACTGCTACCCGAGCAAAACGCCAAGACAGTTTTTCCGATAAGAATGCTTGTATTAGGTTATAAAATTAAAAGAGATTTCCTGATGACCACTACCTCCCTTGCTGAAAGCCACGGAATACATAGGCTGGATGAGAATAGCCCATAATAACCACCACAAAATCGGGCTGTTTCATGTTCATTTTCTAATCCAACATTACGCGGTTCGCATCGACTAATTACGTTTGAGTAATCTAAGGTTCAGCAAAAAGCGGGCCGCTATCGCATTGAATATCAAAGGAAATTAAAAGGGATTAAAAAAGCCGCTGTATGCGGCTTTAGAAAAGAAGAAAAATGATCTAATCAAATTTGTAATGTATTTGATTGAGATAAGCTGCAACAGCCGATACCTCATCAGGGAACCAACCTACATCCAACATGGTGTTACACATCTCTACCTGAGCTTCTAATCGAGGATAGGTATGTACTCGGCGATTAGAACGAGTGTAAATATCTGAACTATGACAGGTTTCACAGTTAGCGTCAGTGTAAACTTCACCTCGAATCGTTCGTTCCAAGGCAACAGACTCATATAAATCTTTACCCTCTTCAGTATCTGAAGCTGAGCTCATTGCGGATGAAAGTATCAATAGCGTCGGTAAAACAATAAGTTTAAGTAATGAGTTCATGATCGAGATATTGGCCTCAAGTCAGGTGAATTAACAACGACATATCAGCAAATGGAATCGTCGTTTTATGGTTAAACATTGATAGGGCACAGAATAGCCGAGCAGATGTTGAATAGGCAAACATCATCAACAAAACAAAAATACTGCATCTGGCGTATCCGAGACTAAATATATTGAGATGTTAAAAAATGAAATTGTATCCCGCGTATAAAATGAGCATCGAAATTTAATTGGCCCATTTTATATGCAGAGTACATTTTAAGCGGATCTACGCTCGTAGTAATAATTATTGCTTTCAAATGCGAGTTTTTTAAGTGCTGCTATCTTTTCAGAATAAATGTCCTTGCTGACGTACAACGCCGTATCGATAAAGCGCCTGCCTTTTTGCTTGTAACGGCGATCATTCTTCCGATTTTTGTTTTCAAGAAGATAGCCTAACCTTCTATCTACTCTGTTCTTCCTTCTCTCTTTACCTTTATAGATACCTCTTTGGAATTGTAGATGCCACTCATAAGCATGAACCAACGTTGGCATCATAGGGCTGTGCCTTTTTCCTTTTGAATTACACCAATAAAACACTGCTCGATAATCTTTTAAATCCTTTATTAGCTGGAGTTTCATAGGATCACCCGAACATGATTTACATTGAATCTCGTTATCAAGCCTACTGGAGATAAGATGGAGTTATTAACACACCGCAGGATCAATCAAGTAGGCTTTTTTATCATTGTTAATTGCTTAAATCTGGAATAAGCACGCCCTCGGTGATCACATGAATCACACCATTACAGGCAGGAATGTCGATATAACCTAGATCCAGTGGTGAATCATTAATGCTAAGTCCATTTACATTCACAAACTCTTTATTCGCCATTCTGATTGTTTTACCGTCACGTTTTACAACGTATTTAGAAGTTCTTTCGCCATAGGAAACATGGTACGCCAATACTTCAATAACTCCATTCAGCGTCAAGGCGCCTGCTAAAGCATTAACAACTTCCATAGTGTTAGAGGTATCCACACCAGTTAGATCCAAAATACCCGCTTCTTGCAGTGCAACAGCAGTATTCAAGAATGCTTGATCATTTGGAGCAAATAGCGTCACAGTTCTATCCTCATTGGTAAGGACATCAAAGAGATTAGAGCTACCAATGGTTGCTGTCACAGCACCAATAAGAAAATCGAATTCGCCTGCAGTTACACCGCTTTCATTCAACTCAACCAATTCTGTGACAATCGTACCCAGTTCGTCGGTGCACTCTTCAGCTTGAGCCACTGAACCAAAAGTTAAGCCAGCCGCGCACATCATTGCAGTTATTGTTTTTTTTATTGTTTTTTTCATTGTTCTATACCTTCAGAGCTTAAGTGGGTTAATCAAACATCAAAGCTGGATACGACACACCAAAGAAATAGATCAAAAAACGCACAGAAATAAATTCATCTAAATCTAATTTAGAGGATTTCATTTCAAGTTCTCTGCAAAACTGGATAGAAAGAGTTTGAATTCTTTTAGTATTTCTATAACGCCAATGAGCATCATTCACTGGCAAAGTAACTGTGTTATCTCTAGTATGAAAAATAAAGCTAGGGTATATATTCACTAAATAAACAAGTTAGATTAATTCAGCCAGTAATACGACTTTGCAGGATGCAGCTCACCGTTCTTAGCCAATAAGGTTTAATAATGCTGTATCGATCACTCTTGTATTTTCACATCTTCTTATTTAGTTTTTCGGTTCATTCATCTCCGATCTATCAGATTCAAACCGAAGACTTTGCCCCCTATGCCTATGAACTCCCCAACGGAGAGATAGATGGCATGGCCTTAGATATAGTCCATTGGATGCTGGATGATCTCGGTATAGATTCCGAGATAATGATGCTTCCCTGGGCCAGAGCTGTTCACAACACAAGAACCAAAAATTGGAATGTACTTTTCTCTGTTGCACGCACACCAGAGCGAGAAAATTGGTTTCAATGGGTAGGACCATTTTATTCTGATGAAATTTTGCTCTTTAGAAAAAAAGCAATAGGCAAACCATCCCCTTCAGCAACAACTATTAAGCAATCTTGACTGGTCTTAGTCACTAGGGACTATCCAGAAGAAAAAATCCTAACCCAACAAGGCTATAAAAATCTCGCCTATACAACGAATCCAAGCATTAGCTTAAGAATGCTTTTAGGTAATCGAGCAAATTATTTAGCACTCGGCAAAGCGGCCTTACCTTGCTTGCTCGCCAAAGACAAAATAAAGAGTGATATGGTCGAGTCAACAGGTATATCGATCCACTCAACCAAACTGTATATAGCCATGTCGAAAAACACTCCAACCTCGGAAGTTCTGCGCTGGCAAAATAGTCTAGACAAACTTAAAGCGAGTCCGTTATATGAAAAATTTATCAACGAAACGCGACACTGTCAGTGATCTGACATTTTAAGAGATGACTTTATCTAACGTTTTGATCCGAGTAACAAACAAAAGATCAAAATGATCCATATTAAAAAACTAACCGTAAACACTTTGGATGATAGAAATGCTCTACTGAATGGAACTATTTGAAAACCTTCAATCTGCCATTGGTTTTTTTAGAAGTTCTAATCAGTATGAAAGCATAGCGATGATCATTAGCTATAACCTTTCATAGCGAGCATTGGGTACCTAGTGCCTTGGACTTACCTCACGAGAGACCCCGGTTAGAGTCTGGCAATTTGCCAGGCTCGTTTTTTTAATGGGTAGCATTATGAAGACTGAAGATGACTTAAAATTAGATATGGTTAAAACACTCAGTGTCTTTAATTATATACTCGATAAAGGTGAGAAAATGTCGGCCGGGCATTATGTATATTCCGGCTTACAGGCACGACATGATCATGATGGATATACATTGACCTTATTCGATTCGGATGTAGAGCTTAACTTATTTTTCCATAATAAATATCAAGCAAATTTTGATCGAAGATCTCAGTTTGATGCCTTCCTACACAAAATCGACCGCATATATTTTAAGCATCAGCTTAACTAACTAAGTTTTAACTAAAATTATTACTCCCTTTCCCTTCATCATCACGTCAAATTGGAAATGGCTTGGTTTGTTAACACAGCTAGCCACTCTCACTTCAAGCATTCCTGAACCAATACTTTAGTAAGTATCGAGCTTACTTTAGCATGCCACATCGACTGGGAAAGCCAGTAACACTGATAAGATAATGCGGTAAACAATGTTGAGATTAGGATTTGAATAGTCTCCTGATCTAGTAGAGGCCAAATCAAGTAGCAACCCTTAAATCATAACTATAAAAAGGACAGGATTTTTGAAACAGCTACTCACTTCAATCGCACTTGTGTTAGTTAGCATCTCTATCGCTTATGCTGGCAAGCCATCAACAATCAGCTTTAACGGTGACGAATATACATACAGAGCGACCGAAAGCTCTGCACACCAATATACACCTGCTGACCAAGCTGATCTTTCTTCACACAAAGATATGATTTCATTCACCTTCGCAGAAGAAGTGAAAACAAAGTCTGATTTAAAGCCTTTCGCAGAAAAGTTTTTAGCCACGTACAACGGTAAAGGAAAGATTATTAAAGCGATCGCCGGCCCAGACCCACGTGACCCTAGCCTGTTCCTTCTAGCCACAATGACAACCAGTGATAAAAGCTCAGACGCAAATATGTTCCTAATCAGCGTAGAGAACCAAACTGGCGTTGTAATGAACTACTCCCACCGCATTTATGGGAAAGATCAAAGCAAAGCGGTCATGGATTGGTTTAATGCTAATGGTCATAAAATGGAATCCACTCTAATGTCTTTCAAACAGTTCCCGGCAGCGAAAGAGTTCAAGTAACGTTAAATGAATAAGCAAAGGGGAATAGCAATCCCCTTTGTAATTTAAGCCTCTCAATCCAATCCTCTAATTATTTAATTCAATAGAGCTGTTAAGGCTTACACATGTATAAACTCATTATTTCCACCTTATTGAGCCTAACATTCCTGCTATCAGCTCACGCTGCTGCTAAAAATTGTGAAGATGCTAAATCCAGTATCCAGATGAATCGATGCGCGGCTATTAAACTCGAAGTAGCACACCACCAAATGACAAAGTATTTAGACGCAACTTACGAGCTTTATGCCAAAAACCCAACAGCACTCGAGAGCATCAAAGTTGCCCAAAAAGACTGGGAAACACACATAGCCTCACACTGTGATTCTATCTATGCGATCTGGGAGGAAGGCCGGAAGAAAGCATTCGTATCTATTTTTTGCATGATAGATAAAACCGACGAAAGAACAGCAGAGATATGGACGACGTACTTATCTAACAGTGCTAAACCCGTATTACCTAAGCCTCAAAAGTAACAAGTTTTAAGCATGAGAACCTAAATAAAAAGCCTCGCAACTTAGCGAGGCTTTTTATTTATCAGAACAAGATTTATCACTATTCGGTTAAATCCTTTAGATATCGCGAATATGATTTAGAAAATCATTTGGCTGCACAACGCCAATAAGCGTTTTATGATCGAGCTTTGCACCTTCGCGATCATAGAAGATAAGTGCCGGCGGGCCGATCAGTGCGTAATCTTTATTAAGTTTTTTAGCCGGTTCATCATTGGCCGTCACATCTACCTTAATCACCCGATATGGCGCTAAAGCATTTTGCACACGCGAGTCAGCAAAGGTAACCACTTCTAGCTCTATACAAGCCACACACCAATCAGCGTAGAAATCTAGCATTACTGGCTGTCCATTCGCTTTGGCGATCTCTAACTCACTATTAAGTGCTTCTGGCGTTGTCACTTTTATAAAAGGTAGAACCTCAGCTTGTGCAGACTGATCACCTGCAAATGCTTTTAATGGGTATCTAAAGCTATTACCACCTGCCAACGCACCGATCATTAGCGACAAGCCGTAAAGCAGAATAATTAAACCTAAACCTTTCGCAAGGTTCTCTTTAGCAGTTTTCGCTTTAGACAGCACGCCCATATAAACAGCAGATACAACTAGGATGATCGCTGTTAACCACATAGAAACGACGGTAGGTACAATGCGATCAAGCATCCAAACGGCCATCAACAACAGTAGCACGCCAAATACTGCTTTGACCTTGTTCATCCATAGGCCAGCATGTGGAAGTAGCTTTCCTGCAGAAGCACCAACCAATAGAAGTGGTACGCCCATGCCTAAGCTCATCGCGAATAACGCACTACCACCTAAGAATGGATCACCTGTTTGACCGATATAGATTAATGCGCCTGCTAAAGGAGCCGCCATACAAGGGCCTACAATAAGTGCAGATAGGAAGCCCATAATCGCCACACCAGCGACCGTGCCGCCCTTCTGGCTGTTGCTCGCCTGACTTAAACGGGTCTGAATACTGTTTGGCAGTTGCAGTTCGTAAAAACCAAACATCGATAAAGAGAGCAAAACGAAGATCAAACTGAAGCTGCCGATAATCCAAGCATTTTGGAAAAGCGCCTGAACATTTTCGCCAAACAAACCAGCGAGTACACCTGCAATGGTGTAAGTAATGGATACAGCCAACACATACACAAAAGACAGGCCAAAACCTTTAGCCGTCGATACATGTTTACCCTGCCCAGCAATGATACTGGATAGGATTGGAATCATCGGAAAGACACAAGGCGTTAAGGATAGAGCTAAACCCGCTACGAAAAACGCGCCTAGGGTAACGATTAAGCTGCCCTGAGAAAGCATCTGCGCAAAACGATCCTGCTCTGTCACTGCAGGGGCATTAATGGTTTGCATGGTTGCCGGAGCCGCACTCACATCAGCAGCTGATTTAGAAGGGGTAAATGCTGCTATTGAGATCTCTTTAGTGACTGGCGGATAGCAAACGCCACCGTCCCAACAACCTTGATAAGTGATGGTTAGCTTGTCGTCTTTTGCTGGATCGACTTTGCTTAGCAGTGAGAGATCAATCTCAGCGCGGTCGTAATAAACCCAGACCTGACCAAACAACGGGTCATCTTTTAATTCAGCCGGTGCATTCTTGCGTGAGATAATCTGGGTTGTTTCGCCATCTTTAAGCTCTATTCTGTCTCTATAGAGGTAATACTCATCCGGCATATCCCAGATAAGTTTTAAGGTATCACCCTCTTGCACATGACCAAAAACAAACGCTTTTTCTACCTGAACGGGGCCTTTTTCACCAAAAGGGTTTTGATCAAATAGTCCCGCCGTCACACTCGGGGAAGCTACAGATAAGATAAGTAAAAACTGTAACCAAAAAACTCGTTTAAATAGATACAACACAGCGTTTCCTATGGATTAATCTCGCAGACGCTTGATTGACAACTTTTATGCCTAACAGTTCGCTATCAATCGGATTTACATAGTTTACCACGCCTTTTTTATCGAACAGCACTCGTAAAAGCACTTTAATTAGTAGAAACAACTGCCATTGTTTTGATTTGGCGCAGAATAGACCATCTGCATACTTATAACCTTCATAGGTTTATGGTAAAACAAGCGACACATTGACAAAGAGTCTAGAGAGCCCCAGCGCTAAAAGCGCTCAATAACGTTAAATAGCTCTCTATTGTAGGATAAGAACTAATGACCGATACACGTGTTGAAGATTTAAATATCGAATCAAATAGCGTTCTGATTTCCCCAGATGCGCTTAAGGCTGAAATGCCAATTTCTGAGAAAGCAGCTCAAGCAGTAATGCAAGGCCGCTCTGTTGTTCGCGATATTCTTGACCGTAAGGACCCTCGTTTATTCGTTGTTGTGGGCCCTTGCTCTATTCACGATACAGAAGCAGCAATTGAGTATGGTAAAAAGCTGGTTGAGCTTCAGGAAAAAGTTAAAGATTCCTTATATCTGGTTATGCGCGTGTATTTTGAAAAACCACGTACGACAGTAGGCTGGAAAGGTCTTATTAACGACCCAGACCTAAACGACTCTTTCGAGATCGAAAAAGGCCTGCACACTGCACGTAAACTTCTTTTAGATCTATCTGAAATGGGTTTGCCACTAGCAACTGAAGCACTAGACCCAATTTCTCCACAGTACATGCAAGATTTGATCTCTTGGTCAGCAATCGGCGCACGTACTACTGAGTCTCAGACTCACCGTGAGATGTCTTCTGGTCTATCTTGCGCTGTAGGTTTCAAAAACGGTACTGATGGCGGCCTTGAGGTTGCTACAAACGCACTTAAATCTGTTAGCGCACCACATCGCTTCCTAGGTATTAATGAGAGTGGTCAGGTTTCTATCGTACACACTAAAGGAAACCAGTATGGTCACGTTGTACTTCGTGGTGGTGGCGGTAAGCCAAACTACGATTCTGTAAACGTAGCGCTTTGTGAACAAGCACTAGATAAAGCAGGCCTAGCAAACAACATTATGATTGATTGCAGCCACGCAAACTCAAGCAAAGACCCAGCTCTTCAGCCGCTTGTTGCTGAAAATGCGACCAACCAAATCATTGATGGCAACAAATCTATTGTTGGCCTGATGATTGAAAGTAACCTTGCTTGGGGCAACCAGTCTATTCCTTCAGATCTAAGCGAGCTTAAATACGGCGTATCTGTAACAGATGCTTGTATCGACTGGGAAACAACTGAGAAGTGCCTAGTTGAGATGAACGAGAAGCTGAAGCCTGCACTAGCTAATCGCTAATAGACTCTGAATTCTACAAAAAAAGCGCATAGGGTAACCCATGCGCTTTTTTTAGTTTTCGGAGAGAATATATACCTCTCCATCACCGTCAAACTCTAATTGCTCTTGCGGCATTTGCCCTCCAAGTCAGATTAAAACCAAATACAGTTTGCCTAATCTCACTTGAATTCCCTATACCGACTTACCCATATACCTAGATCATAACGTCAATCTATCTGGCTCTGCATGACCTATCTGCGTTAGCATCTCCACGAACGCTGGGTTAAAGCGATAGCCGCTTTCACTGTTCATACGGCTAAGCGTTTTCGCGACCGCGATTTTTTGCTTATGATCCTTCCTTAAGCGCAGATAATTTTGCTGATAGAACTTCAGCATTGAGAGAATCATACTCCCCGCTGGAATATCATCTCCTTTTAGACCAAACGGTCCTCGGCCATCATAGCGCTCAAAACTACATTCAATCAGTTTTGAAGCGGCTAGCCATTTACCGCCTAGCTTTAGAAAGCCAGCTGATAACTCAACCTGCTCTCTCGCTTTGGCTTTTTCCCATTCAGCCGATTCAAGGCCGATATCAAATACAGGCGACGGGACAAATTTGCTTCCTAAATTCTGAAAGTTGAACGCAGCCAACAATTGCTCCTCAATTTCAGGATGAGACAATTGTTGATTGAGCATACAACCTATTGCAATTAGCTTAGAGAGATCGCCTTGGTGCTGGATAGATTTTGACTGGAGAATTTTTGCGACCTGGCCCATGAAAGCGAGGTCATCAAAGTCTTTTAGCTGCTCTTGCGCCTCAAGCTTATCCAACACGCTCTCATTTATACTCTGAGTGGCTGTAAGAATGCCTGAGAAGCTTTCTAAGGTTGCTTGAGTCACTTTGTCGCGTGATGATTGGCCAGACTGATAAACCTGCAGCACACCCTTTTCTAGAAGCTCAATATCCGTCGGACTCACATCACGACCACTGATTCTATCTGCGACCAATTGCTCCAGACGGGTAAAAACAAAAGCGATAAACTCACCCTGTATAGGCGTATAGGGAAGCTGTGCTTTTCTGAATTGATCAACCAAATCTTCGAGTCTATGGCAAACGTCAGCAATACTATCGAGAAACACCATATGACAGTTGCCTTTAACTGAATGCACCGCCCTAAACATTTGATTCACAATTTCAGGGTCGAAATTACAGTTTAAGGAACTAAAACAGTGATCCAATTCCTCCATAGCTTCCTTGAAGCTAGAGTAGAACTCCGTTTTCAGCTCATCACTCAGCTGCTGAAATCCTTGATCATTTGCGTCCGACATTCTTCACCATTTCAATTAGCCACAAAAAAAGGATAGCAAAGCTATCCTTTTTTATAACACATTCTGGAATGCTTATTCGTCCGGCATCGCTTTAGGTTGATCTGTGTTCTCATAAATGAGAATAGGATCGTTGTCACCCTCGATAACGCCCTCATCGATCACAACCTTGCTTACATTCTCCATAGAAGGCAGCTGATACATAATATCTAGCAATGTCGCTTCCATAATAGAACGCAAACCACGTGCGCCTGTTTTACGCTCAAGCGCTTTACGTGCAACCGCCTTTAAAGCAGCTTCACGGAAATCAACTTCAGCGCCTTCCATATCGAACAGTGCAGCATACTGCTTAGTCAAACTGTTCTTCGGCTCAGTCAGAATCTGAATCAACGCTTCTTCATCCAGTTCAGCAAGTGTGGCTACCATTGGTAGACGACCTACAAACTCAGGAATCAGACCGTATTTAACCAGATCTTCTGCTTCTAGCTCACGAAGGCTGTCAGAAACCGTTTTCTCTTCATCTTTGCTCTTAACAACAGCGCTGAATCCGATAGAACCTTTTTCTGAACGATCACGAATAATCTGCTCTAGGCCAGCAAATGCACCACCACAGATAAACAGGATATTAGACGTGTCTACCTGCAAAAACTCTTGCTGAGGGTGCTTACGGCCACCTTGTGGAGGAACAGAAGCAACCGTACCTTCAATCAGCTTAAGTAACGCCTGCTGTACACCCTCACCCGATACGTCACGCGTAATGGATGGGTTATCAGACTTACGTGAAATCTTATCGATCTCATCAATGTAGACAATACCAAGCTGAGCTTTCTCCACATCGTAATCACACTTCTGCAGAAGCTTTTGAATGATGTTTTCTACATCTTCACCAACGTAACCTGCTTCAGTTAGCGTAGTCGCATCAGCAATAGTGAATGGCACATTCAATAGGCGTGCTAGCGTCTGAGCAAGCAGGGTCTTACCACTACCCGTAGGGCCGATAAGCAGAATATTACTTTTGCCTAGCTCAACGTCTGAATTGCTGCTCTTTTGGAAGCGTAGACGCTTGTAATGGTTGTATACCGCTACAGCAAGTACTTTCTTAGCGCGATCTTGGCCAATAACATATTCATCCAGAGCTGCACTTAGCTCTTCTGGAGTCGGCAGATGATCGCTCTCTTCCTGAGGCTCTGCTTCTTGTATTTCTTCACGAATGATGTCGTTACATAGATCAACACATTCGTCACAGATAAAAACGGACGGACCAGCAATTAGCTTACGTACTTCATCCTGGCTTTTTCCGCAGAATGAGCAGTACAGCAACTTACCGCTGTCATCGCCATCTTTACCTTTGATTTCGTCGGTCATTCGACTTCCTCATAATTCTTTATCAGGGCTATACCCTATATTGCTACTCTGTTTCACATTTCAACCCTTATACAAACAAACAGGGTGAATCTTATGATTATAGTAACAATTTCTACTCAGGCTTAATCAGTGTTACGACGATCAAGCACTTCGTCAATTAAACCGTATTCTTTAGCAGCGTAAGGGTCCATGAAGTTATCACGATCTGTATCACGAGAGATCGTTTCTAGATCTTGACCTGTATGCTCTGCTAACAACGTATTCAATTTATGACGAATACTCAAAATCTCTTTGGTATGAATCTCAATATCAGTTGCCTGACCTTGGTATCCACCTAACGGCTGATGAATCATTACACGAGAGTTAGGTAACGCAAAACGCTTACCTTCAGCACCACCGGCTAGCAAGAATGCACCCATACTTGCTGCCTGACCCAAACACATTGTGCTCACGTCTGGCTTGATGAACTGCATAGTGTCATAGATAGACATACCAGCAGTTACAGATCCACCCGGGGAATTAATATAGAGATGAATATCCTTATCCGGGTTCTCCGCTTCTAGGAACAGCAACTGCGCAACAACCAGATTAGCCATATGATCTTCTACAGGACCTACAAGAAAGATCACACGCTCTTTTAACAGACGGGAGTAGATATCGTATGCACGCTCACCACGAGCCGACTGCTCTACTACCATAGGCACTAGACTACTCAAAATATCTGAGCCACCTTTACCAAAATCCGCCATGTATCACTCCTTAAAACGGAAACAACCTAAACACAAGCACTCGATAATACTACGTTGATTAATTCAGGCAATAGCTTTAACCAACAACACTGCATTTATCATGCGCTAAAAACAAAAAAACGACAGCCAGCTTTCGCTAACTGTCGCTTTTACAGTAGTGACTTTTACGTCAGAAGAGCGTTAATTAAGCTGCAGCACCCTGCTCTGGCTTAATTGCATCTTCGTAGCTAACAGTAACGTCTGTTACTGTAGCAGCTTCAAGTAGGTTATCTACAACCTGCTCTTCAAGAACTAGACCTTTGATCTGACCTAGCATCTCTTCGTTACCCATGTACCAATCGATAACTTGCTGAGGATCTTGGTAAGTTTCAGCCATCTCTTCTAGTGTTTCTTTAACACGAGCTTCGTCAGCTTCTAGTTCATTTACTTTGATCACTTCTTGCATAAGAAGACCGATCTTAACGCGACGGTCCGCCTGATCAGCAAACATTTCTTTTGGAAGCATGTTTGGATCCATATCAGAATCTGGACCCGCAAACTGCATTACCGCTTGACGACGTAGGTTGTCGATTTCGCCATCGATTAGTGCAGCTGGTACTTCGATTGGGTTAACTTCTAGAAGCTGAGTGAATACAGCATCTTTAAGTTTCATTTTAAGAGCCTGCTTAAGCTCACGCTCCATGTTCTTTTGAACTTCAGCGCGGAAAGCTTCTTCAGTCTTCTCTTCTAGACCAAACTTCTCGAAGAACTCTTCGTTTAGCTCAGCAAGAACCTGCTCAGAAACAGTGTGTACTTTTACTTTGAATACAGCGTCTTTACCTTGAAGGTTTTCAGCTTGGTATTCTTCTGGGAACGTAACGTTTAGCTCAACGTCTGCACCTGCAGTAGCGCCCGCTAGACCGTCTTCGAAACCAGGGATCATTGAGTTAGAACCTAGAACAAGGTCCATGCCTTCGCCTTTACCACCGTCGAATGCTTCACCGTCGATGAAACCTTCGAAATCGATGCGTACGCGATCGCCTTCAGCTGCTGCGCGCTCAACTTCGTTCCACTCAGCTTGCTGCTTGCGAAGCGTTTCAATCATCTGATCAAGATCAGCATCGTTTACTTCAGCTGCTTTCTTTTCGATCTCTACTTTAGAGAAATCAGCCAGAGCGATCTCTGGGTAAACTTCGAATTTAGCAGTGTATTCAAGGTTTTCACCTTCAACATCTTTTGTGAATTCGATTGCAGGCGTGCCAGCTGGGTTGATCTCTTCCTGCTGAAGCGCTTGGTAGAAGCTTTCCTGAACCACTTGGCCAAGAACTTCTTCACGAATACCTTTACCGTAACGCTGCTTAACAACTTTTACAGGTACTTTACCAGGACGGAAACCGTCGATACGTACTGTACGTGCAGTCTGCTGGATACGCTTGTTAACATCCTGATCGATGCGCTCTGCTGGTACGGAAACCTTCAACAGGCGCTCTAGGCCAGAAGTCGTTTCAACGGAAACTTGCATGTAATGCCTCACAAATAAAATGCTTGAATCAATAATCTTCAACAGACCGACGTATTGCTAACGCTGCTTGATCTGCACAGCCGCTCGTAAATTTCGAGCAAAATCAAAGCGCGAAATTCTCCGGCAAGCAGCTTAATTAGTCAAGTTTAGTAAGCAAAATAACGTATAAGAAATGAAAATTATTATTAGATAGATCACTTAGATCAACAAATAAGCTAGAAATGGCTTTTTAAGCAGAAAAGCACAAAGAAAAATAAAATTAAGGTAATTATTAGCCAGAAGCAGCTTTTAAGATAAGAAGGAATAAAGATCAATCAATGGTGCGGACGGAGAGACTCGAACTCTCACACCTCGCGGCACCAGAACCTAAATCTGGCGTGTCTACCAATTCCACCACGTCCGCAGATAGATCTTTTTTACACATAGCTTGAAACTGATTACACCAAAACAACGCTTCGTTGTAAATGGTGCGGACGGAGAGACTCGAACTCTCACACCTCGCGGCACCAGAACCTAAATCTGGCGTGTCTACCAATTCCACCACGTCCGCAATCTATGTGTATCGTTAATGGGGTGGATAATGGGGCTCGAACCCACGACCGCCGGAATCACAATCCGGAGCTCTACCAACTGAGCTATACCCACCATAACGATCGTTTTTGTGTAGTACATGGTGCGGACGGAGAGACTCGAACTCTCACACCTCGCGGCACCAGAACCTAAATCTGGCGTGTCTACCAATTCCACCACGTCCGCAGACTACACAAGAGATTCAATGGGGTGGATAATGGGGCTCGAACCCACGACCGCCGGAATCACAATCCGGAGCTCTACCAACTGAGCTATATCCACCATCAAATCTCTTTCTAACAAATGGCACGCCCACCAGGACTCGAACCTGGAACCTACGCCTTAGAAGGGCGTTGCTCTATCCAGTTGAGCTATAGGCGCCCGACTCATTTGTCAGACCTCAGACTTTGACCTCAACTAGCGTCTAGCGCTTTGTTTTGGCCGCCTCGTCTTGAGGAGGTGCGCATAATATACACCCTAAATTTTGCCGTCAACACTTTTTTTATCTTTTATTTCAAAAGTTTTAGATTGATCATCTAACAACCAATAATTGGCTATTTATCAAGCAGTTATCCCATTTTTAGCTATCAAATTGATCCGATTGATGCTCTAGCCATCACTTTCACCTTTTTCGATGTAAATCTACGCCTACCCTCTTACATCTCAATTACTTGTGCCTACTTATATAGCTAATTAACAAAAGGCGCTTGGACGAAATACTCAACCATGAGAGAATTCACCCCAGATAAAACTTAATAAAGGACCCTCCCTTTAAATGAGCGCACAGATTATTGATGGCAAGCAAATTGCCGCAGATGTTCGCCGTCAGGTTGCTGAAGGTGTTCAGCAGCGAATCAACGACGGTAAAAAAGCTCCTTGCCTAGCAGTACTACTTGTAGGTATGGACCCAGCTTCTCAGGTTTATGTTCGCAATAAGAAGAACGCTTGTCAGGATGTAGGATTTGAATCCCGCTCTTTTGACCTACCTGCAGAAACGACTCAAGAGGAATTACTGAATCTTGTTGATGAACTAAACCAAGACGATTCAGTTAACGGCATCTTGGTACAGCTTCCTCTACCAGAACATCTAGATGGCAATGAGATCCTTGAACGCATCCGCCCAGAAAAGGATGTTGATGGATTCCACGCTTTCAATTTAGGTCGTCTAGCTCAGCGTATGCCTGTTCTTCGCCCTTGTACTCCAAAAGGCGTTATGACGCTACTTGAATCTACAGGTCAAGATCTACATGGTATGGAAGCAGTCGTAGTCGGTGCATCTAACATCGTTGGTCGCCCTATGACGTTAGAACTGCTTCTTGCGGGTTGCACTGTAACAACAACCCACCGCTTCACTAAAGATCTTGAAGCGCACGTTCGCCGTGCCGATCTTGTAGTAGTTGGCGTTGGCATTCCCGGCCTTGTCAAAGGTGAGTGGATCAAAGAAGGCGCTACCGTGATTGATGTAGGCATCAATCGGCTTGAAGATGGTCGCCTAGTAGGCGATGTGGGTTATGAAGCTGCGGCAGAGAAAGCTGGCTTCATTACCCCTGTCCCAGGCGGTGTAGGCCCAATGACCGTGGCTACACTTATGGAAAACACTTTAGAAGCAGCAAACAAGCAAGACGCTTAAGTTTGTTACTCAATAAAAAAGGCAGCCTAGGCTGCCTTTCTTATTTCCGCTAGTAACCGGCTCAGGCTTCCCTAAACCAAGTCGTACCTTCGCGGCTATCTTTTAGAATAATGCCCTGTTCTGCCAACTCATCACGAATACGATCAGACTCTGCGAAGTTTTTCGCTTTCTTCGCTTCCGCTCGCTGAACAATCAACGCTTCGATTTCATCAGAGCTAAGCTCGCCCTCTTTGTCTTCACCTTTCAAGAAGGCATCAGCATCTTGCTGCAGCAAACCCAGAATAGAACCTAGACGCACCAATTGACCGGCAAGCTTACCTGCCTCTGGTGAGTTTTCACGTGTAGCTTTGTTCAACTCATTCACAAGCTCAAACAGAACTGAGATCGCTTTTGGCGTGTTGAAGTCATCATTCATCGCTTCAACGAAACGCGCATCAAAATCATTCACTGGAGCTTCATCAGAAATTTCAACACCACGTAGTGCTTGATAGAAACGCTCCAACATCACACGCGCTTCTTTCAAGCTATCTTCGCTGTAATCGATATACGTACGGTAATGAACACGCGCTAGGAAGAAACGAACAACTTCAGCGTTGTATTTTTCCAGCACATCACGAATCGTGAAGAAGTTACCTAAAGATTTAGACATCTTCTCAGAATTCACGCGTACAGGGCCTGCGTGCATCCACGTATTTACATAAGTACAACCGTTTGCAGCTTCAGATTGTGCGATCTCGTTTTCATGGTGTGGGAATGGTAGATCTGGACCACCGCCATGAATATCAAATGTTGGGCCAAGGCAGCATTTAGACATCGCTGAACATTCAATATGCCAACCTGGACGACCTAGCCCCCATGGGGATTCCCAGCTAACCTCACCCTCTTTCGCAGATTTCCACAATACGAAATCCAACGGGCTTTCTTTAGCTTCATCTACTTCAACTCGAGCACCTGAACGTAGCTCATCAACATTTTTGTTGGTTAGTCTGCCGTACTCTTCAAAGCGTTCAACTCGGAAGTAAACATCACCATTGGATGCTGGGTAAGCAAAACCCTTCTCTACCAGTGTTTCGACTAGAGAGATGATATCTCCAATATGCGCAGTCGCTCTTGGTTCTTGCGTAGGACGAAGAACAGCAAGTTTCGCCTCATCTTCATGCATGGCTGCAATCATACGCTCAGTTAGCTGATCAGGCGTTTCATCATTTTCAGCTGCACGCTTGATGATCTTGTCATCTACGTCAGTGATGTTGCGAACATAATCAATATCCCAGCCCTGCGAGCGAAGGAAACGAGTAATAACATCAAATGCGACCATCACACGTGCATGACCAATATGACACAAGTCATAAACGGTCACTCCGCAAACGTACATTTTGATTTTGCCTTCTTCTAGTGGCTTAAACGGAGCTTTTTCTTTGGTCAGTGTGTTATATATTTGAAGCATAACTCGTAACTTTATAATTTCGAAAAATAAAAAGGGCCGCTAGTATAAATGAATTAGCACTCTGCGGCTAAGGAAACTCGGTAGGGACAGTTAAATTTAGCTCACCCACACCCACATCCAATAAAAGGCTTTTCTCAGTACTCAGCACTAAACGCCCATTCTTCTCTCGATCCCAAACCAAAGCTTCCCACTGAGCATAAGGCTGAATATAGGTCCGGCGCGCCTCTTCCCAATTCGGAGCATCTGTCACAGGAACAACCCACAGAAAAGAATGTCCAAAAATTTTCTGCTTGGCATAGCCCAATAAAGCCAACCTTTTAGTAACAGGGTCGTAGTCAGCAGCCGTCACCAAACCTTTCACATCAAAACGCTCAGTCAATGTTACAGATTGCTCTGCTTTACTTTTATCGAGTTTATAAAGATGGGTTTGTTCGTTTTCTCTATTCTTAGTGAAAAGCCATAGCTCGTCGTTGACCACTGTTAGCGCTTCACAATCTAAGTTATGACTTTTCGGAGCAACTTTCGCTGGTCGATCAGCATAGTGAAACTTCAATATTTCAGGAGAGACAACACCTCCCGCTCTAGTAGACTCTAAGTCCTTCCAAGCAACTTTATAAATCTGCAGTTCAATACGCCTGCCGCGATTATTACCGCAGTCCGCTATGTAGAGAAAAGACTCATCTTGTGCAAGTTCTTCCCAATCGATATTTTTTGCATTCCCTACTTTGATTACTTTGACAATGTTGTGCTGCGCATCCAGAGCATAAAGATAAGGCCCATCACCACTATCATTAATGGTCCAGAGCAATTCCCCCTGAGAAGCGAGGCCTGATGTTTCTTGCACACGATCGGGCCATACAGTGTAATTCTCTATAACACCATCCCAACCTTTCGCTTTCGAAGCATGCGCTTTTTCTACCACTTGCTGCTGACCGCAGCCCCAAAGGAAGAACGAAAGTAAAATCACTGCTAATAACTTCATTTTATGGACCTAAACCTCAAGAGATAACCCAGATTAAGTGCGGCATCACTACAGAAAAATATAGTCACACTGTATATGACTAGACCTTTGGTATAAAAACTGTAAGGATTCGACAATAAGTAGAAAAATTAAACAGGATGTACCAGAAATGGATAACGATCAATTTGGCCAGCAGGATCTTGGCCCTTCCTTAACACCACCCAATACTCCTATGAGTACCCCTGTGGCGGAGGGAAGCCAAATTGCATCGCAACAGCTTTCAATCCTTTCTGCTCTTCCTCACCCTGCTTGGATCAAAAATCGTCGAGCTGAGTATCTCTACGTAAACGATGCCTATGCTGAGTTACTCGATATGCCTGCAAAATGCATTAAAGGCAAAACAGATCGACAACTTTTCCCTAAACACCTTCATGCTCAACTGGTTGATTCTGATGCTCACGTGTTTTTATCACAAACACATGTCGAATTAGAAGGACTACGCCTTAACCCCGATTGTCAGCACAGTTATTGGTTAAGCAAAGCACCACTCAAAGACAAACACGGCAAGGTCAGTGGCATTGTTGGATTAATGAAACGATCCGTTCAGCCTACCACTGACCAACTTTCTATCTGTAAGCTCGCTGAAAATGCGATTCAGCAGAGCAATGAAGCGGTTGTCATCGCGGATATCGATTTCAATATCACCTTAGTTAACCCTGCATTTGTTAGGCTGACCGGTTTTAACGAACAAGAAGTTATTAACCAACCTGCCAGCGCAATCAATGCTACATGGTTAGCGCCTGAATTTATGGAAAGCATCAATAGTAATTTGCAATATAAAGGCTATTGGGAAGGTGAAACGTGGAGCCGAAAAAAAGACGGACAGCTGTTTAGTGAAAAAATTAAAATCTCCGTTGTGCTCAACCAAGAGGGCGAAAGAACCCACTACATTGGCCAGTTCTTAGATAATACTGAGCAAAAACAAGCCCAAGAAAAGCTTGAGTTTTTAGCCTTTCACGACCCTCTTACAGGTTTAGCTAATCGCGCGCTGTTTTTGGATAGAGTAACTTGCGCTGTGCAACATGCACAAAGAAACAAAACACTATGTGCTGTTATCTATCTCGATCTTAACGAGTTCAAACCCCTCAACGATAAATATGGCCACCCTTTTGGCGATAAAGTACTGACCATCGCCTCCCAACGCCTTAATACTGCAGTACGCAAAGTTGATACTGTCTCTCGTCAAGGGGGGGATGAGTTCGCAGTTTTATTAGAGGATACAGCCTCAATTGAAAGCGCTGTACTTGTATCGCAAAAAATCATTGCGTCTTTAAGACAGCCAATGATGATAGATGATATTGAAGTATGTATCGGTGCTAGTGCCGGTATTGCAGTGTTCCCAGACCACGGCAAGGACGGCGGGAAACTGATTGGTAACGCCGATAAAGCGATGTATGCCGCTAAGTTTCTTGGTGGTAACGGCTATTACCTTTATAAATAGTGTTCAATTCTCTCTTTAAACCGTAAGTTATTTTGAAAAGATTCCACATCAGGTCTAAAACTACACTATGACCAAAATTTTGGAATTTAGGTATGCCTTGTCCTGATTCAGGCAATCCTTGTAGTGCTCATGAGCAGAAGCTACTCGATGAGATTGTGCATACTTACCCTCAACCAATTATTGTGATCGATAATGATCACAGGGTCATTATTTGGAATAAAGCCTGCGAAAAAGTCTTTGGCATTCCTGCCAAGGCTGTTCTTGGAACAAAAGATCAATGGAAAACCTTTTATCCTGCACCTCGTCCTATATTGGCTGATGTAGTTTTAGATGATGACAAAGAGCAGCTTGAGCAGTTTTATCCTGGCCTTCATCGAAAATCTCCGTTTATCGAAGATGCTTATGAAGTTGAAAGCTTCTTCCCCAAACTTGGCAGTAATATTGATAGATGGCTCTATTTCACGGCAAAACGACTATACGATGAAGATGGAAATATAGTTGGCGCTATTGAATCTTTAATTGATATAACCCAAAGAATGGAGGCTGAAGCGGAGGTCAAGCAACTAAACGACGCCCTCTCCGACCACTCGCAAAAGCTCGAAGAAGCCAATGAAGAGCTCAAAGCCACCATGCTAAAACTGGCTAATACGCAAAAGCTAGCTTCTCTGGGCAAATTAGTCGCAGGCATTTCTCATGAACTAAACACACCCATTGGCAATATTCGTACAATCAGCACAGCCTTAAGAGCAGATACTAGTAGAATCCAAGATCAGCTTAATTCTGGTGAAATGACTAAATCAGCCTTGGAGAGTTTTTTAAGTAACGTTCTAGAGTCTACTGATTTAATAGAAAAAAGTACCGCAAAAACTGCCGAGCTGATTTTAAGCTGCCAACAAATATCAACTAATGACAATCAATACGATCGAAGCCAACTTGATTTAAGAGCATTAGTTGAGGAGGTGTTAAATCGGCAAACTCAAACTCTCGCCAGATCAAATATTATTGTGGAGAATCTAATACCCCATGATATTTCTATGAATAGCTTTGCTGCACCTATACAACAGATCTTTGACAATCTGATCAACAATACCCGAATGCATGCATTTGACGACCAACAAACGGGGAAAATTAAAATCTGTGCCCAACTCTGCGATAAGACTATAACACTAATATTCAGTGATACTGGCTGTGGCATTCCAACTAAAAATTTTGCCAAAGTCTTTGATCCCTTTTTCACCACTAAATTTGGTCAAGGTGGCAACGGTCTAGGGCTCTATATAATATTCAACTTAGTCACGGGTGTATTAGGTGGCAGTTTGGAACTTCAATCTCCTGATGATGGAGGATTTGAATTACATATTACTCTTCCCTGCACTTCCCCTTATGCGCTCACGGCAGAAGATGACACTTACTACATTTAACCGTTTTCATATCCAATTATTTTCATGCTGAAATCTTTTTTCAAAACGACCGTTTAAATTGAATAAAAATCAGTCACATTTAGAAACGATGTCCAATACTTATATGTAAGGAGAAATTAAAAAAACGGACGGAAAACTTATGCAAGTGACATCGACCAAAAACAAACCGCCGCAGAATGACCCTCAACTACAAGACATCAACAAACAGGTTTACCAAACCAGTTTTCAACCTTATCCAGAGACATATTCTAACGTCAGCGCAAGTTTCACCGATCTTACTTTGTCTCCGCCTCTGGCTCAGGTTTATGAAGAAGTCATCATGCTACTAGGCCATGAGCTAAAAAATGAAACAGGCAATACTTTTATGGGATCTAATCCTGCCCCTTCAGGCAATGTAGCCCCGCAGGAATATGCCACAGCTACTCTTGAATATATAACTCAGCAATTTCCTCTATTTCGCAACGCACTACCTGAGTTAAGTGAAGAGCAATCATTAGACCGCTTTATTAACTTGATAAATGAATCAATTAATCGGGGAGCATTAACGGCTGTTGAGCAACTGGAAGAGGTAGCAATTAGCGACGATGATGAACTCAATGAACAAGTCGACCTTTACCGAGAGTATTGCTTAGAAGGGATTGAAACCTTTATTCATAGCTTCGGTTTCTGTTTTGATTCTGTTGAGGATGAAGAGTTTACCTCCAATATCCAAGCAGCAGATGAGTTTATCGATGATGAGCTGCTAGATAAATTACTGACATAAAAAATGCCGCCTAAGCGACATTTTTTTAAGTGTTCTTCTCAATTAATGCAGTTCGTCATATTTTTTACGAATAGCGGCTAATTTTGGCTGAATATCTAGAGGCGCATAATTCATCGCTTGTTCAAAAAGCTCTTTATTCTCCTCAGACAGTCTCTCTTCCTCACTCATCTGAGTGAGCTTTTCCATCGCTTCGGTAAATTTAGGGTGTATTTTATCGGTAGTCATGACCAACCCTCCTCAAGACGTTCTACATTTAGGCAACTTAGCATGAAATTTCAGCTAAACCTTACTGCTATTCTAGCAATGCTCCTGCTATACAACAGCACAATTTTGACATTTAAAACTACTATTAGTGCATTTAGATGACAAGTTCAGAATTTAGCGTGGCTTTACGCTCTTCATTCTTTGCTTCTTACTACTCGGTTTACCCCCTACACGCTTCTTAGCTGGCTTAGCAAAGGACTTACCTGCTTTTGAATCTTGTCGTCTACTACTCGCATTCTTGTGCTTACTCGCCGCTTTTGATTTCACCGCAGGCTTTTTAGTAGTACCTCTGCGATTGGAGTTAGAACTCTTCTCTTTCTCAGGGATCAAACATGAGTCGCGCTCACCAATCAGGTCACTGTGACCCATTTTCGGCAGTACCTGACGTAATAACGGCCAGTTCTCAGGGTCATGGTATCTAAGCAATGCTTTCTGAACTTTACGCTGCTCAGTATTCTTCGGTGTATAGAGTTTTTCACTCTTGTAGGTCACTTTTTTAAGTGGGTTTTTATCCGAATGATACATCGCCGTCGCCAAGGACATTGGTGATGGATAGAAAGTTTGTACCTGATCTACTTTGAACTCATTCTTCTTCAACCAACGAGCAAGGTTAACCATATCCTCATCTTCGCAGCCCGGATGAGCCGCTATGAAATAAGGAATTAAGTATTGCTTTTTACCCGCCTCACGGGAGAAACGATCAAACATCTTTTTGAATGCATCGTAAGTTCCCATGCCTGGCTTCATCATTTTAGATAGTGTGCCATCCTCACTGTGCTCAGGCGCAATCTTGAGGTAACCACCTACGTGATAAGTCACAAGCTCTTTTACGTACTCTGGGTCTTCTACAGCTAGGTCATAACGCAAACCAGAAGAGATCGAAACTGTATGTACACCCTCTACCTTACGCGCCTTACGATATAACTCAGTCGTAGGGCTATGATCGGTATTCAGGTTCTTACAGATGGTTGGATAGACGCACGAAAGCTTACGACAAGAAGCCTGAATATCTGGATCGTTACAATTCAGGTGGTACATGTTTGATGTTGGGCCACCTAAATCAGAGATAGCACCAGTGAAACCCGGTACTTTCTCTTTGATATCCTCGATCTCATTGATAACCGATTCATGGGAGCGGCTCTGAATGATACGGCCTTCATGCTCAGTGATAGAACAGAAGGTACAGCCACCAAAACAACCGCGCATGATATTGATCGAAAACTTGATCATATCGAATGCAGGAATTTTTTGGTTCCCATAACGTGGGTGCGGAATTCGCTGATAAGGCAAGCCAAACACCTTATCCATTTCTGCCGTTTCTAAAGGGATTGGCGGCGGGTTAACCCATAACTCTCGATGACCATGCTTTTGCACCAAAGCGCGCGCATTGTGCGGGTTTGCTTCTTGATGCAAAACACGTGATGCATGAGCATACAAAGCCGGATCTTTAGAGACTTTTTCAAAAGAAGGTAAGCGAATGTAGGTTTCGTCAGGTAGCTTCTCTTTACCTTTTAGCGGCGCAGGAATAACTCGCAGAGGTTGAGGTTCATCGGCCCTAGACGCGTCTTTTTTATCGCAGGTAGCCGCATCCGTATATTCATAAGGATTTGGTAGCTGATCGATGTATCCCGGCCAATCAATACGGGTTGAATCAACCTCAATATAATCAGCAGGTAACGCTGTTTTTAGGATCGCCGTCCCTCGAAGATCTTGAATTTCTTCAATGGTTTCGCCATTAGCTAAACGGTGCGTAAGCTCAACAATAGCTCTCTCCGCATTACCGTAAAGCAATATATCGGCTGTCGCATCCAGTAAAACCGAACGACGAACTTTATCGCTCCAGTAATCATATTGAGCAATTCGACGAAGACTTGCCTCAATACCGCCAAGCACTACAGGCGTCTCACGATAAGCCTCTTTGCAACGCTGGCTGTACACAATAACCGCACGATCCGGCCTTTTACCGCCCATGCCACCAGCCGTATAAGCATCATCATGACGCGTACGTTTATCGGCGGTATAGCGGTTGATCAAAGAGTCCATGTTACCAGCCGTGATACCAAAATAGAGATTTGGTTGGCCTAGCTCTTTAAAGGCATCAGCACTGGTCCAATCAGGTTGACTGATGATACCTACCCTAAAGCCTTGTGCTTCAAGTACACGCCCCATCACTGCCATGCCAAAACTAGGATGATCTACATAAGCATCGCCGGTGACGATAATGACATCACAGCTATCCCAGCCTAATGCATCCATCTCTTCTCTTGAAGTTGGAAGAAAAGGCGCTGGCGCATAACATTCAGCCCAATATTTAGGGTATGAAAACAAGTCAGGAGCAGAACGAGGCATAAAACGAGGCTACTTGAATATGAAATTAGGGTCTATTTTCCCAGAAAGGTAGGTATACGCCCAGTGAAAAATTCTTAATATGGAAAATATTCAATGAAAGGAAGGCTATAGCTAAAAACTACAGCCTTATAAAGATCAAACAGAATAGTTTATTTACGTACTAATTTAGCAGCCTTTTTCTGTAAGGCTTTCTCTAACTCTTCGGCATAAGTAACTATGCCATCTTGGCTTTCGAACGGACAAACTACAACTGCGAAGCCATCTTCTTCTAAACCTGGTGTCCAACGCTCATGCCAAACAGAGAGACTAATCGCTTCCGGTTTACACTCGCTCCACTCTTCAGTTGCCCAAGCTTGTGCTAGCTCTTCTGACGGCCAAACCGGCACACAGTCTTCATCGTCTGTGTTTAACATCACGCAACCGTATTCATCTGTCAAAATCCAAATCTGCTCATTAGTTACAGATTCCGCTATAAAGAAGCTATAAAGCTGCTCTTCGTTATATTGTTGCAATTGTTCTAACGATGGAGAATGTGAATCGTTTGACATACAAGCCTCAATTACGCGTGTTTCAGACACACTTACAAAATATTGGGTCCATTATACCTCACAGTCTCTGTAATAATCCTAAGATATTTAAGGCTCACTAGATACAACCGAATCATCTCTCAAAAAAAGTTTGCCATTACTCGATATCAATCTGCCAACTCTTTTTGAATATGGATGATATCGTCTAAGTGTTGTTGAAATACCAGAATCAACTTAGGATCAAATGCTTTACCAGATTCTTTTACTATGTAATCTGCTGCTTCCTTATACGACCAAGCCTCCTTATAAGGCCTCTCACTTACCAAAGCATCAAAAACGTCAGCAATAGATGTGATTCGTCCTTCAATCGGTATTGATTCGCCGTTCAGGCCGTGCAAATAGCCATTCCCGTCCCATCTTTCATGATGTGTAGCTGCAATACTTCGCGCTAATTGTATAACCAGAGCATCGTTACCAGATAATAGGTTATAGCCATGTGCAGTGTGTTGTTTCATGATCCTCATCTCTTCTTCATCCAGGGGACCTTTTTTTAATAGAATTCTATCTGGCACACCTACCTTACCTATATCATGAAGGGGCGCTGCTTTTTCAAGCATATAAGCTAGGTCAGCTGGCAGCCCTGCACCCAAAGCAAGGATCTGGCTAATTTTGCCCACCCTTAGAACATGCTTGGCTGTTTCCGTGTCTTTATACTCCCCAATCATCCCTAATAATTGGATGACATTCTCTACTGTCTTGTCTAATTCTTGCGTCCTATCTTGAACCAGTGACTCTAATTTAGTTTTTTCAGATGAAAGTACCTTATGTGCATTTGCGATTTTTAAGGTGTTATTTACTCTTAGGCAGATTTCAGCTTGATCAAACGGCTTATTCATAAAGTCATTTGCACCATTCGATAAACTCTTATTACGAAGATCTGCTCCGGTAGAACCCGTGAGTATAATGACAGGGAGTTGATCCATCTCCCAGCGCTGACGAATTTGATACAACACTTCAAAGCCATTAAGCCCTGGCATTTCGAGATCTAACAATATTAGATCGAAATCTTGCTGTTCAAGTTGAGGTAAGACTTTTCGAGGGTCGGTTAAGGAAGTAATGGATGTATTACGGACTTCAGTTTCGATTAACTTGCTTAGTATCAAAACGTTTGTAAGAGAGTCATCACAAATCAATATTTTATGATGATTAACATAGCTGTTCATGCGTTTAGTCCCTTAATGCACATTACAAATTTCCATATATCCAGCTTTGTTAAGCTGATTGGCCGTGTATTAGTGGAAAACTAATAAATTTCATTTCAAACGGTTACAAACACAGTCTAGCTTTCAGCTTTCGTTTGGCAAAAAAATAAAAAGTTAAAAAAACATAATAACCATGTTAAATGAATGGAATTCAATTTATTGAATTTACGTCTAGCGACGTTCAATTATAAGTACACTAAAAACAGTGTATTGGGATAAGAAATCTAGAGGCCTGCAATAAATTGTGGCCCAGTCTGCATGCCTAAATTTCATTTAGAACCCAGATCTTTGAATTTGAAAACTTGCGGACATAATGAAGGTTCGCACCTTGATCAACAGATAAACTTGATCTGATCAAGTTTGAGCTGCCAAGCAGCTCTCAAAATGCTAGTATCCGCGATATTGATTACCCAGTGCCGTAATTATGCATCAAATATCATTACGAGCTACCTGTAGAGCAGGAATGTAGTACGGTTCTCCCCTATCTCCTAAGGCCTCGCAACGTTCAGTGTGATGCCCATAGCTCCAATCAAACACTATGACTGCGTGTTAAAAGTCGCTCTTTAAAGATCGACCTGAACGTTTTCGCGCAAATAATGCTTTTCCTTAAGAGATAAATAATGAGCTTTAATGAACTTGGCTTGTCGAGCCCTATTCTTGATGCAATTAATGCAAAAGGGTATTCAACTCCTTCCCCTATTCAGGAGCAGGCAATCCCTGCAGTCATAGAAGGTCACGACCTCATGGCTGCCGCACAAACAGGTACTGGTAAAACCGCAGGCTTTACTCTTCCGATTTTAGAGAGATTAAGCCACGGTACACCTGCTAAACGCGGGCATGTTAGGGCGTTAATTCTTACCCCAACCAGAGAACTTGCAGCTCAAGTAAACGATAGTGTAGAAAGCTACTCAAAGAATTTAGCCATACGTTCGACCGTAGTTTTTGGCGGCGTCAAAATAAATCCACAAATTGCCAAATTAAGAGGCGGTGTCGATGTTTTAGTAGCGACTCCCGGTCGATTAATTGATCTGCATAATCAAGGTGCTGTTAAATTTGCTCAACTAGAAGTTCTTGTCCTAGATGAAGCTGATCGCATGTTGGATATGGGCTTTATTCATGACATTAAGAAAATCCTGAAGTTTTTGCCTTCACAACGCCAAAACCTTCTATTTTCAGCGACATTTTCACCGCAAATCAGGAAATTAGCCCAAGCCTTTGTCTCTAATCCAGTAGAGATTTCGGTCACCCCGGCCAATTCCACAGCGTCAACGGTTAAACAGTGGATCTGCCCAGTTGATAAAAAGCAAAAATCGCAAATTCTGAGCCAATTAATCAAAGACAATGATTGGCATCAAGTGCTTGTATTCTCCAGAACTAAGCACGGTGCTAACCGCTTAGTTCGTCAGCTAGAAACTGCCAAAATCAGTGCTGCTGCCATTCATGGTAATAAAAGCCAAGGCGCGCGAACCAAGGCCTTAGCTGAGTTCAAGAGTGGCTCTGTAAGAGTTCTAGTTGCAACCGATATCGCTGCAAGAGGAATTGATATTGACCAATTGCCTCAAGTAGTGAATTTCGATCTACCTAATGTGCCTGAAGATTATGTTCATCGTATTGGCCGTACAGGTCGAGCAGGTGCAACAGGTCAAGCCGTTTCACTGGTAAGTGCTGATGAATTTGATCAGTTACACGCGATAGAGCGTTTAATCGGTAAAATATTAGACAGAGAGATCATCGAAGGTTTCGAACCGGTACACGCTCTACCAGCCTCAGATTTAAGCAAAAAACCGGCTCGTAAGAAATCAAATAACAGTAACAAACCCAAGCAAGCTAAAGGCCATCGTGACGGCCAACGCTCAGGGGAGAATTCCCGCGGGCACAAACCTCAGGGCAAAAACAAATCACACAAGACAAGTGAAGGTTCGAATAAGCGCAAAGGAAATAGTGCTAAACCTAAAGGGCAGAAGCCAAATTCACAGTCTGAAGGTAACAACAAAAAACGCAGACCTAAACGCCCAGCATCAAATCCTTGGGGCAACCGGACCTAGAAAAAGAATCAGGCCAGTTAATACTGGCCTGATTCATTTTGATGGTTCATTTTAGTAGATCAATTTATAACGGCTCTTTGAAATACTGTGCGATCCATTGATAGATTGTCTGTTTGGTGACTTTTTCAAACGCTAAGCTTTCAAAGTCACCTTCAGGATCTGAGTCCATACCTGCAAATTGGTAACTCACAATGTCAGGTTGTTGATCATGCAAGATAACAATGATTCGCTTACGCGTTCTTAAACAATCAATCGTCATCACATCCGCAGGTATACCCTGCTTTCGCATATTCTGGCTTACACCAATGAGTGGGTCTATATCCGCAAAATCACGCTGAATCGCGGTATGCGCATCTGAAGCTAGCTCCCAGATCGTCTCTAATTGTTTACTTAATGAACCCATTACTTACTCAATCAATTTCTGCGGAAGAATTAGCTGATGAAAACTCTATGAACTTATCAGCAGGCAGTGGTTTGGATAGTAGATAACCTTGGAAGCAGTCACAACCCAATTCAACTAGGGTCTCTTTCTCTTCTAGGGTTTCAACCCCTTCAGCAATGACCAATAACCCTAAACGATCGGCTGTCGCCAGAATAACTTCAACAATAGCTGCTTCTTCAGATTTAGAGCGAAGACCGGTTACAAAAGAGCGATCTATTTTAAGAATATCCAACGGCAAATTCCGAAGGTATTTAAGCGAAGAGTACCCCGTACCAAAATCATCAATCGCAAAAGAAACCCCTTTACCTTTAAGGAGTTTCATCTTGTGGCTTGCTACTTCAAAGTTATTAAGCAGCATATTTTCGGTAATCTCTAATTCAACAGCATCGCCTGGAAGATCAAATTCATCCATTAAGCTGATCACCTGATCGACAAAATCCACCTGCATAAATTGCATAGGACTAATATTGATTGCAAGACGCTGAAAGCTCTCAGGTAAACCTTCGGCACGCCATTTCGCCAAATGCTTCAGACCTTCTCTTAAAACCCAATTGCCAATCTCAACAATCTGGCCACTCTCTTCAGCAACCTGAATAAACCCACCCGGGAAAATTAGCCCCTTTTCCGGGTGCTGCCAACGAATAAGCGCTTCAGCCCCGATTATTTGACCATCCTTACAAATCTGAGGTTGGAACCATAAAACAAATTGATTGGATTTAAGCGCTTGATGAAGCCCCTTCTCCACTTCCAATCGTTCCTGCGCCGTAGATTGCATCTCAGGATCATAGAACTGGAAACCATTTCGCCCCATCGCCTTAACTCGATATAAGGCAGTATCTGCCTGACGAATAATATCCTGAGCTGAAGCATCAGATGCAGGGAAAACAGCGATACCTAGGCTAGCAGTACAGTAGAGCGTATGCCCCTCGATACTGAACGGCTCTGACATAACTTTTAAGACTTCTTGAGCTACATGGGCAGATACATCAGCGCAGACGTCTGAAGAGCTACCCGTTTCGGGTAAGAGAATTACAAACTCATCGCCGCCAAATCGCGCGCAAGTCGACTCAATCGGTAGAACATGGGTTAAACGTTGCGCGATGTTATTCAGCAATTCATCACCAACACCATGTCCTAAGGAATCATTAATCGTTTTAAATCTATCTAGGTCTAAAAACAGTACTGCGCCAAAACTATGATTAGCCTGATGCAATTCAAGCGATGCTGTCAGCCTGTCTAAATATAAGCGACGGTTAGGCAACCCGGTCAAGGTATCGTAAAAGGCTAACTCATGGATCTGTTTTTCTGCTTGCTTACGCACCGAGATATCTCGAGCAACAATGAGCAGGTACTCATGAGACTGAAGGGATAATTTAATGGCTCTCGCTTCTACCGGAAAGACCTTACCATTGGCGTTAATCTGGAGATCTTCAAAGGTAGTGACCTGAGTATCACTAATACCTTCACAAAGCTGCAGGTATTCATCAAATGAGTAGTTTTTGCTGTAATCTGCAAGTTTAGTATTGCGGAGCTGCTGTTTAGATAGCCCTAAGGTGCTCGCCCCTTGGTTGTTGACACGAAAAATAGTGCTGTCCAGTTCACACAAGAACATAGCGTCCCCGGCGTTATCCATTATAGAGCGAGAGAAGTGCTCACTTTCAGATAACTCAGCCACCATCTTCGTTAATTTGTCAGTAACTGCCTCACGGTCTTTCCAAAGCCCAGAAAAACTCCGAACCAAGTCACCTAGCTCATCCTCTGCCGTGTATGGCAAAACCGAACTTTTACCTTCCGAACGTAGTTCATTTACCCATTTTGCTGTTTGCACTATAGGTCGGGAAAGATAGCGATAAATCAATAACAAAATAATCGCTGCCAAAGCAACGCTATGCATCAAGCCTAAAAATAAACTATTGATTGCACGCTGGCTGAAACTATTAGCTACATGGATTGTATCTAATTCAACTATCAATCGCGCTCGTTCGTTGCCTGAATTAACAGAAGCCAAATCCAATTCCATCTCTATATAACGATTCAGATCGAATAACTGCTGGGCGGGCAACGATAAAAAACTAGAACTCAAGGTCTGATCACGTCTATGTTCAGCTAAAGTTTCACTGAAGTCATCGATCAACTGGGCATGGTAAATTGTGGGGTAAGAGATCAGTGAAGATGTGACCTCATTCGCCTGAAATGCATTCAAATTATAAACGGCTTGGGTCGCTGTATCGCGATACAGGCTAATGATGCGTTCAATGTCCTCAGTGGTATTTTTTCTCACCTGCTGGAGATCTAAATAGATCTGCAATCCGGTAGAGAACACACCCAACAGCAACGCAATAATCAAAATAAAACGTGCTTGTTTGAGAGCAATTTTACGTCGTAAGTTTAGACCCATAAAATGATGTTTTGCCATTAAAGATAGCGGTCGTAAATAGCCTGATATTGTCCGTTGCTTTTGATCAAACGTAGACCTTCATTAAATTTTTCTAGAAGAACTTCCGCTTTCGGATACGCTTTACTCAAACACAAATGATACTGCGTACTGTGCATCCCTTTCAGGCGCTTAATCTTGATTTCATCCTGCAAACCTAGTTTTCGCGCACGGTAATTTGTTACTAAACCCGCATTATAGAAAACATCTACATTACGGTAGATTAACGAGCGGATGCCACTATCTACATCAGGCACTACAGAGTGGGCTATACCCGCTTGCTGTAACTCCTTCTGTATTCCCCAACCATCTACTACAGATACAGAAACCTCTCTAAGATCCTCAAAATTGACGATATCATCATCAGATCGATCTAGACGCATCACTGCAGATTGATTTGCTTCGCTCAAAACATCGCTAAACAGAATAAATTGATCTCGGCCTGCCCGTTTAGAGCAAGTGACGGTCCCAGCCATACGACCATGACGGATGCTTTTTAATATCCTCTTCCATGGGGCCGTTTGTATATCCGCATTAATACCTACCGCAGCGAAAGCCGCCTGCGTAACTTCCACATCAATGCCACTGATAGCCCCCTTTTCATCGATCAAGCTATAGGGAGGATAATCAACCGTATAGAGCTGAACCGTCTGGTTGGCGATTCCAACCTGCGGTAAAAGCAACGCTGCTACAAAGATAGCCAAACGGTTAAATAACTTCACTGTCACAACCTCCATATATTGAACAACCCTGTAACAGAATGAGTTAATTTAAACATATCTTGATCAAAATAGGAGCGACAATAAACAAACTCATCTACAGGTCTAAACCAAAACAAATCAACAACAGTAAAGCTTTAACAAAAGCACTTTGCTATAACTAAATCATTCAATCTGACTAGCGGAAAGTTGATGAGCGGCAAACTCTTTTATCTGATGGGGGCCTCAGGCTCAGGAAAGGACACCCTACTCCAAGGCTGCAGGCAACGTTTAGAACATAGCCATCAAGCATTTATCGCCCATCGCTATATCACCCGTGCTGCCGATGCAGGCGGCGAAAATCATATTCATCTGACAGAATCAGAGTTCCAATTGCGTGTTGATACCGCTATGTTTGCAATGCATTGGGCATCTCATGGTCACTTATATGGAATAGGCAAAGAGGTCGAAATCTGGGTTAAAGCGGGATTAAACGTCATTATTAATGGCTCCCGAGAATACCTGCCAATCGCCATGCAGCAATATGATTTTCTTATCCCCGTGATGATTAATATTAAAACCGAGCTCCTTAGGGATAGATTGCATAAGCGCGGCAGGGAAACAGATCTAGAAATTGAAAAACGTTTAAAGCGCCATGCTGATTTCTTAGATCACATGCCAACAGGCACTATGTATATAGATAACAGCGGGTCTAAAGAAAAAGGAATCGATGCCCTGATGGATATCATCACCGAGCACCGATTTATTCGTTAATCGATACGATCTAGCTTCTAATCCGGTAACCACTTCGGAATATCCAAGCGATGATCGCCATGCAGCTCATCATAAACAGTATGGTCATTCCCAAACTTAGGCCAACATTCACATCAGCCACACCATAGAACGCCCAACGGAAACCACTCACCAAATAAACAACCGGGTTAAATAGTGAGATGGTCTGCCAAGGTTCAGGCAACATATTGATCGAGTAAAACGCTCCGCCTAGGAAGGTCAGAGGTGTGATTACCATCAATGGAATGATCTGAAGTTTTTGGAAATCATCCGCCCAGATACCAATAACAAATCCAAATAAGCTAAAGGTAATAGCAGTAATAACAAGGAAACAAAGCATCCATAGTGGGTGCAAGATAGTGTAATCAACAAACAAGCTTGCCGTAGCCAGAATCAATAATCCCAACATGACCGATTTGGTTGCTGCCGCACCAACATAGCCCGCCACGATCTCAAAAGGTGAAACCGGTGCCGACAACACTTCGTAAATCGTCCCAGAAAACTTTGGAAAAAAGATACCAAAGGACGCATTAGAAATACTCTCACTCAACAGAGACAGCATTAACAGCCCCGGAATAATGAACGCCGCATAGCTAATACCATCAATCTCCCCCATTCTTGATCCAATGGCAGTACCAAAGACAATAAAATAGAGCGATGTTGAAAGCACAGGGGAAGCAATACTCTGCATCAACGTTCGAAAGGTGCGTGCCATTTCGAACTTATAGATCGCTCGAATACCGTAAAAATTCATCACTTACTCCTGCACCAGTTCTACAAAGATATCTTCAAGCGAGCTTTCCGAAGAGTTCAAATCTTTAATCCCAACGCCAAGCTCGTTTAATTTCGCTAACAATTCAGCAACCTGCTCACTTTCACTGGCATCGTAAACATACTGAAGATATTCCCCTGCCTGCTCTAAAGTCAGATTAAAACGATCCAACTCTGAAGGCACTTGCTCCATCGGCTGTTGAAGGTGAATGTGCAGCGACTTTTTACCCAACTTAGACATTAAGGTCGCCTTCTCTTCGATCAGGATGATTTCCCCTTTACGAATCACACCAATTCGATCAGCCATCTCTTCGGCTTCTTCAATGTAGTGCGTAGTCAAAATGATCGTCACGCCATTATCGCGCAGCTCTCTAACCATCTCCCACATATCACGGCGAAGTTCGACATCAACACCCGCAGTAGGCTCATCCAAAAAAAGAATCTCCGGCTCATGAGATAGGGCTTTGGCAATCATCACCCTGCGTTTCATACCACCCGACAGTTCCAGCATCTTAGAATTACGCTTATCCCAGAGAGAAAGCTGCTTAAGGATTTTCTCTATGTAAGCCTTATCAGGAGCCTTACCAAATAAGCCACGACTAAAGTTAACCGTTGCCCATACCGTCTCAAAAGCATCGGTAGTAAGCTCTTGCGGCACTAATCCGATTTTGCTTCGCGCTAGACGGTAATCTTTAGCGATATCATGGTTACCCGCGAAAACCGTGCCAGAGGTTCCACGACTAATACCGCAAATAATACTGATCAGCGTTGTTTTGCCCGCGCCGTTAGGCCCTAACAACGCAAAGATTTCACCTTTGTTGATATCAAGATTCACCGAACGTAGAGCGGTAAACCCAGAATCGTAAGTTTTATTTAAATCCTGCACCTGAATAATCGGCTGCATTAATCGCTAACTCCTGAAGTGGAACCTGTACATGAAAACGCTTTGACAATACTAAAGAAATATCTATCCCTCAGGTAGATATCGCAAAGTAAACACTCTGTTATCAAGATCATAACAATAGCTACTTGACGCAGTTATTAACTAACTTAATCAAAATAAATAGCTGAATTAAATTCACCTAAGCAGAATCTACTTAAGAGGTTCTACTTAGATAATGTCGAGATCAGTCATGTATACTTGATCGCTCTTTCACTTAGACTTCACATTTGTATGTTGTTTGAACTCCTTATTCTCTTCGTAGCAGGCTTTTTTGGTGGTGTTTTAAATGCTATCGCCGGTGGCGGCAGCTTTATTACCTTTCCGGCACTGATGTTTGTCGGTGTACCGCCAATTAGCGCGAATGCGACCAATACATTCTCTGCCTGTGCAGGTTATATGAGCGGAACCTATGCGCTGCGAAAAGATATCAGGCAAGATCGAAAGAACCTCATAAAATTAATCCTGATTAGTTTTATCGGTGGTATCGCAGGTGCAGTGCTACTGCTAAGAACACCTGAAGAAGTATTTCTTGAAGCTGTGCCTTGGTTACTGCTGTTTGCCACGGTTTTATTTATCTTTGGCGGACGACTCAACAGCGCCTTAAAAAACCTTTCGGGCACACATAAACATGCATCAGCAGTAGGAGGTTTTCTTCTGATGTTGCTGCTGTTTGGTGTTTGCCTCTATGGAGGTTTCTTCAATGCCGGTTTAGGTATTATCACGTTGAGCTATTTAGCTTTGGCGGGTTATACCAATATCAATACCATGAACGGTATCAAGCTTTTGGTATCTTCATGCGTATCGCTGATCGCAATTGTGCTGTTTATTATTGATGGAGTCATTGACTGGTACTCCGGTACGATCGTGCTGATAGGTACACTCGCAGGCGGTTATTATGCCGCGCACTACTCACGACAGTTACCACAACAGTGGGTACGAAATTTTGTAATTTTCGCTAGCTGTGGCATCACCGCTTACTTCTTCTACGATGTGTACGGTTAAGCCCTGATAACAGCTATTCAAAACGCCATTCAGTCGATAATCCTGGGATATTGGTGTTAAACGCTTCTGGCGGTAATCTTGATTGTAACTTTTCTAAAAAGACCTTCCAGACTTCTGCAACAGCGACGCTATTCTCTAGCCGTTCCTGCAAGATGAATGAATCGCCTACTCGCAACTCACCTTCTTCTAACACACGGTAGTACCAACCACTGATCGCCTGCGACATCAGTAATGGCGCTATATGGCCGTTGCCGTATTTATGATTCACTTTCCAACAAGGCCTGCGAGGTTGGGACACCTGCACTAAAGCATCACCCACTTTCACAATATCGCCAATATGAACCTGAGTATCATCCACTGATTCACTAGAAAGGTTTTCACCTATCGATCCAGAGATAAAACTATCCTCAAGGTGCGGTAAGGCTTGGCGAAGAGTTGCGTAATTTTCTGAGGGGAATTGATACAGCGCTTTTTCAGGGCCACCATGCACACGCTTATCTACTTGAACATCACCTTCCAGCCCTGTTTTGGTAAGCAAACAACTATCAACTGGCTCTTTGAAGATGCCGCTTGGCGCATCATCTGGGCCAATTGGTTTTAGTTGCCCAATATATAAGCCCTTGATGGTACCTTGATAAATAGACATGTCTCGCCTCCCGAAACGGTGTTGAAACGCAATCCCTTAACCATATACGACCAGAACCGAATTGATCAAATATCAATCAGATTTAAATTCCTTCGATATTGCGAGGGCGTACCCTCCCGCCATCTTGCCCAAACACGTCTTAAGCTTCTTTCAGACTGAAACCCGCAACGTTCAGCAATAACATCTAATGGCAGTTTGGTTTGCTCTAATAACTGACGACCTAGCTCTATGCGTGCCTGCTGTAGGTACTCTTGCAGATTGAAGCCAGTCGCTTGCAGAAATAAACGCCGAAGATGGCGCTCACTTAAGTGAACTCGTTCTGCCAAAAGCGACACATCCCAATCAAAACCGGGCTGCTCCATTATCAGGTCCTGAACTTTGTGCACTCGAGATTGAGTGTGGTTTCGATGATTTAACCAAAAACTCAGCTGCGCTTCCTGACCAGATCGTCGCATATAGATCACCATCTCACGGGCAATTTGTACTGCACGATCCTGCCCCCAATGGTTATCAACTAACTGTAAGCAAAGATCCAACCCTGTAGTGATACCAGCGCTCGTCCATATGTTGCCATCTGTGACGAAAATACAATCTTCCTGTACTAAAGCGTCTGGTGCGATCTGACAAAGTGAGGCAGTAAGGTCATGGTGTGTCGTGCAGCGTTTACCATCTAATAAACCGGCCTTGGCGGCTAAAAGGGAACCAGAGCAGATCCCAGCTAACAGGCCAAACTGAGATTTCACCGAATTTAGCCATTGAATCGCCGCTTGGTAATCAGCCTCATGGAGATGTTTATTTAACTGGCTTGTTCCGATCAATAGTAGCCAGTCGTCTGCATCTAACCTCTCAGGTAAGGGTTCTAGTTTCGCTAAATGTAAGCCTTGCTTGGACTGTAGCTCAGGCTGAGGAGAGATATAGTGCAACTCTATACTCTCCTCTAAAGAAGGATGCGCAAATATCTGAGCAGGCGCTGCCAGATCCAATAAATGAACACGTGGCAACACCAACAGATAAACACGCCTTTTTTTATTCATAGTCTCCAACCATGCGTACATTTGCGAAGCGACCTTGCAAAACCATAGAGGTATGTTTCTTTAACGCCTCTTCACTCACAGTCTCACCGGTAAATGGATTTTTCATAGTGAAGGTATGAGTAGCATCGACCACAAAATCTACCTCATACCCCAAATCACTGCCTACACGCGTTGTGGTTTCACAGCACTGTTCCGTTCTTAAGCCACTCACCAATAGTTTGGTAATCGATTGCCCTTGCAACCACTCGTGCAAACCACTGTCGAGTAACGCATTATGAACGCGCTTGTAAAACACCTTATCTTCATCCTGTTTATGCAGAAAGTCCATCAAACGGACAAAACCGGACTCAACTGAAAATACACCTTTATCTTCATTATGAAGGATAAACACAATTGAGCCACCTTGCGCTCTTACCGCATCAATTAGCCGATTTTGTCTCGCTTCATAATCAGAAAAACCATCATCATACCAATAATCACGATGTTTAAAGGATTCCTGCACATCAACTACTAATAACGCTGTATTTTTCATAACTTAAGCTCCCACGTATTTAATATTTGTGAGCTAAGTGTGAGCTATAACCAAAATTTACATAAGAAAGGCAGCGGCCCAAAATAGGACAATTTCGGCCAAGTAAAAAAACTGCACTTAAATGCAGCTTTTCTAGGTCAGAATAAGTGAAGAAATAGTTAAGGGCAGGTATAGCCGCCATCAATCACCAGATCAGACCCAGTCATAAAAGAAGCCTCATCAGAAGCTAAGAAAACCGTGCCATAAGCGATCTCTTTTGGTTTACCAAAGCGCTTCATTGGTACCATCTCTACTAGAGGCTCCCACGCCTCTTTCGGGACAGAGCTTTCAAAAAGGTTGGTATCAAACATCCCAGGGCAGATTGAATTGATACGAATATTATCACCGACAAACTCAAGTGCCGCGGATTTAGTCATCAAGCGAACAGCACCTTTTGTGCTTTGGTAAGCGGTAGAGGTCCCTGCGCCTGAAATACCATAAATGGATGCAAAATTAATAATCGAACCGCCACCATTCCGTCGCATTGCAGGAATCGCAGACTTCATGCCCAACAAACAGCCCAACTGATTCACACCCACAATTTGATCGAACTTCTCTACGGTATGATCCAATAAACCTGCGTGATAATAGATACCCGCATTGTTGACCAATACATCCAACTTTCCGAAGGCTGCTTCGGTTGCATTTACCGCAGCAATCCACTGAGGCTCTTCAGTAACATCCAAAGCCACCACATCTGCTTTACCACCAGCTGCCCGTATCTCTTCAGCAACACTAACAGCATTATCCCAAAGCCCAGTTGGTTTCTGACCTTCTGCAACAATGGGATCCTCTGGTAAGTTTGCCAGCATTACACTCGCCCCCTCTTCAGCCATCATACGCGCTTGCGCACTACCTAGTCCGCCACCAGCACCTGTAATCAGTACCACTTTACCTTCTAAACGCCCAGCCATATTCAATCCTCCAAACATCATTAATAAGTTAGCTAGGAGTATGTTTGAACGGCTCTCAATCGCCGAGGTAGATAAACACCAAACCATGATCAAAATCGAGCGTTTATAAATCCAGCTCAATAAGCCCTCATAAATTTAGATAAAATTTTAATAAACTTATTCTTTTAAAATCATATAGGTAGCGTAATCTTGAGAAAGGAATAGCAGTAACCGAAATTAACATGATGCAATTGAACCTTATCAAACCTAAATTATCGATTCTCACTGGCTTAAGCCTACTATTGGCTGTGCTTATGAGTCCGCAAATCAGTGCTAAAACCTTCTTTATGGACAAAGATGAAGCACCACCTTCCGGTTACTACAATAACGAGGGACAGCGAAATGAAATCATCAAATCAAAGAAATCAAAACAAAACTTCAGTAGAAAGCACAAAAAAATCGCTGATTATCTGAATAGCGATCAAGAACCGTTAGCCTCTGATGTGAAATGGACGTCAAAGAAAGCACTCCAAATCGGTGTAATACAACTGTATCGATCTGAAGATTATGCAAAGTACGCTTGTAAAGTAATTGATGCTTTCAATCTTGAAAGTAAAGGAGTCAAAGTTCGGGTGATTTTTTTACCCCATCTAGTTGCCTATAACCGCCTAGAGTCACTCGCTGAACATAAGTGTAATTAGTTCATGAAGTTATAACTTCATGACCAACTAAACATTAACTTTGTATTTAAGATCGTTTACCTCATCACCCGTCATACCTCTAAACCCCCACTGGTAAGGTTGCTGCTCTTTGATGATGATTTCGATATCGACGGGCAGTATCCCAAGTTGCTCTTCAATATTTTGGAACAAGGTTTTGATCAATGCTTTCTGTGTATCAACTTTGCGCCCAGCCATCATATTAATCTCGATAACTGTATAGGCATCACTGCGACCACCAGGATAGTAAAAATCTTCTTTATCCATAGAAATAAACCGATGCGCGCGTTTGTCCTCAGGAAATCCCAATACCTCCTGCATACACTGATGAATAACATCCGACAGTTCTGCTTTGATGGGGTTTAGCTGCTGCTCAATTCCGTAGATGACAATCATATGTAAGTCCTAATATTAGCTAAACCAGTAGATAGCTACTCCTTTATAAAAAGTAAATATCATCTTTTTTCTTTATCAATTCATTACATCTACAATTTTTTCTCAAATAAATATTTTTTGAACCTTTCACCCAAAACACTTTCCCAAATAACTCAACTAAATTAATTTTCTTCGAAAATGGCCGTTATAGATAAAATCGCCGACGAAGTTAAAGTGAAAGGATTTATGAAGATCACATCGGATCAGTTGCCACTGCAACAGGGACTTAGTTCAACTCTCAAACCTCAGCAGGTTGAACCTTCTCAAGAACTGAAAAGCCAACTCAAACAGATTAATTCTGTAGAGGTGCAGATAGAACAACTGCGCCAGCAAGATCCGAGTGAGTTTACGCGATTTACTGCATTTGAAGGTAAACATCAGGTCGTGATTCTTCCTGAATCGGAAAAAACCGATCAGATGCATGCGGTCTTGGGCAAGCTATCCCAAGAACAAGGTCAAAACTTAGTTGATCTTGGCATTTTAGAAGATGAGGAGTTCTTAGCGCTTGCACAACAGCTGAGTGAGACCGAGCTAAAACAGTTTGCTAACGCAGCACTGGCTTTACAGACCCCGCCCGATTTTAATTCGTTTGCACTCAATTATTCCTCCGGACAACAAAATGCAAAAGACTTCATCCAAACACTATCGTCTTTGGATAGTGATACGCGTAGCCAAGTGTTGGCAAAAGCGAATGAATTGAGCAGCAAAGTCCCTTTAGCAAATGATGATTCGGTTTACGATTCCGGCGGTCTGCTCAATCCAAGCTCTCCTGCTGCTAACGATATTCATAACTTCGTTACTGCTATCAACAATATCGATTCAGAGCGATTATCAGAAGACACTAACCGTATTTTAGATAACCTCGAAGGCACAGATGAACTGCAACAATCTAATCTATTGCAGCTATTTGGCGGAGACTTAGAACTGAGTTTCCGTTTGTTAGATTCTATAGAGAGTTTTGAGCCTAAAACTAAAGACGCGGTAGTCGGCTACCTTGCTGAGCTTTCCAAAACAGCCACACAACCAGATTCGCCAGAACCTATCATCAACACCTCACAACCCGGAGAGTGGCACGGCGCTGTTTTGAATCATGCTGACGATACCCGTTCAGTTGTTTACGGCATGATAGAAACCTTTGTTTCTCTAACAGAAGATTACACGTTTAGTGATGATCAACTAAAAGAGATGGCCACTGATCTTACCCATCTTGATAGCACCCATCAGCGAGCTTATTTAGAGATCACCTCTACCGGGTTAAATACTCTGGTAGGTGATGACTCTCAACATGACCTATCCAGCAATGACGCTGCGCTTTCAACACTCGATACCCTTAGATCGGATCACAATACTCGAATGCTTGTCGCTGAATCTTATATGGGGGAGAAGAGGATCTCTGATGGCCGAGCATTCTATGAAATTAAAGATCGTGATACAGCCATTCAGGATCAACGCCAAACCATCGAACTCTTAGTCACTCACGCTTGGCTAAATCAAGATGAGCCCGCCCAGACTAAACAATTAGCCAATAACTTAAGTCAGTTAGAGGCCGATCAGCGAGACGATCTAATTAAACAGACCAACCACGCAGGACCAGCAACCTCGCGTTTGGCAGAGCATGATCTAGCGCTATTAGAAGCTGATTTTGAACAGTTCTTAAATCGCACTAATGCGATTATTGAAAGCAAAGCCGTAAAAGACTTAGTCGAGTTTGAATCAGCTCTACCCGAACCGGTAAAAGACGATTTCTGGCAAGCTGCTAGTTTTGTTGAAGATCAAGTAGATCAGCTAGTAGAAACACTAACCCCATTTACCGATAACACCAAAGCGTTCATTTTAGAGAGCATCAACTCGCTAAAAGAAGCTACAGATGAGCAAGAACTAGATATTGATATAGCCAAAGAACAAGCGAAATCGCTTTTAGATTCCATGAGCGAGCTTGTAACAGAATAGCGACAAATAAAAACCACCACTAACCTTTGAAAATCATAGTGTTAATGGTGGCTTTTATCAATTAAGCGACATTCTTAACTTTCAGTTTGCGACCGCGCTTTTCTAACACAAGCGGTACGCACTGCTTATCATCATCGTAAATTACGACACAATCTAAACACTGGAAGCACTCGTTGTAGTCAATCACGCCGCTGCGTGGAATCGCTTGGTATTCACACTTCTGTGTACACAAACGACAGGGCGAGCCACACTCTTCTCGACGTGGCAGCCATTTATAGATTCGCAGTTTACCCAGAACAGCCATGCTCGCACCCAATGGGCAGATATAGCGGCAGTAACCTTTGTAAACAAACAGGCTTAATGCCAATAGCACAACAGCCCACAACACAAATGGCCAAGAGCGATCAAAGATCAGAGTAATACTGGTTTTAAATGGCTCGATCTCTACTACGGAACCTGTCAGCGGAACAGACACAACAGCGACCACTAGAATGAACAGCAGAACCAGATACTTAAGCCCTTTTAGTCTCGCATCGGTTTTCTCAGAAATCTTAATCTGAGGGATTTTCAGGAAGGCTAACACCTTACCGATAAGCTCCTGCAGTGCGCCAAATGGACATAACCACCCGCAGAATGTGCCACGCCCCCAAACAAAGAAGGTAATGCCCACGTAAGCCCAGATAATTACGGTCATAGGGTCGTATAGGAAGAACTCTAAACTACGCCCTGCTAGCCACGCTTGTAGCACACCAGTAATGTTTACAATCGACAACTGACCTTGTGCGTACCAACCGATAAACACCAAGGTATAGACTAGGTATAGCGGTCTAAACCAACGCAGATGCTGCTGACCTTTTGTTAGAAGCTGGTATCGTACCAACACTATCGTCAGAACGAATAAGCCAGCAAGGAGGATGGCGATATCTGTGGTGCGTCCAGCCCAAAGACTGTGCCAAGTTTTGTTATCCGTTTCAGCAGCGATGTAATACTCGTCATCCAACTCAGTTTTGAAATCCAAAGTTTTACTCACTGTTTCTGGATACAACCAACCCTTTTCACGGCTGATATGCAGCTGAAATTCATAAGGGAATGCTGGATCTAAACCTGCTTGTCCTATTACATGAAATGCCTTCCATTCATGTTCCGATAAAGCTTCAGGCAGTTTAATCTTATAGTCCAGCTCATACAGATCGAGCAGATCACTCAAATCGAAATCTCGCATTTCAACCGGCAAACCGGCTTGCTGCAGGCTGATTCGCTCCGGCACTTTACCGCGAACAAAGTCCTCACCCACAAATGAGTAGCGACCGCCACCGACGACTAAGAGAAGCTGATCATTCTCTGCCGTACTCTCTTTTAGATATTCCCAAGCTTCTGGCAATAATAGGTTTCGCCCCACTGATGGCACGCTTAGGTTTGCTACATAGAGTTCTATATAGGTATCTTCAGGTGCTTCTAGGCCTTCTTCGTCAAGACCTTCACCAATCGTATCTTTAAACTGTTGCTCTACCTGATCATTGGTAAAAAGGAATTTTTGAATGAGACCTGCATCGATGAGCTGCTCCCAACTCATCGGCTCAAAAAGCTCTTTATCTAATCGTGCGATCAAATCGGGATCTCGCCCTTTAGCAAAGCCGAGCTTTTCACGGGCTACAGTTAATGATGCTGATAATAATGTCTGGTTTAAAATTCGAACCGATGCCGTCGCCTTAGTCACGCCATCGATATAAGCATTGGCTTTATTCTCACGCTGAGCAACCGTCGGGCTGGCATCGATCTTGATGTTCTGCATCAACGATATGCCAGAGTACTGTTTAGCAAAATCAAAAAGAGGCTTCTCCCCCAAACCTTCAAGAAATACAGGTTCGTGATGAGATAGAACTTTTACGCTGATAAATGATCCCAGCGGGTCCATCGCCACTAAGAGGTTATAAGGCACCCCCGCAAAGCCCGGTACGGCAACCATATCAATCGTTTCATAGGCATAGCCCACCAGCGGCGTATCGGTAGATATCTGCTGGTACAACGGCCATACCGCAAGGGATTCATCTTTATCGCCGACGATATAGGGAGATGGAAAGGCTTTAACAATGTCGTCTTTAGTTAATACGCCAGCGTGCACACTGGAAGAAAGACTCATGACTAACGTGCATACAAACAGCACGGTCAATAAGAAAACATAGCTAAGACTACGATTATAGAACTGATACATGGCTACTTATTCTTGTTATTTTATAACATGCTAACTGCATATTCTCGCTGCAATAATTGCATTTAAGACTTAAACACTGGGGTCTTAAGTACAGTACATCAGCACAAAAACCGGTGCTAAGGTAACACCGGTTGCAATAACTACAGCTTGTTTAAGACTTTGCAGTTGCTGGGCTTATCTGCGCTTCGACTTCCGTAACAATAGATGCGGGGAAACCACTACGCTGCGAATGCTCTTCAATTAAATCAGCGTTAGCGCAGTTATAAACGCAGAAGGTTTTATCGCCTGCAACGTAACTGTAATCCCAAGCGATATCTTTATGTTCGCTCTGCATCTCGGCTAGCACCGCGTTAGATTTTGCTGCAGCAGCTTTTAAAGCATCCGCATCGGCAAAACCGATCTCTGGGATATCACGTTCAATGATGAACTTAGGCATGGTGAATTGCTCCAATTATTGTTTTTGTAATCAATCAGAGCATTGATACTAATTTGAAGTTCACTCTTTGAATGCTATCGAAACCGTAGCATCAAACTACAAATTCTGTAGTTAAGAATAAAAACGAAAAATAGTAGAGATTTTTATGCAGTACATGCAATTTTGCCCAATCGCTAAAGCCTCGGAGCTACTTTGCGAAAAGTGGACGCTTCTTATCGTCCGCGAGCTACTCATGGGTGGAAAACGCTTTAATGACTTTCAGCGCGGCATGGCTGCTATCTCCCCTACGATGCTGACTAAGCGGTTAAATGAACTAACTGCTGCAGGTATTGTGATTCGTAAAAAGATCCCAAACCAACGGGGCTACGAATACTTTTTAACCGAGCAAGGCAAAGAACTTTTACCGATCATTCAGCAAATTGGTGATTGGGGAATGCGTTGGACCCGCGGCCAGATCTCCGACAGCGAACTCGATATTGAATTGCTGATGGTTTATCTCGAACGCAGCATCCAAACCGATAAACTCCCAGACGGTGCAACAACAATCTGCTTTAACTTTAGCGATCGCGAACACTTAGCTAAATGGTGGGTAATGGTCGACGGTAACCATATAGACGTCTGTACCACCGACCCAGGTAAAGAGGTCGATATCTGGTTTAATACCGACCTTCGTACCATGATTGAGATCTGGATGGGTGATAACAGCTATAAAACCGCAATCAGACAACAGCGACTAAACCTAATCGGGCCTAGCTCTTTGACAGCCAATGTCAGCCGCTGGATGAGTAATAGCATGTTTGCCGATATACCGGCGGCTAATGAGATTTAGGTGTGTAGAGAGCATGCCAGTTTGATAAAAATGGAAATTTAGACGGGATTGGCTTGCAAGGGACGCTACTACCAAACTGAAAATACACCATTAAAACAAATCCCAACGATGACTCGTAACACGCCAAGCGCTGGGTGTCAGCCTTAAATGCTTTTTAGCGAGCTGTATAAACTTTGTAGTTGTCTTCTTCTGTATTTTCTGATGAAAGTTCAAAATCATGACTTCTTAAAACTCTATCGGATTCCCGATTAGCCAATTGGAAGAGTTTTGTTGCCAGTTCATCAATACTAACTTGGTGCTCACTTAAACTACGCTCTAACTCTTCTAACATTCGTCGCCTTTGCATGAGCTCATTCTGCATAATTTCAATCCCTTCCTGAGGATCTTGAAGGTCAGCCACACCACCTGCTGTTAATTGCCACAATGTTCTGTTATTCATGCAGCCTCCTTGTCTTCAGTTTTAGATTTACCTTTATCATAGTCATACATTGACAAAACATCTTGTATTTCAATCAAACTAACTCTCATAGAAACGAGAATAGACAGTATATACATAATAGGTTTAACTATTTCACAATAGGAGTCAGCCATATCATCATTATTAAACATATGACTTCTGTTAGTATATATATTCGCTATACATACAATAATACCATCATCTTTTTCTGGTTTATCTATTCTGCCCTTTTCAGAAAATAGCCCACCAACATGATATTTATATATAGGAATGGATAATATTGATTTGGTTGAATCTTTCTCATAATATTCATACAAATTTTCAGTAAACTTTCCGTTAATATAATCTCTATGCATAGGGGATTCTTTTAGATCCTCTATTGTTGACTTCACTTGGTTCTTGAGTTCAGGAATATATACAGGCCTCTTCAACTGCCGCGCCAATGGTGCCCCATGAAGATTAGGCTGTTTAGTTTCATCGCCCAGTGCTGAATCTACCTCAGAGTAAGGCATGCAAATTGGCACACCTGGCTTTGATTCTGCTTTTTTAGGTAACGCTACACTCAACTCTTGCTCATTAACCAATATATAGTCACTTTTTTCTAATCGAGAACGCCAGTTATCGTTGAACAAAAAAAATGGTGATTTAATCACTGAATTTATATTAAAGGCATAACCACCATTATTTGGCTTAGGGCCTACAATATCACTTTTTTCAAACTCTTTTAAAACGCTTTTAGCTGGTGCCAAGTTAAAAAAATTAGCTCTATAGGTAACATTATCATTATCCCTGTCATCCCAATTGCTTGCGATGTTCAACAAGGAGTTTAAACAAGAACGTTTCGCTGATCGCAAAGAGTTTTCCAATAAAGCGAAGTTCTCCAATTTGTCTTTTGGTGAACTTGATAGTTGGTTTAATATTAATTGCCAGTCTAACATACAGGTCTTTAATACCTGCATAAGCTCAACTGTGTCTTGAGCTGCTAATTTAACTGCATTTATAGGAGGCCTAGACTGTTCTTCTCTATTTTTTCTTTGTTGCCCTATGTAGTGATATATACCGATAACAACACTACAATATACTGTAACAAAAAAGCTAAGAGTCTCCCAAGACACGGGAATTTCAAAATCAAAAACTTGCTTTTTAATATCAGAACCAAACACCGAAACAGAAGACGCCCACAAAATACTAACCATTATGAAAATTAAATTCCCATAACCTGAATGAAGCTTAGCCGACCATTTTTTCACAAATTCACGATCAGTATTACTAAGAGCATGTTTACATATACGATATGCTAAATATGCAAGTAGCACGATAACTATTACATAAAGTGAAAGAGCATCATATGCTTTAGAAAATAGAACAATCCATTTTTCTTTATCTAATTCCAGTTCCAGTTCCAATTCAAATTCCATTCCCAAAAAACATAAATTCTAGCGATTATAACGAACTTGTCGCGTATGATAAACGCTAAAGTAATGCAGCAATCTAGTAGCTAAACCACACTGAAGGTTCTCCAGCCGCAAACAACTTTGATAAATTTGTTATGCTATATCAAAACCAGTCTCGGGAGAAGTGGATACCCCCGTGCCCTTTGAGCCAATAGATAGCCGATATAGCACCCGCTAGAGCTGTCATTGCTATAACCCCCTCTCTCGACTCATTGGATAACGCTCGACTAAGTGGCACGAAAAGAGCGTCCTAATTTAAGCACCTTGTTATTCATATTTATTTTGGTAGCACTTCATTAGTTGCAAAAGATAATCCCTCACCAGCTTGATTGATTATAGCCACTGTAGTACCTAAATTTGCCCGAATGAAAGATGTATTAGATTGCCCTTTTGATACTTCTTCTCAAATGCGATCTACTTGCTTTGAAAGCGATTCAGGTTTTAAGGACTGGTTCCATTGTAGGATTGATAGTATTGCAGCAAGTGTATGATTCCACAGCTCCGGGCAAAGAACTTTTAGTTGTTCGATAGCTTCTATTGAAAGCTGGATGTTGTTGGTGATGGTGGCTTCTTTGATCTTCGGTGAACCAGCAATAATAAAATTCTCGCTACCCAAAGTGCCTGAACTGGAAATCCAAAATTGGCCAATTTTTTCATCGCCTAAGTTGGTAAAAAAGTTTGGTTTTATTATCTGACGCGGCAGTCCTACTAGCTATGCATCACACTTCTATATGAGGGCCATATACAACCTTAACATCACCTTTCAAAAAAGATGTAGGAATATGAAAAGGAAGGATAAATTATGAAATGCTAAAGATTCTTCCGTGACAAACCGCGTATATGCTTTATCGAGTGATATACATCCCCATAAACAAAGGCTCCGTATATCTACCCACGCTAGACTTCCATCTGTCTGATTTACTTACTTTTTTAACTTAATCTTGGTTGCAAAACAAGCAATCTGGGCCGGAAAACCTATCAGATTCGTTCACTTATTTTGCCAAGTAATAAATATACTGTATGGGACACCAGCCTTTTCACTTAAAAAAATAGCCCGCTTTGGGTTCAAAGCGGACTATTTTTAAGGCCTGATATGTAGAAAGCTATCAATCAATGAAAAAGCTGCGTTATCAGCCATTCTAGACAACAGTTAAGTTTTAAACTGTGCGATCAGCTGATGCAGATTACCCGCAGATTGCGATAGGTGTTGTGTCGCTTGTGCGGTTTCACCAACACCTGTGGCATTCTCAATTGCTAATTGGTGAATGTAATTTACGTTCTCGCCAATTTCATCGGCCACGCAAGACTGCTGCTCTGTAGCACTGGCAATTTGCAGCATCATCTCACTGATACGCTCTGCACCGGCACCTATAGAGATAATCACATCATTCATCTCTTTTGTGCTTTGAAGTGAAAGCTGAGTTTTCTTGATGCTCACATTCATAGATTCACTTGCTCGACGAGTACCCTCTTTTAGCTGGGTAATAATCGATTCGATATCGCGTGTTGAATCCTGCGTTCTTTGTGCGAGAGAGCGAACCTCATCAGCAACCACTGCAAAACCTCGACCATGATCACCTGCCCTCGCCGCTTCTATCGCAGCATTTAACGCTAATAGGTTGGTCTGTTCGGCAATACTTACAATCACGGCTAAGATAGAGTCGATCTGGGCACTGTACTCTTCTAGATTTAAGATCGCTTGATTGGACTGATCCACCTCATGAGAGAGTTCAGTCACCGATTTCATGGTTTGCTCAATACCTTTTTGAGCAGCTAAAACCTCACGAGACGCATTAGATGTTGCATCGGAAACATTCTGAGCGTTTGAGGCAACCTCTTGAACCGTTGCCACCATCTGCACCATTGCCGCAGAAATCTTTGTTAATTCGTTTTGTTGTAGCTCAGTATTGGTATGAGTTTGCGTAGTAATAACTGATGTTTCTTCACTACTACGTGCCATCTGCTCGCTGATACTGATCATATCGGCAACCATTTTGCGTAGATTCTCCGCCATAATAGCCATAGAGCTATAGGCGCTGCCGTGTTGCTGATTTGCATCAATGGCTAAGGTTAAATCCCCGGATGCGATAGTGTCCGCTACCTGCTTCATTTCATGTGGTTCGCCGCCTAATGGGCGCGTAATTGATCGAGCAAAAACATAGGCTACTGCAATGACGATAACCATGGAGATCAACACCGTGACCAACACTGTCATCTTTAAACCTGATACGGATTCAAGTGCTTCGGCTACGTCAATTTCTGAAATTAGTGCCCAAGTAAGATCACCTACCTTCACAGATGTATACGCCGACAATACAGGGTTACCGTTGTAATCAATCAGCTCTGTAACGCCTTCGTTATTACTTAAAGCTTCGCGAACGGATACTGAATCAATACCATTTTTCGCCACCGTTCCTGCAAATGAGGCGATTACAGAGTGGCCTTCTGGATCTAAAAATGAATCAGAACGCATGCGCTTATCAGAGCCAACCAAATATGATTCACCTGTTTCTCCCATACCATCGCGCTCTTGCATAATCGCACCGATCTTTTCGATCGATAGCTGTAACGCTACTACGCCAGCAAACTGACCGTTCTGTTGGATTGGGTAGGCAATAAAACTGGCCGGTGCATTTGCACTAGGTGCGTAAGGTGCAAAATCTTCTAGTACAAAATTGTTCTTATCACGGGCATTGCGAAAAGCCTTGGCTAGACCTGAGTCTCTATAAGGGCCTGATAAGAGATTTGTTCCGTAATCCGCTTCGCGTGTCACTGTATAGAAGACAGTGCCCGCGGGGTTGATTAGGAAAAGGTCATAATAATCGTAGGCGTTTATATACTTTGCGAAGAAGCTACCATCGCCCCCTTCTACACCAAGCATCTGTTCAATGCTATCTAGCGTATGGCCTGCTGAAGTCATGGAATTGATCATCTCAGAGAGCATCATCACATCACCTTCACGCTCAGCAAAGTAAGACTCTATCTGATTTTGCTTAATGCTGCGTACCGCTTCTAGCTTATTAAGCGCTTGATCACTTAAGCTGCTACTACTGGTATAGGTAAGAAATGCTCCCAAAATCAGCATAGGCACAATACCGATCGCTAAGAAAATAATGGTGAGCTTGCGAGATAGCGTCATCTTAAAAACTCCATTTTGATTCAACATCCTAAAAGCAGGACCCGCAGGCTGCCATAGTTTTTAATCAAAACCTATAGAGAGCTATCCATTTAAAAACTTCTAATATATTTTATTAATATTTTCTAAAATAATTTAAAAATGGTTATTTATAGATATTTTAAAAGGAGATTAGGGATTTTCTTTGCATTGTTTTGGTGCGCAGATTTTTCACATAATCGTTTGACACTATACTAAAGAACATAACAAACAGTACTATTTAATGCACATAAATCAGACTTGTAACAACCAATTACTACACTTTCCTATAGAGAATAAGGTAGCAAATATAATTTAGAGCTAACTAAATTAGCAGATCTGTTGAAATAAATATTTAAGAAGCCTGTAATTAAATATAAATATTAATGGATTAAGAATAGCTTATTTAGAATAAAAAGATTCAAAAACAAAAAGTACAAATAATATTTATGAAGCTTTCTTCGCAAAGGAAAAATTATTTTTACCTTCGGTTTTTACGCAGTACATCGCCTTGTCTGCGAACTGTATTAACTCTTCTGGATCAAGAGCATTATCAGGGTAGAGTGAAATACCGATACTCACACCAATATGGATCTCTTCATTCCTATCATACAAGTAACTATTTTTAATGCGATCTAATACTGTTCTAGCAACCTGGCTAGCGTCATTTGGCTGATTTATTTCACTAAGTAGAATAATAAATTCATCACCACCTATTCGAGCAACAGTATCAGACTCCCTCACGCTGCTTTTGAGTCTTTGCGCGGTCTCAATCAATACTTTATCACCCACATCATGACCAAAGTTATCATTGACCTCCTTAAAACCATCCAGATCAATAAACAACACTGCCGCTTGCTGGTTATTACGCTTGGCTAAATCAAGCACCTTACTCAACCGGTCCATACATAAGCTACGCGTAGGCAAGCCTGTCAACGTGTCATGGGTAGCGTGATATTTAAGCTTTCGTTCGTTTTCTTTACGCTCAGTAATATCTTCTTGTAGCGCAACATAGTTAACTATTTTGCCTGAGGCTGAGGTGATTGGGTGAATAGACGCGCGCTCCCAATAAAGCTCTCCTGACTTTTTCCTATTCTGGAATTCGCCGTGCCACTCCTGCCCGTGCTGTAATGTTTCCCAAAGCTCCCTGTATTGTTTTATCGGTGTGTTGCCCGATTTAGTCATGTTACTTTTGTGACCCACAGATTCTTCCCTGCTGTATCCGGTAAGTTCCGTGTATTTTTCATTCACATACTGAATCATCCCATTGGGATCAGTAATAATGACCGACGCAGGGCTATGCTCTACAGCTAATGATAATTTGCGTAATTGAGACGCTTGTATTTTTTGCGCTCGGTTTTGAGCCTGAGAAAGACTGACGGTTAATGCTGTTAACCAGATTGCAACCACCGCCAGCATTCTGTTTGTGATAACAACCCAGTCTTGCCCACCTTCTGGGGAGAAATGGTAACCCACATATACCAAGGCGGTCGCAATGATAGCCAAACCAAGCGTGTACTCACGCCTAGGGAAGAGCTTGCCCGTCAATACAAAGAAGATATAGGGCAAGCCACACGCCACCCCAAGCGGTAAAAGAAGGTCAAGGCTAAACAGGGCCACACCCAAAGATAAGGTAAATAGAACAAGAACAACGGTGACCTTGCTCTCTTCTACCATTGATAACCCCCGACTGATCAAACGATCGGTTTGAACACGTTGTCTATTTTTGTATGACAAAGACAAATGCCATAGAAATAGTGAACCAAATCCTATTGCAACGACAGACACCGCACCCGCTTGTGAAGCGGCTTGGATAAACGGTCCTCTCATCTCCTTAACATCAATTTTTGCAACCAATCCAGCCTCTAGTTTTGGAATAGGTGTATACGCAGCCAAAACATTGGTTCCCCGATAATCAACATCAGGTGTCATCCCTGTTCTACCTGCTAAAGCCTGCTTAATCGCGTTGGAACGCGGCTCAGCCACATGGAAACTGCTTATTTGGCCATCTGAATTCCTAGGTTGCGTGAGATAGGTAATTTGATATTCATCGAAACGGCCAATTAGATATTCTCCGCTTTCACCGAATCCAGGGGATTCTTGGAGCGCGGTACTAACTTGCTTTAACGTTGCCGCAAACGCCCCTCCTGGGAAGTCAGCATCGTTATATTTTGCGTCGAAGTCAGCCACGGAATTGATCAAGCTAGCCTGAGTTTCAACCATATCTAAAAGACTTGCCCTTTCAGTATCCCTAGCATATTGATAGAGCAGCCCTAACGAACTGATCATTACCGCAAATGCCACTGCAGCAAGAAGTAACGAACGATATATTAACCACTCTTTAGCGCTGGTTCCGGACTTCAAGGCGAAGGTTTCTTGGTTAGAATGGTCTTCCTCTTCTATCTGGCTAATTAACAGAGTTCCCAAAACAATAATAAATAGAGCTATCAGCGCTGCATTAATGCTCGCATCAATAAAGGGCTCTTGAACTTCCGTCAAATCAATTTTTGCTACGATACCTATATCCAATACATGTATAGACTGATAAGCAGCTAAAACTTTTCGGGACTCATAGTCGAGGCCTATTATGGTTCCTGACTGATCATTCAGTGCTCGGCGCATGGGTTCTGCAGCACTCTCATTTATAGGTATTGGCTGAGGGGGCTGATTGAGTTTGCGCGAGCTCATTAAAAATTCTATATTGCCACCGTTTAATCTCCCGACAACAAACTCCCCCGTTTCGCCAAAACCATTCTTCAATTCAAATGAGCTTCGAACTTGGCTCAGGGTCGCACCTACTGCACCTTCAGGGTGGTCTACGCGGCTATATTGCGAATCAAACGCAGCGATGGCATTGATGAGGCGGGCTTTACTGGACACAAGAGAGACAAGACGAGACTTCTCAACCTCAACCGCTGATTTGTACAAGATGCCAATAGAAGCAATAGAAGATATCGCTCCGACTAACATCATTATTATAATTATGGACCAGAAGTGCTTTCGCGATTCTCTTTTAAAGACCATTTTAGCAACCGAGTAGAGTTCCCAAATGCTTACATAGCCCCTTCTCTTCTCACACTATGTAATCAAACAATGGGTATAGATTTACTATAGACGCTAAACCGCTTATTTCTATGGGGTTCAGTATGAACTTAAGGCCTAAAAAAACAGTCATAAAGGCGGCATATGTTCATTTTTTAAACAAAAATAAAAAATAGTGTAGCAAGCCAAAAACTTAATACGGATCAGATCAGAATTTGGATCTTTAAAAAGATACAAATCCAATCAACACCCGATTTGGTGACTTGAACAGAATTAAGAAACTAAACTTTCAAACCGTTCTGAATGCATAGCTGCAATAAAAGATCTTTAGCCTCTTTCCAAACGTAAGAGGATATCTGAAACTACACCAGCCAGCGTTTATGCCTATTTATGGAGCTACAATGATCGACCCAACTGCTACAAATAATGAACCAGCTATCATTACACTTGATGACCTTGCAGCTCTGGCCGACTATTCACTTTTAGAAACGCTCAATGCTGATCCAGATGCTACTGAAAACGGTATTGATCATTTCCCAAGAGAGATTTTTTATGGGCATTACGTGCCAGTAAACCCAACACCCATCAGTGATCCTGAGTACATCGCGCATAGCCATACGCTCTTTCAAGAATTAGGTTTTAATGACGCTTTAGCACAATCAGATGGTTTCAAGCGAATGTTCTCTGGCGACCTTTCTCAAGCACCAGAACCTTTACGTAAACAAGGCTGGGCCTGTGGTTATGCTCTTTCCATCTACGGAAATGAGTACTATCAACAATGCCCATTTGGCACAGGTAACGGATATGGAGATGGTCGAGCAGTCTCTGTTTTAGAAGGCATCTTCAACGATAAACGTTGGGAGATGCAGCTTAAGGGCGGCGGTCAAACTCCATATTGCCGCGGAGCAGATGGCCGTGCAGTTTTACGATCAAGTGTGCGTGAGTTTTTAGCGCAAGAGCATATGCATGCCCTCGGCGTACCGACATCAAGATCATTGAGCCTTTATGCTTCGAAATCTGAAACGGTCAGACGCCCGTGGTATTCCGAAGGCTCTCGTTCGCAAGATCCTGACATCATGGTCTATAACCCGGTTGCGATCACCACACGTGTTGCCCCATCCTTTATTCGTGTCGGCCAGTTAGAGCTCTTTGGTCGTCGTGCTCGCAAACAAGAGCATCCTAAAGCGCTAGAAGAACTCAAAATGTTGGTTCTGCATTTGATTGACCGCGAATACAGCGACGAAATCGATCATGACCTATCGTTACCAGAGAAAGCACTATTATTAACACAAGCTTTCCGTGACCGACTTACTTCATTGGTAAGTAACTGGATTCGCGTAGGCTACTGCCAAGGCAACTTTAATAGCGATAACTGTGCTGCGGGTGGTTTTACCTTAGATTATGGTCCTTACGGTTTTATGGATGAGTTTGATCCACAATTCCAACCTTGGACCGGTGGCGGGCATCACTTCTCCTTCCTAAATCAGCCTCTAGCCGCCGAACAGAACTTCCATATGTTCTGCGTAGCCTTAGCTCCCCTTTTCCAAACGGCTCCCGAAGGAATAGAACAGCTAAGTGAAATCAGAAACGGTTTTGCAGAAGCAATGAGCAACAAAATGGAAGCGATGTGGGCCGCAAAACTAGGGCTGGATAAATTTGAGTCTGATCTACAGAAAGAGCTGTTAGCTCTGATGACGCAGACCCAAACTGATTACACACTCTTCTTCCGTGAACTATCCAACCTGCCAGAGAGCCTAGAGCCATTAACAAATAGCTTTTACCAAACGCCATCTAGCAAACTAAGCGAACGCTGGGAAGATTGGCTTAAGCGATGGAACACCGCTGTAGAGCAGGCTAATACCAATCTGAATCGTTCGCCAGAAGAGTGTATTCAGCAGATGAAACAGGTAAACCCTAAATACACTCTACGTGAGTGGTTCGTACAACCTGCTTATCAGCAAGCGACTGAAGGTAATTACGAACTAATCAGAGAACTACAGGAAGTAATGACTCAGCCTTACGCTGAACAATCACAAGAAGTGGAAGATAAGTTTTATAGATTAAGACCAGAAGAACTTAATCAGCTAGGTGGTTTATCGCATTACAGTTGTTCTTCTTAAAGATTTAAGCTGAGCCCAAAAGTCCCAATATATAAACAATAATGCCAATATTGGGACTAATCAGAGTGTTTTCTGATAGTTCCAGTGCATATCAGCCTACGAAAGTAACCAGACTTTTCACTAGATAACTGCTGCAGGCGAAGGAAATCCTTGAGGCAGAAACACTTCACCATGAGGTCCAAGAACTTTTTATAGATTACAAACCAGTATTAGCTGATAAACAGTAGGGTAGATTTTATCTCAACCTTAGCTTTTCAAGTATCTGATAGCACTCAATGGATATAATTGGTAGTTCTTTTACGAGTTCATTTACTGGAAAATTAACTTTAGGCCAACTATCGTGGTGACAGAAACTACGAATTTCGCTAGTCAATTTTGCTTCATCCCAATCAGGCCATTCTGGGTTCTTTTCAATTAAAACACTTACCAAATCTGCGAACTGGACAACTAAAACTAAGTTCCTCAATTCTGCTGACACTTCGTTGTGTTCGTTTATCTCGTAATTATGGTGATAACGAATCATGTCTACAATTACTTTCGGCAACTGCCATTTCTTCGCCGCAATAAAGCCAGCATCTGCATGGGTAAAACCAAGTACTCCTTTCTCTACCTCAGGTAATTCTATCGGCGTGTCCCAGCCCTTAGCATCTACGACATCAATGGCTTTAGCTGTCATTTCAAACAGTACAAATCTTCCTATGTCATGTAACAAGCCTGAAGTAAATGCCAGCCCTTTATCCACGTTAAAATCTTTTAGATGGATCGCCACAAACTTCGCAATATGAGCTGTTTCAATTGAGTGCTGCCAAATGGCTTTTTGCTGATCTGTTACGGGGGTGAAAACTCGAGCAACCGATAATGTTGTTATAATCGATAATATTTTATCTGTCCCAACCCGGATCAGTGCTTCATGCAGATCAGTTATGACATGGGAATGTACCGAAGAGGCTGAGTTAGCAATTTTAAGTACTCTTGTTGCCAGCGGAGGGTCTGCTTGAGACAACTCAGTTACTTTGTCATAAAAGAAGGGGGAGTCTGTATCAAGCGCCATCAAATCACAAACAACAGAAGGCAGAAGCGGTAACTGTTGAATACGCTCTTCTATTCTTGATAAAGTGAGTTTTCTTTTCTTAGTTGTCACTTTCAACGCTCTCATTCTTTAAAAAACACTTCGACCTGTTTCGCCGTCAAGAGTTTTTAATAAAAATAGCCATATACCAGCATACATCCTCTGTTTTCAGTATATCAGTTTGCTCAAGTACTATTAAATTAGCCCGTAATGATTGTTGTGCAGAGCATCCACTTTGGCACATTTCAGTATTAATTTAATAGCTATTATTAATTCGTTTTCCTGTAAATAAGATTTATCGTTTGAGGTAAGAACGTCTTATTTTGATTAGTAACAGATAACGCTTATCGCTCTTTTTCAGCTAGAGCGGTGAGTTCATTACGAGATAACTTGAGACCTTTCACCATCATAGAATCAGGTATGTAGGCAAAACCAACGGGAATCATAAAACTGGGTAATAACCTTTTCAGATCGGATTTAATCTGAGCAAAACAGCAATCTAGATTTGTCCAGGCAAAAGGTCGATAGCCAAATTCAGGACACTCAACAGGAACCACTATCGCTTGAGTAACACCTACCAACTTGAGTAGTTGTTTCTCAATCATTTCCGGCTGAATATTTTCGCCACCGCTAATAAACTGATTATCCTTACGCCCTGTTATCAGCAGTCTATTATTCTCCCAGCGGCCGATATCACCTGTCTTGAAATATGCACTTGGTGATCTCAATTGGTTACCAACAAGATAGCCTGCAAATAAGCTCTCACCTGCCAGTAAGATCTCTCCGTCTTTATCAATTTTTAGCTCGACACTGTCTAACACTGCCATTGAGCCATCATCAGCTTCAGTACAAGCCTGTGACGATATTTCGCTCATGCCATAAGTCTTTCTTAACGGCAGGTCAGCACATGAACGTAATAGTTTTTCGGCAGTCGGACCACCGCCAATCAACAACATTTTTAGCCTTAAATCCTTTATATTGTCAGTTGATGCTTTGAAACGTTGTAACTGTGTCGCAACCATCGAAGCATGCGTTATCCCCATTTCCTGCAGAAATAATGGATCTTCTACACGACCACCTATCGTCAGAGATGAACCCGACACTATCGTTCTGAAAAGTACGCTAAAACCGCCAATATGGTAGATCGGCAATGATACATGCCAATGATCAGACGAGTCGCAAGGATTGATGATTGCTGATGCTTTAGCACTGGCAATATGGTTAGTGAGAGCATGACACACCAGTTTAGGTGTTCCTGTCGAACCCGATGTAAAAATACCATTCACTATGGATGGATCGACAACGCCCTCTTCATGTTCATCATGTAGTGCCGTTACCCCATGCTGATCGACAAAATACGCATACTGGTTAAGAGCTTTTAACTCATTCAGCAAGGTCTCACTAAATGAAGGATTGAACGGAACTGCTACCGCCCCTAGCTCCATAATGGCACAACTTAAAATGAGCGTATCAAGCGTATTTTCAGCTTTATACAGAACAAGTTGATTCTCTCTTAACCCGAATGAAAACAGCTCATCTCTCTTAGATTGGATCAGACGATTGAAAGCCTCATAAGAATAACGATGCTGCTCATCACCCAGTGTACTGCCATTACCGTAGTGCTTTTCGAGGAGCGTTTCTAGCATAGCCGCGCAATCTCTTTGCAATCTGCCATTGCGACAGTTTGTTCTCTAAGCGTTATTTTTGCGGGCTGTAGATCTTGCTCTAAATATTTCAGAGTATCCAATCCCTGCTCCTCGGTTAATTCTAGGTCCTGAGCCAGTGAATGATAGAACTCCAATGAGACATTGCTTTCAAAGCTACTGGAAAGCACACAGGCTATCCCATTTTCACGAGCCAATTCAGCTAGCTTGATCGTCCGCTGTAAACCACAAAGCATTGGTTTTAAAACCCAAGCTTTGGCAGTAAAGAATATTTCTGGAACAGGCTTTTGCGGATCTAGCTCGCGGAGAGATTCATCAAAAGCGATAGGCAACCCGTTAGGCTGGTAATGGTCGAAGCACTTAAGCGGCTCTTCCACATAATCGATTTGTGACGTATTCAGTGATTTCTGGAGAGTTTCTAGCTCTTCTATCTTCCAAGTCCGGTTGGCATCAATTCGCAACTTTTGATGAGGTAGCAACTGAGCTAAAACAGACTTTAAAGACAAAACATCATTCTCGATTGATTGATGCCCTGCTTTAGTTTTTATTCGATGGCATTCGGAGTTCTTATCCATAAGCGAACAGGAACGAACAGCTGTAGAACGCAAAGGATACTCAAGTTGATACCACGCAGCTTCAATTGCAAATCGCACACTTGGGTATAAGTGATTTGGACTAGCGGAAGCGGAAAAATCACTCGAATTAAGCATCAATAACTGCTGCTTACATTGTTCTAAGGTTTCATTTGAAAAACCCGGTAAGGGTGCAATCTCTGTATAAATACTCTGATCGCCGAACAACCAGTGTAGAAGCAATCCCTGTCTAGTTATGAATGTTTTCCGCTTACCACCCACATTAAAAACAAAGGGAGAGGTAAACGGAATTTCATACTCAAGAAGCCTGACCTTAGGGATCATGGCTGGCGTTTAAATCGCTTAAAGTCAGGTGGGCGCTTTTCATTGTAGGCATTACGTCCTTCCTGCCCTTCCTCAGTCATATAAAACAACATTGTGGCATTACCGGCTAACTCCTGAAGACCTGCTTGCCCGTCAATTCCAGCATTGAAAGCACTCTTTAACGTTCTCAATGCCATAGGAGAAAGCCTAAGCACTTTTCGGCACCACTCAACCGTGGTTAATTCTAAATCTTCTAAAGGTACGACCTTGTTGACTAGACCCATATCTAGTGCTTCTTTTGCATCGTACTGATCACATAAGAACCAGATCTCACGGGCTTTTTTCTGCCCTACGATACTCGCCATATAACTGGCACCAAAACCGCCGTCGAAAGACCCTACTTTAGGGCCTGTCTGACCAAATCGAGCATTCTCCGCAGCTACTGTCATATCACACACCAGATGTAATACATGACCACCACCAATGGCATAACCCGCTACCATCGCGATAACTGGCTTAGGTAAGCTTCGGATCATCTTCTGAAGATCCAGAACATTCAAGTGATGAACGCCAGACTCATCTTCATAGCCAGTATCACCTCGAACTCGCTGATCCCCGCCCGAACAAAAGGCCATATCTCCCTGCCCAGTCAGAATAACTACACCGACCTGATCGTCATAACGGGCATCATTGACTGCCGCAATCATCTCTTTAACAGTTTGTGGACGAAAGGCATTACGTACTTCTGGACGATTAATGGTGATCTTAGCGATACCCTCAGCCTTGTGGTAAAGGATATCGGTAAATTGCTGCCCGCAATCAACCCAATCTGCGCCCTTCTGGATACTGCTGTCTGCAGGGTTGTTACTCATGAATAAAGCCCGTTAAAAAATTAGATAAAATCCTACTCACACTACAGGCCTGATCACTGTGACAATTATGGCCTGCGCCTGAGATAACATGATGAACGATATTAGCATGCTGTTGAGCGAGCTGTTTTGCTAATTCGATGTATTTTTTATCATGCTCTCCTGTGAGATAGGTAATAGGGTGCCCTCCAAGTGTGGACGTCATATCATGCTGATTAGCCACAGATACAGTTAGCAATAAGTTTCCTAAAGCAGATGGGTCAGCCTTATGCCGTTGATAGATCTGTTCCGCTGTATCTTTTTCTCTGCCGTTAAACACAGCTTGTTGATACCACTGCTCCAAAGTGAGCTTAAGATCCTGCTGACTAAACCGCTGCTGCCAAACTAAATCACTGTCTAGCCGCGCTTTGTCGCCGGGAAGCCCGGGGTGCCCTCCCTCAAATAAAGCACCACAAATTGAATCCGGATTATCCCTTAACCAATGCATCCCAATACGGGCACCCAAAGAATAAGCCAGTAAAAACATCGGTTGTTTAAAATCGGGGAGCTGCTGCCACAACCAACGGCTATAACTTGCAATATCTGTTACATGCTCCGGAAATTTCAGGGGTAAAGAGAGATAAACAATATTCAGTTTCTGACTAGCTGGGAGAAGATCTATGACGGGTTTCCAGTCATCCTTCCCTCCCATAAAGCCATGAAGGCAGAGTATAACGGGGGAGCTTTCAGCTAAAATCTGGCCTTGGTAATAAGGATGATCGATCAGCATCTAATGATTAGCCTTTCGAATCAGAAACTGCGCCATGATTTCTTGAAAACGCATAGAGTGCTTTTATCTGCTGACTACTCTCAGTAGGAGGTACTTGTAACTCGATCATTGCCACTCCATTCTGTTTGAGTAACTCAGTAAGCTGCTGTTTGAATTGCGCTTCGGTGTTGGGTGAATAATGAGGAATGTCAAAACTTTTAACGATATTTCCAAACTCCAGACCATGCGGCAGCTGGAAAAAATCCCGCTGGACATCATCTAAATTTGCCGCAGGCAGCATATTAAATATGCTACCGCCATCATTATTAAGCACAATCAATATAAGCGGAAAGTCACTGGTATGACGGCGTGCGATCATCAAACTGTTTAGATCATGCAGCAACGATGTATCACCTAACAAAACCACCATCGGTTTCTCACGCCCCTGCTGTACACCACAAGCCGTGGCCAACAGACCATCAATTCCACTCGCCCCACGGTTACTGAAGACAGGGAAATCTCGATTAGACTGCAGATCCATCAAGCGAATGCTTAAGCTATTACCGACAAAGAGGTCCACGCTACCATCCAGAACATCACATATAGTCTGCGCAGCTTTCAGCTCACCGAATGATAGTGAACGCACAAAGGTTCGTGCTTTCTCCTGTATCTGACCGCTCTTTTCCAACAAGAGAGCATGATCTGATTTTTCGATGACCGCATCCTGACAGTACTCATCTATATCTAAGCAAATCTGGGTGGCCGTTTTAGAAGGATCGAGTGCTAATGCCTGTGGCGATATCAAAAGATAGTTTTCAAAATAGTTTTCAGATAGCCAATTCAACAAGCGCTTGCCGACAAGCTGCCCACCAAACTGAATCACCGAGTCGTATTCAGCAAGAAGGTCAGGCTGAGCTTCAAGAATCAGTTCAGCACTTTGAATAACCAAGCGATGCTTCGGCAAATTACTGTTTATGTCGGCAAGAATTGGGGTATCAAACCGTTCCGCCAATACCAAAACATGCTGCGCTTGCGAAGGGGTTAAATCACCGGCGATAAGAAGCGTTTTTCCACTTGGCTGGATAGCCTCAGCCGCAAACTTTGAGGAGGTAGGTAACCTCGCCTGATCAAAAACCTGAAGGTATTTGTCTGTATCTAAAAGATTTACATCATCTGTTGGATAAAGTGGCTCCCTAAATGCGCAATTGATCTGTACAGGGCCTGACATAGTTGCCTTCTGGTAAGCCCTGACAATTGATGTCAGGTTTTCTGAAATCTCTGCTTCAGAATCTAACGCATCAATCTGACAAAATTCGACAACATTATCCGCAAAGATTCCTTTCTGATTAATCGCCTGATTCGCACCACAATTTAGCAACTCTTCAGGCCTATCAGCAGAGAGAACGATCAAGGGTTGTGATGTTTGAAACGCTTCAATGACTGCAGGATATAAATTGGCAACCGCAGTTCCAGATGTAGTGATCACGATGACTGGCTTTGACCGCGCTTTGACAAGACCCAGTGCGAAAAAACCTAAGCCTCGCTCATCAAGATGCGTGTGTAATCTCAGCTGCCCCTGCTCCCCATTATTGGTTTTAGACAGAGAAAGCTTGGCAGCCGCAATAACTAAAGGAGCACTTCTAGAGCCAGGCGCAATACAGATGTCCTCGACGCCCAACTGAACTAACTGTTCTAGAACAGCAGCGGCCCATAGATTTGTCAGATTAGTGTTGTGCTGTTCCATAAACCACATCTAGAAGAGAGTTAATTTTCGAATCCAGCTCCTGCCATTCCGATTCTGAATCGGAGCCTTCAACCAAACCGACACCAGAAAAACAGTGTAAACGGTTATTCTCCAGTAGCGCAGATCTAATCACGACAGCAAAATCAACAAACTCCCTCTCATCACTATAACTGACGATTCCAATCCCCCCGCTATACCAACCACGCGCTAAGGGCTCATTTGAAGACAAGAAATTCATAGCAGCATCTCTTGGATAACCCGATACAGCAGGTGTCGGGTGAAGCAGATTTATCAGTTCAGCATCATCAATTTTACAGTTAAGTTCAGCGGTCACCTTTTGGTAAAGGTGCTGAACCTTTTCCAACTTCATAACTTGAGTAGGTTCAAAATCAACCTTGTTACAAACACCTTTAAGCTGCTGCTGTATAAATTGGCTGACCAACCCATGTTCATTCTGAAACTGAGAGCCATTGAATAACTTTTGAGCCAACAGTTCATCACCCGCTAAATCGTCTCCTCGCCCAACCGTTCCAGCTAATGACTCGGTACTAAGTTGCTGCCCTTCTCTTTTATAAAGTCGCTCAGGTGAACACCCTAAAAGATACTTATCGCCTCTTTGCAGCATAAACGAATACGTTTCTGGATTTACCGCCAACCAACGATTCAATAATTGGTGAACATTCATTGAATCATTGATAGAGAGAACGAGATCTCTTGCGAGAACAACTTTTTCAATAGACTGATGAACAATCTCACTCTGCACCTGATCACAGAGATCACGCCAATGGGCTCTATCGATACTAGAGCACTTTTGAAACTGCTGACCTTCGTCACTATGTTCTGGAATGGACTGATCCCAATCCAGTGCAAGTAACAGCCTGATCAGATCAATTTTTGCAGTATTCCATTCAGACTCACCGTCACATAGAAGGTGAATATGTAGATGACATTCACCCTGAGTTTCACTCAAACAGATCTGCGGTAAAACAAAATAACTGGAAGGAAAACCTTGCCAGATATCACTCTCATCTTCTTCAGCAAACGAAAATCCGCCAAAGAACAAAGGCTGATACTCTTTCTCGGATTGGCTATAAATTCTAGATGATAAATCTTTAACTTCAGCAATCGCTTCAGATGATGATCCTGTAATTACCTCCACCTCGACACCAAGGCCTGCTAGTGATCTATCCTGATCTCGCGCTTGCCAAAACATTTGCTGGTGAGAGGTATTGTTGGAAAGAAAGGCAATCAAATCCCGTCGATCGATAGAAACCGAACCGTGGTATATACGATGAGAAATATAAGGTAGGAGGTTAACCTGCTTACACAATGTTGCAACAAAGTCAGGTTGATCCGAAAAATCGATAAGAGATTCTGCAGGCTTTACGAGTGTTTGCAAAATATCCTTGGCCTAAAAAAATGAATGATCACATTATTCAAAACATAATACCGAATACAAATATGACCACAACAGAACAGCTAATCTAATGTGCTAAGAAACCCATGTTTCTTTACATTATCTGCTCTGTATCAAACCATGATGTCTATGATATGTGGCGGCCTAATTCATAAATAACGGTAAACGGAGCTGCAGATAGGCTCTACAGATTGAGAACAGATAACTTTGAAGAATAGATAGGCTCTACAGATTGAGAACAGATAACTTTGAAGAATAGATAGGATCAAGCTTATGACTTTCCTTAACTAAATTAACCTGCATATTTGTAAAAGCGATCTCTTTTATCGTCGGTTCGATAGTTTTGTTTTGCTCGGTCTCAAACCAATCAAGAACGGTAGAAAGGTGCCATAAAGAAGAGCTACCTGCATAAACAGGGACAGGAAAGGTGTAGCCATGATTCATTACCAGCTTTCTAATATTTTGCCGAGATACCCCTATGATTTCAGCAATATCCGAAACCCCGACCATATCAGGTGTCGCCTCAAATAGCTGAGCATTTGGAATCACAGACTTCACATCTTCTATCGCGGTGATCACAGCCTCAGAAGCACTTTTCGCTTCTCGGGTGAATTGTAAAGCGATACGCCCACTCTGACCTAACCCAATTAATGCATCATCGCACCCTGCTGCACCTAATTGCTCAACATAAGTACTCGGATCAATGTCAGCGTCTGGCAATGCAAACTTCAAGGTAAATTCATAATCACGCATGCTTTTATTCCTCATCACATGCTTTTTTCACAGCACAGTTATCAACGACTCGTTTGATCTGCTTAGCATGGTTTTGCTGGCTTTTTGGGGTGCTCCAAATACTAACGATACAAAACTCACCACAACGACATTCTTTGTCATTATAAGGACAGTAAATTTTACCCCAAGCATGGCTTCCACCAACTTCAATACGCCAACCATTCTTTTCCGCATAAACTAATGCGGCTTCCACTTCTTTTTTGGAGTGTTTCTTACGAGACATCCCTGTCTCTCCCTATGCTAAGTTTAGAAATGCACTATCAAGTTGTCAAACGACAACCGATTTAAAATAATAATCGCTCTACAAGCACATACCTTTCAATCACAGGGTTAGGCATTCACGTAATATCTTTATCTTAGCGTGCCATTAATTATGATTTTTTTAATTTGCTGCTCATCCATATTTTCAGCAAATAAGAGCGCTACCTGGTCTTCTATGACAGATGAAGTAAATACGATTACTGATTTTTTGGGGCCAATAGCCCAGTAACCGATTCCCTGTTCGGTAGGAAATGTTCTTATCTCGTAAGCTGATACTTCAGTGTCAATAATGTGCTCTTTAGATTGTTGCAGCTCGGATTTGTAGCCCTCAGGTTCAGGACCAGCGTTTTGTATTCCTAAGAGGTACTTTGGCCAAGTGCGCATATCAACGCCTTGGAATCCAAGAGCTATATCGGTGAGCGTTTCCATTGATAGATTAGAACCATCATCGAAAATGATTACTAACCCATCCAAGACTGCGATTTTTGCATTGGTAAGTTCGTCTAACGGAATATTGATCTTACCGACAGTACCGGTCTTAAAAGTAGTTGAAGGGCCGTAATCGACCTTTAAGATGGGGTATTCTTTAACGCCTGAATAGGCAAGATTAGAACTAAATAGCAAACAACTAATTAGTGTTAGGCGTAAAATCCTTTTTAATTCACACATCTACCATCCTTGAAATTTTTATCTCTATCTAAACCGTGTAAGCAACACGATTTTGCCCACTTTAGCGGTCAGGATCTTGAAAAACCATAGCTAACCTATTGTATAAAATAGTAGTAGGGGCAACGAGAGGCGAAAGCATCATTACTCCGCCTCGACTAAATCCTGACGCCAAGTACAGCTACCGCCAGCTTTCTTATCAAGCATGTTTAGGAAAGCTTCGTGCTCGGCAAGCTCTTCATCAGACAACGTCACTAAAGGTAAGCCCTGAAGCGCATCTGCATGCCTTCTGATTTGCCCTGCATCACCACCCGCCTCATCATCCGACAACGACAAAGAAGTTTGGCCACCTGTCATCAACAGATAAACATCAGCAAGAATCTCGGCATCCAACAAAGCGCCGTGTAACTCACGATGGGAGTTATCAATACCTAATCGACGACATAAGGCATCTAGGTTGTTCTTCTGGCCCGGGAACTTGTCTTTAGCGATCTTGAGGGAGTCAGTGACTTTACAGAGCTCTTCTGTGCTCTTCCAACCCGAACCCAACATACCGAATTCATGATCCATGAACCCGACGTCGAAGGGTGCATTGTGTGCAATCATCTCTGAGCCGTCGAGAAACTCGGCAAACTCCTGAGCGATTTCAGCAAATTTCGGGCAGTCTTTAACCTGCTCATCCGTGATACCGTGGACCGCGATCGCCTCAGGATCGATCGGCATCTCTGGGTTGATGTAGACGTGAAAAGTGTTGCCGGTCAGCTTACGGTTGATCACCTCAACACAGCCGATCTCAATAATCCGATGCCCTTGGAAATGCGGACCACTTTCCTGGTTCATACCTGTGGTTTCAGTATCCAGAATCACCAGACGATTCGACATAAATAAGGCCTCTTAATCACTAACTACAATGGCGCGAGTATAACAGAGTATTTTTCTGTAAACAGGTGATCTCGCTATATCAGACTATGTAAAAGCACTTAGCAATATCATTAGCTGTAAAGGAGATCAAATCTCCTGACGCACATAGAAATCAAAGGACCTGATAGGACACATTTACCTTAATCATCCATCAGTGAAAAATTGGATGTATCCTTAAACATCTGCCAATGCGCTTCAACGGCTCTAACCTCTTCCATAATCCAATTGGTAAAAGCCATCACTTTCGGCCGATCAAAATTAGCTTCAGGCGCAACCAGATAGTTAGCATAAGGTGAATTCCAATAGCACTTAAGCGGGCAAACTAAATGACCGTGCTCAATATACTCGTACACAAGGCTATAACGAATTGGGGCAACACCCTGACCATTCAATGCAGCATCCACCTGAAGACTAGAGTCCAGCAGTTGCAGAACGACCTGATTTTTGCCCCCCATCTCTCGAACAAAACCAGCATTAACTTGCTTAAGTTCAGGTGAGTCATCAATCAATAGGGGTAAGCTGCCAAGGTTCAGATCAGCTCCATCCTTTGTCTGCAAAAGATCAGGGTGGCAGACTGAAACGATATAATCCTCGGTCAGAACTTTCTCCATCAACTGCGTATTCCCGCCTTCAGCAAAACGAATCGCCAGATCCTGACTATCATCCGAGAAATCATGTAGATCACAGGAAGTAGACACTAAGCAATTGAACTCTGGATAGGCCTGCTGAAAGGAGCCCAGCCTAGGTATCAACCACCGCGCAGCAAATGAAGGTAGAGAAGTGATCTTAAGCTGATTAGGTGAAGGATCTACCGAAAGCGCTCTACTCCCCTCTTCAATCGCCTTAAACGCCTGTTGGATATATGGCAGCAAAGACGCGCCATCAGGCGATAAACGCACCTCACGATTCAAACGAATAAACAGAGGCTTTGCAAAGTAATCTTCTAGCAAACGTATCTGCTGGCTGACTGCAGCCTGCGTCACAAACAACTTTTCGGCCGCCACTTTAAAACTGCCGTGCTCAGCAGCCACCAAAAAAACACGCAACGCTTTAAGAGGAGGTAAACGATCCATATCACTTAAGTTTAAGTTAACTGAATAGAAATTTATATCGTTTGTCACTATAGCAACCCAAGACCAATAATACCTACAAATTAATCATAAACGGAGGATACAAAGATGAGCATACAAGTGTGCGAAAACTACCAGCCATCAAAAGAGATAAGAAATAGTTATCCTCTTCCGACAATTTATTTTCATAAATGGACGTGTGTTCTCACACATTGGCAACAGAACTACCGCACCCGAAGAGCACTTCTGAAGTTAAATGATGAGCAATTGAAGGATATAGGTTTAAGCCTCGAACAAGCTCACAAGGAAGCGAGTAAGGCTTTTTGGGTTGGGTAGTAAAAGCAGTAACTGATTCCCAAAATAGGAACTGTGGTTCCTATTTTGGGTTAAGTAAAACTTACGATGGGAAATTTGGGACTTGCCCTTATATCTCTACCGGTGATTTTTAAATAATTTCAGGTTAATTAATCACCTCTTTCCTCGTCTTTTCTGGTAAAGTTCGCCTCCCTGTCACAGCCCTTTTAAGACCGCTGTACATCTTCTAATTTTTTACCCTCAGGACACTCCCTTGATATCCTCTGCGAACATTACAATGCAGTTTGGCGCTGAGCCTTTGTTTGAAAATATTTCGGCTAAATTCGGTAACGGCAATCGTTATGGTTTGATTGGCGCAAACGGCTGCGGCAAATCTACTTTCATGAAGATTCTAAGCGGTGATCTGATACCAACGTCTGGCAACGTGTCTATCACACCAGGTGAGAAGATGGGTGTGCTGAGTCAGGATCAGTTCGCCTTTGAAGAGTACACGGTTATCGATGCGGTAATCATGGGTGATACTGAGCTTTGGAAGGTCAAGCAGGAGCGTGATCGTATTTATGCGCTACCAGAGATGTCCGAAGAAGATGGTATGAAGGTTGGCCATCTGGAAAGTGAATTTGCTGAGATGGATGGTTACACGGCGGAAAGTCGTGCTGGTGACATTCTATTGGAAGCAGGTATTGCCGAAGAATATCATTTTGGTTTGATGAGTCAGGTAGCACCGGGTTGGAAGCTACGTGTGTTATTAGCACAGGCTTTGTTTGCTAACCCAGATATTCTGCTGTTGGACGAACCGACCAACAACTTGGATATCCATACGATTAGCTGGCTTGAGTCGGTCCTAAACCAACGCAAGTGCACTATGATCATTATCTCCCACGACCGTCACTTCCTGAATGCGGTTTGTACCCATATGGCGGATATCGATTACGGTGAGCTGAGAATCTATCCGGGTAATTATGATTACTTCCTAGAAGCATCCTCTTTGATCCGTGAGCAGCTGCTAACGGAAAATGCGAAAAAAAGTGCTGAACTGGATGAGCTACAAGCGTTTGTAAATCGCTTCTCTGCCAATGCCTCTAAAGCAAAACAAGCAAGTTCGCGTGCGAAGAAGATGGAGAAAATCGAGCTAGATGAAGTTAAAACCTCTAGCCGCCAGATCCCTTCCATCACTTTAAAGCAGGATAAAAAGCTGCATCGTCAGGCGCTGATTCTGGAAGATGTAGGTCACGGTTTTGAAGACAACAAATTATTCGAAAACGGCAACCTTATTTTGGAAGCAGGCGCAAAGCTGGCTGTTATCGGTGAAAACGGTGCCGGTAAAACTACTTTCTTGCGCTGCTTAGTGGACGAATTGCAAGCGAACGAAGGTACCATCAAATGGTCTGAGAATGCAGTCATTGGTTATTGCCCGCAAGATAGCAGTGCTGATTTTGATTCTGATCTAACCCTATTTGAGTGGATGTCTCAGTGGCGTACACCTAAGCATGATGATCTGAAAGTTCGTGCAATGTTAGGCCGGTTACTCTTTACGGCTGACGACTTTAATAAGAAAGCGAAAGTCTGTTCCGGTGGTGAAAAGAACCGCTTACTGTTCGGCAAAATGATGATGATGGATTTGAACGTCCTAATCATGGATGAGCCAACCAACCACATGGATATGGAAGCGATCGAAGCGCTCAACAATGCTTTGCTAGGCTTTGATGGTACTTTGATCTTTGTCAGCCATGACCGTGCATTTGTATCCTCATTGGCAACGCATATTATCGAAATTAAAGATCAGCAGATGATCAACTTCCACGGCACTTTCGATGAGTATATGGATAGCCAGAAAATGGCTGCTCAAGTTGCTTAACAGCCTTCATAGATACCAATAAAAAAAGGGCTTGATTAAATCAAGCCCTTTTTCGTTTTATGCTCTTCAACCAAGCACAACTAAACCACCTGCCCAGCTGCAAAACCTGATGCCCAAGCCCATTGGAAGTTATGACCGCCAAGGTGTCCAGTTACATCTAAACACTCACCAATAAAGTACAAACCCGGTGCTTTTTTAGCTTCCATGGTTTTCTGGTTGATCTCGTTGGTATCGATGCCACCTAGGGTCACTTCCGCTGTACGGTAACCTTCGGTACCGGAAGGTTTGATCTTCCACTCACGAAAAGCACTGTTTATCGCATCTAAATCTTTATTGGATTGGTTACCCATAATGCCGCTAAAGCCGAATAGCTGACAGAGAATTTGTGCCATACGCTTGCTCATCTGCTGCGCCATGATGGTTGTGATCTCGGCTTTTGGACGGGCTTCGCGTTGCTCTTTGAGCCATGCAAGCAGATCAAACTCTGGGAACAGATCTATCTCCACTTCACCACCCGGTTGCCAGTAGGAGGAGATCTGCAAAATAGCAGGGCCACTTAAACCGCGGTGAGTAAAGAGCATACTTTCGACAAAGCTGGTTTTACCTATAGACGCTTTTACTTTATGAGATACACCCGATAGTTCTTTAAGAACTTCTTTCTCTTTAGGTTGCAGGGTAAACGGTACTAACGCTGCTGTTTTCGGTAACACTTTTAGATCGAACTGTTCAGCAATATCGTAAGCAAAGCTCGTTGCACCGCCATTTGGAATAGATAAGCCACCTGTGGCAATTACAACGGATTCAGCGTTGATCGGGCCAGATGAGGTTTGCAGTAAATATCCCTGTTCCTGCTTTTCGATACCATTGACACTCAGTTCAGTGCGAATCTCATTACCCGCCCATTCTGATTCGGTCATTAAGACCCGAAGAATCTCTTTACTGGATTCATTACAGAACAGCTGGCCGAGTGTTTTTTCGTGATATTCGACGCCGTGGCGATCAACCAGATCGATAAAGTCCTGCGCTTTATAACGACTAAGAGCAGATTTACAAAAATGAGGATTCTGCGAAAGGAAGTTAGCTGGGCCGTTATGGATATTGGTGAAGTTACAACGCCCACCACCCGACATTAGGATTTTTCGGCCAACTTTTTTGGTGTGTTCGATGACAAGAACAGAGCGTCCTCGATAACCAGCAGTAGCGGCACACATCAGGCCTGAAGCTCCGGCTCCGATAATTACTACATCGTACTGTGTCACACGCTTTCTCCGCTGGTTTGAAAGCGCGCTATCTTACCACAAGCTATTATTTTTCAGGTTTGTTTTTATGGCTACCGTCGCAGAGTGGCTGTGTTTTTGTTTGCTTGCACATACAAAGCCAAACCTCACCATCCTCTTCGGCTTCAAAGACGACGGGATCTATTCCTGTGCCTTGATGAGAGCCATCACAAAACGGTTGATCACCCGAGCGACCACAAGCACACCACGCATAAGTCTGCCCCGCTTCTAGGTGGATTTTGACTGGGGCATCAGCTGCCCTATGAACGGGTGAATGAGACATCGTTATGTTCCTCTACTGAATATTCCGCCGTCCTTAGCAGCATTTAGGGCTATCGCTATATTCAGTAAACGTAGAAGAGCAATTTCAATTGTTCAAATTTAGAACAATACAATTATTAATGCTGAAGCGCTTGATCAAGCTGATTAAGATTATTTGATAGCCACTGTGCAAGATCCGTTTTCAGTGGTTTGATCGCTGTATCCACCAGCCATAAACCCGATTGTGGCTCGAGTTTTTTACTCTTAGATTTGATCTGCAATGCCTCGCTACACTCCTCTTCCACTGGCAAGTAAGTGGCTTGCGCTAGCGGTTGAAGTTTAGGGTTATCGAGGCAAACAGCGACAACATCATGCTCCAGGAGTGTCTCATCTAACTTAAGAGCATAATCACTGATCTGTTTTTGCAGTGCCATTTGGTTTGAACGAATAGTCAGTGCATGCTCCGGCCAGATACGCTGAAATTCACGCGCAACGATCTGACTCATTACACGAAGATTATCAGGCGCTAACCAAAAGTACGTACTCTGTTCTAGATCTTGAGCACTTAAACTTACTTGAGCCCCACCTGGCAGAATCTCTTGCGCCGCATCTACATTGATAACACGAACATTTGTCGATCTTAGATGCTTAAACAAAGCGTATTCCGGCCAAATTGACTCAATTGATACCACAGCAGTTACAGCACCTTGTTTTGAGATAGCCGCGCCACTTTTATGTTTCAACCAGTTGTTAATTCGGGACACCGGTAAACGTTTTGGTGGCAGATATACCGCCTGGATATCCGTGCCCTCAAGCAGGGCTTGGTTAATGGCATGGATGATAGGCATTGCCGACGCAACACGTTGAGACTCTGCCTTATTTCCCGCGGCAGAATAACCCGACAACGTCAGCATTAAAGCGACCAAAATCAGCTTAATTTTCATAACAGGAACTCTAAGCAAAACTACGAATACGATTGGTAATAACAGCTAACACAAACCCCAAACTGGCCAATAACACAATGGCCGCCCCGGATGGTACGGGTAGCTCTAAGGCCATAGGTAAGATGATTCCGGCCAAGCAACAGATGGTTGAAAGCAAGATATTGGTCCAGAAGAACTGTCTGATATTTCGGGTAATTAAACGAGCAGTTGTTGCTGGGATTAACAACATCGCCCCTACAAGAATAGCTCCGGCAATTTTGACGGCCGCAACCGTAATCAAAGCAATTAACACAACAAATGCATAATCGAACAATCGCGTGTTAATACCATTCACTTGCGCCAGCTCTGGGTTTAAAGAAGCAAGCAAAGCCTGATTACCGAAACAGACTGTTAGCAATAGGCAGATTGCACCAATCACCGCGAGAATGAATAAGTCCTGATCCTGCACGGTCAGTATCGAGCCGAACAACACGTTCTCAAGAATATGAACATTCACCTTACGCGCCACATAAAGCAGCAAGGCAGCGCCCATTGCGATAGCCACTGCTAGGAATACCCCAACAAGTGCATCGTATGGCACTTCCGTACGGCTTTTGATCCAGTGCAGCAACAAGGCAAAGATCAGACAGAAACTAAACAGCGACGCATAAGGATGCGCTGCAGGCTCGCCTAACAAGATACCAATCGCGATACCTGTTAAAGCTGCGTGACCTACGGCTTCAGAGAAAAAAGCCAGACGTTTGATTACCACCAAACTGCCCATACCCCCGAGAAGAGGACCAATAATGAGCGCAGCGACTAAGGCATTGATCAAAAAGCCATATTCAAAAATGCTTGGCAACGAGCCTTGAGCCTGCATTTCAAAGGCCCAATTTCGTAGTGCTTCCATCAAGCTACCGCCTCCATCTCTCTTTTTGAGGATGAATCAAACGAAGCCCCAACGATACCAAGATCAACCTCACTCGGAAGTCCCATACCAACTAAGCCACCATTGATAAGCAACACGTTATCGGCATGCTCTCGGACAAATTTCATATCATGATGAACTACCACCAAGGTTTTACCTTGCTCTCGAAGATTGAGCATCAAATCTGTAATCAATGCTTGGCCTTCAGCATCTAGACCCGTCATAGGCTCATCCAAGAACCAAAGGTCTGACGAACGGCTTAGCGCTTGCGCAAACATCAAGCGCTGTCTTTCACCACCGGATAACTGTCCAAGTTGTAGTTCTGCTTTGCCCTGTAAGCCAACGGTTTCTAATAATTCCAAAACAGTATCTTGAGTCTCTGTACGTCGACGAAAGAACACCGGTTTGCGGTTTAAACCGGCACTGAGGAAGTCTGAAATTGTTACAGGTAAGACTTGGTCAAATCGCGGCTGTTGCGGGATATAGGCAGGCCTTTGCGCTTTATTCATCCAAGCGCGTTTTATTTCGCCTTGATGGGGAGTTAAACCTAACATGGATTTTAGCAACGAGGTTTTACCTGCACCGTTAGGGCCAACCAGCAGATGCATTTTGCCAGCAAATAATTCAGCTGTGATAGGCGATAAAATCTGATTACCTGCAATGCTCAGGCTTACATTATCTAATTTGATTGAAGGGCCCATTATGCGGCTCCTTCATCGGCTAATGCACTTTTAAGCGCCTCAACTAACGTTTTTAAGTTGTGTTCCATCTCACGATAAACAAGTTCAGCATCGTACTCGCCGAATGTCAGATGTGAGAAATGGTACAGACCTATCCCCGTTGCCTTTTCGACCGTTTCAACATAGCGATAATCCATGTTTAGCTCGCTAAAGAGCACTTTTACTTGGGCATCACGAATACGGTCGATTGTGCCTTGAAGCTGACTCGCACTTGGCTCTACTCCATGGGCTGGCTCGATCACTGTGTCTATACCAATACCAAATTCCTGCAAAAAATAACCGTAAGCGTTATGAGTACTCGCAATGCGAATTCCACTCAAATCTAACCCGTTCAGCGCTTGGGTATATTGGTTCTTAAGCTTTCTAAGTTTGCGCGCATATTGCACCGCATTTTTCTTATAGAACTTGGCATTATCTGGATCTAATTCGCCAAGGTTTTTAGCTATGGTATAGACCTGACGGATAGCCGCACTGATCGACACAAAAGTGTGAGGGTTCCAGGCGCCAACGGTATTTTCGGCAGCTAATAGAGGTACATCCTGATTAGCGAAAACCACTTTGATATTTTTGCGCTCCTGGCTGTTTTGAGCCTCCAGCGCTTCAAGAGCTCTAAACGCAAATTCATCATGACCAATACCATTCACCACTAGGGCGTCCATGGTCATTAAACGTTTAAGATCTGCTGGTTGAAGCTCATAACTATGAGGGTTAAAACCGGCATCAACCAAAGGAACAATCTCTGCTCTATCCTTAACAATGTTAGAAACGTAGGCGTAGTATGGATGTAGCGTGATACCAACCTTCAATGGCTCTGCCGTCAACGCACTGGAAAACAAAAATAAAGAAAATGTAATTAAACGCTTAATCATGAGTGGAAGCCGTTTCCCAGTTTGTTAACTGATCGCAATGTGGAGTATTTACAGCGGTTTGTCGCCAATAGATCTCGGAATGATCATTGTGTATTTTCAAGACAAACTCGCGGGAGCCTTCTTTGGAGGAGCGGCCGAAATAACAAATAGAATCGAGAAGGCTCCACGTGTAGGCAGCAAAAGTACCGTTACTGTCAGCAAACGGCGGTAGTTCTTGTTCGATCAGTTCTGAAACCGCAGGAAGACTGCCATCATCAGATAGAAACATGATTTCGTCGGCAGCATTTCTTAAGGCGGTCAAAACTGCTTTGCCTTCAACATCAAGCTCAAGATGTTTTTGCGGGGCTAAACTCGGAGCCTGATTATTTTGCAAAACGTAGCTTGCGATAGAAAAAATGATCACGATACTGCCGATCAGCCAGTAACTCTCAATACGACCATTATCGGGCCTGACCACCTCAACCGTTGCGTCTTCATCCAGTGCTGAGGTTTTAAAGCTCGCCATAATCAACCTCTACCGGAAACTCATGCCCTGAATCGAACTGAATATAGAACTCACCTTCAGGTTGTTTGAAGCGAACTTGAGAGAACTTATCGGCTTTTTTAGACACCAGTAAGGTCTCATCGTAATCATAGAGCTTAACCGGTTTACCCACCGCTTTAGTGCCATCACTGAAACCGACATGACATAGAATTTCAGCCGATTCTTGCTCGCAAGTCATAACCGGGTAATGCGCAAGTGCAGATGCACTTGCGCTCATTAATATCCCTATTAATCCGTATTTTGTTGCTTTAAGCATTACTCAGGTAAAACCTCAAAACTTACGAAACGGATCGCATATTGGTAGTCAGCCAGATCACTCTTGATTGGGCTTTTTAGATCAGCACCAACTAACCATGGGCCTGCTTGCTCTGGCGTGAAGATGATTTTGCCATCTTTAGCCGTAGTAACCGGAATAGCACCACGTTCGCTGCGGTATTTAGTACCTGCTGGCGTGACTTCAACATCAACACCCGCCACTGGCTTACCATCCAATAGCATGGTGAATTCAACTTCTTCACCCACAACAATATCGTTTGGATGTGTATCTAACTGCATCTCTAATCCCTTGCCTTTGACCTCAGTCACAAGGTCTGTAGGCGCGTTATTAGTGATGTACGTTGCAGTTACCATATCGATCAATAAGGTAGAAACATCGCGAGCGCTTTTAGGTAGACGCTCTTTCGCTTCGATCTTATCCGCCATCATGCGCTTAGGGGTGTCACGCTTACCTGATTTATAGCTAGTGAAATAGTAAGGTTGGCGCTTACCTTCGATTTTGTAAGTACCCGGCTGATCGATATACAGATCAAATACACTACGACGATGGCCTTTAAAATAACTGCCCAGCGCGTTGCGATCGCCATCAGGAGAAAAAACGAGGAAGTGATCTAGCGGCACACCTTTATCAAATCCGAAAACAGTGTGAGACGCACTAACATCAGCAGTGATCCATTCTCCTTGGCCCTCTTCCGTTGATACCGTAAATTCACTTGGCAATATCCACAGTGGATGTGCTTGAGCTACTGCTGACACGCCTAAAGCACTCGCTAATAGGCATCCTTTAATCGTGCGGCCTAGTTGTTTAATCATCATTATTTACTCTCTCCAATACTGATACTAACTGGCCCTAGCTCTGCACCGGCATCCAGTTTATAAACCTGTTGTCCCTTACCTAAGGAAATCTTCTGTTTCAACAGCGTACGATCACCGTGTTCACGAACCGCTTCTAAATACAGAGTGTATTCGCCTGCTGGAAGTGCTTTACCTTGGTTATCGGTTCCATCCCATTTCAATGTGTAGCCACCAGGAGCACGGGTAGCCCCTGTCACACCATCTACCGCTTGACCATAGCGACCCGCTTTACGCCACCAGCGACGGATATCCTTAAGCCATTTTTTATCGTCAAACCAAACACTGATTGTGCTGACGGCTTTGCGCTCACCCTTTTGTTCAACCCATACAGCAACAAATGGACGCTGATATTTAGATGTCGCTATTTGCGGGATGGTTAACTCAATTTGATGTGTATCTGCTGAGATGGCAGAACCACTTACCAGCCCTAGACTGAGACATGCAGCGTAAATTAGTTTTTTCATTAAATTTCCTTAAGCCATCAAAAGCCAAACATAAGCCAGCGCCATTGAGCCGGTACCGATTACGCTCATCGCAAACAGTTTGTTACGCTTTTTCTTTTGAGGGATGACTAACCAAAAGCCAGTTAAAGTAAAAATCAGCATGAGCAGCGCAGAAATATCGATAAATCCGCGCCACAGGTCACCACTGTATCGCCCCATATGAAGATCATTTAACGTCGCAATAACACCGTAATTTTGTTGTTCAACCAGCACTTCACCGGCTTCAACGTCGGCCTCTACGATGCTGTAACCACCTGGGCGTTTAATCTCGATAACGAGGAAGCGCTCCTCTGCTTCCCATTCGTAACTTACCTTGTTGCCATAGATTCCATGCTCAGAGCTCAGCCATTTACGCAGCTTATTAGCCTGATCAAGGGGTTCTGTATCCCATATCCCCTCAACTAAAAAAGAATCTGGCATATCTACCGTTAACTGTTTCGGAGCATCAGCACTTTCAAACCAATCTCGGTGATTTAACGTGATACCCGTGACCGTAAAAAAAAGCATGATCACGAGCATGAACATAGAGGTATAACTATGAAGCCAGCGGACTAACCGATTAGATTTTCCTTTAGGCTGAGATTTAGACTTGAGCTGAGTCTTCGCGCTTGGATTTTGTGTAAGGATCTGGTTCATTGGAAAGACAAAAGAGAATCAAAACCATTACGATAACCGATTCTCTTTATAAGGCTTTAATATCGTTACAATCTTTACAGAAAAAGCAGCGCCCTACTTCGTAGAGCGCTGCCACCTTAAATCCCTGAAGGGGAAGGGATAGATTAGAACGTATAAGCCGCAGTTAACTTAAAGTTACGGCCAGGCTCATAGTCATTCAAATGAAGTGCACCAAACACTGGATGATTTGCATCTCCAATACGTGAAGCGTGAGATGTATAGTATTCATCAAAGATATTTTCTACGCCGAAGGTCACGTTAAGACCATCAACCTGCTTTGGTGTCCATCGAGCAGAGATGTTATGAACATCGTAAGATGGTTTATCAAAGTGCTCTTCTTTAATTGTTACAAGCGAGGTCCAGTTAACCGCTAGATCTTGCGCTGGCATGTGGTAATCAAGCCCCAAAGAGATGCTATCTCCCACTTGGCGACCTAATGGTTCGTCCGTGACATCATTAGCTGATTCTGAGTGAGCATAGGTAAAGCGAGCATCAAAGTTACCTTTACTTAGACCTAAGCTAGTTTCAAAACCTTGGATACGATAGTCACCAATATTTTGCAGAGCATTACTACCATCATCGATGTAATCATCCACATCTGTACGGAAGATGGTTAAAGCAAAATTCAATCGATCCAAACCAAAACGTTGGCGATCTTCAAATGTGATACCAATTTCCGAGTTTAAACCTGTTTCAGGCTTCAATTCGTTATTCTCTACAGTAGATGCAGGAACGAACACCTCGGATAAGTTAGGCCCTTGAAAAAGCTCTGTAGCACTCGCTCGAACAGACCAAGCGTCAGTTAGCGGATAAACAGCATTCAAACCAAATGTTGTTTCAGTAAATGTTTCATCTGATACAGCGGTATCTAGCTTATATCGGTTATAACGAACACCCGGTGTCAGCGCTAGACCGTTAGAAAATTCGATTTCATCTTCAATGTAAGCTGCGTAAGACTTTGCTTGTTCGGTGTTTACTGTAACCGAATCATCTTGCAATTTGGTTTTCTGACGGTAAACCTCAAAACCATAGCGGACATTATGCGTAAGCTCTTCACCTGAAATAACAGATTCAGCAAGAACATTCACACCACGGTGATTCGCTTCACCTTCACGATAACGATAGGTTGCAAAAGTGTTATCGTCCTCATCACGCCATAAATTCATATCGTTTTCGTAGACAGTGGCACGTAGGTTCAGCATGTCACCAAGATCGAGCTCATAACCTAGAGTGATTGTTTGACGCTCAAATTCTGTTGGGTAAACAGTCGTACCTGTGATTGATGAATTAGTTGAAGCCCCCATATCTGCACGAGGCGCGTAGTCACCTTCATCGGTGTACTTGTCATAACTCAATTCGATGCGGTTAGACTCATTAATATCAAGGCCAAACTTAACTAGGCCATTCTTAATATCACCATCATTACCTACGCTTTCAACACCTGCGCCATCTTCCGGGTTGTCGCGGTTTACGTCATTGAAGTAAACAATGGCGTCTAACTGATCGTTTAGTTGGCCATAGGCAGTAACAGAATAATTATGGTAATCATTACTTGCGTAACCAGTACTGATACGTGCACCGATTTGCTGACCATCTCGGAGGAGATCTTTAGCATCTTTTGTCTCGAACGCGATACCACCAGACAAACCACCTGTTAAAACGGAGTTTGTACCAACCTGTAGATCAACTGCTTTTAGGATATCTGCATTAATAAGCAAGTTGCCCATGTGGTGATATACATTGTTGTTTTGCTTAGCACCATCGATCGTAATATCAAGATCATAGTCTTCCATACCACGAATATTGATACGCTGATTAAGGGAATGGGCACCACCAATATCTACACCTGCCTGATTTCGAAGCAGATCACTCAGATGGTCTGCCTGTTTAATCTCGATATCATCACTCAACATCGTCGAAGCATTACTGATCTGAGTACCCCAAACTTGTACTTTTTGACCTTCAACTGCTGACGAATCTGCCCATGTTTGAGTTGCTATGCCAATGGCTAAAACCAATGGCAATTTCTTAGCGCAAATATGCGTTTTCATTATTCATACCACTTAATCTAAATGCGAATCGAGTGCATTATTCATTAGATATAAAGTAGCAGTTACAAGATTTACACTTCTTACAAAAATAACGCTAAATTTTGGAGGGCTTTATTTAACGAGGTAGCTTGATATTGATATCCAACCCACCGTATTGATTCAGGCTCGCCTTAATAGAACCACCCAGCATTTGAATTTGCCGCTGGCATAAAGCTAAACCTAATCCAGCCCCGCCAACATCACGGCTACGTGCCTTATCAGTGCGATAGAAAGGATCGAAGATCTTAACAAGATCATTTTCGGGTACGCCTGGCCCCCGATCAGACACACAGATATTCAGCTCATTACCCTTTTCAAAACAAGTCAGCTCAACGGGTTGATCAGCGGGACTATATTTCATCGCATTTCTTACCACATTCTCCAATGCTTGAGATAGCGCTTGTTGCGATGATTCTGAAACGTTCAGAGTTTGAGCATAGTTACGGATTAGTATTCGGCCAGAGTATTCAAAAAGTGCATCGTCACATATCAGATCCAGCAAGGTAGCTAGATTAAACGCTTCACTTAGCTCCACTTCTGGATCTCCATCTAGCCATGCTAGGGTCAATGCATCTTCAACCAACTGATGCATTTGATCTACTTCACGTTGAAGCCTAGGTAAAAGCTCCTTAGATTTTTCTTGATCATCCCGGCATATCTCAATCGCTAGTCCGATTCGCGTCAGCGGAGTTCTTAACTCATGCGATAGATCACCTAAAAGCTGTCTCTGAGAATTAACCAAACGCTCTACCCTTGCAGCCATACTGTCAAAAGATTCGGCGACTTGGGTTAATTCGTCTTTACGATTATCTGGTAGATTTGGCAACACACGTGCAGAAAGGTCGCCTGAAGCTAATTTTAAAGTGCCCTGATTTAAAGCTTCTAAAGGGCGCATTAGGTATCTATAGGCTATCCAGCAGAAAATCAGAATGATGAAAGAAGGAATTACAATCGTCAGTAGGCTATGTACCAGATCAGTATCTACCTTTGGATACATCCCTCTTGGCAGCTCAATTACAAAGGTGCCGGTTTGCTGTTCTAAAGGAATTCCAATGAGCACATTTTCCATGAATTCATGGACTGGCCAGTACACATAACGCTGAAAGCCTATTTTGCTTTTTAAAGCCTCAGGAATGGGTTGACTAGAGATAATGGTGTTATCTGCAGTTACTAATGCAGACCAGGTACGTAAATCTTTTTCGACTTGCTCCGTGAGTTGGAGAACAGATTTTGCGCCTTCAGTTTTAAATCGCTCGCCAGCGTCCTTAGCTAAAGATTTTAACCTCTCCTGACTATCTTCAGATATTTCAGTCATCCCAATAGTCACTTCATAAGAGAGATGGTGAAGACTAGAAAAGATAATCAATGATACAGCCAATAAGCTAAAGCTAAGCTGCCAGAATAATCTCCGGCTCATTGATAACAATATCCTTGACCACGAACCGTTTTAATCTTCTGTTCGTCAACAAGTCCCGCCATCTTCGAGCGAAGATTACTAACATGCATATCTAAACTTCGGTCGTAACGACTAAAAGGCTTACTCAGAATTAACTGATAAAGATAAGGCTTTGTCAGTATTTCATCTTTATGGGTGATAAATGTTTTTAAAAGATCATGTTCGATCGGTGTCAGTTCAATATCGCCGTCATCTGACTGTAAACATTTTTTCTTGGAATTTAGCTTAATAGCACCGTCTGCTAAAACGCCATCGGATTTATCAATTTTGTTAGGTTTACTTCGTCGAAGTAACGCCTCAACCCTAAGCAACAGCTCAGTCATATTGAACGGCTTTGGCAGATAATCATCCGCACCACCCTTAAACCCTTCAATACGATCTTGCTCAGCACCACAAGCAGACAACATAACAACGGGAGTATCGCGATATTTGCGTAAACGCTGTAGAACTTCTAAACCATCTAATTCAGGTAGCATTTTATCTAGAAGAATCAGATGAAAGTTCTGATTTATAGCGGTAACCAAACCCTCCCTTCCGGTGAAGCTTTGAACCGTATGGTAGCCCTGTTTTTTTAACAGCTCCGAAACAGAGTTACTTACCTCGCGATCATCCTCGATCAAGAGGATACGTGCTGGATTAAAATTTTTGATCCCTTCAAGGGCCTTAACCGGTGCTGATGTCATAGGTTCAACCTTTTGCCTGAAGATCCATTTCCATCTGGTCTAGATACCGAATCCAATTCGCTGCCATTTTCCCGTATTTAGCATCGCCTTCTGCCGCTGCTAAAGATATTCTCGCTTGCTCAAAATGCTTTTGATTGATTTGAGCGATACCCTGCATCAACTTAATCTGAGCTACTTTTTTAGGTTTGCGCTTCAACAGATTAGCAAGCGTTTTCTCTGCTTGATCCCACCGTTTCTCTTGCAGCTGAATCTGCGCCAGCTGTAAAGATACTTTCTCACTTGGTGCGATACTGTTTAGCTTCGAAAGCACTTTAATCGCCTTAGGCTTCTCTTGCGCGCGAATCCAAGCACTACTTAACAACCTTAAGTTTTTAGCGTTTTGCTTGATCACACCTTTCTGGAAACCCTGCTCGATCACTCTAGCGGCATGATAAGGAATACCCGAACGAAGCATTAACTGCGCGAGTAATTCATAATCATTGGCTGAGACTAACAACTTCCGCTCATATCCCAATCGCTGAGTAGCGAGTGCAGATTTGTGATCCCCTGCTTGTATTTGCAGAGAAACCAACTGACGCCATTGCTTGGGATTAGAGGAGTAATGTTGAATCACAACTTGCTGCTGTTTAGCTGCCTGCTTCCACTGCTTAAGCTCAATATGCGCCGCTATTTTCAGCTGATACCAGCTTTCTGGTGCTATCCCTTTGTAACGAATCGCTTTAGTGATGTGTGGTAACAGGGATTTCCAACGCTTCAGCTGACTATAAGCTTGAGCCATCATCAGATGGTCATTCGCTTTTACCGAAACCCCAGGACTAGCCATCCATTGTTGAAGATTAGAAACACAGCTTTTCCAAGCTTCCTGCATACAATAAAGCTGCCCTAGAGTGCGCAATAGATTAATCTGCTGTGCATCAGGCAAGGCTTTTAAAGCTTGGGTAGCTTTCAGATACTTTATTGCAGAGGAATAGCGCTCCTGCTGGAGAGCAACTTGAGCAAGATTATGCTGCACAAGCGCTTTAGCATAATCAGACTTAACCTTTTGCTCAGCAGCCAACAATTGCTGATTCGCTTGTTTCCACTGCCCCGCCTCCATTGATTTAAAGGCAGCATTTAGCTGTTTATACTCATAAGCAGATAGAGCAGGCTTCGCCGCATGCCCCTGGAGAGCAAACAACAAAAAACAAACTGTAATTAATGATCGCAACATTTTTCTAAACTGTTCTATTCAGTTCTATTTACTTATCGAGTTTAAATTCCAAAACCTGACGCGCTTTAAACTTGACCGCTTGTCCGTCTACGGTTTTGATTTTAAAACGCCAACGCTTAATCGCTTTAATAACTGCGCTATCAAAGGTACCTTTTGGATTAGATTCAATAACCTTAATAGTGTCTGGTTTAACTGTGCCAGCTTCAGTCACCAAAAACTCCACCGTTACACTACCTTCAACTTTACGGCGCAATGCCCTTCTTGGGTAACTAGGCGGCACCTGACTCACTGCTGTAGGATTAGTATCTAATACCAGCTCAGGCGTCGGCACAGCTAGGTTATTTAACGATGGTGAAAGCGAGACACTAATTCCAACATCAATGTTTGGAATATCAACGGCCGTCACAGGCGTGCTGGTAATAGGCACAACCTGCTGTTGCACCTGTGGCATTTCGGGCTGGGCTTCTGGAACGATCTCTTCCGGCTCTGGCGGTAATTCACGGCTACGCGCCTCGACATCACTCTCCTGGCGAACCATTAAAAAGTCCAGATCAGGCGTTAAGACACTTTCAGGTTCTACCTGCTTGCCAATACCCGAAACCATAGCCAATGCATAAAAAAGCAATATAGCTAATAACAGGCCTCCAGGGGCAACGACTAAAGCACGCAGCATTATTGCGAACCTGCTTGAGTAGCCACTGTATAGTTCACATTAGCCAAACGCAGCTGATCGATCACCTTAACCAGTTGACCTGTAGTCGCTTGTTCATCCGCTTGAATAACAACGTTGATTTCAGATTGTTCGCTTTTCAGACGCTCAATCGCAGGGCGCACCATACGCACGTCGACAGGCTTACGATCGACCCAAATTTCATTGTTAGCAGAGATCGCGACTAAAACTGCCGTTTTACTCTGACTTTCACTGGTTTGCGCTGTAGGGCGATTAACATCGATGCCTGCCTCACGCACAAACGAAGTGGATACAATAAAGAAGATCAGCATGATGAACACCACATCCAACATAGGTGTCATATTGATTTCGGCATCATCCTGCTGCTGAGTTAAATTGACTCGCTGTCTCATGCTGCAGACTCCTCATGTAACACTCGGCGCAAGCGGTTTCTTTCCGCTTCAGACCATCTAGATAAACGGTTGTAAAAAAGTAATCCCGCTACAGCGACTGCCATCCCCGTCATTGTTGGGAATGTTGCGCTAGCCACACCAGCGGCCATCATTCGCGGATTACCTGTGCCATATAGAGCAAGGCTGTCAAATACCTGAATCATGCCAGTCACTGTGCCTAGCAAACCAATCAACGGACATAGAGTTATTAGGTTTTTGATCATCTGAAATTGGCTTTTCAAAGCTAAGTCCAGATCACAAACAGCACTCAATTTTTTAACTGGCGAGCTTTGACCTTGCAAATAATCTAACAATGAGGCTCTCTGCTTGGGGTAAGCCCATACTCTATAGCTGATACGTTCAAGGATAAGGGTGAACATCAGAAAGCTTACCCATAGAATCAGATAGAGCACCCACCCTCCGGTTTGGAAAAATTGCCCTAAGGCAAACATCCAATCATGAAGACTAGGCCACATGAGTGCTCTTCTCTTCTTTTGCAATAGATTCATCAGTCGCCAACAAGCCCAAGCTTTTCTCTTGAAGCAACTGAGTGATGCGACGGCTTCTGCTGGTCAAATAGCTATGGCAGAACAACAACGGTATAGCTACAACCAAACCTAAAACGGTTGTCATCAATGCTTGAGAGATACCACCCGCCATCAACTTGGGATCACTGGTACCGAACAGGGTGATACTCTGGAAGGTCGCGATCATACCGATCACTGTACCTAAAAGACCCAAAAGCGGAGCAACGGCAGCTAAAAGCTTAACGATGCTTTGGCCCTGCTCGATTTTTGGTACTTCTTTAAGAATCAGCTCATCAACTTTCATCTCTAGCTGATCTAAGCCTAGTTTCGAACGACTAACTGCCTGCAGTACTCGCCCAAGGGGATTGTTATCCATTAGTTGCGTAGGTTGTGCTAATTGCTTTCTCACCTGCAGCTCAGTTTTGGTCATACGCATCATTTGCCAGAATGCCACCAGCAAACCAATTAAGCCCAAACCCATGATGATGTAGCCTACCTCACCCCCCTGATGAAGCCTCTCGACAAGCTTCGGCATACGATCCAACAACGCAAATAACTGACCACGACTTGGATCAATCAATACATCCTCGCCATTACCATTTTGATAATCGATGATATCTTGTTGAGCACCTGCACTTGGCTGAGTCGTTAAAACCGACAGTTTTTGCTGTTGAAGATCCCAATGTAAGAACTGGCCATCATTAGTAGCTGCAGCAAAGGTGCCTATACGTAACACTGGTGTATCAGCAGTAACACCTTCCCGATTCACAACAGGCACAGTAACTTGCTTGATCTCACCAGTGGCTGTCATTTCTAGCTGTAACTGGTACCAAAGACTTTGTAGGTCCTGAAGCTTGGGCACACGTTTGGAATCAGCAAATGAAAGTTGATCTAAACGACCAGGGTTATCAGCACTGGTCATTGAATCCATCAAAACTGGTACTAATTCGGATGCTGATTCTTTAGCGACACCAAATACTTCACCTAGTTGGCCGGAACGTTGTTGTAGTGCTGCTTCTAATTCAGCAAGCTGTTCATCATTCGCATCGAACTCAGCTTTTAAGCGCTCCTGCTCTGCTTCAGCAGCGGCTAAACGCGCCTTACTTTTCGCTAGAAGCGTTTTTTGTTTACTTAAATCAGCATTGAATTCTGCTTCACGTTGGCGGTTGATCGCCGTATCGGTGCTACTAATCTGTTTTACGTCGTTAAGTAAACCTTTAAGCGGCGCAGTTTCAGCGAATACTGTTAGCGAGCTAAGACCAAGGACTGCGGCTAAACCGAATTGTTTCAACATTATTATCGCTCCAGTTTAGGCAGAGGAAGATTCAACAAACTTGGCACCTGCTGCTGCCGAGCGATTTGAATAGCCTTAGTAAGTTCTAAATTCTGAGAATCAGTGAGCGCCTGCCAAGACTGTGAAGAAGGCTGCCATAGTGCACTTTCAGCACCATTTAGCGACTGGTAGTACAGTACTGCTCGGCCTAGACGCAGGAACGTAACCTGTTGGCCATTATTTGAAGCGAGTGCACCTTTATACGATTCAAATGTTCGACCGTACTGTACTTCAACAGAATAGGCTTCAAGAATCTGACGGTACTTCTCTGCCACGCTGACATCAGCGCGAAGCAAGAGCGTCCCAAGTTTCTCTAAACGCTCGTTACGTTCTGACTGTAAGAAAGGTGTGTCTTGGGACACAAATTTACCTAATGTTTCCACCATATGGTTCAACATAGGTAAAACGGCCTTATCCGTTTCTTCAATAGACGCGATTTGCGCTTCCAAATCTAAAACTTCTTTTTTCTGCGACTCAATCAGTAAAGCGACTTGCGCATTGTACGCTTCGGTTACATCCGACAGACGCTCGTTGGTGAGATATTCATCAACTGCAACTTGAGTACTCTGCTCAATATTATCGATGCGTTTTTGTGATTGTTGGCTTTGATTATGTGTCGCTACTGTTTTCTTAGTACCAACATCCAGGTCGTTAGCCGCGAAAACAGGGGGGCCTGAAATAGCGACAGCCAAAAGAGAATATTTAAACAGAGATTTCATAACCAACAACTTACAGCTAATAAAAATGAGAATAATTATCCGTTAGATTAGTAAAACAGGCAACCCGCTTTACAATACTTACAACCAAAAAGAGAGCGCTATTCAGCACTCTCTTCTTTGGATTTATTTAGTTCACGAATCTTATCAGCCAGTCTAGTTTTACGCTCTGACTGCTTCTGGATTGAAGAGCTATCATCAGCTTGGCGTTGTTTTTCATACACCGATTGATTCTTTTTCTTCTCCTGCTTAGCTTTGCGTCGTCTGCTATCGTAACTATCAGGATCAGCCAAACGCTCATTACGCGTTGGGCCTTCATTTGGAATAAAGCCTTTTGCTTTTCGGCTTTTCTTTAAACGTGCCATTACTTACTACCTTCTTTTTCCGCAGCCGCCTGTGCTTCTGCTTCTAATCGTTCTTGTTCTAATCTTTCCTGCTCAGCTATGCGGCGTTTTTCTTCCCACTCTTGAACAGTTTCAAAGCTTAATTTACCCAGCTTACCCGAGCGTATTTCATTCAAGAGCAACGTTGAAGCTTTATTTCGATCAACAACACCACCTGGGCGCAAACACCCTCTACGGCGGCCAATTTCGTCTAATACACCTTCAGCAAGCTCAGGCATCTCTTTGAATTTAAAGCGTTCAATCAATCGCTCAGGGTAATCATCCCGCATAAAGCCTGCGGCAAAGATAGCTACATCTTCATGCTCGATTGCAGTGTCTTTAATCGCACCACTCGCCGCTAGCCGATAGCCTGAATCTACATCCTCGATTTTTGGCCACAAAATGCCAGGCGTATCTGAAAGAGCCATACCATTACGCGTCGTAAAGCGCGTTTGACTTTTTGTAACCGCTGGCTCATTGCCTACTTTAGCAATTTTCTTACCTAACAAGGCATTAATAAGCGTTGATTTGCCAACGTTAGGAATGCCCATAATCATTGCGCGCACCGGGCGGCCCGATTCTGAGCGAGACGGTGCCATCTGTTTACAAATTTCGGCAATTCTGTTGATCAGCTTCTTTTGTGTATGGTCAAGGGAAATCGCTCGCGTATCTGGAAGGCTATTAAAATAATCGATCCATTCTTGCGTTTTTTTGTCATCAGCTAAATCACTCTTATTTAAGAGTTTTAATGCTGGCTTGCCCTTGCGCAAGGTATTAACCAATGGATTTTCGCTGGATTGTGGGAGACGTGCATCAAGCACCTCTATAATTACATCTACCTCATCCATAACTTTAGCGATCTCTTTTCGGGCTTTATGCATATGCCCTGGAAACCAATTAATACTCATTGGTATGTCCCGAATCTGTAAAAGTACACTATTATACTGCATGGAGAACGCGAATGTTGAACTGTGACGATTGGAAGTAGCTCACATTCCCTTTCTGACACAAAACAAGCGTTATATTAGTATGAAATACTAGCCTCAAAGATTGTAGGTGATACACTTGAGGAATTACGGTTTATCTTATTTGCACAAGGACCCAGCACCTTTATGGACTCGTCAGAAAACTCTCAAGTGCTTATGGCACGTCAACCTATTTTCGATCGTAATCAAAAGGTTGTGGCCTATGAGCTTTTGTATAGAACGGAAGACGCCCAAGGACATGCACTGTTTGCCAATAGCGAAGCCACCAGCGAAGTAATATTAAATGCATACACCAGTATTTCAGACTCTGGTGAATTAAAGCGCGTCCCTGCTTTTATAAATCTCACGCGAGATATTCTGGTAGAGCAGAAACTTCCGGAAGTTTCTAAGAAACACATAGTTCTTGAAATCCTGGAAGACATCGAGCCAGACGAAGAAGTGGTATCAGCCGTAAAACAGTTACATAGCGAAGGTTACCGTATCGCTATGGACGATTTTGTTTACGATCCAAAATTTGATGCACTGTTAGAACTCAGCCAAATCGTCAAAGTAGATGTATTTGAACTAAGTACAGAACAGATCAAAGAACAGGTTAAACAGCTGCGTCGTCATAAAGTGACTTTACTTGCAGAGAAAATCGAAACTCACGAACAGCTGGAAACCTGTATTGAGCTTGGCTTTAAACTTTTCCAAGGACATTTCCTAAGTAAGCCTAAAGTTATCAAGGGCAAAAAGATCCAAGGTAGCCAAGTTGCATTGATGCAACTAATCCAAGAGTTACAAAGCCCTAAAGCGACGCCGGAAAAACTAGAAGAACTGATTATCCGAGACCCTGCTCTAACCTACAAACTACTGCGTATCGTTAACTCCGCAGGTTATAGCCTAGTGCGACAGGTAGAATCCATCGCTGAAGCTATTGTTTTGCTTGGTTTAGAGCAAGTTAAGAAATGGGCAACACTTATTGCGATGTCATCTAATCAAGACAAACCAGAGGAGCTTTCTCGTAGCTTGTTGGTGCGTGGTCGCATGTGTGAAGAGATTGCTCAAGCTCAGAAAAAGAGCAACTATGGCAGCTATTTTATGGCAGGCATGATGTCCGGCCTTCACGCCCTTTTGGATATAGAGCGTGACACTATGCTAGAGCAAGTCCCGCTAGGCGATGATATCAAAAATGCAGTCAGCCTAGGTCAAGGTGAGATCGGCCAAGTTTTGAGAAATGTCGTGAACTATGAAAACGGCGACTGGGATCTTCTGCCAATGGACCTTGATGGCACTCTATACGATCAAGCTTACAGAGCCAGCCTAGAGTGGACCCAAGAATCTATGCAAGCGATGTACGAATAGCACCTCTCCCATCCAATTATTCAGGGCAGCACTCGCTGCCCTGAATTGTTTTTAGCTAAACAAAACTTATCTTTCGTCTAAAAATCACCAATTCCTGAGCGTATTTAGGATTATTTACTGTGTTTCTAACGTTTTCACATTAGAATAGCCGCATTTAAAGCACAGCCTTTTTAAACCATCAAAAGCAGTAATTATGCCTTTACCAGCTCCAGTTAATAGAACTCTGAAACATACCCGCAAAGTTGTTTGCGAAGGCTACAAAAGAGAAGATGGCCTATGGGATATTGAAGCCCATCTTGTCGACACCAAAACCTTCGACATGGATCACTATGGTCACGATGGTACTTTGATAGCTGGTGCACCCTTACATGGTATGGCAGTGCGAATTACTGTTGATATGGATCTAAATATATTAGATGCAGTGGCTTGCATGGACGACACTCCATTCGAAAGCTGCAAGTCCATCTCTGATGCCTACACTCAGTTGATCGGGCTACAAATCATGCCTGGGTTTACCAAACAAACAAAAGAACTGTTTAGTGGCCGCAAAGGCTGCACTCACCTGCTTGAGTTGTTGGGCCCTCTAGCGACGGCTGCTTTCCAATCGACACACCAAGAACGGGAACGACTAGAGAACTTCTGGCAGGACGGTACCAAAAAGCCGCCTATGCTTGATACCTGCCACACGCTCGCGACTAATGGTGCCATTGTGAAAGAGATCTGGCCTCATTATTATGAAGAAGATCAGCTGGATGCTTTGATTCCAGCAACTAACCTTCAACACGTACAATGCTGCAATGAGCTAGAACCAGCATAAAAATAAGGCTATTTCGCATGCTAATACACCCGAATAAATCTTGTCTGCTGATCATCGATATTCAAGACAAACTTGTACCCGCGATTCATAAGAAAGAAGAGCTGGTTGAAAATACAATCTGGTTAACTGCTATTGCAAACAAACTTAACATACCGATCTTAACCAGTGAGCAATACCCTAAAGGCTTGGGCCATACGATTCCGGAATTAGCTGAGTTAATCCCCGCAGAAGGCATCATGGAAAAAGAGTTCTTCTCCTGCATGTCGGAACCTGCGTGTAACGAAAAGATCAATTCCATCCGCCCTAACCAAGTTATTATTGCAGGTATGGAAGCACACGTTTGCGTTCTACAAACAGCACTTCAGTTAAAACAGCAAGCACGAGAAGTTTACGTTGTGGCAGACTGTATATCGTCACGCAGCCCTGAAGATAAAGAACTCGCGCTTGATCGCATGCGCCATGCTGGCATACACGTGGTTAGCCGTGAAATGGTTGCCTTTGAGTGGATGCAAAAGTCAGGAACTGATGAGTTCCGCGATATCAGCAAAAACTTCCTGCGCTAATAATCAGCCCTGTCATCTATAGATGGCAGGGCTCACTCTCCCTATAACTATCCATCGCCCCTCCCCAACAAACCAGCTAAAAAATATTTCAGCCTCAAGCCATATACAGGTAAACCCTTATTGTCTATTCTGTCTTATAGACATTGATTCAATTAGGAACTGTATATGACACAACCGTTGTGGAGCCCGAGCCAAGCACAAATCGAACAATCTCAGCTATATCAGTTTATGCAAAACATAAACAAAAGCAGTTCGGTAAAGCTAGATAGCTACTCAGAGCTTCACCGCTGGTCTATAGAAAACCCTGAAAGATTCTGGCTTAACATTTGGGAACAGTTCGATGTTATAGGCAGCATCGGGAACGCCCCATACTTGTTAAATGCAGACCTCATGCCCGGTTCGAAATGGTTCCCTGAAGCCCAGTTAAACTTTGCAGAAAACCTCTTAAAGTTTCAGGACCAAAACACCGCGCTAATTAATTACAATGAAGCGGGTAAACGTTCAGAAATTAGCTACCGAGAGCTTTATAACCAGGTTGCTCACTACGCTGCGGGGCTTAAAAATTCAGGGATTACCAAGGGAGATGTGGTCGCAGGCTTTATGCCTAATATCACTGAAACCGTTATAGCGATGCTAGCAACGGCATCACTTGGCGCCATTTGGACTTCATGCTCCCCAGACTTTGGTGTGCAAGGGGTGATCGATCGCTTTGGACAAGTAAAACCCAAAGTGATATTTACGACCCAGTCCTACCTCTACAACGGTAAACACATAGACTGTTCAGATAAAATTTCAGGGATTGCCTCGCGTTTAAGTGAAAACACGACATTCGTCTTTGTGCCTTATCTCGATGAGCCAGCACCTGAATTAATCCACATAAAAAGCGCTTGTATACTGAGCGACTTTATCGATAACAGTGCATGCGAAGTTAATTTCACGCCAGTTGAATTCGCTGCCCCCCTATACGTTATGTACTCGTCAGGTACCACAGGCACACCAAAATGCATTGTTCATAGCGTTGGAGGCACACTCCTTCAACACCTCAAAGAACACCGACTGCACACAGATATCAGCCGGGAAGATAATCTATTCTACTTCACAACCTGCGGCTGGATGATGTGGAACTGGCTGGTAAGCAGCCTAGCTAGCGGCTGTACTATTACATTGTATGACGGCTCACCTTTCGCCCCCTCGCCTTCTGTTTTGTGGAATATGGCTGCTAAAGAAAAAGTTTCTGTATTTGGCACCAGTGCGAAATATATTTCGGCACTCGAAAAGGCAGGTGTCTCACCAAAAGAAGAGTTCGAGCTTTCGGAATTGCGCGCGATTTTATCTACGGGTTCACCACTAGCCCATGAAAGTTTTGATTATGTTTATCGCGAAATAAAAACTGATCTTTTACTGGCTTCAATTTCGGGCGGTACAGATATCATCTCTTGCTTTGCTCTAGGGTGCCCAATACTCCCAGTCCACAAGGGTGAGTTGCAATGCTTAGGGCTCGGAATGGATGTCGCCATTTTTGATGAAAGCGGCGTAGAGGTTATCCAGAAGAAAGGGGAATTAGTCTGCAAATCCCCCTTCCCATCGATGCCTATTTACTTTTGGGACGATGCTGATGGTGCAAAATACCAAAATGCCTATTTCAATCAATTTAAGAACCGCTGGGCCCATGGTGATTACGGAGAAATAACCGAACACGGTGGCATGATTATTCACGGCAGATCGGATGCGGTACTCAATCCAGGCGGTGTAAGAATTGGTACCGCTGAGATATATCGTCAAGTTGAACGAGTTGACGGGGTGATTGAGTCTTTATGCGTAGGTCAACCCTGGGAAAACGATACACGCGTAGTCCTCTTTGTAGTTATGTCTGAAGGAACTCTGCTTGACGATAGTCTACGCAATATAATTAAGCAGACAATCCGCCTGCACACCACACCAAGGCATGTACCGGCCAAAATAATCCAAGTACCTGAAATTCCTAGAACCATCAGCGGAAAGATTGTTGAGCTGGCTGTCAGAAAGGTAATTTTAGGGGAAACAGTAACCAATAAAGATGCGCTAGCTAATCCCGATGCACTGGATTACTTCGCTAACTTACCGGAGCTAGCCAGCTAGCTCCGGCAGTGACGTCTTTTAAGGCAATGATCATTGCGGGTTGAGCTTATTGATTTCGTAGATCGCATCATCATGCTTCATAGGAGTAAGAAATAGCTGGTACTTAGTTTTTTCTAGCAACCCCATCGTTTTAGGGTCATATCTCACCTGAAATTTAAGGTATTTCTGCTCAGTATGATGAACTGAGAATTTACGTTTCAAATCTCGCTCGTCCCAGTTCGCTTTATCTGTTAATCCGGTGAATAGAATTTCGTGCCTACCGGGCTCAAGTTCCACAACAATGTATTTCTCTAGTTTCAGCACCCCAAGACTTTTACCATCGATAAATACTTCGGGGTACTTCCAACCCAGCGGCTGTTTACCTGGATTAGGCGCTTCAGGTCGATAGATATAAACAACCGCATTGTTCTCAACTTCGGGTTTAACATAGCTAAAGCCATAGTTGGTTCCGCAGCCACTGAGCACGATTGCTATAATAACGAGCAATACCTTATGCATCCGCTTACTCCTTGATCTTCGTTATCTCTTTTTCTAATTGAGAGGTAATTGATCGAACACGAGCTTTGTTTACACCGAAATCAGAATAGCCTTCTCTGGATGCTGAGCGAAAGTGCACAAGGCGCTCTTCCATATCGATTCGAACCTCAAAGTCGTCTACAAACCCAAGTATACGACTATTAAACTCAGCAGCGATATATCGGTTTTCCTTGATAAGGATCTGAACCACACCACCAGCCCCTTCAATAACTTCAACTAGAACAGCTATTACAGCATCTGAATCCTTAACATTGGCGGGTAACGCCAAAGGTTCTATGTAATGGGGTTTATCCGAATATTCACTACATACGCAATTTGGCTTACTACTGCATTTAGTTAAACGACTATCAACAATTCCTGCCGGCTCACCTGTTCTTGACTTAAAGGCCTTGAATGCAAATAAGATGAAAACGGCAACGATTATGAGCGAGATTACAGTAACTATCACTTTCAGCATGAAACCAGCATCCAAGAAATAAACAAAACAGATACAAAAAAGTGCCGCTATACGGCACTTTTAAAGTCTATAAGTTACAAGCTAAAAACTTGTATTAGTCTTCGCGACTTGTCACTTCTAGTAGGTGGTAACCAAACTGAGTTTTGATTGGACCTTGAACAACACCTACTTCACCTGTGAATACAGCTGTATCGAATTCTGGAACCATCTGACCACGGCCGAAAGAGCCTAAATCGCCGCCTTGAGCACCTGATGGACAAGTTGAATTTTCTTGCGCAGCTTTAGCAAAGTCCAAACCACCTTCGATTTCTGCTTTTAGTTCGTTACAACGTGCTTCTGTGTCTACAAGGATATGTCGAGCTGTAGCGCGTGCCATTTATGTTCTCCTAACTCTATGATTCAAAACTGGTGCAGAAATTACCAAGCACCTAACAATATGGCAACACTAACTCGCCCTAATGTTGAGATCCACTAGAATCGAGCATTCCTGCAATATTTTTCTTATCGGAGAAGCCATAACTCACTCTCGCCATAGCTAAGACCTGCGCATCTGGAGGAGAAGGCTCTAGATAACCATTTTGGTAACACCAACCTACATAAATTGCAGCTCGAGCAACCTGACCGTAAATAAGACTCTCATTGAAGTAATTACAGGCATCGACAAAATTATTCTTCGCTAAATGAATCTGGCCCATAGGAAAACTTGCAAACGTATCACCCCGCTCTCTTCTCTGAGCATAGGTATCTACTACCTTTTTGGAAAAATAGTTCCTGATGTTGTCATAAAGCTGATTACAGAAATGCTGTTTTGATGCCTCAGTTGCATCTTCACATAAGATCGGTAAATGATCAGCAACGCCTGCTAACATTCTAGGATAGTAATCATCCCGTTTTAGTGCCGCCCAGCGATCTTGTTCAAAGATATATCCAATGGAAATCAAGCGCCCTAAAGCATCATCTGGCTTGAAGTGCTCATCTTTCACTTTGGCCGCCCAATCGTCTGCTAGACGCTCATTATCCTCTCTCACATATTGCGATGCGCGATATCCGTAGAAAGCATGCTCTGCATGATGACCCATCTCGTGTAGCAGCACATCGACAATGACACTTTCCAGTAGACGCTCATGCTCTACTTGGATCTGCTCTCTTTGTTCTGGCGAGGCACTTAGCCAATCAGCAGGTGATTTTGGTAGAGGACCAACAAAGGATGGGTGATGGCGCCAGAAATAATCACTAAAGTACTCTTCAACTAGCTCGGGCCGGCTCAAGGATTGAGAGAGCAAATAGGCTTCGATATAAGCGGACAGGCCTTTTAGGAATCGATCATTAATAATAATCAGAGGGGGTGTGTCATCGATAGCCAAAGCCATACCCGCAGCACGAAGGTTTTCGACCACGGAAATTTCAACTGGGGCTAAAAGCTTTTGATCTTTATCCGGTAACTGCTTTAAAACAGGCTTTATTTTGGCCTGCACAATCCGCTCTATCAACGGAGAAAACTGTACGCTCGTACTCCTCACCTCAAGCGCGCTAACTGGCGATATGAACAAGGTAAGTAAAGTGACAACGACAGCAAAACTGAGGACGAAACGCATATCGAACCTCCCTGCGGTCAACCTATAAACCGTTTAAATCTGTTTCAAATTAAACGGCGATATAATCAATATAGATCATTTTTCAAACAGCAAGGTTCATTTTCATTAACGCCAGATCAGCTAAAGCTAAGCTTTATTCCCCCAGTTATCAGTAAAAATCATCTCTTCCAATTGGCTGCGTTTTTCCCACTGAGCCAGTTCAAGTTCAGGTTTTTTTAGAAACTCTGAGACATAACCCACACACAAATAAGCGACAGGGACTACGCCTTCTGGGAGCTCAAGTAACTTAGCCAATACATCCCTATCAATAATAGACACCCAGCCCACCCCTATATTTTCTGCTCTTGCAGCAAGCCAAAAGTTTTGTACCGCACAAACAGTACTATACAAGTCCATTTCGGCCTGATGGGTCTTGCCAAGCACAACGGGACCACCTCGCTTTCGATCACAAGTGATACAAACATTAAGAGGTGAATCGAGTATGCCTTGCAGTTTTAATGCTTGATATTGAACTTGTCGCTCGCCACTAAACATTTCTGCAGCTTCATCGTTAGCTTTTTGAAAAGCATCAAAAACTCGCTGACGCTTAGCCTCGTCACGAATCAGAATAAAGTTCCAAGGCTGCGATAAACCGACCGATGGAGCATGATGTGCGGCATGCAAAATATTAGTCAGCACATCATCAGGTATAGAATTCGGTAAAAACTGACCTCGCACATCCCTACGTCCGTATAACACTTGGTAAAAGTGCTCTCGCGCTAGTTCATCAATATCTAATTGAGGTGTATTTGGTTCAGACATGTTTTACCCATATAAAAAGAAAGCTGCCAACAGATGAGAAATTAAGGAGACAGCACATAACCTTCTCGCCCCTTATACCAGCCCCACAATGAGACTGAGGCCCAAACGATTTGTAACACTAATACCGGCCAGTTTGCATCGGTATAAAGCTGCGGCAACAACATCACCGCCGCATAAGTATTGACGAGATAGTAGGACTGCTGACTTAACCGCCCTGCAGAAAATCGCCAGTAGCCTAAGCAATAAGCAATAGATGAACTCCAAGCCAAGATAGCCATTCCTTGCTGAGCATACGAAAACAGCAAGCCACCAGCTCCTGCCAGAAACATGACGCCCAGCAGCCCATATAATTGGGCATTACTGAAAGGCAGACGCGGTAATACATAGTTTTTCATGGCAGCAAAACTAACCAGCGCCCAAAACACATTAATTACGACCGCCTGCCAAGATGCAATCAGGTAAGAAGATGTAGCCACCAAAATTGCGGCAACTAAATTGGCCAGATAGTAGTGATAAGAGGCTTTATTTTTAAGTAAGGAAAGCCAAGCATGAGCCAACAGGTAAAGTATTGTCCCAAGCCAGCCTAGTGTGACTGAAACCACTACTCTACCTCTAGGTGCATGTTTCTTACGAAAAGTGATCGGCCCGCATGTGGTCCATCGACCACCTTTACCTGAGAATACTTCATCATGCCATCAAACACTTTTTCAGTAGCATGCGGCTTTAAAACAACATCATGCCAAGCTAACACCGTCGCCCTGCTGCCCTGAGGAATAACAAAGAACTGCTTATCTCCTTGAGCATTCATCTCATAGCCAGTAATTAAAGGAAAGCCTTCCGCCGGCACCAGTCGAACATAACCACTACCTTGAACATCTGCTTTAGAGGTAAGCAGCTGTTCAATCATACCTTTCGACTTTAAACGCGCTAACGCCGAATTAAATCGCTGAATAAATTCCCGACCTTCATCATTAGCGCTAGCCACTAGATGAACACTGTCTGTACCGCGATGATTTTCGAGCAATTTAAACTCATGTAACAGATGAGGAAAGTGCTTATGTAACATTACTTTCGCAACCTCAATGCTAGCTGGTAATAGATCAATTTCGCCTTTAGATAATGCCGTTAAAGCCTGAAGATCACTGTTATAGACCTTAGCATTTTTCAGTAAAGGTTCAATTTCAGCACCATAGCTATAACCAGCGACTTTACCTACTTTCTGTTGGTTAAAATCGATGGCTTTACCGGAATATTGCTGCCATTTAGAGTTATAAAAAAGGCCATTCTCTATAGACATCAGCGGATCTGAGAACAACACCTCTTGCGAGCGCTTATCTGTTTTGAAATAGGGATAACTTAGTAAAACCTGCTGATTTTTTACCAACTTATAGCTGAAGTAATAATCCAGACTAGCTCGTTCAGCCTCCAAACCCATCTCCCAAAAGGCGAGCTGTACCACTCGGGAAACAACACCTTTCTCTTCTTCTTCACCATTAACAAACGGCTTCCAATCAGAGGTATAAACAGGCTGTGCTTGAAAAGGGCTAGCTACCGCCACATTCAAGATCAAGGCGATGACAGCAAAAGATTTAACGACGTTTCGCAACATAGTACACAACAAATAAAAGAATGATTGAGACAACACTGCTCAGTAGAAGCAGGTCAGTTTCCATATTAGCCACGCCACTCAAGAAACTAGAGGGCTGTTCATCTCTATAACCTAGCGCCGCATTTGATGTATAAGTACGGCTGTATTCAGAGATGGTGATCGCAAGATCGAACAGACTGATAAAACCAATCGCAACAAGAATTAGATCGGTGTAGAAGCTGCTTTTTTCCGAACGGGTTGCATGTATATCCTTAATTTTACTAGAGCAGACCTCAATCAGGCGCTCAGAATTCTGAACCATCTGATCATAATCCCAGCCAGCTAGGATATTCTCGAGCAGTAACTTTTTATCTCGGGTGAGATATTGGCAGTTCTCATGATAATCACTGATATGCATACGCGTCGTCGCACGCACCCCCGCCAATATATCTTCGGCGACATGGGTATTACTCTCTAAATAGGTATCCGAGATCGCCATATAAAGATTGGAATTACAGGCATGTTGTACTGCATAAAAGTACTGAGCTAATCCCATAGCCTCTAACTTGTAGTCTGACTTGTGACGCAGAGGCTTGTTCTTTTCATCGATTTCATCAACTAATACATAGTTAAGCCACACTAAGGAATCCATTCTATCCTGCTCAAGAATCTCTTTAGCGTGTTCTGGATGAGGTGTTTCAGCTAACCAGTTTTCAATAAGCGACTCATTTCCTTCCCTTTCAGAACGATCTAAACGCAGTAAGCGAGAGCTCCATGGCTGATCGACATTAGAACCATCGGTTTCTTTAATATCATTAAAGCCAGAGAAATCTCCCAAAGCTTCCAGATAGTTAATCTGAATCGTTTTAGGCAGATCACGAAGCGCTGGGTAAAGCTCGTCGCGATAGTATTTTGAAATCAGATAGGTTGATTGGGCTTGGGCAAATAGCTCTAGCGTCAGTTCAGTATCTTCATCGAGGAGTTGATAGATCTCTGGAAGCAAAGCATGTCCATCAGGCTTCTGTGGGACTTTAACAATCGAGCGACAAAGCGCTGTGATTCGATCCTGATAGTTAGACTCTGCCGAAGGTAGGCTAATGTCAGCACTCAAGGTTTGAGCGATATCTTCGAGTGTAGCAACGACATACTCCATCTCCATAGTCACGGTCACCACAGACAAGGTATTACTATAAACCTTCGCCTCAAGACTAAGCTGATCAGTAATTTGTTTAGTGTGAGTGAATAAACACAGAGTGTCTCGATCGTCAGAGCCAGTATTGGTGTAAGCTTTGCCCTGATTTTGATGCTGAACAGCAATGCGGTTTGATAGATCGCCTGATTCATCAAGCTGTTTGACCAACCGCTTTTGTAACACACAATCTAACTGCGAAAGGAATTGGCTATATTCAGCACTTCTTTCATTCACTCCCTGACGCAGATTCAAATGACTGCGGATTGGGGTCATGGTCACTAACTGCATTACTTACCCTTAATCTTTTAGATACTGAGCATTCTAAAATCAACGAGTTAGGAATAGAAGCGCGTTTACACTTTAAGCGAACACAGCTCGATAAAGCTGAAGACCAAAAAGCATGATTAAACAGATCAACGCTGCCCATAAGGCACGGAGAAAGCGGTTACGTTTTAAATTTCGCAGACCAGAGACTTTTAATAACTCATAAGTCAGCTCGACTCGCAGATCAGAACTTTCCAGCGCTTTAAGGTAATGCCCTGTCGATTCTGAATGCTCACTATCAGTGAAAAAGAGTTTCAAAACTTTACTGTGCTCAGCCCCCACTTTTGGTGCCGTATTGCGCGTAGGATATAAAACCGCACCAAATAAAATGATCGGCCCAATGACCAATCCCCAAGAGAGGATGATCGCCAATATGCTGGAGATATAATCATCCCTTTGCGGCAACGTAGAACCGATTGTATGGATTAAGCCTGCTGTAAAAATGTAACCCACACCGACAATCTGCGCTTTAGTATCAAAGCTGCGCACGTGCTCTTCTGCAGATTTCAGTGCTGTATAAATGAACTCTAGGGACTGCTTTTCCATCAGTTTTTCGCCTTACCAAGAATAGTAAGCAGATTAGATGGAAATGCAGAAATAAAAAAGCCCGCTTTCGCGGGCTTTACAGATGTTTGCGATTAAGCCGCAGTATTTACGTTCTGCGGGCTCTGCTCAATCAGAGCGGCATGCAATGCAATGATCGCCTTCTCGTAGTCATCTTCAGAGACAACACACTGCATCTCTACCTGACGGATAGACTGGTGAAGCGCCATTACGTTGATATCCGCTTCAGCCAAAGCACTTACTGTACGAGCAAGAATACCTTTAACCTTCATGTGTGAACCGATAGCAGAAACGATCGCAAGGTTGTGCAGACGGATCTGGCCTTCTGGATACATCTCTTCCATTAGGCGCGTTGCGCGGTTAACCATCTTACGAGAGCCACCAACATAGTACGTGATACTGTTCGCATCAGCATCTTTGTTGATCACGTAAAGTTTCAACTGAGCTAGAAGCTTAGAGATCTCAATATCGTAAGCCGCATCACCTAGCATCTCTTGGTCGAAGATTTCGATGCCAAAAACATCATTACGACCAGCGATAATCTCCACACGAGGAGCGTTGCTGTGGTAATCCTGACAGATAACCGTGCCTTCGTGCTCTGGCTCAAATGCGTTCTTAATACGCAATTTAACACCATTACGACGCAAACCTTTCGCAGCTTTTGGATGGATAGCTTCCATACCTAAGTTAGACAGCTGATCAGCCACATCATAGTTAGTCGCACCAATTGTGACTACGTTATCAGTACCGACTAGCATCGGATCTGCAGAACTCAAATGATATTCTTTATGGATGATCGCTTCAGTTGCACCTGTTACAGTCGCAATCGTGCTAAAAGTCATCTCGCTGTAACCACGGTCAAAAGTCTTCATCAGACCTTCTTCACAGTGCGTATAGCCTGTAGCAATCACCATCTCTTTGTCGATCTGAACATCGGCAAACTGAGTCTTAACCATTTCTTCAAACGGTAGAGGTTGATCTAAGTGCCAACCAGTCAGATCAACAAAACGAGCATTAATACCAGCTTTACGCAGAGCAAGCACAGAGTTATATGCACTGTGCGCCTCACCGATAGATGCTAGCATCTCACGCACTTTCATCAGGTGCTCTTCCAACTGGAAGTGACCGTAAGTACAAAGGTGGTGCAGGCTCTTCATGCAATCACGAACATCATTCAAACGCTCGATTACAAAAGCATCAGCTGCGTTGCGTTCAAATTCCATATCAGCGAAAAGTTCAGCATTGATCTCTTCCATTTTCGCCTGAACTTTACTCAACTCATCGATCCACGCCTGCTCGCTTTCAGCATTCGCAAAACGTGCATAAACACCAGGCTCACCGGTTTTTTTGTGCTCAAGAAGATAGTTGGTAATACCGCCATAAGCTGACACAACAAAAATTCGGTTATACAGTTCCTCTGGTGTGGTGCGCTTACCCACCAAAATGGTGTCCATCAATTCCTCAAAGCGGCTCATGGAAGTGCCGCCGATCTTCTCAACTGTATGCATCTTCTTTCCGGATATTTCTGGTTCTAGCTTAGGGATTTACTCCCAAAGCAAAAAATTGGGCCCAAATTTTACATCATTATGATGGATTTGTGATCATTTAATTGTTTTAGACAGAAAAAAGCCCCGTATTCTCGCGAATACAGGGCTTTTCTACTCAAAGCACTTCCACGTTTAGGTAAACATACCTTTAAACATGAAGAAAAAGATGATTGCTAGACCGGCACCTGCAGGCAGAGTTACTACCCAAGATACAAATATCGTACCTACGATGCGCAGATTAAGTGCAGCCATACCACGCGCAAGACCTACACCCAATACAGCACCTACCAACGTGTGAGTAGTGGATATTGGCAAACCAGTACCCGACGCAAATACAACTGTTGTTGCAGCAGCTAGTGTCGCAGCGAAACCACGGCTTGGTGTAAGTTCAGTAATGTTGTTACCTACTGTTGCGATTACCTTGTGGCCGTACATAACTAGACCAGCAACGATACCGCCGCCGCCAAGTAGTAAGATCCAAACTGGCATAGCTGATTTTTGAACAACCTCACCACCGGCTGATACAACCCCTACGATTGCAGCTACAGGACCTACAGCGTTTGCTACGTCATTTGAACCATGAGCAAATGCCATTGCACAGGCAGTGAACATCATCAAAATACCAAACAGTTTTTCAACACTAGTAAAGTGATGGTCACGATCAGCATCTGGGTCAGGTGTGATACGCTTTTGCATCTGCATACCAATCACCATAATCACAACCGCAATAGCTATAGATGCTAGTGCACTTTGCCCCCAGCTAAGATCTAAACCGACGTGTTTAAGGCCTTTAGTGAACGTCACCATGGAAACCATGAAGCCCACTAGGAAGATGTAACCTGGAATGTATTTCTTAGCGTTGGCAAAAGGATTGTCAGTATCCAGTATCAACTTCTGCACACTTCTAAATAAGAAGAAGGCTATGAGCCCAGCTGTTACTGGCGATACTACCCAACTTGCAACAATCTTAGTTACTTTACCCCAGTTGACCGCATCAACAGATATGCCAACTGCCGCAAAACCCACAATCGCACCAACGATAGAGTGCGTTGTAGATACAGGCCAGCCAAAATGTGTCGCCACTAATAACCAGATACCAGCTGCCAAAAGTGCAGACAGCATACCAAAAACAAGTAAATCAGGCGTTCCAGACAAAATAGCTGGGTCGATGATACCTTTACGGATTGTCGCTGTTACAGCACCACCCGCAAGATAAGCTCCCATAAATTCGAAGACAATAGCGATCATGATCGCTTGCTTCAAGGTCAGCGCCTTTGAACCAACTGAAGTACCCATGGCATTGGCAACATCGTTTGCACCAACACCCCAAGCCATAAAGAAGCCGAAGACACATGCCAAAATGACAAGAATATGGCCGTACTGAGAAATGATTTCCATCTTAACTTACCGAATGAATTAACGAGCAACTAATAGCTGTAAACGACTACCAACCTGTTGTGCGCGATCAGCCAGGTCACCGATCGAACTAATAACCTGATAGAGGAAAATTACATCTACCGGTGGAAGCTCTTTCTCGATGCTAAATAGTTTTAGGCGAATAGCACGTTCGTGTTCATCCGTGTTGTGCTCTAGGGCATCCAATTTTTCTAGCATTTTTTCGATGACATCAATCTCGTGGCCACCAAAACCGCTATTTACCAATTCGTCCAGTTCTTTAAGCGCAGTTAAAGCCTGCTCAGACGTTTGCAAAGCGACACGAACATAATCTTTCATATCTTGCTGCATCTCAGTTGGCACTTTCATTTGACGGCCAAGCATGATGCCTGCGATATCTTTAGCGCGATTTGCAATCTTATCCTGCATACGAACAACTTCTAGAAGATCCGTACGAGGAACTGGAAGGAAAATACTTTTAGGCAGATTCTGGCGAATCTCTTTCTTCATTGCATCTGCTTCGCCTTCTAAAACAGCGATACGTGCTTGTACTTTCTCTGCTTCATTCCAGTCTTCAGCGATGACTGCTTCAATGAATGGAATAAGCTCAACGGCACATTCTTGCGCTTTTGCAATGTGATCCTGCATAGGTTTGAACGGTGAACGTGCAAACATCTGCAAGAATGGGGTACTGGTTGCTACCATACAACGCACCTTAAAAGTCTGAAAAAAATTGAACACACCTGTGTTCAGGCGCGCGAATTATGACGGAATTATTTCCTAGAGTAATTACAGTTTTGTTACAAAACAGTAATTTTTCGGTAAAAAAACTGAAATATTTGATCCAAGGCAGACAAGCGATGTACTGCGAATATGCCTTGTAAATTCATTGCATCACAATGTATATACATACTGATAGCAAGGTTTATTTTAGATCTATTTCTTAGTTTCTTTTTTTAAAAATATAAGAATCCATCCCCGATTGGTTACGATCAGATTCAAAATCTACTAAAGCTAATTCAGCACAATGATCTAAAAGTTCGTTTTCTCTTAAACAGAACCGCTTAGAAAAACCGGTACGTTCATGCTGGAACAGATTGAACGTAGTCATTAATAAAGTACCTTCAGGCTTCAATAGAGCAAGCAGCTGCTCCCATAATCCATCAGCCGGTTTATATCTGGAGATAACAATCGAATCGAACAACCCCAGACCTGACAGATCCACCGATTCCTCTTCTAGATCCAATTGAGCAGTTTCCACTTCCAAGCCCAACTTAGTCATAGCCTCAGACAAACGATCCAAACCTACTTGAGATATATCTGTTGCTACCGGGCTAAAGCCTTGTTTGGCCAGAAAGATAGAGGCAGCCCCATCTCCTGCTGCCAGATCTAATACACGACCTGTTTTTAAAAAACGCCACTGACGTTGTAGATATTCTGGTGCAACAGGCTCCGATTCTAGGCCTTGGCTTTTCGCCAAGTATCTTTGATCCCATTTTTGCTGTGCTTTGCTCATTTAATTCCTTAAAAATAGAAATGTGCGGGGAAAAGTTTATTAATAATGATTACTTAACTATAAAAATGCAGAGCCAATCGTTTCGTAAGGTGAAAATCCTTGTTTCAACCAAAAACGATCAGCTTCAGGATTTCCGGGATGCCATCCAGCCTGAACAGAGGTCACCCCTTGAGCTTTAAGCCACTGTTTAGCATCCGCGACCAATGCTTGCCCTATCCCTTTTCTACGCTGATCAGGTTCGACCCATAAATTAAACAAAACACTGCTATTAGGCTGAGTATAAGCTGTTTGCTGATTCAGAATGACGGCAATGGTCCCATAAACCTTTTCGCCCTCAGCTATAAATACCATTGCATCATCTCTTTCAATACATTTCTCAAGCGTGTGACGGAGCTGATTTTCAAGATGTTCAGGAATAGGCATACCAAATGGCTTAGCATGGTGAATAGGCAGATACAATGTAAGTTGCTGCCACTGCTTAAGCACAACATCTATTCGATCAGGCCCACACACGCTGATTAGAAAAGACTCTTTATTGGAAAGATCCATTACATTTATTCCGATATCCCATGTACATCTACTTTATCATTTTGGAATAACGATTATTAAGCTCTTTACCTTCTATATAAGTCATCTTATCCGCTAACTTGTGCAGTTCTGACAAACGATCTTCAGCGCTTGGGTGGCGCTTACTAAAAGCCTGCCAAAACGAACTATCATCCTGTTGAGCATCTATCTTTTGCAATACAGCGATATAAGCCATGGAATCATAGCCAGCTCTGGCTGCGATCACCATGCCCATCTTATCCGCTTCTAATTCATCACTTCGAGCTAAACCATCACTGTAAACATCCTGAATGGTATTCAGCAGTTTATTTTCAACTGAGTGGTCACCAAATACCGTAGCTCCACTGCTATCTGAATCGCTTTGACTGTCACGCAAGAACCGAGCAAGATCTGCTGCAATACCAATCTTAGCTTCCTTCTGAATAGCACGGAGATGGTGCTTTTGAACCACATGTGCAATTTCATGAGCTAGCACACCTGCAAGCTCAGCTTCGCTCTCCAACTGCTCTAAAGTCCCCGTTGTAATATAGATAAATCCACCGGGCGTGGCGAAAGCATTAAAACTATCATCTCGTAACACTGAAAAGGTCCAAGGGATATCAGATCGTTCAGTTTGTTGAGCGAGCCACATTCCCACTGAATTCACATACTTTTGAACATCTCGGACGTTATATATGGAGGCTTTTTGAAGCAGAACAACACTCACTTCCTCACCGATCTCAACTTCTTCAGCCAAGCTTTTCTCAAATAGATCGGTCGATTTTTTTCCTGCTTCCATTAATGGGGTCAGATTGATGTTATTGACCTGACAGCCGCTTAAACCCAGCAAAAGAAAACCAGCAACAACCCCTTTGATAGCGTTTATTTTCAATATAGACATAAGCTACTCCACATAATTCATGCTTCGTGCTTTCAATCCCCCTTCCCGTGCAAACTTGGTAGCCGCATCTGCACTCACTTTATAACCTTTTACTTTGCTAAGGGAGACACCTGACCCACTCGATATAATCCCGCCTTCATCCAGCCCTCTAACACCGGTAGTCAACGTTGTTTTTGAGCGGTACTGCATATTGCCCGCAACTTGTTGCGTGCTAGGATTACTCACATATCGAAGGTTTATCATTTTCACCCAACCAGAGTCAGTATTACCCGTTCGTACTTCGTACCAACCACCGCTTCGTCGCAGAATATTTACAGAGGATTTTTCAGAGAGTTTCGTAACGACAGTGCTAGAAATTGAGGGAGTTTGGTAGACAGGGATATCTCTGACTGTGTAGGCAGTTTGAGCAGTCGCCCAAGTGGAGCTCATAAATGGAAGACCGATAATTAGTAATTTAAGGTTCATCACTCAACCTCCTTGGCTGATAGACGGTTACCAATTTTTCCCGGCCTTTAACCTTATAGTCACCAATCAGCTCGAAGTCAAAAGCATCCCCACATGCCTGTCGAGTTTCTTCAGAAACCAAAATCCTTCGACCTGTTTCTTTAGTCAGCCCTTCGATGCGACTAGCTACGTTTACAGCATCACCAATAGCAGTGTAATCGTAGCGACTTTGGGTACCTATTGCCCCAACAACGACCTCGCCCGTATGGAGACCAATACCTATATCGAAATCAAATAAGCCAAACTCTCGTCTAAAGCTGACCATTTGATCCACCATATCCAAAGCCGCATTCACAGCAGCAATCTCTTGACCGGGATTTTCAATTGGCTCACCCCAAAACGCCATAATGGCATCACCGATAAACTTATCGAGCGTACCTTTATGCTGAAAAATAACTTCTACCTGGCGAGAGAAGTAATGATTTAGAAGTTCTACAATTTCGGTAGCACTACGGTATTCAGAAAGATGAGTAAACTCACGGATATCGGTAAATAAGATGGTTACCCGCGTACTTTTTCCTGCCAAAGCTTGATCGGTGATTCCTTGATCAAGCAAAATTTTCACAACTTTCGGGTCTAAAAAACGGCCAAAAATATCGACCGTTTTTTTCATCTCTCTCTGCTGCTGCAATAAGCGGAATGCGTAAAAAGAAACCGCAACAAATATATAAGCCACCAGCCAAGCCATAACAGGGAACATCATCCCTTTCATGATCAAAAGCCGATAACTGAACAGCACGTTTACTCCGATTAAAACGCCTATTCCGATGAGTGCGTAATAGAAATTGCCCACACGAACTAGCAACAGCACTAAAACACCAAAGCTTACACCCACAATCACCAAAACTAGCAAAGCATCTACCGGTTGCAGAAAGCTCTGATCCATAAAGTTATTAATAGCCGTAGCTAAGATAAAAACACCGGGGTAAGTACTAGTAATTGGTGTGACTTGGATATCATGTAAACCCGCAGCAGTTGAACCGATTACAATGATTTTGTCCTTAAAATAGTTAGGCTCTTTAAAATCATCGCCTTGACTTAATTGGGTATACACTTCGCTATAAGAGAGTCTGGGATAGGGCTCTCCTTTGCCTTGATACCAATCGATCCAAATTGACTTCTCTTCAATCTCAAAGCCATTAAGATCAACAGCAATTCGTGCAGGCATCGTAATAATTCCCCAATCAGATATTGGATGTATTGCGGCGTACTTACGCCCAACACCATCTTTATCTGGATGGAAATTGATACTGCCTAAACGCCAAACACTCGCGTTAACCGCATTAGGTAAGACCAAACTTGCATGAGGAATAGTCGAAACGGTATCTGGCTTTTGTATGGGAACAGTCTCTGGATATTGGTCTAAACGCGGAAACAGATGATCAGAATAGGTTTGCAAATGTAAGAACGGTAGATAGACATTATTCGATGCAGCCAACACCTCACTAAAATACTGATCACTTTCAGGGTTAAAAATATCTCTATCGGCAAATAGCACATCAAACACTACTGCAGCAGGTTTCTGTAACTGTAACAACTCCACCAGCTCGGCATGGACAGCCCTTGGCCAAGGCCAACCACCCGCAATAGGCGCAAGGTTATTCAGGCTCGCATCATCTATATCGATGACTACTATTTGCTCACTTGCTACTCTTTTCTCTGCTCGCTGTTGAAGCGTTAAATCGAGCCAGTAATTTTCTAATTGTGGAAGCAGTGGTGAATGGAAATTAATGGCTGCAAATAAGCAAAATAAGATACTCAGCACTGAGATCGCTTTAATTTCCGAGCGGAGTTTGCTGGCGGACATAGCTATCCCTATCTGACCTAGTTTCTTACTACCTTATAGAAAGTAGCTTTATTACAGCATAGGCCAGAGAACGACAGACACAAAAAAGCCCTGTAAAACCAGGGCTCATAATACTCAGGTCGCTGGATAGATTAGAAAACGCCTAGCTCAAGTTTAACTTGGTCTAACCAATCGGAGATGCGTTCATCAGTTTGATCACGCTGCCAATCTTCATCTAAAGCCAAACCAATAAAATGTTTTTTGTCGTCTGTTAATGCTTTAGATTCTTCGAATTCATAACCCTCAACAGACCAGTGACCAACAATCTCAGCGCCTTTAGCTACGATTTTATCATGTAGCATACCCATTGCATCGACAAACCATTCAGGATAGCCAAACTGATCACCAAGACCGATAAAGGCAGCCTGTTTACCACTGAAATCCAACTGTTCCACTTCATCCCATACTTCCAGCCAATCTTCCTGTACTTCACCATAATCCCACGTAGGTATAGCAAAAATAAGAATATCAAAATCTTTTGCAGCAGAGAGCGAACTGTCTGCGACATCAAATAACTCTAGTTCGCCGGCATCCCAACTACCTTTTATCTTATCTGCAATATCGCCAGTATTACCTGTTGTGGTGCCGTAAAATAACGCTGCCTTCACTACCTACTCCAATACCTACACGCTAATGATAACACTTATCATTATCCATCCAATAACGACACTTATGCAAGCCTGATGCATATAAAATTTTGTTCTAGAAATAAAAAAGCCCAGCATATAGCTGGGCTTTAGAAACTTTATATCCTAGATCAGGCTAAGCTGAGTTCCTCATCCGCTGCCATTTCAACTGTTGCAGCGGGTCTCTGATTTCCTTTTTTATTCACGTTTTTCTGGTGAATCTTATCTAGCTGACGATCAATTTTATCAGCCATCGCATCCAGAGCAGCATACAAGTTATCAGCGGATGCTTTCGCAAAGATATCTTTACCTGCTACGTGAATTGTTGCTTCAGCAACGTCCTCACGATCATTTTTTTCAATAATAACGTGAGCACTAGTAATAACTTCGTAACGTTCTTGGCTGCTATTCAGCCATTCCTCTACTTTCTCTTTTACACTGTCAGAAACTTTAGCATTGCGGTGAGTAATTTTGATATTCATGTGCAAATCCTTAATGCCTTGTTGCAGTGAGAGCGCTATGAATTAATGTTTTTGTGCGCCCCTGTACACTTACAGTAGTACCACTCTGAGAATGGATTACAAGTACTTTTTTCGCTTCATGACGAAAAATTGATAGCTGACAGGTAAAACTGTTCAAACACCAAACAATTGTTACTAGGATTTAGCCGTTTTACGGGAAGAAAGGGACAACAATCCAGCCGAGAAGATCAAGCACAAACCTATTAAGCTGTAGACGCCTAATACTTCATCCCATAATAACCAACCAAACAGTGCAGCAAAGACTACCGAAGCGTATGTGTACGGCCCCAACTGTCCTGCTGGTGCAAGACCATAGCCTTTACTCAATAACAGCTGGGCAACTGTTGAGGTAATGGCCATCAGCAATAACCAACCCAATTCAACTAAATTGGGCGTAACCCAATTAAGCATCGCTGGCGGCAAAGCTAAAACGGTACTAAACAAAGCGAAATAAAAAACGATGCGACTGGCTGGTTCTGTATCGCTCATCCTACGGATAATAACTTTTGCTAGCGCCCCCAGCATTGCACCAAAAAGCGCAATTAGCACAGCAACATTGAGTGTTCCCTGCCCGGGATTCAACACTAGAAAAACACCAAAGAAACCAACACATATTGCCAGTTTCACTACCCCAGAAATCTTTTCACCTAACCACCATAAGGCGAATAATGGAATAAAGAATGGAGCTGTTTGTTTGATCAACGCCGCCTCTGCTAAAGGCAAGTGTCCCCATGAATAGTAAAGACACATCATGGCAGTCACACCGACCGCCGCACGCGCAATATGAAATCGAAGAGAGCTCGTTTTTATCGAGGAGATCCCATTTCGCAATAACCAAGGCATCAATAGAATTAACGCAAAGAGGTTACGGGCAAATACGATAATCTCAGTGGGTAGCTGATGAGTGATCTGCTTTACGACCATGCCAGAACAGACCAAAAACAGTTCTGACAGAATGATAAACAGCGCACCTTGATAAAGCGCTTGTGTGGGCATAGAGGCTTGAAGATTATTAAGCAATAAATGTCTAGCGATCACAGTCTCCCGTAATCGCCAGCCGGATCTTACCTTATTTAGACTTCAATTACTTCAAAGTCGTCGGATAGACTGTCTGCCTGCTCTTTACTGGTGATCACAGCCACACTGCCCTCTTTATCCAAAAGATAAGTTTTGGCAACGCGCTTTAGATCATCCAATGTCACATTCAAGATACGCGCACGGAACGCTTTACGCTGTTCTGGCGTGCGCCCAAACAATGAACTGTGGAATGCTTGCTTAGCTTCACCAGCCGGTGATCCTGGCTTATCAATCGAGCTGACAACACCCAGAATCGCTTCTTCTAGTTTCTGAGCATCATGATCCGTCTCCAGAAGCCATTTCACCGCACCATCAAAGTCATCCAAAGTTTCAGATAAACGAGGATCACGGTAAGAGAAGAAACGGAAAGCTGCATCGCCAGAGTCCTGACCAGCACCAGAACCGTACGCGCCACCCTTCTCTCGTATAACGCGGTGAAGATAGCCATTACGTAGGAAGTCACCCAAGATGGTAAGTGGCGCAGAATCAGGATGATCTACCGCCACAGTTGGGTATGCTTTAGCACAGAAGCTTACCTGTGTACTGGTAACCCAAGCCTGTTTCACCTTGCTACGTAACTCTGGCAGTAAGAACCCTGCAGAGGTTTCACTCGGCACATCTGCCCAGATAGACTCTAAGTAGCTCTGAACACTAGCCTGATACTCATCTTCAGCCACTACTAGGTATTGGCGAGGGGCAAACTGGATCTTGCTATGCAACTCTTGGAGACGTTGTGAAAGCTGTTTAAGAGCATCGTCATTCTCTAGCTGATCATCCAGCTGCTTGTAATAGCAGATAGACTCAAGACCTTTTGTTGCATGAGATAGTGCTGCAGCCGGGCTCATCTTCGCTGCTGCAGCCATCATTGCGAATGCATGGCCTTGCCCGGTGATACCTTGTTCTTTACGGGTACGTTGTTGAGATACCACTTCACGAATACGAGGCAATTCATCAAAGCGTGCAAATTGCAGCGTCTCTTTCAGCAGATCTAACAACGCCTCATGTTTAGACACTAAGGCTTTGCCTGTTAATGTGAAGTAGCCTTTTACATCCTGCTCATTATCAGGCGCCCCCCTGACTGAAGCAAAACCATGAACACCACCGGTCACTTCTGTTTGATACTGCTGATTCTCTTGATAAGTACGATCACCACAGCCCAATTCAGTAAGAAGATAGCTGTATAGAGGCAGTATGTGCTGCTCATCTTCCGTTAACTGCGGAAGCTCCATAATCACCTGCTGATAAACAATACCGTTGGTGCCACGATCATAACGCGTCAAAGGAAGCGTAGAATCAACCGCAACTGCTTCTGGAACAGACATCTCATCTGGTACATCGGTCAATGTCACTTTCGGTAGAATCGATTCATCATCGACCTGTTCTTGTCGCTCCGCTAGCTCAGCAGCACGATCAATTAGCCGTTGTTTATCGTCATCTGATAAACCCGCTTTAATTTGAGCCAACTGCGCTTTCTCTGCAGCATCACGACTAGCTGCTAGTTTGTTGTCTGGGCGTAAAGTCAAACGAACGCGATGCGGGTTATCTAAAAGCTCCTTAACCATGGCCTGAACAAAGTCAGGTTGTTTGATCGCTTCACGCAGCTTTTCTAGCACTGGATCAAGGTTCAGAATAGCGATTGGATCACCCTTGTTAACAGCGGCCCCGAGCGAAGACATGATCAAACTCAGGCCATAAGGATAGCCATCACCATTAATTTCGCGCTGTTGCAGCTCTAACTGATGCAACTGGGCTTCCAGCATAGCTTGAGGCACACCCTCTTCAGCAACCTTCTGCAAGGTATCCAATACCAATTTTTCAAATTCTGCCGCAGATTCGGGCTCACTGCCTTCAATACCGCACATGAAGCTCATTTCACGATTGGAATCTTCTAAACCACATAATGGCGAAGGCGCGCTGCCTAGATCAGTTGATTCAAGCGCATAACGTAGCGGAGAAGCACTATTATCTAGTAACACACGTGACATAAGGTGTGCTTTAAGTTGTGCTTCTAAATCATTGGAATGACCAAGTAGCCAAGCTAAAACATGGTGTGTTTTACCACTTAGATCCTCTTGATCAAGGTCGTAACCTTCTTCCACCCGCAATGGCGAGTGGTAGCGTTTCTCATCATGAATTTCGATAGAGGTGCCCAGCTTTTCAAAACGGCTTAGCGCTTTCTCTTCAAAGAAGCCCTGCAGCTCAGCAGCTGGGATATCACCAAAAGTCATAATGACCGCATTACTCGGGTGGTAATGAGTTTTATAAAACTCAATCAGCTCTTCATAACTTAGGTCAGGGATACTCTCTGGCTCACCGCCGCTGTTGTGATGGTAGGTTGTTGTCGGGAAAAGATGCTTAGTCACCGACTGCCACAAACGAGAAACCGGTGAACTCATTGCTCCTTTCATCTCGTTGTAAACAACACCTTTGTATTCCAAATCGGATTCAGCATCACCGGTTTCAGAAAACTCAATACGATGGCCTTCTTGTTCAAAATCCAATGGATCTAAACGACTAAAGAAAACAGCATCAAGATAGACATCTAACAGGTTAAAGAAATCTTTGCGATTTTGACTAGCAAATGGATAAGAGGTCCAGTCACTGCTCGTCATGGCGTTCATAAATGTATTAAGTGAACGGCGCGTCATCATAAAGAACGGATCACGTACGGGGAAACGCTCACTACCACACAAAGCGGTGTGCTCTAGAATATGCGCAACACCTTTTGAGTCTTCCGGAACAGTCCGCAGACCAATAAGGAAAACATTCTCAGTATGATCTGCCGCTATATGAAAGTGCGAAAGGCCAGTCTTCTTATGCTCGTATTCCGTTACATCAATTCCTAATGACTCGATCTTTTCAGATCTAACAAATTCAAAAGATGAGTGTGATTCTACGACTGTATTCGATTGCGTCATGAAAATACTTGATCCTGTTACTAAAGGGACATCTACCCAAGTTACAAATTGTTATATGTCCCGAGGTATTTAGGTGAGCTAACTACACTAGCAGATTACCAATCCTGCTGTAGCCTTCCTCTCCCATAAAAGCCCTGAATTTGGGCCATAGCGCTATCATCTGATTGTAATAGCTATTTGCTTATATGAACAACCTACAAGCCCATATAGACACAAAGCAGGTGCAATTAGGCTAAAAAAAATTTTTAATTCTCTGCAAAAACAGCTTAAAAAGCTGATTTTAGTAAAACTCAAACCTTTTACGGCTACCACTCTAACCGATTGTTTAATATACGTTTAATCACGAAGAAACAGGCCTAAAAATATTTTTGTGCAATGCACAAAAAAATATTTGACAGGTTATTTATTAACCACTATATTTATCTCAAATGCTGCAACGCACAAAAAACACTTTATTAAAGATTCTCAGAGGAATGGAAAATGTACGATGATCTAATGAAAGATGTTCAGGAAAAAATGCAACCAGCAATCGACGTTGCTGAAGTGAACAAAAAAGCACTAGAAACTCTGTTCTCTTTGCAGTCTGAATATGTAACTGATTTCGTAGATTCAAGCGTAGCTCAACTAAAAGCTCTATCTGAAGTTAAAGAGCCGAAAGAAGCAGTTGAATTGCAGGTTGAGTTCTTCAAATCTCTGGAAAGCAAAACGACTGCGACTGCAGAAAAAGAGCTAGCAGCTCTAAACTCTGCAAAAGAAGAGATCGCTGAAATCGTAGAAAAGAGCCTGAGCGAAATCAGTGAAATGCCATACATGTCGGATTTCAACAAGTTTCTAACTGAAGCTGCTGAAGCTACATCTGCTGTAGTTGCAAACGCAACTAAAACTGAAGCTGCACCAGCTGAAAAAGCAGCTGCACCTGCTAAAAAAGCACCTGCAAAAAAAGCGCCGGCTAAACGTAAGCCAGAAGCTAAAGCAGAAGCTGCTGCTGAGTAATTCATCGTTGGGGGTCACGTAACGACCCCACTTCTCTACTCTGGCTGGTTTATTCAGCCGTATTTCTTTGCCGGTCTCCCAGACCGGCTTTTTTTATTTAAGCCTTTGATTATTGTTCTTTGGCCATTTCAGGCAAAGGCCCTTCCAAGCCCATCGCAAACTGCATAACTTTGTTTTTAGCTGGCGTTACACGACCTGCCAAACCTAAACCAATATTGCGCAACACTTTTAGTGGGCCGTTCTGATTACTAAATACGCGGTAGAACGCATCCATCGTCTGCATCATCAATAAATTATGCTTGCGACGCTGCTTTTCATACTCCTTCAGCAACGCTAATTCGGTTATATCTTCACCGGTATTAGCAGCCGCTAAAATCACTTCCGAAAGAGCAGCTGCATCAAGCAAGCCGATATTCACGCCCTGTCCTGCTAGAGGGTGGATCATGTGCGCAGCATCACCTGCTAACGCTAGACCTTCTAAGACATATTCCTGCGCATGTTGGCGACGAAGCGGGAATGCGCCGCGACTTAATAGCTGATCAATTTCGCCCAACGCATCAGGGAAGGTAGATTTAAGCTCTTGCATAAAGCTTTCTTCATCCTGAGCCAAGAGACGTTTGACGTTATCTGGTGTGTTATACCAAACCAGAGAAGCGTTATTTCCTGAAAGAGGTAGAAAGGCAAGCGGACCTGTCGGTGTAAACTGCTGCCAAGTGATATCTTCTTGAGCAAACTTAGTCGTCACAGAAGCAACCAGTGCATGCTGCTCATAGTCCCAACGGGTTACACCTATACCTGCAGCTTGGCGAACACGAGACTCACCACCATCCGCAGCGATAAGTAGACGCCCAATTATTTCTCTATCGTCTTTTAATCTAACAATGCTGCTACCAGGAGAATAATCGATAGCCTCAACTTCAGCAGGACAGATCAGATCAACATTTTCAAACGTCTGTAAACGCTCTAAGAGCGCTAGCTGAATCACACGATTTTCAACAATATGGCCAAGGTGATCACGACCAATGTTATCGGAAACAAATTCTGTAGAAGCCTTTTCTTCACTTGCTTCCCAGACCTTCATGCGACGGTAAGGGCAACTACGACGGGATAGGATCCCTTCCCATGCCCCTACGCGCTGAAGAATATTCTCAGAAGCCACACTGATAGCAGAAACGCGCAAATCATTTGGTTGGGAAGGCTCATATTCCGCAGGATATCGACTTTCCAAGACGGCAACTGATAACGGGCTATTTCCAAGAGCACAAGCGATCGTTGCACCCACCATACCACCACCGACAATGACGACATCGTAACGCGTATTCATAATTCCCAACCAACTTACTTATTTTTGACTGTCCCGAAGTATACCCAAAGAGCCTGCCAACATCTTGAGAAAGATCAACAATTGTTAACGCGCTTTGATTAGCGAGTGATTCTTCAGGGTATTCATATTCTCCCAAAGCGGTTTGCTCTATAATGCCGCTTTGCAACAAAACCTAACCAACTTTACTGTTACCGAGTGCCCTGTGTCTGATACCTGCTTCTCAAATCTCAATATTCCAAAACCGATGCTGAAGAACCTAGATCATCTAGGCTATAAGCAGATGACGGCTATCCAAGAGAAAGCCCTACCCGAGGTTTTGCGAGGTAATGACCTCATTGCGAAAGCAAAAACAGGCAGCGGTAAAACAGCTGCGTTTGGCATAGGCACACTACTGAATTTAAATCTTCGTAGCTTTGCCACCCAAGCCCTAGTGCTTTGCCCCACACGTGAATTAGCAACACAAGTGGCTAATGAGTTAAGAAAGCTCGCTCGCTTTACTGAAAATGTAAAAATTTTGACCCTCTGTGGTGGTCAATCAATAGGGCCACAAATTGGCTCTTTGGAGCATGGCGCACACATTGTGGTAGGTACCCCGGGTCGTATTAAAGACCATCTTCGTAAGAAAACCCTTCGCTTAGATCAAGTAACTACAGTAGTGCTTGATGAAGCGGACCGTATGCTGGATATGGGTTTTGCTGATGATATTCGTGACATCATCGGGCAAACCCCAAAGAAACGCCAAACACTGCTATTTTCTGCTACTTACCCAAAGACCATTGCGAGCCTGAGTGCAGACATTCTCAATCAGCCAATAACGGTTGAGGTAGAATCCACTCACCAACAATCCCAGATTGAGCAACATTTCTTTGAGATCGAAAAAGAAAATAAGCTAGAGAATTTGAGCGCGATTTTAGCTCAGTTCAAACCAGAGTTTGCAGTGATTTTCTGCAACATGAAGCAAACCTGTAATGATGTTCAACAGCACCTTAAATCCTTAGGCTATAGCGCAAAAGCGATCCACGGCGATTTAGAACAACGTGATCGTGATCAGATACTAGTGCAATTCGCCAACCGCAGCTGCTCTATCCTTATAGCGACCGATGTAGCTGCTCGGGGACTAGATATTGATGACCTCCCTTGTGTCATCAACTACGATCTAACTCGCGATGCTGAAGTTCATACTCACCGTATCGGTCGAACAGGCCGTGCAGGTAAGCAAGGCATGGCATTAAATCTTTATCAGCCATCAGAAGCTTACAAAGTAGCTTCCATTGAAAAGTATTTGGATACAGAGTTCCCCGTGACTGAACTACCAGACGCGGATCCGAACTATCAGCCGAATAACCCACCAATGGCTACGCTTGCGATTGCTGGCGGCAAGAAGAACAAAGTTCGCCCTGGCGATATCTTAGGTGCGTTAACAGGCGATGCTGGTATACAAGGCAACCAAGTAGGCAAGATCAATGTGTATGATTTCGCTGCTTACGTTGCTGTTGAACGCAAAGTTGCACGAAAGGCAGCCGAACGCTTGAGCCAAGGAAAAATTAAAGGCCGCAAGTTTAAGGTGCGTCGCCTTTAACCTTCTTTATGGGCTAAACGCTCAAAGTGACGGCGATACTGGTCTGCCAGTATCGCCCATTTAAACCGATCGACATTCACCTGCTCCCCCCACTTTCCTACGTACTTTCTTGCTGCTAACTGATCTAATCGCTCAGCCAAGACCTCAGCTTCGCTCTCTTCTTTATACCGGCAGGCTTCAGGGAACAATTCTCTATACGCTAACCTGTCAGGGACTAAGGGCTCTGCCCCAGACGCGACGCCTTCTAAAACAGCGATCCCTTGGTAATCATGTACAGCTGTTGAAAGCACAACATCTGCTTTACGCAGTAGAGCCAGATACTCCTCACGCGACGACAGATAACCCCACTCTCCAGCACAATCACCGAGTAACACACGAAGCTTCTCAAATTGCTCAGGTACTTTTCTAAACTGCTGCCCGACCACATGGAGCTTAAAATCCTTGCGTTTCTCTATCAGCTGCTCAACGGCATCTAGCAGTAGTTGAGGATTTTTGTCGTATTCCCAACGGTGATTCCAAACGATATGAAACTCATCAAATTCAGGGGAATGTATTTGATAGCTATCAGACTTGATAGGTACAGACAGCACGGCTGAATTATCTCTAATCCGCTCGATCAGATTTGCTGGTACTTGATCAGGCATCTTTTTCAGGAGAGCTTTCGCGCCATCCAAAAGCGTCTGTCGATTATATTCACTGTTAAATAAACAATAATCCGCAGCCAACGCGGTATAAAGATTCAGAATACATGGCTCAACGGTTTTAAATGCTTTACCAGACTCAGGATAAGCGAATTGGTTTTCGTGGAAGTAAACCAGTGTTGGAATTTGGGCTAAAGATGGAACAAAACCACGCAAGGCAGATAGGTCTGTCATAGAGGTCGCTACGACTAGATCATAAGGCTGGCTTAATACTTCCCTTTCGTTAAACGCCCAACTAAGACTGTTCCCTCTCATACGCCAACTAAAATAGCGTCCCGGCAGAGACAAAACTGTCCATTCGTGTTCATTTAAGTGCTCAACAAGCCCTTTACGCCAATAAACATGACTATCCGCATCATAAGCTGAGAGAAGGAGTATTCGCATAAAGCCGCCATTGAAAAAAGCGCTAGTGTATCAGCCAAATTTTGCTTTGTCCTATTACACTTAAAACAGAGCAACAAAACCAAAAGTATCGAAATACGATACCTTTTTTGAATATTTAGCCCAACACCCTCAAAGCCTACATACTTTACGTATCAACTTTTGAGGAAGCAGCAATGAAAATGACAAAGTTCAACAGCGTAATCAATGACCTAGAAAACTGCGTACAAGAAGGAGACATTATTTTTATCTCCATCAATAGTTTTCTTTACCGCCAGGTCGCAAAAGGCACTGGCAGCTGGACTTCGCATGTTGGCTTTGTCGTTCAAGAAAATGATGAATGGCTTGTTCTAGAAAGCGCTGTTCCCTGTGTTAGACGCACGACTCTAAAAGATTTTATATCGCGCACAACCAACGATGAAGTGAGCATATTACGACTCAAACAGCCTCTAGCCGGCAGAGACATAAGCAAATTAAAACAAACCGCTGAGAAACGTATGGGGCACTTTTATCACTTAGGCTTTAAATTCGATTCCAAGCGACAGTTTTGTTCTAAATTTGTTTATTTAACCTTTAAGGAGGCGTTAGGGATAGAGTTAGGTAAAGTACAAACGCTAGCTGAACTATTGGATGAAAACCCACAAGCCAGCGTTAACTTTTGGCGCTGCTGGTACTTTGGCTTTGTCCCATGGCAACGAAAGACAATTACACCTGCCAGTCAATTGAATGACCCGCAACTCGAAACGATCTATACGACTGTCAGCTAGCACTGACAGTCAGGTCTATTACTTACAGAGAGTTGTAACGAGCAGCACTAATAAATTCAGAGAAGGTTTCACACCAAATCACAGCCGTAGAATATTTAGCCGGATCTACACCCTCTGGCAAGTTAACCACAAAACCATCAAATGTTTTGATTTCGGCAACTTGGACCATATCTCGCTTATTCTCTAGAAAGCTCATCTCATCATCTACAAACACAGGAGAAAGGTAAAGCTTATAATCAGGACCAGGGGCCAATTTGCCCTTAAATGCAGCGACACCGCCACCCAGCATCACTGAGCCTTCTCCCCAATGTAAAAAGTCACTCCCTTTTAACTCTTTCACAAATTGCCCTTCAAACTGAGCCTGAGCTACAGCCGAAGAGATCTCTTGTTCAGAAGGCCCCTGAGGCTGAATCAAGATAGGTAACAGGTATACGCCTAAAGCAAAGCCTGCAAAGCCAACTAGGCCATGACTAATCAGTAACATTAATTTTTTCATATTCCCCCCCTAAAGCTGCTAAAACAGCCAATATAAAAAAACCACCCGAAGGTGGTTTTAGAATAGATCAAATTAGCTTAAAGCTTTTCAATTTCAGCTTTAGCTTTTAACTGAGCAAGGTGATCTTGGTAATCCTGCTGACCTTGACGGTTATTAAGCATCATACCCATAAAGCGAATCTCGTCTTCTTGCAGCTCAATATCTTGCTGACCGATTGCGTCTAGCGCGATAATCATTTTGCTGCCATCAACAGTATCAACTGCTGCATAGGTAGAACCACTTTGCGGTTTTACCATTTTGAATGCGGCAGTAAGAAGCTCTTGTGGAAGCTCTCTCTGGCTACGATTAACTGCAGGCTGTGCTACTACTTCATTACCTTCTGCAACAGTAGCTAGATCTGCACCTTCAGTAAGCTGAGCAACAATAACGTTCGCTTTTTCAGTCATCGCTGCAGCAACTTGCTGCTCAACCAGAATAGCGCGGATCTGATCTGCTACTTCGTCTTGTGCTTTTTCACGAGGTAGTTGATGTTCAACTACACGTAAAACAACAGAGCGACCAGAATCCAATTCTACTGGCGTGCTGTTCAAACCTTCATTGATCAGCTCCTGATCGAAAGCAACAGCAAGAATCTTCGCGTTGGAAGTAATCGCATCTTCGTTACCAGAACGCGCAAATAGCTCAGTTTTCTGAATCTCTAGTTCTAGCTCTTCAGATGGCTCTACCAGATCACCAGAAGAGAAAGACACATCAGCTAAACGCTCTAACTGCTCAACATACTCTTCTTCAGCCTTCTGATTTAGGAGATCAGAACGAAGCTCTGCTTCAGCTTTTGCAAAAGCTGGCACTTCAGACTCAACAACATCAACTAGTTTAATTAAGTGATAACCGAACTCCGAACGTACAGGCTCTGAAACAGCACCTTTTTCTAGAGCATACAAAGCGTCTTCGAAGTCAGTTGAGAAAACACCTTTCTCATTAATACCTAAGTCACCACCCATCTCAGCAGATGCCGGGTCTTGAGATTCTGACTTAGCCAACTCTTCAAATACTTCACCTGCTTTTAGGCGCTCAGCAATTGCATCAATCTTAGCTTTTGCAGCAGCATCGTCTTGCTGTTCTGAAATCTCGATAAAGATATGTGCTGAATGACGTTGCTCTTGTGCTTGGAATGTATCAACAAGCTGCTGATATGCGGCTTGAAGTTCATCATTAGATACTTCGATACCTGCCTCTAGAGCGCTTCTTTCTAGAAGAAGATACTCAATAGCTACCTGCTCTTCAGTCATAAACTGTGAACTGTTTTCTGCATAGTAATCGGCAATCTGCGCATCAGAAACCGTAATTTCAGCGCGAACATTGTCCGCAGGCAGAGTGAAGTAGCGAAGATCACGCGTTTGATTCTGTAGAACGTTTAGAGAGTTCAATTCATTTGGTAAAGTAAATGCAGACAACATGAACGCAATACGCTCTTGCTCTGTTACCTTCTCTTTACGCACGATATCACGATACATCAACGGCGTAAGGCCAGCGTTGCGTAACGTCGCTTCAAACTGAGCACGATCAAACTTACCGTCTAGCTGAAACTCTTTGGTAGACAGGATCAGTTGATCAATCATTGCATCAGAGAATGTCAGACCTTGGTTTTGTGCAGATTGAACTAAAACAGATTGCTCAATCAGGCCTTCCAAAACCATATTGCTGATCAAACCATCATCCAGTAGCGAAGGATCAGCATCCTCCCCCATCTGCGACAACATTTGACGACGCTGCAATTGAACACCTTGGTAGAGATCTTGCTGACTGATCTCTTCACCATTAACGGTCGCAGGAGCATTACTGCCAGCAGTTAAACTAACCAGCGATTCAACACCAAATAATGCAAAAGTAACTGCAATCAAGCCAACAATAATCTTGGCAATGATTCCCTGAGAGTTATCACGAATGGACTGTAGCATTATGCCTCTAAACCCCTGGCAATATCTTTAACACATAAAAAAGGCGCATTCTTTCAAATGCGCCTTTCAAGAATTTTGTACCTGACTCGCTAATATCATATAGCTCGTCATTCTATGTAGAACAGAGATCGTCTGTTAAACAAATTTGGCGGAACGGACGGGACTCGAACCCGCGACCCCCTGCGTGACAGGCAGGTATTCTAACCAACTGAACTACCGCTCCTTTTGCGGGTCTTTAACCCGCACCTGAAGAACTTTATCAGCGCTTCAGGCTGGGTAACTCACTAAACTAATGAGCTACCTCCCCTAAGTAAGATCGTGACGCGATCAGATCTTACTTGTTTACTGCGTCTTTCAGAGCCTTACCAGGCTTGAAAGTTGGCAGTGTAGCGGCAGCAATTTCAATTGGCTTGCCTGTCTGTGGGTTACGGCCCGTACGAGCAGCACGCTCTTTCACAGAAAATGTACCGAAACCTACAAGTGCAACAGAATCACCGTTTTGAAGTGCACCAGTAACCGCTTCCAGTGTAGCATCCAGCGCGCGACCCGCAGCTGCTTTAGGAATGTCGGCTGAAGCTGCGATAGCGTCGATCAGTTCAGACTTATTCACGTTGTTCCCCTTTAAATAGATCGTTATTTTTAATTGTTCCGTTATCCATGCCCAGCAAGATGGTCAGGCATTTATACCAAGGTGCAGAAAGGGGTGTCAAGACACCTAGAACACCTTTCTACCCCTGATGAATACTAATGTGGCTTTATTTGCTCCGGCTCAGCTTTTGTCGCTTTTTCCTTTGCTGCCACTACTTCTTTCTCGCTTTTCTCTACAGGTTTTGGTTGATACTTAAGTGCGATGTCCAGCACTTCATCAATCCATTTAACCGCCTTAATATCGATATCTGCTTTGATATTGTCGGGAATTTCCTTTAAATCGCGCTCATTTTCCTTTGGAATAATGACCGTTTTAATTCCCCCACGGTGTGCAGCGAGTAGTTTTTCTTTCAATCCACCGATAGGTAAAACCTGCCCTCTAAGGGTAATTTCACCTGTCATTGCTACGTCAGCCTTAACCGGAATATTGGTTAAAACCGATACTAAAGCCGTACACATTCCAATACCCGCACTTGGGCCATCTTTTGGTGTAGCACCTTCTGGAACGTGAATATGAACGTCTTGCTTCTCATGGAAGTCAGGCGCAATACCAAGGGCTTCAGCACGATTTCTTACAACAGTCAGAGCAGCTTGGATGGATTCTTTCATCACATCCCCTAAGCTACCTGTAGTTACCTGGCGGCCTTTACCAGGCACCACTGCTGTTTCGATACTTAGGATATCGCCACCTACCTGAGTCCAAGCCAAGCCTGTTACAAGGCCAACCTGATCCTGCTCTTCGGCGATACCAAAGTTATGCTTACGAACACCGCTGTAATGCTCTAGCTGATCTTCATCAATCACTACCGGCAGATCTTTTTTATCCGCCAGAGCCAGCTCTTTAACAACCTTACGACAAAGCTTAGCGATTTCTCGCTCAAGTCCTCGCACACCGGCTTCGCGGGTATAGTAACGGATCAAACCAGTAATGGCACTATCCTTTATCTCCACTTCACCTTTTTTCAGGCCATTATTTTTAAACTGCTTCTCGATAAGATAATTTCTAGCGATATTCAGCTTTTCATCTTCGGTATAACCCGGGATACGAATGATCTCCATACGATCCAATAGAGGACCAGGAATATTCATAGAGTTTGACGTACATACGAACATCACATCAGAAAGATCGTAATCTACTTCTAGGTAGTGATCGTTAAAGCTGTTGTTTTGTTCTGGGTCTAATACTTCAAGGAGAGCCGAAGCCGGATCACCACGCTGGTCCATCCCCATCTTGTCGATCTCATCCAACAAGAACAGTGGGTTTTTCACACCTACTTTCGACATCTTCTGCAGTAATTTACCCGGCATAGAGCCGATATAAGTACGACGGTGACCACGAATCTCTGCTTCGTCACGCACGCCACCTAGCGCCATACGTACATATTCACGATTCGTAGCACGGGCAATAGAACGTCCTAGAGATGTTTTACCGACACCTGGAGGACCAACCAAACAAAGGATCGGACCTTTAAGCTTTTTAACTCGCTTCTGAACCGCTAAGTATTCCAGAATACGGTCTTTAACTTCTTCAAGACCGAAGTGATCTTGGTTAAGTACCTTCTCTGCTCGCTTCATATCGTGGCGAACTTTAGAGCGCTTAGCCCAAGGGATCTGGATCATCCAATCAATGTAACCACGAACAACTGTTGCTTCAGCCGACATTGGCGACATCATCTTCAACTTGTTGTATTCACTCATGGTTTTATCGAAAGCTTCTTGCGGCATTTTCGCTTCAGCAATTCGATTTTTCAGCTCATCCATATCGTTAGTGCCCGACTCGTCCAGATCACCTAACTCTTTTTGGATAGCTTTCATCTGTTCATTCAGATAGTACTCGCGCTGACTCTTCTCCATCTGTTTCTTAACGCGGCCGCGGATACGTTTTTCCACTTCAACCAGGTCAATTTCAGATTCCATCAACGCCATCAGATGCTCTAAGCGCTCTTTATTACTAAGCATCTCTAGAATCTGTTGCTTCTCTTCCAACTTAAGCGACATATGTGCAGCAATGGTATCTGCCAAACGCCCTACATCGTCGATATTCTGGAGGGAAGAAAGTACTTCAGATGGGATTTTCTTATTTACTTGAACAAAGCGTTCAAATTGCTCCAAGACTGTACGCTTGTATAGCTCACTTTCAGCTTCGGTTAGCTCTTCAATTGCGAGCATATTTGCTTGAGCAGTAAAGAAGCCTTCATCTTCACTAAGCTTACTGATGGTTGCACGATAATCACCTTCCACTAGCACCTTTACGGTACCATCAGGCAATTTAAGCATTTGCAGCACGCTTGCAACGGTACCTACTTCAAATAGGTCTTCCGCCAAAGGCTCATCATCCGATGCATTTTTCTGTGCAACAAGCAGAATTTCTTTTTCCCCAGACATTGCAGCTTCTAGGGCTTCGATTGATTTTTCCCTTCCTACGAATAATGGGATAACCATATGCGGATATACCACCACATCCCTCAGTGGGAGTACTGGCAATTCGATTAGTTGTTCCTGAATGTCGTCATGTTGTGTCATGAGCAAAAGCCTCATCAACCAGTCCGCGATGTACTGCGGAGAAATTCTAAAAAAGCGTGTCTTAGGGTTACATGGGGGTCAAAATTTCAAATGCAACCAATTAGATACAAAAAAACAACGCGTTGGGAATATATCGAGGTAAGAGAACCGGGATACTAAATTTTATAGCAGTATCCCTTTATGGAGACAATCAAAAAAGGGGAATAAATTCCCCTTTTTACTTTCATATGCTCGAGCTTACTTGTAGTAGGCTTTATCACGGACACTGTGGTCTGTGATATCACGCACTCCAACTAAGGTTTCGATACGTTCGACTAGTGTTTTTTCTACACCATCTTTTAATGTCATATCAACAGCGCTGCAGCCCTGACAACCTCCGCCGAATTGCAGTACTGCAATATTGCCTTCCTCTTCTTCAACCACTTCCATCAGTTTTACTTCACCACCATGGGAAGCCAAACCTGGATTGATCTCTGAATACAGAATGTAGTTAATCTGCTCTGAAATTGGGCTATCAGGTGATACTTTAGGCACTTTCGCATTTGGCGCCTTGATCGTTAGCTGCCCACCCATACGATCTTTTGCAAAATCCACATGCGCTTCATCTAGATAAGGAACACTGTTCTTTTCAATGTAGAAACGTAGCTGTGTTAGCTCCAGAATTTCATCATCTTCGATAACTTCATCTGGACGACAATAAGCTAGACAAGTTTCTGCGTAAGATGTACCTGGCTGTGTAACGAACATGCGCACAGCCATGCCCTCAACATCTTGTTTAGAAAGTAGCTCTTTTAAATATTCTTCTGCCGTTTCTGTGACGGTGATATTCATACGGTGTCCTGTATGTTGAACCAATCAATTCTTAGACTCTAGGATACACTCAAATTAAATCCGAGTAAATTGCTCAACTATTAAACAATAGGTGAAAAATTCTATCGCACCATGGCACAATGCTGCCACTATATTTGGCACTTCTATTAGATATAAGGCCTTAAACCTATTTTTCCAGATAGGGATAGACCTTATTTCAGAGATAATCTGATAGAATTGCTTTTTTCCTATTTTGACCCCTATGACATTCTTCAACCGACAAAAAATAATAATAGGTTTAGGGCTGCCGATTATCGCGGGAATGCTTTCCCAAAGCCTACTAAACCTTGTAGATGCCGTACTTGTCGGTCAGCTTGGTGAGGCCTCTCTCGCCGGCGTAGGCATAGGAGGTTATGCCAATTTCGTGGCAATCAGCCTTATTCTTGGCTTGTCTTCTGGAGTACAGACCCTAGTGGCCCGTCATCAAGGCGAAGGTCAGAACGATCATGCCGCCTCCCCCGTTCACTGGGGGCTATTGATCTCACTTATTTTTGCACTCCCTGTCAGTTGTGTATTGATCTATTACTCAGGCTCCATTGTTTCCCTGATGACTGATGATTCAGCGGTACAAGATATCTCTGAAGCCTATTTTGATTACAGAACTGCAGCCATGCTTGCTATTGGGCTCAACCTCTCTTTCCGTGGTTGGTGGAACGGCACCAAGCGGCCTGCGACCTACTTCAAAGTTCTGATAGCCACTCATCTACTGAACGTGATTATTAGTTACTGTTTAATATTTGGTGAACTGGGCTTACCAAGACTTGGGGCACCAGGAGCAGGCTTAGGCACCGCTATAGCATTGTATATAGGCGCTCTATTAAACGCTGTAATGGTCTACAAGGACGCCAAAACTAACGGGTTATTTAAATTCAGCACTCAGCAAGCATCCTCAATCTATAGAGTGATCAAGCTCGCAATCCCTCATTCAATACAACAGTTCTTTTTGGCTTTGGCTATTTGCATTCTTATCTGGATCATTGGTCAGCTGGGCACCAGCGAACAAGCGATCGCACATGTACTGATTAACCTCTCTCTTTTCTTAATCCTTCCTGCGGTAGGTTTTGGCGTTGCATGCACTTCGCTTGTGAGCCATTCAATTGGTGAAGATAACTATCAAGAAGCAGCTCGCTGGGGATGGGATGTGATTGTCACGGCGCTGGTTTGCATCAGCCTACTAAGCATTCCACTTGTAATCTTTCCTGAAGCAGTTCTTTCTGCGTTTTTACAATCAGAGCAACTGATCGATATCGCTGTACTGCCCTTACAACTAACTGCGCTAGCAATCTGTTTAGATGCTGCTGCAATTGTATTAACCCAAGCGCTACTCGGCGTTGGTGCCAATCGCTCAGTTTTACTTATATCTACATTTGGGCAGTGGTGCTTCTTTTTACCGCTAGCTTGGCTATTTGGACCTATTTTAGGCTTCGGATTGTTAGGCATCTGGATTGTACAGATTGTTCATCGATTGCTTTCTTCAGTAATCTTTATCCGCATCTGGTCTCAACAGCATTGGCAAAAAGTCAAAATTTAACCTCCCAAGCAGCTTGATTGTTTGAACCACGCTGTTCCATCTTGCTATAGTTTAAAAACCACTTTTAGAGATATGTAAATGGCTGATCAGTCACTGGTTTTTTCGTTCTTCTTAATTTTTACGGGTGCTGCCATTGTGGCGTCTTTGGCACTCTACACTCGCCAGCCTTTACTCGTAGCCTATATCGTTTTGGGAGCCATTTTAGGCCCATACGGCATGAGCATGGTGACTGATACTAAACTGCTATCTGATATATCCCACGTCGGCATCATCTTCCTGCTATTTCTTCTTGGCCTAGATATGCAGCCCTCACATCTATTGCAGATGTTACGTAAAGCCACCTTGGTCGCCATAGGAAGCTCACTGATATTCTTTGCGCTCGGCTACAGCGTGGGATACGCCTTCGGTTACACCCAAACAGAAAACCTAATCATCGGCGCCGCTGTGATGTTTTCGAGTACGATCATAGGCATCAAGCTGTTACCCACAACTGTACTTCACCACCGCCATACCGGTGAACTCGTCGTAGGCCTCCTGCTTCTACAAGACGTTATTGCGATTATGGTCTTATTGTTCCTATACAGCGGCACAGATGGTGGCACAAGTAGCGATACTATGGCTCAATTTGCTACAACGCTCGCCGCATTACCTCTCTTGATCATTGGCGCATTTGTCTTTGTAAAATACGTTTTACTAAAACTGATCCAGAAATTTGATCGCTTTCATGAATATATCTTTCTTCTTGCGATCGGCTGGTGCCTTGGCTTAGCTGAGATGGCACATTTGGCAGGTCTATCTGCAGAGATAGGCGCTTTTGTAGCTGGCGTATCCATCGCCACCAGCCCAATTGCTCAATACATCGCTACAAGCCTAAAGCCACTACGTGACTTTTTCTTGATCCTATTTTTCTTCTCAATTGGAGCAAGCTTTAATCTAACCTTAGTGAGTACGATTGCGATTCCAGCAATTATTCTGGCAATTTTGGTCCTTGCGATTAAGCCAGTAGTTTTCCGCTTTTTACTAAGCCGTATTAGTGAATCCAAGCAACTCGGATGGGAAGTAGGGTTCCGTTTGGGGCAGATAAGTGAGTTTTCGCTGTTGATAGCTTATATCGCGGCGGGAAGTATGATGATTGGCGAAGAAGCCTCTCATGTTATTCAGGCAACTGCGATCTTAACCTTCTTGTTATCCAGTTATGTTGTGATCTTCAACTTCCCATCACCGATCGCTGTTTCAGATAAGCTTCGCCGAGATTAACCGGCGAAGCTACTCAATCAAGAAAATTGAGAAATATTCCGGCTCTGCCAAAGTTGCTCTGCTTTTTCCAGTAGCTCAGGCATTTCTGCTGACTCGCCTAACAACCTTAAAACTACAGCCATAGTAGAGATGATCGTCTTATGGCCGTATTCATGCTCACCTGCGCCTTTCCAAACATCTAATAAGGTTTGCGCAGGAAGCTCATCCTCTTTGATAAAGCGTTTTTCAACGATACGAGGCCAGTCGTATTCCGTTAACTCACCGCTGTCTGACCACTGCAGCAAACACTCTGCATCAGGTCTAATCTCGGCCTCACCACCATCACCACGCATAGTAACGTTGCGTTTAACACCTAAGAGCTGGGCGGTTTTTTGATGCATAGGGCCATAAGCGGGATGGAAAACGCCATCGATACTTGCTGGCGCATCAGCAGGATTAAGCATGCGACATAAGGTATGAACCGGCGAACGCAGTCCAAGAATTGGTCGCAGCTGAATAATTTCCCCTAGTGGAGGGCAAAACTGATCCACAGACATATACGCAAAGTTAACTCGGTCTAATTCAGCCTCGGCCTCAGACCAATCCTGACTGGGATTTAAGTTAAACAAACTCAACATATCTTCTACATAGATACGCCCCGGTGTGTGACCTTTTGAACCATGCATAAAAACACGATAACCATGGCTCGCTAGGCATAGAGCAACCAGCAGATACCAAGTGTGGCGTCTCTTTTTACCTGCATAAGTCGACCAATCAAGATCGACTTGTATTTCACGACCAACCGAATAACGACTACGAACGGCATCAGCAAAGCCAGCAAGCTCCTCAGGCGCCTCCTCCTTTACTCGCAGCAACATCAAAAAGGCTCCGAGCTGTTCAGGCGTTACCTCTCCATCCAGAATCATGGCCATTGCAGCTTCAGCCTCTTCGCGGCTAAGCGATCTTGTACCATTTTTACCTTTGCCCAAAATACGAACAAAGGGAGCAAACTTGTGTTCTTCGATCATCAGTCGTTTAAACCTTGTCCTTAGTTAAAGGAATTACTAAAGTATGGACTCTTTTTCTCAGGCCCCAAGTTTAATGAAATCTTACCCCGAGCAGCTACATCTTTTTTTTAATGCCCTAACCTATTTTACCCGATTCACTTCTCCATCCTGGGTGCATTACACAAAAGAAACACAAGCAAAATCGACTAAGTACTTGCCATGGGTAGGCCTTTTAATTGGATTTTACGCCGCTCTGATCTATTGGCTTTCTAGTTTTATTTTCACAGATAGCATAGCTGTAATTCTATCGATGTTATCCAGTATTTGGATGACTGGAGCACTCCATGAAGATGGCTTAGCCGATTGCTGTGACGGCTTTGGAGGAGGCTGGGATAAAGAACAGATCCTTCGCATCATGAAAGACTCTAGAGTTGGCAGCTACGGTGTTATTGGCTTAGTCGTTGCTTTATTACTTAAATTCAACGCTCTACTAGAGGTTCAGCACACCATTGCCATCATTGTATTAGGCCACTGCCTCAGTCGTTTATTCCCGCTAATCATCATCTATCGTGAAAAATACGTTAGTGATGAAGAGACTAGCAAATCCAAACAGATGCTAAGCCCCTTGAGTAAGATAGATCTGCTTATTGCCACACTGCCAGCTGCCGCATGTTTTATCTTTTTACCACTCAGCTATCTTAGCGTTTTAGCCCCAACTATTATCGCTACCGCCTGCATGATCCATTTCTTCAAACATTGGATCGACGGCTATAATGGTGATTGCTTAGGCTGCTGTCAGCAAGTAAACGAATTATTGATCTATCTTTGGCTGTGCATACCGATCTTTCTTATCTAACAAATATCGATCGACACAGGGACTAGATCACTTTCCTACAAGTCATAGGACGTGCAGGTCGCTTTCTGATAGAATCGCCGCCTTCTTAAGCCGGTACTCATCATGAAACGTAAACAAAGCCTTTTTGCCAAACCCATTCCTCAGAAAAAGAAACCTAAGGCAGCTACGCCTTACCCTGAAATTCTGAAGATTGAAGGACTGAGCCATGAAGGCCGAGGTATCGCCAAACATAATGGTAAAACCATATTTGTAGCTGGCGCGCTTCCAAATGAAGAAGTTGAATACGAAATTACTAGCAAACATCGTCGCTATGATGAAGCCAACTGCACTCAAGTGCTAACTGAATCGTCACAACGCACATCACCGAAGTGCGAGCATTTCGGTACTTGTGGCGGTTGCGATCTACAACATCTAGCACACGAACACCAAATCCCAACCAAACAAACATTGGTTTTAGATCAACTCAATCGTTTAGGTAAATTTACGCCTGAAAAAGTTGAAGAGCCCATTACAAGTACAGAATGGAACTATCGCCGTAGCTGTCGCATAGGCATTAACCAGATGATGCGAGATGGCAGTGCACTAGTTGGCTTTAGGCGCCGTGGTAGTAGCAAACTAACCCAAATCGATCACTGCCCTGTCCTCGCGGAACCCCTAGATAAGATCTTGTCGGCGCTACCACAAGTATTGGAAGCAGAAGAACAATTTAAAGAGATCACACATGGCGAATTAACCCTAGGGGACAACCAGGGCGCATTAACACTTCGTGTTAAAAAACGCCCTAGCGATGCACTTTGCCAAGCATTAAACAATCTAGCTGAACAACAGAATTTTAAGCTCTATTTTGATCACGGCGATAAGATAGAAGCCTATTGTGATAAAGCAGTTTTAAGCTATAAACATCAGCCAACCGCTACAGACATCGAATTTGAGCCGGGCGACTTTATTCAGGTAAACAACCAAGTCAACCAACAGATGATTGATCGTGCGATCTCTTGGCTTAACTTAGAAGCTAACGACAGAGTATTAGATCTCTTTTGTGGCATAGGTAACTTCAGTCTCCCGTTAGCGAAAACAGCAGCGCATGTTGTTGGCATTGAAGGTGTTGAAGATATGGTTGCCCGCGCTAATACAAATGCAGCTAATAATGATCTAGACAACTGTGAATTTTATCGAGCTGATCTAAGCAAAGATCTACGAGCTATGCCATGGTACAAACAAGGCTTCAATAAAATCCTACTAGACCCTCCAAGAACGGGCGCCTTAGAGATAATTAAGCAGCTTAAGAATCACCAGCCAGAGATGATTCTTTATGTATCTTGCAACCCTGCCGCCCTATCGAGAGATGGAGCCGAATTGATTGAGCAAGGCTATGTAGCAAGCCGCTTCTGTGTCATGGATATGTTCCCTCACACGTCCCATGTTGAATCCATGGTCTTATTCGAACGGAAAACCGCGTGATTGAAATCATTTATAGCGATGACTCACTAGTCATAGCTAATAAACCTTATGACATGCTATCTGTTCCCGGTCGAGGGGAAGATAAACAAGATTGCTTATGGCGCAGAGCACAAGAACAATTCCCCACAGCACGGGTCGTTCACCGTTTGGATTACGCCACATCTGGCTTGATGGTATTAGCCCTAACCCTTGAAGCACAACGTCACCTCAGTCGCAGTTTTCAAGAGAGGCTGACCAGTAAACGCTACCAAGCGATTATCTGTGGAGAGCCAAGTGAAACAGCGGGTGAAGTAAAGCTACCTCTTCGATGCGATTGGGAAAATCGTCCATTGCAGATCGTAGATTTTGAGCAAGGCAAAAGCGCTCATACTGAGTGGGAACAACTTTCGAAAGAGTCGCTTGGTACAAGAGTCGCACTAAAACCAATCACTGGCCGCTCGCACCAACTTAGGGTACACATGCAAGCCATGGGTCATCCGATCGTTGGCGATCGCTTCTACGCAACCGAAGAAGGCATAGCCGCTTCAGAGCGACTACTTCTTCATGCAGAGTACTTAGCCTTTCCACACCCAGATACTGATGAGCAGGTCGAATTTTTCTCACCCTGCCCATTCTAAGCATCTCAAGAATTAAACAGGATTAGCGTGCTCACCTCGTAAGAACGCCTGAATATTGTCTGCTGTTTGCTGAATAATGCGGGTACGAGCTTCTAGCGTTCCCCAAGCGATATGCGGCGTCACCAATAGATTAGGTATAGACGGATCTAACAAAGGGTTACCATCTTTTGGCGGTTCTACAGTGAGTACATCCGTTGCTGCGCCCGCGATTTCAGCAGACTTTAGCGCATCCGCAAGATCCTTCTCATTCACTATTCCACCTCGAGCCGAATTAACTAAAAACGCCGTGTTTTTCATCTGCTTGAAGGTGCAACGATCAAATAAATTTTCCGTATCATCTGTTAATGGACAATGCAGGCTGATCACATCCGATGTCTCAATCAACTCATCCAAACTTACTCTATCTGGATTTTGACCGTTACTGCTCAAGCTTTGTGCCACCAATACCTTCATTCCAAAAGCAGACGCTACACTCGCTACGCCCTGCCCTAGGTTTCCGTAACCAATAATACCAAGCGTCTTACCTTCAAGTTCTACAATCGGATAATCCAGAAAACAGAACTGGTCAGAACGCTGCCACTGACCTTTTTGTACATCGTTAGCGTAAGAAACCAAATTAGTGTGCAAAGCTAAAATCATTGACCATACATGCTGCACAACAGAGCTGACCCCATAAGCAACACAATTAGACACTGGGATATCTCGCTCAGCAGCCGCAACCTTATCAACCACATTCGTGCCTGTTGCAAGCACACAGATATATTTAAGCTGCTCAGCAGCATCCATTACATCAGCCGTAATCGCAGTTTTATTGGTAATTAATATATCTGCACCCTTAACTCGTTCAAGCACCTGATCTGACCGAGTTAATTCATAGCAGACCAATTCTGAAACACTCTTTTCGATAGGAGAAAGATCTATCGTTTCCAGCCCTTTTAAATCCAAAACTACAGCACGCATAAATCACTCCTACTGATATAAAAAACCACAAAAAAAGGGCCTTGCGGCCCTTCTTAATAAGATGATATTGCTCGCAACACCATCTTTTATGCTTTCGGTAAATTCTCTTTAATTTCCCAAAGAATTTCTTCAGCCACAATAGATGGAGCCGACAACCCTTGAGAGGTTAATACACTTAAGAATACACCTGCACGAGTTCTGATAAGTTTCAACTGATACTGACCGGTGTGCTCATACTTACCAGTAGATTCATTGTAGATACCAGAATCTTCACCACCGAAGACGTAGATAGGTTTGCCAGCGAACCAGATCTTATAACCTTTTTTGTTACCTTCATCTTCTGGGTCAGTTAGGGAATCTTTCGCTTCACCCTCTTTCACACCTTGAAGATAAGCAGCAGTTTTACCTGTTGTATAACTTATACCACCCTGTTCTTCAGTGTTGATACCCAACGCCTCAGAGATAGCACTCGTATCGAGTTTAATATCACCTCGATCAGAGTGAAGCCACTCAAAGAAACCTTGTTCTTCAACATTTTCAAACGGTGTAGAAGTTGTATAGGTCATATAGAAGTAACCCGTATCTGAATCACGAGTACCTACATCCATATCCGCTTTGTCCACCGCTACGCTGATCTCATTCCAAGCAGTAGAAGCATCCGTGTTCATCTTCAGAACAGGATTACCACGGGAATCACGACCTAGTTGAGTACCTACACGACGTTTTTCGTTGAAAGCAATAAGTGTTTGAGCATTTCGTTGACCAGACGCTTTACCTAAGTAACGCAGCATCTCAAACATCATATCAGACTTGAAGGTAACTCCCTGAGCTTGAGTAGCCCAATCAATGTTTGTTACCTCTTCCTCAGCCGCAAACCGAACATGTTCCATACCGATAGTAGTTCGAGAAGGATCACCTGCCACAGGTCTTAAGCTAACTCGCAATTTATCTTTAGCATCACCAGGGATATCTTGGAAGGTTAAACGCTTAACCCAGGTATCGACGAAACCAAATTCTTTAGCGTCGTGATGGATCCATTGAGTTTCCATACGACCCTGACGTGGATCAGACTTGACTATATCAACACCATTAAACTGCCAAAACTCCTGCAGTTTCACCCAAACACTGGTAATACCTTCATCAACAATGATAAGTTTTTCACCGTTTTCACGTTTCAGGTTAACAGATTCACTACCTGCTTCAGCGTAAAAGAACTCAGGACGAGGAACATCGAAGCCCCCCGTACGCGTCGTCGCTACATTACTAATTTCAGGAATAGCCAATGTATCTGCTGTCTGCTTCGCTTTTAGATGTCCTGGCATCTCTAGGCGTTGGCTCGTTTGCGCCAATTCATAATCCTGACTACGGTCACGCACTATGCCGTTGTCACCGTAGATCGGGTTATCATCCAACATACTGCAGCCAGAAAGCAGCGCTCCAGTAACCACTGATACAGATACAATTTTCTTCATGAATATAGTCGCTTAGATAATGTTAGTGCTACGCATCGCTTCACGAACAGTCTCGTGACACTCTTCTGCTAGTACAGTTAGAGGCAAACGAATACCTAGCCCCATGTAGCCCATTTCAGCTAGCGCCCATTTAACCGGAATTGGGTTCGCTTCAACAAACAGTTTTTCGTGAAGTGGCATTAGGCTGTTATTTAGCGTACGCGCTTCTTCTGCTTTACCAGACATCGCCAAAGCACACATTTCAGCCATCTCAGCAGGTGCAACATTTGCAGTTACAGAGATGTTACCTTTACCACCCTCGAGCATTAGCTCTACTGCAGTAGCATCATCACCAGAGTACACAGCAAAGTCCTCTGGCGCTTTCGAAATTAGATCGATACCGCGAGGCACGTCACCTGTTGCTTCTTTAACACCCACAATGTTGCTGATCTCAGCAAGGCGAAGCACAGTTTCAGTCTGCATATCACAAGCAGTACGACCCGGCACGTTGTAAAGGATCTGCGGGATATCTACTGCTTCAGCAATCGCTTTGTAATGCTGGTACAAACCTTCTTGAGTCGGCTTGTTGTAGTAAGGCGTCACAAGCAAACACGCATCTGCACCCGCATTTTTAGCTTCAGCAGTTAGTTCGATTGCTTCGGAAGTTGAGTTTGCACCTGTGCCTGCAATCACTGGGATGCGGCCTGCAACACGATCAACTACACGTTTAATCACTTGGCAATGCTCATCGCAGTTTAGTGTAGCGGACTCACCCGTAGTGCCCACAGCGACGATGGAATCAGTGCCCTTATCCAGATGCCAATCTACCAGTTTGTCTAGGGAATCCCAATCGACGTCTCCGTTAGAAAGCATAGGGGTAACAAGAGCAACAATGCTGCCAGTAATCATTTTTTTCTCCATGAGATTTATATCAGGTTTTGCAAAGGACAAAACTACTCTGCCCTAGTGCGTATTACAACCTTAAAACTTGACTAATCGACCCTAGGCGGCTGAAAAGATTCAATTTTTCCTTAGGTCGATCCAAATAGAGGGCTAAGAAGGAATATTTCTACTTTCACTCACAAAAGATTGCCAATTACTCGTGTAATAGATCACTTATAATCTAAACCATATCTGGTATCGTATTAAGAGACGTATTCTATACGATTTTATACTTTGTTGAGTAGCCATCATCACTAAGGATTTACTATGAGCAACGTTGCTATTGATCAAAAAGTCCCATCTTTTACCGCTCAAGCCACTAGCGAGCAGACTGTTGAACTGGATGCACTGAAGGGCAAAAACATTGTTATCTATTTCTACCCTAAAGACAGTACACCTGGCTGCACAACCGAAGGGCAGAATTTCCGCGACGCTATTGATCAGTTTGAAGCAGCAAATACTGTGATTTTCGGCGTTTCTCGTGACGGCATGCGCGCTCATGAAAACTTCAAAGCAAAACAAGAGTTTCCATTCGAGCTGATCAGCGATCCAGATGAAGAACTGTGTAAACTATTTGACGTAATCAAGCTGAAAAAGAACTATGGTCGCGAGTACATGGGTATCGACCGCTCTACATTCTTGATTGATGCTGAAGGCGTATTACGACAGGAGTGGCGTACTGTAAAAGTTAAAGGTCATGTCGACGAAGTACTCGCTGCGGCTCAAGCACTATAAATCAGAATAACAGATACAAAAAAAGCGGTGTTTAAACACCGCTTTCTTCTAATTCTACAGGATGCTGTTTCGCCTTAGGCCAAGAGCTCAAAATAGCCTTGATCAAAGTTGCTAGCGGAATCGCGAAGAACAATCCCCAGAATCCCCAAAGTCCGCCAAATACCAATACCGCTACGATAATCGCAACCGGATGCAGGTTTACCGCCTCAGAGAATAACAACGGAACAAGTGCGTTACCATCCAACGCTTGAATAATGCCGTACGCTACCATCAGGGTCATAAATTCACTACTCCAGCCCCACTGGAAGAAAGCAATCAACGCTACTGGAATCGTTACCAGTGCTGCACCAATATATGGGATCAGTACAGATAATCCGACCAAAATACCCAATAGCGCCGCATAGTTAATACCTAAGAAGATAAAGGTAATATAGGTCACAGTACCTACTACGATAATCTCTATAGCTTTACCGCGGATATAGTTAGCAATCTGATCATCCATTTCAGTCCAAACGCTGGTCATCATATCGCGCTTTTCAGGCAAAAATGATACCCACCACTTAGTCATTACTGCCCCATCCTTAAGGAAGAAGAAGACTAAAATAGGCACCAACACTAGATAGATCAGTAACGCCATCACCCCGGTAATCGAGTTTAAAGAGAAGGTCACCACCAACTGTCCCATCTGCGACAGTTCAGCAGCAGCAAGGTCGATCAGCTCTAAAATGCGAGCCTCCGATATAAACTCTGGGTACTTCTGCGGTAATAGAAGTAATACCGACTGGATTTCCGATAAAATGCCGGGGAGCTCATTAAACAGATTGACCGCCTGACGCCATGCCAACGGCATAACAATCAAGAACAGCGCAGCCAAACCACCGACAAAAGCCAAAAATACCAGTATGACCGAAAGTAGGTGCGGAACATTCAACTGCTTTAAGCGATTAACCCCACCCTGCATCAAAAATGCTAGGATAATACCCGCAAAAACCGGCGCCAAAGCCTGACCTAAGGTCAGGATCACCAGCAATGCAGCGCCTAACAAAACAAAGAGCAACAACGCCTCTTCGTCCGAAAAGTAGCGCTCTATCCATTTACTAAATATCTTGCGCATAAGAAACCCTGCTTAGCCTCGACGAATCAGATAAACATAAGGTTCCTGATCAGTGAACGATTCCAACAATTCATGGTCAGATTGATCGGCATAGGCTTTAAAATCTCTGATAGAACCACTATCAGTAGCGATAACTTTTAACACTTTACCCGCTTCCAATTTATTAAGCGCTTGTTTAGCTTTCAGGAGCGGCAAAGGACAATTTAATCCAGACGCGTCTAATGTCTCGTCGAACGAATGTGTAGTCATTAACTTTTCTTAACGTAATTTTTGTTGTCGTTATCAATTAAGTTCAGCACTATATACCATTCTTGTTTGTATTAGCACGGGCTTTTTCGGATACCAGTATGCACAATGGACTTATTGCTTTCCTCTTAACAATCTTGTTAAGTGTTTCACCCTTAAGCCTGAAAGCAGATACCCAACTACCCGATATCGGTGGCAGTGGTTACAGCATTATCTCTCAGCAACAAGAATACCTTTTGGGTCGCGCTTGGGTGCGCATGCTTCGCGGCAGCTCACGCTTATATAAAGATGCAGTTGTAAGCCAATATGTCGAAGAACTCACTTGGAATTTAGTCACATATAGTCAACTCACGGATCGCCGCTTAGAAATTTTGGTTCTGGATAATCCTACCGTTAACGCCTTTGCAGCACCAGGTGGCATTATCGGTGTTCACACCGGTCTACTCCTTACAGCACAAAATGAAGCGCAGTTAGCCTCAGTACTCGCACATGAGCTAGCTCACTTAAGCCAACGCCATTTTGCTTCACAACTAGAAGAACAACGCCGCAACAAGCCTTTCTTCATTGCCAGTTTATTAGGCAGCATCTTATTAGCGGCAGCAGATCCTGAAGCAGGCGTTGTCGGCATGCAATCATCGATGGCAGCCTCCGCCTCTTCACGCCTCTCTTTTAGCCGCCAGAATGAACGTGAAGCCGATTACATAGGCATGCAAACCCTGACTCAAGCAGGCTACGATCCAAAATCTATGGCCGATATGTTCCGCCAACTGCAGCAACAAGCGCGCTTTAGCCGTATACCGCCAGAATTTTTGCTAACTCACCCAGTGACCCAATCACGTGTATCTGACGCACTAAACCGTGCTGAAACAATCAATGTGATTAATGCCAAAGAAAACAGCATCCACTTTAATATCGCTAGCGCACGTATTCGTACCGGATACGCTAAAGATCAAAAACAGCTGTTAGAGAAATACCTAAACACGCAAAAACAGCAGGACAACGACAGCTTAAGATACGCTATTGCCCATACTGCGATAGCGGTTAAAGACTTTGAGCTTGCGCAAAAGAACATCAACCGCTTTAGCAAAAGCTTTAAAAGCCGCCTAAGCGCTCGTTTAATCAAAGCAGAACTTGAACTCGGTAAAGAGAACTACCGAGAGGCCGCGAAGCAACTGCAACATCTTAGAAACCTATTCCCGGGCAGCCAAGCAGTGTCGTTTATATACGCCGATACGCAAATCAAGCTAAACCAACCGCACCTTGCGGTACAAGCTTATGAAGATCTGGTCGAGAAAGATTCTAATGACAGCCGCGCATGGTACCTGCTGGCAGAAGCCTACGGATTGGCTGGCGATATTGTCGGCGTACACGAAGCCCGCGTTGAATACTTCCTGCTAACTGCCAATGTGGATAGAGCCCTAAGGCAGATCGATTATGCTTTGCGTGAACCAACAATTAGCAGCACTGAACGCGCTAGGTTAGAGCAAAGGCAGGAAGATGCGAAAGAGATTAGGGAATCTTTGAAGTTGGATTATTGATTTAAGACACCTACACGGCAACTGAAACAACATCTATTGGCAATAAAAAACCCGCTTTCGCGGGTTTCAAATTTACTTATTCAGCTCTGCCGAGAAATCGAGCATTCGCTGTAAGGGCTTGCGAGCATCGACGATTAGGGATTCATCGACGTGGATCTCATCTTGCCCTGTTTCTAGTGCGTGAAGCACGCTCTCTAGACCGTTCATCGCCATCCAAGGACAGTGAGCACAGCTACGGCAAGTTGCGCCAGAACCGCCAGTAGGCGCTTCAATAAACTGTTTACCTGGCGCTGCTTGTTGCATCTTATAGAAGATCGCTTTATCCGTCGCAACAATAAACTGCTCATTTGGCAGATCACGTGCAGCATTGATAATTTGCGTGGTAGAACCGACCGCATCCGCAATCTCTACGACTGAATCTGGTGATTCTGGGTGAACCAGCACCGCTGCATCAGGGTAAACCTTTTTAAGGTCTAGAATACCCTGCGCTTTAAACTCTTCGTGTACGATACAAGCGCCATCCCACATCAGCATCTCAATACCTGTTTGACGCTGTACGTAAGTGCCTAGGTGCTTATCTGGCGCCCAGATAATCTTTTTACCTTGATCCGCTAAGTGCTCAACAACTTGTAGTGCAATGCTGGAAGTCACCACCCAATCGGCACGCGCTTTTACAGCGGCAGAAGTATTGGCATAAACAACCACTTCGTGGTCTGGATGAGCATCACAGAATGCGGAGAACTCTTCGATTGGACAACCAATATCAAGAGAGCAAGTCGCTTCAATTGTTGGCATAATTACGCGCTTTTCCGGCGTAAGGATCTTAGCCGTTTCGCCCATAAACTTAACACCAGCAACAACCAACGTGCTAGCAGAATGAGCATTACCAAAACGCGCCATCTCTAAAGAGTCAGATACACAGCCACCTGTTTCATCTGCTAGCTGCTGCAGAACTGCTGAGGTGTAATAATGCGCTACCAGACAAGCATCTTTCTCTTTTAGCAGTTTTTTAATCTTCTGCTTATACTCTTCAACCTGCTCCATAGTCATATCTAGAGGCAAGTGTTCTTTAGCGAAGTGCTCCTGCACGAGGATGCGATCTGAAATATCCTGTTGGCTCAACATGTGACGTAATACTCATAAGTTGTACTGATCGACTACCTGCTCACCTAGGTAGCTTTATTACCTGAGGATCACCCAGATAAAAATTAGGGGACGTAGTATAGCATAAAAGCGGCTAGGTTCAGCTAGGTTCAGCTAGGTTCAGCTAGGTTCAGCTAGGTTCAGCTAGGTTCAGCTGGGTTCAGCTGGGTTCGGCTGGGTTCGGCTGGGTTCGGCTGGGTTCGGCTGGGTTCGGCTGGGTTCGGCTGGGTTCGGCTGGGTTCGGCTGGGTTCGGCTGGGTTCGGCTGGGTTCGGCTGGGTTCGGCTGGGTTCGGCTGGGTTCGGCTGGGTTCGGCTGGGTTCGGCTGGGCTCGGCTGATTCAAGCTGCATTTAGCTGTTTCTTACCGTTTTCCGCCGAATTTCAGACATAAAAAAACCAGCTCGAAGGCTGGAGTTTTAAAGTGGTGGTGGGTCGTATAGGATTCGAACCTATGACCAATTGGTTAAAAGCCAACTGCTCTACCGACTGAGCTAACGACCCACACAGAGGACGCGTATTTTACGTATCCTTAATGCAAAAGCAAGGCTTTTTTATTGATATCGGGTCGGATCTTCCAAGCCTGCATCAACAAAGCCTTTTGCGCGCAAACGACAACTATCACACGCGCCGCATGCCTGGCCCTCATCGTCTGCTTGGTAGCAGGAAACCGTCAAACCGTAATCAACACCCAGACGAGTACCCTCTTGGATGATCTCTTCTTTGGTTAGGTCGATCAGCGGTGTTTCAATCTTGATTGGATCGCCACTAACGCCACGCTTAGTCGCAAGGTTTGCCATGGTTTCGAAGGCAGCAATATATTCTGGACGACAATCAGGGTAACCGGAGTAATCGACTGCATTGACACCAATAAAGATCGCATCAGCTTCCAGTACTTCAGCCCAACCTAGTGCTAAGGACATGAAAACTGTATTTCGTGCCGGAACGTAGGTCACCGGAATCTCATCGGTTTCCTCTTCTGGTACATCGATGCTGTGGTCTGTTAGTGCTGAGCCACCAAAATCTTCTAAGTGAAGACGGATGACACGGTGTTCAGCCGCATCAAGTTGCTTGGCAATTTTCTTAGCCGCATTTAACTCAGTTAAAGAGCGCTGACCGTAATCAAAGCTCAATACATAACAGCTGTAGCCACGTTCAGCAGCCATTGCCAGCGCTGTTGCTGAATCCAGACCACCAGACAGCAACACCACTGCTTTTTTTGAAGCAGAAGAATTCATGTGTATTCCAAAGATTGATTAGAGCTGACGCTTAAACTCTTTAGCTAAGCGAACCGCATCAGAATCAGGGTATTTATTGATTACCAGATCAAGGTATTCGGTTGCCTTAGCTGTGTCACCTAACTGATTGTAGATGATACCTAGCTTATACGCTGCATCCGGCGCTTTCGGGTTATCCGGGAACTGAGTTAACACCTGCACGAATGATTCACGCGCTTGTTCAGGCTTTTGCTCTGCTAAGTGAATCTCACCTAGCCAGTAGTAAGCATTAGGCAAACGTACACTTTGTGGGTAATCCTTCACAAAAGCAGAAAATGCTTCAGCCGCTTTTGGGAAGTTTCTCACCTTAACCAGACCAAAGGCTTCACGATAAGCCTGTGCATCACCCGCTGATGGCGCTAAAGGCGCAACATCTGCTGGCACTTGCGGTCTAGATACCGATGAACTTCCCTCTAACACCGGCGCGTTATCAGCACCTAACTGGCCAGACGTAGCTGGCGGTGTTAAAGCGGGATCCCTTAAAGCGGTGATACGACCATCTAGATCGCGATAGCGTTCTAGCTGTTGGCGTTCCATCTGCTTTAGGCGGTAATCTTGCTGCTCTACTTGACCACGTAGAGAACGCACTTCGTCCTGCAACTGCTGGACGATAAGTATCAGTTCACTATTTTTTGAAGCCGAGTGGGCATTGTAGGAAGGCTGTTGAACATTGGCAGGCGAAGCGCCAACACCCAACTCAATAACGGGTACTTCTTCTGCTACAACATTAGCGCTGATCGCCAGCGCTAATGCAGTAGAAAGAACGGTAGAGTTCGAAGTCATAAATTAACGAGATACGTACTTCAGTTCCACACGACGGTTCTGGCTCCAGCTAGATTCGCTGTGACCCAAAATCGCTGGTTTTTCTTCACCAAAGCTAACAGTTTCGATCTGAGAAGCAGATGCACCGTTAACCTGCATAAAACGAGAAACCGCTTTAGCACGACGTTCGCCTAACGCGATGTTGTACTCACGCGTACCACGCTCATCGGCATGACCTTCCAGTACAACCTGAACAGATGGATTAGCAGCAAGGTAAGCTGCATGCTTCTCTAGATCAGCAAAGCCGCCTGCTTTAACTACTGATTTATCGAAATCGAAGTAGAAAACAGTTTGTAGGTTAGCAACAGAATCCATTGAAGAGCCGGAAACAGAACCCTGATTAACACCTTGTGTAGTGCCAGTATCAGTACCTGTAGTTGCGCCACCTTCAGTAGATGAACCACCTGTAGAACAACCTGCTACCCATGCTACGGATAGCGCTAGTGCAGCTGCTTTAGTTACGTTGGAAGCTCGCATTGATCACTCCTGTATATTTGCTGGTCTTCCCAGCAAGCAAAATATTATTGAATGCCGCCATGTCCAAATCTGAACATAAGTTAATGTCTATAAACTTTTATTGCAAGTAGGGGCTCCATGCTGGTTCCCTAACATCACCACTACTTGCCGGTAAAATGAAGCGCACACCACCATCTAAGGTAACGCCGCCCAAGACCCCTCTTACACCTTTTTGCGTAGCATACAGAATAATACTGCCATTCGGCGCAATGGTTGGGGACTCATCTAAAAATGTATCGGTCAGGATATCTAAACGACCTGTTTTAAGATCCTGAACTGCAATTCTGAATACGTTATCTACGCCACGGTGAACCATCGCCAAGAAACGACCATCCTGAGTCAAACGACCACGGGAGTTATAGTTACCTTCATAAGTTACACGCTCTAACTGACGTGTTGGCAGATGAATACGATAAATCTGCGGCTGACCACCACGGTCAGAGGTAAAGATAAGTGACTGACCATCAGGCGACCAAGAAGGTTCCGTATCGATGCCATAATGGTGAGTAATTCGCGCCAGGCTACGAGAACGCAGGTCTAGAACATAAACCTCAGGGTTACCATCTTTAGATAACACTATCGCAAGTTTATTACCGTCAGGTGACCAAGCCGGCGCACCATTCAAGCCTCGGAACGACTGAACCTTTTCTCGCTTACCTGTCGCTAAATACTGAATGTAGATAGCAGGCTTACCGGATTCAAAAGACACATAGGCCAATTTAGACGCATCACGAGACCAAGCCGGAGACATCAGCGGCTCGCTCTGTTCACGAATCGTGATTGGACGCGCACCATCGGAATCAGCCATCTTCAAACGATAACGACCTTTACCACCACCAAACTGTTGAGCCGTTACATAAACGATACGAGTTGAAAATGCACCACGAACACCGGTTAGCTTTTCGTACACCATATCCGAGATATAGTGAGCGATATCACGCATATTCGCTTGGCTACCCGATACACGCTCTGCTAGTAGCTGCTGCTCTTTAAGCACATCGTAAAGTTCAAACTCTACTTTTAGCTCTTTACCTTCAGATGGCAACTGACGACCGATCAATAGAAACTCAGTTTTGCTCACGCGCCAATCGCGGAAGTAAACCTGATCACGCTTGTTTGGAAAGCTCAGCATATTGCGGCGATCCATTATCGAGAATAGACCGGTACGGCCTAAGTCATCAGATACGATCTGCGCGATATCTTCCGGTAAAGCAAAGCTACCATCCCAAGAAAACGGTACAACAGCGACTGGTGTAGGCTCATCAATACCTTGGGTAATTTCGATTGCCAAATCACCTTCAGCGATTACGGAAACCGAAAACAACAGCGCAAATGTAGCTATTACTCGCTGTAAAACTCTGTTCATTTAGTTCTCCTTAAACACATAGCCGCCATACCAGTTAAAAACAGGCTTAATCCCGTAGATCTTCAGGACGGAAACGCAATACACGCTTACGGAAGTATCGATCAAACACAACCGAATCCATCTCCTGAAGTTTTTCAAATACTTGTACCCGCTCAATCGCACGCAAGGCATCGTTATCGAAACGAGCATCACCACTAGATTTACTAACATACAGATCATTTACACGACCTGATGGTAAGAAATGTACGGTAATTTCTACCACCATACCATTTCGTGCAGTCGGTGAACGACGCCAGTTCCGGGTAATCTGCGTGACGATATACGCCTCATAGCTCATTGCCGCAGCACGCTGCTCTTCAGCTTGCAGCGCCGCTTCTTCTGCCTGCAACGCCTGCATCAGCGCTTCGTTGCGGGCTTTTTCTTCTGCTTGTTTTTTCGCTGCTGCTTCAGCTTTTCTTTTCTTCTCTTCAGCCGCTTTCTTCTCGGCTGCTTTACGTTTCTTTTCGTCGGCTTTACGTTTTTTCTCAGCTGCAGCCTTCTTTAAACGATCTTGTTCAGCTTTCTTTTTAGCGTCTTCCTTACGTTTTTCGTCAGCTTTACGCTTCTTTTCAGCCTCAGCTTTCTTTTTCTCTAGCTGTTTTTTCTTTTCAGCTTCTTTCTTAGCTTTTTCCTGCTTACGTTTTTCGTCCGCTTTACGCTTCTTATCTTCTTCAGCTTTGCGGATTTGATCCGCCTTCTGCTTGGCCTTAGCTTCAGAGGCTTCTTTACGCTGAGCAGATAGCGTGGTCAGGTCGACAATCTGCGCCTGAACATGACGAGGGACTTTACGCTTCTCCTCTTTGTGCTCAAACCAGCTCTGTGCCAACAAAACCACAACAAAGATATGAAGTATGACAGCAAGGACTGTAGGAAGAAGATAACTACCCGGTCGCAAAATCAACCCCTACTCCGTCACCAAGCCTACGCTCGGCGCGCCTGCTTGCTGTAACAAAACCATCAACTGCACAACCGAATCGTAATTCACATTACGATCACCGCGTACCAGCAGCATTTTCTTAGGGTTACTTGCTAAAATTTTGGCCACACGATCCTGAACAATATCCGCCGTAACCGCTTCTTTAGGGTCACCACCAATATCGATGAAGTACTCACCTTCGGCATTAACCGTCACGATAACCGGTTCATTATCTTCGTCATCGACAGGCTCTGCCGCTGCTTTAGGCAGATCAACATTAACGCCCTGTGTCAGCATCGGTGCTGTAACCATAAAGATCACCAATAGCACCATCATGACATCAATGTAGGGCACCACATTAATGTCAGCATTTAACTTACGTTTTTTCTTATGCCGTCTGATCATCGATCAAACCCGCTTAGTTGGATGCGTGCATACGACGATGCAAGATAGAAGAGAATTCGTCAGCAAAGGTTTCGTAGTTACCTAACAGATACTCAACCTGCGCAGAGTAGCGGTTATAAGCAATTACGGCTGGAATCGCCGCAAATAGACCAATCGCTGTAGCGATCAAAGCCTCGGCGATACCTGGTGCTACAGCGGACAATGTCGCTTGGTGAACATTCGCCAAACCACGGAAGGAGTTCATTATCCCCCATACTGTACCAAACAGACCGATATAAGGGCTGGTAGAACCTACTGTTGCGAGGAATGGCAGGTGCTTTTCTAGCTTATCTTCTTCACGCGCTAGCGCTACACGCATACTACGCTGCACGCCGTCCATGACTGAATCTGGGTCATAACCTGCTTGCTGAGTTAGACGCGTATATTCTTTGATACCCGCGCGGAAGATATTCTCGGCACCACAGTCAGAATTTGGTTCGTGATTAATCTCTCGGAAAAGTTGGCCAAGATCGACACCAGACCAGAAGCGATCTTCAAAGTTACGAAGTGATTTACGCGCGCTGCTTAACACCGATTGGCGCTGAAAGATCATCACCCAAGAAAGTACTGACGCTAATAAAAGCATTAACATTACTAGTTGAACCACGATACTTGCGTCGGCAACCAGACTCCAGATCGACATTTTTTCGACCACAGCACTTCCCTCTAAAAATTTGGTACAGGATACAATTTACCGGCTTTGTGATTCGTCAAAAACCAATAAGTTCCATCCATTTAATAGATAAAAAAATGAAGGCACAACAATAACAGTCATGGCGATTAATACAAGGAAAAACCAGCGTTTGAATTGACTGTTTGGGAAGGGTTTTCCAGCTATCAGATTAGATAGCTGGCGAATAGATCTAGGCGATTTTCTTTAACGCAGATTCGTGGATAGATTGGCAACGTATACAGCGTGATGCAGTAGGGTTAGCCTTTAGACGTGTCAGCTCGATCTCCTCACCACAGTTGATGCATTCTCCAAAGCTCCCCTCTTCAATACGCTTAAGCGCTTCTTGGCATTCAGCAATCTCGTCATGATGACGCTGAAGCGTTTCAAACTGACGCTCCAACTCAACAGCGTGTTCCACTTCTTCACCGATATCTCGCACTTCGGATACAGAAGTAGATGAGATTTGGTCTCGCAACTCTTCTTCGAGCTCGGCTTTTAGCTGAATAAGTAAACGATTAAGCTCAAGTCGGAATGCAGTGATCTCTGCATTACGAAGTATGGCCGTCATATTGTTACCTGTTATTTTTTTCAGTTATTTGGCAGGCATATTAGACGGCTTTTCTTCTGTCGTATCTTGATTGATGTCAGATTAACCAACAAATCCTATTTTTTATAGGGTTTATTGATCCAGATCGTATTTTAAGCCTCTTCAGGCTTGGCGATTCCGAAGTGCTGATAAGCATGATCTGTTACAACTCGACCGCGCGGCGTGCGCATCACAAACCCTTGCTGAATTAGATAAGGCTCTAGCACATCTTCAATGGTGTCACGCTCCTCACTAATTGCAGCAGCAAGGCTTTCTACACCAACAGGACCGCCACCAAATTTTTCAATCATAGTCAGCAACATACGACGATCGAGATGATCGAAACCATGGTGATCGACGTTCAACATATTTAGTGCACGATCGGCGATATCACTATCAATTACACCATCACCTTTTACTTCAGCGTAATCTCGGGCACGGCGCAACAAACGGTTAGCAATACGCGGCGTACCGCGAGATCGTTTTGCCACTTCGCACGCACCTTGCGTATCGATCTTAGTCCCAGAAAGGTCTGCTGATCGAGCAACAATACTGGTCAGATCTTCAACGTTATAAAACTCTAAGCGCTGCACGATACCGAAACGATCACGCAACGGAGAGGTCAGCAAACCTGCGCGTGTTGTCGCTCCCACTAATGTAAATGGAGGTAGTTCTAATTTGATAGAACGTGCTGCTGGGCCTTCACCAATCATAATATCCAGCTGGTAATCTTCCATTGCTGGATAGAGCACCTCTTCAACATTCGGGCTTAGACGGTGAATTTCATCGATAAATAGAACGTCATTTGGCTCAAGATTGGTCAACAACGCTGCAAGATCCCCTGCTTTTTCAAGCACAGGACCAGAAGTGGTTTTGATCTCCGAACCCATTTCATTGGCAATGATGTTAGCCAAAGTTGTTTTACCCAAACCTGGCGGGCCAAATATCAAAGTATGATCTAACGCCTCATTACGCATCTTCGCCGCTTGGATGAAGATCTCCATCTGCTCGCGAACGACAGGCTGGCCAACGTAATCCTCTAACGCTTTCGGGCGGATAGCGCGATCATGCGCCTCTTCTACTGGGTTACTTAAAGGCGAGATAAATCGATCAGCTTCAATCATAACTATTTACTCTATTAACCAACCATGGAGCGTAAAGCGACACGAATAAGATCTTCACAGCTCGCACCAGAACCAAGAGATTTATGCGCTTGCTCAATCGATTTAGTTGCTTGAACGGGCTTATAGCCCAACGCGACCAATGCACTTTCTGCTTCAGCGCGGTTATCACTAACCGTTTCGAATGATGCCATATCAGGACCATCTGCCGCCGATAGCTGAAACTCATCCGAAGATTCCAACCCAAGCGCTTTAATCTTGTCTTTCATCTCTACGATTAAGCGTTCTGCGGTCTTCTTACCAACACCTGGCAACTTAATCAAAGACGCGGTATCACCATCATTTACACAACGCACAAATTCAGTTGTAGAAATACCGGAAAGGATAGTAATCGCCAATTTCGGCCCAACGCCATTAGCCTTAATCAAGGTTCTAAAAAGCGAACGCTCTTGCTTATCGATAAAACCATAAAGTAACTGCGCATCCTCTCGCACGACAAAGTGGGTAAAGAGCGTTACCTGCAATCCAACTTCAGGTAGTCGATAAAATGTGTTCATAGAAGCTTCCACTTCGTAGCCCACACCATTTACATCAAGCACTAACTGTGGAGGCTGTTTTTCTAACAACTCACCTTTTAATCGACCAATCACTTACTTTTTATCCTTATCTAATTTTTCTAGCTTATGACCTGCCACAATAAACTCAGGCAACCTGAGATCTGCGAACATCGCAGCCATACGCAATACAAAGATGATTACCATAGAGATCAGCGCTACTGGCTGCCCAGGGATATACGACTGAAACACCACAAAAAATACCGAGCCTGCTAATGCACAGGTCGCATAAAGCTCACCATCTCGCTGCAAAATTAGCGGTATCTGCCCAGTCAAAAGATCTCGAATCATACCACCAGCACAACCAGTGATAACGGCCATCATAACAACGATAATCGGCGGCAAACCAAGTCCTAAGGCTTTTTCGGCACCTAACACGGCAAACAGAGCCAGCCCCATAGCATCCAGTACTAACAAAGTGCGTCGAGGGTACTGAATATATCGACAGACAAAGAAAGCAACTACCGCAGATATAATTGCAGTCCATAAATAAGAGGTATCTGCCACCCAGACAACGGGATGAATATCTAAAGTGATATCGCGAATCGTGCCGCCACCTAAAGCTGTCACTATCGCTAAAACAACCACTCCTAGAATATCCAGCTGCTTACCTTGAGCTGCTAAAGCCCCAGCAGTTGCAAATACTGCAACTCCAATTAGATCAGCAATATAGATAAAATCAGCGTAAGCCATCTCATTCATGACGTTTATTGACGCCTCCAACTGGCATTGCGACTAGACATAGAACCGGCTGTTTTAATTAAGCTATTACGAGTATGCGCATGACAGAGTGCAATTGCGAGTGCATCGGCAGCATCCGCTTGAGGCAAGCCGGGTAATTTTAGAATATGTGCCACCATATGCTGAACTTGTGATTTATCAGCCGAACCTTTACCTACGACCGACTGCTTAACTTTACGAGCAGCATATTCGTAAACCGGTAACTCCGCATTAGTACCTGCAACAATAGCGACACCACGCGCCTGACCAAGCTTTAGAGCAGAGTCGGCATTACGTGCCATAAACACCTGCTCAATCGCAAACTCCTGGGGACAATAGCGCTCGATCACTTCAGATACACCGGTATACACCTGCTGTAATCGCTCTGGTAATTCATCACCTTTAATACGAATACAACCACTGGCAACATACTCATTTTTATTGCCAACGCAGTTAATCACACCGTAACCGGTGATTCGGGAGCCTGGGTCTATTCCTAATATCAGCATCAAACTAATCTACTGGTTATTTATACAGCAAAGAATAACGTAGTCTTAATTGTTAAGGAAGGCTTTGTGGTCAACAATATAATCGAAGATAGATTTAAGGCAGTTATAGCCACTGATATGACGGCATTCTATTTTATAAAACGAATAAGCCCTATCTAAACAGATAGGGCTTATTTTGACCGTCACTAAAATCCTTGCCATAGAAGCAATACTCATCCAATCAGAACTGTCTAATTGAAAAATATAGCAAAGGTTATTCTTCGTCTTCGAATCGAGCTCTTGCTTCAGCCTGACGCGCTTCTATCTCAGCACGCTCTTCGCGCTTTTCCGCTTTACGCTTGTTACGCTCTACTTGCTGGCTCATAAACTGTTCTAATTCAGCTTCAGCCCAAACCTTGGCCTCATCTTCAGTCGCAAAGCCATCCTGCTGTTTGGAGATAACAGTTTTACGTGCACTTGCCTGACGCAAGATCTGAGCACTCCAAGTTTCCCCTTCAGCAACTAACTGAAAATCGTACTTTTTACCTTTGGCCATCTATTTTTCCTGAGGATCTGACTGTAAAAACAGCGCATTCTAGCACGCTTAGTAATCGGGTTAGACTGATTTATGTAACTTTAGGTTAATAAAGTAACCTGCAGCACATTTTCTTAACCTTTTAATGGCTGGCATAGGGCCCTATGAGCGTTTAAAATAGGCCTGCAATTAATTATTACTGTTTGAGTGCACATGAAATCTGTTGACGTTGATACGCCTAAAACTACTGAATCCGAAACTAACCAAACCAAAAACGGCTTCTTAGCGCTGGTTTCAAAGCTTTGTTTTGATGAAACCCTGCCTATTCGTTTTATGTACAAGACAGTTCCTGAACACTTAAACGATACAGGCTGGCGTATGTTTACGGGTTATGAAACCGAAGAGTTTCTGGAAGATCAGCTTTCCAACCTTCTTCCTGTCCCAGTAGAAAAGATGTGCCGCCTAGACCCATCCTTGAGTGAACTGGTTACCTACAATGCTGGTACAGTTTGGGAACGTGCTCCTGGCTCAGACTCATGGGAACGTGTGCACGATTACCGTATTCCTTCGCACAATGTTGATGTAGAAATCACCAACGACGTTGATCGATTTAACGTTGAAGAAGAAAAATAATCCCCCTTACGCTTGAATTCTCATCAAGTGACATTATCTAAATAGTTAACCGAGGCTCAAAAGAGGTCGGTTAACGGCTCGCTCAAGAGAGGAGCCAAACTTTTAAATTTAGATATATTGCTTGATGAGGATATACAGATGCGTGAATTCGATCTATCTCCACTATACCGTTCTGCCATTGGTTTTGACCGTCTAGCTAACATGCTAGATAACGCTAACCGCAACGACAACCAGCCTTCATTTCCTCCATACAACATCGAACTACTTGGAGAAAATAATTACCGTATTACCATGGCTGTGGCAGGCTTTGAAAAAGACGAATTAGATATTCAAAGTGAAAGCGGGACTCTGACGATTACGGGTCAGAAGAAAGAACAAACTCAAGATCGCCAATACCTTTACCAAGGTATAGCTGCGCGTAATTTTGAAAGACGTTTCCAACTAGCGGATCATGTAAAAGTGACTAAAGCCTCGATGGAAAACGGTTTGCTTCATGTTGATCTGATTCATGAGATCCCTGAAGCGATGAAGCCGCGTCAGATCCAGATCGAGCACTAATACTGCCAGAGCTCTCACTGACAGTGCTCTAGGACAAAAAAGGAGGCCATGTTGCCTCCTTTTTTAATGGCTTCAGGAAGTTTATCTGAGGCCTTTTGATATACCGTAAGCAGTTCATCACTAAACAAGCAAAATACAACCTCTTCAACGCTTGTCTCTTTTTTCAATTCACTCTTAACCGTGAATAACGCAATCTCTGCAGCCTGCTCCAATGGATAGCCATAAACACCACAACTGATCGCCGGAAATGCGATTGTTTTGATATGGTTTTCGTTGGCTAAAGCCATCGAGTTACGATAGCAAGCTTCCAACTGTGCTGACTCACCATGATCACCACCCCGCCAAACCGGCCCTACCGTATGAATAACGTATTCAGCAGGAAGACGATAACCTTGGGTAATTTTCGCTTTGCCCGTATCACAGCCATTCAGTGTGCGACATTCAGCTAACAGATGGGGTCCAGCTGCTGAATGAATTGCACCGTCTACACCGCCACCACCCAACAAACTGTTGTTCGCAGCATTAACAATTGCATCAACGTTCAATTGGGTAATATCGTTCTGAACAAAGCTAATTTTAGCTGTCATGATCCAGCCTCCTTAGGTTCATTGTAGTGAACAGCGAGCCATATCGTTGGTTGATCAGAATCAGTCCATTCAACACGGTGTCGTTGATGTGCAGGGAAACAGTAACTGTCACCTGCATTCAGGGTAAATTCTTGATCTGGATTTGCTGTACGAAGCCCAGCGCTTCCAGAGATAACGATTACCCACTCATCCCAAGCTTGGTCGTACCATTCCCCTTCGGGGGTTGCGTGGGCATGAGAGATAATACGTTCAATGCGAAACTGATCAGTAGAGAGTAACGGGTCGAACTTTTCTGATTCTGGTCCCGAGCCTGACAAGTCATAGAGGTTCATTGTGCTACCACTCACTGATTGGAGCAGACAATGTCACTGCCTGCTCAATTAATTTATAAACCACTTTCATGACACTTAAGTGACACGTTATAAAGTTAGGCAACTTCCGGAAGAAATGAGAGATCAACGTGGTACTTAGTAGGATTGTTGCGGTCGATATAAACAGTGAGTTCATCAGTCACAACATATTCAGTCGGATCAAACCAAATATCATCACTTCTAAACAGATAGATCTTGTTATCTTCTGGATTGTGCCACTGCAAACTAATCACAAACGGGCTTACACCATCCGTTTCCATACAGGTGTTCCTGTCTAGCGTATGAATCTGAGCTTTAATAGGTACACCCTGAGTTTTCAGGTAATCACGTTTTCTGCCTTTCATACCGCTAAATATTAGAATAAGTATGCCAACAATGAAGAAAACAGCGCCAAGGCCAGCCACAATGGTTGCCCCACCCCAGAGGGTGAAAAAGCCATTAATCTTAGCGTCTTGCGGCGAATTAGTTTGGTAGAGAACCTCAACCACCTCACCTTGCGAGTAGCTAGGAGGGTTACTCCCAGCGCTCGAGGAAAATGTCACTTTCTGACCTTCATTGGTAACAAATGAGACGACAGGATGATAAGTAAGCGAATCACTGCTTCTAGAGGCTCTTAGCTCTATAACTTCTCCTTCAGCAGTAACAGCGGTTTCCAAAAAGCTCTTAGTATTTGTGAATAACACAAACGCTAGGATCAACAGACCTAAGCCAATCAGGCTGAAAAGGTATTTAATGATTGAGATCGCTTTCATCCGATTATCCTTAATAGAATGATTTTTCTAACAATAACGTTTTGCTAATTGGTGCTTAACTTATACAAAAATAGCCCGCTTAAAAGCGGGCTATTTTTAGGTTATGTCTAATTAACTTACGCGAAATTTAGACAGTGTGCTCTCAAGGTGAGATGCCGAGTTAGCCATATCATCTGCTAATGCAGAGGTATTTCTGGCCGCCCCTTCCGATGTATCAGCACTTGCGGAGATTGCAGCCAAACTCTCATGCAGATGATTTACAAGGCCACTTTGCTGTTCAGCTGCTGCAGCGATACCCGAATTCATCTGATTCACTTCCGATAGAGAGTTATCGATCTGTTGCAACACTTCACTCGCACGAGCCATTTCAGAGACATTTTCAGAAACAGAGCTACTGGTATGTTCCATCAATTCTACTGCACGCTGAGCACAGCTAGCGAGCTTTTGAAGAGTCTCACGGATCTCGCCAGTAGAATCCTGTGTACGCTGAGCTAAGGTTCTTACCTCATCGGCTACCACGGCAAAGCCTCGGCCCTGCTCACCCGCTCGCGCTGCTTCAATGGCCGCATTCAAAGCCAATAGGTTAGTCTGATCTGCGATATCACTGATTACACTGGATACTGCATGAATATTTTTAACATCCTGATCCAGTTCACTGATCACAGCGCTGGTTTTAGAAACATCAGAAGCAAGTTCATTGAAAGATGAAGTTGTCTTTTGAACAACGAGCAAGCCTTCAGATGCCATTTCATTAACTTCTTGTGCTGTTGTAGATGCCTGATTGGTATTCATCGCAATCTCTGACGCGCTACTTGCAAGTTCTCCTACACCTTCAGCAATATGCGAGGTTTCCTCTTTCTGACGCGCCACACCATCCCGAGTTTGAGAAGATTCAGCAGAAAGTCGTGAAGAACTATTCGTTACCAAGGTGGTTGCACTTTTAGTTTCTCTCACTAGAGACTCAAAACCTTCGGCAACCTTATTAAGACCTTCAGAGATAGCAGACATCTCATCTTTGCCATAGTGCTCAAGGCGAGCTGACAGGTCACCTGCAGCAAGTTGACCTGCTACCTGTTGGAATCTATCCATGGTTTCAATAGTTGATCGATAGAAGCCCATGAACAGATATATCGCCAGTAACACGGTCACAGCAATAACCGCCAAAACGAGGTTACGACTGTTAACCTGCTTAGAAAGATATTCCTGCTCTTTCTCATACAATGCAGGCAACATCATTTTATACAGATTCAATACCTGCTTGATCGCAGTTGTACCTTCCCCAAACACCCCATTAGAGTTAACAGCAATGCTATCCGGCTCAGTTACATTCTGCTGAATATAAGCGATGTAACTACCTACCGCTTTTTCAGCTGCGATAATTTCCGAGCGCATCGACTCCAACTCAGGCATCGTTTCGCCGTTAGCTAATTCTGGGTAGGTTTTTTCTAAACGACCGATAAGGTTATTGATATAGATATAGCTATCTGGTGTAAAGCCGCCTTTTGCGGCAACACCCGAAGCCTTGCCACGAAGCTGACCTGTTTCATCGATAATCTGTGGTAGAAACACAGCAACGTTATCGATCATAAAAGTAGTATCAGAGTGTGGATCTAATTCGAGGGAGAATTCCCGCAAGATAACTTCATTAAATCGTCTCACAGATGCTGCGAACTCGTTGTGTAGTTCAAAGATGGCAGCAGGTTCAGCGTTTCCGATACTCGATTTGATCTTGCTCCACTGTTGATCAAGTGAAGAAATAATAGTTTGCGTGCTAGAACTAACGTCCGTAGTGCCAGACTTTAATTGGCTAAGCGCTTGATCTACCTTCCCACGACGATCCAACACTTTAGACTCTACACCCGTATTACCGTTTAACAGCGCATTGGTAAGGCCTCGGTGCTGACCAATATTAAGTACTAGAGGCTCTGTTAAGCGGATAATCTCTATCCCCCTAATCTCCTCTTTGGTCAAGTCGATACTACGGCTCAACTCTTGCCAGTAAAAGGTTACTGTCAGCACAAGTGGTATTAGAAATAACACACTGACTAGACTGAACTTTGCTGGGTATTTGAGACTACCCATTAGTTTAGAAGCGGGACTTAGCCAAGATGCCATTTTTATCTCTCCATTGATCCACTTGTGACGTATCAGTCTTTTAGGGCAAGTCTGAGTTCAGAAGGTTCCTTTATTTTTTTAACTTTCTGAAAAAGCATGTCTGCTTCTTTATACTCTCGCTGTAAGTGACTTAACCACTGTTTTATGCGGCCATGCACATATTTGGGCGCAATATCTCGCTCAATGCGGTTTAAGTATGCCTCAATAAACGGCACAACCTGACTCCAGTTATAACTGCTCACCTCCTCATCAGCAAGGTGATATTTTATAACCTTAGCCAAATCAGGCTTCGCAATAAGGCCGCGACCGATCATAATCGTGTCGCAACCACTGACTTCACGACAACGTTGAAAATCCTGCCAATTCCATACCTCACCATTAGCGACTACAGGAAGATCGACAGCCTCTCGAATTCTAGCAATCCATTCCCAGTGAGCTGGAGGCTTGTAACCTTCGAGCTTTGTTCGGGCATGTACGGCTAAACTATCCGCACCTGCTTCAGCTATCGCATGAGCGTTTTCCATCGCCAAGGATTTATCTTTATTGCCCAAACGCATTTTTGCCGATACAGGGGTTTCTGCAGGAACAGCTTGTCTCACCGCCTTTACGATCTCATGAACAAGTTCCGGCGTATCCAATAGAACGGCTCCACCTTTACTGCGATTAACCGTTTTAGCTGGACAACCAAAGTTTAGATCTATCCCCGGTGCGCCAAGTTTGGCGGCTTTGCGTGCGTTACCGGCTAGGACATTTGGATCACTACCAAGCAATTGAAGAATAACGGGCGTCCCTGAAGGTGTTTTACCTCCATTATGTAACTCAGGACATAAACGTCGGAACACTTTAGCGGGCAAAACACGATCACTAACACGCAAGAATTCTGTAACACAGTGATCTATACCACCGACCTGTGTTAACAGATCGCGCATAGTGTAATCAACGACGCCCTCCATCGGGGCTAGGACAATTTTCAAAGCAGGCTATCTTTAGGAATAAAAAAGGACGGCTATTATAAGCTGCAACGGAGACGATAAAAATGAGTAGATGACTTTGAAAGTCACTTTATCAAGCTTTGTAACATTCCTTCCAAGCACCCCTATGATTTACTAAGATAGAAATAACCATAAGCTGTGTTTTTTATTTTTTGCTATGCGCCTATTCCTAGCTATCGATCTGCCTGAAGATCTTCAGGATCGGATTACCGAACTCTATTGTCCTGAACTCGAACAAGTACGCTGGACCGTGACTCATCAACTACATATCACCTTAGTGTTTATCGGCGATCAGCCCCATCAACACTTGGAAGAGATAATTGAAGCGGTATCTGAAACCAGTTTTGAACCTTTTGAACTTCGCCTGCGGAAGATAGGCTATTTCAAATCAGGAATTATCTGGTTAGGCGTAGAAGAATCGGAGCCCTTAAAACGTCTACAAAAGTCGCTAAGTCACAAAATTAGAGGACTAAGCATAGAACTAGAACAACGGAAATACATGCCTCATATAACTTTAGGGCGCAGCAAAAAATTAACACCTGAAGTGGTCAGGCGGGTCAGCCATAAAGGACTGGGATTCACTGCGAATTTCGAGGTTAGTGCTTTCCAGCTTAAAAGTAGTGTTTTGAAGGTAGATGGCGCTGAGTACCTAACCGAAGTGGAATTTCTGCCTGATTGAGGTTTTGCTTTGCAGCCTGACCAAAGAAAACCTGTGATATAGTCAATTGATGGAACCTATCTATCGCACATATCAAGAAAAGGATCTTCAGGCCTTAATCGCCCTGATGAAGCAATTAGGGTACACCCACTCAGAACAATCTCTGCTTACAAATATCAAAGCTGTGCATAAGGCCAGCGGGGAGATTTTTATCGCTGAGTTAAATGGCGCTATTGTAGGCTGTATCTCTGCCATTATAGATACTCGCTTAGCTGAAGGCGCTCATGGTGAAATCGTAAGCCTCGTTGTTGATAAAGAACACCGTGGATATGGCTTAGGCAAAGGATTAGTTAAAATAGCTGAATGTTGGTTATTGAAACAAGTGGATAGCATTCGCATTCGGGCTAATTCGATTCGTAAATCAGCCCACAAGTTTTATCAAGAACTAGGGTACGTAGAAACTAAGCAACAAGTGGTATTAGTGAAAAATAAACATGAATAAGAATCAGGCGAACAAAGAGTATTTACGCCGAATAAATCTAGCAACCACATACATTTGCTCAAACCTAGAGCAGCAATTGAATTTAGATAAGATTGCTCAAGTTAGCTGCTTCTCCCCTTTTCATTTCCACCGTATATTTCACGCCCTCACAGGTGAAACCGTTAATGACTTTATCATCCGCAAAAGAATGGAAGCCTCTGCTAATCGACTGATTTGCCACAAGGAAATGAGCATTACCGAGGCAGCCAACGCAGGCGGTTTCTCTTCGAGTGCTAACTTTTCAAAAACATTTAAAAATTACTTCGGTATCACCCCTAGCCAGATAAGGGACCCAAGCGGAATCAAAGATAGCAAGATTGGAAAACTAACTAGCAAGTATGGAAAAGAATTCAATCCAAGCGATCTGTACTCTCAATTTGTCACTGACCAAGTGAAGTTTGATCCTGACAAATTAGAGGAAATACTCATGCAAGTAACCATTGAAGAACTTAAAGCTAAACGCATCGCTTATCTGACAGCACCAAAGGGATATGACGTTCCCGCCATTTTTGAAACTTGGGATAAACTGGATAACTGGGCTAGAAGCCTGAAATTACAAAATTTTGAAAACCAACGCTTTGCTATCTGCCATGATAACCCTATGATCACGCCGACTGAGCATTGCCGTTACGATGCTTGCGTTCAGATTGAAGACGACACGCCGGTGAGTGAACCATTTGAAGTAGCAACTATTCCGTCCGGTCAATATGCCTCTGCTTATTACAAAGGAGACGGTGACAAAGTAAGTAATTTTTATATGGAGCTCTACTCTCATTGGCTCCCTAACAGCGGCTTTGAGCCCGATGACTTAGCGCCTATTGCGCACTATCTAAACGATACACGGAAAGATGGCTTTGTCGAAATGAATATTTATATCAAAGTTAAACAGTTACAAGACTAAGCGATAAACGAGATACCCTACAACAATATATGGATGGCAATTTGATGAAGACAATTTTGATTGTTGGTAGCAGCCGAGGTATTGGTGAAGAGCTAACGAAGCACTTTTCTGACGCTGGCCACAACGTTATAGGTGTATCTCGAAGCCCATCTAAAAACTGCGAATGGATTCGTGCAGACCTTTCTGTGGAAGAAGAAATAAAAACGATTGCAGCTCAGCTAGGGGAGCAACCTATAGACACCCTGATCTATTCCAGCGGAATTTGGGAGGATGAAGGCTTCACCGACGACTTTGACTTTAGAAAAACAAAATACGAAGAAACGCAGCAAATCATGCAAGTTAATCTTGTTGCACCCATCGAGCTCACCAAAGCTCTCGCTCCAAACCTAGCACGCGCAACTAACCCAAGAGCAATCTATCTAGGTGCCAACTCAGGTTTAGAAAATATAGGTTCAGAGCAAGTCGCTTATGCTGCAAGCAAGTTTGGCCTTCGCGGAGCAATACAAAGCCTTAGGAGTGCGCTAAAACAAGAAAGTATTGGCTTTACCGCGATAAACCCCGGCAATGTAGGCACTGAGGAGGTACTGATGGACATAAAAGAGTGCCGTATGCCTGATCATGCCCCTATCCCGATCTCAGATATCATCACCTCGATAGAAATGATAATGTCACTCTCTAAAGATGTGGAGATTGGTGATATTAATTTGAGTCAGAAAAGCACCTAGACACTTTATTTGAGACACTAAAAAGCGGCCCGAAAGCCGCTTTTTTAGATCTTAACTGTAGCGATTAAACCGCTGTCAGACCTCTAAGCATATCTGCTTTAAGATCTTCGATCGATTCGATACCTACAGAGAGACGAACCAAGTTGTCTTTAATGCCCGCTTCAGCACGTGCTTCTGGCGTCATACGACCGTGAGTCGTTGTCGCTGGGTGTGTGATTGTTGTTTTCACATCACCAAGGTTTCCTGTGATAGATACCATCTTAGTTGCATCAATAAAGCGCCACGCGGCATCTTTACCACCTTTCACTTCGAAGGAAAGCACACCACCAAAACCTTTTTGCTGCTTCTTAGCTAGCTCGTGCTGCGGATGGCTTGGAAGGCCTGAGTAGAAGACACGATCTATGCCATCTTGTTCTTCTAGCCATTTCGCCATCTCCATAGCGTTATTGCAGTGAGCATCCATACGCAACTTAAGGGTCTCTAAGCCTTTTAGGAAAACCCAAGCATTGAACGGGCTCAAGCAAGCGCCGCCAGTACGGATAAAACCAAACACCTCTTCCATGTGCTTATCGCTGCCGACAACCACACCACCGACACAACGACCTTGGCCATCAAGGTATTTAGTCGCCGAGTGAATAATGATGTCTGCACCTTGCTTCAATGGCTGCTGAAGCATCGGTGTGCAGAAGCAGTTATCAACGACCAACAATGCATCGTACTTATGCGCAATCTCGGCAACGGCTGCAACATCTGTTAGTTCAGACAACGGATTAGACGGTGTCTCTAAGAACAGCATCTTAGTCTCTTCTGTGATTGCTGATTCCCAGCTATCAAGATTAGTTGGGTCAACATAAGAAACTTTGATGCCTGTACGTGTCAGGTACTTATCAAACAGAGATACAGTAGAACCGAATACACTGCGCGAACAAACAACATGATCGCCATTTTGCATTAACGATAGGCAGGTACTAAGAATTGCCGCCATGCCAGAAGCTGTTGCGACTGCTCTTTCTCCGCCTTCTAGTGCTGCGATACGCTCTTCAAAAAACTGTACAGTTGGGTTAGTGAAGCGAGAGTAGATGTTACCCTCCTCTTCACCACCAAAACGTGCAGCCGCTTCACGCGCACTTGAGAAGACATAGCTTGATGTCGGGTAGATTGGGTCACTATGCTCCCCTTCAAGGGAGCGGTGCTGACCTGAACGCAAAGCAAGTGTTTCCAGATCGTAACCTTCTGAAGGCTCGAACTGGATACGCTCAGCGCGTTCGTAATCAGAAATAGACATCGACTATTGCTCCTTAATCGATCTTGCTACAAAGGTTAGAGGATTCATTACTCTCAACCTTTTTGTTATTACTGCCTTTAGCGTCGTCATTACGGGCAGCTTTTAAGCGCTCAAGATATTGCTCATCAATATCACCCGCTACGTATTTACCATCAAATACACAGGTATCGAACGCTGTAATTTCTGGGTTACCTTCAGATACAGATGCTTTAAGATCATCTAGCTCTTGGTAGATCATCCAGTCACAACCGATCTCTTCACCCACTTCATCATCTGTACGGCCATGAGCGATAAGCTCTTCCGCTGCTGGCATATCAATACCGTAAACGTTCGGGTATTTAACCGCTGGCGCAGCAGATGCAAAGTAAACTTTCTTAGCACCAGCATCACGTGCCATCTGAACGATCTGGCTAGAGGTAGTACCACGCACGATAGAGTCATCAACCAACATGACAACTTTATCTTTAAATTCCATACCAATTGGATTCAGCTTACGGCGAACAGACTTCTTACGCTGTGTCTGACCTGGCATGATGAAAGTACGGCCGATGTAACGGTTTTTGATAAAACCTTCACGGAAAGTAACACCCAAGTCTTTAGCCATCTCCATTGCAGAGGTACGGCTTGTATCAGGGATTGGGATAATCACATCGATGTCATGGTCTGGGCGCTCACGCAAAACCTTCTCCGCAAGCTTCTTACCCATACGCATACGAGAAATATGTACGTTTACATCATCGATGATCGAATCTGGACGCGCTAGGTATACGTATTCGAATAGGCACGGCGCAAGCTGCGTGTTCTCAGCACAAAGCTTGGTAGAAACGTTACCTTCCATATCGATGTAAATCGCTTCGCCTGGCTCGATATCACGAACTCGCTCGAAACCAGAGATATCTAGAGCAACACTTTCAGAAGCTACCATGTACTCAGTACCTTCTTCAGTTTCGCGCTTACCGTAAGTCAGCGGGCGAATGCCGTGAGGATCACGGAAGGCCAACATGCCGTAACCTGTAATCATTGCTACAGCGGCATAACCACCTTTACAACGCTCGTGAACACGGCGAACCGCTTCAAACATATCTTCAGCTTGCGGCTGCAGTTTGCCCTGACGTTGAAGTTCGTGAGCAAATACGTTCAACAACACTTCTGAATCAGATGTTGTGTTGATATGACGCAGATCAGCACGGAACATTTGTTCAGCTACATCTTCTGCATTTGTCAGGTTGCCGTTATGAGCTAACGCGATACCGTATGGAGAGTTCACATAGAACGGCTGCGCTTCAGCCGAGCTAGAACTACCGGCCGTAGGGTAACGAACGTGACCGATGCCCACGTTACCTACCAGACGTTTCATATGGCGGGTACGAAATACTTCGTTTACCAGGCCATTATCCTTGCGTAAGAAGAAACGGTTACCTTCACAAGTAACCATGCCCGCTGCATCCTGACCACGATGTTGCAGAACAGTCAGAGCATCAAAAATAGTCTGGTTTACATTAGATTTGGCTACGATGCCAACAATGCCGCACATTAAAACTCACCTCAAAGTGCAAACTAACAAAAGAAAAATTTAGCGTCCCGCATTCCAGATCAAGCGACCCACTTCGCTCGCTGTCTCTTTGGTCCATGCTTCCATAAGTAAAAAGTGTGGAATCAATTGTGATTCCTTGAACCAGCGATCTTCAACCGCTGGGCTCATTCCAATCAGCGCGACTATAGCCACGATAATTAAACCACCTCGTGCTGCACCAAATCCGATTCCAAGAATACGGTCCGTTGCAGACAACCCCGTTGCTTCTACGAGCGCACCGATCAGTTTATTGATCATGACTCCAACAACAAGAGTGGCTATAAAGAGGATAGCAAACGCTGCGACTAAACGTACTGACGGCGTTTGAATATAAGCTTCTAACAGAACTGACAGTGACTGCGAAAATAGGCGCGCAACGATAAAAGCCGTTACCCAAGTGATCAGGGAAAGTGCTTCTCGAACAAAGCCTCGCCTTAAGCTCATAAGGCTTGATATCGCAATGATGCTTAGTATGGTCCAGTCAGCCCAGTTCATCTTTACAGCTCAGTAAGAAATTGCGCGCATTTTAACAGAGTTTATAGGATCGCTTCACGCTTTATTATTGCGTAGTAAAACGAACAATAATGCCATTCAATCCGAAATCTTTTTTCAGTGTCAGCTTAAGCGACTCTAATCGGCTCTTTTGGAATTCAGGCCCTACATAAACCTTAATCAATTCACCCTGTTTACGAGTAAAGACTTTATGCCCTTCACCGATTAGTTGCTTACGCAAGCTCTTAGCATTAGCTTCATCTTTAAAACTAGCAAGCTGCAGCGTCCAAGCCACTGGAACACCTTCTTGGTCAAGTACAGGCTGATCTTTATGAATTTCCAGCTCAACCTTTTGTTCTTTTTCAATCTTTTCGATGACCTGTTTCACCTGTTTAGGTGGTTGAGGTAATTCAACTGGTTGTTTAGGTTCAGCTGGTTTAGAGGTATCTGGCAGCGGTTTATTTTGTGGTTCTATACGTACAATTTCTGGACGCTCAGGACCTGGAGGAATTTCGGACTGAAGGTGACGCTCTTTATAGCCTGCACCATCAAAAAAAACAGGAAAGATCACCGCAGCAGAGATAAGAATCACTGCAAACCCTACTAAGCGGTATTTTACTTTCTGCTGCATTAGCTATTTCCTTGCCAAAATCGTCAACGCATCACTGACGGTAAAGAATGATCCCGCAATAATAACATTGTCATTTGGGTTAGTGTCTATTCGAACCGCATCAATTGCCGCTTTAACTGATGAAAATTTCTGAACCAAAGCTTCACTTGGGAATAGTTCAGCTAACTCTGCGGCCTTTTGCCCTCGCGGAACATTGATGTCAGAAAGATAGGTAGCTTTCACTACTGGAGCTAGTGTATCTATAACTTGCTGACAATCTTTATCCGCTAACATGCCTAAAACAAGATAAACATTGCCCGATAATCCTTGGATACGAGCGTTTAGAAGCTCTGCTGCTTCAGGGTTATGGGCTACATCTAGCCAATAATGCAGATTGTCTTGTTCTACATGCTGCATACGACCTGTTAGCGCTGCTTGCTGAATACCTACTTTAATCTGCTCATCCGAAATTGCTAATGGAATATATTGAACAATTTTAATGGCAGTAGCAGCATTTTGAATTGGCAACTCTGGTTGTTTAAGGTCGTTAATCGATTTGGTCTGGCCTTGAGCATCCTTTCCTTGCCAGCACCACAGCTCGCCGTTTTCTTCATAGCTGAAATCAACACCTGCTTGATGTAGATCGGCACCAATCTCATCAGCATAAATGGCAACTGACTTTGGAGGATTCAGATCACCGCAGATTGCAGGTTTAGCAGCGCGGAAAATGCCCGATTTCTCACGACCAATCACTTCGCGGTTATCACCTAACCAATCGACATGGTCAATCGAGACGGTAGTGACCGCACTAATGTCCGCATCAATAATGTTTACTGCATCTAAACGGCCACCCAAGCCTACTTCCAGCAGAACCAGATCCGGTTTCGTTTCAGAAAAAATAACTAAGGCAGCTAGAGTGCCAAACTCGAAATAAGTCAGTGGTATCTGACCGCGCGCTTGGTCAATTTTTTCAAAGGCGTCGCACAACTGTTGGTCCGTCGAATTTTGGCCGTTTAACTTAACTCGCTCGTTATAGTCGATAAAATGAGGAGATGTGTAGCAGCCAACACTGTATCCTGCCTGTTGGTAGATGCTGTTCAAGTAACTAATCGTTGAACCTTTTCCGTTTGTACCTGCAACAGTGACAACGGTTGATGCAGACAGATCAATTTTTAGCTTTTCTGCGACTTGACTGACACGGCCTAAACCTAGCTCGATTTCAGACGGATGGCATTGCTCCATCCAAGACAACCATTCAGAAAGATTCATTTTTTGATTAGCGGTATTCATAAGACCAACAACTTTTAACAATCACCAGAAACCAAAAAGGCCGGCGTTTTCACGTCGGCCATTTTTACTACCTTGAGCAATTACTCTGCTTCAGGTTTCGCAGGCTCTTCCTCAACAACAACCTCACCCTCAACTGTTTCTACAGGTGGTAGCGGGCTTTGATTGGTTAGCTTACGCAAGATGCGAGACAAACGAGAGCGCATTTCACCACGGTTAATGATCATATCAACCTGACCGTGCTCTAGTAAGAACTCACTGCGCTGGAAACCTTCAGGCAATTTTTCACGAACTGTTTGTTCGATTACACGAGGTCCCGCAAAGCCCATAAGCGCTTTAGGTTCAGCGATATTCAAGTCACCCAACATCGCTAGAGATGCAGACACACCACCATATACAGGGTCTGTCAGAACAGAGATATATGGTGTACCTTGTAGACGTAGTTTTTCTAGGATCGCACTTGTTTTCGCCATCTGGAATAGAGAGAACAACGCTTCCTGCATACGCGCACCACCCGATGCAGAGAAACAGATCAGTGGGATATTCTCTTCTAGAGCGATGTTTGCAGCGCGAACAAAGCGCTCACCTACAACAGCACCCATAGAACCACCCATGAAGCTGAATTCAAATGCAACGGCTACAACAGGCAAACCTTCTAGCTCACCGCGCATAGCGATCAATGCATCTTTTTCGCCGGTACTTTTCTGAGCCGCACTTAAACGGTCTTTATACTTCTTAGAGTCTTTAAACTTCAGACGATCGATAGGCTCTACATCTGTAGCCAGCTCTTGGCGGTTATCTTCATCTAAGAACAATTCAAGACGACGACGCGCGTTAAGGCGCATATGGTGGTCGCACTTGGGACAAACATTCAGGTTCTTTTCCAACTCAGGGCGGTAAAGAACAGATTCACACTTAGGGCACTTTTTCCACAAGCCCTCAGGGATATTCGAGCGCTTTTTCTCTGAACGAACAAGAGAAGGAACAATTTTTTCCAGCCAGTTACTCATTATTTCAAAACCTTATTAGCTGTCCATTGCTTGACGCATATCTTTGATAATTGCAGCTACTTCAGGAGCAATTTTGCCCTGATCTTTTACTAGAGATGCAATCTTATTAACTAAAACACTGCCGACAATAACACCATCCGCAACTTTTGACACTGCAGTAGCTGATTCAGCATCTTTGATACCGAAACCTACACCTAATGGAATGTCAGTATATTTACGAACGATGTCTAGCCTGTCAGCTACAGCCTGAACATCAAGTGAAGCGGAGCCGGTAACCCCTTTCACTGATACGTAGTACAGGTAACCACTACCGTTCTCACAAACGTATTTAATACGCTCTTCTTCAGTAGTCGGCGCCAAAAGGTAGATAGTATCAATATCATGCTCACGCATGATCTGATTGAACTCACCTGATTCTTCAGGCGGAAGATCAACGGTTAATACACCATCAACACCTGCTTTCTTCGCTTCTTCAGCAAAGCGCTGGTAACCCAGAATTTCGATCGGGTTAAGATAACCCATCAAAACGATTGGCGTTTCATTATCTTTCTGACGGAACTCAGCTACCATTTCTAACACATCAAGTAAACGCACGTTATGTGTCAACGCGCGCTCACAAGCTAGTTGGATAACTGGACCATCTGCCATTGGATCTGAAAATGGGATACCCAATTCGATAACATCGGCACCCGCTTCAACCATAGCGTGTAGTAAACCTACTGTAACTTCCGGTGCAGGATCACCTGCTGTTACATAAGGAATTAGGGCTTTGCGGCCTTCAGATTTAAGCTTTGCAAAGCTTGCAGCAATACGACTCATTCTATTTTTCCTCGCACAAATCAGATATTGATGCCATCGATCTGTGCGACCGTATGAATATCTTTATCACCACGACCAGACAAGTTAACAACGATTGTCTGATCCTTATCCATCTCTTTAGCCAGCTTCATTGCATAAGCAACCGCGTGGCTTGATTCAATTGCCGGCATAATACCTTCAACGCGTGTTAGTGCACGGAAAGCATCCATAGCTTCATCATCTGTCGCATCAACGTAAGTGGCACGACCAGTATCTTTAAGGTAGGCATGCTCCGGACCAACGCCTGGGTAATCAAGGCCCGCTGATACAGAGTGAGTACCGATGATCTGACCACCTTCGTCAGACATCAAATATGTACGGTTACCATGAAGCACACCTGGGCTACCTGCAGATAATGGCGCAGCATGCTGCCCCGTTTCTACGCCGTAACCGCCAGCTTCAACACCATACATTTTAACATCAGCATCTTCGATGAATGGGTGAAATAGGCCAATTGCATTTGAACCACCACCTACACATGCCACAAGTGCATCAGGTAGACGACCAGTCTGATCTAAGCACTGTTGGCGCGCTTCACGACCGATTACACACTGGAAATCACGAACCAACTTAGGGTATGGGTGTGGACCCGCTGCAGTACCGATGATGTAGAAGGTATTATCAACGTTGGTTACCCAATCACGCATCGCTTCATTCATGGCATCTTTAAGCGTACGAGTACCCGATTCAACCGCAATAACTTCTGCACCTAGAAGCTTCATGCGATAAACGTTAAGTGCCTGACGCTGCACATCTTCAGCACCCATATAAACCTGACATTCCAAGCCTAAACGAGCAGCAACCGTTGCTGTAGCAACACCATGCTGACCAGCACCAGTTTCAGCGATTACACGCGGCTTGCCAGTGTATTTAGCCAGAAGCGCCTGACCAATTGTATTGTTAACCTTGTGAGCACCCGTATGGTTGAGGTCTTCACGTTTCAGGTAAATTTGAGCTCCACCTACTTTTTCGGATAGGTGCTTCGCATGATACAAAGGCGAAGGACGTCCAACATAATGTGCCAGATCACGATCAAACTCTTCCTGGAACGCTGGATCTCGCCACAACTTCTCATAAGTTTCTTCTAGCTGCTTAAGCGCAGCCATTAGAGTTTCAGATACGAAACGACCACCGTAAGGGCCAAAGTGGCCTTTACTATCGGGCAACTGAGCAAGTGCTTTAAGATCGATATTAGTTGGCACGGGTTACCTCATTTATAAATCTATTAATTTTGTCGGTATCTTTGATACCTTTACTCTTCTCTACCCCACCGCTCACGTCTATTGCATATGGTTTAACAGTTTTAACAGCCTCGGCTACGTTGTCACAGTTAAGACCACCAGCAAGGATAATTGTCGCTGGGTGAGGTGTTGGAATACGATCCCAGTCGAAGGCTTCACCAGTTCCACCTGGAACACCCGGACGATAAGCGTCCAGAAGAATAGCCTGCGCTGAAGTGAATTGTTCTACGGTGTCTGTTAAATCCAGTTCTGGCTTCATCCGAATAGCTTTTATGTACGGACGGCTAAAACTGCTACAGAACGCTTCAGTTTCATCACCATGAAATTGAAGTAAATCTATACGAGTTTGTTCGATAACTCGATCAATAAACTCTCGCTCTGCATTAACAAAGAGCGCTGTTGTTGTGACGAACGCTGGAAGCTTTGCAATGATTTCTGCCGCTTGTTCAACCTCTACAGCACGAGGGCTCGGCGCATAAAAAACAAAGCCAAGAGAATCGGCTCCTGCAGTAATTGCTGCTAAAGCATCCTCTATATTAGTAATACCACAAATTTTAACGCGCGTTCGGTTCACAGATACAGTTCACTTAGAAAATATCAGGTTGCAAATAGTAGCAGATAGAAGGCCACTAAGTCAGTCAACTATGAAAGGAAAAAAGGCCCTATTTGCGATTTAGGCAGATCAAATTCATCAGGATACTTAGCATCAACGAAATAAAGACCATAAGGAGGTGCTGTTACACCACCCTGACGACGATCCTTAGCATCCAAAACCTCTTTTGCCCATATAGGATCAGCCTCACCGCAACCAACGCTCATCAATACGCCGGCGAAATTTCGAATCATATGATGTAAAAACGCATTAGCTCGCACATCTAGAACAATCAGTTGACCACTGTGATAAACATCTAGCTGCTTCACTGTACGAACCGGACTGTGCGCCTGACAGCCCACCGCACGATAGGAGGTAAAGTCATGCTCGCCAATAAGATAGTTTGCGGCTTCCTGCATCCGCTCCACATCCATCTGTTTGTAAGTCCAGGTAATACCTTTTGGCAAAATGGCAGGCTTAACCGGATTACAGTAGATAAGGTATCGATATCGACGTTCAACAGCAGAAAAACGTGCATGAAATTCATCCGAGACGGGCACAGCCCATTGGATAGCAATATCATCGGGAAGATTGGTATTGGTACCTAAAACCCAAGCACGATCTTCTCTTTGTACCGGACTATCAAAATGAATAATTTGATAGGTTGCATTTACCCTCGCATCAGTTCTACCGGCACAAATAACCGATACAGGCGCATTTGCAATTTTTGAAAGCGCTTTTTCCACTTCCTCTTGAATGCTTGGCACATCACCCTCTTTCTGAATCTGCCAACCACGATACGCGGCACCAGAATATTCGACACAAAGGGCATAACGATAAGAAGGGGCGATAGAAATCGCCCCTTCTGGTGAACTATTAAGTTCAGTACAACTTTTTTCTGACATACTACTTTTCGTTAATGGATTGAATCAACGCTTCAGCTTCTTTTTTCTGGTCATCAGTGCCTTCGGCAACAATCTCTTCCAGAATATCTTTAGCGCCTTCGAGGTCTTCCATATCCATATAGGCACGAGCTAGATCAAGCTTAGTCTCTACTTCATCTGCTCCCTCTAACAGGTTTAACCCTGCCAGCTCGTCAAAATCTTCATCCACTGAGGCATCCTCTTCTACAGCACTTTCTTCCAGTACTATATCACCCTCTTCACTATTGAGTAGCGCATCCAACTCAGAATCTAAATCCGCTTCTAAATCATCAGAGATGGATGATTCCAAATCATCATCTTCCAGAACAACTTCATCATCAGAAGATACTGCTGCTGCGGCCGCAGCTCCGCCAACAGCGGCACCCGCTGCTACATCAGTAAGATCAAGATCAGAGCCTAAGTCATCCAGCATTGCATCTAGATCATCAGATGCAGCATCTGATTCACTGACCTCAAGCTCTGACTCCTCAACTTCTTCCATCTCAAGATCAGCAGCCATTGCCTGATCAATATCGTCATCAACCTGAGCAAGTAACTCATCAAAGCTTTCATCAGACTCAAGTGACTCTCCATCCAACTCGTCTTGGGTCTCAAGTTGACCCGGAAGACCGATATCACTAGGATCTGGATTCGCCGCGAGCATTGCTTCCAACGCATCATCAGTTACATCGCTTTCTGTAGCTACATCAGTAGAATCACCGGCAGACTCTTCTAGATCGCCCATATCCAGATCTTCAGCTAACAGCGCCTCCAGATCATCTGTAGCGTCAGTCTGAGTATCTTCTACAATTTCTTCAGCAGTAGGCTCTTCCTCTACCTCAGCTAGTAGATCATCAAGTTCATCAACTTCAGTTTCAGTCTCTGTTTGCTCAGCCGCATCGGTAAGCTCTTGAATATCTTCATCAGACACTGAATCAAGCAGATCATCCAAGCCTGATTCATCAAGCTCTTCAGGAACCGTATCTACTTCCATATCTACAGCTAGATCAGCTTCTAAGTCTGGGCCTTCCGCTTCATGATCAGCAACTTCTTCAGCAGTTACAAGGTCTGGCACTTCATCAACAACAAAGTCTAGATCACCATCCGATACAGCTTCCTCTGAGTCTTCAGCAGTTTCCTCAACCACCTCATCTGCAGCATCATCCAGATCGAATTCTAGGTCCGCATCATCAAGGCCTAAATCAATTTCGCCATCTTCTGTAGAATCAGTTTCTAGCGCCGCATCAAGATCTGCGTCATCGACTTCAGGTTCAATTTCGTCAATTTCACCCAAGATATCATCTAGAGCATCAGGCTCATCAGCATCCGCAACTTCAAGCTCATCGTCAGCATCATCTAGATCTGAAGGCTCTTCCAAAATTGCATCAAGCTCATCTGCTTCTGGCTCTTCTACTGCCGACTCAACCTCTTCGACATCATCGTCATCAAGACCCAAATCAAACTCATCGTCCTCTAACAACGCATCTAGATCGTCAGGCTCGTCCACTTCCACTGTCTGAAGAGCATCCCCAGCTCCATCTTCCTCAAGATCCAAATCCATATCGAGATCTAAATCATCAATATCATCCAAATCTTCTAGGTCATCAGCATCTGTAAGATCCAAATCAGCTTCATCTAAAAGATCATCTTCTGATCCTAAATCTAGATCTTCAACCTCATCAATTGCTTTGGTATCACTAGCTTCCTCTTCAGTTTCCGGCTGCTCTTCCGGTGCTTCTACCGTTTCCACTTCTTCAGAAGCATCTAACTCTTCCGGCACTTGAACTAGGGCATTTTCATCCTCTGTAGTTTCTTCATCCTTTTTACCGCGACGAAGGAAGAAGAATAAAGCACCTAGCAATGCAATTAATGCAGCACCAATACCCCCAAAAGTCGCAGGAGACTGTAGAACTTTATCAATGAGGCTTTTTTCTGGAGGTACAGGAGGTGGAGTGGCGGCAATCTCTGCCGCTTCAACTTTATTTTGTAAATTAGCTAATTGCTGATCTTTTAGCTCAAGCATTTCCCGTAATTTAGACAATTCATACTGAATTGAATCTAACTTTTCATTAAGCTCAGCATTATCGCGAGTAATTTTATCTACATTCTCTAAAGACTGACTTAATCTATCCTCAAGCTCTTGGTTACGGTCTAACAAGGCTTGCTTTTCTGTATCCACGATATTTTCAGGCTTTTCATCAGACTTTGCCTGTGTATCTTTTTCTTCGCCTTCTGATTTTTCACCTTCTGACTGGTCAGTTATTACACCTTCTTCAGGTTCGATTGAATCTTTTGGTGTAACAATTTTAAGTTCAGCTGATTTCTCATCTGTAGGTTCAGGTTTTGGAACCTCATCGACAGAACTTGTCACAGGCTTCTTTTGAGAAACCTCCATAGGCGCAGTCGTTTTGCTTTTATTTTTCCACTCAGACGTTTGACGTGCGAACTCACGGGTTGCTTCTTTAGAATTCAGCTGATTGATTTCTTCCATAGTTGGAAGATCCAATACCACTCCCGCTCTAAGTACATTAATGTTGCCATTAACAAATGCTTGGGGGTTCTTCTTCTGTAAAGCGATCATCATCTTCTTTACAGGAATACTTGAACTAGGACGATGCTTTATTGCTATTGCCCATAAAGTATCTTTCACATCAACATAAACTTGTGAAGCGCCAGTTTTCATTGTTCTAGGACTGTTTAAAGTTGAAGTCCTAGATTTTGAATTCACTAATGGAGCAGCAGAAGCTGGTGCACTGGCCGGCTGTACAGTTTTACGGACAGGAGTAGGATCATAGACCGGAGGATCTAGTAGCAGAGTATATTCACGAACTAAACGACCACTAGGCCAGTTAACTTCTACTAAGAAATTAAGGAAAGGCTCTTTGACAGGCCTATCCGAGCGCATTGTTATTACACCGGAACCATCAGGATTGACTTTTACCTGAAAGCTCACATCAGTCAAAAAGCGTGACTTTTCTAAACCAGCCAAAGCGAATTCGTCAATATTCGCCATTCTTGGCTGAATCTGCAAGGGGCCTAACTTTCTCACCTCTAGCAACTGAATTTCCGCATTTAACGGTTCATTCAATGCTGAGTGAATTTTAATTTCGCCCAAACCCAGCGCATTAGCGTTGGAGGCACTTATGATCCCTGCTACTGCAAGGCTGACGGCGAGTTTTCGCAACATCATCAGTTTCCTTGTTTCCCTACCCTCAAAACTCCGAGCAATTCAGAGGGTTGCGATTCTAAATCCTTCCACAGTATTGTTTATAAACCACTTACGGGTCAAGAAAATACAAACAACTGTTTGTATTTCCTCTTAAAATAACGATTTAAATATACTGTTGAATTAAAACCTCAGCTATTTGAATGCTATTTAGAGCAGCACCTTTACGCACATTATCGGCAACCACCCATAAATTTATAGCATTTTCACAAGATATATCTTCGCGAATGCGACTAATGAACACTTCATCGTTTTTAGCCGCATCAGTAACAGCAGTGGCATAACCACCCTCCTCCTGATTATCGACTACTTCCACACCAGCAGAATGACCCAACAGCTCTCGCACTTCTTCAGCGCTAATTGGGTCCCAACATTCGATATGCACTGCAGCACTATGACCGAAGAAAACTGGTACGCGTACGCATGTTGGATTGACCATGACACCTTCATCACCAAGGATTTTCTGTGTCTCCCAAACCATTTTCATCTCTTCGCGGGTATAACCATTATCTTGCAAGGCATCAATCTGCGGTAACACGTTAAACGCAATCTGCTTTGGATAAACTTTGCTCTCTGGTGTTTGGGCATTTAATAGCTTAGCTGTCTGACCTGCCAACTCCTCTACACCACTCTTACCACTACCAGATACCGCCTGATAAGTTGCAACATTGATACGCTTAACCGAAGCGTGACGATGAATAGGAGCAACCGCCAACAACATCTGAATAGTAGAGCAGTTAGGGTTAGCTATAATTCCACGGTTTGGATATTCGGCAACCGCTTCAGGATTTACTTCTGGAACCACTAGCGGCACATCATAGTCGTAGCGGAAGCAGGATGTGTTATCAATAACGATACAACCCTGATCCGCAGCCATCTGCGCATAGTCTTCAGAAACCGCTGCCCCTGCTGTGAAGAAAGCTATCTGGGCCTGTGAAAAATCAAAATCTTCTATCGCTTCGACTTTATAATTTTTGTCATTGAACTGAATCTGCTTACCGGCGCTATTCTCACTTGCCACCAAATACAGATTCTCAACAGGAAATTCACGTTGCTCCAGAATTTCCAGAATTGCTTCACCCACCATGCCTGTTGCGCCAACAACAGCAACATTAAAACCTTGACTCATTTTCTTTTCCCCAAAAGCAAACCAGCCCGAACTAAGTCGGGCTGGTTGATATTCTTACTTAAAGACTGATTTATTAGTCTTCTAACAGAATTCTCAGCATGCGGCGTAGCGGTTCTGCCGCACCCCATAATAACTGGTCACCGACGCTAAACGCGTTTAGGTATTCATCACCTAGATTCATCTTACGAAGACGGCCTACAGGAACATTCAATGTGCCTGTAATTTTAGCTGGTGTAAGTTCCTGCGCAGTAATATCACGCTCGTTAGGAATAACCTTGACCCAGTCATTTGCTTCAGCCAGCATTGACTCGATCTCATCCATTGGAACATTTTGCTTCAGCTTAATCGTGAATGCTTGGCTATGGCAACGCATCGCACCGATACGTACACATGTGCCATCGATAGGGATTGGACTATCACCCAAACCTAGAATTTTGTTAGTTTCAGCAAACGCTTTCCACTCTTCACGGCTCTGACCATTATCCAGCTTAGTATCGATCCAAGGGATCAAAGAACCCGCTAGCGGCACACCAAAGTTATCAACAGGCATCGCATCGCCACGAATAGTTTCTGCAACTTGACGATCAATATCCAAGATAGCAGACGCTGGGTTAGCAAGATCTGTAGCTACAGACTCTTTGATGATACCCATCTGAGAGATCAGCTCACGCATGTGACGCGCACCGCCACCTGATGCAGCTTGGTATGTCATGGAGGTCATCCACTCAACCTGATCAGCTTTAAACAGACCGCCAAGACCCATTAACATCAAGGATACTGTGCAGTTACCACCAACGAATGTTTTAACACCGTTAGATAGACCGTCTTTGATCACATTCATGTTTACTGGATCAAGCACGATGATCGCACTGTCATCCATACGTAGAGAAGATGCAGCGTCGATCCAGTAACCTTCCCAACCAGCAGCACGCAGATCAGCGTAAACCTGTTTCGTGTAGTCACCGCCCTGACAGGAAATAATGGCATCCATCTGTTTTAGATCTTCAATAGATGTCGCATCTTTCAGCGCTGGAATGTCTTTACCAATATCTGGACCAGCCTGACCTACCTGGGATGTGGTGAAGAAGACCGGTTCTTCGATATGATCGAAATCACGTTCTTCCATCATGCGTTGCATAAGCACGGAACCCACCATTCCACGCCAGCCAACAAAACCTACACGTTTCATTAAATTCACCAAATAATCAAATATAAACAACAAAGCCGGTACCGCCATCGATACCAGCTTTCGTATACTCCGAACGCATCAGAGTTTCTCAATTATGCATTATTTCTGCATTTGAGACTATCGTAATCTACCGAGACATCAGTAGATTACGACTATTTTTCTATTATTTATTGCAGAGCAGCAACCACTGCATCGCCCATCTCAGAAGTAGACACTTTAGTCATACCTTCTGACATGATGTCAGCTGTACGTAGATTCTGATCTAGAACCTTACTTACTGCCGCTTCGATACGATCTGCAGCTTCACCCGCATCTAGAGAGTAACGCAGCATCATTGCAGCAGACAAAATAGTCGCCAATGGGTTTGCAAGGCCTTGGCCTGCAATATCAGGTGCTGAACCGTGGCACGGTTCATACATACCTTTACCATTTTCATCTAGAGATGCAGATGGCAACATGCCAATAGAACCCGTCAACATTGCAGCAGCATCAGACAAGATATCGCCAAACATGTTCCCTGTTACTACAACATCAAACTGTTTAGGCGCACGCACCAACTGCATCGCAGCGTTATCTACGTACATGTGGCTTAGTTCAACTTCCGGATATTCTTTTGCAAGATCATCCATGATTTCACGCCATAGCACAGTTACTTCTAGCACGTTAGCTTTGTCTACAGAACATAGACGCTTATCACGAGCCATTGCAGCTTCAAATGCAACACGACCAATACGACGGATCTCATTCTCATCGTAAACGTAAGTGTTATAACCTTCGCGAACACCACCCTCTTTTTCACGGATACCACGCGGCTGACCGAAGTAGATACCACCCGTCAATTCACGAACAATCAAAATATCCAAACCAGATACTACTTCTGGCTTTAAGGTAGATGCGTGAGCAAGTTGAGGGTAAAGAATTGCAGGACGCAAGTTACCAAATAACTCTAGCTGAGAACGGATACCCAATAGACCTTTTTCTGGACGAATCTGGAAATCAGGGTTCGTATCCCACTTAGGACCACCTACAGCACCCAGTAGAATCGCATCAGACGCTTTCGCAGCTTCTAGAGTTGCTTCTGGCAGTGGTACGCCAGCAGCATCAATTGCAGCGCCACCCACGTCAGCTTCGCTGAACTCAAGACCTAGATTGTCTTGCTCGTTAACCAATTCTAAAACGCGGCGTGCTTCTGTAACGATCTCAGGACCGATGCCGTCACCCGGCAAAATCAAAACATTTTTAGACATTCTTATAACCTTCCCGATTGCCTCATACAGAGGCTTTTATCTAATTCTTAAATTCGATTACTTGATTGCGTCAAACAACCAAGGCGCAGACTGACGACGCTTCTCTTCGTAAGCCTTAATATCATCCGCATGCTGCAATGTAAGACCGATATCGTCTAAACCATTTAGCAAGCAGTGCTTACGGAAATCATCAATTTCAAAAGCCATCTCTTCACCAGAAGGCGTCTTAACAACCTGATTCTCAAGATCAACTGTTAGCTCGTAACCTTCAGATGCGGCTACTTCTTTAAACAACTGATCAACTTGCTCTTCACTCAAAATGATTGGCAACAAACCATTCTTGAAACAGTTGTTATAAAAGATCTCAGCAAAGCTTGGCGCGATAACAGAACGGATACCAAAATCATCTAAAGCCCAAGGCGCGTGTTCACGACTAGACCCACAACCGAAGTTTTCACGTGCCAATAGAACGCTTGTGCCTTTATAACGCGGCAAGTTCAAAACGAACTCTTCGTTTAATGGACGCCCCGTACACTCTTGGTCTGGCTGACCTTCATCTAGATAGCGCAGTTCATCAAACAAGTTCTTACCGAAACCAGAACGTTTGATGGATTTCAAAAACTGCTTTGGAATAATCATATCGGTATCAACATTGGCACGATCCAATGGAGCTGCGATACCTGTGTGCAAAGTAAATTTGTTCATGTCGCTCTCCCGATACCTTACTTAATCAACTCACGTACATCGATAAAGTGACCTGTTACTGCAGCAGCTGCAGCCATAGCAGGACTTACCAGATGAGTACGACCACCGAAGCCCTGACGGCCTTCGAAGTTACGGTTAGAAGTAGATGCGCAGTGCTCACCATTACCCAACTTATCTGGGTTCATTGCCAAACACATAGAGCAACCAGGCTCACGCCATTCTAGACCTGCAGCAGTGAAGATCTTATCCAAGCCTTCTTTCTCAGCTTGCTCTTTAACCAAACCAGATCCCGGTACAACCAATGCTTGAATGATGTTGTCAGCCACTTTACGGCCTTCAACTACTTTCGCAGCGTCACGTAGGTCTTCAATACGAGAGTTTGTGCAAGAACCGATGAATACACGATCAAGTTTGATATCAGTAATATTCTGATCAGCATTTAACCCCATGTATTCAAGTGCACGATTGATACCATCAATCTTAACCTGATCTGTTTCGTTAGCTGGGTTAGGTACTTGTGCAGATACACCAACAACCATCTCTGGAGATGTACCCCAAGTCACCTGAGGCTCAATATCAGCACCGTTGATAACAACGACTTCGTCGAACTTAGCATCATCGTCAGACACTAGATCTTTCCATGCTGCGACTGCCATATCCCACTGTTCACCTTTAGGTGCAAACGGGCGGCCTTCAACGTAATCCAGTGTAATCTGATCAACAGAAACCAAACCAACACGAGCACCTGCTTCAATTGCCATGTTACAAACGGTCATACGGCCTTCCATAGACATGTTACGGAAAACATCGCCACCAAACTCAATCGCATAACCCGTACCGCCTGCAGTACCGATCACACCAATCACATGCAACACAACATCTTTCGGCGTTACACCAAGGCCTAGTTCGCCATCAACGCGCACAAGCATGTTTTTCATTTTCTTAGTGATCAGGCACTGAGTTGCCAACACATGCTCAACTTCAGATGTACCAACACCATGCGCAAGCGCACCTAGAGCACCCAGCGTTGCTGTATGAGAATCACCACAAACGGCTGTCACACCAGGAAGAATTGCACCCTGTTCTGGCGCCATTACGTGAACGATACCTTGACGCTGATCGTTCATTTTAAATTCTAAAATGCCAAATTCATCACAGTTGCTATCCAGCGTTTTCACCTGAATTTTAGAAACAGGGTCTACAATCTGATCAACACCACCAGAACGCTCAGTTGTAGGTACATTGTGATCTGGAGTAGCGATGTTTGCATCGATACGCCAAGGCTGACGACCAGCCATACGAAGACCTTCAAAAGCCTGCGGAGAAGTTACTTCGTGCAGAACCTGACGGTCGATATAAATCAAAGAACTGCCGTCATCATTTGTGCGAACCAAGTGCGATTCGAACAACTTGTCATATAACGTTTTACCAGCCATGGAAGCTCACCTCACTTTATTCTTTTCATTCGCCCAACACTTCCAAAACTGCTGAGCCAACTAATTTATGCAGCAATCCTAGTGCACACTTAACTACAACACAAATTCATATTTTTTATGCTTTAGATTCCAAATAGGAATACAATAACAATTCGGAAGGTTACTGTATTAAAGAAAGAGTTACAGGAAAGAAATTTATGGATACCAATACACTGCAAGCATTCTTGGCTGTAGCTGCTACAGGTTCATTTTCAAAGGCTGCAGACCAACTCTTTCTAACCCAATCAGCCATAAGTAAGCGCGTGGCATTATTAGAAGATCAGTTAAATAGCAAACTATTTGATCGGATTGGTCGCACCGTGACAATGACGGAAGCAGGTACCGCCCTATTACCTAGAGCTAAGGATATCTTGCTGCAGCTGGATGATGCGAAAAGGCTGATTAGCAATCTAAACGCGGGCGAGATCACTGGTAATTTCAAACTAGCAGCAAGCCACCACATTAGCTTGCACAGACTTCCACCTCTATTGAAGCAATACGCAGAAGCCTGCCCAAAAGTAGAGCTCGATCTTGAATTTGCCGAATCAGAGATCGCTTATGAGGGCGTCCTTAAAGGCGACCTAGAACTCGCTTTAATCACTTTGTCGCCTGAGCCCGATGCTTCTATTCATTCGGAGATTATCTGGGATGATGTACTTAGATATGTCGTAGCGAAAGATCACCCTTTAGCAGGATGCAATACGATCAGTCTTGAGCAGCTCAATCAGGTCAACGCAATTTTGCCCGGCAGCAATACATTTACTCGAAGCCTAGTAGAAAAACTATTCCAGCAGCACTCACTCGAACTGAATGTAAGCATGTCGACAAACTACCTCGATACAATTCGAATGATGGTCAGCATTGGCCTCGGCTGGAGCCTCTTGCCCGATAGTTTAGTAAATGATGATTTATGTGTCCTTGATGTAACAGATTCAGAACCCGTTCATCGAAATCTTGGGATTATCTACCACCGCAATCGCACCTTATCGAACGCCGCAAACTATTTAGTAGAAATGCTTAGGAATGAGCGATAAGCGGATGTAAGCAAAAGCCAGTTGTAATAAGATAGTTTTCATCGAGTAAAAATCGGAGAGTTGGCTGATGGAAAATAACGGCTTATCAATCGAAGCCTTGTTAGATGCCCAGAAAGAGTATTGGAAAAAAATCACTTCCGGTGCAGAAATGCCTCAACCACAGGAATGGGCGGAGCTTTTTAGCAAAAGCCAAGAAACGCTCAAACAAGAAGCGCCTGAGCAATTTGCTCAAATGCTCGACATCCTCGGCGCTCAATCTAAGAATTTTACTCAATACGGCGAAGAGCTATTAAACCAGTACCGCAACGGTGGAGAACAACACCTCAATCAAGCAGTACATGAGTTTCAGAAGTACATGCAAAAGCAGACTGCCGATGCACTGATGCAACAATGGCAGCTGCCAGAACAGTTCGCTTCTTTATTTAAGACCCACAGCTTTCGCGACGACCTTCTCTTCGAAAACCCATTTTCCAGTGGCATGAAGAGCCTTTTAGAAACTCCTATCATTGGTACAAACCGCGAAACTCAGCAACAAATACGAGAAGCGACAAAGCTAACCATTGAATATCAAGAAGCACTGCAAGAGTATATTGAGCATTACAGTTCTATCAATCAGAACGCATCAACACAGATGCTTAATAAGCTGACGGATGCGGGTGATGAGGTATCAACACTGCAACAACTTCATGATATCTGGGTAGATGCCTATGAATCAGCGTACTCAGACACAGTTTTCACCGACGATTACCAACGCTCTCATGGCCGCATTAGTAATGCATTAATGCAGATGCGGAAGTTTGCTCAAGATGTTCGAGATGTGCATTTTCAATCGGTGGGTTTAGCGACTAGAAAAGGCCTAGACACAGCCTTACAGAGACAGCATCAGCTACGCAAAGAGATGCGTGTTAATCGCCGAGAAATGCTCGCAATGCAGCAAGAGATAACGGCATTAAAAGAACAAGCAACTGCCGACCTGATCTCCGAACTGAAGAAAGAGATCTCAGCTCTTAAGAAAGAAGTCACCGCTTTGAAAAAACAAGCTAAGGGGACTAAATGATGAACGGCTTTAATCTTGACCCTAGTGTTGTCTCTCAGGAACTTTTTGAATTTAATCGCAAGCTTCTCAAAAGCTACAATACGCTTTCGCAGCTAAAAGAAGTTGATGTCGACTCCACGCCTTATGACGTAATTTATACAGAAGATAAACTTCGTTTACGCTACTACCAAAGCCAGGGTGAGAAGCGTTGCTCTACCCCACTATTGATCTGTTATGCACTGGTTAATCGCCCTTACATGATTGACCTAGAAGCCAAACGCTCAATGCTGCAGCGTCTATTAGAGCTGGGGTTAGATGTTTACCTAATCGATTGGGGCTATCCAGATGCTGCTGATCGGTATCTTGATCTTGATGATTACATCAATGAGTACCTCAATAACTGTGTAGCAGCTACATGCGAACACGCAGGCTCCGATCAAACTAACCTTCTAGGCATATGCCAAGGCGGCACATTTAGCCTGTGCTATACAGCTTTAAATCCAGAGAAGATCAAAAACTTGATCACTATGGTGACACCGGTCGATTTTCAGACCGAAGATAACCTTCTCTATCATTTAGCAAAATATGTTGACGCTGATCTAGCCGTTGAAACCTATGGCAATATTCCAGGCAGCATGCTGAATGATTCCTATAATTCGTTAATGCCGATGCGTTTAGGCGTACAGAAAAACTTGGGTATGCCTAACCAGTTAGAAAATCGTGAAAGCGCCCTAAGCTTTTTACGAATGGAAAAGTGGATTTACGATAGCCCTGATCAAGCAGGCGAGGCCTTCCGCCAATTTATTACTCAGTTTTTTCAGCAAAACAAGTTGATAAAAGGTGAAGCGATGATCGGCGATAAACAAGTCAACCTAGGCAACATCAAGCAACCAGTCCTCAATGTATTTGGCAGCTTCGATCATTTAGTACCACCTAAAGCCTCTACAGCATTAGCCGAGCATGTAAAAACCAATGATTACACAGAGCTGGAAGTAAAAGGTGGGCACATCGGTGTTTTCGTTTCTGGGAAATCACAAACCCAAGTAGCACCTGCTATCGTAGATTGGCTATCAGAACGGGACTAATCCCCCGTTCTCTCCTATTCCCCACTTTTTTGCCTGTATTAGTAATTTTCACCTCATTAAGCGTGATTTTTTTCTTTCTCAGAAAGAAATTGTCGACTAAAATCCGCGTCAAAATATAGTAGTCCTCACTTGGAGCTAACCACCTTGGCGACTAATGACAAAATTAAGCTACAGGGCTTTAACAATCTAACTAAAAGTTTGAGTTTCTGTATCTATGACGTCTGCTATGCGCAAACACCCGAGCAAAAAGCGGAATACATCGAGTACATCGATGAACAATATAGTGCCGATCGTTTAACAGAAATTTTAAGCGAATGTTGTGACATTATTGGTGCAAATATTTTAAATGTTGCACGACAAGATTATGACCCGCAAGGGGCTAGCGTTACGATTCTAGTTGCTGAGGAACCAATTAAAGATTCGGAAGCTGTAGATACTACAGAAAAGCCAGGCCCTATGCCGGATTCTGTTGTAGCTCACTTAGATAAGAGTCATATCTGTGTACACACTTATCCTGAAGCTCACCCCGATGATGGTATTTGCACCTTCCGTGCAGATATCGAAGTGTCGACGTGTGGCATCATCTCGCCACTAAAAGCGCTGAACTACCTTATTCACCGTCTAGAGTCCGACATCGTGACGGTTGATTATCGTGTTCGCGGATTTACTCGCGATATTCATGGCATCAAGCACTATATCGACCATGATATTAACTCTATTCAGAATTTCTTCACGTCCGATATTCATGATCATTATCAAATGCTTGATGTGAATGTTTATCAGGAAAATATCTTTCACACTAAGATGATGCTGAAAGATGTAGATTTGAATACTTATCTCTTTGGTACCACAAAAGAGGAGCTTCCAGAAGCGGAAGTTCAACAGATCACTGAACGGTTATCTAAAGAGATGAATGAAATTTTTTATGGCCGTAATATGCCAGATATGAAGTAATATTCATTCAAAATAAAAAAGGCCGCTTAGCGGCCTTTTTTATTACTTATCTTTCTGTGCTTCAGATGTCGGTGATTGCTGCGTTTGATGTTCAGGCCCTTCACCTGGCTTGAACATTCCCCACATCTGCATATTTTGATCCGCGATGCGGTTCATCATAGTTAGTGGATTCGCTGCGCCCATCATCGTTTGCATTTGATCTCGAATTCGATCTTGATGCTCAAGGAAGGAAGCAATACTTTGCTCTAGGTACTGACTCATCATGCCTTGCATACTATCCCCATAGAAACGGATCAATTGCTGCAATACTTGATTGGTCAATAAAGTGCCATGCCCTTGTGCTTCTTGTTCACTAATGATCTGCAACAAAATATTTCTTGTTAGATCATTCCCAGTTTTTGAATCTTCAACTTTAAAGGCTTCACCATTGAGTACCAATTGCTTAACATCATCTAACGTGACGTAACAGCTTCGCGAGGTATCGTACAAACGGCGATTTGTATATTTTCTTAGAATACGCAATGTACTTTTCTCTCTCGTATCATTCCCTTGGTTTTAACTGATCACTTCACCTTGATCAGTCTTTTTTATTATCAGAGCTACCATAGCCCGAGGTCATAAGACCCATCATTATTTTTTGCAGTGCTTCCATAGAACCGAGGCCACTGTTTAGGTAAGGCTTGAACAACGTCAATGGATCATACCCTTCCGCACCAGCATCCATCTGTTCAGTGATCTTATCCATCATATCTTGCTGAAATTTCTGCACATCTGGCAAACCCAGAACTTTACGCAGTTCTTCCGGCGACATATCAATATCGATTTTGAACTTCACACCCCGACTCCTTAAGCAAGCAGAATAATACCCTAATCCTATAGTAAAAATTCGGCGGTGCAAAATTTTCAAATCAATACTTTTGCTGCGCTTTTCCACGAAAATAGTTTTTAGATGCCAGAAGTTAGCCTCTTAAGCTCTCTTAACAAACCAGAAGTACATCATAATTATGTAAGACAAAGACACAACGAAACACTGACAAACCACTTAAACTTCATTAGTACAGTTTAGCCCCCCCCCATAGATAGCGGTCTTGAAAGGTTTTCTAAACTTGGACATAGACTTACTGATAGAAATAACCAAGAACGGTTAAAGGCTAAGACAGATTTTTTATTCAAAATGATTAGCTGAAGACTGTTTATATTAAGTTTTTTAGCAAAGAGAAACGTAAGCCTAAAGAATAATAAGAAGTCAGTAACATAGACCTTTTATCAAATTAGGAATTTTTCCTAATTTTTACCTGCTGTTATCTTAGTATTATTGTGCGCATAAACAAGGCCAATAATATACGCATTGCTTATGCCTAATCATGGATGTATTCAGGCTTAAAATTGACTCTTATTACAAGGATAGTAATAGATGCCTCACAGCACTCTAAACTTAATCAAAGATCTGGATAACTTAAAAATCGTTTACTACTGGACATGCCCCAATCAAGGTAAAGTCAGCCCAAACCTCCCTACCCTACTTCATGCTAGTGAATGGTTCATTTCACATAACACTGCCAAATACACAGGCATTGAAAGACGCAAAACTATGGTTGATCGTCGAAGACTGGAATCTGCAGCGATCACAGCAGAAATGGATCTAGTTTATTCTCGACGCTTAAAGCCAGAAGGCCGCCGTATCACTGATAAAGAACTGACCATTAACTTAGATCTGACTCAAGAAAAACTCAATGAATTAAAACAAGACATCCTCAACTAAGCTCATAAAAACAATTAAGAATCATTATCTTATGCAAATTAACTGTTTGAATCTAAACAGTAATACCTTTGTAGTATTTTTAAAAAATTGGAATTACCTTTCTATAGTACATAAGCACTTTTCGCCCACTATAGAGTTGCTTAAAGCCTATATAAACATATAGTTATGTAGAATTTTAGGCTCCTTGCCTTAGATAACTCAAAGCATTTACTTTGGCCTAGCCCATTGAGGTAGTTCGCATGCCATCATTTTTTCGACACGCGTCGATTGTTAACCAACTAGCCACAATTGTTTTATTGATCGTATTTGCCGTATTTACGGCTTTATCTATTTTTGTCAATCATGAAGTAGACAAAGGCTTCATAAAAAATGTCGAGCATTCACTTGACCAACAAGTTGATCAATTAGCTCAAAACATCGACTTTTTTAATGAGACCTTAAAACAGCAAACGAATCAGATTGCCGATGTTTTTATCCAGATGTTTCCCGGCGATATGCTTATCGACGAACTAAACCAAGTTGAAGTTGGTGAATTTACGGTTCCTACGCTTCTGCATGATTACGAAACTGTCACACGAAATTTCTCAAAACCTGATCAATTCACAAATATGACAGGCGGCACCGCAACCATCTTTATGCGTGTTAAAGATGATTTTTTACGTGTAAGTACATCTCTACGTAAAACAGACGGCAGTCGAGCTTTTGGCACAATGCTTGGCAAGAAACACCCTGGTTATCAAAAGCTAATTAATGGCGAAGAATATAGCGGTCCTGCACACCTATTTGGTCGCGACTATATGACCAAATATATTCCGTTTAAAGATACCCAAGGTAAGGTCATCGGTATTCTATACGTAGGCTTTGATTACACTGAGCGACTAGCCGCCTTACAAAAAACAATATCCGATCTAAAAATTGGTGAAACCGGTTTTGCCTACATCGTCAATTTGAAACAAGGTCCTCAGTTTGGTCAGTTGCTTTTACATCCATTCGCGAAAGGCAAAAATCTTACAGAGGTATCGGAAAGCGGCAACACCTTGCTTAATACAATTAGCAGTAACGACCACGGATTCACTCATATCCCTTTCACTCATGAAGATGGCAACATCAAAGACAAGTTGATTGCTTATTCTCAGGTTTCCAGCTTCAACTGGGCAATCGTTGCAGGAGCTGCAACTGAAGAGTTTCTGACTGAAAGTGAGAAGCTGCGTGTTGAGATGATACTTCTGTCCGTATTTTGCGCACTTCTGATTGCCGGTCTTCTATTCTTCACATTGAAAGTAAAACTGCAGCCGATCGATACAATTTGTAATTATATGCAAGCGATTGGACAGGGCGACCTCACTACACGCATCGACACCGACATGGGCGACGATGAAAACACCCATAACGAGATACATAAGCTAAGTCGCAGCGCTAAAAAAACCATTGCTGGGCTTCGCAAAGTAACAAGTGAATTGAATACAACTATGCACACTATCCAAAATCATTTGGGTACAGTTTCATCAGGCATTGATCGTCTAAATATTGATATAAACCGCCAACAACAAGAAACTGAGATGGTGGCTACTGCTATTTCTGAAATGACATCAACGTCTGAAGAAGTAGCAAGAAATGCAGCCACGACCGCAGAACAAACTCAGCGTGCAAACAGTGAAGCGAGTCACGGTGATGAACTTGTACAAGAAGTCGTGGGCTCGATTCAGGGCATCTCTTGTGAAGTCAATGAACTCACTAACATGATTGAACAGGTAGAAGAAAACAGTAATGCTATTGGCACAGTAATGGATGTAATCCAAAACATTGCCGAACAAACTAATCTACTTGCACTTAACGCTGCGATTGAAGCTGCTCGCGCAGGCGAAGCAGGCCGAGGTTTCTCGGTTGTAGCGGATGAAGTTCGAAACCTTGCCCAACAAACAGCCACTTCAACGACAGAGATCAGAGAGATGATCGAACGCTTGCAGGGCAATACTCGCAATGCTGTAGATCGTATGGAGCAGAGCAATACTAAGGTTCAAAACAGTGTAGAGATGACTAGCCAAGCAGGACATGCTCTAACATCGATAACCGACTCAGTCGCAAATATCTCTGATGCAAGTGCTCAAATAGCCTCCGCAGCTGAAGAGCAAACTTCGGTTAGTGAAGATATTAGCCGCAATGTAGAGAGTATCAGTACGATTGCCCAAGAAACCGCAAATTCTAGCCAACAAATGAATGCCGCTATCAACGAGCTAGGCAATGCTGGTCAAGAACTAAAACGCGTGATCGCACTATTTAAAGTGTAACTTAGCTGTTTAAACTAAAAAGGGAGCTGAATTCAGCTCCCTTTTTATTTTCGGTTCAAACTCTAACGACTATTCCCACCGCACCTCAGACGTGAACATATACCCTGCCCCATAAACCGTTTTGATAAACGCTGGTTGCTGAGGGTCTTCTTCTATCTTCTTACGTAACCTCGACATTCTTACATCGATGCTCCGATCATAAGGCACGCAATTTTCACCTAAGAGCTGATCACGCGATAGGATTTGGAAAGGATGCTTTAGCAACGCTAGCAACATATCACCCTCAGCCCGACTTAAAGATTCAGCAGGCTTATGCGCATGCTTTAGACTCAATGAATCTGGCTGATAGATCCACTGTCCAAAACGCGCTTTTGTTGGACTATCTATCAATAAATTTTTCTTTTTACGTATGCGACGCAATAGGCTCTGAACCCGAGCTACTAGTTCTCTAGGTTCAAATGGCTTAGTAATATAGTCATCAGCGCCAAATTCTAAACCTAGGATTCTGTCTGTCAGTCCATCTCGACCAGACACAATGATAACCCCTACTTCATCTTCATCGAGCTGCTTAACTAACTCCATCCCATCCATATCAGGAAGGTTAAGGTCTACTATGCAGATATCTGGTTTCGCCCAACCAATTTCCACAAGGGCTGCTTCTCCGGTTGTAAATGGTTTAGCTTGGTAGCGGAAGCTCTGTAGGGTTGTACAAATAAGTTTGCCTAAATCTTCTTCATCTTCAATTACATAGATCACTGGGGTGCTGACATCTGTCATCATCTGCTCTCCTGATTATGCTCTGTTAGGCAAGGCACTATTTTTCTTTCTAAGGTTTCTGCATCGAACGGTTTTTGAATCAAGCTATATTCAAACTCAAGTTTGGATGGCTGCTCACTGTAACCGGTCATGATCACAACAAAAGCCTTAGGGAAAATCATATTCACTGCGGTCGCGACATCATAACCTGACGCTGCTCCCGGCATCACCACATCACTTACAACGCCGGCCAGATCAGATAAACCAGTCAACATAGCTAAGGCCTCATCACCACTAGCCGCTTCAACCACGGAAAAGCCCATTGACCTTAATTGCCCACGAACCAACTGACGCACATCGGCATCGTCCTCAACTAATAAGATAAGAGAACTTTCAGTGATCTCCGACCGATCGATCCCCTCAACTATTTTTGTGGTTTGGGTTGCCCGCGGGCTCTGTTGCTCCATCGCACCTAACAACAGATCAATTCTCGCGCCTACTTGACCATGATGGTAATGAGCGCGATTTTGAATTCTGAAATAACCCTTAGATTGTTTTACAAACCCGTAAACCATACTCAAACCTAAGCCTGATCCCGCCCCCGTGCCTTTGGTAGTAAAAAATGGTTCACAAGCTTTATCTAGGGCTTCGTCACTAAAGCCTTCACCGGTATCAATCACGCTGAGTAATACGTAATCACCTGGAACTACCTCTTCGTCCCACGAAGCTTGCTGAACTTCTCTGCTATCCGAACTAACCGCTGATACCATTAAGCACAACTCTCCACCCTTAGGCATTGCATCAGCCGAGTTAAGTGCTAAATTTACCAAGGCATCTTCCATTTGAGCACTATCAACATAAACAGCAGGCAGGTTTGGTTTAATTTGAGTTCTTAGCTGAATATTTTCGGGCAGAGGTGCAGCCAATAGGCCGACTAAATCGTTGATAAGCTGTTCAGGTTGCACATAGCTAGGCTTAAGCGGCTGACGTCGCGAGAACGCTAACAAACGTTTCGTCATATCCGCCCCTCTTCGAGTCGCTCTTACTGCTGGCGTGAGATGTTGTTGCAGATGCTTAGGTAGATCGTGTTTTCCTTGTAGCTCGAGAAGATTACCAAGAATGATCGTAAGCAGGTTATTAAAATCATGGGCTAAACCACCCGACATCTGCCCAACCGCTTTCATCTTGCTCGCCTCCGCCATACGCTGCTCTACTTCACGCTCATGGGTAATATCGATAGAGAGAGTTAACATCCCTTCGACTTCTTTGCGTACGTTATAAAATGGAAGAACGGTACGACGAGTTAAAATATCTTTACCGTGATCATTCAACCGATATTCATACACCGGCGTTTCACCCAGCATAGCTTTCTCAATATAAGGCTGAAGAGCCTGATTCATCTCTTCACCGACCACGTCTTTGAAAGATTTACCAACAATCCCCTCTTTGGTCTGGTCAAACATCTCTCGGTACTGTCGGTTTGCAAACACATAACGCAGTTGGTTATCGAGGTAAGCCACCTGAGCCGGTAATGCATCTAAAATCAAACGCTGCCGGGTCTCTACTGCACGCAGTTCATCTTGCGTAGTTTGCAGGGAGTTAACCGCTTCCAATAAACGACTATTTGATTCTGACAGTTCTTTGGTGCGTTCATTCACGCGGCTATTTAGGTTGTTAATATTCCCCCGTAAGCGATCAACCATGTAGTCAAATGATTCCGCCAAGATACCTAGCTCATCATTCCGAGAGATACCGGTTTTCGCAGAAAGATCGCCACGGCTGATCTTATAAGCGGTCTGCGATAAAGATTTAATGGGAGAAGTTAGCCACTCAGCAAAGATAAACACAGCAACAATGGATGCCAACAAACCAAAAAAGCCCATGGCCATAATCCGCTGACTAATTTGAACGGAGCTTGCTTTTAAATCGTCCAGATACACCGACGAGCTGATATACCAATCAAACCCTGATAAGTGTCTTACCAACGAGAGCTTTTCGTATTCATAATGCCCTGGATCATCGGGTCTATCCCATTTGTAATACAGTTCTTTACCTGTATCTGACACAGCCATCAGATCTTGATAGATAGGTTGTCCTGTAACTGGATTTAACTGCGTTTTAAAGTTGATCCCATGAATATTGCGATTGGGATGAAATAGCATATTCCCTTGCGAATCGAACACGTAGAGATAGCCATTCTGCGCAATTTTAATATCTTTCAGCGCTCGATTTATCTCTGCTATCGCCCGCTCTTTCTGCGCGGCAACCTCGCGCTGAATATCATCAATATAAACTCCGGCCCCCATCACAAAGCCCCAATCTGGGTAATGCTTTACATAGGAATATTTATCGATCGCTTCAGTTTCGTTAAGACGGTTCCATTTGTATTTATAAAAACCAGTACCGTCGGTTAAAGCGAGAGAGAGAATGCCAGGAATAATCAGATTGCCATCAGTATCTTTTACATCCGACATATTTTGCTGATGATAAGCATCATCAGGGTGAGAGATCAGGTTAGCGTCATAATCTGAGATCCAAATATAATCGCCATTACCAAATTGAAACTTACGCAGATCTGTAAATACCTTTTCCCATATTTCCGCGTCGCTTAACCCACTTTGCCTACCATCACGCAGCGCAAGATTGATGTGGTTTTCAGCTATATCCAGCACAGACCCCAAACGCTGCTCATGAGATTTAAGGGTGTTATCTACGTAACGCTCCGTCCCTGCATACATCCGATTAGCAAGGTCATAAACGATGTTCAAAACCTGACGGTTGGAATTCAATTCAAGATTGAAAACATTCTGTTTAATCAAAGGAACGGTAAAGAAATAAATTGCGGCAAAAATGCTACCGATTAGCGCCAATAGCATTAAGAACAAGCGAATAGTAATAGGTGAACGGCGATACATCGAATCTACTATCTCGTTGATGTTACAAACACAACTCCTCTTCCATGAGAGATAACTTACTAATAAACCAGTATTTCTCTATACCGAATGTAACACAAACCGAGATTGCAACGGCGACTTGTTACATTTCGTTAGATTACAAAAATAGTTAAGCAAACTTTCTCCATTAATCTGGCTGCCACATAAAAACAAAAATCGAGAATTATCTATCTGAAGCTGTAGCGGACAAGGTAATTCAAGGAAAAGAGTAGCGCCACGATGACTCAGCCTAAGCAAGACTTCATTCTGGAAACTCGGGATCTGACCAAAGCGTTTAAAGGCTTTACTGCGGTTGATGATGTCAATCTAAAGATCCAACGAGGACACATTCACGCCCTTATCGGCCCTAACGGCGCAGGTAAGACCACTGTATTCAATTTGCTGACCAAATTTTTGCAACCAACGACCGGTCAGATCTTGTTTAACAATGAAGATATCACCTCGATGCAATCTGCAGCGATAGCACGCAAAGGGGTTGTCCGTTCATTCCAAATCTCTGCTGTTTTTCCTCACTTAACGGTTCTAGAAAACGTTCGTATTGCCCTACAACGTAAAGAAGGTAACAGCTTTCACTTTTGGCGTTCTGAAAAAATTCTTAACCATTTAAATGCGCGCGCTTTAGAGCTTCTCGAATCTGTAGGTTTAGAGAGTTTTGCCAACAGCGTTACCGTTGACCTGCCTTATGGCCGCAAGCGTGCGCTAGAGATCGCAACCACCTTAGCCTTAGAACCTGAACTCATGCTGCTTGATGAACCAACACAAGGCATGGGGCACGAAGATGTAGATGTAGTGACCGACCTAATCAAAAAGGTCTCTGCCAATCGCACAATCCTAATGGTTGAACACAACTTACATGTAGTTTCCAAACTTGCTGATCGCATCACCGTACTGCAACGAGGCGCTATTTTGACTGAAGGCGACTACGACACCGTTTCCGCAGATCCACGCGTGCGTGAAGCTTACATGGGTACTGCAGCCGAAGAAGTTGAAGCTGAACAAGCAAAACAAGAAGCGGAGGCTGTGGTATGAATCAGGCCGTTAACTTACAGACCAAACACGAAGCCGTTCACGGTAATCAGCGCGAAAAACTTCGTATTAATAATCTACACGCCTTTTATGGCGAGTCGCACATTCTCCATGGCATCGACCTAACGGTTAACCAAGGTGAATTGGTAACCCTATTGGGCCGTAACGGTTCCGGTCGTTCAACCACCCTAAAAGCCATCATGAATATGGTCGGCAAACGTACCGGCAACATTGTGGTCAATGGCGAGGAAACTATGTCCTTGCCTGCTCATAAGATTGCCCGTTTAGGCCTCGGCTTTTGCCCCGAAGAGCGCGGTATTTTCTCCAGCCTTAATGTTGAAGAAAACCTAATGCTACCACCTCAAGTGCGCTCTGACGGCATGAGTGTGGAAGAGATCTACGAAATATTCCCAAACCTTTACGAACGTAGAACCAGTCAAGGCACACGTTTATCTGGTGGTGAGCAACAGATGCTTGCCCTAGGAAGAATTTTGCGTACTGGCGCAAACATCCTATTGCTGGATGAAATTACTGAGGGCCTCGCCCCCGTCATTGTGCAGAAACTGGGCGAGGTTCTTAGTCTCCTCAAAGAGAGAGGATTAACCATTCTGCTAGTCGAGCAAAACTTCCGCTTTGCAGCCCCTATTGCTGACCGTCACTACGTGATGGAGCACGGCCACATCGTGGAAGAAGTTCATGCCCATGAGCTCGAAGCTAAAACAGATTTATTGAATACCTACCTCGGTGTTTAAGCAGTTAAAGAATAAAAACAACATAGATACGACCTTTGAGTAGAAGGTACGGCAACTGGAGCGAGTCAATGAAGACATTTAAAAAATCACTAATCTCAGCAGTTATTACAGGCGCAGTGGCAACAGCAGTTTCAGGTGCTGCACTGGCAGAATCTGACGGCAAAATTAAGCTGGGCATTTTGGCAGATATGGGTGGTACTTATGCCGACATTTGTGGTCAAGGCTGTGTAACCGCAGCAGAGATGGCGATTGAAGATTTTGGTGGTAAGGCACTTGGACAAGAGATCGAACTAGTTACAGCTGACTCACAGCTAAAACCAGATATCGCCTCTTCTATTGCGCGTAAGTGGGTAGAAGCCGAAGACGTTGATGCAATCGGTGGTTTAGTTTCTTCTGCGGTATCTGGCGCAGTATCGAAAGTTAACCTGAATGCTAAAAAGCTAACACTGATTTCTGGCTCAGCATCCAACACGTTCACAACTAAGAGCTGTAACCCTTACAACGTTCACTGGACTTACAACGTTGTTGCCCTAGCAAACGGCACTGTAAAACCTATGGTTCAATCCGGTAAGAAGAAATGGTTCTTCATCACAGCTGACTACAGTTTTGGTCACGCTCTAGAAGGTGTTGCATCCAAGGTCATCAAAGAAAACGGCGGTGAAGTTGTTGGCACTATCCGCGCTCCTCTAGGCACTACAGACTTCTCTTCTTATGTTCTTCAGGCTCAAGCTTCTGGTGCGGACGTAGTTGCTCTAGCGAATGCCGGTAACGACACAGTAAATGCGCTGAAAACTGCCACTGAATTTGGTCTAACGCAAGAGATGGATGTTGCGGGCCTATTAGTATTCACACCAAACGCTCAAGCAATGGATGCAGATGTTGCTGGCGGTATGCGCTTAACGTCTGGATTCTACTGGGACATGGATGAGAAAACGCGTCAGTGGAGTCAACGTTTCGAAGAGCGTCACGGCGCTATTCCAAGCATGATTCACGCAGGTGTTTACTCTGTAACAACTCACTACCTTAATGCAGTTAAAGCGGTAGGCAGTGATAACGCAGAAGCGATCGCTAAGAAGATGAAAGAGACAAAACCTGAAGACTTCTTCGCACGTAATGCAACTCTACGTCCAGACGGCCGTATGGTACACGACATGCTGTATGTAGAGATCAAGAAAGCAGCCGAGCGTAAAGATCAAAACGACATCTACAAAGTACTGAAGGTTATTCCAGCAGATGAGGCTTACAGCCCAATGCTACCGCAGTGCAACTTCTCATAAGAAAAACGCGTGGTGGCAAATGCTATTTGGCTTTGCCATCACCCCTGCTCCATACATCCCTATTGGATGACTACAGGTAGATGATTGTTATGTTTGATATTAACCTCTTTGCCCTATTTGGCCAGTTATTGGTTGGGTTGATCAACGGCTCATTCTACGCCTTGCTTAGCCTCGGACTGGCCATTATCTTCGGTCTGCTGAAGATAATTAACTTCGCGCAAGGTGCACTCTATATGCTGGGTGCATTTATCGCTTTTCTTGCCCTGAAATATATGGGCATAAACTACTGGGTGGCTTTGATCCTTGTACCGATCTGCATTGGCGCGATCGGCATATTGATGGAACGCTTCCTTATCCGCCCTATCGCTAATGAAGATCACCTCTATAGCCTACTGTTAACGTTCGGCTTAGCCTTGATTATACAGGGTGCTTTTACCCATATGTTTGGCTCTTCTGGCATGTCATACGCCATTCCCGAAGAACTAAAAGGCGGTAACCGTCTGCCATTTATGTATCTGCCGAATTATCGGGCTTGGATCATTATCGCTTCTATCATTGTCTGCGCTGGCACTTGGTGGATGATCGAAAAAACCAAGCTAGGTGCTTACCTTCGCGCAGGCACAGAGAACCCACAATTGATGCAAGCCTTTGGTATCAACGTGCCATTGATCGTTACTTTGACCTTTGGTTTCGGCGTTGCTTTAGCAGGCTTTGCCGGTGTCATGGCTGCTCCAGTCTATTCTGTATCTCCTGATATGGGCTCAAACATCTTAATCGTGGTGTTTGCCATCGTGGTTATCGGTGGAATGGGTTCTATCGGTGGAGCCATCCTCACGGGCCTTGGTATGGGGATCGTGGAAGGTCTAACCAAATATTTTTATCCCGAAGCCTCTACCACCATTATCTTCTTGGTGATGGTTATTGTGCTGCTACTCAAGCCAGCCGGTTTATTCGGTAAAGAAGCTTAGGAGATCGGTATGAATAATCAAAAACTAAACATTGCACTGCTGGCTCTAGCGTTGATCGCACCAGCAGCTCTTTACCCTGTTTTCCTAGCTAAAGTTCTGTGCTTTGCACTATTTGCCTGCGCATTTAACTTATTGCTTGGATTTGTGGGCTTACTTTCCTTTGGTCATGCGGCGTTCTTAGGAACGGGTGGATACATCACCGGTTACCTCATGATCAATAGCGGTATTACACCTGAACTTGCCATTCTTGCAGGTACTGTTGCCGGCGGCTTATTAGGTGCGATTTTTGGCAAGCTTGCGGTTAAGCGTGAAGGCATCTACTTCGCCATGGTGACCTTGGCTTTGGCACAGTTAGTGTTCTTCCTCTACCTACAAGCGCCATTTACTAATGGAGAAGATGGTATGCAAGGTGTGCCTCGTGGGGAGCTGTTTGGGCTACTAGACCTAAGCGATAACTACACCATGTATTACTTTGTGCTGGCCATATTTGTATTCGGTTATTGGATGATCAACCGCACCATTCATTCACCATTTGGCCAAGTATTAAAAGCAATTCGAGATAACGAAGCCCGCGCAACTTCATTGGGTTACGACGTTAATCGTTACAAATGGATTGCCTTCATCATCTCATCTGCTTTAGCAGCACTTGCTGGCTCGACCAAAACGCTGGTTTTCCAATTGGCATCGTTAACCGATGTTCATTGGCACATGTCAGGCGAAGTCATCCTTATGACCCTTGTTGGCGGGGTGGGCACGATCTTCGGCCCTGTCTTGGGTGCAGGCTTTATCGTCAGCATGCAGAACTACCTCTCTGGTGGCGAGATGGGTAACTACATTCACATCATTATGGGCGCTGTTTTTGTGGTTTGCGTTTTGAGCTTCCGCAGCGGAATAGTCGGCCAATTTATCAAATTTAAACGTAATAACTTTAGCTAAGCGCAAAACTGAGCGTTAGCGGTAAATAGCAAGGAGAGAGACAGTGATCACTTCAGCTTTCGAAACCGATCTGGATAAAAATCTGGCCAATTATTCTGCACTGACACCTATTACGTTTATCGAACGTGCAGCTAGTGTCTATCCAGAGCGTACAGCCACTGTTCATGGCGAAATACGCCGCAGCTGGGCTGAAACCTATAATCGTTGTAAGAAACTAGCCAGCGCTTTAAAACAAAAAGGCGTCAATCCTGGCGATGCCGTTTCTATTTTAGCGCCAAACCTAGCTGAACACTTTGAAGCGCATTTCGCCGTACCTATGTGTGGCGCCGTGCTTAACTCAATTAATATCCGTCTAGATTCAGAAGCCGTTGCATTTATTTTGCAGCATGCTGAAAGCAAGGTTCTTATTACTGACCGTGAGTTCAGCTCTGTCGTTAAAGGCGCTCTGGAGCTGATGGATCATAAACCTTTCATCATCGATATTGATGATCCTTATTGGACTGAAGGCGAGTTCATCGGCGATATCAAATACGATGATTTCCTCAAGCTAGGTGACGAAAACTTCACACCTCACCACGTGAATGATGAATGGAACGCCATCACCCTAAACTACACATCAGGCACGACAGGTAATCCAAAAGGTGTTGTATACCACCATCGCGGTGCTTACCTAAACGCTATCAGTAACTCCATTTCATGGGGCATGGGCCAGCACCCTGTATATCTGTGGACCCTACCAATGTTCCACTGCAATGGTTGGTGTTTCCCATGGACGATCGCTGCTATGGCAGGTGTTAATGTCTGCCTTCGTCATGTCCGCGCAGATCATATTTTTAATGCCATTAAAGAAGAGAAAGTTGGTTTCTTCTGTGGTGCACCTATCGTTCTGAACATGCTTAATTCCGCTGATGATGAACTTAAAGCTGGCATTGAACATCAAGTAAACGTGATGACTGCAGGTGCAGCGCCACCAGCAGCGGTTATCGCAGGTATGGAAGCCCTAGGCTTTAGCGTAACCCATGTTTACGGCTTAACAGAAACCTACGGCCCTTCTGTTGTGTGTGCTTGGCACGATGAGTGGAATGACAAAACGGCTGATGAGAAAGCGCGCTTAAAATCTCGTCAAGGTGTCAGAGCGCCAATGCTTGATGGCCTAATGGTTGCTGACCCAACAACAATGGAACCTGTGCCTCAAGATGGCGAAACAATGGGTGAGATTTTCATGCAAGGAAATCTTGTAATGAAAGGCTATCTAAAGAACCCAGAAACCACTGAGAAAGCCTTTGAAGGTGGTTGGTTCCACTCGGGTGATCTAGCAGTATGGCATGCAGATGGCTATATCGAGATCAAAGATCGTTCTAAAGACATCATCATCTCAGGTGGTGAAAACATCTCCTCTATCGAGGTAGAAGATGTTCTATACCGTCATCCATTTATCCAAGAAGCTGCGGTAGTTGCTAAGAACAACGAGAAATGGGGTGAAACACCTTGTGCTTTCGTTGCTCTGAAAGAGGGCTCTGAACGTGATATCACAGAGAAAGAGTTAATCGATTTCTGTCGTGAACACATGGCCCACTTTAAAGCACCGAAGGATATTGTTTTCGGTCCACTACCTAAAACATCGACCGGTAAGATCCAGAAGTTCCTACTTCGTGATCGTGCCAACGGTACAGAACCTCAAAAATCATAAGACTTATAACACCAGAGTGAAAACCTAGGAGCGCTGCTCCTAGGTCGGAGAGGTAAACAGATGAAAATTTTAGTTACCGTAAAACGCGTGATTGATTACAACGTAAAAGTGCGCGTTAAAGCAGACAACACCGATGTAGATCTAGCCAATGTCAAAATGGCGCTCAACCCGTTCTGCGAGATCGCCGTCGAAGAAGCGGTTCGCCTGAAAGAAGCAGGTAAAGCAGAAGAAATCGTCATCGTATCGATCGGACCTAAAGCCTGTCAGGAACAGATTAGAACAGCCCTAGCTTTAGGCGCAGATCGTGGTATTCAGATTGAAACTGATGTACTTCCTGAATCACTGAATGTAGCGAAGCTATTAAGCAAAGTGATCGATGAGGAACAACCTGATCTGGTAATTATGGGTAAACAAGCCATCGATAGTGATAACAATCAGACAGGTCAAATGTTAGCGGCGCTAACCGATATGCCACAAGGCACTTTTGCTTCTGAAGTGAAGGTTGAAGATGGTAAAGCTGTTGTAACTCGCGAAGTAGATGGCGGCCTACAAACAGTAGAGCTAAAACTACCAGCAATTGTGACCACTGATCTTCGACTTAATGAACCTCGCTACGCTTCGCTGCCAAACATAATGAAAGCTAAGCGCAAGCCTTTAGCGGTCAAATCCCCTGCGGACTTAAGTGTAGAGCTAAAAAACCACACCAAGTTGTTGAAAGTCACGCCACCAGCAGAGCGTGCAGCGGGCATCCGAGTAAACAGCGTTGATGAATTGATCGAGAAACTTCAGAACGAAGCAAAAGTAATTTAAGGGGGTGATATATGACTATTCTCGTTATTGCAGAACATGACAACCGTACACTAAAACCAGTCACTCTCAACACGATTACAGCAGCGACACAAATCAGTGGTGATATTCATCTATTGGTTGCGGGCAGCAACTGTAAAGCTGTAGCCGTTTCAGCCTCAGAGATCGCTGGTGTTAGTAAAGTCTTACTTGCTGATGAGCTAGCTTATGAATACCAGCTTGCAGAAAACATGGCTAAGCTAATTACCGAGTTAGGTAAGGACTACGATCATATCCTCGCACCAGCCACGACCTCGGGGAAAAACTACCTTCCACGCGTTGCAGCGCTATTGGATGTGGTTCAAATCTCAGATATCACCGCAGTTGAATCAGCTACAACGTTCCAGCGCCCTATCTACGCAGGTAACGCGGTCGCAACCGTAGAATCATTAGATCTGATTAAAGTCATCACCGTACGAACAACTGCTTTCGACGCTGCTGAAACAGGCAATTCGGCAGAGATCTGTGAGATATCGATTGCTCATGATGCCCAACTATCAAGCTTTGTTAATGAAGAGGTCGCTGAATCTGATCGCCCAGAACTGACTGCTGCCAACATCATTATTTCCGGTGGGCGCGGCATGGGTAACGGTGAGAATTTCGGTCTGCTAGAACAAGTAGCAGACAAGCTAGGCGCTGCCGTAGGTGCATCCCGTGCAGCGGTTGACGCCGGCTTTGTTCCAAACGATATGCAAGTAGGCCAGACCGGTAAGATCGTCGCGCCAGAGCTGTATATCGCTGTTGGTATTTCAGGTGCTATTCAACATCTTGCAGGAATGAAAGATTCCAAAACCATTGTTGCTATCAACAAAGATGAAGAAGCTCCTATTTTTTCCGTCGCAGATTATGGCTTAGTTGCTGACCTGTTTGACGTGATGCCAGAGCTACAAAATAAACTGTAGCTCCTTTGATGCGGGCTGGGTACTTGTCGCCTTTTTACCCAGCTCGCCTTTTTAATGTAACACACACGATACAACTTAAAGAGCCGCTTGGATGTTTTTATATAGCCGCTCTAATCAAGAGATGAGAGATTTATGAGCACTTATACTCCACCACTACAAGATGCCAGCTTTCTACTAAACCATCTGATCGATCTAGATCAGCTATGCAGTGAACAAAACCTAGACGAAGTTAACTCTGAGCTAGCCAATGTTATCGTTGAGGAAGCAGGCAAATTAGCCTCTGATGTTTTAGCCCCTTTAAACTGGGTAGGCGACCAAAACGGCGCTACAGTTGCAGATGGTGCAGTACAAGAAACCGCAGGCTTCTCCGATGCCTATCAGCAGTTTGTCGAAAATGGTTGGGCTACGCTAACGGGTCCTGAAGAGTTTGGTGGCCAGGCGCTACCCAATGTCATAGGTACAGCCGTAAATGAACTGTGGCATTCGGCCAATATGGGCTTTGCACTCTGCCCTATGCTAAGCCAAGGCGCTGTAGAAGCTCTGATTGCGCATGGTAGCGACGAATTAAAAGCACAATACCTACCACAACTGATTAGTGGTGAGTGGACCGGTACCATGAACCTAACTGAACCCAATGCAGGATCAGATCTGGCAGCGGTAGCCTCCAAAGCCATCCCTGAAGGCGATCACTACAAAATTACGGGCCAGAAGATCTTTATCACTTGGGGTGATCACCAGATGACATCGAATATCGTGCATCTAGTGCTTGCTCGTCTGCCAGATGCACCTGCCGGTGTTAAAGGCATCTCCCTGTTTATCGTGCCTAAATATCTTTTAGATGATCAAGGCCAACCAGGCGAATTAAACGACGTAAGCTGTGTATCCCTAGAGCACAAACTGGGTATTCATGGCAGCCCAACCTGTGTAATGAGCTTTGGTGATAACGAAGGCGCAATCGGTTACCTCGTAGGTGAAGCAAACAAAGGCCTGAGCTACATGTTCACAATGATGAACCATGCTCGCCAATCGGTAGGCTTACAAGGTTTGTCTATTTCCGAGCGTGCTTACCAACAAGCACTGCAATACAGCCAAGAACGCTTCCAAGGTAGCAATCCTGATGGCAGCAAAATAGCTATCATCAATCACCCAGATGTACGTCGTATGTTGATGGCGATGAAATCAGGCAATGAAGCCATGCGCGCTCTTGCCTATACCGCAGCTGCGGATATCGACCGCGCACATCATGGCGATCAAACCAGCAAATCACGAGTAGAGTTTTACACGCCTATTGTTAAAGGCTGGATGACTGAACTGGCACAAGAGCTAACATCACTGAATATCCAGGTTCACGGCGGCATGGGTTTCATCGAAGAAACTGGTGCGGCGCAACATTACCGTGATGCACGTATTTTACCGATTTACGAAGGTACTACAGGAATCCAAGCCCTTGACCTTATTGGTCGTAAAACACTGTTTGATAAAGGCGCTGCGCTAACGCAACTGCAAGCCGATGTTCAAGCCACAACTGAACTTCTACTTCACTCAGATTCAGAAGCCCTGCAAGAGCTTGGTAAAAAACTAACCACTGCTCTTCGAGATGCGACCTCTGCCGGTCAATTTATCCTAGAAAATGCAGGCAGCGATAAACAACTTATGGGCAATATCAGTGTCGATAACCTCATGATGATGGGCTACCTAACCGGTGGCTGGCTACTAGCGCAAGGCGCCATCAAAGCTGAAGAGCTAAAAGGCGCGGATAACGACTACGGCGATGATTTCCTTAACGCTAAAGTTTCTACCGCATTGTTCTTTGCTGACCATTACCTACCAAGAGTAAGCCAACATGCAGCAACCCTGCAGACTGGCTTAAATCATACTTTTGCTTTGGATATTGAACAGCTTTAGACCCTCGTTTTTACGCTCTTCACGATGGTGGTGTTACCACTCCGGAGCTGTTGGGCTCCTTTAGGCTTAAAGGCCTCTTTGCCCTCCTTTTAGGAGGGCTTTTTTGTATAAGCCTATCAGATAGTTAGCACCTAAAGACCACTATCATAAGAGAACAACTGAACAATTCACAACCAAAAAATATTGCAGCGCACAATTGTTTGTGTCATATATATTTAATCGAAGTCCGAGATAATCGTATTAATAGTGGCGACCGAACATACGGTCAAATAATCAATGTCACTAATCGCGACCAATAAAAATAATTACATGTCGCTCCAGAAACGGAACTGCAAACTGGAGACTTGAACATGAGCATTAACACAACAGGTATAGAACATACCTATCCAGAAAACGTTCGCTTAATTTCGACCACAGATACTCAGGGCGTTATCACCTACGCGAACCCTGAATTCTGTGAAGTTGCTGGTTACTCTCAAGAAGAGCTGATTGGTCAACATCACAATATCGTCCGGCACCCTGATATGCCAAAAGCAGCTTTTGGCGATCTTTGGCACCATATGAAGAATGATCAGCCTTGGATGGGCATGGTTAAGAACCGCTGTAAAAACGGTGATCATTACTGGGTTCAAGCTTATGTCATGCCTATCTACAACGATAAAGGCGAGAAAAGCGGCTACCAATCCGTGCGTACGCGACCAACAAGTTACCAGATCGAACGAGCTGAAAAAGTTTACGCAAAACTTAATAGCTCCCCTAACAAAACCGTTAAAGGAAAAAGCCTAGCTTCCCGCATTTTAGCAACAACGGCGATTACTAGCCTTTCCATGGCTGCTTGCACACTTTTACCTTTTGAATCTTTTCTCCAATACATAGCGATGTTCATCGTGTTTACGATCGCTATGTTTACGATGTATCGCCATACGCACCACCTCTCTGAAATTGCATCAACTGCGGATGGCATCTATGCCAATCCACTAGCGCAATTAGTAATGGCTGAAAACATGCATGAGCAAGGCTCAGTAGAGCTAGCAACACGAATGATGCAGGCCCGCTTAAGAACGGTAGTTGGTCGCGTTGAAGACAGTATCAAAACCCTCAATGAGGTTATGCACGAGACCGATGACGCCGTCGCTCAAACAACTTCTGGTATTCATCAGCAAAATGCTGAAAGCGACATGCTGGCCAGTGCAGCCACTCAAATGTCAGCCACAGCACATGATATTGCCGATAACACGGCGCAAACTTCTTCAGCTACTCAACATGCATCTGATCTGGCCGAGCAAGGCAAAAATAATATCAGTGTCATGTTAGAAGGTATTTCAGAGCTGGTAAGCGATGTACAAGCGGCGTCCGCATCTTCTGATGAACTTAAACATCAGGCTCATTCGATTGAACAAATTATCAATATCATCAATGAGATCGCTGAGCAGACTAATCTTCTCGCGCTAAATGCCGCGATTGAAGCTGCTCGAGCTGGAGAACAAGGACGTGGATTTGCGGTAGTTGCGGATGAAGTAAGAACCCTCGCCCAACGTACGCAATCTTCCACCAGCGAAATTCGAAATACCATCGATACCATCCAGAAGCAGGTTGAAGAAACAGCTAACGCGATGGAGCGTTGTTCAGGACAAGCACACAAGGGCATTGAACTTGCGAAAGAAGCGAGTCATTCATTTGAGCAAGTTTCTCATGCCATGACTCAGGTTTCAGATCGATGCCTACAGGTTGCCAGCGCATCCGAACAGCAAAGTGCCGTTTCAGATGAGATCAGTAATAGCATTTTGAGCATTAGAAATGTGGCTAGCTCCAATATGGATGCGGCGGATAAGACGAACCACGCTTGTGACAATCTGAAAGTGCTGGTTAAAGACCTTAATTCTCTGATGAAGACCTTCACCGCCTAGGTGCAGTCATGCATGTTGAATTAGCCACCAGACTTTCTCCGCCAGCAATCAACCACGTAGCCTTGCTGGTTGCGGCTTTAATTCTAGCCTTATTACTCGTTCCGCTATGGTATGAGATAAGGCTAAGTCGCTCGCGAGGGTTAATTTCAAAAATATCGTCAGAACTAGAAGAACTGCTAAACAACGAGCCCGTCCCTACCCTACTTTGTACTGAAGACGCTATCTTGGGTATGAATGGTTCGGCAAAGGAGTTCTTCAACCTTTCCCCTTTAACCAAGCCTCATCGTTTAAAAAGCATCTTTCATCATCTTCCAGAAGAGCTTCATTCGGGTTTAAAACAGGGTTTCCAACACAACCGTGTATTTAGTTTGAGTCATGGCCACAGTGGCCCCCTGTCGGATTTTACTGTCCATTGCACACCTAATAATGAAAACCGCTATTTAATCCGTTTACTCAAAACAGTAGCGATTAAAAAGCATGATCGTTATCGCAAAATTAAAGAGAATATAAACCAACTTTCAACCGGCGCTGTTATTACTGACGTTAACCTCAAAGTCATTGAAGTAAATACTCAATTCGAGAAGATCACCGGTTATTCAAATGCAGATATTGTTGGCCATCATATTTCCAATCTAAGCTCAGACAATAACAAGGATATCTATGAATCTATGTGGAAGGAGATATCCCGAACAGGTGTATGGTCTGGCGCTTTATGGAACGTCAAAAAAGAGGGGGAAGAATATCTACAGCATCTTACGATCAGTGAGATCACAAACAACGACGGCATTGTCACTCATTACCTGGGGACTCTCTCAGACCTATCGCAAATTTATAGCATTGATAGCCTAGGTAATAGCTCATCAGTAAAGTTAATCCCGCGAATTAAGCAACTCGAGGTCGAGTTTGAACTACTGATGAATAATGAAGGCAACGCGAAGGTTATCGTTCTCGACATACAACGTTTCAATACAATTCGTAACACGTACGGAGCAGGTATTGCTGAAAAGTTGGTCGAAGATGTAATTACCCGAATAGCGCAAGCCTGTTCCGATAAAGACTACCTTGCTCAAATCGGTAACGATGAAATCGCCATTCTTTGCAGTAGCAGTTCTCTGTACGTAAACATGCTACTGCATGAGATTAAACAGGTGATAAGAACCCCTTTTTGTATTGATGGCACAGAGGTATCCATCTCTGCTCATATTGGCTTAGCCTCCGCCCCAGATCACGGAAAGAACCTAGCTGAAGTCACTAATGCTGCGACGATGGCGTTGAATTCGAAGAAAGATATAAAACAAGGTGCCATAGCGGTATATACCCCTGCACTCAAGAAAGCATCGGTCGAAAACTTAAAAATAGAAGCGCGATTGCGGAATGCCATCAGCAGTGATGGTCTATCACTTGTTTACCAGCCCATCTTTAACCAGCAAAGGCAACTCGAGAAAGTAGAAGCCCTTTTACGTTGGACCCATTCTGAACTGGGACCCATTTCACCTGCGCGCTTTATCCCCCTCGCAGAGGAAACCGGTTTAATTCGAGAGATTGGCGAATGGGTTATCAACGAAGCCTGCAGACAGCTCGGTGTCTGGCAAGAGATGGGGATTAAAACCTTCCCTGTAGCCATTAACCTTTCCGGTTACCAACTCAGCGATTACAACTTAGCCGATAGAATTAAGCATGCTTGTAAGCAATATAACTTGCAGCACGATCAACTGATTCTCGAAGTCACTGAATCTGTATTGATGGAACAGATGGAAACCGGAAAATCGATTCTTGAAGAGCTATCAAAAGCGGGCTTCAGTATTGCAATTGACGATTTTGGGACCGGCTACTCCTCTCTCGCTTACTTGAACCAGTTCCCTGCCAGCATTCTAAAAATTGACCGAAGTTTTATCAACGATATCGGGACAGACTCTGATATGCGCGTACTCGATTCCATTATTCAACTGGCTCACAATCTAGATCTCCAGATCGTTGCCGAAGGTATCGAAACCCAAAACCAACTGGCATACCTTCAGAACAAAGGCTGCCAGAACTACCAGGGGTTCCTTCTTTCTAAACCTTTAACGCCAGAAACTCTGCAGCAGCAAAGCTTTGCTCTAGACTAATAACTCTGTAACCTTTTGCTTCACTTCAGAAAAGCGGACACGTTCACAAGAACCAAAGCCTGATAGCTGCCTTGCTTTTACACGTGTGAGTACAGGAACACTGATCCCCATTAGAAAACGACAGGCTACGCCTACAGTAAGGCGAATACTTTTACTATTAAACAGCTGATTTAATTCGTCCAAAAAGCCCATTAGCTTTGCTTCACTTGGTAGCTCTGGAACAGAAGAATAGCTTAAGGTTGCAGGTTCACCACGACAGGCCGAGCAATGGCCACACTGCTCAGGCGCTTGTTGGTCATCAAAATAACGCGCTAAATTTGAAGTTAAGCACCGATCCAATTCAAAAAAGCGAATTAACTGTGCAATCCGCTGAACTTCCTTCTCCTCTTTCTCGTTAAAGTAATCAGCAAGGGATTGAGCCAAATTAGGTTCAGCAAGTTTATTGCTATCGACGGCAAAGACTTCAGTAATTTTCTTGGTTTCAAGCATAATCAATTGCTGCTCTTGCAGATACTCCATCGCCGAAACAACTCGCTGCCGATCACAACCATAATGCTGATAAAGGCTTTCAAAATCTAAATTCCCCCACACTTTTTTAAACTGGGTATGTTGGAAAATAGCTTCGATAAACTGACGTCGTTCATCTTTAAAACGCTCTAATATCACAGGCTGTTCAACCAAGAACTTGTACTTAAAATCAGCAAAATAGGAGTATTTAGGTTGAATAACACCTCGAAGCTCTAACTGAACCAACAAGGTTTTTAGCGGAAGTTGACGGATATTCGCAGCGTTAGATAATGGAGATATTTGCATCTCCCATTGCTGACCGCTCTCCTCATCCCGAATATTGTTGATCACATATTCGATGCCCGATAGCTCTGGCGTATCACCGTATACGAAATTTTCTACCGTATTAATGCCATCTAGATTAGCCAAAGTAATACAGTGAGACAGCTGCCCATCTCTACCGGCCCGACCTATCTCCTGACTGTAGTTTTCAATCGATTTAGGTAGGTCATAATGGATCACGAAACGTACATCGGACTTATCAACACCCATACCGAAGGCAATTGTTGCGACTACAACACCTATCCTGCCAGCCATAAAATCGGTTTGGATTTGATGCCTTAACTCATTTTCTAAACCTGCATGATATGCCACTGCAGCTATTCCTTGCTGCTGTAAGTAACTGGCAACCTCCTCTGCTGTTTGTTGCAAAGTGACGTACACAATACCTGCGCAGCTTTGCGCAGCAACAACTTGAGCGAGCTGATCCTTTTTATCTGCCTCATTAACAGGCAATACCGTTAAATCCAAATTCGAGCGATAAAAGCCGGTCTGAACTATATGCTCCGCAACAATATTAAAGCGCTGCGCCATATCCCTTTTAACTTTACGCGTTGCAGTAGCTGTCAGTAACAACACTGTTGGGATATTGAGCTGCTGACAATACTGCGGCAATTTCAGATAGTCAGGGCGGAAGTTATGTCCCCACTCAGAGATACAATGCGCCTCATCCACTACCAACATTGAGATTGGCACAGAGCTTATAAACTCTCGAAAGCGTTCATTTTTAAACCGCTCAACAGAGACCATTAAAATCTTAATTCTGCCTTGACGAATATCCTGCATAACCTGACGGTTTTCATCAGGCGTCAACGTCGAATCTATACTTGCCGCAGCAATCCCTTTCTCTTTTAAAAAAGCTAACTGATCTTTCATCAGCGCTAATAACGGCGATACAACCAAGGTCAAATTAGGTAGATGAATCGCCGTAAATTGATAGCAAAGCGATTTGCCTGCACCCGTTGGAAATACTGAGAGTGTCGATTGACCATCAAGTAACTGACGAATGGTTTGCTCTTGCCCATCCCGGAATTGATCAAACGAAAAGTGTTGTTGTAGCGATTGTTGCAGATCCATAGAAAATTCCTTAGCGCTAAATCCATTTAGCGATACTTGTGAAGTTATTTGGAACTATACGTGAGGCAATAGCTATCAAGCAAAATAAAACACTTGCTCATTAAGACTCTAGTGCTTTATGGCACGTTTAGTGCTGTACAATAAACAGACAATAAAAACTAAAGGAAACTTTAATTATTTAGACATATTTAAGTGCAAAAATGCTGCACAAGCACAATGAATGTGCAATGGAGCTGATTATGGAAATTAATAAGTACTCTTCGGTCATTAGATCTCTTGTTATCGATGATAACTTCACTGCTTGGGCATCCGCCAAAGATAAGCCTTTATTCTGCGCTCAATTAGCAGGACTTGAGGGTGAACACCCTATTATCAAAGAGATCGTTTCTGGGGCTATCAATCAGATATTTTCAAGAAAGGCAGAAATTAGAGGGCATGATGTCATTTAATTAGCCTTTGTCCGCTCTAGTCTACTGACAAATGTACTTCGCTTGCTCAGATCTTGATTAAGAACCATATTTTTGTGGATTAGTTGGCCGCACATCCTAAATGCGGGTTTCCAGTTTGGCTCTGAAACGGTAGAATTTTCTTCTTTTTTATCAGTGTATGGAATATCGCAATGGGTCGAGCCTATCAAAACCGTAAAGAGTCGATGGCAAAAACATCCGATGCTAAGGCTAAGGTTTACAGTAAATTTAGCCGTGAAATCTATGTTTGTGCGAAAGCAGGCGGCATCGAAGTCGAAGGAAACCTTGCATTAGCAGGCTTAATCGAACGTGCTAAAAAGGCCCAAGTGCCTGCTCACGTAATCGACAAAGCACTAGATAAAGCTAAAGGTGGCGGCGGTGAAGATTTCTCTGAAGCTCGTTACGAAGGTTTTGGTCCTGGCGGCTGTATGGTTATCGTGGAATGTCTAACAGACAACCCTAACCGTACCTTCGGTGATGTACGTAACTGCTTTAACAAAACCAAATGTAAAATTGGTTCTCAGGGCAGCGTAAGCCACATGTTCGACCACAGTGCGATCTTCGTATTCAACGGTGATGACGAAGATGCTGTGCTAGAAGCACTAATGATGGAAGATGTAGACGTAACAGATATCGAAGCTGAAGACGGCAAGATTACTGTATTCGCGCCTCACACTGATTACTTTAAAGCGAAGAAAGCACTTCAAGAAAACATTGAAGGTCTTGACCTAGACGTTGATGAGATCCAATTTGTACCTCATAACGGCTCACCTGTCTCTGCTGACGACCTACCAATGTTCGAGAAGTTTATCGATATGCTAAATGATCTGGACGACGTTCAGAACATTTATCACAACGCTGAGATCTAATCTCTCGCTAATTCTAAAAAGCCTGCTTATTCAGCAGGCTTTTTTATTGCCTGAATTAGCTTAACCCGATAAAAAAAGCGCCGTTTACTCACGTAAACAGCGCCCAAAATAAGACCTTTCGTAAATAACAGAACCCAAACTTTCCTATGACATATCGAAAGGCCTTCCCATCTTGCAGGATGTATCTATTGACTGTGCTGCGTATAGAAAAGTTCCATTAGTTAAATAGATTTTTTCTACAGACTTCGGATACAAATGCAATATGGGAAAATAGTATCGCCAAACAAAGGACCCGTTTACCGACCAATAAATAAACAGGCCCTTAGAAGGGTTACTTCATATTGTTCATTTCTTTGAATTTAGCCATCAAAGCAACAGGCTGCTTTTTCTTGTTGTTTTTGTTTAGAACAAATACAACTGTCTGGCCTTGAGGACCCGCAGCGATCTGAGTGAAACGGTATGGTGCTTCACCTACAGTACGTACGTCTTCCATATCTTCAAGAGTACTGAAAACATATAGACGGCCATCTTCGCCACGCATTTCACCGTAGAAGCTTTCTGCACCAGCCATTTCGCCATTAAACATATCGATACTAGCGATACCAGACATTTTCTTTTTGTCTGCGCCAGTTAGACCGAATACCAATGTTTCGCCCTTAGGACCACCACCAATAAATACTTTACGGTAAGAAGTTTCGCCAACTGTGAGGAAAGACTGATAAGTTGCGAAATCGTCAAAAACGTAGTGACGACCTTCGTGAGAGACTTCGTATAGGTCATCATTGTTTAGTTGAGCAACTTCTTTAGTTTCTTCCTGTTTCGCCTGATTTGTGTGGCAACCAGTTAGAGCAATCATTGCGCTTGCAACAACAGCGCCTGCGATCAGTTTTTTCATGGGGTGAGCCTCAATAAGTTCTTATAAAAAATATCAGGCGAAACTTTACCGAGACTCTATTACAGGAAGATGTCAGTTTGATTCATCTAACCAACTGAATGATATAAAGGTCGTTAAGAGTACTAACGCAAAGATAATATGAGGGGATGGTAGAACTAGGCATAAGCTGAGGACGAGAATCCAAAGAAACTTAATTTTATTTTTCTTTGCTCGATGTTTAGCGGTAAACAAGCGCCGATAGAAATGGTCTTTATCCGGCGTCTTATCTCTCATCCATACCGGCGCCATAAGCATAAGAAAGAATTTTAACAAATGATGAAACAAAGCATTCACCCACCGAATACAAAAAAGGCCTGTAACACAGGCCTTTAAAGCATAGCTAAGCTACTAATAATCTGCCACACGATAGAGTATAGAATCATGGTAGCCAGTTGTTACTGGTATTACCCCTGAAAGCCTAGCGTTTAATTCAGGATCGCCACTGTCTACTATTAACGGGCGGCCTTCTAATTCGCGAAGTTTTGTTTTGGTCGCAATCACATTGATATTTTCTTTGCCGATTCGCTTAAGCAATGCAGGGCTCAGCTGTTGATTACCACGTCCGACAATGTGCCCTTGACCACCGATCAATGTAATAACAAGTTGGCAAGGTTCACCTTCTGTTAACTCCAGCAGTTGCTGTGCTGTACAGTCTGAAGCAACGATCTCATTATCCTTAATCAGATCAACCCCTAACAAGGTATTTGGTAACCCCAACTGTTCCATAACAGCCGCCACTGTGGAACCCGACCCCATGACATAGTATGAATCGGGATCCAGCTTTTCGATCACATCTGCGGCAATATCATCCAACACCAACTCTTCGGATTCTTTGCCGCCATTTTTTACGTGCTGCAGAAAACGATGCTCTTGAGGGACAACTAGTTCGCCATAATACTTCGCCCGCACACGCCCTTCCCGGAACGCCTCTTCATCAATATCACGGACTTCCTGATCACCTAAAGTAACTAACTCGCCTTTCACCAGCATGGCAACAATTTCACCCGCTGCTTTAGGCGTAACGGCATAAACACCCGAGTGTATTTTTACACCTGCAGGAACACCTAGAACCGGTACTTCACCGGCAATCGATTCGCAGATATTACGAGCGGTGCCATCACCACCGGCAAACAGGATGATATCAACCCCTGCAGCAACCAGATCCTTGGCAGCTCTTAAAGTGTCTTCTGCGTGAGTATTACCTGATTCGATCTCACCAACGACTAGCGGTTCAAACCCTGCTTTAACGGCAACCTCTTCGCCCATTTCAGCAGGGTAGGTAATAACTTGGATATCTAAACCTTGAAGCACTTCCAAAGCCTGAAGGGTACGTAAGCCTGCTTTAGGCTCAGCACCTAATTCCAGAGCTTTCTTCGCGGTCTCCTCACCGTCACTTCCCTTAAGCGCGACACTGCCGCCAACTCCTGCTAAAGGGTTAATAATAAGACCGAGTTTAAACACCTATGATCTCCAAATTACCGGTTTCAATTAAAAATTGCTGGTATACAAAAGCTGCCAGAATCAGATGGGTGTCATCATCCATCTCTTCAAATTCAACACCGTGGCTCACCACTTTGGTTAAACCATCTTCTGCCGCTTGCACACTTCTTATCACAACTGGGGTGAGTACTACCTGATCGGCACCTGCCACTTGAAAGCGCGTCGTGACAAATAACTTGTCACCTTGTTTACCTAGGGTAACAGGCGCATCTATACAGGCACCTTTGATACTAATATCAGTACAGTAAGCATTGATTGGCCAATCTAATCTTAGCCCTTTTCCCAACTCGAATTCATCAATCGACACCATCAAATTAACAGGCACGCGCGTATGACTTCGAATACGCCTAACCTCAGTATCGGTTGGATATTCAAGGTGCCAATAAGCAAACGGGCTGGTCTGTATTTTGAGTAACTTAGCACTGAAGGCACAGATAAAGTTACCACTCATCAAACGGACGGTCACTCGCGAACCCACGTTAATGGAATTCGAGGTACGTGGTGCTGAAACCATCATGCTGCCATTTTCACGATAGCCTAATAGCTGGACCGAATAACGCCCACGCGGAGTACGTGTTTCTATCTGAACCTTTTCCCCCACTTTGGGGTTCAGTTCAGCAAGAGTTTTAACGGATTTTAACTGTGCTAACGCTTCGGTCATTCAGGGTTCTTATAACTGCATTAATAAAGGTTATAGCTTAAGGGATTTAGGGTTAGTCTGCGAGCTGAAAACCCAATGCCGATAGCTCTTTCGGATTTGTTGAATTAGCCACCTTTAGAGAGGCAAACTCACGACGTACTCGATACTGCTTACGAAGTTGATCAAACGCTAATTTTTGTTCGGCTTCTGGCAATTCCAACGTAGCTCTCAAGAGCTGATCATCTACTTGTGGATCATAAATCAGCGCCATTAATTCTAATGCGGCTAAACTCCCCTGCTCCTTAAATGACAATTCAGCCTCTGGAAGAAAATCGGTTAGAGGCTCTTCACACTCCACCTGTAAATGCTTACATAGCGCTTGATATAGCATGTAAGTGCCTCGAATTTTTCCATCTAGGCTATAACCGGCAATATGGGGGGATACAAATTCACATAGTGCCGCTAACTCTGCATTGACTGCAGGTTCGTGCTCCCAAACATCTAAGGCAATAAGCAGATCAGAACGCTGCTGGCCAACTTTAAGCAAAGCAGTGTTATCAATCACAGGGCCACGTCCTGCATTAATGACAATCGCATTTTCACCTAGTTTCTGGAGTTGCTCAGTCGACAGCAGGTGCTTGGTCGGGTGATCACCATCTAAGGTAAGCGGAGTATGCAAACAAAGGACATCAGCTTGCTCAAGCAAAGTATCTAGATCAGAAAAACCAGATTCAGATTCAGCACGCGGAGGGTCATTTAGCAACACCTTGAAACCTAACTTTTCAAAACGCTTCTGCAAACGGCCGCCAACATTACCTACACCAATAATGCCATAGGTTCTTTCCTTAGGAGCAAACTGATATTTAGCCGCCAGTTGATATATAACACTTAATACATATTCCACAACAGCATCGGCATTACAGCCGGGCGCATTGGCAAACGCGATATCGTTGTCTTCCAGATAAGTCTTATCGATGTGGTCTGTACCTATAGTCGCTGTACCGACAAACTGAACCCGGCTACCCTGTAACAGCGCTTTATTCACTTGAGTGATAGAACGAACTAAAAGTACATCAGCATCTGAAAGTTGCTCTGCGGATAAGCCTCGACCAGCACAAAGTTTGACTTCACCAAAACGAGAAAAAATAGCCTCAGCCATAGGCATATTCTCATCCGCCAAGATTTTTAGTTTCCGGTTCAACAATTTATCTATCTCCAGTCTTTACAAACCGCGCGATATCAGGCTCAATGCGCGGTTTTCATTGGCTATCAGCGGGCAAAACCTGCTGTCATTCTACGGATTACATCAGTTTGATCATACGCTGGCAAAAACAACAGGAATACTACATCGTTCGGATGTACCAAGACCTGGTCGGTGATTGGATTGTAACCCAAAGCTGGGGCAATTCGACTGACGATAAAAACGAGTGTAATCAAACAGTTGCCAAATCATATCAAGATGCTCGTTTTATTGTGAGGGAAATTCGTAAGCAATTAAAATCTGAGGGTTTTAGGCTTATCGCTCGCAAGGAGACTCAACTGGGATTTGAGTTTGACCCTATTCATATAGATACACCCAAAAAACATGCGCTACTGTTTTCAGAAAAATTATTCTGAGCGCATTCCCTTCTATATTCCCCTACCACCGATAAAAATCTCTACTAAAGTACAGCATTTGCCTTATTTTTGTGATGATATATTCGTGTATATAAGCTTGTAATACAGGCAGTTAGGGTTGTATCAAGAGATGTCTATAAACTCTTGTAGCCATAACTATCTCCTCCCCTAAATAACAACAAAATAGGGACATTGCATGAATGGGTCCATTTCTAGCTTTTACTTTAAAAGTTTTTTTGCGGCAGTTTTTATTATTGTCATTGCTGGCGCAGCATCATTCTATTTAGGAGTCGACAGCACTGCTCTGATCATTCTGATCGTCACCGCTCTTTTAGCATCAAGCCTTTCAATCCTAGTGTTACACAACTCCGTTTTAGGCAAACTGAGCAAAGAAGCCTCTCTAGTTAATGCTAATAAAACTGACGAATTAGAATTACTCCCGACTTTATTTGGCGACCTCTTCAGTAATCGCCAAGGCAATGAAGATGTCAGCGCAAAACTGTCCTCCAGCGCCAACGCCAACGCTGTTGCAGCAGCAGAGGTTTCCTACTCCGCTGATACCCTAAAAACTAAACTCGACAATCAAGTTCAAGAAGTCTCTCAAATTGCACAGAACTCTGAAGAGATGACTGTGACTGTCCAACAGTCTGCACAACAAGCTGAAATTGCCGCAGATATGGCAATCCAAGCCAAAACCACGGGGGCCGAAGGCCAACAAGCACTTACAGAAGCGATGGGTAACATTCGCGAGCTTAACTCTCAAGCCGCTGAGACATTAACACTCATCGAGCAGCTGAATGAGAAATCTCTGAAAATCCAAGATGTGACCAAGGTTATTGAAGAGATTGCTGAGCAAACCAACTTACTTGCACTTAACGCAGCAATCGAAGCTGCTCGCGCTGGTGATCATGGACGCGGCTTTGCCGTAGTTGCCGACGAGGTAAGACAACTCGCATCTAGAACAGCCAGCGCTACTGGTGAAGTAGAAACTATTGTTGATGAGATCCGCGCTGAAACTCAGCAAGTTGTTGCTCGGATTAAAACGCTGTCAAGTGATGTTGAAAGTGGCACTGAAGCGATGGAACTTATCAGCAATCAACTAGGGGGGATTTCAGAGCAATCTTCCGCTGTAGAAGAACAGATCTCAGTTATCGCCGAAGGCGCTCGTGCCAATCGCCAGAACCTAGAAGTCATCTTTAACTCTCTGCAAACGGTTCGCCATGAACTGGAAGAAAGTGATGTAGAGGTTAGCCAACTTGCGACTCAAGCATCAGCGTTGATGGAGGCTGCTGAAAGATCCAATGCGATCTTAGCCGCATCCTCAGACCAAAACTTCCATCAACAGTTCTATCAGATTGCACGTGATACTGCTGATCAAGTAGCCGAATCATTCCAACAAGCACTATCTTCAGGGCAAATGCATGAAGGTAGTTTATTTGATCGTAACTACGTACCCGTAAATGGCACTAATCCGCAAAAATATACAACGCAGTTTGATAAATATTGCGATCAAATTTTACCAGGTATTCAAGAACCAGCGCTTTCTCGTCATAACAAAATGGTCTACGCCATTGTGACTGACCCGAACGGCTATGTCCCAACTCACAATAATCAGTTTGCTAACCCACCGACAGGTAACTTTGAAACCGATCTTGTGAAAAGCCGAAGTAAACGCCTGTTTAATGACCGTACGGGCGCACGTTGTGGTTGCCATACCGAAACTATGCTTCTACAAACTTATAAGCGCGATACCGGTGAAATAATGCACGACCTATCGGTACCTATCTTTATCAATGGTCGACACTGGGGTGGTTTACGCATAGGTTATTGGCCAGAAAATCACTAATTCAATTTTCTCAAAAAGCCGCTTTCATAGCGGCTTTTTTTACACCTGAAACAATTTATTACTTAAGATTAAGTGCATATAATCTAATCATATAACGCGCATGGCGTTTGTCCGTGCTGATATCCCTTTAAAACCAATAATATAAATTGCGGGAAGAAGATGAAGAAATTTGAATTTTCCGAGATGCCAAATAAAGAGGGTTTCTTCGGTCAATTTGGTGGGCAAGAGATCCCACCGGAACTAAAAGAGATCATGGATGAGATTAACGACGCCTATGAAGAGATCCGTCAACAACCGGAATTCCAACAAGAACTAGACACGCTATTTGCTGACTATGTTGGCCGTCCAAGTCCGATCTATCATGCAAAACGTCTGAGTGACAAATTAGGTGGCGCACAGATCTACCTGAAACGTGAAGACCTGAACCACACAGGTGCTCATAAGATCAACCACTGCCTAGGCGAAGCCCTTCTTGCAAAATATATGGGCAAAACTAAAGTGATTGCCGAAACAGGTGCAGGTCAACACGGTGTCGCTTTAGCAACAGCCTGCGCTCTCGTAGGCATTCCTTGTGAAATTCACATGGGCCAAGTAGATATTGAGAAAGAACACCCTAACGTTACCAAAATGAAAATTCTTGGTTGCAAGCTAGTGCCCGTCACTCAAGGTACCGCGACTTTGAAGGATGCGGTGGATAGCGCCTTTGAAGAGTACCTAAAAGATCCTGTTAACTATATCTATGCAATCGGCTCAGTGGTCGGTCCTCACCCTTTCCCTAAAATGGTACGCGATTTCCAGAGTATTATTGGTAACGAAGCACGCGAACAGTTCCAAGCGAAAAAGGGGCAGCTACCCAATTACATCACCGCTTGTGTTGGTGGTGGTTCAAACGCAATGGGTTTATTTACCGCATTTTTGAATGATGAAGCGGTCAATATTGTCGGGGTTGAACCAGCAGGCAAAGGCCTAGATACCACAGAGCATTCGGCAACGTTGACCCTAGGTAAACCTGGTTCCCTTCACGGTATGAAATGTTATGTTCTAGAAGATGACAATGGTGAGCCCCTACCTGTTCACTCAATTGCTTCAGGTCTTGATTACCCTGGTGTGGGCCCTCAGCACAGCTACCTAAAAGAGCTCGGCCGAGTTGAATATGAAACCGCTTCTGATCAAGAGTGCCTAGATGCATTTATGACGTTGTCACAAGTAGAAGGCATCATACCCGCATTGGAAAGCTCTCATGCAGTTGCATGGGCAATGCGTAAAGCACCTGAACTATCCAAAGACCAAACTATCCTTGTGAACCTATCAGGCCGTGGCGACAAAGACGCCGACTACGTCGCTGACAAGCTAGGGCTTTAACAGTATGTTCGATGGTGCAACAGGTTTCTGTTGCACCTGCTCCACTTACAAGCACTCATGCAACTTGCAGTTGTTCTTCCCTTACTGAGCGTCTCCACTCTAAACGATCACTAAAATGCAGCAGTTTTAACTCGCCCGAAAAATCTTCAATCAGCGCAGAACAGTTCTCAATCCAATCACCAGTATTTGCGTAAACCACATCGGTTGCATCGTCATATTCTGGATAATGAATATGCCCACAAATCACACCATCAAAACCTCTTCGTTTAGCTTCAGCTTTACACTCGGTTTTATAACGGTAGATAGCATGTTTAGCGCCACGAATATTATCTTTTACCTGTCCTGCGAGTGAGTAAAACGGGCGGCCACTCACTTTACGTAACCGATTGGACCAGCGATTTAGGAAAAGTAGGAAGTCATACGCTAAATCACCTGCCCACTTAGTCAACCAAGAGTGCTTCATATACGCATCCATCGCATCGCCGTGCATAATTAAAAAGCGCTGATCCTTCGCAGTCCTAAATTCATGTTCATGAATAATCTCAATAGGCCCGAAACGCTGGCCATCAAAGCGACGCAAAGGGTCATCATGATTACCAGGCACATAGATAACACGCGTACCTTGGTCAGCGAGCTCATACAATTTTAAAAGAATTCGATAATGTTCTTCGGGCCAAAACAGTCTGCGCTTCAATGACCATAGATCGACAATATCCCCAACCAAATACAAAGTTTCACATTTGATTGAAGAGAGGAATTGATACAGATAATCAGCCTTGCAGTCTTTGAAACCGAGATGAACATCTGAGATAAAAATAGTACGAGCATTGATAAGTGAAGACACGGTCATAAATTCTCTCTTTATGAGTTATGACCAGTCTGAAAAACTATCGTGACAACTTTCTAACGAAAAAATGAAAAATTGGTGACGCTGAACCGAAAAGAATCGCCAAAGTTTTCTTAATTTTATTACTAAGAACTGGGGTAACAAAGAAAGGAAGCTTAATCTGCTGAGAAGCTATATTCTCGCTCGATCTTCACCACTTGCACTGTATAAGCTCTATACCAATCTTTCTGCCCCTGTTGCTGCGCTAAATGATGTTCAGGGTCTTTTTTCCAAGCCAATATATCGGCTTCACTTTCCCAGTAGGAGATAGCAATTTCTTGTTCCCCTTCTGTTACTGCGACAAAGTCCAGACAGCCATACTTTTCAAAAGCCAACTGACGCATTCGCGCGACAGTTTCTAAATATTGTTCGTCCTGTTTTCCTGTATTTGCTCGAAAGATAACTGCGTACACAACTGAACCTCTATGCTTTATGGCCTATCAATAAAGAGCTGAAGTAGATCATCACTGACCCTGATATCCGCTGAACCCACCGACCTGCGGAAGAGTGCTTACTGCGAGCTTTTAGTTTCTCAATCATCAACGTCATACCGATAAACCAAAAAGCAATAATGACTGCATGGATAGCCACTAGAACAAACGCTGCAAGATAACTGGACGAGCCAAATTGAACAAATTGCGGGAATGCCGCTAGATAAAACATCGAAACTTTCGGGTTTAGTAACTGAGTCAAGAAGCCTTCGATAAAGCTTCCAAGTAAAGATTTAGCCCTTTTGTTATTCGCTGTATGTTGAGCATCAGCTTGATCAATGACCGGAGTCAAAAAAGACTGGTAGATCGCTTTAGCACCTATATAGAACAGATAGAGTGCACCGAGTAATTTGATTACAAAGAATAATTCAGCAGATTGGAGCAGGATTGCGGACAATCCCAAAATTGAAAAAGCACCATGAAAAAATGTAGCAGTAAACAAACCTAGGACATTAGCAAAAGAAGCTGTACGACCCTGAACAGAGGCTGTTTTTACAATTAATACACCATTAGGACCTGGTGAAATCACTAACAGTAGAGCAACGATTGAAAAGGTTATTATCTCTTGCATACCCGCCCCCTCTTTTTTGAAGTAGACAATTATAACACAGAGAATTTAAGCAAAAAAAAACCGGATCCCCTTTGGGGTCCGGTTAAGCAATTTGCTTCAATGACAAGAGCCATGTGCTTGTAGCTTCTGCGGAGGCAGATGTGCTAACACATACACGAACATGCAATATCGCTAGTGCATGGCGGCCTAGCTAGTGAGGGGAGCCTGCCGCCTGCCGTGTTGATATTCATAATATATTAATGAGAATGATTTGCAACTATATTAACAATAAAAATTTAAAATATTTTCACTGCGTATGTTTTACTCCTACTAAGAGTACAACTGGACTTTGTCCGCGACTAAATCAATATCTACTGTAAGGGACTTATCTGTCGACCGCCTACCCTCTGGACGTTGCCTATAATAAAATAAAGCTTTATCTACTTGCTTGCGTTTAGTTTTATCGAGTCTTCTGTCAATATGCGAGCGGCGTCTCTCATCACCTTTATATAACGAGAAAAGATGTTTATCTCGCCACTCTTTTGCAAGTTCAATGCAGGGTAATCGGGGGCTTATTCGAACATCAGAAGAATAAGGGTTAGACCAATAGAAAAAGATGCCCTTTTTATCAATATCTTTAACTAACCTCACCTATAGCTCCTCGTAGCTTATTGCCACGCATTAAGGTGAGCTTCCATGCCCTATAGTAAATTATAAATTACTGCACCTTTGAGTGTAGCATATTGATCAGGTTTCGCTCATATAGACAATTACCTAATATAAGAGCTCACAGCTCTGTGATCAGAAAAGAAAGATGAATAAGTAGGAAGAAAAAGCCGGATCAAATGATCCGGCTTTTTGAAATAAACTAAACCGGTGAGAGTTCAGCTTGCGACACTGATAATCGAGGGGAGTATCAATGTCAGCGTCAACTTTCAGTGAGCAGTGAAAGTTGACGCTAGGGTCGGCAATGTCAGTGAGGTGAGGTCGTTCATTGCCTATCACTTATGAGCGACTACGATATTAATGCTATTGAGAATGATTAGCAACACCATTTTTTCAAAAATATGATTTATCTTTCTCTCTCTTATAGAGTACCTTTAGCGCCTCATCTATAACGCTCAAATTTAGCCTATGAATTCGCAAAAAATACAAGCAGATCTCATGTTGCTCTTAGTTGCATGCATCTGGGGATTTGCATTTGTAGCACAACGACTTGGAATGGAATCTTTAGGGCCATTCGGCTTTAACGCATTAAGATTTCTGCTTGGTGCCTGCTCCCTACTCCCTCTTTTGTTTTTGTTTAAAAGGTCAGATCACTGCACTAATAATAGAACTCTAGTAATAAGCGGCACTTTAGCTGGACTAGTCCTTTTTGCCGGTGCCTCATTTCAGCAAGCAGGCTTAGTCTATACAACTGCTGGTAATGCAGGCTTTATCACAGGACTATATATCATCCTCGTACCCATCATTGGTTTAGCACTAGGGCAAACAACTAATATCAACACTTGGCTAGGTGGGCTATTTGCTGTTCTCGGTTTGTATGTTCTTAGCTTCCGGGACCTCAGCGCCATAAACTTTGGAGATATATTAGAGTTACTGGGAGCCGCTTGCTGGGCTATACACGTGCTGCTTATTGCAAAACTAGCTCCAAAACTTGATAACCTTCGATTAGCCATCATTCAGTTTTTAGTTTGTGCAAGTTTTAGTGGACTCGTAGCGATGACTATCGAATCTGATAGTTTTACGCTGAATAACGCATTCAACTCTTGGGGGCCTATTGCTTATGCAGGCTTTATTTCTGTAGGCATTGCTTACACATTACAAATTTTTGCCCAAAGACATGCCCCTCCAGCTCATGCAGCGATCATTATGAGCCTTGAAGCTGTAGCCGCTGCATTTGGTGGATGGTTGATTCTTGAAGAGCAGTTCAGCGCGCTGGGCATACTAGGCTGCGGCTTAATGTTATTTGGTATGCTGCTATCACAGCTGCCTTCAATCTATAAGAAGAGAACCTGAGATGTCCCAATTAAAAAATATTCCAACCAACATCATCACAGGTTTTTTAGGGACAGGTAAAACAACAGCTCTAAATCATCTGCTAGCTCAAAAGCCCGAAGACGAAAATTGGGCCATTTTAGTGAATGAATTTGGTCAAATAGGCATAGACCAAGCAGTCCTAACGCAAAGTAACGAAGGGGTGAAAGTAAAAGAGCTCGTTGGTGGTTGTATTTGTTGTACGTTAGGCCCCAGCCTAACCTCAACGCTGGCGACACTGCTAAGGCAAACAAAACCTGACCGACTCATCATTGAACCAACTGGTATAGGCCACCCTGCTGGCATCGTAGATACTCTGAAAAATGAACATTTCCAAGATGTTTTAGAACTACGCGCAATTATCTGCCTCGTTGACCCTCGCTCGATCGAAAACAACGAGATAACTGAGCACCCTACGTATCAGGACCAAATTAATTTAGCCGACGTAATTGTATTAAACAAAACAGATCTTGCTTCTTCAGAACAAGTTTCTGCTACAGAACAAAAAATGGCAGGGCTTTATCCTCCAAAACAAAAGCAAATAGTAACTACCCAAGGGCAAATTGAGCTTTCACTTCTAGATTTCACTCACACAGCCAAAGAAACTGAATCACAACAGCAGCAACACCGACACTTATCTAAGGAGGATAATAGTGCAACTCCAATGATCGGTATGCTATTTCAGCCTCGGCCTAAAATTCCGTTTCATAAAGGTAATGTGAATGACGGTTTACATACAATGGGGTGGATATTTAATCCTGATGATAAATTCTCGACTGCCAAGCTCAAAACGATTCTAAAAGATATTGAAAATGTAGACCGAGTCAAAGGTGTATTTCATACCGATCAAGGCTGGAAATTCTTTAATCAAGTAGGCAATGAACTTAGTATAGAAACCATCGCTTATCGAAGGGATAACCGGATCGAAGTTATTTCCCACCAAGCACATGATTGGAAAAGCTTTGAACAACAATTAGTAAGTTGCATCACTAACTAATAAAAAGATGTATTCTTGGTGCGACAATTTGTCACTTTTGTTGTCACACTAGAAGAACGTAGACTATAGCAGTACTCAGGAACAAATATATGAACGAACCAACTCAGGGTCGTAATACCCTCCCCCTACAGATTTTGATTATCTTTGTCATAATCATCGGGTTGGGCTCCATAATCTATCTGCCGCAGCTGTTACAAGAAACGCCCCCTCACACTCGTCAATTGCTAACAGCTCCTGAGTGCAATCTGCATCAAGGAAAATGCCTTGCGGCTGATAATAATCAGCAAGTGGGGCTATCGATCGTTGCAGAAGAGATCAGTTCAAGTAAACCATTATTGTTTGATGTAACTATCGAAAATATTGCTGCCGAACAGGTCCTGGTCGACCTTCAAGGTAAATCGATGTACATGGGAGTCAACCAAACTTTACTAACAAAGATCCCAGGTACGGACAACAGATGGCAAGGGAGTATCACCCTCCCAATTTGTACAACCGGAAAGATGACTTGGGTATCTTCCATTAAGATTGAAGAACAGGGACAAATTACACAAGCCAATTTCGAGTTTGATGCCCGATAACCCTTAACCTATAGGACAGATGATTAAATGACCACTTTAAGAAATCTTCTTCTACTAACACTCGTTATGCTGGCAGGTGTGGCTTTAGCTTTTTATCTACGTCCACAACCTGTAGAACAACGCATCGCATTGGGTGAAAAATTGGGCGGGGACTTTACCCTTCAGGCTGAACAAGGCGAACTAAAGCTAGAAGATTACCGCGGCAAAGTTGTACTGTTTTTTATTGGCTATGCTTCTTGTCCAGATGTTTGCCCTACAGCCCTAGCTGTAGCGGCCCAAGGACTTAAGGACCTAACACCTGCTCAGCAAGAAAACGTAGTGGGAATTTTTATGAGTGTAGATCCGGATAGAGATTCTCCGGAGAAGCTATCTAAATACGCAAGCTACTTCCACCCTAATTTTCATGGCGCCACAGCAGATCGAGCAACAATTGATAGCGTTGTAAAACAGTACGGTGCTTTTTATCGTATGGTCGAATTAAAAGATTCGGCGCTAGGCTATGCTGTAGACCATTCTTCTCGCCTTTATCTAATTGATCAGAATGGCAAATTATCCAAAGCCTTAAGTCATGCATTAACCCCTATTGAACTGACTAAAGAAATTCAAGCGCTACTAAGCGAGGAAACATAATGAGCAAAAAGACTCTGCTAACTACTTTTATGGCAGCGATTCTCAGCCTAACCTCTTTTACTACAATGGCCGAGATCACCACAAACGACGCTTATGTAAGAGCTATTCCCCCGGGAACTAAAACGACTGCTGCCTTTGTTACTATTACCAATAATAATTCTGAAGATGTAGATCTTAAAAGTGCGTCTAGTAACGTAGCAGATGCAGTAGAGTTGCATAATCATGTGATGAAAGACGGTACGATGATGATGCGTCAGGTAGACAGCATCAAAGTTGCTGCTCAGCAGTCAGTGAGCTTAAAGCCAGGTAGTTATCACATTATGCTTATCAATCTAAGACAAGACCTCACGGTTGGTGAAAATGTAGAATTTGAACTGAGCTTTTCTGATGGAACTCAATTAAAAATTGAAGCTCCCGTTAAAAAGATAATGGACGGTATGCACTCCCACCATCACCACTAAGAGCGCAATAATTTAAAAAGCCCTGTTTTTACAGGGCCTTTTTATAGAAGTGTTCAAAAGCTAATCTTCAAACTGCAACCTCTCCCCAAATCCCCTCCTTACTAGCCATACAAAATTAATTTCTCGTTCTCTCGCAACTGCGTTATATCTGTACTACTTTGTAATCAGACTGTATGTCCACAAGGCAACTTGGAACGGCCTAATATTTGAGATCACCGCCATTCTAAGGATAAGAGTTAGATCAGCAGGAGGCTGAGCTATGCGTAGTACACCTGATTTCAATATCCATTGGTACCACAGCCTGCAATTTCGCGTTTCTGCAATTTTCCTGACCATCTTTTTTCTAATTATGGTGACCATCATCGCTGTAGTAAGCGCTATTGGTGACCACCTAATTGAAAACCAAGCCTACTTAAAACTGAGTAAGGCGGGAGATAAAGTGGTCTCTGAACTCAACCAGAGAACCACGATTGCAGAATCAATCGTGATATCCATGGCTGATATCGCCAAAGTGATCCCTGCCGAAGATGAACGTTTTGCCTCTTTAATGCTTTCCCTTCTCGATAGGGCAGGCTCCAAACATCTAATCGCGGGCGGAGGAACATGGCCAGAGCCTTACACTTTTAATAAAAACCTTGAACGAAATAGCCACTTTTGGGGGCGAGATCAAAACGGCAAATTGAGCTTTTATAACGATTACAATCAGCCTCAAGGTAACGGCTATCACCATGAAGAATGGTACGTACCAGCTCAGCATTTAGGTCAAAATCAACGTTACTGGTCAAAATCTTATACAGACCCCTATTCACTACAACCTATGGTTACTGTCACAGCGCCTCTCTATAACAATAACAAGTTCTTAGGCGCTACTACCGTTGATCTCAAGCTAGAAGGGCTCCAACGTTTGCTGCATGACGCCACTCAGGAGTTTGGCGGTTATGCATTCGCACTTGACCACAACGGCAGATTTCTAGCGTTCCCTGATGACAAGCTCGCACGTTTATCCAAAACGCCTTCGGAAAATGGAAGCCTTTTACCGTACATCACGATGGAAGAGCTCGCTGAAAAATTTATTACCTTCGAGCCTTTTGCAAGATTAATTCGCTTGCAGAACAGATCCTTAATTCCACCAAATAGCTTTGAAATCAATACCCTTGCCACAGAGCTAGCAAACGACAGCTACCAAATAGACCTACCCGAAGCTACGATCATTGCCTCTTTACTAAACAGACCAGAAACTCTAACAGCACAACGGAGTCATGAGCTCATAGAGCAAGATTATTTTTTAAACGAAGCTGTATTTGTCACGGTAACCACTATGCCTAAAACCGCTTGGCAAATTGTTACAGTGATGCCTAATAGTTCAGCCCGGAAAGATGCCAAAACACTGTTTAATCAACTTCTTATGGCAACAATTTTTATTGTGCTAATAGCCATGGGATTGGTGTGGGCCCTACTTCGTTACCATCTTACATGGCCTCTATTTAAACTTACCCAACAGCTACAAGCAGGCTTATCAGACAATCATCGTTCGCAACAATTAATAAAAACTACGGATAAAGGGGAGCTAGGTGCTTTAACCCATTGGTTCAACCGCAAAACAGAACAGCTTTTAGAAAGCCAATTTCAAATTAAAAAATTGGCCTTCTTTGATCCTTTGACGGGCCTTCCCAATAGACGGTTACTTTATGATCGCCTAAACCAGCGCCTTGCTAGTGCCGAAAGGCAGCGTTGCAGTGGCGCTGTAATGTTCTTGGATTTGGATCATTTCAAACATCTGAATGACTCATTAGGTCACAGTATCGGAGATGAACTTCTCATTCAGGTTGGGAACAGACTCATTGAATGCTTACGAAAAGAGGACACTATTGCCCGCTTGGGTGGTGATGAATTTGTAGTCATTGTCACTCTGCCCCGTCTAAATCAAGAACAGATTTATGAACGCGCACGAATTGTTGCTAACAAAATTATTGAGGCATTAGATGTACCGTTCAAGCTGAATTCAAACCACTTCCACATCACCACCAGCATAGGCATTACCTTCTTCAATCAAGCTCAATTTGGTGCTGAAGAACTACTGAAGCAAGCAGATACAGCGATGTATCAAGCTAAATCAAACGGTAGACACCATTACTGCTTCTTCGAAAAAGACATGCAAACCAAAGCAGATGAGCGTCTGCGAATAGAAGCAGAGTTACGCTACGCAATTACCCATAACGAATTGAATTTGGTATATCAGCCTCAGGTAAATTCTGAGGGGGAATGCGAAAGTGTTGAAACACTGCTCCGCTGGAACCACCCTAAACGAGGCTTTATCTCTCCTGACGAATTTATACCTATTGCAGAAGAAAGCGGTTTAATCATCCCACTAGGTCATTGGGTAATTGAACAAGCTTGTAGCCAAATGAAAAAGTGGTATACCCAAGGTAAGCCTCTTCGCTATATCGCTGTTAACGTCAGCCCGCTACAGTTTAATCAAGCTAACTTCGTTAACGATGTGAAAGCCAGTATTCATCGTTTCCAGATAAAACCCGAGGAACTGATGCTAGAAATAACAGAGGGTGTAATCATTGATGATACTGAATCAGCCATTACTAAAATGCACTCGTTAAAAGAGCTAGGTGTCAAAATATCTATGGATGATTTTGGGACAGGCTATTCCTCCCTTACCTACTTGAGATTACTGCCTCTAGACGAATTAAAGATTGATAAAAGCTTTATCAACGATATCACTACAGATCCTAACGATGCGGTTATTGTCGGTAATATAATCTCTATGACCCACGAGCTAGGCTATTCCGTAATAGCTGAAGGCGTAGAGACATTAGAACAACAACAATTATTGTTGAAACAGGGCTGTAAACATTACCAAGGGTACTATTTCAGCAAACCTCTAAATGAAGAAGATTTAGAAAAATACTTAACCTGCGAAACGTTAACCGCTTAACACTTTGCTAAATCACTTAGGAATACTGACAACGTCAGTATTCCTTCATTCAGATAGTGATACCAAAATGTTAAGCATGTTCTTTTAAATAACTTATCAGTTGATCGATATCGATATGGAAACCATCAAAGGCTACCACGCCGATCGGATCGATCAACGTAACCCAGGGGGTTCCACCTGTACGATAATTAACCATTGTATTTGGGAAATGGCCTGGATCGGTTCGAGGTAGATTAGGGTTACCCGGATCATGACCAAAAGGCAGTTCCAGACCATATTTCAGCTGATTCTTACGTAAAGCACCAGCACTATTGATAGAGTGACCTTCAAATGTTGTTTGGATAACCGCCGCTACAATTTTGTCGTCATCAGGGAAGGCAGCTTTCAGCTTCTGCAAATTTGGAAAGCCAACAGAGTGACAAGAAGGGCACCATTCCTGAAAGCACTTCAAATAGATCCATTTGCCTCTATGTTCGGAAATCGAAAACGGTTCAGTCTTATTCCCTTGGCCATCGATCCAATGATTCACATTCAACTCAGGCGCTATTCGTCCCTTGATGCCACGAGTATTTTCTTTAGCTACGGATGGACCAGACAAAAGTCCAAATGCACCTATTCCTGCAGTCGCCAAAGCGGCTGATTTAAGCCATTGGCGCCGCGTTAACTCTTGTTTGCTCGGGGTGGATATTAACTTTTCGATTAGATACGACATATTAATCCCATCTTCTATGTGAGCTTCATAGACCCCCTCACATCGCGTTAGTTCATAAAACCAACAAAGCCCATCTTCTTAAATATCTTTATAATGTGTTGTACCCAAGAGTCGCTTCTATAGTTTAGAAACTGATAAATTAATGAGTGGTGTTATGAGAATTGTTGCGATCGCCCTATTCTTCCTAACCAGTACTGCATTTGGCGAGATGCTTGAAACAGAGAACTACAAAATTGTTATAACTAAGCATTGCGATGAAGGCGAAGTTAGTTGTGAAGATATCTCTTATACAGGCACATCGAAGAGATCTGGAAACAGTATCCACTTAAAAGGTAGATCTCTGCATCAAACTTGCGCTGATGGCATTACCCCATGTCGGTTTCTTGGTTACCGTTTTCAAAACGGTAATATCACCTACAGCGTTTATGAATCTGGTTTACTGCAAGTGATTCGTGAACCGGAAGAAATACTGATAGAAGAGCAAGGTAGCTGGTCATACTAATAAACCAGCATACTTTTTATAAGAGAATAAGAGAGAAAAGGAAAGATCAGATAGAGAACTCTTCTTTCTCCAAAGGTAGCCGGCCACTTTGTTGCCTTAACGCTTCCACCAACATACCCACACGTTCAGGTAAACCCTGATCAAGTAGTTCATGAACAGTGGAAAGCACATTGGTTTTAAAACTTTCACTCGCCCCGATATCAGAAGATAGATTATCCGCACTAAAGTTAAACTTGTGCCCTGCAGCTTTAGACATTAACCACTCAAACGCTTGCGGTCGAATTTCTACTTTTTCAAATTCAGCCTGTTCGTCAGCAGTGCGACCATCAGGTTTATACCAATAACCAAAATCTTCTAATTTTCGACGCTCAGGACCAGCAACACACCAATGGGCGATTTCATGCAACGCACTCGCGTAGAAACCATGAGCAAAAATAACCCGATGATGCTGGTTATCTCGATCAGCAGGCAGGTAGATTGGTTCATCATCCCCTTTTACAAGAATCGTATTTAGGGAGGTTTTAAAGAGCTGATTAAAAAGAGTAATCAACTCATCAACATTCGGTTCTTTCACTTATAACCTATTAATTACTAATATAAGGCTGCCAAGTATTTTGTTTCAACCACCAAGTATCACCGCTAATACGGTTTATTCTTGCTGCGACATAACCTTTTACATCATTATCAGCACGTAATAGCACAACTTCATATTCTGCTGTGCCGGTACTTCCGCTCTCTTCAAGTAAGTGCCATTGGCCTTTATCGGCTAACCAAGCTTCACCCGTGAAACGGTGGAAACGAATTAACACCCACTGCCCTTTTGAGGTGTAGGCTGATGCGATACGGAATGCCCCATCCTGCACTTGGCTACTGAGCTCATTCGCCATCATAGTGATTTGATCCAACACACCATTAAATGCGTCGGGCGATACGGGCTCAGATTGACCTGTCGTATCAGGCTCAACAGCCATAGCTTGAACTTCACTCGCTAAGCCCTGAAGCTGAAGCGCCAACTCTTTATTTTGTTGCTGAAGTTGACCCGTTTGAGATTTAAGCTGCAATAGATGGTCTTGCACCGCTGTCATTCGGTTAGCAATGATATCCAACTGACTCGCAGGTTGAAGCTCTGAAGACTGCGAAGGTTTTGTTGCTGGCTTGGGTGCAGGTTTCTCTGGTGTTGAAACGCTCGGTTGGCCTGTACTGTTTGCATTGGCAACGTCGGATTGGGATTTAACGCCCGCCGAGTTACACGCGGTAAGAATAAGTACCGAGCAAAAAACAAAAACTTTAGAAAAGGACACTGCGTCTCTCCTGACCTTGCAGATCGAAAGACGCTATTTTAACCCATTGTTCGACAGTTGGAAGCTTTGGAAAGGAATCGCTATTTAGATAGAAAAATATAACTGTATTTCTACTAATTAAGAGCTTTATTTTATTTTGACTACTTCTGTTGCCGTTTTCCCGCTGCTTTCGACCCAAGTAAAAGAAAGCTCTTCTCCTTTTGCTCCGCCTGCAAACGTAAACACAAAATATGGGTTTCTAGAAACCGTCGGTCCTAGGTTTACGGCAAACACCTCTTTGCTAGCATGAACGACCTGAAGCTCTTGGAGGTAGAGTGCAGGAAAAAATTCACCCGTTTTGCTGTCTTTTCGAAAACCACTTTCCATGGCATGTTTCGCCATCATTTTAACTTTGGTTTTACCAGAAGAAACCTTAGTTTTAACTCGAATAATACCTGTTGCCATAATAACTCTCCCAACGATTCCTCAGATATACTTAACCACAACCACCGACTGTGACGGTTACATCTTTCGCTGCGCTATAAAGTTTACCTTCAGCTTTTACTACGGCCGTGATCCGTGAGCTTTGAGCCATTCGAACCCGAGTAGACACATCAGCGTCTGTACCTTCTGGGATTTTAAACTCAACTGCTAGAGGGGCTGGATTATCTTTGACATAGATGCTGATCGATTCAACATTGGCGATACTTGTACGTACAGTGACCGGAACAATCGCACCATTTTCTGCCGTATCAGGCGTTTTCAGGATCACATCAGCACTTTCTTCAGGCGTCCCGCCTAAAAGCTCTTTTATAGCGGTATCTTGATCTTGCGCCTCAAACGCTGCCGCTTTCCATGTAGCTAATGCGATACGAGGCATCAAAACACCCGCACCGATCATCGCCCCACCTAGTGAAAGCACTTTGACCATTGATCGACGATTTATGCCCATTTCATTTTCCTCAATGCTTCGATCACTCTGTCGAGTTCTAAAACCATTTAACTGAACTATCACTTTAGCTTACGCAATTTCATCGAGTTGTAAAATGGCTCGAAAGAACATAAAACATCTATTGCATAAAATTATGATCGTTGAGCTTTCAATTGCAGGTTCAAATGACTCTAGAGCTTTTCGACTCCGAAACAAGCTTTTGATGTTGATATGACTAGCCACGATATAATCAATGAAGGCAGCCCAACCAATCCGATTGGTATAAACGAGATTTTACTGATTAGGATCGAGTTTTAAGTACTTCCCCCTATCCTCACATCCAAAACTAACCTAAAATCCAATTAAGGTTTTTAGCGAGTAACAAGGTAAGGAAAAACAATGGCAAATATTTCACTGACAGAAGACCAATTCCAAGTATTGGTTAAAGATTTTTTTGCCAAAAAATCGGCTCGAAAACTTCTTACCCAGCAGGAAAACATCGCAATAGCAGAACGCTTAAATGAGAAGGTTAGTTTACCTTTTCTAAGCGAAGCAAAAGAGCATGCGGTGCTTGTAAAGACCATTCTTAAGATTGATAACTACCTATATGAACAGCTTCCAAACGAAATTTATGAACTGATTCATAACCTTGATGAAGGTTTCGATGATAGCGAAGCAGCCCAGTTAGCAGCTCGTCTAAGCAAACAAGCTCACGATGACATCAATCTGCCGTTCCTAACTGCACACGTTGAATACTACTCAATCACCTTCGTTCTAACCTTGCTTATTAATGCAATGCGAGAAGGCTCAAACATTCAGCATGCGATTGCAGTAACACAGCACCCTCGTGTGATGTGCGATGATTTCCCTTTCCCTGATCTAATCTGATCACTATTTCTGATCTACTGATCCAATCCTCTCATTTCGCCGTAACAAAGCTAAATTACAACCTGTAAACGCTTTGTTACCGGAGAGAAGTAAGTTTGGCTTTCCAAGTGCTTTCATAAGCATCTATATTAATCTCAGCTCTACCCTACTCCTCGAGATAATCCTTTAAAGCGTTTTCTGGTATTCATTATTTATGATTCCGGCGAACAACTATGACAGAAACAAAACCACATGTTGCCATTATTGGTGCAGGTCTAGCAGGTACAACTCTTGCCGACATTTTGACTTCAAATGGCATTGATGTAAGCGTTTATGAGAAAAGCTGAGGTACGGGTGGTCGTCTTTCCAGCTGTAAATTAGATGAAATGAGTGCCGATCTAGGCGCACCCTTTATCTCAACAAATAATAGTGACTTTTCTACTTGGTTAGCTGAAAGTGGCGTTTTAGAAACTTGGTCACCAATTTCAAAAAGTTTCGACGGTGAAAAACAACAATCACCAAATCTAATCACAGGTAGCTCACGCCTTAGTAGCCTAACCAGACACTTACTGGCACACGCTAATTTTCACCCTGCGACTCGCGTTGGCTTTATCTGGCCAGAACTTGACGGCTCCCAAAAAAAGGTACGTCTTCGCGATGAAAAAGGTGAATCTCTGGGTGTATTCGATGCCGCTATAGTGACAGCTCCGGCACAACAAGCAGCAACTTTATTAGAAGCAGTACCTCGCTTTTCAAATACCGCTAAAGCCATTACTCCTTCAGCCAGTTGGGTGGCATTGCTTGAAACAACAGACTCACCAGATCAACCTGAACAACTAATAACAGAGCATCACCCTATTTTGTATCGTTGTATCAAAGAAAGCGCTAAACCTGGACGTAATAGTGTAAACGGCTCTGCAATATGGTCGATCGAAGCAAAGACCGAATGGAGCCAAGAACATATCAACCTTCCCAAAGAGGAGATAGAAATTCTTCTCACCCAAGCGTTTCTGTCTATAAAACCAGAGGCTAACGTTATAGGAGTAAGACGCTGTCATCGGTGGTTGTATTCTCGTCACCCAAAAACAGAGCATGGCATGCTTTGGGATGAGACAACGCATATTGGCGCTTGTGGTGATTGGCTACTAGGAGGGGATTTAGAGGGAGCATGGGTCAGTGCGAACAAACTGTCAGCAGAGCTTATATCATGCTTCAAATCTAGGTAACTGACTTCGCGTCACTAGATCTTCGTATCTTTCGAAAAGCTGATAAAAACCGTTCCCAACTTAATGCCAAACTTTTTGACTACTGCCCTGTTAAGTAGGACATTGTTTGGCATTAAAAACATCCAGTCATCAAATTTTACTTTATGCTGTCGACCACTGACATTTAACAACATGTCATAACGCCAGGCAAAACGTGCTTTACTTTGCTTGCCTTCAGCTCGACCTAAAACATCCCCTGCCGTTCCACTGTAAACCGCATTTTGACCACGCTTTATAACCCAAGTACGGTTTTCAAACTCTCCATCTTCGTAAAAAAAATCTTCTTCTAATGTGAGCTGATCATCCAACACTGTACCTTTTATCGCTACGGTAAATAATCGACGAATATTGCCAAAGCGATCCTCAAATAACCCATAGGCCATTGTTTCGCCGCGGAAATATTCAAAGAGATTAAGTTCATCAGGCCAATCAGTTTTATTCATTACAGTAAAATTTTGTTTCTCTATTTACTGAAGCATTACGTAAAAACCGATAGCTCAGATCATAACTGATCTAAAAAGCGATCAACCATGTATAATGCACCCCTCTAATATCAGTAAGGAATAAAACATGATCTCTGCTGAAGCAGCTGCTGTACGCGATCAATTGATCGAAAAAGGCCTAGAAACACCAACAATTGATAACGGCCTTTCACAGGAGCAAAAGTATGAGCGCATAAAGAGCTTAATGACTGAAGTTGTTGGGACGCTAGGGTTAAACCTAGAAGATGACAGCCTTACAGAAACGCCTCATCGCGTGGCTAAAATGTACGTCTACGAGGTGTTTTCTGGGCTAGATTATGAAAACTTCCCTGATATGTCGATGATTGAAAATAAGATGGATCTAGAAGAGATGGTGAAAGTTAAGGACATCAGTGTTCTTAGCTCTTGTGAACACCATTTTGTTACCATCGATGGCACAGCTAAAGTGGCTTATATCCCTAAGGATAAAATCATAGGTTTGTCTAAAATTAACCGTCTTGTACGCTTCTTTAGTCAGCGCCCGCAAGTGCAAGAACGTCTAACTAAACAGATCCTTATTGCACTTCAGACCCTATTAGAAACGGACAACGTTGCTGTATCAATCAACGCCACGCACTACTGCGTTAAATCTCGCGGTGTAATGGATGTTAACTCTCAGACAGAAACGACTGCATTAGGTGGAATATTCAAATCTAATGCACGTACACGCGCAGAGTTTTTAACTTAAAAACAAGGCCGATTGGCCATTTGGTAAGATCTATTAGAGCGTCTGGTGATAAGACGCTTTAAACACCTAAAAACTATTTGTTCTCGTTGATACAGCACTCATCTTTCAGAAAATCGATCAGCCCATCCAACTCTTGGTATTGAGGAACACAGTAGAGTGTTCTGCCCTCTCTTTGCTGTAACACCAATCCCACAGCAACCAATCTAGAAATATGATGAGATAAGGTCGACCCCGGAATACCTAATTCAGATTGAATCTCTCCAACAGGAACACCCTGTCTACCTCCCCGGACTAGATAACGAAAGATTTCTAGCCGAGTTGTATGACCTAATTCAGCTAACCGCTTAGCCGCTAATTCAATTTCCATAACCTAACCCATCAACAATATATTTCCATAGTAATGGAAATATATTGACAAAACAAAGTTAGAGCTAGACTATATTTCCATGATTCTAGAAATATAGAATAAAAAGGATAGATTTATGCTTAGCTATATAGAGAAATATGCTTCAGACCCTGAACTCGCATCAATGCTAACCACCAGCTTGGAAATGTTTCTGCAGCTGTTCTTGGAATTGACGCTCCTATTTATCGTGATTAGTTACTGTGTGGCTTTAATTAATCAAAAACTGCCAACCGAACGAATTCAACAACTGCTGGGTGGAAGAAATGGTCGTGGCTACTTAACTGCCGCAGGACTTGGTGCTGTTACACCCTTTTGTAGCTGCTCAACCATACCTATGCTGATTGGTTTATTGAAAGCCAAAGCGGGTTTCGGCCCAACCATGACGTTCTTATTTACATCGCCCCTTCTGAACCCAATCGTAATAGCGTTGTTTATTCCTGTGCTGGGACTAGAAGTAACCCTGTGGTACGCAGCTCTGGCTTTAAGTGCTTCGATTATTGCTGGGGTTTTATTGCAGTATTTTGGATTCGAACGTCATATCAAACCCGATATGCTTGAGGCAAAACCTATCTGTGGCTCAAGTTGCTCACCTTCACCAAAAACAGAGTGCTGTAATGAGAGAATTCAACAGGAACCAACTATCTGGAAAAAAGCCTGGGCAGAATCATGGTCACTCTTTCGAACCATGTTCCCATACATGCTTGTCGCAATGTTAATCGGCGCCTTTGTACATGGATTTATACCGGATGATTTTTTTGCCGAAGTGGCTAATGCCGATAATCCAGTAGCAATCCCAACGGCTGCTTTGATCGGTATTCCACTTTATATAAGAGTGACCGCGCTGCTGCCATTGATCGGTTCGTTTGCCGCTAAAGGTGTTAGTTTAGGCGCGATCATCGCTTTAGTGATTGGTAGCGGCGGCGCAAGCCTTCCTGAAATGATACTGCTGAGACGATTATTTTACTGGCCACTGATGATCGCATTTTTAGCTGTAATCTTCTCAATAGCCGTAATCAGCGGTTTCACACTCAACACAGTCATCGGCTAATAGCATAGGTTTAAGCAGATAATTCATGTTTGGAAACATGATTATCTGCTCCCCACTCACCTAATAAGCCCATCAGGAAATAAAGCTATTTCCAGCCCAATCGCCAAACCTCGGCATTTTTTAGATCTTTCCAATCGATCTGCATTTTATATTTATCGATCACTGCTTCAATCATACAACCTGTAACCTCTTCGGTATCTGGATCACGCAGCAATTCAATTATGATAAAGTGTTTTCGTTTATTGATAGGTTCAGTAGCTGTCCATTTAGACAACAGCAATTTATTGGGATTTATTTGATTTCTTTTAGGTGAAAAAGCCATTCAGAATGACCTCTACTTAGCGTTATAAGCATCTAAGCTAAAACGTCGCTCTTGCGCATAATCCACTATAGGCTGAGGCCTATTACAGCCCATACTGATTAGCGGATCATGCTGTTGAATAGCGTTGTATCCTTCCAAATCTGGCAACCACTGAGCTATATACTTACCCTCTTTGTCGAAGCGTTCAGCCTGTCGCATAGGGTTAAAGATACGGAAATACGGTGCAGCATCAGCTCCAACCGAAGCACTCCATTGCCAACCACCTAAGTTTGAAGCAAAGTCCCCATCAATCAGATGCTGCATAAAGTAACGCGCACCTAGACGCCAATCTTGACGCAATATTTTGGTTAGAAAGGAAGCCGTTATCATGCGAACTCGGTTGTGCATCCAACCCGTTTGATTCAATTGCTTCATACCGGCATCAACAATGGCGTAGCCTGTTTCCCCCCGACACCAAGCTTCAAACAAATATTGATCGAATGACCAGTCCAATTTGCTTTCTATTTCAGGTTTGAAGGGGAACCAACGATTCATCTCTGGAAACTGCACAATTAAATGGCGGTAAAACTCTCTCCAAATCAGTTCTGTCACCCATTGATTTTCTAACCAATCTGGATCTTCAGAATAGGTCTGTATGGCGTTTAAGCATTGCCGTGTGGAAATAACACCTTGAGCTAAATACGGCGATAAAGAAGATGTCCCCGTAATGCCAGGAATATCTCTATGATCAGGATAAGGCGCTAGCTTTGAATGGATAAACTGATACAAGCATTTATGTGCTGCCTCACTTCCTGCAGGCCAGCTAGATTCTTGCCAATCAGCACCTAACTCCAAACAGTAACCTACTTCTGTAGGTAGTTCAGAAGGCTTTATCTCAAGTTTTTTCTGTTGTTTTGGTTCTGGCAGAGCCTCAACCCACTCTACTGAGAACTTTCTACGCCAAGCACGACTAAAAGGGGTAAAAACTTTAAAAGGCATCCCTTGCTGAGTAAGGATAGAACCCGGGGAAAATATAAGATCGCTGTCGAAGGCTTGTGCCGGAATACCCTTCGTCACAAAACTTTCCATAACCGCAGCATCGCGCTTTTGTTCGAATTCGGGATACTCACGATTGAAAAATAGTTCTGATACACCGTGCCGTTTTGCTAAATTCAGTAAAACAGCAGGAAGCTCTTTATTGGTGGGTGCTCTAACAATAACAAGGGGGATATTCAGAGCTTTGAGTTGATCACTCAGCTTAGAAAGGTTGGCTAAGTAGAACTGAATCTTTGCTTTGGATTCGTCCTGTAGTAACCACTGTTTCGTTGTGATCGCTGCAACAGCTAGAACGCCCTCACCATTACTTTGTTTACAAGCATGATAAAGGGCGTGATGGTCTCCTGTCCTTAAATCGTTGCGAAACCAAACTAACTTCATATTGTTTTCGCCTTATCACTATAGATCAATTTTTGAATCATTCCTCAAATATAATTTCTTAAGCCCAATTCATGAGGGTATGGATCTAAGTACGCTTGGGTCTGGATGTATTCACTACCATAACGCTTCAGGTAATGTTTTAGCAGCGCAAGAGGTACAACCAAATTAACCTCTTCCTTGCGATACTGCTCTATCGCTTCAAGAAGATCTTGCTTGGTTTCGGTATCAATATCTCTTTTGAGGTAACCCATAATATGCATCAAAGCATTGGTATGAGTTTTTCGACTCGCGCGTTTTTTTAGATGGGTCATTAGCTCAAGAATATAGGTATCAAGTACCTCTTCCAAAGGCACCTGAGAAGCTTCTGTAGCAAGATATTTACCTAAAAGCTTATAACCTTCGTAGCTGTGAGCCATTAACTGATATTTATGTCGGCTATGGAACTGAATCACTTCATGTAGCGATGGGGCCGACATGACCTCTTTTTGCCAACTGAAATAGACGAATACTCGAGTAATGAAATTTTCTCGCAGTACAGGATCATTTAAACGACCCTCTTCTTCCACAGGCAGTGCAGGGTTACGCTTCATAAATTCATCAGCGTAAGCACCACTTCCGGCCACATTTGGCATACCATTTTCGTGGTACACCTTTACCCGCTCCATCCCACAGCTGGGTGAACCTTGCATAAGAATGTAGCCACAAAGGTCTTGGTTGTTCGCACTTACCTCAGCAGCATAAGCCTTAAGCGGCTCTGTCACATCCAAAGAGGGATCTTTCGTGCCGAGAACACGCGGAGATTCAGCATCACCCACCAACCTGATAGGCTCTCGAGGAGTACTCAATCCAATCGAAACCTCAGGGCAGAAAGGCTTGAACTCAAAACACTCACTAAGGACATTAAGACAATATTTGGACCGCTTATGGCCTCCATCATATCTTACCTTGTGCCCTAATAAACAAGCACTTACACCAACCGGGATCAATTCATTCAAAGTTGCTGTGTTCATTGTTTATCCCTCAACGCTAAGCCGAAATAATCTATTTAGAAGCCAGTAATAGGCTGAACCAATTTGCCTAACAATGTACTGAATTTAAGTGGTGCGTCAGTCGCAATCAGGCAAATGCAATCTTCATCACTATCCACAAGAGGCTGGTGCTCAATTTCGCTATCAAGGTCCGCAATATCTCCGGCGGTAAAGCGCCCCATTTCATCGCTGAAAGAACCTTTTAATACTAAGGTCAGCTCATTGCCATCATGCGTATGTGCCAGCATCGATTTACCCGGTGCTATACGTAGTAATCGTGAGACACCACCTCGTTCGCTTTTACAAGGTAAATCATGATAGTAGACACCAGGAACAATGCGTTTCCACTCGATGTTCTCAAGCTTGTCGCCAATGTAATCAGCAAGAGGTGCTGGCACATCAGAATCAACCGATTTAACAGGCTTACTACGGGTGAATTCTACGCCGATATCCTCGTCATCCAGCATAGCCAATACTTGGTTAAGGGATGAATCATCAATAGTTGCTGGCTCAAGGCTTTCTAGAAGCATGCCGCCTATCGCTTCGGACTTTTGAGCACGTTCACGGCACTCAGGGCACATAGAGAGATGGCAAGCTGCAACCAAAGCCATTGATTGAGACATTGAGCCAGCCGCATAACTAACTAGGGTGGCTTCATCTAGGTGATGTTTAATGTTCATACATCATCCCTCCACATTACTCTTAATTTTTCTGAAGCTAATCGAATTCTGGATTTAACACTGCCAAGAGGTATCCCCAAACGATCTGCAATTTCAGAGTGAGAACGACCTTCATAAAAAGACATATAAATTGCCTGAGCCTGAAGCTCTGGAAGTTTATCTATGGAAGCTTGCATGCGAGAAGACAGAACCATATCAGCACAAGTATCTTGTGAATCATCGGCTTCTTCATGCCACTCATCTAGAGAATATTCCGGATATTTCTGCTTACGCATCCAGTCGATACTTTGATTTCGAGCTAAGGTAAAAATCCAAGTACTGGCTGCCGCTTTCGATTTTTGATACATGTGCGCTTTGCGCCATACTGAGGCCATAGTCTCCTGCATCAACTCTTCAGCGGTACTCTCTACCAAACCTAATCGAATAATGTAGGCCTTAATCTTAGGAGCGAAATGTTTGAACAGTTGCACAAACAGAGCTTTGTCTTTGGTTTCACCGAGCGACATTAATAAACTACTCCAATCTTGAGTAGTTTCCGGCTGCGGCATAGCAACAACTTTTTCCACGTCTTCACCTGGCGGTTTGTTTTCCATATGACTCCTTACGTGTACTCGCATGAACCGGATCACCTTTATGTATTCTTAAATACAATTTTTTTGCATTTAATAACTAAACCTAGTGATCTCAATACATTATGTGTGCGTATTAGTTACTGCAGATAACAATTAAACCTGTACAAACCTAACTATAAAACACATATTCAGTAACAACGGACTAGATAGATGAAAATTTCAGCCATGCGCCCCAAAAAGATTGCGATTGTTGGTTCCGGCATCTCCGGATTAAGTTGTGCATGGCTTCTCAACAAAGTCCACGACGTCACCCTCTACGAAAAAGATGACCGTTTGGGCGGCCACTCAAATACCGTCTCATTTGAACATAAGAACCAATCTATCGATGTTGATACGGGCTTTATTGTATTCAACCCCGTGAACTACCCTAACCTAGTTGAGTTTTTCAAAACGCTAGATGTTAAGACCTGCGAAACTGACATGTCATTTGCCGTTTCAATCAATCAAGGCCAATTAGAATATTCTGGTACAGGTTTATCTGGTTTGCTTGCTCAGAAGAGCAATGTTTTCAAACCTTCCTTTTGGAATATGATCAGAGAAGTGATGCACTTCTACCGTAATTCGGAAGCTTTATCACAGCAACATAATTTAGATGAAATGACCTTAGGTGACCTCCTTACTCAAGAGGGCTACAGCAAACACTTCATATACGATCATCTATTACCAATGGGCGCGGCGATTTGGTCTACTCCAGTTGAGCAGATGCTTAACTACCCAGCGAGTTGCTTTATGCGTTTTTGTCGGAACCATGGTCTGGTTCAACTGAGTAATCGTCCACAATGGCGAACGGTTATTGGAGGTAGTAAAAACTATGTAAATAAAGTTGCCGAAACCTTAGGTGGCAATATCAGAATCAACAGCCGTATCCATAAAATTATTCGTTCTGATAACTGCGTGTTTATAGAAGACCACCACGGCAAACGAGAACAGTATGATGATGTTGTTTTAGCCTGCCATTCTGATCAAGCCTTAGCATTGCTTGAATCCCCAACAGATGAAGAAAAAAGGTTATTGCAGAACTTTCCTTATCAGAGAAACAAAGCTTACCTTCATCTAGATGCTTCGCTGATGCCAAAACGAGAAAAGGTTTGGTCGAGTTGGAACTACCTTTCCGAAGGTATCAGGGATAAATCTCAAGATGTATCCGTGACCTACTGGATGAATCAGTTGCAGCCGCTAAATACAGATACACCTATTTTCGTATCCTTAAACCCGCTAAAGGAACCGGAACAAGGGTCTATTATCCGTAGCTTCTTTTATGACCACCCAGCCTTCGGCAAAGAGTCACTTCAATCTCAAAAAGAACTATGGTCATTACAAGGCAAACAAAGAACTTGGTTCTGTGGAGCCTATTTTGGTTACGGTTTCCACGAAGATGGTTTGCAAGCAGGACTAGCTGTTGCCGAAGAGCTCGGTGGCATTCCTCGCCCTTGGGTGGTGCAAGACAAAAACAGCCGAATACATGTTCATGAGAGTAAAATACGCAAGGAAGACAACACCATTGAACGAGCTGAAAGTCATGGCTAATTTGCGATCGTCACTCTACCAAGGAAAAGTGATGCATCATCGCGTGAAGCCTACAGATCATCGATTTGTGTACAGCGTCTTTTCCTTGAAAGTCGACTTAGATGAATTGGATCAGCTAGACAAATTTCGATTTTTTTCGATTAACCGATTCAATCTATTCTCATTCAAAGAACGGGATCACGGTACCAGCAAAGGAAACCTTGCCGCTGAAATTAGACAGCATCTAATCGACAGAGGGCACAGCTCTGCAACTGAACGCATTGAACTACTTTGTTATCCAAGAATATTAGGCTTCACCTTCAATCCCCTCAGCGTTTATTTTTGTTACAACAAAGAGGATGAGGTTGAGGTCATTCTTTATGAAGTCAGTAACACCTTCGGCTCTAGGCATACCTATCTCATCGAATCACAAGGCAGAGACAAAGTGATTCGACATGGCTGCGATAAGTTAATGTACGTAAGCCCTTTTATGCCAATGGAAACCGCTTATCAATTCAGTATTACTCCACCTGACCAACATGTATCAATCGGTATTAAACAAGTAGAACAAACACCAACTCAAGAAGAACACTCCACCGTATTTTATGCTTCATTTAAAGGTGATCGGATTCCCTTAAATGACCGTAAACTATTGAAAATGTTCTTCCAATATCCGTTGATGACTCTAAAAGTGGTAGGCGCGATTCACTGGGAAGCACTTAAGCTTTGGCGAAAAAAACTGACCATTCAACCTCGTGATAAAAAGGTCAGTCACAGCATTAGCTGGCAAGATAAGCATGGAGTAACGCATTATGAAAGTTTATGAATCATCCAACGAGTTAACATCTAGCTCGCCTCAGCCAACTTGGTTTGAGAAAAAACTTCTCAAATACCTTACTGCCAAGCTAAATCAATCGATTGGAACTTTAAACCTCACTTTACCTAGCGGCTACACCAAAAAAATCGGCCATGCCTTCCCTATAGCTGAGGTAAAGCTGAATAACTTCCGTCCGTTAGTTCGTTTATTCTTCGGCGGCATTAATGGCTGGTCAGAAAGTTACTTGGCAGGTGATTGGGATAGCAAAGATCTGACTGCGTTGATGCAGTGGGGCCTTGCTCATGAAGACTCACTGAGTGACCTTTCACAGGCTGGATTTCTAATCTGCTCTTTGCACAACCTTTACCACTGGCGTCGAGATAATAGCCGTTCAGGTAGTAAGAAAAACATCGCAGCCCATTATGATCTAGGTAATGATTTCTACCAACCTTGGCTCGATGAAAGCATGACTTACTCAGCTGCTTTATATAAATCCCAAGATGAATCTTTGTTCGATGCTCAACAAAATAAATACGGCAGGATCATTGAGCTTTTAGACGCTAAAGAAGGTGAACACGTCGTTGAAATTGGTTGTGGTTGGGGCGGGTTTGCTAGAAAAGCTAGCCAAGAAAACAACTTACGCGTACATGGCATCACGCTTTCGAAAGAACAGCTTAAGTGGGCGAAGAACCAGATTGCAGAAGCTAAACAAGAAGATAAAGTTCATCTCAGTTTAACGGATTACCGTGACCTCCAGCAGCAGTATGACGCGGTGGTTTCTATTGAGATGTTTGAGGCGGTTGGCGAGAAACATTGGGACACTTATTTTGAAACCCTAAAGCGTGTACTTAAACCGGGTGGTAATGCTGTCCTTCAGATCATCACAATCGATGACGAACGTTTTAATAGCTATCGTAAACAAGCAGATTTTATTCAACGTTATGTTTTCCCTGGTGGCATGCTGCCGAGTGATAAACGACTTCGAGAGAAGTTTGCTGAGCATGGCTTTACCTTAAAAACTAAACAATTATTTGGTAAAGATTATGCTCGAACACTACGCGAATGGCATCGTGATTTTGAAAAGTCTTGGGGAGAGATTAATCATCAAGGCTTTGATGAAACCTTTTATCGTTTATGGCGCTATTACCTAGCGTACTGTGAAGGCGGTTTTGAACACGGATCTATTGATGTTGGTCTGTACGTCATCTGCCATGATGAAGAGAAATAATCTAAGAGTTTCATAGACTATTCATAAAAGCCCTATGTCATTCATTTAAATGAATACAAAGGGCTTTTTATTGATGGCTAAATTTTCCTCTCAAGAATTTAACCACTTTACCTATCACCGGTACTTTAACCAGTAACTCTGACCCATCCCAATAGTCATGGTGGAAAAAAACTTTTCCATGCTGATCGGCTTTTATAAGGCTAGTGCCGGCGAAATTTATATCTCCTGTAAGTCTACTTGTAGCGCGGTAATTCCAATAAATCATGGCTTGATTTTCATCAACCATCACTTGATCGACTTTGAAAACAACCTGATCTAACTTGGAGTACATATCATCTAAGATGGCGACAAAATCATCTCGGGTATAGGTGTGATTAAAAGGGTCCTTAAAGTCAAAATCATCACGTGTTTTCTCTAAAAGTGATGCAAGGTTATCTCTGTTTAACCCTTCTAAAGTTGATACATATTCCGTTATCCAACGATCCATGAATCCTGATCCTGACTGATTATATTTATCTGTTTTTAAGCAGCGCTTTGCTAACCAAAGCAAAATACCAACGATACGGAATGATGCTTAGAAATTTTAGAATGTAACTGAAACGTTTAGGAAATGTAATTTCAAATTGGTCTTTGATTAAGCCATCTAAGATACGTTGTGCAGCATCCTCAGGTTCTAATAAGAACGGCATTTCAAAGTCATTCTTATCTGTAAGCGGAGTTCTAACAAACCCAGGGTTAATCACCTGTAATTTTACTTGAGTGCCTTTCAAATCCAATTGTAATGCTTCGCATAAATGAATTAATGCAGCCTTACTCGCACCGTATACAGCAGCTGTAGGCAAACCTCTATAGCCGGCGACTGATGCCATCACGGCAATTTGCCCCGAGTTGGAGCTCAACGCCCTTTCTATAACTGGCTCCAAGCAATTGAGGGTGCCTTGTAAATTAACATCGAGTAAAGCTTTAGCCCTGCTAGCGCTAAACTCCTCGACGGGAAACGGATCATGCGTGCCGGCGTTTAATACAACTAACTCAGGAAAAGCATTATCAAACTGTTGAAGAGTTCGTTCAATTTGATCTGGTTGGGTGGTATCCATTTCTAATGGAATAATCTTACCGGGATAACCCAATTGTTCAGCTTTATGCTTTACATTGTCTAATGTGGAAAGAGTCCTGCCTGAGATAAATACATCCACGCCATTCTCTGACAACAAAAGCGCCAATGACTCACCTATACCACTGCCTGCTCCCGTTAACCAAGCGGATCTCCAGGGTAGTTCTTGGTTCAACATATCCACCGTCCTAAGAAATAAATAGATTTATCATTACTGGCCTTTTAGTTTTCTTGCGAGTTCAGGGTATTCTCCCTGATCTGAAAGCCATATTTGGATAAAGGCTTCAGAAAATTGCATATCCTCGATACCACCAATCCAAAGCTTATTATGGAAAAAATCAGCCTTTCCAGTGGTATTGATTTGGAAAATAAGTTGGTCGCCCTCCTTAATATCAGGCCATATATTCTCCAACCGAGTTAGCCATATTGATCTCGTATCTTTTGCCACCTGAAAACGTGCAAATTGTTTATCTGTTTCTGACAAGAGATCATCCCGACTGATATCACGTTTGTAATCCAAACTCAGTTGGAGAGGCGAACTAAAACCCTGAAAAACACCATTTGGCGTATAAAAAACCGCGTCATAAACATCAAACCAAAGGACTGATAACTCAGCTCTTCCCACCTCTTTCCAATTTTCTATATTGGGCTCTGCTTGGGCTTGGGCTTGCACAAGGGCAAATGCACTCTGCATGAGCAATAACAAACAAATCGATATATAACGAATAAAATTACACGTCTGAACGAACATATCGAGCCCCTAAACGATGACTGAAATACATAAGGAATGGGAAAAGTAGCAACCAGATCGCTGCCAAAAGCAGAAAAGAAGAGGCCATTGAGAAGCCAAGGGATACTGCTCCAAGTTTCGCTGCTGCAATGTAGGTACTGCTACCTCCTATTGCTCCCACCAGCGCTGATAGCAACAAGCGATTATTAAAGAACGCCAAACTGTGCCTGAGAGTGGCAACAAACCCCATCCAAAGAAGAAGTAACCAAAGAGGAGGAAAAGAAGAATTGTCGAATTCAAACACCCCGTAGAGGGTTAAAACTGAATCAACAACAAAGCCGAGGGCAGCTAACGAAAAGACAATACAGGTTTCTAGAGCGGGATCTGAATGAAAAATCAGATGAAGGCAAATGATAAAGCTGACAATGATGACCGCATCATTCCCATACAAAATACTCAGCCACCAAACAAGTTGAAAGCCGATCGCATTAACCCAGAACCGTTCGCTCATCTCTATCACCTATACCCTTTCTAGAGATACGAGCCACAACTCTCAATAGATCATAGGCTCATAATCCACTTACTTGATTTGCGCCTAAAATCACTGCTATAAGGATGAAAAACATGGATTTAAAAAGATGCGACACTGGAAGCGATATATCAGCTTAATTTTACCTACGCTCATAATTTTGGGATGTTCCTCGCCATCACTGACGACCCAAACCCCTTCCAAAGATGAAATTAAGCAAGAACAATCGATCCAATTAGAGAAAGCGTTTCGCTATCAGCTGCAACAGCAAACCCGGCTCGCTGAAGTCGCTCGCCCTTTATTGACCAAGAATATAGAAGCCTGCGGAAAAAGAACAAAACCGAGCTTAGGTATATTCATCCATAGCCTAGACGACTATAAAAAACCGAAGAAAGCCGTTACTAAAACCATCTATTCACTTAACGAACAACCTAGTGTTTTACAGGTATTAAGTAACGGGCCCGCACATCAAAAGCTGAAAGTAGGCGACAAACTAATTTCCATCAACAAACAACCTTTTCCAAAAGGTACAGCTAAATCGATCAAACATCTAAGCAACAACCTAAAAGATCAGACCGTTGTAGAACTGACCGTTGAACGCGATGAAGACCTGATTACTCTCTCTATGAAGCCGGAGTTACTTTGTAATTACCCAGTCATTTTAAGCCCTAGTGATGCCATTAATGGCTACGCTGATGGCAGCACTATTGTCATTACTCAGGGACTGATGCGCTTTGCGCAGGATGATAATGAGCTTGCCCTAATTATCGCACATGAGATGGCACACAATACTCAGCACCATATCCCGCAACGGATCAAAAATAGCTCACTTGGCTTATTGCTAGATACAGCTTTACTCGCGAGCGGTATACCCTCGCCTTTAATCGCAACGGGACTAGGCGCAAATTTATATACTCAGCAATATGAGATCGAAGCTGATCTCATTGGCTTACAACTGATGCACAAAGCAGGATTTGAAATTGAAGGGTTGGATCTATTCTGGCAAAAAATGGCAGCAGTTCACCCTTCGACGATCACCAAAGGAAAAGAGATCTCTCACCCAACCACAGTCGAACGCTCTATTCTGATCCGTAAAGAGATTACTCGATTTAAAAATCTCACGAGTTCTGTCAACCAAACTTCAGCTACAACGTTACAGTAATTAGGAGCAAGGATTTAGGTGATACGAGACGTTTAACTGTGCAACTAATCGAACACTTTCTAATTCAGATAGAACGTCGCGCGTTCCAGATAGCTAGGATTGCTACTGGCTGTGATCAGGATGCATTGGATATAGTCCAAGATGTAATGCTCAAATTTGTTCATACCTATAGCGATAAACCAGAGGCTGACTGGAAACCACTTTTTCACCGCATGCTACAGAACAGAATTAATGACTTTCATCGTCGAAAAACGCTAACGAATAGGATTTTCTCTTGGATTAGCTTCCGGGCAAATGAAGAAGATAGTGAGGTTATTGAAGAAGAGTTTGTTGATCCTTCCGCCCTGTTGCCTGAAGAATTCTTACAGCATGAGCGATTTGGTGATGCGTTGCTTCATGAATTAGAAGCGTTACCCCAAAGACAGCAACAGACCTTTCTGCTCCGGATTTGGGAAGGCATGAGTGTGAAAGAAACAGCCGAAGCAATGGCATGTAGTGAAGGCAGTATAAAAACACATCTTTCTAGAGCAACTGCACGTCTAAAACAGAAGTTAGCAGCACACAATTTTATAGGTCCCGACCATGAGTGACCCTAACGACAAAGCATTTGTAGATGCTTGCAAAAAAGCACTAGATAAACAGGTAAACGATCAATCACCTGAGATTACACATCGTTTAGCCCAAGCCCGAAAACAATCGCTAGAGCAAAAAGAAAGCTCGTCTGAACCTACGCAATTATGGGTTCATTCGCTCCAAAACAATATGTTTCCAACAGGCATAGCGATGGCTGCGCTTTTACTTTTAACCTTATGGCTACCTATTAATGACGATACCCAAGAATTAGTGCAAAACAATTTACTTTCGTTAGAAACACTAGATCTGCTGAGTGCAGAAGAGGATTTAGATCTCTATGAAGAGCTTGAGTTTATCAACTGGCTTTCGCTCCAAGCTGAGCAGGGTTAGTTCAATAATGTTGATCTATAGCAGCTTACTCAGCGCAGAAGAAACAGCACCGAGTATGAGTTTTTTAGAATTTCTAGGCCAAGAAGAAAATGAAATCTGGATTAAACCCGCTCTTGAATTGAGCGACGACTCAACCAATGAACCAGAGCAAATTGAAGATAGATCTACGGAGGAGGATTCTAATGAAACTAATTAAATCACTTTTCCTAATCACATGGTGCCTATCATCCACTTACCTCAGCGCTGCAGTAACCCAATGGGATAGTTTAACGGACGAACAACAGAAATTTTTAGCGCCCCTCTCTGAAAAATGGAGTCAATTACCAGAAGAGCGTCAGCAAAAATTACTTAAAGGCGCAGAACGGTTCAAGAACATGACGCCGCAACAGCGAGAGCGAGCTCAAAAACGCTTTAAGCGTTGGCAATCCATGTCGCCAGAACAAAAAGAACAACTAAAGAAACAGTACAAACGTTGGAATAAACTAAGCCCTGAACAGAAGAAGAAGCTAAAGGGTAAATACAAAGAATTTAGGCAGATGCCCAAAGAAAAACGACAAGCATTAAGGCAACGCTGGCAAGAACTCACACCCGAGCAGCGCAAAGCCTTTAGAGAGAAGTTAAAGTCAAACACAGACAAATAAAACTTAAATCGGCAGAAATTCTGCCGTTTTTTTGTCAACCGTTTTCCACCTACCCCGTTGTAGTTAGTAACAAACACAAAAACGTTAGGGGACACTTATGAAAAACATTATCGCTCAAACTTTAATGATCACGACTTTAGCTTTTACCGGCCTAGCGCATGCAGAAGATAAAGGAGATCGTGTAGAAGCTCGTTTAGATGCTAAAGGCGACCGCATTGAAGATCGACTTGATAGAAAAGGTGATCGAATTAACGATAAGTTAGACCGCCGTTCTGAGCGCGCATCCGCACAAGGGAAAGACAAATTAGCTGCTAAGCTGGATCGCAAAGGTGACCGCATCGATGCACGGTTAGATAAGAAAGGTAGCCGTATTGATGCCAAATTGGATAAAAGAGGTGATCGCTACAATCAAAATCACTAACCTACCCCTTTCATTCATCTCAGCCGCGCCTAACGCGGCTGAAATATATGGATCACCCTTTCGCCTATTAGAGAACCCCTTATCAACCATGTATACTGTCTAAATAGCACTATATTTGTGCTCAAAGATAATTAAAAACAGAGTGAGATTCGGGGTTGTATGCATGTCTGACGAGCCATTTTTCCTAAAGGAAGAGAAAGAAAAACTAGGCCTACAACGGAGCAACGGTCAAACAGAAGCTACACTAGAACCTCTGCAGTTGGGTAAACGTGTCAAAGAGATCCGTTTAAGCCAAAATCTGACTCTGGAAGAAGCGAGTAAACTCACAGGTCTTGCCCGCTCAACACTTTCTAAAATCGAAAACGAGCAGATATCTCCAACCTTCAGTGCCGTCAACAAATTAGTTAAAGGCTTGGGTATCGATATTCCTCAACTGTTCTCCCAACCTAAGCGCGGTGCCGGCGCGGGTGGTCGTCGAGATATTACTCGTGGAGGCGAAGGTGTACCCCACCCGACTCCTACCTATGAGCACGAATTACTAGCAACTCAGCTGAGTACCAAAAAGATGATCCCTTATCGCACAACAGTTAGGGCTCGTGATTTCGATGAATATACTGATTGGGTTAGACATGATGGTGAAGAGTTCCTGTTTGTTTTGAGAGGCTCGCTTCTACTCTACACAGAATTTTACGAACCTCTCGAACTATTCCCTGGAGATTCAGCCTATTACGATTGCGAGATGGGCCATGCATTAGTCTCCACCAGTGAAGAAGACGCAGAAGTTGTTTGGGTAACAGCTTAAAGTTACTCCATCGGAATCTAAATTCAGTAAAACTGCAAAATTCATAAACTAAGTTATACTGAGAATAACCTTCCTGAACACCGTCACACCATGACGTTTGCTTGCAAACATTTAGATGTGACGGTTTTTTTTGATCTGAACTACCAACCAAATCCAGCTAAGGCAATTTTATTGCCCTCTTGCCAAATACCTCTCTTCTTTAACTCTTCTAGAGTATTTGACGCATTTTCGCTGCTAATGCCATCGAACACAGATAGTTTGGCTAGGATATTATCCGCTAACTGTTCCTGCTGTCCTGAGTTACACCATAACTCATAGGTATCCATTGCAATGACAGGCGTTAAAAGCTCTGAGATAAACTGAATCCAACGTTGCAATAATTCTGTATCCCCAGCAGAGATAAATGGTTTTAGTAATGTACAACGTTGCTCAAGACGCTCTAAGAGCTGTGCTCGCTCAGCTACTAAAACTGGATATTTGGCGTTTCCACTGTGACTGAGGATGCCATCGTTTTCCGCAGCGACTTCAAAATATTGCAGATCCTCACAAGCGAAAGGTAGAAGCCAAAAAAGAGGGATGTCATGGTTAGCAGCGCAAATCATCTCTGCTTCTGGGGCGTTTCCCTCTAATCCTGGGACACCACTCATTGAAAGTAGAATAATGCGTGTTCCTAGCATAATTTTGTCCTTACATCTGTTCTACAGAATAACCTTGCTGTTTGAGCTCTTTCAGAATGCCATCTGGGCCAATCAAGTGAGCAGCTCCTACCAATACAAATTCAATCTCAGGCGTTGTAAGCATCGATTTAATCTGAGGCAACCAACGCTTATTTCTATCAACCAATAGGGATTGATACACCTTCGGATAATCGCTCTTCATCTGCTCTACGACAATCTTTTCAAGGCCTTCCGTATCTCCAGATTTCCAATAGAGAACCATCTCTCGCATCATACTCTCGGTCTCTTTCATATCCTCAAGCGTCTGCTTCAGATAACGCTCCTCGTTTCCCTCACCCAGCTCTGCTATAAAACCAATATGGTCTTCGATCGATTCAAGACCAAGGGCCTCCTTACCATCCTTAATAGCTTTCTGATAGTAAACAGTATCAGCACCATCTTCAGAAATACCTAATCGCTGAAACTCGATTCCAAGCATCGTTAACATAACGCCTGCTGGCTTCATACCGATAAATATGTGTGGAATAAGACCACGATCACGCAGAAACTGCTGGAGCTCCTGATAAAGCTCTGGGGAGATCATCTGCGTTAATAAGCGGCCATCACTATATGAAAAATGGACCATCAGTCTCACCTGAAAATTTGGATCGAGAATCTCTGACATTTCGGTCTCTAAAACAACTATATCTGAGGCGTTATAGGCCTGATCAAACGCTTTTGGAAACGGTAGGTCGGAAGGTGCTAAGACATGAATGGTCCCTGCAAGGTAGATCTCTTCCCCTGTTTTTGTCACTTTCCAAAGGGAGGTTTGGGCTAAAACAGAAAAACTAAAGAGAAACACTAAGAAACCTAAAATAAATCTTTTCATTTTATACTCCCCACTATTCTACTTAGGAATTAACTCACTGCTAATTACATACACTTTAGCTTCAAATCAAAGTTTACTCAGCTTTAAAAGGATATGATCTATACGAAAGCTTGAATAATAAATAATAAATGACAATAAAAGGGACAATATATGTCGGAGCTAACTTCTTCAGATCTAACGATTTTACTTGTAGAGCCCTCAGCCACTCAAAGAAAGATTATACGTAAAGAGCTAAACAAAGAATTAGTTGAGCGTATAGATGAAGCTGACAGCGTAGCGACTGCTATTAAACAAATAAAATCGGTTCGCCCAGATTTAATTATTAGCGCCCTTTATTTCTCCGACGGCTCAGCAGAGGAACTGCTTCAATTTATTCGTAACGACCCTTCTCTTACTGACCTGCCATTTATGCTGGTATCAAGTGAAAATAGACATAGTGAGTTAGACAAGTTTAAACAAGCGGGCATCGTAGCTATTCTGCCAAAGCCTTTTAATCACGATCATTTAGCAACCGCAATAAATTCAACTCTGGATATATTGTCCCACCATGAGCTGGATCTTGAGTATTATGACGCTGCCTCATTGAGGGTATTAGTAGTAGATGATAGCCGTATGGCTCGTAAAGTTATTACCAACGTTTTAAAAAATTTAGGTATTGAAAATATCACTCAAGCCACTGATGGCTCTGAAGCAATCCCCTTACTTCCCAATGGTTTTGATCTCATTGTTACCGATTACAACATGCCAGAAATTAATGGTTTGCAACTTGCCGAATATGTAAGAGGCTCTGGGGATTACTCTCATATTCCTATTTTGATGGTAACCAGTGAAGCAAGCCATGCCCATCTGAGTAATGTCGCCAAATCAGGCGTAAATGCTATGGCGGATAAGCCTTTTGAACCCGCAACTCTAAAAAAATTACTTTCCCAAATTTTAGATGATTAGTTCTATTTAGATGGTGCTGTAGAACAAAAATATCGCTGTTTAAAATACGCACAATTACAATGACTAAAATTTCACCAAAGATAACGGTATAAACTAGATATTAAAGGCCTGAGAACTTGTTATGGGCTGGCTGAGGTGTATAATGCCCGCTTTCCCACCAGAGCAGCCTATACTGTATCTTAAAATAGTATGCAGCCCTGCCCTAATTCCGAATAGGTAAGTCAAAGAATGAATTCAGAAGATCAGCTGTCCTTTGCTGAGCTTGGCCTTGCGGCTCCCGTATTGAAGGTCCTGGACGAGATCGGATACGAAACGCCATCTCCAATTCAGGCACAAAGTATTCCTCATCTACTAGAGGGTAAAGACCTTCTGGGTATTGCACAAACGGGTACCGGTAAAACTGCCGCATTTTCCCTGCCATTGCTATCTAGGCTTGATCTAAAAAGCCGTCATACGCAATTGCTTATTCTTGCACCTACTCGTGAATTAGCTATTCAGGTTGCTGAAGCGTGCCAAACTTATGCTCGTAACCTTCCTGACTTCCACGTTTTACCAATTTACGGCGGTCAAGCTTACGACAGCCAACTTCGCCAACTAAAACGTGGTGCGCAAGTTGTTGTTGGTACGCCTGGTCGTGTAATGGATCACATGCGCCGTGGCTCTCTTAAACTAGATAACCTTCAGGCTCTAGTACTGGATGAAGCCGATGAAATGCTTCGTATGGGCTTTATCGACGATGTTGAGTGGGTTCTAGAACATACGCCAGATGATCGTCAGATTGCGCTTTTCTCTGCGACTATGCCTTCGCAGATCAAGAAAGTCGCTGAGAATCACCTGAACTCCCCTGCTGAAGTTCGTATCAAAGCGAAAACAGCAACGGCTACCACGATCACGCAAAAATACCTGCGCGTATCTGGCAATCAAAAGTTAGATGCATTAACACGTATCCTAGAGATGCAAACGTTTGATGCCATGCTGATTTTCGTACGCACAAAATCTGCAACGGTTGAGCTAGCAGAAAAACTATCTGCACGTGGTTACGCTTGTGAAGCACTGAATGGTGATATTTCACAAAACCTGCGTGAACGTACAATCGACAAGCTTAAACGCGGTCAAATCGACATCCTAATCGCAACTGACGTTGTAGCACGCGGTTTGGACGTTGAACGTATCAGCCACGTTCTTAACTACGATATCCCTTACGATACTGAATCCTATATTCACCGTATTGGTCGTACTGGCCGTGCCGGTCGTGAAGGTGAAGCGATTTTGTTCGTATCGCCTCGAGAACAACGCATGCTTAAGTCTATTGAGCGCGCGACTCGTCAGAAGATCGAGACTATGCAACTGCCGTCTACTGATGACATCAATGAAAAGCGTGTACAGCGCTTTGTTGATCGCATCACACAGACGATCGATAGCCAAGATTTAGATTTTTTCAAAAACCTACTGACCGAATATCAGCAGGAACACGATGCAGATCCGCTTATTATCGCATCCGCGCTGGCTCACCTTCTACAAGGCGAAACTCCGCTGCTGATGAAAGAGCAAGAGCGTCCACCTCGTCGTGAACGTGGCGATCGTGATAGAGATGACCGTGGCAAGCGTCCACCACGTGCTATGTCCACTAAAGCAAAACAACTGAAGGATCATCCTGACGTTGAGATGCAGCGCTATTTGATCAGTGTTGGTCATGACCATGGTGTTGCACCAAAGAACATTGTGGGCGCAATTGCTAATGAAGCAGATCTAGATGCCAACTTTATTGGTGCTATCGAGATCTACGACGATTGCTCAACAGTTGATCTACCAACAGGTATGCCAAAATCTGTTGTACAACAATTACGAAAAGCAGTTGTATGTGGTCAGCGTCTTAATCTAAAAGAAGCTACAGGTGGCGGCGAACATCGTGGCAGTGGTGGCAGAGGCCGCGGTTCTGATCGCGGTGGCAAAGGTAACAGCAATAGCCGTAACCGTCCGCCGCGTAGAAACAGAAAAGATAGCAAGAAAAAAGAGAGCTAAGCTCTAGTTTTTACCACTAAACATTCTTCCCCCTTCATGAACTGTTTAGTGCTTTCTCAAGGATGGGATTAAAAAAGGCAAGCGTAAGCTTGCCTTTTTACCTTCTAGATCACTGCTAAATCAATTACTCAGCAGTCACCATAATTGCTTCTACTTCGATATCTGCATCTTTCGGTAACTGTTTAACCGCAAACGCAGCACGAGCTGGGTATGGCTCAGAGAAATAACGCGCCATCACCTCATTAACCATCCCAAAGTGACTCATATCGGATAACAAAATAGTTACCTTAACCAAATCAGAAAGAGAACCACCGGCTGCTTCAGCGACAGCCTGCAAGTTTTTGAAAACCTGCTCTGCTTGTGCTTCAAACGACTCAGTAACCATCTCCATAGTGGCTGGAATAAGAGGAATCTGACCAGACATATAGACAGTGTTTCCAACGCGAACCGCTTGAGAGTAGGTACCAATTGCAGAAGGTGCATTTTCAGTACTGATGATACTTTTATTCATAGTTTTCCCTGTATAAAAGATAATTTGCATTAAATAGACGTAATTGAGCCATTACAAATATGCTTACTGGGGAGTTTACACTCCTATTAAAAATCTAACCAGCTAGGGTTAGATTGCGTATAATCCCCTCATTTTTAACGGATCCGATTTGAACTATGCAACGTGCCGACCTTCTACTTGTTGAACTGGGATTTGCCCGTTCGCGCACCCATGCGCAACAATTGATCAAATCAGGAAGAGTTCAAGCTGAGATCAAAGGTCAATGGCAACCTCTTACAAAACCTGGTCTAAAGTTAGATCCTGATACACCATTTGAAGTTGAAGAAGATGAAGGTGATCGTTACGTCTCTCGCGGTGCTTTAAAACTTTTAAAGGCTCTAGATACACTACAACTAGAACTGAGTGGCAAAACAGCTATCGATGTTGGCCAATCTACCGGTGGCTTTACTGATTGCTTGCTACAAGCAGGTATTGATGCTGTCGTAGGTATAGAAGTAGGTCACGATCAACTCGCTGATAAGCTTCGTGGGGATCCTAAAGTCACTTGCTATGAAGGTATAAATGGTAGAGATCTACCGCACGAAATGCTGCTAGAGCATACAAACGGAAAAGGTTTTGATCTTGCCGTTATGGACGTTTCCTTTATCTCTCAACGTAAAATTTTACCTTCTTTAATTCCGCTTATCGCTGAAAACGGATATTTGATTAGCCTTGTAAAGCCACAGTTTGAGGTTGGGAAAGAAGGTATTGGACGAGGAGGCATTGTGCGAGATAGTTCACTCTATCCTCAAGTTAAGGCGCAAGTAGTAGAGTGCTGTGCCAATCTAGGCATGCAAATTCTCGATTACTTTGAAAGCCCAATTAAAGGCGGCGATGGTAACCGAGAATTTTTGATTATTGCGCAAAAAATCTAATCTTTAGTAGAGTAGCTATATACCACTTCTACAGCTGTACCAGCGTTTTCGTAACGTATGCTGTCACATAGATCAGAAACCAAAGCTATACCTCTCCCGCTAAACTGGCCAGCACAGGAACTTTTTTTACTATGTAGCCAATGGTCATAGTCAAAACCTTCTCCGCTGTCTTCTACTCTCACTAAAAGGCGGCCACCATGGGCAAATCGCGTATGTTGCAGGTATAGCGCAACTGCACCACTTGAAAGGGCTTCAAGTCTTTTTTCTCGCTCACTAAAGTACTCAGCAAACCCTTCAGGAGAAGATTTCAGGCTGGATTCTAGCTTCAACACCCCATGATCAAGGGCATTAACATAGAGCTCAGTTAATATGCTGAATACACTGTGCCACTGATCACCACCACCCTCTGATTCCTGTAAACGACTTAGTGCCTGCGCTACAGGGTTAATACGAGCTAAACTGGCTCCTTGTAGCTCTAAATTCCAGTTCCAGATATCGAGAATAGAGGACTCATTAACATCCAATTCAACACCACACGGCGTGATCGGTTTGATATCTTCGGCTGTAACACTGCCAGGAATATCGATCAGAGAAATATCGTCTTTCTGAATATTGCCATCAACAAAGTCACCAAGATCGGACAGGATAATATCGACTAAATGGGTCTCAGGACTATTTTTCTGGGCAGCGATAGATTGATATAGCCGATCTTCACCAAACTGCTCAGCTTTATGATTTTCTGCTTCAATTACACCATCACTGAGTAGCAGAATATGGTCGTCTGGCTCAACCTTGGTATGTTCAAAATTAAGTTCTTTGACTGAAGGAATGATTCCTAGAGGAGGGTGACTAGATACAATACGTTGCACCACAGCACCCTTAGAGATCACCAAAATATCAGGTAAACCTCCATTCCATATTTTTGCTGTACCATCTGGGCTCAAAGTGACTATAGCCGTGGCAAGGAACATTCCAGTAGGTAATAATTTTTGTAGCTTACGGTTTATCTGAGCGATGATCTCTTCTGCATCATAACCTTTCGCAGTCATTGCTCTGAAGGTTTCAGATAAAGGCAAAGCACCAATCGTTGAAGTCAAGCCATGACCGGTGAAATCACCTAAAAGAACATTTAATTCGCCGTTTGGGCGAAAGGCACTTAGTTGGACATCGCCACTGAATGTTTCAGCAGGTTGTTTATGAATCCGTATCTGATCTAAAGCTACGTTAGCAGATTCAACAGCCCCACTTAATAACTGCTCAGCTACCTCTTCTTCGCGAGCTCGTAGATGATTTAAACGATTCACCTGACGATAAAGTTGCGCGATACGCCTTAGTGCAACAATTTTCCCTTCGAGCAACTCAAAAGGAAAAGGTCGCTGGATATAATCATCACCACCGGCATCAATAGCTTGACGTATAACATCCTGCCCTTCTGCCCCGGTGACAAAAATTATTGGAATGAAACTGTCTTCAGCAGCCTGTTTAATTTTTCTGGTAGCCTGAATACCATCCATACCAGGCATATTGATATCCATGAGAATCAGGCTTGGATTTAATGCCTGGTATTTTTCAACCGCCTCTTCGCCCGTTTCAGCAAAGACCGCCTCCAATCCCATCTCTAGAATCATCTGACCTAATATCTGACGATTCAGGCGCATATCATCAACAATTAAAACTTGATTATCGCCGCTTCCAGCCTGACTTACTTCAGCTTCAACCATAAACCCTTAACTCTCGATAGTTACAAACTGATCGAAATTCGCAATTGTTAAAATTTTATGTACCGATTCATTAGGCTTCGAGATAATTACTTTTCCACCTTTTTTCTCCGCATGCTCTTTTAGCAAAAGAATCATGCCTAAAGCCGAACTATCCATATAAGTAGCCTTGGATAGATCCACTTTAAAAATAGTACCAGGGACATCAACATTTCGGTAAGCGTCTCGAAAAGATTGATGTAAGGAGTAATCAAACTGCTGAGACACAATAATATTAATCGTTTTATTATCACCAGCATTTTGTACAGAAATTGCCATAAGTTATCCCATCTTCCTAAGACTTTTTGGATTGCAGAACGCCACTAGAACAGCTCCACTTCCCCTTCATCCATATCATTCTGCGCAACAGTTCGCGACTGATTGCGATGTAAAGATTCCTCTCTTAACTCTTTACAACGTGCCATACATTTTTCTGCAGCGGCACTATTAACTTGATGATCTGGCGTAATTACATTTGAAATTAATGCTGATACCTCATTCAAGGAATCGACATTATGCTCCACTGATGAAAGCGCTTGAGAAGAGATATCTTCAAACTGTAACGAACGTACAGCCTGATCAACACTGCTACTGAGTTGAGTACCAATATGTGAAATTTCAGTAACCTTCTCATTTAAGAAATGATTCATATTAGCCATATGCTCAAGCATTTGACCCATCTTATCTTTCGTGCCAATGGTGTCACTCATATCAGTAGAGGCCATTCCACCTACGGTGCTACGTAGGACTTCGATAGTCTCTTTAGCAGAACCGATCTCTTCACGAATTTCATTATTCAAAGTAGCAGAATTAATCGACAGAGTTCGAACTTCATCCGCAACTACAGCAAAACCTCGGCCGGCTTCGCCAGCTCGAGCAGCTTCAATACTTGCATTTAGAGCCAATAAGTTTGTCTGACTAGCTAGTCCCTCAACATTTTCGATCAAGCCAAAAATACCATCCAATTTTTCAACCATATCATCTATATGGTGGACGGTTTCTAAACTGTTCTTACTTACATCAACCATTACATTCACAAACTGATCCAAAGTGTGACCTGTTTCAGAGATGAAACTTTGAATACTGAATGTTTCTTGGTTTAGATTTTGCTCGCCACCTTGAGAATCGCCTTCATGCGTTTGATTAATAATTTCAGCTGTTAATGCTGCCTGACGACTTGCCAAATCATGCATTGTATGAAAACTATCGCTCATTAAATGAACCGATTCTTTAATCAAGCCATCTACACGCGACACCTCTTGATTTACAATCATCGCGTCGTGAACAAGCGTCTGAGAAACTTCGTTCACAGCCTCTTGCAGTACTGGGTCAACACCAACCGAGGAACTAACCACTCTACTCGTTCTCGTTTCCGAGTTATTTTGTGAATTTGCAGCCGTATCATTAATTACAAATTGAGCAAGAAGGGCAGGTATTAGCACCACAAGACAGATTAGGTTCACGATACTTTCAAGCCCTAGAACCTCTGCAGTCGCTAACACTAAACTTGCCACCAAAGCGGCAACCAACATTATTTTCTTTAACGTCATTTAGCTAACCTCAATCACTCAAAATTACGAAAGGTGCTGGACCAATCGCTGTGCAATATCATTTAAAGGTACAACTTCTTTTGCGGCTCCAAGCCTTACAGCAGCCCCTGGCATTCCCCATACAAGACTTGTTGCCTCATCTTGCACAATAGAGTGAGCACCTTTATCCACTAGGCTTTTCATAGCCATTGCACCATCTTCACCCATACCCGTTAGCATGACAGTCGTCACGTTACGCTGATCTAAAGATGCAATAGAGTCAAACATAACTTCTACCGAAGGCTTATGGCGATTTACTGGAGCGCTATCATCTAAAACACAAACAAATTCATGACCGTTCTGCTTTATTCTGAGATGAAAATCCCCCGGTGCGATATAGACATGCCCCGGTTGAAGAACATCGCCCGCTTTCGCTTCAGCTACATTTAGATCACAGTTCTTATTTAGACGATTTGCAAACCTATCACTAAAACTCGCAGGTATATGCTGCGTAACAATGATCGGTGGCATATTGGTTGGCAATGAAGCCAAAATATGATGCAAAGCCTCTGTTCCACCTGTTGACGAACCAATAGCGACTAGCTGATTTCTTGCACGCGCCATAGGAGCTTTAGTAACAACTTTTGCGATTTGCTCTCGATTAATGCGATTAAACTTTAGTTTGGCAGAAGTTGAAGCTGCAGCCTTCACTTTCGCGACTAAATCAGACTGAAATAATTCTAAATGATCGTCTGACTGAGTGTTTGAAGGCTTAGCTATATAATCTATCGCACCAATTTCTAATGACTGTAGAGTGGCATCAGCGCCTTCATGCGTCAGAGTCGACAGCATAACTACAGGCATCGGGTTTAATTTCATTAAATTCTTTAAGAAAGTGATGCCATCCATTTTTGGCATTTCAATATCTAGCGTTAGCACATCTGGCTTCAACTGCTTGATCTTGTCTCTAGCATCGTAAGGGTCAACTGCAGTGCCTACGACCTCAATACTAGGATCTAAAGATAACAATTCGCTAATCACTCCGCGGACCAAGGCAGAATCATCAACTATCAATACCCGAGTTTTTTCCATATCAGGGTAATTTCCTTTAAAAGAGTTCAACATCGGAATCATCCAAATGCTGATCAACATCAATTTGGTAAGAACGCTCTTCAGCAATTACAAGCTGGTCATCACGGTGATCTAGTTTGTTAACTAACATACGTCCAGTGGTTGGGAAAAATGCCACTCGACGAGCTTGATCTCCACCTAAATCTGAGGCTATCAGTTTTAAACCTTCGTCATCTATATACTTAAGAATAAAATCTATATTTTGCTGACCGATATTGGCGATGCCAGACATCATATTCCCACCGCCAGTTAACTTGACTTGTAAGTTTTCTCTCAGGCAGCCATGCTTCATTAGCTCATTAACCAACTGCTCCATAGCAAACAAACCATATCGAGAGGATCGCTGCATATCATCATTGGGGCCGCCAGTAGGCAACATAAAATGATTTAAACCACCATAGCCCGTCACAGGATCAAAGATACAAGCCGAAATACAGGAGCCCAACAAAGTCGTGATAACCAACTCATCATTTGCAATATAAAACTCACCCGGCTTTACCTTTACGGCATAAAGCTCCCAGCGCGGCTCCCAGAAAGATTTAAAATGCTGAAAACCGGATACATATTTAGGTAGTTTCTGTTCTACAGGCATCCAGTTCACCCTACCTTTCTGTAGATAGTTTTACCCACTAACTCAAAATTACTAGCATGGCGTGCCAATGCTTCAGAATGCCCTACAAATAGATAACCATTAGGTTTGAGTAAAGAATGCATTCGATCCAATAAGCGTGCTTGCGTATTTTGATCGAAATAGATCATTACATTTCGACAAAAAATAAAATCTAAAGGCCCTTCGATTGGCCAATCCTGCATCAAATTCAGATAATTAAACCTGAGCAAATTTTGCAGTTCAGGTTTAACTTTAACAAAACCTTTTTGTGAGCCCTTTCCTTTCAAGAACCAACGTTTCAGTTGTGAATCAGGCAGATTTTTTATTCGGTCTTCCGTGTAGATACCCGATTTTGCACTACTCAACACTTTGGAATCTATATCAGTCGCCAATAAGCGGATATCCCAACTCGAAGGGTCTATCCCCGCCTCTAACAAAGTGATTGCCAAGCTGTAGGGCTCTTCTCCTAGAGAACAACCAGCGGACCAACCTCTAACCCGAGAAGCATTACTCGCTTTTATTTCTGGAATAATCGTATTTGTTATAAATTCAAAATGGTGCTTTTCACGGAAAAAAGCAGTTAGATTTGTGGTAAGCGCATTAATAAATTGACTAAATTCGACAGGGTTATTGTCTAAAAAAGAGAAATAATCATCAAAGTTAGCAAGTTTTAACTCTCTCAGGCGTCGTACCAAACGGTTATAGGCCATATCTTGCTTGTGATCAGCTAGTACAATTCCAGCATAATCGTAAAGCTCATCCCTTACCTTCACAAAATGTTGTCTTGTAAAGGTAAACTCTCGGGATCTGGTAGAATCTGATGCCATTAACGCTCCCTGAAATTTAAAAGAGTGTTAAACAGCCTATCAATTCAGATAGGCTGTTTTTTACTACTTAAAACTCTTCCCACTCATCACCACTAGCACCGGCACTTATAATTGGCTGCTTTGGTACAGTGCGTTTAACTTCAGGCTTGCGCTCAGTTTGAACGTTCTGGCTTGCTAACTCTCTTAGACGGCTCACACCTTCAGTTTTTGTCGGTGCTTGCACTGAGCTAGACATACCCTCTGCTTCTACTACTTCAAATTGGTTTACTAGAGTTTGAAGTTGACCAGCTTGCTCTTCCATAGACGCAGAAGCAGCCGCAACCTCCTCTACCAGTGCCGCATTTTGCTGAGTACCTTCATCCATTTGCGTTACAGCAATGTTCACTTGCTCAATACCAATCGCCTGTTCACGGCTAGCTGCAGCAATTTCACTGATGATTGTCGATACGTTTTTGATAGCGTCCATGATTTCAGCTAACGCTTTGCCGGACTCATCAACGAACAATCCACCCTCTTCAACTTTTTCAACGCTATCGCTGATCAGCTCTTTGATCTCTTTCGCCGCACTTGCGCTTCGTTGAGCAAGACTACGAACTTCGGATGCAACTACTGCGAAACCACGACCTTGTTCGCCAGCTCGCGCGGCTTCTACAGCTGCGTTCAAAGCAAGCAAGTTAGTCTGGAAAGCAATTTCATCAATCACGCCGATAATTTCTGCAATTTTGGTCGAGCTAGCACGAATATCACCCATTGAGGTCACAACCTTATTGGAGATCTCGCCACCCTTCTCAGCCAATTTCTGAGCATCACTTGCCTGATTTCGTGCTTCATCAGCGTTGTCAGCATTTTGCTTAACCGTACTGGTCATCTGCTCCATGCTTGCTGCAGTTTCTTGTAAACTTGCAGCTTGAGATTCTGTACGGGAACTTAGTGTTGTGTTACCACTTGAGATTTCAGAAGCACCCGTTGTGATACTTGCACCCGCTGTTCTGATCTCACCAACCATTGTATTTAAGTTGTGCAAGGAACTATTAAGCGCATTGTTCAACTCTGCAAATTCACCTTGGAAATTACCGGACATCTGCTGGGTCAAATCACCATCAGACATAGCATTTAACACACGTTTAACTTCGCGAAGAGGCTCTACTACAGCATCCAGCATTTGGTTAACACCAGAAGCAATATTCGCCATAAAACCACTATAAAGTTCTACATCTAGTCGCTCGTTCAATTCGCCTTGTGAAGCTTTTTGAATCAGATTAGCAACTTGGTCTTCCGCAACAAGCTGATCAGTAATATCCATCCACTCAACAACTGTACCCAGTCGTTGGCTGTTCTCATCAATTACTGGGTTGGCAATCAAACTAAAGCTACGTGTACCAACTTTAATTTTACCATTATATGTGGTTTTAAGACCTTCCAGCATGCGGCGCTGATGTTCAGGATTTTTATGGAAAATATCGAAATTAGATCCCAAAATTGTTTCAGCATCAAAATCGGGTAATTGTTCACGAATATCTGCTTCAGCATTACGCATCATTCCTAAGACTGCATCATTACAATAAATAATATTGCCGTCGTTATCCGCCAACATAACATTAGAAGACACGTTATCTAGAGCTACTTTAATGCGAGAAGCACGATTCGCTGCTTCTTTGGCATCATTCACTTCGTAACCGAGCTTTGTCGCTAGAATTTTGACATTTCGTTTTAGCTCACCCGTTTCGCCAGGTTCATCCAAAGGAATTGGCGCTAGATAGTCTCCTTCAGTGATATCAAGCATGTGTCGCTTAGCTTCTTGCAGAGGTTTTATAACATCTGTTTTAAGGCTCTTACTTGCGCCAAAGAACAAGTACAAAAAGGCGAGAACAGGACCAAGCATAAGTGCTTCACCTGGAAGACCTGCAAGATAAATGGCTGCATTAATTAATAGAGCACCAACCACTGCCACCACTGCATGATGAGTTACCTGACCACCCAAATTTTGGCTTGGAACTGCTCCAGGTGAAGGCAAGGTCGCCTCATTCCGTTTCAGTTTCGCATATAGAGCTGTAGCCTGTTCAATTTCATCCTGACTTGGGCGAGTTCGTACAGACATGTACTCAACAATCTCACCATTGCGGAAAATAGGGGTAACATTAGCCTTAACCCAATAGTAATCACCATTTTTACAACGGTTTTTTACTAATTTTGACCATGGACGTCCCAACTTAAGGGTATCCCATAGATCTTTAAAGGCCGCAGGGGGCATATCGGGGTGACGAACCACATTGTGGTTTTTCCCCACTAACTCATCCCGACTAAACCCACTGATCTCTATAAAGTCCGGATTGGTATAAGTAATTATCCCTTTCAGGTTTGTTTTTGTAACAAGTTCCTGACCATCTCTGAGCTTAACTTCGCGATCCGTAACCGGCTCATTGATTTTCATTTCTTATCCTCCGCCCCTTACACTTCAGCTCTTGTTGATGAGTCTGCAGCTAACTCATCGGAATTCATTAATTCATCTATGTCCATCAGGACAATCATTTTGTCATCCTGCGCCACAAGGCCAGTAATAAATTCAGCATTTATCACTCCACCTATCTGTGGTGCTGGTTGTATCTGATTTGTTGACAGCGTATATGTTTCAGCAACCGCATCAACAATGATCCCCATCACACGTTGACTAGTGCCACTATCTACATTGATCACAATAACAACTGTTGTAGGCCCATATTCGACAGGATTAAGACCAAATCGCAAACGCAGATCAATCACAGGAATAATCGCCCCACGTAAGTTCAGCACACCTTTTAGGTAGTCAGGCATATCTGGCACATGAGTAACCGGCGTCCAGCCTCTAAGTTCCTGCACCCTAAGAATATCCACCCCGTACTCTTCATCATCAAGAAGAAAACTTAGATATTGGTGCCCATCGGCTGTTTGATCTAAAAGCTCAGATTGCTCCTGCCATTCAGTATCTGTCATGCCACAGCTCCCTGATCAGCATGTTCACTACGTGATATTTCATTTCGTTTTTGAGCAGCTTTTGCCGATTCAAAATCCAAACCGCGTTTCATCAGACCGGCAATATCAAGGATTAGCGCCACACTGCCATCGCCCAAGATCGTTGCTCCTGCAAACCCTTCAATACGCTTGAAGTTAACTTCCAAGCTTTTAATTACAACCTGCTGCTGTCCAAATAGTTCATCTACAACTAAACCGATTTTTTGCCCACCATTTTCAACAATGGCGATTAAACATGTATCAGTTTGATCTTCGTCGACAGGAAGCTTAAATAGAGTACGTAAGTTGATAAGCGGGATATATTCTTCGCGGAAATGAAGCAGTTTGTTTTCACCCGCAATCGGGCTCATTGCAGATTTATCAGCAAGGATTGTTTCTACAATAGAAATCAGCGGAACAATATAAGTTTCGTTATGCACACGAACAAGCTGACCGTCTAGTATGGCTAAAGTCAGAGGCAGACTGACACTAAAGGTTGAACCGTGACCGGGTTCAGAAGTCACGCTGACATGCCCGCCTAACGATTCAATATTACGTCTTACTACATCCATGCCAACGCCACGGCCCGATAGATCGCTCACCGCATCAGCTGTCGAAAAACCAGGTTTAAAGATAAGCTCATTAATTTCACTATCACTAAGCTGCTGATCAGCGGTTATAAGCCCGTTATCTAATGCTTTCTGGTAGATTTTTTCGGTGTTTAACCCACGACCATCATCGGTAATATCGATAATGATAAAGCCACCCTGATGATATGCATTAAGCTCCACCCTGCCGACTTCAGACTTACCTGCAGCCACACGCTCATCAGGCGCTTCTAAACCATGATCAAGAGAATTTCGAATCAAGTGAACCATTGGATCACCGATCTTCTCCATTACGGTCTTATCGATTTCCGTTTGTTCACCTGTAATAACGAGCTCTACTTTCTTACCTAACTTGCCACTGACATCATGAACCAAACGAGGGAAGCGGTTGAAAACAAAACTAATAGGCAACATACGAACACGCATTACATCTTCTTGGAGATCGCGCGTGTTTCTCTCTAATTGCTCAAGACCAGACTGCAGGCGCTCGACTTCAGAACCGCCGGTTATTTCAGCGAGCTCTTCTCCCACCTGTCCAAGCATGGCTTGAGTGATTACCAATTCACCAACACGGTTAATTAGTGCGTCGATTTTATCTGTATCTACCCTAATAGAGCTGCTCTCAGCTGCCTTAGGTTTCCGAGCTGTGCTAGCTTGATTTGCAGGTACAGAAGCACTTGATTTTTGTGTCTCAAGTTTGGGTGCAGACTCTGCTATAGGGGCAGAAGATTGAATTGCAGGGGGTTCTACGTTTGATGGCGTTCCACTTTCTACAGAACTTTCCTCAACTTCATTAGAAGACTGTTGCACTTTAGGTTCTAAATCTAGAGTACATTCATCCTCAACCCACTCAAACACCTCTTCTATTTCTTCTTTACTGCAATCAGATATCAGATCTAATTGCCAAGAAAGTAACAGCTGCTCTGGATTAAGCTTATCAAAATCGACTAGTCGCTCTAGATTAACTTGAATATCAAGTTGACCTAATTCTTCTAACGCTTCAAACATGAAACTAGGTTCATTGCCTGTTTCAAGCATTGAAGGCTTAGGGCTAAACAAGATTGACCATCCTGCTTCACTGCTTACAGCATCCTCTTTAACAGTGAGAGGATCAGAGCAAGCTTTCCCCTGATTTACTTCGAGATCACATTCGTCTTCTACCCATTCGAAGATTTCCCGAACCTCATCTTCTGAACAATCATCAGAAACGAGCTGTAAATCCCAAGAGAGAAAAAGTTCTTCTGAATTTATAGATGAAAAATCAGGCAAATTTGCAAAACTTGGAGTTGCCGTTAACTCACCTAACTCAGCCAAGGCTTCAAACATAAAAGCAGGCTCGTGGCCTGCCTGGAGTAGATCACGATGAGGGGTAAACTTTATATTCCAGCAAGACATCTCAGCATCAGCCTCACCAGAATCACTTACTGGAGCCTCGGACAGCGCTTGATCTTGAGAAGGCTCTTGCCCCAAAGCTTGCTCTAAACGCTGTTTTACTTGCTGGATCTTCGCAGCATCAACTTCAGGGCCATCTTGAGCCGCTTCAAGAAGCATTTTGATACAATCGACAGACTCAAGTAAGAGATTAACAAGCTCGGGGGTTATGGACTGTTTGCCACTACGTAACTCATCTAATAATGTTTCAACTACATGGGTAAAATCTGCTACTTCGTTGAAACCGAACGTGCCCGCACCGCCTTTTATTGAGTGCGCAGCACGAAAAATAGTATTGATCGTTTCTTCATCGGCTGAATCAAGATTTAGAAGGCTGGACTCCATAACCTCTAAACCTTCATAGCTCTCTTCAAGGAAAGTAGCTATAAACTGTGATAGATCAATACTCATAATGCTATCTACCGTACTACACGCTTAATTGTGCTAAGAAGTTTCTCAGGATTAAATGGTTTAACGAGCCACCCCGTTGCACCAGCCGCTTTACCCCTCTGTTTCATTTCAGGGGAACTTTCGGTAGTTAAAACTAAAATTGGCGTAAACTTAAACGCGGGTAATTTACGCAACTCGGCACACAATGTAATGCCGTCCATAATCGGCATATTTACATCTGTAAGAACCAAATCGAAACGTCCTGTTTGAGCCTTACCTAAAGCTTCCTGCCCATTAGCCGCTTCTACTACTTGGTAACCTTCCTGTTTAAGGGTAAAGGTCACCATATTTCTTAGGGAAGCCGAATCATCAACAACTAAGATGCTAGCCATTTATACTAATCTCCACATAAATCCTGAGCAGGTTAATCATTTTTAAGGGATAGAGTTTTTTCTAGACCTAACTGACATGCAGTCTTCACTAGAGAATCAGAAGGGTTTTTCCACTCTACAGACTTTTGCAAGTTTTGCGCTTTCAAGCAAAAAGCCGTTAACAGCTGCAGTGCGGCAGTATCTACTCGACTGAGCTGAGCACCATCTAAGACAACAGAATCAACCGAGTTTAGGTAATTACCTAACTTTTGCTGCCATTCAGTCACATTTGCAATAGATAGCTCTTCAGGCATTGCCAATACACTGTTAGCGTCCATCATGGATGTTCCTTATTTCTATAAGAATTACATCAATATACCGCTTCAATACACTTTAAATTACAAGGGGTATAAAAATCATCTATAAAATTCGCCTAACTGGCACAATATGTCAAAGGATATTTATCAAAAAACTCTGATATTTCAGCATATTGCTCAAAACTCTCGACTAGTGATTACATATCAGTCAGTTTTGAAAAAGGTAGACTAGCTTTTCAATCATTTAGCTTAATAGCAGACAACTGCGCCTTGCGACGATCAGTATTCTTTAAAATCCTTGAACGCTCATCTTCCGACACTTTACTCCAACGAAGGATTTCGTCTAAAGATCGATAACACCCAACGCAAATATCATGCTCATTCAGGCAACAATTTCTTACGCAAGGGGATTCAATTTGATTTGGATTGGATTTAGAAAGCATAACTTCATTCCTTTGGCCAAACCGGCAATAACAATAATGTTGGATCATTACAGTTTGATGTACCGATATCGAGCTCCTTAAGCAATTATAGGGGGCTCTCCCCTAATAAGAGCATAGCAAAGTTTACCAATTCCGCTTTTTATAATGGCTTAGTAAAAGGCTTTCAGATTTTATGGAACCAATTGCTTAACTACCTCTCTAAATTTTCATTACCAGTATTTACAGGTTCTGTCGAAATGAAAAAAATAATTGCCATCTCAGCCATTTCAATACTTGGCGTGGGTATTGCGACCTTGTCCACAGGAAATGAGCAAGCCTCCCTATCAACTGCACCAGCAATAACACAATCAAATCAGCTTGCTATAGCTACTTTCGCCGGCGGCTGTTTCTGGTGCACAGAATCAGACTTTGAAAAGCTCGATGGTGTTGTTCAGGTCATTTCAGGCTATAGCGGAGGCGAAAAAGCAAATCCAAATTACAAAGAAGTTTCTGCAGGTTTAACCAAACACACTGAAGCGATTCAGGTGTACTACAACCCTGAAATAATCTCTTACGCTGGCCTACTCGAACATCTATGGCGAGTTATGAACCCAACCGATGGAGATGGTCAATTTGTTGATAGAGGGAAGCAGTACCGTCCGGCGGTTTACTATCATAATGCAGCTCAAAAACATGCTATCGATCAGTCTGTTGATGCACTTGTTAAGTCTGGCGTTTACGGTAAACCTTTAGAGACTGAAATTGCACCGTTTAAGAACTTCTTCCCTGCTGAGGATTATCACCAAGATTATTATGCGAAAAACCCACTTCGCTATAGCTACTACCGTAATGGCTCTGGTCGTGATCAATTTTTATCAAAGGTTTGGGGTGAAAATGCTAAACATGATCTATCCCAATACAAAGGCCAAAGTTCAGATGCTGACTATCGCATCCAACAGTTTGTAAAACCTTCTGAGCACTATTTAAAGTCTAATCTTAGTCCGCTTCAGTACAAAGTAACTCAAGAAGATGGCACAGAAAGACCATTTGATAACGAGTACTGGGATGAAAAGCGTGAAGGCATCTATGTAGATATCGTCAGTGGTGAACCACTCTTCTCATCGACGGATAAATACAAGTCCGGTACCGGCTGGCCGAGTTTTACTCAGCCTATCAAAGGAGTAGAAATCGTAGAGAAAGAGGACAACTCCTTCTTTATGAAACGAGTTGAAGTAAGAAGTTCACGAGCAGATTCTCATTTGGGTCATGTTTTTAACGATGGTCCAGCTCCAACAGGCTTACGTTATTGCATAAACTCAGCGTCTCTTCGCTTTGTACCTAAAGAGGAGCTAACAGCCCAAGGCTATGGGCAATTTGCGCAGCTTTTTAAATAAAACTGTCCATCTACACAAATAAAAAAGGCAGCGAGATTCGCTGCCTTTTTCTTATCCTTGATTTACTTTATCGAGCATTCCACGCGATACACTCTTCTAAAGTGACACCCTTACCGCCAAAGATATCTAGAGCGCTGCCGATTGTAAGATCGACATTGCCTTGAGATAGCTGATCCACCAGCTTTAGATCTTCTAGAGAACGCGCCCCACCGGCATAAGTAACTGGAATCGAACACGCTTTTCCTAAGAGCTTAACTAGCTCTTGATCTATACCACCCTGTAAGCCCTCAACGTCCGCAGCATGGATTAAAAATTCAGCGCAATGTTCACCTAATTCAGACAAAGTTTTCTCATCAACTGCCAGACTCGTCACCGTTTGCCAACGGTCGGTCGCTATATTCCAACCCGTTTCCGTACGACGGCAGCTAAGGTCCAAAATAAGCTTATCAGCACCAGTTTCAGCTTTAATCTTCTCTAAACGTTCCCAGCTGAATTGACCTTGATCGAATAGATACGAAGTAACAATAACGTGGGATGCACCGGCTTCTAGAAACTCAGTAGCGTTTTCATTATTTACACCACCACCAAACTGGAGACCACCTTTCCAAGTTGAGAGCGCTAATAAAGCCTGCTCTTTGTTACCAGGCCCTAATGCGATGACGTGACCGCCCGTCAGATTATGCTGCTGATAAAGTTCCGCATAATAAGCCGCATCATAAGGGCTTACATAATTGGTATCAGCACCACTATCTTGCAAGCTACCTCCAACAATTTGCTTAACCTGCCCTTGGTGCAGATCGATACATGGACGAAACTGTGTCACGCTATCTCCTGATCATCGAAGCTGAAAGGCGCTATTTTATAGAGCGAATCGCTTTAGGTATATGCCAATCATTTGATTCTTATACATAACGGCGCTTAGCGTCGGTTACTTTGACCAAATAGCGCTGTGTTTCTAATGGCATGCGGCTCTGCAATCTCTGCCACACGCTAGAGGAAGATGATCGATTAATCGCACTAATTGCTTGCCGACGATCACTAGAGAAACTTCGAAGCACATTACCCACACCACCGTTGTACGCAGCAATTATGCAAAATTCCTTGCTCTGCGGATCCCTTACTTCAACTAAATAACGTGTTTGTAAAATATGCAGATAAGCACACCCCATACGGATATTATTCTCGACATTGAATAGATAATTCCTAGAAGGAGTACCGGCGCGACCATAAATCTCTTGGTGAGCATCTCGTCCAGCTGTTGTTGGAACAATCTGCATTAATCCATAAGCTGGAGCATGACTGACCGCAAAAGGGTTAAAGTGACTTTCAGTCTCGATGATCGCATACACTAAGGAGGGATTGATATTGTATTGTCGAGAATACTTGTCCACTAAAGTGGCGTATCGATAGCGCCTTTTTAAGCGGTGCTTTTCGACCAAAGGAAGCTCAACAAAATACTCCGTTTTTGTAACACCATTAGCGGTCTTTACTTGACGTTTCTGTAACGAATTCGCTAGAAGGTATTTTGCATATCGCTCAGCGCGCCACCCCCATCTTACTGGTTGGCCTTCATGATCTAGGATCTGCTGATACAGAAAAGGCTCTCCCCCCAAAGTAACTGGGGCATCCGAATAAAGATCGACTTGGGTTGGATCTTCTGGCGATAACAGCAAAGTTACTATCGCACTTTGCAGCTTGCTCTGATCTAAAGTTTCGACGCGAATTTGTCCTTTTTCGAAGTCTACGATTCCTCGACTCAGGTACTTATCGGTATATTTAACATAGGTCGTTGGCGTGGGCTGAAGGGCTTCATCCTCTCCCCATACACTGCTGATCAGTTGAGAGAACTTTTTAATATCATTAACCAAACCTTTAGGGTTGGTCACCCAACCGGTCGCTTTACTTTTAGCGTGAGAGGTAAGTGCACCTTCAACACTTTGGCCTCTTGCTACACTGGTTGCGATTCGAAATGCATCATGAGTTGTACAACCAGCTAAACCTAGCGGAAGTAAGCCCAGTAAAAAGCGTCTGCGTGTGAGCATAGAACCTCTAATCAGGGGAAATAAGGCAGTATAATCTAATAAATAATTCTGCCTAACTTAGGTCTGGGACAGTAACCTAATCAGATCAACATACGCAATGATCAGACCGTTAAACACTTATTTAATTTGGGTATATCTTCTCTCTGGACGCCCAACACTGCCGTAGCTAACTTCAGCCATAAGCTCATTTGCACTCACTAAGAACTCGAGATAGCGCCTTGCCGTAGTACGACTCGCGCCGATCTCCTCCCCAACCTCTTCAGCATTGAGTGGGGTATTTACTGCACAAAAAACATTTCGGACTTTATCTAAAGTAATACCATCAATGCCTTTTGGTAGGCGAGCCACTCCTGTAACAGTTGAAAGGCTTGAGCTTTGTCCAATAGACCGAGGTAGCACTGTATCCACATCACTTTGAGCCAATAACTCCATAGCTTGAAGTTTCTTAAGGTGTAGTTGATAGTTTTCGAGGGTTTCCTGCAGCCGATCAAAAACCAGTGGCTTTAAAATATAATCAAACACGCCACCACGCAGTGCCTCGCGCAGGGTTTCCACCTCTTTGGCGGCGGTAATTAAAATAACATCCGTCCCGTGATTACCTGAACGCAGCTTTCTTAATAAATCCAAACCGGTTCCTGTCGGAAACTGGATATCAAGCAACAAAAGCTCTGGCTGTAAGACCTCAACAAGATCCTCTGCTTCTTCTAGCCCGTGAGCAATCCCAACTAACTCAAATCCAGAGATGCGCTCTAAAAACCGCTTTTGTATCTCAGCTATTTGCTGATCATCTTCTGCAATAACAACTCGAATATCACTCATCTTTTTATACTTGTTAATTGAGTTTTATTTCACTGAGTATCAAGCTTTAGCAATACTCATTTCTTTATACCTACGAATAAACCTCACCCCTGAGCTTTGGGGATATAGACGATAAATCGACTTCCCCCTTTTTCTCCTAGTTCACAGGTCACTGTGCCATTTAAATTACCTAAAAGCTGTTTCACTAGATGTAACCCAATGCCGTGCCCATCTTTAGTTTTGCTGGTATATCCTTTTTCAAAGATCTTCTCTTGATCGCCTTCTTTTACACCTGGCCCTTGATCTTCAATCTCAAAAATTAGATCTGTACCCAGATCCAACATACTAAGCGCAACCTCTCCACCTATACCCGTATGCTCCCATGTAGCCTCAAGTGCATTATCGATTAAGTTGCCGATAATGCTGACTAAGTGTTCTCGAGGGAGCTTCTCGGGTAGCGATAGCATTCTACTATCAGGATCAATAATAAGGTGAAGCCCCATCTCTTTAGCACGGTTATATTTACCTAATAAACACCCTGCCAATACAGGATCAGAAACCGCTTCACGTAACAATGTGATCAGCTCTTGATGGCTTTGCGCCTCTTGTCCTATCAGCGCCTGAGCCTCATCAGTTGCCCCAATCTGAATCAAACCTGCAATGGTATGCAGTTTATTAGAATATTCATGTGACTGGCTGCGTAAACTGTCTGCGTATTGCTGAATTCGCGTTAGTTTTTTACTCACCATTGCTAATTCGTCTTTACGCCTAAAACTCGAAACAACTCCAGTAATCTGATCACCTTGTTTTAACGGTAAGCGGTTAGCAATGAGGTTTTGTCCATAGAGCCAGACCTCCTCGTCAAATTGCGGCTGCCCTGTTTTTAGCACCTCTAGCATTGTACTGTCGGGTAACACCTCTGATATATGTCGCCCCGTCAGCTCTGCATAATCGGCTAAGCCTAATGTTTCCACAGCTGTTCGATTAAAGGTTGTGATCCGTCCATCATTATTGATAGCGATTATCCCTTCACGCACCGATTCTAACGTTGCTCTTTGCTCATCAAATAAACGAGCGATCTGCTCAGGTTCTAAGCCAAAAATGGCTCGCTTAAAGTGATTAGCAAACCAAACCGCAATCATTGCGCTTAATAAAAATGACGCCCCAATAACAGCGATCAGTGTGATCCGATACTCTTCAATAATGTTTTCGACCTGATCAAGATGATAACCAACTGATACCAGACCTATAACCTCACCCTCATTTGAAAAGATCGGCGCTTTTCCCCGCATCGACCACCCCATGCTGCCTAAAGCTTTAGAAAGGTACCCCTGACCAGCAACAAGCGCCGGAGCATTATCATCACCTTCATCATCAGACATCGGCCGACCAATTTTTTCTGTTCGTGGATGTGCTAAACGGATCCCCTGCTTATCTCCAATCACAACAAAGCGAGCTTGAGTTTCTTCTGCTAATCGCAAACTTAAAGGCTGTAAATATTGGCTATCGCCCCTTTGTACTGCGTCGATGATCTGTGGAGCGACAGCAATTGTTTTAGCCACATCTAAAGCTCTTTGACCAATCTGTTCATCTAGCGATTTATGCAGGTAATGGACCGCAAAAACACCGATAAAACCTGTCTGCACAATCGCCATTAATCCCAAAATCAGGATCATACGGCTCTTAAGCTTTAATCGGCTTAGTAATTTAATATCCAAACTCATTCAGTGAACTCGCTAAATACCCTAATCATTAGATACTTTAAAGCTTAGCTAACCTCGATTAAAAAGCCCCGTAAACATTATGAACAAAATGATTTTTAAGGATTAAAAAGCCTTTAATTTCATAAGCTTCATTTGCCGAATAAACCTCACTACTTTGTAGGCATCACAAAAATAAATACGAGGTGATCTCGATGTTCGGTAAAGTTAAAAGCAAAAAAACTCTGATGGCGGCCGTATTAACAACATGCATGACAGCCGGTGTTTCCTACCAAGCTCAAGCCATGGAAAGCATTCACTTTCTAATCCCTGGTGGTGCTGGCGGCGGCTGGGATTCAACAGCCCGTGGCACAGGCGAAGCGCTATCTAAAGCAGGTATTGTTGATACTATTTCTTACGAAAACATGTCTGGCGGTGGCGGTGGTAAAGCCATTGCTCACTTGATCGAGACAGCTGAACAGAAGCAAGACACCTTGATGGTGAACTCAACTCCTATCGTAATTCGTTCATTATCTAAAGTATTCCCACAATCATTCCGTGACCTAACACCAATCGCTGCAACTATCGGCGATTACGGTGCCTTTGTAGTTAAGAAAGATTCAAAATACACCGATTTCAAACAAGTGGTTGCTGACTACAAAGCTAACCCGCGCTCTATCAAAATTGCAGGCGGTTCTGCTCGTGGCAGTATGGATCATCTAGTAGCAGCAATGGCATTTAAAGCAACAGGCGGTGATGCACGTCAAGTTCGCTATGTTGCTTACGATGCAGGCGGTAAAGCAATGGCTGGCCTTCTTTCTGGAGAAACACAACTTCTATCAACAGGTTTCAGTGAAGCGTTAGCCCTAGCTGAAGCAGGCGAAGTACGCATTCTAGTCATGACAGGTAGCGAACGAAATGAAGCAGCACCAGAGGTCCCAACCCTAAAAGAACTTGGCTATGACACTACATTTGTAAACTGGCGTGGTTTCTTCGCAGCACCAGGCACAAGTGAAGCGCAACAAGCTGAGTTTATTGAATCTCTAGACAAAATGTACGACACACCTGAGTGGGAAACCGTACGTTCACGTAATGGCTGGACAGAGATTTTCAAACCAGGTCCTGAATTTGTCTCATTCCTAGAAACTCAGGAAAAAGAAGTTGGTGCTCTAATGCGCGAACTTGGATTCCTTAAGTAAACACACTCTCATTTCGCAGCAATATTCCTGACTTTGATTAAGTCAGGCCTTCTTTACCGAGGGCTTTGCCTTTTGGCCTCTGTCGACTGGCCCTCGGTTTTTTTAAATAGACAGTTATGGCCTCTGCCATAGCAGGAGGATCCTCATGACCTTATGCAAAGATCATATTGGTGGTCTGGTATTTCTCAGTTTGTCTGTAGCTTACGGCTACTATGCAACTCAGATCCCTTTACTGCCTGGTGATGAATTCGAACCGTTCCATGCACAAACAATTCCTAATGCTTTGGCAATAGTAGGTGGCGTACTGTCCATCTTACTGCTGGCTACAACCAAATCTAGCAATGACCAAAAGTTAGTTCTTAAAGGGTATGACTTCCCATTAGTAATCAAGCTATTACTGCTCGTTGTACTTTTTGCATTAGCACTTGAATGGCTAGGCTTCTTAATTTCTACCATTTTCTTTTTAGTCGGTGGTTACTGGCTATTAGGCGAAAGAAGACCCAAGACCCTATTTATTGCATCAGTGCCTTTTGCCATTTTTCTATGGTTTGCACTGACACAACTACTCGACATTTATCTGGCTCCAGGTAAAGCGTTAACTGTAATTTTTGGAGGCTGATCCCATGTTAGACGGAATTATTACCGGGCTTACCACAGCGGTGATGCCTTTTAACCTATTGATGGTCGTTGTTGGCTGCTTTGCAGGCACGTTTATCGGGATGTTACCAGGCTTAGGTCCTATTTCAGCCGTAGCCCTAATGATCCCAATCACTTACGGACTAGACCCCTCTTCTGGGATTATTTTGATGGCCGGTGTTTATTACGGTGCAGTCTTTGGTGGTTCAACTTCATCGATTTTAATCAATGCTCCGGGCTGTGCGAGCACAGTTGTAACCTCTTTTGACGGTTACCCACTGGCTCAACAAAAACAAGCAGGTAAAGCACTAGCCCTAGCTGCATACTCATCATTTACAGGCGGCACTATCGGTGCACTGGTACTGCTATTTGCAGCACCTGCATTAGCCTCAGTTTCGTTGAGTTTCCAATCGAGCGATTACTTTGCCCTGATGATTCTTGGTTTAACGGCGGTAGCAGCATTCTCTGGTAAAGGCCAAGTTATCAAAGCGCTAATCATGACCGTATTAGGCCTAATGATCGCGACTGTAGGTACAGATGTTACATCTGGCACAACCCGATTTACCTTTGGCAGCGTCGACTTGATCGATGGTATAAGCTTCTTACTTTTAGCTATGGCAACCTTTGCTTTAACCGAGGTAGTTATGACTGTGCTTAAAGGTCAGCATAACGAGAAAGAAGCACCTATGGATATGAGCCAACTAGGCAGCATGAAGCTAAGCAAAGAAGAAGTTAAGCACGTTGCCCCAACCGTTGGCCGCTCTTCCTTTTTTGGTTTCCTAATTGGGATCCTTCCAGGTGCAGGTGCAACCATCGCGTCATTCCTTGCTTATGGTCTGGAACGCAACCTTGCTTCAGCCAAAGAGAAACTAAAATTTGGCAAGGGCGCGTTACGTGGCTTGGCAGCACCGGAATCTGCAAACAATGCAGCATCTACGGGCTCATTCGTACCACTTCTGACGCTAGGTATTCCTGGTTCAGGTACAACAGCAATTATGCTGGGTGCATTAATTGCTTACGGCATTCAGCCGGGCCCTCGTTTATTTCTAGATAATCCGGATGTGTTCTGGTCTGTCATCATTTCGATGTATTTTGGCAACTTGGTACTGCTGATTCTTAATCTGCCGTTGATTCCATACATCTCCCGACTACTAGTTATTCCTAGACCAATCTTAATCCCATTGATCCTTTTCTTCTCGATCACTGGTGTTTATCTCGTGAGCTTTAATAGCTTTGATATTCACATGATGGCGATCATTACGGTCATAGCCATATTCCTAAAACTGCTTGAGTTTCCGATGGCCCCTATGCTGCTTGGTTTCATCTTAGGCGGTTTGATGGAAAACAACTTAAGCCGTGCTTTAACCATCTCTGACGGCAGCTTCGCTTTCCTTTGGGAGCGACCACTGACACTGAGCATCGTCATTGCAGCAATCGTTATTTTAGTCCTTCCCCCAATCATCGAAGCTTGGAGAAAGAGAACTAATTCCAGCAAGAACCCGGGTTGCGAAGCTGCGATCTCTGAGGGTGAAGGCTAGCCCTAGCCAAAATTCAATATCAGCAGGAATTTACAAGTCAGGCTGTAAATTCCTGCGATCCAATCTCAATCAACTTCAACTAATCCAAAGGAGGACTAGCGGATAGCTGTGCCTGCAATCCCCAAACTGAATGCCATTTTTGCAGCACGGTTTTGACATTTTAAAACTCTAAGTCGGCTATTGAGCACTTAGGATTTCACAACTGATGTCCCAGTTGTCCCGAGTCAAATAGTCACTGACTGAATTACAAAGCTTCCCTCTGAGCTCGATACAAATCTGAGCAAGAGGTTCTAAAAAATACAAAAGAGGCAAACATGAAAAAACTAGCTTTATCTGTAGCTATTACCGCAACACTCGCTACCAGCACATCCATGGCAGCAACAATTTACAGCGCTGACGGCTTAACTTATAAGCTTAAAGGCGATTGGCAGCTTCAATTACGTGACGACTACAAAAAAGCCAATGATTTTGACGTAGAGTTTGATGATTTAGAGCTGAAGAATACAATTATTTACGATCTAGGTAACGATCTTAAAGCCTTCGGTCAACTTGATTTTTCCTTCAACGGTTCGGCTGATGATTCCAGTGCAAGCGATAGCAAATTGGAAGAAGCTTACCTAGGCCTTCAATACAGCAATTTGAAGTTAAAAGTGGGTAAAACAAATACGGCCGGTGACGAATTTGGTGTGGAAGCGGCTTATGAAACAATCCTTGATGAAGATCAGTTTGATGTAGTTAAAAGCTCAGGCGACGATCTTATCCGCCTAGAAGCAAGCTTTGATAATGCCACTGTAGTTGTATCACATGAAATAGCATCAGACGGCAATGCCAGCGAAGATGGTGAAGCAACAGATCTATTTGTTAGCACTAAACTTTCTCAACTCTCTCTAGCAGCAGCCTACCAAACTCATCAGGCTAGCGGTTCGACCTATTCAGATGATACTTGGGGTGTTAGTGCCAAATTCGATGCTGGTTTTGCAACTTTTGGAACGGATTTCAGTTCGACTGACTATGGCAACCCAGCGACAGCTGATGCTGATATCAGTAACTTAGTCGCTATTTTCCAGCCTCTAGAAACAACACGAGTAGCGCTAGGTTACGTAAATGTAGATTCTGATGCAGACAACCAAGATGCAAGCTCTTGGTACACCAACGTGACTTATAAATTCCCGTCACAGAAGAACGTATCAGTCTTCGCCGAAGTTGCTAAAGCAAGTTTTGACGATGCTAGCGTTGATTCTGAAATCGACGTTCTTGCAGGCATGCAAATCAAGTTCTAATTGCTAAACGGTGGCTCAATAGGTCCTCCCCTTCAAGCCTATTGAGCCATTCTTACCTTCTGGAGAACCTCATGAAAAAACTAGCTTTGTTGGTGACACTGATTTCAGCACCTCATGTAATGGCAGATAACCAGTTAATATTGGGTGAAGGCATTAAAGTTCACGCGATCAACGGCAGCGAAAGTGTATCCTCTTTTTTTTCCAACGATCGATCTTTAAACCTACCTGATGGGAATAACCAACTTCTTGTTTCCTACACAGCAGAGATAAAGAATGGCAGCGATTATGAGCTAGAGCAAAGCCATCCAAGCGTACTTTTATTTAGCTCAGAGAAACAAACCCTCACACTTAAAACACCTGAGATCAAAAACACAAGACAGCTAGAGCATTTCAACCGCGAGCTTAACTGGCAACTCAAAAACGACAAAAATCCAATTCAATTTAAAGCAGAACTTCTACCACTAAAGGGATTCCGTTTAGGGATAGATTTTGAGAGAGAGCTAGCTGATTTCAATAGATCAAACAGCAATGCTACCCAGCAGGTTTCAGTCATTGAAACACCCACTGTTTTAAAAGGAGATAAAGTGACTGATGAACAAATGAAGCTAATTTTGTTGAAAAGCTTATATCAACAAGCCTCTTCTGAAACTCAAGAGGCCTTTAAAAGCTTTATCCAATAATTGCGGGAAGGTTTTTGTCTCTCAGCACGATTTATTTTGAAAAACAGCTTGACAAAAACCATCCAAAACAAATTTTAACGCACTGAAAAATAAAGACTTTTCAACCTGTATTATTTTCACGCAATTTGTTAAATAGCCAAGTTTTACGGGGCCTATAGCAACTTAACCATAAAAAACTAACAAAGTTATCCACAGAAGCTGTTTATAACTTACTTAGCGAAATAGATTACTCTTTAACTGATTCGAGCGTATTAACGAGATCTTGGAAAGCCTCCCTATTTGCTTCATTAAGATCCATAAGAATACGGTGCGCAGCAATAATTCTCTCCTGCATTTCAGCAACAGATTCCTGCACAAGCGGCAATTCTTTAAGATCTTCAACGCAAGGTGGGAGTTCTTCTAGCAGAACAAAAATATGATCAAACCCCATGGTATACAGGATTCGAGTTATATCTGAGTTTGTTGAGACAAGAGCAGGCTTATCCATTCCTGCATGATCAGCCTTAATAGCTAATTTCGCAATCAACCCTAGGGAAGTACTATCAATCCCTTCTGCTTGCGTCAGATCGATCAAAACCTCACTCACAGAAGGATCAGCTAAAGATTGTTCTAAATGGCAATCCAGAGTAGTACACAAGGTAAGACGAACATCTCCAACGAATTTGAGGACAAATCGCCCCTCAACCAAGGCTGAATATATTAAACCTTCTTGCATGATTACTGCCTGCAAATCGTCATAATTGCGATATCATCCGGAGCCGCATCAATAGTACTAGCAAGTAAAGCATCTCGAATGCTGTTCGGCCCCCCACCTTTAGTACCAGAAACCGCATCAATAAGGCGCTGTTCTTTAGCTTCCATATTCGACTCTTCCAATACTTCAAAGATACCGTCAGAGAACAATGTAATTTCAAACTCAGCATGCAGCTGCAATGTTCTCTCATCATATAGAGGCTCATGAAAGAGACCTACAGGCATCCCTCTCCCCTCAAGGAAGCGACAGCCATCCCGATCATGCAATATTGGCATAGGATGATGTCCACCTACAGCGTAACTTAAGCTAGCGTCAGCTTCATTGTATAAACCGATAAACATGCTCAAATGCTTACCTAACCCTGTATCAAGCAACTCTACGTTGATTCGATGGAGCACATCTTTTGGCGATAAAATGTCAAAACTCGATTGCCGCCTATAGTTTCTCAGAAGCCGATTAGTCATATTCTTGAGCAAAACAGTTACAAGTGCAGAAGAAGCCCCATGACCTGAAACATCGGCTAAGTAAAAGAGGGTCAATTTGTCATCGACCTTAACAGCATCAACGAAATCACCACTTAAATATAACGACGGGATTAATAGATATTGAGCTCGAACCGCCCCTAACTGAACATCAGTGGCAGGCAACATGTTTTTTTGTATCTGATGAGCCGCCTGCTGATCTGCTTTAAGCTCAGCCAAACTTTTCTCTAATTCTTCCCGATAATGAAGATTTTGCTCAATCAATTCCGCCTGGTTAAGCAAGGATTTAATGGCTAGTGAGAACGCTGGACCTTGATCAAGGATTTCAGACTGTAAGAATACATTGCTAGCTCCCTTCCTCAGCGCTGCCATCACCTGATTCACCTCACTATCAGGTAATAACGCAAGGATTGGTTTCGGGGCTTGTGACGTAGCTAAATGCTGAAGATCAACCAGCTTTAAACGCTCATTCACACCCACAATCACCAAAGAGAAACTGTGCTCTTCTAATAATTCTAATGCGTAATCACTACTAAAAGCTGTAGAAATTTTTACAGGCGGAAGGTCTAGCTGATTACAGGCGTCGACGATCGAATCAATTGCTTCTGCAACATGATCGACCAATAGAATGGTTTGGTATGCTTGCCTCATATATCAGGCCTTGCAAATTAGTCTAGAGTCCATGAGAAACCACGTTAAATCCAGTTGACTTAACTTGCAATAGATTTTTAGTCACAGATATCACGACTTACAAAAAAGCCCCAATTATATCTGAATAATTGAGGCTTTCATCCACACTAAACTTCTATATTAGAAATTGTTATCGTCGTAGTTTTCAGTATCACCGTCAGCAATATCGAAAGCACGCTTTTGCAAGTAAGCATCACGGATAAAGATATATTTATCACCAGAGATCAACTTTTCACTTTCTAATAGCTGTGCACGCGTATCAATAACACGAGTTACGTAAAGCGCATTACGCGCACCATTATCATCTAGGTGATAAACAGGATCTACTAGAGTATCTGGGAATTTACCTACGCCATCACGAACAGTCATTGGACCGAAGAAAGGAACAACAAGGTAAGGACCGCTATTAACACCCCAGTAACCTAATGTTTGACCAAAGTCTTCATCGTGCTTTTCAATACCCATTGGTGTAGCAACATCGATAAGGCCTGCTAAACCAAAGGTAGAATTAAATGCTACTCGAGCAAAATCTTGGGTCGCATTATCGAACTTACCTTGGAGCAGGTTATTAAAGAATGTACCTACATCAGCAAGGTTTTCAAAAAAGTTATTAACACCCGTTTCAGCTACATCAGGCATCACCGCCTTATAACCTTTTGTTACTGGCTTTAGGGCGTAAGTATCTAGACCGTCATTGAAACTAAACATGGCTCGGTTAAAACCTTCCCAAGGGTCTACATTGACCTCTTCCGCCATAACAGGCTGCGTCAATGCTAAAGAAACAGCACCTGCCGCTAACAAACTGCGAAATTTGGTTTTCATTCAGGATCCTTTCACTTTACCCAATAAATAAGAGGGTATTCTAGCTGAGAAACATCCAGAATAAAAATAGGAAAAAGGCTTAATTATGAGAAGGTTAGTCTAATTAAATTCAAAAACGAAAAAAGGCTTCCCGAAGGAAGCCTTTTTCTGTATTTCCGTAAGGAAATGTCGACTTAGAAGTCTACACGGTAACCTAGTACTGCGCGATCTGGGTTAGCAGTATCGTCAGAATCGTTGTCAACGTATTCAGCGAATACACGACCTTTACCTAGTTTCTGCTGAACACCGATGCCCCACTGATCGAAATCAGAGTTAGCTACATCGTCTTCGTAATCAGCGTAACGACCGTATACAGAAGTAGCACCCATTGTGTAACGAGCAGCTAGTTCCCAAACACGCTCATCAGAGTTTTCTGTAGAACCTGTTTCAGTTTCTTTATCTTCGTATTTAGCCATTAGCTGAAGAGCGTCTAGCTTGTACTGTGCAGCAAGACCCCAAACATCAGTTTGCTGTTCAGCACCTGGAGTGTTTGCAGTTTCGATAGTGCCGTAAGAAGCAGAAACTGTGAAGTTGTTTGCAGAGTAAGTACCTGCAAGGTTAACTGCATCAACAGTCTCATCTACAGAATCGTTGCTGTCATTACCATCAGTTGCTAGAACAACACCACCGATGAACTGGAAGCCGTTCATTTTTGGAGTGTAGTAAGCGATAGTGTTTTCAGTACGCTTCATGAAGTGAGCAGTTTTACCAAGAGCAGAGTTACCTAGGTTGAAACGCTCACCGTAACCACCGTCACCTGGGTTAAAGATGTTAGTTGGACCGCTGATTAGTAGGTAGTGTGGGTGGTACTGCTTACCGATAAGCAATTTACCCCAATCGCCCTGAGCACCGATGTAGTGCAGACGAGAACCTAGAGCAGTAGTCTGGTCAGTAACTGTAGCGTTGTTAGCCTGAGCTTCCCAGTGGAATAGACCTTTAGTGCCGTCTAGACCTAGATCGATATCACCTTTGATACCGAAACGAGAAGACTGATCGTCAACACCAGTGTCGCCGTTGTCTACTTTTTGTAGACCGATACGGAAAGAACCGTATAGAGTAGCGTCAGCCTGTGCGATCATTGGTGCAGTCATAGCGCCAGCAACAGCTAGAGCGATAAGTGACTTTTTCATCAACATTTCCCCTTCAATAATATTCAACATACTAGTAGTGAATTTTTTAATTTTTCTAGCATAACGCATTTAACACGCTATTACGCTATGAAAATACTATAAAAAAAATATATTTCAAATAAATGAAACACATTTTTCTTCTAAATTTTGTCTCGGCAGCACTACAAAAAACTTTAACTTCTGCCCTATCTTTCTCCTGCTTTAGTACCTATAACGGGGAATTAACTCCATTTAACAAGGCCTTAGCAGGTTCTTAGAAATAAATTTCGGGCATTACAACACACCGAAAAGGCTTCTGCAACCTTTGCGAGAGCATTTATTTAGCTGTTAACACCCAACAAAAGTATTACTCCCTAAATTTATTGATCTACATCAACTGGCCACTTTCGCCCACTGCTGCTTAAGGCGTTTCTCAGACACTGTTATAACGGTACCCAACTGTTGAGCAAACAGTGAGACTCTGAGCTCTTCAATCATCCAGCGGTAGTTTGCCAATTCCTGATCATAAATACCTTGCGAACAGTGTTTTTCATATCGCTTTTGATACTGTTCAATACACTGCTGCAATTGATCGCTATGAAGGCACTCCTGCCTTAGATTACGCCTAAATTTCTCAAGCCGAATTTCAATTCCCTTCAAATACCTTGGATATTGTTTCAGCACATGAGTCGATTCCTGCTTTAAAAAACCCTTGTACATTAACTGTGATAGCTGGTGTTTAACATCATTTAAAACCGGTACCTCATTTAACTGCACCTTACCTTTAAGCTGCTTCTGAATACGGTTATAGGTTTGACAAAGCTCGAGAACATTCCCTAACAGTTTTTCCCCTGCCGGTATAATTTCGCTTTTGCACTTTAAGACAACTTGCTCAAATTCTGTTTGACCTCTTATAACACCATGCTCGGGCAATATAATCGAAGCACAGGCCTGCCAAATAATCTCTTGTTCTAATTGAGCTGGCGTATATAGACCACCGCTTAATAATACACTTTGAGTTATTTGATCCTTCTTCAGTGCCTTCTTAAGATTACGAACCTGCTCCTTCATCGAAAGAAGAGCCAAACGCGTTACCCCTAATCGACTAACTTGGACAGATTCATCTTTATGAGATTTTAAGCATAATGTTACAGATTCACCTGCATCTTCTAATACAGGGTAAGCCTCTACCTCAACACCAGCATATTTGTTGATTTTGCAGCTTTCTTCTAGCGCCCCAAAATCCCATTCAGTTATACCTTCGCGTCCCCATTCACTATCAGATTTCTCTGTTAGCCTTTCATTTATTTGTGATGCGAATTGATCATTTAAAACATCCCAGCGTCGTGACTCACCTAGCAACCGCCCTTTTTCATCCACTAGCCTAATATTCATAGTCAGATGATCAAGAAGCGCACTCTGCCTTAGATCAGATTCCTGTATTCTAATCCCGGTCATACGAAGCAACTGATGAGCAAAAACTTCGTATAAATTGCCCACCCCGAATTCAACTGCGTTTATAAATGCTTCAACATAATTTGGTACTGGCACAAAGTGCTTACGCTGCTGTTTAGGTAAGCCTTTTAATATTGCAGAACACTTTTCTTCAAGCATCCCTGGCACCAGCCATTCCATCTGCTGTAATGGGATCGCATTCAATAATGGTAAGGGAACCTGAAGTGTCACACCATCATCTTTCGCACCTGGCGAGAAGTTATAGAATAACTTCAACTTTGCTGCGTCCCATCTGAAAAAGTCGGGATAAGCGGCTACAGACACATGATCAGCGGATCGTTGCAGAATATCCTCTTCTTGCATATGCAAAGCATCAGAGGCTTCTTCCTCGACGGCCTTACGCCACTTTTCAAAAGCGGCGCCATTAACGATATGTTCACCCTTTAGTGATTGCAGACGAAGTCGATAAAACTCATAAAGTTGCTCTTCATCGACAAGCAGATCCTTTCTTCGAGATTTTGCTTCTAACTTTTCAATACCCCTTAACAAAGCACGATTTTTCTTGATAAAAGCTGCTTGGGAATTGAACTCTCCTTCCACCAACGCCTGCCTGATAAAGATTTCGTGAGCGATGAGCGGATCTATTTTCCCGTAACTTACTTTACGCTTAGGTACAATAATTAAGCCATACAGCGTAATCTGCTCGGTCGCAACGACCTCTGACCGCTTTTTCTCCCAATGAGGCTCGCTATAGTTTCGTTTAATTAGATTCGGCGCTAATTTTTCTGCCCAAGATGGATCAATGCGAGCAATACAACGAGCATATAACTGACTGGTCTCGACTAATTCGGCAGCAATAATCCATTTCGGGGCTTTCTTATATACAACGGAACCTGGGAATAATAGAAAACGTCGATTACGCGCCCCAAGGTACTCTTTATTCTCTTGTTTGAAGCCCATATGGCTTAACAAGCCAGCCAAAAGGGAACGATGAATAGCTTCGTAAGATGCTTCTTGCTCCCTTTCAACAAACTTCTCATCTTGTTGTTTCAGCTCTTTACATATCAGATGCAATTGACGGTGAGTATCACGCCATTCTCGCATACGCATATAAGACAGAAATTGTTTAGCACAGTATTTACGTAATTGATTTTGACTTAACTCTTGCCTTTGCTCTTCATAGTGATCCCATAAATTCACAAAGGATAAAAAGTCAGATTCTTCGTGGGCATACTGGCGATGCTTCTCATCACTTGCTTGACGTTTATCTTGAGGCCTTTCGCGTGGATCTTGAATGCATAAAGCACTCACGATAATAAGAACTTCACGCAAGCACTTGTTTCTCGCTGCTTCTATTACCATCCGCCCTAAACGCGGATCGATAGGTAGTTTCGATAACTGCCAACCTACACGCGTAATATTACGTTTAGTGTCTACCGCTCCTAGCTCTTGAAGCAGTTTAAAGCCATCATTTATAAATCGATTATCTGGCGCATCAACAAAAGGAAATTCTGATATATCACCAAGCTTAAGAGACAGCATCTGAAGAATAACTGCTGCAAGATTGGTTCTACGGATCTCTGCATCCGTAAACTCCGGCCGAGCATTAAAATCTTCTTCAGAATATAAACGTATACAAGTACCTTCAGAGATACGCCCGCAACGACCCGCACGCTGATTAGCACTCGCTTGAGAGACAGCTTCAATGGGAAGCCTTTGAACCTTGGATCTGTAACTATATCGGCTGATCCTAGCCAAGCCAGTATCAACCACATACTTGATACCGGGCACAGTTAGGGAAGTTTCAGCAACGTTGGTAGATAAAATTAATCGAGTTGCTGCAGCCTTACCTGAGCGTTGGAACACCCTGTTTTGCTCAGCTAGAGAAAGTCGCGCATATAGCGGAAGCACTTCCGTATGCTTTAATTCAGCTCGCCTAAGAACCTCAGCTGTTTCACGTATTTCACGCTCACCGGGTAAAAAGATTAACACATCACCTTGCGGCCCTTTACCCTGCTTACGTTCAGTGTCTAAAAGCTCTTCAACTGCAGCAAGAACTCCCTGTTGAAGATCTAGGGCTTTTTCATCTTCAGCCTCAAATTCATGTAACGGACGATATAAAACTTCTACGGGGTAAGTTCGCCCCGATACTTCAATAATAGGTGCATTATTAAAATGCTTAGAGAAGCGTTCTAAATCGATTGTTGCAGAGGTAATGATGACCTTAAGATCGGGACGCTTAGGAAGAATACGTTTTATATAGCCAAGTAGGAAATCGATATTCAAGCTGCGCTCATGCGCTTCATCGATAATTAGAACTTCATACTGTTCAAGGAAACGGTCATGACGGGTTTCACCAAGTAAAATACCATCAGTCATCAACTTGATTTGAGTATTTTCACCCACCTGATCATGGAACCGAACTTGATAGCCTACTCGTTCACCTAAAGGGGTATGCAATTCTTCAGCTATACGGCTTGCTACCGTGCGCGCAGCCAAACGACGAGGCTGAGTATGACCAATCAAACCCTTACAGCCCAATCCGAGATCTAGACAAATTTTGGGCAATTGGGTCGTTTTACCTGAGCCAGTTTCACCTGCTAAAACAACTACTTGATTTTCTTCAATAGCTTTACTGATCTCCTCCCGGCGGCTACTAATGGGAAGATCGGGGTAAGAGATATCTCGATTCAGTTGTTTTCGATTCTCAACCCATTCACACGAAGCTACAAGATCATCGACCAATTTAGTAGCACTTTCCTGATCATCATTTTTAAGCCTTTCAATACGGCGTTTAAAACGAAAACGATCCGATAGTCGACAGCTTTCTAATAGAGACTTGAGCTGTTTTTTACTTTGATTCAAGTGCTTTGCCTTACCCTATATTTTTAATGATGTAATTCTATAACAGATAGTTCTTTAGAACACCTTTATCGATTTTTATTGCTCTGACTCAGGAATCAGCTAACTTATTAAAATTACTACAACTATTTGAGCAGAATTTTCTAATAAAGACTTCTATAATGCCTACAGGCACGAACTCCACGTTGTATCAAGGTTTTCCAGAGATGAAACAAATTTATTTGATTTTTGCTTCCATACTTTTACTACTTCACTCCTCTTTACTTCATGCCGAAAAGACATCTATTAGAGGCTTTTCTACAATTGGATTAGTAAAAAGCAATTCTGGAGATGACCTAAATTTCAGAAGAAACCTTGCACGCACGGCAGAGGATTCTGACTCATGGTCATTAGAATCAGACACAACATTAGGATTGCAGATTGATACTGTTTTAAACGATCAATGGAGTGCATCAGCTCAGTTTGTTTACAAAAACAGAATTGACCAAAGCATAGAAAATAGCATCGAGTGGGCTTACTTACGCTACCAACCAAGTCCTGACAACCCTTTCAGCTACCGCCTAGGTAGATTAGGTGTTGATGTCTTTATGCTCTCTGAGTACAGAAATGTAGGATATGCATATCTGTGGGCCCGCCCACCTGTCGAGTTTTATAGCCCGCTTGCTTTTGATTATATCGATGGAGCTGACATCACTTACTCCACGTTATTAGAAGAATCCTTTTTTCAAGCCCGCTTAACCGTGGGTACGACACAAAATGATTTTGTATATGACGATGTAACACTTAAGGTTTCTCCAGCTATTGCCTCAAGCCTGCTATGGGAAAGTGACTACTGGAAGTTCAGATTAGGCTACGCCCATATAGAATTAAGTGACCGTGTCGATTTCTATGAACCTTTAATTGATGCACTCGATGACAGCACTCCGTTATGGCCTGAAGCAGCATCGGCTGCTGACGATCTCAACTTGAAAGGGAAAAAGTTCGACTACTATACGCTTGGCCTTACCTTCGATAATAACCAATGGGTTATTCAAACCGAACTAAATCAAGTTAAAACCAAAGATAATATATTCACTTCCTCTCACAGTGGATACCTTAGCGTCGGTAGAAGAATCGGTGATTATACCCTTTATGGCATAGGCTCTATCATTGAGAACACCGATGAGATAAATCAAGTAGCCGCCGTACCTGATTTGTTACCGGCTCTAGTAAAAGCCCAACTCACCGGCTTAAGAAACATAGTTCAGGATCAATACAATCAAACAGGAGTAGATCAGAAATCACTCGGCCTAGGCGTTCGTTGGGATATTTATCACAACACCGCCATAAAATTCCAATGGGATAGAACTTGGATAAAACCGCATGGCGCTGGCTTATGGGCTAAAGATTCATCGTTAACAACGGATGAAACTGTAGATACTTTCTCAATCAACGTGAACTTTTTGTTCTGAGGGCTGAGACGATGAAGTATCTAATATATATCCTCTCCTCATTGCTGATCACCATAGAGGCTTCAGCTGAAATGATTGTGATCTCTCACCCTGAGAGCCAAGTAGATAAATTGAGCAAAAAACAGGTCATTGACCTATATATGGGACGTGTACAGCATTTTCCTAATGGTGGAAAAGCCTCAACACTTGATATGCCAGCTGATTCAGACCACAGGGCTAAATTTTATAAAGGCCTGACAGGTAAATCCCTACCCCAAATCAATGCATACTGGGCTAGACTGATATTCGCAGGTCGAGCAACACCGCCTCAGTCAGTAGAATCATCAAAAGAAGTAATCGCTACTATTATGAAAGATACTACTGCTATAGGTTATATCGAAAAATCAGAGTTAGTGAGTTCGGTTAAGGTTATAGCGCATGTTGAGTAATTCACTCAATGCAAAGCTCTCTATAAGAACAGGCATAACCATTGCGTTGTTTGCCTGTTTATTTCTCTTTATCTCGGCGATAGTTCTTTTCCAACTCTCTTATAAAGAAGAGCTTGATGAGATCCACAAAAGCCTGCAACAACTAGTTAAAACGGTTGAGCAAAGCGCGAAAGTTGCCGTTTATCTTGAAAATGAAGAGCTTGGCACGGAAATCACACATGGTCTCATTATCAATGACAATGTGTCTGGCGTAATTCTAAATAGCGATACAGGCATGTTGTTAACCGCGGGAGATATTTCCATCAGGCCCAAAGCGCGGTTAGTTGTTTTAAAATTAAGCGACCCTTTTACGCCAGCACTGCCAATAGGAAAGTTAACCTTAATACCCAATCAGGAGCTAATTGAAGCAACAGCAAAGAAACGAGCGCTGTCACATATCATCATATTTGGCGTAAATTCCATCTTTGTTGTTTTGCTCGTGATCATGTTAGTCAATCGACTTTTAGCAGCTCCACTTAAAAAGATTGCTCAACAACTACACATCATAAAACCTGGGACCAGCCAACGAATTATTACGCCAACGGGGCACGATCAGGATGAAATTGGGCAACTGGTAAAAGACAGCAATAATCTGCTTAGACAGATGCAAAAAACCATCCAACAAAAAAATCAACTATTCGATGAAGTCCAGAAACTAGAACAGAAATTCCGGTTATTGTTTGACAATGCCCGTGTGGGAATTGCATTAGTAAACATGGATGGTCAATTGCTGATGAACAACCCTGCTTTTGCCAACATTGTTGGCGAACAAGCATGCCAGTACTTTTCCGAGAACCAAACAAGAAAGCTGATTGAACTATTTGAAGAAAGGGATCATTTAGCAAGAGCAATTCAGAAAGCGCTTACGTCCCCAACGCCTGTTTCTCTGGACTTAAGCCTCAAACTAGAGAACGAAATTGATCGCCACTTACAGTGTATTCTTTCACAAGTACTCGATGAGAGCGGTGAAGTTCTTTTAGAGCTGGTCATTTATGACATTTCAGAACGAGTATTCCGTGAGCAGAAAGCTCGCCACGAGTCAGAAGTTGATACACTCACCGGCCTCCTGAATCGTCGTGGTTGTAAACGCCTTATTAAACAGTCGTTAATGAAACAACCCAATAGTCAACACGCAGTTATGCTAATAGATCTTGATCACTTTAAACCGATTAATGATACCTATGGCCATGATGCAGGGGACCGGGTACTTAAGGAGGTTTCTAATCGATTTGATTCTGCCTTGCGCAAATCAGACCTACTTTCGCGCTGGGGCGGGGATGAATTCTTGATTTTTATAACAGGCGAAGCCGATTCTCTGGAAGATGAGGTTTCCACCATAGCAGAAAAGATATTAAGACTGCTTGAAGCAGACATAGACCTCGGTTCTGGCAAGGCTGATCGAGTAGGTGCAAGCATCGGTATTGCATTAGCACCTCGTCATGGCACGGATCTTAACGCTCTAATTAAAGCGGCTGATATCACGATGTATCAAATCAAAAAACAGGGCAAAAATAACTATCTAATCTATGATGAATCTGAGGGTATGGAAAATACGGGATAAATGCCCTTCCTCTCTAAGCAAGAGATTAAATAGAAAATTAATACGTTAAATACCTCTTAAATCTAAGCATTTTGCTAATTTGTGCCCCATTATGTAACAGAGTCTCAAAAAAACCTTATACATTAGGAGGAAATATTCGGTTAAGCCTTGCACATTAGTTCCCGAATCCCGACAATGCGCACAATATTTTTGAAAGATCATTCACATGCGTACATTAGAAGATTCTCTACCCCTACAATTGCTGAAAGCTCGTGAAGCTACGCTGTCTTTTGTTAGACCCTTATTACAAGAGAACTCTCTGACAGAACAGCAATGGCGGGTCTTGCAAACAATCAAATTCCACCAAGAGCTAGAATCAAAGGCTCTTGCTGAACTATGCTGTATTTTAAGCCCAAGCTTAACAGGTATACTCAAACGCTTAGAGCAGCAGGGCTACATCCAGCGCAGAAAATCAGAAGAAGATAAGCGTCGTATTTTAATTAGTCTTACAGGCAAGTCAGTAGATCTACTTGAGCACCTAACACCTGCTGTAGAAGAGCGTTATCAGGCATTTTCTGAACGTTATGATCAAGATAAACTAAAACAGCTAATGACTTTATTATCAGAAATTGAAGCGATAGAGCCCTAATTTAAGACTTTGCAAAAAGAGCAACCTCATCTTCTAGCAACTCTCTACTCTCCCCCGGCGATAAGGATCTATCTAAATCCAAATCGCCAATAGAAAGCCTCTGCAAACCTACAACGGCGTTTCTAAACCGTCCAAACATTCGCTTTATCTGATGGTAACGGCCTTCTTGCAGCGTCACTAAGGCAGTATTGGTATCTATGATCTCAAGATCTGCTGGTTTCGTAGTTATACCTTCAAAAGGAAAATACATCCCCGCCGCAAAAGCAGGTATGTACTCTGTAGATAAAGGCTTAGCGAGTTCTACTCTGTAACGCTTTGACACCTTCGTGTCCGGAGAAGCAATCTGACTAGACCATTCTCCATCATTGGTTAACAGCAATAAACCCGAGGAATTGAGATCTAAACGACCGGCAATATGAACATCATCATAACCGTCTGCTAGCAGATCAATAACTGTAGGATGGATTGAATCTTTAGTCGCACTGACATAACCAACCGGCTTATTCAACATCAGGTACACAGGACGCTTATCCTGAAGAACCTCCCCATCACACTCAATTCTAGAAAATCTATCGACCACCTGATTCGCAGCTGATGCCGGCAATCCATCCACCAATACCTTTTGTTGAGCGATGAGTATTCTCACATCTTTACGGTGATAGGGTGTATTGGCCGCAAGAAAACGATCAAGACGAGATTTATTAAAAGACATGAATCACTTCGGTTTTTCTTCCACCGATAAAGGATCGTCTAGATCACCATCTAGCCACGAATCCATATCTGGCTTTTCAGGCTTAGACTTCGGAAAATCAGGGAACTGCGGCTTTTCATCGATGACCCAATCCTCTAACAAATCAGCATCATCCAATTTTGGCTCCGGTGGCAAAGGGTCGCCCTCAAAGCCAGACCAAGCGATATCCCCCATCATAACGCCGTCTTCAAAGTCATCAGTGGGAACTGCAACGCATAAATCTTCAATCGTTGCTTCTTTTAAAGACTCTACATCCGCACAAAAATGGACATCTTTTTCGCATTGATCGCAAAACCTTACAAATGGGTCCTCAGTTTTATCCAAATCACCCCAAGCTTTAGGGCACTTGTAATTAATCTTACAATCTCTTTTATCCACTGGGACCTCTAATAAGACGTCAATAATTCAAGCTTATTATCACGTATAAGGGCAAACAAAATCTAAGCGTTTAAACCGCCCATACAGATATATTTTGTTTCTAAATAATCATCCAACCCATATCTAGATCCCTCTCGACCATGACCTGATTCTTTAACACCACCAAAGGGAATTAGCTCTGAGCTGATAGCCGTCTCATTAACACCTACCATCCCATATTCGAGCGCTTCTGATACCTGCCAAATGCGCGAAATATCTTGCGTATAGATATATGAAGCTAGGCCAAAAGAAGTGTCATTAGCCATGGCAACGCCCTCTGCATCCGTTTTAAATTTAATGACAGGCGCCACTGGACCAAAAATTTCTTTACTAAAGATATCCATATCAGCTTGCACGTCAGCCAGGACTGTTGGCTCATAAAACCACCCATCACTTTCAACTGGCTGACCACCTGTCACCAATCTTGCTCCTTGACCAAGCGCGCCTTTCACGACAGATCCAATGCTGTCCAACGCTTTCTCAGTTATCACAGGGCCGAGTGTTGTCTGCGCTTCAAAACCATCGCCTAAACTGAACCCTTGGATAGCCTCTGTGAATTTAGCCAAGAAGCGATCATAAACACCTTCTTGTACTAACAAACGATTTGCACAAATACAGGTCTGACCAGAATTTCTAAATTTAGAAGCTAGCGCACCAGCAACCGCTAGATCGATATCTGCATCATTAAAGACAATCACTGGCGCATTACCGCCCAATTCCATTGATGTACGCTTAACGGTATCTGCGCACTGTCGTAGTAAGAGCTTTCCTACGGGTGTGGATCCGGTGAAGGTAAGCTTTTTAACGATCGAGCTAGCAGTAAGAACCTCACCAACCTCTTCAGCCTTAAGGCAAGGCAAGACATTGAACACTCCGGTAGGAACTCCTGCTCGAATAGCCAGCTCTGCTAAAGCCAATGCTGATAGTGGTGTTTCAGGAGCAGGTTTGAGTACAATTGCACAACCAGCAGCTAACGCAGGAGCTACTTTGCGCGTGATCATAGCATTAGGGAAATTCCAAGGTGTTATGGCTGCAACAACGCCTACAGGTTGTTTAATTACAAGACTGCGTCGATCTTGTGCGGAAGGTAAAATATCACCATAAATACGTTTAGCTTCTTCAGCAAACCACTTCAGATAAGATGCTCCGTACAGTATCTCACCCTTAGCTTCGGCAAGGGGCTTGCCTTGCTCAAGCGTTAAAATCGATGCGAGATCATCGGCATATTCAATAATAAGATCATGCCAATGTTGCAGCACATTCGAACGCTCAGTGGGCGACTTTAATTTCCACTCTTGCATCGATATTTGAGCAACCTCAATCGCGTTCCGCGCCTCGTGCTCTCCAACATCTGCCACATGAGTAATTATCTCACTATTAGCAGGGTTAAAAACTGGAAATTCAGCCCCACTCTTCGCATCTACCCATTCACCATTGATAAAAGCCTGTCCCCGTAACAGACTAGGATCACTCAAACTAAATCCCATACTTCACCTTCATTTAGGTAGGCCTGCAAAAAACGGGCGAAGTCCTACAACTCGACTATATTCGCTTACGCATTTTTTGCAGACGATTTAATTCTTCTTCTAATAACGAACGTCTTAACACCTTGCCGACATTAGACTTAGGTAAGTGAGTTCTAAACTCAACCAATCGTGGCACTTTATAAGAAGTTAAACGTTCGCGGCAATATTCACGCACTTGCTTAACTGATAAACGTCGATTGGAAGTCACGACAAATAGCTTAATGACTTCACCACATGTTTCATCAGGCAATCCAACTACAGCACACTCTACAACATCAGGATGGCTGGATATGGTGTTTTCTAATTCATTGGGATACACAGGAAAGCCTGAGATATTAATAATATCTTTCTTGCGATCAACAATACGCAAGGTTCCATCATCTAAAACACGAGCAATATCGCCTGTAGCTAACCAGCCATTAGAGTCTGGAATCGATGAATCATCCCTCAAATAACCTGACATAACCTGAGGCCCTCGAACATAGAGCTCACCGGTTTCTCCAGAACAGAGATCTTCCCCTTGTTCCCCAACAATACGCACCTCTGTCAGCGGTAAAGGCCTACCTACAGATCCATATCGGGAGTTATGCGGTTCCTCTATAGCTACAACAGGAGAAGCCTCGGTAAGGCCATAACCTTGTATGATTTGGCAGCCCGTTATACTTTCCCACTCATCACTTACAGAACGCGTTAACGCCATGCCTCCTGAAAGAGTTAGCTTTAAACGCGTCATATCTAACTGATTGAACAGGCTATTTCGACAAAGTGAAACAAACAAAGTATTGATGCCTGAAAAAACAGTGAAATCCCACCGACCGAGTTCATTAACTAAACCTTGGATGTCGCGGGGATTTGTAATCAGTACGACTTGGGCACCCAAAACAGGCATGACTAAACAATTCAGCAGAAAACCATAGATGTGATAAAGCGGTAAGGGGGCGATTGCAATCTCTTCACCCGCTCTTAACGTATCAGGTAACCGATGCTTCAACTGCAACACATTCGAAATCAAATTTCGATGACTCAGCACCGCACCTTTTGGTGTGCCCGTTGTACCTACAGTGTATTGGATCAGCACAGGCTGTTCTGCATCACACTGCACTTTTTCTAAGGTGTAGTGCGCGCCTTTAGCAAGTGCTTCTCGAAAACCAACCGCCTCCCTTAATCTATATTTAGGGACGATTTTACGTAAATACTTCGCAGAGCAATTGATCATTAAACGGCGCATTAAAGGATGGATATCACCCAGCTCCGTGACCAATACGGTATGGATATTAGATTGAGGTAACACCTCTTCTAACAGATGAGCACTATTAGCAAGAATGATGACCCCTTTAACATCAGCATCTTTAAATTGATGCAAGGTTTCAGCAGCGGTGTAAAGCGGATTGGTATTAACGATGACTAAGCCAACCCTAAGTGCCGCCAGTACTGCAATTGGGTATTGCAAGGTATTCGGCAATTGAATGCCAATTCGATCGCCAGGCTCTAGGGAAGTACAATTTTGTAGGTAAGCCGCTAATTTCTCAGCAAGGCCATCAAGCTCAGCGTAAGTTAACGTCGCTCCCATATGGGTAAAAGCATCTTTATACGCAAAGTTTTGGCAAGCACTATCAAGTAGTTCCGTGACACTCCCAACACTTTGGATATCTAGCTTTAACTGTTCGAGAGAATCTCGTTTTACACTCACCTGAAAAGCTCCTTATACTCAGGCTAAATTGTCCTTTATTGCGGTATACCTTCAACAAAGGTCACCAAATCTCCTGGTTCCAGAGCAATCCAATCCTCATTATCTGTTAAGGGGACCGTCGCTATCACGGTGACGATATCTTTCGGAGTGGTTTCTTTAACAAAATCCACTTTCATTTCACAGTCTGTCAGACTCGCTTCGCCGAAAGGTGCTTTACGGGTCAACCAAGACAATTTACTGCCACAAAATGCGAATAAATGGGTAGATTCAGTTAACAGCATATTAAATACACCTAGCGCTCTTAGCTGTTCGCAACACTGCTTGATGAATTCTGAAAGCTCATCAAAGCTCTCAGGGCGTTGAGGAAACGCTTGCCTGATCTCACCTAATAACCAACAGAATGCATACTCACTATCGGTGGTTCCCACCGGGTGATAAAAGGAGAGCGGCTTATCAAATAAAGCTTTATCTAACTGCCCATTGTGCGCAAACGTCCATGTATAGCCCCATAGTTCCCTCTGAAAAGGGTGAGTATTTTCGAGGCAGATATGGCCTACATTCGCTTGCCGAATATGACTAATAACCACATGACTTTTAATAGGGTGTTCTTTAACTAAACGTGCAATTTTAGAATCTACACTGGGGTTAGGATCATGAAAGCAACGCGCACCTTTACCCTCATAGAAAGCGATACCCCAACCGTCTTTGTGAGGCCCTGTTCCACCACCACGCTGCATAAGCCCGGCAAAGGAAAAGCAGATATCAGTAGGTATATTGGCACTCATACCCAACAATTCACACATCGCTACAATCCTTAATCAACGACAACGAAGTTATAGATGTTTATTCTGATTTATCTTCCAGAACAATCTTATCAGGTAGTGAATCAATTGCATCAGAACCCGATTCGATTTTACTGCTTTCATCCATCAGCGCAGACGTTTCTTTCATTCGACGCTCGCCGACAAAACAACCATCTGGATGAATAGACATCTGTTTGCTTTCGACTGTAGCTCTAACTTGTCCACCGGCATCGATGTGCAGTTCGTCACAGATAATTTCACCTTCAAGAATCCCACACACATCAACACCACGAGCTTTAATAAGCCCACGTACGTGACCAGATTTTCCGATAGAGATATTATCTAGAGAACTCACATTGCCTTCGAACATACCATCGATGTGCATTTTACCGACGATACTCATATCACCACAAAATTTATTGCCTTCTGCAATTATTGTAATGGCTGATTGTGCAGGTTTAGCGGATACATTTCTTTTAAGGATGCCCATTTAACTCCCTTAACCTTTGTAAACAAAGAATCAAAATTTGTTATGTCCCAGGAGAGGAATGGTTCGGGATCGATTGCTGTATACATATGGCGAATCTCATAATGCAGATGCGGCCCAGTAGACATGCCCGTATTACCACTTAATCCTATCAGCTGTCCCTTACTGACAAGATCTCCAGTTTTTACTTTTAAAGCATCCAGATGCGCAAAGTAAGTTTTAAACCCAAAGTTATGCTGAACCTTAATCAGCTTACCGAAGGATTTATTGAAAGCAGCATATTCAACAACGCCATCAGCTGTCGCATAAACAGGCGTGCCTCTATTTGCTTTAAAATCTATACCATGATGCATCACCCGTTTTTTACGTACCGGGTGAAAACGAGATCCATACTTATCAGTAATCCTGATTGCTTGAATAGGCACACCGTTAGGAATACTGTGCAAAAAAAATAAACGTTTATTCGCCTCGATAGTTAGTTGCTCAGCTTTAAGCGGGTCAATTTCATCAGAAGGCTCGAAACCTAATAAGGTTTCCAATCCATCAAGCGAATTGTTGAACGAAGTGTTCAATTCACCAATTCTGATGTTCTCTTCCTCTAACTTATCTCGCTCAATTTTTATAGTGCTAAGAGATAAACTGAGCTCTTTCAATTCCTCTACATAGAGCTGTTGAGAACCAACCATCAATTCATAATTTTCGCTTAGTACCTGATGATCTTCTTCTAACTCAGATAGATCATCCGTTGTAACAACTAACAGTGCATTCGAAACGAAAAAACTGATTGCTGACAAAATCAAAAATACTAGCAATACATATTTTGCTATTTGGTTAACCGTATATTGGCGAGAGCCATATACAGTGGTTAAAGTTATAACCAGTTTATTTCTCAAGATAACACCTGTAACGACTTGAGATGGGTAAAAATGAGCCTCTAAATATACCCATTTTTATATCCATTGTCATAGTCATTACAGGCGAAAGGCATAGATAATAAAGGGAATTATTCTATTGTGTAATATAGCTTTAATCCCCGTCCAACATTCGGCCAAAACCGCCTAAAACAGAACCTTCACCCTTATCATTACCACCCGATGATGGCGCTGATGCAATTAAGCGATCAGCAAGACGTGAGAACGGTAAGCTTTGAACCCAAACACTACCTGTACCTTTTAACGTCGCAAGCCAAAGCCCCTCACCTCCAAAGATCATCGACTTCAGGCCTTTAACCATTTCAATATCGTATTCAATTCCTTCGGTAAAACCGACTAGGCAGCCCGTATCAATCCTTAAAGTTTCATCATTTAACTCTTTACGCACAACCGTGCCACCTGCCTGCACAAACGCCATACCATCGCCTTCAAGCCTCTGCAGGATAAAACCTTCACCGCCAAAGAAACCCACACCAATTTTCTTTGAAAAGGCGATTTCCACTTTGGTTCCTAAAGCAGCACACAAGAAAGCATCCTTCTGACAGATTACCTTCTCACCATAATCGGCTAAATTAAGAGGCACTATACTACCCGGGTAAGGCGCAGCAAAAGCAACTCGCTTCTTGCCGCTACCCTCGTTTCCAAAATGCGTCATGAACACGGACTCACCCATAACCATGCGCTTACCTGCAGAAAAGAGCTTACCCATTAAGCCTTGATCAGGCTCAGAACCATCTCCCATCTTGGTTTCAAAATTAATGCCCTCTTCCATGTAATTCATCATGCCGGCTTCGGCAATCACTTTTTCACCTGGATCTAACTCCACTTCAACGATTTGAAGTGATTGACCAATAATTTCGTAATCGACCTCATGACAACGCATTTTTACGTCCTTTTATCTAACTTATTTATGAGTAAAGGTGTCGTAGTCGCCTGTATACCTAGCGAAAACAGAACAACACCGTATGCTATAGATTGAATAGTAAACCAAGCATCAATTTCAAGAGGCAGGGATAATGCCAATGCAATAGCTACAGCACCTCGCATACCTCCCCAATATAAAATCAGTTGATCACGCCAATCTATCTCCATCCCAGGCAATAAATTTATAACTGGCGCTGTAAACAATAACCCTGAGGCCCTTGCCAATAGCACTGCTCCAATACCGATCAACATAGCTAGCCATTGCTGCTCAAACATCCCCCAAGTAATCGTGACACCTAAAAGCACAAAAATTAGGGCACTCGCAAGGTGGTTGTTGAATTCCCAGAAAGAGAATAAGAACTGCTTATCAGATGCAGTTCCGTTTCTGCGTATCAACTGACCAAAGCCTAGCCCTGTGACTAAAACACTCATGACACCTGATAGATGTAGAAAGTACTCAGCGACCAAGTAACCAACATAAGCTGCACATATTGTTAATATGATTCGACTAAAATGATTGGAAATTATTAAAAACAGGCACCCAAAGACCAGTAGTGTTCCTCCACCTACGGCAAGACCACCTAGAAAAATTTTCAAGAATTCACCAAGCGAATAAGCAAAGCTAATCTCATTGCCCGGCATTAGGAGCAAACTGCTTAAAATGCCGAACAGCAAAATAGCTAAGGCATCATTAAATAAACTCTCCCCTTCTAGAAGCGTCACCAGTCGATCAGAAGCACCAACCTGCTTTAACAAACTGATAACAGCTGCTGGATCAGTAGCTGACAATATCGCACCCGTCAGCAGCGCTGTGCTAAAAGTAAAATAGGCAGGAAAACCAATTCCCCAGAAAAGAAGCCCAGCACTCATGATTGTGGCGAAAAGCATTAAAGGGATTGATAACAGCAAAATAGCGGCTAGATTCTGCAGCAAGTTTTTAATATCAATACGCAAAGTAGATTCGAAGATCAAAGCAGGTAGCAGAAGATAAAAGACCAGATAGTGGAATCGGTCCCAGCGCAGTCCGATATCCATACCTAACGTTGTAATTAACTCAGACCCCATAAATCCAAATACAACCAACAACAAAGCAAAGGGTAACTTAATAAGGGAAGCAATGGGTTTGATAAGCGCGATAGCTAATAGTGCAGAAAGTACCAACAGCAAGATATGAATTATTCCCATCCAATTACCTTCCTTAATCCTGTTTAACTAAGTATGTATGAGAATTTAAAAAACACCTCTTACTCGGTTAAAAGTAGCTGGCCCACAAGAAACAAGAGAATACATTTCATACAAATAACAACCTGCAACTCTTTAATTCCCAAGCAATTTCGGGATATTTGCCTGAAGACTAAGATCTTTCTTGATAATCCCTACACCTACACAGATGATCAACTACACTGTCTTAAAAAAATGGATTTGTTAGATGCTACCAGTAAGCCAGCTTTTATCTGCAGAGATCTCCCCCGCCGAGCAAGATACATTATGGCGTACTATCACTGACTATTATTGTCATGATGAAAAATCTCTATGCGATCAACTGCTGGAAGTCACGCCAAACTCATCTAAAGCAAAATCCAAGGCAACTGATTGGGCCAACACAATTCGTAATCTGGATAATCCACTGTTTTCTGTAAATACACTCATGTCAGAATTCGGATTAGAAAGTGATGAAGGGATTGCCCTGCTTGCCCTAGCTGAAGCGCTGTTAAGGATACCTGATACAGAGACGGCTCAAGCACTTATTTACGATAAACTCGATTCTCTTGCACTCAAACCCGCAAAGCTCTTCAAAGCGCATTCCACTTTCCTTGAAAACAGCACCTTTTGGGGCGTTGCACTAAGTCAAAAGCTTATAAGCCAAGAACAATCTGCGGGTAGTATTTTAAACAATGTATGGCAACGCTTAGGTAACACAGTGGTACACCAAGCTCTTGCCATTGCCGTCTCCCAAATAGGTAAGCAATTTGTATTTGCTGAAGATATAAATACCGCCCTAGAACTACGATGTGATCACAATCAAAACACATTGTTCTCATTTGATATGTTGGGCGAAGCCGCTGTTTGTGATGAAGATGCTCAAACCTATTTTGAAGCCTATCTAGAAGCCATTCAGACCGCAGGACAAGAAAATCCAGAGAACAATACCAGCATCTCCATCAAACTCTCTGCCTTGCACCCTCGCTTTGAAAATAGTCAATTTGATCAACTTCAAAAGCAACTAATGCATAGGTTATTTCAGCTACTTGTGACCGCTCGAAACCTTGATATAGCTATAACCATTGATGCGGAAGAATCCGAACGTTTAGAAATCACCTTATTGATTTTCGAACAACTACTGCGAAGTGAGCTGTGCCTTGGTTGGGGTAAGCTAGGTTTAGCTGTGCAGGCCTATAGCAAACGTGCGTTGCCGACTCTGAGGTGGCTTTCACTGATCGCAGCAGATTGTGAAACACCGATCCCTATCAGATTAGTTAAAGGTGCTTACTGGGACAGCGAAATAAAACGCAGCCAACAAAATGGCCTCATCAGCTATCCGGTGTTCACCCACAAAGCCGCAACGGATCTATCCTACCTGACCTGCGCTAAGTTTCTTTTATCCCAACAATCTGGGTTGTTAAGTCCACAGTTTGCGACTCACAATGCACTTACTATTGCCCAGATATTAGAGATCTCTACAGATAAAACATTCGAATTTCAGCGCTTACATGGCATGGCCGATCCTCTCTATCAACAAGTCCTATCAGAAACGGATCATAGCTGTCGGATTTATGCCCCTGTTGGTAATCAGAATAATCTGCTGCCGTACTTAGTCAGGCGTTTACTGGAAAATGGTGCTAACTCTTCGTTTGTTTTCCAGTTACACGATCCTAATGTCAGTATCGATGAGATTGTCGAATCACCTCAAGAGAGATTGCAGAGTAACTCTTACAAATTACCTCTACCTAATCAAGTATTCGAACAACAAAGAGAAAATTCTGCAGGTGACCCTCTAGGAAGTTTAGATTGTTGGCAACAATGGCGTAGCATTATTGAATATTACGGACAAAAAAAATGGTACTGCCAACCCATTATCGCAGGCGAAGTGACTGATGGCCTTAATTTACAACCCGTCCATGCTAATTATCGCTTAGATAAAATCGTTGGCTATCAAAGCACTGCAGATAAAACGCAGATTAAACAAGCGATCAGCATAGCAGAGCAGTTTTTTCCAGAATGGCGCGACCAAGATGTCTCTTGGCGCTGCAAAATCTTATTGAATTACGCACGTTTACTCGAACAAAATAAAGCCGAGTTGGTTTCCCTCTGCATTCTAGAAACAGGTAAAACGCTAGAAGACGCTTTAGCTGAAGTAAGAGAGGCTATCGACTTTTGTTTCTACTACGCTGCGCTTGCTGAAAAACAACTACTGTCTGAGCACCTTCCATCCATAACAGGTGAAGAAAACACGCTTCACTACCAAGGGCATGGAGTATTCCTTTGCATTAGCCCTTGGAATTTCCCATTGGCCATTTTTACAGGCCAGATCGCTGCAGCGCTCGTTTGCGGTAATACGGTACTGGCCAAACCGTCATCAAGTAGCGGATTAACGGCATTTAAAGCCACCGAGCTATGGTACGCAGCAGGCTTACCGGAATATTGTTTACAATTGATACCTTATTCTGGCGCTGAACATTCTGAAGCCTTATTAACTGATTCACGCATTGCCGGTGTTACGTTTACAGGATCAACTCAAGCAGCCAGTACCATTAACAAACAATTAGCCAATCGCCATGATGGCTCTATTATTCCGTTTGTTGCCGAAACTGGTGGCTTAAATGCCATGATCGTTGATAGTAGCGCTCTGATTGAACAAGTCGTGCTAGATGCCATTCACTCTGCTTTTAACAGCGCAGGGCAAAGATGCTCGGCCTTACGCGTTCTTTACGTACAGGAAGATATTGCCGAGGTGATCGAGGAGAAGCTCATCGGGGCAATGCAAACCTTGAATATCGGCAACCCCGAACAGCTTTCAACTGACTTAGGTCCGGTCATTAATCAAAATGCCATGCGAACACTCTATGAGCATATTGAGCGTTGCCGTTTACAAAACAACTTGCTGTTTGAACTAGAGCTTTCTGACCAACACAACCAAGGCTGTTTTGTACCACCTACACTCATCCGACTAAATTCCATGGATGAACTAACGGGAGAGGTTTTCGGCCCAATTCTGCACATAATTCGCTACCAAAAACACAACTTAGAACGGGTTATTTATGATATTAATCGTAGCGGATTTGGCCTGACGCTAGGTGTTCATTCCAGAAACGACCTTTTCATAGAGCAAATCACCACACAAGCCCTAGTCGGCAATATCTACATTAATCGTGATCAAATAGGGGCCGTTGTAGGCAGCCAGCCCTTTGGTGGTATGGGGTTATCCGGAACAGGTCCTAAAGCTGGAGGGCCAAACTACTTAAAACGTTTCGTGTGTGAAAAAACCATTACACGGAACACGACCGCATCAGGTGGTAATAGAACGCTTTTAAGTAAAAAACTCTAAAAAAGCGACTTTAGATCAATACGAGAGGAACCTATAGGTTCCCTTACCCCCTCCTAAAGGAGTACACTGCATTCAACCTTCAGCTTAATTTATTAATTAAGCAGATCATTATTTATATGCTGGATGCTATGGCTACTCAAACTAGCGAAGCTTCAATAGATATCCCTCTACTTGAAGTTATTCGTGAAAGCATGATGGATGCTGTTTATTTGATCGACCCCGAAAGCTCAAACATTATTTGGGTAAACAGGGCTGGTTATAGAGATCTACAGATGGAGCAAAATGAAGTTTTGCACCACTCAGTACTCTCGTTACAGAAAGATGTTCATTGCCATGAACACTGGTTAAAAATAGCCGATGTTATCCGCCAAAATAAGAAGTTTACCTTCATCGGTAGCCATATACGAAAAGATGGCTCCGAACTCCCCGTCGAAATAAATACTTCTCTGATTGAGCACAAAGGTAAAGAGTACTTCCTCTCCGTCGCTCGAGATATTAGCGCTCGTCGCGCTATAGAAGCTGAAACTCAAGAACGCTCAGAACAGATTTGGTTTGCGGTCAATGCCTGTACAGACGGACTCTGGGACTGGGAGATCAGCAGTGATCACGTTTATTTTAGCCCTCAGCTAAAAAAGATGCTGGGCTATGGCCCCGAAGAGATGCAACCGGTTGTTGATACTTGGAAGAACAATGTTCACCCTGAAGACTTACCCCTAGTTTTACAGTCGTTAGAGGAACATATCCAAGGTAAACGTGAGCGCTATGAAGCGACTTATCGTATGAGTAATCGTAATGGTCACTATATCTGGGTCCATGATTTAGGTTGTATTTCTTTACGTTCCTCATGTGGAAAGCCCATGAGGGTTACAGGCATGGTTAAGGATATAACCGACTACAAGCAGCAAGAGTTTAAACTCTTAGAACTTGCCGCCTACGACGAACTTACCAAACTGCGTAATCGCAGAGAGTTCAAACGCATCTTTGATATACAGCTAGACTTCGCCAAACGACATGAAAGTTCGCTAAGTCTCTGTTTATTTGACTTCGATTATTTCAAAACCATTAATGATCAATACGGCCATTTAGCGGGAGACTTCGTCTTAAAAGAAATTTCGCGCATTTTAGCCAACAATATACGAAGCACCGACTTCCTATTCCGTTGGGGCGGTGAAGAGTTTGCACTGATCTTGGCTAATACCAGCTTGAATGAAGCTGAAGTTCTAGCTGAGGAATTAAGGAAGCTACTGTCTCAACAAGTATTAAATTATGCAGAGCATAAGATAAAAATCACGGGGAGCTTTGGTGTAGCATCATATCCTGAATATGGTAATAACCAATCAGAACTTTTTTTGGCTGCAGACTCGGCTCTGTACCAAGCGAAATCGAGAGGAAGGAACCTCGTCTGCTCTCCGCAATCAGAAATGATTCTGGACGAGGATTAAACCTCTTCCACCTCCGTCTCATGTTTCAAACGATAGCAAGGTTGGTATTCCTGATAGTTGATTTTCATTCTTCGTTGATCAACAAAAGAGCCTAATAACTTATCCATCGAAGCCATAATTGCTGGCTCACCGCAGATTTCGAATGCACCAAACTCTTCAATTGCTCTAATTCCTGGCTCTTTAACATTACCCGCAACAATGCCCGATAAAGCACAACGCAGATTAGCTGCTAACTCAAAATCAGTCTGATCTTTAATTAGCTTTAAGCTCGCCATATTTTCATGGTTGGGCTCGAATGGCTGTTGGAAAGATTCCGGAATATGCATCTGCCAGTTGTAATGAAAAGATTCACTGGTGGCCTTACGATAACGGGTCACCTGTTCCAATCCTTCACGCATCACTTCCGCCACTTCGTGAGGATCATCGACAATAATCTGATATTTACTAGCCGCCTCATCGCCTAATGTGGAGCGGATAAAATTATCTACAGTTTCAAAATACTCTTCGCTACCTGCCGGCCCCGTCAATACAAGCGGGAATGGTAGGCTATGATTTTTTTCGTGCAGAAGAATACCCAAAATATAAAGGATCTCCTCTGCGGTGCCTGCGCCCCCTGGGAATACCACAATACCATGACCTAAGCGGACAAAAGCTTCTAAACGCTTTTCAATATCCGGCATAATTATGAGTTCATTTACGATCGGGTTTGGGCTCTCCGCAGCAATAATACCGGGCTCTGAAATACCGACGTAACGTCCCTCTTTTTGACGTTGCTTGGCATGGGAGATCGTTGCCCCTTTCATCGGGCCTTTCATCGCTCCTGGGCCACAGCCAGTACAGATATTAAGTCCACGTAGGCCCATCTCATAGCCTACTTTTTTGGTGTAATCGTACTCAATACGATTAATGGAATGTCCACCCCAGCAAACAACGAGATCTGGTTTTACATGCGGACGAATCGCGCCTGCATGGCGAAGAATATGGAAGACCATATTCGTAGTCGCTTCCGATTCGGTAAGGCCAGAACAGCGATGATCTAACTCGGTACCAACATATAGTAAATCACGCAAAACAGAGAAAAGGTGTTCGCGAATACCTGTGATAATCTCACCATTCACGAAGGCCGTGGCGGGCGCATTCACCAATTCAAGCTGAACACTTCGATGCTTTTGACTGATTTTGATATCAAATTTTGCATACTTATCCAAAACCAGCTTAGTACTATCTAATTCGCTACCACTATTCAAAACCGCCAAAGAGCATTGGCGAAATAAGCGAAACAAACCACCCTGGCTGGCATCCTGTAACTGGTCCACTTCATAAGGTGAAAGAGAATTAAGGCTTTCTAAGGGGGTAATACTGGTCGTAACGTATTGCTCTGTCATCATAATGACCACCTCCATGGATCGAGCTAAATATATCCTGTTTAGCCGATCCCAAAATAACTTTTCGGCTGAACATCACTTTCGTTCATCTTATTAAACGACGGCGAAAATATTCCTAGTCTTAAACGTCTGCTGTTAAGATTTTGTGAATACATGAATTAAAAAAAGAGACTCAAAGATTGGGGTAAGATTCACAAACAGCAAATTTTTAGACCGCCGACAACTCAGTGAAGTTCACTAAGAAACTATAGTCATCATCTGGCAAAAATCAAAAAATCCACTTATAAATCAATCAAATATTTCAAAGCTGCTTGATAATATCCGCAACAAATTCAGGCACAACTTCACTCGCGGGACCATAAATTCGGTGATTAAAAGCTGACTCCACCCTTGATGGTTCCAAGTTTAGCTCTACCGTCAACGCCGAAGATCTTCCCGCCACTTCCACAAAGCCAGCGGCTGGATAAACATGACCAGAGGTACCTATGGAGATAAACAGATCACAGTTTTCTAATGCTGAATAGATCTCGTCCATATACATCGGCATTTCCCCAAACCAGACAATATCCGGTCTCAATGTGCCCGATAGATCACAGCACTCACAACGATCACTTGGCTCCGTTAGCCCCGTCTCTTTATAGACCTGACCAGAATCACTGCAACGCATCTTTAACAACTCACCATGCATATGTAACAAGTTCTTACTACCTGCCCTCTCATGCAGGTTATCGATATTCTGTGTCACTAACATAAACTGACCAGGGAACTTCTTCTCTAACTCAGCTAAAGCGACATGAGCGGCATTGGGTTTAACAGGTTCCGAAAGTAACTGCTCTCTACGTTGATTATAAAAACGATGGACAAGCTGCGGATCACGCACAAAGGCTTCAGGGGTAGCAACATCCTCTACCTTATGGTCTTCCCACAAACCATCTTCAGCACGAAATGTCCGAATACCGGATTCAGCGGATATTCCTGCACCGGTTAATACCACAATAGAATTAATTGCCATCTTTAAAACCCTTCAAAGCGAATTTGTCACTTGTCATTCAACTGGAACCTATGTATTACTAAGCTATCTTACATAGTAATAGCTGTGCTAATTCAGATTCAAATTTGTCTTAGCTTAGTATTCAGCAATTATCTGAGACTTCGTGGTGGATCATATTTCACAGTACGTCAGTAACAGAATAATCATTACGACTCCGAAACCTACAGAGTCTATCTCTAGGTCAGCAGCCTACTCTGCTGTGCTTGAAGTAGCTAAGCGACTTCAAAGCTCTGGTCGCTATCGGCCTCTCCATAGCGAATTTAAAAAGCTCCAAACACACTCAATCTTTAATCAGTTCAAACTTTCTAATTTTTATAATTTCATTAATGCACATCTTCCCTTCGGCTATATAAGGAACCGGCTATGACTGCCTCTAAACTCTATATACTCGACACCAACGTACTTCTCCATGATCCTAAGTGTCTGTATGAATTTAAAGAACAGGACATCACTATCCCGATGACTGTTTTAGAAGAGTTAGATGACATTAAGGACCGAAAGAAAAATGTATCTCAAGAAGCTAGGGCCGCCATACGGGCCATAGACGACATTCTGAGTTATGCTGATGACGCAGCAACGATCACCAAAGGGGTTGATATATTTATCCCTATTACCGCTGCAAACAGTGAAAAGAAATTAGGCCAACTCAGTATCTTTCCCGATCATGAGTTAACAGCTCGCCAAGGCTTTTTGCCACAGAATTCCAACAAAGATAATCAGATCATAAACTGCGCACTTCATCTCCAAGCGACCAACCCTCACCGCGATATTATCTTAGTTACCAAAGATATAAATATGCGCTTAAAAGCCTTAGGTGCTGGGCTAAAACGGGTTGAAGATTATCGTACTGATCAGCTGGTTTCAGACATTGAGCTTCTACCCGCCGGCCATAGCAATATGGAAGGCAATTTCTGGGAGCGCGTCGACGACATTAAAAGCTACCAGGAAGGCAGCCATACTTACCATCAATTTGCCCAATCGGTGCTACCTGAAACTTACCCTTGCGAATATATCTACGATGATTCAGAGGAGTTTGCTGCGCGCGTATCCTCTGTACGCGATGGTCAAATTACCTTAAGGGACCTAGGTGTCGATCGTTTAATGCAGCAGAATTGTTGGGGCATTGAACCGATTAACGTATTCCAAGCATTTGCTATGGATGCAGTCCTAGACCCTGATCTGGACCTTGTCATTCTCAATGGTGCAGCAGGTTCTGGTAAAACATTGATCGCTCTTGCTTGCGCTTTAGAGATGGTAATTGAACAGCAGCGCTACAACAAAATCATTGTCACACGCTCTACCCCACCCGTTGCCGAGGACATTGGTTTTTTACCTGGTACTGAAGAGGAGAAGATGACGCCTTGGCTAAGTGCAATTCAAGATAACTTGGAGGCGATGCATGAACACGATGAGCGTCCACAGAGCAGCGTAAAATACGCAATTGAGAAAGCGAATATTCAATTTAAGTCGCTGAACTTTATCCGCGGCCGCAGCATTCAAGAAGCGATTGTACTGTTAGATGAAGCTCAAAACTTAACGCCGTCACAGCTAAAAACCATAGTAACCCGTTGCGGTAAGGGTTCGAAGATCATCTGTTTAGGTAACCTTGCGCAGATTGACTCGAATTATCTAACGCCGCTCACTTCCGGTTTAACCTATCTAGTCGAACGCTTTAAAGACTACGAAGGAGCTGCGAATGTCCATCTAGAAGGAATCTTCCGTTCAAGACTGGCTGAATACGCAGAAGAGCATCTCTAATTCGATCATCTAACTCGCCATTTATGCCTTCCCACATCTCCTCATTGATGTGGGAAGGCTTAAAACAACACAAGAACTACTGTTTAACTTTTAATCTACATTAGAATCCTTATAATTAGCTCTCTGTGATTTTTAACCTCTTTTCATTTTTTAGTGGTGCTAAAGATCACATATTGTTTTAATCCTCCCCGGATATATAACCGGGTAAGCCCTTTCTTACCCGGTATTTTTTTCAGAAAACGACTTCAAAATAACGTATCGCCTAATGCTTTCCTTCTTACAGCGCTGCCTTAGCTCACTACTAATTGGATTGGTAAATATCTACCGATACCTTATCAGCCCTGTTATAGGCCCTCGTTGTCGTTTTCATCCAACCTGCTCAAGCTACATGATTGAGGCAATTAAACTCCACGGGCCTTTTAAAGGCGTATGGCTAGGCTTAAAACGACTTAGTAAATGCCACCCGTACAACGACGGTGGTTATGACCCTGTTCCTATGCCTAATAGCTGCTGTGACCATCACGCCGAAAAAGATTCACCCTCCATTAAATAGCAGTTTTTCCTTATAAAGCTAAACAACAGCCTATATTTTATTGTTGATTTTCAGCTTTTTGATTAAGTATCAGTAAGTTATTTCCTTTGACACCTTTCAGCGAAGCATCTATAGGGTTTAAGATAAGAATCTAACCCCTAGGAATAAGCTGGATATTATGTTCACACCGCTGTCAGTTATTCTGTACGTTACCGTTTACATGGGCATCCTATTTGCTATCGCGCAGCTGGTAGAAAAGAGGATTAAAAATAAGGGTGAGCAGAGCGCAGGAAACCCCTGGATTTATGCCCTCTCGCTAGCGGTTTACCATACCTCTTGGACCTTCTATGGCAGTGTAGGGTTTGCTTCGAATTCGGGGCTGCTCTTTTTCAGTATCTATGGAGGGGCATTAATTGGTATCTGTTTCTGGTGGTATTCACTCAGACGCATGGTACAAGCCAAAGAAACCTTCCGCATTACCAGTATTGCCGACTTTATCTCCACCCGTTACAACCGCTCTCAAAAAATTGCAGCCCTCGTCACTATCATCGCTTTAATTGGCATAGTGCCTTATATATCCCTGCAACTAAAAGCGATTATCAGCTCTTTCTCAATCATCACCGACACCCCACAGACAGGCTCTGCATTCGATCTATCGGGTTGGATGGTGACGATTTTTATGATCTGTTTCACCATTATCTTTGGGGTCAGACGCTTAGATCCAACTGAACGCCATCAAGGCATGATCGCGGCTTTAGTTGCCGAATGTATCGTTAAAATTATTGCCTTTATCGCCGTTGGTTTCTTTGTAACTTACACACTTTTTGATGGCTTCGGCGATATATACAGTCGCATACAAACCGCTGGTTTAGAGCACCTAGTAAGTATGAACCACGGTGAAAACAGCGGTGTAATGTGGATCACTCTACTGATCTTAAGCTTCGCTGCGATTCATACACTACCGCGCCAGTTCCATGTCTCAGTAGTTGAGAACTCCAACAAAAACCACATAAAGACCGCTATGTGGCTCTTCCCTGCTTATATGATAGGTATCAACATCTTTGTCGTACCTATCGCAGCAGCAGGATTATTAATGGGAATGCCCGCCGAAAGCGCAGACTTCTTCGTGCTTCTTTTGCCACAACAAGCTGGCAGTGAAAGCCTTACAATCTTAGCCTTTATAGGTGGTTTTTCTGCAGCGACGGGTATGATCATCATCACAACGATGACGCTTTCAACCATGGCATCTAACCATCTTATTTTGCCGACCTTAGAGAGGATCCCTGCGCTACAGCCATTACGTAGCTACCTTCTTCAGCTTCGCTGGGTGATGGTGTCTTTGATTCTTCTCGGCAGCCTCTGGTTTGCAAAAGAGTTTGCAGACTCCTACATTCTTGCAGCTATCGGCCTTCTCTCTTTCGTGGCGGTTCTACAGTTTGCACCAGCCCTGTTTGGCGGCATGTTCTGGAAGAAAGGTAATAGCCTTGGCGCCTTCTTAGGACTTCTGACTGGTTTTATTATCTGGACTTACTGCCTACTCATTCCAACCTTCATCAAACATGGTTGGTTTACGGAGGCACTGTTAGTTCAAGGCCCTTGGAATATTACTGCACTGCGCCCAGAAGCGTTGTTTGCCTTAGACGGTCTGCACCCTGTAAGCCACGCAGTGTTCTGGTCACTTATCTGTAATATTGGCAGCTACATTATTGGCTCAATTATCTTTAGCCCTAATAAAAGCGAAAGAAATCTAACCACTGAATTTATCAGTGCGATGAACTCCTCGCATTCGCGTCGCGCAAGGCCTACAGGGTTAGATGCCTATATTTCACTGCAACCGAAACTGGAAGAAGCACATAGCCTACTCTCAAACTATCTGCATGAAGATAAAGCTGAGCAAGAGGTCCGTACCATCGCTGAAGACCTGCAGGTTATCGATAAACTGCAGATCACTATTATTGAGCTGGTAGAGTTCCATCGCATGGTAGAACACGTGCTAGCCGGTTCGATCGGTGCAGCCAGTGCCCATAAAGCGATTGAGAATACGATCCGCTATAACAGTCGTGAAGAAGCTGACCTTAAAGCGCTCTATAGCCATATAGTCACAGAGCTACAATCAACCGAGAAAGAAAGCGCTACAGGTAGCGACGACAGCCATTCTGGCTACGGCTTAATCGAAGACCTACAAACTCAGATTGATGACTTGGAAGATCAGCTCGCAACGCAACAAAAAACGATCAGTAACATGGAAGTGAAGCTGGAATCACGCTACGAAGAGATCTTTAAATATCGACTCGAAGCGCAAAAGTCTAAACAGGACAATGCTCAATTAAGAAACGAGCTTAAGAAGATACTACGAGATCGATCAGACGGCGGTTACTCTTCTGAAGCTGAGCAGTCCGAGTAAAGCTACAAACTAGAAAGAAAGATAAAAAAAGAGCCTGATAAATCAGGCTCTTTTTTGTAGAAGGAGAAAAGAGAAGCTTACGCTTTCTCTTCTTTGTGAAGATGTACATCCATCTGAGGGAAAGGAATGCTGATACCTTCCTCGTCAAAACGTAGTTTCACAGTTTCAGTTGTATCCCAGAGCACTGCCCAGTAATCAGCAGAGTTTACCCAAGGGCGAACAACAAAGTTCACGCTGCTATCAGCTAGTTCAGATACAGCAACCACTGGCGTAGGATCTTTCAAAATACGCTCATCTGCAGCGATGATCTCGTTCAGAATCTCTTTCGCTTTACGCAGATCATCGTCGTAACCAATACCAAACACCATGTCTACACGACGCGTATCGCGAGCAGAATAGTTTGTGATTACACCGCTGTAAATTGCACCGTTAGGAATGATTACTTCGCGGTTATCACCAGTACGCATGATCGTATTGAAAATCTGGATATGTTCAACAACACCTGCAACACCTGCCGCTTCTACGAAGTCACCTTCACGGAATGGTTTGAAGATGACAAGCATTACGCCAGCCGCAAAGTTCTTCAGGGAATCCTGTAGAGATAGACCGATCGCTAGACCAGCAGCACCCAATAGTGCGATTAGCGATGTTGTATCAACGCCTAACTGGTTTAGAGAGGCAACAATTACGATCAGTAGTAACGCTACATTCGCAATTGAGGAGACAAAGTTTACCAACATGTCTTCAACTTTGGCTTTGCGTAGTACGCGCTCAAGCAGTTTGGTTACCTGCTTTACGACCCAACGACCAATGAAGAAGATAGCCAGTGCAAGCGCAATATCCACAATCCATGGAAATACGTAAGCATCAAAGAAGTTATCCATTAAGGTTCCCCTGAAAAAGATCTTAAAAAAAGTGAACGAATTTAATCAAAACGAATCTGAACAACAGCCAAACAGGCTGCTGAGGCTGTCTCGCTTCCGTGTATTCTGCACCATTTATTCTAAATTAGAAAAATGAAATCAGAATAAGTCCAAAAACAACCTGTTAAGCAACCAGTTTAATCCGTACAATATGCCAAATTCTAGCGTTCAAACAAATGTATCAATGAAAAAGTTATTACTGACTTCTCTCCTACTATTTTCTGTATCTGCTCAAGCGGAAAAAGGTCATATTGCAGACGATGCAATGGTCTACGTTCATAACGGCCCTAGTAATGAGTATCGAATCATTACTCGTATCAAAAGTGGCTCCCCTGTCACTATCTTAAAACGAGACCCTAAGACTAAATACGCTCAGATCCGTATGCCTCAAGGTCGTATTGGTTGGGTAGAACCTTCTGCTGTTGATTCTGGCGATAGTATGTCAGTGCGCTTGCCTAAGCTTCAAAGCAGCTTAGAGAAAAGCCAAACAACCGTGACAGAGCAAGCTCAGCAGATCGAATCCCTACAGCAAGAATCTGCAGCATTAAAAAGAGATAATCAGACACTAAGTACTGAAGTCCAAGAGCTTAAGGCCTCTATTAAAGATCTTAACTTTAAGATCGAATCAAGCGATGAGAGCAATCTAATGCGCTGGTTTACACACGGCGGCCTAGTTGCGCTAGGTGGTGTATTCCTCGGTTTGATCCTTCCTTACTTCCCTAAGCGTAAAAAGCGTAAGGATGAGTGGTTCTAATCACTTCAGCTTATACACACAAAAAACCGGAGTTAGAACTCCGGTTTTTTTATTGTGTAAAAAGGACTTCAATCAATAAAAAAATCTAAATTTATCGATCATTCCCCTTGATATTAATTACAGACCTGTAACTTTACACGCAATAGCTGATTAGCCACTCAAAAACAACTTTTCTCATAGAAATCCGTCTAAAAAACCTTTTAAATCATATAGATAAACTACTGTTTGCTTTTTGATCAACTCGTTAATCGCAAGGTTTTATCGACCTTTAACGGAGTTCGATAAGAGTTGTTTACAAGGTTATCCACAAAGATTGGGGACAAACCTTCCATCCCCCGAAATCACGCCTTTTCAGCAAAATTTGTGCGGCGCAAAATAGTATTCACAACACATATTAATGATCTTAAAGTCCAACAAAAAACCATACCTTCGCTCGTATAGTTCTCTTTAAAATGTTCCATAAAGAGAACCAATCGATTAGATAAATAGATCCAATTGGGATCAATCACTCGCCTCTGTTTCAATTAACACATCACTTAAACGGAGGAAGACAGATGAAACGTATTACTATTTTTGGTCGTGAAGGTTGTGGTTTTTGTTCCCGCGCAAAGCAGATTTGTGACATTAAACAGCTTGATTACCGTTATATCGATATCCACCAGGAAGGCATCAGCAAAGCAGATCTAGAGCAAACAGTGGGCAAACCAGTGACTACCGTTCCTCAAGTATTCTGCGGGCAAGAACATATTGGTGGTTTCACTGAGCTAGAAGCTTATTTAAACGCGCAGGGGGTTTAAATTACTCCCTGATGCCCATATAACTGTTTAGGTATTAGGACAACGGCTAAGATTTTTTCCATATTAGCCGCTAAATAATGATAAGCCTGTTTATTGAGTTATACTGCTAGACAGTTGTACTGGTCTTTCACCAGTTAGGAGTGAGTTATGATGACATTTGCTACATTGGTTGCCATCGCAGCAGGCGTAGTTTTCTTATATTCATTAGGAAACAACACGCCACGTGTACAACCTATTCGTATTGAGAATGAGCAACACCCACAGCATCCAGCGCGTCGTCGCCGTTAATCCATTACCGCTGTGATATAGATAAGAGCCTGACTTGGGTATATCACCTGATCAGGCTTTATTTTTATCTACCGCCCCATAACCTCACAGCTAAGCCACCTGATCTTTCCGTTTTCCGCTCTGTAGAAGCAAATAAGGCCGCCTTAGTCGCATATAGGTGCAAGGTTTTACGTGCCCGGGTAATCCCCGTATACAAAAGCTCTCGCGTCAGCAAAGGACTGTCATCCGGCGGTAAAATAAACGCGACCGCATCAAACTCAGAACCTTGGCTTTTGTGTACGGTCATCGCAAAAACAGTTTGATGTTCAGGCAAGCGACTTGGCAGCACACTACGTAGTTCGCCATCCAATTCAAACCACACTTTGAGCTTTCCGCTATCATCGGCAAGTACAATCCCAATATCACCATTAAACAATTTCAGTGCAGGATCATTGCGGGTGATCATAATCGGTCGTCCAGCAAACCAGGTATCAGAGCCTTTGATATAGCCCCTGCTGCGTAGCTCTTGCTGAATTCGCTCATTCAGACCAGCAACGCCATAAACGCCTTCACGGCGCGCGCACAGCAGCTGAAATTCACCTAAACGATCCAATAAGAGTTTTGGTGAAGCCTCAGGATTAACATGACTAAACAGCTCACTGTAAAAAGAAACAACCAGATTGATCATCTCTTCGTAACTGTCACGAGTCAGGTAATGATTATTGAGATCTTCAAAACCCTTAGCCATCACTTGCTTAACATGCTCGACAATGCCCGAATTAACCGCTTTCGCCATATAGCCGATGCCACTTCTATCATCAAAGCGATAGCTTTTACGTAGAAGCGCCAAACAATCAGAAAAAGATTGAACTGAGCCGGACGATTGGGCCTGAGGCAATGCACCTAACTGGGTTAATAACTGTTGTTGATTAGCACTGTAATCTAATTCTCCCGGCCAACTACAGATATCGCCGAGGACATTCCCGGCTTCTACCGACGCTAGCTGATCTCTATCTCCAAGCAGAATTAATCGTGCATGCTCAGGCAGCGCATCCAATAGACGCGCCATCATCGGTAGATCGACCATAGAGGCCTCATCCAACACCAACAGGTCTAAGTGCAACGGGTTATCCCCGTGGTGGCGAAAACCTATCTGATTCGGAATCACACCCAATAAACGATGAAGTGTGCTGGCTTCCGAAGGCACCAGATCAGCAAGCTCGGCAGGTAATGCTAATTTCAGTTTTGCCGAATTTATCGATTCAGCTAGACGCGCTGCAGCCTTACCCGTAGGTGCAGCTAAGCGGATATTGATATCTAAGCCCTTAGCCTGCATTTGCTGAATATACAGAACCAACAGTTTAATAACCGTTGTGGTTTTACCTGTACCCGGACCACCGCTAATTACCGAGAAACGTTTTTGAATAGCAACCGCAGCAGCTACCTTCTGCCAGTCGACATCTTCGCTTTGTTTAGGGAAAAGTTGCGCAAGATGATCGCCCAACAAAGGTAGATCCACATCAACAGGTACAGTACGTTTGCTTAACTGTTGGGCGACTTGGATCTCATATTGCCAATATCGATGAAGATAGAAGCGCCCCTGATCTAAAACCAGTAGCGCACTTTCTAGCGATCCATTAGTCCCCAACATCAACAGACGAGCATCAGGTTTTAGTGCCTTCCAATCTACAGATTCGACAAGAGTAACTATCTCATCAGACCAATAGCCTTTTGGTGAAATCAACCTATCTAAAGGCAGACACACATTACCCGAGGCCAACTCAAAGCTAACCAAAGCGGCAAGCAGCGGTAATGCTGTATCATCAGGCTTTTGTTCAGCCACGAACGCTGCAAGTTGATAATCGACTGAACGAATGATCCCTTCTTGCGACCATTGTTTCAGTTGGGGTAGATATGTATTAGACATCAACAACCTCCCCGGAAAACATCTGATCCAACTTCTCAATCAATTCGATATCCGGTTTATCATGGAACACCCCATTGGAGCTTTCACCGTCCATCCCACGAAGGAACAAGTAATAAACACCCCCAAAGTGCCGCTCATAATCGTAATCAGGTATACGTTGCTTCAGTAATCGATGCACCGCGAGCGTGTAAAGCAGATATTGCAGATCGTAGCGATGATCAATCATCGATTCTTGTATCGCCTCTTGGGTGTAACAGGATGCCTCATAACCTAGGTGGTTAGATTTGTAATCCAAGACATAGTACTTCTCGCCATCGCGGAAGAGCAGATCAATAAAGCCTTTTAACAGGCCTCTTAAAGGCTCAAAAGAGAGCGGTTTAGCCTTAGCCGCTAGGGGATCATAACGACGAATCAACGACTCTAAACGCCCTACTGTGATGTGTTCAGCACTGAGCATAAACTCCATCTCCACCAGCCGATCTTCATCTTTGATCTGGTTTAAGCGCAGTCCTTGTCCATTAAGATCCGTTGCCAGAACATCTTCTATCAGCTTTTCGATCACAAGCTGCCAACGCTCTTCGTAGCCTGCGACCTGTAGCTGATCTTGAAGTTGATTGCGGTACTCATCCGATTCCAGCATGACCTGCTGATATCGCGCGAAGCTGATCTCTTCAAAGACGCTATGCAGGAAGGTGCCGGCATTGGCGCCTCTAGGAAAGGTAAAGATATTGTCTTCGTCAGGTATAACTTCTTCGACCTGTTCCTGTCCTTCTGCAGCTACTTCTAGATCCAATCCAGGGAGTTCAGGTATATGGCTAGCCTGATGTTTACTCAGCGCAGAATAGCTACTGACACGCCAATCGCGATCGATTTTACGCTCAAAACTACGTGCTTCTAGCTGCGCCGATTGCTCTTCCTCAACGGCAAATAGATCTTTCTGAGAGCCGTAATTTGGCGGCGCTAAAACTTGGATAGCAGTATGCTGTTCGAGTGTCTGTATGGCTTCATCCAACTCAACCCCCGATTGCAGGAGAAGATAACCTAAAGCGCTATCGATCAATCGGGACTTTTTACTATTACCGATCTTGATATGACTGATACCGATATAGCAGCTATAAACCGCGCGGGTAAGGGCGACATAAAGTAGACGTAGCTCCTCAGCCAATCGTTCTTTATCCGCTTCTTCCAACGCTTCCGGTTCGGCTTTAAGATCTAAAACAGCTTCGCCTGATTCATCATGATAAAAAGCACTTTTCTGCTCTTTAAAACGGCAAGCAAAAGGCAAAAACACTACTGGATATTCCAAGCCCTTAGATTTATGTACGGTTACAATAGTTACCAGATTTCGCTCGCTTTCTAAGCGTAAAATCTGCTCATCACCACCGCCAGAAGGCTGCGAAATCTGCTCGTTAAACCAACGTATCAATCCAGCTATACCTTCTCTTTCAGCGCTCGCTTGTTGCAGAAGTTCAGCTAGATGCAACATATTGGTTAAACGACGCTCTCCGGATACCTGCTCAAGCGTCATTGCCGCTAGATTACGTTGATGAATCAGTCGGCTTAACATTGGCAGCACACCTAAGCGCAGCCATATTTCACGATAATCACTAAACTCAGTGATCACCTTCTCCCAACCTAGTTCATCGTGATTCAGTCGATCAAGATCATGCATATCGAGCTGCATAAACTCTGTTGCTAAAGCAGCTTTCAGCGCTCGATCATTCAGCGGATTTTCAATTGCCGTTAACAACAAAGAGAGTTCGATCGCTTCTTGAGATTTAAAAACGGAATCTTTGTTACTCAAGTAAACACAAGGGTGTTCATAGACACCTAAAGCCCTGCGAATCTCTTCTGCTTCAAAACGATCTCTTACCAGCACTGCGATATCAGAGCCTTGTAATTTTCGATCTCCGATCAACGTATCACCTGACAATAAGCGGTCTATTTCTGAAGCCGTAGCTTGAGCATAAATCGCTAAATATTGTGCATTATTCAGCGGCTCATCACTTTCTTGATGCCATAAGGTTAAAGCGGGAGGCTCAACGTTTTGAATCTTTAAGCGTTTACCACCTTTATCTGCTGCTTTAACGGGTATAAATGGAATATCTTCATCGTAGATAAAAGCAGAATCAGCCGATTGGAAAAGATGGTTTACCCCTTCAACCATCGGCGTGGTCGACCGCCAGTTGGTTTCTAAGGTAAAGGTCTGCGGTACTTGGCGACGGGCCTGAATATAAGTAAAGATGTCGGCACCACGGAAGGCATAGATCGCCTGTTTCGGGTCACCAATCATGATCAAGGCATGTCGATTTACATCTTTGTACAGCGTTGAAAAGATGCCGTACTGCAGTGGATCCGTATCTTGGAACTCATCAATCATTGCGACCGGAAACTGATCACAAATAGCGCCCGCTAAGCTTTCACCACTGTTGCTATACAACGCTTGATGCAGGTCGATCAGCAAGTCATCAAAGGTTTGCACTTGATACTGTTTTTTAGCTCGGGCTAAACGGAGCCGAACCTCTTTCAATGCGCGACTCAACAGTATCTCTTTAACCGGAACAGCCCCTTCTAACAGGGTATCTAACTGCTCAAACAGATAATGCTGCGGATACTCAGCACCTTCTGGCGTTTTCTCCAGCAACACCGAAGAGGTGAATTTCTGCAGTGTTGTAACCAACTTTTTATTCGGCTCCAGTTGTTCTGATGCCGCATAATCATCGATCTGGGCAATCCATTTCGGCAGATTTGCTTTGGTATAACTGCGCTTGTTGACCCCTGAGCTTTGAACCAGCGCAACCAGATCATCTTCATTCTCTAGCCATGCTTGCTTGAACTCATTCAGCGCTTCCAACCTTGCCTCATAAGCCTCGGCTAGATCTTGGTCCGATAAATCCGGTGTTACCCGAACACTGCGGCTTAGCAAACCGCGTATTTCCATCATCAGCGATTCAGGGCTCGACCAATACTGCATCACCAAGCTGCTGAGCGGACCTGATAATGGATAGATGGTATTGCGCCAGAAATCGATAGCCGCACTGCGAATCAGGCTCTGATCGTCTTGAGTCAGTTCACTCTCAAATAACGAACCGCTTTCAAACGCATGCTGTTTAAGCATCCGTTGACAGAAACCATGGATGGTAAAGATTGCAGCCTCATCCATCTGCCGAATCGCTTGTTCTAGCAGTTTGATCGCCTGTTCATGATCTGCTGTATTTTGTTTTAGCTGATTTAAAAACGGATCACTGACATCAGGTAACAGAAAAGCATTTCGCGCATCAACAATTCGACTGCGGATACGATCTCGCAGCTCCTCCGTCGCGGCCTCGGTAAAGGTCACAACCAAAATTTGATCAGGCCCTAGCGGCTTATCACTGATATCCCCTTGGCCTAAAAGCAAACGCAGATACAAAGCAGTGATAGTGTAGGTCTTACCGGTACCAGCACTGGCTTCTATCAGCTGCTGCCCTTTCAGAGGGAAAGTAAACGGCTCTAGCGGAAGTACACTAGTCATCTTTCCCCTCCTCTACATAAGCTAGCAGCGGCTCATAAACTGACTCTGCCAAAGGAATAAACTGCTCGGTGTACTGATTAAAATCGGGGAATGCACGACGCACATAAGGGTCGTCTAGAATTCCGATGCTAAAACTGTCGCCGTAGAAACGTTTTTCTAAGCTCTGCAAAGCCTTATCAGGATCTTTAGCTCGCTGGGCAAAATAATCATGAGCCAATGAAGCATCAAACGCTTGTGGCATCGTCATCCCCTGCTGATAAAACGCCACCAGCTCGGTTAACAATCGATGCGCTTCTGTAGATTCAACTTGACGATAGAACGCCTTACCAGACAAACCGCGGTAGATCGTGTTTTTGCGAGCGTCTAATGCACACAGAACTAGATGCTCAACCCAGGTAGATAAGCGATCCCGAGCATTGACTTGCGCCGGTCTATAACGCAACAGATGATCAGGATAGCAATGGTCAATCCAACCTTGTAAACGTACACCGTCCAGATCTAAATTAACTTCAACTCGCTCAGGGGTACCTTCACATAAAGGCCTTATTTTCTCGGCAAGCTCTTCGCAGTCATGACGTATTTTCTGCAGTGTTAACTCGCCCGCCTGAGCGACCGGAAGAATACCCTCGGCCAATACCGTTTGATCCAATTGATCTAACGATTGATCTGCCAACGCCGTATCCAGATAACGCTGCTTGATCAGATAAGATTCCAAGTTATCCAGCGCGAACGGCTCTTCGTCCTGCGCTTCGATCTCGCTCTGACTGAAATACACTTTCAACCGCTGATTAAAGAAGCTGCGACATGGACTTTTCAAAAAACGAATCAAATCAGAGAGTTCTAATTCGGCTAGCGTTTCGTTTTCCAACGGCTGATTGATAAATTTCAGCAGAGGCTTAGTATCAGCCCCAGCAGCGGGTAACCATTGAGCGGCATAACTAAACAACTGCGAGTGCTCAGCAAAGTACTGCGGACTAAAAGCAACTAACGGGTGCTGTTGGATCAACGACTGCCGCAGTTTTTGCCCACTATCGGTATACGGCAGGCTGGAATCGGCAGCATAGGTATAACCTTGTTCAATATAATCGAGTAGTTCACTGACCAAGACCGAAGGTATTTTAGGGTTGTTATCGCGAATAGAGCGTCCGACAAAACTGATATAAAGCTGCTCTTGGGCAGATAACATCGCTTCTAGGAATAGATAACGGTCATCATCTCTACGGGAACGATCACCTCTGCGCGGATAGTCGGTCATCAAATCAAAACCTACCGGAGGAATACTCCGCGGGTACGCACCATCATTCATGCCAAGCAAGCAAACCACTTTAAAAGGGATCGAACGCATCGGCATCAAGGTACAGAAGTTAACCGCACCAATCATAAAGCGTTGGGATGAGCGTTGCTGGTTCATCCCGTTCAACAGATAATCGGTGATCACTAAGGAAGACAGCGGCTGATTAAATTCTGCATCTGATAGCTGTTCTTGCAGATTCTGTAGCGTCTGGCGAATAGAGTTCAAAGCGATCTCATCTTGCTCATCGGCAAGATAAAACGCTTCCAACAATTGGTTAATCACCGCAACCCATTCATCTAAACAGAGCGACTGGCTGAAGTAGGTTTTCGCTTCTTCCAACAGATCAATAAAATCAGCGAGCTTGCCAAGTAATTCGGCTTCGAGCCCCTCCACTTCAGTGTAGGGCGCTATCTCTTGCCAATACGCCGTTTGTTCGCCTAATGCATAACCTGCCAGCATACGGCGCAAACCAAAGCGCCAACTATTTTGCTCAAATAGCGGTAGCTCCCAGACACTGCGTTGTTCAGCATCCAGCCCCCAGCGAATGTTTACTTGGTCGACCCAGTAGCGCAAACGCAGGAAGCTATCATCATCCAAACCAAATCGACGTAAGATCGCAGGTACTTCTAGTAACTCTAAAACATCAGATACGGTAAAGCGGCTGCTATTTAGCTTGAGTACTTTTTCAAAGCTAAGTAACAAAGGGTTTTCCTGACGATTGCTGCGATCCGATATAGAAAATGGGATGTAACGCTCAGAAGGTGCATTGGAAAATACCGCCTCGATATAAGGCGCGTAAGCTGCCACATCCGGCATCATCACAATAATATCGCGAGGTTTTAGCTCAGGGTCTTCCTCAAATTTGGCTAACAGCTGATCGTGTAAAACCTCTACTTCGCGCAGCGGGCTATGGCAGCTATGCAACACTATTGAGCGGTCGCTCTCATCAACGCTATGTTTTGTTTCGCTATGACTAGGATCTTCAGGGAATGAGGTCGGATTATCTAAATCCAAAATATCCTGCTGGATGCTGTTCAGCAAACAGTGCCTTTCCGGTTCAGCAAAAGCATCGATCTCTTCAACCGCGTTATCTTGCAACTGATAGATATAATCACGCCCAAGCTTGCCCATAGACGCCAAAAGCGGGTTTCCTTGGGCATACTCGCTCATCTCTAGCTCGGGTTTGCCAAACCAGCGACGGTTTACTCGCGCGATCTGAGCAGCATCTAGAATGTCACCCCAATAGTAGCGACAAGGGTTCATAATCATCAGGTGCACATCAACTTGTTCACCTAAGGCTTGTAGCGCTTGGATATAATTTTGCGGTAGCGCTGAAATACCAAAGACAAACAAACGTGGCGGTAACTGTTCAAAGTTAGAGCGTTGACGAAGCAGTTTTACAAAATCGCCAAACATATTGGCCCTATGCCAATGAGATTGCTCTAAGGACAGAGTGTAATCGGTCAATGCTCGCCATAGGACTGGCTGCCAGCTATGACGGGCAGCGGCTAGATTTCCGCCTTGTTCCCAATCAGCGATCCAATCGGGACGATACACCAAATATTGGTCGAAGATATCAGCAATTTTATTGCACAACTGATAGAGGCGATAATCCTCTTCATCATCAGCCAAATAGGTTTGTAACGGGTGGAATTCAGGTTGAGTCAGCAGATCGGGTAACACCAACATCAACTTCCAAGCCATGGCTACCTTAGTAAAGGCAGAGCGCTCTGGCACATCATCTAAAACGTTGGAAAAGCTTTTCCACAAAAACGATGCCGGCAGAGGAAAATCGATGGATGCAGCGATCCCAGATGCCTGTGCTAACTCGAGCTTGAGCCACTGCGCCATACCTGGGCTTTGCACCAGAATTTGCTCAGAGATAAAGGGATCCGCGATCGGGTCGCGTCGAATTAATTCAACTAAGAGATCCTTAAGGACCAATATCGAGTTGGAGTGATAAACCTGAAACATCCGTGCCCTGATGCAGTAAAAATTGCTCACCAACGAGGGTTGGTAATTAGAGCTATCTACTTTACTGAACTGGACTTTTAATGTCAGTTACTAATTATTGTGGAACGCTAAGATTAACTCGAATAAACAAGATAGTAGAACAGCCATCAGCCGCTGCTTTGAGGGTTATCTTCTTCAGCTGGTGCGGGCAAACTTGCAAAGCCTTCTTCCTCGGACCAATAGTCTCGGCCCTGCTCTACTCGAACAACCCCTTTAAAGCGTTGTTTCAAATAGTCGACCGCTTCTGGCAAGGTGTCCAAATCACACAAAATTACGCCACCACGATCATTATCTGTAGAAAAAAGAAAACTCTTCATACTGCCTCCAAGTTACGGAGGCAGATGATTACATAGAGAAGCGGTTGTGAAAAGCTAAACTGTGACAATACAGTTTTTACCCTGCTCTTTTGCTTTATAAAGCGCATTATCTGCACGTTGCATCAAGCTCTGCACACTATCACCGACGGTATAAGCGGTTACACCTATACTGACACTACAACGAATGGTTTCACCATCAGGCAAGATAAACTGATAGTTCTGCAAACTTTCACGCACCCTTTCTGCCACCGTTTCAGCGCCATCAACATCGGTCGAAGGCAGTAAGATCGCAAACTCTTCACCACCATAGCGATAACCACTATCTAAGGTTCGTAGGGAAGAGCGAACCAAAGCACCGAAGGTTTCAAGCACTTTATCGCCCATCAAATGACCATGGGTGTCATTGAGCTTTTTGAAATCATCCAGATCAAAAAAGCATAAAGTAAAACCATGATGGTAACGGCGGGCAGTTTCCAACGCATTTTCCATCTGATCATAAAAATGACGAGAATTATGAAGACCGGTCAAGCTGTCGGTGATACTTAACTCTTTGTATATCCGCTCTCGCTCAAGTAGTTCAAACTCAGCTTTTTTACGTCCACTGATATTCTGGAAGGTTTCAATAGCACCTATTAAATCGCCATTGGAATCGACAATGCTGGAAGCTGTAAATTGCAGCCATTCACCATCGACACCACAGTCAGGGAAGAAATCTTCGGCTTCATAAGCCCCCTCGATCAACTCTGAGCGCTGACACTTATTCATATAGTAGTGTTTAACGTCTTCGTCTTTGCCGCCTTCGAGGATCAAGTCAGCAAGACAAGGGCGCGCAGAGGAGTAAAAAGGCCTCCACTGATCTTTAGTACCGACCATCTCTTCTCTGCTAAGACCACTAATCGCCTCAAGAGCTGAGTTCCAATAAATAATCCTGTGGTCTTTATCAAGAACAAAGGTTGGCAAGACGATGCGATCAAATACTTGAATAAGCATGGATTGATCTGTCATATCAACGATTGCCATGGGTGGGATACCTACTTGAGGAACTACATTTTCCTTCATAAATCTTACTGCGCCTTACCGTCTTACTAATACAAACAGCCAAAGGTATGACCAATATTTTAATTGGTAATACCACTACTCTATATCCTTAAGTAACTTAAATATAGTCAACTATTCGATTTTATGAAGGAATATTAAAAAACAAATTAAAACAAGAAGCTGGATCAATAATGGAAGCGGTTGTTGGCAAAAGCTTACTATTTAGATTTGGGAAAGAGCTACTCAACCCTTTCCCAAAAACTTACAGGTTCACACTGTTCAAATAGCTCCCCCTGCCTGAAACATAAGGTGTTCCCCGGATTGATAGGAATAGCTTCGTCGCCCAATAAAGACTGGGAAGCGACAATAACACCGGTAACAAGATCATCTGAAGAAAGCTCTAGATCTACCCCCAAATTCAAACAAAGTTCTCTAAATGAAAAGCTCTGGTAAGCCAAAGGTTCAAGGTCAGTTTCGTTACCAGAATAGGCAAAAAGCAACTCACCATCCCAATGAATAAAGTGATGACCGCTTAATCGATTTAAGCGTCCGGCATAATCAGCGATTAAAGCTAATTTCATCTCAGCATCCGGTCGCCCTTCGCTCCATAGCTTACGCATCCGCTCCTGCAACAAGCTAAACGCTCGCTCTTGAGGGCTACAGCTTAGTGGCCACTGATCTCCCACAGGAAAACGATCACCATCTTCGATGCCGGGTAACTCCCCTACTTGGGAAAACAAACAGGGTAAACCACGCTGCGCCCTTGAATAAGGTTGTATCTCAACGGCCTCAAGGGGTAGTTCAGGATAAAACGCTGCAGACCATACCTCAGTTTCTTCAGGGTTTTCTGCAAGATAATCTGCAAGCCCCAACGCCCTGTTATTATCCATAGCAGTGAATCGCTGTAAGTTAGATTCACATACAGTAGTGATGCCTAAAGCCTCTATTTCAGGGAGATTGGTCAATCTCACTTTAACTGGCGATGAGGTCACGATAGATAAAAATTGTGGCGACTTCATATTCCTTCCTTAGGTAGCAGCCACAGGCTCAGAATGAGAGCGGCCTATATAGAAAATAACTGCTACTGCCCAAAGGATCAAAGGTAAAACAATCCAATTCATTGCTTGCCAGCCCAATACAGCCTCCATCCAACCGGCAGACATTGCGGAAACTGTCACCATACTAAACACTAAAAACTCATTCGCCGCTTGAGATTTAGCTTTCTCTGAAGGTCTATAAGTTGTGGTAACCAGTTGAGTTGCGCCGATAAACATAAAGTTCCAGCCAATCCCTAAACACACCAATGCCGTCCAAAAATGCCATTCAGATACGCCCATCAAGTTAATACCAATGCAGGCCAACATAAATACGGCGCCGGCATACATAACTGGATTAAGGCCAAATCGTGCTATCAAACTGCCGGTAAAGAACGAAGGTACAAACATACCTAACACATGCCACTCGATAACATGAGCCGCTTGAGCAAAGGTAAAACCACAACGGGCCATCGCCAAAGGCGTTGCTGTCATCAGTAGGTTCATCACTACATAACCCACCATTGCAACAACAACGGCAACGATAAAGGGGGGTTGCCTAACAATCGTCAGTAACGGACGTGCTTTATCAGTTTCTTCAGCAACCACTTCTTTGGGAATATGAGTAAAAAACAGCAAACAAAGTGCAATAACGTAAAGGCCTAATAATCCAACAAAAGCACCAGCAAACTCCGCTTCGCCTAACAAATCCTGACTATAGATAGCCAACTGCGGCCCAATAACGGCAGCTACAACACCACCGGCCATAACTAAGGAGATAGCTTTACTTTTCGACTGATCATCGCAGACTTCTACTGCTGCAAAACGGTACAAAGTACCAAAGCCAATACCTATCCCTAAAAGGAACGTACCAAACGAGAATAGAAAGAACTGCTCTCCTTGCAGGGCAAGAATACACAATGCCGCACCCAAAATACCGATCGAATTTCCCAAGTAGAATCCATTTTTGCGGCCTATACGGCGCATGATCAGAGAGGCAGGAATGGTTGCTAGCATCAAACCAATAAACTGGGTCGCCACCGGAAAGGTCGTCATAGAAGGGCTTGCCGCTAGATTTTGACCGATCAAAGCCACTACCGAGACTAACAGTATATTTCCGGTCGTTAATAAGGCTTGGCAACCGGAGAGCAAGAAAACATTCAGATTCATGAATTAATATCCTTTGATGCTTGATCACAAGTTACAGAACCAAACCGATCCCGATACTCACTTGGGTTAATACCTAAACGGCGAATAAAGACTCTACGAAGATTGTCAGCGGATACTAGTCCACTCTGTTCAGCTACCCGCTGTAGATTCAATGCACCGCTTTCTAATAACTGCCGAGCCAAGCTTAAGCGACTGTTTTCGATATAAGTGGCTGGCGATTGCGTAAACTCACTTTTGAATAGACGAAACAGATGCCGCTCACTGACACAACAATGTTCGGCCAATAAGGCGAGATTAAGCTCTGCACTTAGATTCTGTTCGATATAAGCAACTGCCTTAGCAACAGGCCCTGTGGTTTTTAACTGAGCTTCTAGCTGAGTGCTAAATTGCGCCTGGCCACCGGGACGTTTCATAAATACCACCAGCTCTCGCGCAACCGCCATCGCGATCTCATGACCTAAATCCTCCTCGACGAGGGCCAAGGCCAAATCAATGCCTGAGGTAACACCTGCGGAGGTATACAGATCGCCCTGTTTAATCCAGATCGCATCGGAGTTAACCCGCGTATCAGGGAACTCTTCGGCTAACAGGTCACAACACTGCCAGTGAGATACGGCCTCTTTATCCGCCAACAAACCCGCTTCAGCCAAGAGGAAAGCACCGCTACAGACAGAGCCAATACGCCGAACATTTTTAGCCTGCTCCTGTATCCAGTTAATCAGCTCCTGATTTCTGCGTTGCAGATCAACCCCACGGCCACCTGCAAACAGCAGCGTATCGATATCCGTAGCATCGAAATAGCACTGATCAGGAACTAAGCGCATCCCCGAATTGGTCACTATAGGCTCTTGCGATAACCCAAGAATTTTAATCTGGTAGAAATCTTGCCCTAATGCCCGATTAGCCGATGCAAATACCTGCAATGGTCCGGTCACATCAAGAATTTGGCAATCAGCATAGCCAAGAACGGCGATAGTTTTCACGTAATACTCCCACGGCTATTAAACCCGTGATAGCAGTATTACGCGAAACCGAAATGTCATCAATGACACATATCCGACAATTTCGGACATGCATCATTAAACAATGGAAAGACTAGAGAGAAAGAACGTCGATCTTCTGAGGGTTAAACGTCTGTACCGCCTCTTCTGTCGGCGCGTTATCCGGACGCATAGAAGTGTCGCTGTTTGGATCAATACCGTGAGGGAAGCCGTGCTTCAAGCCCTTAAAGTCGAACAGTTCAGTATCAGCCAAGTGTGAAGGCACAACGTGCTGTAAAGATCGGAACATGGTTTCGATACGACCAGGGAAGTTCTTATCCCAAGTTTGCAGCATCTCTTTGATCACCTGACGTTGCAGGTTCTCCTGAGAACCGCACAAGTTACAAGGGATGATTGGGAAGCCACGTAGTTCAGCAAAGGCAGCGATATCTTTTTCACGCGCATAAGCTAACGGACGGATAACCATGTTCTTACCGTCATCAGAAACCAGTTTTGGTGGCATAGATTTAAGCTTGCCGCCGTAGAACATGTTCAGGAACAACGTCTCTAGAATATCGTCACGGTGATGACCTAGTGCAATTTTGTTAGCACCGATCTCTTCAGCGAAACCGTACAGAGAACCACGACGTAAACGCGAGCATAGTGCACAGGTCGTTTTACCTTCAGGCACCACTTCTTTAACCACTGAGTACGTGTCACGCTCCAAGATATGGAAAGGTACGCCGATCGATTCCAAATAAGCAGGCAAAACATGCTCAGGGAAGCCCGGCTGTTTCTGATCCAGATTCACCGCCACCAGCTCAAAATTGATTGGGGCACTGCGCTGCAGATTCATCAGGATATCAAGCATCGCGTAGGAATCTTTACCGCCAGAAAGGCAGACCATAACCTTGTCGCCATCTTCGATCATATTGAAGTCTTCAATCGCGCGACCCATCTCACGGCGCAGACGCTTCTGCAGCTTGTTCATACGGGTTTTCTGCTTCTTCTGCTCGGCAGCAGCTTCGGCGTCAGTTAGTTGAGGATCTTCAATTGATGAGGTGTTGCTAGTAGTCATGGTCTTCAGCTCTATTTCGGAGCGCAGATTATACACTAGATGATCTTAAGAAGTCCTACACCTTCACGCTTGCTCGGCTAAGATGCGGTGATACACTAAACTGAACTTTCATCGGTAAATGGATTCTTTGGAGCAAGTAATGCTTAAGCTGATCAAAAGACTGGTTTTCTCGGCAACTCTGCTAGCGAGCAGCACCGTTTTTGCTAACCCTATTCTATCTTTTGAGATGGAGGGGGATTTTGATATAAACCACACGGAGATCAGCCAAGCTCTAGAAGAGAGCCGCTTTTATGTCATCTTCGAGCCCAATATTGGCCGCTCTTTGACTCACTACAAAGACCTCTGGGGTGCTGATTACAACAAACACGGTTATGAAGAGATTCGCAGCTTAGTCTTCTGTAATCCTTGGTACGCCAACCATGTGATTAACAAAGACCCAGATATGGGCGCACTCTGCCCTCTTTCTATCACCCTGCAACACAAAAACGAGACAACCTATATCAAGTTCTTACGCCCAAGTCAGATCAATCCAGAAAGTCCAGCTCAGGATCTTCTGATTGAACTTGAAGGGGATATTGTTAAAGCGCTGAAATCCGTTATCGAGCAATAAATACTCGTAAGATTAAGGCTGAACCCAATTGATCTCTTGAGCAGTTTTTTCGCCAACTAAAACCTGCTCAAGACTCTCAGGCATCTCTGCTGTGGTCGACGTCCGTGGAATTCGACCACCCATCACCTCCGCATAAGCTTGCGGCAATAATGGCTCTAGTTCAGGGTCTGCATAACCATCTGGCCAGATCGGCTGGTTATTGCTGAGATCGTATTTATCGGTCGCCCCTAAGGTGTGCAGTACTTCATGTATAGTCACAAAGTTATTCTGTGCTTGATAATCGACACTAGCAAAACCATTCACCACACCAATCATCCCTTTCTGCAAACCTAAGGAATGCTCCAGTACTTGATGAGTTTTAGGCGAATGCAGCTTCAAATAGACTTTGATATCAGGCGCTGAGCCAGTCCAACTATCGTTTTGCCAAGCCCAATAACGCAGCTTTAAACTCCATAAAACACTATCTAACATACTCGGGTTATGTGGCGGTTTTGGAGGGTGCTCAGTCAAAGGGGGAGCAAGATAAACTTCGAGCGGTGTTTCGAGGGGCAGATCATAATGACGCGCTTCCCGCGCCATAAAATGCTCGATATCGTCGAAATGGCCTTCTAATAAGGCATCCACATAGAGTTGGGTATCAGCGCCTTGATCGGCATTAATCGGATAGATCACCACCCAAAGCGGCCGATCCCAATCGGTTGAGCGTAGCTGTGATAGCCAAGCATTCATCGCCACCACGATTAACGCTAGGATCAGAATAATTAAACGTAGCCAACCCCATGTACTTCGTTGCGATTTAGCCACTAATCCCACGAACGGCCCCTCCAATTAATCCCTTAAATCACACCCACAATAATCAGATATCGGATCGCTTTTCCCAAAGTGATCATCAGTACACTAAGCCAAAAATTGGTTTTTAACCAGCCAGCAACCAAACAAAGCGGATCACCGATTAGCGGTACCCATGACAATAACAAAGCCACAGGGCCATATTGAGTAAGCCATCGTTGCGCTTGCTGTTGTCTAGGTGATGATAGTGCGCGTAAAGGATAGTAATGGGCAATTCCCCAGCCCATTAAGAAAGTCACAATACCGCCCAAGGCATTGCCCGCGGTCACTGCAGCCCAAAGGCTCCACGGATCATGAACATCTTGAGAGAGCTGCCAAGCCAGTAGAACTTCGGAACCGCCGGGTAACAACGTAGCCGAAATAAAACCGCTAATGAATAAAGCTGAGAGACTCAGATCTTCACTCACGCGGATTCCAGCCCTGCCTTAATACAACGAAGAACCCCAACTTCATAGACACCAGCCAAGGCTTCGTGCACAGGTTTTAACGCTTGGCCAAACTCCTGCTGACACTCCAGCATCACCTGTTCGATATGACTGAACTCTTTCTCAGGAAGATCGACCACATCCTGAACCGCCAATTCTCCTTTTTGGATCGCTTGAGCTAAGTGACCGTAGATCGCATTAACCGATAGATGCTGCTGTCTCGAAACCTGATCAACCGTCATGCCACTGCGATACAGCACAACCGATTCCATTGCCTGAGTCGCGACATTATCGGCTTTGTGCTGATCCTCGAACTCTTCAATCGCCTGAATAAAGTCAGCACCGTAAAGGTCCAGTTTGCGTTCGCCCACACCGTTCAAGCGTTTGAACTGATCTGAGGTTTGCGGGCGATACATCACCATTTCCATCAGCGTTGCATCGTGGAAGATCACATAAGGCGGTACATCCTGCTCATCAGACAAGCGTTTACGCACCGCTTTAAGCTCATTCCATAGCGCATAATCTTCAGCTTCCAGCTGGCTCTGCGGTACTTGGTTTTTACGGTAAGGTGTATGCTGACGCTGGTCTTTACGCAGTTGGATTTTGGTTTCGCCGCGTAAAAGCGGACGGCACTTATCGGTTAGGTGCAAAACACCATGCTGATCGACATTCACACCCAACAATCCACGAGCCACCAGCTGACGGAAAACAGAGCGCCACTGGTTCTTATCCAGTTCTTTGCCTATGCCCCAAGTAGAAAGCTTTTCATGGGCGAAGTTTTTGGTTTTCTCATTCGATTTCCCCATCAGGATATCGACCACATGATTCACACCAAAACTCTGCCCAGAACGGTAAACCGCCGATAAGGCTTTACGTGCCGCTTCAGTGCCATCCCAAACAGGAACAGGCTCTAAACAGGTATCGCAATTGCCACAAGGCTGATGATCTTTCTCACCAAAGTAACTTAAAAGCACCTGACGACGGCAGCTCGTGATCTCACACAGCCCAAGCATCGCTTCTAGCTTCTGGCGCTCAACCACCTTCTGCTCTGCTGGCGCTTGCGAGCCTTCCAACATCTGACGCAGGAACATCACATCCTGCAAGCCATAAACCATCCAGGCATCGGCAGGTAATCCATCACGGCCTGCACGGCCAGTTTCCTGATAATACGCTTCAATGCTTTTTGGCAGATCCAAGTGAGCCACATAGCGCACGTTCGGCTTATCAATGCCCATACCAAACGCAACAGTTGCGACCATGATGATATTTTCTTCAGTCAAAAAGCGATGCTGATTATGACTTCGAAGGTCTGCCGCAAGTCCCGCATGATAAGGCAAGGCATTAAAGCCCTGCTCACATAACCACGCTGCAGTATCTTCTACCCGCTTGCGAGAAAGGCAGTAAACGATACCGGAGTCTTTCGGGTGCTCATCTTTAAGAAACTTTAACAGCTGCTTTTTCGCGCTGTCTTTTTGCCCGATACGATAACGAATATTCGGGCGGTCAAAACCTTGGATAAATTCAGCAGGATTGATCAACGCTAATCGCTCAACAATCTCTTGTTGAGTGCGCTCATCCGCGGTTGCCGTTAACGCAATACGCGGCACACCAGCGAACAACTGAGCCAACTGGCTTAGCTGCAAATATTCCGGTCTAAAATCATGCCCCCACTGAGAAACACAGTGAGCCTCATCGATGGCAAAGAGTGCAATTTGGCAGGACTGAAGCAGAGAGAGCGTGCGCGGCTGAAGTAATCGTTCCGGCGCTATATAGAGTAGATCAAAACCACCGGATCTTAACTGATGCTCGGTTTCATTGATCAAAGAGAAATCCATGCTCGAATTCAAGCACCCAGCACGAATACCCCATTGTGACAGCGCAGTCACCTGATCCTGCATCAACGCGATCAGCGGCGAGATAATAATAGCCGTGCCCTGCCTCATCAATGCAGGCAGCTGATAACAGAGTGATTTACCACCACCTGTAGGCACAACCACCAAGGCATCATGGCCATTTACCAGAGTATCTATAACTTCGGCTTGGGGCTCTCGGAACTGATCGTAACCGAAAACCTCTTTGAGGATCTGTAACGCGCTTGAATTCATGGCTGGATTATCCAGAAAGCGCGTGCCTTTGTCACTGACAACCGTATTGAATTCCGCACTTAAATAGAGCTTAAAAAATACTGCTAAATCTGACCAAGCAAGTTAAAATCATCAGCATAACCTTTTAGGAATATATTCATGACTCTCACTTCAGCGAATGCACTTACCGATTCAGAACTGGATCTACTGGACGACTTCCTTTATTCCGATGCTGTTTCAGAAGATTGCCTTGATCTTATCGGCGTTCACGGCTTGTTTAGCGCGCTAAATATCAGCCCTACTCCTCTTGATGAATCCACGTGGATGGAACTGGTTTTTGATCAGACGCCAAACTGGGAATCAGAAACGCAAGAAGCTGAGATCATGGGCCTACTAAAACGCCTATACAGCACGATTGGCGGACAGCTATACAGTGACGGCGAAATCGAACTACCGTGCGAACTGTCTCTAGACGCTGAAGAGGATGAAGATATCTCGCCTCTAGCATGGTGGTCACAAGCCTTTATGGAAGGCGTGTTCACTCAGGAAGAAGAATGGTTCGGTAGCAAGAAGCAAGAAGAAGTAGCTGAGATGCTGCTGCCAGTAATGGTTGCATCTGAACTGTTTGAAGAAGATGACATCAACAAGATTCGTGAAGATGAGAAACTATGTGCAGAGATGTGCGCGCAGATTCCAGAACTGCTGATCGATCTGTACCTATATTTCCACGCACCAGATAAGTAAGTTAGCTTTCTATACGCTTATTTCAGCTAGCCTAGTTCACCTACTAGGCTAGTTATCTCGCCTTTCAATACAGCCTGTCGTTAAACCTTAAGCTGATTATTGCGATCACGCGATCTGCGGATCAACTCATCACCAGAAGCTTTTGGGCCTAACTTAGCAATTCGATCGTAAAGCACAACATTCACTGTTGCGGCTAAGTTCATACAGCCAACGGTCGGAATGTAGATCACATCTTCACACCAAGCCACGACCTCTTTATCGATCGAGCGATCTTCTGGGCCAAAGATATAGTAAGCATTTTCTGGGTGCTCGTAGTCGATCAATGAAGTCGCTCCTTCCACCAGCTCAATCGCAACCGGTCTAGCACCTTTTGGAATCGACGCTTTAAAGCATTCAATATGATCTAGCGGGATACGCTCCAGCATATTGCGCGTATCTGTCTGCAGTCGCTTATTCTGTTCCTGCGCTTTGTTAAAACGATTGCCCGTGTAGGTAACAGATTGCACGTTGTAGCAACCCGCTGCACGCATGATCGCCCCAACATTCTCAGGGCTCTTAGGATCAGTTAAACCTATATGGGCTTGATGACTTTCAGACATATTTATACTGCTTTCTTAATAGTGCGCTAATAAAGCAGGGATTCTATAGTAATTCTGCCAGTGAGAACACGTAAAACAAGGCTCGGAAGCACAACCGAGCACCTGTTTTTCTACTACTTTTCAGGTTAACCAAAGTGTGCAAGCCAACGCTCAGCCAGATCTCGCCTTTCTGGCGTAGGCAACTGATCCAATCCCGCTGGCAAAGATTGAGAACGGATATAATTAATCGCCTTAATCACCTCGCCTTGCACAAGGTAGATATAAGGGCCAACCTCAGCGTTATGGATAAAGTTGATCGCGTTACCCCGATTGGCCAAATAAAAGTACTGACCTAAACGCTCATATCGTGCAATATGCTGGGTTTCCTGACTCACCGAGAAATTGGTATCAGCACGGCTCAGTTCCAACTCATCGTCAGACGACGTCACTGAAAAGATAAACGCACCGTTTTTGATACGGTTAAAATCATGATTATTCAGTGACTGATTCCCCGTCGCGCAAAAGATCACATCACTACTCTGCAAGGCATCCTCTTTATTGATCAGATCAAAACCGCGCGATCTCGCCTCGATCGCACGAATCGGATCGATCTCAACCACCTTGGTATTGATATTCTTTTCATGCAGCGCCTTAGCAATCGAGCGCCCGATCTTGCCATAACCAAACACCACCGCATTACCGCCGTTCATAATTTGGTGGCATTCACGCATCAAAGCCTCGGCAGAGTAAACAATCGATTGACCGGTCAGATAATCTTCGGGACTTTTAAGGGGGCTACGGGCAACCGAAAGCACCGGTACCGGCAGTTGCTCGTGTTCAAGATAACGTTGTAAGCCATTTTCTGTGACTTCTACCACGCCCAGCAGATTGGCTTTTAATCGATCAGGCAGTTGCGGCAGCGCAGAAGCAAAATAGCCACCAATATCGACTAAGATCATATCCCCTTCTGGGATATATTCATTCAAAATTGCTGATATGACCTCGACCGAACTGATCTGAGAGCGCTTTTTAATCACCACCTGAAACCTTTGTTCTACTTGTTCCAGTGTTGAGCGGCTGATACTTTTAGGCTTTGGCAAAACCATTTTTACACGGCAAAATTGCTCCAACGCATCCAAAAAAACCGGAGGCGTATCAAGTAGATGGGTAACAACAACCAGTTTTAGTGTGTCATCCTGAGCGGGACAAATATCCTCAAAAAAATGCCGGGCTTTCATAAATAAAGGGGTCATCATTCTCTCCTAGGTATGTTGATCCCCACTGTGTAAATTATCGGAGCGCCAATCTCAAACAATTGTTTAATTTAAACGTATGTTTTATTCTTTTACCCTTACTTAAGACATTACGAATATTTTATTCGTAGCCGCCCCTAAAAAGGCTTTTGAACGATATTGCTCGCTCAATAGAAGTTTGATCAAAATGCCAAGGTCAGTATGAACGAACAACAGAACGATCCTTCTAAGCTACACCCACAAACAGAGCTATCTATGCTTGATCAACTCAGCGATATGATTGCCATCGTTGATCAAAACAATACGTTTGTGGCGGTAAACAAAGGCTACGAAAACTTTTTTGGTATTCATAAAGATGCATTTATCGGCAAAACCGTTGCCGAAGTTCATGGCACCAAAGCCTACGAACAGCAGATCAAAAGTGCGCTCGAACAAGCCTTTATGGGAAAAAAACATAAAGTTCGCATCAACCAGACCTCTATCTGCCAACAGCTGCATACCTTTGAAGGCAAGTTCACCTCCTACTCTGGTTCACTGATCACGGATCTAGGTGCGATGGTGGTGTTACATGACATCACCGATCTTATCGAAGCCCAGCAAGAGCTAGAGCGCGAGCAAGAGCTGCTGCACACCATTATCAACGCAGTTCCTGATTTTATCTTTGCCAAAAGCCCTGAAGGGGTTTATCAACTGTGCAACAAAAGCTTTGAAGAGTTTCTGGATACGCCCGCCGAAGATATCTTGGGCCGCACCGATTATGAGCTGATGTCGAAAACCTCAGCCGAATACATTGCCAATAAAGATAAAGAGGTAAGAGAAACGCTAGAAGCACAACGCTGCGACGAATGGGTTTCCTACAAAGATGGTCGTCGCCGCTTATTGGATATGTACAAACTGCCGCTGAAAGAGAGCAACTCAACAGAGACGGGTGTCCTGGGCATAGGCCGTAATGTTACCTTTGAGCGCGAAGCCGAGCAGAACCTACTCCTCGCCTCCTTAGTGTTTGATGCCACCCCAGATCCTTGCATCATTCTATCCGACGAAGGCGAGATCATATCCAGCAACGAAGCTGCACAAACTCAATTCCCTCAACTGAAAGATAAAACGCAAAGCCTACAACTGAGCGAACTGCTATACAGCCCAGAACGTAACGCTATCGATCTGGACAAACTAACCGAATCCAATGGCAGTTGGTGCGGCGAGATCTGCAGTCACGATCACAGAACCTATTTCGCCACCCTGAACGCGGTTCAAGGCCAATCGGTACAAGCCAATAAATTTGTACTGATCGTACGTGACGAAAAAACCCATAGCGCTATGGCAGACAACCTGCTGACCAAAGCCTATCAAGATCCACTCACCGATCTACCCAACCGCCGTCTCTTCTACTCCCGCCTCGAAAGCGCAATTTCCCGAGCAGAAAGGCAACTGAGCCAACTGGCGGTTATCTATATCGACCTAGATAAGTTCAAACCGGTAAACGACCAATACGGCCACGCCACCGGCGATAAAGTCCTACGCGAAGTCGCTAAACGCTTAAAACACTGCTTCCGCTCCACCGATACCATTGCCCGCATCGGCGGCGATGAGTTTGTGGCCCTGATTGATATCGAAAAGCGCGAACAAGCGATATTAGTTGCAGAGAAATGCCTAAACAGCCTTGTAGCCCCGTTTGATCTAAAGCCGGCGCAACATATTATTGAGGCTAGTATCGGGATTAGCATCTTCCCAGAAGATGCAGGCAGTGCAGAGATATTGATACAGCGTGCAGATAAAGCGATGTATCAGGCAAAGCATTCAGCTGATACATCGGTTTGTTATTTTTCGGAGTGAGGCGGGTTTAAGGGCTTTCGCCGCTAAATACAGGAAGAATACTGCAAAGATCAGCTGTGGTTACTTGTTAAGTATTTCACCAGCCGATAACCACCAATAATTAAAGGGCTCTGACCCCATTAATTGCCAATCTTCCTTGAGCTGTAACGCCCCTTAATCAAAGGACTCCCCCCCTTTAACTATTTTGATTTGATTCTAAGTTGGATTCTTTTGGCAATGATTCAAGACCGTTAGTTTTTAATTTTTTGAACTTATTAGATACATTTATAACATCAGATCTGTTGTTTACTTCGTAAGATAGCTCGTCTCTTAGATTCTTTGCATCGTTATGTAAATTCAAATAAACATATGACTTTTCGTTGAATTTAAAAGCGTTCTGTAACGCGATTAAAAACGTAGTAAATATACCTAAACTTCCTGCTAAAACTGAGTTTTCTGTAGATACCAACCCAAAATAACCAGTAAAAGAACTACTAACCAAACCTAAACAAAGTAAAAAAACATGGAATCTATTATTGAATTTATACTTTTTCTTTGACCATTTCAAAAACTCCTCAATTCTGGAATTCAGGTGTTTAGCTTGATCATCTTTTTCAACTAAGTGCATTGTCTCTCCTTGCACCTAACGCTTGGTTCAGGTGCGCCTTAGGCGCCACCTAAACCACTTGTTAGATCTCCTATGCTGTAATTCTATTCCTGCAGTTACTTAGGAATAATCCCAAGCAATCAGGAGTGTTAGCGTACTGAGATAACTCAGAAACTACATTCGTTTTGGCTAGACTAAGTTTCGGTTTTATCTTAAGACCTTCAAAGTAGCCAATTTTTCTCCTCGCCATCTCAAAAAGATTAACAAGGTACAACCTGAAAAATTCAAGCCTATATTTACCTCTACAAGAACTCTTCAGTTCTGAAGCTTGTATAACAGCGGCACATGTTTTCAGAAGGTCTTGACATAATTTATGCTCAATTGAGAAGATAGAATCTAAATGGTTGATAGAGTATTTTTTCTCGACAACTCCTTCATGATAGGAAATGAATTTTTCCACATCATGATTATTCAGGTTGAGTTTGACACTACAATCATTTTCTTTCACTCTTGCCATGATCCAAGCATTTAAATCAATTAACTTATTATCGCATTCTGACTCAAAACCCTGATAAGATTTTATTATTACCTCTATCGTCTCATTATGCCTGAAGTCGCAAAGACCTAACTCATCAGTAAGTACACGCTTAAGAACATTGTAGTCGGCATATAAATTTTCAATAGAATAGCATGGGGTACAGTATAGGTTGATATCCTCTTGTTTTTCATCAAAGTCTTTATCTATGAAATAGAGTATTTTGGCTCCTTTAATGGAACTGTTTTTCTCAACATTCTTCTTTAAAGTTAATACTTTATCTTTACCCTTGCATGACAAATTTTTTCTCTTAAAATCACCAAAGTGTTGATCAATACGGGATCCATAGTATTTTGCATCTTCACCTTCAAATACACACACTAAAGTTGAGTCAAAACAGTCAATTTTTTTTATTAACTTTAATAGGTCAACAGAAGAAGACTGACGCTTCTTCCGCATCATTTCAGCACGATCCATCACTAAATTTAACCTTCCCTTGTTACTTCAATAATTCCAGTTTTATCATCTAACTCATTTTCAAAAATGAAGGGGGAATGAGTTGCTGCAACGAGGAATTTACACTTTCTTGATGCAATCATGTCTGGCAATAATGTTTCTTGCCATTCTATGGATAGGGAAAGTTCTGGCTCATCAAAAATCACGATATAATCTTGAGCTTTATTCAAGTAAAGTTTTGAAAACAAAGAAATCAACTGTTTCTCACCTGAAGATAAATTTTCTAGTTCAACGGTGTTTTTAGTTTTTTTGTTAACAACTTTAATGTCTACACTATTTTCGTCGTAACTGAATTTTTTGTTTACCAGATATTTGTTTGCAATCTCAACAAATTTCTTAATTGAGTCATCAGTTTCTTTCTGTTCAAGATAAACATCAATCAAATTACTCAATACAAAGACTAATGGGTGGTAACGGTCTCTTTTAATTTCTCCGTTATTTATTAACTTTAATATTCGTTCTTTAGTTGTTCCAGTAATGCTATCTCCAATTCGTTCAAGAACGATTTTAAGTTCTTCTGTCTTTTCAATCTTAGCAAATTCTTTTTCTGTGGCTTTATAGTCTGAGGTCAACTGCGTAAGCATCTTACCATTAAGGTTCGTATATAAAGTAACAGCAGATTCTTTTAGTTCATTTTTGATTTTATTAAATCTTAATTTCACATCATCCATTCCAAACTGAATGAGCTGGTCTTTTGATCTAAAATCATCCTCCAAATAACCTAGATTACCTATCGCTTCTTCAACTCTCCTATATGTTGGCAAGTAAAGAATTGTACCGTTAACATTTCTTTGAACGGTTTCTTTAATTTCATCACTAACCGTTGTTGCTTTTTCTTCATTAATGACTTTATCAGCAACATAAGAAAGTCGATCATACAGCTCTCTACTATGCCAACTAACCCTTCTCAATACTTTTCTAAAGTTCGCCATATGCTGAACTCTAGAATAAGGTAATCCTTTTACAGTTCTTATTAAGTCAATCAAATCATCAGGAGATAAAGTATTTTGAACTTCTTCAAGTACCGGATGTTCAAGCAACTCTAAATATGTACTAATTCCGAGGTCATCTTTGCTTATTTTAATTAAATCTCCACTTTTAAATCGGAGCTCGATTTTCTCAAAATCAAGTTTGCTTAACTTATGATAGTTCTGAGATAGAATCGCATATAGGGCACCTAGAACAGTTGTTTTGCCTGTTCCGTTATCTCCGATAATGATTTTTATATCATCGTCAAAGTTTAGAATTACATCTTTTTCGCCATGCAATTCGAATATCTTTATGTATTCAATCAAGGTTATTTCCTTTGTATTTGATTGTTGACCCAATGTTGAAAATTTCGCGGCGAGCGTCAGCGAGTCCGGCCACACAATGGCGTTGTGATATTGAGTTTTAAGCTTTTTCTACACCGCGATGCAAAAGATTGTATGCATCCAACGATTGCAATATTGGTAAGCTCAGTTCATTTGGAAACATAAACCAAACAGGGTTGCCAAATGTCTTTGGATAGCCTTTATGATCCCTTCTCCATACCAGCGCATTGAAGGCGCTTGGTTCCATCTTCCCTGATTCCCCACGCTACAGAGAAACCATTAAGATCATTAACAACTTCCAAAACCTCAAAATTAAGAGGATTTATTTCTGTATGTGCTGGCATACATTCTCCATCGTAAGCTGAACATTTGTATATACGGGGATTCGTAAATCTACCCTAACCGCATTTATTGAAAACAGATGTAACGAACTCAAAAGGAAGGAATAAACACGAAATTACAAAGTTTCTTCCATGACAAACCATGCATGCTCTATATCGATTGATAAACGGGACCATAGCCCCCCACGCCTGAATTACATCCACTTGTTTCTTAAGAATTTTTAACTCAGCACTAGATAAAAAGCAACTATCAAATATTTGGGCTTTTAACCCTTAGACAGCAAACCAAGCCAATAAAAAGCCCCTGCTATTTAGTAAGGGCTTTTAGATTAGTTAGTAATACGAGCTATAGCTACACGGCTTAGACCCTATTAACTCAACCAAACACAGCAGTTACCTTTGCAACCACAGCTAGACATAAAGAATAGATATGCTGATTACTCACAAAGAAGAATGCTGCAAACAGCAGCCATAGATGGATAGTAAACCAGAACAGAATTGGGTGCTCTTTACGCTGCAAAACCTCAAGAATATAGGTCTGTCCTGAGCTGATGCCCATAATGGCCCACAACAGCATAAATACGCCCCAGATAATGCCTGTATTTAGCCATAACTCGGTCAGAATCAGTGTTAGACCCAAGAGCGTTTTCCAAGGCCAAACCTTGGCGTTTTTTGGCGTTGGCTGCTGACCTTTCTTAACCTCATCCTTCCCCTTAGCCTCAACGGGACTAGGGGCCGAGGCTTTTACTTTTACGCTTGTTGGTGCTGACGTTCCCATACAAATCCTCAGTGATAAATCAGGCTAATAATTAGTTTTTTATCGCTATCAACATGGAAGGCTGCTTGTCGATAATTCACTACCGCAGTTTTACCGACATTACTTGAGTAGGCATAACCCTCAATCAAAGAGCCAGTTTGATCAAACTGCTGGTTGCTGTTTTCATTATGGAATAGCACCAGTGCATACTCACCGTGAGGTAACTGATTAAAATTCAGCTCTCCAGAAAAACCTTTGGCAGGTATCACCAAAGTGCGGACGGCTTGATCATAACGATTGTTGTTAAACGTATCTGGGTTATCAAACAGCTGAGCGATGATCTGACCTTTATCGTTACGCAAACCTTTAATTAAAGCGGTTAGCGTGATGCCTGTTGCTTTTTGGCTTACCTGTTGGGGTTTAACTTGATCATCTTTGGCCTTTGTCGGAGCGTCCTTTGCTGCTTTTGCCTTTGAAGGAATAGCCTTTGCTGTTTCATCCTTTTTGGAGGGCTGTTTATCAACTTCAGATAGTTCCTTCTTTTCTGATAGAGCAGAAACCGGCTTATCCTTATTCAGATCTATAGCCACCAGCCCGATGGTCATTATTCCGCACACCAGAACCGCATAAATAATGGCACGTATCATGTTTTACCCCTGCTAATTATTTAAACATTCCAGCTTCATCGCTTTCATGGAAAGGGCTGACCTGTGCGCCAAATAAGTGTTTAGCTAAATACTGATGAAAGTCCACGACGATCCGCTCTACTTCCAGCAACGTACCGCCTTTATGGTGCCTAGACCCCATACCGCTTTGCACCAGTTCACAGATATCTTTGTCTTCCTGCAAAAACGCCGCAGCGAACTCACTACTGGCTTTATCACTTTTATCAGGCGCGTGTTCTGCCATCCCTCCGCCATGCACGAAGCAGTGTTCTGGGCCATCTGGAGTAACTGCAATCCAATCAAAAGATTCATAGGTAAGAATGCCGATAAAGCCTGGTGGTAGATAAATCAGTACATAGTGGTTGAGAGGCTCGGGCGTATCACCTGTGAAGAATCGAGATAATGCACTGCGCTGCTCGACAATCTCACCACCGGTCAGACTCCAGTTAGCATCACCGGCAATGTAATAGGCCTTTTTGCTAGGGGTATTTACCTCTAGAGTTTCACGATGAACCATAAACAGGTGATAGCTCTCGATACCGTTTTCAACGGCTAGCTTCCAGTTGCTGTTCCAGTGTTCGCTAGCACCGCCATAGACTTGTGTGAAACGCTCCATTTTGTAGTGTTGTAAATAAGGGTTGATCATGTTCAAACTACTCAGGAGGTCACTCGGGTTATCTGACAGATTGATAAACAGTAAGCCCATCCATTCTTGTAAGGCGTACTTAGGTAACTCATGACGCTGCTTATCTACACATTTGGCGGCATCAAAAGGCATACCTTTTAGCTCGCCGTTATCTGAGTAAGTCCAAGCGTGGTAAGGACAGACGATGTTTTTCTCTATATGACCAAAACCCGCTGATAACAAGGGTGTTCCACGATGGCTACAGTTGTTAGACATAGCGCGGATATGCCTATCTTTACCATGAACCACCGCAACAGATTCACCCGCTAACGTAAAGGCGAAGTAACTGCCAACCTCAGCTAAAATGCCGGTAGCGCAGACAAACACCCATTGCTGATGGAAGATGTTATCTGCTTCCAGTTCGGCAACCTGGCTATCTTTATAAACAGCAAAAGGTAAGCTGCATGCCTCGCCTAGAGGAAGACTGGCTGTTTCCTTATAACGTTCAAATAGCTTTGTCATGGCAAATCTCTTATATAATATGAAACACTCATGTATCATATTAGCAGAGCATTTATGATACAACAATGTCTCATTATGAGAATTTGAAATGACAGATCTACGTATAAAGAAATCACAGCGCGCTTTATTGGATGCCAGCTTTCAAGTATTGCTGCACAACCCGCACGCATCCTTAAGTGAGATAGCAAGCCAAGCGAGTGTTGGACGCGCAACGCTTTACAGGCACTTTCCTACCCGAGAAAGCTTGATTACAGCCATATCTGTCGAATCGTTGGAGATTGTTAAAGAGGCGATGCAACCTATTATCACCAGCGGTAATCAGGGAGAGGCTGCTTTTCGCAAATTGATTGCGGCACTTCTCCCCCTAGCCGATCGTTTCCATTTTCTGCAGATGGTCTGGACGCTGGTAGAGATGGATCAGGAGTTTTTAGATTTGTATGGAAAACAGATGGAGACAGTTAAGCAGTGGATCGAGCAAGGACAACGCCAAGGGGAGATCAATGCCGACCTAACCCCTGAGTGGGTAGTCTCGGTATTAGACAGCCTGCTCTATAGTGCTTCTTGGATGCTGGCACAGGGCGCGATGACTAAAGACGACGTTGAACAACAGCTAGTACATACCTTACTCAAGGGAATTCATCGCTCTTAAAGGAAGTTCATAAATAAAGCTCATAAAAGAAAACTAAAAAAAAGCCCCTGCTATTTAGCAAGGGCTTTTTAGATGAGAGCTAACTTAGGCTTAGTAAGTCACGCGAGCAGTACCTGCACGGGTTAGCACCCTTACACGATCGCCTGCTGCGAAGGCTGGCCCACCGTCCATCTCTTGGACGATAGATACCATATTGCCATTGTCTAAGCGCACAGTGATCTCCTGTCCTTGTGCACGTGTTAGCATCTCTTCTGCTTTTTTACCTGCGACACCACCGGCAACAGCGCCTAATACTGTCGCGATATCTTTACCGCGGCCACCACCAACATTGCTGGCTGCGATGCCACCCACTACAGCACCTGTTGCACCACCTACTACACCACCGGTTCCTTCAATAACTACAGGAATGGCAGATTGCACAACACCGTACTGAACTTGCTGAACTTGGCGTGCTTCACTACGCGAATAGGTTGTACCGCTTAAATTACTTACACAACCACTTAGTGTTAGCGCACATAGCATTGTCACAACAACTGCATACTTACTCATAGGTGTATCCTCTTATCTGATCTTCATATCAGATGATTTGTTCGGGCCAAAATCCCTTTCTACTATCAATTACATTTTAGCAATTAATACCCTGAAACCGTTTTATAGCCTACTCGAGCCTGTCCATGCATCTTTGATTATCCCTATTGACAGCCTTGAGCTTAATTCGATCCACGCCGACCCATAAATATTATTCACTGAGTTTACACCTTGAGCATGTACCAAAGATGAACCAACTCAGCCATAGCGTTTATTGATATTCACCGTAGAGCCTAGAGTAAAGGCCATTACTTTGTAATAACTCTGAATGATTGCCCTGCTCGCAGATCTTGCCATCTTCAAACACATAGACATGATCGGCTTGTTTTACTGCACTTAAACGATGAGCCACGATGATGGTAGTACGATCTTTTAGAAAGCTCTTTAAAGCCTGATGTAAATTCAGCTCGGTCTCTGCATCCAATGCCGAGGTTGCCTCGTCTAGTACGACAACCTTAGGGTCACTTAATAGCATACGAGCGATAGCGATACGTTGGCGCTGTCCTCCGGAGAGCCTTACGCCCTGCCGCCCAACCTGCGTATCCAATTGCTGCTCTAGGGATTCAACAAACGGTTTTAACTGCGCTACATCTAAGGCATTCCAAAGCTCTTCATCTGAATAGCTTTTGCCCATGGTCAGATTGCTACGAATCGAACCGTTAAACAGAGCAGGATGCTGAAGTACAGTTGCGACGTTATCCCGAACACAGGCAAGGCCGATATCTTTGATCGATACACCATCAAAGAACATCTCCCCTTTCTCGATTGGGTATAAGCCCAACAGTCCCTGTACCAAGGTTGATTTACCGCCGCCACTGGCACCGACTAAGGCAATCTTTTGCCCTGCTGGGATATCAACCGAGACGCCTTTGAGTACCTCGACTCCGGTTTCATAACTGAAGTGAATATCTTGTAACTTAACCGCGACGGTCTTCTTACCTTCAAATGGATTAACCTTGGCTGGGTACTGCGGCTCCTCTTTAAAGTCTGCCAAATTGTTAATCCGCTGCAGAGCAGCTTTAGCAGCGTAATAACTGTATTGGATGCCTAGAATCTCTTGCACTGGCGCCATCATAAACCAGAGGTAGCCAAACACAGCCATCATCTCACCGATGGTCAGATCGGAGAAAACCACCATTAGCATTGAAACCGCTCTAAAGAGATCAACGCCGATCATGAACAAGACAAAGCTTAAGCGATTGGCCGCATCGCTTTTCCATTCAAATGCCGTTGAATGATCACGTACGGTTTTGGCTTCTGCGATCAGCCCTTTTAGATAATGTTGTTCGCGATTGCAGGCACGCAGTTGTTGGATATTGTCCAGTGTCTCGGTTAATGCCGATTGAAACACCTCAAATGCTTTATTTTCCTGACCTTTGAGGTGCTTAACCCGCTTGGCAACCATGGTGGTGAAATAGATCACCACCGGATTAAGAAACAAGATAAACAGGGCAAGCTGCCAGTGCATCCACAGCAGAATAATGGCAGTACCTAAGATCGATAGGGATGCAATCAGTAAACGACTGAGCGAACTACCAATAAAGCGATCTACGGTATCTAGATCGGTCACAAAGTGGGATGAAACCGCACCGCTACCAACAGTTTCGTAAGCCGCCATCGAGATTTTTTTAAGCCGCTCTAATAAGCCAACCCGAATCCGATAAGTTACATCTTTGGAGATAATGCTGAATTGGCGCGCCTGCCAAACGTTCATCATCAGGGCGACTAAACGCAAAAACAATGTGACAAACAGAATCACACCGATAAACAGCACCGGCCCATGCCATTCAGGCGGGAACATAGAACCAACAGTTTCAACAATAAACCCAGGTTGATCTAACAGAACTTCATCAACCAACAATGGCATAAACAGTGGTAGCGGAACAGAAACCAAAGCGGCAAAGAAAGCGATAATGTTCGCTTTAATCAGCTCCGTTTTATGCTCGGATGCCACTTTTAAGATATAGCGCCAACTGTAGTAAGGCTTCACAAACTATCCTTTTTACGCAAACTCAGTAATAACTAAATTGTACTCGCTAAATTGTTTTCTGGATTAGAATAATTAAATCAAAAAAAAACCCGCAATATCTGCGGGTTTTCTAATTAGGCTTAGCGATTATGCTTGTAGCATTTTGTAAAGCTTATCTTTTAACTTAAGGCGCTTAAACTTGGCTGCTTCTTCAGTTTGAGTGCATACCGGCTCAACCTCAGATTCCATTCGCTCAACATCTTTTGTCACCTGATGGTACTCATCGAATAAGCGAGCAAAATGTGCATCTTCCATTTTTAGATTGTGAATACGGTCACGGTGCTCTGGAAATTCGTGAATCAAATCATGATGTTCAATAGGCATTTGATGTTCCCCTTAATCGTTCTTTCTTATCTCTTTGACTTCAGTCTCCTCCTCTGATGACCACAAAGCATTGACGGACATCAATACAGGTTCCAAACTATAAAAAAGAATATAAGTGGAGGTTAATATTATGTATGCAGCAATCATGAACACCGCATTAGGCTCTCTGCTTATTAAAGCTAACAACAGTGCTATTACCTCGATTCATTTCCTACAAGATAATGAAACGGTGCCCGAGCTTTTGGGCAACGCGCTCACCAATCAGTGCGTTTCTGAACTAAGCGAATACTTTGCTGGGAAGCGGGTAAGATTTGATGTTCCACTGGCACCTGATGGCACAAAGTTTCAGCAATCCGTGTGGAATGCGTTAAACGAAATCCCTTACGGTAAGACCTGTAGCTATGGTGAAGTCGCTAAGAAAATAGGCAACCCAAAAGCCGCTAGAGCTATAGGGATGGCAAACAACCGCAACCCGATTCCCATTATTATCCCTTGTCATCGAGTATTGGGAAGTAATGGTAATTTAACAGGTTACGCCGGCGGGCTTGAGAATAAGAGCTATCTGTTAAATTTAGAAACTAAAGACCTGATCTAACCCAATCTTATTTAAGACAGAATAAAAGACACAAAAAAGGCTGCAGATGCAGCCTTTTTCAATTCAGATTGAGCTTAAACACTTACACTCTGGACAATCGTTTTAGAAGTATCTGCAAGATCTACAGAAGATCGTTCTGTAGCTTGAGCAGCCAACTGAGCAACTTGCGCCGCTTCCTGAATAGACATGATGTTTTGCTTTAATTCTTCTGCAGCATTACTTTGCTGAGAGGATGCAGCGGCGATCATGGTACTCATATCATCAATGCTACCTACACCCGCCATAATCTCTTGCAGCGCAGAACCCGCTTCACCGGCTTTATCAACACAGCCTTTTGCTGAATCCTGACTTTTCTCCATCATCGACATCGCCTGAGCGGCTTCGCCCTGAAGCTCTGCGATCGTAGTATCGATCTCTTTAGTAGACAGCTGAGTACGTTTAGCGAGCTCTCGTACTTCATCCGCAACAACGGCGAATCCACGCCCCTGCTCACCGGCACGCGCCGCTTCGATTGCGGCGTTCAATGCCAATAGGTTAGTTTGATCGGCTATCTCAGAGATTACTGAGGTCTTACTCGCGATCTCTTCGGTCGCTTTGCGCAAGCTATCAATCTGCTGAGCCGCTTGCTCAACATTTTCTGCTAGGTGATGAATCGCATCGATTGTGCCTTTTACAATCGAGTGACCTTGATCGGCTGTATTGGTCGCTTGTTTAGTTTCTTCGGAAGTGGTTCTTGCATGCTGTGCAACCTCTTCAATAGCAATGGAGAGGCTTTGAATATGCGCTGAAACATCTTCAATTTCTAAGCTCTGACGTTCGATCGCTTGATTGGCCTGACGCGCAATACCGATCGTATCTTCACCTTGTTTATTAAGCTCTTTTGCCGAATAGGTAACACGGGCATTAGCAGAGCGGATTCGTGCCTGATCTACCATTGTTCCTAAATAGATTGAGCCTACTTCACTCACAGAATTAGCGTACATCTCTTCAAGTACTTTTGAATCTAACATACGCTTAGCACGGGACTGTAGGTAGCGTAGAGGGCCCAACCAGTGATAGGACAAGCCTGCACATAATATAAAAGCACCTAGGCCTGCACCCATTGTGATCATCGGTGACCACTGTGTGAAGTAGCCTGCGCCCATAGGAATAAGCACCGCTAACAACAACATAATGATGATCTTGGTCTGAATAGACATATCGTGCATCGAGATACGACGACTGTTGTTATTTAGTCGACTATAAACATCGTTTGCGCGAGAAACTTGACCGGAGGTAGGCACTGTTCGAACAGATTGATAGCCGATGGTTCGGCCGGACTCTACAATCGGAGTCACATAAGCATTTACCCAGTAGTAAGAGCCATCCTTACAACGGTTTTTAACTATACCGATCCAAGGCTTATTCTCTTTTAACTTTGACCAGAGATCGCCAAAAACCGGTGGTGGGACATCAGGATGTCGAACAACGTTATGAGACTGACCAATTAACTCATCCCGAGTAAAACCTGATATATCCACAAAGGCATCGTTTACAAATGTTATCTGCCCTTTTAAATCCGTGGTGGAAATCAGCGGCGTATCGTTACTGAATTTACGCTCAGTATTATTAACGGGTTGGTTATTTTTCATAGCAGCCCCTGTTACATCTCAATGGCTATTTTTTCTTATATTTCATATATCTAACATTAGAATATATAGGGTTATTCTTTTGAGAGATAGTGCTACTTTTAGGGAATTTGATCCAGCTCATCAGACCTTTCAGTCGGTCAAAAATAAAAAAGCGACCGAAGTCGCTTTTTGTTATTTATCAGCTTTAGAGCCACCTAAACATTTCGGTGACGGGGCAACCGCCTGACCTCTGTCGTGCCACTCTTGCTGAGTGAACAAATGCATCGACAAGGCATGAATTGGGTTGTTCATTCGATCGGATAGGAAGCTAAAAATCAGCTGGTGACGCTGTACCTTTCGCTTACCTTCAAAATCATCCGACACAACTGTTACTTTAAAATGTGAGTCAGTTGCAGGGCCAGAATGCATGTGACTCTCGTTTTCAATCACAAGATGCTCAATTGCCAGACCATCTTCTAGACGATTTCTAATTACCGCTTCAATACTCATTTTTTACTCTTTTTACTTTCATCCATTCTTTCCACTTCTTCTGTAGCCATTTTCAAGAAGTGTCGATGGATTTTACGTGTCGTTAATGCAACAGCGCCGATTACAACAGGTACCGAGATACCTAAAATCAGATCTTTGTTCAGATCTACACCAGAGTTATACACGGCATCTAATAGGTATTTAATTAAACCAATAGTGTAGTAACTGATTGCTGCTACGGATAGGCCTTCTACCGTATGTTGCATCATTAATTGAACTTTGGAGCGCTGATCCATAGAAGCCAACAGCTCTTGGTTTTGCGATTGGATCGATAGCTCTACACGCGTGCGCATCATCTCTGCTACACGGTCGATACGACGGGATAGATCTTCAAGACGATTACTGGTCGCGCGACAGGTTTTTACCGCAGGTGTTAAACGACGCGTCATAAACTCGGTAATGGTTAAGTGCCCAGAGACTTCGTCTTCTCGCAGCTCTTCAAGGCGCTTAATAACCAGGTCATGGTAAGCGTAAGTTGCACTGAACCTAAAGGTTGCTCGTGCCCTGCAGTCTTCCACCCAAGATGCCATATCGGTAAGGCGGAACAGCAGTTCCTGCTCATCGATATCGCCACTATGGGCTAGATGATCGGTAATATCAGCCAGCTTTTGGTCCATATCGCCAAGCGTTGGATTGATATCACGCGCAGTCGGCAATGAAAGCAATGCCATCAAACGGTAGGTCTCAATCTCCATGATACGCTGAGTTAATCGACCTAGCTGGCTATCACTCATCTGCTTGTTGTAGATCAGGAAACGACCAAAACCATCACTGTGCATCTGGAAGGTTGTCCACACACGGGCATCGCCATTTTGCGGGCTACTACCCACTAAACGCATACCTTCAAAGAAGCGTTTTACTAGTGGCAGATTCAACTCATGTGTTTGTCGCGCATCTTCTACTGAAACGTGGAAGGCCGACATCACCGTACCAGGGATTTCAGCAAGCCAACCTTCTGGTAGCGGTGTTAGCCCAGTAACTTCAAATGGGTTACCGCCCTGTTCAATGCCTGTATTGATAAAGGTATATGTAGTGAACTCCATGTGCTTCTCACGGCGCACACGTAGATTACCGAAATCCGCGTGGTAACAAAGCTCATCAACTGCGGGTGGCTCAACACCGAAATGCTTAAACAACTCCTGCAGGTGCGCAAACTGCTGTTTGCTCTCTTCAGGATTACACATCACTGCTAAATGGGTAATGCGAGCCGGACTTGGAATAACCTGAAACGGGCGCGAGTGTAATTCACTGTACAAACGCTCCCGCATTGGGTGCATTTTCAGTCCATGAGGGTTAACAATCTGCTCCATAAAATCTCCAAAAGCCCTTAACTAACTCGGCTATACATCTTCCAAATTGGCCATCATTAATGGCTGTTTAGCTAAATCCAACGCCATGATTTGCGGATAGACATCAAACCACTCTTGGAAGTTAGCAAAGCTAATTTCACGCGGCCAATGATCGCCCAACTCATCCCAAGCAGAAAGCTCGCTTTCGAAGATAGACTGCCAATGAGCTTCTAGCGCTTTAGAGAAATCCTCTTCCGTGCTGACTTCATCGACCAGATAAACGGTGCCTTCCCTACGCTGCTCGTCTAGAGTTAAGCACTGGTGTAAACCGTCGGCATCTACATCTAAACTATTAGTCCAGTCTGCAAATGGCTGTCGCGGTAAAACAACAAATGCTGAACGGTTAAGCAACTTCATGGTTCTTATCCTTAGCTTTGGTTATACTCGGGCTATAAATTATTAGACCCATCATAACAGTTGATTGATCACCTGATAGGGGTAAAGAGATGAAGTTTACCCTCTGTTGAGGTAGCTTTTTAGCTTACTACCTTTGGCTAGTCGAACGAAACTGTTTTATTGAGTTAATTCTGTGATTATTCCTGTATTACAACAACTTAACTCGCGCGATCAGTGGATGGCGTTCTGCCGCCGTGAACTGCCATACTGCTTTATTGAAAGCCCTGAATGCTTGGTCGATTTTCAGACGACCTTTCTAAAGATCACTCTACTACCTAAAGACACATTGATTCATGATGCGGTGAAATACAGCCTAGGTTCGCGTACTAGCATGGAACCTGTCTGGCGCTTAATAAAAGGCTGTAATTGGGATCTAAATGCAATTTTGAGTGGTCTGGAGCAGATGGCGTTCGACAGTAATGTTCGCGATAACTCCCTACTTAAAGTCCATACCGATCTGAGTGTTCGAAAGTACTTTAGCCGTGAGCGCTGCCTGGTCGCACCCAATACGCTCGGTTTACTTGAGCCCTTAATGGCGCAGCCTGATATATGGGACGCTCAAACGTTGGCGAAACTCATTAGCCATCAGCAATTCTCCAGCCTACAGAATGAAGTAAAAGCGCTGCCGGGCAGTAAGCAAAATGCCGGGGCTCCGCCGCCGAGCGTCAGTACGATTATGATGATTTTGCTCGACCCTGTTGAGCAATGCATCGGTCAGGTACATAAAGGTCGATTGCATATCTTCCGTGGTAAGCAACCATTTATTAGCCTGATCCCTAAGCTTGCTTGGCCAAAGCCACGCTTAAAGACATCTAGCTAATATTCGGTAATATATTCCAGCCAATAAAAAAAGGCGCCGAAGCGCCTTTTTATTCCGAGAGGGTTAAGCCGGTTCTGGCTCAAGCGCCTGCTCGTCTTGATCTTCTGCTTCTAACTCAGCCATCATTTTTAGTGGGTTGTCAGAGTTTAGAAGTTCACGCCCTTGAAGCGTTGGGAACTCAACATCCAAGTCTACGATACGACCATCACGGCAAACGTTGATGATGGTATCCATACAAGAACTTAGTAGTGAGTACTTCTCATCCGGTGCAGCGATAATTGTCTGCAAACCAAGATCGCTCATGAAACCAAGTGAAGTTACTGTGTTCTCAGAATCCAGCTTGTTGAAGGCTTCATCGAATACAGACAGGCTCATACCACCTAGCGGGTTGCCATCATTACCTTCGCGTAGACGGTATGTTGCAGCTTGGGCTGCAGCAATTGCCACGTAGAACGGTACTTGGTGCTCACCACCGGAACCGGTTTTGATACGCTGAGTTAGCGTTGTTTTACGGTTACCGTCGAGATCTTTTACAACCAATTCGAAGTTGTAGAAGTTACGGTAATCCTGCAACAAACTGCTCTCGCCTTCATCTTTCAGCACTTCGTGAATCTTCGCCAGTGCATCTTTGTGAGGCTTATCGCTATCGAATTTCAGATCGAATAGAGAACCAACGTTCGCGGAATCCATCTGAGTGTAAGCTTCTACCAATTCCAGAATATCTTTCAATTCAGGGTTAGGCATCATATCGAAGCTGTACATCTCTTTATGGAACGGACGACCTTTTAGATGTTGGTTAAGCTCACGAATAAGATCTTTGATCTTGTTGATCTGATCGTTCAAGTGCGCCACAAAGTCAGATCTAAATGCTGTTTCTGCTTCTAGACGTGCACGTTCTGCTTTCTGACTGTAGTTAGCCAGTTCAGAATCTTTAAGTGCTTGTACGGTTTCATCTACAAATGCAGACAGCTCTTCATGAGTAGAATCTGGTGTAACTTTATCTAGCTGCTGATGGCTTAAGCCACCGCCATGGTATTTCGCTTTGTACTGCGCAACGCCATCACGCACAGCGTTTTTCTTCTTCTCGTGCAGAGACAGTTCGGACTGAGCCTTCTTCGCTGCTTCAAAGATAATACGCTCGAGTTCGCCAGAGCATGATTCATCTAGGTAATCGCGTTTTTCCTGTGCAGATTGCGCATCAAACTCGCCCTTCTCTTCACAAGTAGCACGTGCAGTTGCGTGCTCTTCTAGCTCTTGGTCGAATACTTCTAGCGCTGCCGTATCTTTGATGATGGACGTACGTACTTTCTGCAGCTTATCCATCAAGCTACGTTGCATCTGTTCTGTAGATTTCTGCTCAGCAACCAGATCAGCAATACGCTGTTGCACGCCCGTGTCATCTTGGTTGCGTAGATCGGTGATCGCCTGACGCTGACCTTCGATCTCTGTATCAAGCTGTTCGCGTTGGTTAACCAAGTCGAATACACGTTCGTTCACATTGTCTAAACCGTTGTTCAGCGTAATTAACGCATCACGTAGTTTTTCCAATGTATCGTGATTTTTACCCAGCTGCGTGAATTCAGATACTAGCTGATCAACCTGCTTACCTTGAAGCGCAGCTTGGTCAGAACGACGACGAATACCCATAATAGGCTGCTGTTCATTAATTGCCGTTGTCGAACCTTCTGTCTGCAACATGCAGTCATAAGTTAATGCACGCTCATGACGAAGTAGTTCGGTTTCAGTCTCTACCGCCATCACGCCGCCTAGTGCACGGTTCATATAGGCACGAGCATGATCATTTTCTGTATCGATGAAATAAGCCAGTGAACCCGCTTTATAACGGTTTAGCCAATCGCCAGATTTGGTCGTATTAACGATACGACAACCTTTAAGGTGACGACCTTTACGACGGTATAGCGTGATCGCTTCTTTCACACGATCTGGATCGACGATTAACGCTTCACGACGCGCACCTAGGAAAGACTCAATCGCAATACGCCATTTGTCATCGTTAATATCCGCTAGTTCACAGATCGGCGTGGACTCAATACCGTACTCTTGCAGCAACTCCATCAATTCACGGGTATTACGACGTACCGGAGCATGACCTTGTTTTAGCGCTTCAACGGCACTTTTCTGGTTCTGAATTTCTGAACGCAGCTCATTGATACGAATTACTGAGTGCTCATAACGACGTGCGATATCACGGCGAACACCTTCAACCTGACGTTTTAGGTTTTCTAGAACGTTATCAACTTCTACAGGAGATTGTGGCCATAGATCCGCCATGATGTCCTGACCAGAACGCCACTGTTCTACGCACTGTTCAACAACAGGACGGAATTTCTCAGGTAGCAATTCGCTGTTTTCAGCAAAACCGACTGTCGTGCGCATCAGGTTATAAACGCCTTGGATGCGCTCTTTCACAACATTAACTTCGTGCGTTTTAGCTGTGATAGAGGACTCAAGCGCCTTAACTTTGTGAGCTGAATCAGAGGTATTTAGCTCTGCACGGGCTTCGGCCAAGTTCTGCATAATCTGGTTGAGTTCTTCACTCTTCTTCTCCAGATCTACCTGTACCTGTTCCTCTTTCGCTTGGTTATCTTCCAAGCGCTCTGCAGCATCCTCTTTTTTAAGGTCTGCATTTTCAAAACGTGTTTCGTGAACAACCCACTCGTATTCTGCAGCGTTTTTCACATTGCGCTGAATACCATTACAAAGCTCTTGTACTTTCTCTAGCTCACCGATTCGGTTCGCTACTTCGCGCGTCTTAGTTTCCATCGCGCGGTATTCATCAAGAGACTTACGGAATGCACCGACATGGACAATGTTTTCGTCTAGAACAAACTCACGAATAAAGCGTGTAGGGCTGTCGATTGGCACGAACTTAAGCGCGTTCTTAAAGTTCTTAACAAACTTATCGTCATCGTTTGGCATCTCTGGGTCGTAACTCAGGTGCGTTACCAATTCACGAACAAAACGGCTAGAACGCTTTTCCAGAATCATATCTGGGCATTGCTTATACAAGTGATCGCGAACTTGATCCCACGCTTTAGGCAGACGGCCTTCACCTGTTTTCTCGGTAAAGTCATCTAGTGATACAGAGCAATCTGGCAGAATAAAACGACCTAGAACATCTTCATCAGCAGACGCAGTAGATGCACTAATCGCTACACCAACCGTCGTCTCTTTAGCCGTTTCAGTATCGAAGAAACTCAATGCCAAATAACAAAGCGAATCATGACGTGCAGTATTCTTTTTACCATCGTCATCAAGGAAACCTAGACAGTAGGTACGTAGGCTACGCTCACTCTTTTCACCCGCCGATGCGTTGAAGCTCAAGTGACGTTTGTTACCACCCATCAATACTGTTTGGATCGCATCCAATAGGGATGATTTACCAGAACCGTTTGGACCGACAACCGCAACGTTACCTTTAATCGGTATCTCTACAGCACCAAGAACGTACCAGTTAACCAGAATAATTCGATTTAGCTGCTTCATTCAGCTGGTACCTCTTCTTTTTCTTCTGCCGTTTCAGCGACTGCTTCGTTTGGCTCTTCAGATGTTTCGTCAGCAGCTTCTAATTCTGCATCGACTTCCGTTTCTGAAACATCTTCGTTGTTTTCTTCAGTAGGCTCTACTGCTGCTTCTGCGACTTCATCCATATCCAATACAACTTCACCATCTTGCTCGTTGGACTCACAAAGGCCTTCAAGCTGACGAATAAAGTCTTCAACCACAACCTGGCGGATTACTGGATTGATCTTAAGCGGGATATTCTTAGGTTCCATCTCATCAGGTTTACCGCGTTCGATAACACCGTGACGAGAGAACAAGGAAAGGATCTCTTTCAAACGCGTTTCGTTTGGAATCTCTTTACGCGTTAAGTTTTCATATACCGTAAGCAACTCATCAGTGCTGGTATATGCCTGCCCTGCTTCCACTTCGAAACTTTCTAAGCGCTGTTCATACTGCTGACGAATGCAAAGCAGCAACAAGGATTCATCCAAGCGTAAACGCATAAAGCGCTCTTCACCTTTAGGGATGATACCCATATAAGCTTCATCAGGCTGATGGATAAAAGACCAGCCAATCGCTTCAAAAAGATTAGTAAAGTAGTCTACATGCGAAGAAACTAGAAAATAGCTTTCACGGTGCCCAGGACGCTCCGCATATAGGAACTGATTGGTCAGCAGTTGATTCGCCGCACGGCTAAAATCGCTGGCTTGATACTGATCGCTGCGACCGATAATTTTCTGCAGATCACCTAGCATTTGAAACTTCCTTTGAATGATCTTTTCTAGTTATATAAAAATCACGACACTCAACCATGTCGGCAACGTTCACGTAATTTTCCTGGAATTTAATCTCATACTGCTCGCTCGTCTTACGCGCTTTCTTACCTAATGATTTCAGGTGGCGGACGTAACTAAAGCAGATGTAATCTTCGATCGAGCTGATCTCGAAATCGGAGGCGTTAATCTTTTCACGACCAATCAGATGGCGTTCTAAATACGCTTCTATACGATCAACTTTAACTTCACGACGCTCTTTGTATTCCTTAAAGAGTTGGCGAAGCTGTAGAACTTTTGGATCGATCTCTTTACGCGTAATAACTTGAGGTTCTGCAATGGTGCGACGTTTAACCGGCGCACGAACACTACCCGGCGCAAGGAAACCAACTGTATCCAAAGTTTGGATACGTGGGATTTCGCGGCCATCTTTTTCGCTGATTTGAGCGATTACGCGGGATAGACGTGAAGCCATACCCGGCGTCGTTTTATCCATGTAGCGAACAGTGTCAGATACACGTTTTTCCAACTTGTAGCGGAAATCGTCAATGATCGCTAAGCGCTGATCCACTGATTCGAAGATACGGATAATACGGTTGATATGTTGATGCACGCGCGCTTCAGCATCATGAATATCAACTTCAAACTGCTCTTGATAGTGCATGATCAACTGTTCCAGTTTGACTGTATCAAACTGTAACTCTCGCAATAGAGATAAAATCTGTTGACGGAATCGGAACGGGTTATTTTTGGTTTTCAGGGTTTTATAGTCTGAAACCAAGATATGCTCTACGAATCGATCAAAGAAGTTACGTACAATCTCTTGCGGGTTATTGGTTTGCGACAGATTGATCTTTAGCTCACGCAGGCCAAGCATCATATCTGTAAGGTGGGCGCTGAAATCAGCTGCTGTTTGAGCCGCTTCTGATAAAGTAATACCACGCCCTTGAGGATCATTGATCGCAGATTCTAACGAACTCAATACGTTAAGAACCGCACCGCCGTAGCTACGCTTCTCTAGGTTCGCAATCGAAACCAGAGTACGTAACAGGAAGCTATTCGCAGGAGATAGCAGGACATAACTGCGATAGATACGCTGCTCCTCTTCCAACCACCCAGTAGAAACCAAGCGACGATAGATGCGACTGGTATATTCGGCAGTTGAACGAGGAGGTTCTTGCTGATCCTCTTCAGAATCATCCTCTTCTGGTTCCCAACGACGAACACCTAGACGAATTACCGCCCCTTCGATCGTTGAACGTACCAAATCCTTAGGTACAAACGGGTCAACCAAATCTTCGTCAAAGAACAGGTCGGCCAATGAGATAAGTACAGCCTGATAAACCTGTCGATTCTGCCCGGATAAAGGCAAAAACAAGTTATCAGGAAGTTTATTAAACAGCATTCAGCGTTAATCCGCGGTCTTTAAACCCGTGAACAGGGTTCTATTTTTATAAGGTAATAGGAACCGATTCTAGCGGAAAATTGGACTAGGGATAAGGGTTAAATCCACTATATTCGTAGTTGAATATAGACGGGAATTCATCTTCCCCTAGAAAACAAAAAAGCACCCATAAAGGGTGCTTTTAACTAGTTGATAACTCTATCGATTATTAGTTGATACCATCATCGATGTTGTTGTTATCAAGAAGCTGCTGTAGTTGCGCTGCTACATCTGTATCCGCTGCAACGTTGTTCAAGTCGATAGTCTGAACAACATTAGAGCTAGATGCATCAGTGATCTGCAACTGTAGATTGCCATCAACATTCTCTACTGCAGAGATAACATGCGAACCATCAGACAGTACATCCGATAGATCGATCACATCATTTTCCGAAGTGTTGAAATCAACAATCTGATCAGCAGCAGGTGCGTTATCAACTCCAAGATCAGACTTAGACCAAACAAACAAATCCTCGCCTTCACCACCAGTTAGAATATCGTTTCCTGCTTGTCCAATTAGTATATCGTCACCATCACCTGCAACTAGAACATTGTCCAGACTGTCGCCTACTAGATAATCGTCAGACGTAATATTCAGAACTGCAGATGAAGTATCACCATCAGCATCTTCAATTTCATACTCGAATGAATCAATACCAGTCGGATAGTAATCGTAACTAATCTCTGTAAGCGTTATACCCTGACCCGAAGGATCCGTGATAGTAAACACAAGATATTTAACCTCACCGGAAATACCCTCAGCACTACCGGTATAAGTACCATTGCTTACTGACTGACCTCCAGACATATCACCATAGGTTATTAGAGACCCATCAGCAGCAAACGCCTGCCACTGAATATCAGTAGGATCCGTTTGATTAGCATTGTATTGACCAATGACAAATGTAAATGATCCAGACACAGCCTTAGAAAGCTCGTATACAAGATATTCACCATTATCTAATGTCGCAGCTCCGTTATTATCAGCAACACCGTAACCCTGTTTGTTAGCGCTAGCCGAGCCATGAGTAGAAACGGAAACGTCACTTTGAATGGTCGGATTAAGGTTTAGAGAACCATCAGCATTGTACAAATCAAATGCAAAACTACTTTCAGTATCAGAATACGCTGAAATAACGGCACCCTGAGTATCATTAACCTTTACTCGAATAGTTTCACTTGTAGCGTTATATTCGTAGCTGTATTCACCATTGGCATCAATAGTTAACGCACCATAAGCACCTTGGATAACGGTATCACCAGATGGACTTACCGGATTACCATTCACAGAAGTAACTTTATTATCTACATCAACACTTAAATAATCGTTGGATAGAACATTACCCTCTACAACTACAGAGGTATCTATAACAGCGTCAGAATCATTTACCGCCACAGGTACATCGTCAATCACTCTAATCGTTAAATTAGTTGAAGCCTCTGCACCATTAACGTTGGTTACAGTGTAAGCAAACTGGTCGATATCATTAACGCCCTCATCTGTTGTAGATGTAAGTTCGTAGTCATAATCACCAGCCAAGCGACCATTGAAATCATCTGTATAAACAGTAAGTTCACCGATATCAGTTGTAATTACGGTAATGCCAGTAGGATCAACACGAATACCATCTATATGAGTAAGCTCCGAATCGATGCCCAGTAGATTATCATTGGCAAGTAAGTTACCAGAGACAATAACTGGACTAGATGAAGCCAATAGCGATTCTTCAACCTCTTTAACATCTTCAAACACAGACGGTTTTACAGTAGATGACAAGTCGGTTGGTACAGGAGTATCGCTGTTAACATCAATAGCTACTGTCGCTGAAGAGCTTGTTAAACCCTTTTCATCTTCAACCGAATAAGTAAACGAAACATCGTCAACAAGATCGTACGCCAACGAAGCAACGTAATAATCACTCGAATCGGATGGGCTATTCTCATTCTGATACTCCGTCCCAACGAAACGAAGTTGATCAAATGCAATATCCGATAAAGTAAATGAAGCACTGCCAGTACCGTTGTTATTACCAATAGAGGTAGTATCAACATTTCCATTGCTAGGAGAGAAATCTGCAACTGCTGTACTAGATGCTGTGAAAGTCCATGTACCAACTAAAGCTCCGTCCAAATAAGCATGAACCACGCCAATCTCACCGCCACTTTCGCTATTGATTAAGTGAGTAACACCAATCGTTGCGTTAGTAACAGGTTGATCAAAATCAAACAACAGAGTTTCAGTATTGCCATCAGCATACTCAATCTGATTGATTCGATCATCAGAGCCACTATCAACCCCTAAACCGTCATTATTAATTTGAGTGACAGAAGATTGGGTACCATCCAAACCATAAGCAATAACATCCAAGCCTGCACTACTAGCAGCAACAGCATCAAAACCTTGAGTAAAATCGAAGGAAATAGTACTACCCGTACTTTCTAAGACTTGATCGTGCTCAGCTACCCAATAAAGAGTATCTGATGTGCTAAATTGATCACTCTGAATTTCGGATGCATCAAGTTTGATATAGCTTCCATCTTGAAGCAGATAGATGTCACCATAATTTGGAAGAGAATCTATACTAAAGATCAGACTATCTTCTGCAGTTTCAAGATCAGAACCCCCAAGATCAGCAGGATCACCACCTACAGTTTCATCATTTTCAGCGACAGACAGATCACCATCAAGACCACCACCTATATCGATTTTCTTGATAAATGCATAGTTGCCAATTGGGAAATTAGCATCTAGTGAATCTGTACTTAAATTAGATTGGGTTGAAACATCATCAGCAGCTGGTGGTGCATTAAAATCAGCATCTGTAATCTCAGTGTCAGTGCTCGCTGTGGTGATCGACGCACTACCGTGATCTACACTTTCTCCGCTCAATGTCGCCGTGATCGTCTCGGTGCCTTCATCGTTATCGTCATTGATCGCACTTACATCAAAGCTGAAATCAGAGCCGGTAAAAGTACTGTCAAACGTCAGCGTACCATTGCTGTAGCTCACACCCTGTGTGTTATTCGCCGCAGTTGTAATCGCTGTTACGAAGTCACTGTAGTCCTCATCTGAAGTTGCATCACCGCTTGGAGTGATAGCAACACTAGCCGTGTTGCCCGCTACAAGCGGATCGCCACCCAGCGTCACGGTGAACGTCGCTGTCTCTTCCAACTCTTCTGAAATCGACGGTGTAGAGTTGATTGCAAATGTTACCGCTGCATCCAGTTCTGTGATCTCAGTGTCAGTGCTCGCCGTGGTGATCGACGCACTACCGTGATCTACACTTTCGCCGCTTAACGTCGCCGTGATCGTCTCGGTGCCTTCAACGTTATCGTCATTGATCGCACTTACATCAAAGCTGAAATCAGAGCCGGTAAAAGTACTGTCAAACGTCAGCGTACCATTGCTGTAGCTCACACCCTGTGTGTTATTCGCCGCAGTTGTAATCGCTGTTACGAAGTCACTGTAGTCCTCATCTGAAGTTGCATCACCGCTTGGAGTGATAGCAACACTAGCTGTGTTGCCCGCTACAAGCGGATCGCCACCCAGCGTCACGGTGAACGTCGCTGTCTCTTCCAACTCTTCTGAAATCGACGGTGTAGAGTTGATTGCAAATGTTACCGCTGCATCCAGTTCTGTGATCTCAGTGTCAGTGCTCGCCGTGGTGATCGACGCACTACCGTGATCTACACTTTCGCCGCTTAACGTCGCCGTGATCGTCTCGGTGCCTTCAACGTTATCGTCATTGATCGCACTTACATCAAAGCTGAAATCAGAGCCGGTAAAGGTACTGTCAAACGTCAGCGTACCATTGCTGTAGCTCACACCCTGTGTGTTATTCGCCGCAGTTGTAATCGCTGTTACGAAGTCACTGTAGTCCTCATCTGAAGTTGCATCACCGCTTGGAGTGATAGCAACACTAGCTGTGTTGCCCGCTACAAGCGGATCGCCACCCAGCGTCACGGTGAACGTCGCTGTCTCTTCCAACTCTTCTGAAATCGACGGTGTAGAGTTGATTGCAAATGTTACCGCTGCATCCAGTTCTGTGATCTCAGTGTCAGTGCTCGCTGTGGTGATCGACGCACTACCGTGATCTACACTTTCGCCGCTTAACGTCGCCGTGATCGTCTCGGTGCCTTCAACGTTATCGTCATTGATCGCACTTACATCAAAGCTGAAATCAGAGCCGGTAAAAGTACTGTCAAACGTCAGCGTACCATTGCTGTAGCTCACACCCTGTGTGTTATTCGCCGCAGTTGTAATCGCTGTTACGAAGTCACTGTAGTCCTCATCTGAAGTTGCATCACCGCTTGGAGTGATAGCAACACTAGCTGTGTTGCCCGCTACAAGCGGATCGCCACCCAGCGTCACGGTGAACGTCGCTGTCTCTTCCAACTCTTCTGAAATCGACGGTGTAGAGTTGATTGCAAATGTTACCGCTGCATCCAGTTCTGTGATCTCAGTGTCAGTGCTCGCTGTGGTGATCGACGCACTACCGTGATCTACACTTTCGCCGCTTAACGTCGCCGTGATCGTCTCGGTGCCTTCAACGTTATCGTCATTGATCGCACTTACATCAAAGCTGAAATCAGAGCCGGTAAAAGTACTGTCAAACGTCAGCGTACCATTGCTGTAGCTCACACCCTGTGTGTTATTCGCCGCAGTTGTAATCGCTGTTACGAAGTCACTGTAGTCCTCATCTGAAGTTGCATCACCGCTTGGAGTGATAGCAACACTAGCTGTGTTGCCCGCTACAAGCGGATCGCCACCCAGCGTCACGGTGAACGTCGCTGTCTCTTCCAACTCTTCTGAAATCGACGGTGTAGAGTTGATTGCAAATGTTACCGCTGCATCCAGTTCTGTGATCTCAGTGTCAGTGCTCGCTGTGGTGATCGACGCACTACCGTGATCTACACTTTCGCCGCTTAACGTCGCCGTGATCGTCTCGGTGCCTTCAACGTTATCGTCATTGATCGCACTTACATCAAAGCTGAAATCAGAGCCGGTAAAAGTACTGTCAAACGTCAGCGTACCATTGCTGTAGCTCACACCCTGTGTGTTATTCGCCGCAGTTGTAATCGCTGTTACGAAGTCACTGTAGTCCTCATCTGAAGTTGCATCACCGCTTGGAGTGATAGCAACACTAGCTGTGTTGCCCGCTACAAGCGGATCGCCACCCAGCGTCACGGTGAACGTCGCTGTCTCTTCCAACTCTTCTGAAATCGACGGTGTAGAGTTGATTGCAAATGTTACCGCTGCATCCAGTTCTGTGATCTCAGTGTCAGTGCTCGCTGTGGTGATCGACGCACTACCGTGATCTACACTTTCGCCGCTTAACGTCGCCGTGATCGTCTCGGTGCCTTCAACGTTATCGTCATTGATCGCACTTACATCAAAGCTGAAATCAGAGCCGGTAAAAGTACTGTCAAACGTCAGCGTACCATTGCTGTAGCTCACACCCTGTGTGTTATTCGCCGCAGTTGTAATCGCTGTTACGAAGTCACTGTAGTCCTCATCTGAAGTTGCATCACCGCTTGGAGTGATAGCAACACTAGCTGTGTTGCCCGCTACAAGCGGATCGCCACCCAGCGTCACGGTGAACGTCGCTGTCTCTTCCAACTCTTCTGAAATCGACGGTGTAGAGTTGATTGCAAATGTTACCACTGCATCCAGTTCTGTGATCTCAGTGTCAGTGCTCGCTGTGGTGATCGACGCACTACCGTGATCTACACTTTCGCCGCTTAACGTCGCCGTGATCGTCTCGGTGCCTTCAACGTTATCGTCATTGATCGCACTTACATCAAAGCTGAAATCAGAGCCGGTAAAAGTACTGTCAAACGTCAGCGTACCATTGCTGTAGCTCACACCCTGTGTGTTATTCGCCGCAGTTGTAATCGCTGTTACGAAGTCACTGTAGTCCTCATCTGAAGTTGCATCACCGCTTGGAGTGATAGCAACACTAGCTGTGTTGCCCGCTACAAGCGGATCGCCACCCAGCGTCACGGTGAACGTCGCTGTCTCTTCCAACTCTTCTGAAATCGACGGTGTAGAGTTGATTGCAAATGTTACCGCTGCATCCAGTTCTGTGATCTCAGTGTCAGTGCTCGCCGTGGTGATCGACGCACTACCGTGATCTACACTTTCGCCGCTTAACGTCGCCGTGATCGTCTCGGTGCCTTCAACGTTATCGTCATTGATCGCACTTACATCAAAGCTGAAATCAGAGCCGGTAAAGGTACTGTCAAACGTCAGCGTACCATTGCTGTAGCTCACACCCTGTGTGTTATTCGCCGCAGTTGTAATCGCTGTTACGAAGTCACTGTAGTCCTCATCTGAAGTTGCATCACCGCTTGGAGTGATAGCAACACTAGCTGTGTTGCCCGCTACAAGCGGATCGCCACCCAGCGTCACGGTGAACGTCGCTGTCTCTTCCAACTCTTCTGAAATCGACGGTGTAGAGTTGATTGCAAATGTTACCGCTGCATCCAGTTCTGTGATCTCAGTGTCAGTGCTCGCTGTGGTGATCGACGCACTACCGTGATCTACACTTTCGCCGCTTAACGTCGCCGTGATCGTCTCGGTGCCTTCAACGTTATCGTCATTGATCGCACTTACATCAAAGCTGAAATCAGAGCCGGTAAAAGTACTGTCAAACGTCAGCGTACCATTGCTGTAGCTCACACCCTGTGTGTTATTCGCCGCAGTTGTAATCGCTGTTACGAAGTCACTGTAGTCCTCATCTGAAGTTGCATCACCGCTTGGAGTGATAGCAACACTAGCTGTGTTGCCCGCTACAAGCGGATCGCCACCCAGCGTCACGGTGAACGTCGCTGTCTCTTCCAACTCTTCTGAAATCGACGGTGTAGAGTTGATTGCAAATGTTACCGCTGCATCCAGTTCTGTGATCTCAGTGTCAGTGCTCGCTGTGGTGATCGACGCACTACCGTGATCTACACTTTCGCCGCTTAACGTCGCCGTGATCGTCTCGGTGCCTTCAACGTTATCGTCATTGATCGCACTTACATCAAAGCTGAAATCAGAGCCGGTAAAAGTACTGTCAAACGTCAGCGTACCATTGCTGTAGCTCACACCCGGTGTGTTATTCGCCGCAGTTGTAATCGCTGTTACGAAGTCACTGTAGTCCTCATCTGAAGTTGCATCACCGCTTGGAGTGATAGCAACACTAGCTGTGTTGCCCGCTACAAGCGGATCGCCACCCAGCGTCACGGTGAACGTCGCTGTCTCTTCCAACTCTTCTGAAATCGACGGTGTAGAGTTGATTGCAAATGTTACCGCTGCATCCAGTTCTGTGATCTCAGTGTCAGTGCTCGCTGTGGTGATCGACACACTACCGAGATCTACACTTTCGCCGCTTAACGTCGCCGTGATCGTCTCGGTGCCTTCAACGTTATCGTCATTGATCGCACTTACATCAAAGCTGAAATCAGGGCCGGTAAAAGTACTGTCAAACGTCAGCGTACCATTGCTGTAGCTCACACCCTGTGTGTTATTCGCCGCAGTTGTAATCGCTGTTACGAAGTCACTGTAGTCCTCATCTGAAGTTGCATCACCGCTTGGAGTGATAGCAACACTAGCTGTGTTGCCCGCTACAAGCGGATCGCCACCCAGCGTCACGGTGAACGTCGCTGTCTCTTCCAACTCTTCTGAAATCGACGGTGTAGAGTTGATTGCAAATGTTACCGCTGCATCCAGTTCTGTGATCTCAGTGTCAGTGCTCGCTGTGGTGATCGACGCACTACCGTGATCTACACTTTCGCCGCTTAACGTCGCCGTGATCGTCTCGGTGCCTTCAACGTTATCGTCATTGATCGCACTTACATCAAAGCTGAAATCAGAGCCGGTAAAAGTACTGTCAAACGTCAGCGTACCATTGCTGTAGCTCACACCCTGTGTGTTATTCGCCGCAGTTGTAATCGCTGTTACGAAGTCACTGTAGTCCTCATCTGAAGTTGCATCACCGCTTGGAGTGATAGCAACACTAGCTGTGTTGCCCGCTACAAGCGGATCGCCACCCAGCGTCACGGTGAACGTCGCTGTCTCTTCCAACTCTTCTGAAATCGACGGTGTAGAGTTGATTGCAAATGTTACCGCTGCATCCAGTTCTGTGATCTCAGTGTCAGTGCTCGCTGTGGTGATCGACGCACTACCGTGATCTACACTTTCGCCGCTTAACGTCGCCGTGATCGTCTCGGTGCCTTCAACGTTATCGTCATTGATCGCACTTACATCAAAGCTGAAATCAGAGCCGGTAAAAGTACTGTCAAACGTCAGCGTACCATTGCTGTAGCTCACACCCTGTGTGTTATTCGCCGCAGTTGTAATCGCTGTTACGAAGTCACTGTAGTCCTCATCTGAAGTTGCATCACCGCTTGGAGTGATAGCAACACTAGCTGTGTTGCCCGCTACAAGCGGATCGCCACCCAGCGTCACGGTGAACGTCGCTGTCTCTTCCAACTCTTCTGAAATCGACGGTGTAGAGTTGATTGCAAATGTTACCGCTGCATCCAGTTCTGTGATCTCAGTGTCAGTGCTCGCTGTGGTGATCGACGCACTACCGTGATCTACACTTTCGCCGCTTAACGTCGCCGTGATCGTCTCGGTGCCTTCAACGTTATCGTCATTGATCGCACTTACATCAAAGCTGAAATCAGAGCCGGTAAAAGTACTGTCAAACGTCAGCGTACCATTGCTGTAGCTCACACCCGGTGTGTTATTCGCCGCAGTTGTAATCGCTGTTACGAAGTCACTGTAGTCCTCATCTGAAGTTGCATCACCGCTTGGAGTGATAGCAACACTAGCTGTGTTGCCCGCTACAAGCGGATCGCCACCCAGCGTCACGGTGAACGTCGCTGTCTCTTCCAACTCTTCTGAAATCGACGGTGTAGAGTTGATTGCAAATGTTACCGCTGCATCCACATCTGTGATTGTAGTAGTCACTGTAGCAGCATCATAAGTGATCGCTTCGTACTCACCTTCTTCGCTGTAGTTACCCACCAAAGCAACCGTGAACGTTTCACCGTTATCCGCCAGGGCATCATTGCTTGCTGTAGAGCTAAATGCTTCACCGATCGTCGCTTCCGTACCACTTACTGTGTAGTCGTCATCGCTGGTTTCGCCGTTGTTCGTGAAACGCACATCAACCGTACCTGTTGGCTGATCTTCATCCACCAATGGCTGACCATCTTCACCTACCGCAAGTACTACATAGTATGCGCTGGTCTCACCCTCTTCACTAATCTCAGACGCAGCCTCTGATACGCTACCATCTGCATTCGCTGCAAATAGCTTGAACGTATAAGCACTGTCATTATCGTCTGTATTATCTGGGTCATTCGAAGTTTCATCGATGATCGTTGTAGTGACGGTCGCTTCATCATAAGTGATCGCTTCGTAGTCATCTTCTTCGCTGTAGTTACCCACCAAAGAAACCGTGAACGTTTCACCGTTATCCGCTAGGGCATCATTGCTTGCTGTAGAGCTAAATACTGTACCGATCGTCGCTTGCGTGCCACTTATTGTGTAGTCGTCATCGCTAGTTTCACCGTTATTCGTAAAACGCACATCAACCGTACCTGTTGGCTGATCTTCGTCCGCCAATGGCTGACCATCTTCACCTACCGCAAGTACTACATAATAAGCGCTGGTCTCACCCTCTTCACTAATCTCAGACGCAGCTTCTGATACGCTTCCATCTTCATTCGCTACAAACAGTTTAAAGGTATAAGTTATAGGATCAGCTTCAGGAGCTTCAGAGGTTTGTTGTTCATCACTTCCTTCAAATACTTCAAGGGTATCATCTGACCGTGTAAAGCCTACCGTTTCATAACCTGCATTAGGATCTACTTCTTCAGCCGTACGCTCTATATTTACTGTTGAAGAGCCTTCATTACCTTCACCACCTGCTTGCGTATCACCACCTGCTGCAGTTGCTTCCGATACAGCTGTAGGATCGGCACCTGCTAAGATCGCTGCCTGAATCGACTCTACATCCGCCGTTGCTTCAGAAAGATCAAAATTATTAGATTCTGTATATGTCTCAGCATTAGCCAACCAATTTTGGCCACCATCCAGTCGTACAGGTTCTCCTGCATCCATAGCAATCTCAATCGACGCATCAGGAGCAACTCGTATCATTTCATCTGCATATACTTCTTCCCCTAATGAAAGAAGCCTCTCTGTACCATCTGCCTTGACAGCTACTACATTTCCAATCAGAAGCGAAACTGTACCAATTACATTCATATATACTATTCCTTAGAAAACAGATCTCTGGATGATTGTTGTCCTTTATAAATGCCCAAATAAACAAAAACTATTGTACCGAGGTACAGGTATATATTTTTTTCTAGTTTTTAATAAGTTAGATCAAATTATTCGAAATCAAAAAACCACCTTAGACAGGCTGAATTTATCTCACCTGAACATAATTTGAGCTAATTTCAGCCAAAATTGTTTACGCTATAATCAACCCTACTAATCATTGAGTTTTTTTGTAAAAAACCCCTTGACGCCCCAACCCTTGGTCATTAAGATACGCCGCACTTTCAAGGCTAATCCCTGATAGCTCAGTTGGTAGAGCAGTAGACTGTTAATCTATTGGTCGCTGGTTCGAGTCCAGCTCAGGGAGCCAACTTGATAGTACAGCTGATGATCCCCGATAGCTCAGTTGGTAGAGCAGTAGACTGTTAATCTATTGGTCGCTGGTTCGAGTCCAGCTCGGGGAGCCATTTAGTCGGAGTGTAGCGCAGCTTGGTAGCGCATCTGGTTTGGGACCAGAGGGTCGGGGGTTCGAATCCCTCCACTCCGACCACTTTCATTGGCAATTATTCTAAATACCTGCTCAGGTATGATCGTCGGAGTGTAGCGCAGCTTGGTAGCGCATCTGGTTTGGGACCAGAGGGTCGGGGGTTCGAATCCCTCCACTCCGACCACTTTCATTGGTTAATTTCCAAAACACCTGCTCAAGTATCATCGTCGGAGTGTAGCGCAGCTTGGTAGCGCATCTGGTTTGGGACCAGAGGGTCGGGGGTTCGAATCCCTCCACTCCGACCATCTTAATATTCTCTATTTGCTTTCAATGACTAACTAAATCAATAGAGTTGAATTTGATAACTCATTGCTTTCGTCGTCTATTAGATTGTATTCGCAGCAGTTTTTCCTCGTAAACATCAAGCCCATTACGCCTAGCTCAATAATAACTCGTAGGCAATTCCCCCAGTATAATCACCATAAACCAAAGCTAAGATTTTTCTTCCTGAACCAGTTTTAATTTTTCATAAAGCTCTTCAGCCTCACGCGTCAGAAATGAATATTTTTCAATATCACCACTACGCTGCGCTTTCATAGCCTGCTCAAGCTTAGCGTTATATTCTTTCTTAAGTCTTTTTTCAGGATTCTGCTTTAAAAATGAGAACATCTGTTTCACCTTACATTCCAGAGAAACAAATATTACGAGAGGGAAAAGTGAACCGATCACATAGACAGTGCAACCGGCTCCAATATGAACTATGTATGGTTAGACAGTAGGCTCTTCAAAGAATTTCGCCAGAACTTTCGTCAAAGCAATAACATCCTTAGTACCAGCCATTTCACGAATTGAGTGCATTGCAAATTGCGGAACACCAATATCCAGCGTTTTCACACCCAGTTCCGCAGCTGTAATTGGCCCTATGGTACTACCGCACGCCATATCACTTCTTACAACAAATGCCTGAACCGGAACATTCACCTGCTGAGCAAGATCCCTAAATATCGCACTAGTTTCACTGTTGGAAGCATAGCGCTGATTCGCGTTGAGCTTAATTACAGGCCCCTCATTAATTAAAGGGCCATGGTTTGCATCGTGCTTATCCGCAAAATTAGGGTGAATACCATGAGCATTATCTGCCGAGATCATCATAGAACGACTTATCATCCGCACCCTATCCTCGACAGCAGGCATCAATCGTTCCAACACCTGGCTCAACATTGGCCCTTGAGCACCAGAAGAACTCATACTGCCTACTTCTTCATGGTCATTGCAGACTAAAAGCGCCCCTTGCTCAAAATCAGATTGCAGCAATGCCGCCAATCCCATGTAGCAACTTAAAAGATTATCCAGTCTTGCAGATGACAAATACTCTTTCTTTAACCCTGTCAGTGCTGGCCTTTGCGTATCGTATAGCGAGATTTCATAATCAAGTACCTCCGCCACATCCTCAACACCTTCAGCAGATAATCTATCCGCCAACATCTGCTTAAAACTAAACCCTTTATCCCCTTGCCCTAAAATAACTGGCAAATAGGTTTGAGCATTGATTGTTCTACTTTTATTTGCCTCTCGATCCAGATGAATAGCCAAACTAGGAATCAGTGCTATCGGATCCTTAAAGTTGACTAATGCCTTAGAACGCTCACCTTTTAGAGACTTATAACTCACTCGCCCTGCCATAGACAGATCACGATCAAACCAGGGGTTTAACAACACCCCACCATAAACCTCAACACCCAACTGCTGATAGCCATGTCTATTCAGTTCAGGAACCGGCTTCACTTTTAGACAAGGAGAATCAGTATGCGCGCCCACCATACGTAATCCAGACTCTGCCAGATTAACATCACGCGGCAAAGACCAAGCAATTATGGAAGAGCCATTGCGAGTAACGTAATACTTCCCACCCGCTTGTAACTGCCAACTATCCTCTTCACGCAGCTCCATAAAACCATTTTTAGCCAAACGCTGCGACATCTCCTTTACCGCGTGATACGGCGTTGGAGACGCTTCTAAGAACAATTGTAAATCTGCAATTAAATCTGTCATTTAAAACCCTATTTCTCAGAAGCCTTAAAATCGATCAACTCAACTTTGAATATCAAAGTTGAATTCGCTGGAATATCAACACTTGGGCTAGTAGCACCGTAAGCCAATTCCGGCTTGATATAAAACATCCAAACCGCCCCTTTATTCATCATAGCTAAGCCTTCAGTCCAGCCGCGAATAACGCGATTTAACGGGAAGGAACTAGGCTCACCACGTTTATAAGAGCTATCAAATACATGCCCGTCAACACGAGTACCTTCGTAGTGAACAGTGACAGTATCAGTAACGTTAGGGCTCCCACCCTCTCCTGCCTGAACAACTTTATATTGCAAGCCACTCGGTGTTACTTTTACATCTTGATCTTTTGCATTTGACTCTAGAAAGGCAACACCTTCTTTCCTGACGTCATCATTAAGCGCCTTCTCAACCAACGCTTGACGAAACTTTTTCTCTTCAGGATCTTCACCACAACCACTAACCAATCCTAGCGCCATCGCCAGAGCTGTAACACCTACGAATTTCATGTTCATAAACGAATACCAAATAAATCCATACACTCTTTATAAGCAATTGATTTTACAACAGTGCCGCGCATGTCTACACTCAACAAACTGTGACAGGGAACTCACAACCCTTTTTTAGGGTCATAGTTAAATCCAGAGCGCTGAATTAAGACTTACATTATGCATAGATCGCTATTAAAGCCACTGTTGTTTACTGCGTTATCCTTCCTAATTCCAAGTACTGCCAATGCACTTGCAACACCGCTCAAATCAGAGCCGGTGCATAAGCAAACGTTATTAGAAATTACAGAATCGCTCAAACTAGGCCACTATAACAGAGTCAATTTGGATGATTCTCTATCCGGACAAATCTTTAATCAATATATTAAAGATCTCGACCCTGCACGCAGCTATTTTTACAAAAGCGATATAGATGAATTCGAAAAATATCGCTTAGTACTAGACGATCAAATCCGCTCAGGAGAACTCTCTGCAGCTTATTTCATTTTCAACCGCTATCAAGAGCGTATTGAAGGTCGCCTAGAGTTCATTATTGATGAATTAGAACAAGGCAAGGTATTTGATTTTTCGATTGATGAAAGCCTAAACACCGATCGAGAAAACGCAGCTTGGATTGAATCCACACCAGAGATGAATGCGCTTTGGGATCGCCGACTTAAGAGTGCTCTACTCAACCTTCTTCTAGCCGACAAGTCCGAGGAAGAAGCACGAGAAATTCTAATAAAACGCTACAAAAACCAACTAAAAAGAAGCCTGCAGGTTAATAGCGAAGACGTATTCCAATCGTTTGCCAACGCTTTTACCAAGCAATACGATCCTCACACTCAGTATTTTTCACCAAGAAAATCTGAGAATTTTAAAATCAACATGAGCTTATCTCTTGAAGGGATCGGCGCTGTATTAAAAAGTGAAAACGAATTCACTCAGATTGTGCGCCTGGTACCTGCAGGTCCTGCAGAAAAAACCGGCCAACTAAAAGCAACCGACCGTATTATTGGTGTCGGTCAAGGTGAAGATGGTGATATCGAAGATGTCGTAGGCTGGAGATTGGACGATGTTGTTCAACTTATTCGAGGTCCTAAAGGAACTACTGTTAGACTCGAAGTAAGGACTTCTGAGCGCGAAGACATCCCTTCCAAAATCGTAAAAATTGTTCGCAATAAAGTAAAACTAGAAGAGCAATCTGCCCAAAAGCGCGTACTTGAAATTGAACACCTAGGCCAACCGTTTAAACTTGGCGTAATTGAGATACCGGCCTTCTATATCGATTTTGCAGCACTACAGCGCGGTGATGACGACTATAAAAGCACTTCCCGCGATGTAGAAAAGCTTATTCAAGAACTTAAAGACGAAGATGTTGACGGGCTAATCGTAGATCTTCGCAACAATGGTGGTGGCTCTCTACGTGAAGCCAACGACACTGTAGGCCTATTTATTCAACGCGGCCCAACAGTTCAGGTGAAAGACTCTACAGGTCGAGTTGAGGTTCTTCGCGATCTTAACCCAAAAGTCTCCTACGGTGGACCAATGGCTGTTCTTGTTAACCGCCTATCTGCTTCAGCATCTGAAATTTTTGCCGGTGCAATCCAAGACTACAACCGTGGCATCGTTATTGGAGGACAAACCTTTGGTAAAGGCACCGTTCAAACCTTACTACCCCTTAACCACGGCCAGCTTAAACTGACACACGCTATGTTTTATCGAATTTCTGGTGACAGCACACAGAATAAAGGGGTGATGCCTGATATCACATTCCCTACCCTTTATGATCCTGAGATCATTGGTGAAAGTGCGCTGGATCAAGCACTTGCTTGGGACAAAGTCAGATCCGCTCCTCATGGCACATACCCAAACCTAAGACAGTTTTTAACTCAAATTAACTCACGCTATCAGTCACGCAGCCTGACAGATCCTGACTTCATCTTCATGCGTGAACAAGTTGAGCATCTCAACGAAGTACGCAAGGAAAGCAGCCTTATCCCTCTACAGGAATCAGCGCTTAAGATTGAACGTGAGAAAGCGGAAGAATGGCAAGTGAATGCCGAAAACCGTCGTCGCAGCAAAAAACAACTACCTCCGATCAAATCGCTATCAGAGCTTGATGAAGAGCTAGAAAAAGATGCTCAAGGCAGACCTATCAACCCAGAAGCTGAAGCTATGCTAGTAGAAAGTGGAAGAATTCTACTTGATACAGCCTTCTTACAGTTGCAATATTCAGCTAACGAAACCCAGAAAGGCGAACAGAAATAGCCTCGATGCTAGCGAGCAATCGCTACGCTTCTATGGATTAATAACGCCAGCCGCCAAGATAGGAAAGAAGTAAGCAATGAATACTAGAAAGCTTCTTGTAGTACTGATCATCGTTCCAATTGTATTGGCCATTCTCGGTGGCGGTGGCTATTTTGCCTATAATGAAATGCAGGGCCAGCATCAGGAAAACCTAAAAGACTTAGAAAAATTTGGCTTCACTGTCTTACCTAGCAATGTTCATACTGAGACAACTGGCGAACTCGGCACTAAGCAGCTTCCGGCCACTTTCGCACAAGACAAACTCACCCCAACGCAGAAAGTTATTAAAGGCTTAATGGCCGACAATGAGAAGCTTCTAGACGAGCAAGAAGTTTATAAAAAACAGATTGAAGGGCTTAAAGCCGAAATAGCTGCCCTTGAAGAATACAAAAAGCTCAACGAGCATTTTGCCCCTTTGACCATTGTTGAAGAAGTTGCCGCTGTAGAAAAACAACTCAAGACATTGCTTATCGATATGCCAGATGCCCGACGCTTCTCTAACCTACAAATAGAAGCAATGTCGGCAGCTGCTGGTAACGAATATAAGAAATTTATTGGTGGAAAACGCTTAATCCTATCCGACAGCGAGCGCGAAGATCTCGTTAAAACCTATATGCCCGAATTCTCGTTCTGCGTAGGGGATGGCATTGAAATCGCAGCCAACTCCCCTCGTGAAGAGCGCCTTATAACTCAATTTTTCCGTAAACAGGATAGCAGCAACCTAACCAGTGAGTTAAAAACTGATCTGGATACAGTTGTAAAACCTTGTCAAACAGCACTTTACTCCCGACTAGACGATTACGATAAACCTTTTTAATAATCCGCTAAAACCTTATACATTCTCTGTTAATTTACTGTATAATGTGCGCTCATTTTCTTTTGAAATGGGCGCTACACCGGTCAAAACGCCCTCTTCATAATAATTAAACTGACCCTGTGAATCCGGTTTTACAGGCTGAAGTGCTGTTATCCAATCTCACATTCTTAGCGAGATAAAACAGCCCTTATATAGGACATATTCAATGAGCGAAAGCTTTGCTGATCTGTTTGAAGAATCCCTTCAATCACTAGACATGACTCCAGGTAAATTGGTAATTGGTGAAGTTGTTGATATCGACAGCGACTGGGTTACTGTACATGCTGGTCTAAAATCTGAAGCAATCATCCCGCGTTCTCAGTTCCTTAACGATGCTAACGAACTTGAGATCAAAATCGGTGACGACGTTAAAGTTGCACTAGAAGCGGTTGAAGATGGTTTCGGTGAAACTCGTCTGTCTCGTGAAAAAGCGAAACGCGCTGAAGCTTGGGAAGTTCTACAGACTAAATTTGAAGCTGAAGAAGTTGTTAAAGGCTACATCAGCGGCAAAGTTAAAGGCGGCTTCACAGTTAGCATCAACAACATTCAAGGCTTCCTACCAGGTTCTTTGGTAGACGTTCGCCCTGTACGTGACGTTGATCACCTAGAAGGCAAAGAGCTTGAATTCAAACTAATCAAGCTTGATCCTAAGCGTAACAACATCGTTGTTTCTCGCCGTGCAGTTCTTCAAGAAGCTAACAGTGCTCAGCGTGATGAGCTACTAGCTACTCTAGAAGAAGGTCAAGAAGTTAAAGGTTTCGTTAAGAACCTTACTAACTACGGTGCATTCATCGATCTTGGCGGTGTTGACGGTCTTCTACACATCACTGACATGGCTTGGAAGCGTATCTCTCACCCATCAGAGATGCTAAACCCAGGCGATGAGATCACTGTTAAGATCATCAAGTTCGACAAAGAATCTGGTCGTATCTCTCTAGGTCTTAAGCAGCTTTCTCAAGACCCATGGTCTCTTATCAAAGAACGTTACCCAGCTGGTGCTAAGTGCAAGGCACGCATCACTAACCTTACTGATTACGGCTGCTTCGCATCTATCGAAGACGGCGTAGAAGGTCTGGTACACGTTTCTGAAATGTCTTGGACTAACAAGAACATCCACCCATCTAAAGTTGTTCAGATCGGTGATGAGCTAGAAGTTATGATCCTAGACGTTGACGAAGAGCGTCGTCGTATTTCTCTAGGTATCAAACAGTGCACAGCTAACCCATGGGTTACTTTCGCTGAGCAGTTTGCTGCGAACGACAAAGTTACTGGTACTATCAAAACTATCACTGACTTCGGTATCTTCGTTGGCCTACAGGACGAGCTTGACGGTCTTGTTCACATGTCTGACATCACTTGGGAAGCTGATGCTGAAGCAGCTCTACGCCAGTTCAAGAAAGGCGAAGAAGTTGAAGCTGTTATCCTTTCTATCGATGCAGAGAAAGAGCGTATCTCTCTTGGTATCAAACAGCTTGAAAGCGATCCATTCGCTGAATTCGCTGCAGCTAACGACAAAGGCGCTATCGTAACTGGTAAAGTTACTTCTGTAGACGCTAAAGCAGCTGTTATCGAGCTAGCTGAAGGTATCGAAGGTACTCTGAAAGTATCTGAGATCTCTGTAGATCGCGTTGAAGATGCATCTACTGTTCTTAACGTTGGTGAAGAAGTAGAAGCTAAGATCATCACTCTTGATCGTCGCAACCGCGTTATCAACCTGTCTATCAAAGCGAAAGAACAGGCTGAAGAGAAAGCAGCAATCTCTGCTGTACGTAACGCTGAAGTTGAAGTATCTGGCCCAACTACAATTGGTGACCTGATCAAAGCTCAGCTAGACAACCAGAAGTAATCACTTCTTGTTGAAGCTAAAAAGCCGCAATCATTGATTGCGGCTTTTTTGTTTTCGTTAATTAAACTTAGCTAGCAAATCTATATCCACGCTTACCACTGCGCTTCACTTTATACATTGCATGATCAGCTTCTCTCAGAAGCACCTCAGCATTTTTATTCAACGCCCCTTCCTCTAAGAGCGAAATCCCTACGCTTACGCCAATACAGGCCTCTTGTTCCTTACCATTCATATCAGCGATCGAAAACGGCTCATTCATCACAGCAATAATCTTGGATGCAACTACTTCAACATCTTTAGCAGACTTTATCCCTGACATTAAGATAATAAATTCATCACCACCGATACGACCCACCGTATCCACAGCGCGCACTTGATGAACCAAACGTTTCCCAAATTCAACCAACACTTGATCACCCGCATCGTGACCAAAACTATCATTAACAGCTTTAAAACCATCAAGATCAACAAACATGATCGCAGCTGAACTCGCCTCCCGCTGCGCTTGAGCAATCACTTGAGTCATACGATCGCGACACAACCGCAAACTGGGCAGCCCGGTTAAGGCATCATAATGAGCAAGTTTATCTAACCTTACCTTGGCCTTTTCTGCCTGCTCAATCGCATTATGTAGCTCTGTAACGTCATATTCAGACACCAAAAGAAGGTAATCGCCCGTCAATGGATGACGGCTCGTACGGAGATCCACAACATGTCGGCGCACACCTTTACTCGTTACCATCAAATGCTCTGACTGCCCATCTTGATGCTGTCGCCCCCTCTCAAGAAGCTCAAACCCTTCTTTAACGTTGTGAAATCGGCACACAAACACAGAAGCATCATTATTCTGAGCATCAACAAAGCCATATAATTCTGCTGCGGCTGGATTTTCAAACATCGGCGTACCACTCATATCAAAACTAGTAACAGCAACTGATGTATAACGAATCGCTTCAGAAAAGATGAGATGCTCAGGTTGCTCGCCCAGATCAACCTGCTCACTAATAAACGCAATAATGCCACGGTGCTTTTCAGGACCAAGCAGCACTGCTTTATGTCGCATCAAGAGCGTTTTAGGTTTACCGTTTGGATAAGTTGTCCAAGGGTCAACTGTCATCCCTTGAGCCGCTGCTTTATAAAATGTTTGCTCGGTCCGCTTACGAGCACCTTCTGTATCAGCCGATAGGTCTTTATCAATCAAATCCTGAACAGTTGGCAGCCCCCAAAATTCGAGTGCGCGCTCATTTCCCCACCAGAAGCCATGTCGATCTAGATCAAAAATCCAAATAACATCAGGTACAAAATCGAACGCAGAAATTGCATCGAAATTATCGAGAACTGAGAGGTGATTAAATTGATCAGAAGTGCTCAAAGCCATTATCTCCAACTACGAGATATAACTTTATGTTAGGAAAACCCTAACAGCAAATTAGACATTACGCATAAAAAAAGCGCCTTAGGCGCTTTTCTACTATTCAATAATGTAATCTTCGAACTCTTCTTCGGTGATTTCATTATCTTTGACTTCGTACCAAGTTAGTACCGAAGCACCTGACTCAATCACCGTCTCTTGGCGCCCAGACAATAGCGGGTGCCATTCAGGAAGATCTTTGCCTTCATGAATTAAGCGGTAAGAACAGGTTGGCGGAAGCCAATGAAAGTCATCAACATCCTTAGGAGTAAGCTTGACGCAGTCAGGCACTAAAGAGCAACGCTCCTCATATTTGGTGCAACGACAGGTATCAAAATCTAGAAGGTGACAAACAACAGAGGTATAAAAAACCTCTTTTGTATCTTCATCTTCCAGCTTGTGGAGACAACAAAGCGCACAACCATCACAAAGAGATTCCCACTCCGAAGAGCTCATCTCTTGTAGACTCTTACTGCGCCAAAATACTTCTTGAGCTACCACTTAGCGAACACCAGTTTCCGGGCGATCTTTATGAAGATCAAGCATGTAGTCATCTTTTGGCGGCGGCATCTGCAAGAAATAACCCTTCTCATCTAGATCAGACAACACCTTTTCGGTATCAACCCTAGCCAGCTCACGATCAGCCGTTAAAGGAATATCCATCACATGCTTTGGCGAACCAAACATTTCTAATAGCGCTTCCGGCACTTTACTCAGTTGATCTCGCTTATCTACATAAAGATACATCTCATCTTTACGCGGGCTCAGGTAAACAGAGCATATTTTCATCGGTTAAGCACCTTCAGTTCTTAATTTTTCAATCTTTTGCAATTCGGCTAACAATTGAGATGCAAGAAGCTCCTGCCTCCAAGCCGTAATTTTTTCAGGTAAGCGATACTCACCCTCATCAACCCCTGAACGAATAAGTAGTTCCAACTCTTTTCTTCGCAATAAAATTTCAGGGGCGACATTTTGCTCTTCAGCTACACGACGCGCAATCGCCTTCAGCTTCTTAATATGTTTGTTCCAAAAGAAGTGCAGCGGTTTAGGAATAGGTGCAGGGCTGTTTTTAGCCGCACTTACCTGTCCATACTTTAAAAAGCCTAAAATTGCTTCGCCATCAGTACGAAGTATACGCTTTTTCACTTCATCTAGCCGCGATAACTCAGATAAACTGCGTGGCCACTTTTCCACTATTTGTAACAAAGCCTGATTTCTAAGGATTCTGTTACGTGGAACATCTCGCTTTCTCGCAATCTGTTCGCGCCATGCAGTTAGATCACGCAATGCTGCCATTTTGTGCTCTGGCAGATTCCACATTTGTGTGAAGCGACGGTAATAACCATAACCTTCAACATCATCCACCAGCGCTTCTGCTAAAAGCGCTTCATTCTCTTGCTCTGCCCAGTGATAACGCTGCAAAGCTTCCAGCTCTGATTTTTGCATATGGTATATGGCTGGAAGATAAGCCACATCTAGCGCTGCATATAATTCTTGGCTTGCTGTCAGAGGGCGCTGCAACCAATTAGAGGTGGTCTCATGTTTCGCTAATTGAATATCCAGCTTTTGCTCAAGCATTCGCTGAAGGCCCAATGAGAACCCCCAATTCAATACAGCCCCACCTAATTGCGTATCAAACAATGGCGTTGGCAGTACACCAAACATTTTCAGAAATAGTTCGAGATCTTCATTTGCTGCATGCATCAGCTTTACAACTGATCGATCAGCAAATAGATCAGCCAACGCACTAAAATCCTCGATCTCTAAAGGATCAATCAAGTAGCAAGATTGATCATCAGCAACTTGAATAAGCCCAGGGATAGGATAAAACGTTTCAACTCGCTGAAACTCTGTATCTAGGGCAATGACTGGAAGCGTACGCCATTTATCACAACACTCAACTAACGCATCTTCTGAACGAATCCAGACAGGTGTTCTTGCTGATACTTCTAGCTTTTTCCAACTATATTCTGTCATCTGGAGATTCTTACCTCAAAGCAGAGAACGCCTTCCCGCTATTGCGTGGGCTAACGTACCGCCATCCACGAATTCTAACTCTCCACCCACAGGAACCCCGTGAGCGATTCGAGAAACCTTTACATCCAGATCTTTCACTTGAGCAGCAATAAAATGAGCCGTTGCTTCGCCTTCTACCGTTGGATTAGTCGCAAGGATTAATTCTCGGATGTCGTTCGATCTAACCTTATCTAAAAGAAGATCAATACCCAGATCTTCAGGGCCTATGCCATCGATAGGCGACAGATGCCCCGAGAGCACAAAATAACGACCGTTATACCCACCCGTCTGCTCAACTGCCAACACATCTACTGGGGACTCGAGTACGCAAAGCAGATGCTTATCTCTTGTTTCTGACTGGCAAATATCACAAACATCCTGCTCGGATAAAGTACGACATTCACTGCAATGACCGATCTCTGCAACCGCTTTTTCAAGCGCAGCAGACAGAGATAACGCCCCTTCAGAATCACGTTCCAACAGATGAAAAGCCATTCGCTGAGCCGACTTAGGACCAACCCCCGGCAAACAACGTAAAGCGTTTATTAACTGCTGAATTAATGGACTGAATGACATCGATTAGAACGGCATATTGAAACCAGGAGGCATTCCCATACCACCGGTCACTTCAGACATTTTCTCTTGAGTGTAAGATTCGATTTTACGCACGGCATCATTTACCGCCGCAGCGATCAAATCTTCTAAGATCTCTTTGTCTTCTTCCATCAAGCTGTCATCAATATTGATGCTTTTAACGTCGTGACGACCGTTCATTACAACTTTCACAAGACCCGCACCAGACTCACCAGTTTGCTCTGCAAGTGCGATTTGCTCTTGTGCTCTTTGCAGGTTCTCCTGCATTTTTTGGGCCTGTTTCATCAGGTTACCCATACCGCCTTTCATCATATCTTTCCTCAATTAATTATCGATGGGAACCACGGACGAGAGTTCAATCCGTGCATCAAAATGCTCTTGGAGTAATTGTACCGTACTATCGTTACGAATAGATTCGACAGCTAATAGATGACGCTCTTCTCGTTTACGATTTATAAACTGTGCAGGGGTTTCCTGCTGCTGTTCAGCTTGTAAAAACTCAACCTGAACAGGGTTATTAAAGTAACCATTCAGTGCATCCGAAATACGCTGACACTGTACATCGTTCAGCATCGTCTTCTGCTCTTTGGTGTAATGTAAAACCATCGATTCAGGCGATATTTGTTCCAAAGAGAGATGAGTCGCTAAACTTTCGGTCATGCCACTTAGACCAAGGCTACGACTAATATGTACCCAGTCAGGAAGGGAGACTTCCGCTAAGTTACGCGAACACTCTACAACCTCGACACGTGTTTTAGAGATCTCACCAATATCTTCTGTTACTTCAGCTTGAAGCGCCGGTTCTGAAACAGGAGCCGCTGCTTCCATTTCAGAATATGAATTCTCCGCTGCACGATTAGAAGGCTCTGAATCATCAAAACCACCTACATCATCCATATCCCAAGGAGGTGGTTCATCTCCTTGGCTATTTAGCGCTTCAGGCTTTTTTGCAGGGCTTACCTCCGCCACGGGTGCTACCTGACTTGCCTGCCCTAATGGAGGAACATCTGATACTGGCGGCTCATACGGCGGTGGAGATTCTACTGCTGGAGATTGACTATCCGTCTGCGCTGGAGCCGGTTGCATTGGCGCAGATTGAGGCGAAGGTGCAGCCTGTGCAACAGGGGCTGATTGAATCGATTCAGCTGCAGGTGCCAGCACTTCCGCAGTTACAGGGTTATTAGCGGCCTGACTCACTTGTTGAGGCGAACTTGATGCAACCTGAACTTGGCGCGGCTGAGCACTAGCAGGACGAAATGCCAGCATTCTCAACAATACCATTTCCAAACCTTCACGTGGATCAGGAACAAAAGGAAGGTCCTTACGGCCCATCAAAGCAACTTGGTAATAGAGCTGAACGTCTTCAGCCGTTAATTTGCCAGCAAGTTCAATAATCTGATCTTTATCTCCCATGCTGTTATCCACAGCATCAGGGATCGTTTGCGCCATGGCGATACGGTGTAATACACCGATCAAATCACCTAGCACGGTATTATAGTCAGGTGAAAACTGAGCCAAATCAGTCACTGCCGCCATTAGGCCTTTAGCGTCTGATGCCGCTAAGCAGAACAACATCTGATAGACCAAACGCTGATCAATTGTGCCCAGCATAGCGCGAACATCTGCTTCACCAATCTGCCCAGCACCGAAAGCGATCGCCTGATCAGTCAAACTCATCGCATCACGCATGGAACCGTCTGCAGATCTCGCTAACAACCATAGTGCAGGTTCTTCAAACTGAATCTGCTCTGCTGTCAGAACTGTTCGCAGATGGTTAACGATTCGCTCAGGAATCAAGTTTTTAAGATTGAACTGCAAGCAACGAGATAAAATTGTGATCGGCAGCTTCTGAGGATCAGTTGTTGCTAATAGGAATTTAACATGCGGAGGTGGCTCCTCCAGCGTTTTAAGTAGCGCGTTAAACGAGTGAGTAGAAAGCATGTGCACCTCGTCTATAAGGTACACTTTGTAGCGTCCATGGGTCGGTGCATATTGCACGTTTTCCATCAGTTCACGCGTGTCTTCTACTTTCGTGCGCGAAGCCGCATCGACCTCAATAAGATCAACAAAACGCCCTTCGGCGATCTCTTTACAAGCAGAACATTGACCACAAGGCGTTGAAGACACGCCCTGTTCGCAGTTGAGAGATTTGGCAAACAATCGAGCAATCGATGTTTTACCGACACCACGGGTACCGGTAAAGAGGTAGGCATGATGTAAACGATCATCATCCAACGCATTAACCAGTGCTTTAAGCACGTGTTCTTGCCCTACCATCTCCTGAAATTTAGCAGGACGCCATTTACGCGCTAGAACCTGATAACTCATCTACTTTTGCTACTTATATCGTCTAAAAATATTGGCTCTATGCTACCTGTTGCGAGCGACTTGTACCAGTGAAACCTTATGCACTTCCCGTCACAAACCTGTTTCTAAGATCGCTTCTGTCTCTGTAATTGGAACTGGTTTAGAGAAATAGAAACCCTGAGCCGTATCGCACTTCAACTCAGTCAGAATCGCCAATTGTTCATCAGTTTCAACGCCCTCAGCAACCACTTTCATACCTAATGTATGCGCCATTGAAATGATCGTCGCCATGATCGCTTTTTCGGACTTGTTGCTGCCCAATTCGGCAGTGAATGCTTTATCGACTTTCAACACATCAACAGGTAAACGACGTAGATAGTTTAGAGAGGAATATCCGCTTCCAAAGTCATCCAATTCGATCGCAACCCCTTTAGCTCGAATAGCCTCAAGAACAGGTAAAACTCGATCTATATTCTCAATAACCGCTGTTTCGGTAATTTCTACACTCAAATATCCTTCAATTAGAGGATATTGGTCTAACTGTTTACTTAATTCAGATACCAAATCAGGACTTGCTAGCTGACGTGGTGATAGGTTGATAGAGACTCGCTCCCCCTCTTTCAACAATCCATGTTTCATCCACTGGTCAACTTGTTTAAAAACTGTCGCAAAAACCCAATTACCCAGAGGTAGGATCAATCCACTATTTTCAGCTACAGGAATAAACTCTGCAGGGGAAATACTATTGCCATCAAAATCAGTCCAACGAAGCAACGCTTCCAAGCCGATCACTTTTCTTGAGGTAAGGCATACTTTAGCTTGGTAATAGATTTCGAAGGATTCTGCATCAATGGCAGCACGAATGTCAGACTTCATCTGAATCTGTTGCAGATTTTTGCGGTTAAGCTCCGAATCGAAGAAGCATACTTGGTCACGTCCTCGGTTCTTAGCGCTGTACATGGCTGCATCTGCATGTTGTATCAAAGTTTCAGCACTATCAGCATCATGGGGATACATGGCAATGCCGATACTTGCCCCAATAAATACATCGCTATTTTTTAACCTGAACGGGCGTTTAAGGTCCTCCAAGACATTATTCGCTATAACCAAGGCCATATTGGCTTGAAAAATCCCTGGCAGAATCAGAATAAATTCATCCCCGCCCCAACGAACCACTGTATCTGAGCTACGTACCTTTTCTTTAATGCGATTCGCTGCTTCAACTAGCAATTGATCGCCATATTCATGACCTAAAGAATCATTCACATGCTTAAAGAAATCCAAGTCGATGAACACTAAGGCTAAAGACTCTTTATGCCTATTGGACAACTCCATGTCATGAGCTAAGCGTTCTTTACAGAAAGTCCGATTCGCGAGATTGGTCAAGGAATCATAGTAAGCAAGGTTGCGCAGAGAAGCCTCGGTTTTCTTTTGCTCCGAAATATCCGTAAATACACCAAAGTAACCGGTAACACTCTCTTGCTCATCTTTAATTGCTTTGACCGTGAGCCATTCGGGATAGATCTGACCATCTTTCTTGCGATTCCAGATCTCACCAGACCATAACCCTTTCTCCTCCAGCTCTCTCCACATTGCTTCATAAAACGAAGTTGGCTGTTTATGAGAGTTGAGGATATTTGGCGCTTGGCCAATCACTTCGTCCTTACTGTAGCCAGTAACCCTCTCAAATGCAGAGTTTGCTTCTACAATTCTGTTGTATTTATCCGTGACGATAATGCCGTCATTAGTGGTTTCAAAAATATATTGAGCTAGACGCAGGGCTTTATCTTTTTCCGCTCTATCACTCATATCGGTAGTAATCGTGCACACCGCATATAACTGACCATCATCATCAAAAAGAGGAAAACACTCACTGTAAAGAGACTTAAATTGCCCCCTACACTCGTAAGTTAACTCCCAGCTGTAATGCTGCTTCGATTGAACGACTTGTGCATCCCCCTCTCGAGAGGCATGGATCACGTCAGCAGGAATTTCCTTTTCAGCCACATCACCTTTTAGCTCATCCACCGAAGCTAAACCTGCAAATTTTAGATAAGCGGGGTTTGCTCTTAGATATTGACCTTCGACATCCCGAATCACGATCATCGATGGCGAGTTCTCTAGCAATTCGTCCAGCAAATCAACGTTAGCTTCTAGTTGAGCGTGTATAGAAGAGATCTGCTTTGCCATCTGACTGAATGCAGCTCCCAGCATTCCTAACTCATCACTCCCAGCTTGATCATCAAAAGCGGTTATCTGACCTCGTGAAAAAGATCTACTCGCTAAAACCAGCATCTGTACACGTGAAGTTACCAGTCGATTGATGACGAACATCAAAATCAGGGCAAGGAATAGCATAGCGACAGACAGTGCCGTAACTAATACAGCGAGCTGTTTTCTGATTGCTTCATTCACCTCTTTGTCACTTAGCGCAAGAATCATCACCCCCTGTTCTAGCTCTTGTTCTGGCTTACCAAATACAGGAAGATCAATCGGAATCAACGAATAAAGCACATTCTCTTTTTCAAAATAAGCATGCTGTAACATCTGCCTATCTCGAACTTGAATAATGGTATTGAGATCTAAATGGACGTCTACACGCCGACTGACGGTTTTACCTAGATCTTCATTATGAGACGAAAAGCGAATTTGGTTTGCAGAATCCACAACCAAAATTTTGCTTAACTGATCTGACTTTAGATTTTGACGGAACTCACGGTTTACACCTGCAGAATCCCCCCTTTCTATAAGATAATTCAGCGTGCTTTTAAGGCGTTTAGTAACATTTTGAGCTTCGTTTTCCAGCAGGGTCTGATGCTGTTTCTCAATAATAGGAGCAACAAAGAAAAGACAGCTAGGAATTATCAGTGCTGTAACAAGCACAATAATAACCGGTATAGAAAAGCGTAACGGTAAAGATAGTCGCATAAGAAAGCTTTAAATATATAAATACTTACCGGCTTAACATAGCTCACTGGATATAAGCCAGCTAGCGAAGTGCAGCCTAATTTACAAGATAATTGATAATTATAAATAAGGATAAGCTAAAACTATCCTCGCAAGCACCCCTATTTAGGTTTAAAATCATACAATTCCTAGGCTATGGTCAAGACTATGTTTAAGAAAAGCCCGAGCAAAGCGGAGTTACGCGATCAGCTAAATGCTGAGGTATCGCGTTTTCTGGAAAAAGGCGGGGAAATCAAACAAGTCGAAATGGGCGAATCAGGACTAGTAGATGGGCGCTATACCCATCATAAATCCAACTTTGAACGCACTAAGCCGCAAGAACGCACACCCGTTCACGGCCTTTTAGCCACGATCGATGCCCGCCGAAAAAGCAAAACCTCCACCGTAGCTAAAACTAAACGCGGAAAACCGCGTAAAAAAATCATCTACGATGACTTCGGCGAACCCGTAAGAACAGTTTGGATAGACGAATAACCTCTTCAGCTGTGAATGAATCCGCAGCTGCACAAGTAAAACCTAATCAAAATCAATGCTGAAATAGCGGAATGTATTTTTGCCCGCACGCTTGGCTTCGTACATCGCTGAATCAGCATGCTCAAATAGTTTCTCTGGCAAGTGGTCATCTGGGTAGATGGAGATACCAATACTCACACCCATCTTCAAATTTACACCGTTGTACGCAAACGGTTGCTGTACAGAATCAATAATCTTTTTAGCCACAACTTCAGCATCGTATTTAAATTCTAGCCCGGACAAGAAGATCACAAATTCATCGCCACCTAAGCGAGCTACACAATCAGATTCCCTAATACACTCGGTCAGACGCTGTGAAATATGCTGTAACGCTTTATCACCAGCTAAATGGCCATGGGTGTCATTAATCTCTTTAAAGCCATCCAAATCGAGATATAAAAGCGCTAGGATCGCTCCTTCCCTTTTAGCCTGAACCAAAGCCTGGGTTAACCTCTCGTTAAATAAGCTACGATTTGGTAAACGGGTTAGAGCATCATAATTAGCCCTGAAGCGTATTTCGTCTTCTTGCTCTTTGCGCTTACTAATATCCGTAAACAAAGCAATATATTCCAATGGCTCTCCATCTTCATCACGAACCATCGCGATGGTTTGCCATTGTGGATAAACCTCTCCAGATTTCCTTCGGTTCCAGATCTCACCTTCCCAGCGATTATTTTTTTGCAGCTCTTCAAACATCGACTTATAGAAAGATTCATCATGGTGGCCGGAGTTGAGTACTCTAGGACTTTGCCCTAGCACCTCTTTCGATTGATAACCGGTAATCTCATAAAAAGCTGGATTCACCATCGTGATAGCCCCATTTAGATCTGTCACCATGATCGCTTCAGATGCAGCATCAAATACCGTAGTTGCAACACGCATCCGTTCTTCGATCTGCTTATATGCAGTTACATCTTCCTTCACAGAGATATAGTGAGTCACCTCTCCATTTTCAGAGCTAACTGGAGAGATAGAAGTTTTATCCCAATAAACACTGCCATCTTTACGGCGGTTACACAGCTCCCCTTTCCAAGTTTGACCACTCGTAATGGTTTGCCAAAGGTCAATATAATCTTCTTTCTCTGTCTCTCCAGACTGAAGTAGCCTTGGGTTTTTCCCAATTACTTCATCCTCACTGTAACCTGAGGTTTGATAAAAACATGGGTTGGCGTATGTAATAACCCCATCACTGTCAGTCATCACTACTGCAACTGGACTCTGCTCTACTGCCTGCGATAGTTCTTTCAGGTGCAAGTTTTCGCTGGTTTTATCCTTTTCATACTTCTCGAGACGCGCCCCCATAATGTTAAAAGCTTGAGCGGTTTCAATAAGCTCACCACAAGACTCTTCAGAAACACGGTAGTTAAAATTACCAGCTGCAATATGACTACTTGCCTCTCTTAGATGAGACAACTGCTTGGATATCACCCTAAGCGCTAAATGTGCTCCAATAACCATTAGCAAAATTTCAAACAGCGCTAAACCTAATACTTGATAGCTTGCTCCTTGAACAAGAAAATTAGTTTGCTCCGCCGGCAAACCATAGTGAATTTCATAAGATGATCCATTTGCACCACGCAGTAACAACTGCTGGTTAATCATATCTCCACCATCCCCCCATAACACAGCGAGACCATGTGTATGAGGCATATTGTGCCCACCTATAGAGATGATTGACGACCCGTTCTGATCATAAATTTGTAAATACGCCAACGAACGAGTTTGCATTAACTCGTTTACTTTAACCCCTAATCCATCTCGGTGATCTGTATTTAATTCGGGCAAAAGAGTAATGCCTAAAAATGTGTTAACTATTTGAACCCGTTGTTCTACTTCTGCTGTAGCAGTGGTTCTAAGGAGATTTAAAGTCAGTGCGGACAACGCAGCAAGAAAGGCTAGACCGAGAACTATCACGGCCAAAATTATTTTGGTTTTGTACTTCATAGCAAACCGTTAACGCATTTTTTATAGTAATTAGACTGAAAAGCCGTTCAATATTAATACAATCTAAATGAACGTAAAATTACTCTCTAGTACTTAGAAACCCTTATTTTTTTGTTGTTTTAATCATCAAGAGTTAGCCACAATTATACAGACCAAAAAATCGATTTGTTCATAAGGTTTAAAAGCTTTTCCCATCAATCCGTGGGATAATTAAAAGATAAGTTTTAACCTGATAGATAAGTGGTGCAGCCCAAATGACTTCTCTTACGATTACACGCCCTGATGATTGGCATATTCACCTACGTGATGGTGTTCAGCTTAAAGACACTGTCCGTGACGTGAGCCGCTATATGGGTCGCGCAATCATCATGCCGAACCTAGTTCCACCTGTAACTAACACAGAAGAGGCGCTAAGCTACCGCCAACGCATCATGGATCAAAAGCCACAAGGCAACTTCGATCCTTTAATGGTGTTATATCTAACAGATAACACTGACCCTGCTGACATCAAGAAAGCGAAGGATACAGGCAAGGTTTACGCAGCCAAACTATACCCTGCTGGTGCTACTACAAATTCCGATTCAGGTGTAACTTCCGTTAAGAATATTTATCCTGTTCTTGAAGCAATGGAAGAAGCAGGCATGCTGCTATTGATTCACGGCGAAGTAACCGATGGCGATATTGATATCTTCGATCGTGAAAAAATCTTTATCGAAACGATTTTGAAAGATGTGGTAAATGACTTCCCTAACTTAAAAATCGTACTTGAGCACATCACAACTAAAGATGCTGCCGAGTTCGTTGAGTCGGCTGGGGATAACGTTGCTGCTACCATTACAGCTCACCACCTACTTTACAACCGTAACCACATGTTGGCTGGCGGTATCCGCCCGCATTATTACTGCTTGCCAATTCTTAAGCGTAACATTCACCAAGATGCACTGATTAAAGCAGCGACTTCTGGCAGTAAAAAGTTCTTCTTAGGAACAGATTCAGCGCCTCACATGAAGCACGCCAAAGAAGCTGCATGTGGTTGTGCAGGTTCCTACACGGCTCACGCTGCGATTGAACTGTACGCTGAAACATTTGAAGCAGCTGACGCGCTTGATAAGCTAGAAGCGTTCGCAAGTTTGAATGGCCCAGACTTCTACGGTCTACCGCGCAATACAGATACCATCACTTTGGTTAAAGAAAGCTGGGATGTACCAGCAACTTACCCACTTGGTGAAGATAATGTGGTTCCTATTCGCGCAGGCGAGCAAATTGCGTGGAAAGTAAAATAACCTGACATTCGATCAACAGGTTATATATCTTAGGGGGCCTATCTTAGCTCCCTAAGATAATCGTCAAGCTGATAGCTCTTGTAAGCTCATATATTCAGCTAGAATTTTTCGCACACTTTCATTCCCTTGAGCCTGCATACGCTGATAATGGCTGATATTCTGTCTTAAGTACTGTTGATGATCGTCTTTCGCTAGATCCCACATAAATCCGCCAACTGCAGGAATCTCAACATCACTTAACGTAGATAGATGGATCGCTTCATAATAGCGTCCTCCATCTTTAACAATCTTCTCGTTAACCAACCCCAAACCTAATGCCTTTACACCACTACGTACTTTATGAAGTTGTCGTACTGGACAGATAAGAAAGTCGATGTCGCAATTAGGATTATGTTGCAAGACGGCCTGAACCATATCTAGCGTCAGGTCACCACCTACACCGGCAATAATAAGTAGATGACGATGCTGAATATTCGTAGCAGTTTCGGGAAGGGCCAAACGGAGCTTTTGAAGATCTTCACAATGAACTTGCCAGCGTTCAGTTGAATAATCGCTACCAGCTAAATGCTTTTCAAGTTTGTTGGTAATGGATTCCACTACATCCAAAAAGTGTACTTGAGCCTCAGGCTTTGCCTGCAAAATAGCCTGACCTAAATAACCATGGTCACAGCAACAATCCCAAATATGGTCATATTGACCATTAATCATTTCCAATATTGAATTCAAACGAGGTGAAAGACTCAAACTCTATATTTCCCGATATAAAAATCTATTTTTTCAAACAAAAAAATAGATTTTACCATTGTCTTTTAGCGAAAAATCAACAACTATCTATAGTAGTGTTTGTTGTAGTAAAAGCGTCCGCAGGTAAACGCATTTATGAAACCGTTAAGATTCCCCCTAAGATTCATCCTATTGACGGCTATGCTGTGCGTTTCCGTAGTTCCTATCGCCCTATTTTCCTATTGGACGATTCAAAATGCACTAGAGAAAGAGTTTGCTGCTGTTCATGAAAAGCATCTTTTACTTGCGCACAACACAACCGCTGCACTAGATCGTTATGCCCTCGATGTAAAAGCGGTGTATGACACAAGTGCTCAACTCGCGCAAAACCTTCACTTCCATCCAGAACAGATCTCTTTGATGGAACAGCTCAACATACTCGCTTTTGCACAATATGATTCTTCAGGAGACCTAATCGAAAGATACTACGGTCAAGCAGTTTTAGTACCGCCATCATTATCTGAAATAGAAATGATACCAGCAGAGATAAAACCAGAGATTCAATTCTCTAAAATTTTCATCTCAGAAAACGCTCCACCTACCATCTATCTTACGTCTGTAGGCCCCAAATCTAATATCTGGATTGCGGCTATTAACCCAAACTACCTTTACAACATTCAGAAATCTATTAGCTTTGGCGATAAAGGGCATGCAGCAATAGTTGATCAATTTGGCTCCGTGATCGCTCACCCTAACCCGTCCTGGGAACAAGCAGGAAAGAACATAGCCAAAATCAGCATCATCAAGCAAATGATGCGAGGAGAGTCTGGAGTAGCACAATTTTATTCTCCTGCGATGAATGCCGACATGATCGCTGGTTTTGCGACCGTACCAACCACAGGTTGGGGAGTAATGATTCCACAACCAACATCGGAGTTGGAATCAAAACTTAAAGATTTAAAACAGGTGACCCACTTAATAGCCGCTCTCTGTTTTATCATCGTTGCGCTATTAAGTTGGTGGATCTCAGGCATTGTTGTGAAACCAGTTAAACGACTGATCAAGATGACAAAGGACCTTTCGCATCACCAATACCCTCTCCCATTCAAAAAAGATGACTCGTTAACCAGTATCGAGATAGACACCTTAGTGACTAGCTTCAATACTATGGCTGAGGAAGTAGACCGCGGCCAAAAGGAGTTAGAAAAGCGAGTAATTGAACGTACAGAAGAATTACACAAAGCAGAAAAACAAGCTCGCCACTTAGCATCCCACGATTTAGTCACAGGTCTACCGAATCGTATTGCTATCCGCGCAGATGCGCAAAAACGCATTCATCGAAATGAGCCATTCACCCTGCTCTTTATAGACTTGGATGGGTTTAAACCGATCAATGACCAATACGGCCATCAAATGGGCGACCGTTTACTCAAAGCGTTCGGAGAAAGGCTACGATCAAATTTGGGTGAAAACGACAACATCGCCCGCTATGGAGGCGATGAATTTATCGTACTTCTGGATACTGACAATACAGAGAGTGCAAAGGAGACTGCAGAACAGCTATTAACCTACACACGCAATCCCTTTGCATTTGGCGAATATAAAGTCAGTATTCAAGCGAGTATTGGTCTAGCTCAATCCAAGCCCGATACACATGATCTAGACCAAATTATCCACGATGCAGACATCGCTATGTACAATGCTAAGAAAGCTGGCAAGAACTGCATCGTTTGTAGCTCAGTGTAAATATGTGTTACCAAGAAGGCTCTCAACAATCCAATTACGAAACGGATAGATCCCCTAAGATAGCCTTCGTTTCCATAAACTCTTCGATTCCGTACAGCCCCCACTCTCGACCGTTGCCCGATTGTTTATAACCACCAAATGGCGCTTTGATATCAACCGGCGCACCATTGAGATGAACCATACCGGTTCTCATCTGAGCGGCTATTGATTTTGCTCGTTCCAAATCACTTGAGTAGACACCACCGGAAAGGCCATAAATACTGTCATTAGCGATTGCTACCGCCTCTTCTTCAGAGCGATAAGTCATGATGCTAACCACCGGCCCAAATATCTCTTCTTGAGCAATGGTCATATCAGGCGTAACACCTGCGAATACCGTCGGCTTTACATAACAGCCTAATGAACAACCTTCAGGTAAACCAATACCACCAGCAACGAGTTCAGCGCCTTCATCCATGCCCTTTTGAATCAGAGCTTGTACGCGTTGCCATTGCAATTCTGATACCACCGGCCCCATCACTGTTTCTTCTGATTGAGGATCACCTACAACAATTAAATCCGCTGTTTTTTTGGCGATCTCAATGGTTTCTTTCAAACGTGATTCAGGGACTAATAAGCGTGTTTGAGCATTACAAGACTGGCCCGAGTTACCCATCACCGCTCTCACACAACGAGAAATAACTTTAGAGAAATCAGCATCGTCCAGAACAATGGCTGCGGACTTTCCGCCCAACTCTAAAGAGACCTTTTTTAAGTTTGCAGCTGCAGCAATAGAGACTTGCTTGCCTGCTTCTGTAGACCCCGTAAATGAGATCATATCGATCTTAGGGTGAGCACTCAGCGCAGCACCTACAGCTGCCCCTGTACCATCGATTAAATTGAAAACGCCCGAAGGAACCCCAGCTGCATGCATAATGTCTGCAAATATGTGCGCTGTGCGCGGAGCGATCTCACTAGGTTTTAGTACAACCGCACAACCTGCAGCAATAGCTGGCGCAACTTTACAGGTGATTTGATTTAACGGCCAATTCCAAGGCGTAATAAGACCGCAAACACCAATCGGTTCTTTAACGATACGGGTCGAGCCAATAACCTCAGTGAAATCATGCTTTTTAAGCAGACTTAAAGCCGCCTTAAAATGCCCTAACCCAGCCGGCACTTGAGCTTGGCGCGATAAACCCAATGGCGCGCCCATCTCTTCAGTAGTCGCCTCGACAAGTGCTTCGGCACGCTTTTCATATTCAGTAATAATACGCTGTAAAAGCGCGACTCTCTCTTCTTTGGAGGTTTGCGAGAAAGATGCAAAGGCAGCAACAGCTGCGTCAACAGCGAGATCGACATCATCATTATTACCAAGGCTAATTTGAGAGACAACCTCATTGGTCGCCGGATTAAAAACATCCAAGACGTCATTGCCTGATGACTTAATCCATTCACCATTAATATAGAATTTTTTTAAATCATTCATATCTCTCTATCCTTTCTATCGTCTCTCAAACATAGACCATTCATGCCGAAGCAGGCACAAAAAAAGCCGCGTTTGCGGCTTTTCTCATAGAAGCATTACACACCGATAATCGCTGCGATAAAACCGATCAAACCACCAAAGACACCACCCCAGACAACCAGCCAACCTAAATGTTCGCGAATCATCTGCTGTACAATCTCTTTGACCAAACTAGGTGTCAGTTCATCTAATCGCTGCTGAACAATGACTTCAACCTTTTCTTGCATCTCAGCCATAACATCAGGGCTTTCAAGCTCGTCTTTTAATAGAGTGATAAAATTTTCATCACGTGTCATCTCTTCAATTGAGCTTTTCATCTTTTCCACAAAAGGCTCTCTTAAAGGCTCAAGCGCATCGGTGCCACCCACCATGGCTAGCATACCCCCAAATGGAGAGTTTTGGATAACCTCGATAAGCGAATCAAAAGTCGGAGCAAAATCGACTTTTTCAATTACTGGCGCTAAATGTAGATCAGGCTGTTTACCATTATCAGCACTTAGAAAACGCTCAATATTCTCTTCAGTAAAAAATTGCTCCATCATTAAGGTTTTGATGCCGCGCTTAAAATCTTGGAAACGTGCAGGGATCACTCCTGAGCCATACAGCCCTGGAACTTTCTCAAACAACATATGTACAGCTAACCAATTGGTTAGCGCACCAGATAGAGCAAACAAGCCAACGGTCAATAACACACGATCATCTGTAATCAGACCCGCCGCAAATGCAGTAAAGGCAAGCAGATTCGTTAGAAGGCTTTTATTCATCGGTATTCATCTCAAGAAATATTTTTTTGGCGATCATATAGGGCTAAGGGGCGGTTTTAAAGCTCTAAAACCTTAGATCACTTATAGCATGATGTCAGTTTTACATTAAGAGTGAGATCTCAAATTGCTACATCATTATGCGTAGCACTAGGGAAACTACGAATAAGTCTTATGCTTTCTCAGTGGGTTATAAAACGACCAGATACGCGAAAGCCGGCGCAGTGACATGTCTAGACCTTTTCAAGCTCCCTGACATTATCGAAGCCATTTTCAGTTATAATCACTGTGATTTTTAAATAGCCGAGCTACAACATGAACCGCAAGAAAAAAATTAAGCAGATCCACACCAAGCGACTAAAACAGGCCAAGGCTAAATTAGCGCCAAAAAATAACAAACCGCGCTACATATCTAAAGCAGATAGAGCAAAGCTTGAAGAAACCTCGGAGACTCCTTCAGAGGTTTAAACTTTGACGCTAGAAGCTCTCTTTAAATACATGCCAACGGTAACGGCGGAAACTCTTACCCAGGCTCACACAGCCACCTCCATCACAACACAAACTTAAACTGGCACCTTTAAATCTCTACTGATAATATAAGTACTGTATATATAAACAGTACTTATTATGTTGCGCTTTATTCCTATCTACTCCAGCGCCGGTATCAGTGGTTTTGAATCACCTGCAGCGGAATATACCGAGCTAGCACTGTCACTCGATCAGCTACTCATTGATCACCCTCATGCAACCTACCTAGGCTTTGTTGAAGGTGGCTCTATGCGTGGTGTTGGAATATTCCCAAATGACCTTCTTGTCGTTTCACGAGCCGAAACGGTGAAGGAAGGCGATGTAATTGTTGCCACGCTAAATGGCAACTTCGTCTGCAAAATCGCGAGCATCAAAGAGAGAAAACTTCTTTCTTCTGCTCCCGGCCATAAACCCTACCAACTATCCGAACAGGATGAATTTTCTATCGAGGGTGTGGTTACACGTTCTATTCGATTATTTCGCCCATTAAAGAAGGGGCTCAATTAAGATGTACGCCCTGATCGATACTTCCGGAATGTACGCTTCATGCGAGAAAATATTTGACCCTACAATTCGAAAGCGCCCAGTTGTTGTCCTTAGTAATAATGACGGCTGCATTGTCGCAACCTGCCCTATTGCTAAAAAGATGGGCATTCCCAAATTTGGTCCCTATTTCAAAATCAAAGACCAACTAGACAGAGCAGGCGTAGTTGCCCGATCCAGCAACTATGAGCTTTATGCTGATATATCTTCACGCATGATGGAACTCTGCGCCTCTTTTGCTCCAGAACAACACATCTACTCTATAGATGAATGCTTTTTACGCTTTGACCACTACATACCACCCGAAGGCTGGTATGAGCTGAGTATGAAAATCAGAAGGAAGGTATGGAAGGAGGTAAGGCTCCCCGTAGGCGTAGGCTTTGGCCCAACCCCAACCTTAGCAAAAGCTGCTAATCACGCGAGTAAAAAACTACCCGGCTTCAGCGGTGTTGCCGTTATCGATAACGACCAAATCAGAAAGCAGATTCTGCAGCAGATGGAAATTAGGGATGTTTGGGGAGTCGGACGACGCATAGGTGAGCGACTCAACCTTCTCGGCGTCAAAACGGCTTGGCAGCTAGCACAAACGAAACCCGCGTTGATGAAAAAGCACTTCTCCATCTTAATCGCTAATACAGCAGAAGAACTCAATGGTTTAACAAGAATAAGCTGGGACGATGTTCGCTCACCCAAAAAGCAGATTTACTCCACACGCTCTTTTGGACAACGCATCACAGGACTCACCGATCTAAAACAGGCACTTGCTACACACGCAACCATCGCCGCGCAAAAACTAAGGGCCCAAGAGAGTGCTACCAGCAATATCATTGTTTTTGCACACAACTCTATCCACGATAAGGAATCATTTTTCAAACGCTCTGCATTCCACCAATTTGCTACTCCCACATGCGATACTGCAGTCATAGTGAAAGTAACAAGCCAACTGGCTGAGCAGATATACCAAACAGGAATCAGATACTACAAAGCCGGAATAGGCCTGTTAGAAATATCTACTGCAACCCCCTATCAGCCAGATATATTTACCCCTTCCGCTGACCAGCCAGAACTGATGAAGTGCCTGGATCAAATCAATTCAAAATACGGTCGAGACACCCTCCACCTAGCCCGTCAAGGCATTCAACAGAACTTTAAAATGAAACGGGAACTGTTATCTCCAAGGTATACGACACGGATAGAAGATATTCCTGTGTTTGAATGTTCGTAAACAACAGATACAAAAAGCACCGCGTTAAGCGAAGCTTTTTCGTTTTTAATAGATGACGGTCAGGGAGGGGTTATTCCACCCCTTCGAGGCCGTGGTCGCAGGCTCCCACGTTGTCTCGCTGCGCTCGGCTCAAACCCTCTTCTCGGGTTGTCATCCCTCCAAACTTCAGATACAAAAAAGCCCCGCAGTTAAGCGAGGCTTTTTGGTTTTTAATAGATCGCGGTCAGGGAGGGATTATTTCACCCCTTCGGGGCCGTGGTAGCAGGCTCCCACGTTGTCTCGCTACGCTCGGCTCAAACCCTCTTCTCGGGTTCTCATCCCTCTGAACTGTAGATACAAAAAAGCCCCGCGGTTAAGCGAGGCTTTTTCGTTTTTAATAGATGGCGGTCAGGGAGGGATTCGAACCCTCGATACGTTTCCGTATACACACTTTCCAGGCGTGCTCCTTCGGCCACTCGGACACCTGACCATCCTGCAATTAGTGGAGCTGATATGCTCAACACCAACGCGGCGCGAATTGTATCACAGCACTGACTGACCGCAAGCGGTTTGGTTAAAAAAGGCAAACAATTTCAGTAATTCATACTACAAATATCAAAGGATCAATAAATAGCCTAGTTTTATTGGTTGTACACTGAACAACTGTGAGTAAACTAAACGCTCAAAAATAAAAAATTATAAATATAAAATCTAAAATGCGGCCCATAACTGACCTTAAAAGCACACTATTCAACTCTCTCTATCGAGCTGCTTTGATTAGCTGCTTATTTGCAGCCATGATCGTATTTGCATTGATCTTTCTTTCTATCGAAAAGGATCTTCGGCAAGAGGGTCAATATCTTGGACAGTTAGTATTTAAAGATCTGCGCCAAGCGATGAATCAGGGCACCAGTTATGAGGAAGTTAATCAGCTCATTGATTCAATGAATGAGGATGCACCCGATATCACCTATAGCATGTATCGCGGAGCAGCCGTTCAGCAGCAGTTTGGTGGTGATCGAGCAATCACCGAAGAGATAAGCCAGCTGTTAGGCAGCAAACAGGATGCAACTCAGATCGAATCGCTGGATCAGATTCATTATTACCATGCTTTCAGATTCAAACAGGAGTGCTTAGCCTGTCATACCGAAGCACACCAAGGTGAGATAGCCGGCGTGTTGGACGTGACCTTTCCCGCACACAGAGTCCGCCTTCCTGTAAGCGAAGTTCTGATGGGTTTATTCTTAGTCTTCTCTATTACCGTTATCTCTTCCTACCTCTTTCTCTCTCGCGATCTTTTTGCCCATATAGTTAAACCTTTAAAACGCCTAGAAAGAAAGCTCAAAGAAACTGAAGGTCACCACAACCTTAATGAAAAGCTAGCACTCGACTCAGAGCTAGAAGAGATCAATAGCATTGAGCACTCTTTTAACTCTCAACAAGCGTTATTACAGACTGCCTTTCAGCAGGTAGAAGAGTTATCTATCTACGATAAGTTAACGGGGACCTACAGCCGTCATCAATTAGAGCGATTACTCGATGAAGAGAGATCTAGAGCTGATCGGCAGAATAGGCCTTTAACCATCAGCATGATCGATATGAATGGGTTTAAGCAGATCAATGATGTGTTTGGTCATCATGCTGGCGATTGCATTCTGATTCACTTCTGCCAGATTCTGTCAGAGAACCTGCGCACGACAGACAAAGTCATTCGCTATGGTGGAGATGAGTTCATCATCTTGTTACCAGACAGTTCGCAGGATGTAGCGAGTGAGCTTATTCAGCGTATTGAAGAGATCGCACACAGCAGCCCTTATCACTATAAAGGCCAAGGCATCATTGCGAAGTTCAGCTATGGCAGCGTGGAATACCCAAGCGAATCAGATGCTGATGAAGCAAAAGATCTATTACAGATTGCAGATGAAAGAATGTATTCCGACAAACAACGTAGAAAACAGAAATAGCAGGGATAAAAAAGGCCCGGTTATAGAAAACCGGGCCAAGTAATACCTGGAAGGTATAAGATGTTTAATTAGTCAGCTTGACGACGTAAGAATGCAGGAATGTCTAAGAATTCCATGTCGTCAGTACCAGTCTTTTGCATAACTGGCTGTTCAGATTCTACTTCGCGGTGAATCTCTACTGGTTGAGCACGTTCTCTTGGCTGGGAATCACGAGCAGTTCGCATTACTGCCGGCAACTCTAGCTGATCGAAATCAGACGCAGCGCCCGCAGCCGTTGCAACAGCAGACGCACGACCTGTGCCTGTGTTAACAACTTCTACATGCTGCTGTTCAGCTCGCCCCAAGCCTGTTGCAACCACTGTTACTGTAAGCTCGTCAGTAAGCTCAGGATCAATAACAGTACCTACAACGATAGTGGCGTTCTCGGAAGCATACTCTTCAACGATGTTACCCACTTCCGAGAACTCGCCTAAGCTCAGATCAAGACCAGCGGTGATATTTACCAAAATACCACTCGCCCCCTTCAGGTCTACGTCTTCTAGCAAAGGACTATTAATCGCAGCTTCCGTCGCTTCAGTCGCACGGTCTTCGCCACGGCCACTACCGCTACCCATCATCGCCATGCCCATTTCAGACATAACGGTGCGCACATCTGCAAAGTCGACGTTGATCATACCCGGACGGATGATCAGATCAGCGATACCTTGCACCGCGCCTTTCAATACATCGTTACATGTATTGAAAGCATTAATCAGACTGGTGTTCTTACCCAGTACTGGAAGTAACTTTTCATTAGGAATGATGATCAAAGAATCAACATTCTCTTTCAGTTCCTGTATACCTTCGTCCGCAATTTTAAGGCGCTTACGACCTTCAAATGAAAACGGCTTAGTTACGACAGCAACTGTTAAAATACCTAGGCTACGCGCAACTTCAGCTACGATTGGCGCTGCACCAGTACCTGTACCACCGCCCATACCAGCCGTGATAAATACCATGTCCGCACCATCTAGCATTTCAGCTAAACGCTCACGATCTTCAAGTGCAGCCTGACGGCCAACTTCTGGGTTTGCACCCGCACCAAGACCTTTAGTTAGTTCGCCACCGATCTGGATAACTGTTTTAGAATGCATGTTATCCAAAGCTTGGGCATCTGTGTTTGCACAGATGAACTCAACACCATCTACTGCAGAGCTAACCATGTGCTGAACAGCGTTACCGCCGCCACCGCCGACACCTACAACTTTAATTACGGCGCTTTGAGGAATGCTATCCGCTAACTCAAACATACCGATCTCCTTCCAGATTATGCGCTTTTATAATTGAACAGCGCTTAGTTATTTTCTATTCCGATTAGCCTTTGACTGGGATCAGAAATTGCCCTGAAACCACGTCTTCATCTTGCTTAGTACGCTTGCTTGTTCAACCAGCTCGATCTCTGCAACCTCAGGTTGAGCAGGTTCGCCACCCTGATCTTCATGCGCGTACTGAAGTAACCCGATACTTGTTGCAAAAATTGGGTTACCTAAAATATCTTCCATTCCACGAACACCATGCGGTGATGCCAAGCGAACCGGCATGTGGAAAATTTCCTCTGCTAACTCAACCGCACCTTCCATTTTGGAAGTACCGCCCGTTAACACAATGCCCGCCGCAACCAGGTCTTCAAAACCACTGCGACGCAACTCTGCTTGTACTAAATTGAAAAGCTCTTCATAACGCGGCTCAACAACTTCAGCAAGCGCCTGACGCGACAATGTACGCGCTGGACGATCACCGACTCCAGGCACCATGATTGTTTCATCGGGACCTGCTAGCTGCGCTAAAGCACAAGCATATTTAATCTTTATCTCTTCCGCGTGCTGCATAGGTGTGCGTAAAGCCATCGCTATGTCATTAGTTACCTGATCACCCGCAATAGGGATCACAGCGGTATGACGAATCGCACCACCTGTAAAGATCGAAATATCAGAAGTACCACCACCGATATCGACCATACAAACGCCGAGTTCTTTTTCATCTTCAGTCAAAACAGAGTAACTGGATGCAACTTGCTCCAGCACTAAGTTATCAACCTCTAAACCACAACGGCGTACACACTTCTCGATATTCTGAGCGGCATTCACCGAACCTGTGACTAGGTGAACTTTAGCCTCTAAACGTACGCCCGACATGCCTAGTGGTTCACGAATACCTTCGGAATTATCGATTTCATATTCTTGCGGCAAGATATGCAGAATCTTCTGATCCGCTGGAATCGCAACTGCACGGGCAGCATCGATTACGCGATCAAGATCGTAATCTGTTACTTCACGGTCACGAACAGCGACAATACCGTGAGAGTTAAGGCTATTAATATGACTACCGGCGATACCTGCTGTTACAGAGTGAACTTTACACCCTGCCATCAACTCAGCTTCTTCTACTGCACGCTGGATAGAACTCACTGTTGATTCAATATTCACGACCACGCCCTTCTTCAGGCCGCGAGACGGATGTGAACCAATACCAACAATATCGATTGAGCCGTCGATATTGATCTCTCCCACAAGGCAAACCACCTTGGAAGTCCCAATATCTAGCGCAACGATCATATTAGAGTGAGCAGTCATATATTCAGTGCCAACAATATTATTTCAAGCAACCTTAATTTTACTTATAACTAAAAACAAACCAACCTTTTTTCGATGAATTTTTTTAAATTCTGAAAGTTTATTTGCCCGTAAAATCAATTCATAAAAAAACACTATCTTTTCTTATCGGCACCTTACGGAAATTGTTGAGAAAATTTTTTCTATAAATTTCAAACAACTACGTTCACTCACTCCAGCATCAGGCTCGATTGTTTTAAATATAATCAACCGTTTCAATAGGTTAAAAAAACAACAAAAATCAAAATTTAATTTTGATTAATTAACTATAAATCAAAACTCAATATTGATTATTAATTAAAATATCAAAATTAAGTTTTGAATAATCACATAAAATCAATATTTAATTTTGATGATTTACAAACAAATCAAAATCCATTTATGATTATCTCTCCATTAATTAATGCTCATTAAACAACCAATAAACTTGTGCAAATCTGTATGAATTTTGTTCAACGCACTCAAGTTGGCCTCAAAAAAGCAATTATTTCTTGATGGTATAAGGCGGATATTCAAACCCAGAAAACAAGCTCAACACTGGACTCTGTAGAGAGCCCTAGAAAGCATAAAGAGGATAAAACTGAGAAAGGGGTAAACAGCTCAGAAAGAGCTTTTTAGTAATGATAGGCGCTATCGATTTCACGCCAATTTGAACCGCTGTTATCTAAGTAAGTACGAATGGTAGTTTCGCCATCTGCAAGGTAGCTATTGTCGAGAAAGTTATTCAAAACAGCCTCTCCCTGCGACGCTGCCGCTTTCAAGCAGAAGGATAGATAACGCGGGAATGGCAGAATATCGTTTCGCCATAGGTTACCCGCATAAAACTGCCCTACACGCTCATGATATTCTTGCTCGCTGCGGCATTTGCTATAGCGGTAGTGCTGATCACTTGAGCCTGTGCACATCAGCCCGGTCGAGCTTTGACCATCAATAAAAGTTTCTACTTCCACCCAGTTAAACCGATGCTCGCGTTCGAACAGCGCCTCGTACTCTTCTTGAGTACATTCAAACTGGCTGCAAATAATCTCACAACCGGGCGCAGGTAAAGTCGAGCAGGAGGCCAACTGTAAAGAGTCAGGATCAGCCTTATGCCGACTGATAAACACCACACCAACTTTATTGAAGATACGTTTGTAACCGGGGACAGTTACGACCCTGAAGTTCGTAAGGCCTGGAATGGTTTCCCTTGCGGAGGCTTCAGATAGAAGAGAGCCATATCCAACAATACTTATCATATAGATCTCCTATCAATTTTACTGGTCAGATTCTAAAGCGCGCTCAACAAGCTCAGAATTAAGCTTCTTCTTGCCATCTGCACCAAGGCTTTGCAGCATGGTCACCTGACTCACCAAATTACCACGCCCCGTTGATAGCCGCTTATTCGCAGTATCAAAAGCAGCTTGTGTTCTTTGCAGGTTACGCCCTACTTCATCCAGAGCGTCAATAAAGCCAACGAATTTGTCGTACAGCTCACCACCTCTGCGAGCGATCTCTTGAGCATTTTGATTCTGATGCTCGTAACGCCAGATATTGTGGATAGTTCTTAACGTCACCATCAATGTCGCAGGGCTTACCAACATGATGTTGCGATCAAACGCTTCTTTAAACAGATTAGGTTCTTTCTCTAACGCCAACAAGAAAGCGCCTTCGACTGGTATAAACAAAAGTACGAAATCGAGAGACCGAATACCCTCTAGCCCTTGGTAAGCTTTATCGCTCAGTCCTTTAATATGACCTCGCATCGAGATCAAATGCTCACGCAACATCCGCTCGCGCAGGTCTTTATCTTCTGTAGAGCAATATTGTTCATAAGCCGTAAGGGAAACCTTTGAGTCGACGATAACATCTTTACCATCCGGAAGATGAATCACCGCATCAGGCTGGTAGCGTTTACCTTGAACTGATGCTGATACTTGCAGCTCAAACTCGTAGCCTTTGCGTAAACCCGATTCCTCTAAGGCACGTTCTAGTACAACCTCGCCCCAGTTACCCTGAGTTTTGTTTTCGCCTTTCAGGGCTTGGGTCAGATTGATCGCATCTTCACTCATCTGCTGGTTAAGCTGTTTTAGATGAGATATCTGCTCATAGAGAGCTCGACGATCTTTAGATTCTTTATCGTAAACGTCTTCAACCCGACGCTTAAACTCACCCAATTGCTCCTTCAGAGGCGTCAGCAGGTGACCCATATTCTCTTGATTGCTCTGAGTGAATCGCTGAGCTTTCTCTTCAAAAATACGGTTAGCGAGATTCTGGAACTCTTGCTTTAACTGTTGGCGAGCTTGCTCTAACACTTGAAGCTTTTCAGAATGCGCTTCTTGAGTGGCTTCATATCTCGCTTCTAGATCCGCAATCACTTCATTCCGATCAGCCAACTCAAACTTGGTTTGCTCTAAGCGTTTATCAAGCTGATGCTTTTCTGTAAGCGTGTCACGTAGTCTTGGTTCTAGCGCATGCAGGCGCTCTTCGATACGTGCTTTTTGGATAGATACTTCATGATAGGCAGATTGCTGCGCAGCCAACTCCGTTTCGAGTTTCGCCTTTAACGAGATTATTGTGGTCTCGCTTTCAGCAACCTGCTGTAAGAGATCTTCTTTTTGGGAAGTCAGGTGCCTGTATATAAAGAAGAACAGGCATCCTGTAATCAATACGCCCAGCAGCAAACTATTCAGATCAAATGAAGCTAGCAGCTCAGGCATAGAAAATTACCAATAGAGATATAAAACGACTAGGGAAACCGCAGAAATAATCGATGACATAAACAGCGTTTTCAACTCACCCAGCATCGGCTGAAGAATAACTAAATGAACCACTGGGAAAGTGATGAACATACATAGCAGTGGGATCCACCAGTCTAGGTTGCTGAAACCGTACGCCATAGAGAATAGCAATGCGACAGCAGCAAGGTTACCCGCCATAACGATCGTCATCAAACCGTTACGCTTATGCGCGAATTCAGGCTTATCCTCTTCAGGCAGTTTATTGATAGCACCAGCGCTTAACGCACCAGACATAGAGAACACACCTGAGACTAGAAAAATGATAAGAGGATCGATACTAGGCACACTAAACTCCAGAACATTGTGGATCATTTAATAACTACGCCCATAACAGATCTTTTTCAGGCGCTCATGGCGGGCTATTGTAAGGCTTTTAAGGCCCACTGTTAAGAAATGGCTCCCTTTTGCATCTATTATTAGATGAGATTAAAATCCCGCCTCAATTCCATGTACACGGATTTTTAATGCAGGTTTTCAAAAGCTTACGCAAACTGCTCAACCGTCATTTCAAGAACATGAAATGGCAGGCTGTACTTGCGCTGCTTCTATTATATGGCCTAAGTAGCTGGTTGTTTTTGGAATGGGCGGGTGAATCCAACCTCACTGGCTCGGATTACATATACTGGTTAATCGTAACGGCTTCGACTGTAGGCTACGGAGATCTCTCTCCCGAAACGGCAACAGGCAAAGCATTAGTTGCGTTCTACATTATTCCTTTCGGTCTTGGTCTATTTGCACTCGTCGTCGGTAAGTTTGCTGCATTCAGTGCTTTTCAATGGAGAAAAGGTGTTATGGGTCTTAAAGAGCTCAACCTCTCAAATCATATCGTCGTCGTTGGCTGGAACGAAGTTCGCACCCTGCCTCTTCTTAAACTTCTCCAAACAGAAGCCAAGAACAACCTTAATCGAGAGATCTGTTTGTGCGTCGCCGATGAGATGGAAAATCCGATGCCAGGCCACATCGAATTTGTTCGTACCGTTTCACTAAACGATGATGAAGGCTTAAATCGTGCAAATATTGAAGATGCCTCCACAATCATTATTGATTGTGCGCATGATGATCAAACACTCAGCGCGGCTTTAAATATCTACAATCGCAATCCTCAAGCACACATCATCACCTACTTCAGGGATGAGAGCTTGAGTAACCTGCTCAAACAACACTGCCCAACCATAGAGTGCACGCCATCTGTGTCTACAGAGATGCTGGTGAAATCAGCAATGGACCCGGGCTCCAGTATTTTGCATCACGAACTTCTCAACACAACCACAGGCATGACCCAGTTCTCCGTTGTCGTACCTGAAGGTTTACCAGAGATGTCTGTACGTGATCTATACGTGCCATTAAAAGAAAATTATGGCGCGACTCTAATCGCTGTTGATCTGGATAACGACGGTAAACCAGAAGTGAACCCTTCACTCGATAAACGTGTTAGATCAGGCTGCACTATTTATTACATTGCACAGTCCCGTTTAAAAGCTTTGGACTGGGCTGCAATTACCCAACTTTCATAATTTTTAGGAGTCTCGCATGGACGCTCTACTTATCGGGCTTACCAACTTTGCTATCTATTTCGGTCTTTCACTGTTTGCCCTACTACTATTCAAAGTCATCTATACCTTCCTGACTCCTTATGATGACTGGGCGCTAGTTAAAGAAAAAAACATGGCGGCTGCCTGTGCGCTTTCCGGTGCAACCATCGGTTTCACCATTGCCCTTTCTAGCGCCATCAGCAACTCCGTATCCTTAGTAGATTTTGCTGTATGGGCAGTTATCGCGCTTGTCGCTCAGTTAATCGCTTATCTGGTTGTACGTTTGTTTATGCCTAAAATCACCCAACGCATCCAAGATGGAGAAACACCTGCTGGTATCGTACTGGGTGCGGTATCGATCGCCATCGGTATTATTAATGCAGCCTCTATGACCTACTAAGGAGGCATCAGGGATGAAACGTACAAAAATAAACCATCTGCAAAAAAGTGATTTTGCATTTGATGCTACATTGCTGAAAAACGGACTACGTCTATCAGCTGTCGCTACTGGTGCTGCACTACTGAGTGGCTGTGATTCTGAAGATGGTTACATCTACAAATCAGTCACTGCATGTGAACTAGATAACCCAGGCTATGACGATAGATGTGAAAGCGCCTATCAAAAAGCGCTAGCAGATTGGAAACGCACCGCACCTCGATATCGTAGTGAAAGCAACTGTACTTATGATTTTGGTAACCATCAGTGCTTCGAATACTCCCCCTACTTTATCCCGCTAATGACGGGCTTTATGTTGGGCGAAAATCATCGTACCGAGGAAGACTTCGATCTCGATTTCGACCGACCTAGAGGATTAGGCTATAGCACCCGAAGAGGCACCCCTGCTTTTCATCGCTGGGTAAGCTCATCTGGCGATCTATTTGGTGATTACCATAAGAACAAAGTTAAGGTCAGCTCTTCTGCATTCAAAGGCAGTAAAGGTAGTGCCCGCGTTATGGGGCGCGGTGGTTTTGGTAAAACCATCTCCAGTCGCTCTTATGGCGGTTAACCTGTAGATGCTAAGAGTCACCTGCGCCGAGCGGCCTGATTGGCGCGAAACTGCTGAACAATATGGGTTCCATTTTCATACCATGTATGGGGAGCCATATTGGGATGAATCCGCCTACTATCAGTTCTCTCTCGAACAGATAGAACAAGATATTGAAGAACCAACAGCTGAGATTCATCAGATGTGTCTGGCGGTGGTTGAGCACGTGGTAGGTGATGAGGAACTGCTACGACGCTTTCAAATCCCCGAAGCCTTTTGGGATGAGATTGCGCGCTCTTGGTTTGCCCGCGAAGACAGCCTCTACAGCCGCATCGATCTTTGTTATGACGGTAAAAGTCCTGCCAAATTCTTAGAGAATAATGCGGATACGCCCACCAGCCTTTATGAAACTGGGTTCTGGCAGTGGGTATGGCTTCAACAACAGGTGGATCGCGGTAAGCTGTCTCGTAATGCTGATCAATTTAACTCCCTGCAAGAGCGACTGATCGAGCGCTTCAAAGCACTCAAAGTTCGCCAGCCTTCTCGCTTACTGCACCTAGCAAGTTGCAAAGACACGATCGAAGATCGTGGCACTGTTCAATATCTGCAAGATTGCGCCCAACAAGCCGGCCTACTAAACGACTTCATCTATGTAGAAGATATCGGCATCAATGAAGACCAGCGCTTTGTCGATCAGCTAGGTAAACCGATCAACTGGTTGTTTAAACTTTACCCTTGGGAGTTTATGCAGCGAGAAGAATACGGTGAATACATTGTTCCAAGCGGTACCACCTTTCTAGAGCCGATCTGGAAAAGCTTAGTCTCCAACAAAGCACTACTACCTTTATTGTGGGAACTCTTTCCAAATCACCCCAACCTACTACCTGCTTATTTTGAAGATGATCCCCGTGCTGCAGAACTTACGCATTATGTCCGCAAGCCGATCTTCTCTCGCGAAGGCGCCAATATCAGCATCGTTAATCAAGGCGAAGTAGTAGCGAAAGCAGAAGGGCCCTACGGTGAAGAGGGATACATCGTTCAGGCTTGCCATCCATTACCTAAATTTGGCGACAATCACACACTGATCGGTAGCTGGTTAATAGACGATCAACCCGCTGGTATCTCCCTAAGAGAAGACAAGCAACCGATTACACAGGATCTTTCACGCTTTTTACCGCATATCATCCTTTAATAGCGATGAGTCAGTCGTAACGCAATCAGGCTAGAAAATGGTATTATGCGCGGCAATATTTATATAACGCCCAATAAAAGCTGTTTTTTCAGTTTGGGTCATGACTTTTATCACCCTCGACAACGTTAAACTAACGCCGTCGAACCTAGATTAGAGAAGATTTAAGTGGAATTTTTGGTTAACGAAGCAATTGAAGATTATGCCTTTCAAAGCACTACAGCTGAGCCTGAATTGCTGCAAGAGCTGATCGATGAAACCAACAAAAACATGGGCTGGCCGCAGAAGCTATCTGGCCGTTTAGTTGGCAGAACGCTAAAACTTCTTGCACAGTTGCACCAACCAAAGAACGTACTAGAGATTGGTATGTTCACTGGCTATTCCGCTTTATCCATCGCAGAAGGCATGCCAGAAGATGGCAAGATCATCTGCTGCGAAACGAACCCTCGCGCAATCGACTTTGCCAAAACATTCTTTGATCGTAGCCCTCACGGCCACAAGATCGAAGTAATCTTCGGCAAAGCGATCGAAACCATCGAAACGCTGGATATGGAGCTAGACTTCACTTTCATCGATGCTGATAAGCGCAACTACCTAAACTACTACCACAAGGTTCTGGAAATGACGCGCCCAGGCGGCCTGATCATTCTGGATAACATGTTGTGGTCTGGCAAAGTATTACAGCCAGAATCTGACATTGATGACGTATTAGTCGATCTAAACAAAGAGATCGCTGCAGATCCAAATGTAGAAAACCTTTTCCTAACCGTTCGCGACGGTATGAATGTGGTACGGAAACTACGTTAATGCGACACCTAATCAGTGCGATTAATTCAGACACTCCTCAGGTAGCACTTAACAGTAACGAAGCTACACCTGAGGAAAGCTATACAATCGAATCTGCAGATGCGGTGCTAAAGCTTTATCTCGATACCGATGAGAAAGCACCTTTAATGGCAGCACTACAACAAGTCCGCAATGCCATTATCGAAGATTTAGACCAAGTAGAAACTGTTGCTGAGATTTACGGTCTGATGTATTGGTTGCTAGCGGATCATGGCGTCGATAATCGCGGCGAATCTCTAGAAGAAACCGCTGATCGATTAGGCGATATCGATATAGAGAACGATACTGATCAATATGGCGAACTTATTTTCCACCTCAAAGATGCCGTAGAACGCTTGTACGATATAGAACTGGATTAACAGCACCGCTGTACGTTTAAGGGAGGCAGTATGCGCAGAGGTCATAAAATACTATGGGCGTGCCTCCTTTTAACTTTCACTTTTGTAATTGCCCTACCTTTAGCCGCTTACTTTTTCTCCCCTGTTATTGCACACAGAAGCCTACAATATTGGTTGGAGCAAAATGACTTCTCCGCTGTTGAACTGGATATGCAAACACCTAGCTGGAACGAGCTGCATATCGCTAATGTAAAACTAGAAAAACACACCCCTACTCAGATCATCAGTTATCAATCCAGCGATATCACCCTACAGTTTAATCCTTATACACTCTGGCAGGAGCAGCGCCTCAAACTGCTATCAATGCCGCGCTCAGATATAAAAATCACCTACACCACAGAACAGAGCAGTGAGAGCAATAATGAAGTGGTTGATCTAAGCCAAGCGCTACCCTCGGTTTGGTTTAATCAGATCCCGATTGATGCCATTCGAATTGGACAAGTCACTCTAGAATTGGATTACCCGGAGAACCAAAGCGATTGGCAATTTATCGGCGCACTGCTATTTGAAGACGACAAACTGTATAGCCGCGTCAAAGCCTTAAGAGACGAGAAAGATTTTGGTTGGAGCGACCTGAATCTGAACAAGCAAAATCAATTTACGTTTAGGTTGTTAGAGGATGAGGAGCCGTTCTTTAATATTGCAGGCGATCTCTCGTTTGATGACAAACTGACTTTAACCTCAGCGCAAGAGATCCAACTGGCTGGCCTGCAAAGCTGGCGACAAAAACTCGAATTGCACAACCTACCTATTCCTAAGTTGGAAGGTATGGTCGAACTGCAGGGCAAAATTCACTTCCCGCTACAAACTCGTTTCTCGCCAGATGAACTGTTAAAAAGTATCCAGATCGATCAAACCGGTAAGGCAAAAATAACTGCGTTTAACCCAATTCCGTCTCTAGAAAAAGCCTCTACCGAATTAGAAGGTGCGCTTAAGTTCTCATTGAAAGAAGCGGAGATCACGCTTAATGCCGACACCAATATACAAGTCCCCGAGCTAAAGCACCCGAGCTTAAAAGAACCGATACAAAACCTGAAAGCGACCTTACAAAAGCCACTCGCGATCAAAGCGAATATAGGCGAACTGCTTTTAGATGGTGCTTTGATACCAGATGTATCACCGCTGCATTTAGATATTGAAGCCGGTGCGATTGCACTAGAGGGAATTCATGTTTCACCTATAGGTTCTAAGTTAAGCCTCGACTCCATTGATCTGGCTAAGTCTAATATTTCCGGTTCGATTGCTATCCCTCAGCTAAACCTGAGCCAAGGGAAAACCCAATTTCCACAATTGAAACTGAGTTCTAAATTCACATGGGATAAAGATCAGTTAAGCAATCGCTATCAGGTATCGAGCAACACTCCTATAAAGCTAGATCTGAAAGGCCGTGCAAATACCACCTTAAGTAACGGCAACACTAAGCTAAATTGGTCCGTACAACCTATCAGCTTAAAAGCGATTGATCGCTCACTAGAAGCCTACGCCCCTATCCCAAAAGAGCTAAGCGTGCTTAAAGGCACATTCTTCCACAAAGGCAGCGGTAACTTAAAGAACGGCAAGTTCTCAGCACAATTTAACAACAGCATCAGAGCAGCAAATCTAAGCTGGGATGAAACCTTAATCGAAGGGCTTAATTTAGATTCAACTTCCCGACTCTCTACTTCAGGTAGATTACGCGATACAGGCAGCATTAAGCTGGATCAGGTTACAACAGGAGTTGAAATCAAAAATGTGCAAACAAGTTATCAGTATCAGCAGCGAAACAGCGGTGACCTGCTTAAACTGAAGGGTATGCAGGCTGAACTTTTTGAGGGTTTAATTAGCCTCTCAGATTTCGAGTTCAACCCAAGCAAGCCCGATATCACCAGTCAGGTTAAGGTAGACAATATAGATCTTGGCGCGGTGATGGCTTTGGAAAGGCAGCAAGGCTTATCCGGTGAAGGTAAATTGGGGGGAAGTTTCCCTCTAGCTTACAAAGATAACGCTTTTACCATCACTGATGGTGTAATCAAAGGCTTGCCGCCTGGGGGCAAAATTTTGTTTGAGCCGACCCCAGCAGTACAAGCCTATGCTGCGGCGAATGTTGGCTTAAAAATGGCGATAGAAGCGCTTCAGAATTTTCACTATGAAGAGCTGGATATAGGGCTTAACTATTTAGCGGATGGTACGGCCTTATTGGAAACCCGTTTAAAAGGTAGAAATCCAGATTGGCAAAATGGCCATCCGGTAGATTTCACGATTAATGTGGAAGAGAATATTCCTAAGTTAATCAAAACATTACAGTTTGCAGATAAATTGACGAAGACAATCGAGAAGCGTTACCGTTAACGCAGATTGAAACCAAATTTGAGGAACAACCATGAAATTAACCCATTTACTCCCACCTTTTGCGTTAGCAATTGCGTTGGCTGGTGTGAGCGGTTGTTCACCCCGCGTGGAAGTCGCGGTACCTAGCGAACCTATTACCATTAACCTCAATGTTAAAATTGAGCACGAGATTCTGGTCAAGGTTGATAGGGAAATTGATGAACTGCTCACAGAAAACAGCGATATTTTTTAAAGGGGTATGATGATGAAACAGTTTCGAACGCTATTCAGCATGATAGCCCTAGCGCTATCAATCATTGCAACACCTGCTTGGGCTATCTCTAAAGACGATGCCAAAGCTCAAGGTCTAATCGGTGAGCGTACCAACGGCTATCTAGGTATAGTGACCTCAAAGCCAACTGCAGATCTAAAATCTTTGGTTGCTGGCATTAATAAAAAGCGCCGCGCAGCTTATGACAAAGGATCTAAAAAAGCTGGTGTCGAGCGTACCGTATTTGAACTACGTATGGGTCAACGCCTTCAGGACCGCACACCTGCTGGACAATTTATCCAGCTACAAAACGGCAAGTGGCGTAAGAAGTAGTTTTCAAGATTTAGCCGAGGGGACATTTCCCTTCGGCTAATTTTATCCAAAACCACTCGCAACAAAGAAAGGGACGTTCGAATGTCAGCCCATAGCCCAAAACTGATTGCAGCGTTAACCGCTACCCTTCTCAGTACAGGCACCGCATCAGCTGATACCATCGCTTCTTTAGCCAATGACGCTAATGAATCTAATCCATGGACGCTCAATCTTTATTTTGAGAATGATCTGTTTTCCGAAACAGACCAAAACTACACCAACGGTATTAAAGCCTCTTGGGTCTCCCCTAATGTGAGCAACCATCTGGACGATCCTAATTTGCCAGAGTGGGTAGGCAAAGTTGCCCCCTATTTACCAAGGTTCGATCCACCCAATCCAACTGGCGAACCGATACAACGTAATGTTGTTGTGAGCTTAGGTCAGCAGATCTACACCCCAGAAGATCTCGAACGTTTCACCCTTGATCCCAATGATCGTCCTTATGCAGCATGGCTTTACGGTGGTCTGTCTTACCATAGCCGTACCCGCCGCTCGATGAATACAGCAGAGCTAAATATCGGTATTGTCGGCCCCTGGGCTTTTGGCGAAGAAGCTCAAGACTTTATTCATGATCTGCGAGGATTTAAAAAGTTTAATGGTTGGGATAACCAGCTTAAAAACGAGCCCGGCATTCAACTTGTTTACGAACATAAATATCGCTTCTTAGAAGGTCCGATCTCTCCACTGTTTGAATACGATACCATCTTTCATGGCGGTGGTAGCCTCGGTAATGTTGCGACCTATCTAAACGCTGGTGCTGAAGTGCGTGTCGGTTGGAATCTACCCCAAGACTTTGGCACATCTGCCCTACGCAGTGGTGGCGATAATAGCGCGCCAGGTTTGGGAGATGGACGCTACCAGCGCGGTAGCCGTGACAATAATTTGGGTGTTCACGCATTTGCGTCGATGGATGGACGCTGGGTATTAAGAGATATCTTCCTTGATGGAAATACCTTTAGAAGCAGTCACTCTGTAGATAAAGAACCTTTAGTTGGCGAAGCCGCAGTAGGTATCGCGGCTCTATATAAAGGTTGGAAACTGTCGTTTGCCAAAGTCCATCGCAGCAAAGAGTTTAAAGGCCAGCCCGACGGCCATTCCTTTGGTTCACTGAGCTTAAGTTACTCTTATAGTCTCTAAGCTATAACCTCTAAAGCAGCGCTTCAAAAAACAACTCTTAAAAAGGCTTTCATAGGAGCCTTTTTATTTATCCGATCTATAACGAATCTAGAGCAGTTTTAAAATCTCATCTTTCGACATAGGCTTAGCAAAGTAATACCCCTGCAGATATTCACAGCCCATCTGTTTGAGATAGTCAGCCTGTTCGAGTAGCTCCACCCCTTCCGCTACCAATTCCATCTGCAGACCTTTAGCCAAACCCACAATCGAGTTAGCGATACAACGATCGTTGTCGGCATCCGGTAAGCCATCTACAAACGACTTATCAATTTTTAATTTAGTCACCGGCATATGCTTTAAGCGCGAAAGCGATGAATAACCGGTGCCAAAATCATCAATCGCCATACGTACACCAAGGCTAGACAGGGCCTCTAATTGAGAGCGGACAAAAGCAGAGTTCTGACCAATCAACTCCTCAACGATTTCCAGCTCGATTTTGCAGGCAGGTAGATCGTGCTCCTGCAGTAAAGACGCAATTTCTTCGGAAAGCGCCGAGTTATGTAACTGCTCAGAGGCAATGTTCACCGAAACCCAATCGACCGATTTACCATGCTGCTCAAATGTCACCAGATCTTCACAAGCTTTCCTCAACATCAAACTGCCCAATCGTTCCATCAGACCGAGCTTTTTAGCAGTAGGTAGGAATTCAGCAGGCGAAATATATCCTTTTTCAGGGTGAGGCCAGCGCACTAACGCCTCTAACCCCATAATTTTTTCTTGCTGAGCACAATAGATAGGCTGGTAAAAAGGTACGAGCAGGGATTGTTCAATCGCTTCAACCAGATCATGTTCGAAAGTACGCTTACTTTGCAGCTGAACCAACCAGTCTTTAGCAAAATATTGTACGCCACCACGTGTGCTCTCTTTGGCTCGCCGCATAGCTAGTTCAGCACAACGCATCGGACTAGTAACCGGTTCTCCCTCTATCGGGTAGATAACCACCCCAGTGCTGCTACTGACATTGACGAACTCTTCATTGCAGATTTTCAGCGGTGTGCGACTTGTCAGTTTTAGCTCATGAGTAAGCGAGTTGAGTTGCTCTGTATCTTCAAGATTAGGAATCCATATCCCAAAGGTATCCCCACCTACCCGTGCCAAACGACAATCGATCTGACGGGTTAATTTCTCTAGGCGTCGGGCAAAGGCCACCAACAAATGATCAGCCACCATATGACCATACTGGTCATTAATGGAGGCAAATGAATCAAGGCCGATTAAAAGAAGCGCTTTTGGATTCCCACTTTCCCCACTCTCTTGTTGATTAAAGTCCAACCGCTTTTGAAACTGGTTACGCTTTTCTAACCCGGTAAGTGGATCGTACTGTTCAAGAAACTCCAGCTGCGCTCGATCTCTTAGCCACAACTCGTGTTCATTAATCATCGAGATATGATCAGCCAGTGACGCAACATAAGACATCTCGGGCATATCCCAAACGCGCTTTTCACCAACCTGTTCAAGGCATATCACGCCTTGTAACTTTCCTGAGGAGAAGATCGGAGCATCCAACATAGAACAGATATCGTTGGGGATAAGATAAGAATCGGCAAACTCTTTGGTACGCGAATCAGTAATCGCATTATCGGCATTGATTAAGCGATCTTCTGCGATGGCTCGAAAGTACTTCGGGAAATCAGTCTGGTACAGTGCTGCACCTTGGTAATACTGATCAGTTTCATGCAGATACAAAACCTCGCAGACGATTCGCTGAGCATCAGTATCTAATTTCCAGACGCTTACCCGAGAAACATTCAACTGTTCTGCACAGGACTGAATAATGTGTTTTAGCTTCGATATCCGCGGATAATCAATAAAGCCTTCCCCATGACTCAGCACTAGTAAAGATTTGTGCAGACTAATTAACTTCTCTACCGCTGGCATACCTTTCCCTACAGTGAAACTAACCTACTGATCTTTCTCCGGAAAAAGATCGGTGCTACTTACAATGATAGTTGATGATCATACATAACCAAGTTAATTGCTGTGAATTACACAGATCAATTTCCCAGCGATAAGAAGTGCTTATATAGAACAAGGTTTCCTAAAATAAACTTTTGTCTATTTTCTATCACAAAATGAGCAAAAAACGGGTATCATTAGCCACTTTTTGAGCACACCATAATCAACTGATCACAGGTAAGTTAAAAATGCCGACACAGAATCAGGCTCCGCTTTCCGTTTTGGAGCAAAAAGATGCCTTTATAGCGCGTCACATTGGACCTTCCGCAGCCGAGCAACAAGCGATGCTTGCCGAGCTTGATGTAACTGATATGGATCAGTTGATCAGCCAAACCGTACCTGAGTCTATCCAGCTCAAGTCACCGATTGGCCTACCAGAAAGCCGCTCTGAAGATGAGGTACTTGCGTACCTAAAATCTGTTGCGCAAAAGAACAAAGTAAACACATCGATGATCGGTATGGGTTATACCGACACTATCGTGCCAAACGTTATCCTACGTAACGTCTTGGAAAATCCAGGTTGGTACACGGCGTACACGCCATACCAGCCAGAAGTTTCTCAAGGTCGTTTGGAAGCGATCCTTAACTTCCAAACAATGGTGCTAGACCTAACAGGCCTAGACCTTGCCAACGCTTCCCTACTGGATGAAGCAACGGCTGCCGCTGAAGCGATGACGCTATGTAAGCGTATGTCTAAAGCGAAAAAAGCGAACACATTCCTAATCGATAGCAATGTTCACCCACAGAGTATCAGCGTTATTCAAACACGTGCTGAGCCACTAGGTTACGAAGTAATCGTGGGTGACGTAAGCGAGTTGATCGATCAGCACGAAGTATTCGGTGTACTAGTTCAGTACCCAGGTACGTATGGTGATGTGAACGACTACGCAGAGCTAATCGAGAAAGTTCACAGCAAAAAAGCGCTATTCTGTGCAGCTGCAGACATCATGAGCTTGATCATGCTGAAATCACCAGGCGAGCTAGGTGCAGACGTTGTATTCGGTTCTGCTCAGCGCTTTGGTGTACCAATGGGTTACGGTGGTCCTCACGCTGCATTCTTCGCGACTCGTGATGCTTACAAGCGTTCGGTTCCTGGCCGTATCATTGGTGTTTCTGTTGATACACGCGGTAACAAAGCACTGCGTATGGCGATGCAAACACGTGAGCAGCATATCCGTCGTGAGAAAGCGACCTCTAACATCTGTACTGCTCAGGTACTACTTGCCAACATGGCAGGCTTCTACGCGGTTTACCACGGCCCACAAGGTCTAAAAACAATCGCTAGCCGCATCAACCGTCTAACAACGATTCTTGCGAAAGGCCTACAGGCTAAAGGCGTTCAGCTACTAAACAACAGCTGGTTCGATACCCTATCCATTCAGCTAGATAACGCTGAAGAGGTTTACCAAGCTGCACTAGACGCTGGTATCAACCTACGTAAAATCAGCGATAACAAGCTTGGTATGACCTGTGATGAGTGCACTAACCGCGACATCATCAACACCCTTTGGGATTGCATCCTAGGTGCAGGTCACGGTCTAGACCTAGACAGCATCGATGCAGAGATCTCTGCTTCTGGTGAAACATCATTTGATGCAGCACTAGTACGTGAATCAGAGATTCTTCAGCACCCAGTATTCAACAGCTACCACAGCGAAACAGAGATGCTTCGCTACCTTAAGAAGCTGGAAAACAAAGATATCTCCCTTGCTCACAGCATGATCGCGCTTGGCTCTTGTACTATGAAGCTAAACGCTACAGCTGAGATGATCCCAGTGACGTGGCCTGAATTTGGTCAGATCCACCCGTTCGCACCAATGGATCAAGCACAAGGTTACAAACAGCTAATCACTGAGCTAGAAGATCAGCTAAAAGCGATCACTGGTTTTGATGCGATCTGCATGCAGCCAAACTCTGGCGCACAAGGTGAGTACGCGGGTCTATTGGCAATCCGTAACTACCACCAGTCAAACGGTGAAGCGCACCGTAACATCTGCCTAATCCCAACATCTGCACACGGTACTAACCCAGCATCAGCAGCACTGGCTGATATGAAAGTGGTACTAACAGCATGTGATGAAAACGGTAACGTAGATGTAGCTGACCTGCGCGCTAAAGCAGAACAGCACAAAGATGACCTTTCTTGTTTGATGATCACCTACCCATCTACACACGGTGTATATGAGGAAGATATCCGCGAGATCTGCCAGATCGTTCACGATAACGGTGGTCAGGTTTACATGGACGGCGCTAACCTGAATGCTCAGGTAGCGATCAGCCAGCCAGCAGAGATCGGTGCCGACGTATCGCACATGAACCTGCACAAAACATTCTGTATCCCTCACGGTGGCGGCGGTCCAGGTATGGGCCCTATCGGTGTTAAAGCACACTTGGCACCGTTTGTGGCTAACCACCCAGTACAACAGATCGAAGGCCCTAAAGCTGAGAACGGCGCAGTATCTGCTGCACCTTGGGGTAGCGCATCTATCCTTCCGATCTCTTGGGTTTACATCGCACTGATGGGCGGCACAGGCCTTCGCGCTGCAACTGAAAACGCGATCCTAAACGCTAACTACCTAGCCAAGAAACTAGGCGAAGACTTCCCTGTTCTTTACTCTGGTCGTAACGGCCGTGTTGCACACGAGTGCATCATCGACATGCGTCCACTTAAAGAAGCGTCTGGCATCACAGAAGAAGACGTAGCTAAGCGTCTGATGGACTTCGGCTTCCATGCGCCAACAATGTCCTTCCCTGTTGCAGGCACATTGATGATCGAGCCAACGGAATCTGAATCTAAAGCTGAGCTAGATCGCTTTATCGAAGCGATGAGCACAATCCGCGAAGAGATTCGTCAGGTTGAAGCAAACGAGATCGACGGCGAAAACAACCCACTACGTAATGCGCCACACACTATGGCAGACATTATCGATTCTGAGTGGAACCGTCCTTACTCACTTGAAACAGCAGCCTTCCCTGCTGATCACCTGAAAGGCAGCAAGATCTGGCCAACAGTAAACCGTATCGATAACGTATACGGCGACCGTAACCTGTTCTGTTCTTGTATTCCGGTTGAAGATTACGCTGAGTAATTCCGAATTACTTATCTGATCTAATAAAATAGGCCACTAACTTAGTGGCCTATTTTTTTTGTCTCACTTCACCATTACTTCAATACTAGTTAACTAGTAAGTCAGTGCATAGACATAATGGATCAGCTCGATGCACTGAATATCGAATTAATTACAACAATTACGTCTCTCTAAAAGCTCTATTTAAGCTTTGCGTAAACGGCTCAAGTAAATAATCCATTGGCGTGCGAGACTCAATCAAGATCATCACCTCTGCCTGCATCCCTGGATATAAGGATTTCCCATTGAGAGCCTCATTTACATCATCAACAATAATAGTCGCTTTGTAGAACGCCTCACCTGTACGATCATCTGTAAATCTATCAGCAGACACTTTTATAACCTTAGCCTGTGCTGGCTGATGATTTCTGCTATTAAAAGCGGTAAACCTAACGTGTGCAGGTAATCCGGGGCGAACAACATCGATATCCTTCGGATTAATTCGCGCGTCTACAACCAATTGTTCGCCGGAAGGTACAATACCTAACACTTCAGCCCCTGGAGCAACCACGCCTGTTTCGGTATGAATCTGTAAACCAACAATGGTTCCTGCTATAGGAGCTCTAATCTTGGTTCTGTCTAAAACATCCTTTGCAGCACGAAGCTTATCTTCCAAATCAAATAACTCTGTTTGTACAGTTCGAAGCTGCTCAACCACTTCATTTAGGTGTTCTGCATTTAAGGTACTAATTCTTAGCTCAGTTTCACCGATTCCTTTTTCCGTGCGAACGATTGCAGCTAAGTTTTTACTTCGCTCTCCTCTAACTCTGGCGGCATCCTTTTTTATAGCCAACAAACGCGACTTGCCCATAGACATCCCTTTTTGCTCTAGATAGTCATAAGCATCGATTTCCTCCTTTGCCAACAAGAGTTGCTCATATTGAGAGTGAACAGCGTTTTTGAGTCCCTTAATCTCTTCCTTAGATTGAGCAATGCGTTGCGCAAGAATCCCTTTTTTCTGTTCCAGTGATGCTCTGCGCGAGGAGAATATATTGGTTTGCGCCGTAAGGATTGCCTTAATATTTTTGTTGCCAGAGTTAATCAGGCTTTCTGGATACTTAACTTCTGATAAATCATCTCTTTCAGCTACCAGCCTTGACTGTAAGGCTATAGATGACCAATACCTATCCTCAATCAAAGACAAACTTGCTTGTGCTTGCGTATCATCAAGGCTCACCAGTATCTGTCCCGTTCTAACCTGATCTCCATCTTTAACTAAGATCTTTTTTACAATTCCCCCTTCTAGGTGCTGCACTATTTTTTGTTTGCCCTCTGATCCCACCTCACCTGTTGCAATAGCTGCACTGTCTAATGGAGAAAGTATTGACCAACCTAAAAACAAACCGAAAAAGGTAACAACAACGCAAAAACCTGCCACTGTATATTTCGATATTAATGAAGAAAGCTCTTTATCCATCACCGTCTCCCTACTTTTTAATCGTGTATGAAATAGCAGTTTTTGCAGACTTACCGATAGGAACAGCATTATTTCTTGGTGTACTTACACTAGCCGGTTGCACTTTCAATACTTCATCTCGTGGGCCAAAATTGGCAACCATTCCCTCTTGCATAAGCAATACAAGATCAGCATGTTCCAATACGGAAGGCCTGTGAGAAATCACTACAGTGGTAATATTCTTCTCTTTAACGGCTTTCAGAGCCTTCATTAGCGCACCTTCACCCTGCTGATCCAAGCTGGAATTGGGTTCGTCCAGTACAAGTAACTTAGGCTCCCCATATAAAGCTCTGGCTAAACCTATACGCTGTCTCTGCCCGCCAGACAATGACATACCATGACTGCCGATCTGGGTATCATATCCTTGCGGAAGGCGCATGATCATTTCATGCACCCCTGCCATTTTAGAGGCATTTATTATCTGATCAGTAACGCCATTGGCCATTCTGGCAATATTTTCTTTCACTGTACCTGCAAACAGCTCAACGTCCTGAGGTAGGTACCCTATATGTTTGCCTCTATCATCAGAGTGCCACATGGACATATCCATACCATCTAAACGAGCAAAGCCAGAATTGGGTTTCAGATTGCCTAATAAAAGTCGTACAAGTGTTGTTTTGCCTGAGCCAGAAGGCCCCATGATTGCCAATAGCTGTCCGGGGCCAACCCTGAAGCTAATTCCTTTCAAATATGCCTGTTGAGAACCTGGAAATGCGTAACTTAGTCCCTCAATAGATAGTTTGCCTTCAGGGTTAGGCAATTCCATTTGATCGTCATAAGCAGGGGTAGCTAGAAGTTGTTGTTTTACCCGAATGTAGGCGTCCCAAGCTGAAGTAGCAGAACGCCATGAATTAATAGATTGTTCAACAGGCTGTAATGCTCGGCCCACAAGAATAGACGCAGCAATAATAGCCCCAGCAGAAATTTCACCATTTATAGCAAGTAACGCTCCCATACCCAGAATCGCGACTTGCAGCCCCAAACGAATAAAACGACTTACAGCTCCTAACCAACCGGTAAACCCCAGAGCGCGCTGCTGACTATTAGAAGATTCATCATTCATTTTTTGCCATGAAGAGACTATTTGAGGGACCATTCCCATCGCTTCAACAACGTCTGCATTTCTTGATACTGAATCTGAAAAACCATACGCTCGTGCGACTAAAGCATTCGAGTTCTGCTGATATTTTCGGGTCAGTAACTCATTAACTACGGCAATCATAAAAATAAATAGCGCCCCTCCTAGAGCAAGGAGTCCCAAAATGGGATGTAACAAATAGAGCACTAATAGATACAAAGGCATCCAAGGAACATCCATTAACGAGAACATCGAGTTTCCAGTAATGAAACTCCTCACTGTTCCCATATCTCTCAATCCCTGACCTGATAATTCAGATTTAGTTTGTAAACTTATTTTTACTACTGAAGGTAATAACAAGCTTGAAACTTTTTTATCCATCCAAAGGCCTGTTTTAACTGCTATAGCAGAACGAATTGCCTCAAGCAGGCAGAGACACAAAATTGCTGAGATAACAATGATTGTAAGGAAAAAAAGCGTATCCAGACTACGACTACTCAAAACGCGATCGTATACCTGAAGCATGTAAAGGGGGGATGCCAATAAAAGCAAATTGATAAAAAAACTCAAAACCAAAGAGAAAATAATTGCCTTTCGTACTGATAAAATTATTTTTAACACTGGATGGTTCATCCTAAACACACTCATTATTACCAACTAGATGGTTTGCTATTTTTTAAGTAACTAGAGCCGCTGATATCTCAAGCGGCCCTAAATTACTTTAATCAAGCAACAAAAATATCATAAGAGAACAGCCCATCACCTCCGTCACTGCCACTAGCATAGTTAGTAACAATTACCGTATATTCACCATCAGCAGCTAGAGTAAAGGTTTCATGTGGATCACCATATGGACCGGGGCTATAGATTTCATCATCAGAGAAATTCACAACGCCTGGATCAGAATAGTCAATACCTGCGTTAGAGCCACCAGAGAAATATGTAGATGGGTCCTCAATTGTTCCCTCTACAATCCAAAACGCTGGATCATAATTCAGTTCAGTACGTTCAACAGTGATCGTTATTGTGTCACCAGCATCCCCACTGACCTGCCAATAATCGCTTGTTGTTGGACTTGGGTCATACCAATAACCACTACTTGATACAAAACCACTCCCTGATTCACCCGCATTCAATGATCCTTCATAATGATCAGGCAGGCCGAAACTCACATCGATATTATCAATACTTGATGTTGAAGATGTTTCAAAAGTAGCCCAAGTAATACCTGTCAGATTCACTTCTACATCGGTTCCTGTTAAACCACCTGAACTCCAACTTCCATTATCTGTGACAATTGAAAAACCACTGTTATAAATGATATCTAGAGACAACAGATCAAATGTCTCACCTCCAGCAGTCATCGTAATGTCGTTGTCTCCAGCATTATATCCACCATCGTGCCAAGACAAGACTCCAGTACCATCTACATGATTTCCTGTGGCGGTAAAGCTAAAACCAGCTTCGTCATAACTAAATGGAACACCATTGTTATAATCTTCAAAACCTATTAAAGAATCGAATGTTATAGTTGCATCACTTGGGGCCGTATCAGTTACACCTAAAACTTCAATGCTTAAAGTTGCTGTAGCTGCCCCACCATTCCCATCTACGACTTCATAAACAACGCTTGTAGTGAAGCTTTCTCCATCATTTAGAGCCTGAAAATCCTCACTCGGGTCAAAGGTAAAAGAACCATCAGCCAACAATGTAAAAGTACCGCCATTATCACCCGCTACATCAGTTTGAGGCGTAACTGTCAGAATGTCAGATGCATCTACATCTGAATCGTTGATTAGAACATTTCCAGATACAACTGTGTCCTCGTCGGTAGTGGCTAAATCATCCATCGCTACAGGCATGTCATTCACACCGTTAACCAACACACTCAAAATTGCCGTAGATGTTCCCCCATTACCATCGGAGATATCATACGATATGCTACTTGTCAGGCTTTCACCTAAAGCCAATGTCTGAAAATCAGAACTAGGATCAAAAGTAAAAGAACCATCAGCCAACAGTGTAAAAGTACCACCGTTATCACCCGCCACATCTGTTTGTGGAGTAACTGTCAGGGTGTCTGACGCATCTACATCTGAATCATTGGTTAAAACATTGCCAAAAACAGATGTATCCTCATCAGTTGTTGCAGCATCATCTGCAGCCACAGGCGCATCATTTACGCCATCAACCGTTAAGGTTAACGTACCTGTCACAACACTGCCGTTGCCATCAGTTACGGTATAAATAACGGAATCCGTAGCACTTTCACCTATAGCCAGATATTCGAATCCACCATTAGGATCGTAGTTAATAGAACCATCAAGATTCAGGGTAAACAGCCCCGTAGAGCCGGAAGTATCTAAACCGGTTACAGAAAGAGTATCGCCATCTAGATCTAGGTCGTTTGACAGAACATCAATATTTAATAGCGATGTATCTTCATCAGTAGAAGCTGCATCATCTACGGCAAGAACCGCATTGTTGCGGCCATCTAGATAGAAGGTGTAGTTAGTGAACTGAATCGCTTCGATATTTCGCAGAATATCAGTGCCATCATCTCCGGCATCAAGAATAATGGTATTACCTTTGCCGTCGGATAGTTCTAATACGCCATCGTCATTAACGTAAACCTGAACTTCACCATCGTAGTAAGCGATGTCAAAACCATCACCACCATTGATATAGTCGTCGCCAGCACCACCTTCTATGAGGTCATCGCCATCACCAGCATTAACTTTATCGTCCCCATCGCCAGCAAGAAGAACATCGCCTTCATCGCCGCCATTTATCTTATCATCCGAAGTTGTGCCTTCGATTAGGTCTGAATCATCAGTCCCTGTTAGTACTTGATCACTCATCATTAACTCCCAATTTTTATCCATATTTAGGTCATTAATGAGGCACTGGGGTAACCAGATCTTTAGGATGGATGTATTAAATCCAAGGGAACTTCTACTGCACATCCATGTCCTAGGCTCGGCCTCAAGCCAAATCGCAAATTAGCATATGCTGATTTTATTGATGCTACACTCTAGTTGAATACAAAAAAATGCAGACCTCACGAAAGCCACATATAACTAATTGTTTTTAAATACAAATATTTGCCCTCAATATAGCTATATTATTTTTTTTAATATTAAAACAAAAAAAGCAATAAACTTTTCATGTTTAAATAACAATGCCCTCACCTAACTTAACATTCACTCATTCCCTGAAAACCTCATAGGGAAAGCAAGTCTTAAAAGCAATCACTTAAAAAAGATAAAAACTCTAAGCCCTTCTTTCCAAAGCTATTCCTATAGCTACTGTGAAGTGAATTATTGGATAGGAATTCGAAAAAAGCCTCCCCCCAATTGAGTGGAATATTAAAACAAGTGTTTTAAGCAGTTTTTTTTCAGCTAAATAGCAAAAACGTAAAACGTCTAAGAAACCAGATAGTGTCTATAGTTTCATTGAAATAATGAATAAACACTCAATAGAAAAGGTAGGAACAAAGGAACTTTGTAATGGACTACCTCAAATTTAATGAACTCATAGAGTCCATCTACCAATCAGCAATTGATCCCGAATCTTGGGAAGAAACCCTGCTTCTGCTTAATAAGTACTTTAACTCTAATGCCACCGGAATATTTGTGAGTAACAACAACGCCCTAATGTCCACCCAGATACCATTTTTAGGTGTGAGCGAGGAAGCACTTTCAAGTTATAACAAAGACTATGCTCTCTTAAACCCAACCTTTGCTGAACTTGAAGACCTTCTACCTGGACATTTTTTTTCTGAACAGCTATTCAATCAGTTGAATCAGGATAGCGACTACTATCACAATACCGCCTTCTACAACGAATGGATGAAACCGCAAAACTTTGATCACACTTCAGGCGGAGTATTGATAGCAGAAAAAAACAATCTGGTTTGCTTTACCCAGATGCGATCCTTCGAACAGGGCAAATATAGCGATCAAGAAATACTGTTACAGAAGACCCTAAGCCGTCATATATGCCGTGCATTAGAAATGTCTTCTATGTTTCAAAAGCTCGAATATAAGTCTAGTTGTAGTAACTTACTGATAAAAAACATAGGGCTTGGTGTTGCGATCATCTCGAAACAGGGAGACTTAATTGAGATGAATGAAACCGCTAGAGATAGTTTTGATCGGTGCAAAAGTTTATTTATCCATAATGGCCGAATAACTGCCAAACTAGCAGAAGATCGAGACAAGCTTTGTAAATCATTAGAACAAATTCAATTACTTAGAGTTAGTAATAAAGAATTACCTGTTAATTTAAAATTAACTGATGCAAATAATTTTTTTATTAACCTTCTCCCTCTACCAATACAAGAACTTCCTCTATTTAATGATGCAGCAGCAATTGTGATCATCAAGAACAGTACAGCACCAACTCCAATTAAATTAACTCACCTTACCTCTTCATATTCCCTTACTAATAGTGAAGCCAGACTCGCTCAACAGTTAGCAGAAGGAACCGAACTAAAAAATGCAGCAAGAATCATAGGAGTCTCATATGAAACTGCACGGTGGTATTTAAAATCGATATTTGAGAAAACAGATACCCATCGTCAAACGGAACTGGTACTAAAACTAAATTCTGACCCTGTAGGAAAAGTTTAAATTTAGATCTATTACCCCCTCAGTATTTGGTAATGATTTATGCAAGCGAATCTTACATTTACCCGCATAACAAACATGGATATATCTAAAGCTGATTTGATAAATACTCCACCAGCATCCGTACCTTAGGGGAAAGATGGCGGTTATGAGGATACAAAGCCCAGATACCTTCAGGCTCAGGTTGGTAGGTCTCAAGCAGAGGCACTAACCTTCCTTGCTCAATATGTTCTTTCACGTAGTAATCTGGCAGTTGCACTATCCCCAGTCCTTTTAGCGCAGCATCTAACAGCGCTAAACCGCTATTGCAGCGGAATCTGCCTTTAATCCGTACTTCCCTCTCTTCGCTTCCATCCAATAAGCGCCAGTAATCCAATGTGCCTTTTAGGCAGTTGTGCTGTTCTAACTCAGAGATAGAGTCGGGGCGGCCATGGGCGTTGAGGTAATCTTTTGAGGCGCAGATAAACTGTTGTCTGGCACCGAGCCTTTTTGCAATCATGCTGGAGTCTGCCAATTTACCTAGGCGGATCGCTAAGTCGTAGCCCTCTTCCACCAGCGCCACTTTCTGGTTAGTTAGGTGGCATTCCACTTCGAGTTCTGGGTACTGCAACATAAAGTCGTTTAGCAGTGGGATAATTTTGGTTTCGCCAAAGGTGGTTGGGGCGGTCAGTTTTAGTTTTCCCTGTGGGCGACTTTGTAACTGGCTTAATGCTCTTTCTGCTTCGTCTAGGCCATCTAACAGTTGGCGGCAGTGTTGATAGTAGATCTTACCCTCTTCTGTAACTGATACCCTGCGGGTTGTGCGATAAAACAGTTTTGTCGCAAGGCGCTTTTCTAATGCGCTGATCTGTCGGCTCACTTGTGCAGTAGAGATACCTAAGCGCTGCGATGCTGTTGTGAAGCTTTCTGTCTCTGCTACGGCAACAAATTCGGTTACCCCCTCCCAGCCAAACATTATTACAACCTCGTAAAAGTATTTTCATATTTAGCTAGATTATAGCGATTTATGAAAAAACTATAATGTTTAGCACATTGATCCTTATTGATTAAAAACGCTGTCCTAAATAAAGAGTAGAGCCATGATTAAATCCAAAGCAGCCATCGCTTGGGGGCCTAACCAGCCACTATCCATCGAAGAAGTTGACGTAATGCCACCGCAAAAAGGTGAAGTGCTTATCAAGATTGTGGCGACAGGTGTTTGCCATACCGATGCCTTTACCCTTTCTGGTGAAGACCCAGAAGGCATCTTCCCTTCCATTTTAGGCCATGAAGGTGGCGGTATTGTTGAAGCCGTGGGCGAAGGTGTGACCAGTGTAGAAGTGGGTGATCACGTGATCCCGCTATACACACCTGAATGCGGCGAGTGTAAGTTTTGCAAATCTGGCAAAACCAACCTCTGCCAGAAAATACGAGAAACACAGGGTAAAGGCTTAATGCCCGATGGCACCACTCGTTTTTATAAAGATGGTCAGCCGATCTATCACTATATGGGCTGCTCTACTTTCTCTGAATACACAGTACTACCTGAGATCTCACTGGCGAAAGTAAACAAAGCGGCACCGCTTGAAGAGGTTTGCCTATTAGGCTGTGGCGTGACAACCGGTATGGGTGCGGTAATGAATACCGCCAAGGTTGAGGAAGGCGCAACGGTTGCCATCTTTGGCTTGGGCGGCATTGGTCTGTCTGCTGTGATTGGTGCAACCATGGCGAAAGCGAGCCGCATCATCGCCATTGATATCAACGAAAGTAAATTTGATCTAGCTAAACAGCTAGGCGCAACCGAATGTATTAACCCTAAAAACTACGACAAGCCGATTCAGGATGTCATCGTTGAATTAACCGACGGCGGTGTGGATTACTCGTTTGAGTGTATCGGTAATGTTGATGTGATGCGCTCTGCCCTTGAGTGCTGCCACAAAGGCTGGGGCGAGTCGGTGATTATCGGTGTTGCCGGTGCAGGTCAGGAGATCTCTGCCCGTCCATTCCAGTTGGTGACTGGACGCGTATGGCGCGGTACTGCCTTTGGTGGTGTTAAAGGCCGCTCTGAGCTTCCTGACTACGTTGAACGCTACTTACAAGGTGAGTTTAAGCTGTCTGACTTTATCACCCACACCATGGGACTAGAGGACATCAACAAAGCGTTCGACTTGATGCACGAAGGCGAAAGTATTCGCAGCGTCATCCACTTCGATAAGTAATTGTCTTAAGTAACCCTAACCGAAATCCGCCCTAAGTCTATTCAGGGTGGATGTGAGTAAACTCAATGCAGATTGAAAATTTAGCTCAATTCAAAAGCTTTGGTGGTTGGCAGAAGCAGTATCAGCATGATTCCACCAGTTTAAGCTGCAGTATGCGCTTCTCTATTTTTCTTCCGCCGCAAACACTGGCTGGAGAGAAAGTACCGGTGCTGTATTGGCTATCTGGCCTGACATGCACCGATGAGAACTTTATTCAAAAAGCCGGAGCACAGCGTATTGCTGCGGAGTTAGGTATCGCCATTGTCACACCCGATACCAGCCCTCGTGGTGAAGGCGTAGCGGACGATCCCGGCTATGACTTAGGCATGGGTGCTGGCTTTTATGTCAACGCTACCCAAGCACCGTGGCAACAGCACTATCAGATGTACGATTACATTGTGACTGAGCTACCTGCCCTGATTGAAGCGAACTTCCCTGTCACAGAACAACGAGCGATTTCCGGCCATTCCATGGGTGGACACGGCGCGTTGATGATCGCTTTGCGCAATTCGCAGCGTTTCTCATCTGTGAGTGCATTTAGCCCGATTACCAATCCGATCAACTGCCCTTGGGGTCAGAAGGCATTTGGTGCGTATCTTGGTGATGATGTAGAGGTTTGGAAACAATACGATAGCTGTGAGCTGATTAAGCACGCTAATAACTTTATGCCGACACTGATTGATCAAGGTAAGAAAGATCAGTTTTTGGATGAACAGTTAAAACCGGAAGCGCTGTTAGCTGCGGCTGGGGATAACCCTGTGGAGCTGCGATTACACGATGGCTACGACCATAGCTATTACTTTATCGCCAGTTTTATAGAAGAGCATCTAAGGTTTCATGCAAAGCACTTTTAGACGTTAAAACTGTATTAGCTAAGATACGTTAGTGATTTGGTGGCGCTTGCGTATCTTAGTATCACATTACAGAGCTTTGATTAATTTACGTTTAAAACGCCTTCATCACTGTCGGCAAAGCGCAGTGCTATTGCTAGTAGATCGTCCTTAATTTCGATAAAGCAATCTACGAGTTCTGGGTCAAAATGATTGCCTCTGCCCTCTTCGATGATCGCCACTGCTTGTTCATGGGACATGGCATTTTTATAAACACGTTTTGAGATCAGGGCATCATAGACATCGGCGATCGCCATTAGCCTTGCAGAAAGCGGGATCTCTTCGCCTTTTAAGGCCTCAGGGTAGCCTGAACCATCCCACTTCTCTTGATGCGAGTAAGCGATCTCTTTTGCGACCTTCAAGAAATCCACTTCAACACCCAACTGAGCTTCCGCTTGTTCGATCGCTTCTTTACCTAGGGTGGTATGGCTTTTCATGATTTCGAACTCGTCATCCTCAAATGGCCCTGGCTTTAAAAGAATATGATCTGGAATACCGACCTTTCCGATATCATGCAAAGGCGCTGATTTGAACAGCACATCGATATAAGCGTCGGTTAAGAGTTCGCTGTATTTAGGTAAGAATCTGAGTTTTTCAGCCAAGGCACGAATGTAAAATTGCGTACGGCGAATATGGTTACCGGTATCGGAATCTCGTGTTTCCGCTAACGAGGCAAGAATAAGAATGGTGACATCCTGCACCATTGTCACTTCTTGAGTACGACGACGAACCTCTTTTTCTAAGAACTCATTTTTATCCGCTAAGAAGTCTTTTTGTGCTTTCAATTGCAAATGGTTAGACACCCTTGCCATCAGGATCTCTGGATTAACGGGTTTCGTTAGGTAATCCACCGCTCCTAATGCCAGTCCTTTGGTTTCATCGCGGCTTTCTGTTTTAGCTGTTAAAAAGATGATGGGAATATCTGCTGTGTTTTCCGTTTCTTTGAGGCGCTTACAAACTTCGTAGCCATCCATCTCGGGCATCATGATATCGAGTAGGATTAGATCAGGCGGGGTTGCCGAGTTGACTATATCTAGTGCTTTGGCGCCGGAGTTACTCACTTTAACACGGTAGTGATCTTTTAAAAGCGCAGACATAAGCGCCAGATTATCTGGCGTATCATCAACAACAAGAACAGTAGGTTTTTCTACCCACTGAGACTGCGTCTTGCTCATTTACGTACTCCATCATTGCTTAATAAAGCGTTGGATTATGCAAATATGTCTTTCTAGCAGGCCGTTTAAAACAGTATAGCTACACCCTTAACTGGGACTAACTACAGCCAAACACTTAAATATCTAGAGATTGTTGATAGCCTCTTCCATCTCCGAAAGACGTTCTAATGCCAGATCGAAATCAAACACGTTAATCGCCTTCGCAACTGGCTCAAGTAGCTCTAAAGCCTTGCCACCTAATTCACTCTCAAGGGCTTCTATAACCTCAAGCGCTTCACTATCACTCTCTAAAAGGTAATTTCGTAATTTAGGGATAGATGCAATTAGTTTTTCTGCATTACAGTTTTGACCTGATGCCAAACTAGCCGTAGCTATAAGACCTGATGCCTCTATATTTTCCACGACTAACGCGGCCTCTTCAGCAACGTCTTTAACAGCGCCTTGAATGTCAGCCACTTTAAAGTTTGCTTCGGCGCATAAGCTTTCTAACTCTTCTGCTAAAACTTCCAACTCTGTGGCACCAATGGTTGCAGCAGCGCCTTTCAAAGTGTGGGCACAGCGCATCGGTGCGGTAGGATCTTCATCTTCAATCGCTGCGGTGAATTGAGCATCAAAATCTCGGTGGTGCTCATAAAACCCTTTTAACATTTTAAGATAGAGCTCTTGGTTTCCCCGCATACTGGAGAGTCCCTTGGCTGTATCAACGTGAGGTATTACTGGAAAGTCTAAGTCTTGGGTAACCGGAGCAGACTCGATAACACGAGAATTACGTTTTGATACACAGGCCCAACGCTCAATGGTTGCATACATCTGATCAATATTGATCGGCTTACCAATATGATCATTCATGCCCGCATTCAGCACTCGCTCTTTATCGCTTGTTAAGGCATTGGCGGTCATGGCAATAATTGGCAGGTGTTTCACTTTCTCCATCTGCCGTATTCTTTCGGTTGCCTGAAAACCATCCATCACCGGCATCTGGCAATCCATCAATACAATGTCGAAATTTGTTTCCATCGATAAGATATCAACAGCTTCCTGACCATTATTAGCAACCTTTACGCTGATTTTTGCTTGCTCTAATAGCTCTGTAGCCAGCTCTTGATTCATCTCGTTATCTTCAACTAACAAGACTGAGAGCCCGGCTAGATCAACACGTTCTTTTTCTTTCACAGCAGAGCGGTGATTTTCGACCACTGTGCCTTTGTTCAGCGATGTGCCTATGGCTTCAAGCAAGAACGAGGCAGTCACAGGTTTGGTCAGAACAGATTCTATCTCCACCCCGCGTTCGCTTGCTTCATCGATAGCATCCTCACGGCTATAACCAGTCACCATAATGGCGGGCGGACAGATAACGCTCTCATTATTCATTAATTCATACAGAGTGGTGACTCCATCTTTTTGCGGCATTTGCCAATCGATTAATAAGAGGTCATAACGATTTTCAGAGGATTGATGTTCAATAATGATCTGCTCTGCTTCATCACCATCGCTGGCAGTGTCAGCCTGCATACCAAAACTGTTAATAAGATTAGCGATAATGTCGCGAGCAGCAGCATTATCATCAACCACCAGCACTTTGACGCCATCAAGCTCTTCTGCATGGAACATTCGGCGATGCATAGGATCTTTTTGTAAGCCTAAACGCGCCGTGAAATGGAACGTAGTGCCTTGACCGACTTCACTTTCCAGCCAGATCTCACCCTCCATCAGCTCGACTAGCTTTTTGGAAATTACTAGGCCTAATCCAGTACCGCCATATTTACGGGTGGTTGAAGTATCGGCTTGAGAGAAGCTCTGGAACATTTTGCTTTTCTGCTCAAGGGTCATGCCTATGCCAGTATCTTTAACCGCACAATGGAGGGTAACGTGCTTGGACTCCATCTTTTCCACATGGATGCTGATTACAATCTCGCCCTCGTCAGTGAACTTCACAGCATTGTTGGCAAGGTTAGTCAGTATTTGGCCGAGTTTTAGTGGATCACCAATCAAAGCGGTAGGGATATTAGCAGGGCTATCAAACAGCAGTTCTAAGCCCTTCTCTTCCGCTTTCATGGCAAGAATGCTGGCGATGTTTTCCATCACATCATCAAGGTAGAACTCGGTCGATTCGAGTGTCATCTTGCCTGCTTCAATTTTAGAAAAGTCTAAGATTTCATTGATGATCCCAAGTAGGTTTTCCCCTGCGCGATTGACCTTCTCGATGTAATTTCTCTGTTTAGTATTCAACTCAGTTTGCAGGGCAAGATGGGACATGCCGATGATGGCATTCATCGGTGTTCTGATTTCATGGCTCATGTTAGCGAGGAAATCACTCTTAGCTTGGGTTGCCTCCTCAGCAAGCTCTTTCGCTTTTAGCATCTCCTGTTCAGCCGCTTTACGCTCAGCTATGTCACGAAGGCTGACAATCAGAGCGGGCTTATTCTTTAAGCTGATAGGTACTAAAGAAACTTCACAAGGCACCTCTTTACCTGATGTGTTTTTGTGAACCCAATCAAATTGGTGAGGCTCAGTTCCAAACAGAGCGAGTTCCATGTGCCGCTCTATCTCTTGAGATGAAAGTAATCCGTCTGGTTGATATTCAGGGGATAGCATTTCAGGTGTGCATTTTAGTAGTTCATTAACATCATCAAACCCAAAGATATCTGCAGCTCTTCTGTTCGCATGGATAAAGCCCTCTTTTGGACTTAGAACCAGAAGGCCATCGCTGGAGTTTTCAAAATAAGCATTCACTTTCTCTTCGGTTTCTTTTCGATCAGTTATGTCTTCAAGCATCCAAACGGTGCCTTTAGACATATCATCGGCGTCACGAACTTTGCCGCTCAAATGACACCAAAACAGGGTGCCGTCAGCTTTAACCATCTGCACTTCTTGTTGATGAACCTTACCTTTCGCAAGTTCGCCGTAGGCATACTCACCGATATAGTTGAACGTTTCCTCATCTGGGTACCATTGCAGGGTGCTGTGCCCCATAAGGTCTTCCATAGGACGTTCAAACAGCTCTGAGAGTTTATTATTCGCTTGCTGAACCACACGGTCCTTGAGCAGTACGATCGCCCTTGTCGCCGACTCTAGGATCGCTTTCTGCTCAATAGCTGCCTCATTAAGAGCATCTTGCGCTTGTTTTCTTTCCGTAATATCACGGTAAACAACCACCGCACCGATAATTTTATCGTCACTAAAAATTGGCGTGGATGTGTATTCAATCGGTAAGGAATGACCCTGTTTATGCCATAAGACTTCGTCTTCACTAGATCGAGCGACACCATCAGTAGCCGTATGGCAGATGCTATGTGAATCCTCAGCATAAGGTTTCCCATCTTCATCGGCATAATGAACCAGTGTTTGGAAGCTTTGACCTAAAAACTCTTCCTCGGTAAACCCTAAATAGTCATAAGCAGCTGGATTGGCAAAAGTGATTCGCCCCTCGGTGTTTAATCCCACGATGCCGTCTTTTACTGATTCAAGAATTAGACGGCTACGTTTTTCTGCCGACTTAATCTCTCTCTGCTGCCCTTCCATCTCCGCCGTTTGCTCTTCAAGCAATGTTGCTTGGCGTTCCATTTTTTCAGCTTGCTCACGGCTCTCATTAAGCAATAGCTGGGTTTTATTACTCCTTTCAATGATCTCTAAATTCATGGCCAATATAGGCAGTAAACCCTCGATAAAGGCTTGTTCTGTTTGGCCAAATTCAACAAAGCTAGCGAGCTCAACCACCGCAAGCAGTTTGTTATTGTGGATCACAGGGAAAACAGAGATATTCTTAGGCTTCGCTTCGCCGACACCCGAGCTGATCTTGATATAGTCTTCTGGTGGGTCAGTTAAAATAATAGGGGCCATCTCTAAAGCACACTGACCAATCAACCCCTCACCAACAGCAATAGTCTGCTTAAGAAATTTGCGCTCTCTAAATGCATATCCCTCTAATAGCTGAAGTGCTTTCTCCTGCTCGTTAAATAGATAGAAAACGCCGTGGCCTAGATGAATCAAAGGCGCGATCTTTTGCAAAAACGATTTAGCCAGCTCATTGGTCGTTCTTATCTGCTGGAGCTCAGCACTGATCTCCGAAATATTAGTTTTGATCCAGCGCTGGTTTTCAACTTGTAACAGTTCATCTCGCAGCTCTGTAGCCGCCTCAAGCAACTCTTTAATCTCTTGAGGCTGACCAGCTTTAGAAATCTCCTGTTGGGCCGTCTTCTTATTAGCTAAAGCGGTTAAGGTTCTTTTCACCAATCCTATCGGTCTAAACATCGCCTTGAGTGTGGCTGAAACCATCAAGAAACTAGCAATTACGACGAAAACTAAGAGCAAGCCTCCTTGGGTATTAAAGAGCTTTTCTTGCTCTTCTGCGTGAGTTAGTAGGTCTCCTTTAACACCTAGGAGCTTCTTTCTGAATTCTGCAGCAACTGAATCTACTTGCTTGTGATATTCCTGCACACCCAGTGCTTTCACATAGAACTGCTTGGCATCGGAAATGCGATCTTCCTCTAGGAGGCTCTGAAAGTGTCTTAACTGTTGGCTATATAGCGTAAAGTGATGAAACAGCAGCTTATTAAATTCGGATAGGCCTTCTCGACCCGAGAGTGAAGGCGCGATAGATAAGTTAAAGATCTGTTTGGTCTCTTGCAGAGCGGTATAAGCTTCGAGGTATCGGTCCTGATCGATTGGATAGGACACCAGCATTTCTGCACTGATTAACTCGATCCGAGAAAGGTTATATCTAAACTCATCAACCGCATGCAGGCTGTTACTTAAATGCTGCACCTGACCGTGGAGTCTATTTTTTTCTGTATAGTGCCAGTAAAGAAAGGCAGAGAGCGTAATACCAATACTTAGAACAATAAAAAACGCCCAACGCACGCGAGCTTTTAACGAAAAACCACGCAGAAACGACAACAATTTATACATCGGCACACTCTTCTTATGTCACAGACTCAGCGAGTAATCGCTGTTAAGCACATAATCAAAGCGTAGATATAATTTCAGTTTTTTCGAGTTTATTCTGGAATTAAGCCTCAATTAAAATCGATAAACCTATCCTTAAGCATCGTCATTACTTATTGATTTTAAAGAAGTCATAGAAACAGGACAGCGTTCACTATCAAAAGCGCCGCCCCCTAAACGAAGGTTTGAAAGCAAAAAACTTAGAGATAGAAAAAGTGCGCGTTATGAATAAGCTTATTTTTCAAGACTGCTGTGAAGAATGCCGATCCAAACACTTGTTGACAGAAAACCATTAGTCCAACTTTGCCATTTAGGGGATAGACCCTTTAACTGCATCTGGCCCAAGTTCATCCCTTTATCTTGCATCGCTTTTACTTCAGCCAACGTGCCTTCCAGCATCATTTTAAATGTCTTCAATTCAGCTTTATTTGATACAGGGCCATGACCTGGGATAACAATGGTTTTGTCATCAATGAGTTCAAGCACCTGACCCACATTCTCTGCCATGCGGGCAACATTACCGCCATTCTGGATATCTACGAACGGGAAAAAGCCATTGAAATAAAGATCACCCATATGGACGGCATTGGCCTTTTTGAAGAAAACGACAGAATCGCCATCGGTATGACCACCAGCTAGATGAAGTAACTCGACCTCTTCATCATTAATGTAGAGCGTCAGTGCTTGTTGATAGGTAATAGAAGGCAGCGCATGTTCGGGATAAGGCTCCGTTTTCATATTGAAGAGCTTAACCTCTTGAGAGGTAAGCAATCGCTCACGAACATTATCATGCGCAATGATCGTCGCATGATGACCAAAATGGTGATTACCCTCTGTGTGATCGCCATGCCAGTGGGTGTTGATAATGTAAGTCAGCTTATCTTCACCGCCAAACTTTTGCAGGGTCTTCTGTAATGCTGGTGACATCGAACGGTAATCGTCATCGATCATCAACAAGCCTTGGTTGCCCGTTAACAACCCAATATTGCCGCCCTTTCCTTTCAACATCGAAATGTTCTCGGTCAAGGTCTGCACTTTATACTTAGGGGATTGTTGGTGGTGATTTTCAGCACTAACAGGCATCGCAATGCTCATACTAAGCGCAATAGCTGTGACAAGACACTTAACCAACATCAACTTTTCCTTATGTAACATTACGATCCAATTTGGATTCCATACTGGAAACTAACTATAGCTCATTAATGATAACGATACTCAATAATGGACCAAAATATTGATCTAGTCCCGACTAAACCAACCGCTTCGTAATTGGTTTGAGTGGAAACTCCAAGCCACAAAACGAGTAAGTTTTTGCCCTTGATACATCTCAATAGTGATTACTTTTTTAGCTTTTACATTTTTTAAAGCTTGGTAAACCATGGGCAGGTTATCTTTTTTGGATATCAAGCAGGTAAACCAAAGTGACTGCTCAGCAAATTCAGCACTTTCCTTGATCATCTGACGTACAAAAGCAATTTCCCCGCCTTTGCACCACAATTCTGCTCCTTGCCCAGCAAAGTTTAGTACTTGATCATTACCGGAAGATGTCTGTTTGCCACGATTCAAATTTCTAATCTTCCGTTTAGTCCCTGCTGTCGCTTCTTGAAGCGATGCATGGAACGGCGGATTGCACATAGTAAAGGCAAAGCGATCAGACGGTTTAATGATCTGCTGAAAGACCTGCTGAGAAGATGGTTGTAGTCGACACTTAAGCTTCCCTTTCAAAACCGGATTGGCTTTGACGATCTGTTCCGCGCAAGCAATAGATACAGGGTCAATATCACTACCGACAAACTTCCAACCGTAACTCTGACTGCCAATCAATGGATAGATACAGTTAGCCCCTGTACCTATATCTAGACCCTGAACTTGAGCACCTACCGGCACTTTACCGCCATTCGATTCAGCCAAAAGATCGGCAATATAGTGAAGATAATCAGCACGACCTGGAATTGGCGGGCAGAGATAACCTTCAGGAAAATCCCAAAACTGAATATTATATTCAGTGCTTAATAACGCCTGATTGAGCAGCTTTACCGCTTTAGGTTCAGCAAAGCGAATAGAGGTTTCACCTCGTGGCGTTTCATAGGTGTATTCAGCTAACTCAGGAAATGCTTTAACCAAGCGAGGTATATCATAGGGTGCAGCATGCGGATTGCGCGGATGCAGACCCGATTTTCGATTGCTCTTTTGAGAAGGCGTTTTAGAAGACGAATTATTAGCTCTAGCCACAACGATGCCAGTAGAAGGTGAAAAGCAGGATTGTAACAAGATTATTGAGTTACTGGTTAAACAACGAAAATAAAAGAAAGCCAACCCTTACCTTTCACAGACCCCGACGTATGTTCCCGGTAAGGACTGGCATCTTTCCAGCGAAAAAGAGATCCTCTCTATAAATTGGATACCATGCGAACACGATATTCGTTAGCGACAATGCGCCATTGTGGGACCTCATCCATAACTCCCACTTGATCTAGGTAGCGTAGCGATAAGCTACTCGCCAGATCACATTCTCCTGCCACATCAACTGATGGCAGCATAGCGTCCGCCACATGTACTGCAGTTAACGGACTAAACTCTGTTGCCGACGATAGATGAGGGACATGATGTAACATGACTGCCTCAACGACCTGCGGTGGTAGATTCCATAGTGCCAATAAGGCAGCTGCCACTTCACCATGGAAGAAACCACATGCCGCTTTTTCAACTAAATAAATTGGCTTTTGCTTTTTAACGGCATAAGTAATCAATTTTTTATACTGAGCCGGATCATGAGCAGCCATAATCATGACGCCTAAATCGTGTAACAACCCAGCTAAGAAGGCTTGATCCTGCACCGCCTTGCTCGCGCCCGCTCTTCTAGATAACGCTTGAGCTAAACGTGCTACCAATAAAGAACGCTGGCCCATTTGCTCAAAGGAGAACTGATTCCAATCATCTCCCTGCTTAAATTGCTTATTTAACTGACTACTCAAAGCCATACTTCTAAGGTTTCTTACCCCCAGTAAAGAGATTGCTTCTCTCAGATCAGAAATCTGGCGATTGAAACCAAAGAAAGCCGAATTAACCTGTTTCATTATTTGCGCAACAACCGATGGGTCCTGCTCAATGATCTCGCTAATCTCAGTCAGATCTGCGACATCAGAATTAACCGCTTCAGTCAGTTGACGATACATACTGGGTGGTGACGGCAAACAACCCACTGTGGATACATACGCCTGCAAGGAGGAACGATTAAGCAGTTTCACCAACTTAACCTGATATTCCAACTCCTCTCCAACCTGCTTGATCGAAACATTGTTTGGGTAAATTCGATGGGCAATTTCAGCAGCTTTTGCTTTATGTCCTGCATTCCAAAACTCAGCTCCTAGAAACACTCTAACAGCCTGAGGCTGAATGCGAGCTAACTTAGCCATCAATTCTATATCGACTACTGCACGCATAGAGCAAGGCAGGATAACCGCATCAAATGTGTTTTGTTCTAATTGGTCGATTAAGCTCTGTTTAGAATCTAAACGGACAAACGCCCAATTAAATTCAGATCCCTCTATCTCACGACTCCAGCCCGCTAAGCTGCCCTGTTCGTCCAGCATCGCGATTCTAAATTTTTGTGAAGAGCCTTTGTTGATAGTGCTCATAACGTTTACCTGCACATTTTTCGATTAATCATTACTGCTGTTACCAATCACTGTCGCTCTATATGCCTCAGTAACTGTAGATACCCTAATCCTAGTGCCAATTAACCTTATTAAAAGCGCGTTTTTAGTAAAATTTTATCTATTTTGTACATAAATTTTTGAACATTGTTTTAAAAACACCTTAAACCTCTGTAAATCCTTGGTTTACTGGGCATTTAGGTGTTTTTAATAAAATTTTATCTAGTTTTTAATGAGAAACTTTCACATTGAAAAACAATAAAAAAATAGATTTTTTGATGGAAAGGGGGAAAAGAACCGAAATATCACCTCCCTTGCGAAAGGTGATTTGTGAGATCCTTCTAGCTAATCGTGACTCTGTTTCGACCAGCTTCTTTAGATTTGTATAACATTTTATCTGCAGTGTTTAACAGCGCGTCAGGGCTGTCTCCCATCTTGTACTCTGCTACACCAAAGCTAACCGTGATATCAATTTGATTTGGGAATATATGATCCTGCACTAACAATCGGAGCTTATTAGCTAACTTCTCGGCCCCACTGATATCCATTTCAGGTGTCACTAACATAAACTCTTCACCACCCCAGCGGCCAAGGATATCTGATTCTCGGATATTAGTTCTCACCAAGTTACTAATCTCTATAAGCACTTTATCCCCTATCTGGTGACCACAGTTGTCATTCACTGCTTTAAAGTGGTCAATATCAAACAGCATAACGCAGAAACTACCACCATAGCGCTCTGCTCGGGCGACTTCAGCTTTGATCACAGCATCGGTTTTTAATCGATTAAATAAGCCAGTTAAGTGGTCAGTCTGACTAATACGCTCTAGCTGTTTATTCTTCTCCTTAAGAATCTTGTTAAATTGCCTGATACTTCTAAATCGAACAACAAAGATCATGGAGATTAGGAAAAAGACCACCAGCAGTTGCCACAACAAAGTTTGATCGACTTTACTTTGAACCGTCACGCTATACCAACGCTGTAAAATTTGATTGGTCTTTTGTGGAGGTAAATTATCTACCGCTTTAGAAAATATACTGAGTAAAAGCTCATCATCTTTTCTAACCCCAACCCTCAAAACACTTTTGTATTCAGTGAAGCCAGCCACTTTTACGTTAGTCGTCGCAACTTCTTGGATATCCCGCAACATACTAATTTGCGTACCGATGGACGCATAAGCCTTTCCAGATGATACGAGCTTAATCGCCTCTTTTTGGTTTTTTGTGTAGACCACTTGAATCAGAGGATAATCTCGGCGGATAAGCTCTTCATAAATGTAATTTTTTGGCATTGCCAGCACTTTGCCTTGCAACGCAGACAAACCATCGATAAAAAGCACATCCGAGCGACTTACCAACGCAACGGCAGCCGTCACATAAGGGGCAGTAAAATTGAGATAAGCACTACGCTCTGGGCTTTCGTTCAACATCGATAAGATATCGCACTCTCTAGCCTTAGCTTTGTGCAAAGATTCACTCCAGCTTTTAGTCGGCACTAGCTGAATAGGAATCCCCATCATCTTCGAATACTCTTCCATAAAATCAGCAGACAACCCCACATGTTTACCTTGAGCGTTTATAGCCTCAAAGGGTAACCAGTCGGGATCAATACACATCGTAATCTGTTGTTTAGAAGCGAGGTATTCCTTCTCTTTGTCGGAAAATAATAGCTGTTCTACGGCTAGAAGATGGCTGCTAAATAGGAAGAAAAGGAGGAATTGGATTACCCTCATACTATCCCTCATACTATCCCTCATTGCCTTTGAATAAAGGTTCCGATGGGCGTGTCCAGATATAACAGAGAGCGAAGATAATCGTGGCAACAACAATCAATTTTAAGCCGTAGTGAAAGGTTTTAAAAATCAGCGGATAGCTAACCATAGCAAGCATCATCACTGTTGCTAACCATTTAGCCTTTAACGGAATTACTCCGTCCGTTTCCCAGTCTTGGATTATTTTGCCGAATAGCTTGTTTTGCAGCAGCGCCTGATGAAGCCTTTCGGAGCTTCGAGAAAAGCAAAAAGCCGCTACTAAAAGGAATGGCGTTGTTGGCAGTAAAGGTAAAATAACCCCGATCAAACCGAGAAGCACGCAAATAAATCCGGCGATCAAATATAGGGTACGTACAATCGTTTTTCTCAACAGATACTCCCTGTACCAAGCCACCTAGAAAGAATATATCAATACAGCAGTACGTATGTCGTGGACATGTAACTATAAGATAGCAGGAATTTAGTAAATACGGTTAGATTACATGAACAATTGCTTGGGAGAAAATGCCCTCAAAATAACTAAATCCCTTTAGTTTCCAGTTAAGGTAAAAGAATAAGCGATCTTGATGTGATGTTATCTACCTTAAGGCCCCAGTTTCTCAACTCATGACGACTTAAAATCATCTTTCCCTGACTCTGAAAATGAATTGGGATCTGATGGCTATCTTTAGGTAACACCAGTAATTGCTTAGCTAAATTTGCTGCATCTTGGCCCATTAAAATACCACTAACCACCATCCCGGCCATGACTCTTCCTTTTCCTATCGCTTGTTCATGAGCTGTTATGGTCATCACAGGCGCGTTTGCCGAAACCCATCGGCTTAAATCATCAAAGCTAACGTACTCTCCATTCTCTTCATGCATAGCCGCATAGCCCGCAATCAAAATAAGATCATATCCTTGTTTCTTGCTAAGTTTAATGTGCTCTTTCCATTCAGCTGCATTGGAAACCCTGACAACATCAGCACGAATATTCTTAGCAATATTAAAATGTGATTTACCGCCTAAGTCATAATGATAAATTGCATTAGCTGTTAAGCTATCACCCAATAAAATGAGTACCTGGTGCAGGTTAATACGTGTGGCACGAGCAAACTCAACGATTGAGCGCTTTATCATTGGACGCTCAACGACACCGGTAATATTCTGAGAATTGAGAACCCAAGGATAATCACGACGAATATCCGAGTTGATGCCGCAAAAAACCACAGGGGTTGTTTTTGCTATCCGCTCACCAAGTAAACTAAAACCATTATCATCACAGATAATGACTAAATCGGGCTTCTGTTCCTGAAACTCACTAAAGGCCCTCGCGGCACTGTATTTAAACATCCCTTTGGGTAAGCGTTTGGTATCCATGTGATGAATGAGTAGCTGATATTCATCACCTAATTCCTGTTTTACTCCTGCTGTTAGGTCTTCTACCCACTTCATCTCTTGATGGTAACTGTGGATCAGCATTATTTTGGTTTCAGCCGCAGCCGCCCCTGCTGTCCCAAGTGTTACCAACAGCCAAAAAATCAAAGATACAACTTTTCGCATATCAACCCTGTATGCATTCAATAGGTTACTTATAAAATATAGATGATTATTTGAGATTAGGTGGGAAGGTAGGCGCTAAAAGCCCAAAGGAATCTTTTGGAAGGATAAAACGAATAGATGGGATCGTTACTGTACTCTCAGAACAAAGGGGATCTCACAAAACAGGAGCCTCCCCAATATTTAATATTACTTACCTTTGGCATTAAGAGCTTGCAGATTATGGCCCATCTTATAAAGCAGCATATCGCGGTCGATCGGTTTTAAAATCACTTCATGCACACCCTGCTTCATTGCTTCTTGCGCATTTTGGGTATCACCCGGCTTGGCCAAAACCATAATGCGTGTGTGTGTCATTTCAGGATCATTTTTGATCTTATCGATCACAAATAACGCACTCATATCGGGAAGTGTTAAATCCAGTAAAACTATATCCGGCTTCCAACTCTGAAGCAGTTTGAGTGAGTGAGTCGCACATCCCGAAACCTGTGCCTTATAGCCACCTGAATCTAGAATTGCTTTAATCTGATCTCGTTGTTCACTCTCGTCCTCAAGCAGCAAAATGTTGCTATCGTCAAACACAACGGTATCGCTAGTTTGCAGAGTCTCTTTTTGCTGTTTTGTGAGATTAGTTGAACGATCAACCTTCGCTTGAAGGCTCTGCTTAACAGAAGTTTGTTGCAACTCTACCTCACGCAGATGCTGTTCTTTATGCTGATCAAACAGACTTCGCATATCGGCATGATGATCTTCATGCAACCCTCCCTCTTCGATTACTTTCTCCTTCATCCTATCCATAGAGAAAGAAACCAGATGCATTAGCTTTTCATAACTTTCAGCATTGAGGTCAGATATCTCTTCATTGCAGGAGATGATCTGGTCAAAATAGTCACATAAGCTTTCCACTGAGAAATCATTATGCTCTGAACTAGATTGCTCATGCAGGGCACGACGGATAAAGCGTAAGCGAAGTAGCAAATGATATGGGTCGTATAGTGGACGAACAATAAAGTAGTCGTCAAACACGTCCTTATTGCAGATAGAAAAGGCTTCTTTGAGATCTTCACGACTACAAAAGACAATCTTCTTGAAAAGGATTTTCTCAATGTTCTTCTTGGCGCTAATCAGATGGAGATAACAAATTTCATTTTCCTGAATCGTATGTAACCCCATCAATAGAACATCTATCTTATGCTCTACAATAAGGGAAAGAGCATCCTCTTCATTGTGGGCAATATAGAAACGTGGAAAATGCCGTTTCACCATATTACAAAGAGACTCTAATTCTTCTGATTGTTTAATTATCAGTAAGATTGAAAAACGATTCTCTGACGCCATTACTTCCCCACTTAACTTCATACTTAGGCGTGATTAAATTCACTTTACCTAAATTAAATTTAGGATACTTCTCCTAATATGAAAGTTACACCCTGACTTTCGATAACCAGTACCTGTTTATTATCGATCTCTCGTTCTATCGCTAATTCGACTAATTCATAAAAAACATTTCTGTGAAGTAGACCTTTCATTCCAAAACGAACATCAACATAAGGGGATGGTTCAGAGGTTTCGCTACACTCTTCAACCCAAAGCGAATTCTCCTTGCCGATAACAACTTTATCCCCAGTTGTACTTACAAATTGATACTCAGGTCCATTTTCGCCCTCTTGTACTTGGACTTCGGTCATCAGAAAAGGGGCATCCTCTACTTCAATCCCGACTTTCTCCACCGGAGTTTTTAAGAAGTACTTTCCCTCTTCTAGCCAAAGCACTTTAGAAAAGAGTTTCACCATTGCGGGCCGACTGATAATTGTGCCTAGGTAAAACCACTTACCATCACGGGCGATACGCATATCGATATCACCGCAAAAATCAGGGTTCCACTTGTCTAATGGCGGTATCCCCTCGCCTGATTTTTCAATCGCTTTACTTGCTTCAGATAGATCAAAACCTGGTTGGCTCAACTCATTACTCCCAACTTTTTCAACAGCCTATTAAATTTGCTCAACTCTAACCAAAAAACTTTCATCTTATAACTTAAACACATGAATAATATTAATTGTTAGAATAGCCAGCAATTAAAGCTTAGAAAGAAATTGAAAAACTACAATGAAACAGGATTTAAGAACAAAATTTGCTGACGACCGCCGCGGAGTATATCTATTTGGTACTACACCTCCGAAAGATGGTACTGCAGAAGAGACCGCTCAAGGTATTGCGGATAAACTGCTAGAGCGTCTACAGCATGTCGATTTTGATGGTCTGATTGTTTATGACATTCAGGATGAAAGCAGCCGTATCGACAAACCTCGTCCGTTTCCATTTATGCGCACCCTAGATCCACGCGCATACTCTAAGCTAATCCGTGAAAAAGCAGATAAGCCGGTTATCACATACAAGAGTGTTTCTCAGCGTGATAAAGAAGCATTTATTGCTTGGCTAGATGAAGCATGGAACGAATACGGTGTTCGTGACACGGTGCTTGTTGGCAGCCCTTCTTCTGATGGCGATATCCAACTTAGCTTGAATGATGCTTACGCTGCGCTTGCTGAACACCCAGCAGAATTTCAGTTAGGCGGCGTAACTATTGCTGAGCGTCACGCTTCTAAACGCAATGAACATGAGCGCTTGGTCAGCAAAACAGAACAAGGCTGTGAATTCTTTATCTCGCAAGCCGTTTACGATGCCCAAGCAACTATCGATATGTTGAGCAGTTATGCGCGTAAATGCCGCGAAGATGGTGTTAAACCAAAGCGTGTTATTCTGACATTCACACCATGCGGTAGCACTAAGACGCTTGAATTTATGGAATGGTTAGGCATATCTGTACCAGAAGCTACTCGCTTCCGTATTATGGATGCCCATAGCCCACTGCAGGAATCTATTCGTATCTGCCGTAACAATTTAGAGCAGATTCTAGAAGCAGTGATGCCGCTTGGCATTCCTGTTGGTTTGAATATCGAAAGTTTGACCAACCGTAAAGAAGAGATCGACGCATCGATTCGTCTATTTAAGCTACTTAAATCGGTCGTAGATCTTAAGTTAGCAGAAGCGGATATTTGATCCGCTGCGACTATTAAGATAGAAAAAGTAAGATAGAAAAAGGCCGCGATTAATCGCGGCCTTATCTTTTCAGCCCTTCACATAAGTGTTTTGTTTATTTTCAACAACATATGTGTTCGAGCGAGATCTTCTTGCACTTTGCGTTTATATTCTTGTGAATCGGAAGAAAGAGCAGACTTTTGCCGAAGCACAGTCCAATCCTCTAAGTCGTTATTATTTTTCAGTAATGCTTTAAATGCTTCGGGAAAATCAGATTCCTGAGCGATGCCAGAAATATCCACATCTCCCTTTAACAGAAAAACACTCTCACCCTCTTTACACTGAACACGAGATTCACTGAAATTAAAAAGATGGGATGCGTATTCTGGCGAAAAACACACCGGCATGTCTGCAGCCTTTACCCCTTGTGGAGCGAGCTGAAGTTGACCTTCAGGTTCATTTTTTACTGCAAGCACGTAGGTTGGTATTTTCATATCAAGCACTCCTTTCCTGTTTGAACAACAGTTTCTTCATCTATGAATCAACTCCCCCTGGTTCCATACCGGGGAACAGGTGCCGAAAAAGATAAGAACTATCATTTTTGACAGTAAGCAGTTTAGACACTGAACAATGCAACTTCGTGACAAAAGCAGATTTATTAATATATTTCACCTGCTTTCAGAAGACCTTTCGGCTAGGAATACGCTCGAACCCTCTTAAATAAAGCCCCTACAAAACATCATGAATAGCTGAATTAGACAATTAATATATTAAAGATTATTAAAATCACTAATAGTAGCGATTAGCAGGCATTGGTTGTTGCAAAACTGTTTCTTAATAGCAACGGATTGTTGCAAATTTCACACTTGCTCAGCTGAGTAAAAAACAGTATTTTTGACGGACCGTCATTTATAGGTAATAGAAATAATATGAGCCCCAAAGTTATTCACGAAGCCGATTTAGAAGCCCGTGAAGAAGAAATTATGCAAGCTGCTATACAGATCATCAGTGAATTAGGTGTAGCTGGGCTCACTATAGATAAAGTAGTAGCAAGGCTGCCTTACTCTAAAGGCACGGTATACAACCATTTTACCTGTAAAGAAGACCTATTAACCGGTCTATGTAACCGCTGTGTAAGACGACTAGGGGCGCTATTCGAACGCGCCTTTCAATATGACGGCAGTAGTCGCGAGAAGATGCTCGCCGTTGGGTATGGCTATATGCTCCATTCGCAGCTAAACCCTACAGAATTTATGTTGGTTCTTTCTGCTAAGACACCGTCAGTTCGGGAAAAATCAACCGAAAAGCGTCAAGAAGAACACCTTATTTTAGAAAACAAGTTATTGGGCGGCATGTTGGAGGTGATCTCTTCAGGCCTTGCGAGTGGTGATTTATCGTTACAGCCACACCTATGCCCTGCTCAAGTAGCTTTTTCTTTATGGTCTATGAGCTTCGGTACTATTGCCTTGCTTCATGAGACCCTTGATCGCTGTAACGTTAGAGCTGAAATGCAACTAGAAAGAGAGCTAGTTAATCACTCAAATATTTTACTGGATGGCCTAAATTGGAAGCCTTTTACCCAAGATCATCCGTGGCATGAGAGCATTCAGCGCTTTAAAACCGAACTTTTTGCAGAAGAAGTTAAACAGCTTCAGCAAAAGCAGTTGATGTGCAGTTCTTAAAAACTGCGATGAATTAAAAAACGCGGTGCTTGCACCGTTTTTTAAACCTTAGTTAATGACGTTTCGTCATTAAAAAAGAAATAACTAATATTGCTTAACCGCAATCAACCCCGCAAGGGCCCTTGGAGCAGGAAAATGAGAGATCGCCTTTTCCGATTCGTGTTGAACCACCCTATTTGGGTCGTTCTCTTCTCGATAATGTTCGTCGTTGGCGCAACTTACGGCGCTAAAAATCTGGTCTTCAAAAGCGACTATCGCGTGTTTTTCAGTGATGAGAATCCTCAACTGACAGCATTCGAAGCGATGCAGAAGATTTACAGCAAAAGTGACAATGTTGCTTTTGTTATATCACCTGAAAGTGGTGAAGTGTTTACTCCTAAAACCCTTGCGGCGATTCAAGAGCTGACGACTGAATCTTGGCAGGTACCCTACTCTACCCGCGTAGATTCGATTACCAACTATCAGCATACATGGTCTGAAGAAGACGATATGATCGTTGAAGATCTGGTATTAGACGCTGAAACGTTGACTGATGCGGATATGCCAAGGCTTAAAGAGATCGCTGTTAATGAACCGCTATTGGTAAACAAACTGATCTCTCCAGAGGCTCATGTCACGGTTGTAAACATCACCGTACAACTACCCGGCGTTGACCCAGTTGTTGAAGTACCTCAGGTAGTCAGTAAAGTTCGTGAAATGCGCGATGAATTTGTTCAAGCGAATCCAAACCTGAAAGTTCACCTTTCAGGCATGGTAATGATGAACAACAGCTTTGCTGAAGCATCTATTGAGGACAACGCGACGCTTGTGCCTTTGATGTTCTTAGTCGTCATCATCGGCATGGTACTTCTGTTACGCAATTTTAGCGGCACCTTAGCAACTGTTGTCGTGATCATCTTCTCTATTGCTGCAACCATGGGTTTAGCTGGCTGGACAGGCTTTTACCTAACAGGACCATCTGCAAGTACCCCAATTATGGTACTGACGTTAGCTGTAGCAGATTGCGTGCATATCCTAACAACAATGTTCTACGAGATGCGTCAGGGCGTTAAGAAAGAGAAAGCGATTCAGGACAGTCTACGGATTAACTTCCAGCCAATTTTCTTAACCAGTTTGACCACTGCAATCGGCTTTTTAAGCCTGAACTTCTCAGATTCCCCTCCATTCCGCGATCTGGGTAACATGGTCGCTGCAGGTGTAATGCTTGCCTTTATCTTCTCGGTAACAGTATTCCCTGCAATGCTGCGTTTACTGCCTGTCCACGTTAAACCGATGGAAGAAGGCAAAAATGACTTCATGCACAAATTGGCAGATCTGGTAATCTCGAAGCGTCGAGTTCTACTTCCAGCGATGTCAGTTTTAATGATTGCGGCCGTTTTCCTCGTTCCGTTAAACAAACTGAATGATGACTTCGTAAAGTATTTCGATGAAACCGTGCCATTCCGTCAGGCAACAGATTACATGCAGGATAATCTATCAGGCATGACGGCAATGGAGATCTCCATCGATACCAAAGAAGCTAGTGGGATTAACTCCCCTGCGTTCCTAAAAACAGTCGGAGATCTAACAGAATGGCTACGTGCTCAACCGGAAACTGATCACGTGAATACGTTGAGCGATATTATTAAACGCTTAAACAAAAACATGCACAGTGACGATTCTGCGTATTACAAACTACCGGATGAACGTGAACTGTCAGCGCAATACTTATTGCTGTACGAAATGTCTCTGCCTTACGGTTTGGATCTAAATAACCAGTTAAACGTGGATAAGTCTTCTACTCGCATCATCGCTACGTTCAATAATATGACCAGTACCGAGCAGATTGAGTTGGAAAGCCGCATCTATAACTGGTTTGCAGAGAATGCATCAAACTATGAAGTGGATATTGCAAGCCCTAGCCTTATGTTTGCACACATTGGCCAGCGTAATATCTACAGCATGTTGATTGGCACATCTTTGGCCCTTGTACTGATATCTGTACTGCTTGGCTTTGCATTACGTTCGGTGAAATTCGGTTTCATCAGTCTGATTCCAAACTTAGCGCCAGCGGCAATGGGCTTTGGTGTTTGGTACTTGATTGATGGCCAAGTAGGTCTAGCACTTTCTGTTGTTGCCGGCATGACACTTGGCATCGTGGTAGATGATACGGTTCACTTCTTGAGCAAGTACCTGCATGCTCGCAGAGACCGTAACAAGAACAGTAAAGAAGCTGTTGGTTATGCCTTTGCCAGCGTAGGTCGAGCACTATGGGTAACCACATTTGTATTGGTAGCAGGCTTTATGGTGTTGGCTCAGTCCACCTTTAAAGTGAACGCCGATATGGGCCTACTAACAGCACTGACTATTTTGATCGCGTTAATTGTAGACTTCCTATTCTTGCCTCCACTTCTGATGCTGTTGGATAAAACAGCAAAAGAAGAGCAAGAAGACGCAGAAAGCGATGACTCTGCACAAAACGATCCGACACAAACTGGCCCTGTACAACCAGCCAATGCAGCACTAAAAAATTCTGAAGGAGATAAAGATGACTCTGTTAACCAACCCGCTTAAATCTGTATGCATTGCAGGCATGATTCTCACTTCAGGCGTTGCTATTGCTGAAACCGCTGAAGAAAAAGGTCTACGTATTGCAGAAGAAGCTAAAGCAAGCGATCTTGGCTGGACTGATATGCAAGCGCAGATGAATATGATTCTGCGTAATAAACAGGGTCAGGAAAGCGTGCGTGAGATCCGCATGAAGTCTTTAGAAGTTGATAACGATGGTGACAAAAGCCTATCGGTTTTCGACAAGCCTAGAGATGTTAAAGGTACAGCGTTTTTAAGCTTCTCCCACCCTATTGGCGCGGACGATCAGTGGCTTTACTTGCCTGCTCTTAAACGCGTAAAACGTATTGCTTCGCGTAACAAATCCGGTCCATTTATGGGTTCTGAGTTTGCTTACGAAGATCTATCTTCCTTTGAGGTAGAAAAATACACTTACAAGTATCTACGTGACGAAGCTTGTGAAGGCGGTACGTGTTTTGTTGTAGAACAATACCCAGTGGATAAGAACTCTGGTTATACCCGACGCGTAGTATGGTTAGATCAAGCGGAGTACCGTCCGTGGAAAATCGATTTCTACGACCGTAAAGACTCTGAACTTAAGACCCTGACTTACCATGAATACAAAGAGTATGAAGGTAAGCACTGGCGTCCAGATCTAATGAAAATGGTGAACCACCAAACAGGTAAAAGCACCGACCTTACCTACGGTTCTTATCAGTTCAAAACAGGTTTAACTGATAAAGACTTCAATAAAAACACGCTAAAACGAGCGCGCTAAGATGATTAGGCAGACGTTCACGACTGCACTGGCAGCGGGGCTTTTAACAGCCCTGCCTGCTCAGGCAGAAACCTACTTTGAGTTGTCGGGTAAAGCCACCGCCGATTTACGCCTCTTCACTCAAAGCGCTCAATTCGCAGGACAAGACTACGACACCAATTTGTCATTTTCTTTCGAGCCGGAGCTTTATTGGGAGTGGAACGATGGCGCTGATAGCTTAACCTTCACCCCATTTCTTCGTGTAGATGAAAATGACAGCGAGCGAACTCACGGAGATATTCGTGAGTTAAGCTGGGTGCATGTCTCTGACGACTGGGAACTGCGTACAGGCCTACGTAAAGTCTTTTGGGGGGTTACCGAATTCCAGCATCTAGTTGATGTGATCAACCAGACAGATGGTGTCGAAGACTTTGATGGTGAAGATAAACTTGGTCAGCAGATGATCAACCTATCCCTAGTCAAAGACTGGGGCATCATCGATCTCTACCTTTTACCTGGGTTTCGAGAACGCACCTTTGCTAGCACGAATGGCCGCCTCCGCGGAGGTCTAGTAGTCGACACTGATAGAGCAACCTTTGAATCCAGCGCAGGTAATAAACATATAGATACAGCAATTCGCTGGAGCCATACGCTTGGTGATTTTGATTTAGGTGCTTATTGGTTTAGAGGCACCAACCGAGATCCTAAATTACAAGTCCAGTCAGTGAATGGCCAGACAATCTTAGTACCCCATTACGAGCAGATGAACCAGATTGGTTTTGACTTACAAGCTACGTTAGACAGTTGGCTTTGGAAGTTAGAAACCATTCATCGCGACACTAAAAGTGAAAACTATTGGGCTGCTCAAGGTGGTTTTGAATATACCTTTTACGGTATTCAAGACAGCTCTGCCGACATTGGCGTTTTACTGGAATATGGCAGGGATGAGCGAGGTAAATCAGCTGACGCTGCTATCCAAAATGACGTCTTTATGGGCGCACGATTAACCCTAAACGATGCAGCAAGCACCGAAGTATTAGCCGGTATTGGCCATGATTTGGACTACTACAGTAATAGTATGATTATTGAAGCGAGCAGACGTTTTGGTGATAACTGGAAATTAAGCTTAGATGGTCGATTCTTTTCGGCTGATAACCCAGCAGACCTGAGTTATAGCCTAAAACAAGATGACCACCTTCAACTGACTGTTGAACGTTATTTCTAAGGTTTTATTCCTGTGGATTATTGGCTGCTGGAGCAGTGAGTGCCCCCTTCAATTCCTGCTCCAGCCTGTCAATCTCAACGAGCTGCTCTTGTAACTCTTTATAACGCTCCGGATCCCAAACTATATGTTTCTTTTCCCGATCTATTTCATAGCGCGCTTGATATAGGAAGTCCATTCCAAGCAAACCATCGGTACTTCCTCCTCCCTGATAATCCAGAACACTCGCCGTGACTCCTTTACCTTTATACGGCCCAATCTCTACGCGATCGAAATGTACATTTTGTGTATCAACTAGGCTGCCATCAGCGATTCTGGCAGAACCACCTTTGCGTAATTGAGGGTTCAATGAACCTAACGCTTGTTTATGAACAACCGTATTCGAAGCGCCAGTATCCATAACCAAAGATAATTGAGCCGAACGAGCTCCATAGAAGACTTTTACAGGTAAAACGATACGGTTGGCGTGGAACTGAAAGGGCGTAATCCACTTTTTCATCGCATCTTGAATGCCAGATCTGGCTTTATCCAACTCCAATTGACGCTGTTTAAGATCAGCTCCTTGATTGAAGGCTTCGAGCTCTAAGGGATCTAGCTTATCTTTCTGTTCTTCGCGAGTTTCCATCTGATCGCGATATTTAAGAGGAATTTTCGAAAGGCGATCCACAAACACTTTACGACCATTATCATCTACATATTCGTAGATCCGCGCTTCGGCCAAGGTCGGCATAATCAATAAAGCGCTTAATAGCGGTGTTAACAGAAGTTTTCTATCCATGATTATCCTTCCTATAAGTGTTTAGTTAAAAAATTGGCTAAGTCCATTCAGCATAAACAACACAACAATTGCCATAAAAACTAAGGCAAAACGCATGACTAAACAACGTGTACAGTTTTTCTTAGCCATCAACCCTAGCCTCCTGCCAATTTGACGGTAAAGCCTTCTTTTTCCAGCAACGTTTTAAGTTTATCTCGCTGATCACCTTGGATCTCTACAATCCCATCTTTCAATGCACCACCGGTACCGCAAACCTTTTTAAGCTTTTTAGATAAAGCTTTAAGCTCTTTTTCAGGCAGAGGAATACCCGTAATAGTCGTTACACCTTTACCCTTTCGGCCTGAGGTTTCGCGGCGGATACGGACGATGCCATCTAAATTATCCAGTCTGTTTTTATCCTCCAGCTCTGCACATACGCATTCAGATAAAGCTTCACCACAGCCAGAACAAAGCTGCCCTTTTTCTGTGGAATAAACCAAACTACCTAATTGATCTTTTAATGAAGCCACTGGATAAGCCTTTTCTCGATGTAAAAACCTTATTATATGAGAAATTCCTGCTGGCCCCTAACTTAAGCCGCCAATTTGTCGAGCGAGGTAGGTCGCGTAGTTATCTGTCATGCCACTAATAAAATCTAAAGCGCGCATATAGGCTTTATAAAGCGGCAGCTTCGGCGATGGAGCGTGAATCCCCATCAAACTGATAATGCGATCGCTACGATAGCTCAAACCTTCGCCCTGTAATTGATAGTTGTCATATACAGCATGGCAAAACGCTTCGAGTAATACCCCTAGGGTTGTATACGCACCAACTTCTAACTCGGTTTTTCGGGTATCAGGGAATACCTTTTCTCGTGCTAATTTTTTAGCTTGATACAGGCCATCTCGCACACCGGGATCACCATCAGCTAAAAGCTCGCCAGTGTATTCACCGCGCATAATCAAATACTGGTTATCCATATAAGCTTGAACCGCAGAACTCACCATATGCTTCATCGCCATACCTCTTAATGCCGAGATCTTACGACGTGCAGACGCTTGAGAGGTAAAAATCTCTGCTTCATAAGAGGTATCACCACAGAGTGTGAGTAAGATCGGTTTGATCTCATCGAAGGTCAAAATATTCAGCTCAATAGCATCTTCCAGATCTAGAATGGCGTAGCAGATGTCATCAGCAGCTTCCATCAAATAGGTCAGCGGATGGCGACACCAGCAGCCTTTAGACTTCTCAATTAAACCTAATTCTTTACCTAACTTATTTAGTATTTCGACTTCGGTTTGATAGGCGCTGAATTTACCTTTATCCCCTGCATAATCAGCACTCCAAGGATATTTTAAAAGCGCGCCAAGGGTTGGATAAGTTAAACGCAAACCGCCATCAAACAGGTGATTTTCAATACGCGTAACAACTCGGAAGCCTTGGGCATTACCTTCAAAGGTCATCAGATCTAGGCGTTCTGAGTCAGAAAGATTTTCCAGCAGTGCACTGTTTTCTTGGCGTTTAAACCAATCCCTTATTGCATACTCGCCCGCATGCCCAAATGGAGGATTGCCAATATCATGTGCTAAGCAGGCCGATTGTACGATCATTCCTATATCGTAGGCCGTTGCCCACTCCGGAAGCTGATCCTGAATTAACTCCCCTACGCGTATACCTAAGGTTCTTCCTAAACTTCCCACCTCAATAGAGTGGGTCAAACGCGTGTGGATATGATCATTCAAGGACATCGGATGAACTTGTGTTTTTCGCCCTAAGCGTCTGAAAGCACTGGAGAAAATTATCCGATCCTGATCTTTATGAAAATGGCTTCTCCCAAACTCATCTTCAGTTACTTCTGCATGGCCGTAACGCTTGGTTGTGAGTAACTTTTGCCACTGCATTTCCATGTTGTACTCTCCGCTCAGCAACTTCATTCAGACTCATATTGTCGGCCATTTACAGGCTTTCTATATAAGCTTTTTGGTTAACCATACGCGTAATTGATTACGCTTCTGCTATCAGCTTTTTAGCCTCCTCGCCAATCGCTTTTAACGCTTCTTCTGTTTTTTCAGTCAACTTTTTGGAAAAGCTTAATCGAACAAAATTACGATACTTACCTGACGCAGAGAAGATAACCCCAGGCGCAATGCTCACTTGTTTTGCCTCTAGCCTTTTATTTAGTTTTATTGAATCGACTGCTACAGGAAATTCCACCCAAAGCAGATAACCGCCTTCGGGGTAACTCATACGAGTGCCTTCTGGGAAGTAACGTCTGACAAGGTCGATCATCATATCCCGGCTATGGTGATATTGAGCTCTCACCTTTCTAAGGTGGCGCTCGTAATATCCCTTAGCAATAAACTCAGCAACTGCTTCCTGCTGAACTGGAGGGTTACTCACAGTCGAAACAAACTTCTTATGCAGTACCCTTTCAGTACATTGGCCAGGCGCGACCCAACCTAATCGCAAACCATAAGCAATGGTTTTAGAAAAAGAGGAACAAAGCAGAACACGACCTTCTTCATCAAAGGATTTAATCGTTCTCGGACGAGGTGATTTATAGAAAAGATCGCCGTAAATATCATCTTCGATGATCGGAATATCATACTGCTGCGCCAGTCTAAGCAGCTCTTTCTTGCGGCTTTCAGGCATAGTATATCCAAGTGGGTTATTGCAGGTTGGAGTTACCTGAATCGCCGCGATAGGCCACTGCTCTAATGCCAATTCTAATGCTTCTAAACTGATGCCCGTTTCAGGGTGCGTCGGAATCTCCATAGCTTTTAATCCCAGCGCTTTAATAGCCTGAGTCGAACCATAGAAACTGGGTGAATCTGTTGCTACAACATCACCTGGTTTTGTAGTTGCTCTCAAACTGCAAACTAGAGCTTCCTGACAACCGCTGGTAATAATGATGTCATCGGGATGAAGCTTACATCCCGAATCTGAAGCTAGTCGCGCTATCTGCTTACGTAGCTTCTCACTCCCCTGAATCTCACTGTAATTGAGAAATTGTTCTGACTGTAAGCCCGCTGAATTGGTTAGCGCTTTCAGTAAGGGCTTTAATGTCGGAGTATTAATTTCGGGGCTCGCAGTCCCTAAAGCAATGTGTCCATGTCCTTTGGCACTATTTAGAAGATGATAAACCTGCTCCCAATGTGACACTTCTAGGGGACGCTGTGCCGGTCGGCTCACTTCTGGTAATTCCGGCGCCTCTCCTCTGGACTTTACGTAGTACCCAGATTTAGGCCTGACTTCAACAAACCCATTCTCTTCTAGGCGAAGATAAGCTTCTTGAACTGTCGAAATACTGACTTCTCTCTCTTTGCTTAACGATCTTATAGAAGGCAGCTTGCTCCCTACAGGGTAATACCCTTGCTCTATACGCTTAATCAAAGCTTCTTGGAGCTGTTCATACAGTTTCATTACAAATGACCATTACAGTGAAATATTACAGTACAGATAAAATAAAAATTAGCATCACAGAAATAATTTTACAAATCTGTAACGCCTAAATAATAATTTTCTAAATCTGTATACTATTTACCGCCTAATTTAACATTACTCCATGATCAGAAATCAATATCTGTACATATTTTAAAGTATACAAACAGACCTTAAACACTACAGATAAAGGAGTACAAACAATGCAACGCCACTTAAAACTATCAAGCTTGTTATTAGGAGGGCTGCTGCTTAGCGGTTGTGATAGCAGCTATCATGCATTTGACGGTAAAAGCGGCTTCAGCTTTACACCGATCAATAGCGATGAATACAGCGTAGAATACTTTGGGGACAAAAAGAGCAGTCAGAAAGATGTCGAAACAATGTGGCATCATGCGGCAAGAGAACTGTGCCGAGGCGGAGCATATCAGCATCAGATCTTTTCGCGCACTTCTGAAAAGCAAGCGTTAAAACAGTACGGTGGCGGAAACATACTCCCCCCAGAAAGCACTACCTATCAAGTTAAAGGGGATATCCTCTGCCTTGCTCCTAATTTAGCAAACAAGGCAGTAATCAAGGATAGAGTATTACTTGGCAAACACTTTTCCTCCGATCAACTTGAAAGCGGGAGCGCCACGAATTAATGCTTCACGCGCAAACACCATCTGACATCCCGGACATTCGCAAGGAGTCTTGGTATGGTCTTCATTGATACGCTCTTTGAAACACTTTACTAAGGCTCCTTTTCCTCCTTTACGATACTTGAATAACAACGCCTTACATTTAGCGCAATACACATCTACCGTAGTTGTTGGCCCTTTCTTATTAGGCTTTGCCATACTTCCTTTATTTCCTTAAAAACCGATCCCTTCGCTGACCCAGATCGTTATTAGCCAAATACTTAGTAATTTAGTCCGCTATTATCTATTCTCTCCAAGAAAATTGGCATAAAAAAAGCGGACATAAATGCCCGCTTTAAAAACCTAGTTTCTTTTACGTTTTAAACTGGTTTACCAAAGTTGTTAAGCGCTGTTCGAGCTGCGACATTTCCGCAGTGGTCGCAGATAGCCTATCGGCATTACCACTCGCTTTTTCAGAGATATCAGCAATGTGCTGAATACTTCTGCTTAGCTCATCTGCCACAGCTGTTTGCTGTTCTGCAGCAGTCGCTATCTGAGTACTCATGCCACTGATATCACTAACTGACGTAGTTATTGTGTTTAACTGATCCCCAGTATGACTCGCTTTTTCAACTGTGCGATCTGTTTGTTCACGGCTACGCTCCATCTCCTGAACAGCTTGACGGGCACCTGATTGAAGCTTTTCAATCATCGATTGAATTTCATCTGTGCTCTGCTGTGTTCTGTTGGCTAGCGTTCTTACTTCATCCGCCACAACAGAGAAACCACGGCCTTGTTCACCCGCCCTTGCAGCTTCAATCGCGGCATTTAAAGCGAGTAAATTGGTTTGGTCTGCAATCTCTTTGATGACATTAATAACCGTACCAATGTGCTCAGAATCACGATCTAACTGACCGATAACATCAGCCGCATTATTCACGCCGCTTTGTAATGACTGAATTGAGTTGATGGTTTCATTAACAACGATCTGACCACCCTGCGCGGAATCATCTGCAGTTTGCGCAGAGTGCGAGGCATTGGTTGCGTTTGTAGAGACCTCTTGCACAGCGGCAGCCATTTGGTGAATTGCAGCAGCCACCTGCTCGGTTTCTTGGCGCTGATCATTAACCTCTTGCCTAGTATCATCAACTACGCCAGTCATTCGAGCCGTTGCTCTTGAAAGTTCTTCGATTGAAGATTTAACTTCAACAATGAGTGACTGAATTTTAGCTGCGAAAGAGTTAAATCCATGCGCTAACTCACCCACTTCACCTTTAGCACTAGTATCTAAACGCTTACTAAGGTCACCTTCCCCTTCGCCTATATCTTTCAGAGCAGCCGCTGCAGCCGCCAATGGATTGGCAATACTATTTGCCATCATTACTGAGACTAAGCCGAAGACAATCACAAAGCCGCCACCGATCATTAAAATAAACAGCATGGTATTTGTGATCTCAGCTTCTAGTTTTTCCGTTGCCGCAGCAACCTGATCTTCAATATCATCTATATAGAAACCGGTACCTACCATCCATTCCCAATTATCTAGACCAATGGCATAACTCAACTTATCCACATCAGCATTTTTAGATGGTTTAGTCCAAACGTAAGTTAGATAACCGCCACCTTTTTTAGCGGCTTTAATTAGCTCTTCAATGATCAGTACGCCATTTTTATCTTTAAGCCCCATCAGGTTTTTACCCCGCAACTGTGGCTTCGGACGAGTAGCTAAATTGGTACCATCATACTTGTAGGCAAAAATATAACCGTCACCTTTCTCGCCATACGTCAGCTCGGTCAAGATATTCAATGCTTGCTCTTGCGCGTACAGATCCTCTTTACCTGTCCCCTCATAAATATGCTTAATTGATGATGTTGCTAGATCAACATAGCTCTTTAATGACTCTTGCTTGCTCGCCATTAATTCGGAGCGTAGCTCCTCAATTTCATGCTCACCGAGCGCTCTTAGTTGAAAATTTACAACGACCATGACGACAGCTAATACCGCAATCAACGGTATTAGTGTTAATAAAAGCATTTTATGTTTTAACGCCATATTGCCCATGAGTTAACCCACTCCAACTCTTGTCTTGCGGCTTAGGGCATATAGGTATGCACCTTAGAATGTCCGTATTTCAGACCGCATTTATAGTTATTGTTACGCAAAGCAGTGTTGTCTAATTTGGTTTTCTTAACACAGTCTATGCGGCTTTTAGTTCTATACAGTTTCCATCTGGATCTTCGATGTAAACTGAACTACCAAAGCCTGTTGCACCATTTCTCTTCTCAACCCTTCCATAAGGCACTCCCTCCCTCCCCAGAAAAGGAAATAACACTTCGGGTTCAAATGGTTTAATCCTCAAACAAAAATGATCTAGATTTGAGTGCTCGCTCCGTTCTTTAACCGGCTTAATATCAATTAGAGAGTCTCCAGCTCTAAGTTGATATAACAGAGGGCTTTCTACCTTACGAATCAGTTCACAGCCAAGCACACGGACATAGAAGTCTAAACACGCTTCCTCATTGAGGGTGTTTAGAACAATGTGATCTAGCTTTTCAATCGTAAAGCTCATAAGCGCCTCCAATAGAGCGCAGTATTCAAATCATAGAAACGGCTCAACAGTACTTAGGAGTTACATACTCTACTACTATAGAACGAATCTCAAAGATAGCAAAACTCTTTTGATATCAGATAATTGCTTAAAAGATAACCAATAGGTAAATCACCCGAAATGAGTGGGAAATAACTGAGGTGACGGCGGGTTTGATAATTAGGTAATATGCCAACAAATAAATCTAATTGTTGATAAGACTATGTTTAAAAAATTTCTCGCTATTTTCACACTTACGTTTTCTCTTATAAACGTAGCTTTAGCCGATCAAGCTAACCCACAGGTTGTTATGAAAACCAATTTGGGTGACATCAAATTAGAACTTTATCCGGAAAAAGCACCGATCACGGTTAAGAACTTCCTAGATTATGTGGATAACGGATTCTATGAAGGCACTATTTTTCACCGAACTATTGCAGGCTTTATGATTCAAGGTGGTGGTTTCACTCAAGATCTAGAGCAAAAAGAAGTTCGTGATCCAATTAAAAATGAATCAGCAAATGGCTTAAGCAACTTACAGGGAACAATTTCAATGGCACGTACCAATTTCCCTGACAGTGCTACATCACAGTTTTTTATCAATGCAGTGAATAACTATAACCTTGATGCACGCGGCAGACGCCCAGGCTACGCGGTATTTGGTAAAGTTACTGACGGCCTTGATCTAGTAGTTCGTATCAGCCGCAGCCCAACAGCGCCGAAAGGCGGTCACCGCAATGTCCCACAACAAGCAGTGATCATCGAGAAGATTGAACGTTTAGGTTCCGAATCAAAGTCGAACTAAACGAAGACGGTTAGCATTACTTACAACTGTCACTGAAGACATGGCCATAGCAGCACCTGCTATGGCCGGATTCAGCAGAATACCTGCCACCGGGAACAATATTCCCGCCGCAACGGGGATAGCTAAGCCGTTGTAAATAAATGCTCCAAACAAGTTCTGACGAATATTTCGAACCGTTTGTTTAGATAAGTTAATAGCCTTTTCTACGCCTTTTAAAGAGCCTGAAATCAAAGTCACGTCAGAACTCGCTATCGCAATATCAGAGCCAGAGCCTATCGCATAACCAAGATCAGCCTGCGCTAGTGCCGGCGCATCATTAACACCGTCACCGACCATCGCCACGACTTCACCTTGCTCTTGCAAACGTTGAATAACGGCCTGCTTTTCCTCAGGTCTCACATCCGCGAAAACTTTATCAATCCCCACTGACTTTGCCACAGCATTCGCTGTTTTACTGTTATCCCCAGAGAGTAAAACAACGTTTAAACCTGAAGCTTTAAGCGCACTAATCGCCTGTTCAGAATCTTCTTTAATTGGATCTGCAACACCAAACAACGCAACCAGCTGATTATTCTGAGCAACAAAGACAAGGGATTTAGATTCGTTACTCCATTTAGAAACCACTTCTGTTACTTCGCTACAATCAACTTGGTTTTCGTCCATCCATGCTTGATTGCCGATATACCATCTGCCAGAGTTGGTTTCGGCAATGACCCCTTGCCCAGATACATTCTGAAAATTCGAAACGTCTACTGACAGTTCCCCAGTTCCAAACTGCTTCACCAATGCAGCAGCCAACGGATGCTCCGAATGAGCCTCAATAGCCGCCACTGTTGTTCTAACCATGGTCTGATCATCATGCAAAAACAACTGATCAGTAACTACAGGTTCGCCTTGGGTCACTGTACCGGTTTTATCTAACACAACGACCGAGATTCTTTCGGCTAACTGCAGCGCATCTGCATTACGAATCAAAATACCGTTTTGTGCGGCTTTACCTACAGCCACCATAACAGACATAGGTGTAGCCAAACCCAAAGCGCAAGGACAAGCAATTATCAGCACTGTCATCATAGTAATTATGGCGTAGGTCAACTGAGGCTCTGGACCAAACCACCACCAAATTAATGCCGTAATAACAGCCAAAGCCATTACGACGGGAACAAAAACAGCTGCAATTTTATCGGCTAATTTACCAAGCTCCGGTTTACAGTTTTGAGCTTCACGCACCGCTTCGATGATCTGTGCAAGAACAGTTTGAGAACCAATCTGCTCTACTTTAATCAGCAAGCTTCCTGATCCATTCAATGTCCCACCCACTACAGAGTCACTTACTTCTTTGTTCACCGGCATTGACTCGCCGGTTAACATAGATTCATCTACGTAACTGCTGCCAGACATCACCTGACCATCAATCGGCACTCGCTCTCCAGGACGCACACGGATTTCATCACCCAAAGCAAGGAGTTCAACGGTTACTTCTTTTTCCTCACCATCGCGCACACGAAGCGCTGTAGCAGGACGAAGATTCATAAGGCTTCGAACAGCATCACCGGTTTTCTTTCGTGCTCGCGCCTCCAATGCCTGCCCGAGTAGAATAAAACCAAGAATCATCACAGAAGCTTCGTAATAAAGGTGGCGCGCTTCCATAGGCAGCTCGATACCGACTACAGAAACGAGCAATAGACCGGTAGAGTAGATCCACGCAGCCCCTGTCCCTAAAGCGATTAAGCTATCCATATTAAATCGGCCCAGAAAAGCCGATTTATAAGCTCCTTGATAGATATGACCCGCACAGAAAAACATCAAAAGCAGCGCAGCAACACCTGTCACCGCTCCTAACCATAACCCTGACGTTGTTTTGATATCAGGCATCATGCCAAGCCAGCCTTGAAGCATTAACAGAGCCCCAAAAGCCAAACCAATAACACTGCGCTTAAGCGTTATCTGATACTGTCCGTTTTCTCGCGCTTCAATCTGTTCGAAATCAGTTTCATCAGTAATTTCTTCTGCACCATATCCAGCACTTTCGACTGCAGCGATAACCTGCTCAACACTAGATTTTGAGGAAACACTTAAGCTTCGATCAGCAAAATTAACCGCAAAGTCCTCAATTACATCTGCTTGCTGTAAGCCTTTTTCCAATGACCTAACACAGCCTGCACATTTAACACCTTGCAAAGACAACCGATAAATCATGATGAAACCTGTCGTATGGTTAATAGATTGAGAAATTACGTGATGAAATTTCCTTAAGCATAAACCCTAAAGCTAACTATAGGGTCAAGGATATATTAGAGAGGATATAAGAGGTAAGGCGTCTACGACTGCTTTTCCATAGCAACATAACTGCCACTGAGACGCATAGCGACTTGGTCTTTCTGTTTAATTTCGATCACTAAATCCATCCGAGCACGGCCCTTAGCCTGCATTTTTTGATCAAAAACAGCTAATGCTTCGACATTAGGTAGTTGGCATTCTGCGGTAAAATCAGAGGTTACCGGTAGGAAATACTCGAGCTTACTCTCCCTGATAACCACATCATCGTTTCTGCCCTGAGCGCGAAGATACAAAGTCACAGCACTCCAACCACAGAGTGTGGATAAAGTTGCTAGAGATCCGCCAAAGCCTGTGCCCTTATCGTTTACATTAGGCGCAAGCGCTGCAGACATTCGCAAGCACTTGCCATCCCAATCTAAAGGCTTTACTCCCATATGATTAACCAATGGGATTTGTGATTTAAGCCAAGTAAGAAACTCAGTAGTACTGTTTGCTTCACTCAAAGGGTGCTACCTATACGCCAGTCCATTCAACGACATACTCCTGCTGATCATGCACAGGAGCCTTACGTAATTTCTTTGGTGTTCCTAGATAGATATAACCAATAATCGTTTCCTGCTCAGTTAAACCTAAGCCTTCACGTACAACTGAGTTATAAGCCATATCACCTGTTCGCCACATAGCCCCTAGCCCCTGAGCATAAGCAGCTAAAATCATATTCTGAGCGGCACAGCCTGCTGAAACCTCCTGCTCTAACACAGGAATTTTAGGACTATCTTTGACTGCAGCAATCACAACTAACATGCATGGCGCTCGAAGAGGCATCGCACGAATTTTATCTTGTTTTGCATCAGGCAGTTCAGCATCGTTGGCTAAAGCACCGCGGAGAAAAAGCTCACCAAGCTTTGCTCTCGCTTCGCCTTGCACAGACAAAAAGCGCCATGGACGCAGCGCTCCATGATCGGGCGCACGTAAAGCCGCTTGGTAAATATTCTTTAACTGTTCTTCGGTTGGGCCTGGCTCATTCAAAACCGGGCAAGAAACACGATTATGTAATAATTCTAAAGCTTCCATATTACCCTCTACTGGCGGCTCAAACGCAGATTATCAATATCTTCAGAATCACTACTTCTGAATGGATTAATATCTAAACCACCACGGCGAACATAACGTGCATAAACATTCAGGCTCTGTGGCTTACAGCGCTCCCAGATGTGCATAAAAATATTTTCTACACATTGCTCATGGAAGTCGCCGTGTTCGCGGTAAGAGATAATGTATTTCAACAGCCCTTCTCTATCGATCTCTTTACCGCAATAACTAATACCAAGCGTTGCCCAATCAGGCTGTCCCGTTACAGGGCAGTTTGATTTGAGAAGATGGCTATAAAGCACCTCTTCAATATCATCTTCGCCGGTTGTTAATAGCTCAGGCGCAGGTGTGTATTGGGTAATCTCAACATCCTGATTATCGATACAGAAACCCGTGAATTGCCCAAATTCTGGTGCTTGATCAGGATGGTATATGCGAACCTCTACGCGTCCACCAGCGGCTGCTGAAAGATCTTCGATTAAGCGCTCTTTTACTTCGCTTTCAGAGGAAAATTTACTGAGATTGAATGAGTTCAAATACAGCTTAAACGACTTGGACTCGATAATATTTTCAGAATCAGCGAAGACCTTAAACTCAGCTAAACGCACCTCGGGTTTACCACGCTGATTCAACCAAGACATCTCATAGGCGTTCCAAATATCAACACCTACAAATGGAAGATCTTTACGTTCTACACCTTGCTGCTTCCAATTGACGTCGCGTGCAATTGGATACAACAGATTTGGATCATAGCTGTTAACGTATTCGGTACCTTGCCCTAATGGCGAGCTGGCAATTACATCATGTTCTTTCATTTAACTACGGATACCTTTACCGTTTTGTAGCAGATATAGGGCATATGAAAATAGACCGGCGATAAACAGAATAATCATGCCGAAAGCAAACCCTACATTTATATCACTTACACCTAGAATACCGTATCTAAAGGTATTCACCATATACAGAATCGGATTTAACTGAGAAACCCCTTGCCAAAACTCCGGCAGTAACTGTATCGAATAAAACACCCCACCCAAATAGGTTAAAGGGGTTAACACGAAGGTCGGAATGATGCTGATATCATCAAACGAGTTCGCAAAAACAGCATTGATAAAACCGCCTAAAGCAAACAGCACTGAAGTTAGGAATACAATCGCAATTGTCACTAGAAGGTTCTGAACCTGAAGATCGGTAAAGAATAGAGACAATATTGTGACAATTAAACCAACGCCCAACCCACGCGCCACTCCACCTAAAACAAAACCACTCAAAATCACCCAGTTAGGAACAGGCGAAACTAGTAGTTCCTCAATGTTTTTTTGGAATTTAGTGCTATAGAACGATGACACTACGTTGCTATAGGAGTTAGTAATTACTGACATCATAATCAGGCCTGGCACTATATATTCCATATAGTCAAAGCCACCCATTTCACCGATCCGGCTACCAATCAGATTACCGAAGATGATGAAATACAGTGTCATAGTGATGGCAGGCGGTAGCAGCGTCTGAGCCCAGATCCGCATAAAACGCTTAATTTCGCGTCGAACAATGGTCCAGAAAGCTACCAATAAATCTTGGGTATTCATGCCTAATCCTAATCCAAACTTTTATCTACCAACGCAACAAACAACTCTTCCAATCGATTGGATTTGTTACGCATACTACTCACATTCACACCCTGCTTTTGCAGCTCAACAAAGAGCGTATTCAAGCCCTGATGCTTTTCTACATCCACTTCTAACAGATGGTCTCCTTGCAATCTGATTGGATAACCCGAGACCACTGGTGCAGCTTCTAAGCTCGAATCGAGATCAAGTAGGAAAGTTTCAGTATTCAGCTGCTGTAACAGAGCTCGCATACTGGTGTTTTTAACGATATTGCCCTGATCGATAATCGCAATATTGCGACAAAGACTTTCCGCTTCTTCTAAGTAGTGTGTCGTCAGAATAATTGTGGTTCCCGCCGCATTGATCTCTTGTAGGAACTCCCACATGGAGCGTCTTAATTCGATATCGACACCAGCTGTTGGCTCATCCAGAATCAAAAGCTTTGGATCATGCATCAATGCTCGTGCAATCATTAAACGACGCTTCATACCACCGGATAGCATGCGAGCAGCACCGTTACGCTTATCCCATAAACCTAGTTGTTTTAGGTAATAATCTGCTCTCTCTCCAGCTGCTTTACGGTTAATACCGTAATATCCCGCCTGAGTAATTAAAATATCCCGCACGTTTTCAAACATGTTGAAATTAAATTCTTGCGGCACAACACCCAGATATTTTTTGGCTTGAGTTAAGTCCTTATCTAAATCCACCCCGAAGATCGATACGCTGCCGGAGGTTTTATTCACCAAGGAAGAGACAATACCCAAGGTAGTCGATTTACCAGCACCATTAGGGCCGAGTAAGGCGAAGAAATCCCCTTGTTGAACATCAAAGGAGATATCCTTTAATGCCTCAAAGCCATTTCCATAGACTTTACGCAGGTTTTTTATAGAGAGCGCTAACGTCATTTATCTTTCCAAAAATATAAGCAGGTAATTATCCAAATCGACTTAAAACCTAAGCGAATTGAATCTCTCTTCGTAAGATTTCAGCAAACTGTGCAAATACAGGATTAAGTCAGGTGTAAGGCTGGCTGCAATGAGCCTGAGCTTATAAAATAACCCTGTCCATTATCTGGAGAGCAAAATGACATCTTACCAAATTCATCACCTGAATTTCTTAAAAATTGCTTACAATAACTTTATTAATCGAGATCCATTTAAATCAGAAACACCAACTCAAGATGATTTGGACTTTATCGAGGAATTTCAGCAGCTGATTGAGAATTTCGAATCGCAAGAAACCGGCGTTTACGAGCAAGGTGCTGATTTCATCGATAAAGCTTTCCGTCGTTATCCAGAGCTAGCGCACCTTATTGCTCGTGACCTTCTTTGGTTCTTTGGCGGTAATAATCTTCACAATATGACGGATGATGAGATCCAGAAATTCCAACAGCTTGATGAAATGCGCTTTGAAGCCGAAGAAAATGATCAAGAGTTTGATTACATCAATAAGCGTGCGGGTTTATTTGGCCAAAACTAATTAGTTTCAATCAGCCATGTAATGCCTATTCGAATGAGATCTCAACTGCCTGATTCATAACAAAATCAGGCAGCTCTTCAGCAGGCAAAGGTCGACTAAAATAGTAACCCTGAATTAGATGACAACCATGTTGTCGCAAATAAGATAATTGCTCACTGGTCTCAACACCTTCTGCCAAAGCCTCCAAACCCAAACTCTGGGCCAATACAATAATCGCCTTAACAATGGCTTCGCCTTCAGGGTTAGTGCCAATATCACGCACAAAGCTTTGATCTATTTTTAAGGTATTCAGCGGCAGTTTCTTCAGATAACTTAGCGATGAAAAGCCTGTACCAAAATCATCCATCGACAGAGAAAGCCCCATTTCACGGAATTTATGCAGTTTTGGGATAGTAATCTCTGGCTGTCTAAGCAAGAAGTTTTCGGTTACTTCTAAATCCAGCAGGTCAGGCGAAATATTCGTTTCACGCATAACCCGTCTCACCGTAGGAAGCAGGCTCTCATGCATTATTTGCTGACCAGCAATGTTCACACCGATACGGATATCCATTCCTTGATCGTGCCAATCTTTACCATTTCGACACGCTTCTTCTAATACCCACTCACCAATAGGAACGATAAGCCCCTGCTCTTCAGCAAGCGGGATAAATTTAGCCGGAGAAATCATACCCGCCTCTTCATGCTGCCAACGCAACAGGGCTTCAACCCCCATTACACTGCCATCACGCGCATCGATTTGCGGTTGATAGAATATTCTAAACTCATCCTTCTCAAGCGCACGACGAAGGTCATTCACCAGAGAGAAACGCTCATAGCGTTGACTGCCCTGCTCATCATGGTAAAAACGCAATTGGTTTTTGCCACTTTCTTTAGCATCAAACATTGCCACATCAGCATGCTGTATCAGACTAATAACATCCCGCCCATGCTCAGGAAAAAGTGAGATGCCAATACTGACCGTACTAAAGATTTCATAACCATCGATAAAGAAAGACTGCCTAAATGCTCTTAGAATGTGCTGAGCTACCAGCTCTACCTCACGAACAGAATTTCGCCCTTCCAGCAGAATAGTAAATTCATCACTACCGAGGCGCGCCAAAATACCATCATTAGCAATCACTGTTTGAATACGTTCAGCGGTTTGCTGTAACAACTCGTCCCCAACAGGATGACCCAGTGAATCATTAACATCTTTAAAAGAATCTAAATCGCAGAAAAGCACAGCAACTATAGTGTCATCAGCTTCACAATGACGAATAGCCTGTTCTACTTTTTCGTTAAAGTACAAACGATTAGGGAGCGCCGTCAATGGATCGTGGTTTGCCATCCAAATAAGACGCTTTTCAGCATGGAGACGTTCAGTGAAATCCAAACCTATAGAGAGTATCTGCGCATCAGCACCTGGAATATTCAGAACGGAGTGCAACCAAGATATTTGCAGCATCTGCCCAGTACTCGACCTGATTGAAGATTCAATCTGAACTTTAGAGTCTTTACGAGTGATCAAACTATCCAACAACAACTGATGCTGATCGTGTTGTTTCGGGTCATGATTTAGATCAAGAAAATGCATCAGTCTCGCTTCTGAAGCTGAAAGCCCAAGCACTTCCTGCCCAAATCTATTTAGGGTGACGATATTGCCACTATTATCCAAAGTTAGAATTATCGTTTCAGCTGTATCAAGCAGACTAGTAACAAAATCCCTTTCTGCCTCCAACTGAACTGAGCGCTCTGTAAGGTTTTGCGCCCTTTCGAGTAAAGATGTCTCAAGCCGCTCTAACTGATTGGCCAATTCCAATGTACTATCTTTTAAAAGGTCTAATTCATCTTCATAGATAGCTTTACGCTGAATAGCACCAAGGCGCTGTCTCATTTCAGCAAATGCACTGCCTGCCAATAAAGGTAAGAGTACGGATATCTCGGTAATCATATTCAGCGGCGAACGAATCATTGCCAACTGAAATAATGCCGCTAAGAATAAACCTAAGCCAGAGACCAATAGCTGCTGAAAAAGCTCCGCCTGAGCTTCTCGATAATTTTGAGTATGATCATCGATTAAGATCCAGTATGCAGCACCTGGCTCAGCACCAAGAGGCGGTTGAAGAATGATCTGATACCTTTTCTCACCATGTTCAACTTCAAATACACCACCCTTAGGCGGAATACTCTTTTCACTTACCAACTTATTGAGCAAAATTACATTGTCAGACTTTTCAGTAAGGTATTTGAGGTCCAGCTTCCATAAACGAGCCGCTTTTACTTGGTTTTTTGGCTGCACAGCCAACCCAATACCCCTGCCGCTTTGTTTTTTAAAATCCAGGATGACATCACGCATTTCTCGCCCAACCACCATAACGCCCACATTGTCATTTTCGAGACGCACAGGCATAGCGACGTAGCGCAAACATTCCTTGAAACAATAAAAGTAATTGTATGGTGTTTCTTTAGATAAAACTTGAGAGATCACAGAGAAAGGCAACTTAACTGTAATTCCCTGTTTATGGAGTGCTTGGCCATATTGATCATATAGATAAACAGCATCCATAGCCCCATTCATTAAAAGGCCTGGAAAATAGCGTTCAATAGATTCAATATAAGATCCAGCAGAAGCACCGCTAGAATCGACAACGATAGGGATCATCTGCCCCATCTCTAGGAGACGATCATAAGACGAAGAGACCAAACCTTCCAATACAAAAAGATCGCGTTCTGACGCCTCAAACTGTTCTTGAGTGGTCTTTTTGGTCAGTTGCACATATGAGTAATAGCTATACGCTAAGTGCAAGACAGCCAGCACCAAAACAAGGTTAAGAAAAACCTTCCAGCGCAGACTTAAAAAAGACCTTTCAGTTGAGCTCTCAATCGACATAGAGATTAAAACCTATAGGTCGCCTGTAGAGTAAGCATATCCCAATCCTCAACCTTCTCCTGATCATCCGGGTTTTCTTGAGCCGCTAACCAACCAGTACCTTCGACATGATGCCACTCAGCGCGCAATAACCAATTTTTACTTGGTTTCCAACCCACACCTAATGTCCAATCAAAGGCAAATTGAGTATGTGCTGGTTTCCCTAGAAGTGCAGCTGTTCTTTTACCATCACGGTCATCTTTATCTAAATAAAGCATGTCACGACGTAAAAATAACGTTACATCCGAACTTAAACGGTGATCAAGCTGCAGATAAAAGGACTCGGTCGTATTTTCAGGAATTAATGCATAAGCGCCGCCCAAGCTACCCCAAGTGATATCCTGTTGGAAATATTCGCCGGTCAGACTCCATTTTTGCCAGTTGTACTGCATAGATAACGCAGTCACATCAATCTCGACACGGCCATCCCCTGGAGCTCCCGAGAGCAGATCTGGCATATCCGGACCGTCAAAATCTAATTTAAAGCCACCAATGGTCGCTGCAACAACAAAGCTATAGTCACTTAAGCTATATTCAGTTCGCCATAAATACCCTGTACTGTCACTAAAGGAACCATCCCAGTCATTATTCAGGTAAGCATATTCCACGTTTAGATCTTTACGCGGTTCACCCATAACGAGTTCAGACTCTAAAGTGCCATGATCAAACAGGTAGCGACCGTATAATCTAAAACCATCCGAAGACAATTCTAAGTTTCGCGCTTTATCAAAATACAAAGATTGCGGCAAAACGGCAGATGGGCGAGTAAAGGCAACATCTCGGGTTTTATTGTAAAAACCAAATGGGTTTTTAATTCGACCGACACCTATTCCAAAAGAACCTCGTTCACCTTCATAGATTCGGTAATCGAGCAAGCCATAATCGACCGTTAGATCTCCGTCATCGACGTCACCTGCTCTACGAGACATTAACTGCCCTGTTAGTAACAAGCGATCGCTTAAACGCCAAGACGCATTTCCAGCAATTTCACGAAAATCCCAGCTTCCTGACTCACTATCCCCATAAAAGCTATTGTCACTGGTATGGGTATACCCTTGGGTGATAAACCCATTGAATTCTATATCAGGTGCTCCTTGCACTGATAAAGATAAGGAGGCCATTATAATCAACAGCAACCTATTTAATTGTAATGACTTTAACATTCAGCCCTCCTTGGATCGATGTCATCACATAGCCTATTGCCCCTTTGGTTTGGGACACTCGTTGAAGCATTTCAGCTTCGGAATTAACCGTAATCGGTGACTGCCCAGCACCAGAAAAAACTGATCGATCCCAAATATTTGATAGCTGATAAGGGAATATACCCAAAGACTGCTTAACAAAAAGCTGATGTTTATCTTGGTAAGGCGGAAGAATAAAGACACGCACTGGCATACCATCTGGCCATGTTCGTGTACGCATTGAGAAGATTGAAAGCAAATATTGCTTAGACAGACTTTCCAGAGACACCTCTGAATTGACTATCACCTCAGACAAAGCTGTCTTAGGCAGCAACAACAGCAGTAATAAAACCAGAATTCTGATCATACAATGAAGCCAACCACATCCTATGTGAAACAGCCTAGCATTATACCCAAACGGCATAAGTACCTTGTTTGGCCGAATATTCGCTTAGTTTAGACTAAACACACATTCACTGCCCAGTAACTGAGGAAAAAATAAGCATAAAGGAGGAATGGCGTCCCATAGGGGGTTCGAACCCCTGTTACCGCCGTGAAAGGGCGGTGTCCTAGACCACTAGACGAATGGGACGCAACAAATTGTAAACTCCGAAGAGTTGGAGCGGGAAACGAGGTTCGAACTCGCGACCCCAACCTTGGCAAGGTTGTGCTCTACCACTGAGCTATTCCCGCATAATCTCTCTGATTGAAAATCAGCAAGAGAAATGGCGTCCCATAGGGGGTTCGAACCCCTGTTACCGCCGTGAAAGGGCGGTGTCCTAGACCACTAGACGAATGGGACGCAACAAATTGTAAACTCCGAAGAGTTGGAGCGGGAAACGAGGTTCGAACTCGCGACCCCAACCTTGGCAAGGTTGTGCTCTACCACTGAGCTATTCCCGCTTATTCTTTTTGATTAAAAATCATAAAGAAAATGGCGTCCCATAGGGGGTTCGAACCCCTGTTACCGCCGTGAAAGGGCGGTGTCCTAGACCACTAGACGAATGGGACGCTGCTATTCCTCAAAGGGCGTTCCCTTGTGAGGAGGCGCGTATATTAAAGAACTGATTCTGGTGGGTCAACCCTAATTTTAAGAAAAAATTGCAGTTTTTTTATTATTGAAAAAATAATTAAAACAACGCTCAAAAATCGCACAAAAACAGCCCTAACCTATTGGTTAGAAAGGTGTTATTGATAGGACTAGCACATTAGAAAAACTCAATATAACTGCAACTGCTCATTTCGCGTCCAAAACATTAAAGCAAACAACAAGAACAATTAAATAGAAAGCCGAAACAGCTAAACAGAAAACTTAACAGAGGGAATAAACAATCAAGAGAAGGAGAATTTCAGGCATAAAAAAACCAGCAATAAGCTGGCCGCATTTTGGAGCGGGAAACGAGGTTCGAACTCGCGACCCCAACCTTGGCAAGGTTGTGCTCTACCACTGAGCTATTCCCGCATATTCTTTTTAACCAAGAAGTTAGAAAGAAAATGGCGTCCCATAGGGGGTTCGAACCCCTGTTACCGCCGTGAAAGGGCGGTGTCCTAGACCACTAGACGAATGGGACGCTGTAGTTCCAGATAAGCTCTGAAAGCGGTGCATATAGTATATATACCCTTTTCCGATTACAAGCACTTTTTTGATTTTTTTTATCTATAAAATCAGACACATTTTTTGATAGTGTAAACTTACTTATATAGATATAGCGTTATACAATCTCTTAACTATTAAGACTTTTGAGAAATCGCTTTTTCACTGGCAGTCAGGACCTACATTTATGAGCCCGACCTATATTGGACTTTTAATTCTTCTCGGTGTCGCCGTTATGGCAGGTATTGGATTTGCTGTTCAAGATATTGAAAACAAGAAGAGAGAGCGAAGCCTTAGACTTATTACTCTGAAAACTGCCATACGCCGTGCCTCTCACCTTTTTGAAGCCTTCCCCCCTATTCTTCTTACCAGCGAAATTCGTGCTTTATTGGTTAAATATCTAGAAGTCCGCTGGAACGCTGTGGTCGAACTTGATGGTTCAGAGTCCAACCGACAACAGCAAGCCGCTTTTCAAGCGATGGTCGGCACGGCTCAAGATCCTGTCAGCCACCCTTCTGGATCCATGACTCTTTTCGCTAACCCCAATGAAGCAGCTAGAGCGCTTGGGGTAATTAAAGAATTTGCTCAGTTTATTAGTGAAATTAAAAACAAGGGTGAACTCAATGGTAATACTGCCGATCAACTCACCCTTGAAGCTAAACGAATCTACGGCAGAATTGAGGTTGATATTGACCTCATGAGTGCAATAGAAACTGAAGAACGACAAGGACCTGAAGTAGTTGTCCATCACTACCGTAGCTGTTTTAGTAAGCTTCAAAATTTAAACCGAAATCAAGAACTTGATCGTCAACTCTACGAGATTCGTACACATTTAACTCGGCTTGCTGAAGATATTGATCAAGCAAACGAAGAGAAACGCATCGCCAAAGAGCAAGAAAAAGATTCAGGTAAGAAATTTAATTTCTAGCTCCCCCCTTCTGAGGCCTACATAAACGTGGGCCTTCCCTTCATATCATGAAGTGCCAAAGCCTTACTAAATACCCGATCAAACATGCTTATTTTAGCTACCGATAACATCGAAACTCTGTCTGATACTTCGTAACCATTCTTGGCGTATTCACTCGCTCTGTATTAAGCTGCCCCAAAAAGCTGTTACAGAAAACTATGTATATTGATCACCAAATTGCCCAAAAAATCGTAGATCGCTCGATGAAAATCATCGGTCATAACGTCAATGTAATGAACCACCAAGCAATCATCGTTGGTTCTGGTGATCCAGATCGGATTGATCAACTCCACGAAGGCGCCCTGCAAGTTTTAAATGCTAAAGCGGAGATCGATTTTGATTGCGACCAAGCTGAATCCTTAACCGGTGTACAGGGCGGTATCAATATACCTATCACTAATGATGGTCAGATTATCGGAGTTGTTGGGATTACCGGTAATCCCAACGAAGTGCGTAAATACGCCGACCTTGTTGTAATGACAGCTGAACTTGTTTTAGAACAAGCAATGCTCGCTGCGCAGGTACGCTGGGACCGACGCCTTCAGGAAAGTGTTATCGTGCGCTTGATTGAGGGAGGTTGGCAGAACGATACATTGTTCAACGATCGTGTTGAACGAATGAAAATAGATCTAAACATCCCTCGTGTTGCAATGATCGTTGATCTTAGATCTGCTGAAACACAAAAAGATATCTCCCTCTCAACCATGCAAGGGATTTTACGTCTACTAGAAAAACGTGATCCAGACACATTACTCGCTATATCAAGCCCAACTCAAATTGTTATTTTGCAAAAAATACTCTTACGCAATGAACATTGGGATTATCAAAAAAGCCAAGAACACCAAGAGAAATATCGTCTGCAACTCGCCAAGCAAACTGATATTAACTTCCACATCAGTCTGGGACAGTATTTTGAAGGTATAGAAGGTCTAGCTGAATCCTATCAAAGCGCACTCAAAACCCTTGAAGTCGGCAAGCTGAGCCATCCTAAACAACAACTATTTTCAGCCAGAGAGATGCTGTTGGATTTGGTTCTGAAAGACTCATTAGAAAGCTGGAGCGGCCCTCAATTATTAGCGGACTATGAAAAGCTGGTTAAAAAAGACAGTAATGGCAGTTTGCAAAAAACTCTGCAAGTCTATTTCGCTAATAACACAGACTTTTCACTCACAGCTGAAAGTCTGCATGTTCATCGCAACACTCTGCGCTACAGGCTTGAGAAAATTAATGATATCTTAGATATCGATCTTAAAAACCTTCAAGATCTCTTTCGTTTATACATCGCTACCCGATTAAGCGAATGGGACAACAAGCCGGAATAACTAATATCACCCTAAATTGTGCAATCTGACAAAAACAAAACCACTAAGCCTTTTTAATTTGTTTTTTTGTACGAAGCCGTCATCTCCACAACTTCGGATAATAATCCTTAAATCATTACTGGTTGTAGCACTTTGCTGTCACCCTGCATTGCTTAAGGATTGTTATGAAAATAGTTATTGCTCCAGACTCTTTTAAAGAGAGTCTTTCCGCACAGCAGGTAGCTGAAGCCATTAAACAGGGCTTTAGTCACATTCTTCCGCAGGCCGAATATATTCAACTTCCGGTAGCAGATGGTGGCGAAGGGACAACTGCCGCCTTGATTTCTTCCACACGCGGCTCTTTCCATCACACTCAAGTACAAGATCCACTTGGACAAACAGTTACTGCCACTTGGGGAGTTCTAGGCGATGGTGAAACAGCTGTCATTGAAACAGCTGCAGCTTCAGGCCTAGACCTGATTCCAATGAATCAGCGCAATCCGATGATTACCTCCAGCTACGGCACTGGCGAATTAATTCGCGCAGCTTTAGATAAAGGGGTTACTCGGATCATTTTTGGTTTAGGTGGTAGCGCGACCAATGACGGTGGCGCTGGAATCCTACGGGCCCTTGGTGCAAAGCTTCTAGATGCTGCGGGCCATCCTTTAGCCCCCGGTGGTGGCTCCTTACATAAACTAGCGGATCTGGATATCAGCCAACTAGATCCACGCTTAAAACATGTTCAATTTGAAGTAGCCTGCGATGTTGATAACCCTCTACTTGGACCAGAAGGAGCCTCAAGCACCTTTGGCCCACAGAAAGGTGCCAGTAAAGAACAGGTATCCCGTCTAGATCAAAACCTAAAACATTTTGCACAATTTCTAACGCGCGTTAGCGGCACTGATGTAACCCAAGTCCCTGGAACTGGGGCTGCAGGAGGCATAGGTGCAGCATTATGTGCTCTGTTTAATACTCAACTTAAAAGCGGAATTGAAATCGTCTTAAACGCTGTACAAATAGACCAACACTTGAAAGCTGCTGATTTGGTAATTACAGGTGAAGGCAGCATTGATAGCCAAAGCTTACGCGGCAAAACGCCTATTGGTGTTGCAAAGCGAGCTAAGCATTTTAACTGCCCTGTCATAGCGCTAGCTGGCTCCATTACTCCAGAACAAGCCCCTCTGAAAGCCTGTGGCATTGATGCCATATTTAGTGTTGTACCTGGCATCGTCTCTTTACCAGAAGCACTACAACAAGCAGAAATCAATCTACAAAATTGTGCCAAAAATATCGCAACGATCTGGGCATTTAATCACAGTAACATTTAAAGAATCACATCCTCAGGACCGCTCTGTGGCCCTGACCTCTTACAGCGCTTTGCTGTACTCTTGCCGGTCTGATACTCAGACCGGCTTTTTTTTACTCAAAATACGGCCATCTTTACTCACAACTCACTTTTGTACAAATGCACAAAAAACAGATCTGAATTAGCTATTAATTTTGTACACCTGCCGAGGCAGGTCCTTTCTCATCATCCGATAATGTGTTCATACCTAAAAGGCTACAGGAACACAGATCATGAGAAGAACAAAAATCGTTGCCACTCTTGGCCCAGCCTCTGATTCCCCTGCGGTAATCAGTCAGCTGATTCAATCAGGTGTCGATGTTGTCCGCCTGAATTTCTCCCACGGAACTGTGTCTGACCATAAAATTAGTGCACAACGTGTACGTGAAGCAGCCAAATCGGCTAACCGCTACGTTGCAATATTAGGCGACCTTCAAGGTCCAAAAATCCGCATATCCCGCTTTGTTGATGGCAAAGTCCTACTCAAAGCAGGTCAGGCTTTTACCCTTAATGCAGAGTTGGATACAGACGCTGGCAACCAAGATCAAGTCGGGCTTGATTACAAAGGCTTAGTTGAAGACTGCCAAGCCGGTGACATGCTACTCCTAGATGATGGCCGCCTAACTATGCGTGTTGAACATATCAACGCCCCTGAAATCCATTGCACCGTTGTTCTTGGTGGCTACCTATCGAATAACAAGGGTATAAATCGCCAAGGCGGCGGATTATCAGCAGCCGCGCTAACAGATAAGGATAAAGCAGATATTTTAGCTGCCGCAGAGATCGGTGTGGATTACCTAGCCGTTTCGTTCCCTCGCGATGCCGCCGATATGCAGGAAGCACGCGCCCTGCTCACTCCGACAGGTAGTAGTGCCGGTTTAATAGCAAAGATTGAACGCGCTGAAACTGTCAGCAATCCAGAAGTACTTGATCAAATTATCGAAGCCTCTGATGGCGTTATGGTCGCGCGCGGAGACTTAGGGGTCGAAATTGGGGATGCCGAACTAATCGGTGTGCAAAAGCAGATAATCCAACGGGCACGACAATTAAACCGTGTAGTGATAACGGCAACCCAGATGATGGAATCGATGATCACGAACCCGATGCCAACCCGTGCCGAAGTTTTTGATGTCGCCAACGCAGTTCTGGATGGCACCGATGCAGTCATGCTATCAGCTGAAACGGCTGCTGGTGATTATCCGATCGAAACTGTTGAAGCCATGGTGCGTGTAATAGAGGGCGCGGAAACTCAACCTCAAACAAGAACCTCTGGTCACCGAATACATCAATCATTCTCAAATATTGATGAAACCATCGGCCTGGCCGCAATGTATGCCGCCAACCACCTATCTGGGGTTAAAGCGATTATTGCGATGACCGAGACCGGTGCCACTCCGTTACTAATGTCTCGCATCCGTTCAGGCTTACCGATTTTTGCCTTAAGCCCTAATCAAGAAGCCTTGCATCGAGCAGCCATATTTCGTGGTGTCGTACCTCTATTTTTCGATGCCTCTTCCATATCTCACGAACAGATTAATCAGTCTGCTGTAAACAGCTTAATCGACGCAAAAATCGTCACCGAAGGTGATTTGGTCATGATCAGCAAAGGGGATTACCTCAATGTTCACGGTGGTACCAACACGCTAAAAATTGTTCGTGTTGGCAGTGATATCAAATAAGAAACATAACAGGAGGAGATGCCATGGAACCAACTAATACCTACGAACCCGCTGCTTGGCCGAGAGATTTTGACTTTCGAATAGAAGTGTCCGAGCAGCAAGAATTGCTAGAGATACCGCATCCCCCTGCGAATGAAACCGAAGGTAAAAGTCATGAGCAAGATTAAACAGATCATCGGTCGCGAAGTCCTAGATTCACGCGGTAATCCAACGGTTGAAGCGGATGTCATTCTGGACTCGGGCGTTTCTGCATCTGCTTGTGCTCCCTCAGGCGCATCCACCGGTTCCCGAGAAGCTTTAGAGCTACGGGATGGCGATAAAAAACGCTATCAAGGAAAAGGCGTTTTAAAAGCAGTTGCCAATGTAAACAGATCCATCAACCAAGCCCTACAAGGCATGGATTGTTTAGACCAGCAACAGTTAGACCAATGCTTGATCAATCTGGACGGTACTGAAAACAAAGCGAACCTGGGTGCCAATGCCACCTTAGCGGTATCTTTAGCTGTTGCTAAAGCGGCTGCTATCGAAAAGCAAATGCCTCTGTATGCCCACATTGCAGAAATGAATGGCACTCCCGGTGAATACCTAATGCCAGTACCAATGATGAATATTCTTAACGGCGGTGAGCATGCCGACAATAATGTGGATATTCAGGAATTTATGGTACAGCCACTGAATTTCAGCAGTTTTTCTGAAGCGTTGCGCTGTGGCACAGAAGTTTTCCATAGTTTGAAAACAGTACTACAACAACAAGGCTTAAATACTGCGGTAGGTGATGAAGGCGGCTTCGCTCCAAATTTAGGCAGCAATGAGCAGGCGTTAATCATTATTCAGCAGGCTGTTGAACAGGCTGGGTATCAACTAGGTACTGATATTAGCCTAGCATTAGATTGCGCTGCATCAGAATTTTACCAAGATAACCTCTATCAGCTAAGTGGTGAAAACAAGCAGTTTAGTGCCAGTGAATTCAGCAGCTATCTAGCTGAACTGGCTGCTAAATACCCAATTCGTTCGATCGAAGATGGCATGGACGAATCCGACTGGAAGGGCTGGTCAGAACTTACGCAAAAGCTAAGCGATAAAGTCCAATTGGTCGGTGATGATTTGTTTGTGACCAATAGCAAAATTCTACAACAGGGAATAGAACAGAAGGTTGCTAACTCAATACTGATCAAATTCAACCAGATCGGCACTCTATCTGAAACATTGGATGCTATTCGCTTGGCCAAAGCCGCGGGTTATAGCGTCATAATTTCTCACCGTTCAGGTGAAACCGAAGACACCACTATTGCAGATTTAGCCGTTGGTACTGCTGCGGGCCAGATAAAAACCGGGTCTTTATGTCGTTCTGATCGTGTCGCGAAATACAACCGTCTTCTTCGAATTGAAGCCGAATTGACCGGCGAAGCTCCTTATCCCGGAGCAACAATTTTTAACTAAGCATTACCTCAAGAACCCCATGCGAATAAGTCGATATCCGCATTACTACTATAAAAATAGAAACTGGAGTTACTTATGAAAACCATGAGAAAAACCATTCTGAGTACAGCGATTGTTGCAGCTACTGTATCAATGTCTTCCACAGTATTAGCAGAAGGCAGAGTACTGTTGAAAACACCGATTGCTTTTGCGACCAACCTGCCAGCATTAGGCTCTCCTATTGTTGAAGTAGCAGAACGCCTAAATAAGATTAGTGGTGGCAATATCAAAATGAAGGTGTATGAGCCAGGTAAACTTGTTGCTCCACCAGAAATCCTTGATGCCGTATCTACAGGTAAGATTAATTCAGGCTATGCAACGGCTGGATATTGGCAAGGTAAGATCCCAGCATCCGCATTGTTTTCAGCAGTACCGTTTGGTCCCGAAGCAGGTGAATACTTAGCTTGGTTGTACTATGGCAATGGCCGTAAGTTATGGCAGGAAATGTACGATTCTCATGGCTATAACGTACACAACATCCCTTGCGCCATTAATCCACCAGAAACCTCTGGCTGGTTCTCTAAACCGATCGAAAAACCGGAAGACCTTAAAGGCATCAATATGCGCTTCTTTGGCCTAGGCGCTAAGGTCATGGAAAAAATGGGCGTAGGTACGGTACAGCTACCTGGTGGTGAAATCTTTGGCGCCTTGGAAAAAGGTGCAATCGATGCCACTGAGTTTTCCCTGCCACAGATCGATCAACGCCTAGGTTTCCATAAGATCGTTAAATATAACTACTTCCCTGGCTGGCACCAGCAAGCAACACTGCATGAGCTGCTTATTAACAAAGACACTTGGAATAAGCTTTCTCCTGCTCAACAAGAAATTATTGAAACAACCTGTAAAGCCTCTATCACTGAGTCTCTAGCAGAGGGTGAAGCAAGTCAGTTTGAAGTGTTAGCGCAGTCCGCAGAAAAAGGCGTTGAACTACGTTACTGGAACGACACTATGTTAACAGCCTTCAAATCCTCTTGGGATGAAGTGGTGGCAGAGCAAAGTGAAAACGCTTTCTTCAAGAAAGTATGGGATGACATGAGTCAGTTCCGCGGTGGTTACGATTTATGGGAGTCTTTGGCTTACCTTCCACGTACTAAGCCTCAAGACTAAGCATCAAATAGCCTGATTCACACCGAGTCAGGTCTATGTCATACCTGTTCAGAACGGTTATTCGACCGTTCTGAACACCTCTTTTCTTTTCAGAGTTTCCAAGGGTGGGTCCCGTGAATAATCTGTCTTCCTCTCATCAAGAGCAGGTTGCATTTGCTGATGCAATCGATCTGTTCATACGCAGGACTGGGATGCTTATCGCATCGGTATATGTCGTATTAGTACTGGTGATCATCACCCAGGTAGTTCTGCGTAAAGGTTTTGCTAGTGGTTTAATCGCTTTAGAAGAGCTGCAATGGCATCTATACGCTGTCGGCGTTATGTTTGGTTTAGCTTATGCGCAAGTCAATAACGCTCATATCCGCGTTGATCTTCTCTACGGAAAATTCCGGTTACGTACCAGGGCATGGGTCGAAATTTTGGGCATGCTATTTCTGGTCTTCCCTTTTATTGCCGTCGTATTTTTCCACAGTCTCGAATTTGTTCATTCCGCATGGATCATCAATGAGCATTCCGACGCCCCTTCTGGACTTCCATACCGCTGGCTCATTAAAGCAGTCATACCTGCCAGTTTTGGCCTTTTATTCCTAGCTTGTGTGTCACGATTTATTCGAGATATCTGCTTTTTGTTACGAGGTAAGCACTGATGGAAATCAATGAGATTCTTGTCATTGCGATGTTCCTATCATTCATCGCACTACTTTTTACCGGTATCCCCGTTGCCTACGTACTGGGTGGTATTGGCGTTATTTTTGCCCTAGTAGGCTACTTATCTGATATCTACTTAGGCACTTTAACTGGATTAGACTTCACCACCTTAGGGCTTGTAGTTAACCGTCTGTTTAAGATTATGGATAACTGGATTCTGGTCGCCCTACCCATGTTCATTTTCATGGGCAATATGCTAGACAAATCAGGTGTAGCAGAGCAGCTGATGGAATCCCTACAGGAACTGTTTGGCAAAGTCCGCGGCGGCTTGGCTATCACTGTTACAGTGATAGGTATCATCCTTGCGGCCTCCACTGGCATTATCGGTGCGTCAGTAGTTCTACTCGCTATGATGTCACTACCGTCGATGCAAAAACAGGGTTACTCACTACCGCTTGCGTTAGGCACAATCGCCAGTGCTGGTACTTTAGGTATTTTAATACCACCAAGTATTATGCTGGTGATCATGGCCGACCAATTAGGTTTGTCTGTAGGCGATCTGTTTATGGGTGCGGTATTCCCTGGCCTGATTTTGGGCGGTTTGTATATCGCCTACATCCTGATCACAGGCTTTATTAACCCTGAAGCGGCCCCAGTTCCTCAGGACGTCCAGCCTGTTACCATGAAGACGGTAATCAAGGTATTAAAAGCAATCACCCCAACAGTACTACTTATCTTCGTTGTTTTAGGTTCCATATTCGCTGGTATAGCAACGCCGACAGAGGCCTCAGGTGTGGGTGCCTTTGGTGCTACTCTGCTTGCAATATACAATCGCAAATACAACTTCAAAGTACTTAAGGAAGTTTTACACGGCACTTACAACACTACTGCTTATATCTTTGCCATCTTTATCGGTGCTACCTGTTTCGCTCTGGTATTAAGAGAGTTGGGCGGTGATGAACTGATCGAAAGTTTCCTAACCGGCTTACCTTTTGGGGATTACGGCATTGTCGCGTTTATTCTGTTGATTATATTCCTGCTGGGATTCTTCCTCGATTGGATTGAAATCACGCTGATTATTTTGCCTCTATTAGCGCCAGTTATTTCAGCACTAGGATTAGATATCAACGGCTATGGCGTAGTGGATAACCCAGAATTGGTTTGGTTCGTCATGCTCGTTGCAATGGCCTTACAAACATCATTCCTCACCCCACCGGTAGGGTTTGCATTGTTCTACTTAAAAGGTGTTTGCCCGCCAGAGGTAAAACTTACTCAAATTTACCGTGGCGTGATTCCTTTCATCCTACTGCAATTAGCTGCACTAGTGATGCTCGTCTTCTGGCCTCAATTGGTAACCAGGCTACCCGCCTTTGCTTATGGCTAATAAGATTTAGATATCAGATACCTACAAAACTCCTCTTTATGAGGAGTTTTTGTTTTTACAATATGGATAAACACCTACTCGCCTATCTGTAATCCCTAATTTTGAGGTTATACCGATGCTGGCATCCTTAACCTCAAGCTAGTTAGTACAGGTTAATTCTTTCAAAGCACTCCCCTTCGCTTAGATTGAGTAACTGATTACTCACTCAGGAAGATCCTTTATAGGAGATAGGTAAATTGAAATCACAAATAGCGATAGTTACAGGCGTTTTATTAAGCTTCAACGCAGCAGCTGATGAAGAATGGATCTTCGGTATCGGTGCTGGGATTAAAAGTCACGAAAGTGCTTATCAAGGTGTAGGCACTGAAACCTTTGTATTTCCAACTCTGTACGCACAAAAAGGCAACTTTTTGTTAGTAGGCAACAAAGCCCAATACAGCCTTTACGGTAATAGTAAATTCCAAGTCAATCTATTGGGCCAATACCGTTTCGAAGGCTATGAAGCTGATGATTCATTTGCCCTAAATGGCATGGTAGAACGTGATGGCGCACTCGAAGCAGGTATCAGTGCAACGCTCGACACACACTACGGTATCCTGTCAGCCTCTTTTTTGACAGATATCTCAAATACTCACGAAGGACATGAACTATCTGTAGGCTGGACTAAACCTTATCAGCTTAATGCCAAGTGGATGGTTAAACCCTCAATGGAACTAAGCTGGCGAAGTGATGACCTGAACAATTATTACTACGGCGTAAAGTCGAACGAAGCAACCGCACAACGAGCTGTGTACAAAGCAGATAGCAGTATGAGCTACCGAGCAGGTGTGGATGCTTTTTATGTAGTGGATAAGCAGCAAACTATCCAGATGGGTATCGGCGTTAATGGTTGGGGCAGTGAGGTAGAGGATAGCCCTATTGTTGATCGCAGCAACAGCCCTGAAGTAAAAGCAGCTTACACTTTCCGTTTCTAGTCGATCTAGTTGGAGGTTACGGCAGATAAATAACAGGCCACTTTTATATTGCCGTGACCTCAACTCTATATTTCAACTACCCATTACCAATCCCTTTTATCTGTAGTATTTCGCCCTGAATTTCGTAAAAAAACTAGGCTAATAGCGCGAGAAAAAAGTAATTTTAGCCGCTAAACCTGTTTTGAATTTTACATATTGACTCCCCTACGCTCTTCCCCCATGGTGCGCCCTTTTTTTAAAATGTGGAGCCCTAGGCTTAACTATGAACGCAGTGATTATTGCAGTGCTAACCATGTTGGTACTGAGCCTTTTTAGAACCCATGTGGTTATTGCTCTTTTGATTGGCGCGCTTGTCGGCGGCTTGTCAGGAGGATTGAGTCTAGATGCTACAATCAATGCTTTTAATGCTGGGATTGGCGGCGGCGCAAGCGTTGCCTTAAGCTATGCATTGCTTGGTGGCTTTGCAGTCGCAATTGCACAATCAGGCCTACCACACTTGTTAGCGAATAAAGCAATAACAGTGATTGGGCAAGATCCTACACCAGCACGCGTCAACAAGATCAAAACACTGCTACTCCTAATCATCTTAGCGGTAGCCATTTCGTCACAAAACTTAATCCCGATCCATATTGCGTTCATCCCACTTTTAATACCACCTTTGCTTCTAGCGATGAGCAAACTGAAATTGGATCGACGTTTAATTGCCTGCGTACTGACCTTTGGCCTAGTAACCCCTTATATGCTTTTACCGGTAGGCTTCGGAGGAATATTCCTTAACGAAATTCTACTTAAACATATCGGTCAAGGCGGACTCGATACAACAGGCATCTCTGTGATGCAAGCGATGAGCATACCTGCTGCAGGCATGTTGTGTGGACTATTGATCGCAGTTTTCATCAGCTATCGCGGGAAACGTCGATATGATCAGTCAAAGATTAAAGCTGTCGAAAACAACGTTAATGACTTTAATTCTAAGAGCATTATCGTTGCTCTGTTAGCAATCGGCGTAGCGTTCGTAACACAGCTAGTTACCAACTCCATGATCATGGGGGCTATGCTTGGCTTTATCCTATTTACCGTTACTGGCGTGATCCGTTGGAAAGAATCTGACGGCGTATTGACCGATGGTATGAAAATGATGGCAACCATTGGCTTTATCATGATTGCCGCATCAGGTTTTGCAGAGGTGCTTAAAGAAACCGGCGATATCGCTGCACTAGTGACAAGTTCAGTAGACGTTATTGGCCAAAATAAACCGATAGCGGCCTTCTTGATGTTATTGGTGGGTTTGCTAATTACTATGGGTATAGGCTCATCGTTTTCAACAATCCCAATTATTGCAGCTATCTACGTACCATTAGCTATTCAGTTAGGCTTTAGCCCTTTAGCTATCGTTGCTCTAGTCGGCACAGCAGCAGCTTTAGGTGATGCAGGCTCCCCGGCGTCTGACTCGACCCTAGGCCCAACATCAGGCTTAAACGTCGATGGGCAACACAATCATATCTGGGATACGGTTGTACCGACATTCTTACACTATAACTTGCCTCTACTTGCCTTTGGTTGGTTTGCAGCTGTAACGTTATAAAAGCACAGAACAGGCAGGCCTTATCTTAAAGTAAGGCCTGCACCCTGCCTCCGAGAGCACTGCTTCAATCTACATTTACTCTTTAGCAAAGATTAGAAAATAATTCTTAAGAACTAAGACTAAGGATCTATGGGAATTGCTTTATTAGCTGAGCAACTAGGCGCATAATCCGCGCCAAATCTTTAACACGCCCTTCAGGGGTCGAGACATCAGCATGTTGCAGAAAGGCCGAATTTCCTCTCGATCGATTATTAATACAGTCATCGCGTACAGCTTAACCGGCTTTATTCTATGCCTTGCCTATACACAGACCGGCCATGAAACTGAGTTTTTAGCTAACTACCGCTTAGTATTAACGCTTGTATTTATCCCAATTATCATAAAGTTCTTGATCCAACTGATCACAGCTCCCCTCTCAGGAGTCATTGATTTCTTTCGAGACAAACCCGCTTTAGGCCAAGAACCTTCTGTAAGTGTATTAATTCCAGCATGGAATGAAGAGGTTGGGATTATAAACACCCTACGATCTGCGTTAGCTGCCGACTATAACAACTATGAAGTGATCGTCATCAATGATGGATCAACTGATAAAACCCACCAGCTCCTTAGTGAATTCATTACATATTACACCCCCAACAATCCAATAAAACTACGCTACTTTGTACTAGAGAACGGGGGCAAAGCCAAAGCGCTTAATCATGCACTACAGTATGCGAAAGGAGAGATCGTACTCACTATCGACGCTGACAGCCTAATGCACCCCAAGGCTATTCGGAACATGGTGAAGAAATTTTCATCCGATAAGGTAGCTGCTGTTGCTGGCAACGTAGCCATCGGTAATGGCCATGCTGGGCTCGGGATTATCCAACAACTCGAATATCTCTGTGGCTTCTTTATGAAAAGAGCTGATTCTGTTTTCAATGCGGTTTACATTATTGGTGGGGCCGCTGCAGCGTATCGCCGATCCGTACTTATTGAGGCAGGTGGATTTGATCACAATGTCATTACTGAAGACATTGAAATATCTACCCGTATACTAGGCATGGGTTATCACTGCCGTTACGCACCTGACGCCATCATTTATACGGAGGGCCCTTCGGATCTAAAGAGCCTCTGCAATCAGCGTTTGCGCTGGAAGTATGGGCGTTTTCAAACCTTTCTCAAGCATCGTGAACTGTTTTTTAATAGTTCGAAAACCAATAACTATTATCTGTCCTGGTTACTTTTGCCAACAGCGCTTTATGCAGAGTTTCTATTACTACTAGAGCTTCCCTTGCTAACCCTATTTTTCACCTACATTGTTTACACTGGTGACTATATCACCCTAAGTCTTTGCATCTTACTAATCTCGGCACTTGTTAGTTTCCAGACTTCGTATGACTCCCAGCCTCGTTTCCATGTGCGGATGCTCTATTACGCTCCCATCGCTTGGCTTATCTGGTATGTCGTCGATGCGGTCGAGTTCCAAGCACTCATCAGAAGCTTAAAGCGACTAAAACGCAAAGAAGGTCTTCAATGGCAATCATGGAATAGAACAGGATTAGCAAATCCATCACCTACTGAGCCTGAAAAACCGATGCTATAACGAAAAGACTCTACTCATTCGACTTCTTAATGGATTCTAAATTGGTCATCGTTAAGCTCTTTAAAACAAGGCTCTCAAATAAAGAAAAGAATTAACAAAGACCGACAACCTCAACGCTGACTGACAATTGCCAACCAAGGCTGTTGCTCACAAGGTAAACCTGCTGGGCGATAATAATGATCAAGAATACGAAAGCCTGCATCCTCTAGATATTGAGCAGTCACCTCTAACTCCATATAGTGACCAAAACGCTCACCATTCCACCCTTCCGCCGCCCCTCTAGGATTTGAAGTAAATAAGATCCCATTTGGTTTCAACGCAATATAGCATTTAGACAAAACCTCACCGAGCATCTGACTGGGGACGTGGAACATAGAAGCATTAGCAAAAATTCCATCAAAGCACTCTTCCCCTAAATCGAGATGACAAAACGACTGATTCAGCACAGGACAACCACTATGTAATCGGGCCATCTCACAGAAAGCCTTACTTCCATCGAGCCCAGTAGGACAATGACCTAAGGCTTTAAAAGAAAGAAGATCGCGGCCTGGCCCGCAACCCAAATCTAAAATATCCAGCCCTTTTCGTTGCGGTAATGCACCTAATAAAGCATCAATATTCTGACTAACATCATGATCACGAGTACCTTGCCAATAAGACACTGCATTCGATTCATAATGCCCTAAAGTCACGCGTTCGATTTCGCTTAAACTTTCTTTGCTATAGCGATTGCCCATATAGAAATTCACACAAATGATTTTTTAAATTGTCTTTTAAAGTAATGACATCAGCTTACTCATCACCCTATCTTAGCGCGCTTCAAATGGATCAATACAGAATCAAATGGACAAGGCACGACAAGATTGATTGGTTCAGCGCCGACAGGATGCCGTAAACGTTCAGTTTGAGGCATACAACATCAAACACCAATACCTCATAGAGAGTTAGCTTAGAGAAATCATAGGATTATTAAGAAATGGTCGGGATGATAGGATTTGAACCTACGACCCCCTGCACCCCATGCAGGTGCGCTACCAAGCTGCGCTACATCCCGACTAAGAGCTTGAAAATGAACACTTTCAAGTGGCGGTTATCTTAACTGAACACTCTGAATCTGGAAAGATATTTTCCGCTTATTGAGTGATAACCTCTTCACCTATCACCATGATTGTTGCCGTCTGGTTATAGTGACCGATTGAACCGCCCTGAGTTGCTCCCTGTTCGCCAAATGTATTGAAACCTATGACAGGCACGTCTTCACCACATACTTCCTTAACCAAGCAGACATCATCCACATCTAAGCGCGCTTTCAACAGGTGACGTAAAATACAGTTAAAAATAATTACTGCGCCTATCTTCTTCGGGCTACCGGCATCGATAATCGCCTTCTGTAACGTTTCCTTGAAACGCTCCCTCGCAATATCAGCATCCGTTTTCATTTCACGCAGAAACGCACCTTTGGGAATTTCTGCATAAAAGCTCACGCCACCGTCATCATGAACCTGTTGAGCGCTTTTGATTGTGTACTCTGCAAAAACATCAGAGGATTTAATACCAAAAGGGTTTTGAATAAACAGCTCTGGCGTCAATTCTTCCCCACCTAACAGCTTTTGAAGCACCTCTGTTGCTGGCTTACCATTGAGCATCTGCACCGTCCGCCCTTTAGCCTGAGTAACAACAGCACCTTTATTAGCTGCCACGTAAGGATGGCCCATAGCGGTACCAATTTTTAAGCCACTGCTAAAGCTCGCAACAACCGCAGAGTCTTGATGAACACCATTGCTGATTTGATAACTTTTAGCATCTGAGAAATCCGTGGCCGTCGAACCACCAATGACTTGGGAGACCGTGCCTGTTTCTAAAATGAGACTACGCAAAAAAGCTTCTTCTTGCGCTGAAGTGCCATCAGGTAAGACCATATTAATGCAGGGCTTTATTCTAGAGACCTCTTTTGCCCCTTTGCTGTCTAAGGCAATGGCCATCAAAGACATGACAGCAGGGTTTGAGAGCAAGTTTGAATAAGCTTCGCGAATAGCGTCTTTGGCAGCTTGTTCAGGTTGCTTTGATAGGTTTTGACCAACGCCCAAACCGACACTGAAATAAGCGCTCTGCAGCGTCATTACAACAACGCTCGCCTCCTGTGGCCCTTGCTTAAGGCTAGAAATTTCTCCCCAGGAGCTACCGCCTACAATGGGAACAACATCTCCTACAACTGACCTAATGTCACTGTAGGCTTTCTCAACATCCAAAGAGAAACTAACAAAGCAGATGACCAAGTCTGGTTTAGGTGTGGACTCCATGGCCTGACTTGCAGCCTCAGAAGCATCTTGGTCATGACCTAAACCTACTCTTAAAATCGCCATCTCTACTTTCCTAGCTGGTTTAACAACCTAGATGCTAATCAAGCTATAGAGCACAGCCAACCGCTAAGGCGTGAAACAGTGCCAAAGTGTAAGTAGAAATAAACTATATAAGTAAAACGAGCGTTTAATAGAGGGGCAAAATTAAGCACTAAGAGCAAACTAGCGCTTAATAGATTCCAATAGATCTTCTAATTCGGAGATAGTCTGTCGAAGCAACTGCTTATATTGGCTTTGATCATCTTCATTATTGTCACCCGCAAGATACTGTTTAGCACCACTTAGGGTGTAACCTTGATCGTGCAACAAGCTTTTGATCTGACGGATCAACAAAACATCCTGTCGTTGGTAATAACGGCGGTTGTTTCGTTTAACAGGCGAGATTTGTGAGAACTCTTTCTCCCAATAACGCAATACATGCGCCTTGAGATCACAAAGCTTAGCAACTTCGCCAATCGTAAAATAGCGTTTACCCGGGATCGGGTTGGGATCGTTACTCTGGGGTGTCTCCAGCATAGGTTTCGACACGGTCCTTCAGTTTCTGACCTGGGCGGAAAGTTACAACGCGGCGAGCCGAGATAGGTACTTCTTCCCCAGTTTTAGGATTCCGGCCCGGTCTTTGACGCTTATCGCGAAGGTCAAAGTTACCGAAGCCGGACAATTTTACCTGCTCGTTAGCAGCCAGACATGCCCGGATTTCATCAAAGAACGATTCCACCATCTCTTTGGCTTCACGTTTATTTAATCCTAGCTCTTCGTTCAGGCGTTCCGCCATTTCAGCTTTTGTTAACGAGCCCATGATAAATCACCTTTCGCTGCTTATTCTCGCAATGAGGCACCAAACTCACTGGCTAGTGCAGAAATAACCGCACTTGTGGCGCTGTTTATTTCTTCATCATTAAGAGTGCGCGAAGGATGCTGCCACGTCAAGCCCACAGCAAGACTTTTTCTACCTTTTTCAATACCTTGGCCTTGGTAAACGTCAAAAAGCGTTACTTCTTTAACGAATTCACCCGCTTCTTTTTCAGCCAATTGACGAACTGAATCGAAAGCTACGCCCTCATCTACAATAAGTGCTAGATCACGACGGGACTCTGGGAACTTAGAAATTTCTTGGTAGCGAGGTAGTTTGCCTTGAGTCAAAGCAGCTTGGTTAATCTCGAAAAGATATACCGCACCATTCAGACCCAACTCTTTAACCAAATTAGGATGCAATGCACCAATGTAACCAACTTTTTCGCCATTACGTTCAATACGCGCAGTCTGACCTGGGTGCAAAGCAACATGACGATCAGCTACAAACGTAAACTCATCTTCAGCTCCACCTAGGGAAAGCAGGCTTTCTAGATCACCTTTGATATCAAAGAAATCGACTTGATCTTTACCAGCATTCCAACCTTCAGGATCTCGCGCACCTGCTAGTAAACCAGCAACTACGTTTTCCTGAATGATCTCATCACCAGAAGTTGGTAGGAAACGCTGGCCGCTTTCAAATAAGCGTACACGCGCTTGCTGACGATTCTGGTTGTACTGCAAGGCTTTTACTAGGCCTGGCCAGATTGTTGTACGCATCACCGCCATTTCAGCAGAGATTGGGTTAGCTAGTGCGATACCTTCGAATTGGTCATCGAACTGCTTTTGTAGGCCAGCCTCTATAAAACTATAAGTGATCGCTTCCTGATAGCCACGTGCGATCAATGCACGACGAACATTCTGGATTGTTACTTTAGTTTCATCGTTTGCCTTGATTGGCATAGACGCTGTTGGCGTACGTACAGGTAGGTTGTTATAGCCGTACACACGCGCTAATTCTTCGATCAGATCCACTTCAATTGCGATATCAAAGCGATAAGATGGAACAGAAACGTGCCACTCACCTTCCGTAGAAGTCTTCTCTACAACCAAACCAAGACGCGTTAAGATCTCTTCAATCTCGTCAGCTGGCATTTCAAACGCCAGCATCGCATTCACTTTGCTATGACGTAGGAATACCTGACGCGCAGCTGGTAACTCATCTTGATTAACAGTTTCAACAGCTGGACCAGCTTCTCCGCCTACGATCTCAAGGAGAAGCTCTGTAGCGCGGTTAATTGCTTGATTTTGCAACTGCCAATCTACACCACGTTCAAAACGGTGAGAGGAATCTGTATGCAAACCATAAGAACGCGCACGGCCAGCAATCGAGATCGAGTTAAAGAATGCACTTTCTAGGAAAATATTCTGTGTTTCAGAAGTAACGCTGGTAGGCTCGCCACCCATGATACCTGCTATAGCAACTGGGCCATTAGCGTCGGTAATTGCCAACGTATCAGCATTAAGCTCAACTTCTTGACCGTCTAAAAGCGTTAGCTTTTCACCCTGCTCCGCACGGCGAACAACGATACCACCGGATAGTTTATCCAGATCGAAAGCGTGCATTGGCTGACCAAGCTCTAGAAGGATATAATTCGTTACATCTACAACTGGATCGATGCTACGCACACCAGAGCGCTCAAGCTTCTGTTTCATCCATAATGGTGTTTCTGCTTGTGGATTGATACCACGAATAACTCTGCCAACATAACGTGGGCAGTCAGCTGCATCTTTTAACTCTACAGGGAAAGTCGCATCGATAGTGGCTTCAACTGCATTGTCAGCAACAAAAGTAACTGGCGCTTTATTTAGCACACCCACTTCACGTGCTAAACCAGAAATACTTAGACAGTCACCACGGTTAGGCGTTAGATCTACATCGATAACTTTATCATCTAGATTTAGGTATTCACGAATACAAGTACCTACAGGCGCATCCGCTGGAAGCTCCATGATACCGTCGTGATCATCTGAAATACCTAGCTCATCTTCCGCACATAGCATGCCGAAAGACTCTACCTGACGTAGTTTCGCTTTTTTAATCTTAAACTCTTTGCCATCTGGAGTCGGTAATACCGCGCCCACCGTTGCGAAAGCTGTTTTTAAACCGGCACGAGCGTTAGGTGCACCACATACAACCTGTGCAACTTCACTACCATTAGTGACTGTGCAAACCTGAAGTTTATCTGCATTTGGGTGCTGCTCAGCCGTTAGAATTTCACCTACGATAACACCGGTAAAATCTTTAGCTGCTGCTTCAACTTCGTCTACTTCCAGACCTGCCATTGTGACTTGATCAACTAGCTCCTGCGTACTGATTGCAGGGTTAACCAACTCGCGTAACCACTTTTCACTGAATTTCATTTTGCTTTCCCGAAAATCCTGTTAATAACCGCTTAAAACGTTGTCTTGATCAGTTGAACTGATTCAGGAAACGCAGGTCGTTTTCAAAGAATAGACGCAGGTCATTTACGCCGTAACGCAACATAGCCAAACGCTCTACACCCATACCGAAAGCAAAGCCGGTGTACTCTTCAGGATCGATACCTGAAGCTTCAAATACTTTTGGATGCACCATACCGCAACCGAGTACTTCCAACCATTTACCATCACCACGGTCTATATCAACTTCAATAGAAGGCTCAGTGAACGGGAAGTAAGACGGACGGAATCGAACGCGAACATCTTCTTCGAAGAATTCACGTAGGAACTGCTCTAGTGTGCCTTTTAGGTCAGCAAAACTGATATCTTTATCCACAATCAAACCCTCTACCTGATGGAACATTGGAGAGTGCGTTTGGTCGTAGTCACAACGATATACACGGCCTGGGCAGATAATACGTAGTGGTGGTTCTTGCGATTCCATTGTACGTACCTGAACACCTGAAGTGTGCGTACGTAGCAGTGTATTCGCATTAAAATAGAATGTGTCGTGCATAGCACGAGCCGGATGGTGCGAAGGAATATTTAGCGCTTCGAAGTTGTGGTAATCATCTTCGATTTCTGGACCTTCTTCTACCGTATAGCCGATACCACCGAAAAACTCTTCAATTCGCTCCATGGTTTTAGTCACAGGGTGTAAACCACCGAGTGCTTGACCACGTCCTGGTAAAGTTACATCGATTGTTTCAGCAGCAAGCTTACTTTCTAGCGCTGCAGCTTCTAGTGCTGTTTTACGCTCATTAATCACTTCTTGAAGCGCTTGTTTGGCTTCGTTGATCTTAGCACCAGCTTGTGGGCGCTCCTCTGCAGATAGCTTGCCTAAGCCTTTAAGAAGTGCAGTAAGTTCACCTTTTTTACCCAAGTATTGAACGCGAACATCGTCCAACTGTTGAGTAGTAGTTGCCATAGCGACAGCTTCAGTACCTGCTGCCAAAAGGCTTTGAATGTTTTCCATTATCCGGCTCCGAATAGAAGGATAAATACGGTAATTGGTTAGTAATCAGTTACTTTGCCCAGTTTTCCCTAGAAAACTGGGCAAAATAACCGAAAAAATAGGGGAAGAGTTCGCACCCTTCCCCTATTTCAAAGTAGTCGCTTACACGACACTGGGTGCTAGCTTACGCTAGAGAAGCTTTAGCTTTCTCTACGATCGCTGCAAATGCGCCAGCTTCGTGAACAGCAAGATCAGCTAGAACCTTACGGTCGATCTCGATGTTAGCCTTTTTCAGACCAGCAATGAAACGGCTGTAAGACAAACCGTTGATACGAGCACCAGCGTTGATACGTGCAATCCACAATGCGCGGAACTGACGCTTACGCTGACGGCGGTCACGGTATGCATATTGACCAGCTTTGATTACCGCCTGTTTAGCAACGCGGAATACACGGCTACGAGCACCGTAATAACCTTTTGCTTTTTTCAGGACTTTCTTGTGACGACGACGAGCAACAACACCACGTTTTACGCGAGCCATGTCTTTCTTCCTCTAAATTCTGTTAGCTAAAAAATCGATTAAATATAAGGCAGCATGCGACGAACCAACGCCTTGTCTGCAGCATGTACCTGCAGCATAGGGCGAAGCTGACGCTTACGCTTAGTAGATTTCTTAGTCAGAATGTGACTAGTGAAAGACTGCTTGTGTTTGAAGCCGTTAGCGGTTTTCTTAAAACGCTTAGCCGCACCACTATTGGATTTCATCTTAGGCATTACTAAAATCTCCACGCATTCGTTAATTTTTTTTCGCCCGAAACAAACGACAAAACCCGTAGCCAACTTTTACAAGTCAGTCACGGGTTAAGGAAAGTAACGAGTTACTTTTTCTTCTTCGGAGCTAAGACCATGACCAGTTGACGGCCTTCCATCTTAGGACGCTGTTCTACAGCTGCTAACTCTTCCAAATCTTTCTCGATTCGTTGGAGTAACTGCATACCCAGTTCCTGATGGGCCATCTCACGACCACGATAACGCAAAGTTATCTTGGCTTTATCTCCTGCTTCAAGGAAACGTACCAGGTTGCGTAGCTTGACCTGATAATCCCCTTCTTCCGTATTAGGACGGAATTTCACTTCCTTGATCTGGACCTGATGCTGCTTTTTCTTGGCTTCATTCTTTTGCTTTTTCAGCTCATAAAGATGCTTGCCATAATCCATCACTTTACAAACGATGGGATCAGCTTCAGAAATTTTCACCAGATCAAGTCCCGCTTCTTGTGCTGCCACAAGAGCGTCATTTACCGGTACGATGCCAATCTGTGTTCCGTCTGGACCAATAAGTCTGCACTGTTTAGCTACTTTCAGTAGATTCTCATTGATCATGGGCTCTTCTCTGCGAGCGCCCCTTCTATTATCACGCCTGATAGTCTTATCTCCTGACTGTTTTTAGACTTATGAGTCCTGACGACCTTTCTTAGCGACATCACTGCTAAGAAGGTTTACAAAATCTTCTAGAGGCATAGCGCCTAGGTTTTCACCCGTACGAGTACGTACAGCAACCTCACCCGCCTCTACTTCTTTATCGCCTATTACAAGAAGGTAAGGCACCTTCTGTAAAGTACGCTCGCGAATTTTAAAGCCGATCTTCTCATTTCTCAAGTCTGACTCGGCTCTGAATCCTTGATTTTCAATATTTTGAACAACTTTTTGACAATAATCAGCTTGTTTGTCCGTAATATTCATCACAACAGCCTGTACAGGCGCTAACCAAGTCGGTAATGCACCCGCAAAGTTTTCGATCAAAATACCAATGAAACGCTCAAATGAACCAAGGATTGCACGGTGCAACATCACAGGTGTTTCACGTTCACCATGTTCGTTTACAAACTGTGCACCAAGACGACCCGGCATAGAGAAATCAACCTGAATTGTACCGCACTGCCAAACTCGACCAAGGCAATCCTTCAGAGAGAATTCAATCTTAGGACCGTAGAACGCACCTTCACCTGGGAGTAGTTCCCATTTCAGGCCAGCATTATCTAGCGCATCAGATAGCGCTTTTTCTGCTTTATCCCAAACTTCATCGCTACCTACACGCTTCTCTGGACGCGTAGATAGTTTGTATTGAATCTCCTGGAAACCAAAATCCTCATACACTTCATGTAGGAAATCGATAAATTCAGATACTTCACTCTGAATGCTGTCTTCAGCACAGAAGATATGACCATCATCCTGTACGAAACCACGTACACGCATAATACCGTGAAGTGCACCTGATGGTTCGTTACGATGACAAGAACCAAACTCAGCCATACGTAATGGTAGGTCACGGTACGAACGTAGGCCTTGGTTATATACCTGAACGTGACATGGGCAGTTCATCGGCTTAACAGCAAAATCACGGCTTTCAGAGTGCGTGGTAAACATCTCTTCCGAGAATTTTTCCCAGTGGCCGGACTTTTCCCAAAGAGTACGCTCTACAACCTGTGGCGTTTTTACTTCAACGTAGTTACGACGACGAAGCTTTTGACGCATGTACTGCTCAATACCTTGGTAAAGTGTCCAACCATTTGGATGCCAGAACACCATGCCAGGCGCTTCTTCCTGTAAGTGGAACAGGTTTAGCTGTTTACCCAGTTTTCGGTGGTCGCGCTTCTCTGCTTCCTCTAGACGGTGCAGGTAAGCTTTAAGGGCTTTTTTGTCACCCCATGCAGTACCATAGATACGCTGAAGCATTTCGTTGTTGGAATCACCGCGCCAGTATGCACCAGCAACTTTCATCAGTTTAAATGCTTTGATATGGCCTGTAGAAGGCACATGCGGACCACGACATAGATCGATGAAGTCGCCTTGAGAGTAGAAAGACAGATCTTCAGCATCTGGAACAGCTTGAAGCAACTCAACTTTGTACTTCTCGCCCATCTCATCAAACATTTTGGTCGCTTCATCACGACTCATCAATGAACGAGTAACAGGTAGGTTCTGCTTAACTAGCTCCGCCATTTTCTTTTCGATCTTTTCTAGATCTTCTGGTGTAAATGGACGCTCGTAAGCAAAGTCATAATAGAAACCATCTTCAATAACAGGCCCGATCGTTACCTGCGCACCAGGGAACAATTCTTGTACAGCCATAGCCATCAAGTGAGCAGTAGAGTGACGGATAACTTCTAGACCTTCTTCATCACGCGCAGTGATGATGGCTAGGTCAGCATCATTTTCAATAGTGAAAGAAGTATCAACTTCTTTACCGTCAACTTTACCGGCCAACGCAGCTTTAGCTAAACCAGCGCCGATATCAGCAGCAACTTCAAATACAGTAACAGGGTTAGCAAACTCGCGTTTGCTACCATCTGGTAGGGTAATTACAGGCATGTTATTTCCTTGATTTCAGTGGTGACCCATACGTAAGGCCACTTATATTCGATACAAATTACTTACCGTACAAACCAAGTACGTTGTAAGTTGGCGCGATTATAGGTCAATCAAAGAAAAGGAGCTAGGACTATGTTCACTGAGGATCTATTCGGAGCCTGAACCCTTCGGCAGAGAGATTCGGATATTGATGCCTTTACCTTCGTTACTACTAAATTGGATATCGCCAAGCAGTCTATCCTTTACAAGCTCATGGATAATATACATCCCCATACCGGTTCCTCCTGAACCTTGCCGGGTTGTATAAAACTGCTCAAATACATGCTGTTGTACCTCTTCAGTGACTCCTTCGCCGTCATCATCATAAATAAGTACGTATGCTTCGGGCGTTACCTCACTGCTAAACGTTACAGTGCCGGCAACTGTTCCATCTTTAAAACCATGCATTAACGAATTGGTCAGGAGATTCGTCGCAATTTGTGCAATAGCACCTGCATCTACATTTAATTCAATAGCAAGATCAATATTATTCACAACGTCAACAGGAGCGTTCTTGTATGAAGGCTTTAAACTGAGCAGTACATCTTGGATATATTCTCGTAGATTTATCTCTCTCTCTTGCTCACTGATTTGATCAACAGCTACCTGCTTGAAGGCCTGCATTAATTCATGTGCTCGGGTTAAATTCGAATTTATTAACTCTCCAGCTTCACTATTATCTGTTAAGAATTTCTCGAATTGTGTGCGAGTCATTGTATTATTTTGAAAACTACCTAAAACTTCTGCTGTTTCCTCAATTAAAAAAGAAGAGGCGGTTTTCGACACGCCTAAGGGTGTGCTGACTTCATGCCCAATACTGCTAACTAGACGCTCTAATGCAGATAGTTTTTCGCTTTGTAGTAACTCTTTTTGAGTTACATCCAACTTATGCTGAGTTGCGCTTAACTGTGCTTCTCTATCTTCTAACAGTTGCTCATTTAGCTTAACTTCGGCTTCCAGCTTTTCTTGATATTCACGCATCGCTTGGGCATTAGCATGCAAACGTTCATGCTGTTGGGAGAATTTGTGATAGAGGAAACTTATTTCATCATGCTCATGATTATCGGGATAAGTCAGCTCAGCGCATTCTGATAACGCACCTTCCTCTTCTTTTGTATTGTGATCAGTTGAGGCCTCCAACAACATAGCTAATTTATGCAGAGGAACTTGAAATAGATAACGGTGAATTACGTAAATCGACATAACGAGGAAAGCGATTACGGCACAGATTATTAATGCCAACTTCATCCCTAGAGCCTCACCACTTTTAATCGCAGGCTCGATGATGCTATCAACTTCCAATATTCCTCTTACATCTCCAAGTTTCCAATCCACTTTAGGTGAAAAGGCATGGCTGTTGTGGCACTTTACACAGGCATCAGCGACCAAAGTGTCAGCAATAGCGACACGCACAACACTCGCACCCGCTTCATTCTTTAAGACCTTTATATATTCAGATTGAGGGTTTTCTTTAAGGTAATGCCAAGCCTGAATCGCAAACTCATCTAATTGTCGTTCGGCTCGATTAGGAAAAGGATAAAAACTATATAACTTGATCTGGGTACCTTGTTGAGTAAATTGCTCACTCAATTCATGCACCATCGTTGCGGGTAAAGGAATACTATTTGTCGTGCTCTTATGATCAATGGTGACATCAATATCAGAATGTAACAGCACTTCACCTACTACATTTTCAGTGTAATACCCTCTCAGGCGCTTAAATTGCTCAACTGTTTCTTCCGCTCTTTTTTGAGCTTCATCTATGGCTTGCTGTGTGATGGTTTTCGGTAAGTAGTATAGGATGGCAATGACTAGCAACGTCATTACGGCTAATACAGGAAATATAATTTTCCAAACCAACGACTTACGAACCTGCATTCCCCACCCTTATCACCTCTAGATAACTCTAAGAAAGTATAGGAGCATTTTTTAGGTTTGTTTAAATAAGATAGTCACATATTTCAAAGGGTTAAGAAGCTTCTAATTGCCTTCTGGTGTAGTCGATATGTTCAGTCGCAACCTTACGCGCCAACTCTGCATTTCTATTGATCAGCGCCTGATAGATTTGGGTATGTTGCGCACTAATGCCGTCTGGATAACGGCCAAACTTTTTAAGGGTTCGATCAAGTACACCATAAATTGCATTAAAGTAACGGTTATAAAAAATCTGACTGAAAGAAATAACAAGTAGATGATGACTAGCTTCCGCAATCATCATATGAAACCTAAGGTCAGCTTTGGCTTTGGCCAGTGTCGTGTTCCCACTACTTCGCGCCTGCATAGCCTCATACTCTTGTCCGATTCGATCCAGTTGTTCATCAGATGCACGTAAAGCTGCGTAATAAGCTGCTTCACCTTCTAATGCAGCCCTCATTTCCATCACTTGAACTTGGAACTCGAAATTATCGCCAATACTTTCCGACGGCATAGAGAAATGACTTTCGAGTAAGTTTCTGCAGAGGCTCCCACCGCCATGATAAGTTTCGATAATGCCTTTTAATTCGAGATCTTGAACAGCCTCACGAACCGTTGCTCGAGAAAGACTATAGCGTTCTGCCAATACGCGCTGAGATGGCAGTTTCTCGCCTGGGCTTATATCACCATACAAAATTTGGCTCTGAAGCTCAGAACTTAACTTCTGGCTTAGATTTACATCTTTCACTTTCGCCACAGAGTACCTCACACCACTTCTTGGTCAGACCAGTTAACAGTTTAGCATTTCCTTTGCGCCATCTCTTAACTATCTTTTGAGTAACAGATAAAACTTCAGGCACGAGAAACTGAAGAAAAATAAGAAACGTCAGTGACGTGAGAGCCTGATTCCTAATCAGGTAGAGCTGACCAATATAGCGATGACATTCATGCCAAATCAGAATCCTAAAGTCGGTTTATTTGTAACCTGTCTAGCAGATATGTTTAGACCGAGCGTTGCATTCGCAACCGTAAAACTACTTGAAGCTTCAGGCTGCACAGTAGAAGTACCAGAGACACAAACCTGTTGCGGGCAACCTGCTTATAACTCAGGCGACAAAGCAACCACTGCTGAAATTGCAAGAAAAACGATTGAAGCTTTTGATGGCTATGAATATGTCGTTGGCCCATCTGGTTCCTGTATTGGAATGCTGCATTATTACCCTGAGGTCTTTGACGAAAACGACCCTTGGAAGGCACGCGCATTGGACCTAAAATCGCGCGCTTTTGAGATTACCCAATTCCTAACTGACGTAGTCGATTTTGACCGTATCAATGCCGCATTTGAAGGTACGATTACCTACCACGATTCTTGCTCTGGTCTTCGCCAGCTTGGGGTTAAACAACAACCTCGCAAGCTGCTATCTAAGGTTGAAAACCTAACACTTAACGAGATGGAAGAGTCGGAAACCTGCTGTGGTTTTGGCGGTACCTTCTGCGTTAAATATCCAGACATTTCTAACCGCATGGTGTCTAACAAAACTGAATATATCAGTGACTCCGGTGCGAGTACTTTAGTCGGTGGCGATTTAGGCTGCCTATTAAATATGGCCGGCAAGCTTAAACGCGAAGGCAAGAAAATTGAAGCACGTCATGTAGTTGAGATCTTAGCTGGTATGACTGACACGCCAGCCATTGGCGAAGCAGAATATGAGCTAGCCTCTGAACTGAGCGCGGGGTAATACACGATGCATATTAAAAGCCCAGAATTTAAAGAAAACGCTCGTATAGCGCTGCATAATGTCGAACTTCAGGAAGCCCTAGGTCAGTTTAAACATGGTTTCCCTGTTAACCGCGCCAATGCCATCAAGCGCCTACCGGAGTTTGAAGATCTACGTGATGAAGCCCGTGATCTGAAAAATCACATCATTCAGAATCTAGATATCTATCTGGAACAGTTTGAAGATAACGTTGTAAAAAATGGTGGTCATGTTCACTGGTGCAGAACAGGTGACGATGCCAACCAAACCATTCTCGATATTTGTAAACAGGTAAATGCAAAGACCATCACTAAAGGTAAGTCGATGGTTTCGGAAGAAACCGGTCTGAACGAATACCTTGAAGCTAATGGTGTACGCCCTGTCGAGACAGATTTGGGGGAATATATCCTACAACTTCGTGATGATCATCCGAGCCATATTATTGCACCGGCGATACATCTGAATGTTAACGATGTATCTGAGACATTCCACGAACATCACAAGCGTCCTAAAACAGAAGATCCACAGGCGCTAATGAAGGAAGCTCGCGAAGTACTACGAAAAGAATTCGTAGGTGCTGATGTCGGGCTTACTGGAGCCAACTTCCTGGTAGCAGAAACTGGATCAACCATCATCGTGACCAACGAAGGTAATGGCGATCTTACTCAAACCCTGCCAAAAACTCACATTGTGATTACTTCCATCGAGAAGGTCGTACCTACACTGGAAGATATGAGTCTATTTCTTCGACTGCTAGCTCGATCTGCGACAGGTCAGGAATTTACGGTATACAACACGTTATCCACAGGGCCGAAACGCGCTGAAGATCAAGATGGTCCAGAGAACTTCCACGTTGTATTAGTTGATAACGGCCGTAGTGAGATGGTCGGAACAGAGTTTCAAGATATGCTTCGCTGTATCCGATGCTCTTCTTGTATGAACCACTGCCCTGTATACGGTGCTGTTGGTGGCCACTCTTACGGTTGGGTTTACCCAGGTCCTATGGGCTCTGTTTTAACCCCTAAGATGATCGGCATTGACAAAGCTGCGCATCTGCCAAACGCCTCAACATCTTGTGGTAAATGTGAAGAAGTATGCCCTGTGCGTATTCCTCTTCCAAAATTGATGCGTCACTGGCGAGAGAAAGAGTTTGAAAAGCACTTAACACCCAAAGCTGTCAGGTTTGGTATCGCTGGCTGGGCATTTTTTGCCAAACGCCCTGCCCTATACCGCTGGTTAGCAAGAAGCTCTGCTTGGTTTATGAACAAACTCGCTGGTAAGAAAGGCCGCATCAAGAAAATGCCGTTAGCCGGTGGCTGGACTGATTGGCGTGATATGCCGGCACCTCAAGGCAAAACCTTTATGGATCAATGGAAAGCCCACAATAAGGCGGAGAAGTAAGATGAGCAAAGCAGAAATACTTGGCAATATCCGTCGTGGCTTACAGCGTGGTGAAGCAACACCCGCGCAAAAAGCAGCTGCAACACGTCGCATCAATGCACATAAAGCGACCATTATTCCTAAACGTAGCCAGCTAGACAAAGCGGGTCAGATCCAACTATTTAGAGATATGGCTAGCGGTGCTGCGGCTGAGCTCATCGACATTAACTCAATGAACGATCTACCAGCTGCAGTTGCTGAGTGGTTAAATAAACATGATTTTAAATCTTTAGTTAGTGCAAGTGACGATTGCTTAAACGAACTCGATTGGTCTGCTTTAGGCGATATCAAACGCGAGCAGCGTGTTGCGCAATCTGGCGATGTTGCTAGCTTAACCACCTCTATGACGGGTATCGCAGAAACGGGGACTCTGATGATGTACTCCCGTCCAGAGAGCCCGACGACATTGAACTTCCTACCGGATTGCCATCTCGTATTATTGCGTGAATCGACGATCGTCGGTAGCTACGAAGACGCTTGGCAGATGGTACGTGAACAGAACCCTGATGAAATGCCACGCACGGTCAATATGATTACTGGCCCATCCCGTAGCGCGGACATCGGACAAAAATTGCAAATGGGTGCTCATGGCCCCTGCGTACTTGTGATCTTTATCCTTAAAGATATGTAGCTCTATATCTTTATTGCTTTAGCCACCTTTTTAGGTGGCTTTTTTTGTTCTATGGCCATTCAATAACTCAGTTATATAGCTTATCTAGATTCTGTAAACCAGCCTGATAAACGCCACGAATTGTTTTTTCCGCTTCTGCATCTGAGGCACCAGCTGCATTAAAGCTAGAGCTCCAAACTACAATCGAGCCGCCTTGGTCATCCAACTTAACCTGTATTTCGGATTCATAATCAGACACTGGTAATGGTGACTCATCAATTTGGTAACGATAGCTGCGCTTACCTTCATCCTTGCTCAATAAAGTCTCAGTAATTTTCGCACCGTTGCCCAAAGTCAGTACGCGCACTTTATTATCTCTATCACTAGACGCTACCGCAGGGTGCCAGCGATACAAGCCGTTATAATCCCCTAAAAGCACCCATACAGCAGACGGCTTCACATTCAACTTTACTGATTCTTCAACCGCAATATTACCCGCAGCAGACACGTTTACAGCACCTAATAACGAAGATAGCGCTACTACACCCATAATCTTTTTTAGCATTTTTATTATTCCTTTTTATTTATCACAACACATTAAGTGAACTACCAGCATGCCTCATGAAATTATTGATAACCATTATCATTAAGAACCTATCCAAAAGTACTTAATTAGCTAAATAGATTAAAATCCTCTAAAGCCAAACCAATCCAAGCCGATAGATTAATGTAAGTATTTTTTCATCAAGCACCGACACCTGTGAACGGATTACAGATAGCTGTCGTAATCGGACAATAGGAAGATGTTATGGAAGCCAATGAAATCACTGCTGCAGCGACAACAATGTCTACGCAACAGACACAAACCACTCATGCGGTTAAATCAGCCGAGATGGCTAAAGATCAGATCGAACAAACGGGTGAGCAAGTGATGCAGCTATTGGAAGTCACCGCACCGGGGAAACTTAGAGTCGATCCACTAAGCCCGCTAGGCACCCAAATAGACGTTAAAGCCTAACAACATCGCTAAAAAAGCGAATGCTGTGGCGCTGTGAGATCATCAAAGTCCTCATCTAAAAACTGCAAAATCGTCTCACATACAGGCCTCACCTGCTTATCCAAGTAATGCTGATAGTCTAAAGGCGAGCTCATAAATTCAATGGGCTCTGCGCCATTAACGGTCATCATATATTCAATATAAGAGCCTGACCGATAAGGGCTAGGTTGACCTTTTGCTTGGTATCTATACTCAGCTTTCAAGCCCGCCTGGACATGAGGAGGTTTATTCTTCACATACTGATCCAAACGCTGACGTATACGCTTTCTATAGATAAGCTTGTGATCTAAATTACCCGCTAACAACGCTTCGACCGTTGATTTAAGTAGCGACTGCCACTCTTGGCCTAAGAAAATACGCTCATAAAGCTGTTCTTGAAGCTCACGAGCCAAGGGCGTCCAATCAGTACGTACATTTTCTAGCCCTTTAAACACCATCTGGGTCGAACCATCCCCAGATCGCTTAAGCCCTGCATAACGCTTCTTAGTGCCTTTGTCTGAATGGCGCATAGTCGGCATTAAAAACCGACAATAGTGCGTCTCGTACTCGATTTCTAACTGACTATCTAGCTCGAAGCGCTCTTGTAGATTTTCACGCCACCAGCGATTTAGGTGTTCAGCAACAGCACGACCTGTACTGTTAGCTTGCTCCTCTGGGAAATCATCGCCTAACCAGACAAAAACAGAATCAGTATCACCGTAGATCACCTTAAAACCAAATTCCGATTCGATATGATCTCGTGTCTTTGTCAGGATTTCATGCCCCCTCAAGGTGATCGAGCTCGAGAGTCGTTGATCAAAAAAACGGCAGACATTTGAACCTAAAACACCATAAAAGGAGTTCATAATAATCTTGATCGCTTGGGATAATGCAGCGTTCTTTAACTGCTTGGCTTGATCTCGCGCCGCCCAAAGCTTCTCGATCAACTCAGGTAAAATCGTCTTACTACGCGAAAATATTGCGTGGTTAAAGCCGGGGACTAAATCTTCAGGCTCCGCCCCCTCTTTAAGTCCTTCAGCCAAACCATAAGGGTCAATTTTAAAGGTACGAATAATACTGGGGTACAGGCTTTTAAAATCTAAAACCAAGACCTGTCTATACAAGCCTGGACGCGAGTCCATTACGTAGCCACCGGGCGCACTAAGCCCTGACATCCCAGAAGCATATTGCGGCGCTACATAACCTGAACGATGTAACAGAGGGAGGTATTGGTTATCAAATGCTGCCGCTGATCCTCCTACTTTATCAAGCGCCAATCCTGTTAGACGTGCTCGTTCGAGAAGATAATTAATCAGATCAGCATGCTCAAATATCTCCCAAACCAAGCGGCAATCTTCAAGGTTATAACGAGCCAAAGCCTCTTTGTCTTCTCTAAACAACCGTTGTATTTCACCGCCACGATCATCAACATGGTCTATCAACTTACCTCGATCTAGCATATCCCGAGCGACGTTTTCTAAAGCAAAACTTTCAAACTGATAAGTTGCACCTTTCAGGGTATCAATACCATCTAATACGATTCGCCCTGCCATGCGCACAAAGAGCTTACCCTGAGCCGATTCATGCAGCTTTAAAGGCAACTTGTCACGACCTAGAACAAGTGGAATACGCAGTGCTTCAGCACGTTTTTGTAGTACCCGAAAATCAAAGCCGACTACGTTCCAACCAATAAACGCATCGGGATCATATTCCGCTACCACTTGAATAAATCGCTGTAACAAGGCCTTTTCATCAGAAACATATTCTAACCCTGCACTATCTACACCCTCCCCCTGCATCAATACCAATTGAAAGTCATCAGCATAGAATGCAGCCGACAAGATATTGTCTGCTTTCATCGTCGTTTCTAAATCAATAGAGAGAATGCGTAAATTGGGCGTAAACGTATCTGGCTTTAAACGGACCTGTTTATTCACTTGGCTAATATGAACACCACCTTGAATAAACCGTTCCATCAGATAGCGATCTGCATGCCGTATATCATCTTCCATCATGACAATATTATGCAGATGCAGTAGCTCTTGAATTTGGCGATAGGTTTTTAAAGTTTGGCTATAGATAGCGGTAACACCACGATACTGAAGATCAGTAAGATCGACTTTATTGATTCGCCAATCTCGGAGATGACCCAGTAAGGTTTTAACTCGCGGAACTTGCTCATCAAGAACAAAAAGTACCGCCTCTTGCTGAGTAATAGATATCGGAAAAGCGTGATGCTCTGAACAGACCCAATAGGTCAGCACGATACCCTCGCGAGTGTCGTGCTGACTTCGAGTCAGAATGAATGCCGAAGAGCTATGGTCTGAATGATCATGATGAGTAGGCATACTCACTTAACCAAAGGGCGCGACCAGATCCATATCGGTTAACTCTGGGAAAGCCTCTCGAACCGCAGCTTCATTTTGCACTTCAAATAGGAGTTTAAGGTTAGGACCAGCATCCATCGTCAGATAAATTTCTACGCCCGACAATCTTAACTCCCAGACACGATGCATAGCCGCAACAGATTCTGGTTGCCAATATAAAAGCGGCGGCCATGAAGCAATCATTGTTGCATGCATTGACAGAGCATTTTGCTCAGCAGTTTGACCTAACAGACTCATATCTTGTTCAGCTATAGCATGCTTAATTGTATTCAGATCCTTCTCAGCCTGTGCAGGCCAAGACTGATATAGATCAGCCGACTCAACTGTACGTTGCATACCAGAACGTGAATCGATTTTCTTGGCACCAGTAGCGACTTTTAACAAACCAATTCTGAACCCTGCCCAATTAACCGCTAAAGGCTCTGCACAGCTATCCATGCCGTCTTCTTGTTTACCTTTAGACCATTCAACAAACCCTTGATAGATAGATCGCGATGCACTGCCACTACCAATTCGAGCAAATGCCGACAAGACCTTCTGATCAAGATCGAAACTGTAAAATTCGTTAATCGCCAACATAAGTGCAGCAAATCCGGAAGCTGACGACGCAAGCCCAGCCGCTGTTGGAATATTATTGGTTGTTTCTACCTTAACCGGTTGATCAAGATCTCGACGAAAAAGATCTATAAACGCGATGACTTTACGAGCAAAGGATGAATCTTCACTTTGTAACTCGTCATTTAGATAGACCTGATCACCGGCATCCGAAGGCGTGATTTTCGTACGACTACCTAGCTCACCTAGCGAAATAGATAATGAAGCATTGATAGGCAGGTTAAGCTCAACATCACGTTTACCCCAATACTTACACAAGGCAATATTACTTGGCGCAAATGCTTCTGCTTTAGTACCCGGCATAGTTTTCTCTGGAAGAAACGATGCCACTACACTCTGCTTAGTTATTCTCAATGCTAACCCCTTGTGCCGAAACTGAGACTGGAATTTGTTCGTAAGCTATAGATAGATCTGGATCCGAACCAAGTGCAATCACACAATCCCCAAGACCCGAACCTGAAATTTTAGCACCTGTAATATGCTTGCTCTCGCGAAGCGTGTACACAATATCGCAAATCGCTTTATCTGCTACACCTAATGCGTCCATTAAGCCTTGGTAATTATTCATTAATTGACCAAGCTGCTGCCAATCCTGTTTAGCAATCTCCTTTTCAGCATTATCCGTTACTGACCCCATTAGCTGATAGATCTGTTGATAAAGTTCAGGGGAATATCTCGCTAAATCCTCTACATGCTTCAATACATCTGGTGTTTTGGTTTTATAGCCCGCGTAGTAAAGCGATATCTCGGGTAGCGCTGACAGTGCTTTGATCTCCCTTGGCTTAACTCGATAAGAAACAATCGAACCAAAGATACTAGCCACAAGATCAGTTCCTGAGCCTCGCCCATTTTGTACGTCATGAACAACTGCCAGTGAACGATCGAATAAGCTATCTAGATCCGTTTCATCGTTTACAAAAGAGGCGAGTGCAGCGACTACACCTGCAGTGACCGCGGCTGAAGAACCCAAACCAACGGTATGAGAAAACTCTGAACGAATCGTAATTTTAATACCTGAAGGCAGGCGATCCGCATACATTGCAACCGCAGCCAGCACAAAACTCAGCCTGTCATCAGCAACCAAATCTGGCAACGGGCTTTGGTATTGGGCTAGTGCAGAGTCAATCAGCACTTCTCGTGTTGAGATAGGCTCAAGCTCTATGCGTATATATTTATCCACAGCACAAGCTAATGCCTTATGACCAAAAAGCACTGCGTGTTCACCCATCAGCATAATACTGCCAGGCACGGTCACTTTAATCCGCTTCAACATACGCTCCTTGATAACTGAGTTTTAAAGGCTGTAGGTGGATATTTAAACGGCTAGCGATCTCTGCAGCATTACCTTTCGGGGCATAGACCAATACCAAACCACCTGTATCTCCAGAACTACTACCAGCACCACAAACCTTAGCACTTCCCCCCATCGACTCTATACGCTTAATAACATCAGCAACGGCGTGTGGAACAATACCGATCTGTTGTAATAGGCGCTGATTTTCTTGTATGAGGTCTAGTTTCTGCTGATCATCTGAAGAATAGATTATTCGCTCAAAATCCTGCGTAACTTGTTCAAAATGCTGCCAAATTGTTGAAAACTCAAATGACTCACGTACAGACGAAACCGTTTCACCCGTTGAAGATTTAGGTGAACCGCTATTCCAGATAAACCAGTTATCTCCTATTTTTTCAGGCAATAGCGTTACATGCTCGTTCTGAACTTTAACAACTCCTCCGAAAGTCGTCGCAGCAGCATCTATCGCACTACCACGGCCATGCTGCAATCTCTCACAGTGGCGAACTAACTTGAAGAACTCCCGTTTAGTCAATGCTTGCTGAGAAGCAGCTTCAGCCAACTTTAGCAATGCTGCAATCACTGCAGCAGAAGACCCCATACCAGCACCTGCGGGAATAGCACTCGCTATAGAGATCTGACCGGGCTGATCAAAACCAAGCTGCGACAAGGTATAAAACAGCAGATCTGAAGGCGACGAGAGCACATCCGAAACAGCAAGCTTTCTTTGTAAAAACAGATTAAAACGCTGATCAAGCTGTTCGGAAAAGAATTTAAATGTGGCTATATTCTTAGAAAAGCTACCAAAAACCTCAGAAGAGATAGATAAATTCAGACTTGCGGTAGGAGAATAAGAAGCCATTACAGAGGATGTAACGGCCATCGCAATAGCAGGCGCCCCATAAACAACTGAGTGCTCACCACTCAGTATTAGTTTCCCTGGGGCTATTGCCTTCATTAACAGCTAACGTATTCTCGCTTGTGACCGCTGATCGCAGCCAAACGGAAACGCCCAGTAGTTGCAGCAGGAATATCATGATGTTCACCATCTCGAGGATCTGGGTGGCGATACAGATTCAGATATTCGTCATAGCTCACTTCTTGGCGAGCATCTAACATAGCTTTATGGTTTAGAGTGTGCAGACATTTTTCATAACCCGCCACTACCGTGCCAGAGAAAAACTCGGCAACGCAACCAGAACCATAACTAAAGAAACCAACTTTATTACCAGCCAGATTTTCTTTGCAGTTCTCAAGCAAAGAGGTCAAACCGATATACATGGAAGCGGTATAGCTGTTGCCAATAATACGGTTGTAATACAGTGTTTCTTCAACCTGTTCTTCAATTTGCTCCAAAGACAGGCCTGCTTTGTTTACCTTTGCTAAATGTTTATGCGCTTTTTCCGCCATTCGGCTAAATGGCAAGTGATAGCAAAAATGAGAGAAATCACTAAATGCTAGGGAGCTAACTTCTACAAAGTTTTCCCAAGCCTTTTTCAGCGACTTAAGGTATATCTTGGTAGAGTATTTACCATCAACAAGTGCAGTCGTACGGTAATTTGGTCGCCAGAAATCCATCACATCTTCAGTATGATTACCAACTTCTGGATCAATTTCGATTAGACGGGGGGTTGCTGAGATCAAAATAGCAACTGCGCCACAACCTTGAGTCGCTTCACCTGAAGTACCAAGATCATAACGCGCAATATCGGACGCAATGACCAAAACCTTTTTTTCTGGCTGTCGGGCAACTAACGCGCACGCCATCTGAATAGCAGCTGTTGCGCTGTAACATGCCTGCTTTAACTCAACAACACGGCAGTTAGAATTCAATCCTAACAATCTATGCACATAGACGCCTGCAGCCTTAGACTGGTCCACACCCGTTTCTGTAGCAAAAAGCAACGTACTAATTGAATCAGTGCCTACCCTTTCAATTAACGGGTAGGCAGCATTTGCAGCCATAGTCACTACATCTTCATCAGGTGCCGCCATAGACATCTTCTCTTGGCCTATTCCCTGATAATATTTTTCTGACTCAATTTGCTGAACATTCGCCAGTGTTCTTAAATCCAGATAATAATTGGATGTATAGAAACTGATTTCGTCAATACCAACTGACATTCTTGGGTCTCGATCCTAACTCTCGTCTAAAACAAGGGCCCGGTTATTAGATAAAGATGCTATATCCCGGACACCTAGCAGAAACATGGCTGTTCTGAACTCTGCTTTTATTTTTTCTATTTCTTCTATAACTGCATCAGCAGATTCCATTGCTGGTTTTAACAGCGGACCTGCCATGCCACATAAAGAGGCGCCGAGTATAACAGATTTAACCATATCAATCCCATCTCTTAAGCCACCACTTGCAACTAATGTGGCAACATCGCGATATGGGCTAGCCATTTTTAAGGCTACAGGGGTAGGCAGCCCCCAATCTTGGAATTTAAGGCCGATATTACTCGCGTCTTTTCTGCGATGGTGTTCAATTCGACTCCAAGATGTCCCGCCTGTACCTGCTAGATCGAAGGTTGTTATGCCCGCCTTTAGACCTAGCTCAATATCGGCAGGAGACAAACCACTCCCAACCTCTTTTAGTAACACAGGCACATCAAGTGCTGTCACAAGGGCTTCGATCTTCTCAGCAAGATTGGAGAAATCAGTATCCCCTTCAGGTTGTACCGCTTCTTGGAGAGGATTGAGGTGAAAATACAAAGCATCAGCACCTAGACAATCTATAGCTTGCTGCGCATGCTCGACATCAACGCCGTAGTTCAGTTGAACAGCGCCAAGATTTCCAATGAGAGGTACATCAGGAGCCAATTCTCTCAAAGCGAAACTTTCTTTAGCTTCAGGAGATGTAAACATAACGCGTTGCGAACCAACCGCCATAGCAACACCCGTTGCCTGAGCTGCTTTCGCTAAATTATGGTTAATTTGCTTTACTAACTGATGATCACCACCTGTCATTGAGGATATCAACAAAGGAAAGCTTAGCTGATAACCTAAAAATTCACATGAGCTATCAACATCGTTCAAAGCGATCTCAGGTAAACCACGATGCATTAAATGTATGCGATCAAAGTACCTTCCAGCTCGATCCGTTGATGGATCATTTTCTATAGCTCTTATATGTTCAAGCTTTCGATCATTAGTCAGATCCGACATTAGCGCTCCAGCTTTAAGTGAGCTTCCATCAGCTCACCAGGATTTGTCTGAGCAGCTAGCAAAGATAACTCGCCACATAAAACGGTTGCAGCACAGATAGCAGCTAAACGTTGCGCATTCTCACCCGGTTCTCTATCTTCCTTACAACCTAGCGCTGCCAAGTTATCTTCAACAAAATCAATCCCTTTACCATTACCTACAGACCCCATAATAAGGTTAGGTAAAGTACAAGAGAAATAAAGGTTATCACCACGTACTTCAGCGTGCACTATACCCTGAGAACCCTCGATAATGTTCGCTGCATCTTGACCAGTGGCAAGGTAAAAGGCTAAAAGCATATTCGCATAATGAGCATTAGCACTGCGAAGGCCACCTGCAACCATGGTCCCAATCAGGTTTTTCTTAATATTAAGATCAACCATTTTTTCAGGCGTTGTCTTTAAGCGTCTTTCACAAATATCACGCGGTATTAATATCTCGGTTACCACATATTTACCGCGGCCAAGGATACCGTTAACAGCTGTCGCTTTTTTATCTGAGCAATAGTTACCTGAGATAGATGAATAACGAAGCTGCGGATATTCAGACAATATCCAAGGAATAATCTTATCTGCTGCGTTTGTCACCATGTTGTGACCAGATGCATCACCCGTTGTAAATTCCAAGCGAAGATAGATCAAATTAGCCACAATCTGGCTATTCATATCAATAAGTTTGGCAAAACGACTACTCTGAGCAACCACCTCGTTGATATCACTCATACGAGATTTAATCGAGTTTAGAGCAAGCATAGCCTCAGTTGCGTCATCCGCTTCAAGTAGAATAGATCGACTCATTCGCTCATCAATCACAGTCGTTTTGATGCCATCAGTCAATGCAGAAACCCTTGCGCCACGGCCGACAGATGGCCATAAAGGCGTTTCATAGGTAGCTAAAGGCACGCTAATTTTTTCATCTAAAACAGGTCCAGTAATTTTAATAGGACCCACATTACGCATAGGGATCGGAGCTTGACTGATTTTATGAGATTTCATGATATCTCTTTATGCAAAAGAAAAAGGGCTGCCAATGGCAACCCTTTTAAAATAAGGTTGAGGGCTAATTTTAATGAACTTCACTAGCCCTTTTCAACGTTTTCTTAGGAGGCAGTCTCTTCTTTTTCCACCTGTTTTTCTGCCGATTGCTCGACCTCAACATCACCTAAATTAGGCTCCGGTAAAGACAAGTTCAACGTATCTAACAAAGTCCCCATACCATTCACAACTCGGTATTGAGAAACAAGCTGATCATGAAGCGCGTTTGTCAGATCATTTTTAGAGGAAAATACTTCGTTTTCTGTATCCAACAAATCAAGCAAAGAACGCTGACCAATGTTGAACTGCTTCTGATAAGAGTTTCGAGTTTCCTGGCTCGAAGCTACGTGCTGCTCAAGAAATGGTAACTGTCTGGACAGAATACTATATGCATTCCACGACAATTCGATACTTTGGAGTACTTCACGATGGCTTTGACCTTGTATCGATTTTGCCTCTTCAATCTGGTGCTGAGTCTGACGAACACGAGCTTGATCAGCACCACCGTTATACAAGTTATAACGCAAACGGAACATAGCCGTCAGATCTTCGTTTACACCTTCAACACCATCTAAATTATTATTCCAAGTACGATCAACTTCAAAATCTACTCGAGGATAATAGTTACGTTTTGCTGCATTATATTGCGCTACTGCTGCTTCAGTGTCAGCTTCAGCTACTTGTAATGTCGGATGATTACTAAGCGCGGCTTCGGTTGCTTCATCCAAAGATTCTGGAATTGTAACATTAACCATTTCAGGATAGACAAGTTCCTCAGGAGCCATCAACCCAGTAACACGTTGGTAATTTGCCCTAGCATCCAACAAGTTATTTTCAGCCGCAAGTGTGTTAACTTCAGCCAACGCCAAACGCCCTTCTGCTTGCTGAATTGAAGCCAAAGCCCCCATACCCGATTCAGAACGACGTTTAATCTGATCGTAAATTTTTACGTGGTTAAATAAGTTTTCTTTTGCTTGCTGCAATAAAACAGTTCGGCGGTTTAATTCAATATAGGCTCTAGCTGCATCTAGGGCATAAGTCTCTGCCGACTCTATTAAGCGTTTATCAGCAGAAATTGAACGAGCTTTTTGACGCTTCACTTCACTAGAAGTAGCAAAGCCATCAAATATCATTTGCCTAATACTTAAACGCGCCTCTCCACGGGTAAGCTCAACATCATCCCCATTTGCACGCGTAGTTGTATTATTAGTCCACTCATAACCAATACCAGCTTCCAAATCGACACTCGGAAGATAACCAGCCTTGGCTTGACGAACCTCTTGATATACTGCATTTCTCGCGTTGATAGCTCTCTGTACTTCAGGACTGTTAGTTAATCCTTCCGCCACAACGCTTTCAAGTGATGTGGAATATGCTACCGTGCTAACAGCTCCTAGTAGCACCCCTGTAAATACTGACCTGAACATAATATCCGCCCCTAATTATAAATAGTTCGTAGTCTTTCCTTGATCTAATCAGTGCAGATCACGCAGGTTGTTTTCCAACCATAAGAACTAGTGAGACTCTATCATTGGCACCTGTTTTCTTAAAAATAGAACTCAGATGAGCCTTAACTGTCCGCTCTGTTATATCAAGCTCTCGAGCAATTTCCTTATTACTTGCTCCTGTCGTTAATACAGAAAGCACGTCTCGCTCTCGACTACTTAATCCTTTAAAACAATCTACAGACTCTGCGGTGTCCACTTTCCTATCTGTGGCAGGTATATCTCCTAAAAGCCTTTTAAGTAACTTTTGAAGAAGCTCTGGACCTGCCCAAATATCACCACGGAGTACAGTTTTCACCACTTCTGTAAGCAGTGACCCTGTAACATACGTGTTGGTATATCCGTTAGCACCTGATTGTAATACTTGAATACCCTCCCTTTCGTTCGGTACGTCAGTACATACAATCAAAATCAACCCCGGATTATCCCTTTTAAATCTGAATATTAATTGAGCATCCTTTTCATCAACCGAACTTAGATGAAGCAATAAAATACTATTCTTTACTTCCACAAGTTTAGATGAAATTTCAGAACAAGCGATAACTTCTGGTTGCCAATCTACTAGCAATTTAAACCATCGTTCCAAAACTTTCGGTCGGTTCCCTAAAAAAAACAACTTCATAATATCCATTCCGCAGCACCGAAGTACAAGACCATGTCTTGTGACCGCGGCGCACAATAGTATATCTTCTAACCAAGAGCTACAAGTTTTTGAAGATTAACGATTTTTGTTTTTATATTCTTTGTAAGGCTAATACAAAAAAATTAAAAAAAACCATAAATTCTATAGGGTCAAATAGCAAGCATTACTCAATAACTTTACATTAACACTTGTAGTAATACTCTCTATCGCTCTGTCAGTGCTTTACTTTTAGCCTTAAGCACTGGTTTCAGTATGTAATCCATTACAGTTTTCTTACCTGTAAGAATATCCACACTCACAGTCATCCCTGCAATTAGAGGCAATTCTGCCTCAGCTGTTCCTAAAAAAGGCTCATCCGTTTCTAAACGAACCAAATAATAACTTTCCCCTTCCTCGTCTAAGATAGTACTGGGGCTTACGAATACAACTGAAGCACCAACCCCACCATAAATTGAAAAGTCATAAGCTGATACTTTAATTATCGCCGCCTGGCCTGGAGAAATATTAGCTATATCAGATGGCCTAATCCTAGCCTCTACTAACAACTTATCTTCCCAAGGGATAATATTTAGTAATTCATCACCAGGCTGAACCACTCCTTCAACAGTATTAACCAGTAGCTGCTTAACTGTACCTTTGACTGGAGCTTTAACTTCAGCTCTATCTATACGATCATTCATACCCGTTAATGCCTGTTTTATTCGGGCACTTTCAGCAACCACTTCATTAAGTTCTCTTCGGGCTTCATTTCTAAATTGCAATTCAGCACCATCAAGGTTCTGCTTAGTCTCCTGCAAAGTAGATTCAATTCGAGGAATATTTAATCGAACTCCTGATAATTCACCCCAAAGATCATTTAATTGCCTCTTTAACCGAAGAAATTCAACCTCCGAAATCACTCCTTCCTTCAATAGTGGTCGGGTAATGTCTAATTCTCGCTTTAAAAGACTATAACTTCTGACTAATTGACCTTCTTGAGATTTAGCTGCCTTTAATTCCTGCTTTCTTTGTTCAACTTGTTGCTCCAATCCCCCAAGAGCGGCTGACATTTCCGCCTTACGAGTCAAAAATAAACTTTTCTCCTGATCAAGCATGCTCATATATTCAGCAGGGAAATTTGTAGGGGATAAAAACTCTTTATTATCTGCCTCTGCCTGCAATCGCACAGCTTTTGCTATCAACTCATACTGCCTAACTTCATTTTCTTTTAAAGAACTAGAGAAACGTATATCGTCAATTCGCAATAGAACCTGGCCCTTTTCAACAACATCACCCTCTCGAACAAGGATTTCTGATAGCGCACCACCCTCTAACGTCTCGATAACTTGCAGTTGGCTTGACGGGATAATTTCACCATCCCCACGCGTAATTTCATCTAACTCAGCCCAATTAGCCCAAGCGATGGCAAAAACAACAAAAATAAGCATCGACCATAGTAAAGCACTAGCTCCTTTAGGGCTTTGCTCTGCCATCGCCTCACTTACACTAGACATATATTGTAAGTCTTTTTTAGCTTGAGCCATGACGTTACCTCTGAACCTGCAAACGGCCTTGCTTTAAAGCATCTAGAACTGCATCTTTGGGACCATCCGCAACAATACGCCCAGAATCCATAACAATTATTCTATCTACCAAACTTAGCAAAGACATTTTATGGGTAACTACCAACATTGTTTTATCCTTTGCATATGTTTTAAGCATGGACTTTATTTGCTCTTCAGACGAGTTATCCATTGAAGCTGTAGGTTCATCAAGAATAAGAATATTAGGATCATGAATAAGAGAACGAGCAACTGCAACCGCCTGCCTTTGCCCACCAGACAAGGCTGCACCTCGCTCCCCAACTTTCATATCAAACCCTTGAGGGTGACGATTCACCATATCGGAAACACCTGTGAGTTTTGCCACCTCTACAAGACGATCATCTTCAGTCTGAGGGCTTCCTATTACGATATTGTCGCGAACACTTCCCGCGAACAGCATAATATCCTGTGGCATATAACCAAAATTCCTTCGCAAATCGACCGGATCTATCTGGTTAATATCAATCCCGTCAATCCGTATGCAACCTTCTCCAGCATCATATAAACCTAATACCAATTTCTCGATCGTTGATTTACCTGATCCGATCCTTCCTATTAAGGCAACACTTTCACCGGGCTTTATATTAAAAGAAACACGATCCAAGGCTTTATGCTCTTCCCCTGGGTAAGCAAAACTTACATCTTTAAACTCAATAGCCCCTTCCAATTTATCACGATGAATAAACTGCTGTTCCTCGCTGCGCTCAGAAGGCAATTCCATTATTTCATTAAGTCCCTTCAAAGCAGTAGCTGCTTGATGATAAGAAATTACAAGATTAGCAACCTGGCTCATCGGGCCTATCGCCCGCCCTGAAAGCATCACACAGGCAATCAAAGCCCCCATGGTCAACTCTCTTTCACTAATCAAATACACCCCAGTAATGATGATACCGACCGATGTCAACTGTTGAGCCAATGATGCAAAATTCACTACTGATGCTGATAGCATCCGTGAACGTAAACTCCATTTAGCAATATAACCAACAGCTTGCTCCCAACCCAATTGAAGAGAGGAACTAGCTCTCTGAGTTTTAACAGTTTCCATTGCCGTAAGGCTTTCAATTAGAGTTGAGTTTTTTTGAGAATTAGAAGCGAATGTTTTTTCAACTGCCTCTTTTAAATACGGCCGTACAATAAACGACACCAAAATAATTAAAGGTATTGTCACCAGTGGAACTATTACAATAGGCCCACCAATAAAGCCAATAACGACCAAGAAAAGCACAGCAAAAGGTAAATCTATAAATACTACATTTGTAGTTGAGCTTAAAAAGCTCTTAATACTTTCAAACTCACGTAAATTGCTAGCAAAAGAACCAACAGAAGCAGGAAGAGCACTATACTTGAGCGATAAAACCTTTTCGAAAAGCAAGGCAGATAGAATTACATCCCCCTTTTTACCAGCGATCTCAAGAAAGTAGGATCTAAGCATTTTAAGAGAAAAATCAAATAGATATACGACAGCGACACCTATCGCTAAAACCCATAACGTCTCTATCGCATTATTTGGTACTACACGATCATAGACATTCATCACAAAAAGAGGGTTTGCGATCACAAACAAGTTAATTAAAAAGGATGCGATCAATACATCTCGATAAATCGCGGTAGAACGTTTGATTGTCCCCCAGAACCAATGCCCTTGATGGCCTTCCAACAACTTCGATACTTGCTGTTGAAATCGGTATTCTAACCTAACGAAAATAGCATGATTTTTATAAGATTCAGCAAGTTCATCTATCGATAAATCATGCACACCTCCACTTTCTGGCTGAATGATTACCGCCATTCCAGATTTATGATCTATCTCTTGAAGAACGCAAGCTTGGTCATTTTCGAGGATCAATACCGCTGGTAATACAAGAGGAGATATATCAGATAGCTCGCGCCGCAGTATTTGAGCTGTAAACCCAGCTCGTTTTGCGGCACGAAGAAACAATTTAGGAGTTAACTTGTGATCGACTAATGGTAAGCCTTCACACAGTACCTCAGGAGAGAAAGGCTTATGATTTTGCTTACTAAGATGAACCAAACAACCGAGCAAAGGGTCTTGAACCGCTTCCATTAACCTAAACCTTAACCTTATTTGAGAGAAAAACTCAAAAAAACGATATATAGTATGACTATCAATTAGTCATCAAATGTATCAAATCAATATGTTATACGCCATACGCAATGAAGAAGGCCGAATTGTAAGTCTTTCAGAAACTCCTCAAGCAGGTGCTGAAGCGGTTGATATAAAAAACAAGGAAGTAATGGATTTCCTATCAATTAACGATGAAGAATTTTCTGCAGAGGAATTCCTTCAACAGTCTGATATGGCCGTAGCCCGTATTTTTGAAGATTTGGTAGACGTCCTTATTAACAAGAACCTTATTTTGTTTACCGACCTTCCACCAATGGCACAAAAGAAACTTTTAGGCCGTAAACTTGCGCGTAATATTAACCGCGGAGAAGGGGAGCCTGAACAACACGAAGAAAAGTCTCACTCATTCCTTATAGAAGACGATGAAACCTTATAAAGAAGCACTTAAAGCTCTTGGCTTAATAATGGATCTTCATCCTCTTCTTTCTTGAAGTGATTTAATTGGTTGTATTGCTCAGCGAAACGTTCAGCAAGTGCAGAATAACGCTGCTGCTGCTTTTCAGACAACGCTCCATAAGAGATAGTAGCCAAAACATCTCGAACAGATAACAAGATCCACAGAGCATTCTGACCTCTCTTCGCTTTTTCAATACCCGCTTGGACCAAATTAAGTGCAATACCCGTATGACTTGGTAACAACTCATTAGCTCGACCAAACATTAAAAATGCTCGGTCTAAATCACCGCCCCTAAAACTACTCATAGCTGCATAATTGGCCTTACCCCAATCTTTCTCCACCATCACACGATTAAGGTCTTTACGCTTAAGCTGAACTTCCCCTTCTATTTCACAACCATGAACAGCATCGACTAAAACATCCAACCATTTACACTGGTTATCTACATCCATTCGCAAGAAAAAATTCAACGTTTGTTGAAGCATTTGCTCTAAACGCTTGCGAGAATCGGCCGATTCTTGGCGGTAAAGGTCACAATTTATAAGCTTGGCTCGGAACATAACTTCTTGATCATCCGGATGATCAAGAACGACATCCTCCAAAATTCGGACAACATCCGTTTCGATTTCAGACAACTTTGTTTTATTAGCCTGAATTAAAGATCTAACTAAACCAAAATAATGAGATGGGGTTTGAAAAACAGAATAACGAGCATAACGAACGGCTTGCTGATATGCATCTTTAGCAATGTCCCATTCACCCGTTTGGGAAGCCAAATCAGCCAATTCGCTCTGTAACTCAGGCACAGTAGGCTGAATCATGACAGCTTTTCTCATAAGAGTAACAGCGCGACTCAGCTCCCCTTTAACCCGATAAATTCGAGCCAGCCATGTATATGCCTCAACACAAACATGTTGCTGATCCACAATACGATTAAGGCAATGCAAGGCATCGTCATATTCACCAAGGTTGAAGTGAGCAATTCCCTTTCCTACTTCAGCCCAAGGAAGGTCACGCTTACTCGTAAGCCCCATAAAAAGCTCTTTGGCCTGAGTAAAACGCTTCATTCTTAAAAGAGCGATACCATTCACTCGTTGAAGGAATATATTTAAGCCAGGGTAATGGTTAACAAGCGCCCTACCTTTCTCAAGCACTTCTTCATAGTGCTCTTCATCCAACAACTGTTCGATTGGCCTAATCGCCTCTTTAATCCGCAGCTGTTTTTCTAAGCGATGACGAACTTTGCCTTGATCAAACGGTTTCGAAATATAAGTATCAGGAGAGTTTTCTAAAGAGCCAAAAAGCAGTTCAGAGCTTTCAGGATCAACTATAAGGAAATAGGTACTAGCTTCAGGAAGGATAACCTCTGCATTAGCCTCATGCAGAAGCTGCAGACCATTTTTTTCACCTTTGCCCATATCGTACGCTGCAAAGCAAAGATCAAAAGTTAACTCGCGCATCAGGCTTAAAGCCATATTTACCGAGGAAGCAACTTGCACTTGCCCCACGCCCATACGCCCCAGGATTTGGCGTAACACCCCGAGATCGTCGAGCTTACTGTCTACGATTAAAGCAGACTTTCCTGAGTAGTTGATTTCCATAGGTTCTGCGTAGTTTAGATAACAGCAAAAGTAGCATATAAATCAGACCATTATCAAAGTTTAGGCCATCTAGCGCACAATAAAAAACCCCGCAGGGTCACTACGGGGTTTTTTATTCACATTTAGACAAATTAATCGTCTAAAAAGCTTCGTCCTTTGCCTGCAGCAATACGCATACGCAATGCATTTAGCTTAATAAAGCCTGCTGCATCTTTCTGATCGTAAGAACCAGCATCATCTTCGAATGTTGCAATATTCTCATCGAACAGACTGTCATCAGAACGACGACCAACAACAATAACGTTACCCTTGTATAGTTTAAGGCGAACATCACCGTTTACTACTTGCTGAGACTCATCGATCATTTTCTGAAGCATCTTACGCTCTTCTGACCACCAGAAGCCGTTATAGATAACTTTAGCGTAACGAGGCATCAACTCATCTTTAAGGTGAGCAGCTTCACGATCTAGAGTGATTGACTCAATCGCGCGGTGAGCTTTCAGCATAATCGTGCCGCCAGGAGTTTCGTAACAACCGCGAGACTTCATGCCTACGAAGCGGTTTTCTACGATATCAAGGCGACCTACACCATTCTCACCACCTACTTTGTTCAGGTATTCAAGAACAGTCGCTGGGCTCATTTTTTCGCCGTTGATCGCAACAATGTCACCCTTTTCGTAAGTCAACTCAAGGTAAGTTGCTTCGTCCGGAGCCTGCTCAGGAGATACAGACCAACGCCACATATCTTCTTCAGCTTCCTGCCATGGATCTTCAAGGATGTCACCTTCGTAAGAGATGTGTAGAAGGTTTGCATCCATTGAGTATGGAGACTTTTTCTTACTGCTAGCAAAATCAACTTCGATATTGTGATCTTCACAGTATTTCATAAGTGTTTCACGGGACGTTAGATCCCACTCACGCCATGGCGCGATAACATGAACACCTGGCTTAAGCGCGTAGGCACCTAGCTCAAAACGAATCTGGTCATTACCTTTACCAGTCGCACCGTGAGAGATTGCATCAGCACCAGTTTCGTTAGCAATTTCAATCAAGCGCTTAGCGATCAGTGGGCGAGCAATAGATGTACCTAAAAGGTATTCACCTTCATAAATTGTGTTCGCACGGAACATTGGGAATACAAAGTCACGAACAAACTCTTCACGAAGATCTTCGATGTAAATCTCTTTTACACCCAAAGCTTCCGCTTTAGCACGTGCAGGTTCTACCTCTTCACCCTGACCAAGGTCAGCAGTGAATGTAACTACTTCGGCATTGTATTCATCTTGCAACCAGCGAACGATAACAGACGTATCTAATCCACCGGAATAGGCCAGAACGACCTTTTTAATCTCGGACATTCTCAAGCTCCAACTTGCGAACAATATTCGCCCCGACACGGGCCGAAAGGGATATTCAAATTAAGCGCGGTATTATAGCAGAACTTTCCCCAACAACGCATCCGCTGCAGGGCAAATTAATAAGGAAGGAATTAACGATAGCTGAGATCGACTAATCTTTTTCCAAACGAATAGTAACTCGACGGTTACGATCTCGGTTTTTACGGCTGTTATTTTCAACCACAGGGTAACGCTCACCATGATAGCGAGTCGTTATCATGGTCGGTTCCAAGCCTAAACTGATTAGGTATGCGGTCACTTCCTCCGCGCGTCGCTTGGAAATATCTCGGTTCATCAATCTACGGCCCATGTTGTCAGAATGGCCGTCAACATAAACACCTTTAACCGCATCATCATTTTTAACGTAGAGTGCGATAAGATCCAATCGCTCTCTAGACGCATCCGATAAACGCCACTGCGCTGAAGGGAACAAAATTGCAGTTCGTGCCACCTGACGATAATTAACCGGCAGCAGCCCAGCAGTACAAGCAACATAGTCATTGTAGGCAGATTGGAAATTTACCGCCGATACAGAGACACGTAATGATTCACTAGTCCCGTACCATTCATCCGTAGTAAAAGTCGGCATCATTCCTCTATGTAGAGCAGCCAACATATTCTGAGCGTGTTTAGGCTCTACTTTAATATGACCAGTTCTCTCTTCAGCTTTCACCGCTGCAATATATTTAGGCACTATTCCAGGCTGCCAAGGAGCTGCCTCAGCAACCAGCTTACCGCCTTTTTGGAAGTGAATTGTTTCGGTGGGTTTAAGCATAAAGCGAACCGATTCACCCGCTTCATGTTCGAACACAGCATTGCCAAAAGAAGGGATTGTCTGACTTAATAGGCACGCAAATTTAGAAGCCTCTAGCTCCCATTTCGAATCATCGATGGAACTGCGAAATGTCACAGCATGCACCTGCAACGAAAGCACAGTTAAACACAACAATGAAAATACGCGAATAAGCACAATAAAACCGCCAATCAAACCAATTACGGAACCACTAAAATTATACCCTCAGAAAATCTAATAATAAGGGGCACAAGCAATTTTAATGATAAAGCTATATAAGTATTTGTATTATTACGGCCAATTTTAAATATTCTTGAGTAGACGATTGGAGTGACTGCTCTTCCGCTGCTAGAATATTGCGAAATTTAAAGGCAACCCTCTACCAAAGTAAGGGCATCCATTGAGCAACCATAGCGCCACAAAACACCCAATGGCAAACCGTTTTCGCGGTTTCCTACCAGTCGTAGTCGATGTTGAAACAGCTGGCTTCAATGCCCGAACCGACGCACTACTTGAAATCGCAGCCGTCACTCTGACTATGGATGAAAACGGCTTTCTGATTATCGACAAAAGCTTCGAAGCTCAAGTAGAACCTTTTGAAGGCGCAAACCTTGAACAATCCGCCTTGGATTTCACAGGCATCGATCCTTACGATCCTGATCGTGAAGCGGTACCCGAAAGAGAAGCACTAGAAGAAATTTTCCGCGCTGTTCGCAAATCGCTTAAAGCGCACGATTGCAAGCGAGCTGTTTTAGTTGGCCATAACGCATCTTTCGATCAAAGCTTTGTAAATGCTGCTTCAAATCGAGAAGATATCAAGCGCAATCCATTCCACCCATTTTCCACTTTCGACACAGCGACACTCGCCGGTCTGGCATTTGGTCAGACTGTTCTCGCGAAAGCTTGCCAAGTTGCGGGTATCGAGTTTGATGGTAAGCAAGCGCACTCAGCACTTTATGACACAATGAAAACAGCTGAGCTATTTTGCATTATCGTAAATCGCTGGAAAGAACTTGGCGGCTGGGACATGGTTGCTCAATATGATGACTACGAATAATTCCCTTTAGCCACCAATATCCAGGCACAAAAAAACCCGCTATTAAGCGGGTTTTTTTATTAGCAATAAAATTGCAGAAGATTACAGGTTGTCTGCTTCTTCAGATAGGTACTTAGCAACACCTTCTGGAGATGCATCCATACCTTTATCACCTTGGTTCCAACCAGCTGGGCAAACTTCGCCGTGCTCTTGGTGGAATGCAAGTGCATCAACCATACGAAGCATTTCATCAACGTTACGACCTAGTGGCAAATCGTTAACAACTTGATGACGTACCAGACCGTCTTCGTCGATAAGGAAAGAACCACGGAAAGCAACACCGCCTTCAGATTCAACATCGTAAGACTGACAGATGCTGTGAGTCATATCCGCAACTAGCGTGTAGTTTACTGCACCGATACCGCCTTCGTTTACCGGCGTGTTACGCCATGCGTTGTGAGAGAAGTGAGAATCGATAGAAACACCGATCACTTCAACGTTACGCTTTTTGAACTCTTCGATACGGTGATCAAAAGCTAACAGCTCAGAAGGACAAACGAATGTGAAGTCCAGTGGGTAGAAGAATACTACCGCTTTTTTGCCTTTAGTTGCTTCAGACAGTGTAAAAGCGTCAACGATTTCGCCGCTACCTAGTACTGCTGGTGCTGTAAAGTCAGGAGCCTGTTTGCCTACAAGTACGCCCATTGTGCTATTTCTCCATTAAAATGCTATCTAGCGTTTAGGTTTTTTATGATAGAAAAGACCGCTACAAAATCAAGCAATAATCTATCTAAATTACTCTGCGCTTTGCTCTTCTGAACCCGCTGCTGCTTCTTTGATCACTTCAGCTAGTTCACCGTTTTCTGACATTTCACAAATAATGTCACAACCACCAATCAACTCACCTTTAACCCAAAGCTGAGGGAATGTTGGCCAGTTTGCATATTTTGGTAGTTCTGCACGGATCTCTGGATTTTCCAGAATATTTACAAAAGCAAAACGCTCACCACAAGCCATCACAGCTTCTGAAGCACGTGAAGAGAAGCCACACTGAGGGAAACGAGGTGTTCCCTTCATGTAAAGAAGAATGTCATTACCTTCAATCTGCTCTTTGATGGTATCAATTACGCTCATTCATACACCTATAAAATACTTTATGTAGGATGCACAACCGTTTTGTGCTGTGGTGAACAATGTACCACATATCCGACCATTTTACTCTGACAATGTATATTTGCTTTTCTTTATAGAGTTAATAAAAAAAATTAATTAGCCATTCGAAGCAACTCACACAAGGTCAATCATCCATTTGCCTAGACAACACAAATTTATCCAGCAAAACGGTTGCGAAAAACCACAAAGCTGCCTATTATTCGTCCTTTAAATGGCAGCTTTGGCTGCCTTTTTGCGTTGTAGGGAAGATAAAAATAATGGCTGTAGAATCGATTATGACTACCTACAACCGGTTGTCCGTAGCGTTCGAACGCGGAGAAGGCAGCTGGTTGTATGATACTGACGGAAATAAATACCTTGATGCGTTAAGCGGTATAGCTGTATGCGGTCTAGGCCACTCGCACCCAGCAGTGACTCATGCGATTTGCGATCAAGCTAGCAACCTATTGCATACGTCTAATTTGTATACCATTCCAAATCAGCAGCAACTTGCCGACCGCCTAACTAACATTTCCGGCATGGATAATGTTTTTTTCGGTAACTCAGGTGCTGAGGCAAATGAAGCAGCGATTAAGCTTGCTCGCCGTTACGGTCATGTCGTTCGCAACATCGAAAATCCTGCAATCATCGTTATGGAAAACTCTTTCCACGGTCGCACGATGGCTACATTAAGCGCAACCGGTAACCGCGCAGCTCAAGCAGGCTTTGAGCCTCTAGTAAGCGGCTTTGTACGCGCACCTTTCAACGATATCGAAGCCATCAGAACAATTGCAGCCAACAACCCTAATATAGTTGCGATTTTTGCCGAACCGATTCAAGGCGAAGCAGGTATCAATATACCGGCTGATGATTACCTTAATCAGTTACGTGATATCTGTGATGCTAACGAATGGCTATTAATGTTAGACGAGGTTCAAACAGGTAATGGCCGTTCTGGTAAATACTTTGCTTACCAGCATAACGATATTTTGCCGGACGTAGTAACTACAGCTAAAGGGTTGGGTAATGGCGTTCCAATTGGTGCCTGCCTAGCACGCGGCAAAGCAGCTGGCATTTTGATCGCCGGCACTCACGGCTCCACTTACGGTGGCAACCCGCTTTCTTGTGCAGCAGCATTAGCGGTTGTAAATACAATCATCGATGAAAACCTATGTGATCGTGCTACTGAACTAGGTAACCGTATTACTTCCGGCCTAGAAGAGCAGCTTGGCCATACTGATTACGTTGAAGAGATTCGCAACAAAGGCCTATTGATCGCAATCCAGCTCAGTGAAGCAGGTACTGAATTAGCCGTTCTTTCAAAGATAAAAGGTATTCTTCTTAACATTACAGGTGGCGGTAAAGTAGTACGTCTACTACCACCATTAACTATGACAGATAGCGAAGCTGATCTATTGGTTAACACGCTATCTCAAATTATTCGCGTATATGCGGCTGATGAGCGCGATCCAATCAGCCAAGACTCGAGCCCTGCAGACGAACGTAGAGAACAATGAGTACAAGACACTTTTTAACCCTACTCGATTTATCTCCTGAAGAACTACGCACTCTAGTTAAACGCGCGAGTGAGCTGAAGGCGATTCGCAATCGCGGTGAAGTTTACGAACCGCTAAAAAATAAAGTGATGTCGATGATTTTTGAAAAATCATCGACTCGTACCCGTGTTTCTTTTGAAGCCGGTATGGCACAGTTTGGTGGTCACGCGATGTTCCTATCACCTCGTGATACCCAGCTTGGCCGTGGTGAACCGATCAGCGACAGCGCCAAAGTAATCTCAAGCATGGTTGATGTGGTTATGATCCGCACATTCAGCCACCAGCTTGTAGAAGAGTTTGCTGCCAATTCCTCTGTACCTGTAATCAACGCTCTAACTGATGAATATCACCCGTGCCAGTTACTGGCTGATATGCAGACTTACTTCGAACATCGCGGCGAGATTCAAGGTAAAACGGTTACTTGGATCGGTGATGGCAACAACATGTGCCACTCCTATATCAATGCAGCGCGCCAGTTTGATTTCAAACTAAATATTGCTTGCCCTGAAGGCTTCGACCCAGATATGGATCTAGTCGAAACCAATAAAGATCGAGTATTTATTACTCGCTCCCCAGAAGAAGCAGTAACTGGTAGCGACCTGATTGTGACTGATGTTTGGGCGTCTATGGGTCAGGAAGAGGAACAAAAAGAGCGCGAAGAGAAATTCGCAGGCTTCCAAGTTTCTCCAGAATTGATGGATAAAGCTAATAAAGACGCTCTATTCATGCACTGCCTCCCTGCTCACCGCGGCGAAGAGATCAGTGTCGATATGCTTGAAGATCCACGCTCGGTAGTCTTCGATGAGGCAGAAAACCGCCTTCACGCACAAAAAGCTCTGCTAGAGTTTCTTCTTGTAAAATAGCAATCTGATAACAGGTAAGCAGTGAATTGACTGCTTACCTGCTCTTTATCGCTCGAGCGTACTATACTGCCTATTACCGTGGTTAACTGAGCCTGAACGGAGAAGGAATCGATGATTGAACTGCGCCACCTGAAAACCCTATCTGCCTTAAGAGATGCAGGCAGCTTGGTCGAAGCAGCAGAACGCGTCCATTTGACTCAATCAGCTCTTTCCCATCAGATCAAAGACCTCGAAGATCGCCTCAATTGCTCTCTGTTTATCCGTAAAACTAAGCCTATTTGCTTCACCAGTGCAGGCCAGCGCCTACTTACGCTAGCGGATGAAATACTCCCAATGATACGCAATACCGAACGCGATATAGGACGACTAGCAGGCGGCGAAGCTGGGCGCTTGAACCTGTGCATTGAATGTCATAGTTGCTTCGATTGGTTAATGCCAACGATCGACCACTTCCGTCAGCACTGGCCAGAAGTAGAACTCGACCTCTCAAGCGGCTTTAGCTTCCAACCTCTTCCTGCTCTCGCTCGCGGTGATTTAGATTTAGTTATTACTGCTGATCCTGAGCCTCGCAACGGTATTGCTTATATTCCGCTATTCACTTACGAATCACGTTTAGCGATCAGTAAACAGCATCGATTAATGGCACGACGCTTTATCCACCCAGAAGATATCGCTCAAGAAACGCTAATCACTTACCCAGTGGAACCTCAACGTTTAGATATCTTTAACCACTTCCTAGATGAAGCTGGTGTTGAGCCTGCTGCAATACGCACAGCAGAATTAACTGTCATGATGATGCAGTTGATCGCTAGTGGACGCGGTGTAGCCGCCCTACCCAACTGGGCTATGCACGAGTATATTCAGCGCGATTACATCGTATCCAAACCTTTAGGAGAGAAAGGTGTTTGGTGTACGCTTTACGCCGCAATCCGCGAAGACCAAAAAGACGCCGAGTTTATGGTGGATTTCCTTAACACCGCAAAAGATGTATCCTTCCGTAATCTAACGGGTATAAAGACAGCTTAATTACCTTTATACTGATCGAAACATTTTTGAGAATACACGACGTTTACAGTGAATAACGCACCTGCGAGTTTCCTAAAACAACTATCAGCAGACTCTTCTGCTCTTGCCTTTTATTCTCAGTCCTACTTTATCTAGGTCTGTGGGTTTAGTGCTACCTGCACATAACTGACAGGCCGTATCACATCTTTAGTTTCAGCAAGCATTACTTGCCCTTTTACCCAGATTATTCGCCCTACAGCCCAAAACACATATAAACGCTGTAAGGAAGCAGGAAAGACACATGACTACAAAGATTTGGACTCCTTCAAGCTGGAGAGATAAACCCATTGTTCAGCAGCCACAGTACCCTGATGCAGCTGCGCTAAACAAAGCCGAAAGCACCCTATCCCAAATGCCACCATTGGTATTTGCAGGCGAGATCAATCAGCTAAAAACCGATCTAGCACAAGTAGCGCAAGGCAAAGCATTTCTGCTTCAAGGCGGTGATTGTGCAGAGAGCTTCAGCGAATTCAACGCCGACAAAATCCGCGATACTTTTAAAGTTTTGATGCAGATGGCCATTGTTATGACCTTCTCTGCTAGCTGCCCTGTTGTTAAGGTTGGCCGTATCGCAGGACAATATGCAAAACCACGATCTAGCGACATGGAAACAGCGAACGGTATTGAACTGCCTAGTTACCGTGGCGATATAGTCAACGGTATTGAGTTCACTGAATCCGCTAGACAGGCAGATCCTGAACGCCTAGTAACTGCTTACCATCAAGCAGCATCCACATTGAATTTGCTTCGTGCTTTTTCTCGTGGCGGCTTTGCTGATCTACAACAAGTCCACGCTTGGAACCAAAGTTTTGTGACTAATAGTCCGCTGAGTAACAAGTACCAAGATTTAGCGGATCAGATCGATCAAACTATGCGCTTCATGGAAGCTTGCGGCATTACCGCACAAAACACGCCACAACTTCATGAAACATCGCTATACACATCCCATGAAGCACTGCTGCTTGGCTATGAAGAAGCACTCACTCGCCAAGATAGCCTATCGGGCAACTGGTATGACTGTTCTGCACACATGCTATGGATTGGCGATCGTACACGTCAGCCAGATCATGCCCATGTAGAGTTCCTTCGTGGTGTTAAAAACCCAATTGGCGTTAAAGTCGGACCAAGCACCAAAATTGAAGATCTAGAACAGCTTCTAGAAACACTAAACCCAGAAAACGAAGCAGGTCGTATTACGCTGATTGCTCGCATGGGAGCAGATAAGATCACAGAATGCCTTCCAAACTTAGTTCGTGCGGTTAAAGCATCTGGTCAGCAAGTCATTTGGAGCTCTGACCCAATGCATGGCAATACGATCAAAGCTTCAAGCGGCTATAAAACTCGTAGCGTTGACTCTATTCTTCGTGAAATGAAAGGCTTCTTCGAAGTTCACAAAGCAGAAGGCACTCACGCCGGTGGCGTACACTTCGAAATGACAGGCCAGAATGTAACAGAATGCATTGGTGGCGCTTACATGATCAGCGAGCAAGATTTAGGGGATCGCTACCATACCCATTGCGACCCACGCTTAAACGGCGAGCAAGCACTAGAACTCGCCTTCTTAATTGCTGATACCTTAAAAGCAGCTAGAGCTTAATCCTGCCTCCGATGAACAAAAAAAAGCCCGTCCAATAAATGACGGGCTTTTTCTTATCTGAGCTGGTTAGAAAGGTTAATTTTCCAACAAACCTTTCAGCACAATACTGCGATAACTTACTACGCCTAGAACATGGCCCTTATCAATCACTGGCGCATGCGCTAAGCCAAAATTCTCAAACAAACGCGTGCAGTAGCGAATATCCATATGAGGATCAACAGAAATAACTGGTTTCGCCATCACTTCATATACATTCACACGCTCAGGAGAGCGGTCTTTCGCAACGACTTTCTTTGCAATATCCGACAGTAATAACAAACCAAATTCGTCATCATCATTACGCTTATTTATGATAAGGACACGCGCATCTTGCTCTTGGAAGATTTTCAATGCTTCACTGACTGTCATTAAGCCATCAACCATAGCGAACTCATCCGTCATTACATCGCAGGTCCGTACGACTTTACGCTGAGTGTTCATAGCTCTTCCTCCACAATATTGGCTAATTTGGCCACTTGGTGAGATATCCCGACGGCGTCTTCGACATCAAGCTGAATTGCGATCCCACGCCCAGGCTTTTCATCAAGCTCACCCACTTCTGATATGGTTTCTAAGATCTTTCTACTGAGATGCTCTTCTACAATAAAAAGTAAAACATCACGCTGAGTTTCCAAGGTTAAGCCAAAGAAGGTAGTCGATTTATCAATCCCTTCTCCACGCGCATTATTAATAACTGTTGCGCCAGTAGCCCCCGCTTCACGCGCAGCTTTCATTACATCATCTGTTTTTGAATCTTCTACAAACACTACTAACAGTTTGAAATGCATATCTGCCTCTTTTGTCAGCCAGTTGCTCTCGCACGTTTAGTGCGAAATTCAGAAATTTGTGCATACGCCATTACCGTTATCATTGGAAATAAACTAGCAAAGGCAATTAAACCAAAACCATCAATCAGAGCACTTCGGCCAGGAACCGTTTCAGCCAAACCAAGTCCCAGAGCCGCTACAAGTGGCACCGTTACCGTCGACGTTGTCACTCCGCCTGAGTCATATGCCAAAGGCACAATCATCTTGGGTGCAAAGCAGGTTTGTATAACAACAACGATATAACCCGCGATGATGAACCAGTGAATCGGGTAGCCTGTAACAATTCGCCAAGTGCCTAAAGAGATACCGACAGCAACGCCTATAGCAACCGCTATGCGCAGCCCCCAGACACCAATTGCGCCACCGGAAACCTCATTCGCCTTAATAGCCACAGCAATCAGTGAAGGCTCCGCAATGGTGGTACTTGCTCCAATTGCAAAGGCAAAGATATAAACCCAGAAGTAATCTTGCCATTGCAATGCGTCCGCAACCGAACCACTCCAGCTTCGAATAAATTCTGGATCGGTCAACTGCTCAGCCATCAAACGCCCGATTGGAAATAAAGCCTTTTCTAAGCCCAACAAGAAAAGCGCTAAACCAACAATCACATAAGCAAAGCCAATCAGCACCTTACGTAGATTAGCAATACGTCGCCTGATCACAGCAATCTGAAAACCAAAGATAATGACTGCGATTGGAATCACATCTTTAATTGTAGTCAGGGTAATCTCGATAAATTGCGACAACAATTCCATTTAGATCACCATCCCATAAGCCATAACAAAGATCATGGGTGTTAAAGAAGCAAAGGCGATCAAACCAAAGCCATCTATCATCGGGTTTCTACCCTCAATAGATGAAGCCAAACCGACACCTAACGCTGTCACTAAAGGAACCGTAATCGTAGAAGTGGTAACACCACCTGAATCATAGGCAATACCGATGATTTCACGGGGTGCAAAAGCGGTCATAATCACTACGAGCATATAACCCGCAATAATCATATATTGAATCGACCAGCCTTTAAGGATACGTAACACCCCCAAAACAATGGCTAAGCCAACAGAAAAAGCAACGGTATATCGAAGGCCCGAAGCGTAGCTAAGCTGAGATTGCTCAGTCGCTTCAATCATCCCACCCGTAGCGGCAACTTTAGCCGCCTCCGCTGCCACGGCAATCAACGCAGGCTCCGCTACAGTGGTACCAAACCCTAGGCAAAAGGCAAAAGCTAACAGCCAAAACACACTGCCTTTGCGCGCAAAAGCATGCGCCATGCTCTCCCCTATAGGGAAAAGTCCCATCTCCAAGCCATAAATAAAGAAGGTTAAGCCAGCGACAACACATAACAACCCAGTCACCAAACCAAAGAAATCTGGGACAGGCTGCTGCAAAACAACAATTTGGAAAAATGCGATCACTAAGACAATAGGCGCCAAGTCTCTCAAGCTACCTAACATGGATCGACCTAAAGCAAGAACACCTGCGTGCAACTTAGTTATCCCCTTGAATATTAAGGATTAATAATATCTAAATTACGAGGTATAAGGGTCAGTGTAAAGGATCTAAATCAAAAAACGGGATAAGAATGTCCTAGTTAACAGAACAAAATATAAAACTAGTTGAAGGACCAATTAAATAAGCATTAAAAGATAGAAAAAAACAGGGGCCCTAAGGCCCCTGCGTTCTCAAGCGGGAAAATGCTTAAAGAAGATTGATTGGGTAATCCAAGATCAAACGGATATCGTTTACACGACCAATACCCTGAATTACGTCACCGTTCACGTGAGATACGCGAAGCTGTACGCTTAGATCTTTAGCTTTACCACTTTGTACAGTGTATTTAGCGTCGAAGTTAGTTTCGTGACGCTTACCGTCTGTACCACCAGCGTAGTCAACATCCCAAGATTGAGTGTGACGAGCCATTAGGTGAAGACCTGGAAGAGATGGCATATCGTAATCTACACGGAACTGTAGAGATTGCTCATCATCAGCATCGAAGTCTAGTAGCTGAACCGCACCGTAAGTGAAGTACTGAGAATCGTCATTACGCTCAGTGCCGCTGCCGTCCCACTTGATGTTGTAACCATCGTCACCACCAACAGTTTGGTAGTTCACGGTGTATGCCCAGTCACCTTTAGCAAAACGAGCAGTTAAGCTAGTTAGGTTGCTGTCGTAATCAGCCAACAGGACACCGTCGTCAGAACCGCGCATGTGACGCGCGTCTAGTGTTACATCGTACTCACCCATCTTAGTTGGGTAAGCTACGTTGAACCAAGACTGCTTCTTGTACTCGTCTGCAACAGCGTGCTGAACTTCAATGCTCGCACCGTTAGCAAATTTGTAAGTACCACCTACGGAAGTGATGTCGTAGTCTTCACCGTTCGCTTCATACTTCTGGAAACCTTCGTCAGTGTTGCGAGAAGCTTCGTCAGAGTAGAATGCATATAGGCTCAGGTTGTCTAGAGCGATGTCACCGTAAATAGCTTGTGTGCTTGGTGCAGAAAGACGAGACTGAAGGTCGTTCAGTAGTGGCGTCATCATTACCATGCGACCTGCACGGATGTTTACATTATCCAGAGGTTTCAGTTTAACGTATAGATTCTCAACCGCAGTGTAGCCTTTACCGCCTGTCGCCAACACGTCAGACGTGTTAACAGTCTTGTCGTCTTCTAAAGCTACAACTTCAGTAACAGTTGCATCAAAACCAACGAAGCCACCAAAGTATGGAGAAGCAACGTCTAGTTTGAACGCTTGACCCGCAGCAATAGTGTCTGGGATACCCTGATCAAAATCACGGTTCATGTAGAAAGTACGTAAACCTAAATCAACTTTAAAACCGTCATTTTGCGCTTCAGCTGCGATGCTGGAGCCGCTAGCTACTGCACCGAATGCCAGAGCCGCTACGCTTAGTTTTTTCTGAAACATAATAATGTAACAAACCTGAGTTATTATTTGCGAAGGTGGCTATTTTAAGAAAATAAAGGCAGGCTTTTTCTTTGTAATTTTCGGGTTTGCAGGGTTTAACGCTCGAAACTGGTGCGTTCGCAGAGGAATCCATCAAAAATGACAATTTTCGTCATTTTAATATCATTTTCGCTGGTGTTTTTTAGGTTAATACACCATGAAGGGTGGAACTTTTTCTAACTTTTACAGTCCTTCGCAGCATCAAATAGCGCTTTCAAAGTGCATCTAACTATTCTTCTCGCCAATCAGTCATACCGTATTTAGAAAGTATTTCCTGTAACTGACCGCTCTTGCGTAATCGCTCTATTCCATCGGAAAGAATCTGAGCGTATTCCTGAGACTCATCTATAACCGGAGAAAAAGCGATATAGGACTTTTCAAACTCTTTTGCACTACCCGCGACTTTAAAATGATCAGCCTTATTAAGCAGATTCGCGGTGTACCAAAAAACAGGGTCGGCTTCGACCAGCATATCGATCCGCTTTAAAGAAAGCATCTGTATACCTCGATGAAGGGGCTGCTCGCTTCCTAACATAGTCACACTATCGGAGCTATTATTCTGAATATAGTCCCGCAATTCATCGCCATAATCGTAACCACTAATAGCAGCTAGTTGATGGCCTTGAAGCGATTCGACCCCTTGATACTGCCAATTCGAATCTTTATGTACAAAAAAGGTATTACCCAAAATTGCCAACTCTTGCTCAGGTAGAACAAACCCCGGCACATCGCCTTTAAAGGCGCCGACTACTGCATTGATATGTCCTTTCTTCGCTTCCTGAATAGCACGAGACCAGTTCATCTCTATGTACTGAACCTCTATCCCCTTCTCTGCAAAAACCTCAGTAGCTACCTCAATCATAAAACCGGGTAAAGGCGCGTTAGCTTCACAGTTAAAAGGACACCAACGATCTGCAGCGATCACGATTTTATCTGCAGAAAAACCTACAGATGCATTAAGCAACAAGAAAGCAGAGAGCAAATACCTAAAAATGAGAGACATAAGACTACCAGAAAAGACATATATCTAGATCAAATAATTATAACTACAGAAAGCTTCATATATAAGCCAACTTAGGGAGTATATTAGCTATATCATTTATTTTGCTTAATAGAGATCAATCAATGTTTTTTAATGGTTTACCTAACGATGAAGGTGATCGATGTATTCCGTCTTCCATCATAAAAATGGCCCAAGGCCTAAAGCTGTCTGTTGTCGCAGAAGAGGTAGAAACCTTGGATCAGCTTAAATGGTTACAAGATCAAAACTGTGAATATATCCAAGGTTATTATTCTTCGCGCCCCTTACCATTAAAAGATGTAACACAACTCATCCATAGAGATGTAACTAAGTAGAGCGACCCAGCATAAAGCAGTGATGATATAAATGAGTTACTGTAACCTTTCAAAAACCTTGTTGACCTTTTCTTGCAAGGTGACCGCCGAGAAAGGCTTAATGATGTAGCCATTCACACCAGCCATCGCAGCCGCCGTTATCTGCTCTCTCTTCGATTCAGCGGTCACCATTAGCACTGGTATCTTTGATAATTGGGGTGCTTGGCGGATTTCTTTCAATAGTTCCAAGCCCGACATATGAGGCATATTCCAATCGGTCAGTACAAAATCAATATTACCCCCTTTCAGAATATTTAGAGCTTTCACTCCATCCTCGGCTTCAACAATATTATGAAAACCGATTTGCCCCAGCAACTGCCTAATGATCCGGCGCATCGTGGAAAAATCATCAACCACTAGAATTTTGATATTTTTTTGCACAGAAATTTTCTTACCTAATCTGATAACACCCTCTCAACACACGTCATTAGCTTAAGGAGCCTACGAACAAGTCCTATACGACTCAGGCTTATTCCTTGGCTCATACGACCAACTCAGTAGGTCAAAACGATACGAGAATTTAGGCGAGGGAGAATAATATCTTTAGAGAGGATTACAACTAAATTTTGATTAAAATTTTACCTATATTTTAACCAAAAATTCAAACATACAAAAAACCATAACCCATTGATTTGTAGCTAGTTGAAACACAAATATAAACAAATTTGACCTATTTTTACCTACAAGGTAAAAATATTCTTCCGTACTATGTACACCATAGATTAATGCAGCTTTGTCACAAGCAAGACTGTAATTTCCACGAAATCTCACAGGTTTCGTCCGGACAGATTTTAATAGAGCATCTTTATCAAAGGTGAACTCTGATTAACACTCAAATCTCAGGTTAAAGAACTCACTATGAAACATTGGTACCGTTATTCTTTTCAAAATGGATATACCCAAACAGTAATCTATCAAGCACGCCTAGCTGAAGATGGTACGAGCAATACAGCAGTAAAAGATGCAAGAGATCAAGCTAAAGCACCTGCTAGTAGCCCACTAGTATCGTTCAGTTATTTGGGCCATATGTCAGAGAGCTCATTTAAAGATTGCTACGGCATTACAGTGAGTTAAAGAAGCCGCGGCTACATCGTACTTATCAAAACCAATAACGCCTTTATGTATTTCTAGTGTCATGATCAATAAAATTTTTATCGTTTTTGTATTGAGCCTTTCTTTCACTTTTAATTACGCAAATGCCCAATACAGCGTACATCACCAATCAATAGTAAATATATTTACAAGCGGATCCGAACCTCTCGTTGGTCAAGCCAGATGGGAGTCGCCCTATACGCTATTGATTGGATTACTAAGACAAAGACCCGAGGATAAAAAGTTCGCACGTTACGCATGTGAAAAAATTCTTAACTATGGAATAAGTCATCCCGCTCTCAAGGTAAGGATGATTTATCTACCTAGGTTGATGTCGACGGGAAATATGGAGCTAATTTCCGAGTCTAGCTGCAGTTTATAAGAGCAAAGAGAATTGCGAACTTTCATTCAAGAAAAACAACTACTAGGCTTACCTAAGGCTCAATGGATATAGGTAGAACGTGGAAAAATCTGAATTAGAACAATTACAACAACGACTAAACCTGTTTGAAGCGATTGCAGATAACGCTTCGGCAGTTATTGGTGCGAAAGGTTTAGATGGACGTTACCTCTATGTAAATCAGGAATATTCACGTTTATTCCACCAAGAAAAGCAGAGCTTCTGCGGTAAGACCGATCACGAATTATTCCCGCAAGATATTGCCACGGCTTTTAGACAAGCTGATTTAGAAGTTATCGAGAAAAACAAAGTCATTACCGTTGAAGAAAAAGCACCGGTAGATGGAAAAATTCGTGACTACCTTTCAATTAAATTCCCTATCTCTGATTCTGAAGGAAACTTATTTGCAACCGGATTAGTGGCCACTGATATTACAGAGCGGAAGGAAGCAGAGCAGGAAATTATCCGGCTATCGCGCTTAGATCATCTAACCCAAGTGGCCAATCGTTCGCGACTAGAACAACGATTAGAAGAAGCTATTGAAAAAGCTCAAGCAAATAAGCAACTAATCGGGGTAGCTATTATCGATTTAGATGAATTCAAGCCTGTAAATGACACATACGGTCATCATATTGGCGATTCAGTTTTGAGATTAATGGCTGAAAGGCTTGTAAACTCATGCCGTAGTTCGGATACAGTTGCACGTATAGGAGGCGATGAATTCGTCGTTGTTTTAGAGGATATTAAGTCAATGGAAGAGGCTATATCCTCAATCCAACGAAGCATTGAGACCCTAAACAACACCTATCGTATAGAATCACAAGCCATCAATCTTAGCGCGAGCGCCGGTATTGCTTTTTACCCCCAACATGGCTCTGAGATCATCCCTTTATTAAAAACAGCTGATACAGCACTTTACAGAGCAAAGAAGCTAGGAAGGAATCAGCTCCAAGTAGCTTAGGCCATTAAGATTCAATTTATTAAAATGATTTATAATCAAAAGCCCGATCAACTGATCGGGCTCTAAAACCTATATGGTTTACGCTATCTCTTTTTCCTTTTGTTTAGGCTGAGAATCATCACCATCAGCAAATATGACCTCGTCTCCCGGATTGTGCTTACCCATCAGTTTCGGACGCTCAATCAAGAAGTACAAAATCAAGCCAATACCTACTGCATACACTGTAGATTTTGGATCAGGCATCGCTAGCGTTACCGCAACAATACCCGCAACACCACGCTCAGTAGGGTTCTTCAACTGCTCCATACCTACCATGATGCAGATGTAAGCAGTCAGAACCAACGTCAGCGATAGTGCGATTGGCAATACAGGCTTAAACAGAGTCACTAGAGGTAAGATAAACAGTGCGACTAAACCCGTGATCCAGAACGTACCACCGCCACTGTAGATAGAATCCATCGCTTTACGACCCATCGCATAACGCTCAGCTACCGTTGCGTGTGCTGCAGTCCATAAAGGCCCTGCCAAACCCGGCCATGGCGCAAAGAAAGCATGAATACCGTTACGAATCGCAGTTACTAAGTGAACGCGGTCTACGCTAGATTCGATCTTCTCATCGTCACGAATATGGTCAACACGATCTACCAAGGTAAAGCCAACAATGATGTCACCAAAAGCGATTACGTAAGCAATAATGGCTGTCGGAATAGCTAATAAGAAAACATCTAAATCAGGGAAACCAACCGCAAAGACTAGATACTCAGCCATCAAAGCGAAATCTGGTTGAGTGATGCCCCACTCAATTGCTGGCAGCGGATATTCACCTACAGACCAACCCACAACCATCGCAATCAACATACCCGGCACCATGCCGAAGTTAGCAATTTTCTTGGCTAGTGGATTGGAATCAATCACGTTCTTAAACGATAACGAGAACAACACGTAAGCAGAAATAATCGAACCGACGATAAGAGAAACGGGTGTCGCATCAATTCGACCACCCACCTTAAGCTCGCCCATCATCGCAGCAATACCTGCCCCAATGATAATCCCGGCTTTAAGGGAGTTAGGAATGACATTCACCAACTTAGAGCCCCAACCTGTTGCCCCTAAGATAAGGAAAATCAGTGTTACCTCAATCTGCAAAGCAAACATCGCTTTGATCGCTTCAGGACCAGGTTCAAAACCATTGAGGTAAAGAATAACGACAGGAATCGCCGGCGTAATCCACCCCGGAACCAGAGGTACACCCAGTAAGGCCGGAAGAATATAACCAAGGCCAGCAATAAACGTAAAAGCAAGGGCAGCTTCGTACGGCATACCCAAATACTTCTCCAGTAATGGAATCATTGCCAAACCTACAACGAACATCACCAAGCCCTGAATAATCTCCGGGGTCTCTAAACGGTAATGTACTAGCGGTAGTCGAATTTTGAATGGCCCGAACCCCCAATATGGGTGTTCAGCTCCATGACTTCTTTTTATCAGTGCCATTTTGTCCACCTTGCTGCGTTAATTTTGATCAGAAAATGTTCATCCTGACCTAGGTGGAGCCACCATAATTTGCTGCAACGCAGTAAGCGATATTAGAGCATTCTACTTTAGTAAAAAAACACCCCTAAAGTATTAGGGTTTTCCCCAATTAAAACAAAGCATTACAAATAAAAACAGAATGTTACAAAAGATTACAAATACATACAGATCTTTAATGGGCGGGTAAAAAGGCAGGGAAAATACGGGAATATTCGGCTTTTATTTGGCGATGCAAAACAATAAAGATTGAATGTCTGTCTTAGAAAGGGGCACAAATTAATATCAAAAACTTACTCTATAGCTGTAGGAAACCCCTCTTCGGTCAGCCAGTCAGCAGCATCTTGTAAGTTGTCAAAAGCAGCACGCACAAAACCATCCTGCTCAGAAACAATCATCTTATTTATAACAGCATGTTTCAGGGCAGAAGGCTGATATACATTCGCAGCTCTTTCAAGGCCATTTACGATACACCACTCGACTAACCGCTCAATGACTTCCGAAACCTCTAAGGTTCCTAACTCCCAGTCATTTAGGCAAACAATATGCCCCCATCCATCTGAAAAGTGCTGCGCTAATGCCATAAATTCCTTTTCAAACTCCTGCGCACATTCCATATTCCATGAGCCGCTTACTTTGGCAAATAAAGTCGTGCCTTCCACCCATAACTCGTAATGACCATGCGGGTTATAACCCATACTTCAGCTCGCTTAACATCTAATTCACTATCTCAATCATTATAGACAGGGTTGCAACAACGGATTTATAAGTTCGCTCAAGGATGGTATGTCGTAAAATGCAAAAAGCCCGCAACAAGTGCGGGCTTCTTTAAATCTTGGTAGGACTAAGCAGATTATACGTCGCTGCGCTCCTTCCCCTGCGGGGCTATCGTCGCAGGCTCCGATGTGGTCTCGCTTCGCTCGGCTCGACTGCCTTCGGCAGTTTTCATCTGCCGTCCTCCAGACACAAAAAAACCACCTTTAGGTGGTTTCTTAAGTCTGGTAGGACTAGGCAGATTCGAACTGCCGACCTCTACCATGTCAACGCTTTTGACTACGTATTTCTTGCAAACAACTAAAAACATAGGCGCACCTAAAGCGCACATAAATAGTTGATACAAAAGGAATTACCAAAGAAACAAAGTGCAATAGAAGTTTTACCTTGTTTGCCCTTGTTTGTTCCTTTTGCAAGACATATGCAAGACAAAAGGCAACTAGATGAAACTAAAACTAACCAATAGCAACATCAATAAACTTCAACCAAGCACTAACGTTTACAAAGCATGGGATACAGAAATAGCGAACTTCTTTATTAAAGTCAGACCCTCTGGCCGCATGACTTATGGGGTGTTCTATCGCTTCAATAATAAAGCCCGAGAGTACACATTAGGTAAACACGGCAATATCACCCCTAAGCAAGCTCGCAATTTAGCACTTAAAGCGGTTGGCCAAATCGCAGATGGGACTGATATACAGAAAGAAAAGCAGGAAGCAAAAGCTCGTGATTCACTTCGACAAGATCAACTACTAGGTGTTTTTATTGAAGAAAAGTACAAACCATGGGTACTAAACACTCATAAGTCTGGTCAGGCTACGATAGATAAAATCGAATATAACTTTAAGCAATGGTTTGATAAACCACTTTACGAAATATCAAAAGCCATGGTTACGGAATGGCGTTCTAAAAAGCTTCAAAACGATATAAAACCAGCAACAATCAACCGTAACCTATCATGTTTAAAAGCAGCTATGGCTAAAGCAGTAGAATGGGACATCATTGAAAACCACCCTTTATCGAAACTCAAGCCACTAAAAGAAGTGACTGATCCAAATGTTCGATACTTGGATAAACATGAAGAAAAGCGACTTAGGGATGCTCTCAGCGCTAGAGATTTAATAGCCAAGGAAAAACGGTCGAAATGTAATAAATGGCGGTATGATAGGGGCTACCCTTTATTTCCAGAACATAAAACTGACTACCCCACAGACTATCTAAGTCCAATGGTTATTTTAGCTATGAATACTGGCTTACGAAGAGGTGAATTGTTTAACTTATGCTGGGATGACATAGACCTCAAATCAACAACCCCTTTGTTGATTGTCCGAGCAGCTGCAACAAAATCATCTAAGACACGATATATCCCATTAAACTCAGAAGCTGTTGCGCTGCTAAAAAAATGGAAAGAAATAAATCCAACTGAAGGTTTTGTATTCCCTTCAACAGATGGCTCAAAGCTAACAAGCATCAAAAAATCCTGGGATACAATCTTAACTAAAGCGAAGATATCTAACTTCAGATTTCACGATCTAAGGCATCACTTTGCTAGCAAACTCGTAACACGAGGCGCTGACCTAAATACAGTTAGGGAACTATTGGGGCATCACAATATCAAGATGACCCTTCGCTATGCCCACCTTGCTCCTGAGCATAAAGCTAATACAGTTTCATTACTCGTTGATTGAACTCATATAAATAATGAAACAATCAACGAGATAAAAAGTATGAAGAATGAAATTGATAAGGTACTGACTTCAAAGGAAGCAGCCGATTTTTTAAAACTAAGTGAATACACTTTGAGACGGTCTCGAATGGAAGGGACACTGTGTGGTGTAGAATCGCCCCCATTCATTAAATTAGGCCGTCAAGTGAAGTATCTAAGTGAAGATCTGCTGATATGGTTACAGCAATTTCCAAAGCAGAATTCTACATGTCACACTGATTAGATTTGGTGTGCATAAGCTGCTATGTATATTCTGTCTCGATTGTTACGCCTACCACATTAGGTATATTAAACGTTTGCAATCCCCTCATCAGAAGAAGCAATTTATTTTCATCATTGGAAGAAAAGCTATGTACAAGATTAATGACCCTATTGTGCAGCTTAACGCCCTTAGTATTAACGGTATGAACTCGCACAGGTAATGGAATAGCGTGAATATTCTTAATTTTAATAGCATTAATTAGGTTAACTATATTTGAAACCGCTTTATCAAGGGCCTTATGGTCTTCGGAAACCAGTCGAATAGTAGTACAAGGCTTTTTGATACTAATACCGCTCTTTATGAAATCATAACTCCCCTTCCGCCGAGATAGATTATTCTTCTGGAGGGTTTTATATAGCTTTCTTTTATAGATTTCTTGATATTTGGAATAGTTGTTCCAGCATGGATGTTTCGGCCAAGGAGCACCAAGATTGTCGAAAAGGGCTATTCCCCCATTTTTATCTCGGAAAAAGAATACGTCTGCATCACAGAACCAACAATTAGTTCTTACAGTAAGTGGACCGTCATCATTAGTGGGCTGTGTGTTACACAAGTGTAACTGATCAGTTTCCACATCATAAACAACCCATTCATCTACACCTGAATCTGTAATCCTTAGCTCTGCTCCACACCCATCACAAACTTTCTCATAAGAACGTCTCATTTATATATCCCTATATTATTAATACGTTTATATAGCTGGCGGACTTGTTATATAAACCTACTACTATGTGCTGGACTGATCTATTTTATGCCGAATAATTTCAGCTAGATGTTGAGCGTCTTTCATATAATCTAAAATTAATGCCCAATTTTCCCAGTGTTTTTCCCAAAGATCATTACCTGCTAGGGCACCAATATCTATTCGTTTAACATTGCCCCATTGTTCATACTTTTCTAATTTAATTATGCGTTCTTGTAATCTAGGAATTCGTCTTGATGCTGGTGACAATTTAGCTTCGCCAGTCATCCACTCTTTCCAAGGTTTATTACCTTTTGACTGATTACATTTCCCACAAGCAGGCACAAGATTTCTAATCTCAGAGATGTAGCCTGTTGGTCTTTGATCTTTGACTAAAGCTCTCAGATGGTCCCACTCAGTTGCCTTATCACCACAATATGAGCACGTAACATTTTCGGGCTTTATTTCTAAAATATTTAGTGCTTGCCTTATCTCTCCTTCATCAGGGTAGATCACCGGAACTACAGCATTGATGAATGCATTTGTAATGCTGGAAGTACGACTAGATATTTTGCTTACAGTTGGCATTTTAAAAACAGCATGATAAGGCTTTTTGTGTATACCATGATCATTGTCTTCACTGATAAAAAGGCTTTCTATCAACTGAGTCGCTCTTTTTCTGGTTTTACTGCTAGCATTTGATTTTAATACGATTTCTAAAGCTCTCTTACTACAACCAGAGTTTATAATCGACCTAGCATTAGAGACCCTTGTTAAACAAGATTGGGGGCTATAATTGTTTTCATTTGAAATCATCTTAGCGACTTCAGAATTAGATAGACCAAAGTCTTCAAATAGCCCAAAGTATCTTACAAAACAGCCCTTCCCTGTACTATTTAGCTTATGATTCAATTCCTCTTGATTCATACTCAAGCCCCATCTTGAGACGAGAGCAAAAGAGCTATCCATCCTGAAATGAAAGAAGCTTCATGTTCAGGATTTTCTTTTGGGGCCGGGCCTCTAGGGTTAATTAATGCACGGAAAGCCTTGTGACCATCAAATTCAACAATGTAATGGCAAGTTCCATCGCCTTTATAATGCATATAAAGCTTATTATCCTCGAAGTACATCATCATCTTTTCGTCACAACCGCGTTTTATAAGCTCTAGTTCGCGATCTGTATATTCAGCTGACATTTCTATACACCTATGTTCGCTAGGCATCTCCGAAATTTCACCGAAGCTTTTGCGATTTTTAACACCAGTTTCATTTGATTCTGTAAGCTTCTGCTCTTCATAGGAGATAGGCTGCGGGGGAAGAGGTACTTCGGTTGATTCTGCAACAAGGTTGATTAACTGATCGCTTATCCCATCAGTCAGCAGGTCAGCCAACACAACAATTTTCTTATACTGGTATAGATTCTTAACCCATTCATTAGGAATCGCGTTGTATCCCCAATAAGCTCCAGCTAACTGACCATAAATAGCAGCAATAGTATCCGTATCACCACCTAGATTTACGGCTAGTTTAGCCCCCTCTTCAAAAGAATTAGCTTGGTAGAATGACCACAGAGCTGCTTCTAGTGAATGAACCACATACCCAGTAGATTCAATGGCATCCCTAGTAAGATATCGATAACTACCGCCGACAATTTCAGATATTTCGGGATGCAATTCACCAAGTACACTAAAAACTTCTGGGGGATCTAAGACTGCTTCTTTTTCTAGACCTTCCAATGTTCGAAGCATCAATAGTGCATAAACTTTATTCGCATCAACACATCGCTTATCCCAGTGAGTTGTTTTAGCGTCCTTCTCAGCTGCTTTGATTGCTTCTTTTGGATTTGAGTGGAATTTCACTACTGTTGGCGCAAGCCTCATCAAAGCCCCATTACCTGCTCTATCAGAATCAGGCATATGCACTCTGATCAAGGCATACTTTTTGGCCTTTTCAAAAACCTCAAGCACTTCACGAGTTTGATTTCCAATATCAAAACAAACTCCTGTACTTGATAGATAACCTTCTCGATACCATCGAAGATAGTTCTTTAACAGGTTATCCTGATTTAGTTCACCATTTTGGAGTATGCTCATCGCGGTGCAAAGAGCCATTGATGTATCATCAGTCCAGTAGCCAGCTTTTAAATTATGTGGCCCACCATCTTGGTACCCTGTTACTTCTGGAAATGAATCTCGAGGTTTAAACTCTACAGGGGCCCCTAAAGCATCACCTACAGCTAAACCAACCATCATTCCCCGTAATCGATCATTCCTATCCATAGACCCCTCCTTGAGATACTTGATATCGATCTTACATCATAAGAACGTCATATAGTGACGCATAGAAAATTTAATCACCTAACCCTCTTAATGTGCGAAAAAGCCACCTGTATCAAAATTTATAATATTTGATACCCACAAGCTACCTTACAATCTAGAGTATCAAAAGTCGACTTTTGACATTATGATACCAATCAGTATCATAATCGATTATTGATACAGATTAAAAGGTGCTGATATGGCTTTACTGGGATATGCACGTGTAAGTACAAATCAACAAAAGCTCGACCACCAAATAAAAGTACTAATCGATCAGGGTGTTAGGAAAGACCGAATTTTTACTGATACCGCTAGCGGTAAAACAGACAATCGGGAAGGACTGCAAAAGTTGTTAACAAGAGCAGAAGAAGGGGATGTGATACTCGTTACTAAACTTGATAGGCTAGGAAGAAACACCCTTGATATGGTCCAAATCATTCAACAACTTGATACCCAAGGTACCTCTGTCCATTTCCTGGATGACGGTATACGTACCGATGGTTCTATGGGAAAAATGGTTGTTACTATTTTATCGGCAGTTGCACAAGCCGAACGGGAACGTATTCTAGAGCGCACTAATGAAGGAAGAGCTGAAGCACTAGCCGCTGGTGTAAAGTTTGGTAGAAAGCCTCACAAGGGCACAGATAAAGCTATAGAAATGATTAATCGTGATAAACCGATTAAAGATGTCCTAGAACGTACCGGCATTTCCAGGGCCACTTACTACCGATTAAAAAGATATCGTAATGAAGGTTAAACGTTGATGGTTGATTCAGTCTGCAATTACTTTTCGTGATTTCCCTGAAGCCACCACCTACCAAGGCATTCAGGGATTTTCATCTAACAATATGTAAACTAATAGTATTAATTACTTACTTCTTTCATATCTTCATATGACCTGCTTTCTATCATCTGTTCTGTTATCTGTATATTAATATCCAGTTCTTTAACCACTGTATCTACGATAATTTGGGTATCAATTTCGGCTTTCGTGACCCAACCATCATGTTGTAAAAGCACAATCTGATCTGGGTAAATACCAGCAACTATAGTAAGAATTTTCGCTTCTAAACCTTGCATGATATGTGCAAGAACTTTGCTATGTTGCTCTGTACCTGCGATAAACTTACCCATCGCATTCTTGTATCGACCATTGGACTTAGCGCAAGCCCCAATTATTACTTTACGAGCCTTGGTTATATCGTAAAACAGCCGTTCTACAATTGGGTGTCTATAAAATTGTTTTGCTTTGTGTAGCCCAATTTCTGAAGGTATAGCATCTTGATTGCGCCTGGATCGGGTAGCGCCATACATTATTGCTATTAGACAGGTTTTTACCTTATCTATGCTCAGGTCAAGATCAGAGGCTATACGCTCCCGATACAATCGTTTGTTATCCATATACGATTTGATACCTAAACATTCTTCACCTTGTTTCGATGCTAGTTGGTACATTAACGAAAAATGACAGTTTTCTATGTCATAGTCATAGCACTCGGCCAACGCAGCATTTCGGACTATTTTAGAAACATTCTGAAGATGTAAACCTTTCCCATACAGGCGTCCACCATCCGCTTCATCGTATCGTAGATAAAGCTGCCCTAGGTGAAATCCTGCCTGTGCATAGGCAATTAGCTGAATAACCTGATACAGGCATCTTTGAATTTTGCTAAGAAATTTTTCACCGTATTCCTGCTTGAGGTAAGGAATATTCTGATTGTTTTTAGCAAAAATCAGGTCGTTATTTAGTAGGTCTTTATATTGAAATAAAGCTGGGATATTTATAGTTTGCCATGAAGGTATTTTGATACTGCTTTTTACGGCGAATCCATGATGATCCTTGGAAGCAACCGCATTAGCTCGCCCCTTTCTTAGACGCTTCCCGCTTGTCAATTCAATTGGCGCTGCCCCTTCTTCAATGATTTTATCAAGGTACATTTCAAAAAGCATTTGGGCTTCATCGGTCAGCTTGTATGCTTTCGTTTCACGCCCAGAAACATCGTACCCATGCTCAACAGAAATAAGCTGCGGCTTTAGGCTCTTCATTTTTTCTTCAAATTTAGTACGACCATACACCTTGTTGAGGAAGGCATGAGATGCATAAAAACAGTCGGGGTAGCTCGAATGCTTAAACTGATCACAAGTAAGGTTGTGCTGAACAAGGTGGGCTGTAGTTCTTTGCTCTTCATAGGAAAATTCAGAAAAACCTTCTACGTTATCGCTTAAGGTGTGACAGAATTTTTCATCTAATGTTCTATTCATAACTAGTTCTCAATCATTTGATTTCGAATTAGTTATTTATTTGATTGCCATCATCTTCTTGCGATATGTTACACCCACACAGAATGTATCTGAGCGGATCCTATGAAGCAGTTCAAACTGTTGATTCTTGAAAACTTTACACAACAAGAAATAGTTGAAAAATTTAATAATTTTCTGAGTCAACAGGATCAAAACGAATTTAACAGTCAGCTTTTACATGGGTTCACCAACTCCCCCACTATGAAGAACAAAGCACTAAAGGTCTTACAGTCGACAGTGAACGACTGCTTAAAGAACGAATTGAATCTTGTTTTGTTTAGTAGCCTAGAGAAATTTCAATCCTTGGAAGCACTTTTGACGCTTAGGCAACTGATAGAAAATGATTTACTGTTTCTAACCTGGCCCGCTCAAAAAATAAACGGCCATACTCTAGAAGAGTACATTGCAAAAGAAGTAAATAGACGAAACAAAATCTCTATAGGTATGCAAAATACTCTACATAGTAAGAAAGTTTTCGGAGGAGAAATAGGAAACCCTTACTTTGAAGAAATTAGAAATACTGATACAACTGCAGCTAATGCGAAAAGAGCATCAACAGCTAGCCAGAAGGCAGAAAAGCTTATTAAAGAGATTGAACTGCTTCCCAATGACACTAAGAGAAGCTATCAATCGATAGCAGACGAGTTAAACCGAAAAGGTGTCAAAATCGACGGATATAAGGTGATCACGAAAATGACAATTTCCAGAGCTTATAAGAGACTTAAAGAAAATAAAAGCCTTAACTAAAATGCATGCACAAGTTAGCTAAGGCTAGCGAAACTGTAAATTTCTATTATTGGTATTCTTACATATCTCTATAAAAAGTATCCACGAAGCCCTTGAACCTCTCAGCCAATCGAGGAATCACCTTTTTACGCTGCAATACACTTGGAGGTTTTTCCATTGTAGCCACTATATCTTCACGTAAAGGCTCTTGGTTGCTGAAGATCATCCGTTCAACCAAATCTTTAACACTCTCAGGAATCAAGTTTTCTTCATCCGCCAACTCATTGGCAGCTTTTTCTTTTTCCAATTCCCAGTATGCAGAAAAAGCATCATCGACGTCCTCTGCGGATTTAACGTCTGGTAGATTTTCTTTAATGAATTTATCAATGAGCTCTTGTTTACTTCGTAAAGAAGGATCACCACCAACGACTTGCATAAGCGCTTTGTATTGATATTGATAGTCTTCTTCATTCTCTGCTTGTTTAAGCTTGCTTAGCAACTGCAGAATATAGGCGACATTGATTACATCCATTGCCAAAAGCTCTAGTTCAAAATCCACCTCTTCAAGAATTGATTCTTTGTCTTTGGCGTTGTCGGTCTTTACCTTATCGTGAAGATCCAGATACTTGCTCTTATAGTCTTCGAACTCTTGCTCTGATGGTCTGACATCATCAAAAGTAAAATCGGCAAAAGTCGACAAGATATTCTTAAGTCTCATCAACTCCCTAAATGCCTTAACAAACTCTAGCTCCTGATTTTCATCTTCTAAATCATTTACCGAATCAGGGTCTGGGGCTATCGCCAATAAACTACCAAAAGCTTTATTGAACAGTTTTAAGAAATCTTCATATGGAGGCATGATCACCGTATCTTTCGCATCCTTGTTGGAGAACAAGGCCAAAGCATCATCCGTGCGTTCCTTCAAGTTACGGAAGCAAACAATATTCCCTTGGGATTTTTGCTCATTCAGAATACGGTTAGTGCGTGAATATGCCTGAATTAACCCGTGATATTTAAGGTTTTTATCAACATATAAAGTATTAAGTGTTTTGCTATCAAAACCGGTTAAGAACATGTTCACAACCAGCAAAATATCAATCTTACGCTCACGAACTTTCTTGGAAATATCGTTGTAATAGTTGTAAAACGATTCACTGTCTTTAGTGGTGTAACTACAACTAAACATCTCGTTATAGTCGCCAATGAATTGTTCTAGTTTATCCCTGCTATGGCTATAAGCAGCCTGTGGCTCGGCTACTTTATCTAATACAACTTCGTTTAAACCATCCGCATCAGGGTCTTCTTCGTTGGCAGCATACGAGAATATCGTAGCAATCTTGAGGTTGTGTTTACCTTCGACTTTTTTCTTCGCAAACAGCTCGTAATATTTAATTAAAGCAGGCACGCTCGACACACAAAACATACCGGTAAACTCTTTACTATGAGTTTTGCGTTTATGCTGGGCAATGATGTAATCAGTGATCTTTTCTAATCGGACATCTGATTCCATCAACTCTTTAGTGTCTATACCCTCAACTTCAATATCGACTTCGTTCTTGCTTTCAGTGCCGCTGTCTTTTTTCTTATAGCGCCCAACATATTCAACGTTGAACTTAAGAACATTCTCGTCCTTAATCGCATCAACAATTGTGTATTTGTGCAGCGCTTTATTGAACAAGTCTGTGGTGGTGTATTTACGTGATGACTTAGAAACAGCGTTTTCAACAAAAATAGGCGTACCGGTAAATCCAAACATTTGGTGGTTAGTGAAGAACTTGGTTATCTTCTGGTGGGTATCACCAAACTGACTACGGTGACATTCATCAAAAATAAATACAATGTTCTTATCCTGCACCGGTTGCATACGCTTTGAATAGCGCTTGTGGCTAATGGCGTTATTGAGCTTTTGAATGGTCGTAACAATAAGTTTGGTATTGCGCTTCTCATTTACTTTATCGGCAGGAATAGGGGCGTCAGTAAACTGGTCAACTAACAACTTGGTATTGTCGGTACTGTCTACACAGCCTTTGGCAAAGCCGTTAAATTCCTTACTGGTTTGGTAATCTAAATCTTTACGATCAACTACAAACACCACTTTATGAATTTTGCTATCGCCAGTTAATAGCTGTGCAGTTTTAAAAGAGGTTAATGTTTTACCAGAACCTGTCGTATGCCAAATATAGCCGTTTAACGCTTCAGTTGATTGATTCTGACCTAATATCTGTTCACGCTCTGCAACTCGTTCAATAATGGCTTCAGTAGCGTATATTTGATACGGGCGCATCACCATTAGAATGCGGTCAGTTTCATTCAGCACCACATACTTAGTGATCATATCGGTTAGATGCTGTGGCGTTAAAAATACTTCAGCAAACTTAGTTAAATCGGTATAACGCTCGTTGGTAACATCAGCCCAGAAGAAGGTCTGTTTAAAGCTTTGTTTGCGGTTGTTGGCGTAATACTTAGTATTTACGCCATTGGAAATAACAAATACTTGAACGTACTGAAATAAGCCGTCTTCAGCCCAGTAAGAATGACGCTGGTAGCGATTAATTTGATTAAACGCTTCTTTAAGCTCTAGTCCTCTGCGCTTAAGTTCTATTTGAACTAGCGGCAAGCCATTAACCAAGATCGTTACGTCATAACGGTTTTTATAATGGCCTTCAACGGTAACTTGCTGCGTTACCTGGAAGTAATTCTTGCTAAAATCATCATCAAGAAAACGAACATAACCAACCGTGCCATCGTCCTTGTTGATTTGTAGCCTGTCACGCAGGGTTTTAGCTTTATCAAACACGTTACCTTTTGCTAAGGCATTACGAATTTGCTTTAGCTCGTTATCGCTAATATCAAAGCCATTAAGCTTTGAAAGTTGCTTTTTAAGGTTAGCTGTAAGCGAAGCAACATCCGTAATTGAAACCTTTTCAAAGCTGCCTTTAACAAGCTGCGCAACTAAGTTATTTTCTAATTCTTGTTCTGATTGATAGGCCACATTAACTCCTTGTAACTCAGTTCCTTAAACAAACATCTGCTGCAACAAGCCTTTTTTAAAGGTTTGCGTAAGTTCAATTTGTTGGTTTATAGAATCCAGTTTTTTATCTAGCGAATCTAAGAGATCAGCTATTTTTTTTTGCTCAGAATAAACAGGTAGCGAAATAGGAATCATCGAAAAAAGTGGATACCAGAGATAAATTCGGACTCCACCTTCGCCAAACCTATTGATATCAAATTTTGTTTTATCTAGTTGAAGCCAGTGGGTGAAAAATCTATCGCAAATATTTGAGTTGGTTTTAAAGCATACGTATAAAGAACTAATTACAGCAGTTTCCCCATGAAACTGAGCAATAGAACCAACATTTATTCTAGCTGGGTTGTAAGCGAAATCACCAGTCGTGACTATCTTGTAGTTAGCCAGATCTTCTCCTGCGACTTGCCCTTCAAATTGCTCAGATTGAGGTATAAAACCTTTTGAATTTGTAACTGAGTATACCTCAGCTTCTACTAACTGTTTGTTTCGTTTTGAAAAGTTAGTTGTAACATCTTTTACCTTCAGTGTTTCCCAATCAGGAAAGTCATTACCATTATCATCTTTAAAGCGAATTTTTTGCTTAAACAGCTTTTGCATCACGCCTTTTTTGTATTGAGTCAACAAGGCATGTTTATCTTTCAGTAGACTGATTTTTTTATCTACAGAAGATAGGAAATCTGCTATCTTTTGTTGCTCTGTTTCGTCACTAGAAATATAAAACTTCACTTCTGCTAAAGAATCTTGGCCCACGTTATACCTTGTGCTGCCACCACTTTTCGTAACAATTTCCTTTCTCGCTAGATCACTTTTTAGCAAAAAATTAAGATAAACAGGGTTATATTGCTTTTGGGCTTTACCCCTTATGACGAATCCACCAAAGCATGATGTCTTATTTCTGTCTAAATATACGTTAGATTGTCCTGCCTCTTCTCTATTTTCAGAACTACGCTGAAACAAAATATCACCGTAAGAAACTTCATTTTTATCAAAAGTTTTCTTATCTACATTAACCGAGCCAATTATTGAATCATTCGTAATAAAGTCATTATTAATGATGTCTAAAACATTAATAAACTTATACCCTGAACCATAAGATTCTTTATCTGCATTTATCCCATTTTTAAAAGTAAGGTAATCACCAAGTTCATTTAGAGCCCAATCTTTACTAAATCCATTAAACCTTAAAGTCGGTGACGCACTAGGAGACAGTTTTGACATAAATCGATCTCCTACGGACAAGTAATATCAAGTTCTTTACAAAACTTTTGAATAGTTTCATCAGTTTCGGATAGTAAAGATTCAACTTGATTCAATTTTGAAGATACAGAAGATATATCAATAGGAGGCTCTTCAATGAAAGTATCAACATATCTCGGTATATTTAAATTGTAACCGTGCTCCTCTATAGACTCACTTTCCGATGTAAGTTTTAGAGGAGCAACATATGAAAACTTCTCTTTGAATTCTCGTTTTTCGACAGCATCTAAAATGGCTTCTAAATCTTCAGCTCGAAGATAATTTTGATTGGTTGCCTTACCAAAGCTCTGGCTCGCATCAATAAACAGAATATTATCGCTATGTGGGCGATTTTTCTTTAGCACCAAAATACAGGTTGGGATTGATGTACCGTAGAAGATATTTGCTGGTAAGCCTATTACCGCATCTAGATAATTTTTATCTTGAATTAAATGCTTACGTATATGCCCCTCAGCTGCACCTCGGAATAACACGCCATGAGGCAATACAACAGCCATCGTTCCGTCTTCATCTAGTTGATGTACCATATGCTGAACAAAAGCGAAGTCGGCTTTGGAGGCAGGAGCAAGCTTGCCATAGTCTTGAAAACGTTCATCACTCATGAAGCCAGTTGCAGCACTCCACTTAGCAGAAAATGGAGGGTTAGCAACCACTGCTTCAAAACGCTTCTCAACATGGTGTGGTTGTTCTAATGTGTCGTCTTGTTGAATATCAAACTGACGGTAATGCACACCGTGCAAGATCATATTCATGCGAGCTAAGTTGTAGGTACTTGGGTTAGATTCTTGCCCGTAATAGTTGCCCACCTCTTTAACTTCTTTGGCTACACGTAACAACAATGAGCCTGAACCACAGGTTGGATCGTAAACGCTTTTCAGCTTGTCTTTACCCATAGTTACGAGCTTGGCTAGCAGCTTGGATACCATTGGAGGAGTGTAGAATTCACCGGCTTTTTTACCAGCACCAGAGGCGAACTGGCCGATTAGGTATTCGTAAGCATCACCTAATACATCGATTTCTGTTTCGTGATGCAAGAAGTCAATATCATCTAAGTGAACAAGGATTTTCGAAATCAACTCGTTTTTAGCTTTTTCCGTTTTACCTAACTTGTTTGACGTTAAATCTAAGTCATCAAATAAACCGTTAAAGTCATCTTCAGAGGCAGTACCCATAGTGCTTTGTTCAATATGGTTAAGCACCCCTGATAATGCTTCTAAGATAAACTCACCGCTCTCACCTTTTTGTGCTAGCACATGGAAAAGCTCACTCGGCTTTAAAAAGTAACCTAAGTGGTCGATGGCCTCTTCTTGAATGGCATTTAGGTACTCTTTGCCTTCATCAGTATTTTCATCAATACCATCAAACTTAATGCCGTCTTCCTTTAAAAGTTCATCTGCGTATATATCCATGCGCTCAGACAAATACTTATAAAAGATGAATCCTAAAATATAATCACGAAATTCATCTGCACTCATGTTTCCACGTAAGGCATTGGCAATATTCCATAACTGTTTTTCGAGCTGTTTTTTATGTTGTTCAACCATGATGAGAGGTATCTCTAATTTTGGGTGCCGCAGTAAAGGTAAAAATAGATTGCATAAGTACAGAGCGAAGCTCTATCTACAACTTTTGAAAAATCATAATTCCCGTATTACAAAACAAATAGTTAGCCTTTGCGAGTCTTAATAACGTCTTTGTACAGTTTATTGACACATCTTATGTTAGCAACTTCATATCTATCCAAACTTGACTCACCATCCCAACTTTTAGGCATCTGCTTGGACAACCCAAGCTCTCGTAACACATCATCTTCTTGTTTAGTTATGACTGCTCTTGTGGAAAAAGAAAGAATGTGATTTTTGATAGTTTCTAGAGATCGATTTCCTCGATGCAGAATTCGGTTGACCTCACTAACCGGTACAACATGTTCTCCAACTAAATTGTCCAAATCCCCATTTTCAATCTGTTCAAGAGCCTTTTCACTGATGAGGGATGCACCTAGCTTGTTGTCGTAACCAGGTAGATCTGTTGCGTGATTTATCGCTTGTCTAAGTGAGTATCTGATCAGATCTTTAATTGCAGGATTGTCGTAATCTTCCCTGTTAATTAACTGATGTAATACTTCACTGTATTTTAGAAAGTATTTTTTCTTACTCATTGCCAACCAAAGTTCCTAAAATCGAAATGTTATAGCCCCTATACGTTAGAGGATCATCATAGAAAACTTGCTTGCATACCTTACCAACCATCTGCTCAATTTTTTCAATAACTGAACATTGCGTCTCTTTCCTTTGCATCCCTTTTTTTGATCTATTGAAATATTTGGGATCAATGTAGGGGCTATTAAGCTCTACACTGTTGATAAATGCTGTCCACATAATGCCGAACACATGCGGAGCAGCCCCATCCCTTTTCTTCAAGTCCGCGATTTGTGATTCTATTTGCTTTTTCTCATGAAAGATCTGGCACTTGCACTCGATGACAACAACCACCTCCCTAGTAGCCATATCAACAATCGCTAGATCGTACTTTTTGTATTCTTGGGCGGCATCATAACCTTCTGGCAATAGCCCTAAAATTTCGTCCAAAAGATCAGAGCTAAGATCCAATTCAAAGCCACGCCTATATAGTTTCTTGGAATACCCCTCAGCAGTTAAATTATCCATAGCATTGCTGATGAGCAGCTTCCAATCGATATCCGTATTGTTATTCATACATTTCCTTTTTTTATTTCTTAAGGAGCGAAATCCCACTCAACCATATTACTGGGTAGAGTTGATGTTTTTGACATTAAGAACAGGTCGAATCTGGTTTATTAGAACTTCTTCCAAAGGCTTACTTGCAGGAACATCAATATATTCATAATTAGGTAACTGATACCTCGCCTTTGGCTTCATAAACCAAATATTTACCTGCTTTGATGATTCGAGAGTTTCTGTGATTTTGCACTTAATTCTATTATCTGTATCTAGAGGGTTTGAATTCCCATACCGATAATCTCCAAACCTTGAAGCGATTCCAACCGTAGTCTCTCCGACATACAAAACTTGCCCTTCTACTTCAAAAGCATACACAACATCACGTTCATGTCTGAGTTCATTGGGCACTACAAAATTTATTCCGTGTATATGAGATAAATGCTTTGTCGACTTATATTCATTACTTTTTTCCCATTTACCTATATGTTTCAATCCAAATTGTTTAAGTATTTCTACTTTACTCATTTGCATTAGCCTCTGATCAGCTTTTGGAACAAGTTTGCAAGCCCCATTTCTTTTAGCAACTTAGAGGCTAACGTCTAAGAGAATAGCTCGCGTATGCGTCAATCAATGACGCAATCTTTATAGTTTTCAATAGCCTTACTTATGCGTTCAAATATCTGATTACGTAAACTCTCCGGCTCCAAAACTTCGACCAAATCAGCTCTACTAAGTAACCACCAGCTAAGCTCTTCGGTAATCACCGTACGCGCTTCGAGTTGATATAAACCATCACTTATTTCCTTTATCGTCTGATTTTCAGCGACCTTATTCTCGGTAAAGAATGTCAAAAGGCTCTGGCTCGCTTTTAACTTTATTACTTGGGAATGTTGAGAAGACGGGTATTGAAATTCCCTCTGTTCGTGCACGTAATTATTCAAGGAAAAATCATCGGGAGGCACAAGATCTTCAGATAGGACTTCTACTTGACTAAATCTCTTAATGGAAAATTGCCGAACGTCACTGTAGGAATTGATCGTTCCAACCAAGTAAGTAGCTTTAGACTTCAAAACTAAACCAAGTGGATGGATAACGTAATCTCTTGGATCTTTATTCTTGGACGAATAAGTCGCCAATAACTGCTTGTTTAGGAAGAGCGCTGAGTAGATATGCTGCTTGATATCATCTTCTACAGGGTCAGGTTGAAAGTTCGGTCCACTGTGGATTACAGCTACCTTCTCGCTCCAGTCGCTTTCCAAAAAGCCGCTGGCTTTGAGTGTATCGTTAGCCTGGGAAAAAAATGGTTCTAGGTCAGATAAAATTTCAACAGGTAGGAGATTTACTAGATATTCCCTAGCCAATTTAAATGAAAGAGCTACGGACGTATCCATGAAGGGAAACGAAATGACTTTGCTAGATGCTGGCCAAAACCATTTATTTGATCTTCCCTCAGATTCACTGCAAAGAGGAAATAAAGAAATAGAAGATAAGGCGTCTAAATCTCTTTGTACCATTCTAGAACTAACGTCATGCCCATGGCTGTTAAGATAATCCTTGATGGCAGAGGTTTTCACACTGTTGGGGTAGCGCGGTATTCTAGAAAGAATGAACCACTGTCTTAGGGTGGGGCTTAAATCGCTACTCATGCTATACACTTCTTTGATACTAGAAATAGTAAAATAATTTCTAGTATCAATACTCCTTGTCACTGCTATCCGATTAAGCAATTCAATATAGAAAAGTTATTCATTAACTCTTACTATAAGTTACCGGTTTGCAAGACATATGCAAGACAAAGCTTTCAGACATAAAAAAAGCCAATCACATATAAACGTAATTGACTGATTTTATTAGGAATTCTGGTAGGACTAGGCAGATTCGAACTGCCGACCTCTACCATGTCAAGGTAGCGCTCTAACCAACTGAGCTATAGTCCTATATCTGTATCGCGATAAGTTGCGATCAGGTGTTGGCGTATTATACGCAGCCACTTGCTTTGATCAAGCAGCAAAAAGTAAATAAAGGGATAATAGCCCTTTCGAACCGGTGAGTAAGACCAAGCAGATTATACATAGCTCCGCTCCTTCCCCTTCGGGGCTATCGACGCAGGCTCCGATGTGGTCTCGCTACGCTCGGCTCGAGCCGGCGACTTCCACCATATCAAGGTAACGCTCTAACCAACTGAGCTATAGCTATACCTAGAGACATTTCCCTGTTAGAAATTAGCGGGCCATAAGCTCTAGGCAGCCAGCTAAGTCGTTTAAGTAAAGATTGTGATTTACTACTTAATCCACCAAATTGTTCTCTATCGCGTAACGCGTTAGACCTGCAGCGGTGTGGATATCGAGTTTGTTTTTGATATTTTGGCGGTGGGTTTCTACTGTACGAACAGAGATATCTAACTCGCGTGCGATCTCTTTATTGCTGTTGCCTTCGGCCACCAGCTTCAGTACATCTTTCTCACGGCCCGTTAATGGCTCTTGTTCCTCTTCAACTGCGACAGAGACCGCTTGTTCAAACTGGCTGAACAGTGCTTGAGATGCGCCGGAGCTAAAGTAAGTGCCGCCTCGGTAGATGGTTTCGATAGCTGAGATAAGTTCTTCTGAAGAAACGTCCTTCAAGACATAACCAGCAGCGCCGCATTTGATCAATTTAACGATGTATTCACGGTCATCGTGCATGCTGAGGATCAGCACTTTGATGTCAGGCTGTTCTTCACGGAATCGTTCGGTTGCTTCAAAACCATTCATCACAGGCATGGAGACATCCATAAGCACGACGTCTGGCTTCACTTCGGCAGCGAGCTTAAGCGCCTGCTTACCGTCGTTGGCCATGCCGACTACTTCCAGTGATTCTTCACCTTCTAAACGTGCACTAATGCCATCTAACACTAATGGATGATCATCTACTAACACGACACGTATTTTCATATTATCCACTGTATTCAAGTTAAAGAATTGTAAACCCTGCACGAATCCGCGTACCTGCCCCTATTTTACTTTTCACACCAAAACGTCCACTTAACAGTTCGGTACGTTCTCGCATATTCAGTAAGCCGATGCCTGAAGCTGTCTTCCCTGGAGAGAACCCTTTGCCATCGTCCGTTACTTCGACCCAAATATACCCTTCTCGCGACCAAATGCGCAGCCCTACTTGAGTAGCCTCTGCGTGTTTTTCAATATTGGTCAGCGCTTCTTGGGCGATACGGTACATAGTGATTTCGATATCATCAGGTAGTCGTTGTTCTGGCAGTTCTAAACGTATATTAGTCTGTATGCCGGTACGCTCAGAAAACTCAGCGATCATACTGTGCAGTGCTGACTCTAAGCCTAGATCATCAAGCTGTATAGGACGTAGATCGTGGGAGATACGTCGTACCTCTTGGATCGCCATATTCAGGACATCGCAGCCTTTGTTGAGGTCGTTAGCGGCCGATTCATCCTGTTTGAGTAACTTATCTCTCGCAAGCTCCAACCTGAACTTAACCGATACCATTAACTGGTTAATGCCATCGTGAAGCTCTCGAGCAAAGTTACGACGTTGGCTCACTTGGAACTGCACGTAACTGTGGGCAAGTTCACGCAAGCGTTTATCAGCAAGTTGGGAGGCATGCATGTTGATCGCGATACCCACTAAGGCAATTACGATGATGGTTCCTGCCAAAATCACTACGACGGTAAAGAAGGTATTACGAATATTTCGGGTTACTTTAAGCCGGATTGAGGCAACCTCTTTGGCAATATCATCGATATATAAACCGGTGCCCATCATCCAGTTAAACTTGGGGATCTCGACCACATAACTAAGCTTATCTTCTAGATCGCCCTTGGAGGGCTTTTTCCAAACATAGCGGTAAAAACCACCGCCTTTTTTCGCTACTTGGATGAGATCACGGATCACCATCTTGCCGTTTTCATCTTTAAGATCCATCAGGTTTTGACCGATCAATTCATGTTGAATCGGATGGACCAAGTTAACACCCTGACGGTCATAGACAAAGAAGTAGCCATCTTCGCCGTAGGTCAGGCCATCGAGAATGTTTTTAACTTTTTCTTCAGCAACTTTATCCCCCGGCTGAGCATCTTTGACTATATGCTCAATCGAGTTCATCGCCAGCTCTACGTAGTTTTGTAGCTCTTGGCGTTTAGAGCGCAGTAAGTTTTCTTCGAAGGTGTGAATCTCTTGCTCAGAGAGATGCTTGGCTTGGGTCAAGCTGATCATGGTAACAGCCACAGTCACCATCACGAGTGGCAAAATGGAAAGCAGTAGGATTTTGGTTTTTAAAGAGGCTGTAACCCGTTTCATTGGTACTAGCTTTCCTGATCATTTCGGCTGATAGTTAAGGTTCCAGTATAAAGGATGCGGGGTATAACACTCCATGGATTTCTCACTATGGTCAAAGGCTGAAGTACTTTACACATCGGCATCTCGCCGCGGCGAGTTAAAGAGCCTGACCACCTCATCGCATAAGGTTCAAGAAGGCGAGCTACAGTTCCAACTAAGGCAATTATCCAGCTTAAAAGAGAAGGCCAAAGCCAACTCAGCGACATCAAATAATGACCCTTTCCTTCCCCACGAACCGAGTCTTTATGTTGGCCCTGTGGGTGACAATCATAAGTTACTACTAAACAAGTTTAACGTCTTAGAGCAGCACCTGCTGTTAGTAACCAATCACTTTGAGCAACAAAACATTTTGCTTTCGCTCGATGATTTTAGCGCCTTATATCAATGCTTAACCCAAGGCCCTGCGCTCGCTTTTTATAATAGTTCAGCCGAAGCCGGTGCTAGCCAAGCTCACAAGCATCTGCAGTTAATTCAGCTAGATAAAAACGCAGCTGATCTAATTCCTTTCAGCCCGCAGCTTGAGCACCTTCATGATGAAGTTCCACGAAAGTTAGATTCCCTCCCCTTCGAACATGCGGCACTCGCCCTGCCGAATGATCTCTTCAACGGGGACACACCTGAAGATTCAGTAACTCAATTACAGCATTTGTATGATCGACTGCGTACAACCCTGTCACTAGAAAGCTCGGGGGATAAAACCGTGCCACCACACAATCTGCTACTTACTCATGAGTGGATGATGGTCGTGCCACGCAAGCAGGAAGCCTTTGAAGGCATTTCGCTGAACGCCCTAGCTTTTGTGGGATCTATCTTAGTGAAAGATAAAGCCCATGCTAAGTTGATCACGCAGCAAGGGCTTTGCAAAGCGCTGTCAGAAGTTAGCGGTTTACTAAAATAAAACGACTCAACTTCTGACAAAAAAACGCCCCGATAAACGGGGCAAATGGGAATGAACCATTAATTGGGCGGTGGCCCGCCCAGAGAGAAGAGTGATAACGGTCACTCAACCGTCTTACGCCAAACCGTAGAATCCTGGGAATACTAGGATCGAGATAACAACCGCTACCTGCATCAGGATAAATGGCATTACACCCTTGTAGATATCCATTGTCTGTACGCTCGGTGGGGCCACCCCTTTGAGATAGAACAGACTGAAGCCAAATGGCGGAGTTAAGAAACTTGTTTGCAGGTTCATAGCGATTAGAATCGCAAACCATACCGGCGCAATACCTAGTGCATCAGCAACCGGTGCCAAGATCGGTACGATGATGAAACTGATCTCTACGAAGTCGATGAAGAAACCTAGGATCAAGATCGCAATCATAGATAGGATCAAGAAGCCCTGAGCACCACCTGGTAGATCAGATAGAACTTCCTCAACAATGTAGTCACCACCTGTGTAAGTGAACGCCATAGAGAAGGCAGTCGCACCCAACAGGATCGCAAATACCATCGCTGTCACTTTTACCGTTTCAGTTGCAGATTCTAGAACCATCTTCCAGCTGAACTGACGGTACATAGCTGCCAATACAATCGCGCCTACGCCACCTAGTGCAGAAGATTCAGTTGGTGTCGCAATACCTGCGAAGATAGAACCCAATACAATCAAGATCAGTGCTAGTGGTGGAATGATCGCTTTAAGCGCTTTTATATATTGCTCGCGCTTAGATTCAACATCGTCATCTAGAGGCAATGCTGGCGCCGCTTCAGGCTTAACAAAGCTGTAGATTAGGATGTAAACAACGTAGATACCGATCAACATTAGACCTGGGCCTACCGCTGCTTTAAACAGATCACCAACTGGGATACCCAGAACGTCACCCAAGATAATCAGGATGATCGATGGCGGGATAATCTGACCTAGCGTACCCGACGCACAGATCGTACCGCAGGCAAGTGACTTGTCGTATTTGTACTTCAACATTACCGGTAGCGAGATCAGACCCATTGCTACAACAGATGCACCTACTACACCGGTAGAAGCCGCTAGCAATGCACCTACCAATACAGTAGAGATTGCCAAACCGCCGCGAACACCGCCAAACAGTTTACCCATGGACTCAAGCAACTGCTCAGCCAACTGAGTTTTCTGTAAAACGATACCCATGAAAATAAATAGAGGAACTGCCATCAATACCGTGTTTTCCATAATGCTCTGAATACGGAACGGCATGAAAGCAAACATTTCAGCGCCTTCAGCAAATACACCGAAGAACAACGCTACACCACCAAAGGTAAAGGCAACTGGGAAGCCGACAAGCAGCATCAACAGCGCCACAACAAACATAATAATACCAATCATTACTAAACGCCCCTTAGTGCTGTGGTGGTTGGTAATGATCTTCTTTGGTGTTGCCCAAGAAGATGTTTAAAGATTTAAGGAACAAACCGATACCGCTAATTAACATGGCAAAGAAAGCAAAAGGGATAACGGATTTGATAATCCAACGATAAGGAAGACCACCCGGATCGCCCGAGGTCTCACCTAATTCAAATGATTCACGCGCAAAATCGATACCGTACCAACCAACTAGGGCACAGAACGGGAAGAGTAGAAATACACAACCCAACATATCGATCATTGCTTTAGTTTTGCCTGATAAACGTTCGTAGATCAGGTCAACACGTACGTGGCCGCCGACCCGTAACGTGTAGGACACACCTAATAGAAATACTGCTGCATATAGGTGCCACTCTAATTCTTGCATCCCGATGGAGACATCATTAAAGACATAGCGCATTACAACGTCGATAAAGACATTGAACAGCATGATTACAAATAGAACTGCAGAGATCTTGCCCATCAAATCTGAAAAGCTGTTGATCACCTGCTCCAGTCTCACTAGAAACATGATTTCTCCTAGAAGATTAAGAAGTTGGTGCCCCGGATCGGGACAATGTCCAGAGCACCAACGAGGGGGTTCTTACGACTCGATTACTTAGACAAGCTGTTTAGGTAAGCTTTGTCAGAGATATCTGTCCATGCACGTGCTTTTTCCATGTACGCAGACTGAGACTCAAGAATTTTCTTAGCTAGTGGATCAGCAGCTGCTTTTTCAGCAAGTAGCTCATCGTTAGCTTTACGCATTGCGCTGATTACTTCAGCTGGGAAAGATTTAACCTGAATGTTCGGGAATTCAGTTTTCATGCTTGCCCAGTTTTCAGCAGAAGAGTGGTAAGACTGGATGTACATATCGTACGCCGCAGTACGCATTGCTGTTTTAAGGATCTGCTGAAGATCTGCTGGTAGACGCTCAAACTTCTTCTTGTTTATCAAGAACTGAAGTTCAGTCGCAGGCTCATGCCAGCCAGTGTAGTAGTAAGGAGCGATCTTGTGGAAACCCATACGTAGGTCAAGAGAAGGACCTACCCACTCCAATGCATCGATCGTACGACGCTCAAGTGCAGTGTAAAGCTCACCCGCTGGAATGTTAGTTGGTTTCGCACCTAGCTTAGCTAGTACTTCACCCGCGAAGCCAGGGATACGCATTTTCAGACCTTGTAGGTCTTCCAGAGAATTGATCTCTTTCTGGAACCAACCGCCCATCTGGTTACCTGTGTTACCACCAGGGAAGGACATTAGGTTGAACTTGCCGTAAACCTCATCCATTAGTTCCTGACCACCACCGTAGTAGAACCAACCGTACTGTTCAGGTGCAGTCATACCAAATGGCATAGTTGTGAAGTAAAGCGTATTTGGTACTTTACCCTTCCAGTAGTATGACGCGGAGTGACCCATGTCATACTGACCAGAGCGAACCATATCGAAAACACCTAGTGGTGCTTTGTGCTTGTTCTTAGAGTCGATTTGAATTTTAAGACGGCCGTTGGACATCTCTTCAGCTAGCTTAGCCATGTTTTTAGTCGCATCACCAAAAACTGGGAAGTTAGTAGGCCAAGTTTCTGCCAGCTTCAGTTTGTAAACCTTGTCAGCAGCCATTGCTGGCGTAGCCAGTACTGCAGTACATGCAGCTGCAGTAATTAACTGCTTAGGAAAAGTCATTTTGAACATTTTTATTATCATCCTCTCTCTATAAAACGCGATTTCTAACCGTCATATAAGTGTGGCCGCACCTGAAACAATCTCCTGTCCACCCCAACTACGACCACAGCTAACACGCCTAAAACTATAACCATGCTAGCTCTTATAGTCTTACACAGCATGCCATACCCCGATATTGGGATAAATGCGCATAAGTACTAGATAGATTACTTAGATGACATACGTAGTACTACGTAGAACAGCTAGATTTATCTGCAAGCAAAGATATTATGTAACAACATTCCCAAAAGGCTAATATCTTATGACAGAACAACAAATAGCTCGCCGCTTAAGGAAGTATGAAGCCGATCCAGAAAACTCATCTCCCAGCTCATCTAATGCTGGAATTGAGCTTCTGTCGCCTTTTGGGCCATTTATTGCTAAAACTAAACTACCTGTAGAACTAATCGAAAAGATTAATCTATTTGCTGACCGGCATATTTCCAAAACCGAAAGCTCAGAATTTATGCTTCCTGAAGATGTTGTTTTTGGTGGAATACCTTCTCTTGCGGAAACTGTCGGCTCATTAATTAACGATTATGTGAAGGAAGCAGAAGGTAGTCAGTTAGATAGAGCAATCTATGAAGTCTTTTGGATCGTGAGCCAATATCAAAACACACCTAGCCCAGTGCATTTCCATTCTGGTGATATTTCAGGAGTGTTATTCCTAAAAGTCCCTGAAAAGATCGACCCTGGTCAAGAAGAAAGAAACTATATCTCGGGACGCAAAGCGGGATATCTGAATTTTATCGAAGGTAATAAGCAGCGTTTTTCTAAATCACTTTTAAGTGTAAAGCCTGAGGTGGGTGATTTTTACCTTTTCCCAGGTTGGTTACTCCATGGCGCTGAACCCTTTATTGGTGAAGGGGAACGTCGCTCGATGGCATTTAACGCGACACTAGAAGTTAAATAGCTCCTGCAGGTTAACTATCTAAAAATCGTATCGCCTTGCTGATCGATCATACACTTGGCTTTACGCACCATTTCATCCGCGCATTGAGCTTCTTCCATCAAAACATCTGCACGGATAAAGCGATGAGACTGTTCGCCCTTTTCGATCACACCATTGACTCTATACCCCGCATCTTCTGATATAGGCATAGGCTTGATGATATAGCCGTTGTATTCCACCTCGATACAACTGCTCGTCGCTTCTGGTTCTGTTTTATTAGATGTGAAAAGCTCGCTGATTTTTTTAATCAGAGACATTTAAATAACCTTTGAAAAATTGATTACGTATTAATATGAAAATTTTGCTGCGGTATAAATGGCGAATGCCTTTTCCCAAATTTCACCTACTTTACCATTACCTACAGGTTGTCCATCAAGTTGTGTAACCGGAGCAATCTCTTTAGAAGAGCTAGTGATCCATAATTCATCTGCAGAACGAACCTCTTTCATTGAGATAGTTCGCTCTTCAACGGGAATCGTTCCATCTGCTTTTAAGCTATCTACAATAATCCGGCGAGTAATCCCCGGCAGGATCTGATTATCTAACTTAGGCGTCAGTACAACACCATCTTTAACGATGAAGACGTTACACGCACTGCCTTCGGTTAGCTGATGATCTGCGTTATACAACAGCGTTTCATCGCTACCTGCAGAGTAGCCTTGTTGAAAGTGGATTACGTTTCCTAACAGGGCCGTCGATTTAATATGGCAGCGTTGCCACCTTAAATCTTCTGTACTAACCAAACTGTATTGAGTTACTTTTTCTCGATCGACCGGTTCTGGATCTTTGATCGCGAAAGTGTATGCAAATATGGTCGGCTCTACACCTGTAGGATATGCATGGTAGCGCTTATCGTCCGTACCTCGGGAAACATGCACGTATACCCCTAAGTTATCGGCTTGATCATTGTTTTTATCGATCAGATCATTCAGTAAATTACGCCATTGCTCAGCGGTGAGCGAGCAATCGATTTCGATCTCTGCCAAGCCATTTAACATACGTTGGATATGTAAACCTAAACCAACCGATTGTCCCTGATAGTAAGGTATGACTTCGTAGATACCATCACCGAAGAGGAAACCACGGTCTAAGGGCGAGATACGTGCTTCTGACAACGGTAGGAAATCACCATTAAGGTATGCAATGCTCATAGAGATATCCCTCCACTTATTCTTTTACCAAACCAATAATTTGCCTTAACTCATTAATCACGCTTTGTCCTTCGGATGCTGGCAAACCATCTTCTGTTAACTCATTTTCTCTTGTCACACCATCGACGCTGCCTAATTTGGAAAGATAACGAAGTATCTCCAGGGGCTGTATATCGGCAAAAAAATCTCGATGGTTCCAAAAACTTAGAAAGGCAATAATGCCGTAGGCTCCCCAATTAGATACATCTGTAATGAGTAGCTCATCCACTTCGGTAACGGATGTCTTTATATCGAGATTTTTAAGCGCATCTTTGACATTACCCATACCTATTTCATTACCACCATCACCTATGCCGATGGTTGGGCATTTAGCATTCAGGATAAAGGTGTCAAAGCACGCAGTACGAGCGCTGATGTTTTCACCGCGCATATTGTAATAGCGACCATCTTCAGCCTGACCTGGGCGTTCAATAGAGATGACAGCTTCGGGGTTGTATTGATACAACGCTTGGAACGCTTCCAATTTGCGCTCTTTATGCTCGCCCACACGAATTTCATGAACTCTATAATCAGGCATAAGAGCCTGAGATACTGGTGGACCGCATACTATAACGGGTGTTGCACCAATTGCTTCTAAGACTTTATACAGCGCGATAGCCCCGACTGGCCCATCCGTTTCAAAAGTATCCACAACGGGGAAGCCCGTTCCAATCAATACATGCCCTCTGCATCGATTAAGCATTCGAGCTGCACGCAGGTAATAGCCAGATTCCAACTGCGGTTGGATCGTTTGCATGCCACGTAAATTTCTAGCAACCAATAGGTCTTCAATTTGCTTACTTATCGTGGCTTCATTTGGCATAACGGCACCTATACAACTGATACTTGTGGATTGCTAATTCACTTTATCTGGCTCGGTTCGTTCAAATTTTTTCTGCGTTAGTGATTGAATATTGTGCGCATCATCAATCGTGATCTGCTCAAACGAGACTTTGGCACCTGGCATCATTTGCGCCATTTTTGCGGTATCTAACGAGAGCATAGAACCAATTTTCGGGTAGCCTCCGATGGTTTGTCGATCATTCAGCAAAACGATAGGTTGCCCGTCTGCGGGGATCTGTATAGCACCATGGCAGATCCCTTCCGATAAAATCCCATCTACCGACGCTTTAACTTCAGGGCCTGATAACCGGTAACCCATGCGATCCGCTCGATCAGTAACTTCATACTCGCTACTAAAAAATATCCGCTTATCATGTTCGCTAAAAAGATGCTGTTGATAACCGCAGATAACCCGCAAGCTGGCATGTTCATCGTATTGCGGTCGATGATGCTCAGCTAGGCGATAGGCTCTAGCCTCGTTTACTTCTGTACAGTATAGAAAATCATCTTGTTGAAGCTTACCGCCATCTATACCGCCGATACCTTCTCTCATAACTGTCGCGCTGCTGGAGAAGCTAGGTTGTATCTGAAACCCACCACTCACGGCTAAATATGCTCTCGCACCTTTGGTTGCGAACCCTAACTCGATTCGATCTCCTTGTTGAATTTTCTGTGCATGCCAACACTCCCTTTCCAACCCATTAACCTTAAACGGGATATCTGCCCCAGTTAAAACCATGTAGGTATCGACATGGGATTCCAGCACTAATCCGCCAACACTAACTTCCAAAAGAGAGCTATTTAAGTCATTGCCTAATAAACGATTAGCCCATTTAAAGGCCTGCGCATCTAGAGGCCCACCGGTCGTTAAACCAATCCGATGATGACCAAAACGGCCTGCATCTTGAATAAGTGTTAACAGGCCTGGCTGTAATACTTTAAAACCCATTTCCCTCATAACTGTCCGCCTAACGCGAGATATTCGTCTCGGGTAATTGGCTTAAACGTCACTCTATCCCCAACCTTAACCGGCATATTCGGCGTTTTGTCTGGGGTAAACATTTCAGTTGGACACAAACCGATCAAATTCCAGCCGCCTGGGGATTCAGCTGGATACACGGCAGTCTGCCGATCAGCGATAGCTACGGCGCCTTTAGGTACTTTTTGTCTGGGTGTGGATAAACGCGGCGCTGCGATTCTGGGATCGACCTCTCCTAAATAGGCAAACCCAGGGGCAAAACCTATGGCATAAACTCGGTACTCTTGTTGGCTGTGGATCTGGATCACTTCATCCACTTCCAAATTCGCATTTTGAGCCAACATCTCTAGGTCAGGGCCCGATTCCGGACTGTAATAAACAGGTAAAGAAACTAGATCTCCCACCTGCTGTTCAGCTTGATCGAGCTGAGTGAGTAACTCACGAAGGTGTTTTTTAATCTCCAGATGGTCACAACTAAACAGATCGTAGATCACTAACAAAGACGCATAGGAAGGAACGAGATCGATGAGCCTATCGGCTAATTCTATCTCTAACACAGAAACAGCGTGCTGTACTTTGGCAGAGGTTTCTGGACTGGCTTTATCACCAAAATAGATGATCAGCGCATTCTCCCCTGCGACTTCTATTCTCATGACTGGATTAACTCTCGGATCTCTTGGATTGCATTAACACCCTCCATATTATCCCCATGTACACACAGCGTATCGGCCTGTAGTTGAAGTTGATGGCCATTTACCGTTGTGACGGTGCTACTCTCTTTGAGCTGACGTACTTGAGCCAACATTTTCTCTTTGCTATGCACTGCTCCTGGCAGTGAACGTGACAAAAGCTTGCCATCATCGGCATAACAACGATCAGCAAATATCTCAAACCACAGTTCGATGCCTATCTTTTTTGCTTCCTCTTGATGTTGTTCCGCTTGTGGAGTGCTTTGTAACATCAACCTTAATGGTTTGTGGTAAGCCGCTATAGCACGCATAACATCTTGTAGAATTGAAGTATCCGCCATCATGTCGTTATACATCGCACCATGAGGTTTAACATAAGTAAGCTCTAGCTCTATACTGGCTGCCATCCCATCTAATGCAGAGATCTGATAAAGCAGCATCGATGTCAGTTCATCAGAGCTCACTTTTAGACTACGTCGACCAAAGCCAACAAGATCAGGATATCCCGGGTGCGCACCAATCATGACGCCGTTTTGTTTGGCGAGTGCCAATGTTTTCTGCATAACCAACGGATCACCGGCATGAAAACCACAAGCGATGTTTGCCTGATCAATATGCGGCATCACAGCCTCATCCAGTCCCATTTTCCATGAACCGAAGCTTTCACCTAGATCACAATTTAGCTTTAAACTCATTCAGTATTCCTTAAATCAAAACCTTCAATCACGCCTTGATCAGAAGATGGCAAGGCGGCTATTGGGTAGGTCTGTCACGATCATATGGCCTGGGCTGTGAGTAATGCAGAACGAGGGTTTGGCCTGTTCTATTGCCACTTGAGGCGTTACACCACATGCCCAAAAAACAGGCAGTTCACCCTTCTTAATTGTGACTGCATCGCCAAAATCAGGGTTGCGAATATCTTCAATACCGATCTCTGCAGGATCACCCAAATGTAGAGGCGCGCCATGGACAGAAGGGAAACGGCTACAGATCTGAATAGCTCGTATCGCATCTGCCGCCTTCATTGGCCGCATACTGACAACCGTATCGCCACTAAAACATCCAGCGGGCTTACAAGGGATATTGGTTCGATACATAGGCACATTACCCCCTTCAGAGATATTTCGGATCTCTAAACCATCCGCCAGAAGCGCTTCTTCGAATGAAAAGGAGCAACCTAGAACAAAGGTGACCAGATCATCTCGCCACAATCCAGATACATCTGGCAGCTCTTCGATTAACTCACCATCCCGATAGACTCGATATTTGGGAATATCAGTACAAATATTTAGATCTTCTCCTAAACTCGGCAGCATGAATTCACCTGGATTCTCGGACATACCAATCAGGGGGCAAGGCTTAGGGTTTAACTGACAAAACTGTAAAAAATCACCGGCATAATCTTTAGGCAAAATAACCAAATTACCTTGCACAAAACCCGCCGCCACTCCGGAGGTGTTATCTTGGAACTCTCCTCGACGAATCATCTGGCGTATCTGCAATGGTGATTTATCTGAATACATAATTGATCCTACTTGCTACTAAGAAACCTTTAAAAAAGCTCTATACGACTCAAGCTAGCTACATACCAAGTTTAGTCATAGCGTCATAACAAGATGGTACGTTTGAACCATTTATCTAAGTATGTACCCGATATAGAAATAAAGTCACTATTGGACTGATTTAAAAGTAATTTACTGTTCTTAATGAAAGGTCTTACTTCTATTTAGTGCTAAGATGATCAAATAGATAACCAATCTTTTAACACTATGTCGCATTCTAAAACCATTTAGATGCATTTTGGATTTTATATTGGAACCTCTATGAGTTACCTAGACACTCAGGAAGTCGTTAAACAATTAGCCGATCTAACAGGCGCTTTAACATCTGAGAAAGATCACTCAAAACTGTTAGATCGTATTATTTTGGGGTGTATGTACCTAACCAATGCGGATGGGGGAACGCTATATACACTCAATGAAGAGAATGAAAACGAACTAAAATTTTCTGTTCTTCATAACCGTTCTTTAGGCATTCATCAAAAGCCTCGCGACCTCCCTGCTGTAGAGATCCACAATGCTCAACAACAAGCCTCCAAACTGGTTGTGGTTCAAACCTTCGTTCAGAGGGAAACCATCAACATCCCCGATGTATATGACTGCGACGACTATGATTTTTCAGGTACTCGTAAGTTCGATAAACAACTAAATTACCGTTCAAAATCCTTTTTATGTGTGCCTTTACAAGACCATGAAGGGGAAATAATCGGTGTATTGCAGTTACTTAATGCTATGGATAACGAGGGCAACATTATTGCCTTCCCAGATACCCAACAGCATTTGGTTGAATCTTTAGCATCGCTTGCAGCAGCAGTATTAACGAAACGCCGCTTAATTGATGCTCAACGAATGTTATTCGAATCATTCATTAAACTAATTGGCCGTGCAATCGACCACAAATCGCCTGTGACAGGTAAGCATTGTGAACAAGTACCAGAAATAGCCATGTTAATTGCTTCAGCAGTTAACAACGCAACTGATGGAACGTTTGCTGATCTTAGCTTTAATGACCTAGAGATGTACGAGTTGCGGATCGCAGCATGGCTTCACGATTGCGGCAAGATTACCACGCCTGAATACATCATTGATAAAGCAACAAAGCTACACACAATGTTTGATCGGATAGATCTGGTTGAATCCCGTTTTCGAGAATACAAACAACATCTGCAAATTGAGTTGCTGCAACAACAGATGCAACTATCAAATGAAGAATATGCATCTGCTGAGCAAAAGCTAACTGCTCAACTGCAGCAGCTAGATATCGATTTCGATTTTATTCGTAAATCTAATACTGGCTCTGAATTTATGGCCCCTGAAGACAAAGCACGTGTGGTCAGTATCAGTGAGATTAGCTGGATTGATAGTGAAGGCAACGCACGTCATCTACTCTCCAAGGATGAAGTGGATAACTTATGTATCAGTAAAGGTACATTGACCGATGACGAACGCCAAGTGATGCGCGATCATATTAAAGTGTCGATCGACATGCTGGAATCCCTGAAATATCCCAAACAACTATCCGAAGTGCCAGAGATTGCCTGTAATCACCATGAGCATATGGATGGCAGCGGTTATCCTAGAGGGATCACAGCAGAAGATCTATCAACACGTGCGCGGATTATGTGTATCGCTGATATTTTTGAAGCCCTAACTTCACCAGATCGCCCGTACAAGAAAGGCATGCTGCTATCACAAGCGATGACTATCTTGGGTCGGATGGTGGAAGATAATCATCTGGATGCCGATCTGTTCAAACTGTTTGTCGAAAGCGGTACTTATCTGGAATATGCACAATCGCATATGACCCCGCGTCAGATCGATGAGTTTGATCCAACATCCCTACCCGGCTTAAAATAATCGCTTATTTGCTGGTGTGGCTATAAACGCCACGCCAGTCAGCAGCTGGCGGAACATCTTTGAATTCGGCAATACGGTGAAGATAGATTCGCGTCATAATGTCATCGGGGTGATCTAATAGGAATTTCCCAAATCGCTCTTCTGCTAAAGCCCACTCTTTTTGAACATAAGCCGCTATCGCTGAAGAAAAGAGTTCGATACTAGACTGCTGTTGAGATGTGCACGCCTCGCGCAAACAGATGGGCTCATAAATATCTACAGGCTCACTACGACCTTTCACCTGTACGCGATCTAACTTCCGATAACTATACTCCGGCACCAGAGATACTACTTCCCCACTAACTAAAAGTGGTGTTCCATAATATTTGGTCAGCCCTTCCAACCTTGAGGCAAGGTTTACTGCATCCCCCATCACGGTATAAGCCATACGGAAACTCGATCCCATGTTACCCACATTCATAGGGCCACTATTAATTCCCATCCCCACCTCTACGGTCGGTAAGCCCTCTTTTTCTAGTTGCTTATTTAGTTCCGGTAAGGCATCCAGCATTTTCATCGCCGAGATTAATGCATTACGGGCATGGTTCTCATCTTTAAGGGGCGCGCCCCAGAAGGCCATCACCGCATCACCTATATATTTATCCACAGTCCCACGTTGTTCATGGATAATTTGAGTCATACCGGTAAGGTAAATATTCATCAAACGGGTTAACTGTTGTGGGTTAAGCTGCTCAGACAAACTTGTAAAACCACGAACATCCGAGAAGAACACACTCATCTCGCGGTTTTCACCGCTCAACTGTACGCTTTGATCTTGTTCGCTCAATTCCTCCACTACTTCTGGCGGTATATATTGACCGAATTGAGTTGCCAATTGAGCGATATTACGCGCTTCGAAAAAGTAACCTGTGGTTTGCTGAAAAAGATAAAGCACTGATACCAGAATTAAGGTGTAACCCAATGGGATCACCCAGAACATCTGTTGCCATGCATATAAATTTGCACCCACCAACAGAGCAACCCACACCAATGTGAATAAGGTCGAGGTTAAAACCGAAACTCGAGGAATAATCAACGACAGCAACAAGCCACTCACAATCAACTGAATCAACTCAACCCCTAAGGTGTAATCAGGCTGATGCTGAATGCGTTCGTCTAGCATGCCCGACAGAATATTTGCATGAACTTCGACACCCGAGTATCGGTTACTCATCGGCGTTACTCGTAGATCCAACAGGCCAGCAGCGCTGGTGCCGACAAGGATGATCGCGCCTTCCAACTGTTCTGCATCGGCCGTACCACGAATCACATCGGTTGCAGATATATAAGGAAAACTACCTTGAGGGCCTCGATAAGGTACTAATACCGCACCATGTTGATCTACTGGAATACGCACCCCAGCAGCATCCACAGCTACTAATGCATCTTGCTTGCCAGTGACATCCGATTCAATAACCGACGTCACAGATTCTTCTCCAAACAAAGCCAAAAGCATTGAAAGGGCCAGAGAGGGATAATAATTCTCTTCATAGCGCTGGATCACGGGCACACGGCGATACACACCATCGGAATCTACCATCGGGTTATCAAAGAAGCCGTTCCAAACACTGACGCTATGGAGTTCAGTAAGGCTGGAGATTATTCCACTCGCTTCAGGAATGGGTAACCGATCTAAACGCTCATCATCACTAATCACCGGACTACCGGGATGGCCTATCTGTAATTTTTTCAAACTTCGGTCAAACAGATAGCCTAATACGACAGGACGATCGGCAATCGCTTTCGAGAAAATTGCGTCAGAATTTAATTTTTCTATAAGCTGATCTAGCGTTTTCCCTTCCGATTCTGATGCCAGTTGTTTAAGTGCAGATAAATCGACACTTTGATCAGCCTCTGAGAAAACCATATCAAAGCCAACAATAGCGACCCCGTATTGGTCGAAAAGCTGATCCAACATCAATGCCAACTTTGCTCGATTCCAAGGCCAGCGCCCCTCCGCTGCCAAGCTTTTCTCATCCACATCGACTATTACAATGCGCGGATCTTTTTCTTCGGATAAAAACTGCCTTAAGCGCAGGTCATAGAGGTCATATTCAAAACGCTCTAACAGCTCAAGACGATCGCCCTGAATCACAGGTATCAACATCACTAAAGTGAGTATCAAGCCTAAAACAGTACGTATCCAACGTTGTTTCATCGTTTATTCTGCCGTCACTCTGCGCAATTGATCAAAATCGATGTCGCCCTTAAGCACTTTCTGAATTCCATCCTGCAACAAGCTACGCATACCATCCGAAATCGCTTGTTCACGTATCTCACCTATTGTTGACCCTTGATAGATTTTTTCTTTCATTTCAGGGGTCGATATTAATAGTTCGTGAATGCCTGTACGCCCTCGATAACCGGTATGATTACATTCCTCACAACCTACCGCTTTATAGAGCTTAACCTTATCTCCCATAATAAGTTCACCCGCTTGCTCACCATAACGACGCAGCAAGAAAGCAATCTCATCATTTGAAGCTTTGTAAGCCTTACGACAACTTGGGCAGAGTGTTCTTACCAAACGCTGCGCCAACACTCCTAAGAGTGCATCCGAAAAGCTAACTGGATCTATGCCTAAATCCAGCAAACGCGTAATGGTTTCAGGAGCAGAGTTTGTATGCAGTGTTGATAACACTAGATGACCGGTCAGCGATGCCTCTACAGCCGCATGCGCCGTTTCCTGATCTCGCATCTCACCAATAAGAATAATATCGGGATCTGCTCGTAAAAACGCACGTAGCGCTGCTGCGAAGGTAAAACCGGTTTTAGGTTGAACCTGCACTTGTTGCAAGCCGGGCTGTGTAATCTCAACAGGATCTTCTGCTGTCCAGATTTTCTTCTCCGGCGTGTTTAAGGTGGCCAGCAATGCATGCAGAGTGGTCGTTTTACCTGAACCTGTAGGACCAACCACCAACAAAATACCGTGTGGATTTTCTAGTAGCTCTTTGACGCCATCTTGAATTGGCTTAACAAAATTAAGTTGGTCAAAAGCAACTGGTTCACCACTTTGCAACAAACGCATGACCACGCCTTCACCGTTTACAGTAGGAATGGTCGCTACGCGGACTTCCAATGGGTGACCTTGCAAACGCACCGCAAATTTACCATCTTGAGGTAGACGTTTTTCGGCTATATCTAGGCGCGACATAATCTTGATGCGCGATACAGTGGCTTTAGCATGGGTCGCGGGTATCTGAATAATATCTTGGCAAACACCATCTATACGCATACGTACGTTGGTCGGTGTTCTGCCTTTGCCCGGTTCAATATGAATATCCGATGCTCTCAGGCGCTTCGCATCGAGCAATACTCGGTTAACCAAGCGAACAACGGTTGAATCTTCCTCTGAGACTTCATCGTTTTCAGCAACCGTGTCGTCAATATCCATTTCAGCACTATCATCTAGCTCATCAAGAATAGTGCTGAGATTTGCGCTGTCCTTTTGACCGCCTCCGGACACTACCCCTAGGTACTGATGAATATCATCCAGTAAACCAACGCATATGTGAGCATCTCTTTGGCCTACGACATTTTTAATTTCAATCAGTCGCTTAGTATCATTAGGATCATCAATTAAAATTAGGACCGTGTCACTATTCTGTTCAGATAGCAGAACAAGATTGCTATTACGTAGATAAGCCTTATTTACCTTTTCACATAAGGGATGAAGAAAGTACTTTTCTGGGTTGTAAGCAATAAAAGGGACTTGATAAAAGCACTCTAATGACTGACCAACCTGCTGGCTGGTTAGTCTGGCATTATCCCTTAATAATCGAGTGAGTGGCGTTCTAGCATCAGCTTTCTTCTCAAGCTGATCAAAAACCTTCCGCTCAATTAGATTCTGCTCTAAAAGGTATTCAAACGGTGTTTCAGTACAACCAAAATCATAACGGAATTTTTGCCCAAGCAGCTCAGCAAATTGCCGCCCCCTTTTTAGATCGATCGCTGAAAAGGATTTTCCATCTTGCCGATTTATTATTTGGATAACACCGAGTAATACATCTTGGTAAAGAATAGGAAGCACCAGCATAGAGCGACTGGTAAATTCGATATCCTTTTCAAAGGAAGCATTGAAACGTAAGGATGGATGTATTTTTTCCAGCTCATCCGAATCTCGTACATCCTTGATTGTTATCGCTTTTTTACTTAGCGCCACAAAACCTGCGATAGATGACGCAGTAATAGGCACACGAATTTCGGTTAAATCTTCACCCGTTTTAAAACGAGAAACAATATCCTTGCTCGAGCGATTTCGTTGGTATACGGTGATACGCTGAGCATTAAACAAAGCGAGTAATGTCTTTTCGACCAGAGGGTAAGCTTCTTCAAAGCTTTTAGCCTGATGGATCTTACTCAGCACTTTAGTTAAACGAGAATAAAACTGCTGTGTATCCTTTTCTATCGCTTTTGTCATGCTCTACTACCATAATGTCAGTATTATAGTTTTCTAATTAAAGATAGCCGCACCAGAGGTGGGAAGTGAAGCTCGAAATTCTTGGTTGCAGTGGCGGTATCGGCCATGGTTTAAAAACAACAACTTTTTTAGTAGACGATTCCTTGTTAATCGACGCCGGCACCGGTGTTGAGCTTTTAAAGATGGATCAGATGCTCGCTATTAAAGATATCGTTATCACCCATGCTCATCTAGACCATATCATTGGCCTGCCATTAATGCTGGCAACTATTTATGATCAGCATAAAACACCTATCGATATCTATGCGCTTCCAGAGGTTGTCGAGGCTTTAAAAACTCACATCTTTAATTGGACAATTTGGCCAGATTACACCTGTTTGCCTGAAAATAAACCGATCATCAATCTGCATTCGGTAAACGTCGGTGATCAGCTATCCCTTCAAGGTAAAACCATAGAAGTAATCCCTGCCGAGCACCCATCACCAACCGTTGGTTATTTAGTATCAGACGGCCAAGCCTCATTTGCCTTTAGTGGTGATACAGGTATCAATAACGCACTCTGGCCCATTCTAAACACTAAAAAACCTGACCTACTTATCATCGATGTATCCTTTACCGATGAAGTTGATGAACTCGCTCGATTGAGCGGCCATCTGACACCAAGTCATCTTGCAAGCCAGCTGGAACTACTGAGCCATCCCGCTCGGGTAATGATTACCCATCTTAAGCCGGGATTCGAAGATACGATTATGCAGCAGTGTCGCCAAATCTTACCAAGCTGGCAGATCGATCGTTTGCACCACGGCGATATTATTAACCTCTAATAACCACCCCCTATTAAGGGGATGGCATAGCTTCTAGTAGAATCGTGCCCGAAATAGTCCCTGTGGTCCCCGTTCCAGCATTTTCACCAGAAGCGCCGTAACTGGTCACTGCACCCTCGGCACCCGCACCAACAAAATCAATAGTCATACGACCAGACATATCTGTGCTAGCTCCGCAGTCACCGCCGGTACAAACCCCTGTAAGTTTGACATCTCCACCGCTCAGCACATTGTTCAAACTCATATTGGCATTTGCATCTTCACGCAATGCATAGTCACGACCAGCGACATTGGCTTCAATACCTATCTCTAGCAACTGTTCACTATCAAAATCCACACGAAAATAGGTACCACTATAGAGATGCCCGCCTGTGCCTCCACCATAGACGAAATCATTTAAGGAACCGGTAGCACCTGTTTCAATTTCTGGTTTGGTATAGGCGCCTGCGGTAGACTCCAAACGATAAACATAATCACCTGTTTTAGCCAAGACATTAGCAGCAGGTGTTAGGCCATCAGCATACATAAACTGGAAGCTACCATCTGTTTCAACCTCAGAACCATTTTCTAACACCGTGTAACCTGTACCCCAACGCCCCCAAGTGACATTAGTACCACCAATTGTTTTAGTATTGTTCTCTGACAAGCTGGTGGCAGTTGAAGGACTGGTAAAACTACAAGGAGAACAGTTATTGTCCGTCGAGTTGCTGGAATCTAGATAAACTAAACCTGTAACCACATCTCCTGTGCCTATGGTTTTATCAACTGTAATAGCTGATTGACCATCAACAATGACTCGTCCGGAACTACCATTTAAACCTTTTACTGGATCTTTTTCGGTGAAAGCTACGGCAACCAAACTACCCATAGGCGCAGCTTCGCCATTACCCGTTGGGTTTGGAGAAGCTAATACAACCTCTTGGTTGTTATTAGTTTCTGCTTGAGGATCTGAAGCTGGAACGGTGCTACCAGTACTATCACTCGTCGTTGTAGTTGTAGTATTTAGATCTAATGTTGTTGAGGAGTCCTCACTCTCGGCACTTACAGAAGTTTGCTCAGTAGTTTCAGATGTGGATTCTTGCGAAGAAGACTCATCAGTAGTCGTACTTTCGTCTGTTTCAGTTGAAGATGACTCTTCTTGCTGTGCAGTCTCTTCTTCCAAGGACTCTTCCGATTCGGATGACTCGGTAGTTTCTTCAGAAGTCTCGGTTGCTGCTGGAGTTTTAAATACATTAACAGAGCCACGAGGACCAACTAGGCTAAAAGAGCGGCCCGATGCGATATCACGACTTCCACCTTGTTTAGCCGAAACATTAATCTTGCCTTGGCTTACAGAGCCTGAAACCCGCTCCCCTACTTTTTCCACACTGAAGTCAGTACCTCGAATACCGATGGTGGCAACCACAGCGTCCAGTTTGTAATCTTCTTTATCTACCTTACCTATCTTACCCGATATAGTGCGCATACCACCTTTTAGCAGTTTGTAAATCGCCTTACCATCTTCAGGGTTAGCTTCATCAAAGCGGTAATCATCAATTTTAAATTCTGTATTCGGTTTTAATGACAGTCGAGACCCATCGGTAAAACGTATCTGTAACCGCCCTTTAGCACTGGTTTTCAATAGATCATTGGCAAACACATCGGCCTGACGTTTTAAAGCACGTTCATCACCTGCCGTGGAAACCGCCACATTCTGACCAAAACTTAGTATTACTTTGCCAACACTCTCAGCAGAGTGTGAAAAACTGCTGACTACAAGCAATAAAGAGGTAAATATAAAGAGCTTCATAAATGATCACCTCAATGGAAGTTATAGCGCAAACCAAGCATAACCTGCTGACGGTCATACTCATAAAGCTCTATATTTGAATCAGATTTTGTAAAACTGTAGTTCCCCAACACTGTCCAAGAAGGACCTACAACCCACTCTAGGTTTAGATTAGCTGACATATATTTATCATGGCGCTTCACACCATAAATCCAATCATTACCTGCATATTCACTGTCTTGGTAAGTGATTGAAGGCGTAACCTTTAAGCTTTTAAGAGGACTTAGTTGAACCCCAACATTGCCACCCCAAAAAACTCGATCTACTTGCCCATCCGACAGAATATTGGACTCATCAGGTGTTTCATTACCAATAAAGCCACCCACAAAATAAAGTGGATTCCATGATCCTGTTCCAGCATAGAGGTAATTAACGCCTGCATTTAGCTGTAAAGCATCTTTCCAATCTGAGTCATCGTAGACGAGTGAATTAGCGCCAATAAAGATTTTAGCAATTGAATTGCGGCTAACCTGTTTGCTCCATTGGCCATTTACACTATACATATCCCTATATTGTTCACTATCTAAAAGATATTTTTGTAATGAGAAATTAATTTGGAACTGTTGGTCATCCATTTTCCAAAGATGACCGCCACTCAAAGTTATATTCTTATAATCCTGCTCATCTTCTGTGTGGTAATAACGCATATCAGCATGCGCCCCAAATAAAAGAGCATTATCTGAGCTATAAGCATGTTCAATAAAGCCCCCTAGACGAACCTGATTAAACTGATCGTCCTTACCTAATGCATCACTACTTAATATAACCACATTCGTTTGATCATCAGGGCCAGCGTTCAAATTACTATCATACCCTGCCCAAACTTCGACAAAGCTTGTGAACTTAGTTGGAGGAACAGTAGTTTTCTTATCGATCAGGGAGAGGTATTGATCAATACGATTGGCAACCGTCTGAGGTGGATTGATTTTTTTAACTTGTAGAAAGAGTTGCTTAGCTTTATCAAACTGATTTAAAAGGTAATAACCTCGCGCTAATTCCAGCTTAGCTAAAGAGTTATTAGGTTCTAAAAAAATAACTCGTTCAAGCGCAAAAACACCTTCACTTACACGCTTACTATCAATGGCTGCAACCCCATATTGCATATCAAACCCTGGATCACCTTCCAGGCTCTCCAGGTTAGATATAGCCAACTGGTAGGCCTGCTCATATTTTCCCTGATCAACTAAATTTTTCAGATCAATGACCGTGTCGGCCATAACTAATGAGGAAAGGCAGTAAAGACCTGCAGCCAAATACTTAGGTAACTTACTCACTCTTAACACTCTCCCAGCTTAAGAGGATATAAAAATTCAAACATTATCAATGTTTTGGGAATAGTGCTATCTCATGCCAACACTATTCATAGGAATTTAGTATATAGATCAATTAAGGGTAAGTATTTGGACCGCGATTTGGTGACGGGGTATTAGCTCCACCCTGATTTGGCGTAACATCCAGATTCAAATTTAGCTTTTCATTAGCATTTAATGCTGGAATCTGATTATTTCCTGCTCCTGACATTAAATCAGGCCCCATATCTTGGAGTAATTCAAACAATTTGAAGGGGGTTTGGCGGATTTTCAGGTTACTACCATCTCCACCAAGAAAGAAATAGCGTCCCATCTGAATGGGAGCCCTAATCGATTTGTTACCTACAACGATTTCACCTTCTAAGACATATCCATAGAGGCCCATTTGCGCCCGCATTGTTTCCTGGCAAGTTTTATCACAATAAAACAGTGTGTAGTGAGTTCCTCTCACGCCTATGGTCGCTATCGGCGTGTGGACCTCATAACTCTCTTTGTTGTTATCGCTAATTGCACCCGTCAAAGTTCGCAAACCTCCTTTTAAAAGGCGATAAACCGATTTTCCATCTTCTGGTTTGCTTTTGCTGAAACGGTATTCTTCAACATTAAAAAGGGTATCAGGGCGAAGGGATAGACGCGATCCATCCGTAAAACGAATCTGTAAGCGACCTTTAGGTCCAGTAGCAATACTATCAAGAGAGTAAATTTCAGATTTCCGCTTCAACTGCCTAACATCGCTCTTCGGAAGCTGAGCGGTATTGTTACCCACACTTAACAGTACGTGCCCTGCTTTGCCTGCAGACATTGCACTTGGCGAAAAAACAACAGCAACAACGATTGGCAGCAGCCACTTAATCATCAACCTAACTCCATTTATAAACTAATAGCTTGTTTTACCAACCAGCTGTCGGTTTAGTAATCAGTGTAGCCAAGCTTTATCCAAATGATAAAACTTCAATCCTGCATCAAGTTTAATTAACAAAAGTGTGTTGTTTCAGTGTTTGCAACTCGTCTCTATACTTAGCAGCCAACTCAAATTCGAGGTTCTTCGCCGCCTCATACATTTTATCTTCGATCTTAGTTATCGCTTTAGAGAGCTCTTTTGGTGATAACTGTGCAGCATCATCCACTTGATACTCAGCAGCCTGCTCCGCGACTTTCTTAGCTGTACGAGAAGCTTTACGACCAGGCACAGTACTCGCCCCTTCCATAATATCAGCAACGGATTTACTGATACTTTGCGGAACAATACCGTTTTCTTCGTTAAAGGTTATCTGCTTTTGACGGCGACGCTCAGTTTCATCCATTGATCGCTGCATCGAACCAGTAATCTTATCGGCATACAGAATAGCCCTGCCGTTAACATTACGCGCGGCGCGGCCAATTGTCTGAATCATCGATGTTTCTGAACGCAAGAAACCCTCTTTATCCGCATCCAAAATAGCAACCAGAGAGACCTCTGGCATATCTATCCCTTCCCGAAGCAAGTTAATGCCGACAAGTACATCAAACTCTCCTATACGGAGGTCACGGATAATTTCGACACGTTCAACCGTATCTATATCCGAATGCAGATAACGTACCCGAACACCATGTTCATCTAGGTACTCTGTAAGATCTTCAGCCATGCGTTTGGTTAACACGGTAACGACTACACGCTCTTTCTTAGCGACCGTTAACCGTATTTCAGACAGAAGATCATCTACTTGAGTTGATGCTGGACGGACTTCTACGACAGGATCGACTAGGCCTGTTGGTCGAACTACCTGTTCCACCACCTGCTGCTGATTTTCTGCCTCATACTTACTTGGTGTCGCTGAGACAAAAATCATCTGCGGAGACTCGCGTTCCCACTCTTCAAACTTCATCGGTCGATTGTCCAATGCAGAAGGAAGACGGAAGCCAAACTCCACCAACGTTTCTTTACGTGAGCGGTCACCACGATACATTGCGCCAATCTGTGGGACTGTTACATGAGATTCATCCAAAACCAGCAAGGCATTATCTGGCAGGTAATCAAACAAGGTCGGCGGCGCAGCCCCAGGCTCACGCCCAGAAAGGTAACGGGAGTAGTTTTCGATACCAGAGCAATAACCCAACTCCATGATCATCTCCATATCATAGAGAGTGCGCTGTTCTAAACGCTGAGCTTCAACTAACTTATTATTCTCACGTAACTGCTCAAGACGCTCACGAAGCTCATCTTTAATCTTATCCACAGCTGCCAAAAGCGTTTCTCGAGGCGTAACATAATGGCTCTTTGGATAGATGGTAGCGCGTGGAACACGGCGTAAAACTTCGCCTGTTAACGGATCGAAGTAACTAATCTCTTCGATCTCTTCATCGAATAACTCAATGCGAACCGCTTCTTTCTCCGATTCTGCAGGAAAAATATCAATAACATCACCACGTACTCGATAATTACCACGGTGAAGTTCAACATCATTACGTGTGTATTGCAGCTCTGCTAGGCGACGCAGAATGGCACGTTGATCGATAATTTCACCGCGATCCACATGCAGCATCATGCCTAGATATGATTTTGGGTCACCCAAACCATAAATCGCAGAAACCGTTGCAACAATGATGGCATCATCTCTCTCCAACAACGCTTTAGTTGCGGACAGACGCATCTGCTCGATATGGTCATTTATCGATGCATCTTTCTCGATGAAGGTATCAGAAGAAGGCACATAGGCTTCTGGCTGGTAGTAATCGTAATAAGAGACGAAATACTCAACCGAATTATCCGGAAAGAACTCCTTAAACTCCCCGTATAACTGGGCAGCCAAGGTTTTGTTATGGGCCATGATAATAGTAGGACGCTGAACTTGAGCAATCACATTCGCAATAGTGAACGTTTTACCTGAGCCCGTTACACCCAAAAGAGTTTGTGAGGCTAAACCAATATCAATGCCATCAACTAACTCTTTAATGGCCTGCGGCTGATCGCCTGCGGGCGTAAACTTCGAGTGGACTTTAAATCGTTCTTTCATTCTGCGACCCAATTTCGAGCAAAGCTGAGCATTATATCTCAGCAGCTGCTACTTTTACTTGCATAAATACGTATTAAAAAGACCGCTCTTAAGAGAAAAAAGTTTCCTTTAATCAATTTATTGATCTGAAAAGGTATTTTTTCGCTCAAACAGGATTCATGCGGGCTATTGTTTGCTGTATCATATGCGGGTTTGGAAACTCCTAGCTAACACAATATTTAAAGCGGGATTTCTGCTGATTAATGTCGGTATCTGCAATGCAGATATTCTTATCGAGGAACTTAGGCTTGAACGTTCAACTTTCAGACCGCGTCAACAACATCAAACCTTCTCCAACGCTGGCGGTTACTAACCGTGCAGCTGAACTGCGCGCGGCAGGTAAGAACATTATTGGCCTGGGCGCTGGCGAGCCCGATTTTGATACTCCGGATCATATCAAACAGGCTGCCATCCAGGCGTTGAATGAAGGTTTCACAAAATACACCGCTGTAGATGGTACACCGGCATTAAAGACAGCCATTATTAACAAATTCAAGAACGATAACGGTCTTGAATATGCTGCTAACCAGATTCTTGTTTCTTGTGGCGGTAAGCAAAGCTTCTTTAACCTATCTTTAGCCCTGCTAAATGCAGGTGATGAAGTCATCGTACCAGCTCCGTACTGGGTATCTTACCCAGACATGGTAAAAATGGCGGATGCTGTCCCTGTGATTGTTACTACAACTCAGGAACAGCGCTTCAAGATGACTGCTGAGCAACTAGAAGCTGCAATTACAGATAAGACACGTTTAGTCGTACTAAACAGCCCTTCAAACCCTACAGGTGTTGCTTACACACTGGACGAATTGAAAGCGCTAGCTGAAGTACTACTTAAACACCCGCAAGTACTGGTTGCGACTGATGATATGTATGAGCACATCCGTTTTAACGATGAGCCATTCGTAAACATCCTTAACGCATGCCCAGAGCTTTACGAGCGTACAATCGTTCTAAATGGTGTATCCAAAGCATACTCTATGACAGGTTGGCGTATCGGCTATGCAGCTGGCCCGCTTGCATTGATTGGCGCAATGAAGAAGATCCAATCACAGAGCACGTCTAACCCGACTTCGATTGCACAAGTTGCAGCACAAGCAGCACTTGAAGGCTCTCAAGAGTGCGTAGCAGAGATGGTTGTAGCATTTAAAGCACGCCACGAATATGTTGTTAACACACTAAACAGCATCAACGGTGTTAGCTGCATCCCTGCTGATGGCACGTTCTATGCATTCCCAAGCTTCCAAGAAGTGATCGATAACGATGATCGTTTTGCTAACGATATCGAATTGGCTGAGTTCCTTCTAAACGAAGCGGGCGTTGCTCTGGTACCAGGTTCTGCATTTGGTGCGCCGGGTAATATGCGCCTATCTTTCGCAACTAGCATGGAAGTGCTAGAAGACGCATTGGGTCGTATCCGTAAAGCACTAGAAGCTTAAACGAATTTTTGATCTAAAAAACCGAGCCTCTGCGCTCGGTTTTTTTCTGCCTAATGAAAATATATTGATATCTGTACTTTTCTTAGTAAGAACTTGAACCTTATCATCTTAAGTGACTCAGATATTTGTTCACTGTTTGGGAGACTCGTTAATGTTGGACAAATTAACTTGCCTTAGCCGTTCTGCTTTTTTCTGGTTAAGCTTAATTTTCATCGGCATCAGCATGGAGGCAGTAGCCCTCTATTATCAATACGCTTTGGACTACTACCCTTGCGTCTTATGTATCCATATTCGCATCTGGCTTTTCGCTCTGATTATCGTAGCAATATTCGGTCTGTTTACACGTAAACATGGATGCCTGAGTAAACTAAGCCACTTGCTAACACTCGTTGTCGGAATCGGTCTCGTAGAACGCTCATGGAAGACCCTAGCAGTAGAGCGCAACTGGATAGTGGATAGCTGCAGTATGGACAGCGGTTTGCCTAACTGGTTTGCACTTGATCAATGGATCCCATCGGTTTTTGCTCCTTGGGAACCTTGCGGCTATACCCCTGAGCTACTGTTCGGTATCACTATGGCAGAAGGCTTAATGGCATTTTCTGCACTGTTGGCAGCAACAGCAGCCGTTTTCTTCGGGCTACAGTTTAGATCTACACAATCTAACTAATTCCCCATTTACTGAAAAGGCGAACACTTAATAGTGCTCGCCTTTTTTATTAGTAGCTAGGCGTAAGTTTGGAATTTCTCATCCAAAGGAGTCTGAGCTATGTAATTTACATAGTTACTCATTACCTTTTGCGACAATCCCAGAATTATTCCAAGCAGATGCTTCTGTTCATAACCTGCCGAGAAGAAAGCATCAAGCTGCTCATCAGAGATACGTCCTCGCTCACGAACAATAGCCAAAGTTGTGTCATGCAATACTTGCAACTTTTGTGTAGGTAGAGCTGTTTTGTTTCTTAACGCCTCATTGACAGCGGGATCCACTTTCATCATGTCTGCAATCAAGCTATGTGCTGGCACACAATACTCACAGCCGTGTTCGACATTAATCGTCTGCCAAACTACCGTTAGCTCAGCTGCATTGAAGTCTGTTTGTTGAAATAAGGTATGTAACTGCTGATAGGCTTCCAGTACAACTGGCTCTTCACCTAACACGGCATGTAAATTTGGAATCATGCCAAAATTCTTCAACGAGTTTTCAAACAGTGCTTTAGTCCCTTGAGGGGCCGATTCCATCGTGTGTAATTTGAATTTACTCATCATTTCTCCATTTACTAATCGATTTAGCCTATGCAAGAACGCCTTCCCCACAAAAACAGATCAAGCCAGCCATATTTGAACAACTGTTCACATCCAAAACAATAACCACTATTGAACACTTGTTCAAGTTAAAAATAAACAAATCCTCAATAAGTTAAATTTGTAGGGTTAATGCTAGCTAAATGCAGAACGCATAAGAGCATCCATATATGGCCTTTTAGTATTTACATGACTTTGCAGTCTAGAAGGCCTATGCAAAGTCACGCTTAATTATGATTTCAACAGTACGGGGGAAATCTTTTCAGAGCTTATGATGGAGAATAATAAGCTGCCTTGAGAAGAAAAAGAGCTTGGATAATGATCATCAGAAATACAGCGAGCTGTTTAAACCAAACAACTCTTATCACTCAACATTTAACTATAAGTGATATAAATATATCCTAAGCGCTCGCTGCTTAAATCAGCTGAACGCTTAATTAAAAGCGGTTAGCCCCTATCACTAAACGCCAATTTAACCCCTAAAAGAGCAAAGCTCCCTGCAAATAACTTTTGCATCATCTGGCTGATTGTTTCAGAGCCCACAACAAATTCGCTAAAGCGCCCTGCCAAAAAGCCATAAATCACAAAAACCGCAAAGGTCATCAGCATAAAGATAAGACCCAGCACAAACATGCTCATCAGTGGCGAACCAACTTCAGGTGAGACAAATTGTGGTAAAAAGGCGAGAAAGAAGATCGACAGCTTAGGATTTAAGATATTGATTAAAAAACCTTTTATAGCAATAACACTATATTTAGCTTCTTTCTCTTTCTGATCTAATGCAAGAGATGACGATGAACGCCACATCGACCAAGCCAAATACAGAAGATAGGCTACGCCAACAAACTTAACGATCTGAAAGGCAATAGCGCTAGCATGAAAGATTGCTGCCAATCCTAAAATACTTGCTAAAAGCGATGGCACAATACCGATCGTACATCCTAATGCCGCAAACAAGCTTGCACGTTTACCTATAAATAACCCGGTAGCCACAGTGTATAAAACACCTGTTCCGGGAATAAGTACTACGATAAGAGAGGTGATTAAAAACTCGAGTGAGATCATTTAGCAACACCAATTAAATCTGTTTAGCTTGCTCAGGATCATACGCGCTAAAAGCAATCAAACGCAATTGAACGCTATACATCACGAATCTCGAATTTTACTTTTCAATTCTTTACACATTATTACATTGTTAACTGAAAACAGATCTTTAGAATAGGCTTTCCCTACTTCTAAAGACTAAGATCGGACTTTCTATGTTTAAGAAAAATTATCTGGCTGTATTTATGCTTTGTGTGGCTGCTTTTCAAGTCAACGCTCAGGGTATGCCTGCTGAGGTAGTGACAGTCAAAACTCAAACACTGGATAAGAAGATCTCTGCCATTGGAACACTCCAAGCCAATGAATCTATTATGCTTCGCCCTGAACAAGGCGGTCGTATAGAAAAGATTCTATTTAGAGAGGGTCAGCAAGTAGAACAAGGAACCCCGCTATTTAAGCTAGATAGCTCCATCTATGTAGCTGAACTAAAAGAGGCACAAGCACGTGTCCAGTTAAGCCGAACAGATTATGACCGTGCTCGTAGCCTGTTGAAGAAAAAAGTGGGTTCGGTACAAGAACGTGACAGCAGCTTAGCCCAACTTCGTGTCGACCAAGCTCAGGAAGCCTTAGCGCAAGCGCGTTTAGATAAAATGACCTTAAACGCTCCCTTTACCGGTTTTACCGGCTTGCGTTTGGTAAGCCCTGGCGATTATGTCAATCAGGGTGAAGACCTGGTCGAGCTTACTGATTTAAGCACAATGAAGTTAGATTTCCGTGTGCCTGAGATTTATCTGTCCGAGCTACAACCAGGCCGTCAACTTAACATCAAAGTCGATGCCTTACCGGGTGAACAAATCGCAGGCGAGGTATACGCGGTTTCCCCAAGCTCTGACAGCAGCGCTCACAATATTCAGGTACGTGCGCAAATTCCAAATAATGAAGGCAAATTACGTCCAGGCCTTTTTGCGCAAGTAGACCTACTAGTTGACCAACAAACAACCGTGGTAATCCCTGAGCAAGCCATCATTCCAAAAGATGGCGGCTTTTTCGTGATGACCGTTCAAGAAGGTAAAGTGGCGATGGCTCCAGTTACTTTGGGACAACGCCGCCCGGGTATTGTGCAAATCACAGCTGGCCTTGAAGAAGGTTCAGTTTTGATTACTGCTGGGCAAATTAAACTGTTCCCGGGCATGCCTGTGACACCGATCTTTACCGATGGCACACAGCCAGCTAAAGCTGAACCGGCCCAAGAAGAAGCACAGGCTCAAGAAAATAAAACAGCAGGACAGGATAAATAATTATGATTCTGTCTGAAATCAGTATTAAACGCCCCGTACTAGCGACGGTAATGAGCATACTGGTCCTACTGGTAGGTCTACTTGCTTATGATCGATTAACCGTTCGAGAGTACCCAAAAATCGATCTACCGGTAATTACGGTTGAAACTACCTACCCCGGCGCAAGTGCATCGATTATCGAAACCCAGGTTACTCAAATCATAGAAGACTCCCTCTCCGGTATTGAGGGGATCGACTTTATGAACTCGATTAGCCGAACAGAAAATTCGCAGATTAGTATCACTTTCAAAATCGATCGCGATCCTGATTCTGCCGCTGCGGATGTTCGAGATCGCGTAAGTCGCGTAATTGGCCAACTACCAGATGATGTTGACCCACCGGTAGTTGCGAAGACAGAAGCCGATGCCCAACCTATTATCTGGCTTGCCTTCAACTCTGATCGCCATAACATCATGGAAGTATCAGATATCGCCGATCAGCAGGTAAAAGATCAGCTACAAACCGTCTCAGGTGTAGCTAATGTCATGATCTTCGGTGAACGAAAATATGCGATGCGTATTTGGCTAAATCCTGCTCGCATGGCTGCATTCAAGGTTATTCCTAGAGATATCGAAGAAACACTTAGCCGTCAAAACATTGAGATTCCTGCGGGTCGTATCGAAAGTAAAGAACGTGAGTTCACTCTACTTGCAAGAACAGACGTTAACGATATAGAAGCCTTTAAACAGCTAATTATTCGTAATGAAAATGGCTACCCTGTTCGAATTCAAGATGTAGCACGGGTTGAAATCGCACCGGAAAACGTTAGACGTATCACCCGTTATAAAGGAGAAAGTGCGGTTGCGCTGGGTGTGGTAAAACAATCCACAGCAAATCCTCTAGATGTATCTTCAGGTATTCGCGACAAATTAGACAAACTCCGTCCGACATTGCCAGAAGGGATGAATGTAGAGGTGGCTTATGACTCCTCGATCTTTATCGATGAGTCCATTCAATCGGTATATACCACGCTGATCCAAGCGGGTATTTTGGTTGTTCTGGTACTATTTTTCTTCCTTCGCAATATCCGAGCAACCCTGATTCCGGTGGTTACTATCCCACTCTCGTTGGTGGGTGCATTTGCGATGATGTACTGGATGGATTTCAGTATTAATACATTGACCCTACTCGCACTGGTCTTAGCGATCGGTTTGGTTGTGGATGATGCCATCGTAATGCTGGAAAACATCTATCGACATGTTGAAGCGGGTGAAACGCCTATTCAAGCGGCCTTTAAGGGTGCAAAAGAGATCGGTTTCGCAGTGTTAGCAACAACAGTGGTGCTGGTTGCCGTATTTGCACCTGTTGCCTTTTCTGAAGGGCGAACAGGCAAGTTATTTACAGAATTCGCCCTGACACTTGCTGGCGCGGTGGTTGTTTCAACCTTTGTGGCTTTGACCCTATCGCCGATGATGTCGTCGAGATTGCTAAAACATGAAACGCGACACAGTGCGATTTTTAATCTGATAGAAAGCTTCCTTCAAAGCATTACCAATCGCTATCAGGCATTGCTAAATAAACTGCTAAGCTCTCGCCTACTCGCAATCGTCATTATGGCGGCGAGTTTTGGTGGCGCAGCTTACTTTTATACCCAGTTACCTCAGGAACTGGCACCTTATGAAGATAGAGGCACGATTCTGAACTTTGCTATCGCTCCAGATGGTGCATCCGTCGATTATATTGATCGTTACACACGCCAAATCGAAGCAACGATCAGCCAAACCCCAGAAACAGTTCGCTATTTTGCGGTGGTCGGTTTCCCATCTGAAACCAATGCTATGGTATTCCAAGGTTTAGAACGCTGGGAAGATCGTGATCGTAAACAGCAAGCGATTGGCCAAGAGCAAACACCAAAGCTCTATGGCGGTATTCCAGGTATTATGAGTTTCTCTCTCAACTTACCGTCTTTGGGTCAAAGCTTTATTTCACGCCCGGTCGAATTTATCGTTAAAACCAATGGTACTTATGACGACCTGAAAGTGATCACCGATCAGTTAATGGCGAAAATCCACAGTAATAAAGGCTTTGCCCAACCGGATTCCGACCTTAAGCTGAATAAGCCGGAATTCCAGATCGATGTGAAACGCGATAAGTTATCTGAGATGTCCGTCGATGTCGCTGATCTGGGTCGAACCCTAGAAAGTTACATGGCTGGCCGCGAAGTAACTCGCTTTAAACGCGCCGGTGAACAGTACGAAGTTATCGTAAAGGTTGATGATCAACAGCGCCGTGACCCAAGCGACCTAACCGATCTATACATGCGTAATCAAAACGGCGAAATGGTTCAGTTCTCAAACCTTGTAGAACTACGTGAAAGCGTTGCACCACGTGAACTTAATCACTTTGATAAAGTGAAGGCGGTAAAAATACAAACCCAGCTTGCTCCTGGTTACAGCCTAGGTGAAGCGCTCAACTTCCTTGAGCAAAGTCTGCAAGAGATCGCGCCACAGGCAACCTATGATTACACCGGGCCTTCGCGAGAATTCAAGAAGTCTAGCAGCAGCATGCAGGTGACATTTGCACTGGCATTGATTGTCGTATTCCTAGTACTAGCTGCTCAGTTTGAAAGCTTTAAAAATCCGATGATTATTATGCTATCGGTTCCACCTGCGGTGTTTGGTGCACTTTTTGCGCTACATTTCAGTGGAGGCTCTCTCAGCGTATACAGCCAAATAGGTCTGATTACCCTTGTTGGACTAGTCACTAAACATGGTATTCTGATCGTTGAGTTTGCAAATCAGCTACAAGATCAAGGGCGAGACCTACGCAGCGCAATCATAGAAGCGGCATCTTTGCGTTTACGCCCTATACTGATGACGACAGGCGCAACAGTATTAGGTGCTGTACCTTTAGCAATTGCTATGGGCGCAGGTGCTGAATCGCGCCATCAGATTGGCTGGGTTATTGTTGGCGGTATGACATTCGGAACGTTATTGACCCTTTTTGTCATTCCTACCGTATATAGTTACTTAGGTAAGCGAACTTTCAAGGAAGTTCAGCCAGAACAAGTTTAAGGATATTTAAGTTTATGAATATAAAGCAGCTTTTTCAGGTTTCATGCCTTTCTCTAGCTGTCAGCAGCGTTTCTGCAGGTGAATTAGCAGATATCTACCAACTCGCTTTGGCTAATGATCCACAGTTAAAAGCAGCGCAAGCTTCATTTAACGCTGGCAAAGAGATCGAAATCCAAAACCGCTCTAGCTTATTGCCTAATGTGAACTTGAGCGCCAACACAACAACGATTGATTCCGATACAGCTGATTATAACAACCACGGCTATACCCTATCCCTAAGCCAACCGGTATTTAATGCGGCTGCTTGGTTTACCTTCAAACAGGGCCAAGTGATCTCAGAACAAGCCGCACTACAGTTTGAACTGGAACAGCAAACACTGATCAACCGTACTGTAGAAGCTTACCTTGGTGTGCTAAGGGCGAAAAGCGACCTACAAACATCTGAAGCTCAAGAACGCGCAATTAAACGCCGCTTAGATCAAGTTAATGCTCAATATGATGTCGGCTTAATCGCCAATACCGATGTACAAGAGGCTCAGGCTTCATACGACAATGCTCGTGTAGCCCGTATTGCCGCTGAAGGTAATTTAGAAAATAGTTACGAAGCCTTAGAGCGCTTAACAGGCCAAGGATTTGATACCGTTGGTCAATTGTCTGAAGAGTACCCAATTGAAGAACCGGTCCCTGTTCAAGCCCAACCTTGGTTAGAAAAAGCTTGGCAAGGCAACTTGGCGCTTCAACTTGCAGATCGCTCATCTGAAGCAGCACGCCAAGCAGCAAAGGCTGGTCGTGCAGGTCACTATCCAACGCTGAACCTGACAGCTAGTTATGATTACGATAATGGTACTGCGATCAACGATGACAGTACTGATACATCTTCAATCGGCCTAACTCTGTCAGTACCAATCTACTCCGGCGGCTCAGTGAGTTCACGCAGCCGCGAGCTGGAACAGCGCTTAATTGAAAACCAGTTTAACCGTGAAGATACACTTCGCGAAGTGACTCAAACGACTCGAAGCCTTTTACGTAATTTACGTACCGGCGCTTTAAGCGTTCAAGCGCTAAACCAAAGTATTAAATCTAGCCAAACCGCTTTAGAAGCGACTGAAGAGGGTTACAAAGTAGGTACGCGTAATGTTGTAGATGTATTGCAAGCCGAGCAGCAGCTTTATGCAGCGCAACGCGATTACGCAAATGCCCGTTTCGACTTTGTACAGAACCTCATCACCTTCAAACAGCAGTTAGGCACCCTAAACCCTGAAGATATAAACGAACTCGACAGCTGGCTGCAGTAAGCAGCTATGACAATAACGGGTGCTTAGGCACCCGTTATTCGTTAAGGGAATGTATGGGTAAGTAGGTATTTAATCTATTCAGTATTTATAGATATAGTTAGTTATATTCATAAAAAGCTGCTATCTAATTAAAGCGCATCTAATTTAATCCGATTTATACCTAGGATTAACGTTTCTCAAAGGAGCTTGTTTTGAAACAGATCATTTTAGCCACTCTTCTAACTGCTTTGGCTGCCACTTCACTGACCGTTAATGCCAACGAGAAACCTTTACCTGCGGTATTAGTACACGAGGTTCAAACGTCGGATTTGACCCCAACCTTTAAACTGGTTGGACGGATTGAGGCAACTCAACGCGTTAACTTATTGGCCCGTGTATCTGGATTTCTAGAAGATCGCCTATTTACTGAAGGTCGTGATGTTGAAGCCGATCAAGTGCTTTTTAAAGTAGAAAAAGCAAACTATGAAATCGCGCTGAAACAAGCTGAAGCAGATCTAGCCTCCGCTAGAGCGGGGTTAAAAAACGCGCAAACTAATCTCAATCGCGTAAGCCAACTGCGAAAACGCAAGGCGGCTTCGCAATCCCAGTTCGATCAGGCTGTAGCAGACCGTGATCAATCCCGTGCGCAAGTTTTAAAAGCAGAAGCGGGATTAAAGAAAGCAGAACTAAACCTGAGTTATACAGAGATCAAAGCTCCGTTTGGTGGCCGTATCGGTAAAGCGAACTTTTCAGTAGGCGATCTGATAAGCCCTGAAAGTGGTGTGCTAGCTACAGTAGTAAAAATCGATGAAGTCTATGTCGAGATGGCAGTGAGTGAAAAGCTGATGCTGGATGCGCGCCGCAAAGGGATCGATTTGGATAATCCCCCGGTCGCACCTCGTCTAATTTTGTCCGATGGTAGTGTGTATGAGCAGCAAGGCCGCTTCGACTTTATTTCACCTGAAGTCGACCCTAATACAGATACAATCACCCTACGTGCAAGCTTCGCAAACCCCAAATACTTGTTATTGCCAGGTGAGTTTGTTCACGTAGAGATTAAGCGCAAACAACCAGAGATAGGTATCCAAATACCGCAATCTGCCGTACAACATGACCGTGATGGTTATTTTGTACTCGAAGTAGATCAACAAGATAAGGTAAGTGTTACTCGAGTCGAGATGGGACCCCAAGTAGAAGGTCAATGGCAAGTACTTAACGGCCTAGATGAAGGTGATCTAATCATCACCGAAGGACTGCAGAAGGTTAAACCAGGCATTCAAGTTAATGCAGTAGCGGAGTAAGCCATGTTCTCGATCTTCTTTATCAATCGGCCTAAGTTTGCTCTGGTCATCTCCATTGTGTTGATGATTGCCGGTGCTTTGGCGATATACGGCCTACCCGTAGCTCAGTTCCCTGATATCACGCCGCCAAAGGTACAAGTCAAAGCGAAGTATCCTGGGGCTAACGCAGAAGTGGTGGAGCAAGCAGTAGCGACCCCTATTGAGGCCCAAGTTAATGGCGTGGACAACATGCTGTATATGTCCTCCACCTCAGCTAATGATGGTAGTTACACGCTGGATATCACGTTTGCTGTAGGTACGGACCCAGACCAAGCGGCCATCAATGTACAAAACCGTGTGGCTTTAGCCGAAGCGTCTTTACCGCAAGAAGTTGTTCGACAAGGGGTCACGACTAAGAAACAAGCAACTAACATGTTGCTGGTGATTAACCTCTACTCTCCTGAAAACACATATGACGAGCTGTTTTTAAGTAACTACGCCACACTTTATGTGCAAGATGCTTTGGCGCGAATTAATGGTGTTGGCTCGGCATCACAGTTCAGCCCGATGGATTACGGTATGCGAGTGTGGTTAGACCCTAACCGCCTCAAGGCATTAGGGCTCTCACCTAAGGATGTCAGCAACGCCATCTCACAACAAAATATCCAAGCGTCTGTAGGTATTATTGGACAGCCACCTCTTACGCAAAATCAGCAGTTCCAATATAACCTGCGCGCTAAAGGCCGCTTAGAATCAGTTGAAGAGTTTGAAAACATCATCCTTCGCACAGGCGAAAACGGTGCTTCTGTTCGCCTTCGTGATGTAGCCCGAGTAGAACTTGGCTCGCAAAGCTACAGTGCGTCCTCAATTATGAATGGCAACCCTGCAGCCACTGTTGCGATCTATCAAAGCCCAGGAGCGAACGCACTTGAGGTGGCTGACAATGTATACGCTGAACTAGAGCGTCTAAGTGAGCGTTTTCCTGATGATATGGAATACGCAATTCTCTATGACACAACGCTTTCAGTAAAAGCATCACTACAAGAAGTAGTCGAGACTCTATTTATTACCTTTGGTCTTGTAGTACTGGTAACATTCCTGTTCCTTGCCGATTGGCGCGCAACACTCATACCCTCAGCCACAATTCCTGTATCGTTGATTGCCACCTTTGCCGTGCTTTCGATACTTGGTTTTAGCATCAATACCATCTCCCTTTTCGCCTTAATTCTGGCAATAGGTATCGTGGTTGATGATGCCATTGTTGTGGTTGAAAACGTTAAACGCCATATGCAAGAAGGCTTATCAGCTAAAGAAGCAACTGCTGTCTCAATGAAAGAGGTCATCGGGCCCGTCATTGCGACCACTCTTGTACTCTTAGCAGTATTTGTTCCGGTTGCCTTTATGCCAGGTATAACAGGTAAGCTATATACAGAGTTTGCAGTAACCATCTCGGTTGCGGTGTGTTTCTCATCCCTAAATGCACTGACCTTATCCCCTGCGCTTTGCTCCCTTCTGTTAAAACCGGCGACTGAACCGACTGGCTTGTTCAAAAAGTTCGATCAGCTAATCGACTGGACCCGTCGAGGCTACGTGAACAAAGTTAACTTTTTGAACAAGCGCTTACTGTTAAGTATGGGTTTGATGGCAGCAATGGGCGGCGGTGTTTACCATATGTTCACCACAACCCCGACCAGCTTCTTGCCTTATGAAGACAATGGTGCCTTTTTTGTTAACGTTCAGCTTCCTGATGGTGCATCACTCAACCGTACCGACGAGATAGTCGCCCAGATTGACAAAATCCTCGAAGAACAACCGGGTGTAGAAAACCGTATTGGCATTAAAGGCTTTAGTATCTTAGGTGGCGCGGCACCAAATGCTGCACTAGCAATTCCAGTGCTTACCCACTGGGATGAACGTACTGCACCGGAAATGGCTTGGTACAAAATTCTAAGAGAACTCAATCAGAAATTAGCGACGATCCCAGGCGCAAATATTATGGCCTTCCCTACTCCACCAATTCCGGGTTTGGGTAATGCCGCAGGTCTAGAGGCAATTCTGTTGGATCTTAAAAATGGATCGCCTCAGGAACTTGCTCGCGCTACAAATTCGCTCATCTTCGCAGCGAACCAAAAGGCCGAGTTTGACCGAGTTTACTCCACCTACTCTGCTAATGTTCCACAACTGGAGCTGGTAGTAGATCGTGATAAAGCGCTCTCTTTGGGCGTTTCGATGAGTGACTTATTCAGCACATTGCAATCTCAGCTTGGTACTCAGTATGTAAACGATTTCAATATTTTCGGGCGCAACTACCGGGTTATGCTACAAGCTGATGCTGAATTCCGTGACAATATTGACGATCTAAATAGCCTTAATGTTAAGAGCAACCAAGGCCATTTAGTGCCGATAAGCGCACTTGTCGAAGTAAAACCGGTACTGGGCCCACAATCTTTAACGCGCTACAACCAATCACGTTCAGCTTCGTTGACTGCAACCCTCGCTCCCGGCATGGCGACAGGTGACGGTATTAAGTTGATGGAACAACTAGCCAAAGAAACTTTGCCTGATGGTTATGTTCTTGAATGGACAGGTAGTACTCAACAAGAGCAAGAAGCCGGCGGTTTTGTAATCATCATCATCTCGCTAGCTATCCTATTCGCTTACCTATTCTTAGTCGCTCAATACGAAAGCTGGACTATTCCGGTTGCGGTGATGCTATCTATTACTGTCGCCATTTTAGGTGCGATTCTGCCGCTATGGCTGATCCCAGGTTTGACCAACAACCTGTATGCCCAGATCGGCATGGTTATGCTGATTGGTCTTGCGAGTAAGTCTGCTATCTTGATTGTGGAATTTGCTAAGCAATTGCGTGAAGAAGGCAAAGGTATTATCGAGGCGGCTAATGAAGCAGCTAACTTACGCTATCGTGCTGTATTGATGACCGCTTTCTCCTTTATCTTAGGTGTAATGCCTTTGCTAACGGCTTCTGGGGCAGGTGCTGCTAGCCGAATATCCATAGGGTTTGTTGTGTTTGGCGGTATGCTTCTAGCAACAGTCATCGGTATATTCTTTATTCCTGCTCTATTTGTAGCGATGCAAACTTTACGTGAAAAAGTTAAAAGGAAATCTGCTTCAGACAATGCCCAATCAGGAGACTCAGTATGAAAAAGTTAATTTTGATGAGCATTGCTGCACTGATGTTAGCCGGCTGTCAATCCCAGCCATCTATGCCAGAGGGAGCTTTGGTTTGCGAAGATCCTCGACCGCAGATGTGTACCATGGATTACACACCAGCCTGCGGACATCACTCAGATGGTACAACCAAAACTTATTCCAACAGCTGTTCTGCTTGTGCGAAGCCTGAAGTTAGCTTCGTTGTCGCGGGTGAATGTAAACAATAAACGATCAATTGTTGGGTGAGTATGCTCCGCTTACTCACCCAATCTCTATTTCTTTCCCTCAATCCCGAATAAATCAAAATCAACTAGACTGTTAATTGTTATTCACCACATGACTGGCGAAAAGACATGGAACAGCGGGAATCAGGCTTTAGATTCTTTTTCTACCTAATTGGCTTCAGCGCTATCTTTCTAGCGTTTATCTACACTTCGGTTTTTTCCTACCAGCAATATGCCAGTTTACGCGCCGAATTAACCACTGCCAGCAGCAATAACGACATTCAACTACGCGCCGCTATGGCGATGCGCGCAGCCGTCAGAGAAAGAGCTATCTTGCTTTGGCAGATGACCTTACTTGAAACGCCAGAAGAGCGGAAACAGCTGTTCAATACGTTTTACAGTCAGGGAAGTGAATACCACAAATCACGTTTAACTTTGTTGAATACAGACTTGGATCACCCCGAGCAGATCATCATTACAAAACTAGACAAAGAAGCTGCTAACAGAGCGCCTGAGTTGAGAACGTTTTCTGAACTACTCAACAACAATCGAGTTCAAGATTTTAGATCTGAGCTAGGTAAAGTACTGAAAGACAAAACGACCATTGCAGGACTTCTAGATCGTTTTATTAGTTTACAACAAGCTCAAAATGAAGAGATCTGGCAAGATTCATCTCACAAAATGGAAGTCTTACTCTCCAAACTCATCGTTAGAATGGTATTGATCATACTGGGAGGTTTCTTATTTGCTGTCTATGTCATGGCCACGACTTCGAAACAGAACAAACTGATCCGAATAGCCAATCAAGAACTTCGTCATTTAGCCTGTCATGACAATTTAACTGGCCTTCCTAACCGTAGGTTTTTACTCCATCAACTTGATATTGTGCTCGCTGCGGCTAAACGTAAACAACATAAGGTTGCCATCATCTTTATTGATCTGGATGATTTTAAGCCGATTAATGATACCTACGGCCATGATATCGGCGATCAATGTTTGCAGGACATATCCAATCGCATATCTAAAGTAATCCGCGGCTCAGATATGTTAGGTCGATTAGGCGGCGATGAATTCTTACTAATTCTGTCTGAAATTGAATCCTCAACCCAAGCCATTGCAGTGATTCAAAAGATACTAACCATTATCAATGAAGACATACCCATTGAGAGCAGCACTGCTAATCTATCGGCCAGCATCGGCCTTTATATCTACGCTTTAGAAGATATAAACGCAGAGGAGGCGATTACTTTGGCGGATAAAGCGATGTATCAAGCCAAAAAAATGGGTAAAAATCAGTTTTACATTATCTAACTCACTGTATTAATTCTATCTAAAGAATGAGCACTTCTGGTCTATATTGATACCCACTCCAGAACTGCTAAAATTGCGGGCCTGATTCCTAAGGTGCCCATCATGTCTGATATCTCTTCACTATCTCAACTTCTTCGCCAAAGTGGCGGTCAGGTCCGTTTTTTCGATATGGGCCGTCGTGTACAAAAACTTTCGACTGAACAGTTTGAAAAGATAGAGAACCAGCAGACACCTTATCCTTATCCATATTTACAGCACGCATGGATAGCCTTAATGGTCTGGAATCCTAAAAACAAAGAACAAGGCGCGGCTTGGTTTTTAAAGCTACCTTTAGATGAGCAAGGCTTTCTGATCCAAGCTGTACGTGATGATCTACTTAGCCGTCTACTTAAAAACGCTGGTGGCATCCTACAACATGAGAAAACGGGTGAGATGCCAGAGGATGCTTTGAAAGATAATCCTTTTTCTTTCAAACCTGACCAGGAAAAAATGGCTCTGTTCCATGCCTATTCTACGCTAGCCTCAAGCGAACCTGCTTCACAATACTATGAACATGCAGAACAGTATTTTGCAGGGCAAATCGGTTTTGATAACTGGCAATCCCTCGGTTATCAAGGTATCGCTGATCTGGTTGTTCGCCACGAGAAAAGTAACAACAGTAAACTGTTAACTAAAGCCATCCCGCTTCTACCCGATGTGCCATTCGAAGTGCTATGTACCTGCATAGAAAGCATCGAGCCGGACCACCAGCTATTTGAAGCCCTGAGCTTACGTGCCGAACAAACTCTAGAACGTGGGACAGCGAACGCCAATCACATTGCAGCTATTACCCGTGGCATCTCAAATGCGCGCAATACACCTAGAAAACAAGAGATCATCAATAAGATCTTACAGAGTGATTATGCCCTAGAAGCAGAAGTGATCGTCTCGATTGCAACTCGCTGCCACGAAGCACTTCAAGAACCAGCAACACTGCACTTATTCTTAGAAAAGCTCGCAATAGGTAAAGCAGGCCAAGCAGGCTTCTCTCGTGTGCTATCGGACTTGATGTTTATGCCAGCGTTACGTGCACTGATCCTGATGCAATTCCGTAACGAAGAGCGCAGTGAAGCGCTTAGCCAAGCGATTGGCGAGATGTTTGGCGCTAACTTTAAGTAATATTTCCACGGCTGGAATGACCTATCTTCTACTAAGGTGCTCCAGCCGCCCTTCTCCTTCCTAATATTTCTTTATTTTTCATAAAGCTATCTTCAATTCAAGCTGCAGAGTCTGATTTCCTTTCTATACTGAAATTACGACCACTCCGAAAATGTACCAATGCGTTTTAAATCATGTTTACTCGAGTGGGAATACAAAACCGAGGGAGCCTGTTACTAGACACATCAGGTTTTTGAGTCGTAGGGATTGGAATGGATAATCATTTTATTGATCTTCACCCTAACACTTTATTATTTATATGATTATTCTTATTCACATGTTTTTTTTATGGCTTTAAATCAACTATTTTAGATAGCCTTGTTTTTGAGTCATCAGGTATTGAGAGAACATTAGTATTCATGGACACTTCTAGTTTTACAGGCCTAATCAATAACGTCGCCCTACTGCTCGCAATGGGGATCGTTTATGACTCGCTTGGCCTGCAAAACATTCGTAATCACCTACTTCGAGACAGTATTTCTGGCGTATTAGTCGGCCTGCTTGCTATGGCGGTCATGCTGACTCCTTGGGAATTAGAACCTGGGGTATTTTTTGATGCTCGTTGGGTGTTAATCAGCTTATGCGGTCTATTTTTTGGAATTGTACCTACCTGTATCGCCGTAGTAATGGCGGTAAGTCTGCGAATTTTTCAGGGAGGGGCAGGAATTTATGTTGGCTCATCAGTGATTATTTTCTCGGCTGCCATCGGCTTAACTTGGCGGTATCTAAGTGATAAATATCAACAACCCCTGAACTGGTGGCGTTTGTATCTGCTGGGCCTTGTGGTACAAGTCGTTGTACTAGGTTTGATTCTGTTCATGCCTGCTGATTTGCGTTTCAAGATCATCGCTGCGATAGCACCCACCATTCTGACGTTCTACCCCATCGGCACCATGCTCCTCGGCCTAATTCTTCGAAGACAACAGGACCGACGAGACGCTGAACGAGAAGTGTTGATCAGCCGGCAAAACCTAAACCGTGAACGGGGTCTTCTGAAAGGTTTAATCGACGCATTACCTGATCATATTTTTATTAAAGATACGCAAGGTAAATACCTCGGCTGTAATACCGCTTTCCAAGACTTTACAGGTAAAAGCGAAGCAGAAATTACCGGCCGTACTGATTATGAGTTATTTGTAGAAGCACAAGCGGTTAAAAATGAGCAAGAAGAACAAAACGTTATCGACCACCTTGCCTCTAATAGTCAGGAGCAGTGGAGTGATAACCAATCGGGCGATCGAATACTCTTAAACACCCTTAAAATGCCTTTCTGGGATACAGATGGCCAACTACAAGGCTTAGTAGGCATTAGCCGAGATATCACTGAAGAGCGCAAAGCCCAAGAACATATTCTAACCCTATCTCAAGCCATAGAGCAGAGCCCCGTTTCAGTTGTAATAACAACACTGGATGGTCAGATAGAGTACGTAAACTCTACTTTTGAGAAGGTCACTGGCTACGATAAAGAAGAGATTCTTGGCCAGAACTCCAGAATATTAAAGTCCGGTCGCACACCGGTTGGTCGTTACGCAGAATTATGGCAGCACCTAATTCAAGGCAAAGCATGGCGTGGTGAGTTCCAAAATCAGCGCAAAAATGGAGAGATATTCTGGGAGGAAGCCCATATTGCGCCCGTGCACGATTCAGAAGGCAAAACTAAATATTACTTAGCGGTAAAACAGGATATTACACAACAGAAAGCGCAAGAAGAGAAGATTCTTCACCAAGCGCACTTTGATAGCTTAACTAACCTGCCTAATCGCTTCCTTTCTCTTAACCGTTTGGAAACTATGCTCCTTGAAGCGAGAAGAAAGAAGCACTCTGTAGCTGTCCTCTTCCTCGATATGGACGACTTTAAAAAAGTTAACGATACGCTCGGACATGCCACGGGTGATAAAATTCTGGTTGAAGCAGCTAAGCGATTAGAGCAATCGGTACGAGAGATAGACACTGTTGGCCGTTTGGGTGGCGATGAATTTATTGTCCTACTCAACCATTTAGAGAATGCCGAACAAGCTCAGCCAATTGCACAAAACCTAGTATCCCAATTCCGTAAAGCGCTGAATGTGGATGGCAGGGAGATTATGCTGACTATGAGTGTTGGCATATCTATTTATCCGAACGATGGAACGGACCCTGCTGAGCTTCTACGTAATGCCGATTCGGCAATGTATCACTCTAAAGCGCAAGGCCGTAATAGCTATCACTACTTCACCGAAGAGATGAATATAGGGGCTGAGCGCCGTTTGTTATTAGAAGAGCAATTACACAATGCTCTTCAGCGTAAAGAGCTGCATGTCCTATATCAGCCCGTAATCGACCTAGATACACAACAAATTGTCGGTGCAGAAGCCTTATTACGTTGGAACTCGCCAACATTAGGAAATATACCGCCTTCTGAGTTTATTCCTGTTGCTGAAAATACCGGTTTAATCGTAAACATCGGTAAGTTTGTACTTAAGGAAGCGATGCATCAGAGCACTCACTGGATCAAAACATTGCTGCCGCAATTCCATATTGCTATCAACCTATCACCGCGTCAGTTTAGAGACCCTCAATTGATCGACTACATCACTGAACAGATGACAACACATCAAATTCTCGGCTCTAACCTAGAGCTAGAAATTACCGAAGGTGTATTAATGGCACAACACGCGGATATTGATGAAGCGATTGCAAAACTCAATGAGCAAGGCGTCAGCATATCTATGGATGATTTCGGTACTGGATATTCCTCCCTCAGTTATTTGAGAAGTTATCCATTTGACACCCTCAAAATCGATCGTAGTTTTATCAGTGATATCTCTGTCGACCCTGCCGATTTAGAGCTAGTTTACGCCACCATCGATATGGCTCACGGTCTTGGTTTAAGAGTTATTGCGGAAGGGGTAGAAACTCAAGAGCAGATGAATTTACTACAGAATAAACACTGCGATATGGCCCAAGGTTACTATTTTAGTAAACCCGTCACACCCGATGTCTTTGAAACCATGCTAACCAAACAAGTTAAACAGCCTTGTAGTTAGCCATTATTCAGCAGGCTGCAATCTTGTCTGCGTCTGCTGAAAAATCTTTCCCACGAGCACAATCATAATCGAGCCAATCAAAACTGGTGTTACTAGAAAGGCCCACCCCTGACTGGATAACATAATTAAGATTGGATTAGCACCCGCCGGCGGATGTGTTGTTTTACTCAACAACATAGCACTCACACCAAGTCCTGTCGCAATAGCAAGAGTTAGCGGATTCACTTCAAGAAACTGGCTAAAGAAAATGCCGATAAAGGCAGTAATCAAATGTCCTAAAATCACATTTTTCGGCTGGGCCAACGGGCTATGCGGTACCCCAAATACCAGCACAGCAGTTGCCCCAAAAGGCGCCATTAAAAACGCAATGTCTTTAAATGATGTTTCCAGCAGGGCTAACAAACCTATAGCAACAGCAGCGCCAAATCCGGCAACGATGGATGTAGTGATCTGCTTCATATTAACCTCAATAAAAAGTGAAATTTTTCAGCAAAGAAGTGACTGATTGTTCAGTCACTTCCTCTCTAAAAGTACCTACAGATAAAGCCTATAGGCTAGGCTCCATTTCAGCCTTGTGGCGGTTAAGTAGAAACTTGTTGGAAACGTGATCGACAGAAAGCACACCACCACCGTATATAATGATTTGCGCAAGCACGAGTCCCCAGATGTAATGTAGATACAGTGCCGCTGGTGCAATTTCGACCAAACTAATCACAGCGACTACATTCACAAAAAATAGGCCAAGAGCAGAAAAGCGCGTCAAAATACCAGTGACTAGCAAAACAGGTAAGATCAGCTCGCCCAAAGTGCCTAAATAAGCCGCCAGCTCAAAAGGTAAAAACGGAACCTGATACTCCTCTTCAAATAGAAATAACGTTGTATCCCAATCCTGAATTTTGGTCAGACCGGCATTAAAGAACACCTGCGCTACGTAAAAACGAGCAATTAACGACACAAGATCATGAGTTTTAGCCAATTTACCTTCCCCAGCTAAATAACCTTTATAAAACTTACTAACGATAGAAATCATCTCTCAAACCTCTCAAAAACCTTTAATAACTGAATTTCGATTTACTTGATGGCAACCAACCATTGCTGGCTTATCGCCTGTTCAATCCAGCTAACAAAATCAATCTCTTGGTGCTTACCTAATAAACGCTCAACACTCATGCCTGCCAGAACATCTTTAAACCACGCATATTCTTGAACCGTTAGCGTTTTAATACGCGCGTGATAATCCTGTTGAAATACCATTGAATAATGAGGAGCCGAATTTCCCACCAGCAAGCGATAAAGCTCACCCTCATCGAACTCAGAGCCCTCTGGTACCTGATGTAAATTCCATAATTCATACACAGGAAAATGGCTTTCCATGACCTGTAAAGTCGGCGATAGATGAAGTGAGACGGCGTCCAAATCACTTTCAGTTAAGCTTGAAAGCGTCTCCACTTCTAAATGAGTAGCCTTTCCTCTCGCGGCCTGATGTACAAACCACTCCAAACGGGCGATTTCAGACAGATAGGCATGATCATCAGCCAGAGGACTTTCTGAGATGAGCGCGGGCAACATCACACCCCAATCAGCCCAATCCCCTGTATTAGGTAACTCTTTTTTAAGTAACTGATCGGTAAAAGCGATAATCGTCTCATTACCCACCATTTTCTCCAGTACTGGATACTTCAAAGAGATCGCTCTTGCCGCAGTCATCAGGAGATTATTCTGATAAATTTTTAACCCCTGACTTATTCGGTCAGTCGCTGTATCGCTTTCATCTTTCGAAAAAATTAACGTCATCAATGCAGCTTGACGACGAACGAGCAATGTTGAATCAGACAGCATAAGAGAGCCTCCCAGTGTCATAGTGAACTTCCGTGGAGATAGATCTCGCTTTTGCAGCTTGATCAAGCAGTGTGCTCCAAGAAGGCAAATTGTTATCCCATTCGATTAGGGTGGTAACTGCACCAAACAAGGCAACCGCATCGCGATAGAGCAACCAACATTCAGGTGATACTGGCTGACTGTGATCATCAATGATCAATTCACCCTCTTTCACCTTGGTAAAACCTGCCAGATGGATCTCGCCCACAGCATTAGCAGGGATTTCTCGTAACCACTTTCGGGCTACAGTTAATGGCTTTTGATCATTAAAATTGCGCGCATTTACTAGCAAATTGTTGAGATCCACCAATAAGCCACATCCCGTTTTATCTTCCAGTTGAGATAGAAACTCGGTTTCACTCATATCAGAAAAGTTGAATTCCACATAAGCAGATAAGTTCTCAACTAAAATCTGACGCCCTAATAACTGCTGGACCTGATTCACGTTATCAACCATTACCTGCAAGCTCTGTTGAGTAAATTCAAGAGGTAGAAGATCCCCAGCATGCACAGATTTTCCATTGATATTGCTCCAAGTGAAGCAAGCGTGGTCAGAGATCAATATGGGGTTAATCTGCTGTGACAGTTGCTTTAAACGTTGCAGATAATCTCCGTTAATACCCACGGCAGAACCTAAACCCATTGAAGTCGAATGCAGACTAATTGGATATTGAAGGGCTATATCACTCAACAACTCAGGTAGCATTCCACCTTCAGCAAAGAAGTTCTCCGCGTGTATCTCCACAAAATCAATGGAAGATGTCCCTAGTAACGCCTCCTTATAGTGAGGATGACGCAACCCGACTCCAATCTTTGATAAACCTCGTTCATCGCTATTATTAGCTGTGCTTAAACTGGACATCTTCTTTCTCCTGATTAAACCTTATGACTTCTGCTGAGCTTCCTGATAACGCTTCTTAGCTTCAGCTTTCAGTAGGCCACCCATATCTTTACAAGTACCTTTCGCGACCAACTTCCACTCACCTGGGTCGTTATCCACTTTGGATTGACCCGCACAAGAGTGAGTACCTGCCAAATTGCCACAATCATTCTGTCCAGCTAGCGCAACGCCGTAACATTTTTCTTTTCCACCAGCATGAGCTGCAGGTACAGTTGCAATAGAAGTCAGAGCAACGGCTAACGCTGCTGTAGCAATACGTTGTTTATTATCCATTTCACTTCTCCAGTTCTTTCTGAATTGATAAATGTTGTGCAACCCACTCATCAAGTTGCTTTAATGGCACCGACCCCACCTGCTGATCCAGCGCCCTATCTTTTGCCAAGAGTACTAACGTGGGAACTGCTCTAATCGCGAATTTCGCAGCTAACTCCTGCTGTTGATCTACATCCACTTTTAGAACTTTAAGTTCACCGGCATATCGCTCTGCCAAACTATTAACGACAGGAATCATCTGTTGGCAGGGACCGCACCATTTAGCGCTGAACCAGATCAGCGCTAAAGGTTGCGAGTACTCATGTCCATTTTCTGAAAACGTAAGTCTCGACTCAGGCATGAGAATTAGTCTTCGGCGTTTGCAGCTGCTACAGATAGATCTTCAATACCTGCCCAAATACGATCTGCTGTTTTTAGGTTGCCCGGTACATCAGTAAGCCATTTTTTCTGCACGTCTTTGTTCAAGTTCAGATACAGCTTGCCGTTTTCGATATGGAATGCTTGTGGATCAACATCTAGCTTTTTGTTTAAAGCCACACCCATCGCGCAGTAACCACCATATTGAGGTGCGTATTTGTCGGCATTGGCGTTAAACAGATCACGGTTTTTAGCACTTGCGAAACGGTAGATTGCACCATCATGAGTCGCTGTAAATTTTGCAGAACCCTCAACCGCTTTATCATTAGTAAAGTAAGCAACTGGGTCGTAACCATGAATAGCAACATCGTTAGTGCCAATGTTTACAGATGCCGCAAAGCTCATGCTGCTAAGAAGAAGTGCGCCGGCAGCTGTTGCTAGTTTCAAAGTCTTTGTAAATTTCATTTCTTTTTCCTCGGTTAATGGTTTAATGAACACTCAGACATATTGGTAAATATGTTGCGCTGTTCTTGAGATATAGATTACGGGGAACTACCGAGGGAAAGGCCGCTCTAAATCCAGCAAAAAGAGCCAATCGTCCAAAAAGGAGGTTTTATGGATACACTGAGCAAATTACTGCAAAACCTAGAGATCAATGCCGAGGTTTTTTTCAGTGGTAGCCTCTGCGGTATTACCGGATTTGATGACGATAAGGAATCGGGCTACTTACATTTTCTGGAATCAGGATCGTTAACACTCACGACAGATGAAGATCACAGGATCGAGCTGCATACCGGCGATGTGATTTTTTTCCCCAGCGGAACTAATCACAAACTCACGATAGCCCCATCTGAAGATGCGAAACTAGTCTGTGCGACTGTTAAGTTACCTCCTGCCCACCAAAAACTCTTAGCCAACTATCTACCTAAGTTTCTTTGCATCCATATAGAGGAAGCCGGTTCTATTTCGAATACAGCTCATCAAATCTTCGAAGAGGCATTTGCAGAACAGCATGGCAAGCAACTGATGATCGATCGCTTATGTGATGTATTTATGGTGCAGGTACTTCGCTACGTGATTGATAACGGCACGGTCGAGTTAGGTTTAATTGCGGCCGACTCCCATCCTCTACTCAGCAAGCTGATGCAACAGATCAAAGAGAAGCCTGAATATGAATGGACGGTTGAAGAGATGGCCGAGAACGCAGCTATGTCTCGCTCGAAGTTTGCCGCGCTCTTCAAAGATACAGTAGGTCAAGCGCCTATGGAGTATGTGACTGGGCTAAGAATGGCGCTAGCGAAAGGTTTACTTAAAAATAATCGCCCCGTGGGGCTCGTCGCCAACCAAGTAGGCTATGAAAATGCGTCCTCCTTGGCCAAAGTCTTTAAAAAGCACTTTGGTGTCACACCTAAGCAATGGGTAAAAAATTATTTAGGCCCAAAATAATCGAGCTGGTATACAAATTCTGCCTATAATAAATTGGAACTTGTAGTCGCAATTTTGTACCTGAGACGCTATGGATCTTTTAGAAATACTCAATCAACAGCCACAAGGTATTGCAGAGCTAACCTCAGATGAGGGCCGTTATCTCTTCTTAAATCGCAAAGAGATAGAGCTTCGTGGTTTATCTGAAAGTGCTTTAAAAGGTTCATCGATTTTCAATCTATTCAATCAAGAGCAAGCTAAACAGCTACGAGAACTATTTCAGCAATGCTCTAATGCCTCAACCGATCAACCAATCTACTTTCACTATCAAAAAGACGATCTGTATTTCGAAATGCGATTAGTTAAACATGGTGAAAATATCTTAAGTACCCTTTCCGATGTAACCGCACAACAAGAGTTAAAAAACCAATTAGCGCAAAACCAAGAAACCATAAAATGCTTAGATGATGCCGTAAATGGTGCCAACATTGGCTGTTGGGATTTCTATCCACAAGAAGGCAGAATCATTGCTAATAAAACCTGGGTTACTCAGAAGAGATATAAAGATGATGAGTTCAGAGAGGATGATTCGCTCTTCTCTGAGGTAATCGATGGTCTTGAGCGCTGGTCCTCTATCGTTCACCCTGATGATTTAGAACCTACGGTTGAATTGATCGAAAAACACCTGAATGGTGAAACCGAAATTTATGACGCTAAATTTCGCATGATATGCGGTGATGGCAAATGGCGCTGGATACATGATGTTGGTCGGGTATTCCTTAGAGATAAAAATGGCAATGCCATTCGCATGAACGGAGTACATATCGATATAACTGAGGCTCGCACGCTAGAAGAAAAAATTGAAAAACTCGCGGTTACCGATGCCCTAACCGACCTATTCAATCGCCGTAACTTCCAATACTTATCTCAAGCAGTCCTAGAGCGCGCTAAAAGGCAGCAAACTTACTTTTGCCTGCTTATCCTCGATGTTGACCATTTCAAAGCCTATAACGACACATATGGCCATCTAAAAGGTGACGATGTTCTAAAAAAAGTAAGCCAGGCGCTTAAAGATAATATTCGTCAAGGGGAGGATTATTGCTTCCGCGTTGGCGGGGAGGAGTTTGCGGTTGTCTTCACTCAAGAAAGCAAAGAAGCCGCTGATATTTTTGCGAATCGTATTCGACAAAAAATCGAAAAGCTAAAAATCCCTCATAAAGAGAACAGCGCTAATCAATTTATCACCGTATCAATGGGATTATCCTGCACACAAAACCTCTCCGATAAAACCCAAGTCAGCGATCTTTATAAACGAGCCGATAAGCTTTTATATCAAGCTAAAGAAAACGGCAGGAACCAGTTAGTCAGCAAGTCCTATTAAAGCAATAACACTATGTTCTGCATTACTGTTTCACACGTTCTAAAATCTGTTTACCTGTAATCACGATCATGATCCCACCCAGAACTACAACTGAGGCGATAACTAAACGCCAGGTAACCTCTTCACCCGCAAAGGCAACACCACCTGCTGCTGCAATCACTGGGACTAGCAACTGTACAACCGCAGCTTGAATCGCTGATAACGAGCCTAAAGCCTGATACCAAATAGCATAACCAATCCCCGAGGCTAAGCCACCAGACAGAATCGCCAACCAAATGCCTTCTGTAGATAAAGACGCATCATCAAAGCTCAATAAAACCAAAATCAATACAAAAGGCAGTGTGCGTAAAAAGTTATAGGTCGTATCCCCCAAAGGATTGTTAGAGCCCTTCCCTGCTAAGGTATAGAAGCCCCAAGCCACGCCAGCCATTGTCATCAGGCCAAACCCAACAGCCGAAGGTGTCGCTAAACTAGGGAAGATCAAATAGACAAACCCAGCAAACGCAACGATCGTTCCTATCCACTCCATTAAATGGAGTTTATTGCCTTTAAGCATGTTAATTAGAATGATAGATATCTGAACCGAGCCAAATAAAACCAAGGCTCCTATGCCTGTTTCTAGAGTGATATAGCCATAAGAGAAAGTGATAGCGTAGGCAAAGAGAAAAAACGCACCTTTCCAACTGCCCTTTGCTGCATTGGCTTTTCCTCTATTCATAAAGATGAATATAGCCAGTAAAACAACAATGCCTGACAGCAATCGAATAGAAGTAAAACTTGCAGCATCAATAGTTTCATCTCCCAATGCTAAGCGGCATAAAACAGAATTACCGGCAAAAGCAATCAAAGCGATTAAGGTATATATAAAAACTTTAAGGGTCTGCACATCCTTATTCATGATGGTTCAAACATCCACAACTGATAGTCAGACCACCATACCATGGAAATTCACTGGAGCTAGCGATTCCGATAACTTAGCCATAGATTCTGAACATCATAAAAATTTCCACGGCCACAAAAATAAATGCTATAACATTACATTATATCATTTTGACCAAGTTTTGAGGAAAGCATGACAATAACAAAAGAAGAACTCTTGAATGCCAGTTCTGAGGACTACATGAATGACAGTCAATTGGAGTTTTTCAAGCAATACTTAGAGCAGCAAAAACAGGAAACCATCGCTCACATCCAAAACGCCCAAGCTCAATTGAATGAGCGCCCAGAGATGAATGACGATGCTGATCGCGCTCAATATGAGGAAGAATCTCGCCTCTCGCTCAGAATTGTCGATCGGGAAAGTAAGCTACTACCAAAATTCGACTCAGCCCTAGCGCGCATTCGCAACGGTGAATATGGCTACTGCTTAGAATCTGGCGAAGAGATCGGTATTAAGCGCCTACTACTCCGCCCTACTGCAGAGTATTGCGCCGATATCAAAGCGGTACGTGAATCGAATGAACGCTTATTTCGTGAATAAAAATTCCGATTAACGCCCAATGGCCGCCATTTTTCCTGACGTTAGTTTGAGCAGATCCTCTGCTGACATCTCGATCTCTAAACCACGGCGGCCCGCACTCATACAGATGGTTTTAAAGTTGCTAGCACTTGCGTCCAAAATAAGCGGTAATCGTTTCTTTTGGCCTAGTGGGCTGATGCCCCCCACAACATAACCCGTTGCGCGTTCTGCATCTTGCGGGTTTGCCATAGTGACTTTCTTTGCTTTTAGCGCTGCAGCAATAGCTTTCAGATCTAGCTGACCAGACACAGGTACAACGCCAACAGCGAGTTTTTTGTTGTCACCACCGATCGCGACTAGGAGGGTTTTGAAGACTTGGGCAGGATCTAAACCCAGCGCTTGCGCAGCTTCTTCGCCGTAGGATTCAGCACTGGGATCGTGTTCATATTCATGAACTTGATAGGCTACTTTGGCTTTTTTAGCTGCATTGATCGCTGGGGTCATTCTTTATCTACTCATATCACTCAGGTCGAACAGTGTTTACTTAGCACTGCCGCCCGTTAGGATATCAGCAATATCGATGATGTCGACTACTGTGCCTTCACCTTTGCCCACTTTAATGACTTTATCTTTGAGTTTGATAATCTCAGTCGCCGCATCACCTTTGGGTAAACGAGAAAGAAGATCGTCAGGCAGATATTCAGCATTATCTCGTAAGTCTTTATCTAACACTTCTCCACGGGCTACTTTCTTTTGCCAACCTGGAGGGAGTTCACCGCCACGTTCTAACTTTTTCTGCAAACCTTTAGGCAGCTCCTTCATCTTGCCTTTGTATTTACCTGTTCCTGATTTGGCATTTTCATTGTAATAATCTTTGATGGTCTCTTTCTCTTTGTCAGAAAAGAGATCATCCAGAATAGACTTCGTATCACTTACGATGGATTGCTCTTCTTCGGTATCCTTATCTTTGTTTTTGTAGTTTTTAGCCGCTTGCTTGGCCTCTTTTTTAGCTTGATGCTTATCTGCGCCTTGGCCCGCCCACTCAGGCTTGGCAGCGTATGTATTTAAAGCTAATCCACTGATACATAGGGCTAATAATAATTTTTTCATCATCTCTTCCTGCTAATTTTTGAGCCTTCTAAAGACAGGTTATACATCAATCCTTTATTAGAAAAGATAAAACCAATGATCGGGTCTTTAATCGTGCTGGTATCAATTTCGCCACCCGCACCTATAGTTACAACGGCAACACTGCCATCAACACCCGCTTCCCAACCATCGCTACGCTTAAACTGATTCAAAGCAGCATCAGTCATAAAAAGAATTATCTCTGACTTAATTTGCGCACCTAACTGAAACCCAATCGATGCCGCAGCAATTGTGTAATAGCCGGTTGTTTTACCTTTTTCTAAAAGCTTTCCTTCACCATACTCACCACCGATGCCTATACCCGCTTTATAAACCTCGGGGAAAACTAAAACCCCTTTGGCTTGCTGGACTAATGTTTGGCCAGCCGAGCTGTGTTGATAAAACTTTTGTAAGGCTTCTGTGCTTTTAGCGTTAATTTCAGCTTTGGAGGCTGAGTAAGCATTAAAGCTGAATAGTGCTATCCAACATGCGAATAGAAAAGATGATAGTTGTTTTGGCATGAATCCATCCTTAAGCCCGTTGAGGTTAACTAAATAATAGTCGCTCGAGGCTATATTGGGATGGATCAATGGGTGGATTGAAAGTAAAAAAGCGCGTTAGGAGTATCGCGTGTTTCGTAAAGGCTGCAATACCGATTCTAAGCCGTTAATGCGGATTTCTAGCATCAGTTCTAGCAACGAGCCAAGCTCCCCATTTGGAAAACCTTTTTTTGCGAACCAAAGCAGGTACTCTTCGGGTAGATCGAGTAGTACTCGCCCTTGATACTTACCAAATGGCATCTTCATATTAGCCAGTTTAAGTAGATGACGTTTATCCAGATCCAATGCTTTCCCCTTAACAGCCTGTTATTTCCAGCGAGCAAACAGTATTCTGTAGAAAATAATAAATAGTGGGTTTAGGCCATGGCTGACAAGCAAGCGTATCAACCTATCAATTGCGAAATTCATGACGGCTACGAATTAGCCTGTATGCGCAACGCTATCCATCTTGTTGAATGGAAAGAAGATGATACCGCATTTAGCCAGCGCTTACGCTTTCTTGATCTCGAATATACTGCGGAGGGGGAGTTTCTGATTGCCGAAGATCAAGAAGGTAATAACTATAGAGTTCGTTTAGATTCTATCTCTAGCCGCCTACCCTACTAATCCTCTTAAGGGCCGACGACGTGTCAGATATTCAACTCAGTGGTATTAATACTTTCCCCATTAAATCATTAGGCGGCATTAGTTTATCGGATGCTTTTGTAACGGAGAGCGGACTGTCTTTTGACCGACGCTTTATGTTGAGCGATCCGGAAGGCGAATTATTATCTGCTCGCCAAGCACCTTCAATGCTGCTTTTCGAAACGGTTTTACGTGAAGATGGTGTAGAAGTGATTGCACCTGATGGCGAACACTTAAGCTTGCGCTATCCTGACTTTTTCCAAAACTACCGCCAGGTACGTGTTTGGGGAACCGAGATCAACGCTCAACATTGTGGCGAATGGCTAGATGAATGGTTCAGCGAAAAACTAGGCCGTGAATGCCAGCTACTCTATTTTGGCGAGCAATCAGAGCGCGTAACCTCTCGCAGACCCGATAAGCCCGTCGCGTTTGCCGATGGATATCCTCTACTTGTGATATCCGAAGCGTCCCTAGCTGATCTTAATAGCCGCGCCTCAACACAAGTGAATATGGATCACTTCCGAACCAACCTAGTAGTTAAAGGGTGCGAAGCTTTCGCCGAGGATAGCTGGAAGCGCATCCGTATTGGTGAAGTAGAGTTTGAGATCGTTAAAGATTGCTCTCGTTGTGTTCTGACCACTATCGATCCAAAAACCGGACAACCCGTACCTGCGGGTGAGCCAATTAAAACCTTGGCGAACTACCGTAAAGGTGAGGATAACGAAGTATATTTTGGCCAAAACCTTGTGCCTCTTAACGAAGGCCAGATTAAGCAAGGTGATCCGGTTGAGGTATTAGAGGTTAAACAGCCTGCTCAATACCCCGATAATGCGCCGGTTATCAGAGATACGAACGACAGCAAGACTCAAAAAATGTGGGCCTCGACTCAACAAGTCGATTTAGAATGCATCCGCCGCATTGATGAAACACGTGATGTTGTGACCTTCCGTTTTGCAGTACCGCAAGACCTATCAACAGACTATATCGCGGGTCAGTTTCTAACCTTAATGTTGCCAATCAACGGTGAGACCGTCACCCGCTGTTATACAGTATCTTCTTCACCTTCTCGCAGCACTGATATCGCAATCACGGTTAAGCGCGTTACCGATGGCATCGCCTCCAATTGGCTGCATGATAATTTACAGGTTGGGGATAAATTACCTGCCCTCGCTCCGCAAGGTGAGTTCCACGAAGGCAATACAGGTAACAAACCTCTATTGTTGTTATCTGCCGGTAGCGGTATCACCCCTATGCTTTCGATTGCGCGCGAGCTGACCGATCGAAATAGCCAACGGGATATGGTGTTTTACCACCAAGCCAGAACCGAAGCAGATCTAATCTGTGAAGACGAGCTCCTTTGGCTAGAGCGTCAAAATCCTAACCTAAAGATCATCTTCAGCTTGAGCCAACCAGATGATGATTGGCAAGGCATTAAAGGCCGTATTAGCCGCCAACAGCTCATTGAGCTAATTCCAGATCTGCCAGAACGTACTGTGATGTGTTGTGGCCCTGAGGGCTTTATGGATCATGCTAAAACTTACTGCCGCCAACTAGGTCTAGCGGAGCAACAGTGGTTTGAAGAGAGCTTTGGAGCACCTCCAGGTGTTGACCCAGAAGCAGAAAAACACAGTGTTCAATTAACTTTTGGTGAGGTTTCATTTGCCGGTGATAGCCAAACGACATTGCTAGAGCAAGCTGAAGATCAAGGAATCATGATTCCTTCCGGCTGTCGTGCGGGTGTATGTGGTGCGTGTAAAGTGACCTTATTGTCTGGTCATGCACATCGCCAATCGGAAATTCCGCTATCTGAAGATGAGAAAGCACGAGGCGTGGTTCTAGCGTGTAGCTGTACACCCGAAACGGATGTCGTAATTGAGGTTTAATTTAAAACACTAAATCGCAGACACAAAAAAGCCGATGCCCTTCTCTACATCGGCTTTTTATTATTCAGTATGAAACTGAAATTAAGCTACTTTAAGATCAGCAACTTTTTTAGCAGTTTCTTCAGCCATTTCAGTCGCTTTTTTAGCAGACTCTTCAACTGTAGCAACGTAAGCATCTTTAGCAACAGTCATAGCTGCAACGCTTTTCTCTGCAGTTTCAGCAGTTTTAGCTTCAACAGACTTGTAGAACTGAACCTGTAGGTCTAGAGCAGCTTTAGGGTCTTTGCACTCGCATAGAGTTTTGAACTGTTCAACAGAAGCGTTAGCTAGTTCTTCAACGTATGCTTTCTGAAGAGCAACCAAAGTTTCAACAGTCTTAGTGTTAACGTCTACTAGAGACTGAACTGGTTTGAATAGCTCAGCGATTTCGTTAGATAGTAGTTCAGGCTTCATGAAATCAGCGAAAGGGTTGTTAGCAGCGTACATAATTTTGTCTCCAAAAGTTTCCGTTGCTGCGGTGCAGCAATCCATTTACAGCAAAGATAAATCTTGTACGTTTTTTAGTCAAGAACTTTTTTTGTGCGGCGCACAAAAAAATTACTTCTTCAGATTTTTTGCTAAAAAACGGTCCAGAGAATTCGCAAACGCTTGGCGATCTGCCTGACTAAAAGCAGACGGGCCGCCAGTCTCTACACCCGAGCTTCTTAGGGTTTCCATAAAATCACGCATAGATAACCGCTGACGAATATTTTCTGGAGTATAGAGTTCGCCACGAGGATTTATTGCCACACCCTTGTTATCAATCACTTCCGAAGCCAATGGGATATCTTGCGTTACCACTAGATCACCCTCTTCCATTTTGGCCACTATATGATTGTCCGCTACATCAAAGCCCTGCGGTACTTGCACAGCATTGATGAGTGGTGAAGGCGGTGTACTTAGGAATTGATTAGCCACCAGCGTTACAGGCACCTGTTTACGTTCGGAAGCCCGAAACAAAATCTCTTTAATAACCTTTGGACAGGCATCGGCATCAACCCAAATGTGCATAAACCCTCTCTTTTCTTTTAGCATAAAGCCCAATTATGACAGTTATTCTACATCGCAATGGCAGCTTAAGCCGATAGTAATTAATGCTCTTTCAAATAATTTCAATTGAGCCAGCTACGCTCCAGAATAAGGCCTTCGCACTATCGCGGTGCACAAAGCGGTATTAAATCCGTGCGTTCTTAAACTAACTATCTCCCTCAAGCGCAACAATATCGCGCATTCGGGTACCCCTGTTAAACATCTGGCTTAAGTTTTGCTAAATCTCCAGATAATAGATTTTTATGGGGAGCACTAAGATGCTGCTACTAACATTTGGCTACAGCGTTTTGAGCCGCAGTTCGTTACTCACTTCAGGTATTTTACTGTTGTTGGGTTGGTTGCTGACAATCGCCACATTAGTAACCGGCTATATAGAAGCACTTTGGTTATTAATCCCACTTAGCTACTTCCAGCTAAGCTATATTCTGTTGAGCCAACGTCGTTGGCATAACCTCTCTCTAGTAATCGAAGCATTCTCGCAAAAGCAGATGCAATTCCGGACACGACATACCAGTTCTGACAAACCGCTTAGAGACGCTGCACAAAACCTCTATGGCTTCGCCCGTGACTATGAAGAGCTGAACACCCTAACTGATCAGCTATGTAACGAGATGAAGTTTTCTACCCATGAGTTAGAGAACTTAGCTAAGCACACGGCTCATGCCGCATCAGAACAGCAAAATCAGCTTCTAACGGTTGCCAGTGCATCAGAAGAGATGAGTCAAACCGTCCAACTGATTAGAGATCATGTACATAACACTCAAAACAGTGCCGAAGACTCGCAGACCTTATGCAATAAAGGGACTCAGCAAGCCTCTGATTTGAGCCATGCGATTAGCGGTGTTCGTAATCAGTTTACTGATACCTGCACCAAGATCTCTCAGCTATCTGAAGAAGCGGAAGCGATCCAATCTTTCGTGAGTACAATCGAAGAAGTTGCAGCTCAAACCAACTTGTTGGCACTAAATGCTGCAATTGAGGCTGCACGAGCAGGAGAAGCCGGACGAGGCTTCGCCGTTGTCGCAGATGAAGTACGCCAGTTAGCCGGTAATACCGAAAAGGCTACAGGCGATATCACCTTGTTGGTGAACTCAATGCTTACACGTGTGAATGAAGTCACAGAAAGTATGAACCGCAGTGAACAGGAGTTACAAACCGGCTCACAAACCTGTGAAGAGATGCACAATCTACTTCAGCAGATAGAGTCTGGCAGCGAGCGCAGCCTCGAACTCATTCAGGAAGTTAACTTTTCCATCGACGAGCACGCCTCTGCCAGTAACGAGTTAAGTGAAAAGCTTACCGATATAGGCAACATTCTTCAGCATCACAGTGAACAAGCGCATTCCCTGACAGAACTTACCGGCTATCTAGAAGCCCTTGCGCTTAAAGCGTCCACTAAGGAGGTGACATCATGATCGAGATTAGCCTTGTACTGTTTCTTTTTGTTCTGATTGGTTTAGCCAGTTGGTTTAAACGAAACAAATTGCGCAAGAAACGTCGCGAGAAGACGCTGCGCGGAATTGAACAGCTGAGCGCGCTTTTGAATCTCATCCAGAGCCTACAGCGCCACCGCGGCATCTGTGCAAATTTAGATAGCACAAACCAAGCACAACAGCGACAGCTAAGTAATGAGATCAACTCACTATGGCGGCCGCTGCTGGATAAAGATTATGGCGGTAATGTTAAGCGCGTTAATCTGCAATTTACCAAGTGGAAGCAGATCGAAGCAGAGCCAACAGGTAGTTTTATGGAACACTGTGAACTGATCGAAAAGCTGCTCCACGAGCTAACCGTAATCGCAGATATCTGTTCTCTCACTGCGAGTAATAATGACCATAACGGCGAGGAGCTATGGCAAAACCTACTTCTTCGCCCTCACTTTGCTGAATCCCTTGCGCGCTTGCGTGGTTTAGGAAATAAAGCTGCCAATCTTGGTCACTGCCCTGCTGCTGTGAGAGTTCAATTACAGTATCTCTTGGTAAATATGCGTGAAAATGAGCTTTGTGATCCTGCGGTTCGTGACATAGACCGAATGGTCACCCAAGAGATCCTTGAACCCGAAGTAATTAAGATCGAGCCTCGGGTTTACTTTAGTCGCCTAACCCAAGCGATTGATCAACAGATCCAGTTAACTCGCGACCATCTACAGCAATTGAGTAAATGTACAGCTTAAGGATTGAATGAATCGAGGTTCTATTCTGTAAGCGAGTTCCTTACAATAAATTAATATCGATTAATTATTGTGGGGCTGGATGGAATCTCAACACACACCAAAACGTATTGGCCAAGGGATGTGGGCCGTCGCATGGGTCCTGTTTTTAGGAATGCTTTGGCTGTTCTTTGAAGAGCAGGTTAACGACAAATACAATCCCAACCGTAATCTCGTCACCAGCGGCAGTAACGAAGTGGTGCTGCAGCAAAACAGAGCGGGGCACTACGTTGCACCGGGAGAGATCAACGGCCAACCGGTTATCTTTCTCTTAGATACCGGCGCGACCAATATCAGCGTGCCGCAAGAAGTGGCCGACCGCATTGGTCTTAGGCCTGGGTTAAAGCGTCAGGTAGATACCGCTAATGGCGTGATTGATGTGTATAACACTGAACTGAATACCGTTTCCCTTGGTGGGATTAGCATGCAGAACGTTCGTGGGCATATTAATCCACACATGGATGGCGAAACGGTACTTCTAGGTATGAGCTTTATGAAATACCTTGAGATCATTCAGAAAGGAAACACGCTCACACTTAGGCGCTAAACCGTGCCTAAGTTCGTTATGAGGGTTTCAAAAGAGATTAGCTAAGAAACTTTCTCTAACAACAACGCCGTAATCGACTTAAGCTGGCGCATCATCTGTTTACGCCCCTGCCCTTTGACTTCCAGCTGATCCCAGCTTTTTTGCTGAAGATTGCGCTCAATCAGCAGCATGAATTCTTCATTTTCGAGCAACATTTCCAGCTGCTTATCTTCCACCTGATCCAAAAACTGTAAAAGCAGCTTGTGGATAGCAAAAGCACAGCCTTCGTAATTGCGGTTATGCACAGCAAATGCGATTAGATCAGATTGATCGTGGGCGGTTAGTTCTGGAAGATACCCCCCATGCTGCAACAAACGGCATACCACAGGCAGGTCGAGATCAACCAAGTCATCACTCAAGCGATAATTGAGCTGTTCAATAAAGCGCTGTCTAAGTTGTTTTTCTAAGGTCTGCCCCTGCTCAGTTAGCGGCGATAAAACTAATGCTGCATGGCAGCCGCTAACACTGTCACGAGTAGAGCCCATACGTACGGTCTCAAAACCACAGTGCTGCCAAAAGCTAATAAGCTCTGCACTGGCTGCAAAGCTGGCACCTAGGTAATCCCAACCTACAGACTTCGCACTGTCAGTAACAGTAAATAACAGCGCTCTGCCTAAGCCTTTATGCTGTAGGGCAGGATGAATCGCTATACGCATAATCCGACCCGCCTTGAGCAAAGCGGCGTCCTTTGCACCTTCTTGCCCAACCAGTGTTTGGGGTAAAAGATGACCTCGAGGACGACGTTTACCCGACCAGATATCATCGACCAACTCTTCCGGCAGAGGGCCTTCCTCCGCGACCAGCGCAGCGCCAGCAACCTGACCACCGACCTTCATTAGCCAGATATGCAGGTTTGGACTATCTAAAAGCACCCGCAAATCACCAGGTGATGTACGATAGTGAGCCAACACTAACAAACCAAACAACTGAGTTAAGGTCTGATAATCTTCTGCAAGTTGATCACGATCTAACTTCTCTATCTGACAGTCGGCAATAGACTGACAACTGTGTTTTAGATCGTCAGCCGAAGCAGGCTCGGCATTGAGTAACAGCAGATTAAAGGTCAGCTGTTCCAGAGGATCATTGCTGGCCCAACGGATCGGCTGATTAAGATGAAGCGATTTTGCATTGGGTGCATGCTTTTCCAGTACTTGTTTAAAGCGAACCGCAAAGCCCTGCCCTGTGCCTTCGTAACCATGAATAGTTGATGCAAAGGCAATACGAGGGAAACGTTGCAGTAACTTACTTAATACAGGTACCGGAATCGCTGCCGCTTCATCCACCAACAGTATTTGCCCTTCGCCTTGTTCTTGCAACGCTTGCTCTGGCGTCACGTAACGGATGCAATGATCTGAATGGCAAAGCTTACCCAGTTGATAGTCATAATCAGGCAGTAATTGATGAGCCATACTGAAAACTTCATCTACGGATGACTGTTCAGGTGCGGTTACTAAGATATCTTGGAAATCTAGGCCTGATAGCTGTGCAGCAGCGATACCTAAAGCAACCGATTTGCCACGCCCTCTGTCTGCAGTAATCACTGCAGGACGTCTACCCCGACGAAACTGAGATAGGATCAACTCAACCGCTTGTTGCTGATCCTTGGTTTTACTCGGCAACACCACATTATCATCTGGCTGATCAGCCAATGCTGCGGAGCTTGGCAACTCGGCTTCTACACCTGCGAGCGCTTGCCCTTCTCGATACACCAGCGTGTAGGCATCATCTTCTAAAATCATCGCTAGACGCGAGATAAATCGACGACCAGCATCGGAAGAGCAATAAGGGTGAGCGACTAAGCTTTGATGTTCTGGATCGTCAAACTCGGCCCAATGATCTAGATCGGGACAGAGTAAAACCAGCACTCCACCGCCGCTTAACGTACCGGAGATCTGTCCAAAGGCGTTAGGATTAAAACCGGACCAACCATCAAAGATCACTGCCGAGAGCGACTGGCCTAATAACTGATGACATTGAGTGGCGCGCACAGACTGAGCTTTAACCGGCGCATGCTCACTGACCCATAGCCATTCGGTTTCGCCATTTAGCTCTCTTGCTTGCTCGTAACACCACTCTTGAGTACCGCTCACCACCAGTAATCGACGATGCTGTTGTGCCTGTGCATCGTTAAGCAATCGAGAGTACAAGGTTGTTAGAGCAGTCATCAATCAATCCTTTTCAGCTAGGTGGATCTATTAACAATGAGCTTTACGAGTCTTTTAGAAGTTCACGAAGTTCAGCTTTTCGTTCAGGCGAGAGATCACGGCAATCAATACCTTCTAAGGCACCCACCAGCGCCCACAACAGATTGATACTGACCTTACCGCCACGCATAGACTTAATCATCTTATACGTAGCTATTGGGCCGACTTGTTCTAGATCAGCTAAGGAGTAGATTTCGATCTCAGCCAGCCATCGACGACTGACCGGCCCAATATTCCGCATCAGGCCAATCGACCTATACGTTATAGGTTAAAGGCGGCTCTTTAACGCCATCCACAAACGCATGGAACTGGTTACCACCTTTAGCTTCAGCTTCTTGAAGTTGTTGAGTAGACAACTCTAAAAGGTATTCAGGGGTAAGCAAACGTGAAGGCTGCATAGTCGCCACACCGATACTTAAGGTAACGACTCGATCAATCGGCGATGCTTGATGAGGGATGCCGTGATCATAAATTGTGTTACAGCAACGTTCTGCTAATTGAATCACCATCTCATTAGTGGAAGGCAGAATAAAGGCGAATAAATGATCATCAATACGCGCAATCATATCACCCGGACGACCAACAGAATTTTTGAGTACACTAGAAACCTCTTGTAGCATCTCTTGTGCAGCCTCAATACCATATTCGTCACTGAACTCTTTAAAGCTATCAATCTTCAACAGCATCATGGTGAGTGGCGAGAACTCACGTACAGCACGTCGACACTCAACATCCAAAGCTTCATTGAAATGCAGTTTGTTGACCAAACCTGTTAATGGATCAGACCAACTAGTTTCTGCCATCTGTTCAGTCAAATTCGCTTGTTCAGTACGCAACGTTTTAACATGACGACTCACGCGTTTCAGATAGGAAGCCACCAAGAAAGAAAGCAGTAAACCAGTCATCAAAAACAGGGCTGGGGTAAAACTCATACCTGCAGCAATGCGCTCTTCTGTGGCAGTAATATCTAAATTCCATTTTTGATCTAGTAACTGAACAGAGCTAGAAAGCATCGCATCTAGAGCAAGTGAAGTGTGATCGTGCGCTAGGATCACCTGCTTGTTCGCATCTGTCAGCGTAAATTGAACATCACCTAATACCTCTTGAAGTTGGCTTTGTTCCAGTACGGAGTTAAGCGAGATAATACCAGCCAGTTGGGCGTTGCCAGCTTGAGCTGAAACCAATGCGAAGGTTTCTTGATCTAAAGTCAGTGTCTTAACCTGCTCTGAGGACAGGCTACTTAATGTCTCAGAAACTTCAGAACGGTTAAAAATAGAATCGGTAGAAGAGTCAGCTATACGAAGCGAGATATCACCATTTTCGATAGCCATCCCTTTCAAAGAGGTATGGCGACTAAACAAGCTATTTATGATTTGTTGCAGTCGTGCTTGATCGGCCGTCTGATCTAACTGGTAAACGGCCTGTAAGGTTTCTAGAGAGTAAGTATTCTGAGTTAATGATTGCTGGAACGATGCTGTTCCTTGTGTCATTTCAACCTGAAACTGTTGAATAGCCGCATCACGCTCCTGCTTGAACATAAATAGAAAAATCAGCAGTGAAAATAGCGCACCGCAGATCGCAAAAACAATCGATAGATCGATCTTTTTTCTATTCGTTTGTTGAGGGCTAGCAGCGTCTGAAGCAGACATTAAAAAACTCCGAATAATCAACCAGTAACAATCAGTAAAACCTTTTTTACTAACTCTTGCAACGATAGTGCAGACTCGGGCTTTTTTCCAGCTTTTCCGCGGCTTGCAGCAGCATATCTAAACACGAGTCTGATATAGTGCTCTTTCTTGAATCAGAACAAAGGCTCTATTGTGTCTCGCATTGCTATTTTTGTAGACGTACAGAACATCTATTACACCACCCGCCAGGCGTTCGGCTGCCCGTTTAACTACCGTAAATTCTGGCAAGAGATCAGCAAACAGGGAGAGATTGTTCACGCCTACGCTTATGCGATTGAACGCAAAGATGACGGCCAGAAGAAGTTTCAGGATGCCCTGCGTCATATTGGCTTTGATGTAAAACTAAAACCTTATATCCAACGTAAAGACGGCTCGGCCAAAGGCGATTGGGATGTAGGCATTACAATCGATGTGATGGATACCGCACCTGATGTGGATAAAGTGATTTTACTTTCAGGCGATGGCGACTTTGATCTCCTACTCGCACACATCAAAAAACGTTATGGCGTCACTACCGAGGTTTATGGTGTAGAAGCACTTACCGCTAAATCCTTGATCAATTCAGCGGATCAATATCACTCGATCCTGCCGAATCTATTGGTCTGCTAGAATCCATTCAAGCTAGCCCTCTTGACCACAACCTAAAGTGGCTGACATACTCAGCCACTATGAAAACCACACCTAACACACAGACTCTTACGACAACTACGTTGCGACGCCGCGTATCGATTGCCTGTGCCTCTTTGGGTGTTGGATCTCGACGACGCAAATAACTCTTAAGCGTTCCAAATTCCCGAAAAGCCGCAGGTAACCCCTGCGGCTTTTTTTTGCTCTAAATTCTCTCAAGGATATAAAAATGACCTATTTCACTGGGGTAGCTCCCTCACAATTAAGCGATCAAGACACGCCCGTTAACAACCCGCTGACCGATAAAGACTTTGTAATGCCGATCGCGCCAAGACCAGAACTCTGCTTTACCCAAGGTAAAGGACATTACCTGTTTGATCAGAACGGCAAACAATATCTGGATATGGTGCAAGGCTGGGCGGTGAATACCCTCGGTCACAGCCCCAATCTAATCCAGCAAGCACTAATAGAACAATCACAACAACTGATTAACCCAGGCCCTGGCTTTTTTAATCAACCGATGATTGAGCTGGCCAAGACCCTTTGTGCTAACTCAAATTTCGATCAGGTCTTCTTTGCCAATAGCGGTGCAGAAGCCAATGAAGGTGCAATCAAGCTAGCAAGAAAATGGGGGCAGGTTCACAAACAAGATGCTTTTAAGATCATCACCTTTGAACAAAGCTTTCATGGTAGAACCTTAGCGACTATGTCCGCCACCGGTAAAGCGACCTTTGCGCCATTGTTCGAACCGAAAGTCAGCGGTTTTAGCAAAGCCCCTTACAACGATTTAGCCGCAACCGAAGCGATAATCGATCAACATACAGTCGCGATCATGCTAGAGCTGGTTCAAGGTGAAGCAGGCGTAATCCCTGCTGATAGCAATTTTATCAAAGGCTTAGAAGCCCTGTGTAAAAAGCACAATCTGTTACTGATCATCGATGAAGTACAAACCGGCATCGGTAGAACCGGTAACCTCTTCGCCTACCAAGGTTTAGATATCCAACCGGACATCATGACCTTAGGTAAAGGCTTAGGCGGTGGCGTACCGATTTCAGCGTTGCTCACCAAAGCCGAACACAGTTGCTTTGAATACGGCGATCAGGGCGGCACTTATAACGGCAACCCGTTAATGTGTTCTGTCTCGCAAGCGGTTGTGAATAAAGTACTGGAACAAGGCTTTCTCGCTAATGTTGAACAGATGGGTCAGCTACTCAGCCAAAAACTCGCTGAGCTTTCTCAGCAATACTCACTAGGCTCGGTAAGAGGTAAAGGTCTTTTGATCGCCTTAGATACCGCTGAGCTATCGGCACCTCAGCTTGTGGATAAGGCAAGAGAGCTTGGTCTACTACTGAATGCCCCGAATGAACGCACCCTGAGGTTTATGCCCGCACTGAATCTATCTAAAAAGGAGATTAATGAGTGCTGTGCTATTTTGGCTAAAACAATAGAGTCTCTCTAAATGCTTATGTTGCAGGGCAAGATGTGAATAACGCTTGCCTTGTATATAATCCCTGCACTTTAAATTGGATTACCGTAAGGACAACGGATGTTACTTAAACGCTTAGAAGGCGGCGAACTTCGTTTTGGCGAAGGCCGTATCAGTGGCTATATCGCCGTTACGCTTGCCCTACTCTCACTACTCGGCGTCTGCGCCTTTCACTTCCCTGAGTATCTTACAACGCCTGAGCTACGCGCCGCTTATGACGCCAACGTTCTGCGCACAGTGATGTTTGTATCGCTGATTATCTCAGGTAGTTTGGGTCTGCTTAACTTTGTACGAAATACCAATAAACGCGCAGGGCTTCTGGCTTGGGCGTTAATTGTGATTGCGATCGCGTTGGGCGGTCATCGAGTAGAAGTGGGTGATATCCCAACCGATACACCTTATATAGGTTTGGACTGGTTTATTCTCGATCTATTAGGCTCCACCCTGATCTTTATTTTTATCGAAAAGATCATCCCCCATCGTAAACAAGCGATTCTGCGCCCAGAATGGCAAACCGATCTACACCACTTTTTTGTAAACCATCTCATCGTTGGTTTTGTGTTACTGGTAGCAAACCAGTTTGTATCGGGTGCATTTGGTTGGGCAGTAGAGCGCGGATCACAAGAACTGATTCAAGATATTAACTGGTATGTGCAACTGTTTTTAGTGCTGCTAGTCGCTGATCTGGTTCAATATGCACTGCACCGTGTTTACCACGAAGTGCCTTTCTTCTGGCGCTTCCACGCAATCCACCATAGTGCAAAGACTATGGATTGGTTGGCAGGTTCTCGCCAACATATTGGTGAACTGATTGCGACCCGCTGCTTTGTCTTAGCACCGATCTTTGTGCTGGGTTTCGATAAAAGCGTATTGGATGCCTACATCATTATTGTTGGCTTCCAAGCGGTACTCAATCACACCAATGCCCAAATCAACTTTGGCTGGTTGAAGTACATTATCGTGACACCACAGTTTCACCACTGGCACCACTCATCGGATAAAGCGGCGATTGATCGAAACTATGCAGCACACTTTGCCTTTATCGATTATCTCTTCGGAACAGCTATAAAAGGCCAAAAAGAGTGGCCGCAGGATTACGGAGTGGTTGGCGACTATGTGCCTGAGGGCTGGCTAAAGCAGCAGGTATTCCCACTAACTAATAAGAAGTAAAAAGAAATTTTTATACGATAAGCACTATGTTTAAGCTCGAAAATAAAAGCACAAAAGCATGCTTAACTTTAGCAATAATCGGGTATCAGTTTCCTGACGATCCGCAGGATGATTGGTGCAACCTAAAGGCTATTGTTGAGCATGAAGATCAGCAAGCTGAACTAGTAGACCCTGCCATTGAAACAACCGAGCTTATCGAACTGCTGGACTGGTTTACTTGTTTGTCTGAGGGGAGATTACCTAGCTATTCCCACTTAAACTTCATTGAGCCATGCATTAGCTTTGAGTTTTTAGCTGTTAAAAATGGAGAAGTGAAAATAGCCGTTAAACTAGCTTACGAGTTATATCCCAATTTCGACTCGGATGAGTTCCTGAGTAGTGAGAATGTATGGGTGATGGTTTTCGAGCTAGATTCGACGGCTTTTCAAAATACTATCGAAGGCATAAAAAATACGCTTGAGAAGTATCCGGTACGAGGCCAGGATTAAGGAAGATTACAGCTACAGATTAGGCCTGCAGCTGCAAATTCTTTTCAGTTTTAAGCCGCACTCACCGCGTTCTGTTCAGCAATTCGGCTAAAGGCAATTAGCGCTGCTTGCAGTGCTGCTGCAGATGTATCTTCCTTAGTTGCGACACCTTGCGCACTGACACCGTTCACTGTCATAGCAATTGCTGCTTGCGCTTGCGCTGCTGTGCCGGTCGCGATGGCATGTTCATCAAACTGAGTGATCTCGATGGAGCATGCATATTGCTTCTCAAGCGCATCACTTAGCGCTTCTAGTGCACCGGTACCTTGACCGTTAAATACGGTGTTACCAACGCTAAATTTAGCTTCAACTTGTTGGTTGTCAGTGTGCAGATCGTAACGATCAAGCTGCCATTGCTCTGGTACGGCAACAAAGTGCTGTTGATAAAGTTGGTGAATCACTTCAGGAGAGATCTCAATACCCTTTTGCTCAGCAGCAGACTGAACCACTTTACTTAGCGGGATATGCATCCATTTTGGTAGCTGGATACCGTAATCGCGTTCCAATACCAAGGCTACACCGCCCTTACCGCTTTGGCTGTTGATACGCACAACCGCTTCATATTCACGGTTAATATCGCGTGGATCGATTGGCAAGTAAGCCACATCCCAATGCATTTGATTATGCTCTTGGTGGTAGTTAACCGATTTACGAATCGCATCCTGATGACTACCCGAAAAAGCGGTATAAACCAACTCACCCGCCCATGGATGACGAGCGGAAACAGGCAATTCGTTACAGTACTCAACTACTTCGATAATCTCTTTGATATCCGAGAAGTCCAACTCTGGATCAACGCCCTGTGAGTAAAGGTTCATACCCATGGTGATGATATCCATATTACCGGTACGCTCACCGTTACCCATCAAAGTCCCTTCGACACGATCGGCACCGGCCATAACGCCCAACTCTGCTGCCGCAACACCACAGCCACGGTCGTTATGGGTATGTAAGCTGATACGTACTTGATCTCGCTGTTTTAGGTGACGGCAGAAATACTCAACCTGATCGGCAAAAACATTGGGTGTGGACATTTCAACAGTCGCCGGTAGATTGATTACAACCGCCTGCCCTGTTTCTGGTTTCCACTCAGCGATGACGGCATCACAAACTTCAACCGCGTAATCCATCTCTGTACCGGTAAAACTTTCCGGTGAGTACTGGAACTCCCACTCGGTCGCAGGGTATTTAGCCGCATAATCTCGCACCCACTGCGCACCTTGTACCGCGATGCCTTTGATCTCGTCTTTGCTCATGTTGAACACTTGCTGGCGCTGTACAACCGAAGTGGAGTTATACACATGAACATTGGCGCGGCGCACGCCTTCAAGGGATTCAAAGGTACGCTCAATCAAACCTTCTCGTGCTTGGGTTAGCACCTGAATCGTGACGTCTTCTGGGATTCGGTTTTCTTCAATTAGCTTACGCACAAAATCAAAATCAGGCTGAGATGCAGAGGGAAAGCCGACTTCAATCTCTTTAAACCCCATTTTTACCAACAGGGTAAACATGCGGGTCTTCTGCTCTACATTCATTGGGTTGATCAGCGCTTGGTTACCATCGCGCAGATCTACGCTACACCAATCCGGTGCCTTATTGATCTCTTGATCTGGCCAAGTGCGATCAGCCAAACGGACAGTTTCAAAACGACGATATTTACGATGATCAAACATAGTGCGAATCCATTATTTTTATTCGAGCAGAAAGCCTAAACGGCAAAACCCGCTGTCAGGCGCCTTTGGGGAAGCAATGACAGCGGGAAGTTTTTCAGTAGACACTTGTGGCATCAGTTTTTGAGTTAAAGATTCGATAAACCCTCTTAGGCTGGCAGCGCTCACTCATGATGATTACCCCCTCACATACTGATTGATATGTGATTTGTTACCCCTCAACCGATGAAGAGAAGTTTATAGAGGTACATGCGCAATTACCGATCTAAAAACAACTTTATTTCGCTATTTGCGCAACAAAACAAAAGAAAATAAACTTAATACACACAATTAATTGCGAACAAACGAAAAACCATGAAATCTACTGTCAATTTAGACCGCTTCGACTTAAAAATATTGCGAGAATTACAGGAAAACGGCGACCTTTCTAATCAGGAGCTAGCCGAGCGCGTTGGCCTTACCGCCGCCCCTTGCTCTCGCCGGGTAAAACAGCTGGAAGAATCCGGCGTTATTCGTGATCGTGTGGTCCGTCTAAATGAACGCGCAATCGATCTAAACCTTATCGCCATCCTGCATATCAGCATGGACAAACATATCCCCGAACGGTTTGAAGAGTTTGAACGCACTATTCAATCCCTACCGGAAGTAATGGAGTGCTACCTGATCACCGGCCATGACGCTGACTACCAGTTAAAAGTGGCTGTGGCAGATATGGACTGTTACCACGATATATTGCTCGGCAAGATCACTCGGATTAAAGGCGTAACGGGGGTTAAGTCAGCCTTTATTATGCGTAAGGTGGTGGATAGTACGGCAATGCCTTTGGGGTATGTGGAGAGATAGGACGGCTTCGCCTAGAGTGTTTAGGACGCTGCGCTAGAGGACGCCACTGCGTGGCTAGAGGAAAAAGTCCAATAATTCGGAATCTCTACAAATGTATTTCTGGCCTATTTTTCGATATTGCCTTGAATAAAAACTGAACACCCCCATTATAGTATTGCTGTACTTGTCGCACACCCAATTTGCAGTTTCGCGGGTTGCATGCAAGGCGATACATTGGCTGACTACCGATGGCGATAGTGATCGCTATAGCCATATGGCCATTGAGTGGACGCAACGATCAACGATCGAATGCCAGGCTCAAGCGGCCAGGTCCTCCAATGTCCAGCCTCTTGCCCTCAATGCTAGAGGGGCTGGTAAAGCCTTACACAAAGCCTGGAGGCGGACTGCGGGTTCGGCAAGACAACTTGCACCGCATTTACTTAAACACTTCGTGCGGATTCTTGCGCTCTTAGCGGCTTTATTCTTTCTAGAAACAAGCCACACAAGCGTCTTGAATCTAAATGGAATACTAGAAACAAGAATAGAGGTGCAAATGCGTATCAATATCACCAAAAGTAAAGCGTGGCAAAAAGTATTGTCGCACACCCAATTTGCAGTTTCGCGGGTTGCATGCAAGGCGATACATTGGCACCCTAACGATGGCGATACTGATCGCTATAGCCATATGGCCATTGAGTGGACGCAACGATCAACGATCGAATGCCAGGCTCAAGCGGCCAGGAACTTCAAATCCCGCTGGATGAGGGCTTATTAGCACCAGCAGGGCAAGAAACTTCGATCGTAAATATGACTAAAAGTGCCTTATCACAACTTTCCTCTATAGATTTTCTTAGTGATACCTGGCATGAAATGTATAGCTCCACCCCGCTTGCTAAGCGCCAAAGCTCTGGCATAGACAATATTTCGCTGGACGACTTCGAATTATGCAAAAAGCATTACATCAAGAAGCTAGCTTTCGAATTAAAGAGCGGAACATACGAAGCACAACTTCTTTCCCCTCACTTTATTCCCAAAACAAATGGAAAAGACCGGGTAATTTGCGTTCCTACTGTTAGAGACAGGCTTTTACAGAAAGCCCTAGGAAAAATTATCCATCAACGCGGCTATGATCAAACCAATCGTATAAGCTATGGCTTCGTCAAAAATCGGTCTGTCAAAAAAGCTCTTAACAAGGCAATTGAGTATCGCAAAAATTATCCATGGGCATACAAAGCAGATATTTCTGCATTTTTTGACAGCATCGACCGTGATCTGTTAGCAGAGAAGATCAAGTGCAAAATTCGGCTGAGATCATTACACCCTATATTACTTAAAATAGTTAAAACAGAGATACATACGAACAGTAATAGTGAAGCCAGACGAATCAAAACAATGGGGATAAAAAAAGGTACAGGCCTGAGGCAAGGCATGCCTATATCTCCATACCTAGCCAATCTCATGCTCCGAGATTTCGATACCGCTTTGATTAACAAAAATGTGAAAGCGGTGAGATATGCAGATGATTTGATAACATTCAGCAATTCCCACTCATTAGCCAAAGAAACCCATATCCTTTGTTATGATCTTCTAGCTAAGGAGGGATTATCTATACACCCTCTTGAAAAAGGTACTAAAACTGTCATTGCAGCACCGGAAGAACCTATAGAATTTTTGGGGTTAGCCCTTACCCCTACCAAAGGTGAATACCAGCTTAAAATTACAGACCAGCAACTAACAGCTATCCAGTCTAAGATAATACAACTAGGTGACATTAATACCTGTCTCAAGCATGGGATTACTTTATCGAAACTAGTTCAAAAAATTGAAGGTAAAATTACTGGTTTCAAAGGAGCCTATGACCTTTGCCAGAACATACAGCAGCTTGAGCACTCTTTAGAATCTAGCAAAAATAAAGCGTTAAAAAAGGTCCTAGCTGATTTAGGGATAAACTACTCGGAACTTACTACTAAGCAACAACGCTTTTTAGAGATAGATAGTAAAATCTTTTAAATTTTTCGGATTAAAGGGATCAGAGCCTTTTAATTCTCTATTTCAAGCAAATACAAGAAAGGAGCGTGATTGCGCCCCTTTCTTATGCATTCATCTTATTACAACCTAAGCCTGCTTGAGTTCGTAATCCTGAACTAAGCTCTCGGTTGGGATATTTAAGCCTTTATGTAGCTTTCGAATCATTGGCAAGGTTAGTTTGCGTTTGTAATTCAGTACTTCTGACACTCGTCCTGATCTGCCTAAGTAAGGAATGAGGTCTTTGTCTTGTAGACCGTACTGCTCCATACGGAAACGGATGGCTTCGATGGGGTTTGGCGCGGAGATTGAATGGTGCTTAGTTTCGTAATGCTCAACTAGCGTTGTTAAGACATCAAGTTCATCACCTTCAGGCGTATTGAGTTTTGCATCCATAAGCTCGGCGATGCGAATTAGAGTTGCTTCATAATCAGCTTCAGTTTTGATTGGCTTTATGTTCATTACACTGCCTCCGCATCGATCTCATCGTACTGTCTATGGGTTCCAACGAACTTAATAAACACAATTCGATATGGGTAATTTATCGATACAACCAGCCGATAATCATTGCCTTTGATATTAAAAAAAACTCGGCTATTTTTCAGAATGCTCGCATTTCTGAACTGTGCTTTGACTTCCTGTGGCGTGCTCCAGTCGGCTTTAAGCACTTCTTCGTGCCACGCTTCCAACTGGCCTTTAGCATCCTGATACTTAGGGTCCGATTCCCAAAATTCCCTAAGCGTTTTCTTAGAAATTATTCACATTGAGTGAAACTCCCTCTCACACACCTCCCATTATGGGAGGTTCTGGCTATCCTGTCAATTTCTAGCCTTTTTTATCCAAACTAATATCAGTCCTTGATCTCGTTTTATGCCGCCGTTGTTTCCTTCTCTTCCTGTTTGCTCTGCCCCAATTTTCGCAGGTAGATCTCAGCTGGGATAAAGGCGAATGGGATTACCGATGCTAGCATCAGCCCTAGCTGTTGCTTTGAAGTCCAACTTTCTTTGTGGGAGATATTCAGCACCTGAATCACGTAGATCATAAACAGGATGCCGTGGGTCATACCGAGTGTGGATACATAATCTCGGCTGATAAATCCAAGTGTAACGCTTAAGATGGCGATGTAAGAGAGGCCTTCGAGAAGGCTGACGATGCGAAGTAGTTTGATCATTCTATAAGCTCAAAAATTGGTAAAAAATTCTTCTAAGGAAAGCGTTTCTGCGGGAATTCTATCTACGGCAGGCTTGGGTGATTCTTTCTGCCGGAACACGCAGCTGCTCAATAAGATAAACCTTAAACGGTTCTTCGTAGGGCTGTTGTTCAACCGCTTTTTGCATGCAAAGAATCCACGCTTCGCTCTCCTCTGGGCCAATAGGAAAATGACTGTGGGCATGAGGAATACGAATAGAGCCGTAGTTTTGAGAAAAGAGCTTAGGACCACCTAACCAGCCAGATAGGAAGTAGGCAAGTTTCTTTCGTGATTCGGTAAGATCGTCTGGGTGCATTTTACGGATGGTCTGCGCCTCTGGCAGTTCATCCATAAATTGGTAAAAGTCATCGACTAACTGAGTTAGGCCAGCTATCTCGCCTGCCATTTTGTAGGAGTTGTCGTTTACACCGTATTCACAGCTGGGAGTATCCATCAATAATCACTCGGGCTCTGTCTATATTTGTGCTTTCTCAAATTGCGCAATATTTTAGCAATTTATCCAGTCCAAAACCTGTCGCTTATTTTGGAGAGTTAGTAATAAATTTCGATGTATTCCCCTTTTATTTAAAGGGTTACTAAATTTGGCATGCAATTTATCAAAGAGAGAGGTGTAACGCTCTAATCCCTTAAGGTTCAAACCTTCATCAATAGAGCTCCCTCCCTGTCTATGCTACCTTGCTCGGTTTACTAGCTTGAAGATGATGTTTTACCGATAAAATATATCTGTGAATTCAACCCAACACTGATAAATGTGAGATTTAAATGCCCTATGTAAATGTTCAAGTCACCAAAGGTGTCACTCGAGAACAAAAAGCAGAAATTGTTAAAGACATTACTGGCTCTCTACAAAGAGTACTCGGAAAAAAACCTGAACATACCCATATTGTCATACAGGAAATTGAAGAAGAGGATTGGGGTTTTGCCGGTATGCTTACAGATGAATGGAAAAAGAGCCAATCATAGTTACTCATTTATCAATCGTCTTAAACCGCCTTACTACAGGCTTTCTAGGCGGATCAGGGACTCATCACTTTATCAAATCTCAAACACCCTAAATAAAAAAGGTAAGCCCCACTTTAAATCTGATCTCTGCACAGTATTTAAAGTTAGACTTACCAAGTTCGCTGGAAGAATTGTGTTCTGTAGTATTAACCGGTCTCTTTTAAAGAATCACCTTTCATCGCTTCAACGGTAAAGGCCATACCTGTGCCTAATCCAACATCAGCACGGATGCCGAGCCTTGCCGATGCACGGCTTGGATCGCCTAATGAAGTTGCGATATCACCGGTTCTGGCAGGTTTATGTTCGATGTTCACCTCTACTCCAGCTACCATCGATAGAGTTCGTGCTAGCTGCAAAATTGAGGTCGATTGTCCGGTGCAAACATTAAACACTGATGCTTCACCTTTGGTATTTTCCATGGCAGCAATCAGGTGTTTGACCACGTCGGCTACGTAGATAAAATCGCGAGTTTGCTTACCGTCACCGAAGATCGAAATCGGTAGGTTGTTAAGAATGCGGTCGATAAAGATGGAAATGACCCCAGAATAAGGTGAAGAGGGGTTTTGACGGGGGCCGTACACATTGAAAAAACGCATTCCCACGGTGGATACCTTGTGGTTTAACCAGGCAACTCGGGCATGGTGTTCACTGCCTAGCTTGTCAGCACCGTAAGCACTGATAGGTCGAGGGGCTGATGTTTCATCTAGAGGGATAGTGGCGTTATCACCATAGATTGCCGCTGAAGATGCATAAACTACAGGGATAGAGTCTTTACTACCGCTATGTCGTGCTGCTTCGAAGACATTTACACTGCCCTGCTGATTAACCTTATGTGTGCCCACCCAGTCAGAATTGGATTGTTCTACCGATGCTATTGCCGCTAAATGAAAGCAGCCATCCATCTCTGACATCGCACCTTTAACAATGGCTAGGTCGGCTACATCACCCAATACAAGCTCTACCTGATCGGGTAAATAGTCCACTGCACCTGTTGATAAGTTATCCAATACTCTGACTTGATGACCTTGTGCTAGTAAGGCATCTACCAAATGTGAACCAATAAACCCACAGCCTCCAGTGACCAGATATTTCATAGTATTTCTCCTTACTATTGAAACCAATTTGCTTGATGTATTGGTTACAGCAAGAAGCCAGCCAAAATATTTATCCTTAAATTTCAATAAGTTAAAAAACAACCAAAAAACACAGCCTCATTTTGTTTCTCAAAATGCGAAACATTTCTGCAAATTGCGTTAATTAACCTGATTTTAAGCTCCCCCTTACCCACTCAGATTGGCTCAATGAGCTAAGCAGCTGTTTTTACTAGAGAAGCTTTTGAATGGCCTAGGCCTTGCTGATATCTGGATGAACAATCTCAGCGATATAGGAGGAAGGGATTATGTCTATTCATGACTGGCTTATTTATCAACTGGTTGATAGTCGCCATCAAGGCGGGATCGAGAGCCATATTCTTAACCTCACTCGCTGGTTAAACCAAAACGGTTACCGTAGCGAAGTTATCTTTATGCGAGATTTTGGCGCGCACCCTCTAAAAGATAAGTTAACTGAAGAGGGGCTCCCTTACAGATGTTTAAGTAGCTACCAAGAGCTGTATAAGCTACTCACTCACTCCCCCAGTATTTTGAACACCCATGGTTATAAAGCTGGGATTATTGGACGTATCTTCGGAAAGCTAACCTCAACACCGGTGATCTCCACTTTTCATTCTGGGGACCTGGGTAAAGGTAAATTAAGGTTTTATAGCTGGTTAGACTACAGCACATCTATCTTAGCTGACCGCGTGCTTAGCGTGAGTGATGAAATCTCTTCTCGATTGCCTATCACATCGCAACAGATCGCTAACTTTGTAGCCCCCGCCAAACTGCAAACAGAACGCGGTAAGGCTGTCGCTTTTGTCGGCCGACTCTCCGACGAAAAAGGGCCCGAAGCTTTTGCTCGAATTACAGAAAAATTACCTAAGGAACTCCCCTGCCATGTTTATGGCGATGGTCCACTCAAAACCGATTTAGAACGCGAGTACCCCCATCTCAACTTCTTTGGTCAGGTCGAGATGGATCAGCATTGGGATGATATAGGTCTGCTCTGCATTTCGAGTAAAAGTGAGGGCCTGCCTTTAGTAGCACTGGAGGCAATGAGTCGTGGTATCCCTGTAGCTAGTTATCGGTTAGGCGCTATTCCTGATCTGATCGAAGATCATAAATCCGGTTGGTTAGTGCAGGCAGGTGATGAAAACGCGCTCGGCAAAGTGATTGCAAACTGGTGGACCCAATCGGGTACAGAGAAAGCCGCCATGTCGATCGCAGCTCACCACAGAATCTGTAAGTACTACAGCGATAGCACTGTTATCCCTTCAATTTTAGAGATCTACGCACAAGCTGCACACCACAAAGGCTTCTTAAACCTTAAGTTCGACAGGAGGTCATTATGAGAAGTTTAGCTAGCAAAGCGTCAGCTGAAACACTGTTCTTCCCATTAATAACTTACTTAGCGGTGCTGAATGCACTGCTACCAGAAGTGATTCGAACGCTATTAAGTGAGCCGTTCAATGCTGCAGTATTTAATGGCTTAGGACATAGTTTTGTTGTTTGGGTTGTACTTTTTATCAGTTTAAGACTGACCTTAGAGGTACGTTTTAACAAGGTAAAAACGACGCCCATTTATATCTATGCGGGCATTCTTTTATGCGGATTACTATTGATTCCTAACGCCCTATTAAGTTGGCTGGTCGCCGCTACATCTGCATGGTTATGGTTACGCCACCCATTGCAGGAGAAACACAGAATTGCAGCCACGATCCTGTTTGCAATGGCAATTAGGGAGCCTTGCTGCCAGCTCAGTCTGACCTTATTTGCTAACCAAATCCTAACCTTCGATGCCTGGTTTAGCAGTCTGTTCTTACCCCTATTTCAGATTGAAGCTGCGGTTGCAGGAAATACGATCGTGCAAGCCAACGGCTTTAGCTTACTTGTCCTTACAGGTTGTTCAGCATTTACCAATATGTCTCTGGCGTTGCTGCTGTGGTTGACCCTGAGTTTATTAAAACATGGCGAACTTGAGCGAAGAGATATTAAACACGCCGTTATTTTAGCTCTAGTAGTGCTCACCATTAACGGGCTTCGTCTATCCGCCATGACGATCGATCACGACTGGTACAGTTTTTTACATGATGGGTTTGGCGCTACTGCCATCGAATTATTTACCTTTATCGTCACATTAATTTGCGTTCGTAGGAGAGATAACTATGAAAATGGCCATTCTACTTCCACTGGTTCTGATTTTATCCACCAGCTTCTCACTCGGTTTAAAAACATTAAAAACCATTAATGTCGGCACTCTTGAGGAGCAACCCGGGGCCGTTTCGCTAGATATCCCTTCGCTTAGATATTTAGGAACGATCGAGGCAGCTAACCAAGGCCCCTATAAAGTCAGTGGTTTTCAAGATCAGCAATGTGATGGCTCTATAGCCCTGCTTCCGTTATTCAGGAATGCCGAAGGCAGCCATATTCTGAAACGCCTGATTAAAGCTGAAGAGAATCGCTTTGGCGTTATTTTCCGAGGAAAGATCTACCCTGAGTTTCCACAACTGGATTACACCATCGACCGTATAAAAACTGGCGTGTCCAAGTTCATTTATTCCACTGAATCTAAAGCAACTGCTAAACCTGCGGTTTTAGCTTTTGTCGAAATTGGTGGTTGTCAGATTGCAGAAAAAGTAGCGCGTATCATTGTTTGATGCCGTTTTCATAATGCGAAAAATTATCAATTTGAGAGTCATTTTAAAAATGAGCAACGTTCACAGAAAGAATCGAAACCAAAAAAATCAATAAGTTATAGATAAAAAGATATGTGGAACGGCTCTTGCTGCAATATTAAAAGCTATATCAGTTAAACCTTAAATGCATGCAGGTATGGCGAGGAGGAGATATGAAACATCAAATAAGACGTATGGTGTTCACAGGAGTGATGATTTCTATCGCCCAGAATGCCTTCGCCGCTGAGGATGAAACAGATTCCTTAGTAAACATACAACTTGAAGAGGGATTACTCACCGAAGTCCAAACAGCACTGCCTGAGAGTACAGTGGCTAATCAGGAATTTTTGAATACATCCTATGATCCTAATTTAACCCTGCAAGAAGATGCTCATATCTCTATCACCTTCTTAGACGAAGGAGCCGGATATCGAAACTCTTTAGGTTATTTTACTTTTACCGATGATGCCTTTGATGGCTTAACCTTTGGTGACATAGATTTAGACGGATCAGGCCACATAGGTATCTCCGAGTTGCAGAACCTATCCGGTATAGAAACTGGGATGATATTTAACAATGTATCCGAAACAGGGGGAGGAGGTACCTTAAACGCGGGTGACACTGTGACATTAGGTGGTGCAGAAATAACCAATATTGATGGCACCTCTTTTGACATGGAAGGGGGCACAGTATTTGAAGCTGGTACGAATGTCGGTTTCTTCCTACTGCAAAATGCTTGGGATGGTAGTCAAGTCAAAGGGTGGGATTATACCAGTTCTGATCCTTTGACTATGTACACTATCGATTTCTTGAACCCTGAAAATGATAGCTTTGCAACCATCGATAACGCGGATGAGTACTCGCGTCATGTCGCGATGATGAGTAGCCTATCTGCTGAAGACGATATCATTTTAGGTTTTGAGGATCTGGTAAGGCCTTATGGCGATAATGACTTTAATGATGCGGTTTTCAGCATCAGAACAGACCCGGTAACCGCTTTATATGCGGACGTGCCTACCACAGAAACCGTGATCAGTTTGCAGGCAGCGCCTGCGCCTTCGCTGGGCGGCGGCAGTGCCGGTTTGTTAACAGCATTACTCTGCTTTTTCACTCTAAGACGTAAACCAACTAAATCAGCCTAGGCTGAATACTTCACCCCTAGCGACAACGGCCTACGGGCCGTTTTCGCATTTTGCGAATCAAAATTTAAAGATCAGCTTTTCTTGGCCTTACTCATCACAGTCTGACACCCCAAGTTAATACTAAGCAACTGAATTGAAAGGTTTTATCAAATATGGCCTGTAATTCGCTCCTTTCTTGAGTATCTGAATGAAAGGAGGCTTACCATGTTAAAACGTATAGCTAATTTACCCACCGCAGTTCAGCACAGTCTGATCTACGCTTCAGCCATCGCTCTCTCCAAAGGGCTGGCTTTAATCATGGTCCCCGTCTCCACCCACTTTTTAACCCCAGAGGATTATGGTCGTCTCGACGTACTACAAACCTTGGCTGATCTATTAAGTATCGTGATCGGTATGGGCTTGGCTGAAACGCTGTTTCGCTTTGCTGGCAGTGCCGACAATGAGATAGAAAAACGTAAAGCCAGTGCCAATATTTTTGGTATGGCGATCTGCCTTGGCACCTTGGCACTCATATTAGGCCAGCTGTTCGCAGGCCCTATCAGTCGCTTACTACCAGGGGATATTGCCGAACTGGATACGCGCCTGATTCTCGCCAGTTTATCTATGGTCGGTACCATTTTGATTCCACTAGCATGGCTGCGTATGTCTGGTATGGCTTGGTCGTATCTAATAGGAACCGCAGGTCGGGTGGCACTGCAGGTAGCGATTGCTGTACCTCTACTGTTTATGGGTTTCGGCGTAACAGGCGTACTTTGCGCGACACTCGCCTCTGCTATTTTGCTATGTAGCTGGCTGATCTGGAAGCAGTTAAAAGATACAGGTATTAACTTTGAATTCTCACGCTTTAAAACCTATTCCATTTACGGTGGCCCGCTAATCTTTGTTGGGATATCCGGTTTTGTATTAGGTAGCTTCGACCGCTGGATTTTGGCTGATGCAGTAGGTACCGCCGAGATGGCACAGTATGCCCTAGCTGCTAAATTCGGCCTGATTACAGCCGTGCTTATTCAGCCATTTGATCTATGGTGGCATGCCCGTCGTTTTAGTTGCCTTAAAGAAGACGATGGCAAAACTCGCTGCGCCAAAATCGGTAGTTTGGGTGTAGTTATCGCCATTAGCGCAGCACTGTTCATCGCTGCGGCAGGCCCAACCATGGTTCGCCTGCTAACCCCTTCCACCTATCACGACTCAATCGCTTTTATCCCTTGGCTAGCGGCCTTAGCGGCTGTGCATAACATGACCTCAACACTGGCCTTTGGCGCAATGAGTGAAAACACCACTGTTCGTCCGGCAATGATTGATGGCGCTGCTGCCATAATCGCTTTGATTGCTTACTTAACCCTGATTCCTATCTTCCATGCTTGGGGGGCAATTGCTGCCACATGTCTAGCGCTAGGTAGTCGCTTGGCAGCTACTTACTGGGTAAGTCAGCGATCATTAAAGCTGCCATACCAATTGCGCCGTCTGTTATTCACAGGTGCCGCAGGTGTTCTTTGCATCAGCCTTATTTCATCAGCGCCTTTAAGCTGGTTAGTGTTACTGCAAAACTGCGGAATCATAGTTGGTTTTATCGCCACAGCTACTGCAGTGGGACTGATCCCTATCCCGAATAAAGTTCTGAGTATGACGACTCAACTACTAAATAGGTCATAGCGATGAATCTTCGAGTAGAGGGCAATGGCTCACAAATCCTGGTAGCACTCACCTGTATCGGTTTGCTCACTGCGGCTTGGTATCTCATACCTCACCCCGCAGTCAGTGCTATTGCTCTGCTACCACTGATGGTTTTGATCGGTTTACGCCTGCCCTTCTTACTCTGCTTGGCATTTATCGCATTCTCTTTCTTTAGGTTGCATGAGGTTTTCCCTCAGTTATACCCACTAAAAATCCCGCAGTTACTTGCTATCGCAACCTTGGGCTCTCTTTCTATCAACCTTATTACAAAGCGAATACAAGTGTTCTGGTGTCGCGAGCAATCACTATTTATCTGTTTTTTCTTCTTAGTCGTTATCGGTGCCGTCTTAGCGACGAATCGAGATGCAGCGCTTAATTCTCTAACGGGGACTTATGTAAAAATTGCGCTAATGTTGATCGCGATTAGCTGGCTGCTAAGAGAGGAATCTCAATTTAAAGTGCTAATCATCAGCATGATGTTTTGCGGTATTGCGGTAGGCGTGGTGGCACTTTATAACAAGCAGATGGGACTAGAGATAGTTGAAGGTACTCGTGTCACTATTGGTCGCAGTATAGGTTCCATGCTGGGTGACCCTAATGACCTATCCCTCGTACTTTTATTTCCAGCCAGTTTTGCCCTAGCCAGCTTTATGACACCCGGATTTGGCAAAACCATAAAGCTACTCAGTTTATGCGCATTTCTCACCGTTTTTTGCGCCATTATCGCCACTCAAAGCCGCGGCGGCATGTTAGGCATTTGTGCCGTGGGCGCTGTGTTTGCCTGGTACAGAGTCAAAAACAAGATGCTGCTTATCGGAGCTGGCATTTGTGCGTTGAGTATTTTGTTTGTGCTGGCAGGTGTGAGTGATCGTGCGTCAGGCGGTTCCCACGAAGAGGGAATTGATGAATCAGCCATGGGACGAATCTACGCTTGGCAAGCAGCGATGGGCATGGCAATTCACCATCCTCTTACTGGCGTCGGTCTAAATAACTTTATCTCTAACTACTTTGAATACAGTCCTCACTGGGATGGTAAAAACCATGCGGTACACAGTACCTGGTTTGGCGTTATGGCCGAGACCGGCATTCTTGGTTTTATCCTGTTTATCGCCATCATCACCAGCATTGCCAAAATAAGCCTGACTACCGTTCAACATTTTCGCCCGAGACCCAATCAACCCTACTCGCCAGTTCTGTATGCCTGTGCTCAATCGGTTCAGGCTGGATTAGCGGGTTTCTGCGTTTCCGGCACCTTCCTGACGATGGGTTTTACTTGGCCTATCTATATTCTTTTATCTGTCGCTATCGCCCTGTCTCAATATCAAAAACGTCAATTAGCAAAGTGATTCGCATATTGCGAAAAGCGGATTAAACAGCCCACTCAAAACAACCTAAGCCATTGAATTAATTGCATTATAAATCTGGCACAAGTTCTGCAAAATCTAGATATAACTTAAAAAATCTGCAGGAGATTAGGTATGTGCGGAATAGTTGGCTCGATTAATCACAACGACATTGTCCCTGAGTTATTGCAAGGATTAAGTAACATCGAATATCGCGGATATGATTCTGCGGGAATATCGATCCTTGCACCTAATGGCATCACTACTGTGAAGCGTGAAGGGAAATTACAGCACCTCAAAAACCAACTCGATCAGATGGATCTATCCAGTTGTGCAGGGATTGGGCACACCCGTTGGGCAACTCACGGTAAACCCAACGAACTAAACGCGCATCCCCACTCTAATAATGATGTTGCCGTGGTTCATAATGGCATTATTGAAAATTACATCGATTTAAAACAGTGGCTGCAGAGTGAAGGCTTTGTCTTTCAAAGCCAGACCGATACTGAGGTAATCCCTCATCTCATCAGTCTTTTCTTACATCAAGGTTATGAACCTGAAAAAGCACTCAACCGTGCTCTATCCCATCTTCAAGGTGCTTTTGCTCTAGGTGTGCTTTTTAAAGGTGACGAAGAACATGTTTACGCGGCTCGCCGCGGTAGCCCTTTAGTAATAGGTCAAAGCGAACAAGGGATGAGCCTTGGTTCTGACTCCTTGGCATTAAGTGGATCACCTACGCATATCCTCTATCTGGAAGAAGGTGATCAAGCTTGCTTGGAGCGTGATGGTTTCAACCTAGTCGATGCTTCTGGTCGCACTATTAAACGTGAAATGCAGTTGTTCGAGGCAGAGGATCACACTCAGGACAAACAAAACCACCGTCATTACATGCATAAAGAGATCCACCAGCAAGCAGATAGTGTACGCAATACTTTCTATCACACACAAAGAGTACTACCCGAAGCACCGATAGATTTTAGCCAAGTCGACAGACTGAATATCATCGCCTGCGGTACCTCTTTTTATGCCGCAATGGTTGCGAAATACTGGTTTGAACGAATTGCGAAGTTGCCTGTTGATGTCGAAGTTGCATCCGAGTTTCGCTATCGCTCTCCCCTCTTGAGCAAGCAGGGCGCCTCTCTATTTATCTCTCAATCCGGCGAGACTGCGGATACCTTGGCCGCGCTGCGCTATGCCAAAGAGCAAGGACAAAAGACCATTAGTATTGTAAATGTTGCTGAAAGTACCATCGCCCGTGAAACAGACTTCAGTATGCAGACCCAAGCAGGCCCCGAAGTCGGCGTTGCTTCAACCAAAGCGTTTACTGCACAGTTAACGGTGTTAGCTACTTTGGCCGTTCGCGCCGCATACTGCCGCAAAATGATTGATCTAAGCGAAGCATCAAACTTGAGCATAGAGCTATCAACTATGCCATCTCAAGTCGATCTGGTTTTGCAGCAAGAATCCCTATTCGAGTCGATCGGCGCATCGATGCAAGATTGCCAAGACGCTTATTTTATCGGCCGTGGTTCTAACTTCCCTATCGCTTTGGAAGGCGCGCTTAAACTCAAAGAGATCAGCTATATCCATGCCGAAGGCTTTAGCGCAGGTGAGCTCAAACACGGGCCAATCGCCCTAATCGAAGAAGGCACGCCGGTGTTTGTTATCGCGCCTAACGACGAACTTCTGGATAAAACCAGAGCCAATATGGAAGAGGTCATGAGCCGTGGCGGTCGCTGTATTTTCTTAGGTGATTCCGAAAGCATACTTTCGCTACAAGACCTAGAAGTGGAATCCGTAACCCTACCTAATGCTCACTCGATTGTAACGCCTATTTTGTTCACCATCGCGTTGCAACTCATCGCTTATCACGCTGCGTTGGCGAAAGGAACCGACGTGGATCAACCTCGAAACCTAGCTAAATCGGTGACAGTAGAATGAACAAACTACAAGGGCTTAAACAGTGGGTTAAAGCAGGTAATCATCCACTGGCCCGTACTTTAAAAGCCTGTCATTACACCTTGCACAATTTCGAAATCCCGGCGGTAAATCTAGTGTTTAAACCGATTCGTATGGGGCACACATTATGTACTGGGTTTATCAGTGGGCTTGCACGGGTCTTTTATTGGACACCAATGTTTAAGACCCGCTTAAGCCAAGCTGGTCGCCAATTGTATCTCTACGGTGGCATGCCGCTTGTCCAAGGTAGCCTTAATATAAGCATGGGTGATCGCTGTCGTATCTCCGGCCAGACCACTTTCTCCGGCCGTTGGAGTGGAAAAGAAACACCACAATTAATTATCGGCAACAACGTGGGTATCGCATGGCAAACCACCATCGCTGTCGGTACCAAAGTTGTTCTGGAAGATAACGTCCGTATTGCAGGCCGAGGCTTTCTAGCGGGCTACCCTGGTCATCCTGTGGATCCAGAAGCTCGTGCCAAAGGGCTACCGGATACGGAAGATCAAATTGGTGACATCATCCTTCGTAAAAATGTTTGGCTCGGTTCTGGAGTCACTGTAATGAAAGGGGTCACGATTGGTGAAGGTACTATCGTCGCTGCTGGAAGTGTGGTGACTCAAGACTTACCACCTTTTGTGATTGCAGCCGGCGTACCAGCAAAAGTGATCAAACCGCTATCTCGACCTAAACCATGCAAAGTAGCGTAAAGGAGAGATCACATGAATATCGATCTATTAGTTTTTGGTGAGGACTGGGGTGGACACCCTAGTAGCACCCAGCATTTGATGAAGCACCTTTTAGCCGATAATGAAGTGCTATGGGTAAACTCCTTAGGCTTAAGAAGACCTAGGCTGAATCTGCGTGATATGAGCCGCATCTGGAATAAGCTCAAGGCTTTACTGCAGGCTCCTAAGCCTAAGTTATCTGGCGCACACCCCAGCTTGGTAAATCCTATGGCATTACCGTTTCCGGGTAGTTCTCTTGCGAGAACAGTGAATAAAGAGTTACTCACCAACAAACTTCGCCCTTATCTGAAGGATCAAAGCGAAGCTCCAATTTTGTGGACTTCACTCCCCTCAGCAGTAGATGTTGTAGGCAAAATGGGCGAACGCGCGGCCATCTATTATTGTGGTGATGACTTTTCGGCCTTAGATGGTGTGGACCATGCACCAGTCGCCAAAATGGAACAGGAGTTAGTTGAAAAATGTCAGCTAATTATTGCCGCAAGCCCTAAGCTGGCCGAGAAGTTCCCAGCAGGAAAAACTTTGGTATTACCCCATGGGGTCGATTGCGAGATGTTCGGCAAACCCGCAGAACGTGCATCCGACCTTCCTGATGGTCCTGTCGCTGGATTTTATGGTGCGCTAGCAGGCTGGTTTGACCAAGAGCTTTACATTGAAGTCGCTAAGCGCCTACCCCACTGGACCTTCGTGTTGATCGGCCCAGCACACACCGATATCAGTGTACTGTTAAAACAGCCCAATATTGTTTGGTTAGGCCCTAAACCTCATCATGAGCTGCCTCACTATAGTCAGCATTGGGATGTTGGTTTGCTGCCCTTCCTTCGTAATGAACAAATCGAAGCCTGCAATCCGCTGAAATTACGAGAATATCTTGCAGCAGGCTCTCCAGTGGTAAGTACTGATTTCCCTGCGCTAGACGGTTATCGAGATCTCGTAAAAGTAAGCAATGCGGCTGATGGTTTTGCTGCGGCTATCGAAGAGATAGGTAACACAGAAAAGCACAGAGAACTGATGAAAGAGATCCGCCGCAATCGTGTAAACCGCGAAAGCTGGACTCAACGTGCTGAGGACTTAAAAGAGATGCTTAATGATCTTTAATAAATCACCATTATTCAGGGGAATAGATCATCGCATCTAATTCCCCTGAAAAAGAGAATCGTCAGATTAGACGATTCTAAGAATTTCCCAATATTGTGAACCGGAGACAATATAAGGCTCTAGTTCCTTACTCCACGTCTTGTGAGCTTCTATATCCCCTAATTTTTGCCAAGACTCATCGAGTTCGGTTAATCCCGAGATCACCACTTCAGAAATTACAACAGACTCTTTGGCACCTACAGACCCTGTGACAATTCTTACTTTGTCAGAGGTCCATCCTATTTGACTGCCAATCTCTTCAAACCACCGAGACAATGAATCAATCACTGTTTGTTTGTGTCCAAACCTCGCATCTATATGCCATCTTGCAAGCATCATACTCCTTCCCTCCTTTAGAAAAGGCTCCATAGAACGGCGAGTTAAATTTTTTTGATATTTAACTATCCGACGGACGATCACAAACCTTCCTAATACACACAAACAATAGTGCCTGATAGGATTTTCAGCGAGAAATGGACAGCAATCTCTTCGGAATTATTTTCATAGTGAGAAGCGACCCATAGGCAGTGGCCATTTTAAAGTTCAACTTTAATAACTGAAGGAATTTGCCAGTAAAAAATAACGCTTATGTTAATGGCATAAGCTATGTTTAACGGGACAATCTAACGTTGGCTTTTATAACCATTACAGCCCTATAACCTGCCCTGCCGAGACAATTTTATGAATTCGATCCCTTCCTCAGTCGTCATCAGCGGTTTCGGTCTTTGGACCCCTGAATACAGTATCAGCAACGAAGAATTAGTAGAGGCCTATAACCAATACGCCGATAACTATAACCAGCAAAATGCCGAAGAGATCGCTGCTGGTAAGTACGAAGCTAAGCCTTTATCTAATGCCGAATTTATCGAAAAGGCGTCAGGTATTAAAAGCAGATTTGTCTACCGCAAAGAAGGCGCGCTTGATCCAGAAAGAATGCGCCCTTACATTGAGCCACGGGATAATGATCAGCTTTCCCATCAAGCAGAAATGGCCGTAGCAGCCGCGAAAAAAGCACTCGCAAAAGCGAATAAAAACGCGGCTGATATTGATGCTGTGATTGTTGCTTGCTCCTATACCGAAAGAGCTTACCCAGCTATTTCGATCGAGGTTCAGCAAGCATTGGGGATTCAGGGCTTTGCCTTTGATATGTTGGTTGCATGCTCTTCTGCCACATTTGCCTTGCAACGAGGCTATGAGATGTTAACCGCTGGGACTGCAAAAGCTGTTTTGATCATCAATCCAGAATTAACATCACCTCAGAATAACTGGCGCGATAGAGACAGCCATTTCATTTTTGGTGATATCTCTGTCGCTACCGTAATGGAGAATGCCGACAGCTGCACTTCAGAAGAAAGTTACGATGTACTAAGTACCAAATCCGTGACGCTTTTCTCCAACAATATTCGCTCTAATTTTGGTTACCTTGCCTACACCAATGATAGTGATCCCTTCGGGCAGGATAAGTTCTTTATTCAACATGGAAGAAAGGTGTTTAAAGAGGTCTGTCCTATGGCCGTAGAACACCTCTCGACCCAGCTCGCGTCTTTGGGGATTGAAAACCAGCAAGTCACCCGCTGGTGGCTTCATCAGGCCAATATCAATATGAATCAACTGATCGGTAAAAAACTATTAGGGCGAGAAGCATCGCAAGAGGAAGCGCCGATCATCTTAGATCAATATGCCAATACAGCCTCTGCCGGCTCACTTATCGCATTCAACCTATACCAATCCGACCTAAAGAAAGGTGATTTAGGCGTTATCTGTTCCTTTGGCGCAGGCTATTCCATCGGTAGCTTAGTGATTAGAAAGCGCTAATTTCGCAAAAGATACCGCCTCTGAAAGATCTCTCAAGCTTATTCTCATTTTGAGAATCAGCTTGAGAAAAACCTCAAAAAGCCTAGTTCACCCCGTATAAATAGCCCTCTCCACAAACAACGAAACCCTAGTATTCATGGGGCTTGCAGATCATTTCATTTAGGTTGGCCTGAAAGCTGCAATTTCTTGAGCAATAACAAAATTTTGCTCAGGAGATAGACCATGCGCTCTAAGTTCATTGCAACCACCCTGTTTACTTGCAGCCTTTTTTCACTAACAGGATGTACTGCAGCACTAAAAACCATGGATATAGGTTTTTTAGGCTCCGAAGACGCACCTGTAGCAGAAGAAAGCATCAGCGTAGACCAACTTCTCTCCCGTGCCCGCGGCGAGAAAGGTTACGCAGATAACCACGTCCCTCGTGAACTTGTTTTGCACTTCGCAGATGACACCGTGGCATTAGATGAGAAACAAAAAGATAACCTCAACGAATATGCCAATGCCCAGCCTTCAAAACTCAGTATCGAATGCTCACCGAGTGAAAGTGCGGATCGGTTTGTAGCGGTCGGTGTAGGTATCAACCGTTGTAACGCTGTGAGTAACTTTCTGGAAAAGCGCGCCAAGAAAACCGATATGCGCTTATCCCCTTCATTAGCGCCAAATCAGGTGCTGATCAAAAAAACCAATAACCTAACGGTAGCTAACCATGATTCGTAGCGCATTAGTCAAAAACATCGCGTCCATCCTATGGGCGGGATGGAGGCGTCGCTATTTAATCGCGCTGCCTATTTTGCTTATGCCATTTATTGGTTTGGCGATCGGTATTCTGTCGCCTAAAAAATATGAAACAACCACCACGATCTTGTTTCAAGAAGCCTCTGAACATAACCCATTTCTCGAGGATCTATCGATCGCGACTAACCTTCGCCATCGAATGGAAGCACTCAACGCTCTTCTACATAGCCGCCATATTCTTGCGGGCGTCGCTTGGCAGCGAGAGATGATTACCGAAGAGATGGATGAGAAAGAGAAAGCCTACATCATCGGTGAGCTATCTAAATCGCTTAGCGCAAAATTGGTTGGCGACAACCTGATTAAGATCTCCTACAAAGCCGAAGACAAAACACATATGAAAGAGACGTTGTCTGTTGTCAGTATGCGTTTTGTCGAGCGCGTGCTTGCTCCGCAGCGTTCATCAATCGTTCAATCAGAAACGTTCCTAGCAAAAGAATTAGAGACCCGAAAAGCCGATCTGCAAACAGCAGAAAAAGCCTTAGCCGAATATAAAAATGAGTTCGCCAGCGAGCTACCCGCACTGCATGGTGCTAATGTGGCGCGCTTATCCAATCTAAAAGCCTATATAGCTGAACGCCGCATCGAGCTTGAAGGCGCTAAAGCAGCTCAAGCAAGCCTAGCGTTACGCCTATCACAAACGAACCCAGTGGTCGGCAAGATTGAGGAAGCCATCATCAACGTGATGGCCGAGTTAACACAGCTTCGTGCGCGGTACACCGACGAACATAGCCAAGTACAGCATGTGCTTGCGCAGTTACAGTCTTTGGAAAGAGAACGCAGTCGCATTTTGGAGAGCATGAAAGCTCTCAACCAAGGCGACCTCAATAAAGTAAAACTTGAACGCCTTTGGGCGATCGCCACTACCGCAACGACCAATGAATCAGAGCAAGGTGGTAATCAACACCCACTTCTTATTTCCCAGTTAGAGCGCCTACAGCAAGCCGACGACCATATTGAACGATTAAGCAAAGAGGTTAGCTCCTTAACTACAGAGATAGAAAACCTACAAAACCGTGTGAGTGGCTATGGCCAGCACGAGCGTCGTTTAAAAGAACTGGAGCGCGACATTCAGGTTCGCCAAAAAATCTATGAAGACTTAGCCGAACGTCATGAGATGGCCAGAGTCACTCGATCACTTGGTAAGAATGAAGAGAATGAACGCGTAAAACTGATCGATCCACCTTTTGAACCTTTGGCACCTATCAACCTTCCCCTTATCGCCTTTGTTATTGCCGGCGTTGTTGCGGGCATCGGACTGGGTTTTGGGCTCGCTGTAATCGCAGAAGTCCTCGATACCACCGTTCGCCGCAAAGACACCTTAACTGAGATGTTAAGTGTCCCTGTGCTCGTTCGAATTCCGCCGCTTGAGAAAGATTTAAACGCTATAGCATTGCAGGAGAGTACATCGTGAATACAGTAATCGTACAAATCGTCCAACACCTCCGCCCCGGTGGAATCGAGACCATGGCTTTAGACCTGTTAAACCAACTAAGCAATAAAGCCGATGTCTATATTTTTAGCTTAGAAGGCAGTTATGAAGAAGCGGTAAGAGAGTGGCCAAGACTGGAACAATATCGATCTCAACTGCAGTTTTTCCACAAAAAAGAGGGCATTAGTCCACGCTTATTTTTGCGATTAAAAAACGCATTAAAAAAGATCAACGCTACCGCTATTCATACTCATCATATCGGTCCTCTATTTTATGGCGGCATAGCGGCCAAATTATTAAAACTTCCTCATGTCCATACAGAACATGATGCATGGCACCTTAATGCATCTGCGAATAAACGCTTGCAGGATTATTTAATCCGATCGCTGACATTTAAGCTGGTTGCCGATTGCGAAGCAGTCGCTAACGAACTGTTACACCACTTCCCAAATAGTCGCCCTGATATTATTCAAAATGGCGTGGATACGACGCATTTCTGTCCACCAACACAAATTGAAAAGTTAAAAAGCCGTAAGCGCTTAAACCTCCCGATACAAGGAACTTTGCTAGGTTGCGCCGCAAGATTAGAAGCCGTAAAAGGCCATGAGTTATTGCTCAAATCCTTAAGCAACACCCATGCTAATTTATCCTTGGTCTTAGCTGGCGATGGTTCTCTGCTCAATCACCTGAAAACTGTTGCCTATGATCTGGGCATCAATGATCGTGTGTTTTTTCTAGGACACTTAGATGACACCCTTCCCTTCTACCACGCGATCGATATTTTCTGCCTTTCATCGCTTAACGAAGGTTTACCTCTTTCCCCATTGGAAGCTCAGGCGTGTGGTGTCCCTGTCATTGTGACCGATGTTGGAGGCTGTAAAACCATTGTTTGCCCAGACTCTGGAGATCTGATTCCTCCTGGCAGCCGTGTCGCACTTCAGCATGCCATTTTACGTCAGTATCTGATGCCTAAACGTCACAGTCCACGCGAGTTCGTGTTGAAAAAAGGCAACCTACATAAAACCGCTGACGCTTACTTCCAGCTACTGTCACAACCAAAGGAGGCTTAAAATGATTATCTTTTTATTGAGCCTATTTGCGCTAAGTTGGGTCTTAATTATCTATCACCATATCGCTTATCCTCTGATCATGAATCAGCTGAATAAGAGAGCTCCTTCGTCACAAGAAAAGGATATAGCTGATCCAAATTACAGAAGCCTATGTATCTTTGTACCAGCCTACAATGAAGCTGACTTCATTGCGGATAAGCTTAGAAACATCGCCAGTTTGGATTACCCAAGCGACAAATTGCAGGTCATTATCGCCTGTGATGGCTGCAAGGATAGAACAGCAGACATCGCTCGCGAGGCTCTAGAAGCCCCTGAGTTGGCTCACTTAAATGTCAATATCCTGAACTTCCGCAAAAACCACGGAAAAGTAGCACTGATCAACCAGATCATTCCAAATATTGATGCTGACATCGTGGCGTTAAGTGATGCTTCGGCGTTGATCTCATTTGATGCGTTAAAGCTGGTTAATCGCCACTTTGATGATCCTAAAACCGGTTTTGTTGCAGCTACCTACAAACTCTTATCTCCGGGTAGTGAGGGTGAAAAGCAGTACTGGAACTATCAAACTCAGCTCAAGCAAGGTGAAGCGAGTATTGGTAGCGCAATTGGTGTACATGGCGCTCTGTATTTTATACGCCAAGACCTATTTACTCCGCTTCAGGCCGATACGATCAATGATGATTTTATTCTGCCTATGCAGATTATCGAGCAGGGTTATGAGGGTAAATATGACTGTGACCTAATCGGTCTGGAATTAGAAGCATCCTCCCTCGATATGGATCATAAACGTCGCATCCGTATCGCCGCAGGCAACCTACAGCAAGTTCTTAGATTGAGTAAGTTACTTTCACCAAGCTTCGGCGGCACAGCCTTCAGTTTCTTTTCCGGAAAAGTGCTAAGAGGCCTGATGCCACTGATCTTGCTCGCTCAGTTTGTACTCTGTGGTTTGCTAGCGCTCTATCTAGATGCTTTTGCCATTTTCACTGTGCTACAACTGCTAGGCATTGCGCTGGCACGCTTATCCACACTGATTCCGGAAAACAAAACTCCAACTCATATCTTATATAAACCTTTCAAACTCGGATTTTATGTCATTAACGGTTACTACAACGGTCTTACTGGATGTCTGCGCTACATAGCTGGTTTAGAAAAAGGCCATTGGAAATCAGTTAGAAATTAATGTCGTATAAGGAGAGATCATCATGAACAGTTATATTCCAACACCTGTGATTTTTGCAAAGCGTTTAATGGATATAGTGGTTGCGACAACCGGACTGATTATTTGTCTGCTTCTCTACCCTTTTATCGCTCTGGCAACCTATATCAGCTCACCAGGGCCGATCTTGTTCAAACAGCTCCGTATTGGTCATGCTAACGGCGAGAAAACAGAACTCTTCTGGATGTATAAGTTCCGCACTATGCGTTTAGATGCAGAAGCCGTTTCCGGCGCAACCTGGGCAACAGAAGATGACCCTAGAGTCACAACAGTCGGCCGCTTCCTTCGCAAGACTCGACTGGATGAACTACCGCAGTTTTTTAATGTTCTTAAAGGCGATATGTCATTGATTGGACCACGTCCAGAGCGCCCAGGCTTTTATCAAAAATTAGAACACGCAATTCCATTTTTTGCTGAACGTACATGGGGAATTAAACCGGGAATTACAGGTCTCGCTCAAGTTAACCAAGGTTATGACCGAAACATTGATGATGTGCGCTCCAAGGTTGCCTTCGATCATGCCTATGCCCTCAGCCTTGGAAGCTTAGTGGGCTGGCTCCGTTCGGATTTCGGCATCATGTTTAAAACCCTGATTGTGATGGTGAGCGGACGAGGGCAGTAACAGTGAAAAAGGGTCGTAGCTCAGAGCGAGTCTAAATAGATAGCTCTGAGCTCATCCAAGCCCAGAAATACAACACTCAAAATACGTTTTACAATTTGATTCGCAAAATGAGAATAGCAAACTACATTCTCATTTCACACGAACCATAAATTCATTAAACCCTTACAGATCAAAATCTTACCTCTCTGGCATAGGTATTGCTCCTTCTTAGTCATAACCGACATAAGGAGAATCGTTATGCCAACTTTAGAAACCGTACAAAATGAACTACATCTAGAGATTGAAGGATCATTAGATGCTCTTGCCGTAGAGATTCTTCGACCAAAATTCGATGAATTAATTCAGGATCAATCTGACGTAGTCCTTAACTTAGGAAAAATCGAATTTATCGATTCTTCCGGTATTGGCGCCATCGTTTTCCTCTTCAAACGCTTACGCTCCAAAGAACGCAAGCTTAGCCTTTGCGGTGTACATGGTCAGCCTTTAGAGCTGCTTAAGCACCTTCGTATTGATCAATCGATCACTGTTCAGGACTGAGGCCAGAACAATGAAATTGATCTCACTATTACTGTTACACACAACGCTAATGACCTCTTCTGGCTGCTTCTACTTAGTACCTGAAGGTGAAGGCGGAGTGGCAGAACGTTTCCCGATTAAAAGTGAAGTTCCCACTCTGCAATCAAGGCTGAATAAGTGCGAAGCGGTCATTAGTGAACACAATTTAAATGGCAAACAAGACCAATATCCAGCGATCTATCAAGAGATTCAGTTGCTGGTCACCCGTAGCAGAAGGCTGTATGAGGCAAACTACCTTATGCAAGCTCAGCTACCTTTAGAGCAAGCAGAAAAGTTACTGCATATATTAGAGAACGGTGCTGCTTCCTTAAGAGTGAAAAGCCATTGCAACCAACAGCTAACTCAGGAGGCATGCATATGATCCCTCTAATCAGAACACTCATCTTATTTGTACTTTTTAGTGGCAACCTGTGGGCTGAAACACTGCGCCCAGGTGACATGATCCAGATAAAGCTTCCCGGCGAAAGCGCATTTGAACAAAGCTTTCAGTTGGACCAACAAGGACAGATCGTTTTGCCTGAGATTGGTGCGATCAACCTCGAAGGACGCAACTTAAGAGAAGCCAAAGCCCTGCTTAAAAACCGCCTTGGAAGTGTTTATAAGGATCTGTCAAAATTTGATATTTCCTTACAAGAACGCCGCCTTTCAGTCACTGTATTAGGCTACGTAAAAACGCCGGGCGCAGTAGATCTTCCTATTAATTCCAACGTCCAAATGGCGATTAACAAAGCCGGTGGTCTGGCTCAAGGTGCACAACTAAACAAGTTACAGATCCGTAGAAAAAACAAGCTGATCGAATTTGATTACAAACGCTATCTGGACAGTGGTGATCCAAGTTCTCTGCCCGCTCTTAATCCTATGGATGTAATCTTTGTGCCAGCATCTCCACTGATCGGTAATGTCCAGGTCGATTTCGATGCCCGCACACTGACTGCATCTGGTGATGCCGGTAAAAACGGTGAATCGGTAAAAGTATTTGGTGAGGTTCATCGCCCAGGTACCTTTGCCTATAAAGAAAAAGCATCAGTAATGGATCTAATAATGCGTGCTGGTGGTGTAACACGTTATGCCGGTATCGAGCAGATTCGTGTTATCCACAACGGTCAGCCTTTCCCATTCAACATGCGTGAATATCTAGATACGGGTAACCCTGCCCTTATGCCTGAAATTCATCAGGGTGATGTGATCTTTATCCCTCAAGCAACCGAGCAAGTTCAGAGTGGCTCTCGTACTGTTTATGTCATGGGTGAAGTTTTCAAACCCGGTGCTATGGAGATGGGTGAAGAAAGTGGTTTCTACGATCTATTAGCGACTGCAGGTGGTCCAACGCGTTTTGCTGAAACCCGTCAGATTCGCATTATCCGTGCTGATGGCCAAGTCGTTCCTTTTGACTTACAAGGCTATGTCGATGGTCAACGTCGCGGTAGTTTGCCTGAAATTCTTCCGGGCGATGCAATCCTCGTACCTGAAAAAACAGATATGAATGAGAAAAGCTGGTTAAAAGTTCATCCTAATCGTGCGGTTAAAATTATCGGTGCGGTAAGAAGACCTGGCCGTTACGAATGGGCATCTGAGATGACCATGATGGATCTGATTGCCCATGCCGGTGGCCCAATTGCCAGCGCTGACACTGCTCACCTGCAGATTCTGCAAAACCGAGGTAACGGCGTCACTGAGTCTGTAAGCTTTGACCTAAAACACTTCCTAGATAAAGGCGGTGATATTCGCCAGATTCCACGCATTCGCGCCGGTGATACCGTGGTGATCCCAGAACTACCTAAAGATCCAAATGACAACCGCTCACAGTGGGTAAGACAGTCTAGCGACCGTTCTATTTATATCTTTGGTGAAGTGGGTGCGCCAGGCCGTTACGCCTTTAACAACGAACTAAACTTCCTTGATATTTTGTCCGCAGCGCAAGGCCCTACAGGGTTGGCGGATCTATCTAGCGTACGTATCACTCATCGTAAACAGGGTAAAACGGAAGTTAGCCATCTGAATCTTCACAACTATTTCCAAACAGGTGATGAAACTCTGCTGCCTACAGTGAAAAACGAAGATGTGATCTTTATCCCGAAACGTGACCGTGCTTGGTTGGAAAAGCCAAAAGAAACTGTAGTTCGTGTACTGGGTGCGGTTGCGCGTCCAGGTCGCTATAGCTTTGATGACAACATGACTGTCTTGGATCTGTTAGCCGAAGCCGGCGGCCCACTAAACAGCGCTCTGCAGGATCGAATTATGGTGATTAACCGTATTGATGGCGAAGCTCACTCCCGTCTATTCGACCTTGTCGATTTTGCAAAAACCGGTGATTACCGCGACCTACCGGTGATTCGCTCCGGAGACACCCTGTATATACCGGGTAAAGAGCAAAGTACCTGGTATCGATTTGTCAGCACCCTACAGGAATCTGTAACTGTTATATCGTTTGCCACGCTGGTTGGTCTGTAAAGGAGAACAACAATGTTAGCTTTGCATAGACATAGCGCGATAGAAACCGTTTACGCACGCGTACTGCGCCAGAACCTACAGCAATTTACCATCTGTAGTACCCAATCTGACGCAGGCAACACCTCACTGGCCTTAGCTGTCGCGACGCGAGCAGCTAAGGCAGGTAAAAGGGTTTTGTTGATAGAATTGAATACCGGTAACCCCCAGTTAGCCAACTGGTTATCACTCACCAATAATGAGTGGCTACCTTTAACTGGCCACTGGGAGCATGCCGCGCAAGAAACCGATGTACCGGGCTTGATGGTTTTAAACTGCCCAGTGCAGTCGAGTCACTGTGTAGAGTTTAGGGATCTAGAAACCCTTAAGCTTTTTTTAAACAGTTGCCTAAATCTGTTCGATATGGTGATTTGTGACTGTGCGCCGGTATTAACCGAAAAATCACAGCTACAACACGATAACCATCTACCTGTCGATATCATCTGCTCGGCCAGCAAAGCGACGTTGCTAAATATAGTCACTGGACGAACCACTGAATCTCAAGTGGATGAAGCAAGGGAAACGCTGAAAAATAGCGGGGCCATTCTGGCAGGTATCATCATGAATGATCGCTTCGCGCCCTCGCTGCAGCAGGAATTAATCCGAGAAACCTATCGCTTCGAAAAAAGACTACCGAAACTAATGCAGTACCTACGCAAACGTTTTAGCCAGATGACCTTATTGAATCAGGAGTTATAACTTTCTGTCCGCTCCAGCAAGATCAGCGTGAGATCATCATCAGGAGCAGACAGGTTCAAACGCGCTTGTAAAAGATGATCAGCCGCTGCCGCTAAAGGTAGATGACAGCTCCGTTCAATAGCTGCTTTTAGCTCTATTGGCATCTCGACCGCCGCGTCGTTAAAACCATCTGAATAAAGCAAAATCCTATCGTTTATCTCTAGAGAAAAGCACGCTTGTTGATAGCCCTCGATCCCCATACCAAGCATTGGCGACTTAGCCTCAATATCTTTAACCTCGGTATCACTCATCAATATAGGACTCGGATGGCCAGCATTGATGATGGCTACATCCCCATCTGGAGATAAAGTCATTGCTGCAATGGTCGCCAGGGTTTTCTTGAGTACTGGGTCTTCATCAAAGCCAAGGGCTAACTGATTAAACAACGCGGGTAACTCTATACCCAGCGAAGAGTAAGCAGAGCAAAGCCCTCTTAAATAGCCAGCAAGGGCATAAGAAAATCCTTTGGCAGACAAACCATGCCCCATCAGATCGGCAAATAGAAACAGAGATCGATCCTTTTGTGGATAAAACTGAACTAAATCCCCGCCTCCCGCTTCTGGATTGACGGTTCTTAGCTCGATCTCATAGCCTGGGATCTGCTTGGGCAGACTTGGCCGTAGACCTAGCGTGACTTTCTGATCCACCTCTTGGTGAATCTGCGCACTCAGGTGCTCACGCCTGCAGACGACCCGTTGAATGGTACTCAGCAGTTGTTCCCTGCTAACGGGCTTTGAAAGCAAATCATCAATTGGACGTCTTAGGGCTTTGTTTAACAGTTCAGGCTCTATACAACCAGTCACATAGATAAATGCCGTATCGGCGACATCAGGGATATGGGAGATCTTATCGAATAGGGCTGGACCGTCTGCCTGTGGCATGTGGATATCACAGATCACAAGATCCGGCTTATATTTGAGAACAGATTGAAACGCTTCTGCTACTGATGCTGCGCTCAGCACTTTATATTGCGGTAGTAAATATTGCTCAATGACTAAGCGATAGGCTGGATCATCATCCACGACCAGCACGGTGAGAGCTGATTTAGCCTGCGGCCTTGCCTGGCGTAACACCATGACATTACAGGCATCGTCCCGATAACAGGCTGGGACATAGTGCATGTCATCAAAATAATGGGCTAACAGCTTTAAGCCCATTCCGCTCTCAGCGGCAGTTAAGTCCTCAGGATCGTCCAACATCTGACTAAACTGACTAAAGCTCGGACCGTTATCACGAAGTTCTAACCAGTAATCAAATTGATCTCGACTCAAAGTCAGAACAATTTCGGTTGGCTTAGGATCAGGGTAGCGCGATAGATTAACGATTAACTCTGCGGTCGCTAACAGGAATGCATCTTTGTTTTTGCATTCAAATTGTTCCAATAGGGTAGCGAGCTCTTCTCGCACCCTACGCGCTTCTTCCAACTGAGGTTTTAAATGCCATTCGCCTAATATTTCAGTCATTTCCTTGCCCAAACCGATATCGGATAAAATTCAATCACTTGGTGCTTGTAACAGCCTACCCTGTAGCATAGGCTAAGGGTAGGTTTTTGGTTGGAGAGGATTTCCTATGCCCGTACCTGAAGTTAATCGTATTCTGCTTGTTGAAGATGATGTTTCCATGGCGGCGGTTTACCGTAGCTACCTCACCGGTTTGCCGTACCAGATTCACCATGAAGAAACAGGCCAGGGAGCCTTAGCAGCTTTACAGAAAGAGAGCTTCGACGGCATTCTCCTCGATCTCAGTTTACCCGATATGAACGGGATAGAGATTCTCGAGAAAGTAAATCAAGAAGAGATAGCCACTGAGGTGATTGTAACTACGGGCGATTGCTCGATGAACACCGCTATTGAGGCGATGAGACTGGGTGCCCGCGATTATCTGGTTAAACCGTTCAGCAAAGACCGCTTAGTCACCACACTCAACAACACCTTCGAAAGCCAAAAACTCAAACGTATTGTCGAAACTTATCGAGAAGAGATCGATCGTCACAACTTCTGTGGCTTTATTGGTTCTTCTCTGTCGATGCAGCGGGTTTATCAAGTGATCGATAGCGCGGCGAGCTCGAAAGCTACCATTTTTATCACTGGTGAAAGTGGTACCGGTAAAGAGGTCTGCGCTGAAGCGATCCATCAACGAAGTGAACGCCAAAAATCACCTTTTATCGCATTAAACTGCGGCGCTATTCCAAAAGATCTAATCGAGAGCGAGATTTTCGGTCATAAAAAAGGGGCCTTTACCGGTGCTGTTAGTGATCGAGACGGTGCTGCCAGCGCTGCAAATGGCGGTACTCTGTTCCTTGATGAAATCTGTGAGATGGAACTTGCCCTGCAATCAAAACTCTTACGTTTTTTACAGACCGGCACCCTGCAAAAAGTCGGTAGTGATAAAACCGAAAAGGTCGATGTCCGAATTGTCTGTGCGAGTAACAAAGACCCTCTTGCTGAGGTTCAAGCAGGTAATTTCCGCGAAGATTTATATTACCGATTACATGTTCTTCCGATTCATCTTCCACCGCTACGAGAGCGAGAGAATGATGTTATCGAAATAGCACAGAGCTTCCTAACTCAGTACGCCGAAGAGGAAGGCAAAGGCTTTAAGCGCTTTGAACCTGAAACCGAGCTTATTTTAAGCAACTACGATTGGCCGGGTAATGTTCGTCAGTTACAAAACGTTGTCCGAAATATCGTGGTACTACACAATGGTGATGAAGTCACACAAGCTATGCTACCTGCTCCTTTGGATAGCTGTATCAAACCGGTGCAATCAGCGGCAGTACATAGTTTAGCTACTGCGGCACCAGAACCGATGGCTACTGCCCCCGCATTTGCGCCTTCAGATATATCAAGCCCGGTTCAAGATCAGCTTTCAGAGCTTATCAGGCCGATGGCAGATATAGAACGAGAAGCAATTGAACGAGCAATTGATCTGTGTGGGGGTAATATTCCAACGGCAGCACACTATCTAAAAATCAGTGCTGCTACCATCTATCGAAAACGGAATAGTTGGAAAGAAAACGCTTAAGCTTTTCTTTCCAACATAAACTGATCCAGACAATCTAAGCTTTGCTGGGCGAGCGTCAAAAAATCGAGCAGCGATGCTCTTACGCACCCGCCCTCTCGGCAAACCTTCTCAAGACTTCTGGCTTTCTTAGATAGGGTCATCAAGCCATACAAAGCGGAACTGCTGCCAATGGTATGGAGGTTACGTTCGAGAACCGCATCATCAATATCTGGGTTAGAAAGCTCCTCTAACCTTTTATCAACATCCTCTTTAAAAACATTGACTAACTGGGGCAGAACTTCTTCTGATGTATCACGTGCTAACTGATTGACATAGTCAGGTTCTAGCAATTCTGTGCCATCATCCGCAACAACGGATTCGATACTCTGTTTACTTGAATCAACCTTGTAAGTCGCTAATAAAGGGGAAATGACCTGAACCAGCACTTTTTTATCTAACGGCTTTTCCAGATAACCCGACATGTCATATCGATTTATCTTTTCTCTATCTTCAGGCATAACGTACGCAGTAAAAGCGATGATCGGGGTACAGTCCCAATCGTCTCGCAAGCGCAGTCGTTCAGTTGTCTCATAGCCATCCATATCAGGCATGGAAATATCCATAAAGATCAACTGGAAGCGCCCCGGCTGGTAGGCTGCAATCGCCTCAGCACCACTGGATACACAAACGGTTTTAAGTCCCAAGGACACCAGCATATGTTCGACTACAATCCGGTTAGTCGCACTATCATCGACCACTAAAGCAGTGGCATTAAATCTGACATCACCTGTAACTGCTACGCTGTCAGCTGGGGCAACTGATTGGACAACAGCCAAAGAAAAGCTAAATGTACTACCTTTACTCGGTTCACTGCTAAATTGCAGTTCGCCGCCCAGTAAATTCACCAGCTTTTGGCTTATTGAAAGGCCTAAACCTGTACCCTCGTAGGGACGATTTTGCGTATTACTGATGGTAGTGAATTCAGAAAAGATCTGCCCTTGTTCATCCCAAGGGATACCTATGCCGGTATCAATCACTTTAAAGCCCAAGCAATTGTTAACTTGTAAATCTACTTGGAGACTAACCTCACCATAGTCTGTGAATTTGATCGCGTTGCTGAGAAGATTTAGCAGTATCTGGCGTAATCGTTGTTCGTCTATTTCAATCCAATCAGGTATCGACGGATCGATCTGAAAATCGAGCGCAATAGATTTTTCTTCCACCCGCGGCATAAGTAACTGCTCGAGCTGACTGAGCAGCAAACGTAGGTTACATGGCGCTGGAATGATCTCTAACTTATCGGCTTCGATCTTCGAGAAATCTAGAATATCAGAGATGATCGTGAGTAAGCCCTGCCCCGACGCTAAAGCACTTTCGACAAACTTAGCTTGGGATGGATCGAGTTGCGTATCTTGTAACAGTTGCAATAAACCCAGCACGCCATTTAAGGGAGTACGAATCTCATGACTCATCATTGCCAAGAAACGTCCTCTAGCGCTATTTGCACGGTTCGCTTCGGATACCGCTTTTTCAAGAGAAAATTGGGTTTGCTTTAACTCGCTGATATTTAGATGGGAAACGATAATTGCACCGTTATCCGCTTGCGTCTCATGGATCTCAATCCATACATTTGGCTGAAGCTCGTATTGCTTAATGATCGGAAGTGATGCGTGTAACGCTAGCTGATGTTCTATCCACTGTTCAGGGTTGTTCTGGGCTTCGCAAAACAGCCCTTTTTCTACACAGTTTCGAAAAAATGACTCATAGGTGACACTGCCGGAAAGATCGACACCATATTCGCTGTATAGATTTCTAAATTGACGATTAAATCTAAGTAACTTGTCTCCAGCTCCAAACAGCGCAAAACCATCTTGCGCCATTTCTAACGCCCCGATGAGCAGTTCATTCTCACTTTCTGCACTAACTCGACGGCTAATATCTCTGATCATTCCCAAAAATTTTGAATGCCCTTCAATCTCCATTTCCGTGACACTCAATTCTATCGGGAACACCTCACCATTTTTTCGTACACCAACAAGTCTTCTCTGATTCCCTAAAAGCTCTTTTAAACCATCCCCTGTATTGTTAACTAAGTAATAGTCATATTGACTTCGATAAGGCTCAGGCAATAAAAGAGAGAAATCCCTACATCTCAGATCATTTTTGGAATAACCAAAAATCCTTTCAATAGCTTTATTTGCTGATGCAATTTTTCCCAGATCATCAATGGTAACAATACCATCGATAACCGTGTCTAAAATAACCTGTAGCTGGGTAGCAGTAGCTTTGGGAGATAGGTCAGTCGCAGTTGCCAAGACATTATGTTGGACTGAAGGTGACTCAGCTTTCAAATTTGTTTGCGAAAGCGATATATGTAGGTGCTCTACAAGCTCTTGGTTACTCCAAGGCTTCGCTAAGAATTTATGAACAACACCACTATGAACAGCTTTAAGAACCGTATCAAAATCAGAATGCCCACTCAGTATAATCCGCTTAGTGTCAGGCCATTTAGCTTCCACCTTAGTTAGCATCTCAGTACCTGATAATCCCGGCATTCGATAATCAGATAAAATAACCTCTGCTCTGTTTTCACTAAGCCATTGTAGAGCGTCCTCCCCAGATGAAGCCGTTGCGAAAGTGATATCTGCTCGGCGCATCAAACGCTGTAAAGAAGCCAAGATATGGGGTTCATCATCTACCAACAGTACCTGAACATCCATACATCACCCTTTACTTGGCCATTACTTTTGAGAAACGTATATTTCTAACGCTTCTTCTAAGTTAAATTCCATTTCTCTGATGCGCTCAATAGAGACATCATCCAAAACCTGCCCGGCACTGAGTAGTAAAATCCCCTCGCGACTGATTAGATCACGACTTAGTTTCATACCTTTGCGGACTTGGTCGCTAAGGACCTTTTTATCATTAAGAACATCACCCGTTTTAGACAACCCTTCAACAACCTCAGCTAAAATGTTTACCACTTGTTGGTTATAACGTTCTGGAGCCGTAGATTGCATGTAAGTAATTGCTTCCATCGTGCTGTATTGCCGCTCATCATACAAACCGGTAATCATCTCTACGTAATCATTCACAACGCAAAGCACTTGCGCCCGAATAGAGATTTGATCGCCACATAGGCCTTTAGGAAATCCACTACCGTCCAAATATTCTTTGTGTTGCAGAATAATCTGACCAGCTGGATATAACGGTTTGACTAATAGCAATGCTGCTTGAGCTAACAGGGGGTGCTGCTGAAAGGTACGTTGTTGCTCAGTATTCATTGCTAGATAGGGATTTTTAATTAAGTCATCAGAGAAACTTAGTTTACCTATCTGGCGCAACTGCCAAGCATAATAAAGTTGCTTTAACTCCTGCCCTTCTACGCCTGTTTTACTTGCAACGGCAACAAGCAACTGGTTCAGTTTACTGTTTTCTTTTGTAGCCTTTATCCCCAAACGGCGCGCAATTTGGGTGGAGAACATGCGAACGACTGAGCGATAACTCTCTTTAATACGGTCATTCGCCATTTTAAGTTGGCGAGTACGTTCTTGAACCTTGTGGTCCAAGGAGCGATTGAGCGCTTCTAGCTCTTCATTCTTCTCTTTGGTTTCCTGTTGTAGTCTTTCATTTTCCTTTTGTAGGCCTGCAAGCTGAAAACCTTTTTCAACCATCTTTAAGACATCACTGTCTTCCCATGGTTTTAGTAAAAAGCGGCTGACTTTACCGCGGTTAATGGCATCGATAGCCGCTTGCGCCTCGGCATAACCAGAAATAACTATTCGTTCTACATCAGGGAATTCTTTCGCAGCCTTTTCAAGAAACTCTTCTCCGCCCATTTCTGGCATACGCATATCACTAACCAAAATATCGACGGAATTTTCTCTCAGCATATCTAGTGCTTCCACGGGAGATACCGTTGTCAGCACTTTACATCTTAGCGGCCGTAATAAGCGTTTAAGCGAATTAAGAACAGCCTGCTCATCATCAACTAGTAGTATCGTGTTATCCGGATAGCTCATAACCTTTTTTTACTCCTGTACTAGGTCCTGTGATTCAGACTTCTTCAGTAAAGAAGGATCCTTGGTTAAGATCGGTAATGACAGGGTAAAACATGTCCCTTTACCCTCTTCGCTGTCCACCAAAATATCACCGTTATGCTCCTCGACAATAATGCCATAGGAGATAGATAAGCCCAGACCTGTGCCTTCGCCCACTTTCTTAGTGGTGTAGAAAGGATCAAACAATTTATCCAACTGATCCTTTGCAATCCCCTGGCCTGAGTCTTTAATCCTTATTTCTATCCGATCTTCATTAATTGTAGAGCTTACAAAAATAGAACCTGTATCGGTAATAGCTTGCCCAGCATTCACCAGTAAATTTAAAAGTACTTGGTTAATTTTACCGGGTAAACAATAAGTTAACGGAATTTCCGCTAAATCAGTGGATACTTCACAGTGGTACTTCAATTGATTGCTCACAACCTTCAGGGTTGCTTCAATACAGTCATTCAGATTACAAAATTCATACTTTTCAACCTGATCTACATGAGAAAACGCCTTTAAACCTTGAACTATATCTTTAACTCGAGACGAACCTTCTTTAGTATCTTTGAGCAGTTCATCCATATCTTCATTCATAAACTCAAAATCAAGCTCTTCCTGCAACTCTTTAAGTTGAGCAATAAGACTATCGCGCTTTTCACCCTCGGGGGTCTCTATGATCTCTTTGTGGGCCGCGAGTAATTGACGATAGTTATTGGCGTAGAGCTCTAATGTGCCAATATTACTAATCACAAATCCCATTGGGTTGTTTATCTCGTGGGCAACGCCTGCCGCCAGCACACCGATAGAGGCCATTTTTTCTGACTGTAGCAATTTAGCCTGCGCTTCTTTTATCTCTTTATTGGCCTGTTCCAATTGTTTGTTCTTAGCCACTAACTCCTTAGTACGCGCCTTAACCCTTTCCTCAAGAGAACGGTTCAGTTCTGTCAGTTGTACTTCAAACTCATCCCTTCGTGAACTCGCTTCATGTAGATTACTTGCCATCGCGTTAAAAGCGAGTGCTACATCCGCAACTTCATCTCGGCCTTTAACAGGCACCTTAACTTCGAAATCACCAACCGATATAACCTCAGCAGCTTGTGTCAGCACCTTGAGTTGGCGAGTCAAATAGGTACCCAATATCAGAGAAAACAGGGCCACCAGCCCCATCTCTATCGCCGCAATCAATGCGCTTCGCTGCTCAGCCTCTTCAATGGTTTTATTTAGGCTGTTGATATCTAAGCCTAACTCTACTCGACCGTAAACTTGCCCCCCTTCTGAGATTTCTGCGTAGGTATCAAAAATACCGTCCTCAGCGGTCGAAACGGATTGATCTGCGTAAAAGGGTTTCGACAACACATCCGCGCTGCCCTTTTCGGCAAACACTATGTTTTCCGGCCCAAGTACGCGAGCGTAAACTAGGTCTGGATTGACCATTACTTCAGAGACGAAGGCTTCCAAAGAAGCCAAGTCGTAACTGAGAACCGCATCTTTAGACGTAGTCGCAAACAAAGTCGCGGTTGTTTGAGCACGCTTAGTTAAACCTTCATAGTTAGTGGTTCGAAGGTAATCTAAGGTCATGCTAATCAATAGCAGCAGCAATAAGGCTTCAATCGTGGCGATACCTAGTATCGTTTTAAGTCGAAGAGACACTAATGACCCCAGCCGTTACTGCAATAGATGTTCAAGCAACTTAATATCCAAGTCTCTTACATCATCCCAGTCATCATTGGCAGCAACTTCCATCCCTTTGAAATTGATGGATTTTAATAGTGCCTTACCTTCAGGATCATCATTCATGCTTAAAAAGGCTTGCTGTATTTTCTGCATTTTTTCAGCATCAACACGAGGATGAACCGCAATGGCATGGGGGGTGTAACCGGGTGTAGTCCAAAGAACACGTAAGTTTTCTTTTACTTTAGGATCGGTATTGTTGAAAGTTCTCATGACCCCGCCACCTGCTGGAAATAAACCCCGTGATACCGTGAGGTATACAGAATCATGCGAGGAAACATATTTAGGCTCGAAGTTAATGCCATCCTTATTCATCTTTGCACGTGGCAGTACGCTGGCTGCGAATGCAGCTGGAGAAGGGAAAGAAAGCACGCTGGAATCAAGTTCTGACAAGCTCTGGATAGGACTATCTTTTTGTACGACAACAATCCCTTTAATACGTTTATCTTTCTGTTTTAGGATCGCTTGATAACCAGGCTTCTGACTAAACACCGTATAGTGATAGGGATTCATATAAGCGATATCGTACTCACCTGCCAACACCCTCTTTTCAAAGGTAGGAATATCTTGAGCAGTAGCAAACATAATTTTCACACCTGACTTTTCACTTAGATAAGCACTAATTGGTGTCCATAATTTCGCTAACTTCTTAGCTGATTGTTGCGGCACGATCCCTAAAGTTAATGTTTCAGCGAAAGATTTAACCGGCATAAAACCGATTAAACTCGCCAATGCCAATGAATGTAATGTTTTCATTAAGTGCTCTCCTTAACAATAATTTCCGCACAATCCAGAATCTCTTCTGAAATTTCATCCAAAGATTGATGTCCACTCGCCATCCGTTTGGCAACGAAAAGTTGGCAAGTTAATTTCGATAAAGGCTCTTGATTCAATGGGCAAGACTGATATAAAACTGCATTTACTACGTCAGGTGAAAACCCCCATAGTTTCAGTAAATAAGCACCGATTGCATCTATTTCAGATAGATCGTCCATCTCAACTAATGACCCAATGCCATGAAAAAGGCCTGCCAGATAAATCTGATCTCCAGAGTTATCAAGATTTATATTTGAGTGCATCTCTTCCAGTAAAGTTACTACTTTCTGAGCTTGGCCCGCATCAAATTGATTAGGTTCTTGTAGAGAGATCCCGAAAAAAAGAACCAAATTCTCAACAAGCCCAACACCCAGACGCATAATTGCTTGATGTACACTATCCGTCTTCGATTGAAAGCCGAAGAAACTAGAATTAGCCACTTGAATAACTTTGGCTGAGATCGCCGGATCGCCTTCAATGATTAACGACAACTGGCTAATTTCAGGTTCATCTGCTTTGACTAAATACTCTTTAAGTCTGCTATACACTAAAGGTAATGAAGGCAGGTGCTGCAAAGACCCGATTAGCTTCCGCTGGGCATCTGAAATAGGGATGTGTTTTAGCGCCTTTGCCCTTTCAAGCACTTCAACTAGCTCTTGTGCTTCAAAAGGTTTAGGTAAAAGTAGGTGAGCAACATCAGCAGAAGCCAACACAGTGCTATCACTGGTATCACCGCTGATTAAAATACGCATCGCTTCAGGAACACTCTCCTTGACTGCCCTTAGCAGTTGCTCGCCGTCCATTTCCGGCATGCGTTTATCACTAATTACGATAGAAGGCCTCTGATCTTTGATGACCCGAAGTGCTTTAAGAGGAGATGATTCGAAGACAAAGTTCCATTCTCTGGCATACTCCCTTAAGCTTCGCCTAAACGCCCGTAGGGTGCTCACCTCATCATCAATAAATACAACGTTTCCCTGTTTCATAATCAGATTGCTCTAGAGGTTTCAGTTAGCTTTTCTTGCGAGTGTTCCATTAACTGTTCGATCTGTTTAAGCAGCTCAGAATTAACATAAGGCTTCGATAGGCAACTATCAGCACCCAGTTTTACCGCTCTTTCTAACGCAGCATCAGAAGCACCAGAGAGTACTAATATACGTGAAGATATTAGATTATCTGCATGTCTAACGTAACTGATAACATCCTCACCATTCAACCCTGGCATATTAAGATCTAGTGTCATAACCGCAGGCTTTAACTGCGTGAGCAACAAACCTGCCTCAAAGCCATTCACTGCTATTTTGGTCTCGTATCCGGCTCCTCTTAACACTCGTTGTATCGCTCTTGCTGCAGCGGGTTCATCGTCAACGATTAAAATTAAATTCTCGCCTGGGCTAAACAACTCTTCGGGTAAGGGAATATCATGAGCTTTGAGGAAATTTATTAAATTCTCTTCCGATACTCGGTTATTCCCGCGACCTGGCAGCTTAAATCCTTTTAATTCACCTTTTTCTATCCAACGGATAACCGTACGCAAACTTACACCGCAAATTTGTGCGACATCTCCCGATGTATAAGTTTTCATAATCCGCCTGCCCTAAATACTGATCTACTAATTTAAAGTAGTCACGAATTTCCAATTTGTCACAAAAGTCATATAAAAAACTGAGTCATGAATACAAAATCAGTCTGTTACCTCATGAACAAGAGGACATTTATGCCAGCAGCCATAAAATAGTCTATATTGAAGATCACAACTTAAATCGACGGAATGAAGGTAGCGCGCATGAAAGGAGTTATTTTCAATATTCTAGAAGAGATGGTACTAGACCAATGCGGCCTAGAACGATGGAATGCCATTTTAGATAAGCTGTCACTCGATGGGGTTTATACAGCAGGTCAAACCTACCCGGATGATGAGCTCTTTGCATTAGTTACTGAAATTTCAGAACAAACAGGTATAGAAGCAGGTACATTAGTCGGCGCATTTGGCGAGTTTCTATTTGATAACTTAGCCCGGAGATATCCTGCTTTTCTTGAGAAACAACCTGATCTTTGTAGCTTCCTTGAAAGCGTGGATGGTGTCATACATTTAGAAGTTAAAAAGTTATTTGATAACCCAGCCTTACCTCGGTTTGAATACGAAAAGTTAGAAAATGGATCACTGCTGATGCGTTACACCTCACCCAGAAAGCTATGCATTCTAGCTGAGGGGCTAATTAGAGGTGCTGCAAAGAAATACCAGACGCCCATATCGATTACTCACGATATTTGCTGTCATAAAGGCGATCCCCATTGCGACATTATCGTTGAGTTTCACACATGACCAATGCGCCTAATCCCTATAAACAAGCATATGAGCGCGAGCGCAAAGCACGGCTTGAAGCTGAGCACCTTTTAGAAGAAAAATCGCGAGAGCTCTATCAAAAAAATCAGCATCTCGAGCAAAGTTACGAACAGCTTAAAAAACAACAAGCCTTGATGCTGCAAAACGAGAAGTTAGCGACATTAGGTACGCTCTCGGCTGGCGTTGCACACGAAATCAATAACCCCGTCGCCTTCATTAAAAGCAATGTCGAATCACTGAAGCAGTATTTTGACGCCTATAACCTGCTCTTCACTGAAATAAAGCAATTACTGCCGAAACTTCCCACAGATCAGAGAGAATATTTGGAGCAGCAACTAATTGATCAAGATATCGATTTTATCTCTGAAGATATCCCTCAATTAATGGAAGATACTCAAGAAGGTTTGCAACGCGTTAAAGATATCGTTCAAAACTTGCGCAGTTTTTCTAGGACCCAAGCAGGTGATCACGGCAGCTACGATCTGTTAGAAGGTATTAACAGCACATTAAAGCTGCTGCAAAGCGAACTAAAAAATTCTGTAGCTTTAGATGTCTCAGTTGAGCCTCTTCCCAAGATCCAATGTAACTTAAATGAACTGAATCAGGTTTTTCTTAATCTGATATTGAATGCCAAGCACGCTACAGTCGATTCTCAAAGCCCCCGTATTTCAGTGAGATCCAAACACGATGATCAATACGTATATATAGAAATAGCTGACAATGGTTGCGGCATATCCGAAGAGGTACAGAAAGATATTTTCACCCCTTTCTTTACCACTAAGCCAATAGGGCAAGGTACAGGTATGGGGCTAGCCATTTCACACAACATCATCAAAAAACATAACGGCGAAATTCAATTACAAAGTAAAACAGGTGAAGGCACTACTTTCACGATCAAACTCCCTATAAACTGAACTCAAACCACTCCTGTGACCAAAAGGATTTCCATGCTCAGCAACGCAATTATCAACATAACCAATCTTCGTTTACGTACCTTTATCGGTTTTAACCCTGAAGAGATGGAAAAGCAGCAGGATGTTGTTATCAATATCGAAATTCAATATCCAGCGAGCAAAGCATTTGCAGATGATGATGTTGATCAGGCCCTTAACTACAAAACCATCACCAAAGAAGTGATAAAACATGTGGAAGACGGTCGCTTCTTATTATTGGAAAAGCTCGTTTCCGATGTACTAGATATCTGCACAACCCACCCATGGACAGTTTATGCCAAAGTAACCATCGACAAACCCCACGCCCTAAGGTTTGCAGATTCAGTTTCACTCTCTTTAGAGTGGAAAAAAGATCTCTAGGCGCAAAGTCACTACTTTAGAAGTAGAAAAAAACACCTTTACCACTACTTTATATTGAAAAATTCTCAACTTATTCAATGGGAAGACTTCTTGAATTTTGCTTAATCACGTCTAATCTACTGAGAGTCCACCCTAACAAGGTAGTCAATAACTCAGGGAGAGAAGTAGATGGATATCAATCGGTTTAATCAACTTATTCGTCAGGCAGTAAATGATAATAATGCTGCTGCTTGGCATGCCGCCACTGATCACCGTGCTTTTTGCGAAAATCTTTTAGGTTCTTTTGAAGCCCATGAGGTCGTTAAAAATATTCTTATCGACGTGGTCGACGAACTACTGCAACGTAAAGCCGAAGATAAATTCTGTAACTACACCATCGGTGACGGCGTCACCATTTTAGAAAGCGGACACTGCATTCCTGCAACAGTCATCAAACAGACAAATAACTCTGATGGGCTTTCTGTACAATTAGATAAAGTCTGTGCCGATGGGCACTTTGAAAAGGATGGGAACGGTAAAGTCATTGAATTCCACCGTTCTCATGACCGAGTATATATCCATCTAGAAGGGCGTTCACTTAGCCGCTTAGTCGCTGGCCGTAAATTTGTTGACTACTCATCAGCACACTTAGAAGAAGAGATGGAGCGACTCACCTCCAATAGACAACTTGCCTGTTAGAAATAACGTCCCTCATTATTAGTTAAGCAAGCCCTGTGAGGGCTTGCTGTCTATTCACCTTCATCTAGATGCTCTAGCTTTGGTAGAGGGCATCCCATTATGGCCGCAATAGTCGTGATTAACTCGCGTTCTGTCGTTGTAAGCTTGCCATCATGCTCAATACATCGACAAAGACCTATTAGTAAGCGGCGCTGCAGCAACGGATACGCAAGCCCAAGTACATTTACGGCTTTGATAAACACCTGAACATCACACTCTTCGGCCGGTAAAAGGTGGATATTGTAGAGCGAAACCGCACCTGCACCTCGATTGAATGCCCTTTCTGCAGACTCTTCATCCTCATGCCCAAAACGAGCCACAGCAGATAATATTTGCGCATATTCATCACCGATCTGACCTGGTGTTTTATAACGCGGAGCACTCTTAAGCTCAGGGTCATGCTCCCCTGCAAGGTAATGCTGAACCAACTGGAATAAGCACCATTCGAATAGGTCAGTTTTCTTATCCGCTCTAATCAGCTGCATGAGTAGACGCTTGAATTGCTTATACTGTTCAGCTGACATGCATTTCAATGCTGGCATTAATAACTCGATCAGTGGTAAACGACAATGCTCTTGAAGCTTATCTACTGCTTGAGCTGTTTTAAGTACTTCTTTCTCTAATCCTTGAAACTCCGTTGCCTTAATCATCTCCAGTTGTTTCTGGCGTAGCTCACCTTCACTATGGAGCAGTAAGGAGCAACAGATAGACATCGCTCCTAAAGGTTCTTTCGCCTGTTCATACAAAAACTCAGGAATTAGATCTATTTTCTCTCGCGCTGCACTCAAACTATTATCTGTTAAAGCACTCAAACTATTATCTGTTAAAGCACTCTCCCCAGCACCCGTCATAACCGCTGCACCTATTGCAGCAGCCTCTTGAACCCTTTGGCGTTTTTCTTCGCTTTTCTGCTGCTCTTCTTCAAGCTTTCGCTCACGGGTTTCATTACCACGATAAAGAAAGTTGCCATCCCAGTGAGGGTCGACACGCAGAATGCGATCAACAATTGGAGGGTGCGTTGCAAATAGGCTGGAAAGACTAGAGATCGCTTGACCAAAAAACAGATGACTCACTTCGCTACGATGAGAGTTGTTGATCTCACTGCCCGGCGAATATCCACCAATCAGCTTTAATGCATTTGCAATACCTTCAGGATTACGGGTGAACTGCACTGCACTGGCATCTGCTAAAAATTCTCGCTGTCGACTGACAGCAGATTTGATTAGCTTGCCAAAAAATATCCCTAGCCAACCAACGATCATCAAGCCAATACCTAGAAGAGCCACTCGACCATCAGAACGACGATCACTGCCGCCGCGAGCAAATAACTCACCGACTTGACCAATAAATACAATGCCATGCAGCAAAGCGATCAAACGTAGATTTAGACGCATATCGCCATTCAAGATATGACTAAATTCGTGCGCAATAACACCTTGGAGTTCGTCCCGTTTAAAATGTTCGATACTCCCTTGGGTAACACCAATCACCGCATCTGCTGGGGTATTTCCTGCGGCAAAGGCATTAATCCCCATCTCATGTGCCATAAGGTAAACCGGTGGAACAGGCATGCCCGAGGCTAACGCCATCTCCTCAACAACATTAAGCACCAAGCGCTCATTTGGTTCTTCGCTGTCAGGCAAGATACGTACACCACCTAGAGACTCAGCCACCGCTTTACCACCAGAGGATAGTTGCCACCATTTGTACAAAATAGCGCAGCCAACCACTCCTCCGACCGCCAAGCTAATGAGTGCAAAGTTCCGCCAAGAGAAAATACCTGGATTTTCAAATGAGGAGGAACCGTAGACTGCAGCAATGTCTGTGGTGTCACCTGATATAAGCTGAAAAGCGATACCCACCAAAAGATTGGTAATTAGAATTAAGCTCAGAACAGCTAGGCAAAAAAGAAAGACAAGCCAGCCGGTATTGCGTCTGGCTTTGTCCTGTTGCTCAAAAAAATTCATGAATCAGCAACCTCGCAAGTTGTTAGAAACTTACTTTCGGCGCTGCTTGAATCTGCTCGCTGTCATCAAACTCAAGCAAAGTCGCATCTTGAGAGTGACCAAACATGTTTGCGAAGAAAACGGGTGGGAAAGATTGGCGGTAAGTGTTGTATTCAGTCACCGAATCATTAAACGCTTGGCGAGCAAACGCGACACGGTTTTCGGTGGATGATAGCTCCTCCGACAGTTGCATCATATTTTCATTGGCTTTTAGATCTGGGTAATCTTCCATTACAAAGTTCAACTTACCCAAAGCCGACTGCAGCTGATTCTCAGCACCTGACAACTGTTGTAGCGAGTCCGCACTATGTACCGCAGCCGCACCTTTCAACAAAGCGGACGCTTCATTTCGCGCCTGAATGACCGCTTCAAGCGTTTCACGCTCGTGCTTCATATAGCCTTGAGCTACTTCCACTAAGTTAGGAATAAGATCGTAACGGCGCTTTAGCTGCACCTCGATTTGTGAAAAGCCGTTTTCATAACGGTTTTTCAATTTCACTAAGCTATTGTAGATGCTGACTATGTAAAAGATCACACCTAACAGAACAACCAACGTAACAATTAATCCAATGTCCACATCTAACTCCTTAACTATCCATAATCCCTTTAAAAGAGAATCATTCTGATAAAAAGACTATAAGTTAGATTGCGGAGAGAAGAAATAGATTGCCCCTCTAAAACAAGTTAAAAACAGTTAACTTATGCTTTAAAGGCTAGCGACAATTCAGCAGTTAAATCCTTTGCAGATATAGCCCTGCACCCAGAACGATTTTCCCCTGACCACAAGGGCGTAAAATCCCCTAAGCCTTTGCTTTCGGCATAACCACGTAAAGGAGTGATCGCTTGAGTAGAGAAAGGAAAAGCCAATGCAACTTCTGACCAGTCATCCAGATCTTGCATAACACGATTTCGAATGCCTCTAGCAGGTCGACCTGAGAAAAGATTTGTAATGGCGGTAGGGATATCTGTCTGCTGCAACATCGCCCGATGAATTTCGCTGGTCTTAGCCTCATCGCATAACAGATAAGTTGTGCCTATCTGCACTCCTTGAGCACCTAGACCCAACATATCTTTAATATCGCTTTGGTCAGCAATACCACCCGCAGCAATCACTGGAATCGAAAGCTCCGCAGATAATTTTGCTACCAACGTTTTTGTATCCAACTGGGTTTCCAAATCCTTGGTTAAAAACATGCCTCGATGGCCGCCAGCTTCAACACCTTGGGCAATAACCACATCAGCACCATTTTCAGCTAACCAGATACCCTCTTCGACCGTTGTCGCACTCGAAAGCACTGTCGCTCCCCAGGCTTTTACTCTCGCTAGAAGATCAGGTTCTGGTAACCCAAAATGGAAACTCATGACAGGCGGCGCATATTTTTCGATTGCATCAGCGGTCTCTTTACTAAAAGGCATGCGTGACGCTTTCGCACTGTATTCAGGTTCTAGCCCCGCTTCCTGATAGTAAGGCGATAACTGATCGATCCAAGCAGCTATCTCCTGATCGCTTACTGAAGGGACCTGATGGCAAAAGAAGTTAAGGTTAAAAGGGCGATTTGTATACGCTATAAACTGCTCAATTTCGGCACATATCTGCTCCGTAGATAACATCCCACAAGGAATAGAGCCTAATCCACCAGCATCGGATACAGCAGCCGCCAATCGCCAATCCTGCACTCCAGCCATAGGCGCTTGGATAATAGAGACATCAACACCTAACATTTCATTCATATTCATACATTATCCTTCGACTACAAAGCTAATAGGTTGAGCAGGTACGTGCTTTCCTCGGGAGTCTAACCAGTGGAAGTACGCTTAACTAACGCTTTTTAAAGAACCATTTGTTCACTGAAAGAGAACTAATATCTAACTCTAAGTAAAACTACAGATAATTATGGAACTATCCCACTGTAATATAGGTCTGTAAGAATCACTTAAGTGGTGTAACTGAACCTCCAGATAGAAGGATAAACATGAACAAATTCATCTACGTCATGGACCCAATGTGCAGTTGGTGCTGGGCATTCTCACCGGTGATTTCCCACTTAAAAGATAAGTATCCAGAATTGCAGTGGCAATTGCTGATGGGAGGCTTAGCCCCTGACTCAGATCTGCCTATGCCAGAAGCGATGCAACAAAAACTGATCTCAATTTGGCAGCACATTGAGGAACATACTGGAGCTAAATTCAATTTCGACTTCTGGCGCGAGAACACGCCTAGACGTAGCACTTATCCAGCCTGTCGCGCCGTGATTGCCGCTGAGCATCTTGAGTCAGATGCTGCTTTTGAAATGATAGATGCGATTCAAAAAGCTTATTATCAAAAGGCTTTAAATCCTTCGGATATAGAAGTACTTACTAACCTTGCTGCAGAGATTGGTTTGGACAAAGACAGTTTCAGCGCACTAATGACTAGCCCTGAAGCCCAAACAGAATTAGAGCAACAAATACAACAAAGCCACGCGCTTGGCGCTCAAGGGTTTCCTTCGCTATTTATTGCAACAGAAGCCGGAGCACATGCAATTAGCTATGGCTATTGTGGAATCGAGGAAGTAACGAGAAGAATTGAAGCGATTTTAGGCAGGTGAGAATTACAGAGGTAAATACAACGGGGTTACCAGAACAGCAACCCCGTTGGAATGAGCTTAGTCTCTTACAACAGAAACATCTTCCGCCTGAAGACCTTTATCACTCTCACGTACATGGAAGCGTACCTTTTGACCTTCTGCCAAAGATCGGTGGCCACGACCACGAATATTACGGAAGTGAACAAATACGTCATCGTCTTCACCACGGGTGATAAAGCCGAAACCTTTAGACACGTTAAACCACTTAACGGTGCCCTGCTCACGGTCATCGTTTTCGTCGATATACTCTTCTTCTGCACCATTGATTACAGAAGCATCTGCTTCAGCATTGTTACCAGACGCTGCAAAGAAAGACGCAGCAAAAGTCACTACAAACACAACTGCCACAGCAGCAATATTAGATAACTCTACCTCAACACCTGCTACCGAACCTAACAGAACTGGCACTAAAACGGCCGCGATAGCACTCACAATCAGACTACGAATCACTGATTAACCCTCATTGTATTATATTGTCATTTATCACATGAATAGCACTTGTACTGGCGGAATAAAAATTATCCCTACCAAACAGAGAGGTATATCGAATTTCGTGATTTTTTTCAACAGCTTATATTGTTAATCCCGTAAATAAGCCACATTCGTTTAATATCCGAGTCTGATAAACTATGCTAAATCTCAATAACACGCATGGCTTGGATCCATTCAATGAACGATCAAGAACGCATTACAGAGCTAGAAACCCGCGTGGCGTTTCAAGAAGACACTCTGGATAAATTAAATAACATGGTTGCATCTCAGGAGATTGAACTCGAGCGTTTAAAGCGTATGCTCAAGATCATGAACCAGCAGTTGAAAAACCTAACGGTGGACGGAGTTGCTGGTGCTGGCGAAAATGAGCCACCCCCTCCACATTATTGAGGCAAAAGGGAAATATGCTGTCGTTGTTACAAAGCGGTTTACATTATTTAGGTCGGCAATTCATCAGTATCGTTACCCGTCCTCGCGTGGTGAACCCTCAGCTGTTGCAGGCAAACTCTACTCGTAACACTTATTACATTCTGGAAAGCGACCGCTTAAGCCACCAGCTTCTGTTAAAAAACGTGCTGCAAAAACAAGGTATCCCTTTTATGCAGCAACAGCTTCTTTTTGCTGATTCCGAAGGCAAAAGTCCGCTTAAAGAAGATTTAACAGAGATTGTAGCCACACAGCAGAGTAACCCTAAGCTAAATATTCAGATTATCCCTGTCGCAATTTTTCATGGCCGACGTCCAAACAGAGAAAAATCTTGGCTTAATCTGCTCTGTACTGAAACATGGCATAAAGCTGGCCCTTTAGGCAGCTTTATGCAGCTCCTTATCAATGGCCGCCAAACACTGGTTTCTGTGGATAAACCACTAGATCTGCAACAGTTGATGGTTAAAGACGATAATATTGAGTCCATCGCACGAAAAACCGCTAGGGTTCTGCGCACGCACTTCAGCATTCTTCGAGCATCAATCATTGGTCCTGACCTATCACATCGCCGAACATTGATCTCTTTAGTGCTGAAGCACCCCAATGTACAAAAGGCTATAGACCTGCAAGCAGCTGAGAGAAATACCAGTCGTCATAGAATCGAAAGACACTGTTTTAAAACCCTCGATAAAATCGCAGCGAACTACAGCCCAACAACAATCAGACTCTTAGACCCCATTCTAAACTGGGTATGGAAACGCCTCTACAACGGGGTAAAAATCCATAACACGACAGAAGTTCAAGAGATTTCCAAAACCCATCAGATAATCTACCTACCCTGCCATCGCAGTCATATGGATTATCTATTGTTATCTTGGGCTCTATATCGCCATGGTTTAATGATTCCCCATGTAGCAGCAGGCGAAAACCTAAATATCCCGATTGTCGGACCCATTTTAAAACGCGGCGGCGCGATTTTTATGCGTCGTAAGTTTCATGGCGATCCGCTTTACGCCTGCTTATATAAAACCTACTTGGAGCAGATGAGCCACAGAGGCCACGCCTTAGAATACTTTATTGAAGGTGGCCGCAGCCGCACCGGTCGATTGCTGCCAGCTAAAACCGGCCTCCTCTCTATGAGTATCGATTCTTTCCGTGAAGGCAGCCCTAAGCCCGTTGCTCTGATTCCCGTTTGGATTGGTTATGATCGTCTAGTCGAAAGCCGCAGCTACCAAAAAGAGTTAGCTGGAGCCAAGAAGAAGCGAGAGTCATTTACTGAGTTTTTCTCATCGCTAAAAATCTTAAGACAGAAGTTTGGTGAGACATTACTAAGTTTCGGTAAACCTATACCTTTAGAAGACCACTCTGACGCTAGCCTTTCCCTAGAAGAGGATGTCACCAATATATCTCAGCAAGTGATGTGCAATATCAACCAAGCAGCTGGCGTTACCAAAAGCAGCTTGTTGGCTACCTGTTTGCTGAGCGGAAGTCAGCTGCAATCAGTTGCTGAACTGAGTGATAAAAGTACGCGTTTGCTCAACCTATTAACACAACTCTATCCAAACACAGCTCTACTGCCAGATGGAAAGCCTTCTGATTGGATCCAAAGCGCCCACAATATGAGGCAACTAGAAACCAAGCTAAATCTAGTAGAGATCAATCAGGCTCAAGCACAAGAGATGAGCTTTTATCGTAATAACATTCAACATATGTTGGTACTCCCCAGCATGTACTTATTACTAGCTCACCGTTTGGAGTCACCACGCGCGCAAAACATCAATCGAACTATTCGTATGCTATATCCATTTTTACAGGCCGAACTATTTTTACCTTACAAAATGGAAGAGCTCACCGATCAGTTAAAACAGATTCGAGATGTACTACTAGAGCAGAATCTACTTGAAGAATCCGAACCGCAAGTGTGGAAAACCACTTCTAACGCACTGGTTAACACACTCATACTCAACGCTGAGCCAATCCTTCTTCGTTACTATATTTTGCTTCGAGTACTCACGCGATATGAAGAGATTAGCCGTGACGATCTTATCCACAGCAGCCAACAAATTGCAGAAAAGATCCACCTAGAATATGGCTACAGCACGCCTGAATATAAGGATGAACAAGTATTAAAATCCTTTATTAAACAGCTGCGTAGTTTGGACTTTATTCGGGAAGAGAACGCTAGGGTCAGAGCAAATTTTGATAGCGAAAGTTTGTTTAAACAAGCAAACAAAATCCTGCGCCCACATATGATTTCACTGATCGATCACAAACTTAGAGAGCGCTAATCTAAGCCAGCTACTTAATGACTACTATGCCTCAAGCTTTTTCAGAGGATAGATATCATAGCGGCTGGATTTACCTTGGAACTGCAAAGAGGGTTTTCGATCCGCCAAGAAGGGAGCTTTACGCGGACGTTTAACCACAACGCGATTTTCAGCTATCGCTAATGCCGCATCCAATAACTGATCTGCATCGAGATCATCCCCTACTACTGGACGAAACGCGCGCATCTCTTTTTTCACTAATGCGCTCTTATCGTTATGGGGAAACATAGGGTCGAGATAGACCACTTGAAAAGTTGTGCCTTGTTTTGCCTGAGACTGCATCCACTCAATACTATTCGCATTATGTAGCTGCATACGCTCGACAATATCAGCCACTTCACTTTCAGCAGCACGGTTTAAACCGTCCTCTAGGAGCGCATGAACAATTGGTGAACGCTCTAACAATGTCATATCACAACCCAAAGTTGCCAATACAAAGGCATCTTTACCTAAACCTGCTGTAGCATCCAGCACTTGTGGCGTTATGCCACCTTTAATACCCACTGCTTTAGCAATCATTTGGCCTTTGCCACCACCAAACTGACGGCGATGAGCAACCGCACCTGATACAAAATCAGCGTAAGTTGGACCTGGCGCTTTTTTGCCACAAGGTTGCAGCCTTAGACCTTGCTCAGAAAGCTGTAACTCTAAAGAGCAGTCATGAGCTTGATCTGGTGATTTGATTGGTAGCTGCAATCTAGCGGCAAACTGTTCTGCTTGTTCAGCAAAATCAGCATGCATTGGAACAACAACTATATCTGTAAGGGCTGGATTAGACATTCAAAAACCTAAAAGCCTTAAGCGGTGGTAAACCAGATAACTAAAAGGAAGATACCCAGAATCATACGGTATACAACAAATGGCTGCATCCCAATACGGTCTAACCATTTTAGGAAGAAGTGGATACAGCTGAATGCACTAATACCCGCAATCAAAGTGCCTAGAGCAACCATTAACCAAGGAGCACTCTCACCTTGAGCATAGAGATCTAAGCCCTTAACAAGACCTGCCCCTAGAATGATTGGGACAGAGAGCAGAAAAGAGTAGCGCGCAGCAGCCTGCCTTTCTAAACCAAGCATTAAGGCCGCAGAGATGGTGATACCACTTCGAGATGTACCTGGAATTAGCGCTAGGGCTTGAGCACAACCGATCACAAGTGCATCTTTAACTTTCAACGACTCGATCTGACGAGTTTCAACTCTAAACAGATCAGCCCAACACAATAACGCACCAAATATCAGGGTAGTTCCTGCAATAACCAACATTGAACGTAGGTTTTGATCAATAAAGTCATTAAGAAATACACCGACAAACATTGCAGGAACAGTTGCAAGTATCACCAACCAAGCTAAACGTGAGTCAGGTGTGTGCATACCTGAAATGCTGCGCGTCCAAGCACAAAACATCTGTTTCAAATCTTGACGAAAATACGCCACGACGGCAAATAAAGTACCAACGTGTACACCGACATCAAACGCCAACCCCTGATCAGGCCAGCCCATAAGTTGTGAAGGCAATATAAGGTGAGCAGAACTACTGATCGGTAAAAATTCTGTTAACCCCTGAAGCAGGGCAAGAATGATTACCTGGAAGAAATCCATCTATTGTTGATCCTTTTTCTTCCACGCAACTTCATCACGGAGGTAAACAGGCAACGCCTTATCTGCCGCAACCGCTTTTCCTTGCGTCCAATCTTGTTCTGCTAGCTTAAGCATGTAAGCAGCAGAGGGATAATAAAGCTCTTCGCTAACCGAAATAGCATTCTGCGTGTCTGAACTCATATCTTCGAGATAACGCCAGCCACTGCCCACTGCAAAATAGGAACCTTCACTTAGGCTTAGTTCCGCAGGTGCACATACTTTTTCATCTAAAAGCATTGTTAACTCACCTGATTCGATTTGGTAGCTCGCCACATAGATCTCATTCATGCGAGCATCTAAAGCTGCTACAACGGACGAAACTTGCTCTTTATCAGATGCGGCTAAAGCAAGCGCAGCCAGAGTAGATACAGGCAGAACAGGGATATCTGCAGCGTAAGCTAAGCCTTGAGTAACACCGGTGGCAATTCGAATCCCTGCAAACGAACCCGGACCACGCCCAAACGCGATTGCATCTAAATCAGTGACAGCTAATTGTGCATTTGCCAACATTTCCTGCACCATCGGTAGAAGCTGCTGAGTATGCTGACGAGGGATGACCCGAAAATCTTCCTGAATTTCACCGTTAAGACTCAAAGCTACAGAACAAGCATCAGTAGAAGTATCAAGCGCTAAAATTTTGGACATTAATCAGATCACTTTGGAATTTAAAATTTACCTTTAAAGAGAAACGGCTATATCAAGCCATTACATCTCTATTTTAGGGCGCAATTCTACCTGCAAGGTAGCTTTATTGCATCTAAATAAGCTCTTCACCCCAACGAGGTAACAGGCTTTGCTCTATCCCTAATTGATTAAGGATTCGCGCGACCACAAAATCAATCATATCTTCCACCGTTTCTGGGCAGTTATAAAAACCTGGACTCGCTGGAATCATCACGGCCCCCATTCGAGTCAGCTTTAGCATATGTTCTAAATGGATTTCAGAATAAGGGGCTTCTCGTGGCACTAAAATAAGCTGGCGACGCTCTTTTAAAGCCACATCCGCAGCTCGCTCAATCAAGTTATTACTGGCACCCGTAGCAATCGCAGACAAACTCCCTGTACTACAGGGACATACAACCATGCGACTCGGAGCACCGGAACCTGAAGCAACAGGCGCCATCCACTGCTCACGCCCAAATACCTTCAATTGCCCGTCTTTGGCTGAGTACAAATTTGCAAGATAAGATTCTTGTTCAGAGGGCGTACCCGGTAATTTCAGATCTGTTTCTGTATTAATCACAACTTGAGCAGCGCGTGAAATCATTACGAAAACTTGCAGGCCCTCAGCTAATAAACACTGCAAAAGCCTTAAGCCATACTGCGCACCAGAAGCACCTGTGATAGCTAAAGTAATTTTCTCTTGCTGAGTAGTACTCATAAATCTTAAAACCTAACTCGAATAACTAACCTTCAAAACGCTCACGCAGTTTTGCCAATAAGCGCTGATGAATACCTTCGAAACCACCATTACTCATAATAACAATATGCGTATCAGGTTCTAGCGTCGGTACCAGTTCATCAATAAGTGTTTCCGTTTGCGAAAATACCTGCGCCGGCACTCGACCCTGCTCTACGACTTTATCAAGCGACCAGTTCAAACCTTCCGGCTGATACCAGCAAACTTGGTTAGCCAACTCGACTGACTCTGCTAACCAAGCTTGATGCGTACCAAGACGCATCGTATTTGAGCGAGGCTCAACAACTGCTACTATTTTAGCATCTCCAACCTGGGCTCGAATGCCCTGCAAAGTCGTACTGATCGCAGTTGGGTGATGCGCGAAGTCATCATAAACCGAGATTCCTGCAACGGTATCAAGCAGCTCCATACGACGCTTAACACCTGCAAATGCATTTAACGCTTCCACCGCATGATGAGGCTGAACGCCAACGTTTCTCGCCGCAGCAATAGCAACTAAACCATTGTTAACGTTGTGGCGACCTGTCATTTGCCAAGTAACCGTCCCCTGCACTTTTCCTTGGTGGAGAACCTCAAACTGACTACCGTCCTCACTAAGTAATTTCGCCTGCCATTCACTGCTATCAGATTCTAAGCTAGTTCTGGACACCTCGGTCCAACAGCCCATCTCGATAACTTCTTCTAACGCACTCTCCCCTTGCGGAAGAATAATCTGACCATTTTCAGGCACGATTCTTACGACATGGTGAAACTGTCTCTGAATTGCCGCTAAATCAGGGAATATATCAGCATGATCGTACTCCAAATTATTCATAATCAGGGTACGTGGGTGGTAGTGAACAAACTTGGAACGTTTATCAAAAAAGGCGGTATCGTACTCGTCTGCCTCAATAACAAAGAAAGGAGAATCGCCTACCCGAGCTGAAACGCCGAAGTCCAACGGAACTCCTCCTATCAAGAAACCAGGTTTCATATCAGCATGATCTAAGATCCAAGCCAACATAGTAGAGGTCGTGGTTTTACCATGGGTTCCCGAAACGGCTAACACCCATTTATCTTGAAGAAGATGCTCTGAAAGCCATTGCGGGCCGGATGTATATTTCAGTCCTTTATTAAGGACATATTCCACAGCAGGATTACCACGAGACATAGCATTGCCGACAACGACCAGATCCGGCTCGGGTGTAAATTGCGAAGGATCAAACCCCTGAATCAGTTCAACACCTTGTGATTCAAGTTGCGTACTCATAGGTGGGTACACGTTTTGATCGGAACCCGTCACTTTATGCCCTAGCTGTTTAGCCAATATTGCCAGCGATCCCATAAAGGTTCCGCAAATACCTAGAATATGAATATGCACCCGAACACTCCTTCAAAAAAGCGACCGTCATCATAGCAGTTTTAACAACCGCCCTAACAGCCAAATTGCCTGTTTAGGAGCTGAGATTTCCGCTCCAATACACAGCTATTATGAAGATTGTGTAAAAATCCCCAAACCTACGCCAAAATACTGAGTGTTTCTTAACCTAAATCCCTCAACACCCCATGCATTTCATCAAAGATTCACGTAAAATTCCCACCCAACTTTCCAACCACTCTATTTGAGAGAAAATACAAGAATGCTTCTGCTGAGCCAGTTCCTGAAACAACAGGAAACCGAAGACAAATTAGTCGATCTGATTGGCACCTTAATGCTTGCCTGTAAAGAAGTTGCGATCCAACTTCGCGAAGGCGAATTAGCTGGAGTTTTAGGATCCACGGACAACACCAACGTTCAGGGTGAAACCCAGAAAAAGATGGACGTGATCGCAAACGACCTCCTGAAAAAATTCTTACTAGATAACCCTCTAGTAGCAGGCTTGGCATCTGAGGAAGAAGACCACCCTGTAGCTGGGAATCCTGAAGGCAAATACCTAGTGATTTTCGATCCACTAGATGGTTCTTCAAATATCGACATCAACGTTTCAGTGGGTACTATTTTCTCTATTCTAGAGCTACCAGAAGGCATGGATCCGAGCTCAGATGAAGCATACCTACAAACAGGCCGCAAACAGATTGCTGCAGGTTATGTATTATACGGTCAGTCCTCTATTCTTGCTCTGACAACGGGTAACGGCGTGAACTTCTTCACATTGGCTCACACAGGTGATTTCATCCTGACTCGTGAAAATGTGACTATCCCTGCAGACACTAAAGAGTTTGCGATCAACATGTCGAACCACCGCTTCTGGGAAGAAGAGATGCGCAACTATGTTGGCGACCTTCTGGAAGGCTCCGAAGGTATACGCGGCAAAAACTTCAACATGCGCTGGATTGCATCTATGGTTGCTGAAGTTCACCGTGTACTTACTCGCGGCGGCATTTTCTGCTACCCATGGGATAGCCGTGACGTAACCAAGCCGGGCAAACTTCGCCTAATGTACGAAGGCAACCCAATGAGCATGCTGATTGAGCAAGCTGACGGCATCTCTAGCACTTGCTACAAAAACATCATGGATTTAGAGCCTACTCATATTCACCAACGTAGCGGTGTAGCACTCGGTTCTAAAAATGAAGTAGAGACTCTGCTGTCATACCACGCTGAATCTGGTGACGGTCAAGCAGCTAAACTCAATACTTAAAGTTATACGTTTCAGCTTTAAGTAGTATTCATAACCGCTAAAGTCTGGGACATAATCCCCAGACTTTAGATGTAACCTTTTCAAAACTACTTACAGGAAGACAAACATGGGCTTCGCACAAGTACCAGCAGGTAAAGATCTGCCAAACGATCTGTACGTAATCATCGAAATTCCGGCAGAAAGCTCTCCGGTTAAATACGAGATCGAGAAAGAAGAAGACGCGATCTTCGTTGACCGTTTCATGGCTGCACCAATGTTCTACCCAGCTAACTACGGTTATATCAACAACACACTAGCTGACGATGGCGACGCACTAGACGTACTAGTTCTGACTCCTTACCCAGTAATCGCTGGCTCTGTTATCCGTTGCCGCCCGGTAGGCGTTCTAAACATGACAGATGAAGCTGGTGAAGATGCTAAGCTAGTTGCTGTACCACACGACAAGCTAACTAAAGCTTACCGTGATGTGAACGACATTGAAGATCTTCCACAACTAGAACTTGACCGCATCAAGCACTTCTTCGAAAACTACAAAGGTCTAGAAGAAGGTAAGTGGGTTAAAGTTGAAGGCTGGGGCAACGCAGCAGCAGCTAAAGAAGCTATCGTTGCTGGCGTTAAGGCGTACGAAGAAGCTAAATAAGCTTATCTGTGCCAATCTTATTCAAAAAACCCCGCTTCGCGGGGTTTTTTATTACATAAAATTCCCTCTCATATAGCCATTCAGCTTTTCGTAAGCTCAAAAAAATATATACTAAGTACAGCTGTCTCAGGAAATTCATAAAAACAGAGGTGAAAAATGACACTTCGAAAGACACTTATTACTGCTTTCGCAATCCTGATCTCCAACAGCGCTTTCGCCGATCAGAACCGTGACTTGGTACAAAATTACCTCAACTCTTTTGGCAGCCGTGATGCTCAAGGTATTTTTAATCTGATTAACTGGGAAGGTGTCGACAAGGAGTCTCGTCGTTCATTACAGAAATATATTAAATCTGGTTTCAAAGGCCGTCAGATTCGTCGTATTTTCATTGAACCAGTAGCTGAGGGTACAAACCCAAGCTATGTTCAAGATGGCAAAACCTATGAGCTAAATTTAAAACCTTCAGGTCAACTTAATATTGTCTTCATTGATAATAAAAACAAACGCTCCACAACAAAAATGTATGTAGGTGAGCATAAAGGCTCATTACTTATTGGTAGCGCTGTCGTTGCACCAGAAGAGCTAGCTTGTAACGCCCCTAAAAAAGAAGAACAAACCTGCTAGAGCACCCTTTAAGCATAAAAAAAGCTGCATTAATGCAGCTTTTTTTATGCCCAAACTAAGCTTTAGTGAGCTAACTCTTCGAATAGTGTCACAAATTCCTGAGTTAATTTGTGCTTAGGTGCAAAATGAATCAACGGACAAGTATCATCGTGAGATTCACGCATTTTAACCGATGCAGAAATTTTGGTTTCCAGCACAGGCAAATCATCATCCAACAATTCACCCACAATACGCTTCGGTAAACTCGCACGAGGCTGAAACTGATTAACAACGATCCCTTCAACTTCTAGCTTATCATTATGATCTTCACGGGTTTCATGCACATTCGCCAACAAGCTGTATAAAGCCTGGCGAGCAAATTCATCGCAATCAAACGGAATCAAACAACGATCAGAAGCAACTAGCGCCGATAAAGTATAAAAACTAAATGCAGGAGGCGTATCGATATAGACCACATCGTAATCATCCGCCAACTTATCTAACGCATCACGCAGTTTATAAATTTTGTGTTTCGACTCTAACTTAGACTGAAGGTCACCAAGTTCTGCATTTGCCGGCATCACACTCAAATTTTCATAGGGTGTCTGGTGAATAAAGTATTGAGGCCCTTCGGGCTTCAACTGAAACGTGAGAGTCTGCTCAAAGAAATCACGTATATCCGGCGTAACCTCTTGATAATCTTCACCTAACAAATAATGACTAGAATTACACTGAGGATCCAAATCAATAACCAAAGTACGCTTACCACGCGCAGCACTGATCGCCGCTAGGTTAATTGCGATGCTGGATTTACCAACACCACCCTTCTGGTTAAATACAACCCGTCTAATCATTATCAGAATCCTTCACTTGCTGCCGTTTGTTTAAAACACAACTTCCGCATTGCAATATCCACAATATTGAAGACAACGTCAACAAACTTGTAGCTAAAAACCTCAAACTATAGCCAAAAGAACGAATATTAGAAAAACCACATACACAAAGACAGCAATAATTCATTTTTTATTCATGTTTCGTAGGGATTTAGAAGGCATTTTCGGTAAAAATGAAGCAAAACAGCAAAAACTTGCTTAGATGTAGACAAGATAAAGAGACTACGGCAAACTATGGGTTCAATCGTGAAAAACAGCCCACTTTCTGGAAACTAGTCATGGCAAAGATCCTTCTGCTAAACGGCCCTAATCTCAATCTTCTTGGGAAGCGTGAGCCTGAAGTATATGGATCAGACACATTGGATGACATTTGCCAAAATTTGGTTGAACAAGCCAAACAGAGTGGGCACGAGTTGGTTCATTGCCAAAGCAACCGCGAATATGTCCTGATCGAACGCATCCATGCAGCTCAGGACGAAGGTGTTGCTTACATAATTATAAATCCCGCTGCTTTTACTCACACAAGTGTTGCCCTTCGCGATGCATTATTGGGCGTAAGTATTCCTTTTATTGAGGTTCACTTATCCAACGTCCACGCTCGTGAAACTTTCCGTCATCATTCTTATCTCTCAGATGTAGCTGATGGCGTAATTTGTGGTTTAGGTGCACAGGGATATGAATTTGCTTTGCAATCTGCTGTTCGAAAGATTGCCGAATAATAAACAATATACTGATAGTTTAGAGAGATATAAGTCAGAATGGACATTCGTAAAGTCAAGAAGCTGATTGAATTGTTGGAAGAATCCAACATTAACGAAATCGAAATTAAAGAAGGTGAAGAGTCTGTACGTATCAGCCGTGGCTCTAGCGTAGTAGCCGCCCCTGTTGCAGCCCCTGTTGCTGTTGCAGCTCCAGCTGCAGCACCTGCACCAGTTGCCGAAGCAGCACCAGAAGCACCTCAAACTTCAGGCCACGTTGTTAAGTCTCCAATGGTTGGTACGTTCTACAGTGCACCATCTCCAAGCTCTCCAGCATTTGCTGAAGTAGGTCAAACAGTTAAAGTTGGCGACGTAATCTGTATCGTTGAAGCGATGAAAATGATGAACCAGATTGAAGCTGATAAAGCAGGCGTAATTGAAGCTATCCTAGTTGAAGATGGCCAGCCTGTTGAATACGACCAGCCACTGGTTACTATCGTTTAAGCCTCTAACGCAAAAGCAAGGATCTCCATTCGATGCTCGATAAAGTAGTGATTGCGAACCGAGGCGAAATTGCGCTTCGTATCCTTCGCGCCTGCAAAGAGCTGGATATCAAAACTGTTGCTATCCACTCTCAGGCAGATCGCGATTTAATGCATGTGCGCCTAGCTGACGAAGCCGTCTGCATTGGCCCTGCTCCATCGCCTAAAAGTTACCTGAACATCCCATCAATTGTCGCTGCTGCTGAAGTAACCGACGCTGTAGGCATCCACCCTGGCTACGGTTTCTTAGCAGAAAACGCTGACTTTGCTGAACAGGTTGAGCGCTCGGGCTTTACCTTCATCGGCCCTAAAGCTGAAACTATCCGCCTAATGGGTGACAAAGTTTCTGCAATTGAAGCGATGAAAGCTGCAGGTGTACCAACCGTTCCAGGTTCAGACGGCGCATTGTCTGACGACCCAGAAGAGATTCATGAGATTGCACGCCGTATCGGTTACCCCGTAATCATCAAAGCCGCTGCAGGTGGCGGTGGCCGTGGTATGCGTGTAGTTCACTCTGAAGCGTCTCTAATCAGCTCTATCCATGTAACTCAATCCGAAGCTGCTGCAGCTTTCGGTGATGACACTGTATACATGGAAAAATACTTAGAAAATCCACGTCATGTGGAAGTTCAAGTACTAGCTGACGGCCAAGGCAACGCTGTTCATCTATACGACCGCGACTGCTCTATGCAGCGTCGTCACCAGAAAGTCGTTGAAGAAGCACCAGCTCCTCACCTAGATCCAGAAGCGCGTGCTCAAGTACTTCAAGCTTGTGTTGATGCGTGCATCGAGATCGGCTACCGCGGTGCAGGTACTTTCGAATTCTTATACGAAAATGGCGGCTTCTACTTCATCGAAATGAACACTCGTGTACAGGTAGAACACCCTGTTACTGAGATGATCACTGGCGTTGATATTGTGAAAGAGCAATTACGTATTGCGTCTGGTTACCCTCTTTCACTGAAACAGGAAGATATTAAAGTACAGGGCCACTCTTTCGAGTGCCGAATCAATGCAGAAGATCCTAAGACCTTCCTGCCAAGTCCTGGTACTGTTAAACACTTCCACGCACCTGGTGGTAATGGCATTCGTGTAGATTCTCATCTATACAACGGCTACACAGTTCCGCCTCATTACGACTCTTTGATTGCGAAGCTAATCAGCTACGGCGAAGATCGTGAGACAGCTCTTAAGCGTATGGAAATTGCGTTGGGCGAGATGCTAGTTGATGGTATTCGCAGCAACATTCCTCTGCAGCAAGACATTGTTCGCGACGCTAAATTCCAAGAAGGTGGTGTAAATATCCACTACCTTGAGAAGAAGCTTGGTCTGTAAGCAAAACTTAATCAAAAAACCCGCCTCGGCGGGTTTTTTGTTATCTAGCCCCAAAACATTCTGTTCATATCTGCAATTATGACCGATACTATAAATTCATCTAAGCGCTTGATATGGAAGAAAACTAATGCCTTGGTTGCAGATCAAAATCCAAACCAACCCCGATCAATCTGAACCTTACGAAGATTTATTACTTAGTGCAGGCTGCGCCGCCGTCACCTTCGAAGACAGTGAAGATCAACCTATTTTTGAGCCAGACCTAGGCACTACCCCTCTTTGGAAAAACACCACCATTACCGGACTTTTTTCAGCCGAACATGACCTTGAGGAAACGCTTAAATACATTAAGCAAGGTCATGAACAGCTATTCCCAGAGATCCCCGCACCTTCGATCAAAGCTGAAATATTAGAAGACAAGGATTGGGAGCGTGAGTGGATGGATAATTACCATCCTATGCAGTTTGGCGAGCGCCTTTGGGTTTGCCCTAGCTGGCGTGAACCACCTCAAGCAGATGCTGTTAACCTGATGCTCGATCCAGGCCTCGCATTTGGCACAGGCACACATCCCACTACCGCGCTGTGTTTGGAGTGGCTAGATCAGAATATCAGCAATACCAATTTCTTAATCGATTACGGGTGCGGCTCCGGCATTTTAGGAATTGCAGGTTTGTTACTCGGTGCAAAGCGCGCTATCGGTGTCGATATTGATCCTCAAGCGCTGCAGGCAACCAAAGACAATCTTGCTCGTAACCAACTGCAAGACGAATCTCTACATGTATACATGCCAGAAAACACACCGCCTGAAAAAGCAGAAGTGCTGGTAGCCAATATTCTTGCAGGACCGTTAGTTCAACTTGCGCCTACACTTGAAGCACTGGTTAGCCCAGGTGGTAAGCTCTGCTTATCGGGCCTCTTAAGTCCACAAGCAACAGAAATCATTAATACTTATTCTGAATGGTTTGACCTTGACCCAATCGCTGAAAAAGAGGGTTGGATTCGTGTTACAGGAACAAAACACAGTTAAATCTAGATGCAAAAAAGCAGCATAATCACGCAATGCCCAAGCTGTGAAACACAATTCCGTGTTACACCGGGGCAATTAAAGGTAGCTAACGGACAGGTAAGATGCGGTGCCTGTCTAGCTATCTTTTGCGCTGTTGAATATGAACAAAAACCCCAAAGTGCCGAACCAACCACGCAACAAAAGGCCAAAACTAGAAGAGTTCATGAAGATGAAACTCCTGACACCTTTGAGAAATTAGATATAGAACTACCTATTTCGAAAGAGAAAACATCACCTAAGCCTGATAAAGCAGTCACTAATACATCATCTGCAACTAACCTTACAAAGAAAGACCAGGAAGAGATAGTTAAAACTGTCTCAGCTGCGGACGTTCCTACTCTCACCATTGAAGCAGAGCCTGTAGTTCTTAATCGGAGCAATGGCGCAAAAGCATCCTCTCCTTGGTGGTTTATTGGTTGCGTATTAGCCATCTTAACCTTGGTAGCACAACATCTTTGGTTTAATCGTGGCGATCTATATTGGACCCACACTTACCGACCTCTATACGATACTGTCTGCCAACATATTGATTGCCAAATACCTACGCGGGTCAATACAGCCAAGATTACCAATCAACAGTTCCTGATTCGCCCCCATTCAGAGATCGCTGATGCGATAACTATAGATATAGTGCTTATAAATGAGGCCAATCACAACCAACCTTATCCAGCTTTGCATATAGCATTTTCCGATCTCAAAGGCCGACCTGTTGCAAGTAGAACTCTACAGCCAGAATCTTACCTAGACAGGTCAGTCGTTAACCTCAAATCTATGCCCACTCACCAACCTATCCAGATATCTCTAGACCTAATGTCACCGGGCATGCGTGGCATAAATTATCAACTTGAGCTACTAGCGCCAGCGCTATAAAAAATCAAGGCAAATTGTTCAAAAAATCATCAAAAAAATCCTTGGAGACCCTAGCGCTAAGGAGTATGATTGTTCGCCTCCCTAATCACTCAACTAACAGTGTCATTCGTGACGCTGCGGGTGTTTATTAACTATTTTTAAGGCTCGCTATGTTCCAGATCGGTTCATACATCATTGACAGTCAGGTGATTCTTGCACCAATGGCTGGCGTAACTGACCAACCATTTCGGCAGTTATGCAAACGTATGGGCGCAGGTCTAGTAGTCTCGGAAATGGTTACATCTGATACTCGCTTATGGAAATCACGAAAATCTGCTTTTCGTCTAAATCATAGCGGTGAAGCCGAACCTCGATCTGTTCAGATCGCGGGTGGCGACCCAGAAATGATGGCCCACGCTGCGGCAATGAATGTAGAACGCGGTGCCCAAATTATTGATATCAATATGGGCTGCCCTGCTAAGAAAGTGTGTAATAAAGCTGCAGGTTCTGCATTACTTAAGGATGAGCCACTGGTTAAAGACATTCTCAATGCTGTTGTTAAGGCAGTGGATGTTCCAGTCACACTGAAAATCCGCACAGGGTGGGATCAGGACAATCGCAACGGTTTAACTGTTGCGAAAATAGCTGAAGACGCAGGTATTCAAGCACTGGCAGTTCATGGTCGCACACGTCGTTGCGGCTATAAGGGGACGGCAGAATACGACACTATCGCCAGTATTGCTGACGCTATAACCATTCCCGTCTTTGCTAATGGAGATATCACTTCTCCTGAAAAAGCAGAATGGGTACTTAAGCATACTGGTTGCTCTGCAGTAATGATCGGTCGTGCAGCACAAGGTCAACCTTGGCTGTTTAGAGAGATTGATCATTATCTGCGAACAGGTACAATCCTGCCCCCTCCATCACTAGTTGAGATTAGAGAAATTCTGTTAGCTCATCTGCAGGAACTACATAGTTTCTATGGTGACTACATGGGCGTTCGTATCGCACGAAAACATGTAGGGTGGTATCTGCAGAATCAGCCAAACGGAAGTAGCTTTCGCAAGCAATTTAATATTATAGAAACAGCAGCAGATCAGGCCGCAGCTATCGAAAAGTATTTCGATGAAGCTTTAGCAAACAACGTTGCGGCCTAGTTTAGATTGGATATTTAGTACTGTGGAATACAAAGAAATTAAGCAACCGGCTCTCGTGTCCGACCCAGCAGAAGCTACTAACCAGACTCTACGTGACAATGTAGAGCAGTCACTGAACAACTATTTCCGTCAGCTTGACGGTCAGCCAGTGACAGACGTGTACCAAATGGTTCTTTCTGAAATTGAAGCACCACTGTTCGAAACAGTGATGACTTACACAAAAGATAATCAGACTAAAGCTTCCCAACTGTTAGGCCTTAACCGCGGTACGCTGCGCAAAAAGCTAAAACAGTACGGCTTGCTTTAATCCACAATTTTTTAAGACTACTCGGAATCCAGACACAATGGCACAGAACATCACTCCCGTTCGCCGTGCACTGATCAGCGTATCTGACAAAACAGGTATCGTTGAATTTGCACAAGCCCTAAACGCTCGCGGCGTTGAAATCCTTTCTACTGGCGGTACTTACAAACTACTTAAGGAAAATAACATTCCTGCAGTAGAAGTATCCGATTACACAGGCTTCCCAGAAATGATGGATGGCCGTGTTAAAACTCTGCACCCTAAAGTGCACGGTGGTATTTTGGGTCGCCGCGGACAGGATGATGGCATCATGTCTGAGCATGGCATCAACCCGATCGATATGGTTGTTGTAAACCTTTACCCATTTGCTGCAACTATCGCACGCCCTGATTGCGATCTACCTATGGCGATTGAAAATATCGACATCGGCGGTCCAACAATGGTTCGTTCTGCAGCGAAAAACCATAAAGACGTAGCAATCGTTGTTAATGCTTCTGACTATGACAATGTTGTTGCTGAACTCGATTCCGAAAAAGGCCTAACGCACAAAACTCGTTTTGACCTAGCAGTAAAAGCGTTTGAGCATACTGCTGGTTATGACGGCATGATTGCTAACTACCTAGGCGCAATCGTTGAAGGCGAAGATGAGAAGCCTGCTGACTTCCCACGTACTTTCAACACTCAGTTCGTTAAAGCACAAGATATGCGTTACGGTGAAAACCCTCACCAACGCGCTGCTTTCTACGTTGAAGAAGAGCCAGCTGAAGCATCTGTTTCTACAGCTCGCCAACTACAAGGCAAGGCACTGTCATTCAACAATGTTGCAGACACTGACGCGGCACTAGAATGTGTTAAATCTTTCAAAGAACCAGCTTGTGTTATCGTTAAACACGCTAACCCATGTGGTGTAGCGGTTGGTGCTGATATTCTTGAAGCTTACAACCGTGCTTTCCAAACTGACCCAACGTCTGCTTTTGGTGGCATCATCGCATTCAACCAAGAATTGGATGGCAACACTGCGAAAGCGATCGTTGATCGTCAGTTCGTTGAAGTGATTATCGCTCCTAAAGTAACTCAAGAAGCATCTGACATTGTGGCGACTAAGCCAAATGTTCGTCTACTTGAGTGTGGTGAGTGGTCTGCTAACCGTGCACACGGTTTCGACTACAAGCGCGTTAACGGCGGTCTACTAGTACAAGATCTTGATCTTGGCCGTGTAGATGCATCTGAACTAAAAGTTGTTTCTAAAGTACAACCTACAGAACAAGAGATCCGTGATCTTCTATTCTGCTGGGAAGTAGCTAAGTTCGTTAAGTCTAACGCTATCGTTTACGCTAAAGATGGCCAAACAATCGGCATCGGCGCAGGTCAAATGAGCCGCGTATACAGTGCTAAGATTGCAGGCATCAAAGCTGCTGATGAAGGTTTAGAAGTTAAAGGTTCCGTTATGGCATCTGACGCTTTCTTCCCATTCCGCGACGGTATTGATTCTGCAGCGGCTGCAGGTATTAAAGCAGTTATTCAGCCGGGTGGTTCTATGCGCGATCAAGAAGTTATTGACGCAGCTGACGAGCACGGCATGGCAATGGTCTTCACTGGAATGCGCCATTTCCGTCACTAAGCATTAGATAGCAATAAGCCTTCACTTAGGTTTATCCCCTTTAGGCTTATTGCCCTAAACCCCGATCCAGAGAAACACTGGATGCGGGGTTTTCTACATAGAAGGATTACAGAATGAACGTACTAATTATTGGTTCTGGCGGTCGTGAACACGCACTGGCTTGGGCAGCAGCGCAAGACGCAAACGTTGCTAAAATTTTCGTAGCTCCAGGTAACGCTGCGACAGCTCAAGAAGACAAAATGGAAAACGTTGCTATCGACGTGATGGATCTAGATGGCCTACGCACTTTCGCTCAAGAAAACAGTGTAGACCTAACCATCGTTGGTCCTGAAGCACCGCTAGTTGCTGGTATCGTTGATCACTTCCAGAAAGAAGATCTGCGCATCTTCGGCCCAAGCGAAGGCGCTGCTCAACTAGAAGGCTCTAAAGCTTTCACTAAAGATTTCCTTGCGCGTCAGCAGATTCCTACAGCTGAGTACGAAAACTTCACTGAAATTGAACCAGCACTGGCTTACGTTCGTGAAAAAGGCGCACCTATCGTTGTTAAGGCTGACGGCCTAGCAGCTGGTAAAGGTGTAATCGTTGCGATGACGTTGACTGAAGCTGAAGACGCTATCAAAGACATGCTAGCGGGCAACGCATTTGGTGATGCCGGTAGCCGTGTAGTTATCGAAGAATTCCTTGAAGGTGAAGAAGCGTCTTACATCGTTATTGTTGACGGTGACAATGTTCTACCAATGGCAACAAGCCAAGATCACAAACGTGTAGGTGATGGCGATACTGGCCTGAACACAGGTGGTATGGGTGCATACTCTCCAGCTCCAGTTGTTACAGCAGAAATCGATCAGCGCATCATGGACGAAGTAATCATGCCAACAGTTAATGGCATGAAAGCGGAGGGCAATGAGTACACTGGTTTCCTATATGCTGGTCTAATGATCCAAGCAGACGGTACGCCAAAGGTTATCGAGTACAACTGCCGTTTCGGTGATCCTGAGACTCAACCCATTATGCTACGTCTAAAATCCAGCTTGGTCGATCTATGTAATGCAGCACTTGATAAGAAGCTTGCTGACACAACGGCTGAGTGGGATGAGCGTAAATCTGTTGGCGTTGTTATGGCTGCAGGCGGCTACCCAGGTGACTATGGCAAAGGCGATGTAATCTCTTTCCCTGCAGAATGCCCTGAAGGTACTAAGATCTTCCACGCTGGCACTAAGCTTGATGGTGAGAACGTTGTGACTGCAGGCGGTCGTGTACTTTGCGTAACAGCACTTGGCGAAACAGTTACAGAAGCACAGAAACGTGCTTATGAACTACTAGAGAAAGTTAGCTGGGAAGGCGCTTACTTCCGCAAGGATATTGCTTACCGCGCAATTGCTCGTGAGCAAAACAGCTAAGCGAATAAAATCTTATGAAAAGCCCTGATCATTCAGGGCTTTTTTTTGCCAACATAAACCTAGCGCCACTCAACAAGAGCACGATTACAAGCCCCACCAACATAGGCAAGTAACTGAGCCAATACCCTACGCTAACCATCATCAACGGCACCGTCATCAAAACAACGCCTGTTACAATAAACGATAAGTTCAGCCATATCGGCATCGAAACCAAACTCACTAAGCCAATACACAGCGTAACTAAAACCCCTAGTGCCGCAGCCCATATAGGCAAAGATGGGGATAACGCATAGCCTTGATTCAACACAGCAAAATTAAACGCATGAACCTCTGTCGCGGAGAACATCCCCTGTGCTAAGGATTTTTTGGGTTCCAGTTGAGCATCAGCAATGCCAACAAAAACAGCCTTGTTCTTTAGAGCATTAAAATCCACTTGCCCATTAACCAAATCAATCAAGCTATAACGCGGTGTCTGTTGCAGAAATCTTTCAATCCCCAATGGGATCAATACTTCATAATCTCTGCTCCATCGACGGCTAAACCCTAAATTAAGATAAGGGCTTCTTAATCCAGAAAAATCGTCAGCTTTTACCGGTGCATAAATACTTAAGGTCGCTAGAGGAACATTTGGCCAACGGGGAAAACCAATTCCCGCATGCATATAGTTGCGCCTTAACATCTCATCTGGATCCAACGGGAGCTCAGAGTGCGCTACTTTGGCACCACTCACCTTCACGCCATTAAAAGGCAACATTTCCTGATTTTGCTCCGCAAGCATAGGCAGAATAACTTTACCGTTTTGACGAATAGCACTTAAAAGGGCTTGATCAGAAGAGTTTTGAGGACCGTCGTATGCTATGAAGGCAACGTTGTAAGTTACAGAAGAAACTTGAGCAGAACTGAGCCGCTCGATTGCTTGAGCATGAATAGAGCGATCAAGAGGCCAGCCAGAAAACGCCTCTAAACTACGACGATCTATATCAATTAAAACAACTGAACGATCTTGAAAATTAATTGGGGAATAATGCTTGGCCAAAGCATCATAAATAAAGCGATCAAACGTTTCAGGTAGAGAAGACAATCCCGCCATTACTACACAAAGCAATGGCGGGATTAATAAAAGTATTTGCTTGAATCTAATCAGCATTACAACAGCAAGAGCAGAGAGAGTGATCCACTAATGATCATTGGCCACCAATTCTCTACCGGCTGAACCACCTCTTGAGGTTCTGTCCATTCACCCGCGTAATTTTCAGCGTCGATAGACCTAACGCGTAAATAGTAGGTACCTGCTTGCGGCTTATCTATCGCTAAACTTGCCTGCTCAGTTTTGTTATCAACAACAAGCTGCTTAAACGCTTTATCTTTTGCAAGCTGCAACTGATAGAAACTTACACCCTCCTCTTCCTGCCAACTAAAAGAGATCTCTGATTCACTTCTTACAGGCTCTCTCATCTCCGGCTTTGGAGGTACCGGTTTAACTTTAAAAGAGCCTACATGACCGACAGGACCACGCTTACCTTCTGCCGTTACACTACTCACGCGCCAGAAGAAATTACCCGGCTCTGACACAACTGCAACAAGCTGAGTCTCCGTAATATTTTCTTGTTTATCGACAATCTCAGTAAAGCTTTGATCTCTAGCAATCTCAAAAACAAAGGAATCTGCCAATTCTGGTTTAGACCAACTAAATTCAATATCACCAACATAGAGAGAGTCAGCAGGCATAGGTCCCTGACGGACAGGCGGGAAAGGACGCGCTTCAATATTAATCTGCTTTAACGCAGATAATCCCTGCAAACCGTCAGCACTGATTGCACTCACACGAATCCAATAGGAGCGATCTTCTAAGGCCGCAGGTAAACCCATTTTTGGATGAGCAGAGATCTGGTCGTATACAATTGCCGTGAATGCTTGGTCTGGAGAGATTTGACTACGGTACTTAGCAGCACCATCCAGCTTATTCCAAGCCAATTTTCCCGGTAGATAACGGATCACATCATCTATTTCCGGCAATTCAGGCGCTGGTAGAAGCTTTTTCGGTTTTTTAGGGGGCTGATTAGCCCTAGTCAAAGTTCCGTACCCTTGACGGACATTGGTAGCGCCTAACTTGTTACCTACACCAATTAGACCTTGAGTTACCTCAGCTGCTGTACTTTCCCCTTCAGCTCTCACTCGGTAGGTAGTGCCCTTTGTCGTAGCAAAAGCAACTGGCGTATCGATCAAGAAACGAGAGCCCGGAACTTTAGCTGGATTGGCACGAATTTCAGCCTCTCCTTCCTCTAGGAAAACTTTAATATCCACAACCTTACGCTTGTTTCCGATCACCGTTGCTTGTTCAATACGAAGCACACTTTCGCCCAGTAATAGCACCTGAGTACCATCATCAAACTCTAGTAATACAGAAGCTTGTGCAGCTGTTTTGATCAAGTCACCTTGAGATAAACTCTGACCACGACTCAAAGGAAGTAACGCTTTGGCTTTTCCTTCACGCAATTTAACCTGCGCCGTGACATCTCCATTCACATCCAGGATTTTGATATCGGAGCGCTTTTCTTGAATTAGATTACGCGGTATTTTTAAAACAGTGCCTGGAGACATTTGACGATCATTACGCACATTATTTAGGCGCTCTATCGTTTTCCATTCTCTCCAATCGGTAAGCAGCTCATGCGCCACACTCCAGACTGATTCGCCGGGTTGCATCGCGTAAACCCATTCATTTTTCTGCTCAGCAAATGAAACTTGAGAGAAGAGTATGGAAAATATTAAAGCGTAACTTTGCGCTAGTTTAATCACTCGACGAGTTCCTGTTTAAACACCAACTCAATGCGTAAGGTTTAGTATCTAATGGGTAAAAAGTTGCCCATAGCACCCTGTTTTCTGATGAGAATACATTCTCCCACTTATTAAAAAGTTCGGCCACTATTGAAAACAACTGTTTGAATATGACATCAATAGTTATATCCGTATAATCGGTCCATCAATATTAAAAAACATTCCTGAATACATGCTGAAATTAGAAATAATGACCAAGAATCCTTTCTGGCACATAACAGTAAGCATTTTAGCTTCAGTTTGTTTGTTAACCGCTTGTAGCTATATACCAATTAACCAGCAAGCTAATGACCCTTCGTCTACCTCAACCCCTACTGAGAGGCAATACTGTTATAAGGGGGGAAGAGCAAATGAATTTAGCTGCGACCCTGATAAAGCAGCTCCGCAGCCTGATATGCGCTCAACTGAAATTGATGAAGTTTGGATGTGGTTGAAGTTAATTGAGATAAAAACATGGCTTGCTGAACAAAAAGAGTACAATGATTCAGTAGGTTCCACTCGGCAAAGACATGAGAAGCAGTAATACATGACCCACTTTAAATGTAAATCAGGCAAAAATTTACTACGTACAACGATAAGTACCTTATTCGCAGTGTCCTTACTTACTGGCTGCAATCTCTCTAACAACCTACAACCTAAGTTTCTTCAAACTTACAAGACCCAACAAATACCCGAAGGTTCTCAAGAGTATATTGCTACCGTTAGCATTACTCCCCCCAACCTAACCAACTCACCTATAGCTATCGAACAAAGTTTGAAACTTAGCCAACAGGGCAAAAATCAAGAGGCTCTAGCTAAAATTGAGCTTTTACTAGCTCAACAACCTAATCTATCTTCTGCCTTACTAGCCAAGGGGATTATCCTGAACAACCAAGGCAATAAAACTGCTGCTAAATCCATCTTTCAGGCTCTAACTCAATCTCATCCTGATCGCCCAGAAGCCTTTAACAACTTGGCAGTGATCTATTCTGAAGAGGGTAATTTCCCTCAAGCAATAGAAACACTTCAGCAAGCGTTCCAGACTCACCCAAGCTACGCACAAGTTCACGTTAACTTGAAAGAGCTTTATGCAACAATGGCATCAAAAGCCTATAACAAAGCATTGGACTTAAGTGCTGTTGAGCACGGTCCAAACCTTGCCATGATCAACCACCCCCCAAGTATCCAGGACAACACTTCTGCCCCTATGGCTTCAGCAGTCTCTGAACAACCGATAGATATTGCAGCGGTAGAAAAAGTTAAAGCGCAACCTCAGCCAGTTGAACCAAAAGAGAAACTCCCAGCTGCACCCGTTACGACGACCTCACCCCTAGGATCAAAAGCAGAAGCACTAGGCAATGAAGCAGCTGAAATTAAAGAACAAACAAATGCAGCTCCTGAAGTAACTAGGCTTGAGGTTCAGGCTTTACCGGAATCTGAGGTATTAGCGCACATCAATAATTGGGCTGGAGCTTGGAGCAACAAAGATCACTCAAGTTATGTAAACTCTTATACAGCGCTTTACCGTCCAAATGCTAAATTAAGCCATCAGCAGTGGGTTCAACAGCGGGCTCAGCGTTTGAGTAAACCTAAATTCATTCGTGTTGAACTGGATCAGATCAATATCAAGATTCTCAGAGAGAACTTGGCAGAAGCTCACTTTAATCAACACTACCAGTCGGATAACTTTAAAGATGCGGTTAAAAAGCGTCTAATACTGGTTAAAGTCGACGATAAGTGGAAGATCAGCCTAGAGAAAAGCTTAGGCTTACTTAAATAGACCTCAAAAAAGCCCCTTAAGAAAGGGGCTTTTTTGTATCTAGAAAATTTACAGCCTAGGGCGTTTTAGCACAACAGTCCCTTTGGTAGCTTCAGAAGCGATCTTCCAACCAGCAGACGTGAGGGTCAGCTCTAGACGCTTATTGGTCTCATCAGCATAACCAGGTTTCTCGAAACGTTGATAAAACTCGACTCTGTACCAATGTGAATTAAGACGAGTAAACTTCGGAGATTTAATCTCTAACTTGATCCAATCAGGCGAAAGTAAACGATCTTTACGAAATTCACGCCACTCTTCAAGTGACATTTTCACGCCATACAACGTAGAATTTTGAAGATAACTGTTGATGTAATTATCCCAGTTCTGCTGCTCCCACGCAGTATGCCAAGTGGTAAAAACTTCGCGCACAGCTTTTACATTATTTTCTTTAGGGCCAGGCTTCACCACAAACTCAGTCACCGGTTTCGTTTGCGGCTGAGGTTCAGCAGAAGGCATAGGTGAAACATCTTTAGGCTGAATAGCTGCGACCGCTGATTTAGGTAGTGTCCCTTTTTTCAGCTCAGCTTCAGCTACTTTTAAAGCATCAGCAGTTTTTGCTGGCTCAACTACCTTAGACGGTTCTTGAGCTTTTTTAACTTGCTCTATCGAACTTTGTAACGTTTTATCACGTTTCTGTTTAGCTTGCTCCACTGTAGCCGTCAAAGAAGCCACAAGTTCTGGGTTAAGCTTTTTTTCAACCGCTACAGGCTCAGGAGACTTAACAACAGCAGGTGCAGTTTTAACTTTAGTAACGCTTGGTTCTGCTGCAAGTTCCGTCTTCTCCTCAGGGATAACGGGCTTAGCTGCCTTGGTATCTTGTGGATGCTCAGCTATCGATACCTTTTCACTTTGCGAGGATCGAGTAATCTCCGTTTCAACAATTTTAGGAGATAAATTCTCCGTACTTTTTGCTACTGCCGCAGGAGCCAAGGAGTCCTGCTGGGCATCAAACCAATACCATCCACCAGCGCTTAGACAAACAACCGCTAGAGCTCCAATAGCAACCAGAGGCTTGTTTCCACCTGCAGACACAGGACTGGAATCTACTTCCTCTTGGTAATAACCATCCAACTTGCTGGCGAGTAACGAAGAAGATTTGAATACAGAAACGATTTCCGGCGTGCTTAATAAAATGATTGTTACCGCGGGACCAGTTTCATCACAGATAGAAGGAAGACCTAATAAATAAGTCAGAGCCTCTGTACTAACATCATCACTATTAACAATGATGCATAGACGACGCCCATGCTGCAACCAACATTCTAATTCCTGCCGAATAAAAGAAACGCCAGCTTCCACTTGAAGAAATTTGGCAAGATTATCCTGTACAACATCCAAAGCCTGAAGGTCTTTAATCTCAAGCGTATCAAGTTCAGTTTGTTTAACTTGATCTGCCAGGTTTTCCATCCAACGTGCAGATCCTTCAATACGAATGACCTGATGATCAGATAAATTTATCAGTAGTAGCTCAGCAGAACTTAAACTTGAATCGCTCAAACCTAACCCCCTGAGATTTTAAGGTCTGCCTTTTGATGGTTTACCTTCATAAGCAATACGCCAGCGCCCTTGATCAAAAGTCCAGTATTGGCGCTTTACTGAGCTGCCAGAAAGGTTATTACTTTTGTAATCTTGTTGGAATGTAGCTACAACCAGATTCGGATTATCTGGATACCGGTAGATACTCAAGTTTTGCAGATCGATATCTACAAATTTTTTCGAGCCATTCACACGTTTCTTGTAGCTGGAATACTGCAAATATTTACGTTTACCGTCGTCATAATTTTGAGAATAGTTCTCGATATAGCGCTGATGATCAAGGCTTTCCCAATCAGACGCCCAACGCTCAACCAAGTTAGTGAAACGCTCTTTCTGTTCAAGCCAATCAGCTTTCTTTATCCAACGAACATTATGACCAACTAGAACAGGCGTGTTCAGATAGTTAACCGTGTTATCCAGTTCAATAAAATCAGGATTGGTTAAGGAGATACACCCTTCACTTGCTTTAGGTGGACGACTGTAAGTTTCCACTGGGGAGCCATGAAGCCAGATTCCATAACCCGTGCGTCCTAACCTCTTATCCCATACGTTAGGGTAATTAATCGGCAATGCACCGGACCCATAACGAGAGGGTAAATTCTCATCTTCTAATCGGCTGGTAGTGAAATAAACACCTAGAGGGGTTTTAAGGTCACCCTCGACCTCTTTTCCTGTACCACCACGACCATACGAAGCGTAATAGTCTTTAACAAGTACAGGAATACCGTTTTGGTTTTCAAATAGGAAAAGGCGCGATAAACGGGTATCAACAATGATGATATGCTTTTGATCTGGAGACAAAGTCAACATGTCTGCAGGTAGCATATCTGCAGAAGGCTTTTCCATTTCCATTAGCAATCTAGCTTTTGCTTCAGAAATTAACCCTTCGATCTTTTGTTGATGGGCGCCACGTTTATTGCTTAGTGGAGCTCCTTGAGCCTGCGCTGCTAGAATATCAGCATACACAAGCTGAGCTAGACGGAAATCAGGTCGACGTTCGGTAAGCTCTTTAAGATCCGATAAAGCCGAATCGAGCTCATGGCTCTTGAGGTTATTTAAGCCACTTAAAAGTAACTCTTCATTCCCTTCTGAGATTCCATAGGGAGCAGCTTCTTCAGCAAATAAGCTACTCTGAGGAATACCCAGTGCGCCCAACATCACTACAGTACAAACGAAACTTTTTTTCATCTATCCAGAAAGCCCCAACCTATTTTTTATTAACCAATGATTATAACGATATTCATCCTGAATGGGACTCTATCGCCCTTGAAAAAATGCTTTTTCCACTACTAAATTTGAAGCTTTTAAGTTTTTTTGTTTTCGCAGTAATTTTCTAGCAATACCCTAGTTAAATTCAGCGAAACGTCACACCTTCAGCCCTTTTCGCAACTGCAAAAACCAAAAGATTTGGCAATTTATTTTGAATTTTTCAATCTGAAATTTGCCTAAAACTGTGCTATTCCAAAAGTGTAGAGATCCAAAAGACACACTACCGCATACAAAGTTCAGTTAGTTGGTAAAAGTGCGACCCACCAATCACCAATTAACTGATCGAATTTGATGTTTTCCTGTAGATACAGACGGAGGACCCCGTGATGTTTGAACAGATGGAAAGCAATGGCACACAACGCCTTCATTTTTGTCATGACCCTGAAACGGGCCTCAAGGCTATTATTGCCATTCACTCGACTTTACGTGGCCCCGCAATCGGCGGCTGCAGATTTATCCACTACAACAATGACGATGCAGCCATTACAGATGCGCTCAGATTGGCACGTGGCATGAGCTATAAAGCAGCACTCGCAGGGCTTCCCCACGGTGGTGCTAAAGCAGTTATTATCAAGCCCGAATCAGACTTCAACCGCGCCGCTCTTATGCAACGCTTTGGTCAATTTGTTGATGGTTTAGGTGGTGAATACATTACCGCAATGGACAGCGGTACTAAGATTAGCGACATGGATCAGATTCAAAAGAGCACCTCCTTTGTAACCTGCACTCAAGCCACTGGCGATCCCTCTCCCTATACCGCACTCGGCGTGTTTGAAGGGATTAAAGCTTCCGTCAGATTCAAGTTAAATCGAACGTCACTGAAAGGTGTGCACGTCAGTATCCAAGGCTTAGGCCATGTAGGCTTTGAAGTAGCCCGTTTACTTCATCAAGCCGGAGCCAAACTGACGGTCACCGACATTGATCAAGCTAGAGTAACTCAATGCGAGAAAAATTTTAATGCAGCAAGCGTGTCACCAGATCAGATTTACGCAGTCGATGCTGATGTCTTCTGCCCTTGTGGGCTTGGAGCAATCATAAACGACACGACCCTACAGCAACTTCGTGTATCCATCATTGCTGGCTCAGCCAACAATCAACTAGCGGAAGAGAAACACGGCGACCTGCTAGCCGCACAAGATATCCTTTACGCACCTGATTATCTGATCAACGCAGGCGGTTTAATTTTTGTAGCGCTGCAATATTCAAAACAGAACAGCCGAGAAATCCGCCAAAAAGTTATTCAAATAGGTGATTCTCTCACCCAACTTTATCAAAACGCAGCGCAAGCTAAGCAAGGTGTACATCGTCTAGCCAATCACCAGGCTGAACAAATCATCAGTGCATCTAACGATTTCAATTCCGCAGCTTAAGCTAATGAAAGCGGTTAGGAGGATGAGTTATGAGTCACGCACCACTGCAATATTTAGATAGTGAGGGGAACCCCACACAGCGCTTGCCACAATGGTGCCAATCACCTGATTGGTTCCTACGCTGCTATCACAACATGGTATTAGCTAGACAGTTTGACGCTAAAGCCATCGCGCTACAACGTACAGGACAATTGGGCACTTACGCATCCCTACTAGGCTCAGAAGGTATCGATGTTCCAACAGCACTCTGCATGAGCGAAGAAGATGTTCTCGTGCCCTACTATCGAAACCATGCCTGCCAGATGATTAGAGGGCTCGCCCTTGAAGATATTCTTCTATATTGGGGTGGGGATGAACGCGGCAATGCATCACCCCAGATGAAGAAGGACTTCCCCAACTCAGTTCCGATCGCCACTCAATCATTACATGCCTGCGGTGTTGCTACAGCGCTAAAAATTCGCAATCAAAAACAGGCTGCTGTGACCTTAATTGGCGATGGCGGCACCTCTAAAGGGGATTTTATGGAATCCCTAAACATCGCTGGGGTATGGCAACTGCCTGTAGTCTTTATAATCAACAACAACCAGTGGGCTATCTCGGTACCGCGTAAAATTCAATCCGCTGCAGCTCAGTTAGCTGACAAAGCACAAGCCGCTGGAATTCCCGGTATGCAAGTGGATGGTAACGATGTGATTGCGATGCGTGAGGCAGTAACTCAAGCTTTACAGCGTGCTTATGACGGCAAAGGAGCCACCCTGATTGAAGCCATAAGCTACCGCTTAAGTGATCACACTACAGCGGATGATGCGACCCGTTATAGAGATAACGAAGAGCTGAAACAAGCTTGGGAGAAAGAACCAGTAAAACGCTTGCGTAACTTCATGGTTACTCAAGGCTTTTGGGACGAATCGAAAGAACAAGCTCTTCAACAAGAGATCACGCAACTCGTCCAACAAGCAGCAGAAAAGTATTTAGCAATTGATCCTCAAGCTCCCGAGTCCATGTTCGATTACATGTATGCCGAGCTACCCGAGCATCTCATCGAACAGAGGGACTGGGCGACAATCAAGGCGATGCCAAATGCTAGCCATGCTGAGGAGGATGCATCATGAAACATTCAGTATGTCTTCTTGAAGCGGTCAATCTAGCTTTGGCCTCAGAGATGCGAAGGGACGAGGAGATCGTTCTATTGGGAGAAGATATTGGCGTTAATGGCGGTGTTTTTCGCGCTACCGCGAATCTAAGAGATGAGTTTGGCCTTAAGCGCGTAATGGACACGCCATTAGCAGAGTCTATGATCGCAGGGCTGAGTATAGGTATGGCCAGCCAAGGTTTGAAACCAGTGGCTGAGATCCAGTTTATGGGCTTTATCTTCCCCGCATTAGAGCAGATCATCTGTCATGCCGCACGCATGCGAAATAGAACCCGCGGCCGTCTCACCTGCCCTATGGTGATTAGAGCTCCTTTTGGTGGAGGCATTCATGCCCCTGAACATCACTCGGAAAGTACTGAAGCCCTTTTGGCTCACATTCCTGGCCTTAAGGTCGTCATTCCCTCCTCTCCAGCACGTGCGTACGGGCTTCTTTTAGCAGCCATTCGAGATCCAGACCCTGTGCTCTTTTTAGAACCCAAGCGGATCTATCGCAGCCAGCAACAAGAGATTTTAGATAACGGCGAAGCATTGCCTTTAGGCAGCTGTTTTACGCTACGTGAGGGCTCAGATATTACGTTAATTAGCTGGGGTGCAATGATCACAGAAACATTAGCAGCAGCAGAGCATTTCCAAAATAAAGGTGTGCACTGTGAAGTGATCGATGTAGCCAGTATCAGCCCTTTAGATATGACTACAATTCTAGCCTCCGTGAAAAAGACGGGGCGCGTTGTGATTGTACATGAGGCCCCTAGAAATGCGGGTATAGGTGCAGAAATAGCTGCAACCATCGCAGAGAGAGCACTCTTAGATCTACAAGCGCCTATTGCTCGGGTAACGGGTTATGACACTGTTATGCCCTATTTCCGTCTTGAAAATCACTACCTACCTAACACTCAAGACATCATCGACAGTATCAATGAGACATTGGAGTTCGCATGAAATATTTCAAACTACCAGATCTCGGCGAAGGACTTCCTGAAGCAGAAATTGTGGAATGGAATATCAAAGAAGGTGATTCTGTAGAAACAGACCAAGTACTCCTGTCTGTAGAAACAGCCAAAGCGATTATTCAAGTACCCTCTCCGCAAGCAGGTGTGATAGCGCATCTATTTGGGCAGCCAGGTGATGTTATCCACACTGGAGAGCCCCTATTGGAATTTGAAGGTGAAGAAGACAGTGACAGTGGTACTGTTGTCGGTGAAATTCCACAAGCAAACACAGACTCCACTACTCAAGATTCCTTCTTTATTGGTGCCGCTCCAAGCAGCCAAATCAGTGCAACAACACAGAAAGCGACACCAGCAGTAAGAGCCTTAGCCAAACGCTTAAATATCGATTTAAACCAAGTAAAAGGTAGCGGACAACAAGGCAACATCACGCCAAAAGACGTTGAACAAGCCGCTCGACTGGATCAAACCCATGGCAAAGCTGAGCCTTTACGTGGGGTTCGTAAGCATATGGCGCAGGTCATGAGCAAAGCGCATAGTGAAGTCGTGCCTGTCACTATTCATGAAGATGCAGATATTAATAGCTGGCCTAAAGGCACAGATATCACACAACGGTTAATCCATGCCATAGCAGAAGCCTGCACAACAGAACCAGCAATTAATTCGTGGTTTGATGGCAATACCCTCAGTCGGCGAATACATTCCAAAATTGATCTTGGTATCGCGGTTGATACAGAACAGGGATTATTTGTTCCAGTATTACGTGACATTAGTAACCGCTCACCTTCCCATCTACGAGAAGGATTAAATCTTCTCCGTACAGATGTCAAAAACAGAACGATCCCTGCTTCTGAACTACAAGGAGCCACAATCACGTTGAGTAATTTCGGCACTATTGCCGGACGTTACGCAAATCCAATTGTGGTTCCCCCACAAGTGGCAATTATTGGTGCAGGCGTTATTCGCAAACAAGTTGTAGCCGTAGGTGAGGAAATAAAAATTCATCGTATTCTTCCTATTTCACTTACCTTTGATCACCGCGCACTCACTGGCGGCGAAGCGGCTCGATTTCTAGCTACGTTTATCCAAAACCTTGAACTACAAGAAATATAAGTCCTTATAAATCATAAGATTATTAAACGATGAAACCTTAAGGAAAGTTTTAGAGTCAAATGTTCAGAGTTCAAAAATGTGAACTACACTAACTACAGGTAAGCAAGCAAAACAGCCTGACATAATTATTCAAAAATCCAAATAAGCTTGGCTGAATAAAGGTGATTTGTATGAGTATCTTTGACCACTATAAAGCCCGCTATGATTCTGTTCAGCAGGAAGAATACAGTTTGGACGAATATCTCCAACTGTGTAAACAGGACCCTATGATCTACGCTGATGCGGCTGAACGTATGCTGCAAGCGATCGGTGAACCTGAAATGGTTGATACCGCTGCTGATCCAAGACTAAGTCGTATTTTTTCGAACAAACTGATCCGCCGTTACCCTGCATTTAGCGAGTTTTATGGTATGGAAGATGCGATCGAAAATATTGTCTCCTACTTTAAACATGCGGCTCAAGGTCTAGAAGAACGTAAACAGATCCTTTACTTACTTGGTCCAGTGGGTGGCGGTAAATCGTCCTTGGCCGAACGCCTTAAGCATTTAATGGAGCACATTCCATTCTATGCCATTAAAGATTCACCTGTTTTTGAGTCACCTTTAGGTCTATTCAAACCGGAAGAAGATGGTGTCATTCTTCAAGAAGAATACGGTATTCCTTCACGCTACTTAAAAGGCATCATGTCACCTTGGGCGGCCAAGCGTTTACACGAATATGGTGGGGATATTTCTAAATTCCGTGTAGTAAAACTCTACCCTTCTATTTTGGATCAGATTGCCATTGCCAAAACCGAACCAGGTGATGAAAACAACCAAGATATTTCTAGCCTTGTGGGTAAAGTTGATATTCGTAAATTGGAAGACTTCCCACAACATGATCCAGATGCTTATAGTTTCTCTGGCGCGCTCTGTCGTGCCAATCAGGGCATGATGGAATTTGTGGAGATGTTTAAAGCACCTATCAAAGTTCTCCATCCTCTATTAACAGCGACCCAAGAGGGTAACTACAACAGTACCGAAGGCATGGGGGCCATTCCTTACGATGGTATTCTCCTAGCCCACTCGAATGAATCAGAGTGGACAACCTTCAAAAACAATAAAACCAATGAGGCCTTTATCGATCGTATCTACATCGTAAAAGTGCCTTATTGCTGCCGTGTCACTGAAGAGATCCATATCTACGAAAAACTTCTAGAAAACAGTTCGTTAAACAACGCACCCTGTGCACCAGATACGCTCAACATGCTTGCTCAATTCTCAGTTTTATCAAGAATGAAAGAACCTGAAAATTCTAGCTTGTATTCAAAAATGCGTGTTTATGACGGCGAAAATCTAAAAGACACGGATCCTAAAGCGAAATCCATGCAGGAATATAAGGACTCTGCAGGTGTTGATGAAGCAATGGATGGCCTTTCAACCCGTTTCGCTTTCAAAATCTTATCCAAAGTCTTTAACTTTGACCCTTCAGAAGTTGCAGCTAACCCAGTCCATCTGCTTTATGTTCTGGAAAAAGAGATTGAACAGCAACAATTCCCTGCTGAAATTCAAGATCGCTATTTGGGCTACTTAAAAGAGTTTATCGCGCCAAAATATATCGAGTTTTTGGGTAAAGAGATTCAGACCGCTTACTTAGAGTCTTACTCAGAGTACGGACAAAATATATTTGATCGCTATGTCACATACGCTGATTTCTGGATACAGGATCAGGAATATCGCGACCCAGAAACAGGTGACATATTAGATCGTCAGGCGATTAACGAGGAACTCGAAAAAATCGAAAAACCTGCCGGTATCAGTAATCCAAAAGATTTCCGACACGAAATTGTTAATTTTGTACTGCGTGCCCGTGCCAATAACAACGGTAAAAACCCATCTTGGATGGGTTACGAGAAAATGCGTACCGTTATTGAGAAGAAAATGTTCTCCAATACGGAAGACTTGTTACCTGTTATTTCCTTTAATGCGAAAGCCTCTACAGATGAACAAACCAAGCATGGTGAGTTTGTTAAACGGATGATAAAACGAGGCTATACCGAGAAGCAGGTGCGATTACTGTCCGAATGGTATATCCGCGTTAGAAAGTCACAGTAGTTAATCGGCAATAACAGTTGGTGAAGGCATTCATTCGGGCAAAGGCCTGCCCGAATGAGATGAAGAGCCTAAGTGCAGGCCATCTACGGGGATAGAAGTATTATGAGTTACATCATAGATCGCCGCCTGAACTCCAAGAACAAGAGCACGGTTAACCGTCAGCGCTTTCTTCGTCGCTATAAAAAACATATTAAAGATGCAGTAGAAGATGCGGTGAACAACCGCTCCATCAAAGAGATCGAACAAGGTGGCAGCGTTACCATTCCTCGCAGGGACATCTCCGAACCCATTTTTCATCATGGTGAAGGCGGCGTTCGTAATAAAGTTTTCCCTGGCAACAAAGAGTTTGTTGTAGGGGATCAGTTCCAACGCCCGCAAGGTGGCGGCGGTGGCGGCGGCAGCGGTGAAGGCCAAGCCAGCAATCAAGGTGAAGGGGAAGATGATTTCACCTTCCAGATCGATCAGGAAGAGTTTCTAGACTTTATGTTTGATGGTTTGGAACTCCCCTATCTAGTCAAAAAACAGCTAAAAAGCGCAACCCAATTTGAAACCCGCCGAGCTGGATTTACCAATGCTGGTAGCCCCGACAAGATTCATATTGTGCGTTCGTTAAAAGCAGCCCACGCACGTCGCATTGCCTTAACCGGCAAAGACAGACGCAAAATCCGCGAACTCAAAGCGGAAATTTTGAGCTTAGAGCAACGTTTACCCGATGATGATGCAGAGAAACAGATTTCAGCATTAAATTCCGAAATTGAAGAGATTAAACAGCGTTTAAAGCGTGTACCTTTCCTTGATGACTTTGACATTAAATACAACAATTTAATCAAAGTTCCCGTGCCTTCAAGCAAGGCCGTGATGTTCTGCGTTATGGACGTATCAGGCTCTATGACTCAAAGCATTAAAGACATGGCGAAACGCTTTTTTATCTTGCTGTACCTCTTCCTGAAACGGAATTATAAACAGATCGAAGTTGTCTTTGTTCGCCACCATACCCACGCCAAAGAAGTCGATGAACAAGAGTTCTTCTACTCCCGCGAAACCGGCGGCACGATCGTATCCAGCGCTTTAGACCTGACTTCAGATATTCTAGAAGAACGTTATTCCCCAGCAGACTGGAACATCTATGTAGCTCAGGCATCCGATGGCGATAACTGGGATGGAGATTCCAGTAAATGCTACCAGCTCCTTGATGAAAAGATCCTCAAGCAAGTTCAGTATTTCGCCTATGTAGAGATCACTACAGGACCCCACCAAAACTTATGGCATGAATACGAACGCCTACAAGCAAAGTGGGAAGAATGCTTTGCCATGCAACAGATAAAAACCCCAGCAGATATTTTCCCAGTATTTCGTAGTCTATTTGAGAAAAAGGTTGAGGGGGCAGCATGAAAAAACGCAGTCCAATATCCACCGGAGCTGAGTGGAGCTTTGAACTTATTGCCGAATATGACCGAGAAATCGCTCGCATTGCCAAAGACTTCGGCTTAGACACATACCCCAATCAGATCGAGGTCATTACCTCCGAACAGATGATGGATGCCTACGCCTCCATCGGCATGCCTTTAAACTATAACCATTGGTCCTTTGGTAAACAGTTTGTTGATACCCAACAAAACTATAAGCGCGGCAGAATGGGCCTTGCTTATGAGATTGTAATCAATTCCGACCCCTGTATCGCTTATCTAATGGAAGAAAACACCATGACAATGCAGGCCCTTGTTATTGCTCATGCCTGTTATGGTCACAACTCTTTCTTTAAAGGTAATTACCTGTTTAAAACTTGGACCGATGCCTCAGCGATTATTGATTACCTTCTCTTTGCTAAAAGCTATATCAGCCGATGCGAAGAAAGATACGGTGTAGATACAGTTGAGGAGCTACTGGATTCGTGCCATGCACTCATGAGCTATGGCGTAAATCGATATGTTCGCCCACAACCGCTGACAGCAGATGAAGAAAAAGAGCGCCAGCAAGCGCGGGAAGAATATATCCAGCGTCACTTAAACGACTTGTGGAACACGATTCCAAAAAAAGAGGAAGGAGCAACACCAGTTATTCAGCACTTCCCTAAAGAACCTGAAGAAAACATACTCTATTTTATAGAGAAAAACGCCCCACTTCTTGAACCATGGCAACGAGAGATTGTTCGTATCGTTCGAAAAGTGGCGCAATATTTCTATCCACAGAAACAGACCCAAGTAATGAACGAAGGCTGGGCTTGCTTCTGGCACTACACGCTTCTGCATCAAATGCATGAAGAAGGCTTAGTAACCGATGGATTTATGATGGAGTTTCTTCACTCACATACCAGTGTTGTCTACCAACCGCCATTCGATAGTCCTTACTTCAACGGCATTAATCCCTACACATTGGGATACAACATGATGCAGGACATCAAACGTATCTGTGAAGAACCAACCGACGAAGACCGCGAATGGTTCCCTGATATCGCAGGTTCCGATTGGAAAAAGACATTAGACTACGCCATGCGTAACTATAAGGATGAGAGCTTTATTCTCCAGTACCTCTCGCCAAAACTCATCCGTGAGCTAAAACTTTTCACCATTATGGATAACTCTGAAAAAGCCAATTTGGAAGTCACATCAATCCATGATGAAGCAGGCTACCGACAAGTCCGCGAAGATCTTTCTTCTCAATATAACTTAGGAAATAGAGAACCAAATATTCAGGTTTACAACGTAGATGTCCGTGGTGATCGCAGCTTAACCTTGAGACACTTTATGCATAATAAACAACCACTCGGTCAATCCACCGAAGAGGTACTAAGACATATTCATCGTTTATGGGGATTTGATGTCCATCTTGAATCAGTGCTTCCAGATAACACTGTGACCAAAAGCTATCACTGCCCTGAAATTCTTGCGGAAGGGAAAACAGAATCGCTACTCTAAACCAAGCGATAACTTTAGTTACTAACGGTTTATTCAGTATTTAATCCATTGGTAACACTGGATATACTGCATTCAAGTATCTAATACAGTGAGGAAAACCGATGGATTGCCTGTTTTGTAAAATCATAAATAAAGAGATTCCGGCCGAAATCATTTACGAAGATGAGCATGTAATTGCGTTCAATGATATTAGCCCTCAGGCACCGACACACGCACTCATTATTCCGCGCAAACATATCGCAACCCTTAATGATATTAGCGCAGAAGATACAGAAGTGGTTGGCCATGTGGTCAAAACAGCCAGCACTATCGCCAAACAGTTAGGCATTGATGAATCCGGTTATCGTACAGTATTCAACTGCAACTCAGATGGCGGACAAACGGTTTACCATATACATCTTCACCTTTTAGGTGGAAAACCTATGGGCTGGCCTCCATACCAAGAGAAGATGAAAGAAGCGCTTAGCTAGCTTTAATTATTTTCCTTACAGCTAAAAGAGAAAATAATCTTTTCTTTTAGCTGTGCAAACTACTTTTTAATCTTAAAATTTATACCCTAGAGAAATAGGGTTAAGGCTTTTCCTAGAGTTTAGAAACCGAGATACATTCAAAGTTATGCCAAAGGAACAACTGTTAGTTACTGAAAGCTATATTAGATCTAGCGAAAATATACCTTCTTATACTGAGCCATATAGACATGCATCTTATAAGAGAGCTTTGAGTGAACTAAAGGCAGCCTTACTGAGCGAAAACTCAATAATTCTTAAAGGAGTCGCAGGCACCGGTAAAAGCACACTTATAAATGAGCTTATTAATGAATTTCAAAAAACAGGGATTCCTGTCGCTATAATTAATAAGCCGTTAACAGAAGTATCTCAGCTTTATTCAAAATTATCAGACGCACTTAAATCTACAGCACAGACAGAAGATCTACCCCGCACGCTCCAATCAATCAAAGAAAAAGACCTATTCTGCCTACTCATAATTGATCAGCAAGCTATCAATTCTGACGATTCCGTAATCAACTCCTTACAGCAGTTATGCGAAATCGATGAAACTACTAAAGGAGCAATAAAACTAGTAGTAGTTCGCCAAGACTATATTGTTATTAACTCTGAAGGGCTTAAGCAGGCTGATTTTATTAACTGGATTAATACTGAAATAGTCCTAGATCTTTTTCAACTAGATGATATTGAAGGATATATTCATTACTTATCCTCCAAAGAGGGACTACCTAGCACGCCTTATGAAATTGGTACTGATTTATTGATAATCGAGCACACAGAGGGAAGAATAAACCGCCTAAATAAAATTTTATTACCTCTGATTCATAACAAAATAATAACGCCAGAAGATATCAATAGTTCGAAAAAAAATTCCTCTCGCTTATCAGCTGAAAAAATCGGCATGTATTCTCTTAGCCTGGTAATTTTTATAATTTTAGGCTTTGGGGTTAACTATTTCCTATATTCAAGTACAGAAAAAATTGAATCAAAAACTACGGAAGATACCCCTATTTTTGCAGAGCCTAAACCACTTCAGGAGAACCAAATTTTCAAAGTGCAGCCACCAAGTATCACTGTCACAGAGAAAGAACCGGCCTATGCTGATTTTAAACTTAGCGGATATAAAGCCGATACTGTCAAAAACCATCCCCCTGAATCAGAACAAAACGCGCTTACTCAAGAAGTATCAATTACAGGACAACCTGTAAATAAAACATCATTTAACAGTGCTGAAAAGATAAACATGTTTTCACTCAAGGAAAAAACTACTTTTCCAAGCGAGCGAAATGAAATAGAGGGAGGTTTTCAAACGATTAATAAAATTGAAAAACTTTCTAAAGTTGAAGTTTCTGCACCACAAGACGAAGTTATTTCACCTCTCACTCTAGCCACTGTAAAAATTGACCACTGGATAGCTGCCTGGCAAGCAAAAGATCTGAAAAATTATTTTAGAAGCTATAAACCTAACTTTACTGGTATATACGAAACGAATGAGCGCTGGGCTAAGAAACGACGCGATGCGATTAATCGCCCTAAGTGGATCAAGTTGATCAGAGAAAAACTACATAATATCAAGCTTTCGGAAAATAGAATTAAAGTAGACTTCTGGCTTCAGTACGAGGCAGCTAGCGGCTATAAAGACAAAACGCTAAAACAACTAACGTTAGTTAAATTTAATGGTGAGTGGTTAATAGACAAGGAACACAATATTAAGGTCGAAACCCATTAAAATGCTTACTCAGTGTACATTTTGTGGAAACTCATGGGCGTGCGCTGCAATCCACTCAATCGCAGCTTCTTCAGAATCTAGCTCTCGCCCCTCTTCTTCTAAGATTTTTTGACGATACTCTTCAATGTAGCAAACCTGTTCTACCATTCGAACAGCATAAGCTGTAGCCAGATCAGAAAAGCCAATCCCGACTAAAAAACCATTACCGTTACTTTTGCACCAAACAACATGACCGATAGTTTTAAAAGGTGGTGTCTCTAATGAGATCTCAACTTCTACAGCCTCACCTGGGGTCATTAGCTTTTCTGTTTCACAGGACAATCCACCTGCACTGACATCTTGCGTGGTAACTTCAGTTACGCTTTGGTTATTAGCTTGCTGATTACATAGCTTTATTGGAATCGCTGCAGGATGACGAATAAAACGACGAGGCATAACGTTTCTCCTCTACTACTGTTTAGTGTAGACCCAGAAACAAATAAGGGGCACTAAGCCCCTTAAAAATAAACAAAAAATACTTAATCAACCCTTAACCTTTCGCTAGCAACTCTCGCAGATCGATAATTGCTGCATTAGCTCGGGAAATATAGTTCGCCATCACCAAGGAGTGGTTAGCAAACAGACCGAAACCTCCACCATTAAGAATCATTGGACTCCAAACTGTTTCCTGAGTCGCTTCCAACTCACGAATAATTTGACGAAGACTCACACGCGCATTCTTTTTGTCCAATACAGGACCAAAATCTTGCTCAACCGCTTTTAAAATATGTAACAGTGCCCAAGCTGAACCACGCGCTTCATAAAATACATCATCTATTTCTAGCCAAGGTGTTTTAACCTCTTTATCAGAAGCAGTCTGCGTTGATTGCTCAGCAGCCGGATCGCCCGCTAAGTCTGTATTCACACGTTTCTGACCAACACTTGCACTTAAACGCTGAGATAGACTACCTAAACGCGTTTGCACATCACCTAACCAGTTATTTAGATTATCAGCACGCGCATAGAACTGAGCTTCAGATTCAGTAACCTTGGTCAGTTCCATTTGATATTTGTGTAGCGCTTCAAGGCCCTCTTTATACTGAGATTCCGAAGAAGGCAGCAACCAACTATTCGCATCAAAGTGGAATTGAGGCTCAGCAATTGTTAATTCTGGGTGCTCTACTGACTGAGACTGTGAACGGCTAAAGTCTTTACGTAAAGCACGTGCAAGGTCACGTGACTGGACCAACACACCATATTCCCAATTGCTGATATTATCTAACCAAATACCCGGAGGCGCCACATCGTTAGTGATATAGCCTCCTGGCTTATGCAATAGGGTATCCATCAATCGGTGAAGCGTATAAACCGTTGGATAACCAGTTGTCACTTTAACGCCCTGCTCCTCAGCATCCGTTTTAGCTTCTGCTACCGGATCAAATGCTGCAGGAGGGCAGCTCCAATAAATACCTAAAGGGACAGAGATAACGATGACTAGCATGATTGCGCTAAAAACAGCCCGGCTAATTTTGCCTCCTGGCATGTTGTCCCAAAAATCCAAAAACCAATCTATCAATAATCCCATGAGGTTCCTCAACTCTAACAATCCGTTTGGACGAAATAACTTGTCCAACTATTATCTATTGCCACAGCTTAACTGATCCTAAAGCCATTCGGAACGTTGCTATGGTCGAAGCAATAATTTCTTTTATACAAAATCTATATTACAACAAGGTGCTGCCCTAGATTCACGTAGACCAAATTTGAAAAATTACTCAAATAAAAGATACTTTAGTAATTCAAGTCAGTATTTGGTGTTTCTTCTTATGATGTTTAATCAAACATCATAAGAAGATGATATATATTTGCTATAGTGACAGGGACCTGCTGATTCATTCCTCCAGCAGCGTCACAAGGAGGGTGTAATTATGGTAGGACACGAAGGCATCAAACCCCTAAGGCTTTTATTCACACTACTTTCAGTGATCCTTTTATCTGCACTGACTGTTTTCGGTATTGCCCTTTGGAATGATGTTAAATCCAACCAATTCGATAAGCTATACAAACAAAATCAGACGCTAATCAGTCAAAGTCGGTCTTTCTTTGATCATCAAACACGTCTTATTGTCAAAACAGTCAAAGCACGCTTTATCGACAAAAATCTACAAGAACGCTCGGTTTTAAATGTATTTGAGTATCTTCTTTCAGCAACCGGTGAAGCAGCCACATTTGCCCTAATCGATACGAAAGGTAACGTGCTACTTAGTAAAGGAAGTATCAATCTACCGGAGTTATCAAGTCCAAATACTGTATTAGAAAACCTAAAGGTAAGCCGAACCGCTCAGATAGGTTATCTTCATAGAGCAGGCCTTCTGGGAGAATCTTTACTTCCCTTCTATGTCCCTATCTTGAATAACGACAAAAACATCATTGCCGTCGTGGTCGCTTTTTATCGTGTTCAAGGCAAAACCTCTCTCATGCAAAAATTTATTAGCCCAGATAACAATACAATCTGGTTGCTAGGTGAACACGGACAAGTACGTATGTCTTACCCTGTTCCTAAAGGGTTTGTTTCAGATTTATTTGGTTGGCGTTTAGCTCAAGAAACGGCCTCCGAAATCCAATATAACCTGCAATCTGGTCTAGTGAAGCAAGGACTAGAACTTAAAGTTAAAGGAGAGAAAGTCCTAGCAAACGTAGGTTATTTACCCGAATACAAACTCATCACGCTTAACTCTTATCCGGTCACGAATTTATTCAACTCTTGGTTAGAACGCATACGCCCTATAGGTACTGTATTTGTTTTATTCCTTCTTGCTGCATTGCTTGCCTACAGAGTTTCCATACAAATTAGCAAACGGATGTCCGACGCAAAGCAAAAAGCAGAACGTAAAGTTCAAAAATTATCTAAAGCGATTGAACAAAGCCCTAACAGCGTTGTGATCACTGATAACCTATGGTCGATAGAATACGCTAATAGCCACTTTGATCTAACTACAGCAAAGCCTAATGCCCATACTAAAGCCCGTGGACATAACATTATCGATTTTCCACCTTACAATGTTTTAACTAAAGACCTTACAAAGATCAGCGATGAAATTGCACTTAGAGGCAATTGGTTTGGTGAACGTAAAACAGATTTTGACGGTAAGTGGTACTCTTTCTCTATAAGCCACATAACAAACCCTGAAGAAGAACTCACCCATTATGTAGTTGTTGTACAAGACATAAGTAGCCGTAAAAAGGCGGAGGCTAAACTTTACAAACAGGCAAATTTTGATCCCTTAACAGGCTTGCCTAATCGCCGCAGAACTAATGAAAATCTTACAAGAGAACTACAAAACGCGTGGAAAAATAAACAGCAAGTTGCTGTACTCTATTTAGATATAGATAATTTTAAAGCGGTAAATGATACATTTGGTCACATGATCGGTGATCAATTACTACAACTTGTAGCTGGCAGGTTGGTTAAATGTTGCAAAGGGAAAGCACAGATATGCCACATTAGTGGTGATGAATTTTTAGTACACACAACGTATACAAAAACTCAAGAAGTAGAAACGCTAGCAGAGAATATTTTACATGATGTAGAGCAACCTGTATTGATTGAGGGTAAACAGATCTATATTTCTGTCAGTATAGGTATCTCACGCTACCCTGAGGACAACAATGAAGTAGTAGGATTAATCAAGTTTGCTGATATCGCTCTATTCGAATCCAAGAAGGATGGCCGCAACCGTTACAGCTTCTTTGACCATGAACTCGATAGACGCTTAAAGCGCCGTCACACTATCGAAACGGAGCTTCGCCAAGCGCTAGAGCGTGGTGAAATTCATATGGCCTACCAAAGCAAGAACAATATAGGTTCAGGACGTATTATGGGCTTTGAAGCCTTAATGCGCTGGAATAGTTCTGTATTAGGTCCAGTCGGTCCATTTGAGTTTATTGAAATAGCAGAAGAAATTGGTGTCATTAATGAGCTTGGTGAGTTTGCACTACGTCAAGCCTGTATAGATCTGATTGAACTACAGAAATTTAGTGACGCACCTTTGATCATGGCCGTGAATCTTTCAATCAGACAGCTGAATGATGATAGTGTCATTGATATGGTTGCTGGAGTGATCAAAGAAACTGGCATTGACCCTAGCAGACTTGAACTCGAAATCACCGAAAGCCTATTGGCAGAAAATATCGACAAACTACTGCCTCGTTTAGAAAAGCTGCTAGAACTTGGCACATCACTCACTATTGACGACTTTGGTACCGGTTATAGCTCTCTCAGCTATCTAACCACTTTCCCTGTCTCTACCTTGAAAGTAGACCGAGCGTTTGTAAAAGATATGGTTCATAACCAAGGCGATGCAACATTGACCCATACAATTATTACGATGGCGCATGCATTGAAAATGAAAGTAGTTGCAGAAGGTATAGAAGAAGAAGACCAACTAGCCATGCTAAGGGAGTTTGGCTGCGATATCGGCCAAGGTTATCTGTTTAGTCGACCTCTAGTATATAAAGAGATGGAAACCTTAGTAGAAACAGAAAATCTACCAAATACTCATGCTTTCAATTGCACCCTTACCTAAGTAAAGAAAAGTAGGTATGAAATAATAGAAAACGGAGTTTCCACAGAACAACTTAACCCAAATGAGCTTGCTCTTCTGGATACTGAAGTCGGATGTAATCCAAATGCCCTGATTCAAGCAACCCAACAAAAACCTCTACAAGGCGTTTATCAAGGTGACTACCGGCAATTCGTTGAAGCTCTTCAATCGCTTCTTGTTGAGTCCAAGCATCCTTATAGCTGCGTTTAGACACCAAGGCATCAAATACATCTACCACCGCAACGATCCTCGCTGCGAGTGGAATTTCATCACCCTTCAAACCTTTAGGGTAACCACTACCATCCACTTTTTCATGGTGAGCAACTGCTATATCCCTTGCCATGTTAAAAAAGGCATTCTTACCTAAGATCTTAGCCCCAATAGAAGAATGCAAACGCATAACTTCCCACTCTTGATTATCCAATGGACCAGGTTTATTAAGAATCGCATCAGGCGTAGTAATTTTTCCCACGTCATGCATCATGCTAGAAAAGCCAAGACGATTGACGACCTCTTCAGATAATCCAATCGCTTTACCCAACTCTTCTGAATACTCCTTAACTCGATTGATGTGATTACCTGTATCGTTATCTTTGTAATCACAAACCATCGCCAGTTTTTGGACTGTCTCTAAATTAGCTTCATACAGTTCCTGTGTACGCGCTCTAACACGCTCTTCCAAGTAACTATTAGCCTCATCCAACTCTCGATTGAGTCGCTGTTGCTCCTTATACAGGTGACGGGTACGAAGATGAGATCCAACACGCGCGCACAGCTCTTCATGGCTAAATGGTTTGGTTATGTAATCGCTTGCACCTGCCGTCAACAAATCGCATAGAAGCTCTTCTTGGTCGAACTGAGTTACGACAATCACAGGCACTTGATCGTATTGAGTGCAGGAGCGGATCAGATGGTTTAGCTCGATCCCATCCATCTCTGGCATCTCGACATCGGTCATCACTAGATCGATATCATCATGCTGTTGCAGCGTCTCCCACGCCTCCTTACCATTTTGGCAAAGTACCGGCGCACAACCTAATTGTTCAAGCATCTGACCATAGAGCGCTAATAAAGCCACGCTATCCTCAGCCACTAATACTTTGAATCGTTGTCCAGCGATGTGTTGGCTGAACTGCATTGTCTCTTTGCGCTCAATCACATTTTTCACTCTTTCAAGCAAAAAGTGTTGAGTGCAGTTTTTCATAATAAAATCGGTTACGCCTGCCTGAAAACAGTTACGTTTCAGATCCATAGAGCGTATAGAAGATACAACGATGATAGGAACTAAAAGAAATTCGGGACGGGACTTAATCTTTCCGGAGAATGCAACACACTCAGTATCCGGCAGTTCGGCTCCCAGAATAATGAGATCAGGAATATCAAAGCTAAGCGCTTTGTAACAGCTTTCACCCGTTTGATGCAGTTTCACGCGATAGCCTGCATCTTCGAGCACTGCTTTATAAAACGTTCGAATTGTTGAGCTGCCATCAACCACAAAAATGGTTTGTTGCATCCTTATATCTCCCAGAGGTTCCGTCCTGCCAGACCAAATAGTCTGGAACTACAATATATTTTCTAATTACTTATACCACCATGTTTTATAAGACCACACTAAACCTTAGGTTATTTTTAGCTTTTTTGTGACTCAACAACATGAAATTTTTAACTAATCACCTTTACGATAGCCAAGCTTTTCGTGGAAAGCTGACATGAATCACTAGCAAAAATGTTGCAGTGCGTCATAATCAGGTCATATACAATTATTACCTTCAGTTCTATCAATTAATGGGTAATACAATTTATTTTCGAGGTTTTGATGGTTATTCAAGAAAAACCACCGCTGCACGACCAGCTAGAATTTTTTATTGAACAAGCTGAAAAGGCTCGCCCTATCCGTACTGCTGTTGCCCATCCCGTTGATGGCAACAGTCTGATTGGCGCAGTGGAAGCAGCCGAGCATGACCTAATTATCCCTACATTAGTGGGACCTGAAGCAAAGATTAAAGCCGTTGCTGAAGAACAAAATCTGGATATCAGTCATTTTGAGCTCATCAATACCGAACATAGCCACGCCGCTGCAGAGCTAGCTTGTGAATTGATCAAGCGCGGTGAAGCCGAAGTATTAATGAAAGGACATTTAGGCACCTCAGAACTACTACGTGCCGTGGTCCACAAAACTAAAGGGATCAGAACTGAGCGTCGCTTGAGTCACGTCTTCGTGTTTGATGTACCAAACTATCATAAGCCACTGATCATCACCGATGCTGCGATCAACATCACACCGGATCTGTACTGCAAAAAAGATATCACTCAAAACGCGATCGATTTCTGCCGTGCACTAGGCGTTCAGACTCCGAAAGTAGCTATTTTATCCGCGGTAGAAAAAGTTAAGCCGAATATTCAAAGTACTATTGATGCAGCGGCACTTTGCAAAATGGCAGATCGCTCTCAAATTACGGGTGGCTTAATTGATGGCCCGCTAGCGTTTGATAATGCGATCTCGCAACAAGCCGCTATCGATAAGCACATAGTTTCCGAGGTATCTGGTGATGCCGATATTCTGTTAGCCCCTGATTTAGAATCTGCAAATATGATCGCTAAGCAGCTAATCTATTTAGCCAATGCTAAATCAGCAGGTATCGCATTGGGTGCAAAAGTGCCTATTATCCTAACAAGCCGTGCTGATAAAACGCTTGCTCGTCTAGCATCCTGTGCGTTGGCGTCTCATATGGTTCATCACAAAGAAAAGTAGGTCGTATGGAAACGATTTTAACGGTTAATGGCGGCTCCTCTAGCTTAAAATGCGCATTGTTTAAGTACACTGGCGCTAAGCTAGAGCTGCTATATAACTTTAAGCTGGGCAATATCCTTAATGATACCGCTCGCTTTAAAGTGAAAGATGCATCCGGTGAAGTTCTACTTAAGAGCACGCCAAGCTTTAGCGACGTGCCTAAAGAGCAACGCCACCAAGCCTGCTTAAAAACAATACTCGATTGGCTAAATGCTGAAGTCAGTGACAATACTCTATGCGCCTTCGGCCATCGCGTTGTTCATGGGGGTAGTCACTTTAGCGCGCCTATCCTGATTAATGATCAGGTATTAGATAAGCTGGCGAGCTTTATTCCACTAGCGCCACTGCATCAGCCTTATAACCTAAGACTGATCGAGGCCTGCAGAAACATAGCTCCAGACCTACCTCAAGTAGCCTGTTTTGACACAATGTTTCATGCCGAGCAATCCTCGTTGGAGCAACACTATGCCCTGCCTCGCAAATACACTGAGGAAGGTGTTCATCGCTACGGTTTCCACGGGCTTTCATACGAATACATTCAGCGCCAACTTGTTGAGCAGAAAAGCGGCCATCTAAAAACCGTCGTCTGTCACTTAGGCGCTGGCGCAAGTATGTGTGCTATCGGCGAGGGTAAATCTGTTGCCTCATCTATGGGCTTTACTGCAGTAGATGGCCTGCCGATGGGTAGCCGCTGTGGCAATATCGACCCAGGTGTTTTGCTTTACCTCCAGCGTCATCACAACCTTTCAGCAGATGATCTTGAAGCGTTGATCTACAAGCAAAGTGGCTGGCTAGGCGTGTCAGGTATCAGCTCTGATATGTTGGAGCTTGAACAAAGCGACCAACCCGAAGCTGAAGAAGCGATCGATATGTTCTGCTACCGAGCAGCACTAGAAATTGGTCGCTTATCTGCTGCACTCGAAGGTTTAGAGCAGATAGTCTTCACCGGTGGTGTCGGCGAAAACAGTGCCAATGTCAGAGAACGCATCCTTAAACGCTGTGAATGGCTGGGCGTTAAATTTAACCCTCATGCTAATTCAACCAACGACAGCATTATCAATGGTGCCGATTCTAAAGTGACTGTGCGCGTCATCCCGACCAATGAGGAAGCGATGATCTCCATGCACACTAAAGATTTAATGGCTTAATCGTCATTACGCTCAAACATTAAAAAAGGGTACTTACCAAAAGTACCCTTTCTTATGTCTATTTTATCCGCCAAGATTACTTCTTCGGTTTTTTCGGCGCTTTCTTCTTGCTACTAGCCGGTTTTTTCTTCTTTTTCGTGCCTGCCGCTTTACCAGACGCTTTTACTTTTTTCGGGCCTTTGTAGCTACCTACTAAGCTTTCGATCAATTTACGTCTAAAGCGGGTCTTCAGGTAACGTTCTATTGAAGACATTAGGTTCCACTCGTGCGGATCGATCAATGAGATCGCCTGACCTTCTTGACCAGCACGACCGGTACGGCCAACACGATGAAGGTAAAGATCGCCTTTACGCGGCATCTCCATGTTGATCACTAACTCAACCCCTTCCACATCCAAACCACGGGATGCGAGGTCAGTGGTTACCAAAACCTTTGTTGTGCCTTTACGAAAGCCTTCAATCGTCGCAAAACGACCTTTCTGCTGGACATCACCATGCAATAGAGCTGCTTTGAATTTGTGGTAACGCAAAAACCCATCTAAACGGCGCGCTTCTGTTTTACTGTTACAGAACACAATCGCCTTGTCGTACGATTCGTTTTCCAGCAACCAGCACAGCTGTTTATCTTTATGAGACTGATCATCAGACAGCAAAATGCTCTGCTTGATCCCCTCTTCAACTTCACGCTTTTGACCAACACGAATCCACTCAGGATCGACCAATAGCTTTTGAGCCAACGTACGGACTTGCGTTGGTAAAGTCGCAGAGATCAACAATGTCTGACGTGCTTCCGGGCAAAGGGTTAGGATCTGATCCAAACGTTCTTTAAAACCGGTTTCTAGCATACGATCCGCTTCATCCAGAATCAGTAGATCTAGGCTATCCAACTCAATAGAACGGTTTTCCAAATGCGGTACTAAACGCCCCGGTGTCGCAATCACCAAATCAGCACGCGCCAAGCGTTTTTCCTGCTGTTTAAAATCTTCACCGCCCACCAGCGAAACAGCATCTAGTTCTAGACCAGCAGCCAATTTATTAAACTGTTGTAACACCTGTTCAGCGAGCTCACGTACTGGTACAAGTACAATGGCTTTCGGCTGACGTGTTGGCGATTTACCTGCCGACAGTTCCTGCACTAAAGGAATCAGATAAGCTCCGGTTTTACCGCTACCCGTTGGCGAACTTGCCAACAGATCCATCCCTTCCAACAATAAAGGCACCGCCTTTTGCTGAACCTCAGTCGGCTCACTGAAGCCAAGCGCTTTAAGGTTCTCTTCTAACTGTGGATGTAGTGCGATATCAGAAAACATAGTGATTCCATAAACAAAGAAAGCGATGAACATTCATCGCTTTCAAAGATAACGTATAAAGATCAGGTTCGCTGCTTTCACAGTGAACTAGCAGATGTGGCTATGATACAGGATTTCCTAATAAGGTAGGATTAAATTTACTTTGGCTCCAAATAATCCCTTTTACATATTTTTACGATAACGCTTTGAATTTTCTAAATCTGCAATCGGAGCAAGCATCGCAAAATCAAACATATGGGTATCTTCAGAACGCTTTACCAAATTAGGCCAATCCTGATTAGCGAGAGCAGCTTTACCTATAGAAACAAAATCAGCATTTCCATTTCCTATTACGTGAATCGCTAACTGTGGTTCAACTACTCCGCCATTGGCAATAATCGGCAACCCGCTTATTCGCTTTGCCAAAGAGGCGAGAGAAGCACTTCCCTCAAACGCAGGCTCACTAAGTACCGGCTCAGTTGTATGTATATAATCGACTCCGCATTCTCTCATGAGCTTAAAGGTCGTTTCTGCTGCAGATTCACCTTCAGGCCACTCATAGTCTAGATCGTTGACTTTTTTCTGAGAAAGACGCACTCCGACAATAAAGTCTTTACCTACCGCCTGTCTCACAGACTCAATAACTTCTTTAAAAATTCGCAACCGGTTAACTAGAACACCACCGTACTCATCTGTTCGAAGGTTGGTGTATTGCGTCAAAAACTGATCCAACAGATAACCATTAGCACCATGTATTTCTACACCATTAAATCCCGCCTGTTTAGCTAATAAGGATGAAGATACGAAACCTTCTACAACCTCTTTGATATCTGAAGCTGCAAGAGACTTAGGTAATCGATAAGGGCCGTCTCCATAATAAAATGGCATCTGCTCACCTAAAGGCTGTACCTCAGAAGGAGCCATTGCCGTATTTGCAAACGGGTTGTATTGAGATAATGCTCCTGCATGCATCAATTGAGCTATGATAATAGCCCCCTTCTGCTGTAAGCTTTCAACGATTGGCCGCCAACTGTTCGCCTGCTTTACTGAACTAATTCCTGGCTGCTTTCGATAGCCTTGGCTAAATAATTTATCCGTATATAACCCTTCAGTAATGATTAGCCCAAACCCACCATCGGCATATCCCTCATAATACTCCTTCATGAGCGGCCCAACCGTCCCATCTTCATTTGCGCTCACCCTTGTCATAGGCGCCACCACAAGCCTATTAGAGGTTTCCAACTTACCCAGCTTAGAAGGCTTGAAGAGCATTTCTTTTGTCATCATCATTTCTCTATTCAAATATTAATGAATTTGCCTTTAGATTTTGACTTTCAACAAAAACATTGCAAACATCAAAAAAAATAAAACATTATTAACCTTTTGTTGAATATGAGTAACATTAATCAGCTAGAAAGCTTAAAAGTACTTAAAGCCGTGGTTGAAAACGGTAGTTTTACCGCAGCCTCAAAGAAGCTAAACCTTTCTACTGCGAGGGTTTCCAAAGCAATTGAACGACTAGAAAGTGAATTAGGAACAGTTTTATTCCATCGTAGTACCCGGCATATGCAAATTACCGACGATGGTGAGCGTTGCTACGCACGAGCAATAAACCTGATTAATCAATGGCAAGATTTAAAAGAAGAACTGATTGAGTCTCAACATTCACCTAAAGGTAATTTAAGGATCGGCGTTCCGATGACTTGGGGACTATCTGAACTAGCTCCCATCCTTGATGAGTTCATATTGAAATATCCAGACATCCGCCTTGATGTGCAGTTAAACGATCAACACGTTAACGTACTAGAAGAGGATCTTGATCTGGTTCTTCGATTGACCCATCAACTTATCGATAGTTCTTTAATTTGTAGAAAGCTCAGCGAATACCGACTCATCCCTTGCGCCTCTCCAGCTTACATAGAAGAATATGGAGAACCGCAACATCCTTTAGAGCTTAAAGAACACGCCTGCCTAATGTATAACCTTGCAGGGAATGCTCGTAAATGGCGATTTTTTAAAAGGCAGAAGCCAATTGATGTCTACCTAGAACCATTGTTACTTTCTAATAATAGTAAGCTGTTTCATTCAGCTCTGTTGGCAGGTAGAGGTATTGCCCTGATTCCTGAATTTGTTGTATCAGACGATCTAAACAGCCAACGTTTAGTCCCTATATTAAAAGACTTTGATACTACAACGTTGAATTTATACTCTCTTAGACCTGGAAGTCGTATCCCATCTTCTAGATTACAAGTTTTTCACGACTTCCTGTGTGAGCATCTAAAGAAAGTTGAAACAATAAAAAAGCAGCCCTAAAGCTGCTTTTTAAGATCTGTAATCGATCAGTTTCAATCAACACTTCGCTGCCTAACCGCTTCAAACAAGCAGATTCCGGTAGCAACGGAAACGTTAAGGCTACTCACTTCGCCCGCCATTGGTATTTTTACTAGCTGGTCACAGTGCTCACGCGTTAGGCGACGCATACCTTGACCTTCTGCACCCATAATCAACGCCATAGGGCCTGTTAGGTTAGCTTGGTAAACATTTAGATCGGTTTCACCAGCAGTGCCTGTCGTCCAGATACCACGCTCTTGCAGGCTTTTAAGGGTACGAGCAAGGTTAGTGACCAGAATGTACGGTACCGCTTCAGCTGCGCCACAAGCGACCTTAGCTGCGGTTGCGTTTAGTGGTGCAGATTTATCTTTAGGGGCGATAACTGCCTGTACACCGGCTGCATCAGCAGTACGCAGACAAGCACCTAGGTTATGGGGATCGGTTACACCATCGAGTACCAATAGGAACGGTGGTACATCAAGGTTATCCAGCAGTTGATCTAGGAACTTTTCGTTGTGGGTTTGGATCGGTTTACACAGTGCGACAACACCTTGGTGGGAACCACCATCGGCTAGCTCTTCCAGATCGCGTTTTGCCACCTGCTCGCACTGAATTTTTTGCCCCATCGCCGTTTCATACAAACGCTGCATACGATCGTCGTGGCGGCCTTTGGCAATTAGGATTTTCTGGATACGCTTAGCATCGCGTTTTAGCGCAGTGTTAACCGCATGGATGCCAAAAAGATATTCGTATTTCATTTTAACGGACTCCTACCCAATCGCCTGCTTGCTCCCGCACCAAGGTCGCTAAGAGTTCGATAAAGCTGTCTTGAGCATTCAACGCCGGAATATACTCGTAAGATTCACCGCCAGCTTCCATAAACACTTCTTGGTTTTCGATAGCGATCTCTTCTAAGGTTTCCAAGCAATCCGCTGAAAACGCAGGACAAGCAATCTGTAGCGATTTAACACCTTTTTCAGGCAGCGCTTCCAACGTTTTGTCGGTATAAGGCTGCATCCACTCCTTAGGCCCAAAACGGGATTGGAATGTGGTCATCCATTCAGTATCTGCCAAACCTAGCTTCGCAGCTAACAGTTCAGACGTTTCATGACACTGCTTTGGATAAGGATCACCCTTATCAAAATACTCTTTTGGAATACCATGATAGGAAAGGATCAATTTATCCGGTGTGCCGTGCTCGGTACGGAAGTTTTGCACTTGGTCTGCCAAGGCAGCAATATACTCTGGATGGCTGTAATAAGAGTTCACGATACGAATATCCAGAACTTCCCGCTGTTTAAGCTGGAACTTTGCTACCTGATCATAGATAGGTGCCGTCGTGGTTGCTGAATATTGCGGATACATAGGTACCAATAGAATTTTGTGGTAACCGCTCTCTTGTAACTTTTGCAAACGAGGCGTCAGACCCGGCTTGCCATAAGTCATCGCCGAGAATACATCGGGTGCATGTTCGCCATGCTTTTGCTGAAGCAAAAGATGGAGGCCAGCCACCTGCTTGTCCAAAATCTTGCGCATCGGGGAATCATCTTCCCAAATGCTGGCATAAGCTTTCGCTACTTTACCTGGACGAACATTAAGGATGATGCCATTAAGAACAGACAACCACAGCATACGCCTTAGGCCTTTGCCTTCAACTACACGCTGGTCAGATAAAAACTCTTTTAGGTAACGACGAACAGCGCCTTTTTCAGCTTTGTCAGGCGTACCTAAGTTAACTAATACAACGGCGGTTTTATCTGTTGGGCTCATTCAGCATCTTTCCTTTTATGTAAGGGGGAGATTATCTCGGATGTGCGACTAAAATCCTATAGTTAGCGCTGATTATAGGCATAAAAAAACCGCACCCGGTGGGGTACGGTTTTTTAAATCTTTTAGATCAATGCTAATTAAGCATTTTCCAAGCCAGCGAATACGCCGTCACGGATATCTTCTACAGAACCAACGCCTGCTACGTAAACGTAAGAAGGTGCAGCAGCTGCGTCTTCTTCAGCCCAGCCTTTGTAGTAAGTGATCAGTGGAGCAGTCTGGTCATGGTAAACTTTCAGACGGTCACGAACAGTGTCTTCTGCATCGTCAGCACGCTGAACTAGGTCTTCACCAGTTACGTCGTCTTTACCTTCAACCTTAGGCTGGTTGAAAATAACGTGGTAAGTACGGCCAGAACCTGGGTGCACACGACGACCAGCCATACGCTTAACGATCTCTTCGTCAGCAACATCAATTTCAACTACTGCATCGATGTTAACGCCAGCATCTTTTAGAGCATCAGCTTGTGGGATAGTGCGTGGGAAACCGTCGAATAGGAAACCATTTGCACAATCAGATTCAGCGATACGCTCTTTAACTAGACCGATGATGATGTCATCAGAAACAAGCTGGCCTGCGTCCATAACTTCTTTGGCTTTCACGCCCAGAGGGGTACCCGCTTTTACCGCAGCACGTAGCATGTCGCCAGTAGAGATCTGAGGAATGCCATACTTCTCAGTGATGTATTGTGCCTGAGTACCTTTACCTGCGCCTGGTGCGCCCAGAAGGATAATACGCATACAGGAAACTCCTAACTAGTAAGTTTAAAATTTTAAAGTTGTCGCCATCCGATCTATGTTGATCGAATAAGCAGAAATCTGTCATAAAAAAATGCTAATGCCGGACGATACCATGACCTTAAAAGCGAACAATTCGACATTAGGACTACCAATACAGGACTTATGGAACCAAGGTATAAGTCCGTTAGTTTGATAGGTTGTCATCGTCAAAGCGGCCACATCTCCAGCAAACTTATTGAAAGTTCGGGAGTTTCAACAGCGGCTTTGAATTAAAAATCTGTATAAGAGACTACGTTATCAAGTCACTACAGCACAAGCAATTATTGCTGCACCGCAGTAACTTAGATCATATAAACAGCGAAAATCGCTTAAAAATCAGCTTATCCAGTATTTCGCATACCGGCGGAAATACCCGCCATAGTTACCATTAGCGCTTGCTCTAAGCGTTCATTTGGCTGGTTACGATCTCGATGAAGCAATTCTGCCTGCAAGAAATGCAGCGGATCAATATACGGGTTTCGCACATCGATCGACTGGCGAATCACAGGGCTAGCATCCAATAAGCCATCTTGCTCTTTGATCTGATTGATCAGCCCAACAATATCACCAAGGCGTTGTCGTAAACTAGAACCCAACACGCCCAGCTCTTCAGAAACCAACTGCTCATCATAGTAAGCTGAGATGTTACGATCACTCTTCGCCAATACCATCTCTAGCATGTCGATGGTCGATCTAAAGAATGGCCATTTCTGATACATCTCTTTAACCAGCGACTGACTGCTCTCATTCAGCGCTTCTTGCAATGCTTTATCACTGCCCAACCAAGCTGGCAGCATTAAGCGAATCTGCGTCCACGCAAAGATCCATGGAATCGCACGTAGACTCTCTACCCCACCATCCTGACGGCGTTTAGCTGGGCGCGATCCCAATGGCAGTTTCGCTAGCTCTTGCTCCGGGGTAGCCGCACGGAAATACGGCACAAACATGGAGTTTTCCCGCACAATGGCACGGTACTCGGTTAAGCCGCGTTTAGCCATAGCTTCCATCTGCTCACGCCACGCTTGCTCAGGCCCCGGCGCCGGACTTAGCGTCGCTTCCAAAACGGCACCTGTGCACAACTCTAAGTTACGAATCGCCAAGTCAGGCATACCGTACTTAAAGCGGATCATCTCACCCTGTTCAGTTAAGCGCAGGCTATGATCTACCGAACCCGGAGGTTGCGCCAAAATCGCTGTATGGCTTGGACCGCCACCACGGCCCACTGTACCACCACGACCGTGGAACAAGGTTAAGTGAACACCATGATCTTTACATAGCTGAGTTAGCCCTTCCTGTGCCTTAAACTGGCCCCAAGCCGCAGCTAGTTGTCCAGCATCTTTGGAAGAATCGGAGTATCCGATCATCACCTCTTGATGGCCTTGAGTGTAGGCTTTGTACCAATCAACACTTAACAAGGCATCGATACAATCACGAGCATTTTCAAGATCATTCAGCGTTTCAAACAGCGGTGCAACTCGCATGTTATGGCTGATACCCATCTCACGTAGAAGCAAGATAACGGCTAATACATCGGAAGGATGGCTGGCCATAGAGATTACATACGAGCCTAATGCGCTCTTATCGGCTGTCGCGACTACCTGACAAGTATCTAGAACTTCCTGCACCTCATCTGATGGCACCCACTCATTTGGGAACAACGGGCGCTTGCTTTGTAGCTCTTTCAACAAGAAGCTTTGACGCCCCTCTTCGGTCCAACCGCTGTATGAACCTAGGCCATAAAACTGTGATAGCTCTTCAAATACTTGCGCATGACGATCAGAGCTCTGGCGAATATCCAACTTCACTAAGGTTAGGCCGAAACAAGCAATACGACGGATAATATCTTCCAGCGCATTCTCAGCAATGATGCCCATACCGCACTCTTGCAGAGAGCGATAACAAAGCATCAAGGGTTCTAATAGCTCTTCCTCGTGGACATAAACATCGTAATCGCCATCAACGTCCCCTTTCAGCTGACGCGCAACCCAGTTCTTTGTGCCCTGCAAACGGCTACGTACTTCACCCAGTAACTTGCGATAAGGTTCAGCACAGTCACCAACGCGGGCCATCAGTTCTTTGCTAGCCTGATACATTGACAGTTCGGCACGTAAAGCATCAACATCTTTAAGATAAAGATCAGCCGCCATCCAACGGGAAAGCAGTAACACCTCTTCGGTGACTTTGGCCGTAACGTTCGGGTTACCATCTCGGTCCCCCCCCATCCAAGAGGCAAAGCGAATTGGCGAACTATCGAGTGGTAGACGCTCACCCAACGTCTCATTTAACTGAGCATCTAGTCGACGTAGGAACTTAGGTACCGCTGTCCAAAGGGAATTTTCGATTACAGCAAAGCCCCACTTCGCCTCATCAACCGGCGTTGGGCGTTGCTTACGAATCTCATCGGTATGCCAGATCTGTCTGATCAGTTCATCTAGGCGAGTTTGAGCATCCTCATCACCGCTATCTAAACGACGCAAGCAGTCAGCAATATCATCGTATTTTTGGATTAAGGTACGGCGATTTACTTCGGTAGGGTGGGCAGTTAATACCAGATCAATCTGGGTATCTTTAAGTGACTCAGCTATCTGCTGTGGCGTAAAGCCTTTCTGGCGTAGCTGAGCAAACAGAGTACAGAGAGAATCGGGAGTACAAACATCGGTGACTTCAAGGTAACGACGTACCCTGTGGTGCTCTTCGGCAATATTGGCGAGGTTTAAAAACTGAGTAAACGCACGGGCAACCGGTAATACTTCATCTTCGCCCAGTTCACGTAGCGCTTTGAGTAGCTCTTCGTGTTCCGGGTTTTCTTCCGTACGTCCCTCTTTCGCTAACTGGCGTACCACTTCAATCTTATCAAACAGTTCATCGCCAAGGTGTGCTTTTATAGTCTCCCCAAGGCTGGAGCCGAGCATTCGAACATCATCGCGTAAAGCTTCGTGCAGATTGGTCATATATCCCTCCTGACGCAAAAATTCGCATACCGATGGAGTCGGTTTTCTTCGATGCTAACCCATTAAAAAGAAGAAAAATACAGTAAATTCAGTTAATTATTTAAGGAATAGCGCACTAAAACAGGGCTATAAGAAAGGAGTGTAAGGAGGTGTAAAGTACTTTAACTGCATGCTAGAAGCCTGCTACGAAGCTTTAAAAGCAGTTACAGACCTTTAGCTTTAGCTTGATCCCAAAAAGCATCTAATTCGTCTAAAGAGAAACCATCCCAGTCACGATCAGATGCGAGTACTTGGTCTTCAACGTAACTAAAACGACGCTCGAATTTTTGGTTGGTTCCACGCACAGCATGTTCAGGGTTTACACCTAGGTGACGGGCAAGATTGACCTGAGCAAATAGCATATCGCCCATCTCATCAGCGACCGCAGCTTTATCACCGGACTTAATGGCTTCACGAAGCTCTGCTAGCTCCTCTTCCATCTTATCCAATACAGCTTCAGTTTCGTTCCAATCGAAACCCACTTGTGCAGCACGCTTTTGCAATTTCGCAGCACGAGACAGTGCAGGCAAAGCACGCGGTACATCGTCTAAGACTCGACTGATACCTTTAGCTTCTTTAGCATCTCGCTCTTGCTGTTTGATCGCTTCCCAATTGCGCTTAATCTCCTCTTCCGATATCGGATTATCTGCACAATTGGAGTGCAAGGTACCATCTGGAAAAACATGAGGATGGCGACGAACTAACTTCTCGATCAGGTTGTTTACGACTGTGGAAAAGTCGAATCGCTGATCTTCAGAACCCAGCTGGGTATAAAAGATCACTTGGAACAGTAGATCACCTAACTCGTCGTTTAGATGTTCCCAGTCTTCACGTTCAATGGCATCTGCAACCTCATAGGCCTCTTCCAAGGTATGCGGCACAATAGTGGCGTAGGTCTGCTTAAGATCCCAAGGGCAACCGGTTTCAGGGTCACGCAAACGTGACATCAGATAGATAAGATCATCAATTGTGTACTGAGCCATAACGCAAAAAACCTTTAATAGCTTATTAGCTAGTACCACCGCGTTGACGGTGAACTTCCATAACGTTTGGCACCTGATTGATCTTGTCCATAATACGACCCAAAAGATCCAGACTGGAGATCTCGGTAGTCAGAGTTAGACGTGCAATATTGTCGCGTTTATCTGACAGAGTATTCGCAGCAATAATGTTTAGATCTTCTTCCGCCATCAACAACATAACATCACGCAGAAGACCAGAACGGTCGAACGCTTCGATATAAATGTCCACAGGGTAAGTTGTTTGGCCTGTTTCGCCCCAATCAACTTCGATCACCCTTTCAGGCTCACGTTCCTGCAACTGAATCATGTTGATACAGTCTTCGCGGTGAACAGAAACACCACGGCCTTGAGTGATATAACCGGCAATAGGATCGCCCAATACTGGCTTACAGCAGCTCGCCATCGTAGTCAGCAGGTTACCCACACCACGAATTCGGATTCCTTCTGGCTGACCAGAATCACCTGCACTTTGTGCAGGTAGCGCCAGATCAAGCTGCTCTTCCTCTTCACGCAGTACCTGCTTCTGAGCGGCATTAATGATCTGCGACAGACGTAGATCACCCGCACCTAAAGCGGCATACATATCTTCAGTATTCTTGTAATTAACCTGTTCAACGATCTGATTAATATCTAGCTCGTCCAGATCAATTGCCAAACGCTTAAACTCTTTCGCAACGATTGAGCGGCCGGCATCGGCATTCTGCTCTTTCGCCTGGAACTTGAACCAGTGTGCAACTTTGGCACGCGCGCGTGGCGTAGTTACAAAGCCAAGGTTGATGTTTAACCAGTCACGACGAGGACGTTCTTCGTTACCCGTCATGATCTCGACCTGATCTCCGGTCTGCAGACGACGGTTTAGTGGAACGATACGCCCATTAATTTTGGCACCACGGCAACGGTGGCCAATTTCGGTGTGAACGCGGTAGGCAAAATCAACCGGCGTCGCACCTTTAGGCATGTCGATAACATGGCCATCAGGGGTAAAGATGTATAGGCGATCTTGAACAACATCACCACGCAGCATGTCACCAAACTCTTCGCTTTCGCCCAAGTCATCGTGCCATTCAAGTACCTGACGCAACCATGCAATCTTGTCTTCATAGGCATCACTGCTTTGCTTAGTGTCTGTGCCTTTATATAGGTGATGGGCACATACACCTAGCTCCGCCTCTTCGTGCATATCGAAGGTACGGATCTGAATCTCTAGAACCTTACCTTCTGGGCCAAATACAGCGGTATGCAGGGAGCGATAGCCATTCGGTTTTGGTGACGCGATGTAGTCATCAAATTCATGCGGAATATTGCGCCATAAACTGTGCACAATACCCAGTACCGCATAGCAATCTCGGCTTTGCGGCACCAAAATACGTACAGCACGAACATCGTAAACTTGGCTAAACTCGATATTCTTACGCTGCATTTTGCGCCAAATACTGTAGATGTGCTTAGCACGACCGCTAACCTCACCATCAATATTGACGTTTTCTAGCTCGCTTTCTAAACGTAGAACTACCTTATCGATATAGTCCTGACGGTTTAAGCGCTTCTCATCCAGAAGCTTGGCAATGTGTTTATAGTCATTAGGCTTTAGATAGCGGAAGGAAAGGTCTTCCAATTCCCATTTGATATGACCGATACCAAGACGGTGAGCAAGCGGCGCGTATATATCAAATACTTCACGCGCCACAAGATAACGCTTGCGGCGACTGCCGTCTTTTACACCTCGAATAGCGCAAGTACGCTCAGCAATTTTGATCAGCGCCACACGCACATCATCAATCATCGCCACCAGCATCTTACGGACATTGTCCATCTGAGTAGTTTCACTACCCAATACGCTTTCATCGATTCGAGGGTTTTTGCGGCTACCGATTGCAGCCATTTGGAGAACGCCCATGATCAATTGGGCGATGCCTTTATCAAACTGTTTACGAACACGTTCGATAGGCAGTTTACGTTCACGCACTGCGCGATAAAGAATAGCGGCAACTAGGGAATCTTGATCCTGATGCAGATCCGCTAAGATCTGCGCCATTTCTAGGCCTGTACGGTAGCTATTATGGCTATTTTCAGCCCAAACATCTTCTGATACTTCGCTTTTATCCTGCGCTTGCTTTGCCATTTCACAAGCACGACGAATAACATCGATATCTTCAATGTCTGTAAGATCTTGAAGATGCTCCAACCAAACATCTAGATCTACAGATCCATCGTCTAGAATTGGCTGGTCTTGACGTACCTTAACCATGTTCTACTACTGCTCCCAGAAATTAACCCTACCGTTTACCGGCTTTTATTATTATTTTTATCTGCACTAAATATATGGGCTAGAAGTGATTAATCAACTTCTGCTCCCAACTCATGCGGCGCATATTCTATTCCTTCAGAAGCCAAAGCGCGAATTTCTTATGCATTAAGACCAACTAATATTTTATGCCAAGCACAAAAAAAGCCCCATTGGGGCTTTTCTATATTGTTAATCCACGCCTTTAAGACCTTGAATTAACCGTTAAACACACCAGTTGAAAGGTAACGATCACCACGGTCACAGATAATACACACAATCACCGCGTTCTCGACTTGCTCAGCTAAACGCAAAGCACCAGCGACAGCCCCGCCAGAAGATACACCACAGAAAATGCCTTCTTTCTGCGCCAATTCACGCATAGTGTCTTCCGCTTCTTGCTGACCAATATCCAAAACTTTATCTACACGGCTTTCATCAAAGATCTTTGGTAGATATTCCTGCGGCCAACGGCGAATACCAGGAATCTGTGCACCTTCACTTGGTTGCAAACCGACAATCTGAACATCAGCGCTTTGCTCTTTAAGGAAACGAGAGGTTCCCATAATGGTACCTGTAGTCCCCATAGAGCTGACAAAGTGAGTCACTTTACCTTGAGTCTGTTCCCAGATCTCTGGGCCTGTTCCACGATAGTGTGCCTCTGGGTTATCAAAGTTAGAAAACTGATCAAGTACGATACCTTCACCACGCTCTTGCATCGCCTGGGCTAGATCACGCGCACCTTCCATACCCTCTTCTTTGGTTACAGGGATTAACTCTGCGCCATAAGCCGTCATAGAGGCTTTACGCTCTTCACTGCTGTTATCAGGCATGATCAGCTTCATCTTATAACCTTTGATTGCAGCCGCCATAGCTAAGGCAATACCTGTGTTACCTGATGTTGCTTCGATCAGAGTATCACCCGGCTTAATCTGGCCGCGATCTTCAGCACGCTGAATCATACTAAGCGCAGGACGATCCTTAACTGAGCCTGCAGGGTTATTACCTTCCAGTTTACATAGAATCACATTGCCGTTGCCCTGACCTATACGCTGTAGACGCACAAGTGGGGTCTTACCGACATAGTCTTCAATTGTTGGAAACTGCACGCTCATAGAATTTTTTCACCGTTATAAGAAACAAATAATAAGTTATAAAAAAGCTGTTTTTTATAGCCTATATAAAGGACACAAAAGTTTACCGAGGGTTCCCTAAAAGCACAAGAAATCTACTCTTCACAAACAAGCGTAGCCCAGCGCAATTTCGTTCAATAAATTGGTTTTAAGCACTGCCATAGTAAGCCAATATTTTACGTTAGAAGGTTTCCTATGTTTGCACTCACCCTATCTATGGCTGTCTTTGCCCTTGTCGGTGCGATTACCCCCGGCCCAGTTAATATTATTGCGACCAGTTCTGCTGCGGTTTATGGTTTTTTACGCACCCTGCCCCATGTGCTTGGGGCGACTATCTCTTACACATTGATTGTTTTGCTTGCAGGTGCAGGTACGCATCAGCTATTTCAAAACAATCCACAGCTATTAGTTATCCTTAAATATCTGGGCAGCGCCTTTCTTATCTATATGGCGTACAAAATTGCCACAGCAGCCAGTGAGTCCAATGAGCAAGAACAAAGCTCAACACCACCTACTTTTATGCAAGGCGCACTCAGCCAAGGGCTCAACCCTAAAGCCTGGTTAGTCTCTATCTCAGGTGTGAGTGTATTTGTACTAAACCAGTCCGAGCCTCAACTATATTTAGGTGTGTTTGGCGTAATCTCTTTTGCTGCGTGCCTGATTGGAGTTGGAACTTGGGCTATCGCTGGGCATCTGATTAAGGATTATCTAGCGCAACCCAAACAGCAAAAGCTATTTAACCGCATTATGGGCATAATGCTATTTCTAACGATTGCACCAATCTGGATAAATTAGCGCCTGAGTTAGCCGATGAAAAAGACCAGCAAACCCAACACTCAAAAGCCAGCCGAGTTTTTTGCTCGCTGTGCTTCGCTGCCTTTTATTGAAATGCGCTCAGCCCATCGCTCGGCAGCTTGCTACCAAACTCACTCCCATGATGAGTTTTCTTTCGGCGTGATTGATAACGGTAGCGCTAAATACCACAACCTGAAACAAGCTAATAAGATCCATCAAGGCACCACGGTAACGATTAATCCTGGCGATGCTCACTCCTGCAACCCTGATGCCAGAGAATGGTCTTATCGAATGCTGTTTATCGATACCGATTGGATTGGCGAGTTACAGAGCGAGCTATTCAACAGCAACAATCAGGATTACCTCGCGTTTAACCAAGTTCAGCAAAGTAACCCTAGCTTATTTGCGCAGTTTGATAGCCTGTTTAAGCAGCTCAGAGAGAACGACAATAAACTCGCTGCTGAAACTCTATTGATTGAATATCTGAAAGTGCTTTTCGGTAAAGACCTTAACACCCAAAGTGATCATAAGGCGCTGGATAACTTCCACATCCACAGAGTAAAAGAGCTAATCATGGATCAGCTCGATTCGCCTTGGTCTCTCGATGATTTTTGCGCCGAAACAGGCTTAAGCCGCTACCACCTGATCCGCAGCTTTAAACAGCAATACGGCCAAGCCCCGCATGCATACCAACTTAACCAACGAATCAACCGAGCTAAGCAATTACTGCAACAAGGGAACGGTTTAGCGGAAACAGCACTGGAATTAGGCTTTGCCGATCAAAGCCATTTTCAGAGGCACTTTAAGAAACGCGTGGCGGTAACGCCGAAGAGTTATCAATCATTTTTTGTGGGAAATGAATAACTAAGCCTGTTCCCTCACCATCGAGCATAGCCCTTATTAAAGCTGCTCAAATTTCCCAAAAAATAACGCACACCACAAAACAATGCATATCAATGGGATAAAAAATAACGGCTGAAACAAAAAGCCAAAGGGAAAGATCAAACCTCCACCAACTATCAGCACCCAGTTAGCTTTCGCCATCAGCTTATTAAACACTAGCTTGTAAACCGCTTTGTGAGAAAGCCCCATTACAGCTAAGAATAACCCTGCTAATCCACCTACCAGCTCTAATGATAAGAAAAAGCCAATAGAAATCATGATCCCGGTAGCCCCGCCCGCGGCTAATGACATATCGTGTATATGTTCGTATGGATTATCATCAAGTTTTGGCATAGCTGGAACTCTAGAAAGACGGTGCAATATACTTCGCTATTGCATTCAAATATTAAAAACGCTCTGTCACTTGAGCGATCATAGACAGAGAACACCACTAGCAAAGTACAAACTTGTCATGTTTATTCCATGTGACGGCTCAACCAAAATAATCAGATTTGTTCTGGATGAAAATCAACTAAAACGTTTGCTCAGCTCTCAAATATTTAAAATATTCATTCAGTGAACTGATCCTGCTTACCCCAAGCTTGCATAATCAAAGTTTGCCACGCTCTATACAAATTTAGATTTTCATCTGCAATTTCCATATAGGCGAGATCGTTATAGAAAACTGATAGAAACAAGCCTTCCTTCATCTCAAACAACTTATATTTATCAGCACCATTTTCTCTAACATTTTGAGAAATATAGTCCGAGCGGTTACAAAGCGTACAATCCTTAACTAACCCAGAGTAAAGGTGACCGAACGGAATCTTTTTACCTTTGCACCCTAAATACTCATCTTCAAAACTAGCTATTGAGCTAAGACTAGTATCAACCGTTATCGGATCCACAATCAAAGAAACCTTGTATCGATTTGGCAGAGGTAGATTAACTAAACGGTATTTGATCAAGAAAATACTTGAATCATAATTCCCTTGGGAGAGATATTGCTCTAAGTTCGCATTCTCCTTTGAAAAAAGCTGCTGGCGATCACAATCAGCAAATACAGAAACACTTAGTAAAAGTAGGAAGACAGTAAGCACATTAAACAAGACGCTCTCCTTGTATATCGCAAACGCTAGCTGGTTTCAGAGTAAAAATTCCATTAACAATCTCACAAAACTAACCCTATCTTAAGAATAAGAACTTTACCCACCCGTAAGATGTTTATTAATTACAGGGATAGCAACAAGAAACACACTAAATACCCACTGCAAGAAGAACACTTTTTTAGTTTCATCTAACAATTCAACTAGCTCATCTGAAAGCCCTTTCTCCTTATAACGCCCCCATAACGCTAGGGTCACCAAATGAATATCAGCAATGTTCCCTTTATAATCTCGAAATGGAATTACCATACATTTTTCTAATAGTTCGATTTGATCACTGTTACGTGCTGAGTTCATACACTCAGCGACTTTTCTGTAGTAGATAACAACCAAATAAATCACAGAAATTAATACAGATATAAATACTATGAAAAACACACTATCTCCCTTATTAGACTAACTCTCCGTGAAATAGCCTGCATACCAATAACTGAATAGCACACACTTCACCATCGAATCCTATTATCTCCACCAACAGAAAGAGTCAGCCAACATAACAAGATTACTTGTGGAAGAACACCAACCGAGTTATCCCACCTCTTGTCCACAAACGACAATTTTTACCAAATGAAAAACATCCCCACCTTCTGTGGATAACTCAGTGAATAGTTTTTGGGTAGATCGCTGAAAGGCACTAATTACGTTGAATTCAGCAAATAGTTTAAAATTTAACCCAATAAAAATTAATCTTTTAATTTCAATTAGTTATATAAATCAATAAGATTTTTTAAACTTTTAAAAATTAATTAATGCAATATTGACAAGGAAAATTTTTAGCTGTGCACAAGAATAATGCACAGCGGCGAAATCCACAGATATCACCGCACTTTTTTGTAGCTGTGCATTATTTTTTAGTGCAAAGAAAGGATTAGGAAGTGCCCACTTACTCGTCAGGCATCTCTAATTCGATGTGTGTTTTGGGGATACAGCAACAGGTAAGCACTTCGTCATCCTGCAGGTCCAATAAGCTCTCTTGAACATATTGAACTTCACCTTCGATCAGGCGAACTTTACAACAGCCACAGTACCCACCGCGGCAGTTGTATGGCGCTGGAATCTCTTGTGCTTCCAGCGCGTCGAGTAGGGTCGGTTCGTACTGATAGTAGAACGTATGGTGATGGTTAACTTTGATGCGTGATGGGCCAGACATAAGCTTGCCTCTTATAGATCAAAGCCGTCGAAATCACCTTCATCCACCTCGTTGTCGATCTGACCTACAAGGTAAGAGCTGATCTCCGCTTCCTGCGGTGCCACTTGAACGTTGTCACTGATCAACCACGCGTTCATCCACGGTAGTGGGTTTTGACGTGATGGGAAGATCTCTTCCAAGTTCAACGCTTTCATACGTACGTTAGTGATGTACTCAACGTAGTCAGATAGGATCTGAGCGTTAAGACCGATCATCGAACCTTCACGGAACAGGTACTCAGCCCAATCTTTCTCTTGTTGAGCTGCTTCTTTAAAGATGGCGTAAACCTCTGGTTCACACTCTTTAGCAATCTCTTTAAAGACTGGATCATCAGCGCCAGATGCCATGATGTTTAGCATGTGCTGCGTGCCCGTTAGGTGCAGCGCTTCATCACGGGCGATCAGTTTAATGATCTTAGCGTTACCTTCCATGATCGCACGCTCTGCAAAGGCAAAAGAACATGCAAAACTTACGTAGAAACGGATCGCTTCTAGTACGTTGATAGATACTAGCGTTAGGTAAAGTTTCTTCTTAAGGTTACGCATAGACGTGTCGTAAACCTTGCCATCAACCGTATGTAGACCTTCACCGTGAATGCTGTAAACACTGGATAGGTTGATGAACTCATCGTACAAACGTGTCACAGAATCCGCACGGCGAATGATCTCTGGGTTTGTCACGATCTGATCGAATACTTCAGACGGTTCAGTGATGATATTACGAATAATATGCGTGTAAGAGCGGCTGTGAATCGTTTCACTAAACGCCCAAGTCTCGAACCATGTTTCCAACTCAGGTATAGAAACGACTGGTAGAAAGGCAACGTTAGGTGAACGTCCTTGAACAGAATCAAGTAGCGTCTGGTACTTCAAATTGCTCAAGAAAATATGCTTTTCGTGCTCCGGCATATTCATAAAATCTTTACGGTCAGTCGATAGATCGACCTCTTCTGGACGCCAGAAGAACGACAGCTGCTTTTCAATCAGCTTTTCAAAGATTGGATATTTTTGTCTGTCGTAACGAGCAACGTTTACGCTTTTACCGAAAAACATCGGCTCTTTAGTTGCATCGTGAGTACTGTGACTGAACGTAGTGTACGCCATCGGAGTGTTCGTTCCTGAAACCTGGATAAATCTAGTTATATTGCCTGCCACATTGTGACAGGCGCTCTACTCTGAGTGGTCAGTGGATAGCGGCAAACCTATTACAGTTTGCACGCACCACCTTCACAACCCCCGTCATCTGCTTGGTCAGAAGCACCATCACGAGTGTTATGGTAATAAAGGGTTTTGACACCGTATTTGTAAGCCGTAAGCAGATCTTGAAGAAGCTGCTTCATTGGTACTTTGTCGTTCGGGAACAACGAAGGATCGTAGTTAGTATTTGCAGAGATCGACTGATCCACAAACTTCTGCATGATACCAACAAGCTGTAGGTAACCAGTGTTATTTGGAATATCCCAAAGCAGCTCATACTGGTCGCGTAACTCGGTGTAACCCGGAACAACCTGCTTCATGATGCCATCTTTACTCGCCTTAACCGATACGTAACCACGTGGTGGCTCAATACCGTTAGTCGAGTTAGTGATCTGTGAAGATGTTTCACATGGCATTAGCGCTGTTAGGGTACTGTTGCGTAGACCAAACTCTTTGATATCTTCGCGTAGTGTTTCCCAGAAGTAGTGCAGTGGCTCTTCACAGAACTCATCTACTTCGCGCTTATAGGTGTCGATTGGTAGCAAGCCTTTCGAGTAAACAGTCTCGTCAAACTTAGGACAAGCACCGCGCTCTTTTGCTAGCTCATTAGAGGCTTTCAGTAGGTAGTACTGAACCGCTTCAAATGTTTTGTGTACTAGGCCGTTTGCGGAACCATCGGAGTACTTAACGCCGTTCTTCGCTAGGTAGTATGCGAAGTTAGTCACACCAACACCTAGAGGACGACGGTTCATTGTCGATGTATGCGCTGCTGGGATTGGGTAATCCTGATAATCCAATAGGTTATCCAACGCACGAACGATCAGATCAGCCAGGTTATCTAGCTCATCTAGGTTCTCTAGGGCACCTAGGTTAAACGCAGACAGCGTACAAAGTGCGATCTCACCTTCTGGATCATTCACATGCTGCAACGGTTTAGTTGGCAGTGCGATTTCCAAGCAAAGGTTAGACTGCTTAACAGGTGCAACAGCCGGATCAAATGGGCTGTGCGTATTACAGTGGTCAACGTTTTGAATGTAGATACGACCTGTCTGAGCACGCTCTGCAGCAAGAATACCGAACAGTTCAACCGCTTTGATTTTCTCTTTACGGATGTTTGGATCATTCTCGTATTGAACGTATAGACGCTCAAACTCATCTTGATCAGCAAAGAAGGCTTCGTATAGACCCGGCACTTCGTGCGGGCTGAACAATGTAATTTCGCCACCTTTGATCAAGCGAGTGTACATTAGCTTGTTGATCTGTACGCCGTAATCAAGGTGACGGACACGGTTCTCTTCAACACCACGGTTGTTTTTAAGAACCAATAGAGATTCAACTTCTAAGTGCCAAATTGGGTAGAACAGCGTTGCTGCACCACCACGCACACCACCCTGAGAGCACGATTTCACTGCTGTCTGGAAGTGCTTATAGAATGGGATACAACCTGTGTGGTACGCCTCACCGTTACGGATTGGGCTACCTAGTGCACGAATACCACCAGCGTTGATACCGATACCTGCACGTTGAGATACGTATTTAACAATCGATGCAGATGTAGCATTGATAGAGTCTAGGCTGTCACCTGTTTCAATCAGTACGCATGAGCTGAACTGACGCGTAGGTGTACGCACACCTGCCATGATTGGCGTAGGCAGAGATAGCTTAAATAGAGAAGTCGCATCGTAGAAACGCTTAACGTAATCCAAACGCGTTTCTTTCGGATAATCCGCGAACAGGCAAGCTGCCACTAGCATGTAAAGAATCTGTGGGCTTTCGTAAACTTCACCAGTCACACGGTTCTGGACAAGGTACTTACCCTCCAGCTGTTTAACCGCAGAGTAAGAGAAGTTCATATCACGTTTGTGATCTAAGTAGTCGTTAAGAACGCCCCACTCTTCTTCTGTGTAGTCTGCGATTAGGTGTTTGTCATAACGACCCGCTTCTACCTGTGTTGCAACATGTTGGTACAGGTGTGGTGGCTCGAACTGACCAAAAGCACGCTTGCGTAAATGGAAGATAGCCAAGCGAGCAGATAGGTATTGGTAATCCGGTGCATCTTCCGAAATAAGATCGGCAGCGGACTTGATTAGAGTCTCGTGAATATCGAAGGTTTTCATACCTTCGAAGAACTGTAAGTGAGCTTTAAGCTCAACTTCTGACGGTGATACTGCTTCTAATCCTTCAGCGGCCCAGATAACTACTTTATGGATCTTTTCTAGATCTAGCTTTTCTTGCCGACCATCCCTTTTGGTAACCATCAGATCTTGCTGCATGCGACCTTCCAAATAACACTCAGATATATTTGTAATTATGATCCTGCTTTTAACCCTGAACTTGCCGTTAAAATCTGGCAAAAGCATGAAAAATAACGCGATCATGCGGGCAGCAGGTTTTAGACTCTACTCTTTCAAGAGGCACAACATGTGGTGCTTCAAGTCATTCAAGACACTAAATATAGTGATATGAGAGTTGAATGCAACTCTTGATTTTGGATTTTTTAGAGTGTAGGCGAACGCTCTAATACAGCGAAATCATTGATATGACGGGGCTTTCAGGGGAGCTAAGATTTTTTACCTCAATCCAACTTTTTTTTATTTTTTTGACCCATGGCAAATCGTCAAATTCCGTGCCAAATTTTGGTGCATATTTAAAGTTTCATGTACGCTTTTGGCCGACAATATCCGAGTACCGCTCTAGGACAAAATCCTGTATAATTTGCACCCAATTTTAAGCTTAAAGCAGAGGTAGCCTAAATGCGTTTAGCAGAAATGGAAGCAATTGCTCTGAACATTGGTCTTGCAGTATTTGCTGGTTTTATATTCTTTATCATTTACGATCTAGCAAAAAAATCCAACGCCGGTAAATTCGGTACTGCCATTTTATTTTTTGCCCTAGGCTTAGGCTTGGCTGCCTTCCTGGTAAAAACTGTCGTTGTAGAGATGATGGGCGGAGCCGCATAAGCATCCTCATATCTAGTTAGGTTTCGATTCTTTTAACGTTTTCTCGCTAATATGTTCAAGCGATCCGGAGCTCGGATCTACAACATAAGCTTTACCGAAACCTACGACATAACGCCCCTGCTGTGGTTTTAATCTGAACAGATGAAAATCTGGCAGGGAACGTAACATTCCCACAACGTTCCCAAACTTCTCTTCTAAATCATCCAGCATGCTCTGATAGGCATCCTCTTGATTATCAACCCGCTCAGATAAACAGCTAAAGATTAGACGCTCACGCGCAAAGAGATTCTGCGACTGTTCCTCATCGGTAATAAACATAACGGAACATTCATTGTTCGCTAATAAACTCTGGGTATGCGCTGCTAACTCACTAATAAAAATATAAAAGCTCCCCTGCTTATCCTTCACATAGGGCGCATAGCTAATTTCAGGGAATCCTTCGGCACTCAGAGTCGACAGCAACAAGGTTTTCTTACTTTCCTGTAATTGTTTGCAGGCTTCATCTGGTGTTGCTTGGCCTTCTTTATGCTCTGACATAAGGTTCCCCCGTATTCACTCCAAAGTCTTACAGTTTCTAACCATTTATTTCTTCAGACTGGAAAACACCAGCCGATAAATAAAATACAACAGTTATGCGAATCATAGCTATACTGGCAGTACTGGTAAGGTGATTATCATGGGCGATTCAAAAGTGCTTATACGTCATCCCGATGAGTTCCCAATCGAACTCAAGCTCCAAGAGACCCATTCGGTTTCTACACCCCCCTCTTCACTCCAACTTATCTGTCACTCACCTACACCATTCCATTTGGGTGAGAATATTCAAATCAAAATTCCTAGCATTGCTGAAAATCTAGAGGTTTATGGCGTTATCCAAAGCTGTGACGACACCCCTCAGGGTTATGAACTAGGAATAACCTTTAACAACTCTGACGCGCTTATACGCATTCGTATGTTAGAGCAGCTTTGTTATATACAACGCTACAGGAGTCATGTACTGAATGAAGAGGGCCGCGAGCTCTCAGATCAAGATGCTGCGCTTGAGTGGATTGGAAAATACGCACACCTTTTTCCAACAACAAATTAAAAGCCTCTCTGTTAAGAAGCCGTTATAATGCATCTTTCTGACTTTTATGGATGACTACAAAGATGCAACAGAAGAGCGTACAAGTCGCAGATTTTGAAATTGCCAACGACAAACCGATGGTGCTATTTGGCGGCATGAACGTACTGGAATCCCGTGACTTAGCCATGGAGATTGCCGAACACTATGTCACTGTTACTGAAAAGCTAGGCATCCCTTACGTATTTAAAGCATCGTTCGATAAAGCAAACCGCTCTTCCCTAACCTCTTTCCGTGGTCCCGGTTTAGATGAGGGTCTTAAGATCCTTCAAGAGATCAAAGACACATTCAAAGTGCCTTTGATTACTGATGTGCACGAGCCATTCCAAGCAGCACCTGCTGCCGAAGTCTGCGATATCATCCAGCTTCCAGCCTTTCTGTCACGCCAGACAGATCTGGTACAAGCGATGGCTAAAACCGATGCTGTTATCAACATTAAGAAAGCACAGTTCCTAGCGCCACAAGAGATGAAACATATCCTGCACAAATGTGAAGAAGCAGGTAACGACCGTCTGATCTTATGTGAACGTGGTTCTTGTTATGGCTACAACAACTTAATCGTTGATATGCTGGGCTTCTCTATCATGAAAGAGTTTGGCTACCCAGTTATGTTTGATGCGACACATGCTCTACAGATGCCAGGCGGCCGCGCCGACTCTGCCGGTGGTCGTCGCGCACTTGCAGCGCAACTTTCTCGCGCGGGCCTATCTCAGGGCATTGCCGGTCTATTCCTAGAAGCTCACCCAGATCCAGAAAAAGCGAAATGTGATGGCCCTTGTGCGCTACCACTAAGCACCCTTGAAGCATATCTAACTCAGATGAAAGCCGTAGATGATTTAGTTAAAAACTTCCCTCCTCTAGATACTTCTATCTGAGCATAAATTGCCAAAACCAAGGAGGCTTTAAGTTTTTCAAAGCTTCCTTGGTGTTATAAATCAAAGTGTTCCACAAAAAAGTCGCAAAATAGTGCTAACCAAGAAGGCTGGCCTTGTCTATGATATGCACATGGATAAGGAACAGGATCAGTCTTTATGAGCGACTCGGCAGCAACCATTTATGATGCTTTACAGGAAGGAACCCTCCTTGGCCCTGAGCATCATCGCTTTAAGCTAATCAAACACAACAGCCCTCATCCGTTTGGACAACTCTGGCAAGCGGAAGATGTAGGTGTATCCGGCAACCCTTTAGTCACTCTGCTGATCCTTAATCCCAATTTCCTTAAACAAAATAGCTTTGCCGAAAATATAAAAAAACATGCTGCGCTCAGCAAGCAACTGCAAAACAAGCATATAGCGGAATGCTACGGTTTCTTCAGTCATAAAGGCGGACTACTTTTCCTTTCCTACGAAAAACTTGATGGCCTAACCCTAGCGAGCCTGATCAAGAAAGGTAATTCGCTTCAACCGAATCAACAGCTAGGCCTAATCAGACAAGTGGCTTATGCCATTGATATGGGCTTTCAAAAGTTACGAAAGCCACATGCCTGTTTAGATAGCGAAACGATCTTTATCAATCGTAAGGGCGGAGTAAAACTTACACTTTTTGCCGTACGTGAATGCTATGAAGCGATCGCAGCCTTTAGCAAAGAGCCTTTCCATTATCAGCAATATCAATCTCCTGAAGCTTTCCACCCTGGTAAATTGAGCCGCAAAACCGACGTATATTCTTACGCCTGCATTTTGTATGAGTTATTTACCGGAAAGCCGGCTTTTAAAAGTAACGAAGGCGAAGCCGATCGAGTTCGAAAGCAACTAGATCAGCCTTCCGGTTTAGATGATGAACAGTGGGAAGTTTTGCAAAAGGCGCTTTCAACCGATTTAGAAGAACGTCCGCCTAACTGTACGGAGCTAGTTAAAGCCCTCTTTCCTCCACAAAAAGAGGAAGAAGCCGCGCCTACTGAATCTGAAAGCTCAGAAGAAAGTGAAGCGGCAGCCGACGCTTCGGCAAGCGATAATGTAGCGAGCGAAGAGCTTACATCAGAAGAGAGCAAGCCCTCTTTAAAAGATAAACTGAAAGGCGCCTTAAAACTGCCTAAAATACCTAAAACGGCAATCTATACCATCGCTGGCTCGGTGATATTTATCAGCGGCTACCTACTAGGTTGGTTTATCTCTGATTTAATGAACTTCAAAGAGAAAGACTTCCAGGCTCTGCAAATTAAGAAGCAGCAAGAAGCCTTGCAGCAAATGTACGATTCTTTGCAAGCTCAACAAGAACTTCACAATAAGCAGGAACAAGAGCTTCGCTCACTTAAAACTAGTAAAGCTATTCTGGAACATGATTTAGAAGCAGCGATGAAAAAACTCAACAATCAAGAACCGGATGAGCCTGGCCAACAGCTGTTTAAGGATCAGATCTCCGACACTCTTTATGGGCCAGATATGGTGGTGTTACCTTCAGGTGACTTCCGTATGGGTGATCAAGCCGGGATTGGTGACGATAATGAAAAACCGGTCCATGTTGTCAGCATCAAGAAGCCTTTCGCTCTTTCTCGCTTTGAAGTGACCTTCGCCGAATACGATGCCTTCGCTAAAGCGACCCGCAGAGCCCTGCCTGATGACGGTGGTTGGGGACGAGGTAATCGTCCTGTGATCAATGTCACTTGGCGCGATGCTGTTGCTTATACAAAATGGCTCAGCGGAGAAACGGGCCAGCCTTATCGTCTTCCGACTGAAGCTGAGTGGGAGTATGCCGCTAGAGCTGGCAGCTTAACCACTTATTGGTGGGGTGATGAGCTCAAAGAAAATATGGCTGCCTGCTCCGGTTGTGGAAGCCAATGGGATGGTCAACAGACGGCTCCAGTCGGTAGCTTCCCTGCCAACGAATGGGGACTTCACGATATGACCGGTAACGTTGATGAGTGGGTTGCAGATTGTTATCTCGAAAACTATGCGTCTGCTCCAATAGATGGCTCAGCTTACGAAGAGCGCGCTTGTAAAAATAGAGTGATGCGCGGTGGGTCATGGTTTGAGATCGAACGTTTAATTAGACCTGCCAGTCGCTACCGCCATCCGATCGATTCTAAACGCAATAGCTGGGGCTTCCGTGTAGCGTTAGATCTAGACTAAAACGAACTCTCAGGCTTTCCTGCTCAGCCTCAGTTAAGCCTGACGTTGCATTAATGGACTAAAGATTCAGGGACAATATTGATATGAACAAACGCCAATCATACCTGTGCTTGCTTGTAGCAGGCCTTCTACCATTAACTGCGCAAGCAGCGGACGCTCTTCAAATCAGTTCCGAGCAACGCAAGTCACTTAATCTAACGCTGTATAACCAAAATTTAGGTTTAGTTAGAGAAACACGTCAACTTCCACCACTACGTACAGATCAGAAAATCACACTGGAAGATGTCAGTGAACAGCTCCAAGTCGAAAGCTTGCGGATTGATAATGCCGGAAAAATTTTAGAGCAAAACTTAAATACTAACCTGCTGAACCAACGCAATTTGCTGAAACATTATGTAGGTAAGCAGCTACAACTAGCGCGCTTAAACCCTGTCTCAGGCCAAGAAGTTATTAGTCAGGTGGAGTTGCTCAATATGGACGGTAACCGCGCTCTGATTAAGCGCAACAACCGTTTTGAAAGTATTCCGCTTAATAATCAGTGGCGATTCATTTTCCCTAGCCTACCGCCACAGCTATTGAGCAAGCCAAGCGTAAACTTCCGCACCGCTGGTACATCGAAGTCACAACTCTCTCGTATCAGTTATCTGACAGGCGGTTTAAATTGGGGCATGGACTACGTTTTAACCCTGAATGAAGCAGGTAATAAAGCCTCCCTAGACGGCCTTGCAAGTTTAACCAACAATACTGGTGCGGATTACAAAGACACACAAATCTCACTCGTTGCTGGTAGCCTAAATAACCCTGGCAGCAATCGCCATGCAGAGATGCTTCAGGCCGATTTTGCAGTCGGCGCGATGGCTCGTTCAGCGCCTAAAACCATGGCACAAGAGAGTTTAGGTGACTTCCATCTATTCGATCTCCCTCGCAAGGTAGACTTGCTAAATGGGCAAGTAAAACAGGTATCTTTCCTGACAGCCAAAGAGATCCCTGTAGCGCGTAGCTATAACTATGAATTCTTGATCTATCCAACCTTGGAACGCAATCAGCATCGAGTAAAACCTCAACTGACGTTGACCTTTAAAAACGATAAAGAGAGTAATCTGGGTACGCCATTACCTGCTGGTAAAGTGCGCACGTTTACCCCTGATAGCAAAGGCTCACTGCAGTTTGCCGGAGGCGGAAATATTGGTCATACAGGTGAAAACGATGAGGTTAAGATCCAGCAAGGCAAAGCCTTCGATGTATCTATCCACCGTAAGCAAACCCATTTCAGCAAGACCTTTAACGGCTTTATGGTTGCGCAGGAGCTGAAAATCAGTAACAGCCGTACCACCGCCGCAAAATTAGAAATGACCGGCAATTTCCCGCTACAATGGGCGATGAAAGAGAGTAGCCATCCATTTGAAAAAGTGATGGGCGGCAGTGCGCGCTGGAAATTGGAAGTACCTCCTCAAGGCGAAGTGACTCTGAAATTTAAAGTTCAAATGGAAAAACGATAACACTTTGCCCGATTCATTTTGTGAAGGCTGCGGCTTAGCAATTCCCTATTGCTGCTGCAGCCAAATTACACCTCAAGGTAGCCAATTAGAGTTAGCATTGCTGCTACACGAAAATGAGCCGCCGCGCCCAACATCCACCAGCAAGATTATCCAAAAGGTTTTGCCTAATAGCTCTACCTATATCTGGCAACGAATCGATCCGCCACAGGACTTAATCGATCGTATTCAAGACGAGAATACAGACTCTTGGTTGCTATTCCCTGCTGACCGCCCTGAGCTTGTTAGTCGAAGTAAAAAATTCACAGGGGCTGTACCAGATAGAAACACCCTGATCATTATTCCAGACGGCACATGGAAAGAGGTACGTAAGATCGTTCGTAAAAGCCCGTGGCTTTCCGACTTACCATTACTGGCATTCGACCCAGAAACACCGAGTCGTTACGATCTACGCCGTAATCCTGATAGCGATCATCTCTGCACCGCAGAAACCGTCACTGAACTGTTAAAGCTCAATAGCGAACACACAGCCGCACAAGAGTTAGATCGAACCTTTGAGATATTTATCACTCAATACAAACGATCTAAACAAAACCAGCTAACCGACAGTTAAGGAGAGTATGTATGCCAATCACCGGTGAATGTTTTTGTGGCGAAGTGACATACCGTATCGATGGCAAATTAAAAGACGGCCGATCCTGCCATTGCTCTCGCTGTCGAAAGCTATTTAATGCCCAAGCATCTGCAGTTGCTCTTGTCGAACCGGATCAGTTCAAATGGATCAATGGAGAATCTCTCTTAACGTCATACCTCAACCAACAAGGTTACGGCGTAAAGTTCTGCAAGAAGTGCGGGTCAACCCTGTGTACCGTACACAATGATCAGGTATTACAGGTTACTTTAGGTTGCGTAAATGGTGCCCCTGAGATCGAGATTGGCCAGCACATTTATGTAGGCTCCAAAGCGCACTGGGAAGTAATACCGGATGGCGTAACTCAGTTTGAAACCATGTCGTCGGAATAATTGAATAACTAAAGCTTTGACTGCTTAGCCTGCCACTGCTTTGCTAGATCATGATTAGGTTCTTGATCTAGCTCGCCATCGGTATAGATATCGACCAAGCGACGAACAGCAAGTTGATGCGCCTGCTCGGCTGCTTGTGTGTAAAACTTTAACGCCTTGGTCGGGTCAGGTTGAAAATAATGTTCAAAACCCTCTTCAAAGATTTTACCCATTTGATACTGCGCTTTTGCATCACCTTTTTCCGCCGCCTGCTGGATGTAAATCCCTCCCTGAATGCGATTTTGTACGCCATCTCCACGGAAATGCAGTAAATGCCCATACACAGACAATGCACGTCTATGACCGTTATCGGCCGCAAATCGAAACAACTTCATCACAAAGTCATGCTTCTTCTTGGATCGCTGCTTTATCGATGAACGGAACAACGCATAAGCGATAGCAAAAATAACAGGCGCTAAAAGTCGATTAAATGCACGCATTATAAGACCCTAAAAAGGCAATTGAGATCGTGAAAATAATACCATCATCGGCCCTAAAGATTGTAAATATCACCAAAGATAGAAAAAGCCTTGATCAGCGCAGCAATTCTGAGATACAACTTCTAGACTTGATATCGAATAAAAGACGCGACATATATTCATTTTAGATATATCGCCTAATAAAAAGGATTAAACAGGGTAGCAGAATGAAGATTTACGAAGATAACTCCCTCACTATTGGTAACACTCCGCTCGTTCACCTTAAGCGTTTTGCTCCAGGCCTGAATATTTTCGGAAAGATCGAATCTCGCAACCCAGCTGGCTCCGTAAAATGTCGTATCGGCGCAAACATGATCTGGTCTGCTGAAAAGAGTGGTGCCCTAAAACAGGGTATGACCATGGTTGAGCCAACCAGTGGTAACACAGGTATTGCACTAGCTTTCGTAGCAGCGTCTCGTGGCTACGACATTGTCTTCACTATGCCTTCTTCTATGAGCCTTGAGCGCCGTAAGATCATGAAAGCACTAGGTGCAACGATCGTTCTGACAGAACCTGCTAAAGGTATGAAAGGTGCAATTGATAAAGCACAAGAGATCGTGGATGCGAATCCAGGTACTCACATGATGCTGCAGCAGTTTGAAAACCCGGCTAACCCAGAAATCCACGAAAAAACAACAGGCCCAGAGATCTGGAACGACACAGACGGCCAAGTGGATATCCTAGTCGCAGGTGTAGGTACAGGTGGTACGATCACTGGTACTTCTCGTTATATCAAAAACACTCAAGGCAAAGCGATCACATCCGTTGCGGTTGAACCTGTTTCTTCACCAGTTATTACACAGACGATTAACGGCGAAGAAGTTAAACCATCTCCGCATAAGATTCAGGGTATTGGCGCTGGCTTTGTTCCGAAAAACTTAGACCTAGAACTAGTTGATCAGGTTGAGCAGGTAAGCAACGAAGATGCTATTGAAACAGCACGCCTGCTAATGGAAAAAGAAGGCATCATGGCAGGTATCTCTTGCGGTGCTGCGCTATGTGCTGCGCTTCGTGTTGCGCAACAGCCGGAAAACAAAGATAAGAACATCGTTGTTATCCTTCCAGATTCTGGCGAACGTTACCTATCTTCAGCTCTGTTTGAAGGCATGTTCACAGATAACGAAATGGTGCAGTAAGTCTTACTACAAGAGTTCGCATAAACGAAAAAGCCAGCATCTTAGCTGGCTTTTTTATTAACTGATTTTCAGATCAATTTAATATTTCACGGATCTTGTCAGGGGAAGGAAATTCATCTAAGTGTTCGGCCTGTATCTTTCGATCACTTGTTTTAATTACATTGAACCAAGACGCCTTTCTTTGCTTACCTTGATAGCATCCATCAATTTCGTAATTCTCCCCATCCACGGTGACAACCGCAATTGCTCGGGTTCTTACAGTAGGCTGCATGGTATCGACTCTTTTTATAAGCATACCTTTAAGCCTAGCCCAAGCCCAATCAACCTGCTTATTAATTAACCAACGATTCGAGAAACGAGGCCGACGGTGCGAATAGTGAATGCCCTGTGACCGCACGAGTATATTTCAAAAGGTGATCGGTATGACCATGGCCATCACCCTCGATCATGCTTTGTAGCATAAGTGTAAAGTTATCCGGTGTACGGCAGTAACTAGCGAAAAGTAACCCGCACGTCTGAGTATCACCGTAAGGCATACTATGCCTGAGTATTTCGATGGAGTTGCCATCAGCATCTTTCAGCGAAGTCCGTTTTGTATGCGCTGTGAGTGCTTTTTCTGAGGATGGGTACTCAATGTTATCCGTTTTAGTTCGCCCGACAGTATCTTCCTGCAGTTTAGTAGGCTGAGCGTTCCAGAATGGCATATTGTGCTCGTAGCGTTGAATATGAATATACGAACCGCCACTAAACTGGGCATCCTCTTCACCTACAACCGCCACACTGACTCGGTTATCTCCTTCAGGGTTTTCAGTACCATCGACAAAACCAGTAAGATCGCGCGAATCCAGATATCTAAAGCCTTCGACCTCTTCAACTAGCGTTACCGCATCAGCTAGCTCCTCTCGAAGCTTCTGCGCGACTATAAAGTTAAGGCCTTTCCCTTGAGATCGAATATGGAAAAACAGATCTACAGGTGTATTGGGTGCAACGTTTTCACCATTTTCGAAATTTGGGAATGGCTTAAGAGCACTCGGTGCAGGTCCAATCTGCAGTTGCGACCAGTAGTGGCTACCGATCGCAGCAACGATATGAATCTCACCATCTGGATGACTTTGGTTAAATTCACGCTCAAGGCTAGGTACCTTTGCTAGTAGCAGTTTTACCCTGCTTAACGCATCTGCTGTTCGAGTTTGATTAAACGTCAGAAAAAGAGCAAATGGGCTTGCCTCTGCAATCACACCCTTTTGATACTGCGCCATAACAATGTCCTCAAAATCCCCTCAATAATTACCATCACAGTATAGAGGGATCTTACCTTTGCCAACATTGATTTAAATTGATCGCTTCGATAGAGCTTTTAAATAGAGCTTTAAAAATATTCTGTGAGGGAATTTTCAGCAATATTCAAAGTCACACTTAAAACATGCTTTTAATGAATAGTAATGAATGATGATAAATAAATTCTTAGCAACAGCCTGCCTATGGCTTTTCAGTACCCTAGCTATTGCAGCCCCAAGTGCCGAACTTTGGGATTTTTTGCTTAAACATGATCAATCAAGCACAGCCACTATTGACCATTCTGCTTGGGACCGAACCCTTCAACGCTATGTTAAGCCCTCTTCTGATGGCATCAATCTGATCAACTACGCCAATGTATCTAAAGCAGATAGAACTGAACTTAAAGCTTATCTACAGAACCTAGCTGACATTAATATTCATCAATACAACCGCGCTGAACAGAAAGCTTATTGGATCAACTTATATAACGCGCTAACGGTTGATGTGATTCTGGATCATTACCCCGTGAAGTCGATTCGGGATATCGATATTTCACCGGGCTTTTTCAGCGATGGTCCGTGGAAAAAACAACTGCTAGTAGTGAATGGGAAACAAGTAAGCCTAGACGATATTGAACATCGTATTCTTCGCCCAATTTGGAAAGATCCGCGCATCCACTATGCCGTAAACTGTGCATCAATCGGCTGCCCGAATCTTCAACCGCAAGCCTTTACCGCAGACAATAGCGAACAGCTTCTAAATCAAGGCGCAAAGGATTATATAAACCACCCTCGAGGCGCACGTTTTGACGGTAATGACCTGCACCTTTCCAGTATTTATAAGTGGTTTAAAGAGGATTTTGGCAACAGCGAAAGTGAGCTGATCGAGCACCTAAAGCAATACGCCAATGCTGATCTAAAAGAGAAACTGAAACACGCTACAGCGGTTTCAGACTATCACTACGACTGGAATCTTAATGAGATTGGTAGATAAATTTAGGACTTAGTCGCAATTGGACGAGCTGGATCTCTGATCCACTCGCTCCAAGAACCACTATAAACCCGGCTACAGCTCAATCCCGCAATTTCCATCGCCAATTGATTGTGACAAGCTGTTACACCGGACCCACACATGTGAACCACGGCTTCGACCGATTTACTGCCTAAGACGCTTAACCACTCTTCACGAAGCTGAGCTGCTGGCTTAAATTTACCCTCGGCTAAGTTATCCGTCAGTGGACGGTTTAAAGCACTTGGGACATGACCAGCGATTGGGTCGATTGGCTCCACCTCACCTCTATAGCGCTCGGCTGCACGAGCATCAACAAGATAGATGGACTGAGCATCAAGTGCCTGTTCAACCTCTGCTACCGTCAAATTCTGATTAGGCAGTAACGAGAATGTATACGCAGTAGAAGTCGGTTGTGGGATATGATCATTTAACTCACCACCTAGCGATTGCCAAGCAGCTAGACCACCATCCAACACCGCTACTGCTTTATGTCCCACCAAACGTAACAACCACCAGCAACGCGCCGCCATGGCCCCAGCACAATCGTCATAAACAACGACTTGAGTGTTATTGCTCACACCCGCCTGTGCTAAACGATCTACAAACCGTTCTAAATCAGGCAGCGGATGACGACCCGTTTCAGGCGTAATCTGTGAGGATAGATCCTGATCAAGATCGAGATAGATCGCCCCTGGAATATGCCCTTCAAGGTAGGCATTTTTACCCGCCGAGGTATCCGCTAAGTTAAAACGACAATCAAAAACCACCCAATCAGATTCTGATATGTGATTCTGAAGCTCTTCGGCGCTAATGATTGTCGTAAACATATTTAACTTAGCCTTTTTAAATTTATAGGTAAGCCGCTAGCTCTTCTTGAAGTAGATCAAGTTCATTCTGAGCTTTCTGCTTCTGCTTTTTCTTTAAGCCTTCAACCTGAGCCGTTTTCTCAGCGACCACAGTTTGCGCAGCCGCTGCTTTGTCGTCCGCTTGCTCAACTTGCTCAAGCAGAGGTTTAAGTTGCATCAAGATTCCGCGACGACGGCCTTCTTCAGCACGCGCGATCTCTTCAGCAGACTTCTCTTTTTTCTTTTTAACTTCCGTTTTCGCTTCAGCAACGTAAGTTAATGGGCGAATACCAGCCGCAATTCGCGCTTTATCCATCAACGGCACAGTGATTTCACGTGCTTTCACTGCACCTTTCTGTAGAACCTCTTCCACTTCGCCAAGATCGTTCATCAACTCATTGTAACGAGCACGTGGAGCAGAAAGTTTTGCGTCTAGGAACTCAAATAGCTCTTTCTTCGCATCACCCCAACCGATACCGTTTTCGAACTGCTGGCGCATTGCAGCTGCTTCATTTTCATTAGCAAAGCAGTTGTATAGCTGGAAGATTGTGCTGTTATCAGCGTCTTTAGGTTCACCCGGCTCACGCGTGTCCGTTTTGATCTGCTTAATCAGCTTATATAGCTCATCAGCAGAAGCAAACAACGGAATCGTGTTGTCGTAGCTCTTCGACATCTTACGACCATCCAGACCCGGAATTAGCTGAGTCTGCTCATCCACTACCGCTTCTGGCAATGTGAATAGGTTTTCGTAAGTGTGGTTAAAACGGCCCGCCATATCACGTGCCATCTCAATGTGTTGAATCTGATCCTTACCTACTGGAATAAGATCAGCATTGAACATCAGGATGTCAGCTGCCATTAGAATTGGGTAGCTGAATAGACCCATTGTGATGCCATCATCCAGATCGCTGCTACCCGCATCGCGGTTAGCATCAACAGAAGCTTTGTAAGCGTGAGCACGGTTCATAAGACCTTTAGAACACATGCAGGTTAGAATCCACGTTAGTTCCGTGATCTCAGGGATATCTGTTTGGCGGTAGAAAGTCGCTTTATCCGTATCTAAGCCTAGCGCCAACCAAGTCGCTGCGATCTCACGTGTTGATTGAGCAACACGCTCTGGATCATGGCACTTAATTAATGCGTGGAAATCAGCTAGGAAATAGCAGTTGTTGTATTCACCTGTCTGACTCATTTCGATGGCAGGCTTAATCGCACCCAAGTAATTCCCAATGTGAGGTGTACCTGTAGTAGTGATACCCGTCAGAACAGTTTTCTTATCCATTATTCACTTCTCTAATCTGCATGGCGTTGCCCGCTATAAAAAATATGGCAACTCAATATATGTCACTAATTTAATGGCGGTTATAATACCGAAAAAACGTGGAGGTTGCCCCCATAACCCTCACTATTCCTTTGCTGTTTCTTGTATCCACCCAATGTCGAGATGACAGCGCTGCTAGGTTAGGGCTTAATAGGCCTACAACAATAACAATACTGAGAATTTTATGACTGATTCTATCGCTTCCTGGGTTACTTTATCCGCTCTGTTTGCCAGTGCTGGCTGGTACATTTTTCAAAGCCCTGAGCGTAATCTCAATGCAATCGTAATGTGTGTAATGTCGGGCATTTTATGCCTGTTTGGCGGTTTCCTTATTTCTGGTCTTTTAATGAAAATAACCGGCACGTTAGAAAACCCACTGATTCCAGCACTACTCGTCTGTGTTGGCACAGCCATCTGCACTGTTGCTCATACGCTTTACAAGAAACGAACCGTCTCTTAATTGCAGATGACTCGATCCATAAAAGGCCATATTAAAAATGGCCTTTTTTGTATCTACAGACAGGGTTATTATCTAGAGACTTTTTACTGCAAAGATAGATTCTTCCTATGCTGATTGTCGTATCACCTGCCAAAACTCTGGATTATGAAACTGCCCCTGTCACTGAAACATACAGCCAGCCAGAGTTTCTTGATCATTCCCAACTCCTCATTGATGAACTGAAAAAGCATTCCGTACAGGATATTGCTCAGATGATGAAGTTGAGCGACAAACTAGCCAGTTTAAACGTTGCCCGTTATGAATCATGGACACCTGAATTCAATACTGAGAACGCTAAACAAGCAGTTCTAGCATTTAAAGGTGATGTATACACAGGGTTAGACGCTGAAACCTTATCGGATGATGACCTCACTTTTGCGCAGAATCACCTACGTATCCTTTCAGGTCTTTATGGCGTGTTAAAACCGCTCGATCTAATGCAGCCATACCGCTTAGAAATGGGCACAAAGCTAACTAATAGCCGCGGTAAAAACCTATACGAATTCTGGGGTACTCAGATCTGTGAACGCTTGAATCAAGAGCTTGCAGAGCAGAAAGAACAGGTACTAATCAACCTAGCTTCTAATGAGTACTACAAAGCCGCCAAAGAGAAAAACATCTCCGCACGTATCATTACACCAGCGTTTAAAGACTGGAAAAATGGTCAATATAAGATGATCAGCTTCTACGCTAAAAAAGCTCGAGGCTTGATGACCCGCTACATTATTCAAAATAAGATCGAAAACCCTGAAGACTTAAAAGGCTTTGATCTTGAAGGTTACCGTTTCGCTGAGAGCATGTCTGAAGGCGATACTTGGACATTCATCCGCGATCACGAAGAGTAAACCTCTTCGCTTATCCCAGATACAAAAAAGCCAAAGCATATTGCTTTGGCTTTTTTAGTGGTGAGGTATCAGCTTAGTTTTGCTCGATACCTACGATAAACCAATCCGCATTTTCTTTGGTCATATCACGTGCCAAGTGCCACGTTTCATTAAACTCAGTCGCTTCAGAGGCATTCTCTTTCAACCAACCGTAGAAGTTAATGCTCACAATCACCTCATCTTCTTGAGTGATGAAGTTAGCTAGCTCAGACATAACTGATACAACTTCTGTTACCTGATCAGCTGGTGACTTAGCACGCTCTTGCTGCAGCACATTAAACAACTCTTCAGAAGTATAAGTACGGATTTCGTCCCAATCAGAACGATCCCAAGCCTTTTGTAGGTTTACAAAGTGTTCACGGGAACCTTCCAAGAATGCGTCTTTATTAAACCAAGAAGGAATCTCGATCTCAGCAGAATCACCCCAACCGGAATCATAAGCAGGCATTGGTTTAAACTCCTGCACGTTCTCAGTTTGAGCTTCGCGCTGCATTGGCTGTGGCTGCTGTTCTGGTGTATAAGGCTGACCTTGCCCATGACCACCTTGCGTTGCGTAATCCGGACGCTGCGCCTGTTTTCGCATCGAGAAGATTTTGTAAACAATAAAGATCACCGCAGCGATCAGAATCAGATCCATAAACTGCAGACCTTCAAACGCCCCACCGAATAGCAACGCGCCAAAAATACCACCCGCCAACAAACCAGCCATCAAACCACCAAAACCTTTTTTCTTAGGCGCTGTTGCTGCATTGGTTGTTTTATCAGCTTGCTTTTGTTGTTGCTGCTGTTGAGCAGGTTTAGATTTTTTAGGTGAAGAAAAGCTTTTACCAAATGAAGATCCACCACCAAAGCGCTTAGCTTCAGCTGTCTCAGCGATAGGAAGCGAAATCAAAAATACCGCCATTAAAGTAACCAAAAAAGTCCGCATTGTTTCTCCTAAATAACTAACTTTTACCGGCAACTGTACCGGCAACTACAGCAAGATAAATCCCTGTGAATATTAAAGCGATACCCCATAAATGAAAAGCCTGAACCTGCTCTGCAAGGAAAATCACCGACAATACAATTCCCCACATTGGCACTTGGTGAATAAACAACCCTGCTTTATGCGCACCGAGCTTCTCAACACCGTAATTCCAGAAAAGATAAGCCAGAATCGAGGGGAATACTGCTAAGTAAGAGATCAGTAACATCAGATCCGTATCCCACTTAATCTGCAAAGCTCTCTCGGTTTCCAACAGTGAAAGCGGTACTAGAATAATCACCCCCACAGTTAAAGAGACCGAGAAGAACGCAAACCCACTCATCTCTTTCGGTTTCCAACGCAATGCTAGGCTGTAACAAGCCCAAACAAACATTGCGAGTAGCACCCAAAGGTCACCACTATTGAAATTAAGCGACATTAAAGCCTCAGGATCACCTTTACTGATCAACGCTAAAACACCTAATAGCGAAAGCAATACACCCAACCATTGCCGCATCGATGCAGACTCTCGAAGCACTAATGTGCTCATACAGAGGATCATGATCGGCATTGACGATTGCATCAAAGTGCCATTCATAGCGGTCGTCGTTTGCAAACCTATATAAGCTAAGGTGTTGAAACCAGCAACACTCAAAGCGCCAAACAGCACTAACCTAGGCCAATACTGTCGAATCACATCGCGATGCTTATAAATAGCGGGGATAGCAAAAGGTAATAAAATAACGAAAGCTAATGACCAGCGAATTAACGCTAACGTAATCGGAGGGATATCAACAGAAAATGCACGCGCTAAAACAAAGTTACCCGCCCAAAAAAGCGTGGTAAGCGTTAACAGTAGATAAGCCAAATATGACCTCGAAAGTCTTATTTATTCTTCTGCAAAAAACGCGAAAGTAGACTGTTACTCGCATCATTGCCCGTAATGACATAATGCAGGACATTATAATTATTTACAGTCCATTGCATACGGCGATTGGATTTATTTAAACCACAAATCAGGACTTCATCGCCCTCTTGTAGCTCATCCAACTCGCCAGGCAACATATCAATAAAATCCCCACGCTTTAACATTAGAGGAAAGGCATGTAGATTTTTCTTGCGATTGTGAGGGTCTTTAAAGAACAGAGAGAGCGTTAAGTCGAAACCTTGTCTCTTTGCTTCCATAAAAGCAGGTGTTTCTTTCTCGCCTACGGTATAGGCCCAGCTATCTAACTCCCTGTCCCCGACCACACTGCTCATCCGATTAATCAATGTATGTGCCCAGACATCGTCAAATTTATCCCGCATCTCTTCGATAAATATAGGCACTAGCGGCGATTTAACATGCGCAAGGATGCGGTTAGCAATAATACGCCCCGGCTCCATAATAAAATCGGCCCGGCTGTTTTTGAAAACCAAGCTATTGGCATGGATGTTTTGTCTAACTACAGTCAGGAGTTTTGGGTTCAATTCTCGAGCGGTCATCATGATGGACAGGTTATCGGCATCATTATTGGTACCCGCAACGATACCCACCGCGTCCATAACCCCCGCTTCCATCAGCGTAACCGCTTCAGTGCCAACACCGGTAACTTGATGCGGAAGGTCTTTTATCTTTTCAGCATCAATATCTAAAACCGTCAGTTCGACATCGCTTTCATCAAAATCCCGGTACAAAGCGCGACCAAAACGACCATGCCCACAGATAATCCAACGTCCTTTTGTACGCTGATAGACGCTGGAAAGGGGACGATGGAATGGATTGTGAATCCAGTCATACACCAGATGCATATAAGGCGCATGAGCTGCTAAAGACAGATACTGGGCGTAAGTTCGGAACGGGTCCACTACTAGATCCGTACCAAAAGAGTTTAGATTGGCGGAGGTAATATCAGATTCGGTACGACTGATCACCATCCGCTCAGGATTAAGCAGTTTACTAGCAATAGCTATGGAGAGGTTGACCTGATCATGATTCGTTAACGCCATGATGCCTATACATTTCGGATGCTGAAGGCCTGCTGCATCTAAGACATCGGGAAGAGAGGCATCGGCACACAGCGCGGAAACAGAGACAGGTAACTCATCCATCTCTAACGCATCTATTTTGTCCTGATTGATATCAACAACAACCACGCGGATGTCACGTTTTACTAGCTGTCGAACAACGACACTTCCGGTCACACCGTAGCCACAAATCAGATAAAAGGGCTCGTTCATTTGCCGAACATCTGCAGTGAAGGAGCGCCTGCGCATCATGCGGCCAAATACGGGTTCTTGTATCAGAGCAAGTGTCGTACCTATACCATATAACCAAGCGATTACTGTGGCGTAGATACACAAGAGCGTCCACATACGTTGAGCCGAAGTGAATTCATAAGGAATTTCACCAAAGCCGATGGTTGACCCCATAAAGGACACGAAATAAACCGCATGGAAAAAATCCATTCGGTAAACATTACCCTGATCATCCTCCCCAGGTATCAGTACAAATCCAAGTACTGAGATCGAGTAAACAACAATTAGAGTAATTAACGGCACCCTTAAGCGCCGTAGGAATAGATAGATAACGTTATTCATAAAGAATAATCGCTCAGTGCTTATCGACGCAGCATGGCAGTTTCAACTACCAACAAAATAACCGAGATAACATTGGCTAAGAGCGCGCCTGCACTTAGAGAAACAACGCTCGACATATTAGAAGGGTCCATACCCACACCGCTAATCTGCTCTGCGTAACCCCAAATTCCTGCAGCGACGATTAGTTGCAGGTCAGCAACTAAAGAGGTGGCTAGCATCAGTGCGCCTAAATGAGTGCGGTCACCAAATTTAATGACTGTACAGATCATGCTGACAACTAATGCAGCAAAAAACTCGTAAACGTTATGGTGAGCTGGGTTTTCTATATCCCCAAGAAAGAAGCCAAAGTTGAGCGTCAATGCCAACACAATAAAAAACGCAAAAATCACTTTTTCCTTGTTCATCGCTTCCTTCAACTCCTGAACTTTTTTAACGAAGATCTGGATTGTAACACCCACGCTTACTAAATCCATTGAGTTGGATTAAGGAACCCTAACCGTTATGCTTTGTCACAACATAACATTTTGGTGTTTTTTACGATTTAAGGCTTATTTTTATGCTAACTCTTTCCATGCCACGGCTAGTTGTTTTTGCTGGTCTATTGTCTGCGGTTTTATCCACATCAGTATTCGCAGACGTCGAAAAAAGTCCCAACGATCCAAATGTGTATCGCAGCCTAACCTTAGATAATCAGCTGCGCGTTTTATTGATCTCGAATCCTAAAAGTGACAAAGCGGCTGCCTCTATGAATGTAGCGGTGGGCTCTAGCGCTAACCCTAAAGATCGCGCAGGTCTAGCTCATTATCTTGAACACATGCTGTTCCTAGGCACCGACAAATACCCAGCAGCGGATGAATATCAGAGCTTCATACGTTCTCATGGTGGCGGACATAATGCTTATACATCGATGGAAAACACCAACTACTTCTTTGATGTCGCCGCTGATAATTTAGAACCCGCTTTAGATCGCTTTGCCCAGTTCTTTATTGCACCGCTATTTGATGAAAAATACGTAGATCGCGAGCGCCATGCTGTTCACTCGGAATATCAATCAAAGATTAAAGATGATTACCGCCGTAGCTATGCCGTAACAAAATCTTTAATGAACCAACAAAATAGCCACAACTGGTTTGCAGTGGGTAGTTTAGAAACTCTAGCCAATACTCCCGAGCGCCCAATTCGTAAAGAGTTAATCGAATTTTATCAGCGCTATTATTCTGCCAACCTGATGGCACTTGCCGTGCAAGGTAGAGAACCACTAGACCAATTAGAGCAGATGGTAAGAGAGAAATTCAGTGCGGTTAAAAACTACGATTCTAAAGCGTTTGAAACCAAAACCTCTCTATTTAATCCGAAGCAACTACCGCAGTTGGTTAAGATCAAAAGCGTAAAAGATATCCGCTCACTTACGCTAACCTTCCCTACTGCTGAAACTCGCAGTCATTGGGAAAGCAAGCCGCTGTATTACATCAGCAACCTGATTGGCTATGAAGGCAAAGGCAGCTTACTTTCTCTACTGAAAGAGAAAGGCTTGGCAACGTCCCTTTCTGCTTCACAAGGTCATGATTTGGATAACCAAGCTAGCTTTATGGTCAGCATGCGCCTAACCGAACAAGGCCTAGAGCAGTACCAGCAAGTTATCCAAATGGTATTCCAGTATGTTGAATTGCTAAAACAGAGCGGAATTCAAAAAGCGCTATTTGATGAAGAGAAACAACTGAGCAACATCCGTTTCACCTTTCAGGAGCAATCAGAACCCATCCACATGGTGAGCGGTTTGACACGACAGATGCAATTTTTCCCAACGGAGAAAGTCATCTCAGCGAACTATACCTTTAATGAGTTTAAGCCTGAGCTGATTAAGCAATATCTGGATCAGATCAAGCCAGAGAATATGCTGGTGACCATTAAAGCGCGTAATGTTAAAGGCAACCAAACAGAACCTGACTACAACGTACCTTTTGAAGTTTCTCAGTTTAATGCGGAAACCTTGAAAAGCTTCGCCGTTAAAGCAATTGATCCGAAATTAACGGTTCGCAGCACTAACCCATTTATTGCTCAGGACCTAGATCTTCTAGCAGCCGAAACTAAACAAGCGCCTTATCTGCTGCAAGATAAACAAGGTTTCGAACATTGGCATTTGACCGATGTCAGCTTCAATGTGCCGAAAGCGAATGCTTATTTCACACTGCAAACCCCATTTGCCAATACCAGCGCTAAAAATTGGGTGATGAACAGCCTCTTCACTGAGATGCTGCAAGAGCAACTCAATGAAACACTCTATGATGCTTATCTAGCTGGTCTAGGCACGAATATTTATCCACATATGAAGGGCTTTACGGTTCGCTTATCTGGTTATAACGACAAGCTAGATCTACTAACAAAAGATGTGGTTTCTGCGATTAATAAACCGGACCTACCAAAAGAGCGTTTTGAGATCCTTAAGCAGAAGTATCTAGATAACTTAGCGAACCAGCTGAATGATAAACCGTACAATCAAACGACGAGCCGTCTGTATGAATTGCTTCTACCTCAATGGAGTAATGCAGAGGAACGTCTTGAAGCAGAAAAACTGACGGTTAGAGATCTTGCCGCTTATGCAGTTAAATTGCAGGAAACGCCGGACATTAAACTACTTACACATGGCAATATAAGCGAAGCAGATGCTGAAACTATCGCTTCACTGATCAAAGATAACCTATGGCAATCAGGCGCTAAAGAAGTCGCGCCTGTCCAAGTAGTTCAAGTACCGCGCCAGCAGCAACTTACAGATAAGTTAGTGATTGATCATGATGATTCGGCGATCTCTGTTTTGCTACAAGGCAATAACAACAGCAATAAAGAGAAAGCTGAATTCTCTGTATTGAGCGAAATTTTATCCGCGCCTTTCTACAATCAGCTGCGCACCGAAAAACAGCTGGGATACATCGTCTTCGGCACGCCTTTACAGATGCACAAAACACCGGGTATTGCATTTATTGTGCAATCCCCTGTGGCAGACGGCAAAACGCTGGTAAAAGAGATTGATCAGTTCTTAATGCAATCGAGCAATTTGATCTCGCAATTAAACCAGGAAGAGCTGAACAAATTTAAACGCAGTGTAATTTCAAGAATCACTAAGCAGGATAAAAAGCTATCCAGTCGTACCAAGCGGTTCTGGCGAGAGCTAGATTGGGGTGAAACAGAGTTTGATACCCGCAAGAAGCTTGCGGAAGCTGTAGAGAAAGTAACCTTAGACGATCTATCCAAACGCTACGCTGGTTTGTTTGATCGCCGTTTAACGGTCTTAAGCACAGGTAAGAAGTTTGAACGCCCTGCAACCGAGCCGACACAATTAACTCGATTATTTAAGCAACGTAGAGATCAGGGCGCTTTCACTCCTGATAACTGATGATCCCTCTCGCTAAGAAAATCGCACGATTATTGGTCTGGATTAATAATCGTGCGATTTTTAGCTTTTTCTTGCTCTAATTCCAACTGTTTTTGCTTTTGCGCTTCTATCGGTCGGAAATAAACAGAATCTTTTACTTCAGGCTCAACTAGCTCTTCACAACCTTGCCCTAAGATAAGGCATCGCGCTTTTTTCTCATCCTTACCGATCTGGACAAAGATCTTGTCCTCACCTTTTAATGGTGGCTTTTTCGGTTTGCCTACCGGTACTTCATTTACCACTGGTGGAACATAAGGAATCACCACAGGTTCAGGCAGATTGCTGGGCAGGTCTTTAGGTTGAACCTCATTCATCCTTTCTTTATCGAAGGTGCCTCTTCGCCAATCTTTATAGGCAGTTTCACCATCTACCGTGCCATAGTAATAGCCTTTAGGTGAGGTGATATCGTATTCGATAGGCAGTTCGACCTCTTCCTCCGCATAGGTAGCGCAAGAAAAAAGTAAAAGACCGAGAACAGCCGATCTAGTAAGCATCGTCAAAAGCATCTTCCATAGGATAAATAGCCTCAGCGTATACAGCTAATTCTTCCAAAATATGGCGTTTATTATCATCCATTCCCGGCTGACCATAGAGTTCATTCAAACGTTGGAAGAATGTGTCCATAGTCAAATGACCGCCTTCGCCATTTAACAATTTACGACGACGATAATCTTCCCATTGCATCTGTTCTTCCTGAGTTAATACGGAACTGCAATTACGCGCTTTATAGCGGAGCAACATCTCTTCGAGCCTAGGATCTTGAAAAGGCAGATCCAGTTCAGCTAACTCCATCGGACCCGTTTGGCGAATTTGATCCATGGATTTACGATCTGATGGCGTAAAGAAACCGCCACTGTATAGCATCATATCCGGATCGCTTTCCGCTTCAAAAGGACTCTCACTATAGATATCGGCAATTTTCTGTGACAGACCAGTAAAACTTCGTAACATCTGCAAATGCGTTCGACACACATCCCCATCAATCTGCAAACGGGCCGCTTCCTCAGTATTTAACATGCCGGCAGGCGCTATGATCGGGCACTTATTGATATGCACCTGCTTTAACGCAATTTTTGGGTCTGCGTCAGTGAGTTCTGAATGCTTGGTATAAAGTAAACGCCTTAACTCTTCGACCGGCAATTGCATCAGAGGTTCTGGATTAACACGGAGATCCCACACTAACACCCCATTTTTATTCACCGGGTGAGTAGCCAAGGGTGCCACAATAGCAGCATTGCCATGATCAACTGGGTAGCGTGAAGAAACATGCAACACAGGCTTATGGCTTTGTGGGTCTAGCAGGTTTTGAATGGATTGCTTACTGCGGTTATTTAGCACGTAATTAAATAACTTAGGCTGCTTATCCCGAACCAGTTTTGCCATCTCAATCGTGGCATACACATCTGATAAAGCATCATGGGCATGACCATGGTCGATACCATTAGCGACCGTTAAATCTTCTAGCCTTAGACTTGGAGATCCATCTTCATATTTAGGCCAAGTAATACCTTCGGGACGTAGGGATCGAGTTAATCGCAACATATCGATAATATCCCAACGGGAGCAACCGTTTTGCCACTCTCGGGAATAGGGATCAAAGAAGTTACGATACAAACCGTATCGGGTTACCTCATCATCAAATCGAATGCTGTTGTAGCCCACACCACAAGTGCCAGGGCGAGCAAGTTGCTCATGAATCTGTGCAAAGAAATCCGCTTCACACACACCCTCTTCTATCGCTTTTTGCGGTGTAATCCCTGTAATCAAACACGCTTCTGGATGAGGGAGTTGGTCCTCACTTGGTTTGCAATAAAACATCACCGGCTCTTCGATGATGTTTAGCTGATCATCGGTACGAATACCGGCAAACTGGACCGGCCAATCGCGTTTAGGATCTGCGCCAAATGTTTCATAGTCATGCCAAAAAAATGTTAAAGGCGCATTAGCCATAAATTATCCTTGCCAAAAGGGTAAATCTGATAGATATAATGTGGTTATTAGCTATATATTTTAAAAGAATAGCCAATAGAACGCTCTGTATTTCAGATTAACATTTCAATGTTAAGGGTTCACCCATGTCTCATAATCAGGATGTAATGAACAAAGTTTGTCCCTGTGGTTCCAACAAACCTTTTGATTACTGCTGCAAACCTATCGTACAAGGGCAAAAACCTGCACCAACGGCGGAAGCATTGATGCGATCCCGCTACACAGCCTTTGCGCTGGGTGCTATCGATTATCTAATCAATACCACTGCGCCAGAAAACCGCGGCGAAGACGATGCCGAAATTTTAGCCGACCAAGTGAAATACACTAACTGGACAGGCCTAACAATTTTGGACACAAACCAAGGCAATCGATCTGACGAAACCGGAATGGTTGAGTTCGAAGCCAATTTCGAAACGGATGATCAAAGTGGTACTTTGTATGAGAAATCGAACTTCCGCAAAGATGATGGATTCTGGTTCTACGTCGATGGTGATGTAGAGGTTAGGACCTAGTAAGAAGACAATTTTTCATCTTTAATAAGGGCTCGGTAAGCAAAATTTGCTTTTTTTATCCGTGCCCTTTCCCAAAGACCTTCTATTTCTTGGGCTTAGCAACAAACCCTAACTCTGTAATAGTCTGAGTTTGCCTTTTCTTTTGTCACACTCTCTCAAAAAAACTCTCTTTGCTGGCACATTATCTTAATGTCAACGCTGTCAGAATCCTAATTCTCAGGTAGAATGTTGGCCCTTAAAGGTAGCGCGTTCCATCATATATACGCGTAGCCGTAGAAGTACAGGTCACTATGCTAGCAAGATTTTTAAAGCCAAATTGGCAACATGCCAAGCCCGAAAAGCGGATCAAAGCGATTGCAAAGCTTCGCGAAACTGATGCCGATGCACAAACTATCCTATCGCAGCTAGCACTGAAGGATGAGGATGAAACAGTACGCTTAAGTGCTACTGAAAAGCTCTCCGACCTTAATTTATTAGTCCAGATCAGCCAGAACGACAGTTCTAGCAATATCCAACAATTAGCTCTACACCGAATTAGCCAGATTCTTCTGAGCCAAGAAGATACGCCGCTTCAGGAAGAAAAAAGCTCCGCGCTAGCCTACATTAGTGATGGCGATCTTCTAACTCACATTGCACTGAATAGCCAAGACGAACAGCTTCGTGAGCAGGCCGTCATTCAAGTTACTGACGATCATGATCTTGTTCTTATCGCAGAGAAAAGCCAACGGGCTAGTTTGCGCGTCCTAGCTGCCGGACAGATCAATAGTGAAGAAATTCTGGAACAACTTCAAAAGGCAGCTCGCAATAAAGATAAAGGCGTCGTTAAAGTCACGAAGGAAAAGCTTCAAGTCATTCGTGAACAACAGAAGCTAGAACAAGTTCAACAAGAAGCAATCCAGAAACAGTTAGCGTCTATTCAACAACTCGCTACAACTGAATTCTTCCCGCTGTATTCCGCGAAGATGACGGCTATTGAAGCCGACTGGGAAAAACTTCGCGCTTCAACGAATGAAGAACAACAAGAGCTTTTCCAAGAAAACCTAGAACGTTGTTCAGAAACAATCCAGAAGCATGTTGCAGAACATCAAGCTAAACAAGAGAAAGCAGCTCAGCTAGAGCAGCAAAAAGCGCAAAGCCACGCTATTTACTCTGAGCTTTGTATTCTAAAAGAACAAAGCACCGCACTACCTGCAGATCATCAACAGTTAAAATCCTTCCAGTCTCGATTGGAATCGCTTTGTACTGATTGGACAGCTATTAAGCAATACAGCAGCAAAGATGAGCAGGCTAGCTTCGATAAAATCACCGCTCAATTAAAGAACCTATTGGTTTCTTACTTTCATCTGCTTGAAGCTGAAGAAAAAATTATAGCTCTGTGCGCTGTATTGAATGGCTCATCTGATATAGAGCCATTAAACAAAGCCGCGCAAGAAGCAACACAGCTGATAAACAAATTTAGCTGGCCTAAATTACAAGAGAAGCCTGCTTCACTAGTACAGCTAGAAGAAGGCTTAGCTAACGCGAAGTTACGCCTAGACGCCGGTAATAATCATGCGCTACAGCTACAAAAAGAGCTTAGCGATGTCTTAGATGGACTAAAAACTGCGATCTCATCCGGCGAAATTCGCTCGGCAGATAAGCAAATTAAAAAAGCAGAACAGCTAAGCAAACGCTTAAATGGCAATCTAACGCCAGAGCTTGAACAGCGCATTAAAGCACTTGGAGCCGAACTCCAAGAGATTAGGGATTGGCAAGCTTATGCAGTTGCACCGAAAAAAGAATCCCTATGTGAAGAGATGGAAGCGCTTAGCCAATCCAACCTTGCAGTACAAGATTTAGCGACCCAAGTTCGTAGAATCCAGAAAGAATGGAAACTACTTGATGCAACCGACTCTGTTCATTCGCAACAGCTTTGGAAGCGATTCAAAAAAGCCTCTGACGCTGCGTATGCGCCTTGTGACCAACACTTTGCTCAACAGAGAGATATTCGTAAGAGCAATTTAGAAAAACGCCAGCAAATCTTAGAAGAGCTAAAAAACTTACAAGCGCCCCAAGAAGAGACTGTCGAAAGCTGGAAAGATTATAGTCATCAGATCCATCAAGCGAAAACAGAATGGCGCAATTACTCTCCTGTTGATCGTGCTCCAGGTAAAAAGCTACAAGTTCAGTTTGATCAATTATTAAAAGAACTGGATGCTCCGCTAAAAGAGATTCGACAAGCGAACGCCAAAGAAAAGCAAAGCTTAATTGCCGAAACAGAGCAACTTCTGCAAGCAACAAATCTTCATGATGCAACAGAGCAAGTTAAAGAGCTGCAAAAGGCTTGGAAACTAATTGGCCCTGCTCCACGTAATCAGGAACGAAAGCTTTGGAACCAGTTCAGAGAGAACTGCAGTCAAATTTTTGAAATGTATTTCGCTGATAAATCATCATCGAAAGAAGGCAGCTCTCCGTCACAAAACAGTAATGCTTTAGAAAAGCAGTGCACTGAACTTGAACAACTGATTGAAACCGGTGCCAGCCTCAACCATCTACAAGAATTGCTTGGCTCAATGCAACAGCATCTTCCGGTAGAGGACGAAACGCTATCTGAGCGTATCGAGAAAGCGATTAACTATGTGCAGCGCCAAAAGCACGAGTTAAAACAATTTGAGTCTGAGCCATATCTGACGATTCAGCGTAAAGCAGAGATTTGTGAACAGCTTGAACATGCAATTTTGGATGAAACGACAAGCGACTGCTTAGACTCACTACGAGAAGCTTGGGAACACGAACCTGCATCACCTTCTGATACATCAGATATTGATCAGCGCTTTGCTGTTCTGCTATCTCTGATCTCTAATCCAGATCAAATGGATGAGATGATCAATACCCAAGAGCAACGTTTGCGTCATCTGTGCATTCGCTTGGAGATCGCAACTTCTCAGCCTTCACCACCGGAAGACCAAGCACTGCGCATGGAATATCAGATGGAGCGTTTACAGCAGGCATTAGCTGAACAAAAGCAGGGCTTTAATCTCAGTGAGATCAAACAGCTCGAACAAGAATGGCTAGGCATACCTTTTGCCGCTCATTTCGAAGAGTTCAATGAACGCTTTGAAGAAAGATTGCAGCAATTACTGTAAAAAGCTTAGTAACAAAAAAAACCGCTAAAAAGCGGTTTTTTTATATATAAGCTATTCAGTTTTATGACATGTGCAAGCCGCCATTCACCGACATATCCGCACCCGTGATATAACCAGAATGCTCGCCACACAAGAAATTACACATGTGACCAATCTCTTCAGGCGTACCAAAACGACCCACAGGGATACCAGCGCAAATCTGATCTTGAATCTCTTGAGCGATCTTCGCCACCATTGCAGTTTTAATATAACCAGGCGAAACCGTATTTACCGTCACACCTTTACGTGCAACCTCTTGAGCCAAGGCTTTAGTGAAACCATGAATACCTGCTTTTGCTGCAGAGTAGTTACACTGACCAAACTGACCTTTCTGAGCGTTTACGGAAGAGATATTGATGATACGGCCCCAACCGCTATCAATCATGCCGTTGATAACTAAACGGGTCATATGGAACATAGAATCAAGGTTTGCTGTTAATACCTCATCCCACTGCTCCCAGCTCATCTTTTTAAACTGGCCATCGCGAGTGATACCAGCATTGTTGATAAGAATATCAATTGAGCCGCCAGTCAGCTCTTCTACTGTAGCGATACATTGTGCACAAGACTCAGCGTCCGTTACATCGCCGTAAGCCACGTCGATTTCATAACCTGCTGCTTTTTGCTCTTCTTGCCAAGCTTGAGCTTTTGAATGATCTCCACCGCTGTTATAACCAGCAACTACTCTGAAACCACCATCAACCAATTCACGGCAAATCGACGTACCTAAGCCACCTGTTCCACCTGTTACTAGGGCAATTTTCTGACCCATGTTACATCCCCTTTTTACGCATTTGTGCTTTGTAGTAATTATTTATGGTCCATCATTTCCAAGTTAAGAATACCCACCAGCTTGAGGCTTTGAATAAGGTATTTCATAAGTTGGTTATATATCGATCATAATCCGATCTCTTCAACGATAATAATATGACTTTGGTTGAAGAGTAATAAGGATAATCCAATACTATTAAATAAAAGTGACAAACCAGCACATCTAAGGAAGCTGACGCAACGCAACAATTATATTTGCGATTGAATCTATAAAGACAAGAGGGATGTATAGAACAACAAACACCAGGAATCAGAAAACCAAAATAAAACCTTACTTTTCAGCAGGTTAAAAAGACAGGTTATATTTTAAACAAGATTTTATTTATAGGTAAGAAAAGCCATTAAACTATCTATGCTTTACCGCATCGCAACAACTATTAGCATAGTGAAGCAGCTAACAGTTTTAACGATTTAGAACGACCTAAACAGAAAGTTTAAGGGTAAACGCGTATTCAAGCGCCCGCAGCCGGTACAACATCTGACTCTTGTATCTCGCAAATTCCTGATTCAGGATCGCAAATCGGAAGGACAACAAGGTGATCAAATTCAATTTTTAACCCGATACGCTCACCTACATCATGGTCATGATGACACGCGGTGATACAAGGTACGATTTCGCCATTATCCAATTGAACTTGGTAAAGGTAGTGCGAGCCTCTAAACCATTTGCTGACGATGAGCCCCGTTATATCACTGTTTTCTTGATGCTGAATATCATCTGGTCGAATTAACAACTCAACTTCAGTCCCTGGCGCATAGACTAACTTTTCGTCCCCGACTAAAACGCCTAATGATGTCTCAACCGAATAAGCATCGTTGATACGTGCCTTAAGAAATTCGCCCAAACCGATAAAGTCAGCTACAAAGCGAGTTTTTGGTTCGTGATAGATATTAAAAGCCGTGCCCCACTGTTGAATAACACCTTGTTGCATTACGGCTATTTTATCCGCCATTGCAAAGGCTTCCATCTGATCATGAGTTACCAAAATAGCACTCATCTCTTCTTTCTTGAGGATATCTCGGATCTCAGGCACTAGTGTTTCACGTAGGTTAGCATCTAAGCCAGAAAACGGCTCATCTAACAATAGCAAGTCTGGCTTTGGCGCCATCGCACGTGCAAGCGCGATTCGTTGTTGCTGACCACCCGATAAGGAATGAGGATAACGTTCCTCTACACCAGGTAAGCCGACAAGCTCAAGCAGCTCTGAAATACGGGTATTCTTATCAGCTTTGCTCCAATTTTTGATTCCAAACGCAATATTATCCGCGATACTCAAATGCGGGAACAATGCAATATCTTGGAAAACCATACCTATATTGCGCTGCTCTGTAGGCATGCAAAATTGCGAAGTGGATAACTGCTGCCCCAACATGGAAATCTCGCCAGATTTAACCGGCTCAAAACCTGCAATCGATCTTAGCAGTGTAGATTTACCACAGCCACTCGGTCCCAAGAGACAACCAATTTCACCCTTTTCTAATCCCAATGAAACATTATGCACAACCTCAACATCACTATAGGCTAAGGTCACATCATCAATTAAAAGGTGTTTTGCTTGGCTCATAACTTAGTTTCCTGCACGCCCTTTAGATATTGAGCGGCTTAGTAAAATCACCGGTAATAGACCTACTGCCACTATGAGAAGTGACGCTGGCGCTGCATCTATCAACCTTTCATCTGACGCTAACTCAAACGCTCTAACGGCTAGCGTGTTGAAGTTGAAGGGCCTCAATATAAGAGTCGCTGGTAGCTCTTTTAAAACATCGACAAAAACAATGAGAAGCGCAGTTAATACAGAACTACGCATCAAAGGCACATGTACTTGTTTCAATACTTGTAAAGGCGTACAGCCTAAAGTGCGCGCAGCGCCATCTAGACTCGGTTTTATCTTTCCTAAGCCACTCTGAATCGCGCCCAGTGAGACGGCTAAGAAGCGAACAGTATAAGCAAATAATAGCGCGACAATCGTCCCCGAGAGGACCAACCCTAAATCAATATCGAACCAATTCTTGGCAGCCGCGATTAGTTGGTGATCCATCCACGCAAATGGGATGATAACCCCTATAGCGATAATCGTTCCTGGTAGAGCATAGCCCATACCTGCGGTCGCAATAGAGAAACGCACACCTTTACTTGGCGTTAAGCGACCAGCATAAGCTAGCAATAGCGCAAAGCCTACAGCAATCAAGGCAGCTAAAAATGCTAAATAGAAAGAGTTCCAAGCTAACTCGACAAAATCGCCATCCGATAAATCTGCCTGTGTAAAACTCCAATATCCAAGCAAGACTGCCGGAATCAGAAAACCAAATAGAACTGGAAATAAACATACAACAAAAGCAAAAAATGCCTTTCCACCTTTCAGCTCGATTAACTTTGCCTTCGCTTTATATTCTGCTGAAGAGTGGTACCGCGCTTTACGGCGAGAATATTTTTCAACCAACACTAAGAGTGCTACAAATCCGAGTAGAAAAGCTGCCAACTGTGCAGCAGCAGCGGAGTCACCAAAACCATAAAAGGTACGGAAAATACCTGTAGTAAAGGTACTAACACCAAAATACTGTACGGTGCCGTAATCAGCCAATGTCTCCATCAACGCCAAAGTTAACCCCGCAATGATTGCAGGGCGCGCTAAAGGTAAGGCTAATTTAAACAACCCCTGCCACTGGTTATAGCCGAGTGTTCTGCTGACTTCTAAAGTGCTGGAGGATTGCTCGAGAAAGGCTGCTCGGCTTAAAAGATAGACATACGGATACAACACTAAAGCCAACATCACTATCGCTCCGCCTAAAGAGCGAACTTCGAAAAACCAATACTCGCCGTAACCAAGTCCAGTGATATCTCTGATTAGAGTTTGCACTGGACCAGCATAATCCAATAAGCCTGTATAAGTGTAAGCAATGATATAAGCAGGGACCGCTAAAGGCAGTAGTAAAGCCCACGCAAACAATTTACGCCCAGGGAATTCGCATACGCTTGTGAGCCAAGCGGTTGGGATACCTAAAAGAAGAACACCAAACCCCACACCGAGCATGAGTAGTAATGAATTACTGACGTAATCAGCTAAGACCGTGTTGTATAGGTGAGAGAAAACATCTGCAGAGCCGTTAAAAACAAATCCAACGATCACAGCAATTGGCATTAACAACAGAAAGGTCACGACGAAAGAACTTGTCGCAAGCCAATTTTGTCCAAACTGTTTGAATTTAACTGCAGGCATTCTTTTTAAAGGCTCTGAAAAAACAGAAAACGCCTGTAAGACTTCTCTACAGGCGCTTAGGTCAAGCTATTCTATCACTTAATAAACAATTACTTGATAGTAAAATAGATCACTTCCAACCTGCGCGATCCATTAATTCAACTGCGCTACGGTTATTTTCACCCAGCTTGCTCAACACAATATCGTCAGCAGTAAACGCACCCAACCCAGCCAACGTATCAGAAACCTTAGCAGTCGTTACTACAGGATATTCGTTATTCACCTCTGCATACCAAGCTTGGGACTGATCAGAGGCCATAAATTCCATTAGCTTCACAGCATTTTCAACATTACGAGCATGCTTAGTAACACCTGCACCACTGACGTTCATGTGAACACCGCGGTCAGCTTGGTTTGGCCAAAACGCTGCTAATTTAGCTCCAACTGCTTTCTTTTCAGCATTTTCGCTATTCAACAAACGACCAAAATAGTAAGTGTTTGCTAACGCGATATCACATACGCCTGCGGCAGCCGCTTTTAGCTGATCAGTATCACCACCTGAAGGCGGCTTAGCGAAGTTTTTCACTAAACCTTTAGCCCAAGCTTCAGTTTTCTCTACGCCGATAGCATCGATCATAGAAGCAACTAAGGATTGGTTATAAATATTATTGGAAGAACGAACACAGATGCGCCCTTTCCATTTTGGATCAGCAAGATCTTCATAAGTGGACAACTCTGAAGGATCGACTTTACCTTTTACGTAAAAGATCGTTCTTGCACGCTGTGACATGCCATACCAATAGCCATCAGCATCTTTGAGGCTTGGCGGAATAACTTTATTTAGAGTGTCGCTTCCAGAAACCTGAAGAACGCCTGCACTTTTAGCGCGGTGCAAACGACCTGCATCAACAGTCACAAACAGGTCAGCAGGACTTGCTTTACCTTCTACCTCAAGGCGCTTTAACAGCGCATCAGCTTTACCTGTAACAAGGTTTACATTGATACCTGTTTCGTCGGTAAAACGATCTAGAAGCGGTTTAATCAAGGCTTCTTTACGTGCCGAATAAACATTTACAACACCTGCTTCTTGAGCAAAAGCAGATGTAGGCAATAAAGCGGATACAGTGACAGCAGCAACAGCACCAACAGAGGAAACAATCTTAGCTAAAGCATTTATCTTCATTAAAAACCTCAACACTCAACAATACAAAACGTGTCTTAAAGTAAGAATAGAATCATAAACGATAACCGTTATCATTGATATATATCTATTCAATTATCATTTGCTACTTTTGGCTTCGATATCGGCCTTAAACGACTTAACAGTGATTTAAACGGCTGAAAATAAAGATAGAGAACATTTTGCTCATTCGCCTCTACTTTTCTAGAAATACCAAACTCTAATTTCTGATCTCGTTCAGAATGAACCAGAGTACCTGTCCAACGATCCCAAACCGCCAAGATAACCCCATAGTTTTTATCAAAATGCTTAGGCAAGGTTGAATGATGGATCTGATGCTGCGCAGGCGAGATCAACCATCGCTCTACTCCGCCCCAATAACCGATCGCTATCTGGGAATGACGCAAATTGGATCCCAGCACATTAAATAGAAAGGTCGTTACAACCACACCGTAAAACATAAATAGATCAACACGATCACCGAACAGGAATGTAAATACTGCGATTAAAAAACCTTGAACAAATATCGATCGAAACGCAAACAGAATGCCTTCAACCGGATGGGTGCGAAATACAGTGATGGGTGTTAAGACCCGGGCGGAGTGGTGGACTTTATGAAACTCCCACAAAAACGGTACTTCATGCAGAAGCTTGTGTACAAAAAAACGGGAGAAGTCATTCAGGATAAAGTAACTGAATGTGAATAGTGCAGTTATAGTCCATAGTGGCCAGTCATTACCAACTGATTGATAACCCCACCACTCATGAAATTTAAAAAACAGCCATTCGAAAACAACCGCATGTGTTAACAGCAAAGGCGCTATAAATAAAAAAGAGAACTTGTTGATCAGAAAAATAAGGTAATCAGCTTTCGCTGATTGCGACCACCAAACCTTGGCGCTAAAGATAATCGAAATCGCTTTAGCAAAAGAGACTCGTTTAGTTTGAACCAACCAAACGACAGCAATAACAAGAGCTGCTAACAAGTAGCCCCAATAGACGCGTTTTTTACTATTGGTAAAGTCCGCTAGCACTGAATTATAGAATTCAGAAAAGATCTCGAGCATAGCCCCCTCAAATACAAAAAAACCAGCCCTGTTAGCAAGGCTGGCTTTTATCAATTGCTCTGTAGCGACTTAGTCGTTTTCTACGTAACCGCCAGAACCCAGTTTGTCAGCTAGAGCGCCCATGTCACCAAGAACATCTTTGTTACGCGCTTTAACGCCAAACTGATCAACCATCAACTGCTGAACTTTAAGCATGTGTAGCATGTACTGCTTCATGTCGCCAGAAGACGCTTGGATGTAGTTACCTTTGTCGTCTAGACCAACAACTTGCGTATTACCCAGCAATACAGGGCTGAAACCGATCAAACGGTTAAGTTTAACAGCCGTTTCACCAAGGTTTTTATTACCTGTTTGAAGTGCTAGTGCGAAACCTTTCAACTCACCCCAGTGCTTAGCGTAAGCACGGAATGCAGGAGCAACATCGCCGTTAGTTTCAACTAGCTTGTTGATCTCTTTAAGGTCTTTGTAAGTAGAGCCTGCGTATTTGAATACAGCTTCTGCGATAACCATTTCCCAGTTATCAGCGATAGTCGCAGCGTGAGCTTTAAGCTCTGTACGCTGCTTATCAGTTAGTGCTTCACCTTTAGCATCTGTGATCAGCTGACGACCATCAACGAAAGCTTGCATGATATTGTGCAGGTAAGTTGTTTTACCGCCCTTATCGAAGCCAGCTGCGTAATATGCGTGAGCGTAAGTCATCTCATTGTAAAGAGATACTTTACCGTCTTTGTTGAAGTCAGCTTTAGCAAGCGCACCTTCTTTCTGCTTAGCGATGTTGTAAACATCTTCTGCTGTCAGGTTAAGCGTATTCGCTGGTGCACCGAAGTAACCAAAACCTTCGTCCCAAGCGTGCTCTTTACCTGTGTAATGCTTACCTTCTTTGTAAGGCTTGTTGTTTGGTTTTTTGTCAGCATCTAGCTTTTCATCTAGGTAGTTATCTACAGCCTGATTGTAGAATACTGCACCCATTGCGAATTTAGAGATAAGCTGACGGTAGTCGTAACCTGTTAGAGGGTCATAACCTTTGTCAGAAGCTGCTGCTTTCTCGATCATGAAAGTAATTACTTCAGGACCTGTCATGTTACCAGGCCAGCCTGGTACAGCACCTTTAAACGTTTTACCGGATAGGTTTTTGCCTTTAGAAATCTCGTCTACAGAAGTCTCTGCAACTACGAAGCCGCCCTTAGTTGCTGGAGAAAGGATCTCACGACCAGCATCTTTACCTTCGTAGTAAGCAAGCATTTTTGCTTTAAGCTCAGCGTTTGGCTGACCGTTACCTTGGCCTGCCAATTTTTTCAAAGAAGTGTGAAGAACCTGACGTGCAGCCTGACCCGTGTAGGCAACAGAATTAGTAGCATCACCTTTGTAACCTTTTAGAGTTACAGGGAAATTGTCGTAATTTTGAGCCGCATTAGCACCTAGTGCAGTAACCATAGCAACACTAGCAACAAGAACTTTAAGCTTCACAGAAACCCCCTTCATGGATTCACAGAATATTGATCGCTTATACAAGATGGCGCAAAGATATCACACGCCAAAAGATAACGCTACAGATAAACATTCTCATTTAGATAAACATCTATTTTTTTGATTAGAGTTAAAATTAGCCTTAAATGCCCTAGACCAGTACACTTTAGCCTCTTCTATCTACCTGATAATTCCATGAACCTAATACTAATTAATACAGCTGACTTTGTAGCAAGCGATACTGCAGTTCTAACAGATCATCGTTTTGAACATATTCGCACCGTGCATAAACCTGAGATTGGAGCCCTACTCAATGTAGGCCTACTCAATGGAGCTATTGGTAAGGGAGAAGTGTTAGAACTCAATGACAACTGTGCAACGCTAAAAATATCACTAGAAAAACAACCTCCAGCCGCGTTACCTCTAACCCTAATATTGGCCTTACCCAGACCTAAAATGCTGAAACGGATACTACAAACTGTCTCAGCCATGGGCGTAAAAGAGCTTTATCTGATTAATTCCTATCGAGTAGATAAGAGCTATTGGAGCACGCCAATACTTAATCAAGTAGAAGAGCAGTTAAAGCTTGGCCTGGAACAAGCTGGCGATACGATTATGCCGAGCGTTCATTTACGCAAACGTTTCAAGCCTTTTGTAGAAGATGAACTTCCAGAGATCGCGAAAAATACACGCTCTTTAATTGCTCATCCCTATAATGCCAATAGGTGCCCAGAACCAGAAGCAATCCCCACAACCCTAGCGATTGGCCCTGAGGGCGGCTTTATTGAATACGAAGTAGATAAACTCAATCAATGCGGATTCAAATCAATCCATATTGGTGAGCGCATCTTAAGAGTTGAAAATGCAGTCCCAGTTTTGTTAGCTAAACTATTCCCTGTTTAATTCAGCCAATAGTTTGCGATATTTTTGCCAGTCAAATGATGGACCAGGGTCGGTTTTACGCTCTGGGGCTATATCAGAATGCCCAACGATTCTATCCAGTTCTATTTTTGGATAGATATCGCGTAACTGCTGGGTAAGGGTAGCTAAAGCGTTGTACTGATCATCCGAATAAGGATCTATATCCGTTCCTTCTAACTCTATGCCTATCGAAAAATCATTACAATTTTCTCTACCTTCAAAGATAGATACCCCAGCATGCCAAGCTCTACAGCCGGTTGGCACAAATTGGACAATATGACCACTACGCTCAATTAGAAAATGGGCCGAGACCTTTAACTCTTTTATCTCTTCAAAAAAGGGATCGATACTAGGATCTAATTTATTCTGAAAAAATTGCTGAATGTAGCCACCACCAAACTTACCCGGAGGCAAACTAATGTTGTGGATAACCAACAACGAAATATCTTTAGAGTCTGGGCGCTCATTAAAATTCGGCGAAGGCACAACCTCTACTTCTTTGTGCCAGTTTTGACATGCAATATTCATTTATCCCCTACCCGCTCTAGATCTATTTCGATAGAATCTGCATATTATCAGAGGCCCATTTGTAAAAGCCAAGCCTCACACATTTTCAATCAGGACCGACTATGTTGACCCGCGCAGAAATTCAGCACCTTATCCCAGACGCCGTTCGTTACGCTTTACAGGAAGATATAGGCAGTGGCGATATTACCGCACAACTGATTCCTGCTGAACAAACCGCAACGGCTCGAATCATCAGCCGGCAAGAGGCTGTTGTTTGCGGTATCGATTGGGTAAATGAAGTTTTTCGCCAAGTAGACCCTGAACTAGAGCTAGACTGGCAAGTTGATGATGGTGACATCGTTCAACGCGACCAAGTACTTTTCTGGGCGAAAGGTTCTGCTAGAAACCTTTTAACAGCAGAGCGCGCGGCTTTAAACTTTCTACAAACGCTTTCAGGCACAGCTACTGTGAGTAAGTTCTATGCGGACAAAGTAGCTGGCACAACGGTAAAACTGCTTGATACTCGCAAAACTCTTCCAGGCCTTCGCTTTGCCCAGAAATATGCCGTTACCTGTGGTGGCTGCTACAACCACCGCATTGGCTTATTCGATGCTTTCTTGATTAAAGAGAACCATATTATGGCCTGTGGTGGTATCGACGCCGCAATTGCCACAGCTAAATCAAATGAGCCTGGCAAACCTGTCGAAGTTGAAGTGGAAACGATGGAAGAACTTCATCAAGCGCTAGAAGCCGGTGCGGACATTATTATGCTGGATAACTTCTCTCTAGAAGCGATGAGGGATTCAGTTAAGCTAACTCGCGGTATTGCCAAGCTTGAAGCCTCTGGCGGCATTACTGACGAAACCTTACGCCCTATCGCAGAAACTGGCGTAGATTATATTTCTATCGGCGCGCTGACTAAGCACTGCCAAGCAGTAGATCTATCTATGCGCCTAATTGAAGATTAATGCCCAGATTACATTATTCTTGAGTGACAAAAGGCTGCACATATGCAGCCTTTTTCATTTTAAATAACACTTAAAATTTATCGTTTACTGACAGCTATCTGCGGCTAGCTGATCCCAATCATCTTCTTTCTGAATCTTGACCACATCATAGATCTCTACAATGGCAGTCGTCACACCTTTGGCTTTAATGATTTCACAAGCTTTAGCTGCTGCATGGTGAGGATTAACAGTGTCTGGGACAATACCAACAGCCATTACGGAATCATCATGCCACCAAACAGGACGTGCAGGAAATTCTGGCTGTTCGAGAATAGCGTTTTCTGCTGCGCTTTTAATTTGTGGGGTGAGCCTTTCAGTTGTATTAGCGATATACCAAGTCACACCAACACACGCCGCGATTAGAATAATTATTATATTTCGTTTCATTTCTATGTTTAGGTTCTTTAAAAACAAAAAAAAGAGGGTAACACCCTCTTTTTTTAAAAGATACGACTAACCTTAACGAGCTGGGCAACGGGCATCTTGGATACCAGTACAAGTAATTGCCCAAGTAACATTACCGCTAGTAGCCGTTGGTGTTAGGATTACTACGTCGGCAGCGTTGTCGTCAGTATCCATCTGCGTAGCAAGAGTATTGTTAATCGCACTAGAAACCAACGTCACGTTAACTGTACCAACATGGGAACCTTCCATAGTAGCATCCCAACCAGTGATAGATGCAGAAGACGTAGGAAGTGCAGCATTTACGTGGTAATACTCCTCAACAGCCACTTTGTTACCACCAGACAATGCAACAACTTCAGATAGTTTTGAGCGAAGCGTATAATCTTGGTATGCAGGCAATGCGATTGCAGCCAAAATACCAATAATCGCAACCACGATCATTAATTCAATTAAGGTAAAACCTTGTTGTACTTTTTTCATTTTTTTTCTCCAGCGAATAAAAATCCTTGGTATCACCAAGTCCTTTGATTGTAGCGCATTTTTCAAAACACGCCAGTGACCTATCCGATTTTATTTCATAATACTTATATAGCGCATTTTCAAACTGCTATGCAAATGCTATTTTAAGTGGGTAGCACTGTAACAAAAATAGATCTGAGCTATTTATCACTGATTCGTTAGTTTTAGTAATCAAAATTGGTGTCATGGAATGAGACGGGAGTCACACTTTGCAACCTAGCCAACCATTAAGTGGACTAGCAAAACGACTGGTTAATGAAGGTGTATGTTCAGCTGAAGTTGCAGCAGAGGCTTCTCTTCAATCAAGAGAAAAGCAGCAAACCTTTATCTCATATGTCATTGAACAACGCCTTGTAAGTGCATATAGAGCCGCCGCAGCAGCATCTGAAGAATTTGGTATTCCTTTATTGGATTTGGATGCACTAGACCTAACCAATTTGCCCCAAGGCCTAATTAACGATTCTCTTATTTCGAAACATCACGCTCTGCCTTTACAGAAACGTGATAACCGCCTATTCGTTGCTATATCCGACCCCACAAATATACAAGCATTAGATGAGTTTAAGTTTCAATGCGGTATCACAACTGAAGCTATCATTGTTGAAGAAGACAAACTTACACGGGCTATAGAAACATTTTTAGAAGGGCAAGATTCTGCTTTAGATGAATTAGAAGATAGTGATCTAGATAATCTAGAAATTTCAGACGGATCTGCTCCAGAGCCTGAAGAGCAAGATTCCGAAGAAGACGCTACAAAAGATGCACCTATCGTGCGTTTTATTAACAAAATCCTTTTAGATTCCATTAAAAATGGTGCATCCGATATTCATTTCGAGCCTTATGAAAAAAGCTATCGAATTCGCTCTAGGATTGACGGTATCCTTCAAGAGGTAGCCAAACCCCCTTCCAACCTAGCAGCGAGGCTATCTGCTCGGTTAAAAGTAATGTCGCAAATGGATATTTCTGAAAGGCGTGTGCCCCAAGACGGCCGCATTAAAATGAAGATATCTAAAAAACGCGCCATAGATTTTCGTGTAAATACTCTTCCCACTCTATGGGGTGAAAAAATTGTACTTCGTATACTAGACCCTAGCAGTGCAAAAATGGGAGTCGAAGCTCTGGGCTTTGCAGATTTCCAGAAAGATCTTTATTTAACAACCCTTCATCGCCCACAAGGCATGGTATTAGTAACAGGTCCAACAGGAAGTGGTAAAACCGTAAGTCTTTATACAGGCTTAAATATTCTCAACACTGAAGAACGGAACATATCTACTGCAGAAGACCCTGTTGAGATCAACTTGGAAGGGATAAACCAAGTACATGTAAATGCCAAAGTTGGTTTAAATTTTGCTGAAGCTCTTCGTGCATTCCTTCGCCAAGACCCTGACGTAGTAATGGTTGGTGAAATTCGAGACCTTGAAACGGCCGAAATAGCTATTAAAGCAGCCCAGACAGGACACATGGTATTATCCACGCTACATACAAATAGCGCTCCAGAAACACTCACTCGTTTACGAAATATGGGGGTTCCTGCATTTAATATAGCCACATCGGTTAGTCTCATCATAGCTCAACGATTAGGTAGGCGTTTATGTGAAAGCTGCAAAAAACCGACTTCTCTTCCTGAAGTCACACTAATAGAAGAAGGCTTTAGCAATGAAGAACTTGATAATCTAACTCTCTTTGAAGCTAATCATGATGGCTGTAGCAAGTGCAATCGCGGCTATAAAGGTCGAGTAGGCATTTATGAAATGCTTCCTATGACGCCAGAAATTGCTGAAGTTATTATGGAGAATGGCAACTCACTAGATATACTAAGAGTAGCTGAAACACAGAATTTCCAGAGCCTGAGACGCTCTGGTTTGAAAAAAGTCGCGGAAGGAATCACCAGTCTTGAAGAAATGAACCGAGTCATCAAGACCTGATAACGGGAATTAATTTATGGCTAAAAATGCCAAGTTATATACTTTCACCTGGCAAGGGAAAGATAAAAGCGGTAACAAAAGCAAAGGCAAGATAGATGCAAGCAGCGCAGTTCAAGCTAAAGCACAACTTCGCACTCAAGGAATCTTAACTTCTAAAATATCCAAAGAGCAATCTGCCGGCTTATTTAGCGCAAAAAACAAGCCTATAAAGCCTGTAGACATTGCTTTCTTTACCCGTCAAATGGCTACGATGATGCGTTCGGGCGTTCCATTACTCCAAGGACTAGAAATTACTGCTGGAGGTATAGAAAAACAAAAACTAAAAGATATTGTTTATGAAATTAAAAATGACGTAAACAGCGGAACAGATTTCTCAACCTCATTGACTCGGCACCCTGAACATTTTGATGATTTGTACTGCAACTTAGTGAATGCTGGCGAGCAATCGGGCGCATTAGATGCAATGCTAGACCGAATAGCAACTTATAAAGAAAAGCTAGAATCACTTAAGGCAAAAATAAAGAAAGCATTAACTTACCCAACAGCTGTAATAATTGTTGGCCTAATTGTTTCAGCTATCCTCCTTGTAAAAGTCGTACCTCAATTTGAAGATGTGTTCAAAGGTTTTGGCGCAGACCTCCCAGCCTTTACTAAATTCGTGATTAATTTATCTGAAGTTGCACAAGAATGGTGGTGGATCACTTTCCTTATTGTTGCTGTCATAGGCTTTTCATTCCAAAAAGCAAAACAAAAATCTCAGAGATTTAGAGACGGAACTGACAAAGCGATGCTAAAAATACCTATCATTGGTGAAATATTACACAATGCATCTATTGCTCGTTTCGCACGAACGCTTGCTACAACTTTTGCAGCAGGAGTTCCTTTAGTCAACGCTCTAGAGTCTGCCGCCGGCGCTTCAGGTAACGCTCTATATAGGGATGCAATTTTACAAATTAAAAATGGCGTATCTACAGGGCAATCCCTTCAAAACGCAGTAACCATGACAGGTATATTTCCCAATATGGTTATTCAGATGATTGCAATCGGGGAAGAAGCCGGCTCACTTGAGATGATGTTAGAAAAGATTGCTGATTTTTATGAAGAGCTAGTGGATAACGCTGTAGATAACTTATCTAGCTTACTAGAACCTCTTATTATGGCTGTTCTTGGAGTTTTAGTTGGCGGACTCGTTATAGCCATGTATCTTCCGATATTCCAATTAGGCAACGTTGTTTAGCACAACATCCAAGTTTTGGTTTATTCTTAATTTCCTAATAGAAGGGTGAATAACCCATATATGAAGTGCTGATTACAATAAATTATGAAAAACTCTTTGATGGTTTCATTTTTATCCTAGTAAATTTAATTGAAGTTACTCCTCCTACGCAAATTTCAAGTTTAAAACTATGATTCCAATTATTAATGACCCCGCGCTGGCTATCGCTTGCGCGTTTTTGTTTTCTCTTTGTGTCGGTAGTTTTTTAAACGTAGTCATACATCGTTTACCTATTATGATGACTCGAGAATGGGAGAAAGAAATTTTTTGCTACCTGAAGGAACAGGAAGCTAAGCAACAGCAGGAAGAGCAGGAAGAGCAGGAAGAGCAGGAAGAGCAGGAAGAAATCTATAATCTTTCCGTTCCCGCATCTACCTGCCCCAAATGCGCACACAGAATCAGATGGTATGAAAACATACCGGTTATTAGCTGGATATTCCTTGGCGCTAGATGCTCTTCATGCGGGTTACCGATACCTTTCAGATACCCTTTTGTAGAATTATTTACAGCTATTTGCTCCGCTTATGCAGTTTACGTTTTTGGCTTTAACCTGATTGGATTAAGCGTAGTAGTACTTACATGGGTACTGGTATGCCTGATTTTTATAGATATTGATCATCAACTACTTCCCGACCGTTTAACTCTACCTTTGCTATGGCTGGGTTTATTCGTCAACAGTTTTGGCCTTTTCAGTTCACTAGAACACGCTGTCTATGGTGCAATGGCAGGTTACCTAAGCTTATGGTCAATCTACTGGGCATTTAAACTGCTAACAGGCAAAGAAGGTATGGGATACGGAGATTTCAAACTACTCGCAGCCCTTGGAGCCTGGGCTGGAGTCTATCAATTGCCACTAATTATTCTATTAAGCTCATTAGTCGGTGCGATAATTGGTATAGCTATGATGCTGTTTAAAAACCATTCACCTCAAAACCCTATTCCATTTGGCCCATATCTCTCAATTGCAGGATGGATAGCACTGATCTGGGGCGACACTCTGACAACACTCTACCTTCAACTAATAAGAATCTAATCTATGTACATTGTTGGCATCACAGGTGGCATCGGCTCAGGAAAAAACGCTGTAACTGATCGTTTACAAGACCTCGGAATCACTATTGTTGATGCTGATATTGTTGCACGAGAAGTGGTCGCAAAAGGCGAACCTGCACTAGACAAAATCGCTGAGCACTTTGGCAGTCACATTGTCACTGAAAGTGGTGAATTAAATCGTAAAGATTTGCGCGAAATAATCTTCAGAGATAAAACAGCCAAAACCTGGTTAGAGCAACTATTACACCCGATTATTCGCCAAAGTATCAAACAGCAATTACACGATGCCACAAGCAGCTATGCTGTACTGTCTTCCCCACTATTATTAGAAACAGACCAGCACGAATTAGTTCAGACAGTAATCGTTGTAGATGCGGCCGAAGAGTTACAATTAGCTCGAACTGTTAAGCGCGATAGCGCTAGCAAAGGACAGATCAAAGCAATTATGGCCGCCCAGTTGCCCCGCCAAGAAAGACTAAAAAAAGCAGATATTATCATCGATAACAATGCTGATTTAGAAAGCTTGGAAAATCAGGTTATCAAGCTACACACAGAGCTTAGTGAAGCTACAAAAGAGAAAAAGAAATGAGTAGTCCAAAAATAAAATGCCCAACCTGTTCCAAAGAGCAAGCTTGGGACAGCAGCAACCCTTTTAGACCCTTCTGTAGTGAACGTTGCAAAATGATTGATTTAGGCGCTTGGGCAAGCGAAGAATATTCAATACCTGAATCAAAAGCTGCTAGCGATTTTAGTAGCGGTGAAACGGAAGAACAGATTGATAAAGATCAGCCTATCCCTCCGACCATGCACTAATTGCCGCAATACCTTGCGCACCATTCTCCACAGCGAGAACTAAATCGCTTTTATCCATGCCACCCAACGCAAAAACAGGCACCAAGCTAGACTTAGCTAATTCGGAAAAATCCTTCCAACCTAATGGCTCTACCTCAGGGTGCGATTGCGTATGCTGTACTGGTGACAGCATTATGTAATCGACCCCTTTAGCTATCGCTTCGGACAGTTCATCAGCATTATGACAAGACGCACCCAGCCAACGCCCAGTGAACTCGTCTCTATGATTCAACTTTTCCAGATTACTCACTGAAAGATGAACTGCATCAAGAGCCAACTTATTCGCAATGTCTACCGTAGTGTTTACCGTAAAGAAAACATTTCTTACAGAGGCCGCATCTATTTGAGCATTGATGAAATCAATTGTTTTATCCAATGCTACTGAATCAGCCTCAAACAGAGGAGCTCGAAGGACAACACCTTCAGCTCCAGCCTTTATTGCTCGCATAATAGATACTTCAAGCTGTTGAAGATCTGAAAGATACGGCGTTATAGCAAGTGATTTCGGTAAAAGGCAGGCATCCAAGATCGGTTTATTTGCAGCAGGGAACTCATAGCCATCCAACTCATCAAGCTTCACCCAACGTACTGGCTGCCCTTCCTTACCCCAAGGCTCTCCCTCAAATTCAGTAATACTATAAACATCGAGTAAAACTGATTTATCAGGATAATGATAAGGAACCTCTATCAGCTTTTCTGCTTGGGTAAGTCTGATCCCCAGCTCTTCATCAAGCTCACGGCTTAAAGCATCAAGCACAGCTTCCCCTGACTCAACCTTACCACCAGGGAACTCCCACAAGCCGCCCTGGTGTTTATCATCAGGGCGTTTCGCAATCAGCAACTCACGCTTACTATTCCAGATAGCAGCCGCTGCGACATGAACAACCTTATTAGCCATTAGCTACGGTAATCCGCATTGATGCTGACATAGTCATGGGAAAGATCCGTAGTCCATACCGTCTCTGACACGTCACCACGATTAAGTACGACTCGAATTAGAATCTCTTCCTGGTCCATAACCGCCTGACCAGCTTCTTCAGTGTAAGTAGCGTCTTTTCCACCCTTACTAACGATACAAACATCGCCTAAATAGATCTCTAACGCATTAAGATCTAGATTTTCTATCTCGGCACGCCCAACTACCGCCAATACACGCCCCCAGTTTGGATCTGAAGCGAATAAAGCCGTTTTAACTAGAGGAGAGTGAGCAATATCAAAAGCCGTCTTCAAAGCTTCCTGCTGCGTCTTAGCTGACTCAACTTTTACTGTCACAAACTTAGTTGCACCCTCGCCATCACGTACAATCGCATGCGCCAAATCTTGCATAAGCTGTGTCAATTCAGTTTTGAATAAGGCTAGTAGGGAACGATCTTCCGCAGAAACTGACACACCTGATTTCCCAGTCGCAACCAACATACAAGAATCATTTGTAGATGTATCACTATCAACCGTAATACGGTTAAAGGAGCAATTGGCTGTATCAGTAAGTAGCACTTTCAATAAATCAGCATCAACTTGCGCATCTGTTGCCACATAGCCCAGCATTGTTGCCATATTTGGCTTAATCATGCCTGAGCCTTTTGATATACCAGTCAAAGTTACAACCTTGCCTTGGTACTCAAATTGACGGCTAGCGCCTTTGATTCGTGTATCAGTGGTTAAAATGCCTTCTGCAGCCTCATCCCAACCTGATTCCGATAGCACCTCTTTAGCTGCAGGCAAAGCTGAAACTAATTTTTCTACAGGCAACTTTTCACCGATAACACCAGTGGAAAAAGGAAGAACTGCCTCAACACCCGAATCGCAAAGCTTAGCGACCTCTTCACAGGTTGTAATAGCATCATTCCAACCTTCCTCACCAGTACCCGCATTAGCGTTGCCTGTATTAACGATAAAATATCGCGTTGCTGCAGCGTCTAAATGTTTTTTAGAAATCTGCACCGGCGCTGCGCAAAAAGCATTCAAAGTAAAAACGCCTGCGACAGTAGCTTCTTCACACAACTCCATCAGCACTACATCTTTTCGACCTGGAGTTTTAATACCTGCAGAAGCTGTTCCTAATTTAAACCCTGCAACTGGGTGCATTTTTTCTGGAAATGTAGCTGGCCCGACTGCCATTTTCTGTCTCCTAAGATGCAGAAAGCAGCTTAAAAGCTGCTTTCTGTGTTGACCAATAAACAGTTCACTCTTACGAAAGCTTACCGTGACACTGCTTGTATTTTTTACCTGAACCACATGGACATGGTTCGTTACGACCTACTTTACGGCCATCTCGAACGAAAGTTTCTGGCTGAGCTTGCTCTTCAGCATTGGAACTTTCACCCTCTTCACCCGACATAGCTGAGCTATTGTCATGCTTAAAGTCCATCTGCTGTCGTTCAGCTTGCTCACGGCGCTGCTGCTCCATCGCTTCAACATCTTCTGGCTGCTGAACTTGCACATGACTTAGAATACGAATGACATCACGCTTGATATTTTCCAGCAATTCTTGGAATAGGTGGAAAGATTCACGCTTGTATTCCTGCTTAGGGTTCTTCTGTGCATAACCTCGAAGGTGAATGCCCTGACGCAGGTGATCCATAGTCTGTAGGTGTTCTTTCCACAGGGTATCTAGCACCTGAAGCATAACCTGCTTCTCAAAGTTACGCATTGTAGATTCGCCCACTTGCGCTTCTTTCTGCTGATAAACCTCTAGCACTGTATCCTGAACTTTTTGATGCAGGGTTTCTTCATGCAATGAATCATCTTGATCTAGCCACTCTTGAATTGGCATTTTAATGGAAAAATCAGTTTCCAATGCTTTCTCAAGACCTGGAATATCCCACTGTTCTTCAAGACTCTGCGGCGGAACAAACTCACTAAATTTATTAGCAACAACCTCTTCACGAACAGAATTAACTGTTTCAGAGATATCGTCTGTGGCCATCAAGTCATTACGCTGTTCGTAGATGATTGTACGCTGATCATTAGCTACATCATCATATTCAAGCAATGACTTACGGATATCAAAGTTACGACCCTCTACTTTACGCTGCGCTTTCTCGATCGCATTACTTACCATCTTATGCTCGATAGCTTCACCACGCTCCATACCTAGCGCTTGCATCAACTGTCTTACACGATCGGAAGCAAAGATTCTCATCAAATCATCTTCTAAGGACAAGAAGAATCGAGATGAACCTGGGTCACCCTGACGACCTGCACGACCACGTAGCTGGTTATCAATACGACGAGATTCATGACGTTCAGTACCTACAATATGTAGACCGCCATTTTCCAATACCTGTTCATGGCGCTTCTGCCATGCAGCCGTCAATTCAGCAACTTGTTCTTCAGATGGGTTATCAAGTTCAGCTAGTTCAGCCTCTAACTTACCACCCAACACAATATCGGTACCACGACCAGCCATGTTAGTCGCGATAGTCACAGCACCTGGACGACCTGCCTGAGCAATGATTGACGCTTCACCACCGTGGTTCTTTGCGTTCAATACATTGTGCGTAATTTTTTCTTTCTTCAGTAATGAAGAGATTAACTCAGATGATTCGATGGACGCTGTACCCACAAGTACAGGACGCTCCGCTTCCTGACAAGCACGAATCTCTTTGATAATAGCTTCGTACTTTTCTTCAACCGTCAGGTAAACCAGATCGTTCTCGTCTTTACGAGCGATCGCTTTGTTGGTTGGAATTACAACAACATCTAAACCGTAAATCTGACGCAGCTCGAATGCTTCCGTATCCGCCGTACCCGTCATACCAGACAGTTTGTCGTATAGACGGAAGTAGTTCTGGAATGTGGTTGAGGCAAAAGTCTGGCTCTCATTCTGAACCGATACACCCTCTTTTGCTTCTACCGCTTGGTGCAAACCTTCTGACCAACGTCGGCCTTCCATGATTCGACCCGTGTGCTCATCGACAATCACAACCTGATTGCCCTGAACAATGTAATCAACATCACGTTGGAATAAGTTATGCGCTCTCAACCCCGCTAGCACGTGGTGCAGCAGGTTAAGGTTCTGAGGTGCATACAGGCTATCACCTTCACTCAGAAGACCTTTTTGTGCAAGCATATCTTCAACAGCAGTGTGACCCGCTTCTGTCAGTTCAACCGTACGGTTTTTCTCATCAACAACGAAGTGCTCGTTAATCTCCTGCTCTTCGTCCTGAGGATCAATTTCACCATCGAATTTCTCTAACGAAGGAATTAGCTCGTTAATCGCAATATAAAGCTGAGAGCTATCTTCTGCAGGACCTGAGATGATCAAAGGCGTACGCGCTTCGTCGATTAAGATAGAGTCAACCTCATCGACTACAGCGAAGTTAAAGCCGCGCTGCACTTTCTCAGCAGTGCTAAATGCCATGTTATCGCGGAGATAATCAAAGCCAAATTCGTTGTTTGTGCCGTAAGTGATATCACAAGCATAAGCAGCACGTTTCACTTCTGGATTTTGACCAGATAGCGCAACACCTACCGATAAGCCTAGAGATTCATAAAGAGGACGCATCCATTCAGCATCACGCTCTGCTAGGTAATCATTCACTGTTACTACGTGAACGCCTTCAGCAGGAAGCGCATTTAGATATACAGCTAATGTTGCTACAAGGGTTTTACCTTCACCCGTACGCATCTCCGCAACTTTGCCATCATTCAGTGTCATACCACCGATAAGCTGAACATCAAAATGGCGCATACCCATAACACGCTTTGATGCTTCTCTTACCGTAGCGAAAGCTTCAGGAAGGATCTGTTCCAGAGTCGCGCCATCATCAAGACGCTGACGGAATTCAGCCGTTTTAGCCTTTAGCTCTTCATCCGTTAGTTTTTCTAGATCTACTTCCAACGCATTGATCGCCTTTACGATCTTACCCATGCGCTTTAATTCGCGATCATTCTTACTACCAAAAACTTTCTTTAACAGTCCTGTCAGCATATCTCGACTTATACCTGTGAAGTCTAAAACCTATAGTCCGCTCGATTAGCGGATAAAAATTAACTCAGCATTCTACCTTTATTGGGGGCAGAAAATGAATCTAAAAGGGGAAATAAAAAAAATATGGAAAAAAGATAGGGAAATAGACAAAAAAAAGCCGAACTATAAAAGTTCGGCTCTTAATTCTTTCGATCTATCAGACTGCTAATACTGGCTTCTGATAAGAGATAGGCGCGCTTTCTTCATTATCTTCGAAAGTCACCACTTCCCAAGCATCTTCTTGCGCTAACAATTCACGCAAAAGACGATTGTTTAGATAATGCCCTGATTTGTTTCCGTAGAACTCACCGATCAAGCTCTTACCTAGTAGGTATAGATCACCCACCGCATCAAGCACTTTATGCTTAACAAATTCATCGTCGTAACGAAGGCCGTCTTCATTAAGAATACGGTAATCATCGACTACGATCGCATTATCAAAGCTACCACCTAATGCTAGGTTTTGAGAGCGAAGGTATTCATAGTCACTCATAAAACCAAACGTTCTCGCACGGCTAACTTCTTTAACGAAAGAAGTACTAGAGAAGTCTAGGAAAGATTCCATGTTACGGCCTTCAAATGCTGGGTGTTCAAAATCGATTTTGAAGCCCACTTTAAAGCCATCAAACGGTTTAAACGTAGCTGACTTACCATCAGCCTCAACCGTTACTTCTTTCTTAATACGGATAAATTCTTTAGGAGCATTCTGCTCTTCTAGGCCTGCCGACTGGATCAAGAATACAAACGGCGCAGCACTACCATCCATAATAGGTACTTCTTCTGCACTTAGCTCAACATAAGCATTATCAATACCTAAGCCAGCCATTGCAGAAAGTAGGTGCTCAACAGTCGCTATACGCGCGCCATCTTTAGCCAGGTTGGTTGACAGTTTTGTATCAGAAACATTGTGCGCATGCGCAAGGATCTCAACAACTGGATCCAAGTCAGTACGACGGAAAACAATACCGGTATTTACTGGCGCAGGCTTCAACGTCAGATAAACCTTCTGCCCCGTATGCAAACCAATACCTGTTGCTTTAATGCTGTTTTTTAATGTTCTCTGTTTAATCATGCTATCTGCCAAAAAATAAAATAGGCCACTCTAGCGCGAGATACTAACAAATAATCGCCCTTTTAGAAAGGACATTCCAATTAATCCGCTTGTTTACGCAGAAAAGTAGGAATATCTAAATAAGCGGACTCGCTCTCAGTACCTGTTGATTTTAACAACTCACTTTCAGTCTCAGCCGGCCCGTCAAGTGCCTCATTTTTTTTGCGACGCAAAACCGTAGGCAGATCGATCTGCTCAAGGTCTAAACTTCCATCCACTTTTTGCATTCCACCAGAAACAGGGCGGACCGTTTCTTCTGGCTTATCCAAACCCGTAGCAACAACTGTCACTTTCAGTTCGTCAGTCATCTCTGGCTCAATGACGGTACCGATGACAATCGTGGCATTTTCAGATGCGTACTCTTCAATCTGATTACCCACTTCGGTAAATTCACCCAAGCTGAGATCCATACCCGCAGTGATATTTACCAAGATACCGCTCGCGCCTTTCAGATCTACGTTATCAAGTAGTGGACTCTTGATCGCTTTCTCTGCAGCTTCAGCAGCTCGGTTCTCACCACGCGCACCACCGGTACCCATCATCGCCATGCCCATTTCGGACATAACAGTCCGCACATCAGCAAAGTCAACATTGATCATACCCGGACGTGTAATAAGATCCGAAATACCCTGAACAGCCCCTTTCAAAACATCGTTGGCAGACTCAAATGCATTCAAAAGGCTGCAATTACGACCTAGTACCTGCATCAGTTTTTCGTTAGGGATAATAATGAGGGAATCAACACTTTCGCGAAGCTCTTTGATACCTTCAATAGCAATACTCATTCGTTTACGGCCTTCAAACGGGAAAGGCTTTGTCACGACTGCGACTGTTAGAATTCCGAGTTCTTTAGCTACTTCGGCTACGATAGGTGCGGCACCCGTACCTGTACCACCGCCCATACCAGCCGTGATAAATACCATATCCGCACCTTGCAACATTTCTGCAATGCGATCCCGATCTTCCATCGCAGCCTGACGACCAACTTCTGGATTTGCACCCGCGCCTAGGCCTTTGGTAAGCGTATTACCAAGCTGGATAACTTTTTGGGACGCCATAGATGAAAGCGCTTGCGCATCTGTATTTGCACAAACAAATTCCACCCCTTCTAGGTCACCACTTTCCATGTGTTTTACAGCGTTTCCGCCTCCACCACCAACACCGATAACTTTAATAACGGCATTTTGCGGAACGCTATCTAACAGTTCAAACATTGTTAGCTCCTTTAGTGCCCTGCCAAGCACTATCCCCTAATAAAGCAGCACGCTACTTTTGCTGCTATCAATCTAAAAACCTTCAGCTTGTTCAGAAGTTGTTCTGAAACCAAGCTCTCATCTTGTCTAAAACACTCTTTTGCGAACCCACAACGACTTCTGGCTCGACGTCTTGCTCAACAGCACCAACATGATCTTGTTGTGCGTATTGCAGAAGCCCCATACCTGTTGCATAAATAGGGCTACTTAAAATATCTTCCATCCCACGTACACCGTGTGGTGTCGCCAAGCGAACCGGCATATGGAAGATTTCTTCAGCTAATTCAATGGCACCTTCCATTTTCGAAGTTCCGCCTGTCAGCACAATGCCTGCTGCAACCAAATCTTCAAAACCACTGCGTCTCAATTCGGCCTGAATCAGGCTAAACAATTCTTCGTAACGGGGCTCAACCACTTCTGCTAACGACTGTCTAGAAAGATCCCTAGCAGGCCTATCACCTACACCAGGCACCTTAACGGTCTCTTCACCTGTAGCGAGCTGTGCCAGTGCACACGCATATTTAACCTTGATCTCTTCCGCATGCTGCGTTGGTGTTCGCAAAGCCATCGCGATATCGTTTGTAACTTGATCACCAGCAATCGGAATGACCGCAGTATGACGAATAGAACCGCCTGTAAAAATAGAGATATCAGAGGTGCCACCGCCGATATCCACCATACAAACACCCAGCTCCTTCTCATCTTCCGTCAAAACGGAATAGCTTGAAGCCAATTGCTCAAGAACTAGGTTATCTACATCAAGACCACAACGTCGCACACACTTTTCAATATTCTGAGCAGCATTCACTGAACCAGTAACAAGGTGCACCTTCGCTTCTAAACGCACACCCGACATCCCTAAAGGCTCTTTGATGCCCTCTGAGCTATCAATCTCATACTCTTGAGGCAAAATGTGCAAGATTTTCTGGTCAGCTGGAATAGCCACAGCACGTGCAGCATCAATTACGCGTTCCAGGTCATACTCAGTAACTTCTCGATCTCGAACAGCCACAATGCCATGAGAATTCAGGCTGTTAATATGGCTACCTGCAATCCCAACTGTCACAGAGTGAATCTTACAACCCGCCATCAATTCAGCCTCTTCTACCGCGCGCTGAATCGAGCTCACTGTTGATTCGATATTCACTACAACGCCTTTTTTCAGGCCTCGAGATGGGTGCGAGCCAATGCCGATAATTTCGATGGCACCATCAATACCGATCTCCCCTACAAGGCACAGCACCTTTGAGGTCCCGATATCGAGCGCAACAACCATATTGTTTTCCATCGAACCACTCATTATGTTTTATCCTGCATTTCGCTTTCGGGTTTTTCCCGCCATTTCACCGCCACCCCATGGGTATAACGTATATCGATTGTTTCTATATCAGCCGCTTGAGCAGCCAATCGTTGTTTATACAAAGTCAAAAACCGTTGTAAGCGTGCATTGATTGCTTCTCGACCTACAACTACTTTTATCTGGTTATCTAGCTCCATGGTCCAGGCTCCACGAGCCTCTAAATCCAGTGCGACAACACTAAGCCCCATAGGCTTCAACATCTGATTAAAATCATGAAACTGTGACATTACCCTTTCTGTATCTGGAGCAGGCCCACTTAATCGAGGTAAGCTCCGATACTCTTGAGAAAGTTCAGGCCAAAATATATCGCCCTGATGGTTTAACAAACCTCTCTCCCCCCAACGAGCAACCGGCACCTCTTCCTCAACTTCAATAAGCAAGGTATCGGGCCAATCTCGTCGAATAGAAGAGACCCTGACCCATGGCTGTTCACTTACTAGTGATTGAACCGATTCAATATCAATCTCTAATAGATTCGCTGTTAGGTCACCAGCAATAATCTGCCCTAACTTTTCTCGGTCCAAATGCTGGGTTTTACCTTCAATCACTACGCTCGCTACCGGGCGATCCAACCACTGCCATAAGTTATGACCAATACCCCATAACACGCCGATAAAAATAACTAGAGAAGACAACGTCCAAAATGGCTTCCACCAAAACTCAGTATCGTTATTTACTAGGCTATCCTTTTTAGGATTCTTTTTATCAGCTTTCCCTTTTACTGGTTCTTCTTTAGCGATCTTTTCACGACTGGCACCGCGAGGCTTAGCAAGCTCTACTTCTTGCTCCCCCAACGGTTCAGTTTGTCGAAAAAATCGCAAAAGGTTCATTTTATTGGGCCGTTTTTAATATTCTAACGACCAACTCATCAAAGCTAATTCCTTGCTCTCGCGCAGCCATTGGCACAAGACTATGATCCGTCATACCCGGAGCCGTATTAACTTCTAATAGTTGGAAGTTTCCATCTTGATCTTGCATCACATCTACACGCCCCCAGCCTTTACAGCCAACCGCGGCAAATGCTTGTTCAGCTAGACGTTTCAGGGATGTTAATTTGTCCTCTGACAAACCATGATCGAACTTGTACTGCGTATCGTTCGCTAGATATTTTGCATCAAAGTCATAAAACTCGTGCTGCGTGACTAGCTGAATAGGAGGCAATGCAGAACCATCAAGCACCGCAACGGTATACTCGTCACCACTCATCCAACTTTCTGCGATCACACTACGATCAAAACCAGCGGCTGTTTCCAATGCTGTTTCTAGTTCACTAGCACTGGCAACTTTACTCATTCCAATACTGGAACCTTCGTGCGCAGGCTTAACAATCATCGGTAAACCAAGACGCTCAACGATGTCATCAACCTCAAATTCACCATTAAATGCCGCAAATGTTGGAGTCGGTAAGCCTGCGCCTATCCACACCTGCTTGGTTCTTAACTTATCCATACCGATTGCAGAAGCTGTCACACCACTTCCAGTGTATGGTTTGCCTAGCATTTCCAACGCACCTTGCAAGGTACCGTCTTCACCGCCTGGGCCATGTAAAATCAAAAAGGCACGATCAAAGTGATTTTCTTGTAGTTGCTGTAACGGCTGTTGATCGCCATTAGGACCATAGAGATCGATACCAAATGCATCAACACCTGCACGTTGTAGTCCAGCTAAAACCTCAGCACCACTCTTGAGTGAAACATCACGCTCAGATGAATTACCACCAAAAATAACCGCAACTCGTCCGAAGTCGGATTTCATTTGAGCATCAATTTGATAACTCATTTTTCCTCCTTATCGGCTACAAGGTTGGCCTGTTTAAGCTGATGAGCAAGCGCTGTAATATCACCCGCACCTTGAGTCAGCAATAGATCACCTGGCTCCAAAATATCTTTCAGCACATCGGCAACGGTGTCTTTATCACTAACAAATACCGGATCTATACGACCACGCTGACGAATGCTTCGACATAGGCTACGACTATCAGCACCAGCAATTGGCTCTTCACCAGCGGCATAAACCTCTAGCAATAACAACACATCGGCTTCAGACAGTACTTCCACAAAGTCTTCGTACAAATCACGAGTTCGGCTATAACGATGAGGCTGATTAATCATCACCAAACGCTTTTCAGGCCAGCCTTCACGAATGGCTTTAACAACGGCATTAACTTCTCTTGGGTGGTGACCGTAATCATCAACCAACATAACGCTACCACCATTGACAGGCACGTCCCCCAAAACTTGGAAACGACGACCAACGCCTTCAAACTTAGTTAAAGCGGTGCAGATCGCTTCATCACTAATGCCCTCATCGGTAGCCACAGCAATCGTTGCTAAGGCATTCAACATATTGTGATGTCCCGGCATATTTAGTGAGATTTCTAGATCGGCAAAATCTCCCGGGCGCTTAACGGTAAAGCGGGTGTACATACCTTCTTGTCTGATATTCTCAGCACGGTAGTCAGCATCTTCCTCTACACCGTAAGTCAGCACTGGACGACTAACTTCCGGAAGGATTTCCCTTACAACAGGATCATCGATACACATAACCGCAAGACCGTAGAATGGTAGGTTATGTAGAAACTCGACAAATGTTTTCTTCAACTTAGAGAAGTCATTCTCATAAGTTTCCATATGGTCCGCATCGATGTTTGTAACAATCGCAACCATAGGCTGTAAGTGAAGGAATGAAGCATCACTTTCATCAGCCTCTGCCACAAGATAGCGGCTCGTGCCCATTTTGGCGTTGGTGCCAGCACTGTTCAGTCGACCGCCAATGACAAATGTTGGATCAAGCTCGCCTTCAGCAAAGATGGAAGCTAACAGACTTGTCGTCGTTGTTTTGCCGTGCGTGCCAGCTACAGCAATACCGTGACGGTAGCGCATCAATTCAGCCAACATTTCAGCACGACGAACAATCGGAATACGCTGTTCACGTGCAGCTTTCACTTCTGGGTTTTCTTCGTTAACCGCAGTGGAAACAACAACCACATCCACACCTGAGACATTGGTATCAGCATGCCCAATAAAGATGTTCATCCCCAAGCCTTCTAGGCGTTGAGTTGTCGCGGACACTTTAATATCTGAACCTGAGATCTGATATCCCTGATTCAGCAATACTTCCGCAATACCACACATACCCACACCACCAATGCCGATAAAATGAATTCGGCTGATACGGCGCATTTCCGGTATTTCATAACGGGTGAAAGCATTTTGTTGTTTCATTACTTCATTGCCTCAAGACAAACATTTGCTACCACATCACTTGCTTCGGGTTTACCTAGTGATAGCGCTTTGTTCGCCATTTCCATCAACGTTTCTCGTTGATTTAATTGTTCTGTTAATAATGCTGTTAGCGTTTCTTTATTAAGATCCGCCTGCTGAATTAAAATTGCAGCATCTCTCTCAGCAAGATAATTTGCGTTTTTAGTTTGGTGATCATCAACCGCATAAGGAAAAGGCACTAATACAGATGCCACACCTGCATTGCTCAATTCACTCACCGTTAAAGCACCAGCACGACATAAAACCACATCTGCCCAACTATAGGCTTCTGCCATATCATCAATAAATGGCACAACTTTACACTCAGTTACGCCCAGCGCTTCATAACGCTGCTGAGTTTCTTCAATATTTCTTTTTCCTGCCTGATGCCAAACCTCTGGACGTTGCTCCTGAGGTAAATCAGCAAGCACTTCAGGCAGAAGGTCGTTAATCGCTTTCGCGCCTAAACTTCCACCTACAACCAAAAGACGCAAAGGTCCTTCACGATCAGAAAAACGCTCTTTAGGTTCAGGTAAATTCAAAATACTTCCGCGTACCGGATTACCCACAGTTTGAGTCGTTAAGCCACTTTTGAATGCACCTTGGAACGCTTCCAGAACTTTTTTGGCTAATTTAGACAAAGCCTTGTTAGTCATTCCTGCAACAGCATTCTGTTCGTGAATGATCAACGGAATTCTTAGCAACCACGCAGCAAGACCACCGGGACCAGAAGCAAAACCGCCCATACCTAATACAACATCAGGGTTAACAGAGCGAACAACCGATAGCGCCTGCCACAAAGCGATCAACAGTTTAAATGGAGCCAAAAGAAGGCTTAACTTGCCTTTGCCTCTTAAACCTCTGACTTCAATAGAGTGCAGTTTTAATCCTGCTGCAGGTACCAAATCAGCTTCTATTCCGTGTCGAGAGCCCAACCATTCAACATGAACACCTTGTGCCTGTAGTTTCTCTGCTGTAGCCAATGCAGGGAAGACATGGCCGCCAGTGCCGCCAGCCATAATCAAAGCTACTTTTTTATCAGAAGCGCTCATGCGGTAGCCTCCTGATTTTTTTGTTTACGCTCTTTAGCTTCAGCATCTGGCTGATTTTTTCCAGCTAGTTTCAATTCGTAGTCAACTCTTAAAATAACGGCCAACATGGCACAACTTACTAACAAACTACTTCCACCGTAACTCACCAAGGGAAGTGTCAAACCTTTTGTAGGCAAAGCACCAACATTCACCCCAATATTGATCAACGCCTGCCCTGCAAAGATAATTGCAAAGCCGTAACAGACATAAGCAGAGAAAAAGGATTTTACCTTTTCAGCTCGACGACCAATACGGAAAATATTCACGATTAATACGGCATAAACCAAGATCAAAGCGATCGCGCCGATAAAGCCCAACTCTTCTGCCAATACTGAAAACACAAAGTCAGTATGAGCTTCTGGCAGATAAAATAGTTTTTGAACGCTATTACCTAACCCCGTTCCAAACCATTCACCACGACCAAAAGCGATTTGTGCCTGCGATAACTGGTACCCAGTTCCAAAAGGATCGGACCATGGATCTAAGAAGCTCTGAAGTCTAGCTACTCGGTAAGGCTGCAAACCCACAACAGCAACCAGCAGACCCACTACACCAGAGATCACCATCAAGAATTGGGAAAAGCGCATTCCACCCAAAAAGATCATGCCCATAACTGTCCCCATCAGGACAACTAAGGCACCAAAGTCCGGCTCGAAGTACAGCAGCACACAAAAAATACCCAGAGGTAGAGTCGGCTTCGCAATCCCTTTCCAGCTGCTACGCACTTCATCCAAGCGTCTCACCAAGTAGCCAGCCATGTACATCACCATACAGAACTTAGCGACTTCAGATGCCTGGAGATTTAAAGGACCTAAAGGTAACCAACGATGACTACCATTTACCCCTTTACCGACACCCGGGATAAGTACCAAAATCAATAAGACACCGGCAGCCAACATCCACCAGTGCCCGGTCTTTTCCCAAAAGCGCATTGGGATATTCCAAACGACTACAGCACCAATCATCGCCAACATGATAAATATGAACTGACGAATAACGTAAAAATACGCTGTCCCGTTATTTTTTAGCGCCACATCTAAAGATGCAGAGCTAATCATTACAAACCCCGTTAGAACCAGAGCAACTGAACAAGCCAGCACCCATGGGTCAAATGGCAACACTCTTTGTGACGTACAAACAGGCGGAGGCGAAGGAATTAAACCCTCTAACCTCTGCTTAATGTTCGTCATCGCCAAAGAGATCATTAAAGAGCCTCCACCGCATCAATAAAAGCATCACCACGAGCGGGAAAACCAGAGAACATATCAAAGCTCGCACAGGCTGGCGAAAGTAGAACAATATCACCCTCTTTCGCTTGAGCTTGCGCCTTTGCAACAGCAGCTTGCATATCATCCGCTGATTCTTTAATCACACCTTCACAACTGTCAGCTAAACGCGGTCCATCTTCGCCGATATAGATCAATGCTCTTGCGAACTGCTGCATAGGTTCAGCCAATTCAGAGAATTCGGCACCTTTACCAACACCGCCAGCAATTAACACAATACGTTGATCTGCAGATAGGGTTTTTCCTAAACCGTTCAGCGCAGCAACAGTCGCACCAACGTTAGTACCTTTGGAATCGTTGTAGTATTCAATACCGCCTTTTTCAGCGACCCACTGGCAACGATGCTTCAAGCCAGCAAAGTTCTTTAAAGCCGTTAGCATCGCATCCATTGGCAAGCCAACAGACTGACCTAAAGCCAATGCAGACAGTGCATTGGCCATGTTATGACTACCACGTATTTTTAACTCAGATACCGGTATTAATTTATCCAGACCAACAGCAAGCCAAGTTTCACCTTTTTCTTCAGTCAAACCAAAGACTTTGAGATCGGGTTTACCTAAGTGGTAAGCAAGCTGATCAACACCACTCGGCATTAATGGCATTGTCAGTGCATCATCACGGTTAACAACGACCTTTTTAGCTCCGCGGAAAATCCGGTGTTTAGCCTGATAATAACCCTGCATAGAATCATAACGATCTAAATGATCAGGGCTAATATTGAGTACCGTTGCAACTGCTGCTCGAAGATCATTAGTTGTTTCTAACTGGAAACTTGATAGTTCGATAACATACAGATCTTTTTCAGGCTCGTTTAACATCTCAAGTACAGGCGTACCAATATTCCCGCACACTCCAACATTCAAGCCTGCTGCAGCAGCCATCTCACCCACTAAGGTAGTGACCGTACTTTTAGCATTTGAACCAGTAATCGCAACAATTGGGGCACTGATCTCATTACAGAAAAGATCAATATCACCACTTAATTTCGCGCCCGCTTTTACCGCCGTTTGAATGGCAGGATTACTTTGTGCAACACCAGGGCTCAAAATCAATTCTGACGCACCACTCAATAGCTCAGCATCAAAAGGGCCACAAATCAGTTTAACGTCAGGAAGCTCAGTTGATAGCTCATCCATACCTGGAGGATTCTCTCGGCTATCAACAACGAAAAAACGCTCATCTTTAGACGCCAGATAGCGCGCACATGCCAGCCCGGTTTGACCTAAACCGATGACCACTTTTAATTTATCGCTGGCGATTAAACTCATGCTCAAACTTTACCTTAACGAATTTTCAGAGATGCCAAGCCAATCAGCACCAAAACTACTGTGATGATCCAGAAACGAACAATTACACGAGGCTCTGGCCAACCTTTCAATTCAAAATGGTGATGCAAAGGCGCCATCCGGAAGATACGGCGACCTGTTAATTTAAACGATGCCACCTGCAAAATTACTGACACGGTTTCAGCCACAAACACACCGCCCATAATGAACAGTACAAATTCTTGACGGACGATAACGGCAATAACACCAAGCGCAGCACCCAAAGACAAGGCACCGACATCACCCATAAACACTTGAGCTGGATAAGTGTTAAACCACAAGAAACCAAGACCAGCACCAACCATGGCACCACAAAATATAATCAGCTCACCAGAACCCGGCACGTAAGGGATCAACAGATATTCAGCAAAATTGATGTTACCGGACAGATATGCAAATACACCTAATGCTCCAGCTACCATTACAGTTGGCAAAATAGCTAGACCATCTAAGCCATCAGTGAGGTTTACCGCATTGGAGCTACCGACAATTACAAAGTAGGTAAAAACGATAAAGAAGATACCGAGATCGATCGACACATCTTTTAGGAATGGAATCAGAAGCTCTGTTTCAACTGGTGTGGAAGCCATGCTATAGAGTAATACTGCCGCCCCCATACCACCTACTGACTGCCACAGGTACTTCCACTTAGCAGGCAATCCTCGTGGGTTTTTCTCAACCACTTTACGATAATCATCGACCCAGCCCACTGCACCAAAAATAAGCGTCACGCCCAACGTAATCCACACATAAGGGTTAGTCAGATCACTCCACAAAAGGGTACTAATCGCAATTGCAACTAGGATCAAAGCACCACCCATTGTTGGTGTACCTGCTTTGCTCAAATGCGTCTGAGGACCATCATCTCGTACCGCTTGACCAATCTGATTACTACGTAGTTTGTTGATCATATGAGGGCCGACCCACAAAGCTATCAACAATGCTGTTAATACACCCAAAATCCCACGCAGGGTTAGGTACTGAAATACAGCAAAGCCGCTGTAATATCCCGATAAAAATTCTGCCAGCAGTGGTAGCATTGCCTTCTATTCCCCTTCAGTCAGGTTCTTCACGACCTGATCCATCGCTGCACTTCTCGAGCCTTTAATCAGAATATTGGTATTCTGATCAGCCAGCTTTTTCAATGCAGTTGTTAATTCTTCACGTGTTTCAAAATGCATTCCCTGCCCATCTGCTGCAGCGTTATACGCTGAAACAGAGTGCCGGGACAGCACGCCAGTTGCATAGAAACAACTAACCCCCTTCTGCGCTGCCCGGCAACCTACCTGTGCATGCTGATCAGCGGCATCTGCCCCTAACTCAGCCATATCTCCTAAAACCAATACTGATTTGCCCGGCAAACTAACCAGCAGATCCACTGCCGCATTTACCGAACCAGGATTGGCGTTATAACTATCATCAATCACTTGAGCACCAGACGCTGTCGACAAACAACGCATACGTCCAAATACTGCAGTAAAGGATTCTAAACCGCTGCAAATTTCCGCTAAAGGCATTCCTTTAGCGCTTACAGCAGCTGCCGCAGCTAGGGCATTCGCAACGTTATGCTGTCCCATCACCTGCAGCTGAACCCTTTGAGACTCAGAGCCTCTGTGCAAAACAAAAGAAAAACAGCCATTGCTAGATGGTTTCAAGTCCGACGCATAGACAGCAGCCTTCTCGGAGCTAAGAGAGAAGTTGCTCTGAGGCTTTCCTTGGTTTTGATTTAACCAATACTCTGTATGCGGATCATCTAGGTTGATAACAGCCGTGCCTTGAGTTTCATCTAACTGCGAAAAGATCTCAGATTTCGCTTCGACTACACCTTGCAGAGAGCCAAACCCTTCCAGATGAGCACCCATCGCGTTATTCAAAATCGCAACATCTGGTAGAGAAATCGCAGTCGTATAAGCAATCTCACCACCAGCACTGGCACCCTGTTCAATCACAGCAATTTGATGCTGATCACTTAATTCGAACAGTGTTAGCGGTACGCCGATGTCATTATTCAAATTACCTTTGGTAGCCAATACCTGATTATTCTGAGACAGAATCGCGAATAGCATCTCTTTAACTGTCGTTTTACCGCTACTGCCTGTCACTGCGTAAACAGTGCCATCAAAGCGCTGACGATTCGCTTGCGCAATGTTCCCCAGAGCAATACGCGTATCTTCAACTTGCCACAATGGCGCTTTAATTTCTGGCATAGATCGAGAAACAACCGCGGCGACCGCGCCTTTTTCAAGTGCCTGTTCTATAAACTGATGACCATCAAAATTAGGACCAACCAGAGCGACAAATAGGTCGCCCTGCTTAATCGTACGTGTGTCCGTACTGACACCTGTAAATTCAGTATCAGCCGTTATCTGCCCGCCAAAAGCTTGCTGTAACTGCTGCAAAAACCACTGACCAATCATACCGCCACCCCTAAAACTGACTTACTCACATCAACATCACTAAACGGGTAACGTGTACCAGCAATCTCTTGATAATTTTCGTGACCTTTACCTGCGATCAATACGACATCTTCTGCTGAAGCAGCATTGATCGCCATTCTGATCGCTTCTGCACGATCCGCTTCAACATCCGCCTGATGATCATGAATACCGCTCTCGATCATTTCAATAATGCTATCTGGCTGTTCGGTTCTTGGGTTATCGCTAGTCACAACCAACCGATCTGCAAATCGGTCTGCAATATTGCCCATTAGTTCTCGTTTACCTGTATCGCGGTCTCCACCACAACCAAATACGCACCACAAACGCCCTGACGTATGAGCTCTAACAGCTTGGATTGCTTTCTCTAGAGCATCTGGCGTATGCGCATAATCAATAATTACCAACGGCTTATCCGCAGTGACCAATGCCTGCATTCGCCCTGGCACTGCATCTAATTTGGAAAGCCCGTGCATAACCTGCTCTCGGCTAAACCCTTGCTCGGAGAGCAAAGCTGCTACAAGAAGCAAATTGTCCAGATTAAATTCGCCGATAATTTTACTAGCGAAAGCAAAGTTGCCTTGCGCCGTTTTCAGCTCCGCTTCGATACCGTGTAAAGCTAAACGGTATGCTGCGATCAGATAATCGCCTTGTGCACGCCCAACCGCTACTTTTTTACCTTTAACTTCGTCATCAGCTAACAGCGTTTGACCAAAAGCATCATCACTATTGATAACAGAAGCTTTTAGATCAAAGCGTTTAAACAATCTTGCTTTAGCCGCACCGTAAGAAGCCATAGAACCGTGGTAATCCAGATGATCACGGCTTAAGTTGGTGAGTGCGGCATAATCAAATTCAACCCCAGCAACTCGGCCCTGCTGTAAAGCATGACTAGAGACTTCCATCACAACGCTTTCGGCACCTGCTGCGCGTAATTCAGCAAACAAACGCTGCAAACCTACAGCATCTGGGGTTGTATGAGTTGCCTGCTCTAGCTGGCCTGGAAAACCATTTCCAATAGTGCCAACAATCGCAGTTTTCGTGCCTATCGCATTCATCGCCTGAGCAACAAAATGCGCACAAGAGGTCTTACCGTTAGTCCCCGTAATGCCAATTACATTCAGATGACGGCTTGGGTGGCCATAAAAATTTGCGGCTACAGGACCAATCTGACTGACTAAATCAGGCACAGCAATCACAGGGATCGAAAGCGAAGGGCAATCACCAACTTCACGACAGTCCAACAAAATAGCGACTGCACCACTTTTTTCAGCCGCTTCAACGAAATCGACACCACGATGCTGGATACCGGATCGAGCAATAAACAGAGTGCCGGGCGTAACCGTGCGGCTATCTTGCGAAATAGCAGATACGACAAAGCCGGCGTAAGTTTCATCAACCCACTCCGGCGCAATCTCTTTCAATGTTCTACTGATTTCCAACATAGTCACCTCATTCAACGCTGAGCAACCTGCTTATTCACTTCTGGCCAATTATCCGGTGGGATATTCATCAAACGCAAAGCTCCACCTACCGCTCTTGAAAAAACCGGAGCTGCTACCTCACCACCGTAATATTCCTGGCCTTTAGGGTTATCAATCATCACTACTGTTACTAAGCGCGGATCACTTACCGGCGCCAAACCTGCAAATGTAGATATATACTGATCATCGATATATCCACCGCGGCCAACCTTATGCACAGTGCCTGTTTTTCCTGCCACTCGATACCCCTGAACAGCAGCTCTACGACCCGTGCCTTTAACGCTAATCACAGTTTCCATCATTTCACGGACATCAACCGCCACATCCGCAGGCATAACTCGAACAGGTTTGCCTGCTTCGTTTTGGCGAATCAGACTAACAGGGCTCACGACACCATCATTAGCCAACGCCAAATATGACTGAGCTAGCTGTAATGGCGTTACCGATAAGCCATAACCATAAGAAAGCGTCGCACGTTCAACTTGCTGTCTCGAATTCAGATAAGGTAGATAACCCGTACTTTCACCTGGGAATCCGATGCCTGTTGCCTGCCCTAAGCCTAAATTGTGATACAGATTACGTACCGAACCTTCAGGTAAGCTTAATGACAGCTTCGTTACACCCACATTGCTGGATTTCGTAATGATGGTTGAGATATCTATCTCACCGTAATTACGATGATCTCTAATCGTTTTACCTTTAACCCGCATATAACCAGGTGCAGTATTTACGATTGTTTCCGGCTCGTATTCACCGCTCATCAACGCCGCCGCAACCGTCATAGGTTTAACCGTCGAGCCCGGCTCAAATGTATCGGTTAACGCCCTGTTTCTTAATGCCGTCGAAATTCTCTGTTTTGGATCATTCGGGTTGTAAGATGGCTGATTAACCATTGCTAACACTTCGCCCGTAGATGCATCTAGCATCACAATCGACCCGCCATCAGCTTTATGCGCTTCAACTGAGGCTTTTAATTCTCTATACGCTAGATATTGCAGCCTTAAATCGATACTTAGCTGAATATCATTACCATGCAGCGCCGGCTTAACTTCGCGAATATGCTTGATCGTTCTACCCAAACGATCTTTCATAACCAACTGCTTACCGGCGTCAGCCTTTAACCAATCCTCATAAGCCAGCTCTAGACCTTCTTGGCCTTTACCATCCAAGTTAGTGAAACCAACCAGATGCGTTGTTACCTCAGCTGCCGGGTAGTAACGCTTATATTCACGATCGACATGCACACCCGGAATACGCAAAGCTCTAATTTTTTCAGCTAGTTCAGGTGTAACTTGACGCTGTAAATACAGAAATCTACGACTGCGATTTTCAGATAACTTAGCTAGTAGTTTCTTTTTGTTCGTTTTAAGCAGCACCGCTAGTTTTGACAAACCATCGTGCTGCATATCTGTCATTTTCGGATCAGCCCAGATAGTCGCGACCGGTGCACTCACCGCTAAGGGTTCACCATGCCTATCAGTGATAATCCCACGATGAGCGGGTACCTGAACCGTTCTCAATGAACGAGCATCACCTTGAGTTTGCAGAAACGACTGCTCTTCAACATAAAGCGAAAGCATGCGAGCTGTAATCCCACCTGCAACGAGCAATAGAAGAACCAGCACCAACCAAAGGCGCCATCCTCTACCAACTGCTGCTTCAGTGTTATCGCTCATGCTTCACGATCTCTATTTGCTCAACGTCTGGCACTTTCATGCCCAATACGCTCGTTGCTTGTTGTTCAACTCGGTTATTGGCAGCCCATGCACTTTGCTCAAGCAGTAGCTGTCCCCACTCAACTTGAAGCTCATCCCTTTGCTGTATCAATTCCTGATGCTGGTTAAATAACTGTCGATATTCAAAGGCGCTCATGACTACGCCCAAGCATGACACCAAAAGCACCACAACCAACACAAACACCAATAAAAATGGGCTCAGCAACTCTTCAGCACTATAAAAATTGTCTCGACCAGATGAATTCCCCTTCTCATCCTCCTGATCGCCAACCCAATTTTTCCAGAACCTTCCAAGCATCAAGCGACCTTTTCAGCCACTCGCATAACTGCACTTCGAGCCCGTACGTTCTCTTCGGTTTCAGAGGCACTCGCTTTCACAGCCTTACCCACATTCTTCAACCGAATTTTCAACATATCGTTTGTAACCGGAATACCACGTGGAATATGCTCATCGCCTTTAACATGCTGACGAATAAAGCGCTTCACAATCCGATCTTCTAGTGAGTGGAAGCTAATAACTACTAGACGCCCACCCACTTTCAACATTTCTAAAGCCTGATCCAAACAGCTTTCCAGATCTTCCAATTCACGATTAATATGGATACGAATACCTTGGAAAGCACGTGTTGCAGGGTTCTTACCTTTCTCCCAAGCAGGATTGGCTTCAGCAATAATTTTTGAAAGCTGCGCTGTCGTGGTAATTGGCTCTTCTTCACGCTTAGCCACAATCGCTTTCGCCATACGACGGGAGAAACGCTCCTCGCCATAGGTATAAATCACATCAGCAATCTCTTTCTCTTCGGCGCGAGCGATCCAATCAGCCGCACTTTCACCAGAAGAGGTGTCCATTCGCATATCCAGCGGACCATCATTTAGAAAGCTAAACCCTCGGGAAGCATCATCTAACTGTGGTGAAGACACACCCAAATCCAGCAAAATTCCATCAACCTGTCCTTGCAAACCGCGCTCAGTTACAAATTCTTGCAATTGTGCAAAACTGCCGTGCGCTATAGAGAAACGATCTTCATCTGCAAAACGTTCGTGTGCATGCGCAATGGCGGTTGGATCCTTATCGATTCCCATCAACTGACCATCTTCTGCCAATTGATCCAATACCAATGCAGAATGACCGCCACGACCAAAGGTCCCGTCGACATAGAAACCAGACGCGTCCTGCACTAAAGCTTCTACAGCTTCATTTAACAGCACTGTGATATGTTTAAATTCCTGGCTCATTCGTCGTTACTCGATCCGCTATAGCGATAAATTTTGTAATTCTTCAGGCATTGCCATGCCACCTTCTACCTCTTGAAGATACTCTTCGCGGGTAGCTAACCATCTGGACTCACTCCAGATTTCAAACTTCTGCCCTTGCCCAAGCAACACAATTTTTTTATCGAGCTCCGCATACTCTCGAAGTGGAGCGGGCAAAAGCAATCGTCCATTTCCATCCATATCAAGATCAGTTGCATGACCAATCAGTAGACGCTGAATTCGACGCGCTGCGGGATTAAAGCTAGGCAGGCTTTCAATTTTCTCCTGAATAACTTCCCATTCTTCCAGTGGATAAAGCAGTAAACAGCGCGCTTCAGTATCAATCGTAGCCACGAGCTGACCATCGCAACACGTCGCGATTTTCTCGCGATAACGTGCCGGAATCGCCATGCGCCCCTTGGCATCCAGATTGATTTGATTAACGCCTCTAAACATTTTCGGCTCTCAAAACCCACTTAAATTACAGAAAAACCCACTTTTACCCACTTTATCCCACTAGAGCACACTATAGAAAGTAACCCCAACTAAAGCAAGGCTGAAAGCGCCGTAAATGACGGTTATCAGAGATCAAACATTAGAGAAATGCATACAGAGAGAAGCTCTCAAAAACAAAGCATTGAGAGACTGCATATAAAACAATGAATTAGGCGAATCAGACCTTTACAGGAAAAGCAGTGGACACCGCTCTTCCTGAAAAGAAAGAATAATGAGGAGTTTGCCGATAAGCCGGGTTCTGTCGTGGACAATCATTCATCTGGGATGCATATCACTATGCACCTCAAGCAACCTACCCGGTTCCAGCGCGGGTCACGCCTATAGGAACCCTATTTGGTCTTGCTCCGAGTGGGGTTTACCATGCCGTGGAGTGTTACCACCCACGCGGTGCGCTCTTACCGCACCATTTCAACCTTACCGGCATCCGAGGATGCTTAGGCGGTATATTTTCTGCTGCACTTTCCGTCGACTCGCGCCGCCCAGACGTTATCTGGCACTCTACCCTTTGGAGCCCGGACTTTCCTCCACCTTCAAAGAAGGCAGCGACTGCCTGGCAAACTCCTCGGCGCGAATTCTAACAAAAGCGAAATCAGTTAGCGATCTAAAGCCGCCTGATAAAGCACTTTTTTCTTCAAACCGGTAATTTTCGCAGCCAAAGAAGCCGCCTGACTCGCTGGCAGCTCTGCAAGAAGAATATCCAGCACCTCCAGAGCTTTAGCATCAAGTTCAGCTGCGCCTTTATTTTCTATACCGTGAACCAAAACAACAAACTCACCGCGCTGCTGATTGGAATCAGCCTCCATCCACTCTATGACAGCATCCAACTTATCCACATGGATCGTTTCATAAGTTTTAGTTAGCTCACGAGCAATACCCACAACACGCTCACCACCAAAGACTGACTGCATATCTTTCAGGGAGGCCACAATACGATGCGGAGATTCATAAAAGATCAGCGTTCGCGTTTCATCAACCAACCCCTTTAGCTGCTGCTTACGCCCGCTCGATTTATGCGGCAAAAATCCCTCAAAGATAAATCGATCTGTAGGCAAACCCGCCGCAGACAACGCAGCAATAAAAGCCACACAGCCAGGAACAGGCACAACTTTAAAACCCTGCTCTCTAACCCCCTGAACTACAACATATCCAGGGTCCGAAATTAGAGGCGTTCCAGCATCAGAAATTAGTGCAACACTGGCACCAGATTGCAACTGGTGTACAATCGTCTCAATTCGCTGGCGTTCGTTATGCTCATGGACGGAAACAAGGCGGGTATTGATACCAAAATGCGCCATCAAACGGGCACTATGACGTGTGTCCTCAGCAGCTATCAACTCAACTTGCTGCAAGACCTCAATAGCGCGAGGTGTCATATCCTGCAGATTTCCTATTGGCGTTGCTACAACGTACAGTGCGGGTTCTAACATTACAGATACCATCTTAAAACGTGGGTTGCGAAGTATATGAAATTTCAGTGGCGCCTGTCTCTTTCAGCAATTTTAATCAGCACAATTATTTCTGGTTGTTCAGTTAGTACGACATCCACGAAACCAACGCTGACTGCAGCTGAGCAAGACCAACAACGAGTAGAAAGCCTACTTAAAAAAGCGAATTCTGCAAAACCGATCAAATCTGCTCAGTATCGAGCAGACGCCGCGAAGATTTTACTTAGCCTAGACCGCAAGCAAGAAGCTGCTGCCGTACTAAGCCAAATAGACGTTGCCCTCCTAGCCCCATCTCTTCGCTTTGAGATCGCTAAACTTCAAGCTGAAGCCTCACTAGAACAAAACCAGCCTGAACAAGCCCTGCAACAGCTAGACAGATTAAATGGTTTGTCGGATCTTAAACTCCTAACCGAGCAAGAGATTCAAATTCTCGAATTGCGTGCCCAAGCATTCCAGCTACAACAGCAACATTTTAGTGAAGCTAAAGCACTTATTAGATTAAGCCAACTGCTCGACACGGACGCAGCAAAGCAAATCCTGCACGATCAAATCTGGAATAGCCTACTTAAAATTGAAGCAATCCAGCTTTCCGAGCTTATTCGTAGCGGAACTAATAGTTATCATGAGCAGGGCTGGCTAGAGCTAGCTTACGAGCTAAGCGTCAACACTCAACTAGACACACAAAACCAAGCGCTGAATAACTGGGCCGTATTATGGGAATCTCACCCAGCCCAAAAGCTACCACCTCAATCTCTTGGCGGACTAGGTGCACAGACATTCTCAGCTCAAAAAATAGCAGTACTATTGCCACTTGAAGGCAAATTAGCCAAACCTGCCAACGCCATCAAAGAAGGCATTATGATGGCTCATCTACGCAGCCAACAACCAGGCAAAACCTCTCCAGAACTGCTATTTCTGGACTCTGAAAAGATAAATACCCCGATTCAGCTGGCTTCAATCGTTAATGAGCAACAAGTCGATATGATCATCGGGCCTTTAGCTAAAGACTATGTTACAACCTTGGCTGCCGATCAGCATATCCAAGTGCCTGTACTCGCCCTAAACTACACCGATTCACCCGCTCGCGAAGGCATGTATCAATTTGGCCTTTCAGCCGAAGATGAAGCCATTCAAATTGCAGAGCGCGCATGGAAAGACGGCATACGCCGTGCCGCAGTATTAACACCAAACAGTGGCTGGGGCGAAAAAATCAACAAGGCTTTTGAAGAACACTACACAAGCCTGGGCGGCATGGTTGTCCACTCTAGTAACTTTGGGGATATCAGCGAATTCTCTGAGCATGTGAGTCAATTTTTATCCACAGATAAAAGTAAACAGCGCTACAAGAACGTAAGAAAAGTTGTTTATACCCATAAAATTGAATTTGAAGAACATCGTCGCCACGATATGGAAGCGATTATCCTCACTGCACTACCAAATGATGCTAGACAGCTAAATACTATGCTAGCGTTTAACTTTGCAGGCGACCTGCCAATTTATGCCACCTCACACGTATTCAGCGGTAGCAACAACCCTATTCAGGACCAAGACCTGAATAACGTTACTTTCCTAGGCACCCCTTGGAACCTAAAACCACCATCCCAAGACAAAGTACTTATTTCACAGCAACGAAATGACACAAACAGTCGTTTTGGTCGCTTATACGCTCTAGGCCTTGATGCTTATCGCATTCATCCTTATCTAAAACAATTAAGCGCGGTTCCTGGCACCCAGATCAACGGCGAGACAGGCCAACTCAGCATTAATAACAACGGCCTTGTTTTCAGAACGCTAACTTGGGCCCAATATAAAGATGGTATCCCACAAATTATTGAGTAAATAATATTCATGGACAGAAACAAGACCGGCAAGGACGCCGAAAAACACGCCGAAAGATTCCTCTCAAAAAACAAACTCACCCTAGTCGAACGCAATTATCATTGCCGCTTCGGCGAGATCGATCTAATCATGTTAGATCGTCGCACACTTGTCTTTATCGAAGTCCGTTACCGCAATTCAAAAAAGTATGGCGGTGCAGCAGCTTCAGTTACTACCACCAAACAACGAAAGATCATTAAAGCAGCACAACATTATTTGAGCCATAAAACGCAATTTTCTAACAATAATTGCCGATTTGATGTCATTGCTTATGAATATGATGCAGCACCAACGGAGCCGCTGTGGTATAAAGATGCCTTCAGAACTTAAGGTAAACGATTAAGGACAGCATGGAACTCGAAGACCGCATTGTCAGCCAGTTTCACAACTCAATGGAAGTCAACGCAATCACCATTGAGCAGTACACCCCACTAATTGCCCATGCTGGCGAACTTTTACTCCATTGCCTTGTCAGTGAGAACAAGATTCTCTGCTGTGCCAATGGAGCCTCCTCATCTTTAGGGCAACACTTCACCGCACTATTGATGAATAGATTTAGGCATGAGCGTCCAGGTCTACCCGCAATCAATATTAACTCAGACGGTGCTACGTTAAGCGCAATCTGTGAAGATAGCGGCTTTATGGACGCGCAAGCCAAACAGATCCATGCCTTAGGCCAACCTGGGGACATTTTATTACTGATAACACCTCACGGTCGCTCCAGCAGCCTTGTACAAGCAATACAGGCCGCCCATGATCGTGAAATGACTGTTATCGTCCTGAACGGTTCTGATGGTGGCGATATCACAGCGCTTCTCAGCCCAGAAGAGATCGAGATATGCGTACCTAGCGACGATAGTTCGCTAGTTCACCATGCGCAGTTACTAGTTTTGCACTCTTTATGCGATTTAATTGACTACCAACTTTTTGGAAGCGAATAAACATGATCAACAAAAAGACATTTAGTTTAATTGCAGGGATTAGCTTATCGCTATTAGTTACAGGCTGTTCCGATATCCTAAGTGCCGGAAGAGAAGGTCCTATTCAGGAAGACCCTGGCAGCAGAACCGTTGGTTCATATATAGATGATGAAGTAATTGAAACACTATCGATGGTAAACCTTGCCAAGGGCTCAGAACAGATGCAGGCAACCAATATCAGCGTAACAAGCTATAACGGCGTTGTTCTGTTAACAGGCCAAGCACCTGCAGAAAGCTCAAGGCAGGAAGCTGAACAGATCGTCAGCCAAGTACGAAAAGTACGTAAGATTCATAACGAAGTTAAAATCTCTGGCGTATCATCCACTATCGCGCGCACAAACGACGCTTGGCTAACCACGAAAGTTAAAGCCGAGCTATTAACAAACGAAGCAGTTGATGGGTCTCGCATCAAGGTAGTAACTGATAGCAGCACGGTTTATCTTATGGGTCTTGTAAGCCCTCAAGAAGCTGAGAATGCGATCAATATCGTAAGAAATATCGCTGGTGTAGAGAAAATCGTAAAAGTCTTTGAATACGTTAATCGATAAGAACAACGGTGCGTACTAACCCTTAGTACGCACCTTTTATTCTATAGATTCACCCCTTCCACTTCTCTTAACTACTTCACAACTTTTAATGACGGCCTTTTCGACCTAGCCGGCTTTTCAGCTTCCTCAGGCTCATCTGCATCCATATCTTCTACGTTGTCCAGTATTGCCAACTCCTGCGTATAGCAGTCAACACCCGGCTCACCACCAAAGCCCATACCCTGTCCATTTTCACGCGCATATATAGCTAAGATAGCCGCCATTGGCACATATATATCCATTGGCTGACCTGAAAAACGCGCATTAAAAGACAATGCTCGATCATCGAGATAAAAATCCCGAACCGCTGATGGATTAATATTTAAAACAATCTGACCATCATCAACAAACTGCGTAGGAACCGTAACATCATCCTGCGTAGCATCTACCAAAAGATGAGGTGTTAAATCACAATCTAATAACCAGTCATACAGTGCTTTAACAAGATAAGGGCGACTCGGCTTCATTTCTTTATCCAAACATTTAACAAAATTACGACATAAAAAAAGGGATGAAACATCATCCCTTTTTTAACTTTACTACGAAACAATTAATCGCGCATTTCACGCTCTGCTTCTGACAAGCTCATTTGGAAAGATTCACGCTCAAATAAGCGATCCATATACTTAACCAAAGGCTTGCACTGATCTTCTGGAAGATCGATACCCAACAACGGCAAACGCCACAATAGTGGAGCTAGGCAGCAATCAACCAAAGTAAACTCTTCACTCATGAAGAAAGGCTTATCAGCAAAGATAGGTGAAATCGTAATCAAGCTATCACGTAGCTCTTTACGAACCTCTTCTGCTGTATCTTCATCATCAGCCATCGCAGCTTCAATGATTTTATCCGCAAGATCACACCAGTCACGCTGGATGCGATACATGTATAGTCGGCTTTCCGCACGAGCTACAGGATAAACAGGCAATAGCGGAGGATGCGGGAAGCGCTCATCAAGATATTCCATCATCACATTTGGCTCATAAAGAACCAAATCGCGATCCAACAAAGTTGGCAGGCTATTGTACGGATTCATTGAAGTTAGATCTTCAGGAAGATTACCTTCATCACAATCATGAATCTCTACAGCAACACCCTTTTCTGCCAGGACGATACGAACTCGATGGCTATACTGGTCCTCGCCATTAGAGTAGAAGGACATGGAAGAACGTTTTGCCACAACACCCATTAAGAATACCCCTTATTAGAAACAGATACGCGGCCCCTTAAAAAAGAGGCCGCGTTTTAAAGCTCACGATTATATCGTAAAGCTATTAGTGTACATCTCTCCAGAATTCTTTCTTCAGCGCATACGCAAGGAAGAAGAATAGGAACAAGAAGATCAACACGTAAGTACCGATACGCTGAGAATCCAACTTAGATGGCTCACCCATGTAAACCATGAAGTTAACTAGATCATATACTAGCGCATCAAACTCTTCTGGAGATAGCTCACCAGTGCCCTTCTTAACAGAAGTACAGCTAGTTAGCGGCTTGTTAGTTAGAGGATCAATACCCTCACCACGCAAACCGTGAGCATTCATTTCTTCCCAAGAACAGCTTGCAACAACCTCACCCTGTAGCGGACCAAGTACGTTCGGCATACCAACGTCTTTGAACACTGCATTGTTCACGCCCCATGGACGAGAATCATCAGCGTAGAAGCTACGTAGGTAAGTGTACAACCAATCTGGACCACGAAGACGCGCTTCTAGCGTTAGATCTGGTGGAGGGTTACCAAACCACTTACCAGCATCGCCTTTGTCCATAGAGATAGTCATCTGCTCACCCACTTTGTGATCACCAAAGATCAAGTGTTCAGCAACAAGCTCTGGGTTCATGCCTAAATCTAGTGCAGCACGCTCATAACGCTGGAACTCAGCAGAGTGACAGCCCAAGCAGTAGTTTACAAACGTCTGCATACCACGCTGCAAAGATGCTTGGTTATGTAGATCTACATCCATCTCATCAAGGTGGCCTTTAGCACCACCAGCAGCGCTTGCAGCCATCGGCAGCGCCGCCATTACTAATGCAATAAGAAACTTTTTCATTAGCCTGTAACCCTTTCTGGAACCGGTTTAGTTTTTTCCATCTTGGTGTAGAACGGCATCAGGAAGAAGTATGCGAAGTAAAGCGCAGTACAGATCTGAGCCGCTAGCGTACGGCCTGGAGTAGATGCAACAACACCCAAGTAACCCAGGATTACGAAGCTTACACAGAAGATAACCAACCACAGCTTACTCATCCAACCTTTGTAACGGATAGATTTAACTGGGCTACGGTCCAACCAAGGAAGCACAAACAAGATAGCAATCGCTGCACCCATCACAACAACACCTGGGAATTGAGAACCTAGGATTGGTGGGATAGCACGTAGCATTGCGTAGAATGGCGTGAAGTACCATACAGGCGCGATATGCTCAGGTGTTTTCAGCGGGTTAGCTGGCTCAAAGTTTGGCGCCTCAATGAAGTAGCCACCACCTTCTGGGAAGAAGAAGACTACTGCACAGAAAACAAATAGGAACACAACCACACCTACAATGTCTTTAACAGAGTAGTAAGGGTGGAATGGGATACCATCAACAGGTACGCCGTTCTCATCTTTGTTATCTTTAATTTCGATACCGTCTGGGTTGTTAGAACCCACTTCGTGTAGCGCGATAATGTGCAGAACAACCAATGCCAATAGAACGATTGGTAGAGCAATTACGTGCAGAGAGAAGAAACGGTTTAGAGTAATACCAGAGATCAGGTAGTCACCACGAATCCATTCAGCTAGTTCTGGACCAACGTATGGTACAGCAGCGAATAGAGATACGATTACCTGTGCACCCCAGTAAGACATTTGACCCCATGGCAATAGGTAGCCCATGAAAGCTTCAGCCATAAGCGCTAGGTAGATTGTCATACCGAATAGCCATACAAGCTCACGAGGCTTACGGTAAGAACCGTACATCATGCCACGAAGCATGTGCAGGTAAACAACTACGAAGAATGCAGATGCACCGGTAGAGTGCATATAGCGTAGCAACCAACCGTATTCAACATCACGCATGATGTATTCGATAGAAGCAAACGCACCTTCAGCTGAAGGATTGTAAGACATAGTTAGCCAGATACCCGTTAGGATCTGGTTAACAAGCACTAGAAGCGCCAATGAACCAAAGAAGTACCAGAAGTTAAAGTTCTTTGGAGCGTAGTATTTAGATAGGTGATCTTCCCACATAGCTGTAGCTGGGAAACGATCATCAATCCAACCCATGATACCTGGGTTACCTTTGTTACGAGAACCAGCCATTATGCAGTCTCCTGATCAATACCTACGATGATCACATTTTCGCTCTCATAGTGATGAGGCGGGATCACAAGGTTACTTGGAGCCGGGGAACCGTTCATTACTCGACCAGAAAGATCAAAACGAGAACCATGACATGGGCAGTAATAACCGCCAACCCAATCTTCACCCTGACCAGATGTAACACCTACTTCAGGAAGATAAGTTGGAGAACAACCTAGGTGAGTACAAATACCAACCAAAACAGCGATATCTTCACGTAGAGAACGCGCAGGGGTTTTTGGAATGTAATCAGGCTGCTGTGCAGGGTTATCCGATTTTGGATCCTGCAAGTTGCTATCTAGCTTAGCCAGATTAGCCAATGCTTCTTCGCCACGACGAACGATCCACACAGGCTTACCACGCCAGCTAGCAATTACCTGCTGACCAGGTTCCAGTTTACTTACATCCACCTTGACAGGTGCGCCGGCAGTTCTTGCCTTCGCACTCGGCGTCCAGGAAGCTACGAATGGGACAGCTGCTCCTACAGCACCAACCGCACCAACTGCGGATGTAGCACCGATTAGGAGACGGCGCCGACCCTTATTCACGCCATCATTGCTCATTAAGTTATCTCCCCTCAATCGACCTTATTTTATATCTCTGCAGGTGCAAAAATATTCTGGCCGCTAAGAATTTTATAGCTACGGAAATCTGTATCTTAAAAATGGCCCAAATAGTAAAGAAATTACCCCTTTCTTACAAGGTGAATTACTTATTTTTCGCCGTACTTTAGGCCAATGTATTGATATAACGCAGTGCAAAAAAAACGCCCACCCCGATAAAGGGGCAGGCGCTTTTTCTGAATCCAAAATCTTTCGAAAAAGATATCGAATTAACGCTTGGAGAACTGTGGCTTCTTACGTGCTTTACGTAGACCAACTTTCTTACGTTCAACCATACGAGCGTCACGAGTAACGTAACCTGCTTCACGTAGAGCTGGACGAAGCGTTTCATCAAATTCCATTAGTGCACGAGTGATACCGTGACGGATAGCGCCAGCTTGACCGAAGCCGCCGCCGCCTTTAACAGTAACAACAACGTCGAACGCTTCAAGATTGTTAGTAAGCTCTAGAGGCTGACGAACGATCATACGCGCAGTTTCACGACCAAAGTATTCTTCGATAGTGCGGTTGTTGATAGTGATAGCACCTGTACCTGGACGCAGGAAAACACGTGCTGTAGAAGTTTTACGACGACCTGTACCGTAATACTGTGTAGTAGACATGATTATCCTTCCCCTTAAACGTTAAGTTCTTTAGGCTGCTGAGCCTGATGCGGATGTTCTGCACCAGCGTAAACTTTCAGCTTCGCATACATAGCGCGACCTAGTGGACCTTTTGGCAGCATGCCTTTAACAGCAAGCTCGATAGTGCGCTCAGGGAAAGTTTCTACCATCTTCTCGAAAGAAGCTTCTTTCAAGCCACCTGGGAAACCAGTGTGGTGGTAGTAAGTTTTATCTTTACGCTTGTTACCAGTAACGCCTACTTTTTCAGCGTTAACAACTACAATGTAGTCACCAGTATCAACGTGTGGAGTGTATTCTGGCTTATGCTTACCACGTAGACGACGTGCAATTTCAGTAGCCAGACGACCCAGAGTTTTACCTTCTGCGTCAACAACGTACCAGTCGCGTTTTACTTCGGCTGGCTTAGCGACGAATGTTTTCATCTGTATAGCCTTTCAACTTTACTCAGATCTCGTTGATTTTATTAATAAAATCGCCCGATCTGACTTATAATTATTTGTTGTTCCAAATTGATTAGAACAACTCTCTTCTGCCCAAAATTTAAGCAAGCCTAAACTTGGGAGCGCGCATTATATATATCAACACCATTACCCGCAAGTTAAAATCTAAATAAAACCTCAAACATTCGACGCTAGAAGCGTCTCCTACAAGTTCAAAATTAAACATTGCTGAGCGATGTCATGCCCGTCAACAATACAAACAACCTATGGGAGCGGCATCTTGCCGCGAAAAAAAAGCACCCTAAGGTGCTTTTTTGATAATTACACAAAGCCTATGCTCTATGCTCTATGCTCTATGCTCACGCGCTAGATATTCATGAGACTGCATCTCAAGTAAACGACTTTGAGTTCGCTCAATTTCGAATTCCAAACGCCCTTCTGAATAAATCTCATGAATTGGCTTTTCAGCACTGATAATCAACTTAACGCCACTATCATAGAATTCATCGACCATGTTGATGAAGCGACGAGCGGCATCATCATTAGAGCGACCCAGCTGCGGCACATTACCCACCATAACAGCATGAAATATCTTGCCCAGTTCAATGTAGTCATTCTGGGAACGAGGACCTTCACAAAGCTCTTTAAAATCAAACCAAACCACGTCTTCACAGCAGCGGCGTGTCTGCATATCACGGCCATTAATATCCAGAACCTCGGCCTCAACCACCTCTTCTAGATCTGGCGCAAGACTTTCAAAACTGCGGTTTAAACTCTTATCTGCTTCAGCATCTAACGGATAGTGGTAAAGCTCCGCCTGCTCTAAAGCACGTAAACGATAGTCTACGCCACCATCAACATTCACAACTTCAGTATAACGATTCAGCATATCGATCGCTGGCAAGAAGCGAGCGCGCTGCAAACCATCTTTATATAGCCCGTCAGGAACAATATTGGACGTTGCCACTAGAGCCACACCGTTCTTGAATAATTCTTGCAGCAAGCCGCCCAGAATCATGGCATCAGTGATATCTGTGACAAAGAATTCATCAAAACAGATAATTCGAGCTTCTTGTGCGTACTTTTTGCCAATCTCAACTAGTGGGTTAGCCGTACCATCCAGCTCTTTTAATTCTGCATGTACACGCTGCATAAAACGGTGGAAGTGGGTACGCATCTTCTGTTCGAACGGAAGACTGTCGTAAAAAGTATCCATCAGGTAAGTCTTACCACGACCTACACCACCCCAGAAATACAAACCTTTAACCGGCTCTTTCGGCTCCGGTTTTTTCAGCTTACTCTTCAAACGCCCCATTAAACCGACTTTAGGCTCTTCAGCCTTAACCGCTACAAGATCGTCATATAAACGCTGAAGATGCTCAACAGCCATCTCTTGGGCTGGATCATAAGAGAAATCATCGCGCTTGAGGTCTTGCTTGTATCTTTCTAATGGAGTCATGAGATTTGCCAATTTGATCTACTTTTTAACCTGCGCGAACTTTACCGGCGAAAGGATCATTTAGCAAATGCAACATAAGGAGGGGTGTTACTAGGAAACATTTCAATTCAGTGGATAAAGTACAATACAGCTAGAAAGGTTTTTTTCAGCGCAGATACGACTCCCAGAGATGCTCACTTTTAGGCTGTATCGTAGGATAAGTTTCTAGACTAAATAAATTTCGGTGTAAGATGCACCTCCTCCAATAAAGCTTTCTTTGTAGGAGCGGCATTTTACCGCGATAAGACACTCTTGCAACTACAACCCCAACAAAGGCACCAAAACCGGTAGCATAAACGCAGTAAATGCCCCCGTCATTCCCATAGCCAAGCCACCAAATGCACCTGCAACCATGCCATATTCAAAAGCAAATGCGGTACCCATCGCATGCGCACCAACACCTAAAACAAAGCCTTTTACAGACTCATCTTTAATAGCTAATAGACGGTAAACAAACGGCGCGATCAAGCAGCCCATAGCACCTGTAATAAGAACAAGTCCGGCAGCCAAAGAAGGAAAACCGCCCATTTTTTCAGCTACCGCAATTGCGATAGGAGAAGTAACCGATTTAGGTGCTAAGGTTAATAGCAACTCATCACTCAACCCAAAAGCAACACCAATGAGAATTGCTGAACTCGCGGCAACAATAGCTCCAACGACACAACCTACCAGCAAAGGCAGCAGCAATCGCTTAACAGTTGCCAGGTTGTCATATAAGGGCACCGCCAACGCGACTACCGCAGGACCTAATAGTAAGTGAATATACTGCCCACCCTGCATATAGGTCGCATAGTCCGTTTCAGTTAGTTTTAGAACAACAATAATCAGAGAGAGTGATACCAATACTGGATGTAAAAACGGAGTTTTACCTGCTTTTGTATTTATCCAGGACGCACACAAAAAAACCACCAGAGTCAAGACAAGCCATAGCACTGGAAATACTTGAAAATGAGACCACAACTCAAGCATCGTCATCTCCTAAATCCTGTTTAGCACTCACCTTTTCCTTCGAGAGCACCTTCAGCAAAAAAGCCACAACAAACATGGTTATCAAAGTACTTACAAACAGCGACACCATCAGCTCAAGCCAATAATCGGAAAGCACTCCAAAATAGTTCATCAAACCGACACCTGCTGGCACCAAAAGCAATGGCAGCACTTTCAGCAACCCCTCAGCGGTTACACGCAGCCCTTCCGGCACCTCACCACGAACAATCAAGCCTACCAGTAACAAAACCATGCCAACCACTGAACCAGGAATAGGCACACTTGCTGCCGTAACAATAAGTTCCCCAACCAACTGGCATACCAACAAAATAAGAAAACCTTGGATCATATCTACATCACCAATTGTGCTAACTGCCAAAAAGCCACTAAAGCAAAACCAATAAATAACACACTGGCCGCTCGATGAATCCAAATAATGGACAATCGCTGAAGTAAGAATTGCCCCAACCAAACTCCCAGCAACGTCGTAACCAACAATGCAGATGTTCCCGCAAGCCAAACAATCCATGCATTCTCTACAGCAGATAGCCCCGCTATAGATAACTGCGTTTTATCGCCCAACTCAGCTAGAAATATTAATACAAATACAGACAGAAGCAGGTGCCTACCGATATTAGGCTCCCCCTCTTCTTCATCATCTTCAACCCGTAAGGACTGAATACCAAAGACCAAAAACAGTGTACCGACCAGCGCAAAGATTGCAGTCTGGGGTAGATAAGCACTAATGGTTGCACCAAACAAAACGGCCAATAGATTCAATACTGAAAACGCAGCCACAGCGCCAATTAAGACCGGAACAGGCTTATATCTAGCCGACAAAGTCATACAAACCAACTGACTTTTATCACCGAATTCAGCAAGAAAAATAAGAAGAAGCACTTTAAGAAAAGGCTCAATCAGATCCATATTTAACTCTACAACATGATTAAACCGAGCATATTAACACTAAACCTTATTAGAAAAACTCCACCATAAAGTAAATCAAACCAGAGCTTTATCTAAAGACAAAATCACTTCACTCTATTAACAACCATAGCGTACAAGCATGTTATTATGTGATTAAGCATGGCGTTCAGACAAAAGGATCTTTTTCTATGACAAAAAACATAACCAAAGCGGTAATCCCTGTCGCAGGCTTAGGTACTCGCGTACTTCCTGCAAGCAAAGCAATTCCTAAAGAGATGATGCCCGTTGTAGACAAGCCTGTTATACAACACGTCATAGAAGAAGCAGTAGCTGCAGGAATTAAAGATATTGTCTTAGTTACTCGATCAGGCAAAGCCTCTATAGAAGATCACTTTGATTGCCATTACGAACTAGAAGCAGAATTAAAACACAAAGGCAAAACAGCAATTCTAGAATCGGTACAAAACATACTTCCGTCAGATGTATCCATCAGCGCGGTACGCCAAGATAAAGCGTTAGGATTAGGCCATGCCGTTCTGTGCGCCGCACCAATTATCGGCAATGAAGACTTTGCAGTATTACTACCCGACATGCTGATCAACTGTTACGGACTTCCACAAACTGATCTATCAGCCATGGTAGAAACTTATCATAATACAGATTGCGGCCAAATTATGGTTGAACCAGTCCCAATGGAGCACGTAGATCGCTACGGTGTAGTAGATTGCTCAGGCGTAGCGATCTCTGCTGGCCAATCTGCAAATATTTCTCGTATGGTTGAAAAACCACCTGTAGATGAAGCGCCGTCTAACTTAACGATCAACGGTCGTTATATTTTACCCGCACGCATCATGGAACTACTCAAGGATACGAAACCTGGCGCAGGCGGAGAGATCCAATTAACAGATGCCATGGCAGACTACCTAAATGAAGGCAACCTTCAAGCTTTCCATATGAGCGGCAAAACTTACGATTGCGGTAACAAAGCAGGTTACCTTCAAGCGAATGTTGTTTATGGCCTTCAACACGAAGAAACCGCTGAAAGCCTGAAAACATTTATTAAAGAGCTAAATCTTTAATATCGGGTTAGGAAGCCTCTCTCAGATCACCGCTTAAGAGAGGCATACCACCTCGAAATATCTATTTCAAAAAGATACCTCTAGCTGTATCAGAGATATCCAAGGAAGGATCTTACCCCGCATAAAAAGAGCAGGTAAAATACTGAATCTAGCGATTAGCTCCAATAAGGAAACCTGATGTCTTCAACTGAATCAATAGCATGGAAAGACCTCCAATCCCATGCTTATTATATGTCTCAATCACATATAAGCACTCTATTCCTACAGGACTCTGATCGCTTCCAACACCTCACCTTTGAACAGAAAGATCTGCTCCTCGATTTATCTAAACAAAGAATCACAAGCGAGACCATATCTCTATTAATCAAACTCGCTGAGGAAAAACAGCTTTCCGAATGGATCACAAAACTATTCAAAGGCGATCATGTAAATGATTCGGAAGACAGACCAGCCTTGCACACAGCTCTGAGGTCTCCTGCCCATTACTCTCTAGACCTATCAGGAACAAATATCATTGATGAGGTCCATGACAATTTAGAAAGAATGGAGCAACTTGTAACTCGAATTCACTCAGGCCAGTGGCGCGGTTATACAGGGCATTCCATTGATACAGTGGTTAATATTGGCGTAGGGGGGTCGGACCTAGGCCCATTTATGGCATGTAAAGCCTTGTCAGAAAACACTCCAGACATAGCACGTAAAATAAAGGTCCATTTTGTATCCTCAATGGACGGCAGCCAGATGGCCGATCTACTCGACGAATTAAACCCAGCTAGAACGCTATTCATTATTTCGTCGAAATCATTTACTACGATAGATACCCTAGCCAATGCTCAAACAGCTAAAGAGTGGCTAAAGAAATCAAGCTACGCTGGCAGCGAAGAAACGCTTGTATCCCGTCATTTCATTGGTGTTTCAGCCAACCCCGATAAAGTCGTGGAATGGGGTATCCCTAAAAGCAATCAACTCGAATTTTGGGATTGGACTGGTGGACGCTATTCAATGTGGTCCACTATTGGACTGCCAATCGCATTAAAACTCGGTATGGCCGGATTCAAAGATCTACTTGCTGGTGCACATGAAATGGATGAACATTTCAAAACGGCACCACTAGACGTAAATCTACCCGTCCTTCTTGCTATGACAGGCATCTGGAACATCAATTTTCAGAACATAAACGCCCACGCCATCCTACCGTATGACGGTAGACTAAGTCATATTCCAGCCTATCTTGAGCAGCTTGAAATGGAGAGCAACGGTAAATCCGTTGATCGTCAGGGCAATGGCGTAAACTACAAGACCTGCCCTATCTTGTGGGGAGAAGTTGGAACAAATGCTCAGCACGCTTTTTATCAATTGCTTCACCAAGGCACAGAAGCAGTTATGTGTGATTTTATTGTTGCAGCGAGAAGGTATCATGACACTGACAATTCAGAACTCCAGCATCAACATCAGCTAAATTTAGCAAACTGCCTAGCCCAATCTAGAATTTTAGCGCTAGGTGATTCCGTTCTCGAAGGGGCAGAAACTGCCCCAGCCTATAAGCGCTACAAAGGTAACCAGCCATGCACAACAATCATGCTGGATGAACTTACGCCATTTTCGTTTGGGCAGCTGATAGCACTATACGAACATAAAGTTTTTGTGCAATCGGTTATCTGGAATATTAATCCGTTTGATCAATGGGGTGTGGAGCTAGGCAAGAAAGTAGCTACGTCTCTACTAAGCGCCTTCGATACAAACAACGAAACACCTAAATTCGACAGTTCAACCGACGGCTTAATAAACAGAATTGCAGCTAAAGGAGAAGCTAAATGAAGATTACCATTTGGGGTAACGAACTCCTTGCATGGACTGCAGCCGCGGCACTAGCTGAAAGCGGCAACCATATTCTCTTAGTCACCAATGAACATGAAGCGCCTAACGAGCAAGATCTGGAGTTCAAGGTTAGCAATGAGCCAGGACTTGAACAGTTAATTCTGGATGCTCAATCTAATGGCCGACTCATCATTGGATCAAGAGGTGAAGGCATAGAGCATGCATCAAACCATATTTTGGCATTAAACCCTGACCAGTTTAAAACTGCCGAACGTCTTATCAGTCGTATCAGTCAGCATCATTCATCAAACGCATTGATCATCAACCAATCCAATTTTGGTGTTGGCAGCTCAGACAAATTGCAAAGTCAGTTAGACGAAAATAACAATCAGGTTATTTGCTATATACCTGACATGCTATCCGAAGGCTCAGCCCTACAGGATTACAAATGGCCACAAACCATCATCTTAGGCTGTACTAACGACTGGGCTATACTCAATATCAAAGCCCTCATGCGGCCATTTAGCCAAGCCGTCAAACAATGGATGATCATGTCGTCTAAAGAGGCTGAATTCACAAAGTTTGCCAATACAGGGATGCTTGCGCTGCGGCTCGGCTATATAAACGAATTAGCAAACTTAGCCGATCAGCTAGAGGTTGATATTGAGGTTATTCGAGAAGCAATGATCACAGACCCACGTATTGGGCCACACTATCTTCACCCAGGCTGTGGTTTCGGTGGCCTGCATTTTCAACAGTATATTGAAGCACTGTCAGAATTAATGACGGAAGCAAGAAACTCAAAACTGCTGGATACAGTACTAATTGAGAACGAAAAGCAAAAAGAGCAGCCATTCCGAAAATTATGGCGCCACTACTCTTGTGACCTTAGAGACAAAACAGTAACCATTTGGGGGCTTTCATTTAAATCAGGTACCGCCAGTATCGATAATGCTCCCAGCTTAAAAGTTATCGGTACATTGCTCGCGCAAGGCTGTAAGGTCCAGATGCACGACCCTGAAGCGATGAACAATATTCTTGAGCATTTCGGCGAACAAGAACAACTTCAGTACTTTGAGAACAGCTATGAAGCCCTTAGAGACAGCGATGGTCTTTTATTACTAACAGATTGGCCTGAATACTGGTCCCCTGACTACAACGAGATCTTAAGCTCAATGAGTCATCCTCTAATCATTGATGGCAGAAACATTTTTGATAAAAAGATGCTAGAGAACCTTGGCTTCACCTACTATGGCGTCGGACGCTAGATCTCACCTACTACCAATATCTATGAGTAAGAGCAACCTGCCGCGAACAACTTATCCTGACCTAGAGATTAATATCGCCACGCAACTATTTAAAACTGAGAAAACAATTGAACAACACTTTTATCCAAAAATATAAGACTATGATCTGGGTAATTTTCCTTCTAGCCTTAGCTGCACTGGCCTATAGTATATTCCGCCCTTCGCCACCTGAAAGGATCTTTGAAAATTCAGATAAGGCAGGACACTTCATAGCATTCTTTAGTGTTTCATTTATGGGAAGGCTAGCTCTATACAAGATCTCTAGCTGGATCTACTGGAGCAGCTGGTTTTTACTGGCAGGGCTGCTTGAGTACCTTCAAGGCGCTCTTCAACCATCACGCCACTTTTCTATTGAAGACGCGTATGCAAATGCGGTAGGCGTAGTTATTGCGATTATAGTTTGCTTTGTAGCGTCGAAGATTTCTCGGAAAACTAAAGAGCAGTAATCACCACAAAAATTTACTCAACAAGCAAGATAGTTCGATGTGGGAGCGACGCCCCATCGCGATTGTTTCAGTGTTTCGCCGCGAGCACCCAGGGCACAAAGGCACACCTCCTACCAAAAGGCCACCTAAGAGCATCGCAACTATGCCCATGAGGTAACCCTAAGCTAAAAACAGACCTTATTCACTTACACCTAACATGAAACAAGATATCAATTACTGTGCCCAAAAAGCCTACAGCGACTCCCCTCTAAGCCCACCTGCTCTAACTGATAAGAAGCATCAGCCTTCATAATAATATGCATGGAAAAATCGCCTATGGTTTGATTAACTGAATGCTCAAGCGTTTGATTAACAGGTATAGGAATTAACTCCCCACTTCGGGATTTTGCTACCAATTCTGCATTACAATTAACCTTAATACTGCTTAATTGAGCTGCTTTATGAAATTTGTACTGCAGACGTAGATCTGCACCCCTGCATTAATTCAGCCCTCATTATTTTTTCACAGGCTAAATCAGCAGCCACCATATCTATTCTAAGTTCTTCAGGGAGTGCCTGCTCCATGACTTTACGCTCCTCTTTTAAAAACGAGCTATGCATAAAACCATCAGTCTTACCTATTAGCTTCTCTTTACCTATAAGATAAATTCGAGTCCAATCCGCTTTTTCTTCTAATTTAATAACCAGATGCCCTTTATTGAGCATCAGCATACTTCTGCCTTGCAACCCAGGTTGTTCAGGTACTCTTACTCTATCGTTAGTTACAACCAAATACTCAACAGCAAAGACAGAAGTCGAAAAAAACAGAAGAAAAGCTGAAAAATATCTATACACGCTTAAAACCTACCCATTGGTTTAAAAATCAAAGTAATTGTATCCACGCATATCAAGGACGCAAAGAACTAAAGAGTTTAAACCATCCGAACAAAGGCAAAAAAACAACACCTTAGCAAGGCAAATCAAATTAGGAATTTTTCTTATATATTTACGCTAATTCTGAACTTAATATGTTTACCAGCAGAGTGGTCAAGGAAGATCTAGGCCTTCAAGGATGAAGGCATCTGCTATTTGATCAGGGAAGATAAGGAGCCGACAAGGATGTCGGTACCCTTCCCCCCTTCGGGGGGCAAATACCTGCTAAAGGTCCCCCAATTATTATCCATTCACCCAGACAGCATTCCATTGAGAATAATTACCAATTTTTGACGCTATACCAGCTCTTAGCGGATTCAATACCCCATACCTAGCAAGATTAACTAATCCCTCATCCTTTATTAGTGCATGATCATAAAAGCCATCTTACCAAATCGCCTCACTCCCATTGTGCTCAAACTTTCTGTTAGTATATCTAGAATAAATAGATTTAACCCGCTGCACCGTTTTACTCAGCGAAGCATCTCCCTGTTGAAGAAGCTAAAGGACATGATCTGGCATCACAACAAAGCAAAACGTCTTAGCTTATTCAATTTCACGTTTGAATACTTTCACCATTAATCTAGTATCATCAAATTCGGTGAAAATCACTCTGCGCTTGCAAGTAACAAAAGTAACTAAATAGATTCGACCAGTTTCAGAATACCGGCCTTTTCGTAGTCTTGATGAATTCCCTTTCATCCCCTCCTCCTCTTTCTTTCGCCGCGAGACACACCTACTACTAATTACTCCCAGTGGGAGCTATACCCCGTCGCGCTCAATACTCAATCCTTCAAAATTCTATTCACCGCGAGCTCCCAGGACATAATGGAGCGCTTCCTACAAATCCCCCCCTGTGGGAGCGACGCCCCCTCGCGATTAAAACTCCCTTACCCCTCAGGCACCCAAACCTTAGAATCAGGAAAAATCTCTAATAACTTACCTTTTAATACTTCCTTAGCTTTTCATGCCCACGAACAATACGTATTTCAGAAGGCACCTTCCCCATACCAGAGACGAAATTAACCAGATCCTGCTGATCCGCATGGCCGGTATAGCCACTGATGGTATAAACCCCTGCTTTACTATCAATTCTCCGATTATCCAGAACAACATAGCCACCCTGAGGCCCATACTTCTGAATATCCCTGCCCGGCGTACCTTTAGCCTGATAGCCAACAAACAACACATCAGTTTTCGGATCAGGCAGCAAAGCTTTTAGGGAGTTGACTATCGGCCCACCAGAACACATATCACTGGCGGCAATGACAATGACAGGCCTACCCAAGCTTTTAAGTACTCAAGCAGCCGCTGATAATCTTCATGACTATCAATAGTAATCAACTGCTCAAAAGATAGCGGATGCAAACCAGACTCCACCCGCATTGAAGCCTCCCCATCCCACAAACCCTTTAGCTCACGATAATGCTCTGTAAATTACTCAGCCAGTGGAGAATCAACAATGACATCTAAACTATCCCAATCACCACCCACCTCATGGGTAATAGACTCAAGCTCATATAGCAATTATTGGGTGCGCCCTTTAATGAATGCACGAATTAAAACCCTACCGGCATTACTTAGACCATTTTCTGTCACTCCTCTTAAGCGTGTGCTTCTATCCTGTCTAGACTCATGCGCTTTATCCCCATAAGTACTTTCAAGAACTAACACGTCAACGGTTTCCGGAGACTTTGGCGGTGGTAATAAAGGAGAGTGAGAAGCCCCAAGACCACCAGAAAACACAACTCGCTCAGTAGAAAGCTCAGCCTCAATAAAAGCAGAGCCCAAAATATGACCTGCAACCTGAAAACGAAGACCTTCAGCATTAAAGCCGGAATCTGAACCCATTCGTTATACTCTACAGGCACAATCAGAGATCTAAGTAGACCCAACACCTGTTCTATTAGCCGCTTATCCCGAGTAAAACCGACTTTTAGAGCATTTCCTATCACAAGAGGAAGTAATTTCGCAGTAGCAAAGGTCGCAAAAATAGGTTTATTAAAGCCAGCGGCTAAAAGGTAAGGCAATCAGCCCACATGATCGATCTGACAATGAGTAATAACAAGGGCTTAAATCCTATCTATTGGAAATTCAATGCACTGGAAATGTTCAGCTTCAGAATTAAGCTCATCCCCTTGGAATAATCCACATTCAATTAGGATAGAGCTTTCTTCATTATAAAATAACTGGTGACAGGAACCGGGTACACCCTTAACCGCTCCATGATGAGTAATTTTTGCCATTTAACATCCTTGTTATTAGTGTTTGTAGGAGAAGTTCTTTCTTTTACCTTTAGGGATCAGTCTTTAAGAAATATCTCTCCAAACTATATCTTAATCACGCCCATAAAGATCATCAAAGCGCTCGATATCATCTTCACCAAGATATGAACCTGATTGAACCTCAATAATCACAAGCTCTTCCGCAGTTGGGTTTTTGAGGGAATGGATCTCTCCAATAGGGATGTAAGTGGATTCATTCTCCCTGACAAGGAAAGATGATTCACCTTTTAAAACCTCAGCACAGCCTTTAACCACAATCCAATGCTCTGCTCTTTGGCTATGTTTTTGCAACGAAAGTGATGCACCAGGCGACACTGTAATTTGCTTTACCTGATAACCCTCACCTATACCGATCAGATCATACTTACCCCAGGGGCGGTATACCTCACGATGATGAAGATACTCAGATCGGTTTTCCGCTTCTAGCCGCTGAACGATATTTTTAACATCCTGAACATTATTTTTATCAGCGATAAGCACAGCATCCTGAGTTTCTACCAGAACCAAACCCTCTACCCCGACTGCTGAAATAAGCCTACCTGAAGAGTAAAGTAAGCTGTTTTTAACGCCATGCAGCAATACATCACCCTGCACTGCATTACCTGCCTCATCCTTTTCAGCAACCTCCCAAAGAGAGTTCCAGGTCCCCAAATCAGACCAACTTGAATGATAAGGAATAACAACAGCAGCCTCATTGGAGTTTTTACACAAAGGCTCCATCAGGGCATGGTCAATAGATATAGAAGGGATTTGCTCGAAAGCGGAAGGCGAAACTCTGATAAAATCGCTATCCACTTTTAAACCTTCAAATGCCTCAACAGCCTTTAAATACACATAAGGTGCATGCTTTCTCAACTGAGCCAGGTAGGTAGCAGGGGTAAGAATATAGATACCACTATTCCAATAGAAATGACCTGTTCGAACATAAGCTTCAGCCGTAATTTGATCAGGCTTTTCTGAAAACTTCTCAATCCACAACACATCTGAGGAACCAAAAACCGGCTTACCGGCCTTGATGTATCCATACCCAGTTTCTGGCCGGGTTGGTGTAACCCCTAGGGTCACAATTAAACCATCTCTAGCATAGCCTTCTGCCGTTTTAATTGCCTCATGAAACAGATTAATATCTTCAATAAGATGATCAGACGGCATAACCACCATAGCTTCACTTTCTAGACCATCGGCAGTAGCAAGCAAAGCAGCAATAGCAATAGCTGGAGCAGTATTTCTACCTACAGGTTCCAGAAGAATTTTTCCATTGACGTCAGAGCAACGCTTTTGTTCAGCCACTAAGAAACGATGCTCCTCGTTAGCTACAAAATAACAATGATAAGATTTTGTAGAGCGCTCGATAGTGGAACCGAGGAGGGAGCTTTCTGAAAATAGATTCAGAAACTGTTTAGGATATTGAGAACGTGAAAGCGGCCATAGCCTTGCACCGCTACCACCGCATAGTATGACTGAGATCATCAACAAGCACGTCTAAATCAAAACAGTTTAGCATGGAAACAAGTACTGCTGTATTTACTCGTAACCATTAGGGTTTTGGGACTGCCAGCGCCATGTATCAGCCATCATCTCATCCAGTGTTCTCGTTGCTGCCCAGCCCAGCTCTCTCTCAGCTTTACTTGTATCGGCCCAGAAAGCGGGAAGATCCCCCTTCCGCCTAGGCGCAAAGCAATAAGGTACATCAACACCTGTAACATTCTTGAACGCGTTAACCATCTCCAATACGGAAAGGCCCTTGCCCGTACCAAGGTTGTATATGTGTACGCCAGTTCTACTAAGGCACTGCATAGCTCCGAGGTGCCCATCAGCAAGATCCATCACATGGAGATAGTCTCGTTCACAGGTCCCATCGTTAGTTGGATAATCATTGCCGAAAATAGATAACTCTTCACGCTTACCCACAGCAACCTGGCTAATAAAAGGCATCAAGTTATTTGGGATACCCTTTGGATCTTCACCTATCAAACCCGAAGGGTGAGAGCCTATTGGATTGAAGTATCTGAGTAAGGCAATAGACCATTCAGGATCAGAAACAGAGAGATCTTCAAGAATCTGCTCTACCATAGCTTTGGAAGTACCATAGGGATTAGAGGTACTACCACGGGGCATAGATTCCATATAAGGGATCAGGGCATCTTCACCATAAACTGTAGCAGATGAACTGAATATCAGTTTCTTTACCCCAGCCTCTTGCATCGCATCACACAAAACCAATGTTCCATGGACATTGTTATGGTAATACTCAATCGGCTTTTCTACGCTTTCACCAACCGCTTTAAACCCCGCAAAGTGGATAACAGAGTCAATGATATAATCAGAGAATAGTTGATCTAAACATTCTCTATCGCAGATATCGCCTTCGATAAACACAGGCTTACTATCTGTGATTTCCTCTATTCGCTTAAACACCTCTACACTACTGTTGCAAAGATTATCAAGGGCTACAACATCTCGACCTGCCTCTAACAGCTGAATAACAGTGTGAGAACCGATATAACCTGCACCGCCTGTCACTAAGATTGCCATTGATTAGCTCCGAATTTCTCTTTTAATAACAGCCATGCGAATTTAGAATTAGTAATCAAATAACGCTTCCACATACGTCTTGGTTCTTGAATAACTCGGTATAGCCATTCCAACCCAGACTTTTGCATCCATAAAGGAGCTCGTTGCACCTTCCCTGCAACAACATCGAAAATACCACCAACACCCATTACGAAATCGACACCTAATTGACCTCTCCATTTATTAATGAAATTTTCTTTATTAGGAGAGGTAATTGCGAAAAATAGAAGTTTGGCACCTGAATCTTTGATGAGCTTGACGAGTGATACATCATCATCCCAAAAATCACCATGGTGCGTGCCAACAATAACTAAATGAGGATGCGTTTTCTGCATACATTTAGCTGTTTCTTCAACTATTTCCTGCTTAGCACCAAGGTAAAAGACCGATAATGACTCTATCTCAGCCATCCTATTGAGCTGATGAAAAAGGCCAACCCCAGCCATACGTTCAGAAACATCGTGTCCAAGAAACCTTGTCCCACAAACAACCCCCATTCCGTCGATATAGATAATATCGCACTCTGTTACAGATTTTGCCAACTCAGCATCCGAACGCATATTAACGACTTTAGCCACATTAACCACTGTGTGCTGAGTGAATTCACCGTTGTGTAATCGCTTAGATATAAGATCTACTGTCTCAGACATAGATGAGGCAGCCATTGGGGAGCCTAGAAAAACAAATCGCTGCATTAAAAGCACCTTATTAATTAAATAAATGAACGATATGGAGCCCTAAACTATTAATTACGATATAAGCAACATAAAATTAAAATAAATACTAGAAGATAATCTATCGAACACATAAGAAACTGAAAACTCACTTACACTTTCAGAACACTGTTTACGATCAAAGGAATCATTATTCAACACTAAATTCACTTAGCTACTGAAGTTTTTAGAATTCCAATCATCAACTATTCTTCCATTAAAATCATCCTGGGCAAATCTTGACGGCTCTCCAGTTCTAGTAGTAACAACAGGAATCCCAACTTTTAAAACCTCAAGCAGAGCAACAGACATTCCTTCAACAAAACTAGTGGATATATAAACATCTAACACAGATAGCATTTTAGGCAAAACATCATGACTAATGGCGCCAAGAAAAATAACATTACCAGAGCTGACTTCTTTAGATAATGCTGCCTTGGCAGACTCTGCTTGAGAGCCGGTACCTTTTATACCGCCTTCCCTGAGCATAGAACTGAGGCTATTGGTCGTGGTTCCACAATGACTATTGAATTAATTACGGAATTCGAGGTAATAGGCACCTTAACACTGCTCACGATCGGCAGCTTAGGTGCAGGGCTATATGCACAGTACAAACGTAAAAATTAAGGTATTACGTGGTAAAGCCTTTGGATCTTCGATGTCGATACTGGCCATGATGATCCATTCCACCGTGGACTTTAATCTGCAGATGCCTACAAATGCTCTGACTTTTATAGTTGTATTGGCTTTAGCTTGGATAGCTTTGAATAAAACGAGCCGCAGGAAAGAAAAAGGCGCCTCCTAAACAAAAGAGCCTTATAACATTTTTTATCGCGACGCTTAATTACTTAGAAATTTTATATACCAAGGCATCACCTCAGCAATACCTGTGTTAATTCGGTATTGTGGCTCATAACCCAGTTTCGTTTGCGCTTTTGAAATATCTGCTTGTGAATGTCTAACATCACCCACACGAAAATCTCTATATGTAGGCTCCGATTGAACATTGAAACCGTTTTGATTCAGAGCTGAAGCAATTGCAGTATAAAGATAATTTAATGTGGTTCGATCTCCAACCGCAACATTATAAACCTCATCTTTCGCATCATCAGAAGCTGTTGCTGCTAGTAAGTTCATTTGCACTGTATTTTCGATATAACAGAAATCTCGACTGGTTTCTCCGTCACCATTAATAAAAACCTCTTCATTTTGAATCATCGCAGAAGTCCACTTTGGGATAACAGCTGCATAAGCTCCATTGGGGTTTTGACGTTTGCCAAATACATTAAAATAACGCAGACCTATGGCTTTAAAGCCATAAGTTCGAGCATAAACGCTAGCATACAATTCATTAACATATTTAGTTACTGCATAAGGTGAAAGAGGATTACCAATATTCTCCTCTACTTTAGGCAGAGCTGGGTGATCTCCGTATGTAGAGCTGCTCGCCGCATATGTAAAACTTTTAACCTGAGCCTCTTTACTTGCATTTAGCATATTAAGAAAACCGGTTATATTGGCACTATTAGTTGTTAGAGGATCAGCAATAGAGCGCGGCACCGACCCTAAAGCAGCCTGATGCAAAACATAATCAACCCCTTCCATAACTTTGAGGCAAGTACCAGGATCCCTGATATCACCTTCATGGAAACTAAATCCTGCCCATTGATCTTCATCAACCAGTCCTTGTACCTCATCAAGGTTAGCCTGGAAACCAGTAGCAAAATTATCTAACCCAATAACTCGTTGATTCAGTTTTAAAAGCGATTCTAATAAATTTGAGCCAATAAACCCTGCAACCCCTGTTATTAACCAAACCTTAGGGGAATCTAAAAGCTCTGCTCTAAGATTTTCATATCTGTTCGTCATCTTATGTTCAATCCTATAAACCAAATTTCCTCATACTACAAACGCATATCCACCTGTTCTTTATTAAGCAGGTATTTCAAATCATAAAGTACGTGGTTTTCTTTGCCATACTTCCTGATTGCTTCAGCACCCTGGTCCTTAAACTCTTGATGAGCTACCGCCATAATAATCGCATCATAGTGATTAGCTGGAACTTCACTAATCAACTCTAAACCATATTCATGCTGAGCTTCTACCGCTGAACACCAAGGATCAACCACATCGACATTGACGTTGTACTCTTTCAATTCTGAGACGACATCAATAACTTTGGTATTTCTCAAATCAGGGCAGTTTTCTTTGAAAGTTAATCCCATAACTAAAACGTTTGCCCCTTCAACATGAATACGCTGTTTCAGCATCTTTTTAACTAGCTGGGATACAACATATTCACCCATCCCATCGTTGAGACGGCGCCCCGCCAGAATCATCTCTGGATGGTAACCTACACTCTGTGCTTTATGGGTAAGATAGTAAGGGTCGACACCAATACAGTGACCGCCCACCAGTCCTGGACGGAATGGCAAGAAGTTCCATTTAGTTCCAGCAGCTTCCAAGACTTCTAAAGTATCAATACCAAGGCGATTAAAAATGATAGAAAGCTCATTAATCAAGGCAATATTTACATCACGCTGAGTATTTTCTATTACTTTGGCAGCTTCAGCTACTTTGATTGAGGATGCTTTATGCGTTCCTGCAGTAATAATAGATTTATATAGCTGATCAACCATCTCAGCAACTTCTTCCGTTGAACCGCTTGTGACTTTAAGAATATTAGTTACACGGTGTTCTTTATCACCAGGGTTAATTCGTTCAGGGGAATAACCAGCAAAAAAACCTTCGTTAAACTTAAGACCTGAAACACGTTCGACAACTGGTATACAATCATCTTCTGTAGCACCAGGATAGACAGTCGATTCGTAGACAATAATATCGCCTTTCGAAATAACATCTCCTAGCATTTCGCTGGCTTTAATTAGAGGTGTTAAGTCAGGTGTTTTATGGTCGTTAATAGGAGTAGGAACCGTCACGATATAGAAATTACATGACTTAAGCTTCTCTTTATTAGCTGTATAAACTAGTTTTGAAGCAGATAGCAGTTCATCTCTTTCTACTTCAAGCGTCAAATCATTTCCATTGATAAGTTCATTAATTCGATCTTGATCTATATCAAAGCCAATAGTTTCGTATTTTTTCCCGAATTCAACAGCTAAAGGAAGACCTACATACCCAAGCCCAATAATTCCAATTTTGACATCCGACATTCTGACTTTTCCTTTAAAGCTTTATCTAACGAAACAATGATAAGATGCCGCGCATTATATACCCTAAATCCAAAAGGGACACTTCCCTAACCTCTTCTAGTTGCACTATCTCCTAACCAATAAAAACAAACAATTACTTCATGCGAAATATATCCCATGTAATCAAACTTAGCTTTAACATATTGGCTGGACCAAGCAAACACAAACGGAGAAGGACTCAATCTTCAGAATTTTTGATGATAGCTTGATGAAACGTTCACCTAACGATTTACAGAACAGTCATTTACAAAATAGGCCAATGTATAAAATTGCTTCTAAAGCAGGTAATTAAGAAAGGGCACTGTTGATACCCTCGATATCGTAAACATATGGAATAGATATTAATATTTTGCGTTTATACTACGCCGCAACCAAGACAATCTAAGTGTCAGAAGTGTTATAACCCTCTAATGATGGATAAGTGACTCACCATCTACTTTTCTAACGCTCTCTACTCTGGCGGTACTGTTGGTTGTTCACCGGATTCATCTACTAGTGCCCTTGAACTATTTTAGTTTTTTCGTTTGTGAAAAGATAATGGTTTAAAGGAACATTTTTTGAGTTTGCGCTCATAGCAAGAAGCATAACAGTACCTCCTGGAGGCATGATTTTTCTGCAGGTGATTGCTGCACTAACCTAACAGAAAACGGCCGCAAATTTTTTATTGCCCTGCACTAGCGCTTACCAAAGCTGCTACCCTCTACCAAATAAGGGTAAGATAAGCAGTGAAGATCCATCTCTTTACCTTCAATAGCTAATTGTTACCTTTGAACACTGCGGCCTCGACCAATACCGTAATATTCCAGTCCATGACGCTCAACTGTTTCAGGCTCGTACATATTACGGCCATCAATGATGACAGGGTTGTTCAACGAATCTTTTATTAGGTCAAAATCTGGCGACCAGAATGCACGCCATTCTGTACAGATAACCAATAGATCAGCCCCTTGCAAAGCACTCTCTTTAGTTCCGACTAACTCAAGATCTGCACGATGACCATAGATTCGCTGTGTTTCCTCCATTGCTTCTGGATCGTAGGCTCTAACTTTAGCACCTTGACCCCACAACGCCTCCATCAAAACCCTGCTGGTAGCTTCGCGCATATCATTAGTTTTTGGCTTAAATGAAAGCCCCCAAACCGCAATAGTTTTGCCCTGTAAATCACCATCAAAATAGTTATTCAAATGCTTAAACAAAAGCGATTTCTGACGATAGTTCACTGCCTCAACAGATTTTAGAAGCTGCGCATCATACTCAATACTGTCTGCTATTCTAACGAGCGCTTGCACGTCTTTTGGGAAACATGAACCACCATATCCACAGCCTGCATAGATAAAGTGGTACCCGATACGTTCATCTGAACCAATACCCCGGCGTACATTTTCAATATCAGCCCCCAGACGCTCAGCTAGATTGGAAATCTCATTCATAAAACTGATTTTAGTAGCTAGCATGCAATTAGCTGCGTACTTGGTTAGCTCTGCACTACGTACATCCATAAAGATCATACGATCATGGTTACGGTTAAATGCGGAATAAAGCTCGCGCATCTCTGATTCAACATGATTGCTATCTGTGCCTATAACTATCCGATCAGGTCGCATGCAGTCATTTACTGCTGCACCTTCTTTCAGAAACTCGGGATTAGAGGCGACGTGACAATCAAGCGTTTTGTTTCGAGAGCTCAACACTGATAAAACTTTGGCAGAGACTTTGTCTGCAGTCCCCACTGGCACTGTAGACTTATCCACAATAATCTTCGGTGACTCCATATAGGTAGCAATCGTTTCTGCAACGGCTAACACATATTTAAGATCCGCTGAGCCATCTTCATCTGGTGGCGTTCCTACAGCAATAAACTGTATTTCAGCATGGGCGACGCCTTCTGCTGCATCTGTAGTAAAACGCAAACGCCCTGCTTCATGGTTGATTTGAACAATAGTTGTTAGACCAGGCTCATAAATAGGGATTAGGCCTTTATTTAAATCATCCACCTTCTTCTGATCGACATCGACACAGACTACTTCATGCCCTACATCGGCCAGAACTGCAGCCTGAACCAGACCTACATATCCAATACCAAAAACAGTAACTTTCATGCTCTTCTCACTTTTTCAACGAATGAGAAGACTCTAGGACCTGTTTGCTAAAAACTTATTTCGAAGAGATGACTGATTAGTGACAACAATACAGGCATAAAAAACGGCGACCTCCTGCACAAAGTCGCCGTTTGTTTTTTTCACTCTAAAAAGTCGCCTCCGAAGAGGCGCGAGCCAAGAGAGTGGAAAACTTGCTTATTAGAGTACTAGGCGACGGATGTCGCTTAGCAAGCCATTTAGGTAGGTTAGGAACTTACCTGCATCACCACCGTTGATCGCGCGGTGATCGTAAGATAGGCATAAAGGCAACATCTTACGTGGCTCGAACTCTTTACCATTCCAGCGCGGTTCGATATCTGCTTTAGACACACCCAAAATCGCTACTTCTGGTGCATTAACAATTGGCGTAAAGCCAGTACCACCAATGCCACCTAGACTAGAGATTGTGAAGCATGCACCCTGCATTTCGTCAGGTTTAAGCTTACGGTCTTTAGCTTTACCCGCCAACTCGATCGCTTCCTTAGAAAGCTCGTAGATACTCTTCTTATCTGCATCCTTAATTACAGGAACCATCAGACCGTTAGGCGTATCTACAGCCATACCGATGTTTACATACTTCTTGTAAACAATGTGCTCGCCATCAGCATGCAAAGAAGCATTGAACTTCGGATGCTCTTTCAGTGCGATAGCAATCGCTTTTAGCATAAACGGCAGCGGTGTTAGCTTAACGCCAGACTTCGCAGCTTCGTCTTTCATCTCTTTACGGAACGCTTCCAGATCAGTGATATCAGCCTTATCAAACTGAGTCACATGCGGAATGTTCAACCAGCAGCGGCTCATGTTGTCGCGTGTAACTTTAGCAATTTTGCTAAGCTTCTCGACTTCCACTTCACCAAACTTGCTGAAATCTACCTCAGGGATTGCCGGAATACCTGAACCACCCGTTACTGCACCGCCTTTTGGCGCTTCAGCTAGCTGTTTCAGAGCACTTTTAACATATGCCTGAACATCTTCTTTTAAGATTCTTCCACGACGACCAGTGCCGGATACAAGAGACAGATCAACACCGAATTCACGGGCAACTGCACGAACAGCAGGGCCAGCATGAACCGTTTTGTTTTTCTTCTCTAGCGCAGCAAGATCAACCTTACCTGCAGAAGGCGCAGGCTTAGCCGGGGCTGGGGCTGGAGCCGCAGGGGCAGATGCCGCAGGAGCTGGTGCAGCAGCAGGAGCCGCAGGTGCTGGTGCAGTACCACCTGAAACTTCAAGTTCTAGCAGCAGATCACCTTCGTTTACCGTATCGCCTTCATTGATCTTCATGGAAACAACCGTACCCGCTTTAGGTGCTGGTACTTCCATAGATGCTTTATCGGTTTCTAGTACGATTAGGCTATCGCCTTCTTCAACGCTGTCGCCGTCTTTTACCAATACTTCAACAACATCTACATCGCTCGCACCCGATAGATCAGGGATAAGCACGTTCTCTTTACCACCTGCAACAGGTGCTGGCGCAGGCGCAGCTTCCTGAGCTGGTGCTGGAGCCGCAGCAGGTGCAGTTTCAGCTGGAGCAGCCGCACCTCCTACACTCAGTTCCATCAAAAGATCACCTTCGTTAACTTGATCATCAACGTTGACCTTCATAGAAATCACAACACCATCTTTAGGCGCTGGCACTTCCATAGATGCTTTATCTGTTTCCAGTACGATCAGGCTATCGCCTTCAGATACTGTATCACCGTCTTTTACTAGTACTTCAACAACATCTACATCAGTTGCACCAGACAGATCCGGGATCAGTACATTTTCAACGGCAGAAGCGGCTGCAGGTGCAGCAACTGGAGCCGGTGCAGCCTCTGGTGCAGCAGCCGGCGCAGGCGCTTCTTCTGCGGCTGGAGCTGCAGATGCCGCAGCACCTGTATCTAGCTCAAGCAGAAGATCACCTTCGTTTACTTGGTCATCAACATTGACCTTCATGGAAACAACCACACCGCTATGAGTCGCTGGCACTTCCATGGATGCTTTATCTGTTTCCAGAACAATCAGGCTATCGCCTTCGTTGATGGTGTCGCCGTCATTTACCAGCACTTCAACAACATCAACATCTGTGGAACCTGATAGGTCTGGCACAGTAATTGTGATAATACTCACTTTGAATTCCTCCAGTTCTAAGCTGTTAAGAAGCTCATCGCAGACTTAAACAGTCCACGGTGCCGGTTTAGCCGGGTTGATGTTGAACTTCTGCATGGCTTTAGCGACAACTTCGCCTTCAACCTTGCCTTCTTCCTGGAGTGCTCTTAGCGCAGCCAGAACAACGTAGTAACGGTTAACTTCAAAGAATTCACGCAACTTAGTACGTGTATCAGAGCGACCGTAGCCATCTGTACCTAGTACCTTGAAGTTACGAGGAATGTATTCGCGTAGCTGATCAGCATAAGAGCGCATGTAGTCAGTCGATGCGATAACCGGACCTTCACCACGGCTTTCGATGCACTGAGTTACGTATGCTTTCTTCTGCTCAGCTTCTGGGTTCAGCATGTTCTCACGAGCTACTGACATCGCATCACGACGAAGTTCGTTGATCGATGTTGTGCTCCAGATATCAGACTCAACACCAAACTCTTCGCTTAGAATTTCAGCCGCAGCTTCAACTTCACGAAGGATCGTGCCACAGCCCATTAGCTGAACTTTCTTATCGGAATCTTTACCCTCTTTCAGCAAGTACATACCTTTAATGATGCCTTCTTCAGCACCTTGTGGCATTGCTGGGTGGTGGTAGTTTTCGTTCATTGTCGTGATGTAGTAGAAGCAGTTTTCCTGATCCTGATACATGCGACGTAGACCGTCCTGAACAATCACGGCTAGCTCGTAGCCATAGGTTGGATCGTAGGACTTACAGTTCGGAATCATCTGAGCCATCAGATGGCTGTGACCATCCTGGTGCTGCAAACCTTCACCGTTTAGCGTTGTACGACCAGAAGTCGCACCGATCAGGAAGCCACGAGCCTGCATATCACCTGCAGCCCATGCCAAATCCATCACACGCTGGAAACCGAACATAGAGTAGTAAATGTAGAACGGAACCATGGTGCAGTTGTTGTTTGCGTAGGATGTAGCCGCAGCCATCCATGCAGACATCGCACCCGCTTCGTTGATCCCTTCTTCTAGAATCTGACCTGTTTTAGATTCTTTGTAGAACATGATCTGGTCAGAATCGTGTGGTACATAGCGCTGACCTTCAGAAGTGTAGATACCCAACTGACGGAACATACCTTCCATACCGAACGTACGTGCTTCATCAGGTACGATTGGAACAACACGCTCACCCATGTTTTTATTTTTAACCAGCGTGCTCATCACACGGTTAAGAACCATCTGGGTAGAGGCTGCGCGCTTACCACTGTCTTTCAACTGACCGTCAAAATCAGACAATGGCGGCGTTTCTAGTTTTTCGAACTCTGTGCGACGCACTGGGTAGAAACCACCCAAGCTTTCACGGCGTTCGAACATGTATTTCATTTCTGGTGAATCTGGTGCTGGACGGTAGTAAGGCACGTCCTTCAACTGATCATCAGATAGTGGGATGTTAAAGCGATCACGGAAATCTTTAAGATCGTCCATCGCTACTTTCTTCATCGAGTGCGTGTCGTTCTTCGCTTCGCCCGATTTACCCGTACCGTAACCTTTTACAGTCTGTGCAAGGATTACAGTTGGCTGACCTTTGTGATTTACTGCTTCGTTGTATGCAGCAAATACTTTGTATGGGTCATGACCACCACGGTTCAGATTCATAATGTCGTCGTCAGACAGATCTGAAACCATCTCTAGTAGTTCAGGGTACTTACCGAAGAAGTGCTCACGAGTGTACGCACCACCATTAGCCTTGTAGTTTTGCAACTCACCGTCACAAACTTCGTCAAAGCGTTTTTGAAGAAGACCTTTAGTGTCTTTTTCGAACAGGGCGTCCCAATGACGACCCCATAGGCATTTGATAACGTTCCAACCAGCGCCGCGGAAGATACCTTCTAGCTCTTGAACAATCTTGCCGTTACCACGAACAGGACCATCAAGACGCTGTAGGTTACAGTTAACTACGAAGATCAGGTTTTCAAGCTGCTCACGACCCGCGAGAGAGATAGCACCTAGAGATTCTGGCTCATCACACTCACCATCACCTAGGAAAGCCCATACCTTACGATCACCACGATTAATCAATTCACGCGCAGAAAGGTAACGCATAACGTGCGCTTGGTAGATTGCTTGAATTGGACCAAGACCCATAGATACGGTTGGGAATTGCCAGAAATCAGGCATCAACCACGGGTGTGGGTAAGATGAAAGACCGTTGCCATCAACTTCACGGCGGTAGTTATCCATCTGATCTTCAGTTAAACGACCTTCTAGGTAAGCACGAGAGTAGATACCTGGAGAGATATGGCCTTGGAAGAAGACCATGTCAGATTCCTGACCGCCTTCGTTACCACGGAAGAAGTAGTTAAAACCGATATCGTATAGTGTTGCAGAAGAGGAGAAAGATGAAATGTGGCCACCTAGGCCATCTTCGTTGTCGTTAGCACGCATAACCATTGCCATTGCGTTCCAACGAATGAAAGAACGAATACGGCGCTCCATAAACAGGTCGCCTGGCATACGTGATTCATCTTTAACAGAAATAGTATTGCGATAAGGTGTAGTCAGTGCCGTACCTGAGCTTACGCCCATATCATTGGCTTTTTCACCTAACTTACGCAGTATGTATTTGGCACGATCGTCGCCATCATTCTTTGCAACTGATTCCAGCGCATCCAACCACTCTTGGGTTTCAATTGGATCAACGTCATCAATAATGTCTTGCACTTTGACCTCTCCACTCTAAAAAGTTAACGCAGCATGTATTTTTTGTAATCTGATCTTTGTTAACCAAACCAACTTGTTACATTAAAAGTAGCAGCTGAATGACTAAACAGACCTTATAATATTGGTTTTGTAGTAATACTACATTTATTTTAGTACTTATGTCTATATTTATACCTAAAAAGATGTATAAATCGCTTTATACATACCTTATATGTAGTTTATATACAGAAATAAATACGGTTATATGTTTGCTCGGCGTAGCGCACGCTCTAAACGTGTATTTTCACGCTCACCTTCCAACAACGCCTCTTCGACATAAGCCAGATGGTGATGAGCTGCCTGACGCGCCTTTTCAGGATCACCTTCTAAAATCGCATCCATCAGCACTTTATGCTGATCATGGATCTTTTCGCGGTAATCAGAGTTCGGGTAGATGTTTTTAAGGTTGTCCCAAATATGTTCGCGCAGCAGATTGAAGAGTGCTCGCATCATATGCAGAAGAACCATGTTGTGAGTTGAGGCTGCGATTGCCAAGTGGAAGTCCACATCAGCATACACCTCTTTCTGAATGTCTTTAGTATCGTGATAGCGCTGAAGATCATCGTAACACTTCAAGATCGCCTCTTTATCCGCAGGTGTACTTCGAAGTGCAGCATAATAGGCGGCCACACCTTCCAAAGCGTGACGAAACTCCAACAGATCATATTGAGCTTCGGGATGCGTTCTAAACAACTCAAGCAGTGGATCAGAGAAGGAGCCACCCAAATCTTCAGAGACATAAGTACCACCGCCCTGACGACTGATTAGCAACCCCTTAGCCGCCAATTTTTGAACTGCTTCTCTAAGTGAAGGCCTAGATACTTCAAACTGCTTTGCAAGTTCGCGCTCAGGTGGTAGTTTTTGTCCTGGCTTTAACGTCCCTTCCAAAATCATGGCTTCCATCTGCTCCATGATTACGTCAGAAATCTTTGGCTGTTTAACCCGGTTGTAACTCATCTTCTGCACTCAAATTATATTGGTAAGACCAATATTAATAGTAATTTATTCTACATTAGCAACACAATAGCCCAAGCGGAATAATTTTTTTCACCGTATTTATACTATCCACAAACCCTGTGTAATAGCTGACTATGAAATAGATTTAACCAATGTTATAAATCTAGACTATAGTCATTTAGCAACAAAAAAATATTGACAGACCCTGCTCAAAAAAAATACAGTAGCATATCTCTGATGGTAAATTGGTATTACCAATTGAGATTACTGCAGCGCAGCAGAGGTCTTATCATCCCAATACCCTCTCCTCCTGCATCTCAATACTAAATATAAAAAATGAATCTCTTAGAGGATGTGACATGAAAAAGTTCGCCAAGTCTCTGATCTCTGCAGCTGTTGTTACTGCTGCTATTGCAGGTACGACAGCTCCAGCTCAAGCTGCTGACAAACTACTTCTAAAAACTCCAATTGCTTTCGGTTCTCACCTACCAGCGCTAGGCACTCCAATCGTTTGGGTTGCTGATCAGCTTAAGCTTGTAAGTGACGGCAAAATGAAAATGAAAATTTACGAGCCAGGCAAATTGGTTAGCCCTAAAGAGATTCTGGACGCAGTTTCTACTGGTAAAGTTAACTCTGGTTACTCTACTGCTGGTTACTGGCAGGGTAAAATGCCTGCGGCTGCACTGTTCTCTGCAGTTCCATTCGGCCCAGAAGCTGGTGAGTACATGGCGTGGTTGTACTACGGTAACGGTATGAGCCTTTACCAAGAAATGTATGACAATGCAGGTTACAACGTAAAAGTTCTTCCTTGCGCAATCATCTCTCCTGAAACATCTGGCTGGTTCTCTAAGCCAATCGAAAAACCAGAAGACCTAAAAGGTCTTAACATGCGTTTCTTCGGTCTAGGTGCTGACGTAATGGAAAAATTGGGCGTAGGCACAGTTCAACTTCCAGGCGGCGAAATCTTCGGTGCACTTGAGAAAGGTGCAATCGACGCATCTGAATTCTCTCAGCCAGCAATCGACCAGCGTCTAGGCTTCCACAAGATCGTTAAGTACAACTACTTCCCAGGCTGGCACCAGCAGGCGACAGTCTTCGAACTACTGATCAACAAAGACACTTGGGGCAAGATGAGCAAAGGCCAGAAGGCACTTGTTGAAACAACTTGTAAAGCGTCTATGACTAACGCAATCGCTGAAGGTGAAGCGATGCAGTTCCCTGTAATGGAAAAAGCGCAAGAGAATGGCGTTCAGATCCGTTACTGGAACGAAACAATGCTAAGCACTTTCAAATCTACTTGGGATGAAGTAGTTGCAGAGAAAACTGCTGCGGATCCTTTCTTCAAGAAAGTATGGGATGACATGAGCACATTCCGTAAAGGTTACGACCTTTGGGAAGCTAACGCATTCCTACCACGCGCAACTAAGTAAGACGACTCTCTTCGGAAGGTGCCCAGCCCTCCGAAGAATATCAGGGCAGCTTCGGCTGCCCTGTTTGCCTGTACATACAGGTAATCTATAAAAATAAATAATTAGATTTTTGAGTGAGCACTACTCGGCAAAGAATCTAATAAGAAGTAGCGAAGGTAAGTTTCAGTGACTGAAAATGAAAAGCTGACCCCCGTGCCCCTCGCAGATGCGATTGATAATTTTATTAAACGCATCGGTCTCACTATCGCTTGGACCTATGTTGTTCTTGTATTAGTGATTATGCTGCAGGTCATTTTGCGCAAAGGATTTGCTAGCGGCTTAATTGCCCTAGAAGAACTGCAATGGCACCTATATTCCATTGGCGTAATGTTTGGTCTTTCTTATGCCCAAACCACAAATTCACATATTCGCGTAGACCTGTTCTATTCCCGCCTAAGGGCGAACACTAAGCGCTGGATCGAAGTTATTAGTATCCCAACAATGGTTCTACCATTCGTTGCAATCATCTTTATGCAAAGTATCGATTTCGTTGCTGAATCCTATCGAGTAAACGAAGGCTCAGAAGCCGCTTCCGGCCTGCCGTATCGCTGGATCATTAAAGGTGTTATTCCCGTAAGTTTTGGCCTACTAGCATTAGCACTTATCTCTCGTTTTATTCGTGATTTGACTCTAATTATTAAAGGTGATGACTGATGGATGCGAATGAAGTTCTCGTAATCGCGATGTTCCTGTCGTTCATCGCGCTTCTATTTACAGGTATACCTGTCGCTTGGGTATTAGGCGGCATTGGTATCATTTTTGCCTTTTTAGGGCAATTTACAGACACATACATGGATACCATGACGGGTCTGGACTACACCACACTTGGGCTTGTAGTTAACCGTCTATGGACCATCATGGAAAACTGGATTCTTGTAGCCCTCCCCATGTTCATATTTATGGGGATCATGCTCGATAAATCTGGCGTTGCAGAACGCTTGATGAAATCGATGCAGGAGCTATTTGGTCGTGTTCACGGCGGTCTTGCTATTACAGTGACAGCGATTGGTATTATCCTAGCTGCGTCTACCGGTATCATCGGTGCATCCGTTGTACTACTGGCAGTTATGTCACTACCAGCGATGACTAAGCAGGGCTATAACATGCCACTTGCGCTAGGTACGATCGCTTCTGCAGGCACGCTAGGCATTCTAATCCCACCAAGCATCATGCTGGTTATCATGGCTGACCAATTAGGTCTGTCAGTTGGTGACCTATTTATGGGCGCTGTATTCCCAGGCCTAATGCTTGGCGCGTTTTACATTATCTACATTCTTGCTCGTGGCTTTATCAACCCAAGTCACATGCCGATCCCGGATGATGCAAAACCTGTTGATCTAAAGATCTTCTTTAATGTCCTTAAAGATGTTCTACCGACACTGCTTCTTATCATTGTCGTACTTGGTTCTATCTTTGCGGGTATTGCAACGCCGACCGAAGCCGCTGGCGTAGGTGCATTTGGTGCAACACTTCTGGCGATGTACAACAAGAAGTTTAGCTTCAAAGTACTACATGAAGTTGTTGGCGGCACAATGAACACAACTGCCTACATCTTCGCGATATTCATTGGTGCAACATGTTTCGCTCTTGTTCTTCGTGAACTAGGTGGCGACGAGATGATCGAAGAGTTTCTAACAGGCCTTCCATTTGGCCCTTATGGAATCATCTTCTTCATCCTAGCGGTTATTTTCCTACTAGGTTTCTTCCTAGATTGGATCGAGATCACGCTAATCATCTTGCCGCTATTGGCACCTGTAATTTCGGCCCTCGGCTTAGATATTACAGCTCCGGGGATCGATAACCCTGAATTGGTTTGGTTCGTCATGCTTGTCGCCATGGCCTTGCAGACCTCGTTCTTAACGCCCCCCGTCGGGTTTGCCCTCTTCTATCTGAAAGGGGTATGCCCACCAAACGTTAAGATCACTGATATTTATAAAGGTGTAATTCCTTTCATTATTCTTCAGTTAGCTGCGCTACTGGTACTAGTATTCTGGCCTCAGATCGTTCTTTGGCTACCAACTATCGCCTACAGTTAAGATAACTGAATAGCACTGGGTATCTAAGATGCCCAGTGCGCACATATATAATAATTAGGCCTTAAGGCCATTTAGAGCTAGTAGAGTACTTCATATGTCCAGTCACGATCTTCTCGATCAGTTAAGGTCTATCCTTGGCGAGAACAATGTTCTCACTGGGGAAAACCAGACCGAACACTATCGCACAGGTTTCCGCTCCGGCGAGGGTTCTGCCCTTGCAGTAGTATTTCCAACCACACTTTTAGAACAGTGGAAGGTTCTAGATACCTGCATTAAAGCCGATACGATTGTGATTATGCAGGCCGCTAACACAGGCCTAACAGAAGGCTCCACTCCAAGTGGTGACGACTATGATCGTGAGATTATTGTCATCAACACTACACGCATGAACAAAATCTACCTGATTGATGAAGGCAAGCAGATCATCAGCTTCCCTGGGGCAACACTATTCACCCTAGAGAAGATGCTTAAGCCTATTAATCGTGCGCCCCATTCTGTTATTGGCTCTTCCTGTATCGGCGCTTCAATTGTTGGCGGTATTGCAAACAACTCCGGTGGCGCCTTAGTTCAACGTGGACCAGCCTATACTGAGCTTTCTCTATTTGCTCAGCTTAACGATAATGGCGAGTTGGAATTGGTTAATCACCTTGGCATTGACCTAGGCGAGACGCCAGAAGAGATCCTTACAAATTTAGAACAGAAAAACTTTACCGATTCTGATGTTAAAGCTAGCACTCAAAAAGCATCGGCAAACGATTATCCTGAAATTGTTCGCGATGTAGATGCAGACACACCTGCTCGCTACAACGCTGATACTAGCCGCTTATATGAATCCAGCGGTTGCGCAGGCAAAGTAGGTGTATTCGCTGTTCGCTTAGATACCTTCCCTGTCGCACAAAAAGAACAGGTTTATTACATTGGCACCAACGATGCCAATGAACTGACAGAGATTCGCCGCCACATCCTGCAACACTTCGATAACCTACCTGAAGTTGCTGAATACATGCATAAAGATATCTACGACATTGCTGAAAAATACGGCAAAGATACCTTTATGATGATTAACTACTTTGGCACCGACCCGCTTCCAAAGCTTTTCGCTATGAAAGGTCGTATCTCTGCTGCACTGAATAAGATCAGCTTCTTGCCAAAAGATATCCCAGATCGCGTTATGCAGGTTATGAGCCGATGCTGGCCAAATATTCTGCCAAAACGTATGCGCGATTTCCGCGAGAAGTATGACCACTACCTCGTGCTAAAAATGAGCGACGGTGGCATCTCCGAAGCAGATAAGTTTCTAAAAGAGTTTTTCAGCAACAGTCAGTCTGGCGATTACTTCGAATGCGATGCAGATGAAGCCAAAAAAGCTTATCTACACCGTTTTGCCGCTGCAGGTGCTGCTATTCGCTATCAGATCATCCACCAAAATGAAGTTGAAGATATTTTGGCACTGGATATAGCACTGCGTCGAAATGATCCGGATTGGGTAGAAAAACTACCGGAAGAGATCAGCAAGCACATCGTTCACTCGCTCTACTACGGCCACTTTATGTGTCACGTTTTCCATCAGGACTACATTCTGAAGAAAGGCGCTGATGGTAAAGCCGTGAAGAAGATGATGTTGGACCTACTGGCACAGAAAGGTGCGAAATACCCTGCTGAGCATAACGTTGGTCATCTTTATGAAGCAGAAGAAGGTCTACAGAATTTCTACTTCTCATTAGACCCGACAAATACATTTAACCCTGGTATTGGTAAGACTCCAAAGTCTCGCTGCGGGTGTGGTTCGCCACATTAAATTGAGTTCTAAATTTAAATATTGAGCTAGGTCTATAGATTGTCGAGTAAATCTGAGCACCGACTTACGAAGTGCTAAACTGACCGAATTCAATACTTTAGTCTAAGACTGTTTTTGAGGAAATGATCATGGCACTTCCAGATATCAAAACTATTCTTTACGCAACATCTTTGGGTAAACACACTCGGCCTGTATTCCGCCAAGCGGTTAACCAGGCAGTTCTAAATGATGCCAAGATCGTTATGCTACACGTAGTAGAACCGATGGGTGAGATGGGTCATGCTCTGATCCAAAACTATGTTTCTGAAGATCTTATCAAGCAGATGCATGATGAAGGTATCAAAGAGATCCACAAAACAATGCAAGATCGTGTCGAGAAATTCTGCGAAGACGAACTGCAAAGTTTAGATAAGCCTGTTGTGCTTAACATTGAACACAAGGTTGCTGAAGGCAATCAAACTGATTCTATTCTTGGTGCTGCACAAGCTGAAAATGCTGATATGATCGTTATGGGCGCGGAAAACCGATTTGGTCACCATAGCCATACAAGCCAGCAAGTGATGCGTAATTCCAAGATTCCTGTACTGATTGTTCAAACAGGCAAAGAGTACGATTAAACGCTCCAAAGTAGGCCACAACTGACATATAAGGTAGTTATTGATGGAAGTACAAGGTCTACTGATTGAACGGATATTCCTTACCGTGTTCCCACTTGTGGCGATTGTCACAGTGGGATTTTTTTATGCCCGCCGCTATCAGCCGGACATGAATGCAGCCAATCAGATCAATATTGATGTTTTTGTTCCAGCGCTGATCTTTGCTGTTTTATCTGCTGAATCATTTGATCTAATTAAGTACCAATCTCTCGCCATTGGCGCCGCTATTATTGTGATTGGCTCAGGTATTCTGCTCTACCCTGCCTGTAAACTGTTAAAGGTACATCCTAAAACGTTCCTACCTCCAATGATGTTCAGCAACAGTGGTAATTTAGGTATACCGCTGATTGTCTTAGCCTTTGGAGAAAACGCGCTACAAGCCGCTGTAGTCTTATTTCTAGTGGAAAATTTGCTCCACTTTACTGTCGGTATCTACATACTGGATCATAAGACTCGTTTGCTTAATCTACTTCGCATGCCGATGATTTTAGCAACCATTTTAGGCCTTATCTGGAGCGGCTTCGATCTACCGATCCCTAAAGCAGTCCATACCTTTATAGACATGCTGGGTCAGATAGCTATTCCATTAATGCTCTTTGCACTGGGTGTAAGAATGACTAGCGTAGACTTTTCTAATTGGAGAATAGGTAGCCTCAGCGCAGTACTCTGCCCTGCCAGCGGTATTATCATCGCTCTGATCTGCCAGCAGTTCCTACAACTGGATGCGACACAGTTTGCCTATTTAGTTGTCTTTGGTGCACTACCACCAGCCGTTTTAAATTACATGATTGCTGAACGATACAATCAAGAGCCTCATCAAGTCGCTTCCATTGTTTTGCTAGGCAATATGGGCAGTCTCATTTTTATTCCAATCACTCTCGCTTTTGTTATATAAAATTACTTAAATTTCTCAAATAGCATGAGAGAAAAATGGACTACTGTATCGGTATAGATCTTGGCGGCACCAAGATCGAAATTATTGCGTTGACTCCATCTTCAGATGTTCTATTTAGATATCGCGTTCCTACGCCACAAGGGAATTACCAAGCAACCCTAGATGCAATTTGCTCGCTTATAGAAAGGGCTGAAAGCAACATAAAGCATCCAACCCGCTCCATTGGTATTGGAATTCCCGGAGCAATTTCTCGAGAAACAGGCTTAATCAAAAACGCCAATTCCACTTGTTTAATCGGCCATCCATTGGATAAAGATTTAAGCGACCGACTACAAAGGCCTATTAAAATAGCTAACGATGCTGATTGCTTTGCATTGTCTGAAGCTGTCGATGGTAGCGGTAAAGACTACAACTCTGTATTTGGCGTTATTTTAGGGACAGGTGTCGGTGGAGGCATTGTTATAAATAAGCAACTGCTTAGTGGCCCAAATTCTATATGCGGTGAGTGGGGACATAATTCGCTGCCTAGGATTAATGAATTAGATGGGGTTGGGCGAGATTGTTATTGCGGCAAACAAGACTGTATAGAGACGTTTTTATCTGGCCCTGGTTTTACCACTCACTATAACGATTCGACTTTCTCACAATTAGATACCGAATCTATATGGGAGCTCGCCAAAACTGGAGACAAGTCAGCAATAGAGCATTGTGAGTTATACATCGAACAGCTAGCTAAAGCGCTATCATCGGTTATCAATATCTTGGATCCCGAGGTTATTGTGCTAGGCGGAGGGCTTTCTAACCAGAGCGATATCTATCAGAAACTTCCAGAGAGGTTAGCCCAATATGTGTTCTCTGATTCGATGAATACGCCGATTTTGAAAGCGCGATTTGGCGACTCCAGCGGAGTCCGTGGAGCCGCCTGGTTGTAACACCCAAATCGCTCTGAGCCTTACAACCTACTACTAGTGCTTAACGCTACTTCTTACTCGCCACTTCGCTCTTTTTATCCACAACCTCTTGAATAGAGATATTTGAGCGATTTTTCTCAACTGTGGCAGCACCAATGCCTTTCACTTCAGTTAATTGATCTACCGATGTGAAAGGACCATTGTTAGTACGATATTCAACAATAGCTTCTGCCTTAGCTACCCCAATACCATTAAGGTTTTGTGCTAACTGTTCGGCTGTAGCGGTATTAAGATCGATAGGAGCTGCAAAAGCAGACAAAGAGAACACACAAGCGAACGCCATCATCAGCGCTCTTAAAGAAGAGAGTTTCATAGTAAATTCCTTTTACTTTATTTTAGGTCTGACCTCATCCATTTAAGCCAGACCTTCTTTATAGCTTGCTAAAGCTACGAAAGCAACGGTTCTAATTCAGCATCGATTTTAGCTAGTGCGCCTACAGGCGAATCTGCTTTAGTAATTGGGCGACCAATCACTAGGTAATCACTGCCTGCTTTTAATGCATCTGACGGTGTCATAATACGCTTCTGATCGCCAACATCCGAATCCGCAGGTCGAATACCCGGCGTTACTAGTTTGAATTCTTCGCCGATCACTTGGCGTAGTGGTGTTACTTCCTGTGCAGAACAAACCACACCATGCAGACCACTTTCTTCAGTTAACTTAGCCAAACGTTTCACATGCTCTAACGGTTCAATATCTAACCCTAAATCGCGCAAGTCACTGCGCTCCATACTGGTTAGTACAGTCACACCGATTAACAACGTCTCAGAACCATTAACTTGCTCAAGCTCGTTGCGAGCAGCTTCCATCATACGGCGGCCACCCGAAGCATGAACATTGACCATCCATACGCCTAGTTCGGCAGCTGCGCGAACGGCTTTAGCCGTAGTATTCGGGATATCATGAAATTTCAGATCTAGAAAGACATCAAAGCCTAGGCTCTGAAGTGTTTCTACAATAGCCGGACCACTTCGCGTGAATAACTCTTTACCAACTTTTACACGGCATCGAGTCGGGTCCAACTGCTTAGCCATTGCCAAAGCCTGATTTTGATCAGGGTAATCTAGTGCAACAATGACTCTTTTTTTATCCAATAACATATAAGTTCTCTAAAATTTATTCGCCTTCCAAGCCTTGAATAGGCTTAGTCGTGCCCCAGCTTTTACATGAAGGACACTGCCAGGAGAGCGTTCTGCCTGAAAATCCACAACTATTACAACGGTATACGGGTTTTGAGAGTTCTAACTGTCCTGTCAGACCTCGTAATACCTTTAAGCTATCCTTAGCACTATCTGAGCCATATTCTATATGAAGATCGATCAGACTATTAAATCCTTTTACTGAAGGACGACGCTTTAATTCTTCAGTAATAAAACTTCCAGCCGCATAAACACCTCTCTCCTGCTTAACATGCTCAGCGAGAGCAATCAGCACTGTCGTTGAGGGAGAATGCGCCAAGCAGCTACGTAGGTATTCTAGGTGATCTTTATGATCTCCTGTTCTCTCATAACATTCCCTCAGCAGAGGAATCGTTTCGGAGACAAATAACCGGTCTTGTTTTGATACTTTTTTAAGATGCTTGATCGCCTGCTTCCACTGTTCAGACTTCATTGCGATCTGAGCTTTTAACAAGCTTACACGAACATTATTCGAATCAAATTGCTCTGCATCTTTGAGATACTCAGCCGCCGCTTTGATAAGCTTTTGCTGTAATGCCATGTCAGCTAATTCACAGCAGTAATGCGCTAACTCGTTATTTAAATCACGTCTTTCATCCGTTGGGAGTTTATTCGCTGTAACTAAGGCTTCTTCCCACTCACCTTCTTTCTCATAGAGCTTAATTAACAGATTGAGCGCTTTACTGTGGATGCGTTTAGGGGAAGGAGATTTAATAATTTCCTGTAAGAGATTTTCAGCTCGGTCCAACAAGCCCACAGAATAATAGTCATTCGCTAGCGCCATCTGAATCCGCATAAAATCATCCCGATCCAAATTTGGGCGCGCTAGAAGGTTTTGATGGATCTGTATCGCTCGATCTACATCACCTTTACGGCGAAAGAGCTTTGCTAAAGAAAGGTGGGCTGGAATGGTATCTGAATTGATCTCTAAAGCACGGATAAAGCTTTCAATCGCCTCATCCATTTTCTCATTCAAAAGATAATCTAAACCCGTAAAGTATTCGTGGCTTAGATTCGTTTGGGGAGGCGCAGGCTTTGACTGCTTATCACGCCTGCCTAGCAACCAGCCAATGCCGATCGCCAGAACAAACGGAATTAAAAGAAAAGCGTTGTCGAGATTAAACGGCATCTTTCAGGCTGGATACTCGCAACTGATCTAGCTCTTTTTGAGTACTAGCAATTTTACGGCGCGCAGAGCCCAAACGGGTTTTTAACATGACGATAATCATTGTACTAAGCGCTCCACCGATAAGAGCACCCGCAACAAATGTCGCTACTAGCCAAGTACCTAAACTAAATTCTGGTAGCTGCAGAAAAACAAGATTAATCGCAACCTGATCTGTGTTGTTAATCACTAACATTAAACCAATAAATAGTGCCAAAAACGCTAAAGCAACGAAGATCAATTTTTTAACTAAACGCACCGGATTAAACCTCAATTACCTAATTTTGAATTGAATCATTTACCTGTTCACGCAACTCTTTACCTGGTTTGAAGTGCGGAACATATTTAGCATCAAGCGCTACAGACTCACCCGTTTTTGGGTTACGCCCTGTTCTAGGCGCTCGATAATGTAGTGAAAAACTACCAAATCCTCTGATTTCTATACGATCACCTTGAGACAAAGATTCTGTCATGTGATCTAGCATCGTCTTCACGGACAGCTCGATATCCTTTACCGACAATTGTTCATGTCGATCTACTAGTACTTCAATCAGTTCAGATTTCGTCATACCTATACTCCTTTGCTCGTGGACCGTACATACTGCCTAGCTACTCAGAGTCACCTTTATTCATCTGAGCCTTAATTAAATCACCGATAGTCGTTGGGCCTGATAGCGTCGTTTCAGACTGCTGACTAATTTTATCCAGAGCTTGTTTCTCTTGCTCTACTTCCATCTGCTTGATAGAGAGCGAAATCACTCTGTTTCTACGATCGATTTGGCTGATCATAGCCTCAACTTCATCTCCGACGCTAAAATGATCTGCTAGATTATCTATGCGCTCTCGAGACACATCGGAGATTCTTAGTACCGCTTCAACACCTTCCGCCACGGTTACACTAACCGCCTTGTCAGTGATATCAGAAACCGTACCTTTAACAACTTTGCCCTTGCCATGACTCGCAGTAAAGCTGCTAAATGGATCTTCATCTAACTGCTTAACACCCAAAGCGATTCTCTCTCGCTCTGAATCAACCGAAAGCACCACCGCTTCTAAGTCATCGCCTTTTTTCAGTGTTTTAACAACATCCTCTCCGCTGTCATCCCATGACAAATCGGATAGATGTACAAGGCCATCGATACCACCTTCTAGGCCAATGAAAACACCAAAATCAGTTATTGAACGGATTTTACCACTTAAGCGATCACCTTTTTGGAATTTAGTCGCAAATTCTTGCCAAGGATTCGCTTTGCATTGCTTCATACCTAAAGAGATACGACGACGCTCTTTATCGATGTCTAATAACATCACATCGACTTCGTCTCCCACCTGAACAACTTTAGATGGATGCACATTTTTATTGGTCCAATCCATTTCAGAAACATGGATTAAACCTTCAATACCTTTTTCGATCTCAGCGAAACAACCGTAATCAGTAAGATTCGTCACTTTCGCTTTCGCTTTGGTACCGATTTCGTAATTAGCAATCAGCTGTGTCCACGGATCTTCCGTTAACTGTTTAACCCCTAGCGATACACGGTTACGTTCTTTATCGAAACGCAGTACCTGAACATCGATACTTTCGCCAACCGTTAGGACTTCACTTGGATGCTTAACGCGTTTCCATGCGATATCAGTGATGTGTAACAGACCATCCACACCGCCAAGATCGATAAATGCACCGTAGTCGGTGATGTTTTTGACAACGCCTTTAACAACAAGGCCTTCTTTCAGTTCTGAAAGTAGTTTTTCACGCTCAACACTGTAAGCCGCTTCGAGCACAGCGCGACGCGAAACAACAATGTTATTGCGCTTGGCATCGAGCTTAACTAATTTAAACTCGAGTTCTTGGTTTTCTAAGTGACTGGTATCTCGAAGAGGACGGACATCGACTAAAGAGCCCGGGAGGAATGCTTGAATACTTCCAAGCATAATCGTTAGACCACCTCGGACTTTACCCGAGATGCGCCCTGTTACAATTTCATCAGATTCGTAAGCTTTCTCAAGCTCTGCCCAAGCTTCTGCACGTTTCGCTTTATCACGAGAAAGCTGGGTAGAACCGAAGCCGTCTTCGACAGCTTCTAACGCAACTCTGACTTCGGATCCAACATCGATTGTTAGCTCGCCAGAGTCATCAATAAACTGCGACCGCGGGATAACACCTTCTGATTTGAGACCTGCATTGACGATAACAAAGTCATCCTCAATCGCAATTACTGTACCCGTTACGATAGCGCCCGGCGCCATCTCCAACTCTTGAAGGCTTTCTTCAAATAGTTCAGCAAAGCTCTCGCTCATATCTGTATCCCGCTTTGTCGTTATGACACTATCAGCGAAGCCCTTTATGCCTCGCTGCATCCATTACAGCGGCTAGGACCTCTTCGATTGACATCTTAGTCGTATCAAGAATTACTGCATCCGCCGCGGGCTTAAGAGGAGCAACAGGACGATTCATATCACGGTCGTCTCGTGCCTGAATATCCTCCAATATAGCTTGAAGACTAGCACCCAGTCCCTTGTTTATCAACTGGTTATAACGTCGTACAGCACGCTCTTCAGCACTGGCATCGAGATAGATTTTGAGTGGCGCTTCAGGAAAAACAACCGTACCCATATCACGACCATCTGCAATTAGCCCAGGCATTTCAGCAAATGCACGCTGACGCTCTAATAGAGCATCACGAACCGCTGGAATAGCTGCAACGATAGAAGCATCCTTTCCTACAGCTTCAGTGCGAATAGCATCAGTAACCTCTTCACCTTCCAGAACGATCTGAACGGTATCGTCATCACGAGGAATAAACTGCACATTTAAGTGTGCAGCTAAAACGACCAACGCTTCTTCATCATCAAGGTTTACACCATGATGATTAGCTGCAAGACCTAGTAGGCGATATAACGCTCCACTATCTAACAGCTCCCAACCTAATTCTTTCGCCAATAGCTGGCATATAGTTCCTTTACCCGATCCACTGGGACCATCAACGGTAATTACGGGGACCTGTCCGTTAGACATCATCCCTCCTCCTTTTCTACCTTTATTCCTGCAGTCTGTGCTAGTTCAACAAAGCCAGGGAAAGATGTAGCTACATTGGCACAGTCATTAATTGTGATCTCACCAGTAGCACGCAACGCAGCCACACAAAAAGACATAGCAATACGGTGATCATCATGGCTTTCTACAACGCCACCGCCGATCTCTCCGCCTTGGATGATCGCACCATCTGGCGTACCTTCAATATCCACACCAAGTGCTTTAAGGCCATCAACCATAGATTGAATTCGATCACTCTCTTTTACGCGAAGCTCTTCAGCGCCAGATACAATCGTTGTACCGTCGGCGCAAGCGGCTGCAATAAATAGCGCAGGGAACTCATCAATTGCCAGAGGAACTTGGTCTTCAGGAATATGGATACCTTTAAGCGGTGCATAACGAATACGGATATCAGCAACAGGTTCGCCACCGACTTCACGCTCATTAAGTAATTCAAGGTTCGCACCCATTAAACGCAGGATATTGATAATGCCAACACGGGTTGGGTTGATACCAACGTGCTCTAGAGTCAAATCAGAACCTGGAGCTATAGCCGCTGCTACCAAAAAGAATGTCGCGGAAGAGATATCAGCAGGCACATCTATGCGAGTTGCATGCAACTGACCACCCGATTTAACCGCTGCTTTAGAGCCATTTTGCTCTACAGGATAACCAAACCCCGTGAGCATACGCTCTGTATGATCACGTGTCGGTGCAGGCTCTGTTACAGAGGTCTCACCTTCAGCGTAAAGACCAGCCAATAGCAGACAAGACTTAACCTGAGCACTCGCCATAGGCATATCATAATGAATGCCTTTTAGTGCCTGACCACCCTTAATCTTCATTGGTGGACGACCGTTTTCAGCTGTTTCGATCTCTGCTCCCATCAAACGAAGTGGATCAGCTACACGACCCATTGGACGTTTAGTAAGAGAAGCATCACCAGTAAGCTCAGAATCAAATTGCTGTGCTGCCAATAAACCAGATAGCAAACGCATTGATGTACCGGAATTACCTACATATAGAGGCCCAGGAGGTGCACTTAAGCCATTAACACCTACGCCGTAGATAGTTACATTGCCATCATCAGGACCTTCAATAACCACACCCATATCACGGAATGCTTGCAAGGTCGCTAAGCTATCTTCACCTTCAAGGAAGCCTGTAACTTCCGTAACACCATCAGCTAGGGAACCCAGCATAATGGAGCGATGTGAAATAGATTTATCACCTGGAACTCGAATTTTACCACTTACGCTGCCGCCAGGCTGGGCACGAAAGGTTACTAATTGATTACTCATATCTTGTGAATATGCCGTACCAGAAAGGATTCTTGAAAAATGTTCTCGCGCAGCTCGCGCACGCGTGAAAGTGCCTAACATCGTCTCACTATCACCGCACTCAATCGCTGCTCTTAGCTTTGCTAATCCCGATGTATATCGATCTAACTGCGCTAGCAAAGCGTCTCTATTTGCTAAACAGATGTCGTGCCACATTGTCGGGTCACTACCGGCTATCCGAGTAAAATCACGGAAGCCTCCAGCTGCATAGCGGAAAATATCAGTATTATTACCTTGTTCCTGAGCCAGAGTATCCACTAAGGAAAACGCCAGCATGTGTGGGAGATGACTGGTTGCTGCCAACACTTCATCATGCTTTTCTACGTCCATAATCAGCACTTCTGCACCAGTGGACGCCCACATTTCAGTAAACACCTTAACAGCGTAAGATGAAGATTCTGCTAAAGGCGTTAGAATAATTTTGTGCTGTTCAAATAGATGTTCATCCGCTGCTGCTACACCGCTTTTCTCAGAACCAGCAATTGGGTGACCCGGTACAAAACCAGAAGGCACTTGATCAAAGACTCGCTTAGCCGCTTCGACCACATTAGCCTTAGTACTACCTACATCTGTAATCAATGTTTCTTCAGCGATAAATGGCGCAATATCCACCAGCACCTTTTCCATCGCTTTTACAGGCACTGCTAAAACAATAATATCCGCCTGACTTACAGCATCCGCTAGGCTATCAGCAGCTACATCGATCACTCCGCTACTTAAACCTAACTTTGTCTCTTCTGGGTCACGATCAAAACCAATAATCTGTCCGCAACAACGGTTTTGACGAAGTACTTTTGCTAAAGAACCGCCAATTAAACCTAACCCAATAATTAGTGTATTTTTGATTCCTTGACTCAACGTTTCTCTACCACTTGTTGTAATGCTTTTAGGCAACGTTCATTTTCATGTTGTAAACCAATGCTGATGCGCAGGTGATTTGGCATTCCATAATTCGCCACTGGCCTAACAATAACACCCTGCTCTAGCATTGATTGGTAGATAGGCGAGGCATCTTTAGCCAGATCTACTGCAATAAAATTTCCTACCGATGGGATAAATGCCAATCCCAACTTGGCCAAACCTGACTGATAAAAAGCCATGCCTGCAGTATTAACTTGTACAGCTTTATCTAGATGCTCTTGATCAGATATAGCTATTTCTGCAGCGGCAAGCGCCAGATTATTCACATTAAATGGCTGTCTTACTCGGCTTAACAGATTTGCTATATCGTTGTTTGAAACCGAGTAACCGACACGTAAACCAGCCAAGCCATAAGCTTTAGAAAAGGTTCGAGTAACGATTAGATTCGAATACTGCTTCTGTAAACTCAAACTATCCGGAAAGTCTTCTGCTTCCACATACTCCGTGTAAGCTTCATCCAAAACCACTAAGACATTTTCTGGCACTTGGGCTAAAAACGTTTCTAACTGTCCTTGGGTTAAATATGTACCCGTCGGATTGTTAGGATTAGCGATAAAGATCATACGAGTATTTGGAGTTAATCGCTCCAACATCGCATCAAGATCGTGCCCCCAATCTTTGGCTGGAGCGACCACAGCTTTAGCACCAATTGCTTGAGTCACCAACGAATAAACGACAAAAGAATATTCAGAATAGATAACTTCATCATCTGAGGTTAGAAAAGCACGAGCGATCAGTTCCAACACATCATTAGAGCCATTACCTAATGTAATCTGTTCCGACTGGCAGTTTAAATCGTCAGCCAGAGCCAACTTCAATCGGTAACCACCACTATCAGGATAAAGATTGATGCCTGACAGTTTATCTTGGAGAGCTGTGACGACTTTTGGTGAGGCCCCTATTGGGCTCTCATTACTTGCCAGCTTCACCACATCAGTTAAGCCAAGCTCTCGCTCTAACTCTTCTGGTGGTTTGCCTGGCAAATAGGGGTGCAGATTTTGCACCCCTGGTGAAGCCAGTGAAAAGAAATCACAACTCATCGATATGCCTCTTAAAGCACCGCGCGTGGGTATGAACCTAAGATTTTCAGCTCAACACTTTCTTTGGCTAATTCAGCCAGCGCTTTAGCAACTAGCTTGTCTTCACTATGTCCTTCGAAATCGATATAGAACATAGATTGTTTCGCAGATGATCTGGTTTCTACACGTGTCAGACTAATTTGTGAACGATGGAAAGGTTCCAACAACTGATACAAAGCACCTGGAGCATTAGGCACAGAAACCAAAATGGATGTTTTATCATCACCGCTAGGGCCAACATCCTGATCACCGATGATCAAGAAACGCGTTGAGTTATCCGCCTGATCTTCGATATTGCTAACAGCAGCTTCAAGTTCATAAAGTTCTGCAGCCATGTCACCTGCAATGGCGGCATAACCTTGACCTTCTTGCTTAGCCAAACGTGCTGCTTCGGCGTTAGAGCTGACTGCAACCTTTTCAATATGTGGATAACGCGCATCTAACCAACTACGGCTTTGCGCTAGGGACTGCTCATGGGAATAGATCTTGAAGATCTCATCCAAGCTATCACCTTCGTTGACCAATAAATGTAGGTGAACTGGAACTTCCACTTCTCCACAAATTTTAAGATCGAACTGTTTAAACAGATCAAGCGTGCTACTAACAACACCTTCCGAAGAGTTCTCGATTGGGACAACACCGTAATGAGCACCACCAGACTGCACTTCGCGGAAGACATCTTTAGACGATTGCATCGGAAGATTATGAGCAGAGTGACCAAAATGCTTCATTGAAGCCTGTTGGGTAAATGTACCTTCTGGGCCAAGGAAAGCTACTCGCATTGGCTCTTCTAACGCCAAGCAAACAGACATTACTTCACGGAAAAGACGTGCAACTTCTTTATCAGGCAATGGACCTTCGTTACGCTCCATCACAGCGCGCAATACCTGAGCTTCACGCTCAGGGCGATAAAATACAGCCGCCGCTTCACCTTGATGTTTCTGTTTAACTTCAGCTACACGTTGAGCACATTTAGCACGCTGATTCAGAAGCTCATGAAGCTGACCATCTATAGAATCGATCTGGTCACGTAAAACACGTAACTCTTTTTCTTGTTCACTCATACTCTTCTCATTTTCCGCAAATGATTTTAAGCGTGTTGCTTTTCAAACTGCTGCATAAACGCGATCAACGCATCCACTGCTTCCTCTGGGACAGCATTGTAGATGCTCGCACGCATACCACCTACAGAGCGATGACCTTTAAGGTTCAATAAACCCGCTTCTTCTGCTTGTTCTAAGAACAGTTTATCCAAAGCATCATCAGCCAAAGTAAATGGCACGTTCATCCAAGAACGGTTAGCTGACGCCATTGGGTTAGCATAGAAGTCACTGGCATCAATCGCTGCATAGAGTTTTTCTTGTTTACGCTGATTAGCCGCTTGTATCGCAGCTACACCACCTTGGGCTTTTAGCCATTTAAAGACTAAACCAGCTAGATACCAACCATAGGTTGGCGGTGTATTACACATAGATTCAGCATCAGCATGTACTTTGTAATCAAACATTGTTGGTGTGCCGGCAACAACATCACCTAACAAATCTTCTCTTACAATCACAACCGTCAAACCTGCTGGGCCAATATTCTTTTGCGCGCCCGCATAGATCAAACCAAACTGGTTTACATCAATCTCGCGAGACAGGATTGTAGAGGATAGATCAGCAACTAGAGGAACATCTCCAGACTGAGGTACATAATCAAACTCCAAGCCACCAATCGTTTCATTTGGCGTGTAATGCAGATAAGCCGCCTCTGCATTTAGCTCCAACTCGCTTTGGCTTGGAACAGCAGTAAAACCGTTACCTTCGCTAGATGCAGCAATACGTACATCACAATAACGAGACGCTTCTTGGATCGCTTTTTTCGACCAGATACCGGTATTAATATAGTCAGCCGTAGTTTTACCGCGCAGCAAGTTCATTGGAATCATAGAAAACTGCGAGGTAGCCCCACCTTGAAGGAATAGAACCTTGTAGTCACTACCAATTCCCATCAGGTCACGTAAATCCTGCTCTGCTGCTTCAGCAACCGAGACAAACTCTTTACTGCGGTGACTCATTTCCATAATGGAAAGGCCTTTACCGTGCCAGTCTAGAAGTTCCTCTTGAGCCTGCAGCAATACTTCACTAGGTAAACCAGCAGGGCCTGCACTGAAATTGTACTTACGTGTCATAGACTTATCTTCACTCTACTTAAAGTCATATATAAAAAATGCGGCACATTCGCGCCGCACTTGAGGTAGAAATTATTCCTCAGCAGTGGTCGGGGTTTCCGCCTCTGCATCAGTCTCCACCTGCTCTTCTTCGTCTGGTTCTTCGATACGAGCAACGCTGACTAAGCGTTCTTCATCGCTAACGCGAATCAGAGTTACACCTTGCGTATTTCGTCCAAGTTCTGAGATCTCATCCCCGCGCGTACGCACCAAGGTACCCTGATCACTGATCAGCATGACATCATCACCATCGAAGACTTGAACAGCACCCGCTAGGGCACCATTTCGATCAGAGCATTGCTGAGCAATAACACCCTGACCACCACGACCTTTCACAGGGAAATCATCAACAGCGGTTTTCTTACCATAACCATTTTCAGAAGCGGTCAAAATCTTACCGCCCTCTTGAGGAATGATTAACGAGATAACCTTAACGCCGTCATCCATCTTAACGCCACGTACACCACGTGCTGTACGGCCCATTGGGCGTACATCTTCCTCACGGAAGCGCATAGATTTACCAGCACTTGTCATCAACATGACATCGTCTTCACCATTAGTGATTGCAGCACCGATTAGATGGTCATCATCTAACAAATCAAGAGCAATCAGACCGCTAGTACGCGGACGGGAGAAGTTAGTCAGTGCAGTCTTCTTAACCGTACCGGAAGCTGTCGCCATGAAGATAAACTTATCTTCTTCGTAGCTACCTACAGGCAAGATCGTGCTGATGCGCTCACCTTCATCCAAAGGCAAGATATTAACAATCGGACGACCACGTGCTGTGCGGCTCGCCACTGGAATTTCAAATACGCGTAACCAGTAAACTTTACCGCGGTCCGTGAAGCACAGAATCGTATCGTGGGTATTCGCAATCAGTAGATGCTCGATGAAATCTTCATCTTTAATCGCTGCTGCTGACTTACCTTTACCACCTCGACGCTGAGATTGGTAATCGGTCAACGGCTGAGTTTTCGCGTAGCCACCGTGAGATATAGTTACCACCATATCTTCTTCAGTGATCAGATCTGCAACTGTCAGATCTTTACGAGAAGCAGTAATTTCAGTACGGCGCTCATCACCATATTCTTCCAAAATCGCTTCAAGCTCTTCACGAATCACTTCCATTAAGCGTTCGTGTGAACCTAGAATTTTCAGAAGTTCAGCAATACGTTCTAACAGCTCTTTATATTCAGCAATCAGTTTTTCATGCTCAAGACCTGTTAGACGGTGCAAACGTAACTCTAGAATTGCTTGAGCCTGAACTGGAGAAAGATTGTACTTACCATCGCGTAAGCCATACTGTTCTTCCAGATCTTCAGGGCGACATGCATCTTCACCAGCACGCTCCAGCATCTGAATTACATCACCCGGCGCCCACGCTTCTGCGATCAAACGTTCTTTCGCTTCAGCTGGGGTTGGCGAAGTTTTAATCATTTCAATAACAGGATCTATGTTTGCAAGAGCAATCGCTAGACCTTCAAGAATATGACCACGTTCACGCGCCTTACGAAGCAAATAAACAGTACGACGAGTAACGACTTCGCGACGATGACGTATAAAGCATTCAAGCGCTGTTTTCAGATCAAGGATCTTTGGCTGACCATCAACCAAAGCGACCATATTGATACCAAAAACTGACTCCATCTGCGTCTGAGCAAACAGGTTGTTGATAACCACATCTGGCATTTCACCACGACGTAGTTCAATAACAATACGCATGCCGTCTTTGTCAGACTCATCACGAAGTTCGGTAATGCCTTCAATCTTCTTATCTTTAACAAGCTCAGCAATCTTTTCGATTAAGCGCGCTTTGTTAAGCTGATAAGGGATCTCAGTGATGATAAGTGAAGGCTTGCCGCTCTTTGCATCTTCTTCTACATGGTGCTTAGCACGCACATAGATACGACCACGACCAGTACGGTATGCCTGAAGGATTCCTGCACGGCCGTTAATAATACCGCCTGTTGGGAAATCAGGACCTGGAATAAACTCCATAAGGTCATCAACAGACAGGTCTGAATTTTCAATCAGCGCAATACAACCACGAACCACCTCAGACAGGTTATGCGGTGGAATATTCGTCGCCATACCAACCGCAATACCAGAAGAGCCATTTACCAATAGGTTTGGCACACGGTTAGGTAAAACCGCTGGAATTTTTTCTGTACCGTCATAGTTATCAACAAAATCGACGGTCTCTTTCTCAAGATCTGCCAACAGCTCATGGGCGATCTTATCCATGCGGATTTCGGTATAACGCATCGCAGCGGCGGAGTCACCGTCGATCGAACCAAAGTTACCCTGGCCATCTACCAGCGTATAACGCATGGAGAAATCCTGAGCCATTCGAACAATAGTGTCGTATACCGCACTATCACCATGCGGGTGGTATTTACCGATTACGTCACCTACCACACGGGCAGATTTTTTATATGCTTTGTTCCAGTCATTGCCCAATTCATTCATCGCAAACAACACGCGACGGTGAACTGGTTTAAGGCCATCGCGCGCATCTGGCAACGCACGGCCGACGATTACGCTCATTGCGTAATCAAGGTAAGACTGCTTCAGTTCATCTTCGATGTTAACTGGCAGGATTTCTCTGGCTAAATCACCCATTCCCTATCCTTGAATCACTCTCACAACGGAAGGTTTCCGCGGATATTTTTAACCGCGCGAGTATATCACATTTCCTACAAGGGAATCCTGAAAAAATAAGAGGTTATACAATTAAAGTTAGAGATGCGCGATCAACTGTTTTTCAATGCCTTAGCAATGGTAGAATGCCAACAAATACTTTAAAGCTAAAACATCATGACTCAGCCAGAAAACAGCACTCAAGCAAACGTTGATCCAGCAGAAATCGCAAAGTTTGAAGAACTTGCCAGCAAATGGTGGGATAAAAATAGCGAATTCAAACCACTCCACGACATCAACCCGTTACGCGTTGGTTATATAGATCGCATTGCGCATCTGGCCGAAAAGAAAGTATTAGACGTCGGTTGTGGTGGCGGAATTTTGTCCGAATCAATGGCTCAACGCGGTGCAACCGTAACAGGCATTGATATGGGCGCCGCTCCTCTAAAAGTTGCAAAACTACACGGTCTTGAAAGTGGCGTTAATGTCAGCTACAAACAGATCCCCGTTGAAGAGCTAGCAGCCGAGCAACCTGAATCCTTTGATGTTGTTACCTGCATGGAGATGCTGGAACATGTTCCCGATCCATCTTCAATCGTTCAAGCCTGTGCCAAACTTTGCAAACCGGGCGGCAAGGTCTTTTTCTCGACACTCAATCGCAATCCAAAGAGCTACCTTTTCGCGATCCTTGGCGCTGAGAAAGTACTGAAACTAGTTCCTGAAGGCACTCATGATTTCAAAAAGTTTATTCGCCCTTCTGAACTTGGCAACTGGATCCGTCAAAGCGGCCTAAAGAATATAGACATGTGCGGTATGACTTATAACCCACTGACGAAAACATACAGCCTTCATCCATCAGATGTCGATGTGAATTACATTATCGCTACGACTAAACCAGAGTAATCATGTCCGATAAACCAGCTTCAGTTTTATTCGATTTAGATGGCACACTAATAGACACCGCACCGGACTTTCACTGGGTTGTTAACACCCTCCTAAAAGAAGAAGGTCGTGATGAAATAAACTACGAATATCTTCGCGGTTATGTCTCTCATGGGGCCAGAGCTATGGTTGGGGCTGCTTTCAATCTAAAAGAAGGTGAAGCCGACTTTGACCGATTACACCAGCGAATGCTTAGCATTTATCTTGAACATCTTGATGTAGATAGCCAACTCTTTTTTGGTATGGCCGAATTTCTAACTTGGCTTGAAGAGCACAACATACCTTGGGGTGTTGTCACCAACAAACCAGAGCTCTACACCACACCAGTAATGCAAGGGCTACAACTGAGCGATTCAGCAAAAAGCGTCATTTGCCCAGACCACGTTAAAGACAAGAAACCAAACCCAGAAGCACTTTTCTTAGCCTGCAAAGAAATCGATTGCGACCCTGAAAGCAGCATCTACATTGGCGACCATATTAGGGATATCGAAGCAGGCAATCGCGCCGGCATGCTAACCATCGCAGCCGAGTACGGTTACATCGATCAAGGCGACGATCCTAAAAATTGGCAAGCCGATCACCAGATATCCAGTGCAACTGAGCTCAAGCCACTGCTACAATCTCTATACACTGCTTTACGTTAATGATTAGGAACAGATCACTATGTTTGAATACCAAGCCCCTGCAGACTTATTAAAGGATAAAGTTATTCTGGTGACTGGCGCTGGCTCAGGCATAGGCCGTACCGCAGCAATAACCTTTGCCGCTCACGGCGCAACCGTCATTCTTCTTGGCCGCACACTAGAAAAACTTGAAAATGTTTATGACGAGATTGAAGCCGCAGGTTATCCACAACCTGCACTAGTCCCTCTCAATCTAGAAAGTGCACAAGAACATGATTACATTGAGCTAACCAACACGCTCGATCAAGAATTCGGCCGAATCGATGGCATTCTTCACAATGCCAGCATCTTGGGTGTGCGGACACCGATTGAAAGCTACGACCCAGTAATTTGGCAGCAGGTGATGCAAGTAAATCTAAATGCACCATTCATGCTAACCCAAACCCTCATGCCACTTTTACAACAGTCAGATGATGCATCGGTTGTTTTCACATCATCAAGCGTAGGACGTCAAAGCAAGGCATACTGGGGTGCTTATGCAGCATCTAAATTTGCGACCGAAGGCTTGATGCAGACACTAGCAGATGAGACCAGCGGCATTTGCAATATTCGCGCTAACTGCATCAACCCAGGTGCAACCAGAACACAAATGCGCTCCGATGCCTACCCAGCTGAGAACCCGCAATCAGTGACCGCACCGGAAGACATTATGCCGGCCTATCTTTATCTAATGGGCAAAGACAGCGCAACTGTCAACGGCCAATCGCTAGACGCTCAATAATTTAGTAGAAATAAAAGACAATAAAAAAGCAGCTTTAAGCTGCTTTTTTATTGTCTAAATTTACTTCGTAACTAGCTTCCTTCTTGACGACGCGCCTTCTGCTTCTTGTAACGACGCTCGTATTTTTGCTTTTCATCAGCCGTCATTCTTGCGCCACGCTTCGGCTTAAGCTCAAGCATTTTAGACAGAGAATTCACTTCTTTACCGGTCATCTCTTTCCATGTGCCCGACTTAACATCGCTAGGCAAGAAAATAGGCCCAAAGCGAACACGTTTTAGACGGTTAACTTGAATCTCTTGCGACTCCCACAAACGACGAACCTCTCGATTACGCCCTTCCATCACTACACAGTGGAACCACTTATTGGCACCTTCACCATCAAAGAACTGCACATCGGTGAAACGGGCCATGCCATCTTCTAACAGAACACCTTCTTTTAGGCGGGACAAAATGCCGTCATCAACATTACCCAAAACACGAACTGCATATTCACGATCAATTTGAGCAGACGGGTGCATCAATGCATTTGCCAGTTCACCATCGGTAGTAAACAACAACAAACCAGATGTATTAATGTCGAGTCGACCAATCGCAATCCAACGCCCCTCTTTTAAAGGCGGCAGATGCCTAAAGACTGTTGGCCTACCTTCTGGGTCATGACGTGTACAGATTTCACCCACGGGCTTATTATAAATAAGCACTCTACGCTCAGCCTGCTTATCAAATATCAACTGTACAGGATGACCATCAACTTCAGCCGTATCACCTTCAGAGATTCGATCTCCTAAGGTAGCAATTGAACCATTTACTGAAACTCGACCTTCTTTAATCCAACGCTCCATCTCACGACGTGAGCCTATTCCGGAGCGCGCCAATACTTTATGTAACTTTTCGTCAGTCATTCGACGCACCTACAAATATGCTAATTAAGACAACAGGTATTAATCAAAGTTAATACCTTTAAACAAAAAAGCCCTTCCATAAAAGAAAGGGCTTCTATAAAACCGTACTCTTATTTTAAATGAGACAGTCTTCTTTAGTAAATCCTTTATCGAAATAAGCCTGAAAAGCTAACGGGGTACGGCCACGACCAGACCACTCGTGAACTTCACCGCTGTCATCTTCTATACGGTATTTAGGCTGCACCTTTTTCTTAGGCGTACTTGCAGCTTCACCAATTAGCCCCATTAGATCATTTAGATCCACACCTGCGTCCTGCATACTTTGGCGAATAGCTTCAATTTTTGCTGCTTTTTCCTGCTCAGCTGCCTCTAGCGCTTCTTCTTCAGCACGCTTATCTTCAGCAATAACAGTTAAATCAGAAATCACTTTTTCTAGTTCAGAAACAGATAATTCCTGGCATTGTTTGCGCAATGAATTTTTGCGCAGTAGAACTTTAAGAAAATCAGACATTTCAAAACCACCAAAATAAAAGTAAGTAAGCAATTATCTTTATAGTCGATAAATAATCAAGGAAAAATATTTTTCAAAAAGAAATAAAAAATAAATTAACCAAAGTCACTTATATCGCCTGCACCTTGTCTAATTATTTCAGGCACATCTTCAACTAAGTTAATTACACTTGTTGCTTCCATACCACAGTAGCCACCATCAATTACAAGATCGACCTGATGCTGCAATAATTCACGCATTTCATAGGGATCCATTAGCGGCATATCTTCGCCCGGCATTATTAGCGACGTGCTCATTATTGGCTCACCCAACGCTTCCGTTAGCGCTAGGGCAATTGCATTATCTGGAATTCTAATCCCTATCGTTCTTCTTTTTGGATGCAATAAACGCCTAGGCACCTCTGATGTAGCCTTTAAAATAAAGGTAAAAGCCCCTGGGGTGTGGGATTTTAATAATCGATAACAAGTATTATCCACTTTTGCATAAGTACTTATTTCGCTTAAATCTCGACACACTAATGTAAAATTATGCTTATCACTTAATTGTCGAATTCGCTTAATTCGCTCCAAAGCGGTCTTATCACCAAGATGACAACCCAATGCATAGGCGCAGTCCGTAGGATAGATAACCACGCCACCTTTATTAATTATTTCGACCGCTTGTGAAATCAAACGCGCTTGCGGATTATCGGGATGTATTTGAAAAAACTGGCTCACTATCACACGCCTTACATAAAGTTATTCTTATACAATCTATTATTTAATAAATAATCAAAAGCGACAAACTTTTAGTTCAATAATTTCTCTAGAACATGCTGCCCTTCAACCTTTATCGGAGGGTACTTTCCTAGGTTAGTCCACCCTTGTGAAGGCGCATGAAAATCACTACCTGCCGAAAGTAGTAAATTATTTTCTTTTGCTATTCTCAACAGATGATAATGATGATCTGGTGTAACTCCTGGATAAGAAACCTCAATTGCCTCTCCACCACATTCAACAAAGTCAGCAATAACTAAACGTAGCTTCGTAAAAGTCATCTTATACTTAGTGGGATGCGCTAAAACCGCAATACCACCCGCAGCTTTGATCACCCCCACTGTTTCAGAAAGTTCAGGCCATGCCATTTTGACATCACCTTTTTTTCCAATGCCTAAATATTTTTTAAAAGCTTGCTGCTCATTAGCAACCGCTCCTTGCTCACGTAAAGCTCGTGCAAAATGGGGTCGCCCAATACTCCCCTGACCAGCCAATTGCTTTGCCTGCTCAAAAACATCAGGTAAGCCCATAGAAACCAGTTGCTGACTAATTTTCTTTGACCGTTCTATTCGAAGATTAGATAAATTAGCAAGATAGGATTTTAAACTGTCGGATTCTAAATCCACCCCTAGCCCTACAATATGAATAACTCGGCCATTCCAAAGGCAGGTTAGTTCAGTTCCTGTAATAATCTTAATTTCTGCAGGGTTTTCAGCCTGTAAAACTTTAACCCCAGCTACCGTGTCATGGTCTGTTAAAGCTAGGACATCAATATTATTGTTTTTTGCCAACTCTAGTAATTCTATAGGGGACAAGGCACCGTCTGACGCAGTAGAATGACAATGTAAATCGTAGTGTGGTAATTCCATATTTTTCACTCTATCTATAAAGAGCTATAACGTTCTTTGTATTTTACCTTAAACGGACTGATTTCAACGACTATGAAGCTGTTACTCGATTTTTTACCTATTATTATCTTTTTCATCGTCTATAAGGCAACAAACGACATCATTTTAGCCACCGCAATCCTAATACCAGCTACGCTGCTCCAAATGCTGTACACATGGATTAAAACGCACACAATCGAAAAGATGCAGCTAGTCACACTAGTTTTAGTTGTTCTTTTAGGTGGAGCAACGGTTGCCTTTCAAGATAAAACCTTTATCCAGTGGAAACCAACTGTTGTTAACTGGTTATTTGGCCTAGCTTTTTTGGGCAGCCAGTTCATCGGTCAAAAAACTATTGTTGAGCGCCTTATGGGTAGCAATATATCCCTCCCGGCGTTCGCTTGGAAAAACCTTAATATTGCTTGGGTTATATTCTTCGTACTGATGGGCATTATTAACCTATTTGTCGCCTACAGTTTTAGCGAAGAAATTTGGGTTAACTTTAAATTATTCGGCATGCTTGGTCTCACCCTTGTCTTTATTATTGCTCAAGGTTTCTACCTATCACGCCACATTGAAAATACAGAAAATAACGATCAGTAGCAGGAGACCTTATGTTTTACGCTATTATTTCCGAAGATGTTGAGAATAGCCTAGAAAAAAGACTGGCAGCCCGCCCAGACCATCTAGCGAGACTGAATCAACTTAACGAAGAAGGCCGCTTACTTATAGCCGGTCCTCATCCTGCCATTGATAGTGAAGACCCAGGCGAAGCTGGTTTTAGCGGCAGTCTAGTTATTGCAGAGTTCAATTCACTGCAAGAAGCGCAAGCTTGGGCAGATAAAGACCCATATATAGAAGCAGGGGTATATGCCAAAGTGGTAGTAAAACCCTATAAAAAAGTATTACCATAACAACAGAATATAGAGAAAATCTGCAACTAAAGTGCACAGTTTGCATTCAGAAATAGATAGCTATCTATATTAGCCAGGCTAAAAATAGCGGCTTTTATCCGACAATAGTCAAAAGATAGTACAAAATATTGGAATGTTTATACTATGTTCAGCTTAGAAGAGTTGTAATAAGCAGATTATTTCTTACAATTCTAAGATACAGAACCCCAATCGTATTTTAAGGACAGCAAAATGAAAAAATTCGCAATTGCTTCAGGCCTAGTGATGGCTATGGGCCTAGCTACTGGTGCACAAGCACACCCAGACAATGCAGGTTACTGGGACGAAACTCCGAACGCTACAGTTTGGAAAACTGGCTCAGGTGGCTGCTGGCGTCACGGCTTCTGGGAAGAAGCTAATGCTATCGAAGGTTGTGAAGGCTACAAAGCACCAGCTGCTCCTGCTCCAGAACCAGCTCCAGCACCAGCTCCAATGGCTACTGTTGAGAAGCACATCGTATACTTCGACTTCGACAGCTCTAACGCTGGCGATGTAAGCGACATTTCTAGCTACATCAACTCTCTTAAGTCTGTAACTAGCGTAAACCTAGTTGGTCACGCTGACCGTATCGGTGCGAGCGCATACAACGACGCTCTATCTATGAAGCGTGTAAATGCAGTTTCTGAAGCTCTACAAGCTGGCGGCGTAAACGGCTCTGTAATCAGCACTGGTTACATGGGTGAAAACGCTCCTGCTAAATCTTGCGATGGCCAGCGCGGCGCTAACCTAATCGACTGCCTACGTGCTAACCGTCGTGTAGAAGTTGAGATTTCTGGTACTAAGTAATTCCTTACTACCTTTATAAAAAGGCGCTCACTGAGCGCCTTTTTTTTCATCATTTTTTGCCTTCCCCTTAAAATAACGAGCAATAAAAAAGGCAGCCTTGGCTGCCTTTTTATACCGTAAAGGAATTAACCTACCCAAACTCGCGCATTGCGGAACATGCGCATCCACGCACCATCCTCAGACCATTCATCTGGCGCCCAGCTGTTAGTTACAGTGCGGAAAACACGCTCAGGGTGCGGCATCATAATAGTCACACGACCATCAGTAGTTGTAACACCTGTAATACCTTCTGGTGACCCATTCGGGTTAGCAGGGTAAACCTCTGTAGGCTGACCATAGTTATCCACGTAACGTAGAGCCACTGTATCAGATGACTTAAGTCCCGCAAGGTGCGCTTCATCTTTGAATTCTGCACGACCTTCGCCGTGTGCTACTGCGATTGGCATACGAGAACCCGCCATACCCTGCAAGAACACAGACTTAGAATCTTGAACTTCTACCATAGCAACACGCGCTTCAAACTGCTCTGAAACGTTACGTACGAAGTGCGGCCACAAGTCAGAACCAGGAATCAATTCATGCAAGTTAGACAGCATCTGACAACCGTTACAGATACCTAATGCAAACGTGTCTTCACGGTTAAAGAACTGCTGGAATTGATCACGTGCACGTGCGTTAAATAGGATCGATTTAGCCCAACCTTCACCTGCACCCAACACATCACCATACGAGAAGCCACCACAAGCAACCAGGCCTTTAAACTGATCAAGCTCAACGCGACCAGAAAGGATATCACTCATGTGGACATCAACAGCTGCAAAACCAGCACGATCAAACGCCGCGCCCATTTCAATCTGACCGTTTACACCCTGCTCACGAACGATAGCCATCTGAGGACGTGTACCCGTCTGAATAAATGGCGCAGCAACATCTTCATTCTGATCAAACGTAAGCTCAGTATTCAGACCCGGATCTTGTTTATCAAGAATACGATCAAACTCTTGTTGTGCACATTCAGAGTTATCACGCAAAGACTGAATCTGGTAAGAAGTCTCTGCCCACCAGCGCTGTAGCTGTACGCGTGACTCAGAATAGATCTCTTCCTCATTGAAGTGGAAGCGAATCTCATCATCCAAGTTAGTAGAACCTAGAACCTGAGCAATATCGCCAAGACCTGCGGCATTTAGCTCAGTCAGAACCGTTTCTAAGCTATCACGCTTAACCTGAATAACGGCACCTAGCTCTTCAGCAAACAACGCTGCGGCCAACTCACTCTCTTCGCCAGCAAGCATATCTAGATTCAGATCAACACCTGTTTTACCAGCAAATGCCATTTCAGCAATCGTTGCAAATAGACCGCCATCAGCACGGTCATGGTATGCAAGGATTTGACCTTGCTCGTTCAGTTCTTGAATCGCTGCAAAGAACGCTACAAGTTGCTCTGGCTGATCAACATCAGGAACATCTTGACCTACTTCGTTATAAACCTGAGCTAATGCAGAAAGGCCAATACGGTTTTTACCATTACCTAGATCCAAAAGAATCAGGTCAGTTTCACCTTGATCAGTACGTAGCTGAGGCGTCAATGTTTTACGGGCATCTGTTACAGGGGCAAAGCCTGTAATAATCAAAGACATCGGCGCAGTTACAGATTTTTGTTCGCCTTCATCTTCCCACACGGTACGCATAGACATGGAGTCTTTGCCTACAGGGATAGTGATACCCAGCTGCGGACACAACTCCATACCTACAGCTTTTACAGTGTCATACAGTTTTTCATCTTCACCTGGGTGGCCAGCAGCACACATCCAGTTTGCAGACAGCTTAATATCTTTAATGTCGCCGATGCGAGCTGACGCAATGTTAGTAACAGTCTCACCTATCGCCATACGACCAGACGCAGGAGAGTCAACCAATGCAAGCGGTGTACGCTCACCCATGGCCATTGCTTCACCAGTATATGTATCGTAAGCAGCAGTCGTTACCGCACAGTTAGCCACAGGAACCTGCCATGGACCAACCATTTGATCACGCGCTACTTGACCAGTAATCGAACGGTCACCGATAGTGATCAAGAAAGACTTAGAAGCTACCGCAGGCAGTTTCATTACGCGCTCAGCCGCATCTTTAAGATCGATCGAGCTTGTATCGAAAGACGGTACTTCGTATGCTTTGCGCTCTACAGAACGATGCATTTTTGGCGGCTTGCCAAACAACACGCTCATTGGTAGATCAACTGGCTTATTCTCGAAGTGAGTATCACCAAGCGTTAAGTGCATCTCTTCGATCGCTTCACCTACAACCGCATAAGGGCAACGCTCACGCTCACAAATCGCTTCGAAGCGAGCCATATCCGCTGGAGCCACCGCCATAACATAACGCTCTTGCGCTTCGTTACACCAGATAGCCAACGGCGACATGCCTGGCTCATCATTGTTCACATTACGCAGTTCGAAATTAGCACCACGATTACCATCACCTACCAATTCAGGGAAGGCATTGGATAGACCACCTGCACCTACGTCATGAATAAATGCGATTGGGTTTTCATCACCCAACTGCCAGCACTGGTCGATAACTTCTTGGCAACGACGCTCTAGCTCAGGGTTATCACGCTGTACAGAGGCAAAATCAAGATCAGCAGTAGAAGAACCCGATGTCATAGAAGATGCAGCACCACCACCTAGACCAATCTGCATTGCAGGGCCACCGAGGCAGATCAGCTTAGCACCTACTGGGATTTCACCCTTTTCAACGTGCTCATCACGAATGTTACCTAAACCACCCGCAATCATGATTGGCTTGTGGTAACCACGAACTTCTTCACCCGCAGCGCCGTTTACTTTCTGTTCGAAAGTACGGAAGTAACCTGTTAGCGCGGGACGACCAAATTCGTTGTTAAATGCAGCACCACCAATAGGGCCTTCGATCATGATATCCAGAGGTGTCACAATACGCTCTGGCTTACCGTATTTAGATTCCCATGGCTGCTCAAAGCCAGGAATATTTAGATCAGACACAGTAAAACCTGTAAGACCAGCTTTTGGCTTAGAACCTTTACCGGTCGCACCTTCATCACGAATTTCACCACCTGAACCTGTTGCAGCACCCGAGTGTGGTGCAATTGCAGTTGGGTGGTTGTGAGTTTCAACTTTCATCAGGATCTGAATATCTTCCTGATTGTAGCTGTACTCTTTGCTATCCGGTTTTGGGAAGAATCGACCCGCTTTAGAACCAACCATTACCGCAGCGTTATCTTTATACGCCGACAGTACGTTCTCACCGCCCATTTCATTGGTGTTACGAATCATGGCAAACAGCGATTTCTCCTGCGCTTCGCCATCGATATCCCATGAAGCGTTAAAGATCTTGTGACGGCAGTGCTCAGAGTTCGCCTGAGCAAACATCATCAATTCAACATCTGTCGGATTACGGTCTAGCTCGATAAAGCTTTCAACTAGGTAATCAATCTCATCTTCAGCCAACGCTAGGCCAAGGTCGGTATTCGCTGCAACTAACGCTTCACGGCCACCACCCAAAATATCTACAGTCGTCAGTGGCTTCGGCTCTTCTTCTAAGAAAAGCGAAGACGCGTCATCTATACTTGGCAATACAGCTTCAACCATGCGATCGAACAATACAGCCTGTACAGCTTCTACTTCAGCATCAGTAAGATCTTTAGATGCTTGAACGTAGTATGCGATACCGCGCTCCAGACGCTTGATCGCTGATAAGCCACAGTTGTGAGCGATATCAGTTGCCTTCGACGACCAAGGCGATATAGTGCCCGGGCGAGGAACAACTAAAAACAGCTGACCCGCTGGCTCCTGAGCCTCAGCTTTTGGTCCGTAACGTAAAATACGTTCCAATACTTTTTGCTCATCGTCCGATAAAGCTTGTGACAAATCGGAAAAATGCATAAATTCAGCATATAGACCTGTTACAGCAGGAACTGAAGACTGAATAACGGTAAGTAACTTTTCATGACGAAAAGCAGAAAGAGCAGGTGCTCCGCGCAGTGCCAGCATCTCTAATAGAGCCTCTTGATAGCTGCAAATATAAAGCAGTGGTTACAGGAGAAATATAAGTAGTGAATTTTACCGAAACAGCCAGTTGGATACCAGAAAAGCAGTACGATGTTTGATATTAGTCGCAAAAAAGATGCAGCATATGCTCTGGTTATTTTTCTTTTGCTCTGTATTCCGGGCTTATTAAGCTGGAATAGCAAAACCCAGCTAGGCGCGATCATAGAATCTGGCGCGATAAAACTCGTTACACGCAACTCACCGAACACTTATTTTATTGAAAAAGGCAAGCCAGCAGGTTTTGAATACGATTTAGCCAAAGCTTATGCCGACCATCTTGGCGTAGAACTCGAATTGGTTCTTCCTGATGATTTCAGTTCTATTTTCACGACGATGAGCGCACGTGATGGTCATATCGCGGGCTCCATGCTTACGATCACCGAAGAACGCCAGGAAAAGTTTGAGTTCACCCAACCCTATCTCAAAACCACGACTACGCTGATATACCGTCAAACCAAAGGCAAGAAAGCACCCAAAGACATTTCCGATCTACTTAAACCCGGTAAAAAACTAGTCGTCCTAGCCAACAGCAGCCATGCCGAACTCTTACAAGACCTTAAAGCTCAATATCCAGAATTAACTTGGGACGAAACCAGTACTTTTTCTTCTACTGAATTGATGGAACAAGTGCAAAACAAAGAAATAGACTACACAGTCGTTGATGCCGTTACTTTCGATAGCCAAAAAACCTTTTTCCCAGGCCTTAAAAAAGGCTTTGATCTCGACGAGCCACAACCTCTAGCCTGGATGCTCTCCCCTCATCACGACCAAACTTTGCGCGATTCCATTAATCGCTTTCTTGCCCTTGAAAGTACCCAAACTCTGATCGAATCACTAAAAGAAAAATATTTTAATCGCAGTAATCCACTTAATTTCTACGACACCACGACCTTCAAGAAGGATATGCAAACACGCTTTCCGAAGATCGAACAGTATTTCCTTATGGCCGAGCAGGAAACCGGAATAGACTGGCAATTATTAGCGTCCATTGCCTACCAAGAATCTCACTGGGATCCAAAAGCAGTCTCCCCTACAGGTGTCAAAGGAATAATGATGCTAACCAATGCTGCAGCTAAAGAGGTTAATGTCACCGACCGGACAGACCCCATGCAAAGTATTATCGGCGGTGCTCATTACCTTGTAATCGTAAAGAAGAAAATTCCAGATCGCATTCCTGATCCTGACCACTTGTGGTTTGCACTCGCTGGTTACAACGTAGGTTACGGTCACTTAGAAGATGCGCGTGTATTGACCTCAAGAGCCGGGCTAAACCCCGATAAGTGGGATGATGTAAAAAAACACCTTCCCCTATTAACTCAAGAAAGACATTACAGCACTGTCCGTTACGGTTATGCACGCGGGTACGAACCTGTGCACTATGTCAGTAATATTCGAAAATATATGAAGCTACTTAGCTGGGAGATGCAGGTTCTCCAAACTAAGCGCCAGGACGAAGAAGCGGACCTAAATCCAGACCATGAAAGCTGGGATAAAGGACAAGTAGTCGAGGATCTTCTACCCGCCCTTTAGTAGGTTTTGCTTTTTAGCTAATTTTTCGGCCTTGATTTCGGCACGACGACGCTTGAAGAACGCGCTAATTTTTTCGCTACAACGCTCAGCTAATACACCAGCCTCGACCTCAACCTGATAATTCATCCAAGTTTGATCAAGCAACTGTCCATTACTCTGAACAGCCCCAGCTTTAGCTTCAACCGCCCCAAAAATAACACGTCGAATACGAGAATGAACAATAGCTCCGGTGCACATAGTGCAAGGCTCGATTGTTACATAGAGATCAGCACCGACCAGCCTGTAGTTACCGACATTAGCCGCCGCATCCCTCAACGCAAGTATTTCAGCGTGTGCAGTTGGGTCGTGACCACTAATCGGCTGATTCCAGCCCCTACCAATAACCTCACCATCTAGAACCACGATAGCACCGACCGGCACTTCGTTAATTTCTTCAGCTCGATCCGCCAGCAGTAAAGCCTCTTCCATCCAGCGTTCATCTATCTCTCGCTGATCCATTCACCTTTCCCCAAACACTAAAAAGCCTGCACAAGAGCAGGCTTTTTATCATAACAATTCAGCTTAAAGAATACTTATTCCCACTCAATTGTCGCAGGTGGCTTAGAGCTTACATCATAAGTCACACGAGATACTTTAGGGATCTCATTGATGATACGGCTAGATACAGTTTCTAGAAGCTCGTAAGGTAGATGAGCCCAACGCGCTGTCATAAAGTCGATAGTCTCTACCGCACGAATAGCAATAACGTATTCGTAACGACGACCATCACCTACAACACCTACAGATTTAACTGGTAGGAACACCGCAAATGCCTGACTTGTCTTGTGGTACCAATCAGCTTTATGCAGCTCTTCAATGAAGATCGCATCCGCTTCACGCAAGATATCAGCATATTCTTTCTTAACTTCACCAAGGATACGCACACCCAAACCCGGTCCAGGGAACGGGTGACGGTAAACCATATCGTATGGAAGACCCAGTTCAAGACCCAGCTTACGCACTTCATCCTTAAACAACTCACGTAGCGGCTCAACTAGCTCAAACTGCATATCTTCAGGCAGACCACCCACATTGTGGTGAGACTTAATCACATGCGCCTTACCCGTCTTCGCAGCAGCAGACTCAATTACGTCTGGGTAGATCGTACCCTGCGCTAGGAAGTTAACGTCAGTTAGCTTAGTCGCTTCATCATCAAATACTTCAATAAAAGTATTACCGATAATCTTACGCTTCTTCTCAGGGTCGTTTTCACCTTCCAAACGACCTAGGAATAAATCTTCCGCATCAGAACGAATGACTTTTACGCCCATGTTCTTAGCGAACATATCCATTACTTGATCGCCTTCCTGCTTACGCAGAAGACCGTTATCAACAAACACACAGGTCAGCTGATCGCCAATAGCCTTATGAAGCAATGCCGCTACAACAGAAGAATCAACACCACCGGATAGACCTAGAAGAACTTTCTGATCACCTACCTGCTCGCGTACTTTTTCGATCTGGTCTGCAATGATGTTTGCAGAGTTCCATAGCGCTTCAGTACCACAAATCTCAACAACAAAACGCTCAAGGATACGACCACCCTGTTTAGTGTGTGTCACCTCAGGGTGGAACTGAACACCAAAGAACTGCTTTTCAGGATTGCACATTGCTGCAATCGGAGCAGATTCAGTCGATGCAATTACTGCAAAGCCTTCTGGCAGCGTAGTAACTTTATCGCCATGGCTCATCCATACATCTAGAGAGAGAGCACCGTTGTTTGCAACGTGATCTTCAATACCTTCAAGTAGACGGCTTGGGCTGCTTTCTAAACGAACCTGGGCATAACCAAATTCACGCTTATCGGATGTAGAAACTTCACCGCCCATCTGAGCAGCCATAGTCTGCATGCCGTAGCAGATACCCAACACAGGCACATCTAGGTTAAATACAACCTCTGGTGCACGAGGTGAATCACCTTCAGTAACAGACTCTGGGCCACCAGCAAGGATAATACCTTTAGGCGCAAACTCACGGATATCGTCTTCAGACATATCCCAAGCGTGAATTTCACAGTAAACACCGATTTCACGTACACGACGTGCAATTAACTGCGTGTACTGAGAACCAAAATCTAGAATCAGAATTCGTTGAGCGTGAATATCTTTGGTCATAACTTTCAATCTCTTCACTTTGCGACATTAGCGTCGCCGCAAAAAAAAAAGGGGGCGGATTCTATCCACCCCTCTTTTCAGAGTTTATTTACTTAGCTTACGCGGTAGTTTGGCGCTTCTTTAGTGATGCTCACATCGTGAACATGACTTTCGCTCATACCCGCGTTAGTGATACGTACAAACTGTGGAACTGTACGCATAGTTTGAATATCGCCACTACCGGTGTAGCCCATCGCTGCACGCAAGCCACCTACTAACTGGTGAACTACGCCGCCCATTGGACCTTTACAAGGTACACGACCCTCAATACCTTCTGGCACCAACTTCTCAACGCCTTTAGAAGCATCTTGGAAGTAACGGTCAGAAGAACCTGAAGATTGACCCATAGCACCTAGAGAACCCATGCCACGGTAAGACTTGAATGCTCGACCTTGGAATAGTTCAACTTCACCTGGCGCTTCATCAGTACCCGCTAGCATAGAACCAACCATGATCGCAGATGCACCCGCAACAATGGCTTTAGCTAGGTCACCAGAGAAACGTACACCACCATCAGCGATGACAGGAACACCACGTTCAGCCATAGCAGTAGCAACATTAGCTACAGCACTGATCTGAGGCACGCCAACACCTGCAACGATACGTGTAGTACAGATAGAACCAGGGCCGATACCAACTTTAACACCATCAGCACCTGCATCAGCTAGCGCGATTGCCGCTTCAGCAGTAGCAATGTTACCGCCAATCACTTGGACCTGTGGGTAAGTCTGTTTAACCCAAGCAACGCGATCAATAACACCTTTAGAGTGGCCGTGTGCAGTATCAACAATAACTACGTCAACGCCAGCTTCTACAAGTGCGGTTACACGATCAGGTGTTTCAGGGCCAGTACCTACTGCAGCACCAACGATCAAACGACCTTTAGCATCTTTAGCAGCATTAGGATGAGACTGAGCCTTATTCATATCCTTAACTGTCATCATGCCTTGTAGTTTGAAGGCATCATCAACAACTAGGATTTTTTCAATACGGTGCTTACGAAGCAGATTGCGAACTTCATCAGGGTCCACACCCTCTTTCACTGTTACCAAACGCTCTTTTGGCGTCATGATAGAAGCAACAGTCGCATCCAGCTTACGTTCAAAACGGAAATCACGGTCAGTCACAATACCAACCAGATCGTCGCCATCAACTACAGGGAAGCCGGAGAAACCAACTTCAATAGACAGCTGACGTAGTTCACCTACAGTCATAGTAGAGCTGCAAGTTACAGGGTCACTTACAACACCTGCTTCATATTTTTTAACGCGACGAACTTCAGCAGCTTGCTGCTCAATTGTCAGGTTCTTATGGATGATCCCGATACCGCCTTCCTGCGCCATAGCTATAGCCAGACCGGATTCAGTCACGGTATCCATAGCAGCAGAGACCAAAGGAATATTCAGCTGAATACCTTTAGTCAGTTGAGTTTTCAGTGAAACGTCCTTTGGCAGTACTTCAGAGTAGCCCGGAACCAGCAACACATCGTCAAAAGTGAGTGCTTCCTCAGCAATTCGCAACATTCTTTGCCAGCCTGTGTAGTAAGTAAAATTTAAACGGGAAATTATACAGAAATTAGCCTTTTGTCTCAATCTAAAACTTGTAAATTACAGGGTAATTACGGCCTAGTTTTCATTTTTTTTGCTTTCGGATGCAGTAACTCGATTAGATCGTTTAATATGAGGGCCATGCAGAACTCAAATAGCTTTAAATCTGGCACTCAATCCCATGCGCTCAGTGTCTCCGAACTAAATAGACAAGCACGCACTTTGCTTGAGCGATCATTTCTTACCATTCAAGTAGAAGGCGAGATCTCTAACTTTGTTCGCCCTAGTTCTGGCCATTGGTATTTCACTCTTAAAGATGACAAAGCCCAAGTACGCTGCGCCATGTTTAAGAACCGCAACCAAGTGTTAAGCAAGCAACCCAAACAAGGGGACAAAGTTATTGTCCGTGCTAAAGTTAGCTTGTATGAAGGCCGCGGCGACTATCAATTAATCTGCGACTTTCTAGAACCCGCTGGCAGCGGCCAACTTCAAGTTGCTTTTGAAGAGTTGAAGAACAAACTCTTGAAAGAGGGTTTATTTGACAGCAAACAAAAACAAGCGCTTCCGGAACACCCCAATCATATTGGCATCGTTACCTCACCTACAGGTGCGGCAGTACACGATATTTTAACGGTACTAAAAAGACGCTTCCCTGGCCTGCCCGTCACTATTTATCCGACAGCCGTACAAGGCGAAGATGCCCCGCAACAAATCTGCAAAGCGATAATTTTGGCTGAAGCGCACCAAGTTTGTGACGTTCTCGTCGTGGGGCGCGGCGGAGGCTCACTTGAAGATCTGCAAGCTTTCAACAACGAACAAGTTGCTCGCACCTTATTTGACTGTGAAATACCCACTATCAGCGCAGTAGGACATGAAGTTGATGTGGTCATTACAGACTTTATAGCCGATATCCGCGCAGCTACCCCCTCCGCTGCTGCAGAATTAGTCAGCCCAGACCAACAAGAGCTACAACTACGCTTAAATCAGCTCAGCCTTCGACTTAAGCGCCAACAGAAGCAACAGCTTTTTACCGCCAAGCAGCAACTTTCGAATTTACAGAGTCGATTACGCCATCCTGGCCAGATTTTAAAAGAACAAGCTCAACGCTTGGATCATGTAGAGCTAAAACTGAACAATCAAATCAGACGCATCCTCGCGCAAAAGCAGATCAAATATCAGCAATTGGAAGGGCGTTTAAAGGCTCAGTCACCTGAACAGCTGTTGCTACGCAGGGAAGAACAGCTTCACTCGCTGCATCAACGCCTTAAGCAGGCATGCCAATCAAATTTAAAAAGTCAGCAATTAAAACTTTCTTCGCTGGCGAGCCAGTTACAAACTGTTAGCCCACTTGCTACGCTAGAGCGAGGCTACTCCATCACCAAAGATAGTGACAAAAAAGTTATTCAATCAGCCTCTGATGTTGTCAGCGGACAAAAAATAGAAGTTCACTTACACAAAGGACAACTTCACTGCAGCGTAGATGAAGTCATAACGGAACATTAATATGATCAGAAAAGCATTCACCAAATCACTTCTACTCTTTACAGGCTTATGCGCTTTCAGCATCAATGCACAAGCTCTAGAACTTCCAACCGAAAGCCGTGTACCTGGCGGCGTTGCCATTTTACCGCTTGAAGGCCTTACATCAGCTATCGCGCCATCCGCTTGGTATAAGGGAAATCGCGTTATGGTGTTACCATCAACAGATACTGCATACGCGGATACTAGCAAATGGATCGCTGTTGCAGGCATCCCATTAAGCGCCAAACCAGACAAGAAACAACACTTAAAAGCTGACGGAACCTCGTATTACTTTCAGGTTGAGGACAAAGAATACAAAGCTCAGTATCTAACCATCAAAAACAAACGTCACGTAGAACCTGATCCTGAAGATGTAAAACGCTGGCGCCGCGAAAAAGCTAAAATGGTCGCAGCTTACAAACATTGGAGTGAACCTGAGCAATTACCGACTCGGTTTGTTATTCCGGCTAAAGGTCCTTATAGCAGCCCATTTGGCTTAAAACGTTTTTATAACAAGCAGCCTCGCAACCCTCACAGCGGATTAGATATTGCGGCACCTAAAGGCACACCAATTACCGCGCCATCTGCAGGCACCGTTGTAGACACTGGACACTACTTCTTTAATGGCAAAACAGTCATTGTTGATCATGGTTACGGCATGACAACGATGTACTGCCATATGAGTAAAATTGATGTAAAAATCGGGGACGTACTCCAAACAGGTGACAAGCTTGGGGAGATAGGATCAACAGGCCGCTCCACGGGACCACATCTTCATTGGGGTGTAAGCTTGAATAACACACGCGTCGACCCCATATTGTTTTTAAGCAAATAATTTTCTATAGCGAGCTGCGAGATTGCTCGCTTTTTTTGACTCAACGAGACTCAATAAATGTCTGATCTTCAATTTGAAACACTAGAACAGAAAGCAAGCTACGGTATCGGCCGTCAAATGGGCGACCAGCTAGCACAACAGCCATTCGAAGGCATGGATCTAAATGCGATCTCCGCAGGTATCGCTGATTCTTTCAACGGCGAAGCAATGCGCGTAGAAGTTCAAGAGATCCAAGAAGCGTTCAACGTAATCAACGAACGTCTTCGTGCAGCTCAAGAAGCACAAGCTAAAGAAGCAGCTGCGGCAGGTGAAGAGTTCCTAGCTGAAAACGCTAAACGTGAAGGCGTTGTTGTTCTTGAATCAGGCCTACAGTACGAAATCATCGAAGCAGGTGAAGAAGGCGACAAACCTTCTCGCGAGTCTACTGTTCGTACTCACTACCACGGTACTTTCACTGACGGTAAAGTATTCGACAGTTCTTACGATCGCGGTCAACCAGCAGAATTCCCTGTTGGCGGCGTAATCGCTGGCTGGACTGAAGCTCTTCAGCTAATGAACAAAGGCGCTAAATGGAAGCTATTTATCCCTTACAACCTAGCTTACGGTGAGCAAGGTTCTCCAGGTGGCATCCCTCCATACTCTGCGCTTGTATTTGACGTAGAGCTACTAGATATTCTGTAATATCTAAGTAAGTTAATACCCAAGGCGGCCCTGACTTATCAGCGCCGCCTTTATTTTGAGTAATAGATAATGAAACTGCACTATCAGATTCACGGCGAAGGTGAACCTTTAATTATTTTGCATGGCCTGTTTGGCACCCTTGAAAACTGGGGCGCTCAAATCAAAGTTCTGTCAGAGCACTTTCAAGTGATCGCTGCCGACATGAGAAATCACGGCCGCTCTCCACACTCGGCGGAGATCGACTACGAACTTATGGCTAGTGATATCGCTGAACTGATGCAGGATCTAAAGCTAAACAAAGCCAACATTATCGGCCACTCAATGGGCGGTAAAGCAGCAATGCAATTTGCTATTACTCATCCAGAACTCATAGCAAAGCTGGTTATTGTTGATATAGCCCCAGTGGAATATACACCCCATCATGACGATGTATTCAAAGGACTATTTTCAGTCGACCTAACATCCCTTAAATCCCGTGGCGATGCTGATAAACAACTTTCAGCTTATGTCGATGAATTGGGTGTTAGAGCATTCCTGCTGAAGAATCTCTACCGCACTGAAGATAAGAAATTTGCATGGCGAATGAACTTAGACGCATTGCATAACCAATACTCCAATATCAGCGCAGCCCCTCAAGGTAACCCCTATACAAATCCAGTTTTATTTATTAAGGGCGCTAAATCGGATTATCTACTACCCAAATATCGCGATGCGGTTTTAGGGCTATTCCCTAAAGCAGATTACAAAATCATCCAAAATGCTGGCCATTGGCCACACGCGGAAAAACCAGCTGAATTCACACAGCTCATATTGGATTATATACAGTAGGAAAGGATTGACCAGCTTATACTTGCTGATCAAGTAGAGAGCCTTCAGGGAAAAGCTTTTGGAAGACACCGGCATCAACTAGTTTCTTGTTGATCTGTGCAAGCTCTTTATTGATATCTTTCATGCGTTCATTAAAGTCATTTAGAGCCTCAGCAGCACCATCAGAACGAGCCTGTTGCTGATCTCTAAATTCCTGCAAACGCTCACCTGCAGTTGGAGAATCATCCTCATCTTCCGATTCTGACTCTTCAGCAGCACTCGCCTCTTCAGCTTTTACACCTTCCTCTTGCTGCAGGATCTCAGCGCGCGCTTCAGCCGCCATAGCTCGAGCATCAGCCGCTGCAGCACGATCGGCTGCAGATGGCTCTGCAACACCTAGAGCCGCCCTCTGGATAATTTCAGCTTTCTCTAAAGTCGCCTGCGGATCATTCGGCACTGGAGATGTATCTATTTTGACTTCACCGGCAACAGCATAAAGGCGACCATCAGGCCCACGCTCATAGGTATAGCTCGGCGCAGAGGTATATTGCCCACCGATGGAAGCGTGCGCTTGTTCATGAGCTCTGACTTCACGGTCACGCTTAGCAAGCTCTCGAGTTATTTCAAGCTCCTGCTGCTCTTGCGCCTGTTCAGATTTAGAAACGCCTAAGGATGCTGGAGCAGAAGTCGATGATGAAGACTCCAACCCTACTAGCTCGGCATCATCAGATTCCAAGCCAATAAGTTCACCATCTTCACGTTCTAGTTCGGTGGACGTTGTGCTAGCAAGACGGGATAGTTCGGCTGCTTCAGCAGAAAGGGTCACACGATCTCGGTTAACCAAACCTCGACTGGATTGTAGCTCCTGCTCAGGCGCCACATTTTCAACAGTCGCAAGCACCTTCCTCGCTTCACTCGAGCGAAGTTCTTGCGGTATAGCACTGGCATTCAGTGCCTGGGAATTAGCTGCATTGAATATCTGCATCAGCTATACCCCTCTGTTGATTATGTGCAAAGCAATCTCTGCTTTCACCTTGTTCACCACATCCATTTATTAGTTAATGCACATTTACACACGCACATTAATAATCGCGCCAGGCTCGCCTGGTTCTTCCAATTGACTGACAACTTTTGTCGCAGCAGCTTCTACATCAGTTCCTGCTGCTGATTCTAGTACCGCTTGGTTTTGATCACGGCCTGTAGCTTCTTCAGGTTGATCAGGCTTACCCGAACCAGTGACATCACTAGCAGCTCGCGGCGCGTTGTCCAAACCACGATTAATACCGACCAAACCTGTCTGCAAAGCATTGGTTACATTCATAGCCACCACCTCTATATTTTTTAAACACAGCTATGGCAACAGTAATTATAGAACATCGAGAGGAGATGTTCATTTTTTGATCATGTTAATTATTCAACAATAAATCGAGATCAATATATTGGGCAACATTTTTTGCAGAAGGTTCATCTAGATATGGCACTTCGCCAAGTAGAGGTGCGCGCAGCATATTTGCGATAGTTTCAACATTTTCTCCGTAACAATCCATCTCTGGATCAACACGGTTAGCAATCCATCCAGCTAGCTGCAGACCATCGCGGGAGATGCTTTCGGCAGTCAACAAAGCATGATTAATACAACCAAGCTTCATACCCACTACCATGATCACTGGCACATTTAAAAGCTTAGGGATATTAGCCATAGTTTCACGAAAACTTAGTGGCACTCGCCAACCACCCGCGCCTTCAATAATCACAAAATCAGCAGGCTGCATTAAAGCGCCTTTGCACATCGCAGCAATACGATCAGCGCTTAATACACGATTTTCTTTCATTGCAGCAATATGCGGTGCAATAGGAGGTTTAAATGCAAAAGGGTTTACTTGCTCATACGACATAGCAACGGATGCCGCCTCTTGTAGAGCAACTGCATCAGAGTTTCGTAAGCCGTCATCCGTTTCTTCACAACCCGCGGCAATGGGCTTCAAACCGATCGTTCTTAGCTCACGCTGATTAGCGGCCTCAATCAGTCCCGTAGAAACCACGGTTTTTCCAGCATCGGTATCTGTACCTGCAACAAAGAAACTTCGCTTACCCACAACCTTACCCCTAAACTTCTTTTTCAAATACAGCGTATATAACCTGATAGGTCGCCGGCAAAGCCCCATCATCCAAACGTTGCTGTTCGTAACCTTCTTTAAAACGGCGCACCCGCTCTCGCCCCGTCAGACCTTGTTGCTGACCAGCGTTCATATTGTGCGCCCCAAGCCTTTTAAGCTCATCTGTTAGCTGCTTTAACTGTGAATAACGTAGAACCTTATTCTGCTGCTCTAACGTTTGACAACAAAGCGCTTCCGGTAGAGCAGCCTTTAACTGCTCCACTGGCATAAACTGATTCACATGGGTAAAGCTGTCTGCATGAGACCAAGCTTGACGAAGCTCTTTAAGAGTATCAGGCCCCAGCGTAGCAACGACAAAGCGCCCCCCCGGCTTTAACACACGGCTTATCTCTGAGAACAAACCCTCTACGTCTTCACACCACTGTATCGCCAAACTTGAAAAGATCAGATCTAACTGCTGATCAGCAATCGGCAACGCCTCAGCATCAGCACAGATCCAATGGGTTTGATCTTCACAGCGCTGCGCGCGGGAGAACTGCAACATTCCCAAGGCAAGATCTAGATTGAGTAAAGTTGCATCTGGATAGGCATGTTTGAGCTTAGGAGTGAAGTAGCCTGTACCACAGCCTAAATCCATCATGGTGGATACAGATTGCTGAGGGAGATAAGCCAATAGCTCCTGTCCAACCTCTCTTTGCAAGTCAGCAACACTGTCGTACGTCTGAGCAGCTTTGCTAAATGAATCCGCTACACGGCGCTTATCAATCAACAGATCCACTATGATTGATCCCCTTGAACAAAACCAAGAATATCAGCGACAACGTCAGCTTGATGAGAAAGGAAAGGTAAGTGACCGGCACCGGTATAAGTCACCACTTGACCACCACTTATACTCTGACAAGCATCTGCTACTGAATTTGGAACAAGGTGATCGACCTCTCCAAAGAGGTGTAACACTGGCACCGCTAGATTCTTTAACTCCGGACGTTGATCTAAGCGCAATAAAGCTAAGCTCTCTTCAGCTGCCGTGTGCTCCACATCTGAAAGGATCACTTTAAGAGCCTTCAGAATATCTCGACCCGCTTCAGCCCCTTGTGTTTGCAGCATAATAAAACGGGTTAAGGTCTTTTTCTGATTCTGAGCAAGCGATGTTTCGAAAGCCTGATGAGTCTCTTCATCCATAGCCGACGGCCAATCATCGCGCTGAACAAAGCAAGGGTTAGAAGCAATAGTAATCAACTTATTCACACGCGCTGGGAAACGATCCGCAAAAGCAACGGCGATCTGCCCACCCATCGACCAACCTAACCAGATTGCCGATTCAGGCACCTGGTCCACTAGCAGATCCAATACCGCATCAAGCGTATAAGGGATAGGAAACTCCTGAGATCGCCCCAAACCCGGTAGATCGAGAATCGTCAGGCTAAAATACTCTGCCAATTGATCAGCAAATGGGCCCCATACCTGCCCTGTCATCCCCCAGCCATGTAATAGAACTAGTTCAGGCTTGCCTGGGTTCTCGCGGTACTCTTTATAAAGCTTTACTTGGCTCATCTACGCCTGCTCTTTAATAACTTTTTCTAAAGTGCCTAATAAGCGCTCAACTTGCGCTTCTGTATGCGCGGCACTTAAGGTCACTCTTAATCGTGCGCTGCCTTGCGGAACGGTTGGCGGACGAATCGCACTGATGAATATACCTTCTCGTTCAAGCCCCTGACTAATCTGGATCGCTTTATCTGATTCGCCAATTACAATTGGCTGTATCGGCGTTGGAGAGTCCATTAGATCCAAACCTAAATCATCACAACCTTTTCGGAATTGCTGGATCAACGCTTCGAGCTTTTCTCTACGCCAGTTTTCTTCACGCAATATACGCAAACTCGTTAAGGTAGCAGCAGCCACTGCTGGCGGCATACTTGTAGTGTAGATATAGGTTCTAGCGTGTTGAATTAAGGTCTCGATGAGCTCTTCAGAACCGGCTACAAATGCACCCGCAGTACCAAAACCTTTGCCCAAGGTGCCCACCAGCACTTCAGGTGAATTCGGTCCCATAGCGAAATATTCCGCACAGCCACCACCTTGTTCACCTAAACAACCAAAGCCATGCGCATCATCTACCATTAACCAAGCATTATGATCACGACATACTGAAGCGAGTGCAGGCAGATCAGCCACATCACCGTCCATGCTAAATACACCATCAGTAACCACTAACTTACGTCGAGCCTCTGATTTGCTCAGGCGTGTATCTAGGCTCTCGGGGTCGTTATGCAAGTAACGTTGAAAACGCGCGCCGCACAGCAAACCTGCATCCAATAAAGAGGCATGATTTAAGCGATCCTGAAATACCGCATCCTGCTTATCCAATAAAGCATTTACGGCACCAATATTCGCCATATACCCGGTTGAGAAAAGGAGCGCTCTAGGTCTACCTGTAAATTCGGCAAGCGCCTCTTCAAGCTCATGGTGAGCCTGGCTATGCCCATTCACTAAATGTGAAGCACCACCACCAACACCATACTTATCTGCCGCTTTGTGAAAGCTTTGAATAACCTCAGGATGATTAGCCAATCCCAAATAATCATTTGAGCAGAAGGCAAGATACTCACGCCCATCCACGCTCACCATAGGTTGCTGTGGTGTTTCTAACGTACGGCGTTGACGATAAAGAGACTGCTGCTTTCGCTGCTGCAGCTCTTCAGACAAGGAGTCAAAAGACATAGTAAATCTCTAAGGGGTATAGAGTAGGAGGTAGTCTTCACTACCTCCTTTAAGCCATTAAGCTTCGTAGAAGTGAGTGCTGTCCTGCTGTTTCTGCAGGTCATTCATTAATGCAGCTTCTTGGGTTTCATCCGTATCAGAGATACGTTGCTCCATATTGATACCCAACTTCTTAAATAATTGAACATCGCGATGTGTTTCTGGATTTGGTGTAGTGAGTAGACACTCTCCATAGAAGATAGAGTTGGCGCCAGCAAAGAATGTCATCGCCTGCATTTCATCGCTCATTTTTTCTCGACCAGCGGACAAACGAACATGGGATTTAGGCATCATGATACGCGCCACAGCAATCATACGAATAAAATCGATATGATCTAAATCTTCAACATTTTCTAGCGGAGTACCCGATACTTTAACCAGCATGTTGATTGGTACACTTTCAGGCTGCACTGGCATATTCGCTAGTTGCATCAATAAACCGTAGCGATCCTTAGCCGTTTCGCCCATGCCCAAAATACCACCACTACAAATCTTCATACCGGAATCGCGAACATTCTGTAGCGTGTCTAAACGATCCTGGTAAGTACGAGTAGTGATAATTTTGTCGTAAAACTCAGGAGAAGTATCCAAGTTATGGTTGTAATAATCCAAACCCGCATCCGCAAGCTGTTGAGCCTTGCCTTCATCCAACATACCCAAAGTCATGCAGGTTTCTAAACCCATCTCTTTGACCTTTTGAACCATCTCGATTACATAAGGCATATCTTTATCTGCTGGGTGCTTCCATGCCGCGCCCATACAGAAACGGGTTGAACCTGTTTCTTTGGCTTTACGAGCCTTCTCCAATACTTTTTCAACTTGCATCAAGCGCTCTTTTTCCAGACCAGTATTGTAATGACCACTCTGCGGGCAGTATTTACAATCTTCTGGACACGCACCTGTTTTAATAGAAAGCAGTGTACTAACCTGAACTTCATTCGGGTCGAAGTTTTCGCGATGCACTGTTTGCGCTTTAAACATCAGATCATTAAAAGGCAGTTCAAACAGAGCTTTTACCTCTGCTTCTGTCCAGTCATGACGAATTGCACCTAGTTGTTGCATCTTGCTTCTTCTCCCGAGAAAATAGCGATACAGGCAGGAAGCCTAGCACCACGATAAAACGTACCAAAATAAAGCGACAATTTTATCCTGACAGAAGGAACTGTCAACCAATGAAAAAACCAATAGTAGACTACAGTCTGTTTTTTGATCTATGCATTTTATGTCAGCTCAAGCTTGATACACCCTCCAAAAGCAATATCTGCTCTAGCTGCTTACAAGACCTACCTTGGTTAGAACACTGCTGTAAAGTCTGCGCCCTTCCCCTCCCAAGTAATCAAGACAACTTAATTTGCGGTCAATGCCAAAAGAAGCAACCGACCTTTAAGCAAGCCCAAGCGCTTTTCCACTATCAATTTCCTATTAACCAACTCATTAGCGGCATTAAATTCAATCGTAATACTCAGTTTATAAGCCATATAGCCCGACTGATGGCTGATCATTTAACAACTCACCAACCCATCGATTGCTTGATGCCGATCCCCATGCATAGATATAGCCTTATAAAACGAGGCTTTAATCAAGCAGCACTCCTCTGCGAGAAGATAAGCCAATACAGCGGCATACCCTCAGACCATAACTCACTCATCAAAATAAAGAGCACACCACAACAGCGCTCCCTATCCCGTAAAGAACGACTCAAGAATCAAAAAGGTGCTTTCAAATGCAAACCGATCACACATAAGCAAATATTGTTAATTGATGATGTAATGACTACAGGGGCGACTTTCGAAGCAGCGAGCCTCGCGTTACTGAATGCCGGCGCCGAGCAGGTCTATGGATTAGCTTTAGCTCGAACAGATAAATAGTTTGTTAAAGAATTAAAAAGAAGAGTAGTGGCATTAAAGGAAAATAAAGAGTACAACCTGAGCTCAAGACTAGTGACAACTAATTTGCGACTTCACTTATGCCAAGCACTTACTCTGTAACTCCAATCGCCGTTATCCGAAGCCCTTTTAAAGAAAAATTTGGCATCCCTAGGCAGCCAAATTTAGCGAAAAGCGTCACGGCTCGTGTTGAGATCTTAGAAGAGTTTTCCAGTGATGAGATTGTTAGGGGTTTGGAAAACTGCAGCCATATCTGGCTCGTTTTCCTATTTAGTGAGTGCATTGATAAAGGCTGGAAACCTACAGTCCGCCCTCCTCGCTTAGGCGGCAATAAAAGGCTTGGGGTATTCGCTACACGCTCTCCTTTTCGCCCCAATCCTATCGGGTTGTCCCCTGTACGCTTAGTTAGCATCGAAAAAACATCTAACGGTATTGAACTAGTGATTAGTGGTGCAGACCTATTAGACGGCACCCCTGTCATTGATATAAAGCCATACCTGCCTTACTCAGACATTATCTCTGATGCTGAATACCCAATGGCAGATGAAATCACCCTTCTAGCTCAACCGGTTATATTTTCGGAACAAGCCCAACAAGAAATTTCATCGAGTGAAATCCGGTTACAACAGCCGTTAAAACAGCAACTTAGCGAACTTCTGCAATGTGATCCGCGTCCGGCTTATAAAAAGAATGATGCAGAAAAAAGTTACGGAATAAAGTTACACGATCTTAACGTTCGCTTTAGAATCACAGATCAAGAAATAACGGTTGATTCAATCACAGTCGAATAGCATCCGCCTCAACGATAGCGAGACTGATTCAGCTCTTCTTCAGGCTAAACTAATTAATATACGCCTATAGCTTTTGGAGGCTTATATGCTGTATTTACGCGCATTGATTTGCACTGCACTAGTGACTTTTTCGGCATCAGCACAAGCAAACGAACATTTAGAACAGTTTCCTGATTGGTTACTCACACTGCCCGAGAGTATCGAGCAGCTTGAAAGCACGGGAAAGACGAGTTCTATCTATCTGAAGAACTACATGCAATGCATGGATGATCAACAAGCGTTGAATCAGAAGGAATCTCCTACTGTCGGCCAGGTTATCGACAATGCTTTAGACGCGGGCAATGAATGCGCGCCTTTGTTAAACGATATGCTAGATGAAATAAAAGATTCCGTAGGGTCGCAAACGCCCTCATCCGACAACCAAACAAACAAAAGCTTATAACCAAACACCTGATCAATATTTAAACAAAACTTTGACTAAAGTATAAAACCCGATTAAAATGCTCGGGTTTTTATTTGGGATAGAAGTCTGAAGGAGTCAGGTTAACTATTGAGGTGTATATGAACTTTACTTTTGCACAAGCTGAACAAATGATCGAAGAATCCAGCGCACTGTTTGAATGTTATTTAGAACGCGTTTTTGAGTCTGAATCTTTTACCGATCTCATTAGTGCATCTCATTGGTATAACGACGCATTTGTATCTCTGATCGTTAATCCGACGCAACCGCGTTAATCGATATTTATCCCCAATAAAAAAGGCCTCTAAATCGAGGCCTTTTTTATATCTAAATTCTAATCTTGTTTACAGCAGCGACGAATCCAATAATCCACACTCACGAATCGCCCAGCACCAGTAAAGAACAAACTGAACAACATCACGAAATAGGTGATAGCAAACTCAATCCCGTTATTTAAAATAACAACAGATCCACGCCCCGTTAGCCAATCGTAGTGTCCATGTTCCTGCAGCAAACTCTTAGCCGCAGCTAGACGCTCTTGAGCCTCCATGACTCTGTCATTAGCCAACCAACTACCACCATCAGAGATAGCTAACCAACCGTTTTCCCAATGCACGGCAAATGCAGCCACTAGCATAGTTATCATTAATGGAATGCTAATCCAGCGCACAGCAAAACCAATCAGTAGCAACACACCGCCAATTAATTCAGTACCGGTAGCCATAGCAGCCAGGAGTTCGGGGAACGGTAAGCCTAGACCCCACTCTTTGTTTCCAAACCACTCAACGGTGTTCTCGAAACCAATATATTTATTCCAGCCCGCCTGCAAAAACACAGGCGCGAGATACAATCTCAACAACAAAGGCGCTAGACCATCTGCACACTTCGTATTATCTAAGATATCTTGTAAACGACTAACAAAACTAACCATAGGATTCGACATAACTTCACCCGTTATCCAATGAGTGGTAACTAAACTCTTGTACCTAACACTATGCCCTTAGAACGCAGATGCTCCAATGTACTTAAACCTCCTGAAACCACTTGGGATGGATCAGGATGCTGCATCTCTCTCGCGATTTTCTGTAACGCCTGCTCACCTGTGAGCGATTCATCTTCAGATAAGAGGTACAACAACCGTCCAGTCACTGAATTAACTTCCATAAACTGCACTTCATCTTCGCGATTACGGTAAGCAATCAAGAAAGTTGGTGTGCCTGTTGGTTCTGTCGGCTGATAATCTGGACGCACACAATGTACCGGATACTGATAAGAGAGAAGCCAAGCCAAAGGCGATTGCACGGGATGTTGCGTTAACAGATCGCCATTAACATCAACATTTTGCAAAGGTAGCTCTATCTCTGACGCATCTAATGCGAGTTCAACCCATTCATAATGAATCAGCTCTAATAGAAACGCAGGATCATCTGCCTGTGGTTCTCGCTCATTTTGAACGTAAGCAATAAATTCCTGACCAATTTCAAGAAAGTAAGGCGTATGACAACGATGTTTATCAAAAAAACCGCGCGCCAACTTAGTCCAATACTCTTTCGAACTGATCTGTTTTAAAACCGGGAAATTGCCAGACAAAAAACCTTCAACATTATTGAAGAAGAGGTCTCGGTATATACCCATGCGACGGTCTTCGATACCATCAGGACCATCATTCTCATCGGGATTCCGAATATGTGCAGCAAACTCGTATTGTAGCTGCTGGAACTTAGGCATTTCAGGCAACGGTTTGTGCATGGCGCATCTTCCATTGATTTTGATAGGAACGAACCTGATCTACCTCAGCTAATAGTTCAGGCAGCGGCGGAATATTAAAGTCACGCTCTAATAACGTCGGCACTAAACCAAATTGGTCATATGTAGATTCCAACAAAGACCAAACTGGATCAACAACAGGCGCTCCATGCGTATCAACGATAAGGTCTTCAGCCTCGTTGTAATGACCTGCGATATGAAGATACATGATCCGTTCAGCAGGCATTGCCCTTAAGAACGCCTCAGCATCATAGCCATGGTTGATACTGTTTACATAGATGTTATTAACATCGAGCAACAGATCGCAGTCAGCTTCTTCCAAGACAGCTAACAAAAATTCTTGCTCGGTCATCTCAGCACCAGGCGCTGCATAGTACGAGACGTTTTCCATCGCAATTCTTTGCTCAAGCACATCTTGAACCTGACGTATCCGCTCTGCTACGTATTTCACCGCTTCAGCAGTAAAAGGGATCGGCATCAAATCATAAAGATGACCATCATCAGAACAGTAGCTGAGATGTTCAGAGTAACCGCGAATGTTATGTTCTTTTAGAAAGGCTTTAAGGCGAGTCAAAAAATCCATATCTAAAGGCGAAGGGCTACCGATAGATAGAGATAGACCATGAGCCATAAAAGGGTGTTTTTCGGTGTATTGTTTAAACGCTTTACCGAAACGCCCACCAAGCCCCATCCAGTTTTCCGGCGCGATCTCTAGAAAATCAAATCCATTTGGATCAATTTCTTTTAATGTCTCGGACATACAACGGCGAAAGCCGAAGCCTGCCCCAGTAACGGGATAGCGGTCTTTATTCATAAAACACCTAGCCTTTAAGTCAAAAGACCCTGAGGGTTCAGGGTCTCTATTAAGTACTACAAAGCGTACTTGGGCTTATTTAGAACCGCCACATTTACCTTCGCCACACTTGCCTTCAGACTTAGCAGTTTTGTCACCACCACACTTGCCTTCACCGCATTTGCCTTCAGATTTTGCAGCTTTGTCACCGCCACATTTACCTTCACCGCACTTGCCTTCAGACTTAGCAGCTTTATCACCACCGCACTTACCTTCACCACATTTGCCTTCAGACTTATCAGCTTTTTTACCGCCGCATTTACCTTCACCGCACTTGCCTTCAGACTTCTCAGCTTTCTTACCACCGCACTTACCTTCGCCGCATTTGCCTTCATTCATAGCAACTTGCTGGCTATAACCAGAAGATAGATCAGTTGTAGCAAATGGGTTTTCTGCAGCTGTCGCAACAGGCGCCGCAACCATACCAGTCATAAATGCTGCACCAACAGCGGCAACCATAGGTTTTACAGATGTATTGTTATTAGCCATTCTTAATTCACCCCAAAATTGAACAAAATTTATTATCTTGCGTTAGTTGTAAAACTCAGAGCCTGTCACGAGCTCTTGCGTTTGTGACTACAGCTTGTGAATAAAGTTTCACCAAGTTCTAAATTAAGTGAATTTTTTTTCATAATCACTCATTTTTTATTAGCTTTTCGCTTATTTATTAACATGTTACAAAAAAATCATATTTTAGAGCTTTCTTACATAACAATCGTTCAGAGATAAAATAAGAACTTGTCTTGATCAAAAATTTTAAGCAGGCTCTAATACTCCTAATTAAAAAATTTCGATTAAGGGCACTCCTAAGCATGATCACTTCTGAGCAGGTTTCTTTTGACCAGCAACACATTTGGCACCCCTACTCATCCATGATCAATCCTCCCGCGGTTTACCCTGTCGAATCGGCTAGTGGCGTTAAATTAAAGCTAAGTAACGGCAAAGAACTTATCGATGGGATGGCATCGTGGTGGTCGGTTATTCACGGCTATAACAATCCAGAATTAAACCAAGCAGCACATGAACAGATCGATAAAGTGGCGCATATCATGTTTGGCGGCCTTACTCATGAACCTGCAATCAATCTCTGCCAAAAGCTGGTAGAGATGACTCCTGCCAATCTCGATAAAGTGTTTATCGCAGACTCAGGCTCTGTTGCCGTTGAAGTCGCTCTTAAAATGGCAATTCAATATCAACACGCCCGCGGTAAGCCAGAAAAACATAAGCTGCTTACCATTAAAAATGGCTATCACGGTGATACCTTTGGTGCGATGGCCGTATGTGATCCGGTTACGGGCATGCATGAAATTTTTACTGGTGTACTACCACAACATTTCTTTGCGCCAGCTCCTCAAACAAAATTTGAACAGAGCTGGGATGAAAGCGATATCGCTCCTTTACGCCAATTACTTGAACAACATCATTCAGAAATAACAGCACTGATCTTAGAGCCCGTTGTTCAGGGCGCAGGCGGTATGCGCTTTTACTCACCGCAGTATTTGAAAGAAGCTCGCGCACTGTGCACTGAATTTGATGTATTGCTTATTGCCGACGAGATTGCGACTGGTTTTGGTCGAAGTGGTAAGCTGTTTGCGTGTGAACATGCAGGTATCGAACCTGATATTCTTTGTCTGGGTAAGGCGATTACCGGCGGTTACATGTCTTTAGCAGCTACACTGACGACAACACATATCGGTGAAACAATCTCCGCAGGTGGTGCAGGCTGCTTTATGCACGGACCTACGTTTATGGGCAACCCTCTAGCATGCGCTATTGCCAATAAAAGCTTAGAGTTATTAGTTAAAAACGACTGGCAGACAAACGTCACTCGAATCGAAGCCGGATTAAAAGCAGGCTTAGCACCAGCAGCGGAGTTAGATAATGTACATGAGGTACGTAGCTTAGGCGCTATTGGCGTCATCGAGATGAAAGAAGCTGTTAATACTGCCGAGATTCAAAAGCTATTTATAGAGCGCGATTTGTGGATAAGACCCTTCGGGAAACTGGTGTACGTGATGCCACCTTACATCATGACAAACGATGAATTAGAAAAGCTCACCTCTGGAATGGTAGATGCTGTCTCAGTTTACAAACCTTAAGGATTAGATATGGCTCGCATTAAGCTAGATATGCCTGACAACTATATTTTTTCCACAGAATTACCTGTGCGAATCAGTGATATTAATTACGGTGGCCATCTAAGTAACGATGCCATGCTCTCTATCGTGCATGAAGCGCGCATTCGCTTCCTCAGCCATTATCATTATGGAGAGTTAGATATTGAAGGGCTTGGCCTTATCATGACTGACTCGGCCATCGTATATAAAGCAGAAGGATTCCATGGTGACCAACTGCAAATCGATATCGCATTAGCCGATATTAATAAGTATGGATTCGACTTTTTCTATCTGATAACCAACAAGAAAACTGCTGTTGAAGTGGCACACGCGAAAACGGGCGTCGTTTTCTTTGACTACGAAAAACGTAGTGTTACTGCTGTGCCAGAAGCTTTTATTAACAAAGTTATTAAAGACGCTTAAGCAAATATTCCTACACAAAAAAAGGGGCACTCAATGCCCCTTTTTCATAATAATTTAGCCTTCAGGCTTTTCGCTTTGCCCTGGCGGCTCCCGATGTTTCGCCGGTTCAGCTAACTCTTCATTTACGCTGCCTTTATGAATTTTTACTTGCAGGTGTAATGCTGTTTTCGCCAACATCATTGCACTTACAGGCGCTGTTATGAAAAGGAAGATCGTAATCAAAAGCTCGTGAGCACTCACGCCACCATTACGGTAGGAAGTGATCAACATCGAAGCTATAAGAATAGCCCCCATACCTAAGGTTGTAGCTTTCGTCGGTGTATGCAAACGCATATAAAAATCAGGCATTTTCATTAAACCGATCGAGCCTAAAAGAACAAAAGCTCCACCCATTAGCAGCAATGCCGAGCCAATTAGCTCAATATAAAAACCCATGCTTAATTCCTACTCAATGATGTCGCCACGTAACAGATATTTACACAATGCCGCTGTACTTACGAAACCTAACATTGCAATCAAAAGAGCCGCTTCAAAATAGAGCGATGTGCCCATAATCAAGCCAAACAAAAGGATCAAAGCAATACTATTTATATACATAGTATCCAACGCCAAAATGCGATCTGGCTGATCTGGACCATTAAACAAGGTTACAAGGTTGAGCGTCATCGCAATCACAACCATGGCTGTAGCAGCAATAAGACAGAACATTAACATCCGAAAATCTCCTTCAATGGCTGCTCGTAGCGCTCTTTAATCTCTTTTATAGTTCCCGCCTCATCCACAAGGTTAAGCGCATGCACGTATAACCATTTCTGGTCGATGGAAACTTCAGCGCTTACTGTTCCTGGCGTTAAAGAGATCGTACTGGCCAATACAGTAATAGGAAAGTCGCCCTCTATATCCAAAGGAATCGCTAGAAAACCAGGCTTCAAATGTTTAGCAGGCCCAAGCACTTGAACAGCCACTTCAAAGTTTGCAGAGACAATATCTCCTAAAACTTTTAGAGCATATAAGACCACTTGAACTGGTTTGTTTATATTTAAACGGTGAAGTTGAGTTCCTCTTAACAGTAAAGGAATGCCAATCGCTAAGATAGAAGCTAGTACCAGATGACCCGGTGCGATCGATTCATTCAGCAACAGCCAAACGACAAATAAAATTAAGCTTTGCCAAGGCATTGGAAAGATCATACTCATACCTTAACCTCCATTCTCATTTGACGCTGGCAGCAACATATAAGGATTTTCTGCTTGCTGATAAATTTGGTTTGCGGTTTCCTGAGTAAACTCAGTCACGGGACCACCAAAGATCACCAATAGCGGCGACATCACAAGCAGGAAGAAGACCGCAACAAACTTCACTTTTGGTAATTTTTCACAGTGGTTTGCATCACCGCTAACTCGCCAAAACAAAGTAGAACCGCCTCGCGACATCGCGACAACACCCATCAAGCTAGCAAGCAAAATAGCAGACCATGCCCAAGCCATCTCTGCAGGCTCCACAGCCGTTTGCAGTATCATCACTTTCCCCAAGAAGCCTGAGAAAGGCGGCAAACCAATCATTGATATAGCAGCTAGCGCAAATGCAATTCCAAGCGGAAGCGACTGACACATTCTACGAGAACGAGCAAAACGATCTGATACTTTACCCCTCTGTTCAGCAATAGCATCAGCAAGCAGGAACATCGCGCCAGTAATAAGCGTTGAATGGATCAGATAATAAAGTGCCGCGGATGCAGATTCAGGTGTATTGATTGCCAAAGCACACAGTAGCGTACCGACAGAAACAATCACTAGATTAGAAACCAACATACGCAATGTCTGACTTGCTAGAGCGCCTATAGCACCCATAACGAGTGTCAGCACCGCGATCGGCCATAACCAAGGACCAGCAAGGTTAGCTAACTCGCCAGCATAGTCGCCAAAAACAACGGTAAAGATACGCAAAATACTGTATATACCTACCTTGGTCATAATCGCGAATAACGCGGCTACAGGTGCGCTAACACTCGAGTAGGTTCTCGATAGCCAGAAGTGCAGTGGGAACATCGCAGACTTCAAACCAAAAACAAGTAAAAGCATCATACCGCCGATTTGTGCGAGCAATTTATCCTCGCCAGACAAGGTACGAATTTTCACTGCCATATCGGCGATATTTAGAGTTCCCAAGACCCCATACATAATCCCTAGTGCGAACAGAAATAGCGCTGAACCCACGAGGTTTAACGTTACATAATGTACGCTCGCCAACGTCTTCTGCTTACCACCGCCGTGAACAACCAACGCATAAGAAGCAAGCAACAGCACCTCGAAGAATACGAACAGGTTAAAGATATCCCCTGTAAGGAATGCTCCGTTAATCCCCATCAACTGGAACATAAACAGCGGATAGAAGAACATACCTGCTCGATCATCCCCTGCGGCACCATAGAGCAAAGCACCAAAGGCTAGAACCATGGTCAGCAAGATCATCAAACTAGATAAGCGATCAGCAACAAGAACAATACCGAATGGCGCTTGCCAGTTACCTAACTGATAAATGGTAATTTCACCGCTACCCGCCGTAATCAGCAATTGAATTGCGACAATTAAAGTAACTGCTGCACCAACAAAAGTGATGAACCTCTGACGGTTTAGCGTCGTAGAGAAAGGCGGCAACATCATAAGCACCGCCGTTAGCATTGGCAGTAAAACAGGTAAAATCGGAAGATGCTGCATCATTTCGACTTATCCTTCTTCTCAATATCCAAAGCTTTTTCACGCCCATCAACATGGTCATTACCCAAATCCGCACGAGCCCTCATCGCTAAGATGACCGCGTACGCCGTCATCGCAAAGCCAATCACGATGGCAGTCAGAACCAATGCTTGAGGCAGAGGATCGGCATATTGTTCAGACGAGCCTAAAATAGCAGCCCCATTAACAACCAGTCGACCGCTGGAGAATAGGAAAAGGTTTACAGCATAGGACAGCATTGTCAGTCCCATAACTACAGGGAACGTACGACCTCGAAGAGTCAGAAAAATACCGCAGGTCGTTAACACACCCACGCAGAGCGCATACATTAATTCCATTACAGGTTCTCCAACTCACGAGCGTCTACTCGTTCTGAAGTTGTCAATTTACCTAGGTTTGCCAAAATCATCATGGTTGCACCAACAACAGTGAGATAAACACCCAAGTCAAACAACATGGCACTCGCCAGCTCAAATTTGCCGACCCAAGGCCATTTGAAGTAATCAAACCATGAAGTTAGGAATGGACGATCGAATATGAAACTACCGACCCCGGTCATAAATGCAATCAACAGACCGGAACCAATCAGCGCCTGATATTTCAGACGAATGTTCTCTTTCATCCATTCAACACCATTCGCAATGTACTGCTGGATTATTGCCACGGCCGTGATAAGGCCTGCAATGAAACCACCGCCCGGTTCATTATGGCCGCGCAAGAAGATGTAAACTGAGACCAGTAACGCCAAAGGCAGTAACATCTGAGAAATCGTCGACAGTACCATTGGATGGGAATCAGTGCTCCAGTGACGGCCATGCTCATCACCAGAAGGCATGTAAAGACGCATACGAACAATCAGTTTATAGATACCCAACGCTGCAATACCCAGTACCGTAATTTCACCAAAGGTATCAAAACCACGGAAGTCCACCAGAATCACGTTAACCACGTTTGTTCCGCCGCCACCTGTTTTACTGTTCGCAACGAAGAAATCAGAGATCGATTCAAGCGGACGCGTCATCATTGCGTAGTTAACCGTACCAATGATGCCACCGATCAATGCCGAGATACTGAGGTCACGAACCAAACGTCGAGGAGACGATTCTTTCGGTGTAGTCTTAGGCAAGAAGAACAATGCAAGCATCAACAGGATGACGGTTACTACTTCTACAGCCAACTGCGTTAGTGCAAGGTCTGGCGCAGAGAAACGAGTAAAGGCTACCGACACGATTAGACCTACGACAGAAAGCATCAGTAGAGAGGTTAAACGTTTTCTGTGCCAAACCATGGTCGCAATCGCAGCCAGGATCAACAGCAAAGCGGCTGTACCCGAAGCATAATCAAGCGGTATTTGTGATCTATTCCCTGCGGTTTCTTGTAAATAAACCAGAGGCATAACTGAAACCGCGAAGATCATAAACAAGAAAATAGACAAATAACGTTGTAGTGAACCGTTTTCAATCCACTCATTGACTGCGCGAGTTGAGTTAACCAGTCTTTGCACCCAACCTTCAAATACCAATTTAGAATCTGGCTCTGGGAATTGGCCTTGGAATTGGAAAAGCTTTTTACGGTTGTAGTAGATGATAAAGCCACCGAGCATGGCCAGCACACTCATCAACAACGGTACGTTAAAGCCGTGCCAAATCGCTAAGCTAAATTCAGGCATTGGGCCTTGCAAAGTAGCGATTGAAGCTGCATTCAGTAGATCAATAACAACGATGCCTGGAACCAAGCCCACAACAATACAAATAGCGACCAGGATTTCTACCGGTACTTTCATGTAGCGAGGCGGCTCATGCGGTGTTTTCGGCAAATTAACCGGCTCACCATTAAAGAAAACATCATGGATAAAACGCAATGAATACGCTACAGAGAAAGCCGCACCTACTGTCGCCAACACCGGTATCACCCAAGAGAGTGAACCTAGGGTTGCTTGATCCAATGCTTCCGTGAAGAACATCTCTTTAGATAGGAAACCATTTAGCAACGGCACACCTGCCATAGACGCAGCAGCGATAATCGCTAAGGTCGCGGTATACGGCATATATTTCCACAGGCCATTTAGCTGACGCATATCACGTGAACCAGCCTCGTGATCGATAATACCCGCCGCCATAAAGAGCGATGCTTTAAAGGTCGCGTGGTTAATGATATGGAAGATTGCAGCGACAGCAGCCATTCGTGTATCCATACCTAACAACAGCGTAATCAAGCCAAGATGACTGATTGTTGAATAAGCAAGAAGGCCTTTTAAATCATGCTTAAAGAGCGCGATATAGGCACCGACTAACAGCGTACATAGACCTGTGATACTCACAATCAAGAACCACATATCTGTTCCAGATAGTACTGGGTAGAAACGCGCCATCAGGAAGATACCCGCTTTTACCATCGTCGCTGAGTGAAGGTATGCACTTACAGGAGTTGGAGCTGCCATCGCATTTGGGAGCCAGAAGTGGAATGGGAACTGAGCAGATTTTGTAAAAGCCCCCAAAAGCACTAACACCAAGATAAATGGATACTGAGCAGATTCTCGAATTAAGTCACCACTATCGAGCACTGCTTGAAGATCATAACTGCCAACTACTTGGCCAATTAGAATCACGCCTGCTAACAGTGCTAAACCACCCGCACCTGTTACAGTCAGCGCCATACGCGCGCCTTTACGTGCTTCTGTTTTATCTGACCAGAAGCTAATAAGCAGGAAAGAACTAATACTAGTCAATTCCCAGAAGAACCACATTTGAATCAAGTTGCCCGAAGCAACGATCCCCACCATAGCGGTCATGAACAGCATCAAATAGGCAAAGAATTTACCTATAGAGTCTTTCTGGGATAAGTAATACCGAGCATACAAAATGATCAAAAGACCGATGCCCAATATCAACAATAAGAAAAGGAAGCTTAAACCATCGAGCCTGACAGATAGTTCCAAACCAGCCGCAGGCACCCAATCAACAGCGTGAGCAAACACCTCGCCTTGAAGTAACTGTGGACTGATAGAGAGAACTATTCCTAAAGCAACCGCAGGTGCAATCGCAGTTAAAATAGTACAGACGGTTCGACTAAAACGAGCAGCATACAATGGCACAAGGCTGCCCAATAAGGGTAATAACAATACCGCAAACAATTTCATACGTGTCTTTTTCCGGTTAATCCCATTACCAAGAATGGATAGAAATGCGTTTTCACTACTTTGCAACCACCCTAACGTAAGGGCATGAAAACAACCCAATTTTCTATGTTTTTATTCACACTGTCCATGGAAACTCACCTTCCTAAACCCCAATATTCACCAATAAAGTGGGTATTTATCTACATATGAATTTAATAATTTTTTTCGAGCCGTTTCTCACTTAAAAGAGCACTATAGTTGGGCAAACATCAGCACTATTCTAGTGCAAAAACACGCCCTATCCAGATTATTTAGATGTAACGACAGTACCGAATACTAACAACAATAAAACACTATCAGCTTAGCAGTTATTAGAATAACTCTATGATAATTAATTAAAAAGCCAAGATCAGAGTATCAACTTCAGACACTATATCAACCCCAAGTACTTTTAATCATCCATACCAGCATATTGCGCATAGACATCAGGAGCCAAGTTTTCAAACTTAGTGTACTTACCAATAAAGGCCAGACGACTCGTACCGATTGGGCCGTTACGCTGCTTACCAATGATAATTTCAGCCACACCCTTGTGCTCTGAATCTTCGTTATAAACTTCATCGCGGTAGATAAACATAATCACGTCAGCATCCTGCTCAATCGCACCCGATTCACGCAAATCTGAGTTTACAGGGCGCTTATTCGGACGCTGCTCAAGCGTACGGTTAAGCTGAGACAAGGCAACAACAGGACATTCAAGCTCTTTCGCTATCGCCTTCAAAGAACGAGATATTTCAGAAATCTCTTGGGTACGACTTTCAATACCCGGGGTTTTCATCTGCATTAACTGCAGATAGTCAATCATGATCAGAGATAATGGACCATGCTCACGCACGATTCGACGAGCACGGGTACGCAATTCGTTAGGACTGATACCTGCCTGATCATCAATAAACAAAGGCTTATCACGCATCATATTGACGGCTGTTGTAAGTTTTGGCCAATCCTCTTCTTCCAACGAACCAGTCCGCACTCGCGTCTGATCGATACGACCCAACGAAGACAACATACGCGTCATCAACTGTTCCGCAGGCATCTCCAAACTAAATACCAAAACTGGCTTATTACTCGCCATTAAGGCATTTTCCACCAAGTTCATGGCAAATGTGGTTTTACCCATCGAAGGACGTGCAGCAACAATAATTAGGTCCGAAGGCTGAAGGCCTGCCGTTTTGGCATCAAGATCATCAAATCCGGTAGTTACACCGGTCATATCCCCATCACTGTTAAATAAGGTATCAATTCGATCTACTGCTTTTTTCAGTAGCTCATTTACACCTTCAGGACCGCCTTGATTAGGGCGGTCTTCCGCAATTTGGAAGATCTTTTGCTCCGCGGAGTTCAAAATCTCTTCGGAAGATTTGCCATCGGGATTAAAGGCATCATCGGCGATTTCATTGGCTGCCGAGATCATTTGACGCAAAAGGGAACGGTCGCGAACAATTTCAGAATAAGCACGGATGTTGGACGCACTTGGCGTGTTCTTAGCAAGCTCGATCAAATAATCTAGCCCGCCCGCACTTTCTAGATCACCGGTACGATCCAACTCTTCTGATAAAGTAACAACATCAATCGGATTACCATCGTTAACCAGCTTCCGCATCGTACGATAGATTTTGCGATGCTCCTGACGATAGAAGTTATCATCTAGGACCACCTCAGAGACGGTATCCCAAGCATTGTTATCTAGCATCAAACCACCCAAAACCGATTGCTCAGCTTCCATAGAATGGGGAGGCACTTTGATCCTTGCTAGATCTTCATCCGTTAGTTCACTTTTTTCCATCATTCACAACAGCCTAAAAACAAAAAAGCACCGCATGGAAAATCCACGCAGTGCTTTATAGTACAGTACAGTACAGCTTAGCTAAAGACGATTACTCGCCTACAACAGCAAGCTTAACTGTAGCAGTAACTTCTGGGTGTAGTTGAATAGCGATGTCGAATTCACCGATAGCGCGTAGAGCACCTTCAGGAAGACGAACTTCACTCTTATCAACGTCTGCACCAGCAGCAGTTACAGCGTCAGCGATGTCACGAGTACCGATAGAACCGAACAACTTACCTTCGTCACCACACTTAGCAGTGATAGTAACTTCTTTCTCGTTCAGCGCTTCAGCACGCGCAGTAGCAGCAGCTAGTTTTTCAGCAGCTGCAGCTTCTAGCTCAGCACGACGCTCTTCAAATTTAGCAACGTTAGCTTCAGTTGCAGGAACAGCTTTGCCCTGCGGTACTAGGTAGTTACGACCGAAACCGCTTTTTACGGAAACTTTGTCACCGAGGTTACCTAGCTTACCAATTTTCTCGAGCAGAATAACTTCCATCTCGTAAACCTCTTTTGTTCTGCAAAGAATTGCAGTCCTAATTCTTAACTGGAATTCGCGCCCTGATATCGACAAAACTATCAATAGCAGCCGCAAATACCAGCAGCGTAATCACATACGGTCCCATAAAGAAGGCTGCAACATAAAAGGCAACCAACCAAGACCTTCCTAAATCACGTTTAGCCAAACTGCCATGCACCAATGCGATACCCGCAATGATCCAAGGTAACAGCAACAGTGGTAACCAGCGTAACGACTCCAGATCTAACTGGTAGCAAACGAACGATGCCGCTATTAACACTCCTGTATACAGCTGAGGCAGTCTCAATACATGAAACTCTCGCTGAAAACCGCTCGGGTTGTATAACCCAGCTTGCCAAGAGCGCGCCAGCATTACACTGACAAGCATCATTACCGTATGCACTGATGTTAATCCGCCCAACATGAGCTGCCTTAGCTGCTCAGGATCAAGCTTAACCTCTTGGTTAGCCTGACTAGCTGACTGCACTAAAAACTCATCCAACCGTTTAATTACTTCGTCGAGATAGCTGCTAAGCATTATATCCATGCCTACGCTCGCTATAGCTCCTACAGGCAGTGCAATCATCAGCACTTTCGCCCAAGAAACTGTCTCTCTCAAAGTAATTGCAAGGATATAAGTTCCTACAATTACAGCCAGTGGTGTCGGATCAGACACACTGTATGCCCAGACTCCAGCAGGCAACAATGCCCAAACCAGTAATCCGGTGCCTTCACTTCGGCCTTTACGTAAAGTAACCAAAGCGACGGCAGCTGCACTTACCCAATATAGTAATGGCAGCAAGGCGGCGATAACCGCCACAAAAGCCGCTTGTTTACGGCCTTTCATGACCAATTTGGCCAAGGCACGCATAGCGACTCTCCTACCTAATTACTGATGGCTATCAGTGTAAGGTAGTAGCGCTACGAAACGAGCACGCTTGATAGCAGTTGCCAGCTGACGCTGGTAACGCGCTTTAGTACCTGTAATACGGCTAGGTACGATTTTGCCAGTTTCGGTGATGTAACCTTTTAGCGTGTCCAGATCTTTGTAATCGATCTCTTGAACACCTTCAGCCGTAAAACGGCAGAACTTACGACGGCGGAAAAAACGAGCCATTGTATCTCTCCTCAGAAATTAAATTACTCAGCAGCTTCTTCAGAAGCTTCCGCAGCAGGTGCTGCTTCTTCAGCTGGCTTTTCAGCAGGCTTTTCTTCACGGCGAGGCTTACGCTCTTCGCGAGATTCAGCAGCTTTGATTGGAGAGATCTCAGTGATCGCTTCTTTACGACGGATAACCATGTTACGCAGAACAGCATCGTTGTAACGGAATAGGTTTTCCAGCTCGTCTAGTGTTTCCTGACCACATTCGATGTTCATCAGGACATAGTGTGCTTTATGAGCATTGTTGATTGGGTAAGCCAACTGACGGCGGCCCCAGTCTTCTAGACGATGAATTGTGCCTTCTGCACCTTCAATTAGAGAGGTGTAACGCTCAACCATCGCAGAAACCTGCTCACTCTGGTTCGGGTGAACCAGAAATACGATTTCATAATGACGCATTTTAGCTCCTTTCGGGTTAATAGCCCCCTGACCACACCATGTGGTAGGCAGCAAGGAGATTGGAAATAGTTCTCCAAAGGACGCGTAATTCTACGCGCCTAACAAGAGCTATGCAAGGAAAAGACTAGCAAGAGAGGCATTTAGAAACATCAACTCACTTGATGCATCGACACATAAGCACCCAGCTTCTCACCGGAGGTATCAAATAGCGGCTGACCACTAACATAAACACGTTTAGGCTCGCTCGTATTTGAAACAATAACGATCTCTAGATTTGAGATATGCTCACCATTCAACGCCCTAAATATTGGCCATTGCGATTTATCCAGCTGAGTTACACCATCCGCCGCAAACAGCTTAAAGGGAGCATCTTCAAAGCGCTCAAGATGAGCACCTTCAGCCAAGCCCCTGAGCTGATTTACCACACGGTTTGAATAAACAAAACGCCCCTCAACATCACAAACCACAACACCGCTATCAATGTTGGCCAATACCGCTTCCATAAAGTGTGCCTGCTGAGTCAGACGTTTTCTCAAAGCTTCACTTTTTTGCTGATTGTCTTTTAGGAAACTAACCAAACCCTTAAATGCATGAGTCGTATCAGAGATATCATGAAATATACTGGCGCCAGCATCGATATTAACCTCCAGCTGCCCCTTTTTAACCGACTCAACACTCTGCTGTAATCTAACAATCGGACGCGACAATGAACGTGCAAACCAGATACCCACAATCAAACTGAGTAGAGTTATCCCTCCAGCGACAATAAAGTTAAATTTCTGATTTGCTTTAATTTCTGTAAGGAAGTCATCTTCAGGTACATATAGGCCTAATAGCCAAGGCCAGTTATCTGAAAACGGCGTAAATACCGCGTGGTATTTTTTCCCTTCGTGCGTATAGCTAGTATTCAACGACGTGTTCAAAACATACCAACCCGGAGCACGTTCGAGCGAATCAACCGCTGCGCGAGTTGCTTTATTACTCAGCTCACCAACCTTCAACAGACGTTTAACCTCTTCATTCTGAGCATAAGTACCCTGAAGGTTACGGTGCGCTATCACATCGCCGTTATTATTCATAATCAACGCAGAAGCATGCTCACTTAATTCGAGGTAACCCAAAAAATCTGATAGAGCTGATAGGTCGATATCTACTCCGACAACGCCGATGAGCTCGCTATCCTTAGTAAATACTGGACTGGCTACGGTAATTCCCGGTGTTTGAGAGGTAAAAAACAGATAGGGGTCCGTCCAAGTTTGCTGCCTTTCACCTAAAGCTTTCGTAAACCACGGCCGCGTTCTTGGATCATAAGAATCAAATGGATCTTCAGCTGTTTTCACCAGCTCTTGATCTTGACCAAACCAACGATTAACGACAGTTCTTTCCCCAGCCTCTTCATTGATACGCTTAATTTGGTATGGACTTATTTCGGAGCTTCTACGTACAAAATAGAAATCCCCATCAAGGTTACCGTAATAGATACCTGCAATATGAGGGAACAACATAAGCTGTTCGAAGAAATACTGCTCCATCTCATCGGGGCTCTCTTCGCTTACAACCTCGTTCCGAGCCAAGCTCTGGGTCAGACTTACAGCAGAACGCGCTGGAGAAAGGAATTCTTCAGAATGCTGGATAACTTCGCGCGATAGATTACGCATTAATTTTTGGGCATGGCCTATTAGGACCTGCTCAGTGGTGATATAGGACGAGGCCAGAATCACACAGACCGTTACGATCTGCAGCGTCACTATACCTATAGCCAGCGTTTTAGATATCGATAAGCGCATCGCCCCACCAAATCCCCTAGATCTTACCTATACAAGCCCTTTTAGGAGATAAAAATCAAACCCTACATCCATCGAAAAGGGGCACAATAACCTTAAAAAACAAGCAACTAACTAAATAACATTGCAACTAATATAGCGGATAAATAGTGAGACTCCAGTAAAAAATAAAAAAGGCCACTAAAAAGCAGCCCTTTATCAGGAAAATCACTCAAAAATGAGATTATTCTACTTCAACAATCTCAAAGCTGTGGGTGATTTCAACACCGCCTCGCTCAAGCATCAAGGATGCAGAGCAATATTGTTCAGCCGACAACTTTACAGCACGCTCCACTTTCTTCTCGCTCAAGCCCCGACCACTAACTACAAATTTTATGTGGATTTTAGTAAAAACTGCTGGTACTTCGTCAGCGCGCTCAGACTCAATTTCTGCAACACAATCAACTACATCTTGACGCGTTTTTTTCAAAATACCCACAACATCGTAGCTAGTACAGCCACCCAAGCCTAGAAGCATAAGCTCCATAGGGCGAGGCCCCTGCTTCAGCTCGCCATCGATCATTAGATCAAAGCCAGAACCGGTTGTGCCTTGAAAACGCACATCACCATCCCATTTAACCTTGGCACTCATACTCATAAAGCTACAACCTTACTCAAACAATTCTTTTAATTTTTGGCCTGGATTTTCAGCACGCATAAACGCTTCACCTACCAAGAAGCTATGAACATTATGTTCGCGCATTGCCTGCACATCTTCGCGACTATGGATACCACTTTCAGTAACGACAATTCGATCTTCTGAAATAGAGCTCAGCAAATCATAGGTATTATTTAACGTCACCTCAAAGGTATGTAGATTTCGGTTATTAATACCAACCAACTTATTATTTAGCGGAAGAGAACGCTCTAATTCATCAGCACCATGAACTTCAATTAAGACGTCCATTCCCAACTCAAGCGCCAAACCATTCAAATCAGCCATTTGCTGATCTTCTAAGGCAGAGACGATCAATAAGATGCAGTCAGCACCAATAGCACGCGCCTCATATACCTGGTATGGATCAACAATAAAGTCTTTACGGATAATCGGTAAACAACAGGCTGCACGTGCCTGCATCAGATACTCTTCGCTACCGTGGAAATAATCTTTATCCGTCAAAACCGACAAACAACTTGCACCACCCAACTCATAAGATTTAGCAATATCAGCTGGCACAAACGGATCTCTCAACAATCCTTTAGACGGACTATGCTTCTTTGCTTCAGCAATAACCGCAGAACGCCCTTCAGCAATCGCTTTTTCCATATTTGCAACAAAACCACGAGGATCGAAATCACTCCCCTTTTGATCTGCAATACGCGCTTTAAGATCAGCAATAGAAACTTTTGGCTGTCGCTCTGCAACTTCTTGCGCTTTACGGGCAAGAATTTTCTTTAAAATCGTTGGTGTATCTGACATCTTTTAACCCTTAAACGCCTGACTAAAGTCAGCCAATTCTTTAACTTTAGATGCAGCCGCACCACTCAAAATCGTCTCTTTAGCCAACGCCACGCCCTCTTTAAGGCTAACGGCCTGATCCGAAACATAGAGAGCCGCACCAGCATTGATAGCAATCATATCAACTGCTTTAGCATGCTCACCGGCAAAAGCTGCTTGAATCATTTCCAAACTTTCAGCAGAGCTGTTTACCTGCAACCCTTCTAGCGTTTGCTTGCTAAGCCCAGCATCCTCAGCGGTCAAAGTATACTCTCTCACTTCACCGTCTTTCAGTTCAGCCACATAAGTATCACCAGCCAAACTAATTTCATCCAAACCTTCTGCCGCGTGTACAACCATCGCATGAACTGCACCTAATGCCTGCAAAGCCTCAGCTAGAGGGCGGCAAAGTGTTTTATCAAATACACCCAACAAGTAATGCTTAACACCTGCAGGGTTAGTCAAAGGTCCCAAGATATTAAATAAGGTTCTTAGAGACATCTCTTTACGAGGACCAATCGCATACTTCATTGCACTGTGATGCTGAGGAGCAAACATAAAGCCCAAACCGATCTTCTCAATACATTGTGCGATCTCTTCAGGCTTAAGCTCTAAATTAATGCCCGCAGTTTCTAACAAGTCAGCAGAACCGGAGCTAGAAGAGACAGAGCGATTACCGTGTTTAGCAACATGACCACCAGCCGCAGCGACAACAAAAGAACAAGCACTAGAAACGTTAAACAGATTCGCGCCATCACCACCGGTGCCAACGATATCAACGGCGTTAGGCACATTAATATCCACTGGCGTTGCTAGCGATCGCATTGCATCAGCTGCACCAGTTATTTCATTGACGGTTTCGCCTTTCATACGCAAAGCGATCAATAAACCACCGATCTGTGCATCAGTCGCCTGTCCTGTCATGATCTGATTCATCACAGCACGCATATCTTCTTGGCAAAGGTCTTGACGATCCACAACCAAAGCTAATGCTTGTTTAATATCCATTGATTATCCTTAGTAATTTCAAGCTGCAGGCTTAGTGCGTTTCAAGAAGTTAGCCAATAAATCATGGCCTTGCTCCGTCAAAATAGATTCAGGGTGAAACTGAACTCCCTCAATATCTAGAGTCTTATGTCTAACACCCATAATCTCATCGAGATTACCCAGTTCATCTTGAGTCCAAGAGGTCACTTCCAAGCAATCCGGAAGCGTATTTTGATCAATTACAAGCGAATGGTAGCGAGTCACTTCTACAGGTTGTGCTAGCCCTTCAAATACACCGGCGTCTATATGATGAACAGGAGAAGTTTTACCGTGCATCACCTGCTTAGCTCGCACTATATCGCCACCAAAAGCCTGACCAATACTCTGATGACCTAAACAGATCCCAAGAATTGGCAACTTACCTGCAAAGTGTTCAATTGCGGCTACAGAGACACCCGCTTCATTTGGGGTGCATGGGCCTGGAGAGATGACAAGATGATCCGGATTCAGCGCTTCGATCTCTTCAATCGTAATTTCATCATTACGATAAACACGCACATCAGCGCCAAGCTCACCCAGATACTGAACTACGTTGTATGTAAACGAATCGTAGTTATCGATCATTAATAACATTATTCAGCCCCTAATAAGATGAAATTAGCTGATTGATTTTGCAATATCATAGATTATCCAAGCCTCGCTCAACCATAGCAACCGCACTGAAGACTGCACGGCCCTTATTCATGGTTTCTTTCCACTCCAAACGCGGCACAGAATCAGCTACAACACCTGCACCTGCTTGAATATGCAGCACTTCATCTTTGATAACAGCTGTGCGAATTGCGATCGCTGTGTCCATATTACCATTCCAAGAAAGATAACCTACCGCGCCACCATAAACGCCGCGCTTCACAGGCTCCATTTCATCGATAATTTCCATCGCACGTACTTTAGGAGCACCACTTAAGGTACCTGCTGGTAAAGTTGCACGCAGCACATCCATCGCAGAAACATCCGGCTTCAGCTTGCCGTTTACATTCGAAACAATGTGCATAACATGGGAATAGCGCTCAATAACCATCTTATCAGTTAACTCAACCCCACCAATTTCAGCCACACGGCCAACATCGTTACGGCCCAGATCAATCAGCATCAAGTGCTCTGCGATCTCTTTCGGATCTGCCAGCAATTCTTTCTCCATCGCTAGATCTTCTTCTGGCGTCAAACCACGCTTACGTGTGCCGGCTATTGGACGAACACTCACCTGATTATCTTCCACACGTGCCAATATTTCAGGAGAGGAACCAACCACATGAAAATCATCAAGATTGAGAACATACATGTAAGGGGAAGGGTTAAGACAGCGTAGCGCTCGGTATAGATCTAACGGCTTGCTTTTAAAAGGAATCGACATGCGCTGAGAAATAACGCATTGCATGATATCGCCATCAAGAACGTACTCCTTGATTTTATCCACAGAATCTTTAAAAGCCTGCTCTCCATAGCTCGACTTAAATTCTGTTTCCGATACTTCGCGTTGTTGTTCTGCCGGTGTTGCTTCGTAAGGCGTAGCTGCATGAAGCTTCTCTACCAACTGATCAAGACGCGCCTGCGCTTTCTCATAAGCTTGATCTTCAGCTGGATCAGCATGTGAGATCAAGATCAACTTGCCTGCAAGGTTATCAAACACAACAACCTCATCAGACACCATCAACAAAATATCAGGTGTACCCAACAGGTCTTCAGGGCAGCTATCTTTTAAGCGTTTTTCAACATAACGTACGCAATCATAACCAAAGTACCCGACCAGACCGCCATTAAAACGCGGCATCCCCTCTAACTGCGGTACGCGGTAGCGTGCTTGAAATGTCTCTACAAAATCCAAAGGATCAGACATCTCCAGCTCTTCTATAACCTTACCGTCTTCTGTAATTGAGATTTTTTCGCCATGTACTTTCAAAATCGTCCGACAAGGCAAACCGATAATGGAGTAACGCCCCCATTTCTCACCACCTTCAACAGATTCTAAAAGGTAGCTATACGCCGTATTAGCCAGTTTTTTGTAGGTAGATAAGGGCGTATCCAGATCGGCTAAAACTTCACGTGTAACGGGAATGCGGTTGTAATTCTGCGCGGCTAGTTCCGCAAATAATTCAGGAGTCATGTCTCTATCTCATAATGCCAAAAACGATAATAAGGGCGATCTGAGCAGACACTAAATAAAAGAAGGGACCAACTTTATGAACTAACGCATTAGAAGGAAAAGCAGCGAGATCTATCTATGCGCCAAAAACCAACCCTAACAGTGCCTGCTGATTAAAAAATCAGGCACGCCATCGCCATCGTTCACCCACGTACGGGAGACGATCTTTTTCAGCATTATTTTTCACGGTCGCTGTAGCAAATAGCATCACGGCAGGTTTAATTAAATTTATGAATAGCCAAAAGATATAGCAGCACCCTATTTGAATCAACTACCACCGCCTAGTATTCATACATTAATTGAGGACTTTTGCTGTTTTTAATCCCAAAGAACAACGCGAAATACACTCAAACCCAGAAACCGCAAAAGACAAAAACCTTAGCTACCAAAAAAGACAGACCAAAAAAAACCCCGACAAGCGGGGTATACAAGTGCTGTGATAAGAATCAGCCAAGTCAGAAAAGCGACTTGGCGGTACAAGCCATTGATAAATGGGGAATGACCTGTGAGCTTCTACAAGAGTAAATTCAGCCCTGAAATATAAAAAATCGATTTTATTTAAATAAAAGATCGCTTTTTACGAAGATTGAATTTCGCAAGCTCAAGATTCTTAGAATAAATGATCTAAACGCCCGACAATTTTATCGGGATTTGATAGCGCAATATCTTCACCATGATTGTATCCATATGGCACACACACCACTGGGCAACCCGCTGCTCGCGCCGCAGCCACATCATTCACAGAATCCCCTACCATTAAGGTATTTTTAGGTTCGGCACTGCAACGCTGCATTGCTTCTTGTAAAGGCATTGGGTGAGGCTTTCGTTCAGATAGACTATCTCCACCCAAAACCACCTCAAAGAAATCACTAATTCCAAAGCCTTCCAACATACTATGAGTAAACGAGAGCGGCTTGTTTGTGACTACTCCGAGCTTAACTCCGCGGTCACGCATCTGCTTTAGGCATCCAAGCACACCCGGGTATAATTCACTTAGATCAGAAGTAGATTCAGCATAAAACGCAAGAAAAAGCTCATAAGCCTTATCAAATAGGGATTCGTCTACGCCTTCGCCCGCCATGTCGCCAGCCAAGGAACGGCGCACCAAAACTGCAGCACCATTGCCTACCCACTGCCCAACCTTTTCGATACCTGCAGGCACTCTCTCTATGGCGACAAGCATTCGATCAATTGCCCGAGCCAGATCAGGCACGCTATGAACCAGCGTACCATCTAGATCAAACAGAACGAGTTTCGGGTTTTGCCCCTCAAACAACTCTTGCATTAAGCAATCTTCGCTTGAGCCAATTCCGCTCTCATCTGAGCGATAGTCGCAGCATAGTCATCTGTATTAAAAATGGCAGAACCAGCCACAAACGTATCAGCACCCGCTTCTGCAATTTCACGGATATTACCAATGCCTACACCGCCATCGATCTCCAAGCGGATATCACGCCCGCTTTGAATGATCATCTCGCGAGCCTGACGTAGTTTATCCAACGTACCTGGAATGAATTTCTGACCACCAAAACCTGGATTCACAGACATCAATAGCACCATATCCACTTTATCCATTACATATTCCAAGTGGCTTAATGGCGTTGCAGGATTGAAAACCAAACCGGATTTACAACCGCCGTCTTTAATCATCTGCAAAGAACGATCGATATGCTCAGAACCTTCTGGATGGAAAGTGATGTAGCTGGCACCCGCTTCAATAAAGTCGCCGATAATACGATCAACAGGCTTAACCATCAGGTGCACATCAATTGGCGCCTCAATGCCATGTTTTCTCAGTGCACTGCACACCATTGGGCCAATCGTTAAATTTGGCACATAGTGATTATCCATCACATCAAAGTGCACATAATCTGCGCCCGCCGCCAAAACATTTTCAACTTCTTCGCCTAAACGCGCAAAGTCGGCAGATAGAATCGATGGTGCAATTTTGAAATCAGACATGGAGATTTTCCAGTTACAAATAATTTACGCATATTTTAGCGGAGCAGACATCTTGCTGTCAGCCTGCTTCTTACTCATAATCGTTCAAATGAAATTATATTCTCTTCTCCTTAGTCTTAGTTTGATTTCCTCTACCGCCTTTTCCGCAGAGGAGGAAGCTAACGCAGGTACTGACAAAACAGCCAGCGCTGCGCAACCCTCAGCACCGACTGTCGAAAGAACTGAACCCAGTAGAGAAAAGAATCTTCGCCAAGCACTCTCATCACACCCTGACCCCAGCACCCAGGTACTGCAGCTCGATACGGGAAAAGATGGGGAACAATTACTTGGTTACTATTTAACTGAAGGCAGCGGAATACCACAGGGTGGCGTCATCATCTTCCCTGATGAACTCACCCATATGGACTGGCCAGAAAATCTAAACCAAATCCGCACAGGCCTAGCTAATCATGGCTGGTATACATTAGCGGTATTTTTACCCCAACCAGCTCAAACCCCTCTGCCAAAACGTACACTACCGGTTTTGTCGGCTATAAAACCAACTCAGAGTTCAGACAACTCCCAAGACAGCTCAACAGAGCCTGCAGAAGCCCAAGAAGAAACCATAACAGAAAACACCGAAACACCTCCTGACACGGCAACAAACCAACAGGAAAATGCCGCTAACGCGCCTGCAGCGGCAGAGCAAGAACAGGAAGAAAAGAAAGAGCATTACCAAGAGATCGTAACCCGTCTTGGCAACACTGCATTTGAACACCTCAAAAAAGAGAAAGGCGTCGATAGAGTCCTTGTTTTAGGAGCCGGCACAGGTGCCACATGGGCAGCACAATACGTTCAAAAGCACCAAGAACAGCAAAACCTTCGTTTAGTTCTCTTAGACGCACGAGACTCTAAAACAGAGAACGCTCCGCGACTGCTAGAAATCTTACCCGAGATAAAAACCACCATAATCGACCTGCACCATTCTGCGCGTAGATCGACAAATACAAATTACAGTGAAAACACGCCAGAACGAAGATTGCGATTAGCGCGACATAACCGCATGAACAATTTCCACCAAAGCCGCCTACCGCAGGCTAATGACAATTGGAAAAAAGACAACTCCTGGCTGTTCAAACATGTTCGCGGCATGGTCAACACCTACATTATAAAAGCAGAACAACAAAGCCGAAGTATAGATATTCCTTCCGAAGAGCAAAGCAACAAAGAAAAAGCCCCGGGCTAAAAAACGCGCTTATTTTCGTGCTGCCTTTATTCGCTCATAGGCAGCCTGAATTTCTTGGGATTTCTCTTTGGCCAATTCGATCATCTCTTCTGGCAAACCTTTAGAAACCAACTTATCCGGGTGATGTTGACTCATCTGCCGGCGATAAGCTTTTTTCACTTCAGCATCAGATGCGCTTTCATCCACACCTAAAACCGCATAAGCATCTTTCAACAGCACTGCAGCATCAACACCAGCCTGACCATGTCGATAAAAATCTCGCTGCGCTTTGACGCGAGCGATCACCTCTTCAACACTATCCGCACCAAATTCCAGTAGATGACAGAGCTCTTCGATAATTTTTAGTTCTGGCGCGCTTACTTCCCCATCTGCCATCGCGGCCTGCAATTGAATTTCAATAAACATCAATTTGACCGTAGGTCGGTGACGCAAAAGGATCGCAAGCGGCTTTACTGTTTTACTAAATTCAAAGTCTTCACTTTTCCCCTGAGTAAAAAGATCAATCGCCTCGCGCTTACGCTCATCGGTTAAGCGCATTTGGGTCATTACATTTCGCGCAAATTGAATCTCATCTTCTGTGACACGCCCATCTGCTTTCGCAATACGCCCCATAACGGAAAACGTTGCTTTAAAGAAAGCCTCTTGAGGATTAACTGCAGCAACCGCTTTGGTAAGCGCTCTACTTATCAAGTAACCGACAAACCCACCAAATATCAGTCCCCAGAAGCCACCGGAGAACAAACCTACCGCTGCACCCAGTAATATAGAAGTAGAATACCGCTTAACGCCTGATCCTAATTGCGCGCCCGCCTCTTGTGCATCAAAGGCCATTAATTTGATTCCCCAAAACTAATCTATTTATCTCATCTAATCTTTCAGGTGTACCGATATCTGCCCAAAAACCCTCGAACAACTCACCTGAAACCTTCCCTTCGGCCATTTGCTCTCTGAGTAACGGTGCCAATGGGGCTTTCTCATCTAACGCGATACCTTCAAACATCTCAATAGATAAGCGACTAATTCCACTGAAGGTATAACCTATTTCATCATCAATATTCACATATCCCTGCTGCAACCCAAAATCACCATTAGGGTTATGCTCTGGATTCGGCACCAATACTAGATGAGACTCATCAGAATCAGTCAACAACGCCTCAAATGGGTAGTTTGTAAAGACATCACCATTAACCAGCAAGAACTGTTTTTCGCCACCAGCCGCCAACAATGACAATGCCTTACGAATACCGCCCGCCGTTTCCAGAGGCTCAGTTTCAGCAGAGTAATATATTGAAACACCGTATTTAGAGCCATCCCCTAAATACTCCTCTATTTGAACACCAAGCCAAGCATGATTAATCACTATTTCTTTAATGCCAGCGCGCACCAAACGCTCAATGTGATATTCAATCAAAGCTCGGTCGGCGACTTTTAAGAGCGGCTTAGGCGTTTTCAGCGTTAAAGGACGCATTCTGGTGCCTAAGCCGGCGGCTAAGATCATCGCCTTCATGACACAATCCAATTATCCAAAACCGTGTCAGAAAAATGTTCACTGTTACGCATCGCTGGCAGCAATTCCGATACCATCCATCCCGCAACCGGCTTTAACTCCTCAACTTTAGCGGCCACAGCAATAAGATAATTCAAGGTTCTAGGTATATCAGCTAAATAACCAGACTTGCCATCACGTATGTGTAAACGCGCAAAAATCCCTATAGCTTTAAGGTGACGCTGAGCACCCATCAGATCAAACCAACGCTTAAAATAAACACTATCAGGCATATTTTGACCGTTAGCGATCAAATCCTGCCTGTATCCCTCGACCCAGCCATAGACCTTTTCATCCGGCCAATCGATATAGCAGTCTCGTAACAAAGACACTAAATCGTATGTAACAGGCCCCTCAACTGCATCCTGAAAATCGATAATCCCTGGTGCCAAATCCTTGCGATACATAATATTTCGCGAATGATAATCTCGATGAACGAAAACTTTCGGCTGTTCTAAGGCGGAATCGATCAGATAGTCAAATAGAAAAGAGACTAAGCGCTGCGCCTCATCATTCAACTTTACGCCCAGTAATTTTTCCACAAACCATTCTCGAAACAACTCAACTTCTCGACGAAGTAGCGCTTCATCATACAAAGGTAACTCTTTACCCCGAGCAGGCTGGCAGCCCTGCATCAACAACAAGGTCTTTAAAGCTTCGTCATACAAACCATCAACACTTTCATCTGAAAGCTGATCTAGATAAAGATCATCACCAAAATCACCAAGAAGCATAAAACCTTTAGACAGATCATGATTGTGAATATGCGGCACAGGAACACCCGTTCGTTCCAATGCAGTCGCCACCTCTATAAATGGACGACTGTCTTCTTTTTCTGGCGGGGCATCCACAGCTATCCAAGTATTTTTACCAGATATTGCACGAAAATAACGTCGAAAGCTGGCATCACCTGATACTGTTTCGAGCTGCCAATTTTGACTATCAAACCCCGAAAATCCCGGCAAAATCTCCAACAACCACTCTTTTAAATCTGTATACCGCACATCCATCTAAATACGCCCCACAACCCAACAACATGCTTTAACGAGCTATTATGACACTCCGACAACCCAAAAAGGTAGAAGTGATCGGTAATTCATTCGTTAATCATTAATCCCTAACTCTCAACAAAAACCCTGCAGAACTCTACACTCACTGCCTAGAATGATTTATCATTCTGCCCCTTATGCTTAATTTCACTGAGGTTCGGCCACAACCGAATTCTTCGGAACCGCTGAAACGGATTTAGTATTTGATGCCCTTCGCCAAACGATCGACATATTCACTAACGTTAGCCATTAGTGCTGCATTAGTATCTAGCTATGCGACTGCAGAAAACAAACCATCTGAACAAGAGATGGCTTGGAGTTGCAGCATGACCAAAGATGGCGAATGGGATTGCTCTGTAAATGAAGAGCTGATCAATCAAACCGAAGCGGCCAAACAAACGCCTCAGGAATCAGTTGTTCAACAACCTGCTTCATCAACGCCTGGTTCTCAAGTTGCGCCTATTGAAATTAAAACAGCAACTCCTGCTCAAGCAGCACCGATCCCTCGGGTTAGACAAGAAAATGTTGTTTCGGCACCTGTTACAAATCAAATCCGTCCAAGCGTAAAAGCGAAAGCTACAAATAACGGTGTTTGGGACTGTATTGCAGGGGCAAACGGGGAATGGCTCTGTAACGATGAGATCGAACAAGCACAGCAGCCTCAGTTAGCCTCTGAAACACCTACACCACAGAACATCCAAACAACAGCTCCAGTTGCCGTTACTCACCAACCTGTTCAAACAGCAGAAGTAATTGGAAGCGAATGGCAGTGTGGCACGAGCCCAAGTGGTGATTGGGATTGCCACAAGGTAAACATACACGCAATCAGCCTGCCTCAATCACAAAGAGGTAGCGGTTCGTCGGAACCATTTTATAACACGGAAAACCCATACTCTCACTTGGATTGGGCATATTACAGAAACCCGCAGGGCCAACAATGTGCTGGGCGTTATATAGAACCTAGTTACCCAATTGCAGGTGACGAACACTTAGAAAACCCGCCGCTATACCTCGAGGCCGACCAGTCATCTACAATCATCGGTGGACTAAGCCGTTTACAGGGTGGCGTGACTATGCGTCAAGGCGGTCGCCGACTCAGCGCTAGCTCAGCAGAATTAGACCAAGTCACAAACAAAGCCCGTCTAGAAGGTAACGTTCAGTTCCGAGAAACTGGGCTATTAATGTTGAGCGATAGCGCTCAGATTGACACGAGCAATTCTCAAGCGATTTTCAATAATGCTCAATATGTAATCCATGAGGACGGCTTCAGAGGGTCAGCTGATCGTATAATACGTTTAGAGGATGAACGCCTACGCATTGAAAACGGTGATTACACATACTGCCCTCCTTTCAGTGATGCCTGGAAGCTAGAAGCCGACAGTATCGTTCTGAATAAAAACAAAGGCATCGGTGAAGCTGAAGACACTGTAATCAGAGTAGGTGGAGTGCCTATATTCTATGCTCCTTACTTTACATTCCCGATAGATGATCGTCGCAAATCAGGTTTCCTTTACCCAAGTATTGGATACAGCACTGATGGTGGCTTAGATCTTGCGGTGCCATACTACTTCAATATCGCACCGAATATGGACGACACACTGACTGCTCGCTATATGGCAGATAGAGGCCTGTTACTAGAAAACGAATTCCGCCATATGAACAAGTGGTCTAGTAACACATTAAATACCGCTTACCTATCTAGCGACAAATCATTTAACGATAACAGATGGTTACTTGGTATAAATCACAAAGGCAACCCTGCAGAAAGGTGGCGCACAAACATTGATTTCAGTGCAGTAAGTGACGATGATTATTTCGAAGATTTGGATACTAACCTAGAAGTAAGTCGTCAAGATCACTTAGATCAACGTGCAGACATCACTTACCGTCATAACAACTGGAGTTTTAGAGCACGCGTTCACGACTATCAAACCATCGATAACGATAGCAAATCGCCTTACAAACGCCTGCCGCAACTGACCCTAAAAGGCGAGAATGCGTTCGGAGACGCCGGCGAATTTAAATACATTGCCGAATATACTCAATTCGATAGAGACTTATCAGGCTTAACCGGTCGTGATCGAATTATAGGCGACCGTCGCTTCATCATGCCGACCGTCAGTTATCTGTGGCAAGCTCCTTGGGGTTACATCAAACCGGAACTATCACTATGGAGCAGCAGTTACAGTTTAGATAATCAGCTATCAAGCCTAGGCGAGAGCCCAAGCGCCTACGTACCCATCCTCAGCCTAGATAGCACTGTAATTTTCGAAAGAGCACTCAGTAGCGGTGGCACACAAACATTAGAACCACGAATTTACGGTTTATACGTGCCAGAAGAAGATCAGGATGAAATCCCTGACTTCGATACATCCGAACCAGATTTTAGCTACAACTCCCTATTCCGCCACAACCGCTTTAGTGGCAAGGACAGAATAGGAGATGCCAAACAGATCTCACTTGGACTCGCAAGCCGCTTTTATGGAAAAGATGGCAACGAGAAAGGCAGCCTGAGCATTGGTCAAGCCTACTATTTTGCCGACCGAAAAGTACAACTAGATCCTGCATCACCAGATTCAACTGAAGGTCAGAGCGATATTGCGACTGAAGCAGTTTGGTATCTAAACCAAAACTTCCGCGCTAGCTTCGATGCGATCTTAGATAACAACGATTTCAGCAATACTGAATCAAACCTGCGCTTACGTTATAACAGCGACCTAGATCATCGGTTTGACTTCAGTTACCGTTATGAAGAAGACACTCGTAAGCAGACAGACTTATCATTCATTTGGCCTCTAAGTGGCAGCTGGACTGCAATGGGTCGCTGGTTACATGATATTGAAGAAAACGATAACCTAGAATCAGCACTAGGCCTCGAATACGAAAGCTGCTGCTGGAAAGTCAGCTTTGCCGGTCGCCGCTGGCTAGACGATAAAGACAATTACGATACAGGCATGTTCCTGAATTTCACCCTAAAAGGGCTTGGATCATTTGGTAGCGGCAGCAATGGCTTCCTAAATGACATTATTGGTTATGAAGAGCGTGAAGAGCACAATGACAAATAAGCTTCGCAAGATACTATTTTCTGCAGCTGTTTTCGGACTACTGATTCCAACATCGCAAGCAACACTGGCTGCGGAAATACCACTGGATCGAGTTGCTGCCGTTGTCAATGACGGCATAATTATGCAAAGTGAATTGGCACAGCGCACCGCTATAGTCAAAGAGCAACTTACCGCCCGGAATACCAAACTACCACCGGAGCACATTTTACATAAACAGGTTTTAAACCGCCTGATTATCGACAGCATCCAAAAGCAATTGGCTGCTAGACAAGGCATTCGAGTAACAGAAGGGCAGCTTGATGCAGCCATTGCACGGATCGCTGCTCAGAACAGCCTTACTTTAGATCAATTCCGCGATGCTCTAATTGCCGAAGGTCGAGATTATAATCAAGCTCGAGAGCAGATCCGCAACGAGATGCTGATCTCCAATGTACAGCAAAGTCTTGTTAACCGAAGAATCCGCGTATCCGAGCAGGAACTAGAAAATTTCCTAAACTCAGCTAGCGGTCAGGAACAGACTTCAGCAGAGTATCTCCTCGGACACATTCTTCTTGCTACGCCATCCCAAGCATCCCCTGAGGCGATTCAGAAAGCGGAGCGCGAAGCCAATGAAGTCTTCAAAAAGCTAAATTCCGGCGCCGATTTTGCTGAGATGGCCGTAGAGTTTTCCGATGCCCCTAATGCTCTTAAAGGCGGTGATTTGGGCTGGAGGAAGGTAAACGAACTACCAGAGGTACTAGGTAATGCGATTCGTAAACTATCTCCTGGCGAATTCAGCAAACCAGTACGATCCCCAAGTGGCTTCCATATTCTTTTAGCGAAGGACAAGCGCGGCGGTGCCGTACAACTAGTGCCTCAGCGCTTAGTAAGTCACATTTTGCTTAAGCCAAGTGAGATTCGCACATCTGAGCAGGCCAAACGCCAAATAACCCAGTTGTACCAACGCATACAATCTGGCGAAGAGTTTGCCACATTAGCCAAAGAGTATAGTGACGACCCAGCAAGTGGCTCTGAAGGCGGCTCTTTAGGCTGGACGCAGGACGGCCAAATGGTGCCAGAATTCGAACAAGTGATGAACAATACTGGTATTGGGCAAGTATCAGTTCCTTTTGAATCACGCTTTGGCTGGCATATTTTGACGGTCCTAGATACGCGCACAGAAGATCTCGGCGCTCAGATGCAAGAGAATCAGGCTCGCGCAGCTATCCGCAAGCGCAAGTACAACGAAGAATTAACTAACTGGTTACGCGAGATCCGCTCTCAGGCCTACGTCGACATTAAGGAGTGATTGCTTGGGTATCAATAGATTAGCAATCACCCCTGGTGAACCCTCTGGCATTGGCCCCGACCTGTGCATTCAAATTGCGCAACAGGGCCATAACCATGAACTGATTGCATTTGCAGATCCTGAACTACTGCGTAAACGCGCAGAACAACTGCAACTGCCGATATCGATTGAACAGTTCGACCCAGAGCTTCCACCGTCGCCTACGCCCGCAAGAACTCTAAAGGTAGTTCCGATTTCACTAAAAGCTGAAGCAATTCCTAGTGAGCTTAATAGTGATAACGCACCTTATGTTCTGGAAACCCTAGCACTAGCCACACAAGCCTGCCTCAATGGAACTTGCGACGCTTTGATCACGGCTCCTGTGCATAAAGGCATTATTAATGATGCTGGCATTCCTTTTAGCGGCCACACCGAATTTCTTGAAGCACTAACAGAAACCAATAAAGTCGTCATGATGCTAGCAACCGAAGGCTTAAAAGTTGCATTAGCAACAACCCACCTTCCCCTTCGAGACATTGCCGACGCGATTACACCCAAATTACTCACTGAAGTAATTGAGGTATTACATCACGATCTAGTAAACAGCTTTGGCATCAAAGAGCCTAACATCCTAGTCACCGGCCTTAACCCTCACGCTGGCGAAGGTGGCCACTTAGGTCGTGAAGAGGTTGAAGTCATAGAACCTACGCTAGATAAACTCAGAGCAAAAGGCATAACTCTCAGTGGCCCTTGGCCAGCAGATACACTATTCACAGACAAGTACCTTGCTAAAGCAGATGCCGTGCTAGCCATGTACCACGACCAAGGCCTTCCAGTGCTAAAATACAAAGGCTTTGGCAAAGCTGTGAATATTACGCTTGGCATGCCTATTATTCGCACCTCGGTAGATCATGGTACTGCATTGGATCTTGCCGGAACTGGAACTGCCGACTCAGGCAGCCTAATGACCGCGATTGAATACGCAGGCATCATGGCTACCCACCGCAATCAAACTACGAACTAATTCATGACTAAAAAACCAGTAGCACACAAAGCCCGCAAGCGTTTCGGGCAAAACTTTTTGCACGATCACGGCGTGATTCGTCGCATTATTCGATCTATTGCACCTCATGAATCAGATCAACTAGTAGAGATTGGCCCAGGCTTAGGCGCACTGACAGAAGAGCTGCTGAGCGAAGCAGGTGCACTTGATGCGATTGAGCTAGATAGAGATCTTCCCCCAATCTTACGCACCAAGTTCTTTAACTACGGTGATAAATTCCGCATTCATGAAGCGGACGCGATGAAGTTTGATTTCTCTCAGCTGCAAAAAGGAGAAAAGAGGCTGCGTATTGTGGGCAACCTTCCATACAACATCTCTACTCAGCTAATTTTCCATCTACTGAGTCATGCTGAGCAAGTAGAAGATATGCACTTCATGTTGCAAAAAGAGGTAGTTGATCGCATGGCTGCTGGACCAGGCGAAAACAATTACGGTCGATTAGGCATCATGGCGCAGTACTACTGTAAAGTTGAGTCACTGTTTGTCGTACCTCCTGGCGCATTTAACCCCGCTCCTAAAGTAGACTCAGCGATCATTAGGCTTACGCCTTACCGTGAGTTACCTCACGTAGCCAAAGATGTTTCACAATTTGAAACCGTTGTACGCACGGCATTCAATATGCGCCGTAAAACGCTACGTAATAATTTAAAACCTTTACTATCTGCAGATGCGCTAGAAGAGATCGGCATCGATCCAGGCTTACGACCTGAAAAGCTTCCTATCTCAGACTTTGTTCGCATTAGTAACTACCTTACAGATCAGAAAGGTTAAATAAGGCATTTATGGAAACTATAGACCTAGGTAACAACGTCAATATCGACGTAGAAACCAACTATCTGGCCCAACAATCTGATCCAGACAGCAAACGCTTTGTTTTTTCTTACAAAATTACGATCACCAATCATAATGATATGCCGGTCCAGCTTCTTAACCGCCATTGGCTAATTACCGATGGTAACCAGCACATCCAAGAAGTTCAGGGCGAAGGCGTTGTGGGCGAACAACCTGTGATTGATCCAGAATCGAGTTACTCCTATACAAGCGGTGCAGTATTAGCCACCAGCGTCGGCAGCATGCAAGGCCACTATGAAATGAGCACCGATGAAGGCACTCAATTTAAAGCACCTATTGCAGCATTCACTCTAGCAAGACCTAACGCATTGCACTAAACACAGGCAACCAGTATGGCGACCTATGCGATTGGCGACATCCAAGGGTGCTACGACGAATTACAAGCCCTACTTAAAATTATTAACTTTACTAACAGCGACCATTTATGGATCGCTGGAGACCTCGTTAATCGCGGCCCGAAGTCACTAGAAACCTTAAGGTTTCTTCGCGATTTAGGTGACCGAGCAACCTGCGTTCTGGGAAATCATGATTTACACCTTCTCGCCGTCCACTATGGAGCAACAACCTGCAAACGCAGCGATACTCTGGATGAAATATTAGAAGCACCAGACCGTATTGAGCTAATGCATTGGCTAAGTAAGCAAAAGCTAATCGCGCATGACAAATCACTTAACGTGGTAATGGTTCACGCAGGTATTCCGCCTTGCTGGACTATTCGTAAAGCCCGCAAACGCGCAAAAGAAGTAGAAAAAGTTCTGCAAAGCGACCAAGCCAAAACTTTTTTCAACCACATGTATGGCAACAAACCCGATCTATGGAGTTCTGACTTAAGTGGTTGGGAACGCTTACGCCTTATTACGAACTATCTAACACGCATGCGCTTTTGTAGCACTGAAGGGCAATTAGATTTCTCAGCCAAAGGCTCACTCGCATCACAACCCGAAGGCTACCAGCCTTGGTTTAAAGCTCCACGAAAAGACCCGGGAGAAATCGAAATTCGTATTCTATTTGGCCACTGGGCTGCATTGGAGGGGAATGCCGATGCTGAGCATGTCTTTGCGCTTGATACAGGCTGTGTTTGGGGCAACAGATTAACCGCCCTTCGCATAGAAGACCATCAACTTTTTAGTGTTCCCGCACAAGGCAAAAAAACAAAGCCATCTCCGACATCCACTTATTTAAGCAACAGGTAACTTTTATGAGTCATTTTGAGTGTATCGATTCTCCAAAAGCAGCAGCGTTGATCAAAGACGGTGCCCAGGTTGCCGACATTCGAGATCCCAACAGTTTTGCGCAAGGCCACATTAGTGGGTCTTACAATCTTAGTAATGAAAATCTACATGATTATATAGCTGCAGCCGACATGGATAAGCCTCTACTCGTATGCTGTTATCACGGCATAAGCAGTCAACAAGCTGCTCAATTCTTAGTTGAACAAGGCTTTGATGAAGTCTATAGCATCAATGGTGGTTTTGAGGCATGGCGCGTAGAACAACCAGACCTGTGCGAAATAGCTTAATGAAGATCTATTTAGTGGGCGGCGCAGTTAGAGACAAGCTATTAGATTTCCCTGTTTACGATAAAGACTGGGTAGTTGTAGGCTCCAGCCCTCAAGAGATGATCGAACAAGGCTTTCAACCTGTAGGTCAAGATTTCCCCGTGTTTATTCACCCCCAATCGGGTGAAGAATATGCACTAGCGCGAACAGAAAGAAAATCAGGCAAAGGCTATACCGGCTTTGAATATAACGCCGATAAAGCAATCTCTTTGGAAGAAGACCTTCTACGCCGAGATCTAACCATTAATGCCATGGCAATGGACGATCAAGGCACAATCCATGACCCCTACAAGGGCCAGGAAGATTTAAAGCAAAAAATCTTACGTCATGTATCCCCGGCATTTTCAGAGGACCCTCTGCGTGTTTTGCGTGTGGCACGTTTTGCCGCGCGCTACCATCATCTAGGGTTTAGCGTAGCTGATGAAACCTTAGCATTAATGAGGGAGTTAGCTAAAGGCGATGAGTTAGAACACCTGACCCCTGAAAGGGTATGGAAAGAGTTCGAACGCGCATTAACCGAACCTTCTCCATGGGTATTTTTAGAACTACTCCAAAAAACAGAAGCGATACAAAAAGTTCTTCCTGAGCTAAAAAATACAATATCGAAACCAGACTGGGCTACAAACTTTATTCGCTCAACACAAACAGCTAAGGATGCTGATTGCCGGTTTGCCTGCTTGACCGCTCTGGATAATGAGATAGTGCTGACCGCTTTTTGCGATCGATTAAGAACGCAAAAATCGGTAAAAGAGCTGGCTTCACAGTGTCAACAACAGCACCAGAACCTTAGTCAATTCGATAAGTTATCCGCAGAAGACAGACTGCAGACTATCCAAGCCCTTGACCTGATTCGCCGACCACAGCGCTTAGAAAAACTATTGATTTGTGTAGATGCTCTGCACTCAAAACCTGACTATAAATCACTAGCTGGAATATTAGATTCTATAAACCAAATTCAGCCTGCCAACCTAATCAAGCAAGGCTTTAAAGGGCCTGAATTGGGCAAAGAGATACAGCGTCTACGCCTTGATATATGCAACCAAAATCACTGAAGGGCATCAAATGAACACCAACACTACTGCAATAAAAGTGGCACTAATAACTGGCGGTGCACGTAGAGTTGGTGCAACAACAGCCTCAACACTTCATGCAGCAGGATATACGGTAGCCATTCACTACCGAGACTCAACTAAAGCAGCTAAAGCGTTACAAGAAAAGCTAAACCAATTACGCCCGAACAGTGCTTTTATCTTTTCTGCAGACCTGAACAGCATGCAACAAGTTGAACAATTAGCTGAATATTTAAAGGCTAAGTTCGGCAAACTCGATTTACTGGTTAATAATGCCTCATCCTTCTACCCAACGCCGATCGAGCAAAGCACTCAGAAGCAATGGGACGACTTAATAAATTCCAATCTTCGTGCCCCCTACTTCCTAACAGCCTCACTAAGCAAATTGCTTCGTCAAAACCATGGCTGCATTATCAATATGATCGATATTCACTCACAACGTGGGCTACCCGGCTATCCAATTTATTCAATTGCAAAAGCGGGTTTAGAGATGATGACTAAGTCTCTGGCTAAAGAATTAGCACCCGAGGTAAGAGTTAACGGCGTTTCACCCGGCGCAATTTTATGGCCAGAACAAGAACTAGAAGAAGATCAGAAGCAAAGTATTTTGGATAAGACGCTACTGAATCGTATAGGCTCACCGGAAGATATAGCACAAGCAATAGTATTTCTTGCTTCTGCAGAATATATTACCGGCCAAGTGCTCGCGGTAGATGGCGGAAAATCCTTATTCAGCCACTAACTTTTTTAAAGCTTAAAACACACAAGGTAATGACCGGCCTTGCCATAGAAAGTCGATCGGCCACAACTTCTGCCGATCCTTATCATAATCAGACCACATTTCTAAATATGTCACACCCATCTCAGGGTGAGGCACCTCTGCTGCTATCTCAGCCAAGGGCCACAAGACAAAAGCATTCTTAGTAATTTCATCTCGAGGTAATTGCACCCCATAATGTATACCGACTAAATCATCATAAGTAAGAATATCGATATCGAGGGTACGACCGCTAAATTTCGGCCCCTTGCGGCAACGACCATTATCATCTTCTATCTTTTTCAGTAACGGAGATAGTTTAGCTAATGGCAAATCAGTAACGAAACCGGCAACTAGGTTATAGAAGTTATCCCCAACAAACCCTACCGCTTCACTCTCATACACACTAGATATACTCAGCTCGCCAAAATGCTTATACAAGGCATCCAGCGCCTGCGAGATATAATGCTCTCTATCGATATTACTACCAATACTGACATAGACTTGAGCCATCTTAACTACGAACTCCGCGCTCGATGATAACACCAACATCTTTTGCCTGCGGCACAGCTCCTGGCTTACCTAAACGTAAGCGCAGCCATTTCACACCGAATTCAGTCATCACGATCTCAGCAATCTGCTCAGCCATGGTTTCGACCAACTGAAATTCACTCTGCTCTATAAATTCAATCAATCGATCTGACACCGTTTTATAGTTAAGCGTATTATCAACATCTTCAGTATTTGCTGCCTGACGGATATCAGTACCCATATCCAAATCAAGATTTATTCGTTGACGAATCTCTCTTTCCCAATCATAGATACCTATAATCGTTTCAACTTCTAACTCTCGAATGTAAACTAAATCCATACTCAACCTTTGGATATCGAATGACCGAATCGGCAACAATGGCCTTCGGGCTAATTTTTCTAGCTTACCTGCTGGGTTCTATACCCACAGCAGTGCTAGTTTGTCGTGCACTCAACCTTCCAGACCCTCGCCAACGAGGCTCTGGTAATCCCGGGGCAACCAATGTGCTCAGAATTGGTTCTAGAAAAGCGGCCTTTTTTACACTACTAGGGGATATCAGCAAAGGCTTAGCTGCATTATGCCTTGGGCTACTTTTGCAGATTTCGCAAACAGAACTATCATTCTGTTTACTTGCCGCTGTAGCCGGACATATTTTTCCTATTTTTTCGCCATTGAAAGGCGGTAAAGGCGTTGCAACAGCATTTGGTGCTTGTATCGCTCTTTATTGGCCCATCGCAATTATACAGTTAACCATCTGGGTGATTACGGTATCGCTTAGCAAGATCTCCTCACTAGCCTCAATTGCCGCGGCACTAATAACTCCTGTTTTCACATGGATAATCGCTCCAAGCTACTCGCTTCCTCTCACCATCCTTTGCCTATTACTCCTTTATAGCCACCGCAAAAATATTAAAAAGTTACTAAACGGTGAAGAACCTAGACTTTAAATAGAATCGAGTGTGTCTAAAGGCCAACGAGGCTTAGTAGTAATAACCAGATCACTTTGCTGTCCAGCCAGCAAACGCTGACAACCAGCAAACGCAATCATCGCGCCATTATCTGTACAAAACTCAGGACGGGCATAAAACAACTCCGACCTTTCTTTCTCAACCATGACTTCTAAGCGCTCGCGCAAACGCTGGTTAGCACTTACACCGCCCGCAATCACCAGCTGCTTAAACCCGGTAGCCTGCAAAGCACGGCGACACTTAATTGCCAAAGTATCAACAACCGCTTCTTCAAATGCAGCAGCGATATCACATACTGTTTGAGAATCAATATTGCCGTCAGCGTCTCGATGATCGTTAGCTGTATTTAATGTAAAGGTCTTTAAACCAGAGAAACTAAAATCCATGCCCGGCCTGTCTGTCATTGGACGTGGAAAACGAAAACGTTGACGATCACCCTGCTGTGCGTGCTTAGCAATTAGCGGCCCACCCGGGTAATCCAAACCGAGCATTTTTGCTGCTTTATCAAAAGCCTCACCCGCGGCATCATCTAAAGACTCCCCTAATAACTCGTATTGACCAATACCATCAACACGAACGAGTTGGGTATGCCCACCGGAAACCAGCAACGCTACAAACGGAAACTCGGGTGGATTCTCTTCCAGCATTGGCGCGAGTAAATGACCTTCCATATGATGCACACCAATTGCCGGCTTACCCCATGCCAATGCAATAGCTCGGCCTGTTGAAGCGCCAACCATTAACGCTCCGATAAGACCTGGTCCGGATGTATAAGCAACAGCATCTACATCCCCTTTTTGAAGGCCTGCTTTGGCAAAAGTCTCGTCCAATAAAGGCAGCAACTTACGTACATGGTCACGAGAAGCCAATTCAGGTACCACACCACCGTACTCAGCGTGCATTTTCACCTGACTATATAAAGCATCACCAAGCAGACCCTTTTCACTGTCATAAATTGCTACTCCTGTCTCATCACAAGAGGTTTCAATCCCCAGTACGCGCATCGTTTACTCACTTCACTAACATGATGACGGCTATTATACCTGCCCCCCTTAAAACCTGCACCGAAAATACCCAACAAACCGATTATCTGCTTTACTTCACTATGTGAAACGAATAGAATTTTGCGCCTTGCCATAAAACCGTCTGTTTTTTGGCGAGATAATTTTGTGGATTAACTAAACAATTTAAGGTTTGTTCAAACATGCCAGCTGTAAAAGTTAAAGAAAACGAGCCATTTGATGTAGCTCTGCGTCGTTTCAAACGTTCTTGCGAAAAAGCAGGTATTCTAGCTGAAGTTCGTCGTCGCGAATTTTACGAGAAGCCAACATCTGTTCGTAAGCGTAAAGCAGCAGCAGCTGTAAAACGTCACGCTAAAAAAGTATCTCGCGAAAACGCTCGTCGCGTTCGCCTATACTAATCCACGCGATTTAGATCCCATCCAGAGGAAGGTTAGTCATGTCAGAGTTGAAGCAGCAAATCACTAATGAGATGAAAGCTGCAATGCGCGCTAAAGAAAAAGAGCGCCTAAAAACTATTCGCATGATGCTAGCCGAACTAAAGCGCATCGAAGTAGATGAACGCATTGAACTGGATGACACTAGAGTACTGGCGGTGCTAGACAAAATGTCTAAGCAGCGCCGTGACTCGATTTCGCAATTTGAAGAAGCGGCACGCATGGATCTTGCAGATGCTGAGCGACAGGAGCTGGAGGTGATTAAAACTTTCCTGCCGCAACCGCTAACTGATGAGGAAATTGCAGACCTCGTTAAACAAGCTGCAGAGCAATCCGGCGCACAATCCATGCAAGACATGGGCAAGGTTATGGGAATCCTTAAACCTCAAATTCAAGGTCGCGCCGACATGGGAACAGTATCCAAACTCGTCAAGTCTCAATTATCCAGTTAAACTGCCGCTGAGACCCTTTCAGCTGCAACGATAATGGCCGGACGTATACCCCAAAGCTTTATTGACGACCTGCTTGCCCGCATCAATATTATTGATGTGCTAGATGGTCGTGTCCAAAAACTAAAGCGCGCTGGAAAAAACTACTCAGGCCTCTGTCCGTTCCATAAAGAAAAAACACCTTCTTTTAGCGCCAACCAAGAAAAACAGTTCTATTACTGCTTCGGCTGCGGCGCAGGTGGAAATGCCATTAGCTTTTTAATGGAATACGAAAATCTAAATTTCCCTGAAGCTGTTGAAGAACTCGCCAAAGCCGCAGGCATGGAAGTCCCTAAAGATGACAATCCCCAACAGCGCGAAAAAGAGCAGCAACTTAAAAAACTATACGATTTATTAGCTAATGCCGCTCAATTTTATGAAGATCAGCTTAAAAGCCACAACACGCGACAAGATGCCGTCAACTATCTGCAAACGAGAGGATTGACAGGCCAAGCAGCCAAAGCATTTTCCATCGGCTTTGCCCCTTCTGGCTGGGATAACATCCTTAAACACCTAGGCAAAAGCGATGCAGATCAAAAGCTATTAGAAGAAGCCGGGTTACTGATACACAACGAAGATCGTGATAGCCATTATGATCGCTTCCGCAATCGAATAATGTTCCCGATTCGGGATCAAAGAGGCCGTACAATAGGTTTTGGTGGGCGCGTACTGGGCGATGACAAACCCAAATACTTAAACTCCCCCGAAACCCCGACTTTCCATAAGAGCAGAGAACTTTACGGGCTTTATGAAGCTCGTAAACACAGCAACAAGCTTGAACGCTTAATCATTGTTGAAGGCTATATGGATGTAGTTGGCCTCGCACAGTTTGGCATTCACTATGCTGTAGCAACACTAGGTACAGCAACAACCGCACAACACTTAGAAAGACTATTCAAACTCGTCCCTGAAGTTATATTCTGCTTCGATGGTGATCATGCCGGGCGAGAAGCCGCGATGCGTGCACTAAAAACAACACTTCCGGTTATCGAAGATGGTAAAGAAGCCCGCTTTCTCTTCTTACCTGACGGCGAAGATCCGGACAGCCTAGTACGCCAAGAAGGAACTCTCGCCTTCACGGAGCGACTAGATAGCGCTTTACCACTTTCCGAGTTTTTCTTTAATAGCCACTCTGAACAAGCTGACCTAAACAGCATGGATGGTCGTGCTAGATTCAGTACAGAAGTACTACCTGCAATAAACTCAATGAAACCGAGTTTGTTGCAGCAGATGATGCTCGACCGAATTTGTGAATTAACCAACCTTTCGCTTGAACAGATACAAACTACGGTTAACTTTCACGAGTCAGTACAAACACATAGACCAGCCCCCGCTGCAGTTTCAGAGTACGACTACTCTGAATCATCAAACTATGAAGATTCGCAACCCTACGACTATGCCAATTATAGCAACGAAGGTCATAGCTACGAAGCCCATAGCCATGAAAGCACCCAATACCAACCAAGAAAGAAACAATTTCGCAGCCCTCGCAATAATAGCAGCGAACTGTCTTTCGAACAGAAACTGATCGCCCTATTACTTCACTATCCGCAACTGGCGTCAGAGCACCAATTTCCTGAAACACTCAAGAGCAATACAGACGTAAATTCTAAGCTTTTGGCTCAGTTAGTGACCTATTACAAACAAAACCCAACCGCATCACTTGGACAATTGGTTGTCGACTGGCGTGAAGATGAAACCCTTTCGCAAACGATCGTTGAACTTTACGAAATATCTACCTCTTTAGAAATCACTTCCGAAGAGATCGCCCGAGCCTACCTTAAAGATGCTCAGCATGGTCTAACACTAAAGGCATTAGAACAAGAGATCTCACTTCTGCAGAAGAAGCACACCCTTTCCAAAGAAGAGAAAATAAAACTAGTTGAATCTATGCACCAACTTAATCAACTAAAGACAACCAGCAAGACCTAAGCTACCAATTACCGCTCTTAGCAAACCTTATAACAGTTTCAACATCTCTCCCCTTGAAAAACAAACCACCAATCACCATATATAGCATCATAAACCACTGAATTTTCGGCAAGTCGCTGAAAAACAGTCTATTTTTAACAGATGACAGTCTCTAGCTTGCACAGCCTTTTCCCTAGCATGTTGCTAACTACATCGCTATAATGGCCTGCTCGATTTTCATCCACTTTTTCTAGTCAGGGTCCTATGTCCGATACTTCTCAGCAACAGCAGTCTCGCCTTAAGGAATTGATCGCCCGCGGCAAAGAGCAGGGTTACCTAACCTACTCTGAGGTAAATGACCACCTACCGCAGGATATTGCCGATCCAGATCAGGTTGAAGATATCATCCGCATGATCAATGACATGGGTATTTCCGTGTCTGAAGAAGCACCCGATGCTGAAACACTACTGATGACCGAAGGTGATTCAGCTGATGATGCCGACGAAGAAGCCGTTGCAGCGCTAGCAGCAGTAGAGTCAGATGCTGGCCGTACAACCGATCCAGTGCGCATGTATATGCGTGAAATGGGTACTGTTGAGCTTTTAACTCGTGAAGGCGAGATCAGCATTGCAAAACGCATTGAAGAAGGCCTACGTGAAGTAATGTCTGCCGTAGCCTGCTTCCCTGGCACAGTTGATGCCATCCTTGAAGCATACAAATTAACCGCTGAAGAGGAAGGTCGCCTAAGCGACATTTTCAGTGGTTATATAGATGCAGACGATGATGAAGAAATCCCGACTGCGACTATTACGGATCCAGATGCCGAGATAGAAGACGACGAGGACGATGAGGACGACGAAAAAGAAAAAGGTCCAGACCCAGAAGAAGCAGCTCGCCGCTTTGGCTTAATTAAAGAGCACTTCGATGCCCTTCACCTAGCTCTAGAGAAACAAGGTCGTGACAGCAAAGAATTCGGCGATTCCCAAGTACTTCTGAGCGAAGCATTTGCTCCGATCAAGCTTTCTCCTCGTTACTACGAAGCAATCGTTGGTCAAGTTCGCGATACTATCGATGAGATTCGTAAACAAGAACGCACCATCATGCGCATCTGCACACAGCGTGCAAAAATGCCACGTAAGACATTCATCAAAGAATTTCCTGGTAACGAAACAAACCCTGATTGGTTTAAAGAAGTTATCGAGTCCGGTTCTGATTACTCTCGAGCGATCAAAACCAATTTGATTGAGCTTAAACGTGCTCAAAAGAAACTTATCCAAGCAGAGATTACTACTGGTATCAGCCTAGCTGAGATCAAAGAAGTTAACCGTCGCATGTCGATCGGTGAAGCTCGAGCACGGCGAGCTAAGAAAGAGATGGTTGAAGCCAACCTACGTCTTGTAATCTCTATCGCTAAGAAATATACAAACCGTGGCCTACAGTTCCTAGATCTGATCCAGGAAGGTAACATCGGCCTAATGAAAGCTGTTGATAAGTTTGAATACCGCCGCGGTTATAAGTTCTCTACATATGCAACTTGGTGGATTCGACAAGCGATTACACGATCAATTGCCGACCAAGCACGTACAATCCGTATCCCAGTTCACATGATCGAGACGATCAACAAACTGAACCGTATCTCTCGCCAGATGCTTCAGGAAATGGGGCGCGAAGCTACACCTGAAGAACTTGCTGAACGCATGGAAATGCCTGAAGACAAAGTTCGCAAAGTACTTAAAATTGCTAAAGAGCCGATCTCCATGGAAACACCAATCGGTGATGATGAAGATTCAAGCTTAGGCGATTTCATTGAAGACGTAACTATTTCTTCCCCTGTTGATTCAGCAACAGGAGAAGGTCTGCGTGAAGCAACTCGTGAAGTACTAGCAGGCTTGACAGTGCGTGAATCCAAAGTACTTCGCATGCGCTTCGGTATCGAGATGAATACGGACCACACTCTTGAAGAAGTTGGTAAACAGTTCGACGTAACACGTGAACGTATCCGTCAGATCGAAGCAAAAGCACTACGTAAACTACGTCACCCAAGCCGCTCTGAGCACCTGCGCGGCTTCCTAGACGAATAGTAAATTCTTTTAAATCAAACTCTTGTGCCCATGAAACCATATCGGTATTATGGGCACCCTTCTTGGGGCCTATAGCTCAGTTGGTTAGAGCGCTCGACTCATAATCGATCGGTCGCAGGTTCGAGTCCTGCTAGGCCCACCATTTCCTTACCCTTTCTACTTGTTTACTTTTGCTGATAAATTCCTGAGCTTTACCTGTTAGCAAAAACGAACCCGCAGCAGGTAGCTTGCCTGCTACAAGATTTATTTGATTATCCAGCTTTTATCTCCTGTACGAAGTTGCTGACTAACCCACTTAAATTTCAGAGCTGTTCGGAAGCTAAGTGAGCATATTGCCCTGTGTTTGATAGCTATGTTGTCCGAGTCGTTTTTGCACTTCATACAAAGTTGCTGAATTGTTAATCACTATGCTTGCGAAAGAATGTCTCAAATCATGAATTATCAGATGATCCATGCATCCTGCTCTTTCTTTGATTCGAGCGAAGACTTTCTTTGGCTGAGACATGATTTGCTGTCTTACCTTTCAGGAAAGCTCTAAGGATTACCGGAACGCCTGTTATGTTTTTGGTCTTCGAGTATGGAAATAGCTTCACCATTCAGTAGTACAGTTCTCGAATAGCCTACCTTGATATGCGGCAAGAACAGTGTTGCTCCCTTATCGGTGTATTAAAGGTCTTTCCACTTAGCATTCAGCATGCCCACCAACACACATCCCTCTAAGCAGAGCAAGCTTCAGCAAAATTTGGCGGTAGCATTAGCCTCTTTCTCACATGCTGTCAGGAATCGCGCCACTTGCTCTTTGCTGAATAATACAATCAGTTAATTACTCCCCTTCAGCTTCTTGATATATTTTGTGGGTAGGTTTACATGCAACCACACTCACAAGCCAATCTGAACATCTGATGGATCAAAGATAATACCCAATTGCCCGTTGCTGGCTTAGACTCCTTTTTACTGCCCAGCAGCCTCTGTACGGCCACTTGATGATATGATGAAGCCTTGAATATCCCGAAATTTGGTAAAGATGGTTGTTGAGACTGCCTATTTCATTGTGCGCTATATGCTTGTTGGCGCATGCATAGGGGTAAAACGCTATTCAGCAAACTGACGTAATGCCAAGACTGCTAGCCCTAACATTTCTTGCCTACTATGGGTCAATGTGTTGGATATCAACTTTTTGAGCTCATTGGCTTTCAGCCGCGCTTCTTTTACATCGAATGGCCCGTGCTCTCCGATCAGAATGGCTTTCTTCCTACCAAAGATCAAGCAACGCAGCAAGTAACGATTTCTTCCTACTCTGTTCTCGGTCAGACGTAGCCCGGTGAAGGCTTCATCTAATATTCCACTTCCCTGCTTACCCTTTCTGGTGATGCAATTGGGAGTTAATCAATTAGTTTCTTGCTGAACTTGAAACGACACTGTAACGACATAGTAGTCTCCTCAGTGCATTCAGGTAGGGATTCACTTCTTGTGAAAAGGTAAAAAAATGGCAAAGCTATTAGGCGCTAAATGGACATCTAATTAATTCCATGTGCAGCAAGCTCTAACAAACTTCTTCGTAGTGTTCGGGTAGGAATGATGAGATATTTGTTTTGTCCGTTACGGCAGATTTGCTCTTCTGTTTCTTGGATAGAAGCAGTTCCGGCTACTTACTGGGTTCTGTATCTATCTCGTGCTGAAACTTACTCCTATCATGAGGTTTTAATAAGCCAGCCTAGCGAAGGACTGAAGCCAAGAAGCTGAAATCTTTAGTACTCATTCAAATTGAAAGGAAGAATTGAAAGATCTAGATCTGAATAAGGTGTCGAGTTGGCAGCCACCTAAACATGTCTAGATTGGCTATACAGGAATCCACTCAGCCAACTAGTAGCCTCCTGAACTGTTCGCGCTAATTCTAAGCTGTATTTCTCCTGTCTCCGTATGCTTCGCTAGTTAATAGTCGAGAAAGCAGCCGGTGCATTGAGCATTTCTCCACTTTCTTTTCACAGTACTTCAATAGGAAGGTCTTAATTGCAGATGGGCATATATGGTGTTCTGACCAGAGCACTATCGTAATATTTGTTTCAATTGGATTAGTTACGGGTAATCATGAGCTGTTGGTGATTTGCGAATAGTGCCAATTTCGTTCAGGGCAGGGTAGTGTAAGGAGAAAGGAAGTTCGTACGCGACGCCCTGTCGCTTGCTGAAAGGTAGAGAAATTGGTCTTGTTTACGTTTCTAGGATATATAAGGTTAAGAGCTAGTTATCTTTTTTTCTTCGGTGTGTAGGCATGGTAGTAGGAGCTTACTCTTTCTATGAAGGTTCCGTTTCTTAAGAAGGATTTTTACAAGAATCTTCTGGTCCATTTCCCGTATTTTAGTCAGAGGTTATCGGTTGACTCTATTTGAACTGATGGCATCTTTGTAAATAATCGGATTGATGTCATCCTCAGTGTATGACTTAGCTCATAGCATCAAGATATTAGAGGTTTGATCTGAGCTCTGCGAGTGACTCAACAGAACCAGCGGCGTCATCTCAACTATTGAAATCAACCAGTTAATGGATTCTGTGTTCTGATTAACCAACTCCTTATGCCCATAGCTCCTTACTTGTTCCATGATAGTTTTATCCAGGCTTTTATTAACTCATTCGAATAGAGATGAATGATGACATTAAATTCCGAATTGTGATGAATCACCATCCGGGTAAACCTGTAATTCTATGACAGCATAAAAATATTTTACTCAACTCTAACCATCTTATAGACGCTTCAGTGCAATCTTTACCCTTAACAAACTAGTTAGTGACTATCAGTTAGGTAAGTTTTGATTTTAGACTAGAAGGTGACGATCCGTTACATCTGATTGATCAAAGCCTATGACTTATGAGATAGATTAGTTCTAACTAGATATGGACCGAAGTGAAAGGGCACTGTAGGAGCGTATACTTTAAACTTCGTTGATAATGCTAGAAAAAGCAGATATTGTTCACCTAATATCCGTAAACTTATAAGTCGAGCGCTCTTACCTGACGAGCTAGAGCTCATGTTCTTGAGGGCAAATCATACTAAAATCTGACATATAAACCAAGAAGCGGTAAAAAACATCTAAAAGCCACAAAACTAATCACATAACCAATCAAATCTACAAAGCGTTCATAACACTCAATATCCAGATTAGCAACTGACCTAATACACATAAATTTATAGGAGCCTTACAACTAATCGTAAACTTATTTCAGGGCTTCACTCGGCTATAAATAAAATCAGCAGAAGTCTAAAGCAAACAAAAATAGATAACAGATAGAAAATTAAACAAAATCAAAAGTGATCATAAAAACCAAAGACTCGGATCACCATAATTAGCAAATGGTTTTAGAGTTCTAAAAAATTAAAACTCTTACAAACAAAACTTATTAGTTTTAAATTTATAGAGATAGTACCAACCACAAATCCCTAACGATATTATTATATGCAATGGAGCAAACCTCATTCGGTAAAGCGTTCCAACATTAGTTACGACCAAGGAATATACAAATATCGTGAGTACAGAGATTGTCAAACAACTAAATATGAACTTAAATTTAGCACCCCTAACCCATAAAAGTCCTAAAAAACCAAAAAAAGAAAAATAAGCCACAGTCATTTCTATGCTACTCAGGGCCTTCTTAATACTACCACCATTAGACTTACCTTCACTTAACCAAGTATTGGGGAAAGGAGCTGCAAGACCTACCAAGAGCGCTTTGGGTGTATAAAGCACTAAATCAGTCCATGTACAATAATTTACATCTAAATCAATATTACTTCCTGCAGATCGATTACTCATAAATCTACGGCGAGTATCATAAAGTTTACTAAGTAATTTATCTGATAAAGATAATCCAAAAACACCGGGATCAACATTACAACCCTTAACCATTTGAGTATTTGCAGTTTTCTGATCTAGTTCCGCGGTTTTTGTGTCATAAATATTAACATTAAAGCCCTTAACTGCATTTGTTGGCAAACTATCAATTGCAAAAAAAATAAATACAACAAAAGCTAGAGTAAAAAGCTCTCTATAAGAGCCGAAAGTACGCGCCACTATAAAATTTAAAGCAACACCAACTAATATCACCCCACCCCCTAGCAATAAGATCTTAAGCAAATACGGCCTAACAAACCATACTGATAACCCTGCCAATACAGTCAACAAAACCACTTCAAAAAACACAGTTTTATTAGTAATTGATTGAAAATAGATTTTAGAATAAACATAAACAATTGCGCTAAAAGAAAACAAGCAAAAAATATCTTTATGAATTTGCCCGTAAACCATAACACTACTTGGAAATAACACTAAGGGGAGGAGAGAAAATATTGCAATTTTAACAGGTACCAAATTGATCAATGATCGAACCAAAAAATAAACCGAAAGAGCAAAAAGAAAAGCATTAAAGGGAATTATTATCCAAGGCTTACTAATTCCAGTTAACATGTAAATTACGGTTGCATATGCTATCGATCCTTGTCCACGCGGCCTAAGTTCGATATTATTCCAAAATCCTGTATCGTGAATTTGACCCAAGAGCTCTACAGCTCTTACATGAAAAGCAAAGTAGTCTGAACCTTTTAATAACCCGTCTCCGGCATGCAATGAAGGTAGTAAAGGCAAAACAAACAACTGTAAAGCTAATGCAGCAATCACAGTATATATAAAAGCAAAGACAGCAAACTTATATTCAACAGAAAAACCATTCCCCCCTGAATATTTCATCACAATCACACCATCAGTTAATAATTTAAAATTTAATGATCAAATTATTTATACGAAAAAACCACAGGGTAAAATATAGACACTAATAAAAGCCATTAATGTCTATATTTAAGCTAATAAGCATACTTAAATGGAAGTTTATTTTTCAGCAAGCACAGCGAGATGTGAACTTGCATTCAATTTACGAACCAGCCCCTGAATAGTAGCTAAATATTCCTTATTATCGATATCTAAAATATCGGAATATTCAGATCCTTCTGCAACAAAGTTTTTGACAATATCAATATCAAAATTACCTGGTGTTGATATATCCGAAACATTTAAACCAGATCGCAAAATAAAGTGAGCAATATTCTGTGTTGAGAAACCTTGAAGATGCATTGGCGGAAAAATACCATGCGCTAAAGGTCTAAAGTCATTATAATTTAACGCCTTGTTATCTAAACCTAAAATATTTGGCGTATGAAAATATGTTTTCCCGCCTTCTGAAAGTAGAGAAGCAATCGATTTCATAAATAGAAATGGGTTTTGCAAATGCTCAATCAACTCAAAGTGAAGAACCAAATCAAATGTATTAGAGTTAAGTTTAGTAAAATCTTCTGCTGATGAATGATGAAGCTTAACCTTATCAGATATTGGCTTGGAAATTGCCTCTTTATCAATATCAATTCCGACTAGCTCAACACGTTCCTGCAATGATTCAGAATCTAATATCTCATATAATTCGTGCAGAAAAACACCTGAATTACAGCCAACTTCTAATATTTTGATATCATCTTTATAAGACAGAAAACCTTTAATTAACGCTAAAACAAACTCGGTTCTCTCACTGAGAATAATACCTTTTTGCCCAACTCTAGATTTTAATAAGCTTCCTAATTGGCGATTACATTTGCAGTTATTATAATAATAATCTAGAGCTTCCATTGGTGGGCATGGATTAACGAACAAGGACGAACAACTATTACATTTTGCAACTCCATACCGCCCATCAAAAGGAGGCTGACTTATATAAGAACTAGAACCGCAAAATGGACAATCTCTAATATAGAAGCTTTCAGAGAACTTATCAAAAACTTCACGACTATCTTCTATTCTTTGTTGGTAAATAGTCTGCGCTTGTTCTACCGTTCGATTTTCTTTTAAGAAAGAAACATAGTTTGCTTTATTAAGCATAGTTTGCACCTACTAAATTAACCACTAATTAATTAAACCTTCAGGATTCATAAACATTTATTACAATAACCCGTCTATCAATGTCATATTTAATATTTGAAACACTATGCCAGCTCACATCATTCTTTATAAAGCAAGCACATATATTTGGCCTATATTCTGCAACATAGAAAGGCTCATGAACTGTATAAAAATCTTCTATTTCATTTTCATCAAGTAACGGACCATGAAACCTTCTCCAAGGCTTTTTATCTTGGCGGCTTTTATGAAAAACAGTACCAAAATTTCTTTTAATATCGGGACAATATTCTTCTTCTGCTAAGTAATAAACAAAACTAAGCCTCTTGGTTTTAGCATCTGTATGAGGAGATATAAAGCTATTCTTATTTAAGATAGAATACTCTACTTCAGATGAATAAAAACTAATCGGCAGCCTAAGCACCCTACAAAGCTTCCTAAATATTCGAAAGAATATATTTTTTGTATTAAAAACATAAACCTGATGTTTTTTAGTTTCAAAATACGGCAAATGTGTTTTTTTAAACCAATTGTAAAATTCTCTAGATAGAATTGCTAAACAGAAGCTCTTAAATGTACCAGCTGTAAGCTTATCAACATTATGACCACCAATTGTTCTTCTAAGCTTTCCACCCTGCCCCTTTAATTCATAGTCATAATCATCTTTAAGCTTCATTTCCTGAACAAGATCAGCATAGGCTTCTTCATTAATAAGATTTGATATTTCAAATAAGACAAAAGGCTCATCTAAATATAATGAAGAATCTTTCAAATTATTAGGCAAGGTCAATGTAAGGTCTTTACCTTTTACTTTGTAGCTTTCCATTTCCGATTATAACCTTATAAAAATAAGAATCATCTTAAGAGCTAAATAATTCTGCCTAGCTCGTATTATAAAAAAGGCAGCATATAAACTACTGGTATAGATTATCTTTAATACCACATTGAGGCTGATAACCATTTACGTGTCGAAGCAAGGTTTCTCTTATAGTTTCATGATCATATTTAGAGCAACTTTCATCTAGTTTTTCTAAGATAAACAGCAGATCATGATAATTAATCATGACTTCATCAGCTTTCAATATCATTGGGTGACTGGTACCAGAAACATTATCACCTATTAAAAGCTCCTCATATAATTTTTCTCCATCACGCAATCCAGTGAATAATATCTCTATATCACCACCAGGCTGATTTTCTGATTTTATACTATAGCCCGCCAGCTTGATCATTTGCTGAGCTAACTCCACAATTTTTACCGGGGATCCCATATCTAGTACGAAAACATCACCGCTATTACCCATAGCTCCTGCCTGAATGACCAAAGAAGCAGCTTCTGGAATAGTCATGAAATACCTAGTAATATCTGGATGAGTTACAGTTACTGGTCCACCAGATGCGATTTGAGATTCAAACAATGGAATCACCGACCCTGAAGAACCAAGGACATTTCCAAAGCGCACTATAGCAAACCTAGTGTTTTCTTGTTGGCTGGATAATGCCTGCAAAGTTAACTCAGCAAACCGTTTACTTGCCCCCATAACATTTGTAGGTCTCACAGCTTTATCTGTCGATATTAATACGAAGCTTTTGACATTATGCTTTATCGCAACTTCGGCGGTAGCATATGTGCCAAATATATTATTCCTAATACCTGCAACCATATTAAGCTCAACAATTGGCACATGCTTGTAAGCTGCTGCATGATAAAAAGTATCTACTGAATACAACTTCACAATCTTAGACATTAAAGCTTTATCAAGAACTGAACCAAGCACAGCAATTAATCTTATACCCAACTCGGAACATTTCCCTCGTAACTCTGATTCTATTTTATAAAGTGCGTATTCTGATTGTTCGAACAATATTAGCAAATTTGGTTTTTGAACTATAATCTGACGGCTTAACTCAGAACCTATTGAGCCTCCAGCACCCGTGACAATTACATTCTGCTTATTAATGTCTGCTTTAAGTAGGCTTGAATCTGGACTTACTTCTCTTCTACCTAAAATATCATTTATTTCTATTCTACGAATATCACTAATTCTCACTTTACCCGATGCAATGTCTGACATTCCAGGTATTGTCATAACATTTACAGCATAAGGCTCAAGAAGCTTAATGATGCCTTTTTTTCTTAAACGGCCGATTGAGTTGATTGCAAGTAATACCGTATCTACCTCAAATCTCTCAATGATCTCTGATAAATGATTAACAGGGTGAACCCTTACACCGCTAACATCCAACCCCTGCAAAGCTTTATTATCGTCAATAAATGCAACAGGTAAAAATTCATCAGCATGATACAGTGCGTCAACTAGCTGCCTCCCCGAAGCACCCGCTCCATAAATAACTACTGGTTTTGCTAACAACTTTCTTTGCTCTCCACCAGGCAATTTGTGTAAAATTAACCATCTGGCAAACATCCGGCTTCCACCAACAGCTACAATTGCAACAAACCAATAAATGAATATTACTGATCTAGGAACACTTATAGGTAAACCCATCAAATGCACAGCAGTAGCCCAAATTAAAACGGCTAACGACACTGATTTAACAACTGCCCATAATGCTTTATTTCCTATATATCGGACAACAGCCCTGTAAAGTCCCAAACGTACAAAAACAGGTATAGAGACAATTGGCGCTAAAATATATGCAGGCCAATGTAAAAAATTATTGGCTGTTATTTCCCCATATCTAAGAGCAAAGCTGAGATAACAACAAAAAGTAAGAAATATAGTATCGCTTATAACAAAGAAAAGTCTCTTATTATTACGAGACAAACCTAATACAAAACTTATCAAGGAGATACCCTCTTACCACCGCCATAATTATGCAAAAACATCATAAAATACCATCACCAGATCCCTTGCCAATTGCTGTTAGCCATATAAAATAAAAATATTTGGTAAAATTCATTTTTGAAATCATAGATGCGTCAGTTTTTGCTAGCAACTTTGGTGTAGACATATCAATATTATTTATTTGAGCAAGACCTGTAATACCCGGGCGCACTACAAACACACCCAATCGTTCCCTTTCATCTATTAATTCTTCTTGATTAAATAAACATGGCCGAGGTCCAACTAAGCTCATATCCCCCTTAAGCACATTCCAAAGTTGAGGAAGTTCATCTAATTTTGTCTTTCGCAAGAATTTACCGAACTTAGTTATAGACTCAGAATCAGCCAAATGACTTGCAACTGATTCAGTATCCTTTTTCATAGTCCTGAATTTTATTAAAATAAATTTCTTTTTATTTCTTCCCACTCGTTCTTGAAGGAATATCGGCGAGCCTGAACTTAAGTATCCCACGATTGTAAGAACACATAAAACTGGGAATAAAACTAACAAACCGAAAAAGGAAAATAAAACATCAAGAAATCTAATCACATAACCTCCACTAAAGAATCACAGTTAACCAATTTCATTTTTAATAGATAGTGCTAAGCCTTCGTCTAACGTGAGCGGTGGATTCCACCCTAACAATAAACGTGTCTTAGAAATATCTACTTGCAAACTCCCTAATAATCGATCAGCTAACTGTTTTTTTCCAATTAAAGTAGCAATTATCCTTAAAAATACAACTGGCACAGGTATTAATCGAGAACGAATGCCCATACATTTAGAAACCTTTTCTAATAGAACCGTAGTAGATATATCTTCACCATCACTTACAAGAAAGACTTCGTTCGCAGCTTTGGGATGATCTATACATACAACAATCAAATCAACTAAATTTTCTAAAGACACGAGTGAACGCTTATTGGTTATCGCTCCTAAAGGAAGGGGGATACCTTTTCTTAATATATTTATTAAGCTTTTAAAATTTCCTTTTACGTTCGGACCATAAACTAATGGTGGTCTAATAATTACTACTTCAATTCCAGTATCCCTACTAAGGGATAGTAAATTTTTTTCCGCCTCCCATTTTGATTGACTATAAAAGTCTTGTGGACACGGATGATCATCAGCTGTGATATTATTAGCTAAATTAGTATTTTCACCGTTTACTTTAATTGTACTTATAAAGATAAACCGTTTTACTCCAGCCTGGACAGCTTGCTTTGCAAGGTTCATTGTAGCCTTTACATTTATAAGTCGGTATGCCTCCAATGGATTAACCTCATTATCTTCCATTAGGTGTACCCTAGCTGCAGCATGTATAACCACATCTATACCACTTAACGCATCAGACCAATCAGTTTCACCAGTAAAATCACTTAGTCTAATCGAAGGGTAAGCTAAGAAACCAGATCTAGTGGCTGCTAATACTTCACATTCATCAGACCTACTTAATCGATCCAATAAACCGTTACCAACAAATCCACTTCCACCAGTAACTAATACATTTAACTTATCAGACATTCCTTATTAGCTCCTGATAAATAGTCATATGCTTATCTATAACATTTTCTATATTAAATTCATTCTCAGCAAGTAGCCTTCCTGCTTTCCCCATTTTCCTGCGCTGTTCAGGTGTATCTATTAACCAGTTAATAGCATCAGCTAGCGCAAGTGGATCTTTAACAGGAACTAAAATCCCTGTTTCGCCTGCGACAATTGCATCTCTACAACCTGGGACATCAGTAGTGATGACTGCTCGACCACAGGCAGCTGCTTCTATTAAACTTTTAGGTAAACCTTCTCTGTATGATGGTAAACAAACTATATTTGCATTTGAGTATTGGGTGGCAATATCACTTCTAAATCCATATACATTGATTATATTCTCATTTTCCCATTCGCTAAGAATATCGTTATTTATACTCGTAGGGTTACCCAAATCAATATCGCCAATCAAGCGGATATCAATTGACACGCAACGTTTTTTTAAAATACGCGCAGCTTCTACATACTCGAAAACGCCCTTATCCCTTAACAAACGCGCTGCCATAACCACAACAGGCACACCTTCAGGTTCTTTAATGTAAGGATAACTAGATAAGCTGACCCCCGAACCTCTAATCATACGTGTCTGTTCAGCTGTCAACGCCCTTACATTTAATAATAAATTTTTATCATCTGGATTTTGGAAGATTACTGCCAAGTTTGGATGCTTGAATGCAGATTTGTATAGTTTACAGACAATCCAACGACGGATACGCGCAAAAATATTAGTATTTTGAAACACAGTGCCCAGGCCAGATATGGCACATACAACTGACTTAACACCCACTAATCTAGCAACTATACTTCCATATAAAACAGGCTTAATTGTAATAAGGTGAACCAAATCAGGTGATAACTTTATAAAAAGCTTAGTGAGACACAGAAAACATTGCAATTCCCGTAATACATTTTGACCACTCCTACTAAATGAGACATGATGAAAAGTAAAACCGGAATCAGTAATCTGCTTTACACCCTTCCCTGTAGAAGATGCTATGTGTACATCAAAACCCATTTTCTTTGCCGCTACGGCTATAGGCAAACGATGCGACAAAAAGAATTCTGTCGAATTAACTACAAAAAGAATAACTTTTTTACTTCTAGCCAAAATCAGCACTTCTTATGAAAAATATATCGAACAGTACAAAATATGCAAAAACGGATCATTTATATCAAAAAACCATTAGATTCAAAATAAATATTAAAATCGCACTAAAACAATCTTAAAATCAAATACGAAACATATAGTAAAAATATTTTTTTGATCTCTAACACCATAATAATATGATCAATTACTATTCAATGCTTCAAAATAGCATTTTTCATGTAAGCAAGCGGATACATCAATAGAAAGATGATCACTTTTATTTAGGCTATTATGGCTGTAGTTAGCTAATGATATTTTATCTGATAGAAAATCTTTTAGCTTTGCAGAATAATCTTTAACGTTTAATTGTTGAACAACAGTTCCATTGTCTAACAGGTTGACAACCTCAGCACAACCACCAACATCAGTAACCAGAACAGGCAAACCAGACATACTTGCTTCAATCAAGGCTATTGGCAGGCCTTCCCAAGATGAACTCATCAGATATGCATCAGCTTCATTCAATATTTCTGGTATGTTAGTTACATTACCTAGTAAGGTAACCCTGCCATCCAATTTGAGATCTTTAATTTCCAATTCTAGTTGTTTTCTAAGAGGTCCTTCTCCAGCAATTTCTAGAATCCAATTGAACTCAACAACTTGACTCAATGAAGAGAGCATCAAGGTATAATTCTTTTGTTTAGTGAGAGCTCCAACTGCAATTAATTTTATAACTTGATCATTAGACTTTTTGAAACTTCTCTGCCTACTTAGAACCATTCTATCCTTTGATACACCGTTATATATCAAATCGATTGGTTTAGTAGCAACAGCATCAAGAAGATTAAAACAAGCACGACTAATCCCTACATAACGATCTACTTTAAGGTTCCAAAGAAAATAAAAAGAAGGATTGCATCGAAGTAATATATTGTGGTGTGTATAGATGACTTTAAATTTCTTTCTAATAAACACTAAAAATAACAAACCCCAATACAAATGCACATGACAAATATCAGGTTTAAATAATGACAATATCCGCTTGAGTCTGAGTATTGCCAGCCAAGGCTTTTTTCTAGCACTAGGACCTAAAAATATAGCCTCTATACCAATAGAAGAAAGATCAGCAAGGTACTTATCTTCATAACCAATATCTCTATTGGACTCATAAGCATCTTCCAAAAAGACAATAACGACCTCATTTCCTTTGGCAACTTGCTCTTTAGACAAATCCTTTACAAATACTTCTGCTCCACCCGCAGCTGGCGAGGAAATAATATGTAATATTTTCACAAAAAATTATCCGTCGATATTCATACTTTTAAAAAGTGATTGATAGTTTTCAAGAGCATGATTTGGACTAAATTGTTCAGCTCGTTTTTGTAATTTAAGCTTATCAAAATCATGATTGAATATTAATGTCTCCAAACAATTTGCAAAAGATTCTACGCTTCCTTCCTTTGATAACAAGCCATACCTACCATTATCAAGTATTTCAGCCGGTCCAACTTCACAATTGGTAGATACGATTGGAATTCCGAGTGCTAAAGCTTCAACTAATACATTACCAAATCCTTCAAATTCAGAGGACAATACAAACCCATCAGAATTAGCAATTGCACTAAAAGGGTTATCCGCGAACCCTAAAAATTGTACATTGTCTTTAATATGTAAGCGTTCTGCTAAATCCATTAACTCCGATAACAACGGTCCATCACCATAAATCAAGAGTCTCATGGGTTTTTGTTGTGTACAAACCCGCGCAAAAGCTTTCAATAAAACATCGTGTCTTTTTTGCCTGACTAAACGGCCCATAGTTACTAAAGTTGGGATATCCTGTTTAGCATATATCTCTGAGGCAGCAAGAGTTCGCACTCTATCGATATTTATAGGGTTATAAATTACCTTAATAGTTTCCGGCTTAAGATGCAGAGCTTTAATAAGGCTTGTTTTTACCCCTTTAGATACAGCAACGACCTTAGAAGCTAGCCTGTAAGTACAAAAACAACCAATAAATAGAGCAAAACGGATAGGTAAAGAAAGAGCGCGTTTCTCAATAGAATATGGGTTATGCTCTGTTACTATAACCTTAGCCTTACTTTTAGCCATGAAACTAGCTATAACAACAGCAATATTCACATGAGTAAGGGCACTAATGATAATATCTGGATCACAATTTTTTAATAATTTAACCAAAGCAAAGAAGCTGTTTTTCACCCCTCCGGTTCCCAAAACTTTAACTGATAGCCCTTCAGGTAATGAATTTGAATACTCTCCCTCTCCAGACAGTGAAACAAGCGTAACTTCATAGTTTGATCTAGACAGTAAATCTGCCAAATCGATAAACACTCTCTCTGCACCACCTCCTCTAAAAGATGGAATTATTAGAAAAATTTTCAATGCAAAATCCTCATGCAAGCTCTTCAGCAAACACATTCTCAATTAATAGACTTTTTTCTTCGAGCTTATTTTTATTATCAATAGGTAACTTAGAATTTAGATCAATAAATTCAATAACTCTTGAGAAATTTAAAGTTTCAGGGGAGGTTAAATGCTCTTCCATTAATCCTATTTCATTTAAAATTGACCATTTTGCTCCAACATCATAAGCAATAGCATAGACTGGCGTATCAACTGACAAAGCAAATATAGCCGAATGCATTCGTGATGCAATTAAAAAGTCCAAATTAGAGTAACAAGCTAGTAAGGTTTCAATTTTTCCATCAGTCTCAAGCTCTTTTATATCTACTTCGGGGTTATTAATTTGCAAAAAATTTAGTGCATCACTGTAAGGTTCACGGGAGTAAGTAACCTGAGGAACGACTACAATTTTATAATTCAGTTTACCTAGATAACTTACAACTTTAGAAAGCGTATTCAAATAATATTGAAATTTATCTTTGTCACCAATTTCTAAACAGCCCACTAATGTAAGACCAACAGTCTTACTGTCTTTATCTGTGATGACAAATTTCGGACGCGACTTACTTAAAGTATAAAGAGATAAATCTGGCATATATTTAACTTTACCAGCGATATGAGACGGAAACTCTCTGACCAAATATTCTAGCGACGTGTTTTCTCGAACGTAAAAGGTTTCACATGAATGAATAAGCTTGCTTAAAATCCATTTACTAAAAAAAGACTTCAATTTCCAAACAGAACTTCCTAAATTGACCATCTTTTTATTGAGAACCATGCAAACAAGCGGGTTTAAACACAATTCAGCCACTTTCAATGCTTCACGCATGCCTCCACGATCACTACCTCTAAAATTTCGTCCATTCCAGATTATAAGGTGCGCATTCAAAATTTCATTAATAGCATGTCTCTGCATATCATTCATAAATATTTTTGAATATACCTTACCTAAACCTACCTTAACTAAAAGACAAAACAAGAAAACATTTAAAACAGATAAGAGTCGCTTAAACAATAAGAAAACAGATGTTTGTGAGGACAGTACATGAGTAGAGGCTACACCATGAATTACTGATACATCTAGCTCATGCTCATAGAAAGTAAATTCACTTTTAGCAATTTCAAATTCGTTTGAACCAAAATAAGTCATTAACTTAGGTTCTACACAACCATACTTCTTGGTCAAATCAACCAACGTTTGCTGCATTATATCATCGCCAGAGTTGCCTTGCTGTGCTACATCAAGAATCAATATATTTTTCATTACTTATTCAATACTTCGTTATATATTTTAAGAAGTTTATGCTTTCCTGCACCCCAAGAAAATTTTTGGAAGTTTTCATATTTTACAGGCGCGACCGTTGGATAATCGATTAAGTCATTAAGTAAATAATCAAAACTATGACTTGCAATTTCATTTTCTTGTATAAAATGACCCTTTATAGCCTCAGGAATACCCCAAGCATTTTGAGTAACAATATTTTTTTCACAAGCCGCTGCCTCAAAAATTACTGTAGGTAAAGATTCATAGCCTACTGAAGGAAAAATGCATATATCTGCAGCATTAAAATATTTAGGTAATATTTTTTCTTCTATTGATTCATAATAATATACATATGATCTATCTGCAGCCATATTACTGACTAGATCACGGTATTCAGACTGCCTACCAATATAGCCAACAACAAGAACCAAAACAAAGTCCTGTCTTATTTGTCTAAGTTTATCGCAAGTCTTAATTAATTCTACAATACCTTTTTTTGAAGCAGCACGCCCCACAAAGAGAAGCACCTTCACATTATCATCTATGCAAAGTTCTTTTCTAATTTCTTTTCTATAACCATCGTCTCTAAAATAGAGCTTTTCATCATAACCATTATAAACCACTGCTAATTTTTGATCAGGAACATTGTAAAGCGTCCTCATTTCTTTTAATTGGAACTCACTAGGCACTATCACTAGGTCAGCCAAGCTCCAACACAGCCGATCTATAAAGTGTTGCACCAATCCATTAATTCTTAATAAATTGTGTTTCAACTTGCTACCTTGTCTCGCTGCATTAAGCTCAGGGGTAGATGTACCATGCGCTGTGTAAACAATTTTAGAAGTAAAAAAACCTAGAAACCTAAATAAAAACAAAAGTGGAATATTTAGATGGTGTATATGAATTAAATCAATCTCTTTATTACGGCATATAGATAGAATTTGCAGTAATATTTTAAATTCAAAAATGGTAGATTTAAAAACACCTTTAAGTGGAGCCAGACCGATACCCCACACATCCATATCATTTGTTTTTTTGTGAAACTTTTCATCACTAGTTGTTATTACATCAACAGATTCTAAAACATTAGAAACCGACATAATTTGATTATAGGGGTTCTTTATCATCCCACTAATCAATGCTTCACCATCCACATCTGATGGAAACATTTGAGTACAAAAAATCACTTTCAAAGCTAACTACCCTAAATTATTTGAAATATTCTCAAGATAATCAATAAGCGACATATCTACAATTTTTTTTGTAATATCGTCGAGACTAACCAAATTCAAATCATACAAAAATTTAACAAATATAAAGTTCGATATAGGATCATGCCTAGCCAGATCATAATAAACATTACTTCTAACTGACATATATTTTGCAGATGTGTACAAGCTATCTGAACAAAAAAAAGTAGTTCCAGCAATCTTAATCGAAGACGGATTGTAACGAAGAATATCAGTTAAAATTGTTTGAATAGCCGTCATTTTTCCATTAAAAAATATACTTCTACCACTCAATATCTGAGCTTTTCCTTTTTTCAGGAGCTTATATTGGTAATAATATAAGACAGATCTAAATACGTGATATTGTGCGCGCATGCAAGCACGTAAAGAAGGAATATAAAACAGCCGTTTTGCGTTATACTCGTTGTAATAACTAACAGTAAATTTATCTCCAAGATCTAATTCATCATATCCAACTAATAAATTTGGAAACAAACATACATCTGATTCATCAGCATCCTTTTGCAAACAATTCAAACTTTCAAAAGAAGGCCCTACAATAAGTATTTTTTTACCTGATATTTTTGAACGTAGTTTATTATTTAGACCTGTCTCGTCCTTAATAAGCACCGACCGAACAAAATCTGATTCACTTTCACTCAATCCTCCAAAATATTTTTTTTCAATTAAAGCGCCTATAATACGCTCATTCCCATTATCAAAATTTGATAATTCAAAGTCCTCAACATACTTATGAATTGAGTACTCCCTTATAAGTATGGATTCATAATAAAAACGTCTAGCTATCAGTAAAAAACAAAGATCGAGGCCCTCTTCAAAATTCACTTTATGCTTTTCACAAAAGTCTTTGGTGATTTTTTTCGATTTCTGCCCCTCACCTTCTTCAAGATCCAGTGCTAGAAAAATCTTGAATAATTTGTTTAATCTATCATCTTCTAACAGTTTCTGGTGCTTCTTTTCACTCTCGGTTCTTGGTTTTGATGAAATAGCCGAACGAGCGCTAGCAGGAATAAGCTTCTTAATTATTGATCTAACCCATGCATATAAGTCGTTTTTAATAAACACCATGATTTTTCAACTCATCAGTAGTAATTATTTTCACACCTTCATTCGATAAACTGATTATGAAGTCACACTTTTCTAGTGTACTCAAACGATGAGCTATCGCTATTATTGTCTTACCGTTGTTTCTTGATAATATATTATCTAAAACAACTGCCTCAGTTTTTTCGTCTAGTGCAGATGTTGCTTCATCAAAAATTAAGACAGAAGACTCTTTATACAATGCCCGAGCAATACCAACTCTTTGCCTTTGACCGCCTGATAAAGCTTCACCACGTTCCCCAACTCGTGTGTCCAAACTATTTAATGTAGAACTGACGTATTCGTTAAGGGCAGCATCTTCTAATGACCGACATATAAGTTTATCATCAATATCATTATCTCTTACGCCAAATGCTATATTTTCTTTAATTGAACCATCGAGTAAGCACACTTCTTGCGGCGTATAAGAGAAGAAGTTTCTCCAACCTGCACAAGTGGAATCAAAAGAAGAATTAGAGAATTTTACCCTACCTGAATCTGGCTCCAGCAACCCTAAAAACAGATCGACCATAGTAGTTTTACCTACTCCTGTGCCTCCAACAATTCCTACGAAACTGCCTTTAGGAATTTTCAAAGAAAGATTTTCAAAAAGGAATTCATTTGTATCGGGATATTTAAAATTGACATTTTCAAATACAAGTTCCGCGCTGTCTGGCAAGACACTCTCAGATTCAATAACTGATTTATCAGTTCTATTCTTTCTATCGGAAGAGCTAAGCATATTGGTTATATCTATTACTAAGCTACTACCATATTTTAAACACGAAACTCCTTGAAATATTGCTCTAACTGCTGGCTGCAAACGATACGCTGAAAAAGCATACAACCCTATTAATGGTAGTGCTGAGCCCAATCCTCCACTATTTTCAAAAAGTAGATACATACAAGCTAATATCAAGCAACCAAAAGTTATAGCCTCAATAACATACTGTGGTGCCTGCGACATTGTTTGATACTGAGATTGAGAATCACAAAATTCATTTGCTTCTTTTATAAACTTATTCGTAAATAAATTTTCAGTATCAGTTGCCTTAACATATTTATAACTCGATAGTGCCTCTGTAGCCACCATATATCGTCCAGAATTAGAACTTGATCGGATCTTACCAATCACACCCAATTTAGCCTTCAATAATTGATAAATAATACAATATAGACCACCAATAAAGCCGACAGATACTAATGCCAGATATGGATCAACAAGAATGATGAGTATAGATATAGACAAAACCACTATAATATTAGCCAACATCATTACTATTGGCCTAATTATCTGATGTGAAAGTTGATCAACTTCAGACAATACAGTTTTAAGAATATCCCCACTATGGTTTTCTTTTATATCTAAGTAAGAGTTTCCTAGTGCGTTATCTAACAGCCTACTGGATAATTCAAAGCGAATTGATTCAATTGAGTAATTAAGAAAGTATGCGCCCGTAATTTTAACGATTGAGCTAAACGCTATTAGTAAAAAACTAAGGCATCCTAAAAAAAACAAGAAGTTTCTTTCCCCCAAAACACCAAGACTTTTACCTATCTCATAAATATAATTAATCTTAGGATCAGTATTAATTAGCTCAGGATCACCCATCACACTCAAGAACGGCATTATTGAGGCTATACTTAATACATCAATAATTGCCATTAGTGTAACTAAGCAAATTAAAGCAATGGCTTTTTTATTTTTTCCTTCACACACTACTAATAGCAAGGCTATTAATTCACTTTTTTTCATCTATTCAATTTCATTCTTAAGTTTATTTTCAACTCGATCAAGTATCACAACTATCTTTTAATCTTCCAATCACTTTTGAAACATCTTCTTTTACATCTACAGCAATACTTTTACCAGATACTTCTACTAGCTTCACATTAACTCCGCGCTCAATAAACCTTAGAATTTCAATATCCTCTATTGATTCAAATGGTGTTTTATTATCTGATGTACAAAAATCATTTAGCGCCGACTTTGGAAATGCATAAATACATATTTGTTTATATGCAAATTCGAACTCGTCATTTTTACCTCCAGGAATAGGCAAACGACTCATATAAAGCAAATCATTATTTAAAGACTTAGCAACTTTAGGGATGGTATTAGATCTATATTCTTCTTCTTTCTCAATTTTGGCTATCGCATTTACAACTTCTCCAGGGTGCTTTAATGCAAACTGGATAACCATTTTTATTTCTTCAGGATCTATAAGTGGTTCATCACCCTGTACATTAATTACCAAATCCAGTCCTAGTTTTTTATTTGCCTCGGCTAATCTATCTGTACCAGTTAAACAAGATGTCGAAGTAATTACATAATTCCCACCAAATTCACGTACATGCTTTGCTATTTCTTCATTATCCGTTGCTACAAACACTTGATTTTCTGGTAAAGCTTGAATACAACGTTCCCAAGTTCGTTGAATCATTGTTTTTCCAAGTAAATCAATTAGTGGCTTTCCGGGCAATCTTGTTGACTTATAACGTGCTGGTATCACAATACCTATTTTATCCATAAACTTTAGTTCCTATTTCATGCCAGTTATTAATCACTCTGTATCCATACAATGTACACTTTTCACGCAACAAGTCTGGTGTATTTGAATAATCAGAAATGCCAATAAAATCTATATGATTAGCTTTTGCTGCATCTAGATCTGCTATTGAATCGCCTATCATTACAGCCTTTTTATTTTCACCTACCTCATCTAAAACATTTCGGATTATTTCATATTTTTTTGTAGGCGAGCCAAAAATACCTTTAAAACATATTGAAATATTTTTCTTTTCTAAAACTCTTCTTAGTTGATTTTGCTCGGAACCACTAGCTACATACATTAAGCCATTAACAGTTGAAGCAATCTGTTCAAAGCCTGCTATAACTTCAGATTTAACATAATGCTTGTCTAAAAAATCTGCATAGTTATTCAATATAATCTTTTCGAGTTCTATTTTACTTAACCCATAATAGCTTAAAAATTTGCTAGAGAACTCGTTAACGTGATGATACCTAGATAGTCCAAAGTTATTGGTAAAGTATTCAATAGAACTGTCGATACCATCTTTAATGTTCTCTATAGATTCTAGAGCATCCTTCATTGCCAAAATTTTTAATTTATTAGAGTCAAGAATCACTCCATCGCAGTCAAATATGTAGATATCGTATTTATATAATTGGTGCATAAACTGATTCCTGTGACACAGGGTAAGTTGTTGGGGTTAATGCAATTATTTCTATACTAGGGTATTCTTTTCGTACTAAATAAAACAGTTCTGACATTTCTTTTTGTCTAGAATCTGCATAGCCATATCCATCAAACCCAACTAGATAAATTCTTTTAAATCCAAGCGCAATAAGTGCAGCCAGAGCATAACCTGCTGTCAATTCATAAGGTATTTTACAACCGTCTAATGAAGCTTCAAATTTACCAGCCTCAATACTAATTGGGAAATTAAAAAGTTGATCTAGATTCAGTAATTGAAGCTCTGTATCAGAAAGCCTTTTTAACGGAGCAAATATATCTCCACCACTAGCTGAAAATTTACTATAATCAATTTGTTTTACATTATGCGATACAAAATATCCATCTATGTAATTATCAAGTTGCTGTATCCCTGTATTTACAGAATATACTTTACATCTAGAATCACCAATATACCTCTGAATTGCCCTTAAATGTCGACTAACACCTTCTCCAGCCCCAATTAATATTGCTGTTTGTCCACTTATAACAGGATATGATCTGATATCCTTGATCGATTTATCTAACAATCCATTTTTAAAAGCGGGGGGAGAAATCAAATCACTTAAATAACTTTCATTATAAGATGTTTTTCCTGCAAGCTTAGCTAGATTTTTAATTGCAGCGATTCGTTCTGATACACCAAAATGATTATCTGTAAGGATTTTCTGTATATATGTAGGATGGATATTATATTTAGCAGCCATGAAATAATGAAGTGACGCCCCCCAACCCAACTTTTTTTTAATAGGTTCAAAACACTTAAATACTAATTCAGCTAATGCTGATGCCTTATAACTGCTATTACCAGCTGACTCCAGCTCTAACAATAACAATTCTGTTTCTGCATTTCCTGCACCACGCCCCATACCCGTAATAGTGACATCGATATGTGAAACACCTAATTCAATAGAATAAAGAGCATTCGAAAGCGCTAAGCCCATATTATTATGGGCATGTATACCTAGCTCTCTCTTCCAATGTAACCTTATTTGCTTTACTACTCGATTTATATCATCAGCATCCATGTTTCCTAGAGAGTCTGCAAAATATAACCCATCTATACATGACCAATTCGATAACAACTCACTTAATTGTCTAATTTCCTCATCAGAACGAAGACTTATCTGCATCACATTTATAAAAACGCAGTAACCTAGTTTTTTCAGGGATTCAGCAATTTCCTTGGAGCTATCGACCTCATTAAAATGGCAAGCAATCCTGACAAATTCCAACTGTGATTCATTTGAACCTACGAACAGTGTCTGTATCGCATCTTCAATTGACATATCAGAATTAAGTATAGTTTTAGCATCTATCATGACACCATACTTCGGCCCAGGAGGGAGTTTCAAATCAGCGATATGTGCTTCAGTAGTAAAATAATAGGCCCCTCTAAACCCAGAGCCAGGAAAATTCCTCAAGCCTAACTCAATAAGATCTACTCCAGCTTCGGCCGTAGCTGACAAATACTCCTGAACAGTATCTTGATCAAAGTCCCAATTATTGTAATAACCACCATCTCTAAGCGTACAATCGAGTATCTTCAAATCTTAACCTTAATCTCTAGGGGATAAATTTTAATCGATAATCACAAGTCGTGACAGCCATTGCAAAAACTGCACTAACTATTTGATATATTTGAAATAAAAACGGAAGATAGGTACTCAAGACAGTTAAAAACGAACCCTTATTAACAGGTAAGAAGGCCCTGACCTCTATCTAGATCACAACATTGTACATTGCAACAATGAAAACCACTAGGTAGCTAGGCATAATGAATTCTTATATACAACCATCTGTTAATTCACATTTCAGGTTTAATTTATCCATATGATTGACAAACAAAAATCGACAGTTTGTTGGAAAGAAAGCACTCCCTTTTCACTTCAGTTTAAGGACATATTTTTTTCTGCTGAAGATGGGCTAGCTGAATCTTTGTTCGTTTTCTTTGAAGCTAATGACATGGAAAATAGATTTCAGGCTTCTCATTCCCCAATTGTTATTGGAGAAACAGGGTTCGGTACAGGTTTAAATTTTATTTCGCTATGGAAGCGATTTCGTGAAATAAGTACAGATTCCAAATTTCATTTCATTAGTACTGAAAAGTACCCTCTAAACTCGATCGACCTAACCAAAGCCCTCGCTCATTGGCCTGACTTAACATGTTTAACTGAACAATTAGTCCATCAATATCCCTCGAATACCTCAGGTTTTCATCACCTTTATTTCGATAACAATCGCATCAAACTAACACTTATGTTTGGCGACGCTGCCGAGTCATACTCTCGCTTAAATGCCAAAGTAGATGCATGGTATCTAGACGGTTTCGCACCCTCTAAAAATCCTGATATGTGGTCACCGGAGTTATTCCGTGAGATCGCTCGCTTGAGCAAGCCAGGCACAACCTTTTCTACTTTCACAGCGGCAGGTATTGTGAAACGTGGCTTAAGGGACGTTGGTTTTGATGTAAGAAAACAGAAGGGATTTGGTCGTAAGCGCGAAATGTTAGTCGGCACCTTTGTTGAGAACACAACACCTACGCCGATTGTTAAGCCTTGGTTTGAATTGCCAGCTTCAGCAAAACCTAAAGAGGTCACGATTATTGGTGGCGGCCTGTCAGGTTGCTCGACTGCGCGAGCCTTAGCCGACCGGGACGTCAAAGTCAGGTTGATCGAACAAGAAAATCAGTTAGCGACTGGCGGATCAGGTAATCCTCAGGGTGCTTTATACGCCAAGCTCCCAGTCAAGCAAACCACCCAGGGTGAGTTACACCTGAGCGGTTTTCTGTACAGTGTTAACATGCTTAAGCGCTTAGACCCAGAAGAATCCTTTTGGTCTCAATGTGGGGTAATGCAGCTTGCAACGAGCGACAAAGAACTCGCTCGTCAAAACAACCTAATAGAACAAGAAACTTATCCACAAGAACTTGTTTCTCTTAAAAGCGCTGAAGAATTATCTGAGATCGCTAACACGGCCGTAAATTTTGATGGTTTATTTTTCCCTTCTGCCGGTTGGGTTTCACCACGAGCATTATCCGATCATTTTGTCGATCACCCGAATATCTCGTTAGTACAACAGCAAGTAGAAGAATTATCTTTTTCAGAAGGTCATTGGCAGTTAGCAACACAAAGCGGAGAGACCTTATCGGCTAGCCATGTTGTTATCTGTAATGCCGAGATGGCGAACCAATTTAATCAAACAGATCATCTGCCTCTTAAAACCATCCGAGGCCAAGTATCTATTACTGAACCTAAACCAACGAATAGTCAATTAAACAGTGTGGTTTGTGGTGATGGTTATATCTCACCAGCTCAGAATCAACAGTATTGCTTTGGCGCGACTTATGATCTTCAAGGTAAAGAGCGCAATGTCACACAAGATGACCATCAATCCAACCTAGAAAAGTTAAGTAAGGTTCTACCCGACATACATGCAGATTTAGCTTCAGAACCTAATGAGCTTCAAGGACGCACAGCCTTCCGCTGCAGCACGCCAGATTACATGCCGATTGTGGGTCCTGCACCGGTGCAAGATCAATTTATTGAAACCTTCGCACAACTAAGCAAAGATCGAAAATGGCGCTTTGAGAATGCAGAAACAGAGCATCACCCTAATCTCTACGTTAATACAGGTCATGGTTCCAAAGGGTTAATTACCTGCCCTATTTCAGCCGAACTATTAGCCTCGATGATTTGCGATGAGCCACTCCCCCTTCCCAAAGATGTCATTGATGCCATTAACCCTGCCCGCTTTATCATTAAGAAGTTGATAAAACAGACGATATAATAGGGTATAGCTGAAGTTGCATAACATGTAGCTTCAGTTTTATATTTGGTTTATCCCTGTTTGGCTGGAGTAGCTATGGCACTTTACGTATACGATCAAGGTTATCGAATACAAACACCTAAAGAGTCTCTCTTTAGGGAGAAAGGTGTTGATTCTCTAAAACACAGCCGCCATAGCCACCGTAGCGCAGATATGGAGGATCGCCTCCATGCCGACGGTGAAAAATTTGTTATTCCTGGGCCTCACAAAGGCCCAGAAAATAATGACAACGCCAGCCGGGCCTATACCTCTAATACTGCCGATAGCCATACTGAACCTAACAGCCCACAGTTGACGGTCTCTAGGATTATGGTTTCGCCGGTACATAGTGTGACACCGAGCACCCCGATCAGTAGCACTTGGAAACGAATGGACTCTCTGGAAATCAATCACTTGGTGGTAATGGAAGAAGATCAACGCCCCTTAGGGCTTATTCACAAAACAGATCTTATTGCAGCAGGGACAGATTCCCTCTCCCCTGTCCGATCTTTATGCACTAAAAAGCTAACGGCAGCGACACCTGAAACTATGGTTCAAGATGTCGCGATGAATTTTATTGAGAATGATATCAATGCCGTTCCAGTGGTTGATGATCAAGACCAAGTTGTTGGCATCGTCTGTAGAACTGACCTTTTGCGCTTACTGGTCAGCGGCCCTCATTTGGAGAGATGGGTTTAGGACGTTGCGGTGGATGCGATGATAGCTCCTTAGGCTCCTCTTTATTACCGCCGAACAACCCAGCAATAAATCTAAACACCTTTTTCACGCCGCGCCAGATTTTTGGAAGCAGCCATACCAACAGTAATATAAAGATTACTAAGCCAGCTAAGAACCAAATAGGGTGGTTAAGTGCAGCCCACAAGCCACCTAACACCAGCAGGTCTTCACTAATTGAAGCCGTCCAATTGGTCACAGGCTCTGGTGAAGTATTAATTAGTACGCGCCCACCCGCTTTCGCCGCATGACTTCCTGCTGCTAATGTGCCACCAGCCAAAGCTGCAGCCAGCTCTACTGCTGGCGTTACGTCGCCTACTGCACTGGCAGCTAAAGCTGCGCCTGCGGGGATTCGAATAAAGGTGTGTAATGTATCCCAGCCAGTGTCGACACCAGGTACTTTATCGGCAAAAAACTCGACAAAATACATAGCACCAGCAGCCATCAATACTAGCGGATCACTAACAATCTGTAACTCTTCTGGTAAGGCTATATGCCCCATATTATTGAGCATGCCTAACATTAGGACAGTAGCGTATAAGTTAATACCACTTGCCCAACCAACTCCCATCGTCAGTGCTACTAAACTGACAATTTGTTCTAACTGATCCATATAAGTACCTCGCTGATTATCCAAGGCCTTGCAGATCGAATAGAAAGGCCCAGCGCTACAATGTGTCTTTAGATACTATATTACAAAGCCCTGTACTCTCGCTGAACAAGATAACGACCTGCCCTGATTGCAAGAGAGATTTTACTTGAGCGACTTTATCGGAGAGAGAGAACTCATATTCACCATAGTCAGTACCATCACGGCTGACAAACTCTTCGATTAATGCCGTGAGTGTATCTGACTCAAGTTCTTGATAGGGGATGATCATAAAGGTGGGACTACCAGATCTTCAACTTACTAAACAAGCTTTCCCCCTGCCAACGGTCTTTACATCCGTGCAATTCACGCTGCCAGCGATCATATCTTTGTTGAATGCCACGCGCTTGCTGAGTAAGTTCTGGATATTTAGTTGAATCAAAACGGTGATAACCACCATGACCTAGCCGAAGTGCCAAGTAGTGACCTGCCGCATTATTCCAAGCAAGACCATTACGGCTCACGCTCTGCTGTGTAAACCAACCGATAAAATGAACGGCATCTTCCACCTCTGTAGGCTCAGCATCCCAACGCTCACTACGGATACGGAATTCATCCCAATCTGCAGCACGAGGACGGACATGCTTTTTATCCAGCTCAGTTAATGGCAGTTCAAGCATAGCTAAAGTTAAAGCCAGAGGAGTACCGTATTTTTGCTGAATATTCACAGCCGGCTCAATCCAATCATCAGTATCGTCTAACTCATCACAAATCATCAGAGCTGGCTTAGTGGCAGCCCCACCAAAGCAACCAGAAAGAAGCAATGAAATGATAAACACACTATAAGCTTTATGATTGAACCGAATTAGCATTACAGATTCACTCCATGCTCAGCTAGAAAGTTAACAAACTCATCTTCATCCATCGTTGCGATGTTTAACTCATTTGCCTTTTTAAGTTTTGAGCCAGCACCCGGCCCAGCCACTACACAATCAGTTTTTGCAGAGACACTGCCAGCCACTTTGGCGCCTAAAGCCAACAAGTGATTTTTCGCATCACTACGCCCCATACGCTCCAACTTACCTGTCAGAACCCATGTTTTACCCTGCAAGACTAACTCATCTTCAGACGGTTTTTCTATCGCTTCCCAAGAAATACCAGCCTCATTAATCAAGGCATCGATAACTTCGCGGTTATGTTCCTGTGCAAAAAACTGAGTAATATGCTTCGCTACAATCGGCCCTACATCAGGTACATCGATAAGCTCTTCTTCAGATGCTGACATCAAAGTATCTAGCTTGCCAAAATGATGCGCTAACGCCCGAGCAGTTGCCTCACCTACCTCACGAATACCCAAAGCGTAAAGGAAACGCGGCAATTGTGTATTACGGCTGTTGTTAATCGCATTAATCAGATTCTCGGCAGACTTGGGCCCCATTCTATCAAGCTTAGCGATCTCCGCTTGATCCAATGTAAATAAGCCCGCCGGATTATGTAACATATCAAGATCGACTAGCATTTCGATTAACTTATCACCTAAGCCATCGATATCCATCGCCTTACGGGATACAAAGTGCTTTAGCGCCTCTTTTCGTTGTGCCGCACAATACAAACCACCCGTACAACGAACAACTGCCTCCCCCTCTTGTCGCTCTACAGCCGAATCGCATACGGGACAAGATTTAGGAAACTCTACCGCTTCTGCTTCGGGTAACCTTCTATCATGTAACACTCGAACAACTTGAGGAATCACATCGCCAGCACGACGAATGATCACCGTATCACCTGCCCGGACATCAAGACGTTCAATCTCATCCATATTGTGTAAAGTGGCGTTAGAAACCGTAACACCGCCCACGAATACAGGCTCTAGACGAGCCACAGGGGTAACCGCACCTGTACGCCCGACCTGAAATTCTATTGCACGAATTGTTGTCATCTCTTCTTGAGCAGGGAATTTATGCGCTATTGCCCAGCGCGGCGCGCGTGATACAAAGCCCAACGCCTTTTGCTGCTCAAGGTTATTCACTTTAAAAACGACACCATCGATCTCGTAAGGAAGCGAATCACGCAGCTCAGAGACTTTTTGATAGTACGTCATACAACCATCAACACCATCGACAACATCTAACAATGGATTGAGTTTAAAGCCCCACTCCTTTAGCTGGGTCAGTATGGCCGCATGCTCAGAAACCAACTCACCGCCAGAAACGATACCAACGCTATAACTACACATCTCTAGAGGTCGAGAAGCAGTAATCTTGGGGTCCAACTGACGAAGGCTCCCTGCTGCAGCATTACGTGGATTTACAAATGGCTTTTGTCCCGTTGCAGCTGCACGTTGATTTAACCGTTCGAAACCTGCTTTCGGCATGTAAATTTCACCACGGACCTCTATCCGCTCTGGATAACCACTGCCTGTTAGCTTTAAAGGAATCGTAGGAATGGTACGTACATTCAGCGTGATATCTTCACCGGTGGTACCATCACCACGCGTTGCGCCACGAACCAGCAAACCATTTTCATAGAGTAAACTTACGGCAATACCGTCTAATTTTGGCTCACAAGCATATTGTATAGATCCACCACCTTGCTGATCTAAACGCTCTACCACTCTACGGTTGAACTCTTGCATATCCTCTTCATTGAAAGCGTTATCCAAAGAGAGCATCGGCAGTTCGTGAGCAATTTGGCTAAAGGCAGATAGAGGCTGCCCACCTACCCTTTGTGTAGGCGAATCAGATGTTATTAGCTCAGGATTTTCTCTCTCTAACTTTTTCAACTCATGGAAAAGTCGATCATACTCAGCGTCCGGAACCTCTGGATCATCCAAAACATAGTAACGATAGTTATGATGGTTTAGCTGCTCACGCAGAAATTCGATCTGTTCTTGTATAGACACGGTAAGACTCAATAAGGGGTATAGAGAGAAGAAAGCGCGGCTTAACGACCACGCTTTTTAAGAGCTTTCATTTCAAAATCGCGAACACGCTGTCGGTAGTGTTCCATCGTCTGGCTTCTTAGCACCGATCGGTTTTCATCCAGCATTTCGCCACCAAGATGCTTCGCTACAGTTTCTGCAGTAGCCAACATACACTCAAAGGCATCCATGACATCTTGCGGTTCTTCCATAGACATAAAGAACATCACCGCTTTTGTCGTAAGTGATTCGGGATTGTCTTGGACGAAGGTGCCTGGAGGAAGCGCATTTGCCATACTGAACTGTACAGGACTAACACCCGAAGCTTTTTCGAAACGGTGGTAAATATCCATTTCGCCAAAGTTCATACCGCAGGCATCAACTATTTTTTGCAATACAGGACCGTTAAACTGCGGCTGCTCTTTTGCAATTACAGAGATCACCAAGACATTTTCAGGATCTGGATCTTTCTCTAGAGGCTTCCGCTGCACACCTGCAGGCGCTACAACTGGCTCTGGTTCTGGCGAATATTCTACTTCTTCACGTAGATACTCAGGCTCCATTGATTCTTCAATTCTGGCATTTACAATTTCAGTCTGCTCAACCTCAGCCCCCTGAACCTCAACTGCCGGGGCTTTTGAAATAGTCTCTGTAACTGAAAGCTCGGAGCAATCATTATCTAGCGCCGAACCTAGAGTCAGATTTGCATATGGATCTTCTTCCACATGACCGAAATCAAAACCTGTTTGAGGATCATCCTCAATAGCTGAAGGAGTGCTGTTTTCAACACCTTTAAGATCCAACTGAGGGAAAGCTTCAGGTTCCTGTTCGCTTTCATGGATATGCTCTTTTTCATCAAGCTCATCCATAAGAAGCGTAACAGGCTTTTCGAAGTCAATTTCTTGAACAGGCTCAGCTACTGCTGCAATTACAGGCTCTGGCTCTGGCTCTGGCTCTGGCTCTGGCTCTGGCTCTGGCTCTGGCTCTGGCTCTGGCTCTGGCTCTGGCTCTGGCTCTACAAAGTTCTCGATAGGCTGTTGAGTTTCAATAAGCTTTTCTGATTTCAGCTCTGCGTCAACAGCTTCTGTTAACTCAAGTTCAGTGTCAGACTCTTCCTGAAGCATTTCGTACTCATTAATTTGCGTGTTCGTTGCTTCAACATCATGATTCTGTTCAGTATCAACACTTTCAATTTCTGAAACTTCATCAGAAAGCTCAGCATAGTACTGAGACTCTTGCTCTGCTTCCTGAACAATCTCAACCTCAGGTTCTGGCTGCACAGTATCTTCGACAGCTTCAGATTCTAGCTCAGCTACCGATGGCTCTTGCAGAACTTCATCTTCATGATATGGAGCAGTAGCATCTTGGATTTCAACAGCATTTTGCTCAAAACCGTTATCCGCAGTAACCACGGGAACCTCTTCCTCGGCAACTTCCTGATACGACTGAAGCCCTGGTTCTGGTTCTGGTTCTGGTTCTGGTTCTGGTTCTGGTTCTGGTTCTGGTTCTGGTTCTGGTTCTGGTTCTGGTTCTGGAATAGTTTGTTCTACTACGCGAGCAGGACCCAACACCCCTTCATCCATAGCATAATCGGAGACTTCTGATTTTGTTTCTTCCGCTTCTTTTGGAAGTGGCTCATCCATTACAGGGATGTCGTCAACAGTTAACGTCGGCTCAACTGTAACCTTACGTGCACTACCAACAATGCCGTCATCAATATCGAGATCATCATCCCAGACCGGCACTATAGGCTCTTCTTTTTTAACAGGCTTTTCTTCTGCTAGCGGCTGCATCTCTTGTGCATCCAATTCACTCGTATAAGAAGAGTTTTGAGTCTCAGCAGAGGGGGAATCACCGTCTAAATTTGGACGGTGATTAGAGAAAAGTGGGTCATCATCTAACGCGACCTTGCGGGCACCACCTGACGGTAACTCTGGATTAAATGAGTCATCTCCCTCTGGAAGATCAACAAAGTTTTTGTCGATGTTCATCTTTAGGCGATTACGCCCAATTTGCATACGACGCCAACCATCCAAAACAATCAGTAGGATTAAAACAACCCCACCGATTATTAACCATTCACGCAGAGTGATTTCCATGTGCTTAGTCGCGACCTTATCTTAAAAAAACGGTAATAAGTACCCACTATAAAAGAGCCAGATTTATTCGACAACTCTATCGATCGTAAGAATCATTGGTAAAGTTGTACCACGCACCTGAACTGGGGAGATCAGACCATATAGATCACCTGACTGTTCTTTTGGTTCACCCGTTTTTGAGACTCTCGCAGATACTTCAACAGTCGAAACCGTAGATAAACCTGACTGAGGATTCATCGCTTTAGAATCATCAAGAACGACATCAATAGGTAGGTCAGAAACTTGAAGTTTAACAGCTGCTAACGGGATACGACCGCCTACTTCGCGTGCAAACACAAACACAGTGGCATCAGCAGCAACTTGCTGTTTCAGCTGGTCATCAATATTCACTTTCAAGCTAATTGATGCTGGCATCAACTCAGGAATTTCTGGTACATCAACACCTTCAGCAATCAAGGCATCACGAGCATTGCGTACACCAGAACGAAGAGATTCTGCAGTCTTACCGTCAGAGTTACGAAGCGCTTTCAACCAATAATCCAGCGCACCTTGATAATCTTTGTGCTCATAGCGATCAATACCTAACAAACCTAAAACGGTAATTTCTAGAGGTTTAATCGCTAGCGTCTTATCAATAACCGTTTTGATCTCTGGGCTCATTTTACTTTCATTGGCAAAAAATAGAGCCTGTGCGTACTGACCTAAAACATCCGCATACTGCGGTGAATCTTCAGGTAACAAAGACACAACCTTTTCAAAACCAGCAGCCCCCTCTTTAAAGCGCCCTTGATTCATATAGGTTGTTGATAGTAAGTACCAACCTTCAGGGTTTTCTGGATTCAGCTCGAGCTCTTTTTCAAGCTGAGCAACGGCCTCTTCCAGTGTCGGTTGTTTACCATTGAAAGGATCTTTCGGCTGTTGCATTGATAACTCTAGATCTGCAGAACGTCCGTAAACGGAGTACAAACCAATAGCAGCAACAGGAATCATTAATGCCAACAGTGTTACAGTCACTAGCGTTTGCGACGTTAATGCAATGCCCTTCTTCGACTGTTTTTGCTCGTTTACATCTGAAAGCAGATTTCGCTCAAGCTCAGTTTTCAACGTCGCAAAATCCGTATCATCTAGGTTGCCTGCAGCTTTCTCTTCTTCTAATTCGGATAAGCGCTCCTGAAAGATCTCAATATTTTGTTGTTCGCGATCTTCAGCAACCTCATTTTGAATTAGGCGTCTAGCACGTACAAAGGGTAAAAATACAAAAGCAATAGCTAGTACCGTTAACAGCGCTATGCCTACCCATAGTTCAATCATTTATCTTTACCCTTATCTAAAATATCTTTCAGGCGCTGGGCTTCATCACCGCTAAGGGATGAATCTAGATCTTGCCCTTTGTCGTCCACTTTCTTCTTGCGCTTTCGAGAAAGAAAAACCATCACGATAATACCGATAACAGCCAACACAAACGGGCCATACCACAATACATAGGTCGCTTTATTAACCGGCGGGCGATATAGAACAAAATCACCGTACCTTGCCACCATAAAATCGACAATTTCGTCGTTATCGTTGCCTTCTTGCAACATCTTGTAGACTTCGTTACGCAAATCAGAAGCGATAGGCGAGTTAGAATCCTGCAAGTTTTGGTTTTGGCATTTTGGACAACGTAGCTCGAACGTTAATTGACGAAAGCGTTCGCGCGTTTCCTCATCCTTAAATTCGTAAGTATCAATAGCTGCCCATGACGACATAGGCAGAGAAAACAGCAATAACGCTAGGATTTTTCTCATTGTGCAGCGACCTTCTCAGAACTGTTGATCTGATCAATTATCCCTTTCAGCTTGGTCCACACTTGCTGATCGACAACACCGACATGCTTATACCGAATCACGCCTTGTGCATCGATCACATAAGTTTCAGGTGCTCCATAAACACCCAAATCTAGGCCTAAGCTTCCTTTGTCGTCATAAACATTTGTTGCGTAGGGATCTAAGTATTTATTCAGCCAAATTTTTGCTTTCTGGCGCTCATCTTTATAGTTAATACCTATAACTTTATAGCCTTCGGCCTTAATACTATTCAGCTGTGCATGCTCTTCTTTACAGGATGGACACCAAGTTGCCCAAACATTAACTAAAGCAGCTTCACCTTTAAGGTCTTCAGCGTTAAGCATTTTTCCTTCGTCATACAATGACGGTAGCTCAAACTGAGGGAAAGGCTTATTCAACAGCGCTGAAGGCAATTCCGTAGGATCCAGTTGAAGACCACGCCAAAGAAAAACACCTATTCCTAAGAAAATCGCCAATGGAATAAACAAAACAAAGCGACGCATGATTGATTACCCTTAATACTTAAGCGTTTGCTACAGCACGCTTATTTTGTTTTCTATAACGCTTGTCCATCGCAGCCAACAAACCACCAACGGTCATTAGCAAGCCCCCCAACCATAACCAACGTACAAATGGTTTATGCTGAACACGAACCGCCCATGCACCGCCTTCAAGAGGTTCACCCAACGCAACATATAGATCTCGTGTTAGACCTGGGTCAATTGCGGCTTCAGTCATAACTGTGCCACTGGCGTTGTACATACGTTTTTCTGGGAAAAGCTCACCATAAGCCTCCCCATCTTTCAGTACACGTAAACGCGCTTTATCTGAAACATAGTTAGGACCTACAACATCTCGAGTGCCGTCAAAAATAAACTCGTACTGTTTAAAGCTAAGTTTGTCCCCTGGCACCATTCTAAGATCGCGCTCTTCGTTATAGATAGAAACGAGCGTCATACCAACAATCGTTACCGCAACACCAATATGGGCTAATACCATCGCATAATAGCTACGAGACAACGTAGTTAGCGCTTTAAAAGGTGCCTTACGGTGAGAAACTTTGTTCCAAATATCTTTAATCGATACGAACGTAATCCAGAATACAAGCGCCATGCCTAGGAATACGTACCAATCAAAGCCATCGCCATACAGCATAGGGAACACAGCAGCACAGACAATGCTCAATACAAATGGAATGACTAATTGAGCGGTAAGATATGAACTCTTAGTACTTCTCCAACGAGAAAGAATACCAAAGCCCATAAAGCCAACCATTACAGCCATTAGAGGTATAAAGAGTGCGTTAAAGTACGGAGGACCTACCGAAATCTTACCCATACCTAAGGCATCAATAAGCAGCGGATACAATGTTCCTAATAGAACCATCATCGCTACTACCACTAATAGAACATTGTTACCTAGCAAGAAGGTCTCGCGCGAAACCAATTCAAAACTTGATTCACTTTTTACATGCGCAGCTTTCAATGCATAGATCAACAAAGATCCACCAATCGTGATCGCCAACAGCGCAAGTAGGAAGTAGCCTCGCTCTGGGTCTGTCGCAAAGGCATGTACTGAAGTAAGTACGCCAGAACGAACCAAAAAGGCACCTAATAAGCTCAAAGAGAAGGTAAAGATCGCTAGCAATACGGTCCAGCTTTTAAACACACCACGCTTTTCAGTCACAGCTAAACTGTGAACCAGTGCAGTACCTACCAACCATGGCATAAATGAAGCGTTTTCTACTGGATCCCAGAACCACCAGCCACCCCAGCCTAATTCGTAATATGCCCACCAGCTTCCTAATGCGATACCTAGGGTTAAGAATGCCCACGCAACAATTGTCCAAGGACGTGACCAACGCGCCCAAGCCGCATCTAAACGACCGCTTAGCAAAGCAGCAATAGCAAAGGCAAACGCAACAGAGAAACCAACATAGCCCATGTACAGCATTGGCGGATGTAGAATCAGACCGATATCTTGCAGCAATGGGTTAAGGTCGCCACCCTCTTGTGGGAAACGAGGCAAATGACGTTCAAATGGACTCGATGTCATCAGTGTAAACAGGATAAAACCAACACTGATAATACCCATGACACCTAATACACGAGCGACAATATCTTGCGGCAAGTTGTCACTTTTAATCGCTACAGCCCAAGTCCAACCACCTAGGATCACAACCCAAAGCAGCAATGAACCTTCATGCCCGCCCCAGATAGCACTGATTTTGTAATAGATAGGTAGCGCTGTATTTGAGTTTGTTGCGACATATGCAACAGAGAAGTCATCTACAACAAAGGCGTAGCCAAGGCATACAAGACTGACCATCAAGAAGGCAAACATGCCTGTCGCTAATGGACGCGCAAAGCCCATCCATAAAGCATTCTTACTATAAGTACCTGCTAACGGAACAACCGCTAATAACGCAGCCAAACATAAAGATAAAATTAGTGCGTACTGACCTAACTCAGGGATCATTTGTTAAACACCTCACCCTCTGGTTTAGGCATATGACCACTCTTTTCTAGTGCTTCAGCAACTTCTGGTGGCATATAGTTTTCATCATGCTTAGCTAACACTTCAGTCGCCTCAAGTTCATTAGAACTATTTAATTTGCCTTGGGAAACAATACCCTGACCTTCACGGAATAGGTCAGGCAAGATACCTTCATAATGAACCGTCATTACGCTTTCGTAATCTGTAAGTTGGAAAGTCACTTTCAGACTTTGAGGATCACGCTTAACACTGCCCTCTACAACCATGCCACCCGCTCTAATTCGCGTATCCTTAGGCGCTTCGCCCTTAGCAATCTCAGTTGGAGAGTAAAAAAGGTTAATATTTTGGCTAAGAGCAAACATAGTTAGGCCAACAGCCGCTCCGACACCAAAAACAATAAATAAAACGATAATTAAACGTTGTTTGCGTTTAGGGTTCATGAAGATTTTTTCTCCCTGCGCAGGCGACGTGCAAGATCAGAGATAACCTTCTTTTTTTGCAGTGCCGGATTCACAATATTAATAACAATAACGAATAGAGCGATGGCATAACTCAACCAGACATATAAACCATGTCCGCCCATCGCGATAAAATCTGAAAAACTATCAAAACTCACTGAATTAGCCTCTCTGTTTTTCTATCAATTCCCGCACCCAACTGGAGCGACGTTCTCGATATAAAATTTCATTTCGAGTACGCATCATCAAAGAGACCGCGAAGAAACAATAAAACCCTATGACCATGACGAGGAGTGGCACCCACATTTCAGCGGGCATCGCCGGTTTCTCAGTCAAAGTAAATGTTGCTGGCTGATGTAGAGTATTCCACCAATCAACTGAATATTTGATGATTGGGATATTCACTAAACCAACCAAAGATAAAACTGCAGAAGCTTGAGCTGCCGTCGCTTCACTCTCTATTGCTGAGTTCAAAGCAATAACGCCTAAGTAAAGGAATAGAAGGATTAGCATGGACGTTAAGCGCGCATCCCAAACCCACCAAGAACCCCAAGTAGGTTTACCCCAAATTGCACCTGTAGCTAAAGCCAAGATCGCAATGGAAGCACCAATAGGCGCACAAGACTTAGCGACCATATCGGCCACTTTCATTTTCCAGATAAGTCCGATTGCACCTGCGATTGCCATCATCATGTAGCAGGATTGAGCCAAGATAGCGGAAGGAACATGGATATAGATAATTCTAAAGCTGTTACCCTGCTGGTAATCCTCTGGAGCAAAACCTAGCGCCCAAACAACACCTGCAATAAGTGCAATAGCTGCTGCGATTGCAAATCCGGGCAGCAACTTACCCATAATTTCATAAGACCAGCGTGGCGAAGCCAATTGATAAAACCAACGGGGCATCCACTTCTTCTTTTCGCTCATAACTACCTAAACTTATCCGCTCACGGAAATTCGTAATGCTGCACCAATAGCAAGAGGCGCCATCACAACACCCAAAGCCAAAATAGCGCCTAACAACGCAAAATACCCTGCAAGCGGCAATCCTGTCACTGCCGCCTGAACTGCGCTGGTACCAAAAATAAGCACAGGGATATACAGTGGCAGCACCAGTAGAGATATCAGCACGCCACCCTTTCTTAATCCCACCGTCAATGCCGCACCGATGGCACCGATTAAACTTAATGTTGGTGTCCCTAACAACAGACTCAACATCAAGCCACTCATTCCTTCTGCTGGTAAAAACAGCATCACCCCGAGTAAGGGCGCTAATAGCGTTAATGGCAGACCACTCATCATCCAGTGAGCAATCACTTTAGCCAACACAACCACAAACAGAGGCTGCGGACTTAACAGCGTCTGCTCTAATGTTCCGTCTTCGAAATCCGATCGAAATAGGCTATCCATAGACAATAAGGTAGCGAGCAATGCTGCCACCCAAACAACACCGGGAGCCACCTCAGCCAAGAACGTCGGTTCAGGACTCACACCCAGTGGGAATAATGTCGCGACCATTAAAAAGAAAATGAGCGGATTAAACAAATCGCTTTTTTTACGATAAGCCAACATTAAATCCCGCTTTAATACGGCATAGAATAAACTTGATACAGACGTATCGCCCTGACCTAACTCATCTTTTGTCACTGTCTGGTCCATTAAGTTCCCGCCAATTCATCAAGATTTAATCGACGTACCTGCTCGCCCACACCCAGCTCATGGTGAGTGGTTAAAATCACACAACCACCTTGCTTCGCATGATCAAGAATAAGCTGTTCTTTTTCTGCAACACCTTTTTTATCAATAGCTGTGAAAGGCTCATCGAGAATCCACAACTTAGCGCTACTTAAATACAAACGCGCAAGGCTTACTCGACGATTCTGACCTGCAGAAAGCGTATGGCAGGGAGAATCTTCAAAACCGGTTAATCCCACTTTATCCAACGCCATAGGGATATCAGCGACATTTATCCCCGGATGCATCGCAGCATACCAGTGGAGATTTTCTTCAGGCGTGAGCACAGCCTTCACCCCAGGGTGGTGACCAAAATATAGGAGCTCTCGACGGAATTCTTCGCGAACCTCTGAGATAGGTTCTCCTTCCCAGTAAATATCGCCTTCATAATGATTAGATAGACCGCTGAGGATACGCAGCAGTGTCGTTTTACCGCTACCGTTTTGGCCTTCAATCTGGATAACTTCGCCTTGTGATACAGAAAAATTCAGATCTTCGAACAAAATACGTTCGTCACGCTCACAAAACAGGTTTTCAACTTGTATTAACGCTGTATCCAAATCAATCCCCAACCCCAATCGAGTCTTCCGACCTATTTCTTAAACTTTGAATCGCTTAAGAAATGTAATTTACGGCAATAAACTATACTTTTTACAATATCTGCCGATTATTAACCGAGGGATTATATACGAATATCTGATTGCACGGCACTGTTGTATTGCTTTCTAAAAGTTGGATTCTTATCCTCATTTAGCAGCATATATTTCTCATAGAATAACGCCCGCACGCTCCTTACTCATTCCCTAGGACTAGAGGTTACTAAACTTGCTACCACAACTACCTGCTATTCCACTGCAAACGACCAGCAGTAGTAGCGATTCTGCTCAAAATATAAATCGACTGTTCCCAGTCGGGCAGAACGTCAGTGCAACCGTTGTAGCGGTAAGTAGGGATCAGATCCAGCCAGAAGTTTTTAAACTCAAACTGGAAGTTAACAATCGTTTGATCCAGATGGGGGTCTTTCAAGCCCTGCCTGTAGGGCAGAAGATTAATGTAAATCGTCAAAGTGATGGCCAAATTCAGATCACGCCGCAGCCTGCTCAGACGGCCAACACAGCGAATACCCAGGCAAGCAATACACAAAACCAACCGCAACAAGCCCAACAAAGCGCTAACAATACGGCCGCCAGACCTGATCCTGGCATACAGTTAAAACTTGCCCAATCAGGCGATATTCTAAAACTTCCTGCCGATACGCGCATTACAGCTGCAGTCATCAGCAGTCGCCCTGTCTATCCACCTTCAACATCGAGTACTCAGCCAGTACAAACTAATGTAGCGAGCACCACGACAACGCCGCAACAAATATCAGTAACATCCCAACAAACAACAGCTACTTCGCAACAAGCCATAACGACTTCTGGTCAGCCAAATAATACGAGCCCGGCAGCCCAACAAGCACCCGCGCCAACCGCTCAGACAAGTACCTCTGCAGCAGGCGGATCAACCCTAGTACAACCGGCAATTACATCTACAAGTGTTCAGAGTAATACTGCCCAAGCAACAAATACTGCGGGGGCTCAGCCGAACATTACAACGCCAATCAACAACAGCGCGCCGCAAAACCAACCCGCTCCCACAACTCAAGGGGCAACTACAGTAACTACCTCACAAACCACGAGTCCTTCGATACAACAGCAACAGCAACAGCAACAGCAACAGCAACAGCAACAGCAAAACATTGCAGATAAAACTAACCCAGCTACACAACAGGTCCAGCAAAACCCTACACCTGTTAGGACAGGCCCACCAATACATCACCTTGTAAGCTTAGCGCTACCAGACGGTTCAAAAGTAGAGGTTCAATCGCCTCGACCTATTCCGCAGGGTGCGCAACTGCAATTGGTCTCGAACGGTAATCAAAACGTTCAGGTTCTGCGTATTCAGGAACCACCTCTGACGTTAAATTCTGCGTTAGACAAACCAGCTATACAGGAAATACTGCGAAATACTTTGCCAGTACAGCAACCTACAGCTACGGCTTTCAATCAGTTGGCACAAGCTACTGCAACCGAGGCAAGCCAAACCTCTCAGATAGGCAGTGTAGTTCGTAGCATGCTGAACCTGTTCGGCGTCCGCCCGGGGAGTAGCGAAGCGCCCTCTCAGATACGTCAAAACGTTGAATTAGGTGGGCTAAGTACTGAGCGCCAATTAAGCCAAGGACGAAGTGCAAGCCCTTTAGACATGAAAGCCCAGTTGCAACAATTGAAACAACTCAGCGACAAACTTCCTGCTGAACAGCGAGAACGTTTTGATCAGATTATTAAAGGTTTACAATCTAGGGTAACCAGCCAACAGATTAACTCTCTTCATCAGTGGCGCGAGCTGCCAGATGGCGGATTTGAGCGCGTATTACAACTAGATCTACCGATTAAACAAGGTGAAAGCTGGGAGAATTTAGAACTTAGACTTAGCCGAGAAGGCGGGACTAACGCTGCAGGCGAAATGATTTCAGTTTGGCGGGTTCGACTGCACTTTGATCTTGAGGAGCAAGGCGGCGTCGATGCTGAAATCAGGTTAACAGATGGACATGAAATCAGTACGCTATTTTGGTGTGAACAAAAAGTTACCGCAGAAAAATTGAGAGAGCGCTCCGAAGAGTTTGCTGAAAAATTAAGAATGTGTGGTTTTAATAATTCAGAAATCACTTGGCATGAGGGTCAAGCCCCTCGTCAGGATCAGGTGGTTCATAAACAGCTAGTCGATCTGCATACATGAAATTTTCCAAACCTGATTTAGATGCTCCGCGACAAAAAGCGATCGCCCTGAAATACGATCAAGAGATGGGCAAGGCCCCGCTCATCGTTGCTAAAGGTATGGGGGAAATTGCTGAACAGATCATTGCGCTCGCAGAAGAAAATAATATCCACATCCACGAAAGCCCTGAACTTGTGGAAGTGTTAATCAGACTTGAACTGGGTGACGAGATTCCTGAATCACTCTACAGAGCGATTGCGGAAGTAATTGCCTTTGCTTACAGCCTAAAACATGATCCGGCTGAGATCATTAAGGCAGCAGAGCAGAAGAACTAACGATCTGAACCTAATGCCTCATGAGGCGCCTGCAACTCTTTATGCAACAGCGCCATCAATTCCGCTTCAGGTCGCCCTAATCCGCAATTTTTAACCAGATCATCAACATCCGCTCCCATCTCCATCAAACGGGTCGCTTGATTGTAGGCCAAAGCAGATGGGTCTCGGTTTTCTAATTCCAGTTGTTTATCAGCGGTTAGATTCAGCTTCTGTTCCACCTCAATAAGACGACGTCCCATACCGATAGATCCATTCGTCATTGCTTGAATTTCATTACGCAGAACATTGATAAGCGCCTGATGCTGACGCTCATTTTTTTGTAAGCGCTTGAACAGCACGTAGCTTGTACAAGCGGTACCCAACGCTATGATAAGTAGAACGATTTCAAACAATGACGGCATTATCTCTCCAAAGCCTCTATCCTTTAGAAGGCCTTATCAAACTGATTCATCAATTCAGGAATATCTAGAATGGCACAACGCTCTTCCATGTAAGTACCCCATAGCCACTTACGCGGATTATCATTGCCAGCCCAAGATACTTTATCCGCTGGAATCCGAACCGATTTTACCAATTCATCACAAGCTAGCGCCCAATGGCGACCACGAAGAATAATTAACTCATCGTATTTAGCCATCTCAGGCTGATAACGCTCAGGAATCAACCATAAAGCCGTATCAATAACATTGGTATCTGCGCTGGTTCCACCAAAGCGACCTAGACACCAATCATGTGCGGCATCCAACGTTAGAGAAACAGAACTTAAATGCACTGCTCCTTCAATATAATCGAACGGAATCGCTAAATTTAAGCCATGCATCTTGATCAACACACAATTGATCTCTCGGCTTGTTGCCCCCGAACCTGCAGCTAATTGCGCCTGATCTGGAGTTGTCTCCGGTGCTGGTGCTGGCTCTGGCTCTGGCTCTGGCTCTGGCTCTGGCTCTGGCTCTGGCTCTGGCTCTGGCTCTGGCTCTGGCTCTGGCTCTGGCTCTGGCTCTGGCTCTGGCTCTGGCTCTGGCTCTGGCTCTGGCTCTGGCTCTGGCTCTGGCTCTGGCTCTGGCTCTGGCTCTGGCTCTGGCTCTGGCTCTGGCTCTGGCTCTGGCTCTGGCTCTGGCTCTGGCTCTGGCTCTGGCTCTGGCTCTGGCTCTGGCTCTGGCTCTGGCTCTGGCTCTGGCTCTGGCTCTGGCTCTGGCTCTGGCTCTGGCTCTGGCTCTGGCTCTGGCTCTGGCTCTGGCTCTGGCTCTGGCTCTGGCTCTGGCTCTGGCTCTGGCTCTGGCTCTGGCTCTGGCTCTGGCTCTGGCTCTGGCTCTGGCTCTTCAGTATTTTGATCTACGGAATCAGCAAGCAAAGCATTTTCTTCACTTTCCGCTTCTAAACCTTGATGCTCTAAACTTTCTTCTGCTGCGATCTGCTCTTCAATGGCCGCAATTTCAGCTTCAGTATCAATTGCACCCGCATCAGGATCTGATAGCAGCGATTCTAGATAATCAAAAACAAGCTTTTGAACGCCATGAACTTCTACTTCATCCTGTTCAAGAGGCTTTTTATCCGACTGACTCATAGGGCCTCCTGCTTTTGACGTTCTAATAAAGTACGCAATAAACGCGCATAAGAATGAACCCCTCGACTACTGGAGTCCATAACCGAAGGTACAAGCCCTTGAATACTCGCATTCCTAAACTTGGTATCTACCGGAATAACCGCGTTAGAGATCTCATTTGGATAATTATGGTGGAGTTCTCTTAAGCTACTTACAGAAGCTTGAGTTCTGCGATCGTAGAACGTCGGAATAATCGTAAAGCTCAATTTTTTACTACGAGCACGGTTAATCATGTTGATCGTTCTAACCATGCGTTCTAGACCTTTCAAGGCCAAGAACTCGGTTTGAACAGGAACTAGCAAGTGCTCACATGCAGCAAGAGCATTAACCATTAACACCCCTAAAACAGGCGGACTATCAATCAACACATAATCATACTGATCACGAACGTGTGCTAAGGCTTTGGCAACCTGCAGACCCATACCTTCTGCACCTACTGCTTTACGTTCTAATGTCGCCATGGCTGTAGAAGCAGGTATCAGCTCTATACGCTCATGACTGCTTTTTAAAAGCAGGCGCGTTACGTCATCTTTCTTAACTTGGCTACTGCCAGTGAATAGATCATAGACACTGTCTTCCAATTCATCGGGGTCATAACCAAAATAACTGGTCAAAGATCCATGCGGATCCAAATCAATCAACAAGACACGATAGCCAACCTCCGCCAATAACCCAGCGATTGTCACTACTGTTGTTGTTTTGCCGACACCACCCTTCTGGTTGGCAACTGACCATACATGCATTTAATTTTCTTCCTGTTCCGGTGGCTTAGGTTCAGCTCTTCTGAACAAAACATCACCATCTCCGGTTTCTACCTGTTCAATTACGGGTACCGTTTCTTCTTCCGGCGTTGATAACACCGTTGATACAGCATCAGCACTGACCTGCTGACTACCAAATGAAGATACGGTTCTACGGACCTTTTCATCTCGAGAAACGACAATCAACACTCGGCGATTTAATTTCTGGCCTTCAGCGGTGCGGTTGCTGTAAGCAGGTTGAAACTCACCATAGCCCACAGCAGCCATTCGCTCTGGCTCTACTCCAAATTGAGCTAACAATCTTACTACTGCTGCAGCCCTAGCAGCTGATAGTTCCCAATTTGACGGATAAGCATCGGTCGATATTCTTTGGTTATCGGTAAACCCTTCCACATGAATGGGGTTAGGCCGCCCCTTAAGCATAATTGCTATCTGCTCTAGCAATTGATCCGCAAGAATATTCGGTAATGCACCACCTGAATCAAACAGATAATTTGATCTCAACTCGATAGAAAGCCAAAGATCATTACCTGTAATTCGAAGTTGTCCGTCATCAATCAGCTTAGCAAAAGCTACCGCCATCTCCTGTTGCAGCGCTTTTAAAGCGTCTGTTTCTTCCTGATCTGGCGGTGAAATTGTAACTTCCGGCACATCTACATCGGTTTTACCACCTATAAAGATAGCAAATCCACTTTCACTCTTTCCTTCGCCTGGAGCCGGATTACTATCAATCGCTTGGTCTACACCGACAAAAACACCCGCAAGCGCTTCGGTTAAATGCTTATATTTTTCTTCGTTAACCGACGAAATCGCATACATCACTACAAAGAACGCAAACAGCAAAGTAATAAAATCCGCATAAGAGATAACCCAACGGTCATTGCGAACACTATCATCTACTATCTGTCGACGGGGCATAATTATCTCAAATAACCTTGGAGGCGTTGTTGAATCGCTTTAGGGTTTTGCCCCTCTGCAATAAACATCAACCCCTCTAACACCATCTCTTGAGCCTGGTATCTCATAGAAATCAGACTCTTAATTTTGTTTGCCACAGGAATCAAGAATAAGTTCGCGATACCAATACCATAGATCGTCGCGACAAATGCAGTAGCGATACCACTCCCTAAGCTTTCTGGATCAGAAAGATTACTCATGACATGAATCAAACCTAAGACCGCACCAATAATCCCCAAGGTTGGTGCATATCCGCCCATGCTCTCTATTACTTTAGTACCTTGGAGGTCCCGTTGTTCCATCGTAATAAGATCAACTTCTAGGGTACTTCTAATAACATCAGGCCCCTTGCCATCAGCTAATAAAAGCAGACCGGTCTTAACAAAATCATCTTTATGCTTATCAGCTTCAGCCTCTAGAGACAAAAGGCCTTTACGACGTGCAATAACACACCATTGCACAATCTCATCAATCTTGCCTTTCAGATCTTGCTGATTATTGCCAAAAGCCCAACCAATTAATTTGATTGCACGAGCAAAGTCCTGTTTTGGCGACTGAATAATCGCGGCAGCTAGAGTGCCGCAAATAACGATTGCAGCAGCAGGTAAGTTTAGAAGCTCTTGTGCATGTCCGCCTTCGAGATAGTTACCACCCAGTAGGGCTGCAAAAGCTAGTAATACACCGATTACAGCAGTGAAATCCATCTAAACTACCTTCTATTACTCAAAATGGGCCCAAACTCGGTTAAGTCTAAGATCTCATTGGCCAATCCAGCATTAACTACTGCCTGGGGCATACCATAAATGGTACAACTTGCTTCATTCTGCGCCCAAATTGTCGCCCCTTGTTGGCGTAACATTTTGGCGCCGTCCCGACCGTCAGCCCCCATACCAGTCAGAATAATCCCGAGCACTTTGTTGCCATAACTTTTAGCTGCAGATGCATAGGTAACATCGACACTTGGCTTATAAGTTAATCGCTCATCTCCCGGCATAATTCGGATTTTGTCCAAACTACGCGGATCAATAATCATTTGATGCCCACCGGGTGCTAATAGCGCTCGACCAGGTATCAAACGGTCGCCATCTTCTGCTTCTTTAACCGAAATTTTACATTGTTGATCCAGACGCGTAGCGAATACCGACGTAAACGTCTTAGGCATATGTTGAACTAACAAAATCGGATGGGGAAAATTAGCAGGTAACTGAGTCAATATCTGCTGCAGCGCAGCCGGTCCACCAGTTGAAGAACCAATAACTACAATCTTACAGCCAGAAGGGACAGAAATTTTTGATGCAGGCTTATGCCCTGTAGGTTTCTGGGTTTCTGGTTGAGCCGATTTTGATTTTAACTGTGAAACGGCTGGTCGCTCCCGTAGGGGCAAACTAGAAGAGGTACGCGATCTGTCTGTTGGTCTAGCAGGCCTAGGGGTAGAAGATGCAGTCCTCTTAGAAGGCACAGGTCGAGACGGTTTACTTTCCGCCTCGGGCCTAAACACCATCGACTTACTTTTACTATCGCCCGATCCAAATGGGGATATAAAGCTACTACGTAGCTTTGAATGACGTGAACGACCTAATTCAACAACCTTATCTCGAAGTTGTTTTTCCAAAGATGCAGAATGCTCCATCCAAGCACGCATATCTTTGGATAAATAATCCAGCGCACCTGCTTCAAGCGCTTGCAATGTGACCTGAGCTCCCTCATGAGTTAGTGAAGAGAGCATCAGTATATTGGTCGGGCATTCCCGCATGATCACTCTGACTGCTTCGATACCATTCATTTGCGGCATCTCCACATCCATCGTGATCAAGTCAGGTTTCAGTTTCTTGGCCTGCTCAACGCCTTCCTTACCGTTTTGAGCAGAGCCAACCACTTCTATTCGACTATCTCCTGAGAGCAAGTCAGTGATACGGTGTCTAAAGAAACCAGAATCATCTACCACCAGTACCTTAACAGACATCTTTATTTGCTCTCATTCAGGTACATCAAGAAGCGTGATATTTAAGCAAGTTAGGGATATCAATAATCAATGCGATACGACCATCACCTGTAATTGTTGCACCAGACAAACCTGGCGTGCCATGTAGGATCGTACCTAGAGGTTTAATTACAACCTCTTCTTGACCTACAAGCTGATCAACTACAAATCCTACTCGCTGAGTACCGACAGTAACAATAACCACATGGCCTTGCTCCGGCAGATCAGCACCTTGTTGGCCATCGATCAACCAACGTTTAAGGTGGAATAGCGGTAATGCTTGGTCTCGAACAATGATCACTTGCTGACCATCAACGATATTGGTCTTAGTCAAATCAAGGTTGAAGATTTCGTTAACATTTACCAATGGCAATGCAAACGCTTGATCTTCCAAAATAACCATCAGCGTTGGCATGATTGCCAATGTTAGAGGTACCTGAATCGCAATACGCGAACCTTGACCGATTACAGAATCAATATTCAACGTACCGTTTAGCTGGGTAATTTTTGTCTTAACAACATCCATACCCACGCCACGACCAGAAACATCAGAAATTTCTTTCTTAGTTGAGAAGCCCGCAGCAAAGATCAAGTTGAAACATTCTTGTTCAGTAAGACGACGAGCCGCTTCAGCATCCATCATGCCTCGCTCAATAGCCAGATTACGCAGTTTTTCTGCGTCCATACCAGCACCGTCATCTTGAATAACCAATAGGATGTGGTCACCTTCCTGCTCAGCAGAAAGTAATACATGACCTTCTCTTGGCTTACCCGCAGCTTCACGCACATCAGGTGATTCAATACCGTGGTCCACGGCATTACGAACCAAGTGAATCAAAGGATCAGCAAGTGCTTCGACCAAGTTTTTATCTAAATCAGTATCTTCACCACGAAGCTCTAGGCGAATCTCTTTTTTCAAGTTACGTGATAGGTCACGAATCAAACGCGGGAAGCGACCAAAAACCTTCTTAACAGGCTGCATTCGCGTTTTCATAACTGACATTTGTAAGTCAGCCGTAACCATATCTAGCGTACCTAACGCCTTCGCCATCTCTTCGTCTTCACGGGTTACACCAAGACGAACCAAACGGTTTCGAACCAATACCAGCTCACCCACCATGTTCATGATTTTGTCTAGCAAACGTGTATCTACACGAACATTGCTTTCAGGCTGAGGCTTAGCTTGCTGATGCGCAGCTTTAACCGCGGCAGCTGCAGCACTTTCACGTTTTTCAGGCTCAGGAGCAGTTGGCGCAGGAGCAGGTGTAGCAACAGGAGCTGGCACAGCTGGTGCGGGAGCAGGTTCTGGCGCACTAACGGACGCAGCCGCTGGTGCCGATGCCGGTGCCGGTTTTTCTGCAAACGCACCTTTGCCTTGAGATTGCAGCTCATCCAGCAATGCTTCAAATTCATCTTCTGTGATCAGATCACCACCAGCAGGTTCTGGTTCTACAGCAGGCGCTTTTGAACCACCCTCTGAACCAGGCCCCTTACCTTGGCCATGAAGTTCATCGAGCAATGATTCGAATTCATCTTCAGTGATAAGGCCGTCATCCGCCGCATTCTCTTCGGTAGGAGCCGGACCTCCTAGATCATCTAACAGCATATCGAATTCATCTGAACTCTGATCTGCATTACTTGCTACAGGCTCAGGAACTGGCGCAGCTGGAGCGGGCTCTGGCGCCACCGGAGCAGGTGCAGCTTCAGCGGGTACTGGAGCACCGCCACTTGCAAAAGCAATTAGAGCCTTAATAAGTTGTGGATCCGCATTTTCTGGCTCTTGACCGCCCCTTACGGCATCAAACATCACGTTTACAGTATCAAGTGCCTGCAGTACTACATCCATCAGTTCTGGCGAAACTTTGATTTCGCCATTTCTCAACATATCAAAGAGATTTTCTGCGTTATGGCAACAATCAACCATAGGTTCAAGTTGCAAGAAACCTGCACCACCTTTTACGGTATGAAAGCCACGAAATATTGCGTTGAGCAGATCACTGTCATCTGGACGCTGCTCCAGATCAACTAACTGTTCAGATAATTGCTCAAGGATTTCACCTGCTTCGACAAGAAAATCCTCAAGAATCTCCTGATCCACATCCAAACTCATACGGCGCTCCTCTTAAAAACCCAGACTGGAAAGCAGGTCATCAACTTCATCTTGGTTACTGACTACATCAGCACTATCTTTGTTGACCTGCGGCCCCTCAGCCTGAATAGGATTCTTTTTATTATCCTGCTTGTCATCTTCTGGTGCGGTTTGCACCTCGATGCCCGACAATTTTTCAACCTGAGCAGCCATTTCCATCAAACCAACAAGGTGTGTTTCTACATTTGTCACCAAGTTAATAACACGACGGATTAGCTGCCCTGTAATGTCCTGATAGCTCTGAGACACCACAATATCAGTCAACTCTGACCGCAAAGTTTCAATTGTCTTTTCAGATTCTTCTTTTACTGCACATGTACGGTCATAGACGCCGTTCAAATTGTCGTGTTCTTTTTCTAACTGACCAACTAGCGACAATAGGTCTTTAAACCGTTCACTCTGTGAATCTAAACGATCAACCAAACCCAGCGCCTTATCGACACGGTCCATGGTTTCATGTGCATTTTTTTCGGTAACTTCAATTACATAATTGAGACGATCAGCTGCATCCGCATCTTTAGGAGCTGCTTCATCATCCAATTCCAAGCTAGTACCTAGCTCTGAAGAAAAGGCTTTAATCGCTTCATGCAGGCCACGTGTCAGATGACCCACTTCACTAAAGAAGGTCTTATGTCTGAATTCATGGAGTTCTTGGATCAGATCCATGGCTTCAGAGAGATTCCCTTCATTCAGGACGGAAACCAATTCCTGAGCCTTCAACTGCAATTCCATTTCGAAGCGCCCTACACCTTTATCTGTTCCTGCAATCATTACAACGGACCCTATTTCTTATCCTAGGCGTTCAAAGATCTTATCAATCTTTTCTTTCAGCACTGCTGCAGTAAATGGCTTAACTACATAACCGTTTACCCCTGCTTGCGCCGCCGCAATAATCTGCTCTTTCTTAGCTTCTGCTGTAACCATAAGCACTGGCATGTGAGCTAAGTTAGGATCAGAACGAACCTCTTTTAAAAGATCGATACCGGTCATTCCTGGCATATTCCAATCTGTGACCAGAAAATCAATTCCCCCTTGCTTAAGGATCGGCAGTGCAGTCTGACCATCATCCGCTTCCTGAACATTTGTCATGCCCAGATCGCGCAATAGGTTTTTAATAATTCGTCTCATTGTGGAGAAATCATCCACTACAAGAATTTTCATGTCTTTATTCAAGACGGCCTCCTGTTAGAACTACGCAACTTGTTGAGTCTACACTTAATTACCGCAATTACGTTGAGTCTGGTCAACCCTTTTTATTGCCAATCACTTAGTCGCGAACGCAACCTTAACGCTGCTTGACTGTGGATCTGACTAACTCGAGACTCACTTACACCTAAAACTTGACCAATTTCTTTTAAATTGAGCTCTTCATCATAATAGAGCGCTAACACCAACTTTTCCCGTTCTGGTAAGTTATTTATAGCTGCACTTAGCGCTTTTAAAAATGCTTCTCGCTCAAAATTTTGATTTGGACCGGGATCATCGTTAGCAAAAGACTCCCCTGGACCTTCATGTTGAGGATTGATCATCTCCTCGAAACTAAAGAGTCTGCTATCCAAACTATCCTTAAGCAAATTATGGTAATCAGCAACACTAATCCCCATCTCTTTAGCCACTTCTGAATCTGTTGCATCGCGTCCTGTTCGAGCTTCTATCTGCTGAATAGCTTCTGTTACGCGACGACTATTTCGATGTACCGAACGCGGCGTCCAATCACCACGGCGTACTTCATCAATGATGGAGCCACGAATGCGGATCCCTGCATAAGTTTCAAAGCTCGCTCCTTTTGAAGCATCGTATTTACTTGCGGCTTCAAGTAAACCGATCATGCCTGCTTGTATAAGATCATCCAGCATTACAGTCGCAGGCAAGCGAGCAAGCAAGTGATGTGCAATACGTTTAACTAGCGGCGCATACTGCTCAATTAGCTCTTCACTCGTTTGTAATTGCAGCTGGTTGTACATACCGCCTCTTTGCTAGTCCGAAGGGCGAACTCCTTGAACGAGCCGCTCAACAAAAAACTCTAAATGACCTCGGGGCACAGTTTGAACCGGCCACCCATTTACTTTATTCGCTAATTGACGATATGCCAAGGAGACTTTGCTCTTTGGAAACGCTTTTAAAACAGCCACTTGACGTTGAACCGCCTTACGAACATTTTCATCATAAGGTATTGATCCTACATATTGAAGGGTCACGTCAAGAAACCTATCAGTAACTGTTAATAACTTCCCAAACATATTACGTCCTTCCTGCTCACTTCGAACCATATTGGCCAGAACGCGGAAGCGGGTCATCCTATAATCCCGATTTAACAGTTTAATTAAAGCATAAGCATCGGTAATTGAGGTGGGTTCATCACAAACAACTACTAAAACTTCTTGTGCGGCTTTAACAAAGCTCACGACCGAATCAGAAATACCTGCTGCCGTATCAATGATCAGAACATCGGTATCATCAGCCACTTCATTAAAAGCATGTATTAATTCTGCATGCTCATGCGGTGACAATGCTGTCATCTCTTGTGTACCAGATGAAGCCGGTACAATTTTTAGATGCTCGCCTACGTCCAGCATAATATCCTTTAGGCCACATTCACCATTCAGAACATCAGCAATATTCTTTTTCGGACGCAAACCTAACATCACATCGACGTTTGCTAAACCTAAATCAGCATCCATCAAGATAGATTTATGACCTAGATCACCTAAAGCTAACGCCAAATTCACCGAGACGTTAGTTTTCCCAACGCCGCCTTTACCACCGGTTACCGCAATTACTTTAACGGGTTTATGTTGATTCATTATTAATTCCCACCATTAACCCGTTTTATAGATTGAATCGAGCGCAGACATTTTCTTTTCTGCTTCTATAGCTCGTTGAGCCGTTATGACAGCTCGACTAACCAACTCATGTTTTTTGGCAATATCAATATCATCAGGGATACGCTGTCCATCGGTAACGTAGGAAACAGGCAAACGCTTTTCGACGATCAAAGAAATAGCTTCACCTAAGCTACCCGATTCATCCATCTTACTCAGCACACAACCATTCAAGCCTAACCCCTGATAAGCATTGAATGCCTGTTCAACAACCCTGCGTTGACTGCTGCAAGAAACGACCAATAGCTTCTTAAGACGCAAACTTACACCCTCCAGCATGGCCAATTGAGCCTCACTATGCGGCTCATTTGCATTCAATCCGGCAGTATCTATCAGCACTAATCTCTTGTTTCGCAGAGAGTGCAAAACGTCATCCAAACTATTATTTTCATCAACAACTCGAACCGGAACGTCAAGAATTCGCCCAAAGGTTCTTAACTGTTCATGTGCCGCAATTCGATAGGTATCAGTCGTTACCAACGCCATACTTGAGCTACCGTATTTCAGTACATGACGCGCTGCAAGCTTACCAATGGTTGTAGTTTTTCCGACACCTGTTGGTCCGACAAAAGCGATCATTCCACCGCGTTCGATAAAATCTTCACCCATCACAGGGATCGCATCCGACAAGCGCGTCAGCGCATTTTTCCATGCTTTATCCGGCGCCAAACCTGATTCAACATGAGAAAGTAGATGCGTAGATAATTTCTCACTCACACCTAACAATTCAAATTTTTTCTGCAATGGAGATTTTGTAGGAGCAGACGCTTGCACATTACCTTGGGCTAAAACTTGCTGACTTAGTAGGTTTTTAAGCTGCGCAATTTCGTCCTGCATTGACTGAATAAGATGTTCGGCCCCTTCATTTGAAGGCGCAGCTGACATAGACAATTCACTTTGCAGATCTAAACCGAGCCCAGGATCATCAACAGCGGGCTGTTGCATAAAGTTCTGATGAGCCGTATTAGCTTTCTGTTTTTGCCTTTGTTTCAACGAAGCCAAAATTGTTCGCAGATCATCGTCTTGTTCTATCTGCTTATTAACCTGACCTGGAACGTCATAATTTTGACTTTCCTGCTTACCCTGAGCTTCCGCTATTTGCATTCGCGCCTTTTGTAGCTCGCCCTCTAAGTCTCGATTAGAAGCACCGCCACCTGTTAGCACGTCAATTTGGGACTGCCGTTTTTGCGTTTTCTTTTGTTTGCGAGAAAACTCTTGTTGAGCCGCCTCATAATCATTTTCATGAGCAGCCACAACTTCAACACCACCAGCGACACGATGATTAGACACAATAACTGCGTCCGGACCAATCTCATCCCTGACCCGCTGCATAGCCTGTCGCATATCTGGCGCAAAAAAGCGTTTTACTTTCATATCAATTCCTTATCGGCCACAACAAGCTGGGCTGAAGTACGTTTATGCCGCATTTTCACCTCCCACTGTCGAGACAATTGTGACCTTTTTATTTTCAGGAATTTCCTGATAGGAGAGCACATTAATTTGATGCTCGCCATACCTAACAAATTTAGCCATAAGCGGCCGCACTGGCGCCGCGACCAAAAGAACCGACGGTCTCCCCATCATTTCTTGCTGCGTTGCAGCCTCTGACAAAGAAGATTGCAACCTCTCAGCCATACCCGGCTCCAACACCAATCCATTATCCTGCCCCTGCTGAACAGAGTTCAATAAGAGCTGCTCCAATTGCGGAGCCAAAGTAATCACCGGAAGTTCCGACTCAGAACCATTAATGTTCTGAACTATCAATCGAGCCAAAGAGACCCTTACAGCAGCCGTTAAAGCCAATGGATCTTGTGTCCTATTAACCGCATCCGCCAACGACTCAGCAATCGTGCGAAAATCTTTTAACGGCACCTGCTCCATCAACAAATTCTGCAGCACCTTGAGAAGAATACTGAACGACAATTTAGCCGGAACCAATTCATCCACCAGCTTTGGAGAGCTCTTCGTAAGCATATCCAATAGCTGCTGAACCTCTTCATGCCCGAGTAATTCATGAGCATGGGACTGAAGCAACTGATTCATATGCGTCGCTACTACTGTGGAGGCATCGACCACCGTATAGCCCAGTGATTGCGCATGTTCTTTTTGTGATTGCTCAATCCAAATCGCATCCAAACCAAACGCTGGATCTTTTACTTCTACACCTTGCAACTTACCAAATACTTGACCTGGGTTAATAGCCAGTTCACGGTCTGGGTATACTTCTGACTCACCTACAACCACGCCCATTAAAGTAATGCGATAAGCGCCGGGCAAGAGATCCAAATTGTCTCGAATATGCACCGACGGCACCAGAAAACCTAAGTCCTGCGACAGTTTTTTCCTCACACCTTTGATGCGGCTCAACAACTGCCCACCCTGCATTTTGTCAACCATTGGGATCAAGCGGTAACCCACCTCAAGGCCAACCATATCGACCGGCATCACATCATCCCAATCAAGCTCTCGCTTCTCTGACTCGTCCTCTTCAGACATTTCAGCTTCTTGCTGCGCCTGCTCCTCTTGTACAGCCTCTTTCTCAACTTGTTTTTTGTGAATCCACCAAGCACCACCACCTGCCAGAATAGCCAACGACAAGAAAGCAAAATGCGGCATTCCCGGGATAATACCCATAATTGTCAGAATACCTGCAGCAACCGCCAAAGCCTTTGGCGATGCAAACATCTGCGATACAACCTGACCACCCATATCATGAGAAACATTCTGACGGGTTACCATAATCGCCGCAGCAGTTGAAAGTAGTAATGACGGCACTTGCGCTACCAAACCATCACCAATGGTTAGTAGCGAATAGAAACGCATGGCAGTCTCAAAATCGAGATCATGCTGCAACATGCCAATACCTAGGCCACCCAAAAGATTGATTACAAGAATCAAAATACCCGCAACCGCATCACCACGAACAAACTTAGAAGCACCATCCATAGAACCATAAAAGTCGGCTTCTTGCGTTACATCCTCTCGCCTTGCTTTTGCTTCCTCTTGCCCAATTAGACCCGCATTCAAATCAGCATCGATCGCCATCTGCTTACCTGGCATAGCGTCCAAGGTAAAGCGAGCACTTACTTCCGAAATACGACCCGCACCTTTGGTCACAACAACAAAGTTGATAATAATTAGAATAAGGAAGACGACAAAACCAACAACGTAATTACCGCCGATAACGACCTCACCAAAAGCCTCGATCACTTTACCGGCAGCATCGCCCCCCTCATGACCATAAAGCAAAACCACACGAGTCGATGCCACATTCAGAGCAAGACGCATCAGTGTCGCAACAAGGATAATGGTTGGGAAAATTGCAAAATCTAGCGGGCGATTTGAGTAGACACAAACCAATAGAACAACAATCGAAAGGGCAATATTAAAGGTAAATAGCACATCCAATAGAAAAGGAGGTACCGGCAACGTCACCATTGCCAAAATAACAAGCAGCAGCAAAGGCACACCGATATTACCGCGCCCTAAACTTTTAACATTTTCTAAAACAACTGCTTTATCCACTCAAACCCCAAACGTCAAAAAAACATCACAAAAACAATAAGCACTCAATTCACCTTACAAACAGATATAGGTAAAGCAATAAAATCTGATGTTTTTTTGACGAATAGTTATGCCGATCCTAAATTCTGCAATTTTTACGCCAATTAAAGGTCATCTTTGAATTCATCAGGGATAGGTAACTTATCAACTTGTAAGTTACTTGGACGCTCAGCTTCACGCTCTTTATATCGTTTCAACTGGAAGACATAGGCAAGCACTTGAGCCACAGCCATATACAAGCCAGATGGAATCTCGTCATCTATTTCAGTGGAATTATAGATTGCACGCGCCAAAGGGGGCGCAGAAAGGATAGGAATATCATGCTCATCGGCTATTTCTCGGATCTTTAATGCCACAAAGTCCGCCCCCTTAGCCACTAAAATCGGCGCACCACGCCCTTCACTCTCATATTTTAAAGCGACAGAGTAGTGAGTCGGGTTGGTAATAACTACATCAGCCTCAGGCACTGATTGCATCATTTGCCTTTGAGCAATTTCACGCTGCAACTGCCTGATACGCCCTTTGACCTCAGGTTTACCTTCGGTATTTTTTAACTCATCCTTAACCTCTTGCAAGGTCATTTTCATTTTTTCGGTATAGTCATACAACTGATAAGGCACGTCTACCACAGCCACGAGAATCAAGACTGCACTAAGCGCCATAAATACCCAGATTATGGTCTCTAATGCCGCATCTATTGCTGGTCGCGCCTCAAAGGTACCCAGCGCCAACAGATCCCCCCTGATAGTCCATAAAATCAATATAGCAAATCCACCGACAAGCGAGAACTTTGCAATCGCCTTAAAAAGCTCGATCAATGACTTGAGGGAAAACATCCGTTTAAGGCCTGCTAAAGGGTCTATTCGACTACCTTTAGGTGCAATTGACTGCGCACTAAAATTCCAGCCCCCTAAAGCAATAGGCCCAACCAAAGCAGCAATCAAAAGAACTCCAAATATTCCCGCTAAGCCCATGAGCGACTCTTTAGCAGAAGCTCCAAAATGCGCCAACATTTTATTAGTATCAAATACATCAGCGCGGCCGAGAATGAAATTACTCTCCATGATACCCAACATGCTATTTGCTAACTGAGCACCAAAGATAATCACAGAAAAAACAGCAGCCATTAGCACAAGCGTTGTAGCCAGCTCTTTCGACCGCGGAACGTCCCCCTTCTCCCGAGCTTCTTTTATTCGCTTGGGTGTGGGGTCTTCTGTTTTTTCCTGACCAGAATCTTCAGCCATAATCGCGCATCACAGAAAAAGGTTCTCGATATAATCCAAAACAAAGGCAGAGATCCGCATATACTGATCCAAGAAACCACCCAAGTTTACCCAGTTAATAAATAAGCCAAGCACCATGGTAAATGGAAAGCCTACCGCAAGAATATTTAACTGCGGAGCAGCTCGAGACATAATACCAAAAGCCATGTTTACCACTAAAAGAGCCGTCACCGCTGGTAACGCCATCAGCATAGCAGCTGAAAACATCCAACTACCCGCCATCAAAATTCGCCAGTAGCTTCTTCGGTCTATTGCTTCCAAGCTTATAGGAACAACATCAAAGCTCCTCACAACTATTTCAATCATAACCAAGTGACCATTAAGAGCCACAAAGATCATCATAATCAATGTCAGATAAAACTGACCCAACATAACAACCGAGATACCATTAGCAGGGTCCGTCATTGACGCAAAACCAAGACCCATCTGAAGCGCGATCATCTGACCACCTAAGACAAATACTTGGTAAAAAACCTGAAACAGGAAACCCAGCATTGCCCCAACCAGAATCTGCTGAGCAATAATTAGATAGGTATTAAAATGCAGTCCATCGAACTCAGGCATCGCCGGTAATAATGGCGCGACCACCACGGTTACAGCAAGAGCCAAAAACAAACGCACACGAGCATTAACAAGCTGACTACCTAGTAAAGGCACAGCCATAAAGAATGAAGCAATTCTAAAAAAAGGCCATAGAAATGCAGCTACCCACTGTTCGATCTGCAGAACACTCAGCTCAAACAAGGGATTAACCTATAAGGTAAGGGATGTTTTTCACTAGAGTAGTGAAATGCTCAGTCAACTTGGTTAAAAGCCAAGGGCCTGTCCACATAATTACAAGAATCGTAATGATAAGTCGAGGCAAAAAGCTCAATGTCTGTTCGTTAATCTGTGTAGCCGCTTGAAAGGTTGATACCGCCAAACCCACTATCAAGCTTGGTACAATCAAGACACTAACAATCAAGACTATTAACCAAAACGCCTCGCCAAAGAGACTAAGTACGACTTCGGGTGTCATATTTCCTCCTTAGCTATATACCAAAACTGGCGGCCAATGTACCTATCACCAACGCCCAACCATCCACTAATACAAATAGCATAATTTTGAATGGCAAAGAAATAATTACTGGCGATAACATCATCATACCCATAGCCATCAAGACACTGGCAACCACCAAGTCGATAACCAAGAATGGGATAAACAACATAAAGCCGATCTGGAAGGCAGTTTTTAATTCACTAGTTACGAATGCAGGCACAAGCACGGTAAAAGGGATCTGCTCAGCCGCTTCTACGGCTGGTGTACCTGAAATTCTCATAAAAAGATCCAGATCACTTTCACGGGTTTGCAGCATCATAAAATCACGAAACGGGCTGCTTGCCGCCTGAAAAGCCTCAAACACCCCCATCTCTTCGTTAACATAAGGCGTTACAGCCTGTACGTAAACTTTATCCAGCACTGGCGTCATAATAAACAACGTCAAAAACATCGCCATACCAACCATGATCTGGTTAGATGGCGTTTGCTGAAGACCTAAAGCCTGCCGGAGAATCGCAAAGACAATAATAATACGGGCAAACGAGGTCATCATCATGAGCATTGCTGGCAAGAATGTCAGCATGGTCATGAGCGCGAGCACTTGAAGTGTCACACTGTAATTACTTTCACCATTTTCTCCGGTTGTAAGCGTTACAGCCGGAATCCCCACATCCGCAGCGTAAGCTAGATGTGGAAAAAGAAAGGACACAAGAAGAATTGAAACTAACTTAATCAGCCTCATCAACGCTCCGTCGCTTTGAAATAGCCTCTCCTAGGCGCGCAGCAAAGCTCTCACTCGACTGGTCATCAACAATAGGCTTATCAAAAGCGTGCAGATGAGAAACGCGTCCTGGCGCCACACCCAGTAATAACTGCTTATCACCAACCTGGACTAATACTGCTTTTTCGCGTGTACTCAAAGGCAATACACTTAAAACCTTCATATGGCGAGCCATTGGCGTAACGCCGCTAAAACGCCTAAAGCACCAAGAAAGGATAAAAATCATACCAATGACAAACAGCAAGCCTAATAGTAATTGCGTGAGAGCAGCAGCAGAGAATGGCTCTTGATAGGATGTAACAGGCACGACTGAAGGCTTAGCACCCGAAGCAGTTTCAACACCCAACGCAAAAGCACTGGGTGAGATAGTTACAAGCAGACATAACAACCAAGACCGCATAGGTTATTTAAGACGCTTGATTCGTTCTTGAGGGCTGATCACATCGGTCAGACGAATGCCGTATCGATCATTTACAACAACCACTTCACCATGCGCGATGAGTGTTCCATTCACCATTACATCCAAAGGCTCACCTGCAACACGATCTAACTCAATAACAGATCCCTGATTAAGTTGTAACAGGTTACTAATTGGAATATCCGTTTGACCTACTTCCATAGAGAGCGTTACAGGAATATCCAAAATTACATCAAGCTTAGGATCTGTGACTGGCGCGCCTTCATCAGTTAATTCATCCAACTCAACTGAATCACCCGTCACACCTGTTTCAGCAAGCAAAGCATCAGGGTCGACTGTTTCGCCCCCCTCTTCAGTGACCTGCTCTTCCATGGCCGCAGCCCATTCGTCAGCTAACGCTTGCTGGTCTTCAGTTTCATCACTCATCGCTTTTGCTCTCTATAATACAATCGCTTGCACACTTATTTAGGGCGTTGAATTTGATCAACAATTTTAACGGCCAAATTGCCTCGAGAAACACCCATAGTGCAATTATAAACAGGTACTTTGTTAGCTTTTAACTCAAATTTTTCCGGTAGCTCTATTGGAATAACATCACCAACCTCCAACTCAACAACATCCCTTAGCGTCATTTCTTGTTTCGCTAAGGTCATCTCCAATGGCAAACCAGCCATTAAAATATCCCGCTGCAGAGCTATCTGCCAACGCTCATCCTTTTCATCTTCGCTATTTTGGAAACCAGAGACGAGAAGATCACGAATCGGCTCCAACATTGAATACGGCATCGCCACGTGGAACTCACCAGAACCACCTTCCAGGTCTACTTGAAAAGTGCTTACAACTACAACTTCAGTTGGATTGATAACGTTAGCCATCGCCGGATTCATTTCATGACCGAGATGCTCAAAGGTAAGCTCTTTTACCGGAGCCCACGCCTCTTCCAGATCAATAAAGAACTGCTCTAAAGCTTTATGGATAAGACGCGTCTCTGTTGGCGTAAACTCTCGTCCTTCGATCTTGGCATGACGCCCATCACCACCGAAGAAGTTATCCACCAGTTTAAATACCAGCTTAGCATCCATGATAAACAGAGCGGTACCACGTAGAGGGTTGACTCTGATGAGGTTCATACTGGTAGGAACGTACAAGGTATGAATATAGTCGCCGTATTTCATCACCTGAACACCACCTACGGTCACATCTGCCGCGCGACGTAACAGGTTAAAAAGACTAATACGGGTATAACGTGCAAAACGCTCATTGACCATTTCGAGCGTAGGCATTCGGCCACGAACGATTCGTTCATGGCTGGCAAGGTCGTAGCCTCGGACATCGCCTTCTTCTACTTCCGCATCGTCAGATGTTTCAACATCCCCATCATCGACACCATGCAACAGTGCATCGATTTCATCCTGCGAAAGTAAGTCTTTGACCGACATTTAGGAATAATCTCCTATCAGCCTAAATTGCATTACTGCATAACCATGTTAGTAAACAAGATCGTTTCTACACCCGGCTTACCAATTTTTTCCTGCATAATCTCGCGCACAAGGTCAGTTGAGCTTTGTAACAATGCCTCTTTACCTTCAACCGTTTGCAGAGTGCGGAAATCTTGCGTGCTATATAAATTGTTTAAGCGCGAAACAACCAGAGGCATATGCAATGTCAAAGCATCTGCTACAGCCTGATCCCGACTTTTTGCTTCTACATACAACTGCATATAGTGCGGCCTATTATCACTTGACTGCAGAGTTACAACAAACATTGGTTTGCCGCCCATAGTTCTCACTTTGGTGTAGATAGCCTCAGCTCGAACAGGCTCAGCTGGCGCAGCTTCTTCAGCCGCAGGCTCGTTATCGCCACCTAAGAAAAACAAAGCAGCGGCAGCACCACCACCGCCAACAACAACTAGCGCAAGCACAGCAATGATGATCAACTTGAGCTTAGATGATTTCTTTTCGCCGCCTTCAGCGCCTGCTTCCTGCTCTTCAGCCATCTCTATATCTCCAACAAAAAACGCGACACTCTACAGTATGAACTACATATCGCTAAAAACAGTATTGCGCCTAATATAACACACTGATTTTAAGGCTGAAGATCAAGAACAAACAAAAATACGATTTAGAGCAAAGAGCTTTGCAAAAGCATAAATTATATTCGCTGAACAAAGCTCACAATCCGCTCAATTAAGCGTAATAATCCACCAGAGATACCGATCGAGCATTTTCTGGTTGAGCACCATCCTCCCCTTCGACACCAACGCTTCCACCATACTGATTACCTGAGCCATCCCCATCTGCAAACTGCTCTCGTCGTTGCTGGTCTGCGGACTGATCAGAAACAGAGGAATCCTGCAGCGCTAAACCCTGCTCAGCAAACATCTCTCGTAACCTAGGTAAACTTTGCTCAACCGCATCCCTGACATGTGCATGCGGAGAGGTAAAGTTAAGACTTACCTGATCCTGATTGATATTCACTCGAATATTAAGCGAACCCAACTCTGGTGGATCCAACCTAATCTCTGCGACACGCGTATTTTGAGCTGCAATCATGATTGCTCGTTCGCCCAACGCATTATTCCAGGCAGGCGTATTCACCTTAACATTTTGCGGCATCATCAAATTTTGTCCATCAGTAACAACCTTTTGAGCCGCTGTAGGCGAAGCAGAATTAACCTGACCTATAGTATTTGAGGCTAAACGCTCCACTACCTGTGTAGCTGTCACATCACCCTTTTCACTTGCAGACACTTTTTGCATCAACTGCTGAGTCATCTCCAAAGCAGATTCAATCTTCTTAATACTACTGTTATCAGTCTGTGAATTAAGAACCAAATCCGATTTAGCGCCTTGTACAGATACTAGTGGTTCTGTTACTGCACGATTAGTTGATTTAGCAGCATCCACTTCAACCTTTCTTGCAGTTGGGTCAAACAGTTTCACTTCATCAGCATCAGTAGCAGCAACTGGATTTGCACCTTTAACTGGAGCGGACGTTATATCCGCCTGAGCATTTACAGATGGTGCACCCACCTTAACGGACGCATCATTAGCTACTGCCTGCTGTGAATTAGACATATCTGCTGCAGCATTAACTGTAACTTGAGATTGCTGAATATTTTGCTGACTTAGAGGCTGCTGAGTAGCTTGCTGATTTTGAATATTTGAACCTGGAACATCAGCAGCATTTGCATTGTCTTTTGCAACTAATTGTTGCGAATCCTGAACCTCAGTGAGTTGAGCTGAATTCGGAGATGTGGCCGCTGAGGCTTTAGAGACAGCACTCTTAACATCTACTGATGGTTGAGCTTGAGAATTACTCACCTCTTCAGCAGGAATTTGACCAGAATTTGTATTAGCGCGCGAAGCTTCAACTTCTTGCTGTGCGGAAGCGACCTTTGCATTCAGATCAACTGCAGCAGTCTTGGGCGGAGGCGTAATAACAACTTGATTCTCGCTCCCCACTCTAGCAACACCAGAGCTATTGGGAACCGTAACCACTTTATCCGAACTTGCATTTGCTGGAAGCCCTACCTCTTTACCGCCATTATCTGTGGCCGGCAATATCGGCTGCTGCTCGGTATATTGGCGCAGCGCTCTGGCTAGTTCTGCACTCAGCTCTGGCGGTAACTGAGTATCTTGTGCCGATTGCTGCTCTAATAGCTGAGCGATTTGGCGTAGCTGATCCTGCATCTGATCTTCAGGAAGCAGCTGCTCTAATTTCTGCGGCAAAGCCTCCCCTTCAGGCGGCAACATCCCGCCGCCAGAAAATTTAGCGACAGGCACGCTGGCGTCAGTCTGCTGATTAAGAACTGCTCCAAAACCACCTAATAGAGGAACAGTCCCAGAGGCTGCAGACGGCGAACTCTGAGGGGTTATAGATAAATTAAGAGATAATAATCCGCCTCCAGTAGACGGGGATACTTGCTCACTCATTACAGGCTCCTATTAATATTGCCTGATTTTAATAAAGCAAAATGGAGGCCAATCTAGATAAAAGGGGTTTTTATAGCTTGAGAACGTTCATCTAGTTGCTTTTGCAAAGCTTTCTCTTCTTCTTGAAGCTCACTCTCAACAGCTTTATCTGTCAGCTTTTGTAAACCTTTGACTCGAGCATAAGCCGCCTTCCAGTGCTGCTCAACTACATCTAGCTCTCTCCGATTTTGCTCCATCGCTTTTGTCTGAGCAGACTTAGCATCTTGGATTTTTTGTAAAAAAGCTTGCTGCGTATGTAACTGAGCACCTGTACACCCTTCTGTATGCGCACCTAAATAATTTTGCTGATAATCTGCAACATACTCTTCAAGCTGAGTCATCGTTTTCTGATCTTGCTCCACACGCTGACGACTGGCAGCCAAAAATTGATCTGCTTGTTGTTTTTTTTTCTCAGCCAAATCAAGAACTAGTTTCAAGCGCTTAGAACGTTTGCTCATTTTTGTAACCCGTTAGTTACAGTAGGTCTGCGCAACTGTTGTTGCTGTTGTTGATCTGCATTAGGTGTTGGGGGCGCAGTAAGAACCATAACCATCTGCTGCATAGACTGCAACAAAGGAAACGCCTCACTAATGCCCTGCCTCAAATAGGCATTCATTGAGGGCAAATTATCCATAACAAAGTCAGTGTCAGGATCACTTCCTTTCACATAGGCACCAACATTAATCAGATCTTCATTTTGCCTATATTTTGAGTATAGCTGTTTAAATCGCATCGCCATTTGTAAGTGGTCAGGCTCAACTATCTGCGGCATAGCTCGACTGATAGAAGCTTCGATATCGATTGCAGGATAATGCCCCTGTTCAGCCAAACGACGGGACAATACAACATGCCCATCCAAAATAGCCCTTGCGGAATCTGCTACAGGATCCTGCTGATCATCACCTTCTGTTAAAACTGTATAGAAGGCAGTTATTGAGCCACTTCCGGCCTCACCATTACCGGCTCGTTCAACCAATTTTGGAATTTTAGCAAAAACAGAAGGGGGATAACCTTTAGTTGCTGGCGGCTCACCTACCGCTAACGCAATCTCACGCTGCGCTTGAGCGTAACGGGTCAACGAATCCATCAACAAAAGGACATTTTTACCTTGATCTCGAAAGTATTCAGCAATTCGAGTAGATAGCTGGGATGCTCTCAAACGCATTAGAGGAGAGTCATCTGCGGGTGAGGCCACAACAACAGAGCGCTTTAGACCTTCCTCGCCTAAACTATGCTCGATAAACTCTTTAACTTCACGACCTCGTTCACCAATCAGCCCAACCACAATAATTTCGGCCTCTGTAAAGCGAGTCATCATACCAAGTAGTACAGATTTACCCACACCACTACCGGCAAACAATCCCATCCTCTGACCACGACCAACAGTTAACAAACCATTAATAGTTCGGATACCAACATCTAGTGTCTGCTTTATAGGGTCTCTAAGTAAAGGGTTGATAATTTCACCAGCCAAACCCGTTTCAGCTTCAGGTTGAAGAGGTCCTTTTCCATCAATCGGCTGGCCAACACCATTCAACACCCTGCCTAGCAGACTCATACCAACAGGCACTTTTCCAGAAGAACTAAGGGCAATAACTTTAGTACCTGACTGCAACCCTTCGATCGGATATAGCGGCATTAAATAAATACGATCACCAGAGAAACCTACGACCTCTGCTTCAATCTGCTGATCTTCGGAAAGCTCTATATAACAACATTCACCAACAGCACATTTAATACCAACAGCCTCAATTGTCAGACCGATCATCCGGGTAATTCGGCCTTCAATCCTAGGTTGAGGTTTATCTAAGTGATCTTTTTGATATCGAGATAAGCGACCCAGTAACTCACTCATGTGATTGTGCCGAATCAGATTCAACGCTTGAAAGGAACTGCTTAACAACCGTAGCGAAATGCTGATCTAAATTATACTCCACCACAGTACTCACAGCTTGAAGCTCATAACTCCCCTGGGAAATATTGTCATCCACGATACATTCAAGAACAACACCAGGTATTAAAAGCATTTGTTCTAAGTAAGACAAGTCGTCTTTATGCACTTTTGCAGTTACTGTACCTAGAGGCTCTGGCACACTTCGCAAGGAGTGCTGAATGGAGTCTAAAAGCAACTCTTGTCGATTAGATAACTCTGCTCCAATTGTCGCCTCCGCCAGCGAAACAACCATATCAACAAGTTGCTGCTCAACAGCTTCTGTTTGCTGTTTTAGAGGTAACTGAAATTCCGTCAACATATTACTAAAAAGAGCCTGAAGGCGTTGAACCTCAGCCTCTCCTTGCTTAAACCCCTCTTGATATCCCCGCTCTTTACCTTCTTCAACCCCTTTAACGCGACCTTCTTCAAGACCTTTAAGGCGCCCCTCTTCAAGACCAGCAGCCAAGCCTTCGATACGCGCAGTTTCTCGAATTTCTTCTAGCTCAGCTAGAGTGATTTTTTCTGCAGCGATAACCTCTTCGACTACGGTCACTTCGACAGGATCTTTTTGCTGCAAGCCGACAACATGCTGACCTGCAACCTGCGGCAACTCCCAACCAATAAGCTTAGAAGCCTGTTCAGCCTTAATGCGCTTAAAAACTTTATTATCAGACATACGCACTTAGCCTAGAGCATCTCTTCGCCACCGCCGCCAAGGATTATTTCACCCTCATCAGCCAGACGGCGAGCTACAGTCAGAATTTCTTTCTGCGCTTCTTCAACCTCAGACACACGAACCGGACCTTTAGCTTCAAGGTCATCACGTAGCAATTCAGAAGCACGTTTAGACATATTACGGAATACTTTCTCTTGCAGTGCAACATCTGCACCTTTCAAAGCAACAACCAGAACATCCGTAGACACTTCGCGGAGTATCGCCTGAATACCCTGATCCTCTACATCTTGCAGATTCTCAAAGACAAACATCAGATCCGAGATAGTGGTAGCTAGATTTTCATCACTCTCTTTAATCCCTTCCATCAACTCGGCTTCAATACTCGAATCGATAAAGTTCATAATGTCAGCAGCATTTTTAATACCACCAAGAGTCGCAGAACTTGCACCACTTGCGCCAGCAAATTGACGCTCAAGAATATCATTTAGCTCTTGCAATGCTTGCGGCTGAATACGATCTAAAGCCGCAACACGCATCAAAATATCAAGGCGCTGCTTATCATCAAAGAATCCAAGCACACCCGCAGCCGCATCTGGCTCGAGGTAAGCACAAACAACGGCCTGTATCTGAGGGTGCTCGTAGCGAATAATTTCAGCAATTTGACGAGGCTCCATCCAGCGCAAAGTATCTAGACCAGATGTATTTGTGCTCATCAGGATACGATCAAGGAGGGTTTTAGCTTTCTCTTCACCCAATGCCTGATTAAGCATAGAACGAATATAGATATCATTGTTAATGCCAATACCGGTCTGGTCGCTTACCAACCCCATAAAGTCACCAACAACAGATTCTACCTTTGTTTGTGGAATATTATTCAGTTGAGCCATCGCTTCACCAATCATCTGAACCTCTTTAGGGCCCATATGTTTCAGGATTTCAGCGGCATCGGCCTCACCTAAGCTAATCAGAAGTATGGCAGCTTTATCGATCTCACTGACTTCCCCCTGATTTGCTTCATCACTCATCGTCACCTACCCATTGCTTCACAGCCTGCGCAACACGCGCAGGATCTTCCGCAACCATACTACGAATCGCGTTCAACTGATAATCAAAGCTTTCATTTGGAGTTGGCAATAGTCCATCATCACTACCAAAAGTTACCGAATCAGAAGAAAAATCACCGCCATCAAGGCCCTCTAATTCTGCAGACACTTCACCCGCAGCACCCAAGCCAGCAACATTACCTGCAGTGCCAGCTGATGCTAGGTTTTTAAGGATAGGACGTAAAATACCGAATACTAGAACCAGAACAAACACCGCAGCCATAACTTGTTTAACAATATCCCAGATCCACTCCTGTTCCCAAAGTGGCACATCCTCAGTAACGATTGGCTGCTCAGGAACAAACGGTGTATTTACAACATTCACACTATCTCCACGGAGCGCAGAATAACCTACCGCATCCTGAACAAGAATACGCAGACGTTCTAACTCATTCTGCTGCCACGGTGTGCGCTTAGCATCACCTGTTGACGGATCAACACTTGATAAGTCATCAACCACAACTGCGACGGTTAAACGACGCACGCGACCTTGCTGATGTTTGGTATAGCTAATAGTACGATCTAATTCAAAGTTACGCGTCGCTTGTTTACGAGAAGAACCCGGCGCACCGTTGTTGGCCAACACGCCCTCGCCTGATGCTTCTTCAGGTACACTGCTCGGCCCAGGAGGCTGATTAGACAATGCGCCTGGCACACCGACTGGTGCAGCACCACCAACCCTTGACTCATCCATTGTCTGCTCACTACGAAGCGCTGGAAGATCAGGGTTATATAATTCGTCAGTTTGTTCGACTGCTGTAAAATCAACATCTGCTGACACTTCTGCACGGAAGCGCCCCATACCTACAACCGGCTGAAGGATACTGTTTACACGGTTGAGCATCGTTTCTTCTAAATTACGCGTGTACTCCAATTGCTTAGCAGCTAAAACAACATTAATGTCTTTATCACGCATATTTAGTAAACGGCCGCGCTGATCCACAACCGTCACATCTTTAACGTTTAACGCTGGAATACTTGAAGCCACCAAGTTAGCAATAGATGCAACCTGATCACGCTCTAGTTGACGCCCAGAGAATAACTCAAGGAATACAGATGCTGTCGGCTTACGAGTATCACGGATAAAGACAGTATCTTTTGGAATAGCTAAGTGAACACGCGCATTGCGCACAGCAGTCATACTGGAAATTGTCCGAGCCAATTCACCTTCAAGACCACGACGATATTTTGTCGTTTCCATGAACTGACTGGTGCCTAGGCTTTGCTCACGATCTAGAATTTCAAAGCCCACTGTTTTATCAGCAGTAAAACCTTCGGAAGCAAGCTTAAGTCTAGCCTGATGAACATATTCATCCGGAACCAAAATAGCTCGGCCATCTGCATCAAACTTGTAAGGAACATTATAAAGGCGGAGCTGCTCTATAATCTGGTTAGCATCAGAGAAATTAAGATTACTAAATAGAACACGCTGGTCTGGCTTTTGCGACCACAAAACAACAGCAAAACCAATAGCGACACTTGCCGCTAGACCAACCATCAAACCAATCTGCCTAACAATACTTAGCTTATTAAAGCCAAGCATTGGGCTTCCGCTTAATGTTTCTGCGCTATCTGCCACTGCCACTTATCCCATTAATTCTATTTATTGTTAGATTGGCATCTTCATTACGTCTTCATAGGCTGTAACCAATCGGTTACGCACCTGAGTCATCGCTTGAAACGAGACTGAAGCTTTTTCTGCAGCGATCATAACTTGTGGAAGATCGATCGTTGGATCTCCCTTCTCATATGCAACCGCCATTTTTTTGGCATCCGCTTGAGTTTCACTCACTGCGTCTACCGCATTCTTTAAAATATCACCGAAACCTGTACGATCAGAGGGCTTAACAACGCCTGGCTCAGAGACCATTCCCGACATCATTTCTGGAGATGCACTCTGCACTTGAGCCTTAATCGTTCTCATCTGCATTAGCACACTATTTATGTCAGCTCTATCTACCATAACCACACCCAACGGCAATTTATTGACATTATAAACAGTCAATTTACTTCATCAAGGCAAAAACCAAGAATAGCACGACATTTTTTTGTCTATTTATGCTTGATTTTACTTTTCATGTATAGATAAAAGCAAAAAACGGGCCAATGGCCCGCTATTCTTTTGACGTCTAATTAATAATGCGCTTCTGGTGGATCTCCATACTTAAGACGCACATACATCAACGCTACAGTTAGAGCATCGCCGATAGCGGTATGCCTCTCGAGCATTGGTATATCTAATTTTTTGGAAATCGTATCAAATCGTAGATCGACATTTCCGCCAACAGACTTCCATTTAATAATATCGTGATAAACGTGGGATAACTCAATCGCCTTATTCGGCAAGCCGAAACCAAATTGCGGTCGAATGAATTTATCCAACATACGGATATCGTAGTTAACGTAGTAACCCAGAATTGGACGATTTCCGACAAACTCTAAAACCTGCTCTAAGGCATCTTCAATATCGATACCTTCAGCTAAATCACTTTCACGTATCTTATGAATCTTAATAGACTCACCCGTCAGCGATTTAGGTGGCTTAAGTTTAATATCTAAACGATCACTCGTAAGAACCTTTTTACCTTTGATCTTAACCGCACCAATCGAGACAATTTCACCCTGCTTCACATCGAGACTAGTCGTTTCACAATCTAAAGAAACAACCTCATCGCCGTCGTAAGCATCAAACAGGTGAGCATATGGACCAGATTTATGGTCATGCTTCTCTTTTATTCTTCTTACCGCTCTGGGTATGATCATTAAAACTTACCCTCCAAGGTGGTACCTAAGCTCGAGGTGCTTTTTAAAGCCTTTAACAATATGTAACGCATCTCGTAGCAGCTCTCTTTCAAGCTTATCTAAGGACTGCAAATCAATAATATTCGGGGTTTGATCATGCCCCGTTTCACTGCTTTCCATACGCTTAACTTGCTGTCTTAATCGAAGGCTAATAAATAGACTCAAAGCCTCCGCTATCTCTCTACCATGTTTTTCTTTAAGCTGACCAAGCTCAGTCAAAGCCTCTATACGCTCAAAGGTATTTGTCACTTTGATGCGATGCTCTAGAGCTATTGTTCTAATCCCATGCACAATTGGGAAAATTCCGCCCTTTTTAATATCCAACTGACCTTTATCTTTTAAGTTACCAAAGAAAGTCAGAGGCGTATCAAACTCAAGAGAAGCTTTAGCGAAATGAGAGAAGAAGACATCATTATTACGTAGATGTCTCATAAACCAGTTTCGGCTAGCTTTAAAGATAGCTGGGTTACCTGCTACAGGCTTAGCATCAACAGCAATAGCTAGATTCATCTGCGAATCGCCATCACATCGATCAGCCCAATCACCTAACATTTGCGTCCAGCCACCCAGAGATTTAACCCAATCAGGATTCGATACCATGATGTTACCCGGGCAAGGAGGAAAGCCAAATTCGATCAAAGTCTGACTAAAACGATTCAGTGTTTCATTCATCTCAGGCCAAACCAAACCATCCCTATGAATAATGGCGTTATCCTGGTCTGTTTTCATGATCTGCTCACCACGCCCTTCGGAACCCATCACTAACAGACACACATGCGGCTGCATATCACTTGGGATCATGATATTGAATAACTTAGCAATAATACGGCCGTTCATCGCGGCCAATAGATCCATCACAAATCGAGTTTTAACACCTTGTGATACAAGCGCCTTAATCAAATCATCCAAGCCTTTTTCAGCTTCTTTTAGATCTTCAACCGTTTGTGCGCGCTCGATTCGTAAACCAATCACATGAGAATGACTGGAGAAATAACTCAATACATCTGTCAGCTCAACAATGCCTGACATTTCTCCGTCTTTCATCACAACTACACGCTCTATATGCTGCTGAGTCATTATGATCAAAGCGTTAAACAGATAATCATCTGGCTTAACAGTGATTAAGCGATAGCTCGCGATTTCTGCTAAATCAGTATCCATCGCCAATTCATTAACCACCACAGCATCCAATAGATCCGTGCCGGTCACCATTCCGTAACGATTGCCACGTTTTACCAGAATACAATCCGCCTTTTTCTCACGCATAAGCAGAGTTGCTTCACGAATGGATGTACCTTCAAGGATAACCAGCGGTTCACGCACTAAACCATCAGAGACTTTGGCCAACATAAATTCGGCCATGTCCTGCTCTTTGCCGTGTTGCTGAACGATCTCCGTTTTAGCTGACAGGTTTTGCTGGAAGTAATCAGCAAATAAGCCGTTTGTAGACATAAGATCTAAAAGGATCTTAGTCGGTAAAATATGACAGATAGTCTCTTCTTCGGCGATAAAGTTGTGAATTGCTTTACCCCGAATAGCAGACCAACCGCCAAAATAATCCTCATTGGTATAGTGAACAAAAACATGTTCAGGTGTATCACTTCCCTCTTCCTGAACTTCGCTCTCCCCTACCTTTCCTTTAAAAATAACAAAGACACCTTCGGGCTCTTCACCCGCCGTCATGATGTACTCGCCTTTTTGGTAGTAACCAATATCTAGGCTTGAACGGAGTAAATCTTGCTCTTTCTCATCCAGTAAACTGAATGGCAAATTTGTCATTTTGAAAGAATCAGGCATTTCCAACATCCTCTTTGTAGGAAAAAGAAAAGGGCGCTCCAACCTACGCTGGGCGCCCTTTTTTAGATTTATCTAATCGATCTTAGTGATCGTGAGCAGCACCAGCACCACGTGGGATACGTAGATCTTCTACGATATCCTGGATTTCCTGTGGTGGTTCTTCAGTCATGTTGGATACTACGAAACCAACGATGATGTGAAGGATCGCACCTACAGTACCGAAGCCACCTGGAGAGATACCCATGATGTATTCAGATGGAGTACCGCCACCGAATGCGAAGTAGTACATGTAGCACATAGTAGTGATAAGACCTACTAGCATACCTGCAATCGCACCTTGAGAAGTGTGACGCTTCCAGAAGATACCCATGATGATAGCTGGGAATACGGACGCACATGCCAGACCGAAGGCTAGGGCTACAACCTGTGCCACGAAGCCTGGAGGGTTGATACCGAAGTAACCTGCGATACAGATTGCCACGATAGCAGCTAGACGAGCGTACATAAGCTCTTGCTTATCAGAGATATTTGGATTGATGGTTTTCTTCATCAAGTCATGCGAGATCGCTGTAGAGATTACCAACAGCAGACCTGCTGCAGTTGATAGTGCCGCAGCTACCGCACCAGCTGCTACCAGAGCAATTACCCAGTTTGGAAGCTGAGCGATATCTGGGTTAGCTAGTACCATGATGTCACGGTCTACGTATACTTCGTTAGCGAATGGCTGTTTAGCCGCATCAAACTCAGCATCTGTTTTCGCATTGCTAGTTAGACGCTGGCCGTATTCACCACGCTCTTCAGTGAACGCAGGTTTCTTAGAAGTGAATGCACCACCTGCAGCGTACTGCACTTTGCCGTCACCGTTACGGTCAGTCCAACCTAGAAGACCTGTATTCTCCCAGTTCTTGAACCATGCAGGCATTTCAGTGTACGCAGTACCTGTACCGTCAGCACCGTTAATAGTCTGGATAAGGTTTACACGACCGAAACCAGCTACACCAGGAACCGCAGTGTAAAGCAGCGCGATGAAGATTAGTGCCCAACCAGCAGATAGACGAGCATCTTTTACGCGAGGTACTGTGAAGAAACGTACGATTACGTGTGGAAGACCAGCAGTACCACACATCAATGCAACTGTTAGGAAGAATAGATCGATAGTCGATTTCTTACCGTCAGTGTACTGATGGAAGCCAAGATCTACTGACAATTGGTCGAGAGTAGCCAATACAGACATACCACTGTCCAGAGTCGCACCCAAACCAATTTGTGGTAGGAAGTGACCTGTTACCTGAGCAGATAGGAAGAATGCTGGTACTGTGAACGCAAGAATCAATACAACGTACTGAGCAACCTGAGTATAAGTAATACCTTTCATGCCACCTAGTACAGCGTAGAAGAATACGATCGCCATACCGATAACTACACCAGTGTTGATGTCAACGTGTAGGTAACGAGAGAATACGATACCAACACCACGCATCTGACCAGCTACGTAAGTGAAAGAGATTACGATAGTACAAACTACTGCGATTGTACGTGCAGTAGAAGAGTAGTAACGGTCACCGATGAAGTCAGGCACTGTGAACTTACCAAACTTACGTAGGTAAGGTGCTAGCAATAGCGCTAGTAGTACGTAACCACCAGTCCAGCCCATTAGATAAGCAGAACCGTCACGGCCAACGAAGGAAACCAAGCCAGCCAGGGAGATAAACGATGCAGCAGACATCCAGTCAGCAGCAGTCGCCATACCGTTAGCAACCGGTGGTACACCACCGCCCGCAACGTAGAATTCTTTAGTCGATCCTGCACGCGCCCATATCGCAATACCGATATATAGCGCAAAGGAGCCGCCTACAAAGAGAAATGTTAAAACGTCGAGACTCATAGCAATGCCGTCCTAATAGAAATTATTATTGTTATTCGTGAACGTCATACTTCTCGTCAAGCTTGTTCATGCTGAACACGTATGTCCAGATCAAGATGACGAATACGAAGATTGACCCTTGCTGGCCGAACCAGAAACCTAGTGGGAAGCCGAAGAACGGAATCGCATTAAGCTGTTCGACAAACAAGATCGCGCAGCCGTAGGAAACTACGAACCAAATCGCGAGGTGAGTCATAATGATGCGCAAGTTTTCACGCCAGTAGGCTTGCGCCTGCTCATTACTGATTGACATAACACCATCCTTATTTTTGTTATTTAAAAATTGGTGAAAATTTAAGACTGTAAGAGACTAACAAACAGCGCAGCCAAACAAAGCTAAACTTTAGTCGACTCAACTTTCCTCTAAGCTATTAAAAAATCGCTTCAAAGCGCCGTATTACGGCATTTTCTCGATATTGAGTAGTAAAAGGCCACTCAAGACTCTAGACAAAGGTATTAACACTGCCGACCCTAATTTAGAAAAGCCATAGCTACACCATTCAGACAATTGTTGGGTTCCTGTCAAAATTAAGTAAACTAGCTACACATCTGTTTTTACTATTCACTAAGGAATGCAAGATGCTTTCTGGCTGGTCGATAATTCTTATTTCATTCACCTACCTTGGCCTTTTATTCGCCATCGCACACTACGGTGATAAAAGCGCACAAAAGAATGATCGCATTATCAGCAGACCGATTATCTACTCCCTATCTCTTGCCGTTTACTGCTCTTCGTGGACTTTTTACGGCGCTGTAGGGCGCGCAACCACCAGCGGCTGGGAATTTCTTGCGACCTACTTAGGCCCTGTCATTGTATTTATCTTTGGTTGGCGCCTGATCGAGAAGATGATTCTTATCAGTAAGCAGCAGAACATCACAACAATTTCAGACTTTATTTCTTCCCGATATGGCAAAAGCCAAGCCTTAGCAGTGCTCGTTACCATCATTGCGGTTACAGGCACTATGCCTTACATCGCCATGCAGCTTAAAGCGGTGGCAATCAGTTATAACGCGCTTACACCTGGGACAGAAGAAGTTATCAGTAAGGGTAGTGATACTGCTCTTTTCGTAGCGATTGTCATGGCGATCTTCGCCATACTATTTGGTACTCGGCAGATTGATGCCACAGAACACCACGAAGGCCTAGTCTTAGCGGTCGCCTTTGAATCCATCGTCAAACTTACCGCATTTATTGCGGTAGGCATTTTCGTCATGTTGGAAGTTTTTGATGGCTTTGAAGACCTCGCTTACAACATAGCCACTCAGCTTAATAACAATTCCAATTACTCGTCATTTCTAGACGACAGTTTTTTGACAGAGATATTACTCGCCTGCGCAGCGGTAATCTGCTTACCACGGCAGTTCCACGTAACAATTGTAGAGAACACCAATACAGGCCACTTAAAACTAGCTCGCTGGCTGTTTCCGATCTACCTAATCCTTTTAGCAATCTTTGTACTACCTATCGCTACGGCAGGCATGCTGTATTTCGAGAACACCAGCGTTGATGCAGACACTTATGTTTTGATGCTACCCCTAGCTGCAGACTATAAAGAGCTCGCCACCTTTGCTTTCATTGGTGGCCTGTCAGCATCTACCAGTATGGTTATTGTTGCCAGCATCACCTTATCCACAATGGTCTGTAACGACATCGTGATGCCACTACTTTTCCGTATTTCTTGGCTTCGTTTATCCGACACTAACGATGTCGGCGCACTCCTACTCAAAGTCCGTCGAATCACCATCATGTGCTTAATGATTCTGGCGTACTTCTACTATCGAATTTTGGGTGAACAATCCCCTCTCGCCTCATTCGGCCTACTTGCTTTTGTTGCAGCAGCACAATTCCTCCCAGCGATTGTTGGTGGCATATATTGGAAGGCGGGGTCTCGTCACGGAGTACTTGCAGGCTTAACAGGCGGATTCCTTTTATGGCTATACACATTAGTACTACCATCATTCAGTGAAGCAGGCTTGCTTGGCCCCGAATACTTAAATAACAGCATTTTTGGGATTGAGTGGCTAAAACCCACTCAGCTATTCGGCATCGAAGGCTTGGAACCTCTAACTCACGGCGTTTTCTGGTCCCTATTCTTCAATACCGCGCTGTATTTCTTAGTCTCTAAATATACAAGCTTGCGCCTTGTTGACCGAATTCAAGCAAGCGCCTTTGTTGATGTTTACAACAAAGATTTAACCGAAGCTACACGCCAATATGGGCAGGTAACAGTCGGTGATCTACAGATGCTAACAGAGCGTTTTTTAGGCATAAGCAGAACCCAACATTCCTTTACTGGCTTCGCATTGCAACATGGAGAAGAACCCCCTTTATCAGGCGATAAAGCGACCCCTGAATTAGTGCAATTTACTGAACGTCTTTTAGCCGGTGTAATTGGTGCATCTTCCGCGCGTATCGTCTTAGCCTCAACTTTACGCGGCAAGGACATGCATATCGGCGATGTCGTAACCATTGTTGATGAAGCTTCACAGGCACTGCGATTCAACCGCTCACTCCTGCAATCAACCATTGAAAACATCAGTTTAGGTATCAGCGTAGTGGACCAGCAAATGCGACTTGTTGCCTGGAACCGCGTATACGTGGAGATGTTTGATTACCCTGAAGGCCTCATCTGCGTTGGCCGCCCGATCGAGGAAGTGTTTCGTTATAACGCCATGAAAGGCGAATACGGCCCAGGCAACAACGACGAACAAGTGACTAAACGCTTAAAAGTCCTGAAATCAGGTAAACGACATAGTTATGAGCGTTTCCGCCCGGACGGCACCGTTCTTGAAGTACGTGGTAATCCAATGCCAAATGGCGGCTATGTTAATACTTATATGGATATCACCAACCATAAACATGTCGAAGAGGCACTAAGGGAAAGCGAGCAGAACATTAGAATCTATACCGACAATGTGCCAGTACTGATTGCTTATCTCGATCCAGAGAGACGCTACCTGTTCATCAACAAAGCCTATGCTGACACCTTTGGCCTTGATCGCAATACCATCTCAGGCCAACCTTGCTACAAAACGATGTCTGAAGATGAGTATGAGCTCAGGAGCCCTTACATTACTGCGGCACTCGCAGGTAAACGCCAGCGTTTTGAAACCACACTCCCAAGTGACAGCGGGCAACCCCGCTACGCAGAAGTAAAATACATTCCGCACATTGGTGAATATGGCGATGTATTGGGTTACTTCACTCTCTACCAAGACATCACTGAGCGTCGTAAAGCTGAGCTAGCGCTAAAGGAAACTAATGAAACACTAGAACAACGTGTACGCGAGCGCACACATGCACTCTCTGTTGTTAACAAAGAGCTACGAAAAGAAAACACGATTCGCTCGCTAATGGAGGATGAGCTTCGCCAAGCCAAGTCCGATGCCGATGATGCAAACCTCGGTAAAACACGCTTCCTAGCTTCAGCAAGCCACGACTTACTACAGCCATTAAACGCTGCACGATTATTCACATCTGCATTAGCTCAACAAAGCCATAGCGATGAGACCAGCCAACTCGTAGAAAACCTTAATGGCTCACTTACCGCTGCTGAAGAACTAATTACCGCGATCCTAGATATATCCAAACTGGATGCTGGCGCTCTTGCACCATCCATTACGGATTTTTCTCTGGATGATATGTTCAGTGCGTTAAATACTGAATTTACCGCAGTCGCCGATAAAAAGTCGCTGAAGTTCCAAACTGTACAATGCAACAAGGTTGTACGCTCGGACCAACAGCTCCTAAGACGAATCATCCAAAACTTCCTATCGAACGCTATGCGCTATACACAAGAAGGCAAGATCCTTCTTGGCTGTCGTAGACGTAAAAACATGCTGAGAATCGAAGTCTGGGATACAGGTGTAGGTATAGCTGAAGACAAAATCAAAGAGGTCTTTGAAGAGTTCAGACGTATCGATAACCCTAAGCACTCTCAGGTACAAGGCCTAGGCCTCGGGCTTGCGATTACAGAACGAATTGCTCGCATGCTGGGCCACAAGCTTAATGTACGCTCTTGGCCAACTAAAGGCACCGTATTCAGCGTAGAGATCCCACTTGGCGACAGCACTAAAGCAGTTAAACCAAAGCCTGAAAAACGCGGCTGGATTCGCAGCAAGGGTTTAAATGGCATTCGAGCAATAGTGATCGACAACGAACCTAAGATTCTAGAAGGTATGTCTGCATTACTTAACGGCTGGGGCTGTGACGTTAAAGTCGCCCTTTCTTCGAAAGAAGCAACTGACATTGTTAAATCAGAGGAATTCCAGCCAGAGATCATTCTAGCTGATTACCACCTCTCTGAAACGCTAACAGGCATTATGGCACTAAATGACCTTGCTCCACTGCTGGAAAAACCAGTGCCAAGCATCGTTATTACGGCTGACCGCACTGAAGAAGTGAAGAACGAAATCCAAGATCACGGATCGCAATTATTAACCAAGCCTATTCGCCCTGCGGCATTACGAGCAATGATCAATAAAACCATTGCAACAGCTCGCGCCAGCGAAGCTGAAAACGAATAATCCACAGACAAATAGAACCAACAAAAAAGGCGCCATAGGCGCCTTTTTTAAAATCTTATTCTTGAGCATTACTCAAGATCAGTTTTAGGTGGTTCCACACCTAAACGCTGAGCAGCAATCACTGCTTGAGTACGACTATGAACACCCAGCTTACGTAAAATAGCTGTTACGTGCGCTTTGATTGTCGCTTCAGAAACGTTTAACTCATAAGCGATCTGCTTGTTTAACAAGCCTTCTGTCAACATCGTCAGCACTCGGAACTGCTGAGGTGTTAATGCAGACAATGCAGCAGCGAATTTCTGATCATCTTCGCTTACATCACCTAAGTTATCAGCCACTTCTTGAGGCAGCCATTCTTCACCTTCAAGCACAGCAACAATCGCTTCTCCGATCGTTTCCAGAGGAGCCGATTTCGGGATAAAACCAGAAGCACCGTAATCAATCGCACGCTTCATCACATGCGGCTGCTCACTGCCAGATACAACCACAACTGGAATCCCCGGGTTTTGACCACGCAAAAATACCAACCCAGAAAAGCCATTAGTGCCTGGCATATGAATATCTAATAACACCAAATCTGCATCTGAGTGCTGATCCACGGCTTCCTGCACTGCAGCCAACGAATCCGCTTCGATTGTTTCTACACCAGGCATAGCCTGAGTAACAGCCTGTTTCAAAGCTGCACGGAACAACGGATGATCATCTGCAATAATAATTTTTTGTGCTAACTGCATGCGTTCACTTCCCCCTTAAGAACCCTGTGACGAACGCCAACCGTTAATGAACGGTTAATCCAGTGAAGAGAATACCACTATAAAACAAAAAACTCCCGCAAGTCTCGGGTAATCCGCGACTTACAGGAGTTTTTTCAGACTAATTTATAAGAAAAATTAGTCCTGACGGTTCATGCGGTTTTCAATTAGGTCATCTACTACAGATGGATCTGCAAGTGTAGAAGTATCACCCAAAGCACCGAAATCGTCTTCAGCGATCTTACGAAGGATACGACGCATGATCTTACCAGAACGTGTCTTAGGCATGCCTGGCGCGAATTGAATCAAGTCAGGAGATGCGATTGGACCGATCTCTGAACGTACGTGTAGGCGCAGCTCTTTAAGTAGCTCGTCAGACTGCTCGAAGCCAGACTGAAGAGTTACGTATACGTAGATGCCTTGACCCTTAACTTCGTGTGGGTAGCCAACTACTGCTGCTTCAGCAACGGCTTCGTGAGCTACTAGCGCAGACTCAACTTCCGCAGTACCCATACGGTGACCAGATACGTTGATTACGTCATCTACACGACCTGTGATCCAGTAGTAACCGTCTTCATCACGACGACAACCATCACCAGTAGTGTATACACCTTTGTATGTAGAGAAGTAAGTTTGGATAAAGCGCTCGTGATCACCCCAGATAGAACGAGCCTGAGATGGCCAAGAATCTTTAATTACTAGGTTACCGTCAGTCGCACCTTCCAACTCGTTACCATCAGCATCTAGAAGTGCTGGCTGAATACCGAAGAATGGACGAGACGCTGCACCTGGCTTAGCTGCTGTAGCACCTGGCAGAGGAAGAATCATCATGCCGCCAGTTTCAGTCTGCCACCAAGTATCAACGATTGGGCAACGACCCTGACCGATAATACGGTGGTACCATTCCCAAGCTTCTGGGTTGATTGGCTCACCTACAGAACCAAGGATACGTAGTGTAGATAGGTCAGAATCACCTAGTACATCTTCACCTTGCTGCATCAAAGCACGGATAGCTGTTGGCGCAGTGTAGAATTGGTTAACTTTGTGTTTTTCGATAACGCGGCCGAAACGGCTGTTATCTGGGTAGCTTGGAACACCTTCAAACATTAGAGAAGTTGCACCGTTAGCTAGTGGTCCGTATACGATGTAAGAGTGACCAGTTACCCAACCTACGTCCGCAGTACACCAATAGATATCACCTTCTTTATAATCGAAAGCGTACTCGTGAGTCATGGAAGCGTAAACCATGTAACCACCAGTAGTGTGCTTCAGACCTTTTGGCGCACCAGTAGAACCAGACGTGTAAAGAATGAACATTGGATCTTCAGCGTTCATCTCTTCAGCAGGACAATCCGCAGATGCTTCAGCTACTAGATCTTCGTACCAAACATCAACATTGCTATCCCAAGCAACATCCTGGTCAACGCGCTTAACAACGATTACGCTTTCAACATGCGCTTTAGCTGCATCATGCTCTAGTGCTTTGTCTACGTTTGCTTTAAGTGGAACAGACTTGCCCGCACGTAAAGAGTAGTTAGATGTAACCACAACTTTAGACTTCGCACCTTCGATGCGAGCTGCTAGTGCTTCAGGAGAGAAACCACCAAATACGATAGAGTGGACAGCACCAATACGAGTACATGCCAACATAGCTACAGCAGCTTCTGGAATCATAGGCATGTAAAGCGTTACAACATCGCCTTTCTCTACGCCACGAGCTTTAAGAGCGTTAGCAAATTTACAAACGCGCTCATGCAGATCACGGTAAGTGATATTTTCAGATTCGCTTGGATCATCACCTTCCCAGATGATAGCAACCTGATCACCACGAGTTTCTAGGTGGCGATCAAGACAGTTGTGAGAAGCGTTCAACGTACCATCTTCGTACCAACGAATATCAACATTGTGCGGATCGAAAGTGGTGTTTTTAACTTTAGTGTATGGCTTAAACCAATCCAGGCGCTTACCTGCTTCACCCCAGAATGTATCCGGATCGTTAACTGATTGCTCATACATCGCTTCATATTTTTCGTTGTCGATGTGCGCGTTTGCCGCAATCTCCGGACTTACTGGATATACCTTTTCACTCATCGTGATGCCCTTAGCTTGATTGTTTTAGTTCTAAAATAACCCCAGATCGCTCTACTCTAATATTATTATTCTACGAGACAGTTTGAGGCTTTATATCAGTACCTAGATTTATACAGAAGGGGTAGCAGGACTCTGAATTAGACATTGGTATATCCGGTGTAAGACCTTAGTCTCTACAAGCTTTTTTTCAGGGCTCGAAAATAAGCTCTTTTTAAGCCATCTAACGACCAAGCAATTTATCTAAATCCAAACCTTGTTCACGCATCTTAGCCAGCTTGTATCGCAGAGTGCGCGGGCTTATCCCGAGATTTTCCGCCGCCTCTTTACGACTTCCGTGAGTCGCTTTTAAGGCATCAATAATCAGCTGAAATTCCCGCTGACGAACTCCCTCGCCCAACTGTCCTGAAAGATCTTCATCTTGAGCAGTTTGTTGACGCATGTCAGGTACAGCTGCCTCCGAAATATCTTCAGGATTAAGCATAAGGTCCGCAACACCGATCTCTGTACCGGATTGAAGTATCAAAGCACGCTGTACAACATTGTCTAATTCTCGAACATTACCCGGCCAAGAATAATCGGTCATCAAACGCTTAACATCATCAGACAAGGCGACGGATGTACGCTGCATTTTCTGGCAATACTTACTAAACAAGCGCTCAGCTAAAGGCACAATATCCGCCGAACGCTCACGCAAAGGCTTCCATTGCAATGGGAATACATTCAGGCGATAAAAGAGATCTTCTCGGAATTTACCTTCGGCAACGTAGCTATCTAATTTACGGTTTGTGGTAGCTAATACACGTACATTGAGTTTGATAACTTTACGTCCACCAATACGCTCTACTTCTTGCTCTTGCAGCACGCGAAGTAACTTTGCCTGTAAACCAAGATCCATCTCTGAGATCTCATCCAGCAATAAAGTACCGCCATCAGCCTGTTCAAATTTACCGGGTGCACTCGCATAGGCCCCCGTAAAAGCCCCTTTCTCATGACCAAACAAGGTGGCTTCAAGCATATTTTCAGGGATTGCCGCACAGTTAATTGCAATAAATGGTTTTTTAGCCCGCGAAGAGTGATTATGGATATATTGAGCCAACACCTCTTTACCCGTACCGGACTCTCCAGAGATCAGTACAGTAGAATCTGATGCAGCAACACGACGCGCCAACTGCAGCAATTGCTGACTGCTAGGCTCTTCAGCAATTGGCTGCTCCATCTCACTTGTGACCGTTTCCCCTACCGCAAATCTGCGCACTGACGAGATTAAGGCTTCGGAATCAAACGGCTTCATTAAGTAATCGACAGCACCGGCTTTGATGGCCTCTACCGCTTTGCTTACTTGCCCAAAAGCAGTAATCAACATGACCGGCAATGCAGGGTAAGTTTCGTGAATCTTATCTAACAACTGATGCCCATCCATACCCGGCATATTGACATCGGTTACTACCATAGCCACCTGCTGACGCGTCAAAATATCCAAAGCTGTTTCAGCATCCTCTGCTTCCAGATATTCAAAACCCGCCAATTCCAATGTATCGCAAAGTGCTTCGCGTAACTCGTTATCGTCTTCAACTATTAATATACGATTAGCCATTGCAGATCTTTTAACCCTCATCCGAAGCAGACGTTATAGCCGGCAAAATTAGACTGGCAACTGTTCCCTGACCCGGCAGAGAATTAAGTAAAAATTGACCATGATGAGCATGCGCTACAACTTGAGCTACAGCTAAGCCCAATCCTGTACCATGGGATTTGGTGGTATAAAATGGTTCGAGCGCACGCTTCAATTCATCTGCGTCCATTCCTGGCCCTTGGTCAATTACATCAATGCGCAATTTTCCCTCCTGATCAGCAACACGAACCATCAACTCAGCCCCTTTACCGCAAGCTTGCAAAGCATTCTCAATCAAATTACTACAAACACCTAAAAGGGCTTCTTTATTACACTGCAAATTATATTCGGGCACAGTGTTCACACAGTCACAATCAGCATCGTAGTTTACTAATGGCACATCAAGCATATCTTCTAGTTCAGCCATCAGTGCTTTAGAGCTTACCTGCTCATCCAAGCGCATTTCACCACGCGCAAAAATTAACATATCCCTAACTTGCTGCTCTAAATTAGTCAGGCGAGATTTGGCTTTAGAGGCAAATTTCTGACGCTGTTCTTGTAATAGATCAGGGCGATTCAGATGATCAACATAGAGCAAGGCCGCCGAAAGAGGCGTTCGAATCTGATGAGCAAGCGACGCCATCATCCGCCCCATTTCAGATAGACGCTGATAATGAGAAAGACGGCCCTGAAGGAGACGAGTTTCAGTCTGATCCGTCAAAACCACTAACTGACCCGGTTCGTTATCCATCGCTCGCGTCATCAAACTAACTTTACGACCATCTTTTAATGAGACTTCATGACCATCATCATTTTGAGGAGCAAAGCTACGTTCAATTATCTTAAACCACGGCTGTCCTTTGATAGGAGAACCCAACAAGTTCTCGGCTACCGAATTAACTTCAGAAATCACCCCGGAACCATCAATAATAACGACACCAACAGGCATCACGGATAATAGATGTTGAAAGCGATCATTCAGCTGTTGGCTATTCTGGCTTTTAGTTGCTTCAAGTTGAGCCAATTTTGCTTTACTAGCAGACAGTTCACTCTCTAATTGCTCTATGCGCTGTAGATAATCTTGTTCACTAGACATATTACTTACGCTGCATCCCATATTTACGCATTTTCTCTACCAAAGTAGTCCGTCGGATATTTAACGTCTCCGCAGCTCGCGCAACCACATTGTCATTTACAGCAAGCGCTTGTTCCAATAACCGCTGCTCGATCGTTTCCAAATGCTTTTTAAGATCAATACCTTCATCTGGAAGCTTATCCAGTTCCAAAGTGTGAGGGATGCCAACTCCTTCTACTGAAACAGCATTTTCGGCTTGCTCATATAATTCAGGATTTGGCTCAGGAACATTCTGGAATTTAGATGGCAGCTCAGAAACACCAACCACGCCGTTCGGGTAAAGGATCGCCATACGCTCAATTAAGTTGGAAAGCTCGCGCACATTGCCTGGCCAAGGATGCAATTGCAGAGAGATGATCGCGCTATTTTGAAAACGCACCGAATCCAAACCTTGCTCAGGAAGACGACGCGACAACTCTTCCAAAAGCAGATGCAGATCACCTACTCGCTCCCTAAGCGGAGGCATTTCTATAGGAAAAACATTCAAACGGTAATACAAATCTTCCCTAAACTCGCCCGTTTCGATCATCTCTTCCAAGTTTTTATGCGTAGCAGCGATCACTCGAATATCAGCGTCTAAGGTTTTGGTTCCACCAATACGCTCAAACTTTCGCTCCTGCAGTACTCGAAGTAACTTAACCTGCATAGGCAACGGCATATCGCCGACTTCATCAAGGAATAGCGTACCACCTTGAGCCAGTTCAAAACGTCCAGGCCGGCTAGATACAGCTCCAGTAAATGCGCCTTTTTCGTGACCAAACAACTCACTCTCAAGAAGGTCAGCAGGAATTGCCCCACAGTTAATTGGAACAAATGGTCCATCTTTGCGCACAGAGTGATCATGCAGGCTTCGAGCAACAACCTCTTTGCCTGTGCCAGACTCACCAGTAATCAATACATTTACATCTCTTCCAGCCACTTGAGACATCGCTCGCCTGACTTGCAACATTGGCTGGCTGACACCCACCAATCCAGAGAAAAGGTCTACTTGTCCAAGTGATGCATCACCCGCTTGCAAGCTAAACAACTGCGCTCGATGCAAACAATCTAACAACTGCTGATAATTAAACGGAACAGAAAGCTGTCCAACCACACATTGACGCAAGGAATCGGGCAGTTCTGCAACCTCTGACCACTCGTCCAACGTCACAACAGCAATAGAGTCAAACTTATCTTGAAGATCTTTAACAAGCTTTTCTAAAGAGATAGGTAGCTGACTTTGACCTAGCAGCACTAAACTGACCTGAGCTTGATCAATATCACTACTTGATTGAAACCAATCAACAAAACCGCAAAATTCACACGGTTGATCGAGAAAAGAAAAAGCGGAACTCAAAAGCCCCCGCCGACTTAGATCATCATCTATGACTAAAACCGAAGACATGCCTAACCATTATTAAAAGCTACTTGTTAATAATGGTAATAATTAACCCCTGACGAAAAAAATGTCAATAAAATGTCACAAAGATAAAAGCAAAACGCTTCAGTTATTTTTTTGACACAAAAGACACCCATGAACAAAAAAGGCCGCATCTCTGCGACCTTTTTTGTAATTACCAACAGCATTACTACTTAACTTTCACCTATTTGAATATCATTCGGCATCTCAGACCACCCCTGTCTGATTTCCAGCATTAGATTCATCACTTCCTGGACCTTTTCAGCATTATTCTCTCGATTAGCTTGCATAACAGAGCGCAACATATAGTCATAAAGTCCATCTAAATTTGCAGCAACCTCTCCCCCCTCTTCAAGGTCAAGACTTCCGCGGAGACCTACTATAATCTCGGAGGCCTTATTAAGATGCTGAGTTCTGTCTTCAATACTATCTCGCTCTATTGCTCCCTTTGCCTTTGCGAGCGCCCCCATGGCACCATCGAACAACATAGAAATTAGCTTGTGAGGACTTGCAGTTTCTATAGTCGCACGCAGATCAACACTTTGATACTGCTTAAGGGCATTTAAATTAACAGCCATGCAAACACCTTAAAAATTAGTTTAAGTACACTTTATTATACTGAATAGTCGGCACAAAGAGAGCTTCCTTTAATGATCTTGCGTCTGATAAGCTACAATTCATTAGACCTTTTATTCCGTAAGCCATTCAAATCAGGGCTAAAATATTCATTAATGCAGAAATATGGTCGATATAAATATTAAGTATTCATTTGGATAGACAACATAATGTTCGATGATCAATCAATACTCATTACTGGTGGAACAGGCTCATTCGGCAGAAAGTACACAGAAACTCTTCTAAGCCGATTCAAGCCCAAAAAAATCATTATCTATTCAAGGGACGAGCTTAAACAATTTGAAATGCAGCAAGAGTTCAATGCCCCGTGCATGCGTTATTTTATAGGTGACGTCCGCGACAAGGAAAGATTGAGGCAAGCAATGCAGAATGTAGACTATGTCATTCACGCAGCTGCTTTAAAACAAGTACCAGCCGCTGAATACAATCCAACAGAGTGCATCAGAACCAACATCCACGGCGCAGAAAATGTTATTCGTGCTGCTTTAGAAAATGACGTTAAAAAAGTTATTGCCTTATCCACTGATAAGGCAGCAAACCCCATCAACCTTTACGGGGCAACAAAACTAGCTTCTGACAAATTATTTGTAGCAGCAAACAATATGGCCGGCGGGCATCCTACTCGATTTAGTGTTGTGCGCTATGGTAATGTAGTAGGTTCACGGGGATCTGTCGTTCCTTTCTTCAAAAAACTTATTGAAGATGACAACAAAACACTACCTATTACTGATGCAGACATGACGCGCTTCTGGATCACTCTACAAGATGGCGTAGATTTTGTTCTAACAAACTTTGCAAGAATGAGTGGCGGTGAAATTTTTGTGCCAAAAATACCGTCCGTACGCATCACCGATTTAGCCAAAGCTATGGCACCGAACCTTAAACAAGAGATCATTGGTATTCGCCCTGGCGAAAAGGTCCATGAAATCATGTGCCCTTCTGATGACTCGCATCTCACACTTCAGTTTGACGACCATTTCGTTCTTCGCCCCTCAATTATTCTTAATGATGTCAACAATGACTTCTCGACCAATAACCTTGGAGAGGTCGGCACCCCTGTATCCCAAGGCTTTGAGTACAATTCAGGCACTAATGAAGAATTTCTGAGCATAAAGGAAATCCAAGACCTCAATAAAAAGCTGGGCTTCTAATCAATGATTCCTTATGGCACACAAGATATTACACAAGAAGATATTGAAGCCGTAACCAAAACTCTCAAGTCAGCTTTTTTGACTCAAGGCCCGAAAGTTTCTGAATTTGAAAGCTCAATAGCGAATTATTGCGGTAGCTCCCACGCTATAGCCACAAACAGCGCGACCTCCGCACTGCATATTGCTTGCCTTGCTCTAGGCCTATCTAAAGGAGATCATCTATGGACTTCCCCAAACTCCTTTGTAGCCAGTGCTAATTGCGGTCTATATTGTGGTGCAAGTGTTGATTTTGTCGATATTGAACTGACACATTTCAATTTATGCCCAGACGCACTCAGACAAAAATTGATCGAAGCCGAAAAACTCAATCAGCTCCCTAAAATTTTGGTCGTTGTCGATTTTGCAGGCGAACCTTGTAATATGGCAACGATTAGCAATCTAGCAAAGCAATATAACATTAAAGTCATTGAAGATGCATCTCACGCCATTGGCTCAAGATACCAAAATATAAGAACCGGCTCAGGTGAGTATAGTGACATTACTATTTTCAGCTTCCACCCAGTCAAAATCATTACGTCTGGCGAAGGAGGATGCGCTGTAACTAACGATCAGACTTTAGCTAAAAGAATGCGCTCGCTCATGAGCCATGGAATTACCAGAGACTCTCAATTGCTCAAGAATAACGATGGACCTTGGTACTATGAGCAGCAAGACCTCGGCTTTAATTACAGAATGACAGATATCCATGCAGCTCTAGGCCTAGAGCAACTAAAACGTATAGATCAATACATTAAAACACGACATGCCATAGCTGATCATTACGAAGAACTTTTATCCGACCTACCAATACAACTCCCTTCAAGGCGGAAAACAAGCCTCTCATCTCTTCATCTGTATCCCATACAGCTCCAAGATGATACTCCCATTGACCGTTTAACACTTTTTAATCAACTACGTGAAGACGGCATTGGCGTAAACGTTCACTATATTCCCATTCATCTTCAGCCATACTACAAGAACTTAGGTTTTGCTAAAGGTGATTACCCAAATGCCGAAAAATATTACGAAAGAGCGATAACCATCCCTCTTCACCCTAAGCTATCTCAAACAGAGATCGCATATATCAGTGATTCTTTACATAAGTATCTAAAACCGTAGTATTCTTGTTATTGAGTTATCGTTACAAAGGCGATCTATGAAGCTAGCAGTCATTCCCGCGCGAGGTGGTAGTAAACGTATACCTCGCAAAAATATCAGACAGTTTTGCGGAAAGCCGATGATCGCTTGGTCGATCGAGATAGCTCAGCGCTCAGGTTTATTTGACAGAATTATCGTGTCTACAGATGATACAGAGATCGCCAAGATAGCGTCTGAGCATGGTGCCGAAGTTCCTTTCTTGCGCCCAGCAGATATATCCGATGATTTTACGGGTACCGCTGAAGTAGTCCAACATGCTATTCAAAATATACAGAGCAAAGGTCATCAGGTAGACGATGTTTGCTGTATTTATGCGACTGCGCCCTTTGCTCGTTCAGAGGATATTGAGAAAGCCTACCAAGAGTTGGGTAATGGTTGGTCCTACGTGATTCCAGCTTGTGAATTCAATGCCCCTATCTTTAGGTCTTTTCAGCGGTATGATGATGGCAGTATAGAAATGCTCTATCCGGATAAATTTGCTAGCCGTTCACAGGATTTGCCTGAAGCCTTACATGATGCTGGGCAGTTTTACTGGGGTAAGGCGGCTGCTTGGTTAGAGCTAAAACCATTTTTTACCCGAGATACCTACGCGTTGAGAATACCCGCTTGGCGCGTTCAGGATATTGATACTAATGATGACTGGCGTAGGGCTGAGTTAATGTTCGTTGGTTTGGAAGCGTTGGAGAGCAAAGAATGACTGTGTTGGTTGTTGCTGCACATCCTGATGATGAGGTTTTGGGCTGCGGAGGGACTATAGCAAAGTATGTTAGTGAAGGGAGGCCTGTCAAAGTTATGTTTATTGCTGATGGCGTATCTTCGAGGTCTGACAGTGCAGCAGACAGCGCGCTGCCTGCAAGGTTAGAGGCCCTAGAGGCGGCTTCTGTAATTTTGGGATATGAAGTGGTTTTTACCGGACAGCTCCCTGACAACAGGTTAGACACTGTTCCGCTGTTAGAGATTGTACAGTTGATAGAGCGCTATATAAGTCAGCTTCGACCTCATACTGTAATTACACATCACTCAGGTGACTTGAATATCGATCATCGATTGGTTCATGAGGCAGTGGTAACGGCTTGCAGACCTACACCAGGCCACAGTGTAAAGAATTTACTCTTCTTTGAGGTGGCTTCTAGCACAGAATGGCGCTCTCCTGGGGATGGCTATGCATTTGCGCCTAATTATTTTGTAGACATCTCTGGCTGCTTCCTGAAGAAAAAGCAGGAGGCGTTACTGGCATATCAACTAGAAATGCGAGAGTGGCCCCACCCTCGTTCTGCCAAGGCAATTGATGCCTTGTGTCATTGGCGAGGAGCAACTGTAGGTGTTGAAGCTGCCGAGGCATATATTCTTGGACGAATGCTTGCATGAAAGTAGCAGTTAGGGTTGATGCTTCGAGCGCTATGGGGAGCGGACATATTATTAGGTGCCGAACGTTAGCTTTAAAGCTTAAACAGAGAGGCGTTAAGGTGCTTTTTATATGTCGTGAGCACCATGGAAATTTGATCACTCTTATAGAAAAAGATGGCTTTGAAGTACGTCCCTTAGCGAGTCCTTCTATTGTGGCTTCTACTGGCGATTCTTATGCTGCATGGCTTGGAGTTAGTCAGGAGAAGGACGCACAAGAGTCTATTAAGACTTTATTTGATTTTAGACCAGATCTTTTAATTGTTGATCATTATTCTCTAAGTGCTTCGTGGGAGATGCTGCTTAGGCCCTATGTAGGTCGTATTATGGTTATCGATGATCTGAATAACCGATCCCATGATTGCGATTTTTTACTTGATCAAAATTTGTCTGCTAGTAAAGAGCGTTATGATGCCCTGATCCCCTCTCAATGCCAGTGTTTTTTAGGACCTAGTTATGCATTATTAGCTGATGAGTACATGCAGCTACGACAGCAGGAAACAGCGTATTCTTCTAAGCTTAACAAGGTGCTAGTTTATTTTGGCGGGGTTGATCCAGATAATTTATCTAGTATGGCTTTGAAGGCTTTATCAGATGCTAAATTTGAGGATGTCGAGGTCTGTATAGTAGTTGGTGCTAATAATCCACCGCATAAGCAGGAATTACTTCGACAGGCTCAATTGAGACCTAATACAGTTGTACTCGAACCTCAGAAGAGTTTATCTAACTTGATGAGTGACACTGATTTAATGATTGGCGCAGGTGGGGCTACGTCTTGGGAGAGGTTGTGCTTGGGAGTGCCTTCTGTGATCGTTTCTGTGGCAGAAAATCAAGAGTTCATCAGCAAAGCCCTAGATGAGTTAGGTCTTGCTATTCATTTAGGGGTTAGTAATCAAGTTGTCGAGCAAGATTTCTTTGCTGCCGTGTCTGAATTTGCACTCCAGCCGGATAAGTTATTCAACATGTCTGTTGAAGGCCAGAGAGTAGTTGATGGTTTAGGATGCGATAGAGTTGCGGACGTGCTGATGGAGGTTTGTGCGTGATGAATATTTGGATACTGAGTGATGAAAGTAGCTGGATAAACCATTATCTTGAAGATTTGTGTCAGTCTGCTGTTAATGATGGACATGATGTTCATTGGGTTCATAAGGTGGCTGAGCTAGGATGCGGTGATATATGTTTCCTGTTGGGGTGCGGGCAGATGGTGCCTGAGCATAAACGGGCAGGGTTTAATCATTGTGTAGTAGTGCATGAGAGTGATCTCCCGAGAGGGCGTGGGTGGTCTCCCATGACTTGGCAGGTTTTAGAGGGTAAACGTAAGATTCCAATTTGCTTGCTTGAGGCAGGTGAAAAGGTAGATTCGGGTATTGTTTATCTGCGTTCATTTATTTCACTTGAGGGTACGGAGCTGGTTGAGGAGTTACGACAAAAACAGGCTAAAGAAACGTTGAAACTTGTTGAGACGTTTTTACTCAACTTTGAAACTTTGCGGGAGAATGGAGAGCCTCAGATAGGGAAGCCCAGTTATTATCCAAGACGATCTGCTGATGATAGTGAAGTTGACCCCGAAAGGACTCTCCTTGAATTGTTTAATGCTTTTAGAGTTGCTGATAATGAACGATATCCAGTTTTTTTTCGGCATCTTGGCAAGGAATACCAGCTAAACATAAGTCTTCGTTCTAAGGATGATTGATATGCGGTCGATTCTCATAACAGGTGCTGGGGGGGCTGGGGCTGAATTAATATGGAAGCTGTTTTCGAATAAGTACTCTTTATTCTTTGCAGATGCCAATTTAGCGCGCATTAGTCCAGATATTCCAAATGCATGCTGTATAAAAATTCCTTTTGCCGATGATGATGACTTTCTGCAAGAGATGGTGAGTGTCTGCGAAAAGTTAGATATTGACCTGCTGGTATCGGCTGTTGACGAAGAATTACCTATTCTGGCAGAAAACGCTGGCTTATTTGGCAGTACTCGGATGTTTATACCTGAAGCTGGTTTCATCCGTATGATGTTGGATAAGTTTCAAATGGTGGAGCATTTTAAGGCTAATGCTTTAATGCCGATAACTAAATTGCTATCAGATCATTCGGTTGATATTCCCTTTCCGAGTATTTTAAAACCTCGTACAGGTCGCGGATCCAGAGATGTTTTTGTTTTAGATAATAATGATGACCTTGATTACTTCTCGAGGAAGTTCACTGGGCGGTTAGACGACTTTATTGTTCAGGAGAAAGCTGAAGGCGTTGAATATACTGTCCAAGTTGTTTCTTCATCTCAGGGAGCTTTACATGAAATTATTCCTGTCAAAGTGTTCTCAAAAAAAGGAATCACCATTTCAGCTGAGACAGAGTACGATCAGAATGTGATTGCTGCCTGTCAGCACTTACATGTGCTAGGTGGTGGGAGTGGAACTTATAATATTCAACTTATTCTCAGTTCTGATGGTACTGTTTTCCCATTTGAAATTAATCCAAGAATATCAACAACCTTTGGCTTGGTATTGGCGTCGGGCGTAGATCCATTTGAGTTGTTTGAGAATCATAGTGCTAGCTTTATAGGCCGCGCTTCAGAAAGATCGAGATGTCGCTTGGAGCGGCACTGGGTTAATTCGATTACACATTACTAGCAGTAGGTGCTTACAATGCTGAACAATATAGAAATAGGCAGTCGGCTTATTGGTGATGGTGAGCCTTGCTACATTATTGCTGAAATTGGATCTAATCATAACCATAGTTATGACATGGCTTGTGACTTAATTAAGGCCGCAGCGGATGCAGGCGCAGATGCTGTTAAGTTTCAGACGTTTAAAGCAAAAGAACATTATTCTAAGTTTGCGCCAGGGTTCAGTTATCTGGACGGCCAAGATACACATGAATTGATTGCGTCGCTAGAGCTGGATCGAAGTTGGCAGAAACAACTAAAAGCGTATGCAGAAAGTTGCGGTGTTGATTTTTTTTCCTCTCCTTGTGATAGCGAAGCCATTGCTGAATTGGCTGAATTAGATGTACCAGCTTACAAAGTTGCTTCCTTTGATCTGACAGATGATCGATTAATTACTGAAATGGCTGCTGTCGGAAAGCCGATCATCCTGTCGACTGGGATGGCAACGTGGATGGATATCCAGATTGCTGTGGATGCTGCAAAAACAGCAGGCAATAACGATATTATTCTATTGCAGTGTACCTCGCTGTATCCTGCGCCCGACGCATTGAGTAATTTACAAGCAATAGCAACTCTAAAGAATACTTTTGGCTTGCATGCAGGCTATTCAGATCATACTGAAGGGGATCATATTTGTATTGCCGCTGTCGCACTGGGAGCGAAAGTTATCGAGAAGCATTTTACACTGGATCGCTCTTTGCCGGGGCCTGATCATGCATTTGCAATTGAGCCTAAAGGCTTTTCTGAGATGGTTAGAAAAATCAGAGCTGTCGAATCAGGTATGGGTGATGGAATTAAAGCTGGCCCCAGAGAAGAAGAAATGGAAATGGCTGAAAAGGGACAACGCAGCCTACATGCCAGAAAAAATATTGCTGCTGGTGAAGTGATTACTGAAGAGATGCTTGTTACCAAACGCCCAGGTCTGGGCATTGCTCCTGCAATGCGTAAGCACGTGGTAGGGCGTATTGCGAAGGAAGATATTAGAGCTGATCAGTGGGTCACTTGGGATAAACTGTGATGCGGGTTCTGGTAACCGGAGCTGCAGGTTTTCTCGGTGCGGAATTAAGCCGACGATTGGCGACAAACTCTTCGGTAGATCTGTATCCGATGACTCACAGCCCTGGTGGACGGGTTTATTGTGATTTACTCGATCAGGATGCAGTAAATCTAGTGTTTAAACAAGTTACCCCAGATATTGTTGTTCACTGTGCGGCTGAAGTACCTAAGCGTGAAGCCGACTACCTCAGTGAAACCGTGATTGATCGTAATACCTCAATGGTTAAGGTGTTAATCAATACGGTAAACTGTCCGGTCATTTTTATCTCGTCTATGGCTGTTTATGATGATGCTTTGAGTATGCCATGTTCTGAAAATCAGGCAGGCGGGGATTTAAGCGCTTATGGCACCAGTAAGCTCCAGTGTGAAGCGTTACTCACCGAGGCTGGTGTCTCGGGTGTGGCTCTCCGCTTACCAGGTTTGTACGGAAGCGATCGTAAAGCAGGCCTGGTACACAATTTGTTATATGCTCTAAAGCATCAGAGGGAGCTTTCCCTGCCGGATAAGCCTGTTATGTGGTCCGCGATGGATGTCATGGATGCTGCAAATGTTATTGAACAGTTTGTTATGTTGAAGTATAGCGAAAGCTTTGTCCCGGTTAATGTTGGTTATGCGGAGAAAATGTCAGTTAATCGCCTTGTTAATCTGGCTGCTGATATGTATGCGACAAATATTAGTTATGAAGTAATACATAAGGACTTTGAGTTTATTTTGGAGAAGATGGCTGAATTTGGTGTTGTGTTGAAAAGCAGCTTTGCGCAATCGTTAGAGGTTTTGAATGATAGAGTTTGAAAGGGTTGTTTCTCTAGTTATTAATACTGGCAATGAGATAAAGAGATGGCGTAAGTCTGATGAATTTTCAGACATTACTGATAAGCGTAAGTTTAAAACCGACGCTGATAGTATGGCCCATGGCCTGATTGTTGCGGGTTTAGCAGATATAACCAGGGATATTTCGGTCGTGTCTGAGGAAGATGAGGTTAGGCAGCGAGGAGAACGCTATTGGCTTATAGATCCTATTGATGGTACTGCTAGTTGGTATCATGGCTTTTCTGGATATGTCTGTCAGGTTGCACTGATTGATAATGGGCAGCCAACTTTTGGTGTTATCTATGCGCCGGAGCGAAACGACCTTTGGGTTGGACAACGAGGCAAGGGGGCGACTTATAATGGTCAGCCTGTGAAGCCTGCCAGAAAAGATAAACCTATTCGTTCGATTATTGATAACACGCCAGAACCTCATGGTATTGCAAAGTATCTCTACGATGCTCTCGGTCTTGAACGTTATGTTGAGTGCGGCAGCCTCGGATTAAAATCTGTGCTTGTATGTAATGGTGAAGTAGACCTTTTCGTAAAAGATGTTGTTGTGCGAGACTGGGATCTAGCTCCTGTAGCAGCAATTGCCAATGAGCTGAATTATTATATTTATGACATAAATGGTAAAAGAGTTTGTTTTGAACAGAAGGTTGAAGAAATAAACGGATTAATAATCTCTCCGAATTTATCACTAATCGACAAAGTGGTGAGGTTGACTAAGACAGCAAGTTGAAATTAAGTTAAAAACTAGCTGTCTGCAAACATTATGTATATTTACAATGGAAACGTATCAATAAATATAGTCAACCAAATAATTTATCTATCCCACCAACCTATGCAGACAATTTAAAACAAAACCTATAAAACAATAACTTACACTCTTAATCATGATAAATATCATAATTTGAAAATTCATCTTTCTTAAAGATCTTTTCTTTGGCATCAATTTCTATTTGATCCAAATAAGGTAGAACAACACCACTTAACTTAGCAAAATACTCTGGTACATCTCTCTCTTTTACCATTGTGAGAATACTGATATAGGTACAAGATACATATTCCAACGTACCTTTAAGTAGCCCTCGAGCTATAAAGCTCAACCCTTTGGTTTTACGTAATGCATAATGCCCTTCTCTAAGAACCATATATACATCATCCAAAGAGTTAACTTTGGTCTGTAACAAACCTCTATATCGATCCAACACTATAGACACATGAGCTAGATGCTTCTGAATAGCATCTTCAGAGAAATCATGAAAACCGTTGAGGCTAAATACAGTTGTAAAACGATTTGATAACTCATCTGCAAATGAGATAGGGTGCTCACCAACCACTTCGATTTCTGCAGCACGACAACTATGTGCTCCTTGAATACGGGCGCCATCGTTTATATTCACACAATTTACCTGCTTGAAACGATCCAAGAGCATCTCAAAAGATATCCGAGACTTATCTAAAGCATTTGTTGTATAAATTTTATCCCTGAAATTACCCGGCCTTTCAAAAACCCCAGCAGTTTTCAGAGCATTCTGATGAGCTTCGGTTTTCTTTTCATAGGAGCTATCTTTGGAGTGGTGCGCATCCAAAGTAACCATACCTAAATCAACCCCCACCAAAATTATATTCTTAAAACCTAGCGTGAGAGACAATGAAGCTCCGAAGTTGGTTACCGTTGGGTTTGCAAATTCAGCCAAAACCAAAGAGTTACCTGGTTTTCGATGCAATAACTCAAAAATAAAAGTCCCCCCAAGATCATTCGGCTTAGCGACCATATAGGATTCATCAAATAAATCAAAAACATCAGGGTAAACAGTATTTAACCCAACAAAGCGAATACCTTTTCGGAATTCCTCTGAAGTTGAGTTAATTAGCCAATCATACACATTTTTGGGGCGTTCTTGCTCGACATGGATATCTGGCTTAATACCCTTTTTTTCTAACGTTGCTAATGCCGTACCACAAGAAATTATGTACGCTCGACCTTGCAAAGAACGTAAAAAGTCTTCATTTTCATCAAGTGATGGGCCATTACCTACCACCACTACTGTTCTATTAGAAATCTGCTCTTTGTGATTAATCAGGGATTTTCTTGCAATAGAAACATCATTACGAAAATTAACCATCGTATGAGCAAGACCCACTCGCTCATCGTCATAAAACCCTATGCCCATTGCAATCTTAAGCAAGTCATTTTGCAAAAGAGAATCTAACTCTTGCACTTCCAAGCTGTCATAATGCTTAAAAATAAAAGTCCTCACCACATTGAACATGCCTACACGCCCAAAAAATGACGTCAAAACAGCATAACTCTTGCGAACTGAGTGACCTATGCAAAATTCAATGTTGTAACCTGGCTGGCTATATTTTTCGATTATTGGCTGCCAATCAATTAGATGAAATGAAATAAAGAGTGTCTCTGGATGCGGATCATAAATACATAGATTTCTAACACTCATATTCATAGCTATATCACGAATATGAAATCCTGCTCCCACCCCCATAACAATCATAGTTTGGATTTCGTTAGGGCAAGCAGTCAAAGCCTTATAGTAGCCATCCTTTACTTCTTCGTAATATTGAAACAAGTTTCCCATCAGTTTCTGATGGATATAACCTGTATCAATAGCTTCGTTTTTAAACGTTAGAAATTTAATAGTGGGCTTTTTCTTGTAAGCCTCCACTTGCTTACAAGCAAAAATTTCAGGGTCTTCAGGATATACATAGACACCTGAAGCATTTACTAGATTTAGGTTCCCTGCATCGTCAAAACCAACCTGCATTTTTTCAGGCTTATAATCTAAATAAAACTCATAAAGACTAGGCAACTTATCTTTTATATACGCTATATTTTTTTCGTAAAGTCGGCTTGCTGAAATTTTCTTGGATAATTTTTCCGCCCCAGCAATCGCCGCATCAAGATCCGTCATTAGTTACTCTATTTTAATTGTTAGATGTCGTGAATGGTAATCGCTCTAAGATCCCATCCAGCTGATTGCCTGTATTTTGAAAGCTGCTAACGATACGTTCCATAGCAAGGTACTGTGAGTAAAGCCGAGTTTCCAATTTCTCCATCTTACGGTCAAGATCTTCTCGATCTTCAGCAATACCGCTAAGCTGACTGTTAATACTATCTTCGCGTGCTTTAATCGTACCTGTATTCGCTAAAAAATCATCAATAAGATTTGATAACTCCCCTGCAAACCCGCGAGAAAAGTTAATAGAAAGAACCCCACCAGCATCAGTAGTTGCTGCAGCAGCTCCTTCTTCTATTATGAAATTCAACCCATATGGATCAGTATCTATCTCCGGCAGTAGCACATTACCTGAACCAAAAGCAGTTTCACCATCTATTGTGCCTGCAGCGTCCTTACCTGCTGTAACCGTTAAACCGGAATCCGCTAGGCCTAACGTTTGAACATCGGCCGTAGTCCCACTAAATGAGACCGAAGAGCCATCACCGTATTGTCTTGACGTAAAAAGAAGCTTATCCGTAGATGTATCATATGTTACATCTACCGCGGCCCCAGCACCTTTGAGGTTAGTATCACCATTTATTAGTGATTGTAATTCCGCTCTAAGCTCTTCAGCAGTTGAATAATCCCCACCCAAAGTAATTTCATTGGAAGCAGTTCCATCAACAGTAATAACAAAACGATAATCACCAAGCGAAGTATCTAAAGAACCGCCTAACAAGGAAAAATCATCGGCCGCCGTATCGAAAGCCGGATTTGTAATTGCATTGGATTCTATTGCTCCTTTTACCGGATCCTGAGTAATTACAACATCATAGTCACCAGGAACAGTATTCTGTGCATAACTACCAACAGAAACTTTAACCTTATCACTTGAGGAAGATGTATCTGTGGCAAATAGCGACTCAATCAGCGCAAAGTTATCGTCTAGCGCTAAACTTAAATCATCTTCATCGATGGATAAAGTTCCATCAAGCTCAGTCCTGATACCTACGTTAGTCAAAGCCGTAAAGGCATCATCCACACCTGGTACTTCAGCGCCAATCATAGCTCTAACACGATTAACAATCGTCTTCGCTGCACCATCCGTTGCAAGATCAGCACGAACTGTATTTCCATCCTCATCTTGAGTGTATTTAGTCAGATTTTCAGCAGTTTCATAGAAAAGATTGTATGCTTCAACAAAATCTCTTATTGCTTGCTCTGCAACACCTTTATCTTCAGAGACAGAAAAAGTATAACTTTGCCCTGGATCCGCTTTATTCAAGCTAAAATCAAAGCCTTGAATCACATCGTTAATCTCATTCGTATCTCGATAAACGGTGAGTCCATTAACCTTCAACTCGGCATCGGAAGCTTGCTGAGTTTCTGTCATTGATGAGAAATTAGTCGAATTAAACTCAAAATCCACTAACGATCCATTATCATCACCATCAGCACTGGTGGTAATCTGCATCGCATTACTTGCACCTGATGGCGCGGTTAAGAGCAATTGGTACTGACCATCCACAAGGAGAACAGAAGCTTGAATTTCAGCATCTTCTTCATCATTAATCGCGTCAGCTATATCTTGAAGAGAGTCTCCTGCTTCAATAACAATGTTTAACGCAGCTTTTTCATCATTAGTTGCAAATGAAGTAGGCTCATCTGATACATTATAAGTCCATTCACCAAATGAGATCGTTACAGTACCGGAAGCACCAATCGCTGCATCTTTATCATCATGCGCAATAGATGCTAGAGACTGAGCTCGCGCCACATCGACCACTTCGATCTGATATGTGCCGGTCTGGGCCCCTGGATCTACTGAGTTCGGGGTAATAACATCAGTATCAGGAAAAGAAACTGAACGACCATTGAATGTATCGTTATCAGTAAGTGGAGACAGTGCCCCTTGAAGCTCAGCTAGACTGCTCTTTAAGGTGCCATAAGCCGATATTTGTGACTCAAGCTTCTCCTCTTTAGTATCTAAACGATTCTGTAGAGGAGCTCGTTCAACTTCGACAAGACTAGAAACTAGGTTGGCAGTATCAATACCAGATCCGGCTCCCAGTGATTTAATGATACTATCACTCATCGCCCATACCTCTGGTTGAGTAATGTGAAATCAAGAAGCCATGATTGTCTCAGGCTTCCTGATTAAAGATCAAGCCCATCATGCGATCAAAAGATTCTGCGAAACGCAGGGCCTCTTCGTTTGGAATCTGGCGAATAACCTGATTAGTAGAAACATCCTTAACCTGAACCACCACCTTTTCAGACGCCGTATCAACAGAGAAATTTAAAGAACGCTGACCGTCTTTCATCATCTCGTTCAAACGATCAATGGCAGCTTCCAGTTTTTCAACAGACAATTCCTGTGTCTCTTTTGCTTGAGCTTGAAAGCTTTCTTTCCCCTGCGATTGAATCGCCTGAGATTTCGCTTGCTCTGCCTGCTGAGGCTGCTGAGAAGGCTGAACAACCGATGACGTTGCCGCGCCCATTGATTCAATAGCCATAACCCAATCCTCTCTTTTTTTAAATCTATATAACCCCTCTATACACTTACATATATAGAGGGGCTAGCGATCTATCTATCAGTATAGCTCCTAGCTTACTGAAGTAGTGACAATACTTGCTGTGGTGCAGCGTTTGCCTGAGCCAACATTGCAGTACCCGCTTGCTGAAGGACCTGTGCACGGGATAGCGCAGCAGATTCAGCAGCAAAGTCAGCATCCTGAATTCGAGAACGTGCAGCCGACGCATTTTCAGATACGTTTGACAGGTTATTGATTGTAAAGTCCAGACGGTTATTTACCGCACCCAACTCACTTCGTACATCGTTCACCTGCTCTAGTGCATTATCGATAACACCGATTGCTTTTTGAGCACTCGCTGCTGTGCCGACACTAATTGTGCTGATTGCACTGCCCGTTGCAGCTCCTGTACCCGACTCATTCTGGTTGCGCAGCCCTGTTGCTGTTGCACCTGTTGAAGTCACTTCTACGCTAATTGCTGAATCATTCAATGAATCCAATTTAAGCTGCGGATCAATCTGAATTGCCTGTAGACCATCACCAGCAGTAGCATCAATAAACTCAGAAGTCTGGAAGCCCATTCCTCGTAACAATTTACCTGAATCACCTTCACCCGCTTCTAGAGTAAATGCACCGTTAGCCGTTAGGGTAATCTCACCAGAATCATTTACAGATGCATATACGCCTGTATTAGCAGTTTGCCCGTTGATAGTACTTACTACAGTATCAACATCAGTGTAATCAGCCGCGGAGAATAGGATTTCCTGACCATTAACTTTTATTGTCGTGTCAGTCGCTAGCGAAGAATAGTCAGACTCATCTGTTGTTGTACCAGCTGAGAAGCCTGTACCAATTACTGCGCCTAAGTTCAGATTACCAAAGTCGCCCGCAGCAGTTGCAGCCAGCGTAATCGAATCATCACTATATAGGTGGATCTTATTATCATCATCCACGAAGGCAACAACACCTGAGTCAGACGTTACCGCATTGAATGCACTTACCACATCGCTTAATGCATCAGATGTAGTCAGAGCCACTTCAACACCGTTAACTAACATTGAAGCAGCAGCAGAAATTGCTTCAAACGCAGCTGTAGCTTCAATTTCAGTGGAACTTGCATCTAGCTCATTAACATTACTATCTTCGCCAATTAGAGCCGCTGTAACATTAGTTTCACTGCTAACAGAATTGATAGCCGCAACTTTCTCTTGAAGCGTATCTACTGTATCGCCTTCTATTTCATTTGGAACTGCAACACCATTAATTTTCAGATCTTCAAAACCTAGCGCTGTAGCCGCATCTCCTGAAGTCAAGGCATCACCTACTAAAACGCCACCTGCTAGGTTTTCAGACAGACCTAAATCTTCCAAATCACCTGGAGAGCCTTCTGGACCGGTAGTAATAGTGATCGCATCACCGTTGTCAGAAGTTAGCGCCAACTGACCTTGATATGTTGCTGATGCAATACCTGTAACTGTATCTGAATCATCACCCGTTGTGGATAAAGCAATACTAGCACCGGTGCTGTTTTGAAGTACCAGCTCGCCATCATCATCAATAGATGCTTGAACCGTACCGCCACTTGTTGTGTTAATCGCTTCAGCCAACTCTTCTAGGTTATTAGTATCCTGAATAACAAAGGAAGTAGTTGTGTTGTCAGTTTGAGTAACTGTAATGGTTAGCTGATTTGAAGAAGATGTTTGACCAGTACCCACCTGCGAAGCCTGTACATCGTTGAAGCCAGCAGCAGTTACACCATTTACATTATCGTTAACGGCATCTAATACATCAGAGAAGGTAGAGGAAGACGTCAAAGCACCGATACTTTGACCATTGATCAAGACATCACCGTCTTTAATATCAACACCAGAACCTAAAGTAACATCATCACCAGCAATATCAGCTGACACTGAACCGAAACCTAGACTATCTGCATCCAGAGCACCTACTTCAAAGCCGATTGTTTCATTTGCTTCCGAACCAACCTGAAGGTCAACTTTACCTAGCGTACCGTCAAGGATATTCAGACCGTTAAACGTCGTTGTTTCAGAAATACGATCCAATTCTTTGATCAGCTGCTGAACCTCTGCGTCGATAGTCGCACGGTTGCCATCAGTGTATGTGCCGTTGGCAGACTGAATAGATAGCTCACGCATACGCTGCAAAATGTTAGTTGTTTCGTCCAAAGCACCTTCTGCAGTTTGGATCAAAGAAATACCATCATTTGCGTTACGAACAGCCTGATCCAAACCACGGATCTGGGAAGTCATTCGGTTAGAAATCGCAAGACCTGCAGCATCGTCAGCAGCAGAATTGATTCGCTTACCGCTGGTCAGACGTTCCATAGCCTGGTTCTGATCACCTTGGGAGATAGTCAGGTTACGCTGCGCATTCAGCGACATAATGTTTGAGTTAATTACCATTGCCATGAGATTTACTCCTCATATTCAGCCGAGTCTGACCGGCCATCAAGAATTTTTGCTTATAAAATTCTCCTTGTTATTTGCCAACAGGAGAATCCAGCTTGAGTACGTTATCGACCAAGGGAAAATTCTCTTTAGAATTTTTTTTGCCAATAAATCCTTCGTTGATTTTCAATATCGGCAGGCGCAGACTAAGCATTAATATTTTTTTAGGGATGATACAGATGAGCACACTTCAAGAACTTGCAACTCAAGCCCTTGAACAGGCAATAGCAATGAACAAATTTGCGGAAAGCAAAGAATGGGATCAGCTTGAACAGCTACAAACCCAGCATTCAGCTTTAATCCAAAAGATTAATACAGCAGAAATCCCAACAGATAATCAAGATATAATCCGAGATATGCTAATTCAGGTTCAAGAGTTAAATTCTTCAACAAGCGAACTAGCTGGGCTTTTTCAAGATGAGTTAATTGAAGCCCAAAAAACCCAGAAAAAGGTCGTTAAGATGCAAAAAGCGCTTAATGATTTAAAAATTGACTAAGCAAAGTACATTATAGCCACCCTTAAACTAGCTAAGGGCGGCTACTTTATTGTTACTGAAGTAGAGACAATACCTGTTCCGGCGCTGCATTAGCCTGCGCAAGCATAGCTGTACCTGCTTGCTGTAGGACCTGTGCACGGGATAGCGCAGCAGATTCAGCTGCAAAATCAGCATCCATGATCCGAGATCTCGCAGCTGATGCATTTTCAGATACGTTTGACAGGTTATTGATTGTAAAGTCCAGACGGTTATTTACCGCACCCAACTCACTTCGAACATCGTTCACCTGCTCAAGTGCATTATCGATCACACCTATTGCTTTTTGAGCGCTCGCTGCCGTACCTACACTAATTGTGCTAATCGCACTGCCCGTTGCAGCCCCTGTACCTGATTCATTCTGATTACGCAGCCCTGTTGCTGTCGCCCCTGCAGATGTGACCTCAACACTAATCGCTGAATCATTTAATGAATCCAGTTTAAGCTGCGGATCAATCTGAATTGCCTGTAGACCGTCACCGGCAGTAGCATCGATAAATTCAGAAGTTTGGAAGCCCATACCTCGAAGCAATTTACCTGAATCCCCCTCACCCGCTTCTAGAGTAAATGCTCCATTAGCCGTTAAGGTAATTTCACCAGAATCATTTACAGATGCATATACGCCTGTATTGGCAGTTTGTCCGTTAATAGTACTTACTACAGTATCGACATCAGTATAATCAGCTGCCGAGAATAGGATTTCCTGACCATTAACTTTTATTGTCGTGTCAGTAGCTAGCGAAGTGTAGTCAGACTCATCTGTTGTCGTACCAGCTGAGAAGCCGCCAGTACCAATCCCTGCCAAGTTCAGATTACCAAAATCAGTTGCAGCTGTTGCAGCCATCGTAATCGAATCATCACTATATAGGTGGATTTTATTATCATCATCTACGAAGGCAACCACACCTGAATCAGAAGTCACTGCGTTAAACGCACTTACCACTTCACTTATAGAGTCCGATGTTGTCAAAGCAACTTCAACACCGTTAACTAAAAGCGATGCAGCTGCAGAAATTGCTTCAAACGCAGCTGAAGCTTCAATTTCCGTGGAACTTGCATCTAGCTCATTAACATTACTATCTTCGCCAATCAGGGCGGCTGTAACGTTAGTTTCACTACTCACAGAATTAATAGCTGCAACCTTCTCCTGAAGTGTATCAACAGCCTCACCATTCAGCTCGTTAGGCACCCCGATACCATTAATTTTCAGATCTTCAAAACCTAATGAAGCTACAGCATCAGCTGAATCTAATGCCTCACCAACTAATACACCGCCATCCAAGTTTTCGGACAAACCAAGATCTTCCAAATCCCCTGGAGAGCCTTCTGGACCGGTCGTAATAGTAATTTCACCACCCGTATCTGACGTTAATGCCAACTGCCCCTGATAGGTTGCAGACGCAATACCGGTTACAGTATCTGCATCAGAGCCCGTTGTTTCCAAAGCAATGCTAGCACCGGTACTGTTTTGCAGTACCAGTTCGCCTTCATCATTTATAGACGCCTGCACAGTACCACCTGTTGTGGTATTAATAGCTTCCGCTAGTTCTTCTAGATTATTAGTATCCTGAATAACAAAGGAAGTAGTTGTGTTGTCAGTTTGAGTAACTGTAATTGTTAGTTGATTACTTGAAGTTGTTAAGCCCGTACCAGCAAGAGATGCTTGTATATCATTAAAGCCCGCTGCTGATACCCCTGTAACATTTTCGTTAATAGTGTCCAACACATCAGAAAAGGTAGATGAAGAAGTCAAAGCACCGATACTCTGACCATTGATCAAAACATCGCCATCTTTAATATCTACACCAGCACCTAAAGTAACATCATCACCTGAGATATCAGCACTAACAGACCCAAACCCCAGACTATCTGCATCAAGTGCACCTACTTCAAATCTAATCGTTTCGTTTGCTTCTGCCCCAACCTGAAGGTCAACTGTACCTAGCGTACCGTCAAGGATATTCAGACCATTAAATGTCGTTGTTTCTGATATGCGATCAAGTTCTTTAATTAGCTGCTGAACTTCTGCATCAATCGTGGCACGGTTAGCATCAGTATATGTGCCGTTGGCAGATTGGATAGACAGCTCACGCATACGCTGCAGAATATTGGTCGTCTCATCTAGAGCACCTTCTGCGGTCTGAATAAGCGATATACCATCATTTGCGTTACGAACAGCCTGATCCAAACCTCGAATCTGAGAAGTCATACGGTTAGATATAGCCAAACCTGCCGCGTCATCCGCAGCGGAGTTAATACGCTTACCACTTGTTAACCGCTCCATGGCCTGGTTCTGATCGCCTTGGGATATCGTCAAGTTTCGCTGCGCATTGAGCGACATTATGTTCGAGTTAATTACCATTGCCATGAGAGATTCTCCCCATATCCAGCCGAGTCTGCCCCGCAGGAATACACTTCATTAATTTTAATTCGCCAGTGAGAAAGGAAGCCTTTTCAAACAACCTCAAAGTCAAAGGTCAACCCTTCACGCAGCGTCATGATGCATACGCTAGGCTTCTTAGCTGACTTTTCTCGCTCATTATCAACTGGCAAAAGCAGTTAGTACCTCACAAAAAGCAATATACATACCAATGAAATATATATCTTTAATAACAATGACTTAAGAAATATTTTAAAAACAAAAAACCGCATAACCGGCAATAAAAATCCGCCTATTTGCCGCTATCGCGGCAAAAGCCATACAAAAAGCATTCAATAATAAGGGTCATATGCGGCAACTATTGAAAAGCAATTAAGCCCGCGCACTATCTTTTTCAGGGTGGAGCAAACAAGCTAACGCAGGCAACAGGATCAACGCACCCAGCATATTCCAAATAAACATAAAGGTTAGAAGAATCCCCATATCTGCTTGGAATTTAATTGGTGAAAGCGTCCATAGCACTACTCCAATCGCAAGGGTTAAACCGGTGAAAGCAACTGATTTTCCTGTACTTTGCAAAGTTTCTAGATAAGCCTTGGACAATGAATGACCTTGTTTGAGAAAGGTCTGCATTTTGGAATAGATATAGATACCATAATCAACGCCTATACCTACACCTAAAGCAATCACGGGCAGGGTCGCCACCTTAACACCGATACCCAAATGAGCCATTAACGCCTGACAAAGCACTGATGTTAACGCCAAAGGCGCAATAATACAGACAACTGTTCTTATAGACCTAAACGTTAGCAAGCAAAGCAAACTGACTACTGAGTAAACCCAAATCAGCATCTCATATTGGGCTGTCTCAATGACTTCGTTGGTTGCAGCCTCAAAACCGGCCTTGCCTGCAGCCATTTTGAATTGGATATCCTCAGTTCCGTATTCTGCAGCAAAGCTATCGACTGCCGCTGTTACATCTTTGAGCGTTTGAGCCTTATGATCATCCAAGAACACAATCACTGGCAGTAAAGAACAGTTAGAGTTCATTAAACCTGCTGGTACATGAGAAAGTGAGGCATTAATAACGTATTGGTTACGTAGTACTGTCCGCCACTTTAGACTGCCCTCATTAAGCCCCGCGGTTACACGTTCAGATACGTCAACTAAAGAAATACTGGATTGAACACCTTTAATGGATCGCAGATAGAACTGAAATCTATCCACAACCTCTAAGGTTTTGTAATGACTACACTGCTCCTCTTGTGTAGTGACCATCACCACAAACACATCACTGGATGTCGAGTAATTGGAGGTTACAAACTGATTATCCAAGTTATAACGAGAGTCAGCACGAAGCTCTGGTGCTCCTGCATCAAGATCTCCTATTTGTAGATCCTTACTGCCATACAAACCTAACACCAACATAATGCAAGCAGTCGTTACCGCGATCGTTGCACCTATTGGGCGTGAAAAAAAGCTTAGGTAGTGCCAATATGAACTTTCCGATTCAATACTTCGTTTAGCTTTTGTTATCGCTCGCTTACCTACCCCAACGTAACTCATAAGTAATGGCAATAGCATCAGGTTAGTCAGCACAATAACTGCAACTCCCAGAGAAGCTGCAACCGCCAGATCTTGAATTACCTCAATCTCTATCACCATCAAAGTGATAAACCCGATTCCGTCAGAAATTAGCGCAGTAATACCTGGAATATAGATCGCTTTAAAAGCATGTCGTGCCGCAACCAGCTTACTCGAGCCTTTAGTCGCCGATTCTAAAGTGATCGTATTTACAATCTGCACACCATGACTAACCGCTATGGCGAACACCAAAAACGGCACCAACATCGAATAGGGATCGATACCATATCCAAGCAGATTGAGTAGACCTAGCTGCCAAATAACCGCAGCCAGAGAGCAAACCAGCGGAACGATGGTACCCATCACACTACCAGAATAGAGATAAAGCAATAGCAACGTAACAACTATGGCCACAGCAAAGAACAACGCAACTTCGGTAGCACCATCGATTAGGTCGCCAACAATTTTGGCGAACCCTGTCATATGGATATCGATTTGGTCCGAGCTGTATTTATCTCGTACTAGCGTTTCGAGTTGCTCGGAGAAAGCTTGGTAATCTAGTTTTTCACCCGTTTCTGGATGTAAATCAAATAGAGGAACCTGCACCATAGCGGATTTGAAATCATTACCCACCAGAATGCCAACTTGCCCCGAACGTAAGATATTCGTTCTTACCTGCTCTAAGCTTTCACTAGAACCGTCATACTTGGCTGGAATTACAGGTCCACCGACAAACCCGTCTTCGGTCACTTCCGTCCAACGTACATTTGGCGTCCAGATAGACTTGAGCGATGATCGGTCGACCCCTGGGATAAAAAACAGCTCGTCCGTTACCTGCTTGAGAGTGGTCTGAAATTCAGGTGTAAAAATATCACCCTCTTTTGCGGCAACAACCACACGAATACTGTTACCAAGGCCCGCTAAGTCATCACGATACTCAATATAGTTTTCCACATATGGATGTGAAGCCGGGATCATTTTCACAAAACTAGCATCAGGGCGAACTTGAGATGCTTGCCAGGCAAGTAGCGCTGTAATCACTATAAAAATCAGCAACAATACTTTGCGATAGCTAAATAGAAGTGTTTCAGCTAATTGTTCACTAGTGTTAATCGGCCATAAAAGAAGAGCAGATAGCTTATTCATTTTCAGCACGCCCCTGTATAGCGATCTTTGTTACGCCGGCCTCACCGACTGCTATTAGCTGATCATCGACATGTACAACCGCCGAATAACTTAGCAAACCTCGTTTAGAGAAAGCTTCATACCCGCTTGTCGTCTTGTGTAAAAGCGCCCCACCTTGACCTACAAGGTAGACCTTCCCACCCGCTTCCACTGCGTCATTAATTGTCGATTTAACCGGAAGCTCTATTGTTTCCCAAACATCGGCTTTAACTCTCATCAGAGCATTGCCTCTGAGCCCCATTAGAAAAAGGTTTTCACTTTCCACCATGGCAAAGAAAGAACCATCGTAAGGCACAACCACGCTTTCCCAGCTCAATCCGTTGTCCTTACTTTTAAGTAGTAAACCCGCTTCACCTAGCACAAACAGTTCATCTTGCTTTGTGTAGAACAGTCGGTTCAAATGCAGGCTTTCAGGATTAGGAAGTGTATGGCCTGCATAGTGCCAATTTGCACCCGCATCTTTTGTTTCAATCAAAAGACCATAAGCACCAACAGCAAAACCTTTTTGGGAATCAATAAATAAAACATCTAATAGAGGAGAACTAGCCCCCTCTTCTTTAGCAAACTGAGCGTCTTCTAATTGGTATTCAAGGGTTTCAATATCTATTGGATCAACGTCACTTTGCTTGGATAGTTCAGAGAGAGAAGTTTCAATTGCTTTAACTCGCATGCCGTTGAGCTGGTTGCCATCCAAAACCAACTGCCAATTAGAACCAGCATCCTCGCTCGAGAGCATTACACCGTCATGCCCTACTGCCCAACCACGCTTATTATTTAAGAAGTGTACGGCCGTCAACATTGCGCTTACAGGCACTATTGCTTGTTGCCATTTATCACCTTCATCATCGGAGGTGATAATCACACCTTGCTCACCTACAGCAACCAGCCTTTGATCAGCTGCGTCTATATCAAGCAGTAGACTTTTATCCAAGCGATCTTGCTCTAAAGCCGGGAGTATTAATCTATCTGCTTTAACCAAACCTACATTTAACAAGAGCGCTATACTAAGAAGCGCTGTTGGAAATCGTTTTAGCATGTAAAACCCAATTATTATTTTTGTCGGGAAGATCTGAGCAGCTTGCTATAAAGCCAGCAATTGCTCAATAACATCCACCCGCACATTTACTAACAATAATAGTCAGCAATTTCATAGTCTCTGGCAATCAATGTTAGAAAAGGTGATCTGATCACAGCGATCAAAAACACTTAAAACTGGTAATTCAGGCTTTTACTAATATACAGAACCATTATTATAAACAAGCAGTTACATACAAAATTTATTACATATTTATGACATGGCGCATATTCAAACAAAAACTTACATGCTAGGTTAAACCTACGTTTGTAGTAGGGTTAAAAATCAATATGTTCAAACCTTTTCGTAACTTCTTCGTGCATATTGCAACGATTCTATTTGCCAGCGGCCTTTGGGTAAGCGTAGCAGCCGATGACAACAGCCAATATATTCGTGTATCTGACTACTTAACAGCGCACCCAGAACAACGTCTAAAGATGCAGGCTTTTTCTAAGATTGTGCGCGAAGAAGCCTCCCCTATAGACACAACCAATGAAAAACCGATCAAAATTGCGATCATCTATCCTGCAGAACAATCTTCAGACTACTGGCGTAGAAGCGTAAGCACCCTTGAAAAGCGCTTATCCGAACTTAATGTTTCATATGAGATCAACAGCTATTTTTCTCGACCTACAGTTGATATTTCATTGCAGAGTGAGCAACTCAATAGCGCCATTGCTTGGGAACCTGATTATTTAATCTACACACTTGATGCTCTTCGCCATCAAGCGATGATCGAGAGGATCTTGCTGCGCGGAAAACCGAAATTAATTCTGCAGAACATCACAACTCCACTACAGCAATGGCAGCAACTAAAACCTTTCCTCTATACAGGTTTTGATCACGAGAAAGGAACTCAGTTACTTGCCGATCAGATGCTAGAACAACACTCTAAAGGCAAATACTCCATGCTCTATTTCTCGCGTGGATATGTAAGCAAAATGCGTGGAGATACATTTACTCAACAAGCAGTAAACAACGCCGACTTAAAGTTGGTAAGCAGTTACTATACTAAAGGAAACAGTGAAATAGCATACAAAGCAACACTAGCGACCCTAGAAAAAACCCCAGATTTAAATATGATTTTTGCCTGCTCAACCGATATCGCTTTAGGTGCGATAAGAGCATTAGACGAAAAAAACCTAATCAATCAAGTAACACTGAATGGTTGGGGCGGTGGCGATCGGGAGATTGAAGCACTATTAGAAGGTAAATTAGACCTCACTGTTATGCGAATGAATGACGACAGTAGTGTCGCTATGGCTGAGGCTATAAAGATGGATATTTCAGGCCAAAGTAGTAGTGTGCCTCACATCTATTCAGGCGATATTGTTTTATTGAGCAAAGGCACAGACAAGGATGAGATCGAGCAACTAAAGAAAAGAGCTTTTCGCTACAGTAGTCACGGGCAGTAATCAGTGAAAAAAGTTAAGTTTTCAACCGCTATCTTATCCATTGTACTCTGTGCACTCACAGTTATCGCTTTGGTATTACTCATACCTGCGTATCAAGGTTCACAACGAGCACTGTTGGAAGAGATTAACTTATCTCATTCCCGCAATCAGACGGTTCTTCAACAATTCTTCTATAAATACTTAAAAGCGGCAGCCTTTAACGCCGAGCAGATTAGCCAACGAGACATTCTAAAAACCGGCATAGAAAACCAGCATCAAAAAGACCTAAACAAATTTTTGCAACAGCAGCTAGCTGGACAAACAGGTGAAAGCATCCATGCATTTGTGCTGGAAACCCAACAAGGCAATCATTACGAATTTATCAATACCTCGCTTCTAGGTATGCAGCTGAACCTGAGTGAATTAACCAAAGAATTTATCCCAAATCGCAGCTGGAAAGTACAATCAGTATCACATGACACAGCTACGCCACTGCACCTCATGCGAATTACCTTTCCAATCATCAGTGATGACTTGGGCGAGGTAATAGGAACACTACATTCATTTATTCTGTTAAATGATCACTTTAAATTACTCAGCGAGATTCAAAGTTTAACGGGTGCAGAATCAGTTGCGCTGTATTTCAACCAACAAGTCACATCTAGCTTAGCACTCACACCTAAGCTTCTATCAGTACTCCAGCAGTCAAAACCAGATACTCTGTTTGAGGTATTCGAGGACGATAGGATCATCCACCACTATCAGCTCTCTTTTAATACACAACAACAATTAAAAGTTGTAGCCACACTGCCAAACTCTTCGATCCTTGCTCTAGAACTGGCGTATACAAAAGATTTGGGTATGGCGATTACAGCAGCACTGATCATCGGATTACTAACTGTGTTAGCGATATCACGACTGACAAAAACATCACTCGTGCGTTTAGTTCAATATGCTGAAGACATGGCGATCAATCGTGATGCCGAACCTTTTAAACCGGGTCACTTCTCCGAATTTAACCTGCTGGGTAAAACTTTAGAGCATATGGTTGGCCGAATAAGTGAGCACGAACAGCAACTCAATGGCATTATCACTAATACACCCAACATCATCTTTATAAAAGGTGCTGATCTACGCTACCAGATGATCAGCCCTAATTATTATGATCTGATTAAAGACACATCAATAAAAGTGATTGGTAAAACCGACCATGAACTCTATTCTCCTAAGCATGCTGAAATACTTAAAAGTAGCGATTTAGAAGTTATTCGAACAAGTACACCTATCCAAATCGAATACACTGGAGCCACAGAACTAGGCCGTCGAAATTACCTAAGTACCAAGTTCCCTCTCTTTGATGAATCGGGAAATGTCTACGCCATCGGAGGAATCGTAACTGATGTTACCGATCTCAAACATGCACAAAGCCATATTCAACTGGCCGGACAAATATTCGATCAAGCCGATGAAGCAATCTTGGTCATCGACACTCATCTAAAAATGGTGACCAGCAATAGCGCCTGCCATCAACTGTGCGGCTCTGACGATCTCACTATCAACCAATTTAGTCGTAGGTTCTTCGCAGAACACCCAGATATACGCCACAGTCTAAAACAAGATAAACGCTGGCAAGGTGAAACACAGATACGTAGGCCAAATGGGCAAGCGTTCCCTGCATGGCTGTCTGTTAGCAACCTATACACAGAAGATAATGAAGAACGCTTTGTTCTAATCTTTTCTGATATCAGCGCTAAAAAAGAAGCCGAAAATAAGCTTGAAAAACTATCTCACTATGATGGCTTAACTGGATTACCTAATCGTAGTCTGTTCTTTGATCGTTTAAACTCTGCTATCGCCCGGTCCAATCGTGAAAAGAGCCAAATAGGCCTACTGTTTATCAATATTGATCGTTTCAAAAACATCAATGACACCTATGGGCACGCTGCCGGTGACGAATTACTTAAAGCTACCGCCAACCGTATTTCCGGTTTCATAAGACCTGATGACACCGTATCACGCTTAGGCGGGGATGAGTTTGGTGTAATTTTACAAAGCATTGATAACGTCGACACAGTGAGTCATATATCCCATAGAATCATTGAATCATTAAGAACACCTTTCCAGCTCGATAATTTCATGAGTAACGCTCCGGTAAGTATAGGTATCGCTCTTTACCCTGATGACGGCAAGGATGCAAAAGAGCTGCTAACCAACGCTGATACCGCGATGTATCACATGAAAGAAAAAGGCAGGAACGGCATTCTCTTCTATGACCAAGAGGTCAACCAAAAAGCTGAAGCGCAAACTCGCTTAGAAGAAGATCTTCGTCTCGCCTTGCATAACCAAGATATCTTTTTGGTTTACCAACCTCGTTTCCATATCAATGGTAAAGATATTCTGAGCGCCGAAGCACTGGCTCGTTGGAACCACCCTGAAAAAGGAATGATTCCTCCAGGGCAATTTATCGAATTAGCAGAGCAAACCGGCCTAATTGTCGAACTTGGAAGAGAAATTCTAAACCTAGCCTGCCACGCAGCAAAAGCTTGGAATCTGAATCCTGCTAGGCCTATGCCGGTATCTGTCAATCTATCAGCACGACAGATTTATGATCCAAACCTAATTGATGATATCAAAGGCGCACTTATAGACAGCGACCTTGCACCGTCACTGCTAGAACTTGAGATTACCGAAACACTCGCAATTGATGACCTAGACAAAGTTATCAACAAGCTTCAGCAAATATGTGACCTTGGTGTCAGCTTATCTGTGGATGACTTTGGCACTGGATACTCATCTCTTATCTATCTAAAACGTCTACCGGTAAGCACCGTTAAAATTGACCGATCCTTTGTCACTGGCGTACCCGGTGATACAGATGATGAAAATATCATCGCTGCAATCATATCTATGTCCCATTCACTGCAATTGAAAGTTGTTGCCGAAGGGGTAGAAACTCAAGAGCAACTGAGCTTTTTGAAGGATCATCAATGCGATGAAATTCAAGGCTTCTTACTCGGTAAGCCCGATAGCAGCACCCGCCTCTTAGAGTACGCACAGAAATCCCTAACCAGTTGATTCCATTACCAATATAAAAGCCCCAGCACTCGACTAAATAACCATATTTATTTTCAGAGTATCCATTGCAGGGAGGCGAAAGCCATGGAAGAATACCGACCGTTCAGTCCGAGCACTATAAAAACTTATATTTTGTAAGTGAATTTCATGCAAATGTCATTTGGATGAATATACTTAGATAGGAAGCAGACAAACATCTGCTGTGGTTCTGCACGGAAGAATAAGTACTACACGGGATAGAGAGATCCCCGTCCAGAATAAACCGGAATTAAACTGGAGACAGATATGGCTTCTGTTCACACAACAGATCGGGAACACGTGTATCCCGATAATGTTCGCCTTATTTCTACAACCGATACTCGCGGTATCATCACTTATGCCAACCCGGAATTCTGCCAAGTCGCTGGATACACACAAGAAGAACTAATCGGCAAACCTCATTGCTTAGTTCGACACCCTGATATGCCTGCGGCCGCTTTTGAAGATTTATGGAACCATATCAAAGACGACCAGCCTTGGATGGGGATGGTAAAAAACCGTTGTAAAAATGGTGATTACTACTGGGTTCAAGCTTATGTAATGCCACTATACGATAACAATGGCACTAAAACTGGCTATCAATCGGTCCGAACTCGCCCAAGCCAAGAACAGATTCAACGTGCTGAACAAGTTTATGGAAAGATTCGCAAATCACCACCAAAATCAGTTAAAACAACAAGCCTTGCGGCTCGAATTATAAGCATTACCGGTTTGATGGGGGCGAGTATGTTGGCCCTAAACTTTGCACCGATCTCTGAGCTATACCAATCCATCGCGATGTTAACGGTGCTGGCTGCTGGACTATATACGCTATTTGCCAGTACTCGGGGTCTAAAAAAGATCTCATCCACCACAGATGAGATCTATAGCAACCCATTAGCGCAATTAGTGATGACAGAAAATATGCATGAGCAAGGTTCTGTTGATCTAGCCACCCGCATGATGCGCGCACGTTTGCGGACAGTTATCGGCCGAGTCGAGGACAGTATTGAGACCTTAGGCGAGGTAATGAACGAAACAGATGCTGCCATTAATCAAACTACAGCGGGCATTCAGCAGCAAAACAGTGAGAGCGACATGCTTGCCAGCGCAGCTACTCAAATGTCTGCAACAGCTCATGAAATCGCGCAAAACACTGCACAAACCTCTCAGGCAACGCAAAAAGCATCAGACCTTGCAAACAACGGCAAAGAGAATATTGATGTCATGCTTGAAAGCATCACCGAGCTTGTTAGAGATGTTGAACAAGCATCAGAATCTTCTGATGAGCTAAAACATCAAGCTTCTTCAATCGAGCAAATCGTTAACATTATCAATGATATTGCAGAGCAGACTAATCTGTTGGCTTTGAATGCCGCGATTGAAGCAGCCCGCGCAGGTGATCAAGGCCGTGGATTTGCTGTAGTAGCTGACGAAGTACGTACTCTAGCTCAGCGCACACAAACCTCCACCAGCGAAATCAGAAGCACAATTGAAGCGATTCAAAAGCAAGTTGCCGTGACTGCCGACACTATGCAGCGCTGCTCCGAACAAGCCCAAAAAGGAATTCATTTGGCTAATGATGCTAGCCAATCATTTGATTCCGTATCAGAAGCTATGCTAGAAGTCTCTGATCGTTGCATTCAAGTTGCGAGTGCTTCCGAACAACAAAGTTCCGTATCTGATGAGATCAATCACAACATTCTAAATATCCGTGATATTGCCAGCAGCAATATGACCGCTGCAGAGCAAACCAATAATGCCAGCAATAATCTGCATAAGTTGGTAACCGACCTACGTTCCATGATGAAGACCTTTTCGGTTTAATCCACACAGAAAAAATCCTTTTGAGGCCCTAGCTTAGCTAGGGCCAAACCATAGATTTCTAAACGTTTCTACCGACCTTTCGGTCAGATATAATGTCGGATTGTATAGACTAGTAGCCATTTCACATTTAATATTGATTATCATTAGCAAAATTTTTACAGCCCCATTCTGAATGAGCAAATCTAAAACCTTATGTAAGTTTAGTAAGAGCGATATAGAGCATCACTTCTCTGAGATTGCCAAACATACCCGTTCAAGCACTTACCTATGTCGCAAATGCGCTCGTTCTGCCAATAGTAAAAAATGGCTGTGTAAACCTGTTGCGATGTGACGTAACCAATTAGTAAGGATTTACCTATGCTTAGCCCAGCAATGCTTGAAAAGCTAAACGAACAGATCAATCTAGAATTTTTCTCATCCAACCTTTACCTACAAATGGGTGCATGGGCAGAGTCTAAAGGTTATGAAGGCTGTGCTGAATTCCTTTACAAGCACGCTGATGAAGAGATGTCTCACATGAAACGTCTGTTCACTTACGTTAACGAAACCGGTGCGATGGCGCTGATTGGCACTATTGAAGCCCCTGAAGCAGAGTTCGAATCTATCCGTGATCTATTCGAGAAAGTTTACGAACACGAATGCCTAGTGACCAGCAAGATCAACGAATTAGCGCACACCGCTTTTACAAATCAGGACTACTCAACTTTTAGCTTCCTGCAATGGTATGTTGCTGAACAGCACGAAGAAGAAAAGCTGTTCAATGGCATCCTAGATAAAATCAAAATCATTGGCGAAGATGGCAAAGGTTTATTCTTTATCGATAAGGAGATCGGTGAACTAGCCAAAAATGGTGATGGCGGTAGCATTATGGCCAGCACAGAAGAAGCCATCTAATCTTTATATTTCAATAAGTTATATAAGCACCTTAAAATCGGACAATAAACAAGCAGAAAAACCTGCTGTTTTTTATATTTTTTATTAAAGAATATGATTTATTGTCCGATATTTAACCGAAAGTAGCCTCTCATGCCTAGCAAGGAGATATAGCATGAACACTGATTGCAAGTATTGCTTTGAGTTAGTTAAAAACGGGAAGGAACACCCACAGCTAAAAACGGTTAGTGATTTAGGTAACTCTCAGATCTGCAAATGCGGTAACTGCGGTGCCATGTTAATGAGCACAGCAGACAACTGGGAGATCGTGATCAAGGGTTCTGTTGCTCGACATCATAAAAAGCGCGCGAAAGAAGCCAAAGAAAAAGTTGCTTAGCAGCGTCCCAAGCCAAATTTTACTTGGCAGCCCAGATAGTTACGCGTAGTTTTGTCATAGAAACTTAAACACGATTGGTTCCTATGCATTCACTTCGCCAGCTGATTGAGCAAGATAATAATCACAACTTATTCGATCTACTCTCCAGTCTTTGCCAAGGCTCTATTGCAGTCGATGAAAAAGCATCCATTCTCTGGATGAACGATGCTTATCGTAAGCTCGTTGCTATTCCAGAAGAGATCGATCCAATTGGCTGTAATGTAGAAGAATTAATCCCCACGACTCAACTGCCCCGAGTCATTAAAAGCGGCAAACCTTCCTTTGTCGATCTGATGCAGATTAACAACCGCTGGTGTGTTGTTACCCGCCTTCCTATCAAGAATTCAGAAAATGAGATTATCGGCGCTATTGGTTTTATTTTTTACGACGACTTAGACAGCCTTCAACCATTGTTCGACAAATTTGCTCGCCTGCAGCGTAAATTTGAAGATGAGAAAATCATCCGCCCAAGCCGCTACGCTTTGGACGACATGATCGGTAATGCGCCGAAGACACAGCAACTTCGTCGCCAAGCACTAAGAGCATCACAACTCGACACTACCTTGCTTTTATTAGGCGAAACCGGGACGGGAAAAGAGCTTTTAGCTCAAGGCATCCACCATGCTTCCACACGGCGCAGCGGACCTTTTGTCGGCATTAATATGGGTGCACTACCCGAATCGCTTGCCGAAGCTGAACTGTTTGGCACCGCTCCCGGTGCTTATACCGGCGCAGATAAAAAGGCACGCAAAGGCAAAGTCCAGCTAGCTGAAGGTGGTACTCTATTTCTTGATGAGATTGCAGAGATGCCTCTCTCCATGCAGGCAAAACTTCTTCGAGTCCTACAGGAACGTGAAGTAGAAGCCCTGGGCTCCAACCGCCTTGAGAAAGTGGATGTACGTATCATCGCTGCAACCGCAAAAGATCTTCGCAACCAAGTAGAGCAAGGTTTATTTCGAGAAGACCTCTACTATCGATTGAACGTCTTACCGATCAACCTACCGCCACTAAGAGAGCGAATCCAAGATATTCCACTGCTATCCGAACACATGTTGAGCGAAATTCAGCGTCAATCGCAGCTACCTGAACTACCTCTGTCACAGTCAGCCCTAGAATGGCTACAAAGCTACAGCTGGCCTGGTAATATCCGTGAACTGCGAAATCGCCTAGAACGAGGCTGTGTTATGGCTGAAGGCTCTTCAATAGAAGCGCCTGATTTAGGCGCAAATGAAGAACAGCCCCATCAAAGAAACCCTTTAACTAATCTCAAAAGCTATCGTAAAGAGCACGAGCGTTCAGCTATTGAAGAAGCGATACAGCAATGCAATGGCAATAAAACAGCTGCGGCTAAACTGCTAGGTATCTCTAGAGCAAGTCTTTATCAACGCCTAAGAGACGGGAAAAGCGTCTAAAAAATTAGACATAAAAAACACACTGTCTATTTTTACAGACACTTATCTATATTCCATCCACCAAAAAAACAAATAAACCATTGTTTTTAAACAATATTTAAAACATGGCCCCTGCCTTGCTGTAAACACACGAATTAAAAATAACAAAAATGGTATTCAGGATGTCTCAAAATAAGCTGATCTCAGCCGATCAAGCGGCAGCATTAATTCAATCAAATGACACCATAGTGACAGGCGGCTTTATCGGCATCGGCTTTGCTGAAACTCTCGCAAAAGCGATCGAAAAACGATTTCTAGATCAAGGTACACCCAACAATCTCAGCCTGCTTTATGCGGCCGGCCAAGGCGATGCCCAAACTCGCGGCCTAAATCACTTTGCTCATGAAGGGATGATAAAGCGAGTCATCGGTGGACATTGGGGCTTAGCACCGGCGCTAGGAAAAATGGCGATCGATAATAAAATTGAGGCATATAATCTCCCTCAAGGGGTTATCTGTCACATGTTCCGTGATATTGCTGCAGGTAAACCAGGCACGCTCACACGGGTAGGCTTGCACACCTTTGTAGACCCACGTTTTGAAGGTGGCAAAGTAAATAGCCGTACAGAAGAGCAACTGGTACAGCTACTTGATCTTAACGGTGAAGAAGCGCTTCTATATAAACACTGCCAGCCTAATATTGCCCTGCTACGAGGTACTACTGCAGATAGTAAAGGCAATATATCCATGGAACGCGAAGCTCTGCCTTTAGATGCCTTAGCGATTGCGCAAGCCGTTAAAAACAGTGGCGGTAAGGTACTAGTACAAGTTGAACGTGTTACTGCGCAGCATAACCTAACTCCAGATAGAATCCGTATCCCGGGTATTTTGGTCGACCATATCATTCAGGCCCATGCTGAAGACCACCCTCAAACATTTGCCGAAGTCTATAACCCAGCCTACAGCGGCGAAATTACGCTACCGGCTCAAGCAAGCAAGCCTGTTCCTTTAGACGCCAGAAAAGTCATTGCACGTCGCGCGCTGATGGAGCTGAAAAATAGTGCCGTCGTCAATCTTGGTATTGGCATGCCAGAAACAGTAGCAGCCGTTGCCGCTGAAGAAGGAAAGATAGAAGATTTCACTCTTACCGTTGAGCCTGGCGGCATCGGCGGCCAACCCGCTAGCGGACTAAGCTTTGGCGCAACAAGTAATGCCGAAGCAGTTGTAGACCAACCTGCTCAGTTTGATTTCTATGATGGCGGCGGTTTAGACCAAGCCTTTTTAGGCTTAGCTGAAACCTGCCCAGAAGGTCACGTTAACGTTAGTAAATTCGGCCCCAAACTCGCTGGTGCGGGCGGATTTATCAACATCACCCAAAACACTAAAGACGTTTATTTTCTGGGCACATTCACCTCAGGCAAACAACTATTGGAAGTGCACGAGCACGGCTTAAAAGTGATAGAGAACGGGCCTCTTAAGAAATTTAAAAAGGCTGTTCAACAAATCACATTTAATGGCAGTTACGCCATGCAATGCCAACAACGAGTAACCTTCATCACTGAACGTGCGGTATTCAAACTCACGCCAAAAGGCCTTTTACTAACCGAGATTGCTCCAGGTATCGATCTGCAGAAGGATGTACTGGATCAGATGGAGTTTATGCCGTTAATTGATGATCACTTAACTCCGATGGATGAGCGCCTATTCCGTGAAAGCCCAATGCGCTTAAATCAACCCGGTAGCAGACCGATGCAGCAGATGCGGGCATTAATGAAGAACGTCCTTCAACCGCAAAAGCCGGTCCCACAACCGTCAAAGATGTATTCAATTTCGTAAGATCGTCCTTTTATCATCCAGCAATAAGATAGGGGAAGGTACACAACGTACTGACCCCATTGCCATATTCTCGCTGTGCGGCGGACTTGTGCTAAGGCTCTATTCTTATTGCAGAGAGCGGTTCACATCATTACTCAAATCTATACTGCACTTCACCGCAGCCCCGGATTTTAGTCTTTTGGCCGCTCTCCGGATGTTTTTTCATCTAGCCTAACTCGCAATTCCAGCTATCTAAAGCAATACTCCAAAGAGCGTCTAACTGCGGGAGCGCTTTATGAAAAAGCTAACTTTAGTTCGCCACGCAAAATCTAGCTGGAAAGACCCCAGCCTAGATGACTTTGATCGCCCTCTCAACAAGCGTGGTCAGCGGGACCTTCCAAAGATGGCCAAGCGTTTAAATGAGTACGGCATCGTGCCAGACCTCATCTTAGCTAGCGACGCTAACAGAGCAATCAAGACTGCCTCCGAGATCCATCGACAGCTCAATTTAAAACCCGAACAGTTGCAAATGCATCCTGAACTATATGCATCTTGTGCCGAAACGCTGATGTACCTTTTGCAAAATCAATCAGATCATCTAAGTAGTATTATGCTAATCGGCCATAATCCAGCGTTACATCAATTAGCTGATTTGCTTACTCAAAACCACTTAGAAAAACTGCCAACGGCAGCCGTCCTTCACATGCATCTGAGCATCACCCAGTGGCATGAATTAGCAGCGGGCTGCGCCACCAGCATTTTATTCGATTACCCGAAAAAGCACGCTTCAACTACCACCTAAGCAACTATGATAAACTGTACTCTTTATTCCAGAGTGAGTGCCTGTGGATCTTTACCTTTCATCGCTCAGTTTTACTGCAAGTATTACCGCCCCAATCTTTTTTATTGGCTTTTTAGGCTATCTACTGAAACGTGTTGGGCTGATTGATGATGCCTTCATAAATACAGCATCAAAGCTCGTATTTATGATCACCCTGCCAGCCTTGGTTTTTATGTCCATCTCACGGACAGACTTTCACGCAGTCTTTAATCCGGAACAACTAGGATTTGTCTTAATTGGCACTCTAATCAGTTTCATCGCTCTTTGGTTTCTCGCTAAGCGCTGGATCAAACAACCAGAAGACTTAGGCGTATTTATACAAGGTGCGTTTCGGAGTAATTACGGCATTATTGGTTTAGCTGTGAGCTATAACCTTTTTTCTGATTCCGGTTTAGCTCAAGCATCCCTATTGCTGGCACTCGTGATTCCTCTATTTAACGTCCTTTCAATCATTGCATTAACTCTGCCAGCCAAACATCAAGGTGGCGCAAGTATTGGCAAAACCGTATTAGAGATCGTAAAAAACCCACTGATCATTGCGGTATTGCTGGCGCTTCCGTTCTCTTACTTTGGTTTTCAACTTCCCGAAATTGCACAAAAAACGGGGCGTTACTTTGCGAATTTGACACTACCTTTAGCCCTACTGGCTATAGGCGGCTCATTGAACATGAAGAGCTTACGCAGCACATCTTCTCAAGCCACTTGGGCGACCTTATCAAAGCTGCTTTTTATTCCATTGATATTAACGCTAGCCGCTTGGGCATACGGCTTTAAAGGGCAAGACTTAACCATGCTAATGGTTCTATTTGGCTGCCCAACGGCTGCAGCTAGCTTTGTGATGGCTAAAGCGATGGGAGGCAATGAGAAACTAGCAGCGAATATAATCTTGATGACGACCATAGGCTCTATTCTTAGCCTATCGGCAGGCATCTATATCATGCGCGTCACAGGTGTCATTTAAGCTTCAGTACATTCTGTACGCTTAAGGTAGGTCTGTAAGCTAATTTGATCTGTAGTTTCAAAATGACGGGACAATTGCGTGAGCGATTGGATACGATCCAATCTAAACATACGAAAATCATCGCGTAACTCACACCAAGCAACCAAGGTCCAAACAGCACCCCAGTACACTAAACCTAAAGGCCAAACTTCACGCTCGGATTGTTGTTTATCTTCTCGTTGATAACCAATTGCAATCACAAACCTATTCTTGATCGCGACTCTAATCTGATCGCTGTATTGCGTTGTCCATTGTCGATGCAATCCAGGAACAACAAACCATTCGGGGCCTTCAATATATTGGTCGTAAAGTTCAGTAGGCAAAACCGCTCTGACTTTATCTAACACTCGGGAAGCAGACTGCCCCAGATGCTGATCACTACAACCCTGCACTAAGCGCACGCCAAGCAACAGTGCTTCTAGTTCCTCTTCATCAAACATCAAAGGTGGCAGATTGAATTCTGGGCGTAGCCGATAGCCCACCCCCGCTTCACCTTCAATAGGCACACCAGAAAGCGAAAGCGCCTGTATATCTCGGTAGATAGTTCTCTCAGAGACTTCCAATACTTCTGCCAAAGCGCTGGCCGTTAAAGCTGTTCGGCGGCCGCGCAAAAGCGTGAGTAATTGAAATAAGCGTTCCGCTTTCCTCATCGGTAATTTAGCTCCCTAAGCCCCTTCGCAAATCATCGCTTCTGTTTGTACTTCCATATGACGCATATGACAACTGTCCATATCAATAAGACCACACAACGACTGGCCTTCGTCAGATTGCATAAATGCATCGCCCGCCGCTTTAGCTGTCGGCATATCCTGCCAATAAGCTAAATCATGCAGTAAGCCATTTTCATCTTCGCTCACTGAACGATACAGAAAGCCTTCCTGCTTTTTTAACCACTCATTAACCTTGTCATGAGTCGATGCAAAGTCAGCTTTATTCACGCCTGATTTCAGATTGTAAGTTACCATTTCCACGACGGTTGTTGTCATTGTTATTCTCCTTAATCCAATTCTTAAATATGACAACAGGGATGCTAAACTAGGCCTACTGACAGCGTAGTGTCAGTAGAGTTTTATTAAGTGAGGATAAAGATGTTTAAGTTATTCAAAAGCGATCGATTGGCAAAAGCTTTTAAGGCGATCGATGCCGATGATCTGACCAAACTACAAAAACATCTGCAAAAACTCGAACCTGAAGAAATCAATCAGCCAGTCTCCGATGATACTGCGCCTTTAGCTGAAGTCTGTATTCTTAAAGAAGCCCCTAAAGCGTTAAAGCTGGTGTTAAACTTCGGCGCTAATCCAGACCAAACAAGTCACACAAATGCAGCTCTAACACTTGCAGAACTGTCACTTAGACAAGAAAAAAGTCTGTCCTTACTAACAGCGCTTTATACTGCTGGTGCCAAAACCGATCCAACACCATTGATGCAACAATGCTTTGACCACTGTTCCGAACAAGAACTCATGCTGCATCTATCCGTCTTGCTCCAATATAGCGGACAGCTTGATGACGAACTTGTTCATAAAGCCTTAGCTAGCGATCAGTTACCGCTTATTCACTTTATTATAAATTCTGGCGCATCTTGTCCAGACGATATAAACCAGCATAATTACTCAGAAGAGACGCTAAACTATGCACAAAAATGCTGGGACGATCAGAGAATTAGAGCGATGTTTCTCTCATGACAGATTCAAAGAGATGCTATGTAATAGCTGTCGCTGGTGCACCTGGTAGCGGTAAGACCTCTTTAACCCTAGCCCTAGCTAAACTGCTAGATGCAGACACACTCTTTTACGATGATTATCAACAAGCCACAAATCAATCCATGGCAGAAATCCTTCAATGGATGAAACAAGGTAGCGACTACAACAAGTTAAATATTCCCGGCTTTGCTGAAGCGATTGCCACCCAGATCCAAACCACTCATAAACGGTTCTTGTTGATTGAAACCCCATTAGGCCGACATCATCACGCCAGTGGACGATATATTGATTGCCTAGTTTGGCTAGACACTCCTCTTGATATTTCACTTGCTCGTAATATCAAAGCCTTTAGCAGCGAATTTAAAAAGGCCCCATCCGACTACGTTCAACAACTTGACTGGCTAGCTAATTACCTTGAAGGCTATATTCAAGATATCCGCGCTACACTCGTCATACAGCAAGAACGCTTAGTCAAAGATGCCGATATTAATATCGATGGCACCCTTCCACTTGGCGAAATAACTCAGCACATTTACCAAGCGATCTCACAAGAACAATAAAAAGGATAAACAATGCAACCTCTTTGCTTAGATGATTCAACAGCTGAACAACAGGACTGGAAAGCCTACCTTTGCATCGAGGCATTTATTCAAGATTTTGTCACAGCCCAAGCACTGTTAACGGCTTTACAACTAGGCCTGATCAAAATCCTATCAGACCAACCTCGTTCTGAAGATGCTTTGCAACAAAGCCACCCTAAAGTGACAGCCCTGGGTATGCTGCTCCAACAATTAAAAGCAGCCAATGTAATTGAGCAGGACGACAATCTTCAATGGCAACTGACGACGGATTTCAGCCAAACACTCCCCTTCCAAGATCTGCTACTTTCCAAATTGGAGTTTGCAAATCTATTAGCACCTGACCTTTTGGAGCACTACACACTGTTCCTTGAGGACATGCCTCGTTTTATTCAGCAAGCTAAGGTATTTGAATTGTTCGCTTACAATCGCTGTTTTGAGGTCACGCCAGAAAACATTACTGCAACCCGTCGCTGGATGCGCTTCACCACCTGCTTAACCCGCTACGAAGGCCGTGTAATTGCTAAACACGCCGATCTGAGTCATATAAAAAATCATTTGGATATCGGAGGAAACAGTGGAGAATTTGCACTGCAATTATGCAAAACCAATCCAGCACTCAATTCGACTATTATCGATCTTCCTGTGGTGTGTGAAGTAGGTAAAAGACACATTAAGAGTGAACAAGAAGCAGATCGAATCGATTTTAAAGCAGCAGACGCTCTTGTGGATAAACTACCGCAGCAACAAGATCTGGTGACGTTCAAATCTATTTTGCATGACTGGCCAATAGAAGCCTGTGCACAATTTATCCGACAAGCAGCAAGCACATTAAATGATCGGGGTGAAATACTGATATGTGAAAGAGGACCATTAGATCTAAGTGATCCAGTACCTTATGGCCTCTTGCCTATGTTGTTGTTCAATCGCTCTTTCCGTGAACCCAATGCTTATATCGAGTTATTGAAAAGTAATGGTTTTAACAACATTGAGATTGAAACCATTCAGTTAGAAACGCCATTCTTCCTAATTCGGGCTAGACGTTAAAACTTGAGGGAGTTTTAATTGATAGGTCAGGTATATCGATCTTAGGGCAGCGATTTACCACAACCTTAAGACCTGCAACTTCAGCGCGTTTCTGTGCGTCTGGGCTATAAACCCCTAACTGTAACCAAACCGCCTTAGCTCCGATTTGAATGGCTTCGTCGATAACCTCTCCAGCCTGATCGCTGCGGCGAAACACATCGACCATATCAATCTTCTTATCGATATCAGCTAAAGAGGCCACAACCTGCTCACCGTGCAGAGTTTCACCCTCAAGTGCAGGGTTGACCGGGATAACGTCATAATCGCAAGTTTTCAAGAAAGCCATCACACGAAAACTTGCGCGCTCAGGCTTGTTACTTGCACCTACTAGCGCGATAGTCCGGACACTTTCTAAAACATCGATAGATAACTGATCGTCAGTCATGACTATCACCTTCGGCATGCATGCCTTTGCAAACACTACACTCTGGGTCTTTGCGCAATTTAAGGGTGCGCCAATCCATGGTTTTGGCATCTAAAAGCAGTAAACGGCCTGCCAAGTTCTCGCCAACCGAAGCCAAAACTTTTAATGCTTCTAATGCTTGAACCGATCCGATAATACCGACGAGAGGCGATAAAACACCGGACTCAGAGCAAGTAAGCGCTTCATCACTTCCCTCTTTGTAGAGGCATTGATAGCAAGGTGATTCAGGATTAAGCGGATCGTAAACCGCCACCTGACCTTCCATACGGATAGCCGCACCGGAAACCAATGGTTTCTTGTGCATAAAGCAGGCACGGTTAATCGAAAACCGAGTACTAAAGTTATCAGTACAATCAACCACAAGGTCAACGGTTGCGACTAAACGCTGCAAAGCCTCATCGTCTAAACGCTCATACAATGCTTTAACTCGAGTATCCGGATTAAGACCGGCAATGGTATTTCGAGCCGAATCCACTTTAGGCGCTCCAATACGCTTAGTGTTATGAGCAATCTGACGCTGTAGATTGGAAAGCTCGACCTCGTCATCATCCACTAGGATAAGCTCACCTATACCTGCCGCAGCTAGGTACATAGCGACAGGACTGCCCAAACCACCTAGACCTATGATCAAAACTGTCGAATTTAACCAGATCTCCTGCCCATTGATATCGACATCAGGCAACATAATTTGGCGGCTGTAGCGTAATAGCTGCTCATCACTCAGCATTGTTTTCTCCTTAAGCGCAGGTGTTACCTGGCCATAATGCAAAGGTTACTCGCTCATTATCGCCATAATCGCGCTGAGTACCAATTTCTGTATACCCTAAACTGTCCAGCAAGGCGCGGCAAACAGGACCTTGGTCATAACCATGTTCAAACAACAGATGACCACCTGGAACAAGGTAACTTCGAGCCTGTTCACATATATGTTTGATATCTGCCATTCCATGATCTTCAGCCGTGAGCGCTGAGAGCGGCTCAAACCTCACATCACCTTGCTCTAGATGCGGGTCTTTCGGATCGATATAAGGAGGATTACTGACGATCATATCGTAATGGCCATGGTGAGGCTCAAACCAGCTTCCTTGTATGACTTCTACGTTTTCAAGCTGCAAACGGGCTCGATTACGCTCGGCCAATTGTGCCGCCTCCGGCACAAAGTCTGATGCAACCACAGTCCATTCTGGATTTTCATAAGCCAAGGCTAAAGCAATTGCACCTGTTCCCGTGCCCAAATCAGTAATGCGCGCTTGTTTTTTGGTGCATAACTGCAAAGCCTTTTCGACCACCACTTCGGTATCGGGACGAGGAATCAAGGTATGAGGGGACACTTCCAAGTCAAAATCCCAAAAACCTCGCATACCGATAATATGCGCAACAGGCTCACCTTTGAGACGCCGATCAATCATCACTGTCAATTGATCGACAATTTTTGGGTCTAACTCTTTTTCAGGCCAAGTAAACAGGTAGCTGCCCGGCTTATCGAGCAGATGACATAGCATCAACTCAACATCTAATTGAGCCGACTCACTGACACCACCGAGTTGATTACTTAGTTTTACCGCTTGCTTAATCTGCATAGAGATTTAATACATATCAAAAAGGGCCATACAGGCCCTTTGATTAACTTTCTTCGGAGAGCGCCCCAAGCTGTTCTGCTTGGTGCTCATTTAAGAGCGGCTCAACAACGTGTTGCAGCTCACCACCAATAATCTCCTGCAGCTTATATAGCGTTAGGTTGATACGGTGATCCGTTACTCGACCTTGTGGATAATTATAGGTACGGATTCGTTCAGAGCGGTCACCACTACCCACTAGACTTTTACGCGTACTTGCCATTTCGGCTGCCTGTCGTTCGTCTTCTGCAGCCTGTAAACGAGATGCTAGAAGTGACATCGCCTTAGCACGGTTCTTATGCTGCGAACGCTCTTCCTGACACTCAACTACTACACCTGTAGGAATGTGGGTCAAACGAATAGCCGAATCAGTTTTATTGACGTGCTGACCACCAGCACCTGATGCACGGAAGGTATCAACACGTAGATCAGCTTTATTGATCTCGATCTCAGCGGACTCATCCATCTCTGCCATAATTGCAACGGTACAAGCAGACGTATGAACACGGCCTTGAGACTCGGTTTCAGGAACACGTTGTACACGGTGTGCACCGGATTCGAATTTCAGCTTCGAATACACATCCGTCCCAACGATACGAGAGATAACCTCTTTATAGCCGCCATGGTCACCTTCGTTAACGCTGATAACCTCTACACGCCAACCCTGTACTTCCGCGAAACGAGAGTACATACGGAAAAGATCACCGGCGAAAATAGCTGCTTCATCTCCACCGGTTCCGGCACGTACTTCCAAGAAGACGTTGCGAGAATCATTTGGATCTTTAGGTAATAAAAGAATCTGCAGTTCAGCTTCAAGGTTTTCGATACGCTCTTTAACGGCAGGGTATTCCTCTTTTGCCATCTCTCGCATATCAGGATCACTGTCAGCCATCATCATCTCGGCTTCTTCAAGATCATCCTGCGCTTGATTAAAAGCTGCAAATGCCTGTACCACAGGCTCTAATTCGGAATATTCCTTGGAATAATCACGAAACTTATCCTGATCTGAGATAATTTCTGGATCAGACATTAGAGCAGCAAGCTCTTCGTATCGATCGCTAAGCTTTTCTAGCTTACTTAGAATAGATTCTTTCATTATTTCTCATTCTTAGCATGTTCACCTAACTGGTGAAGCTCTTGCACCAAGTCCAGTAATTCACTGCGCCCTTCAGCGCTTGCTTTACGCATTTGAATTGTAGGATGGTGCAGCATTTTATTCGTCAGGCTACGCGCTAACATGGTTAACACTTCTTCAGCTGGTTTACCATTCTCCAGCTGTTTTAACGCTCGGCCTAATTCTTGATCACGCAAACTTTCTGCCTGACCACGGAAAGCCGTTAATACATCAACCGCTTCCAGTGAACGCAACTGACGCATAAATTCATGCGCGCCAGTCTCTATAATTTCTTCTGCTTGCCTAGCAGCATCTTCACGGCTACGTTGGTTCTCTTCGATAACCTCTTTAAGGTCATCGACCGTATACAAATAAACATCATCCAGTTCCGCAACTTGCGCCTCTATGTCACGCGGAACGGCTATATCAACCATAAAGATAGGGCGGTGCTTACGTTGCTTAAGCGCGGACTCAACTGCACCTTTACCTAGAATAGGCAACTGGCTGGCAGTAGAAGCAATCACTATATCGGCCTCGGCCAGCGCATTTGGAATATCACCCAACAAGATCGCTTTACCATCAAATTCATCAGCCAATGCCAAAGCACGATTAAGGGTACGGTTAGCCACCGTGATATCTTTAACGCCAGCATTCGCTAAATGGCGCGCTACCAACTCTATGGTTTCACCTGCGCCAATCAGTAACGCTTTGCTTTCGCGCATATCCGAGAAGATATGCTGAGCAAGGCTTACTGCTGCATAAGCAACTGATACTGGGTTTTCACCAATCGCCGTATCAGTACGCACCTGCTTAGCCACAGAAAACGTCTGCTGGAATAAGCGTCCCAGCTCGGCACCTACATGGCCATTTTCTTGAGAAAGGCTATATGCCGACTTCAGTTGACCAAGTATCTGCGGCTCTCCCAATACTAAGGAGTCCAAACCGCTCGCAACACGCATCATATGACGCGCGGCATCTTCACCCCAGAAAGCATAGGAACATTGCTGCAGTTCATCAGGATCTAAATCGTGGTATTTGCCTAGCCATTCCAACAGGGCTCTCGACCCTTCTATGGCAGAAGAGCAATACAGCTCTGTACGGTTACAGGTCGATAGGATGGCAATCTCTTTCAGATCAGCAAATTCGGCAGCACCATTCATCGCTTCAGCAAGCAGCTCGGGGGCAAACGCCACGCGTTCGCGAACCTCTACCGAAGCCGTTTTGTGATTGATGCCTAATGCAAGTAACGCCATGCGATCCGCCATACCAAAAAATCTACCGTCGTATAGACGGCACTACAAATCAACTGAAGCTGATCTAAATCAGCGCGCTATGATACAACGCTTTGCGACAAAGGTTAAAAGGCAGCACCACAATTTAGGCAACTTCGATCAAAAAACAGCGGATTAATTACAAATCTTTGGACAAAATCCACATAAATCGAACAAAAATAAAGAACCTTAGGTCTAACTCTTTAAATTAAGGTCAAAGTCAGCATGTATGAGTAACAATCTAAAAATCGTTAACTTATTCTCTTTAAAACCTTTGGTCGGTAGCTGACAAGCCACAGGTTATTCAACTATAGTGACCAAATCATTCAGGGATGTCGGGGCTATTACGGCTGTATACATGAATAAATCACTTATCGTTTTAACTTGTGTCTTCGCCTTATTACAAGGCTGTCAAAGCACCCCAACGAAACAGACACAAGAAGTTACCTCCGAGCCAGTTAATTACGTAGATGGCGAGTTCAACCAAGAATCTCTTTACGATTTATTACTTGCCGAGATTGCAGGGCAGCGCAGGCTCTTCCCAGTAGCCCTGGAGAACTACCTCAAACAAGCTGAGAAAAGTCAGGACTCTGGCGTTGCAGAACGCGCCACACGAATTGCTCAATACCTAAGAAACCCTGACAAAGTCATTCAGGCGTCCCGACTTTGGCGCGAAATTGCTCCGTCTAATCCAGAGCCTTATCAAATAGAAGCGAATATGCTTCTACATAAAGGCAAATACACCGAGGCACTGCCTTTGGTTGAGAAGGCCTTAGAGTTCGATCCATTACGCACCTTGGCTTTGATTCGTGGGCAAGTAGAACGTATTGATCCCCAAGTCTTATCCGGCTACATCACGATGCTAAATAAGCATCGTCAATCTGCCGATCCACGCTCTGATCTGGAGCTGACTCTAGCACTGTTGCATCGAGCCAATAACAACGAGCAGGCTTCACTCACCTCGTTTAATCGCGCCCTTAGGATTGACCCCGAGAATCCAGAAGCGTTGATACAAAAAGCTGAACTGCTGCGCTCTCAAAACAAAGTCTACGATGCACTTAAGCTTATCCGCTCTGCTTTTGAACAACAGCCAAATAACCGTCAGTTGCATATCCTTTACACACAGCTGTTATTCCAAAATAAGCAATCTAAACAAGCGGTTTCTCAGGCTAAAGAGCTGCTAAAAAACAATTTAAAAGATCATCAGTTAACCTACTACTTAGCCCTGTTGATGCTAGAGAATGAAGCCCCCCAGGACGCTAAAGCAGCCTTTTTGCGATTACTTGAACTGAAACCTGAGGACACTTCACCGCATTTTTATTTGGGCCACATTGCTCAGTCGGAAGAGATGCGTGATCAAGCGATTGAACATTACAGCTCTGTAAAAAATGGCTCTAACGTTCTGCAATCCCTATCTCGAGTAAGCTCGCTTCTTAAAGATGTGGAAGACAAACCTCGTCTACAGCAGATTTTATCTGATGCCAGAGCCAGCATGCCCAACCAAGCAGCTTCAATTTATACATTAGAGGCAGAATGGCTAAACCTCCATAATTTGAAAGAGGAAGCCTTAACTGTATTAGAAGATGCGCTAGTACTGTTTGTTGATAACACCGCACTGCTATACACCCGTGCAATGATGGTGGAATCAACCGATTTCCCGCAGGCAGAAAAAGATCTACGCAGAGTATTAGAATTAGAGCCTGGCAACGCTACAGTGCAGAATGCTTTAGGCTACACCCTGCTTCTACATACTGAGCGTTATGAAGAAGCCTACAAGCTAATCCAAGCAGCGCTAACCACAGAGCCAGAAGACCCTGCTATTTTGGATTCAATGGGTTGGGCTTTATTTAAATTGGGTAGAAATCATGAAGCCGTGACTTATTTAGAAAAGGCTCATGCTTTATATTCCGACCCTGAAGTCTCTAGCCACCTAATTCAGGTGTATTGGGCAATAGATCAAAAAGAGAAAGCTCGTTCACTGCTACAAAGAAGCCAAAAAGATAATCCGGGCGACCCCTTCTTAGAAGAAGCAGCACAGCTAATTAACGCAGAGTAATAAAAGTAGATGTTAAAAAAGTACCTTGGAGCGTTGCTGTGCCTATTCTTAGCCGGTTGTAGCTTACAAAAAACTCAGCTACCAGCACCTAGCGATATTTCTTGGGAAACTCGGCAAAGTCTGCTTAAAGACATCTCTGATTGGGAAGCTAGCGGCAAGATAGGCATCCGTACACCTGAGGACAGCCAATCAGCCAGTTTAAAATGGCTACAAGAAGGTTCTGATTATCAGATAGATATCCGCGGGCCTTGGGGGCAAGGTGGCGCATCTATTGCGGGCAACCCACAAGAAGTTACCGTTGATATTGCCGGCGAAGGAACCTTTACCGGTACAAATCCGGAACAAATCCTCCATCAACAGTGGGGCTGGGCACTGCCTGTCAGTGATATTTTTTGGTGGATCAGGGGGCTACCTTCGCCTCACTCGCAATACGACCAAACAATCGTCGATGAAAGACTTGCACGATTAACCCAACAAGATTGGAAAATTGAGTATCTTCGCTATAACCAACAAACACCTGCCCTACCTACTAAAATGCGTCTGCAGTACCGTGATTTGAAAGTCACCATTGTGATTAAAACGTGGATAAAACTATAGTCAGCGGGAATCACCCCAACATTAATTTCATTCTCGCGTAGCCATCACAGAAAGCCCGCAATTACGCTCTGAATACTAGTAGCCCCTCCCCCTGCTTTAGTTTGACTTTTAACCACGAGTCTTGGATAATCTGCGCCTCTTTCAACGGGAGGCCGGTCCTCCAAGAGGAATAATGTTGGGGTATCGCCAAGCGGTAAGGCACTGGATTCTGATTCCAGTATGCGGAGGTTCGAATCCTCCTACCCCAGCCAAATGCCTATGAACGGTTCCCGATCTACAGATTCCGAACAAATTACAATCGAAAAGGTGCACGCCGTGTCCAAGATGATGGTCTTCACCGGCAACGCTAACCCTGATCTGGCGAGAAAAGTAGTTGATCGCCTAGATATTCCTATGGGTAAAGCGAATGTTGGTCGTTTTAGTGATGGCGAAGTAAGCGTTGAGATTCAGGAAAACGTACGTGGTAAAGACGTATTTATTATCCAGTCTACTTGCGCGCCAACTAACGACAACTTGATGGAGCTGATTGTACTAGCCGACGCTCTTCGTCGCGCTTCTGCTTCACGTATCACAGCTGTTGTACCTTACTTCGGCTATGCACGTCAGGATCGACGTCCACGTTCTGCTCGTGTACCTATCACTGCAAAAGTAGTTGCAGATATGATGGATGCTATCGGCATCGACCGCGTACTGACAGTTGACCTACACGCTGACCAGATTCAGGGCTTCTTCTCTGTACCTGTAGATAACGTTTACGGTTCACCTGTTCTACTCGACGACATCGTTGATCAGGAATACGACAACATCTTAGTTGTTTCTCCAGACGTTGGTGGTGTAGTTCGTGCCCGCGCAGTTGCTAAGCAACTTGATTGCGACCTAGCAATCATCGACAAGCGTCGTGAGCGTGCTAACGAATCTCAAGTTATGAATATCATTGGTGATGTTGAAGGCCGTACTTGCGTATTGGTTGATGACATGTGTGATACTGCCGGTACGCTTTGTAAAGCAGCTAAAGCACTTAAAGATAACGGTGCAGCACGCGTTGTAGCTTACGCGACTCACGCCGTACTTTCTGGCCCTGCAGTAAGCAACATCACTAATTCTGATCTAGATGAATTTGTTGTTACAGATACGATTCCACTGTCTGAATCCGCATCTAAGTGCGACAAAATTCGTCAGCTAACACTTGCTCCGCTTCTAGCTGAAGCTGTGCGCCGTGTTTGCAATGAAGAATCCATCAGCGCGATGTTCCGTTAAGGACAACTCGCTGGTAAAGCAACTTACTCAATAACGAGTAAGTTTTTCCACCCTCGGGTGATTGCTGCAAAGCCTGGTCGCAAGGTTTTGCAGCTTATTTATTTAAAGGTATTAAAAATGTCTAACTTTGTAGTTAATGCAGTAGCACGTGCTGACGAAGGGAAAGGTGCGAGCCGCCGCCTACGTCGCGAAGGTCTAGTTCCTGGTATCGTTTTCGGTGGTGACAAGCGTAAGAAGCCTGCTTCTATCTCTGTTCCTAACAACGAACTAGTTAAAATGATCGAAGATCAGACTTTCTTCTCTTCTATCCTTACTCTGTCTTTGGACGGTAAAGAAGAGCAAGTAATCATCAAAGATCTACAGCGTCACCCAGCTAAGCCTGTAGTACTGCACGCTGACTTCCAGCGCATTACTAAATCCAACAAGATCAAGATCACTGTTCCTGTTGAATTTGCTAACTTCGAGAAGTCTCCAGCATCTAAAGCAGCTTGCAAGTTCGCAGCAGAGAAAAACACTGTTGAGATTCTTTGCCTACCAGCAAACTTGCCAGAAACTCTAGTTGTTGACCTTTCTGCTTGTGCTTCAGACCAGGTTCTTCACCTATCTGACATCACTCTTCCAGAAGGTGTTGAAATCGTTTCTCTACGTCGCGGTGAAGATCACGACCAGGGTATCGGTTACGTTTACGCTCCTCGTGGCGCGAAAGCTAGCTAATTTAGCTAAATAGCACTGGCATGAAAGACAAGATCCAGCTTATTGTCGGACTCGGCAACCCGGGTGATAAATACGCACAAACTCGTCACAATGCTGGTGCTGAGTTTGTCGAGCAGCTTGCTGCTCGACATCTCGCTCCCCTAAAGCCCGAAAAGAAGTACCACGGGCTCTACTCTAAAGCTCAGATTGGAAACCAAGTTATTCATCTTTTGGTTCCTACCACATTTATGAATCTGAGCGGCCAGGCTGTTGCAGCACTGGCAAGCTTCTACAAGATACCACCCGAAGCGATCTTAGTCGCTCATGATGAGCTCGATATTCCACCAGGTATTGCGAAATTCAAGCAAGGTGGCGGTCATGGTGGTCATAATGGTTTGCGCGACATCATCAGCAAACTAGGTAACAACAAAAATTTCTACCGTTTACGTCTTGGCATTGGCCACCCAGGCCACAGCAGCCAAGTAAGCGGTTTTGTTCTGAAAAAAGCTCCAGCTAAAGAACGTGATGCCACAATGGCAGCTATCGATGAAGCTGAACGTTATTTGGAGCTTGCTATTGCCGGTGACTGGAACAAAGCGATGAACCAGTTACACAGTTTTTCAGCTAGCTAGATTACTCACAGGATTCAATCATGGGTTTTAAATGCGGTATTGTAGGCCTACCTAACGTAGGTAAATCGACTCTTTTCAATGCGCTAACAAAAAACGGCATTGCGGCAGAGAACTTTCCATTCTGCACCATTGAGCCGAATGCAGGCACAGTATCTATGCCTGACCCGCGTTTAGACAAACTTACAGCGATTGTTAATCCAGAACGCACAATTCCAACAGCGATGGAGTTCGTAGATATTGCTGGTCTTGTTGCAGGCGCTTCTAAAGGTGAAGGCCTTGGTAATAAATTCTTGGCAAACATCCGCGAAACAGACGCAATTGCGCATGTAGTTCGTTGCTTCGAAGATGAAAACGTAATCCACGTTGCCAACAAGATTGATCCGCTATCTGATATCGAAACAATCAACCTTGAGCTAGCACTTGCTGATTTAGAATCCTGTGAAAAACAGCTTCAGCGTATCCAAAAGCTTGCAAAAGGTGGCGATAAAGAAGCCGTAGCTCAAAAAGCAATGCTAGAGAGAGTTATCCCTCATCTAGAAGAAGGCAAACCAGTTCGTGGTTTAGGTCTTGATGAAGATGAGATGAAAATCGTTAAAGGCTTCCACCTTCTTACCGTGAAACCAACCATGTACATTGCCAACGTTGATGAAGATGGTTTTGAAGACAACGCTCACCTAGATACAGTGAAAGAGCTAGCCGCATCGGAAAATGCCGGTGTAGTAGTGGTATGCAACAAGCTAGAAGCTGAGATCTCTGAACTAGATGATGAAGAGCGTGATGAATTCCTAGCTGATTTAGGTATGGAAGAGCCTGGCTTAGACCGCGTTATCCGCGCAGGTTACGAATTACTTGGCCTACAAACATACTTTACTGCTGGCGTGCAGGAAGTGCGTGCTTGGACAGTTAAAGTCGGCGCAACAGCCCCTCAAGCAGCCGGTGTTATCCACACTGACTTTGAGAAAGGCTTCATCCGTGCTGAAGTTGTAAGCTACGATGATTTTGTTGAGCATAATGGTGAAAACGGCGCTAAAGACGCTGGCCGTTGGAGACTTGAAGGTAAAGATTACATCGTTCAAGACGGCGATGTAGTACATTTCCGCTTCAACGTTTAAGCAGACAACTGTACAAAAAAAAACCGGCTTTTATAGCCGGTTTTTTTTATTCAAAAATTCCTGAAATTTCATGCAGTAATCTATTGACACCCCCGCCCGAAAGTAGAATAATGCGCGCCTCTGAGACGTGGCAATATAGCTCAGTTGGTTAGAGCATCGCATTCATAATGCGAGGGTCGCAGGTTCGAGTCCCGCTATTGCCACCATGTTTCAGTCTATGCTGGGGTATCGCCAAGCGGTAAGGCAACGGGTTTTGATCTCGTCATGCGGAGGTTCGAATCCTCCTACCCCAGCCACTATTGAGCTTAACTCTCCGAGTTAATCTGAGTGGCAATATAGCTCAGTTGGTTAGAGCATCGCATTCATAATGCGAGGGTCGCAGGTTCGAGTCCCGCTATTGCCACCATGCTCTAAAAAGAAAGTGTGCTCAAATCTTAGTTGGGGTATCGCCAAGCGGTAAGGCAACGGGTTTTGATCTCGTCATGCGGAGGTTCGAATCCTCCTACCCCAGCCACTTTCTTATTTCTCCATAGTACAAACAATCCCCTTTTGGGTATTGATCGAGCTATCCTTACGACATCCTTTTCAGAGCATTATCCATACCTTTTGGATTTCCTTGATTAAAGCTGAGCATTCATTTTAGCTAAGCTCAAAATTAGTCTCGCCTTCATTCTGATCACTTTTATCTTCTATAATTAACATTCAACAGTAACGAACGTTGCTTGGATATCAAGCAACACCTCATTAATGCAATTTTTTAAGTTATATATTCAATTGAATTCATATATTCTCTGTCTATAAGGATTTAGCTAGCAGGAGACAGGTCAGGCATGTCTGAAGTTATTGATATTGACGGAAACGCCCTTTTAGAAAAATACGGTACTGGGCAGCAGACTCGTAAACAACGCCTGAGAAAAAATATTCAGCTTTTATTCCTTGGCCTAAGCACCGAAGAAACTGCTCCTCTAATCACGCTTCTAAGAACATCACGTATTTCACCTCGCGGTAGGCAGGTCAGCACTGAGCAAGAGTTCTTAGAAGCTCTTGGTGAGCGCTCATGGGATCTTATTCTTTGCACTATAGACAGAGGTGAATTCACTTCAAAGCTTGCTGTCAGCCATTTAAAGCGCTTAGACAAAGATATCCCTGTTATCCAGATAATTCCAAGTTCAGACAGTCAACTATTACTACAAGGCCTTAAAAACCATATTCAAGCCGTTGTTCCTCTAGATGAGAAAGAACTTGTCTTAATTAACATTCGTCGAGAGCTTGACCAGCTCGATTATCGTAGACGATTACGAAGAGTTGAAGCTGCTTTAGCCGAAGCAGAAAAACGCTCACAACAGTTAATGGACAGCTCACGTAATCCAATTGCATGCTGTGACCATCACAAAATCATCTATTGCAATGATAGCTTCCTTGAGCATTTTGGATTGGATTCTAAGAATAAAGTCATTAACAAACCTTTAACTGATTTCTTTACACTTGATGATCGGACCGAAATAACCGAACAACTTAATTCGCTTGAAGAAACGACCAGCGGCGATCTTATTCTTCAGTTCACAGCTCAACGTACTGATCATTCAGAATTCATCGCCAATATGGAATTTTCTCGCTCAGACTATAACGGCTCCATAATTACACGTGCTCTATTTCATGTAGACGAAAGCAGCAACCAACACCTTCTCAGTGAAGACTTAGATTTTGTTTCCGGTTTATTCAACAAAGAATACCTATATAGACAGCTAGAACAAATTACCCAAAAAGCTCTTCGCGGAGGCAATGATCGCTGTCTCATCTATATAGAACTAGACCAGCTAGATCAGATCAAGAATAAGTTTGGTCATGAAGGTAGTGACCAACTTATTCGAGATATATCTACCTTACTAAGTAAAACTGTCAATAAAGCTCATATTCTAACGCACCCTGCAGAAAACGCTTTCAGTATCATCTTTAATGACTCAAATATAAAAACAGCTGAGAAATTTGCTAATCAACTTCGCAAAAAGGTAGCTAATGTTCATTCCCATATAACTGGGATTGATGTTCAATCGACCTGTTCTATTGGCTTAGTAGCAATTACCGATAGCACTCCTCCTCCGATAGAACTGATCAATCGTGCTAAGGCGGCTATTTTCACATTACGTGAAGTCACTCCACAAGGTAACGGAGTAACAGTTTATATCCCTGAAGCCGCACTATCAGAACAGGCAGAAGAGGAATTTGATCAATTACGAAAAGCTGTGGACAACAATCAATTTAAGCTTCTTTTCCAACCAATCGTTAATCTAACGGCAGAAGATAAAATCCATCATCATTATGAAGCCTTGCTTCGTCTAGTAAATGACAATAAAGATGAACTATCTCCTAATGATTTTATGAGCGCTGTAAGCAATTCCGAAACTGCTATCAAAGTCGATCGCTGGGTGATTGAGCAAAGCATTCAGCAGCTAAAGACTACATTAGACCAAGAGCATAAGAATGTTATTTTCATCAATTTATCCGCTCACACTTTAGGTGATCAAGAGCTCTTAACTTGGCTAGCAGCTAAACTCCGGAAAAATAACATTCCTGCAGAAAGGCTTGTATTCCAAATAAGTGAATCTGACATATCCATAATAGCCCCTAAACAAGCGCAAAACTTCATAGATAAGCTTACAAGTATGCACAGCCGTATCTGTATAAAACACTTTGGCAGCGTTCCAAATTCCCAACACGTTTTATCGATGATCCACTCAGATTTTATCAAAATGGATGGTTCATACATCCAAGATTTAGGATCCGACTCTGTGCAAGATGAAGAGTTTTGCAGTGTAGTACAACAACTCAGAAGCTTGGATAAAATATCCATTGCCCCCCTAGTAGAAAACACAAAGACGATGGCCAATCTCTGGAAAGCAGGTATCGACTATGTACAAGGCTACTATCTGCAACCTCCTAGAGAAAAGATGGATTACGACTTCTTTGCCGAATAATAAAAAAGCCGCTAAACAGCGGCTTTTTTATTTTTGCTATTTAACTGTATCTCGATCTCTAAAACCTATCAGATACAAAATTCCGTCAAGACCCAAGGTAGAAATAGCCTGTTTCGCACTTTCACGAACCAATGGTTTAGCGCGGAATGCGATGCCTAATCCAGCAATCGAAAGCATAGGTAGGTCATTAGCGCCATCACCAACGGCAATCGTCTGTTCTAAGCTCACACCTTCTTTTTCAGCAATCTCGCGTAACAGTTCTGCTTTACGCTCACCATTAACCACTGTGCCTTTAACTTCACCTGTCACTTTGCCATCAGCATCGATATCAAGTTCGTTGGCATAGACATAATCAAAGCCAAGTTTCTTTTGCAGATGAGAAGCAAAATAGTTAAAACCGCCCGATAAGATAGCCGTTTTAAAACCAAGCGCTTTCAAGTTAGACACTAACTCTTCCGCACCTTCAGTCATCGGTAGGCGTTCAGCAATTTGATCCAGCACTGAAACATCTAAGCCTTTTAGTAGAGCCATTCTACGCTTAAAGCTTTCGTTAAAGTCGATCTCACCACGCATAGCCGCTTCAGTGATCTCTGCTACCTGATCACCCACACCTGCTTCTTTAGCAAGCTCATCAATCACTTCCGCTTCAATCAGCGTAGAGTCCATATCAAATACTACTAAACGGCGATTACGGCGATAGATGTTATCTTCTTGGAAAGCGATATCTACATCTAGATCACTAGCAGCATTAAGGAATTCAGCCTTTAGTTTCTCAGCATCAGCAGGCGCACCACGTACAGAAAACTCCACACATGCTTTGGTCTGGTCAGAGGTTTCATCCAAACTTATACGGCCTGAGAGGCGGTTGATATTATCGATGTTAAGCCCATGGCTCGCTGCAATTTCGGTCACGCGCGCGATATGCTTAGAGCTCAATTTACGAGACAGTAGCGTAATGATATGACGAGATTTACCTTGCCCTTCAACCCACTGTTCATAGTTCTCTTCTTCCACCGGCTGGAAGCGGATATTCATGTTCAGCTCGTGCGCTTTAAAAAGAATATCTCTTAGCAGTGGTGAAGACTCGGCCGATTTAGGCACTTCAATCAAGATACCTAAAGACAAGGTATCGTGGATCACCGCCTGACCAATATCCAAAATATTGATCTCGAATTCCGCCAAAATATTTGTGATCGCTGAAGTCACTCCCGGCTTATCTTCACCGGAAATATTGAGCAAAATAATCTCTTTCATCGAAAGGGTTCCAAAGGAATCTTTAATTGCTGGCGATTATAACAAAGCCAGATTACAGGGCCTATTCATTATCACTCAGAAGCAGACTGGGCTGGGCTAAACTCAACTCTACATTTCAAACCGGCAGGCAGTAATTGATCTTTATTCGGGATTTCCACACTGATAGCAAACGTACTACTTGCAGCATCAATAAGAGGATCCACTCGATTCACTTTACCTTCATAAACCTGTTCTGGGCGCCCTTCAGCATACAAAGTGATAGGCATGTCTTTCTTGATCTGACCATAATATTGCGAACGCATAATCACTTCTGCGTGAAGAGGATCAAGCGAGACAATTTTTAAAAATGGCTGATCATCAACAAGTTCACCTGGTTCGAGTAACCGTTCAACCACAACGCCATTGATTGGGCTTTTCGTTTGGCGTAGAGATAAACGTACATAAGATTCGCTAGCTGTAAGCTCGGCCAAACGCTGTTCTGTAAGCATCTCATCTCGTTCATGATCAGACAGCAGGCCTTTTTTATACAAGACCTCATTACGTTTAACTTTACGCTTAGCAAAATCTACGCGTGCTCGGGCTGTCGCTAAAGCAGCTCGCTCTAAGCGAGAGTTAAGTTTCATGACGACTTGGTCTTTTTTAACTTTATCGCCACGACCTAAACTCAATTCGCTAATAACACCTGATACTTCACTACTCAGCTCAATCTCTTTACTCGGCTCTAACAGACAGCTCAATTGGCCATCGCTTAATTGATTATGTTCAACCGCACTGACCAACGGCGAAACACCGAGAAGTAGAACCAATAGTGGAGAAATGTATTTCATATCAAACAACCTAAACTTTGCTGCTAGTAAAAGACAATATTTCGCGCTGACGTTCGTCTTGCTTTAACAAATCGGCACGCATACGCGCATGATCTGCCTCGAGTTGCTTTTGGGCCCTGCGCATTAATTTCAACAGCAGCCAGTTTTTAAACCCTTTTGGAAGCGGCCATTTAAAGACGCGCTTTAAATAATTAGAGAACTGCTCAGACAATATCGAGTCATCCAAAGACAAGATAACTTCAAAGCTCCCCTGATCGCCCTGACGCGCACAGCGACCTTCTAACTGCCGGTCGATTCGTGACGCTTCATGTAACTCGGTTAAAATCACATGTAGCCCACCCGCTGACTCGACTTCATCATTTAGCTTTATATCGGTACCGCGCCCAGCCATATTGGTCGCAATAGTAACACAACCTGGATCACCCGCATTCGCAACTATTTCGGCTTCTAACTGATCTTGTTTAGCATTTAATAACTGATGCTGCACATCCATCGCTTGCAGATTTTGGCTTAGTAATTCCGAAGCAGCGACGGAGTGTGTCCCAACCAGTGAGGGACGCTGTGCTTTGTGTAGAACTTTGATCTGTTCGGCAACCTTGTGCCACTTATCACTCTCGTCTATGTAGACATTTGCCCCGAGTTTCTTTCTACGGCTTGGTTTATTGGTTGGGATAAACACCACAGGCAAGCCATAAACTTGCCATAACTCTGAGGCCACCTCTTTTGCAGTACCAGTCATACCACCGAGATGATGATAAAAACGGAAGAAGTTCTGAAAACTGATGCGCGCTAGCGTCTCCCGAGGATTACTAAGTTCACAGTCCTCTTTAATTTCGATCAGTTGGTGCAACCCTCGCTCCCAACTTCGGTCTTCCATTACTCGGCCAGTATGCTCATCAACAATAAGAATTTTGCCGTCTTTAACGAGATAATGTTTATCACGAATAAACAGATGCAATGCCGTTAATGCCTGAAAAACTAATTCAAGACAACGTACTCGCCCTACCCAAAAGGGCCCTAGTCCATCGGTTAACTGCAGTACATGCATTTCGCCTTCATCTGTAAAAGCAACACCTCGCTCTCTGAGGTTGACCTCGTAATGCTTATCTAGCTCCAGTTCAGAAGCGATTGCCATCGCTTGCTGATAGACCTCTTGCTGCTCCTCTTGCTCAATCTCAGGGCCTGAAATAATCAGCGGCGTTCTAGCTTCATCTAATAAAACACTGTCTGCCTCATCGACAATGGCGAAATGAAGCCCACGAAGCATCAAACCATCGAGCATCTGTTGATTGCCCTTTAAACGCTCGGCATGCAAATTCAGCTTATGCTGCTTGCCCTCTAGCACAATACTGTCTTTTAGATAATCAAACACCAACTCTTTATTGGTACAGTAAACGACATCTTTAGCATAGATATCACGCCTCTCCATGGGAGAAAGACCATGGACAATAACACCAACATCAAGACCCAGTCGGGTATAGATTGGCGTCATCTCCTCAGCATCACGAGCAGTAAGATAATCGTTTACAGTCACTACATGGACAGGTACTCCAGCAAAAGCCGCTGTCGCTGCAGAAAGTGTGGCGGTTAGGGTCTTACCCTCCCCCGTTTGCATCTCTGCAATATTGCCGTGAAACATCGCTAAGCCACCCAGTAACTGGCTGTCAAAATGTTTCATACCCAGGGTTCTACCCGCAACCTCACGCACCAAAGCAAAGCTTTTAACCATTAGTGCAGACGTTATGCCCTGTTTAAACAAAGCCTGTCTAATCTCAGTGATATGATTATCTAATTGCTCATCGGATAGACCTTCAAGCTTTCGAGCTTCTTTATGGATGGACGGCAAAAAACGCTTATAAGCCTTAAGGGACGCTCGGAACGGACGATTTAGATAAGCAGATAGGCTATGTGACCAGCGTTCCATCCGATCCTGTTTGTGGATAAAAAGCTGAGGGCGCTCTAATACAGTTTGCGGCAGTCGCTGAGGCCGTTTATACATCAAACTGCCTCAAGAACACACGCCTTACCGCACGGTACCAACGATAGATCAGAGGCTCAGGATCATGTTCTATCAGCACATAGACGCGTTCATCATAACGATTCTTTGGCGCATCAATGACAGATAAGTCGATCCGAAAATGGCTACGGAAACTCTTCAAACCATCTTCACTTTTCGGGTCGGGTGCAATTCGTCCACCTCCATCAGTACTTAACACCTTACTCGGCAGTTGCTGAGTTGTAGCAGGCAGTGCTCGAACAATTTCACCTTTATAGGTTTCATTTGGATTAGAGGCGAATCGCAACTCAACTGAACGGTTCTGGGTACGCACCTGATCTATCTCATCCTCAGAAACCATCGCGACTAAAGACAACTTATTATAATCCACGACGTATCCAATCAACTCACCACGGTGGACATAGCGTCCCAGAATTCGATGAGCATCGGGGACAACAAATTCGCCGGAAGCAGAGCTATAGAGGTTCACACCTTTAAGACGTTCTAGCGCCCTTTGATATTCACGCTGAATAAACCGCAATTCTTCTCGTAAAATTTCACTGGCCGCACGGTCTCTTAGGCTCGCTTCCAGTCTAATTTCAGCTTCAGCTATCTGGGCTTTAAGCACGTCTACTTTGGCTTCGAGATCAGGCGCTGAGAGTTTTAGTAACAACTGCCCTTCGACCACAGGCTTACCTGAAGAGACTTCTAAAGATTCTACAAAGCCCGAAACTTGCGAGCGCACATAAGCATCCTGCGGCACCCACAATACACCTTCGGTCTGCGTTTTATATGGCGCAGGTAAAAAGCCTATCAAAGCGACCACCGTAGCAATAATCAGCGCAGAAATGGTAAGCACGCGTCCCTTCTTACTTCTTAGTTCAGGATCCGTTGCAGGTTTCGTAATTGTCTTAAGTACTGGCATAAAGAGGGTTGCCCAAATTGACCAAAACGCGAGAAGACTACCAATCACAAAGTATTGCGTTGCGACAAACAAGGCAATCGCAACCATAACAAACAATCGGTAAATGTATGCAGCAGAAGCATAGCAAGCTAGCCAAGCCCCTTCACTGGTTGAGTTAGCAGGCGCAGTGAGTTTCTTGACGCCATAAAGGTACTTTTTGGTTAGATATGCTACCTGACTGTTACCTCTAGACGCTAAATTAGGTATTTCCAAAAAATCAGCGAGCACGTAGTAAGCATCAAATCGAAGTAGTGGATTACCGTTAAAGAGCAAAGTAGAAAATCCGCCGATCAGCATGGTATTAAACGCGACCGCTCGAACGATACCCGGTTCGGCCAAAACCCATACCATCATAGCTATTGCAGCAACCATCAACTCGACCATAATACCGATCGCGCCCACCAGCATACGCTGATATTTATTCCTAAATGCAGTAGCGGCACTGGCATCCACATAAGGTACGGGGAACAGCACCAGTAGCATCACCCCCACCTCATGTACTTCGCCTCCCCAACGCTTCACAGCGTAGGCGTGGCCAAGCTCATGAATCACTTTTACAAAGGGATAGACCAAGGCAATCAACAAAAGGTTTTCGACGGCTAAAACTCGGTCACTAATATTCTCGGTTAGCGCCCCCCAATGGACTATCGAGAGCGTTAAACCAAACAACACGATCGCTGCCCAAAGAAATAAACCAAACCAAGAATAAAACGGCCGAACCAACCACATGGTTGAGGACAAGAACCCCTCTGGGTCCATCATGGGAATACGGACACTCAATGGGGATTTTAGCTGTTGAATAATTTTCTTCTGCGCTTGTTCTCGTCTTCGAACTTGTAGCTCTTCAATATCTGGCAGAATATCGGATTGAATGACATTCGCACGGTTGAGCTGTGCCACCAATTGAATAACTTCATCCTGAGTTGGCATGCCATCGCCTAAGCGCTTACAGGCCACATCCCAGATCTGTTGCAGCGTTCGACGACCATCCATTAGACCGATGATCTGGTAAGCCTCAGGAGAGAACCTTTGGAATTGACCCGTCACATGGTCTTGAAGCACATACCATGTTTTACCTCGATATTGATGCCGATGAATATCCGCATGCTTACGCATACGGATCTTAAGCTCAGCTACGCGGTACCATGAGGCGCTAAACAGAGAAACAGACACTATGCCTCCCGCTAGCCCCACCAAGACCAGACTTTAAGACGCATCCATTCCTGCATCTCTCGAGTCCAAATTGACAACAAGTTACGCTCATCGATGTAGATTTTTCCCACACCTTCCATACCTGGTTGCAACTGCAGAGATTCACCTTGTAATGACGCCTCTACCACAAAGAACGTCGCTCCATCTTTGGCTTCAGTTAGGGGCGTAATCTTCGTCACTACAAATTCAAATGGCGTTTCAGGCAATGCAGAAAGGTGCAATGTACCATCTTGGCCGATCAGGACATCAGCAATACGGCTCTCTTTCACTAAAAGATTAATACGGTAAAAATGCAGTGGTGACACTTCAAAAAGCACTTCACCTTTCTGAACTGCCCCGCCTAGCCTCTGACTGAGATCGCCACTAACAATCAAACCATCAAATGGTGATAGAAGCTTAGCGCGCTCCAATTGGCTATTTACCAGATCTAACTGGGCTTTAATCTGAGTTTGCTGCGCGTTAATAATATTGAGTTTAGCGCGATCATGGAACGCTAAAGCTTCTTGATACTGTCGATTAAGCTTAGCTTCTTCACTCAGCCATTTAAGGCGTTCAAGATGTAAGTCTCGATCATCCAGCTGTACTAACATCTGGTCTTTCTTAACCACATCGCCTGCTCGATGAACGGCTGAGTGGATATAACCATCATAAGGCGCTGCGATAACCCGCTGAATATAGCTATCCAACTTTGCATCTGCTGACAAGCGGTAACTACCTTGAGCAACAGAGAAAAAGATGATCAAAACCGCACTAAGAATAAAGAGTAATTTACGTCCTAAGTAACCTGGACCAAAAAGCCGAGCAAATTGAGTTTTCCCAGAATCCCAAACTTTCAGTAATAGCGCTCTATCATTCAAACGCTTGTCCTCTAGAGCAGGAATCACCAGCGCAGCAATACTCTCGCACAGAGCTACGTCCTGCTCGGTAAATGGAATGTCGGGATTTCTTTCAAAGGTCAGAGCACCAACAATATCGTTAGCCACATATAGAGGCACACTGAGTACAACCGCATCTCCCTGCTGCTGCGATAGTTTTGAATGCGCGATCACAACCGAACTACTTTCCAAATCAGGATTTGGATAGACCACGGACTGCTGCTGGTCTATCGCCTCATCCATCACCTCTTCAATACAGCGAATTAGGTTCATCCGCTTACCAAATTGAGTACTATGGGAAAGGTGTAAAACCTTGGAGTGGCCTTTTTGATAGTTACCTAGAGACACACGATCACAGTTGAGCATTACTGCTAGCTCAGTTACCAAACGCATTGCTGAACTAGCGTAATCAGGTTCGGACTGAACACTGGCTAAAAAATCAATACTTCTTTCTAAACTAGCATCTTTGGCAGAGCGCTGTTGCTTTTCCAACCGTAGTTTTAAAACTTCTAAAGCCGAGCCGCCAAGCTCCAAAAGCTGCATCGCACGTTTTAGTTGCTGCTCTGATGATACGGCGACAGCAACGGTCGCCACTGCAATCAGTTCATCATCCAAAATAATTGGATAGCCAATCGCAAAAACTTCATACCCAGGAACGCTAGCAGGTAAAGCGGTTACGAGTGCTGAACGATTAGTAATAATCTCTTCTGCTAATCCATGCAGATCCGATAGAACTCCTGAATCCTGAGGCCAAAGAGCCATAGGGTGGTAGGTATTATCATCTTCATCTAATGGCGCTAGAACTAAAGCAGATTGTGCCCCATCAATTAAGGAACACTGAGAATCCAACCAATCCTGATAAAAACTGTCGGATTGTTGCGAATAGGCATCTAAGGTAACGGATGTACCTTGCGACGTTTCTAGCGAACTAGAAGAATCTTGTGGATGTTTTGTGTCTGACTGATTGTCCATGGCTGAGCAGGCCTGTTACTAAAAACGAAAAGGGCTGCATGCAGATAAGCTGCAGCAGCCCCTTATGAAAAGTCTATCTTAATTACTTACGAATATCTTCCCAGCTAACGTAACCAGATTTCTTATTTCTGGCTTTTAGCTGCGTTAATGATTCGCTATCAAGTTTAGAGCTTTCCTTCTTCGTATTGGCTTTATTCGCTTTCATTACGGCCCAGCCACTGAAACCTGCTAATGCAGCTTCTAGGTTGGCAGCAATGCCCGCTGACTCTTCATTGTCTTCAGCTTGTTCTGAAGTTTCTTCAGTAGCTTTGACTTCGGAGTCTTCGCCTTGCTCATCTTTAACCTCTTCAGATTCAACTTGCTCTGCTTCAGGTGCAGCACATTCAGCTGGGGCAGCGCCCTCTTCGCCTTCAACCACTTCACCCTCAACAGTTTCAACATCTCCAGGCTCACACTCTTGTTGTTGAGCATCTTCAGGTAGCTCACCCTCTTCAGCAATAGCCCCTTCTGGTAGTTGCTCTTCCGAGTTTTCACCAGCTGCAGTTGGGTCAAACTGAATAACGACATCAACACCCGGTGCAGCAGAACCACTGAAGTTTTGCAGATCACCTAAACGTCCCAAAGCAGCGATAGCATCATCACTTAGCTCTGTAGCAACGGCCGTACGGCTTCGTGCTACCTCACCTAAGTCAGAAGCATCGAAGATCTGCTGAGCAATACTCTTATACAAACCAATTTGTGAGGAACGGATTAAGTCAAGTGCGCCTTGAGCTAGTGTGATAACGAAGGTTGCCTGCTCACCTGATGTTTCGGCATCAGCAGCAAATGTATAACGAGCGTATTCACCCACCATCACATCTTCTGTGAAGCTACCGTAGAACAGATCACCACCTGCACCACCAATCATGCGATCAAGACCAGCACCGCCGCGTAAAATGTCATCATCGCCATCGAGTGTATCGATCACTTCCAAGTCTTTAGACTCAAGTACGATCGTATCGGTGTTACGCGTGACCATACCGGCATCACCGGTCATTAGATCATCACCAGCTCCACCATCTAGCTCATCCTTACCAAAACCACCGAAGATGATATCGCGGTCTTCACCACCCGTTAGCTTATCATCGCCACCAAGTCGGAAGTTATCCGTGTAAGCATTTAGATAACGGCCATTACCATCGTTTTTGATGTAGCCATCATCACCAATGATGATTGTCTCACCAGATTCATTAGTAACCGTATCGTTACCTACACCTGCGATTGCTTGGTCATCACCAGAGCCTAAGGAGATAGTGTCATCACCACCTGTAGCATTGGTTGTATCAGTGCTTTGTAGGACATCGCGGATCCCAAGATTGAAGGTAATCGAGCCGTTATCACCGATAACACTGTCGTTACCGGCGCTTACACTAATAGTGTCATTACCGTTACCACCTAGGACAATATCATCACCTGCACCGGACTCGATGGTGTCATCGTCGCCTAGTTCATGCTCAACCGTATACGCCTCAGTAATTACTTCATCCTCACCGTAATTAAGGACACCGTTATCACCAATGATATGGTCATCACCTGCGCCGGTAGTAATATTGTCTTCACCTAGGCCAGCGATCACACGGTTATTACCTTCGCCACCATCGATGATATCACCTGCAGTCGCATCCCCAGCTTCATCTACAGAGAAGAAGCTCTCAACGTTACCGTTACTGTAGAGCTTCATCTCACCGAAGTCGCCCATGATCCAGTCACCACCGGCATTACCCTCGATGGTATCCGCACCAGCGCCACCGAAGATACGATCGGAACCTTCATTACCTTTGATAAGGTCAGCTACACCTTCAGTTTGTTCTTTCGTTAGTAGACGAACAAAGCTATTTCCAGCCAATAATGCAGTCGCATGATCACCGAAGATAATGTCGTCATCACTTACGGTGATAGCGTCGCCACCATCGCCATTACCACCAAATAGATTATCAGCGCCGATACCACCCATAATTAGGTCATCGCCCTCATTACCTTTGATGGTATCGCTATCGCCGTTCACCAACTCAACAGTTGTAACTGAATCCAACGTTGTAATATCAGTATCACCGTCGTTGTAATCTACAACGGCATGGTCACCGATGAGGATATCGTGACCACTGCCACCTTCAATATCATCCTGACCATGACCACCCATGATGACATCGTTATCAGCTCCACCTTTCAGAATGTCATTAGCTGCTTCATCACGGTTCGTGGTAGTAATGCTAACCACTTCTGCCGTTGTTAGGATACGATTTGTACCCGCAACTTGATTAACAACACCTTTGTCACCAAAGATAATATCGTTGCCATCACCGCCATCAATCGTGTCAGAACCAACCGTCAACGTATCTGCGGTTTCAGGGTTATCATTAACACCATCAGCCGTATTAACAACCGTTAGAATCTGAGTCGATAGGCTCAAGCGCTGAGTTAGATCTAAGTTAAAGCCGGCATCACCATAGATATGATCGTCACCACCTAGGCCATAGATTTCATCATTACCAGAACCACCAGCAATATGATCACCATGGTTACTACCTGTCAGGATATCGTTACCCTGACCACCGTAAATAACCACGGAACCTGTCGCACCGGAAGCATCAATCGTGTCGTTACCTGCATTAGCAAATTCACGACCTTTAGTCGTCTTAGCATCAGAGGTCGATGTGTAGGTAGAACCATCCTGTACAGAGTCACCCAACAAGATTAACGGAGCTGCTGCGCCGCCACCGCCAGTCACATAGATCTCATCATCACCGCCACCACCATGGATTACGGTAATTACACCTTCTGCTGTGCTTTGGACTGTAAAGGTATCGTCACCTTGACCATTCAACACTTCAACAACTTCAACGTCATTGTACTGAACGCCGCCTGCACCCATGCCTAAACCGGTAATCGTAGAATCCGTTAGGAAACCAGTATCATCAGATCGGCTGCCATCGTTGAACATATACAACGTATCTGTTTGAGCCGCTTCATCAGTATTGATATCAACAGTTGGCAACGCTTCATCTGTTTCTGTTGGTAGCATCACCGCTTTAGATAGCGCACGCTCTTTGCCCTCAGGAACAGAACCTTCAATGATCAATTTACCGCGAATCTGATCCAAGGTATGAGGCTGCAACGGAGGATTTTGTACAGGCTGATTTGAAGCATCAGGTACATAATCAGGATTCACCGCAACAACAATCTCAATTGGAGAATCCCAATCAGCTGCAGTAAAGGTCACTGAGCCATCAGTCGCGTTAAAGCGAGGATCTGCACTACTTACGATAGTTTGACCATCAGTCAGCACATTAACAGTTACCGGATCTGTAGGTTCGGTACTAAGTACCAAACTGTAGTTATCCGTCTCACTGCTACTCACAATGGTAGAACCATTAGTCGGCGTCACTATTACGGTGCCCGTGTCATTATCGACAACGCTAACACGCAATTCATCAGTCACTACTGCATCAAATTCAGAACCTACCGCAAGGTCCGTTGTGGTTGTGAAAGTAACTGCCGAACGGAAGACATTCTCAACATCAGTATCGTCAACTGCAGTTACCGTTACTGTTTGAGCGTCATCCCAGTTATCCTTATCGAAGGTTAGGACAGTCTTATCAAAGTCGATTTCGCCTGCGGCATTCTTCTCTGCAAGAACAACGGTGACGGTTTCGCCATCAGCCGGTGCTTGAGTCAACGCTACAGTGAAGGTATCTCCAGAAGCAGCCCCTTCAACCACACGGGAATCAACATCGGACTGAGTAATGATCAGATCGGCTTGATCATTATCGTAAACAGTCACTTCAACGTTGTTTATATCTAGGTGATTAAAGTCAGGGTTATCACTCAATACACTGTGATTGATAACAACTGTACGTTCACCTTCAATCGCTCCGTCGTCCACACCTTTAACGTAGATTTTTTGCTTACGTAGCCAGTCATCCACGGAGCCATCTGCTGCAGTAGAATCAAAGTTCAGCACTAATGATTCATAGTAGTTAACACCATCAACGGATACTAAGATGCTATCAGCAGGATCGCCTCCGCCAATCGTTGGTAGTTCTTTATCACTGCTAGAAGCGCGTGCTGCAGATACCGTCACATATGCAATCGTAGCTGCTGTTGGTTTAGCCGCTGTTAGAGAAACTTCGTAGAAGTCATCTAACAGGCCGTTTTCATCAACGACCAGACTGCCATCAACCATATCAACCTGAATTTTGCCTGTTTCATCATCTGCAACATTCAGGGATACGCCATCAACGAAGATACCGTTAAAGCGAGGATCATCACTCCAAACACTGTGGTTAATAAAGCCACTGCGACCTTCTACGGAGTACGAAACAATATCTTCAGTTACATCGCCGGCAACATTAAAGGTATCGCTACCTAAACCGCCGATAATCGTTGTTTCAACATCTTCGCTAGTACTCAGAATAAAGAAGTTATCATCGCCTTCTAGACCATCAACTTCTGCAAACTCGATACCTTCAAAGCCGATATTAAGGCCTGCACCGAAAATACCATCTTCAGTGATCATGAAGTTATCATCAGCTTCAGTACCAAGCACAACTAAGGTGTCATTGCCTGCACCACCGTCGATCTTAAGTGGGGCATTGATACTGTATTGGATGTTATCAGCGCCATCACCACCAAAGAGTTCAGTTTCACCGCCACCTGCTGTTTCAGTGGTACCTTTCTTCAAGAAGGCACGAACAACAAAGGTATCATCGTCATTTTCACCGTACAGTTTGGTCAATGCCTTGTTGCTGTATACCGTGATCTGATCTTCACCATCACCGCCATAAACAACCATTGGCAAGCTGTTACCGTTACTCAAGAAACCTAGTGTAGTTTCGGTGGTTTCAATCTCGTCACCTACAGCGACATACGGAGCTTGACGATCAGCACCGTAAAGCTGACCGATCTGGAAGGTATCATTACCTGCGCCACCATCCAGCGTGGTGATACTGCTGTTGTCATCACTGTAGAAACCATCATCACCGGCATGACCATTAATAGTCAGACGAGCGTTAATGTTTTCGTTGTAAGTGATGCGCTCTACATTGTTCGTAAAGCCCGCGTCCAGATCACCATGAAGGGCCGCAACAAAGTTGGCACGAAGTAAGAAGGTATCGTTATCAGCGGTACCATTGATGCTTAGGGTATCAGCACCACTATCACGAGCACCGGTATCTTCAACATCAATCACATAATCGGCATCGTTACCTGTGCGGTTGATAGTGTAGCTGTCCGTACCGGACTCACCATCCAGAACTAGCTGTTCCGTACGGCTATGTAGTTCGTTGATTGTAATCGCATCGTTATCAGCACCGCCCTCAATACGGGTATCACCAACCAACTGAAGGGCATCAATCAAGACGGTGTCTTCGCCTTCGTTACCATCGATAAGAACATCAACACCAGCGTGAGTTTCAGCAGCATCAGCAGAAACCGTTCCGTAGAACTGAATATTGTCATCGCCAGTACCACCGTTGAAGCTCATTTCAACATCAGCGATCATCACACCGGTAGCACTAACAATAATCGTGTCGTTCTCGGCGTCACCGCGGGTATGAATAGCATTATCAGCTGTAACCAAACCAGAGATGGTAATGGTGCTCCCACCTGTATCAGCAACGCTCGTTAACGCTTCAGATAAGGTGAACGCATCGCCACTCACATCAATGCTATCTGCCAAGATATAAACATTAGTACCGTGAACGGTCGCACCATCTTCAATCAACAGATCATCACCTGCATAGAGGATAACGTCTGCTTCAGTCGTCAATGTCACGCCCGACTTAATGGTTAAGAAGTCAGCTGTCAGATCGGTGCTGTCTGTAGCAATCAGTTCGATATTACCTACAGCAGTAATATCTTCATCCTGTGTAATCGGGCTGTGAGTTACAACTCGGATAGCGCCGCCAGCACTAATACCCGGCTTGTTAACATCTAGAACACCACCAACGGTCAACGCGCCGGTATTATCTAACCAAACACTACCAAGGATCGCTTCAGCTTCTACGCCGCCAACTTCAGTCTTAATAGATTTATCCACAGCACCAATATTGTTAGCTGCTGCAAGATAAACTTTACCGGATGCAACGTTACTACCCGATGCTCGACCATTTAAGATACTGCCATCTGGAGCCGCGATAAACGCAGTATTACCGTTTTTAGCTTCAAGGGTATTCAGGTATAGATCACCTAAGGTTTCGGTGATGTAGCTATGGCCATAACTCGACGTTGTTAAGGTCGCACCCTCAACAGAGCCTGTATCGATATCCAGATCATTATCGGCCTCACCGATCGTGCCCAGAATCGTCACTAAGGTAATGCTTGCACCTTCAACATCCACTTGCGGTAGTGCACCATCAACTAGGCCATTATCAAGCGCATCGATAATAGATTGATGAGCTTGTAAGCGAACATCGCCGCCTGTTGATTTAACGTGATCAATGTTTAGGTTGCCATCGCTTTCTGCAAGATTGATATCACCGGAAGCCAATACATTGACCGTACCGGTTGTAGCGGTAGGCGCTGCAACGATATTAACATCTAGGGCGTTATCAGCTTCACCGACGGAACCACCTGCAACAACTAGCTCTACACGGTTTGCGCGAATATTTTCATACTCGTTATCCAGCGCATCCAGCATTGAACCGCTTTCGGTTTCTAGGTAAATCTTATCGCTAGCTGCATAAATACCCGCGACATTCATATCGCCACTGGCTTCTTTCAGGTAGACGCCTTGGGAAGCACGAGCGGTAAGTGTAGCGCCATCATTGAGATCGATACGCAGTGTTTCTGGAGAATTATCACTGCCAGTATAGATGCCACCTTGGCCGCCTTCTAGGATCAGATGGCCACCGCGGATAACTGTTGTATCCGAGCCTTGGCTCGAGGTAATGCCATCTTTAACTTTGATGCGTACTGCATCATCTGCATTACCGCCTGAAGTAATACTTGTTAGATCCAACTTGCCTTGAGAGCCAATATACAAGTTAGTGCCGGCGCTTACGGTTAGAGTTTGCGTGCCGCCTAATTGGGCATCGTCAACGTTAATATCTTCACGCTGATCGATTGCAACATGAGTAATTGTAGACGTTGTATAACGTCTGCTATCAACAACAACCGCACCAGTTTGATCAACACTATCATCAGCCAGAGAGGCTTCGATCAGATCGGACGTTAAACGGTCAATCAGGTAGTTTACGCCTTCAAGAGTAATGACATCGCCGACGACAAAGCTGCTGTTCCAATCTTCAGATGCAGCGATAATTGTCTGATTCGTTGGCGAAGCCAGCACCTGCGTAACCGTCACAGTTTGAGCTACTTCGCTGCTATCAAACCCAGAACTTAGTGTGATGGTATCTGTTGTAACAGAGGTGATTTCGAAGAATTCACTTCCTTCTGTCGCATTTGCACTATCACCAATCATGCGGATCTGCATACCAGCAGTAAATCCGTCATCGATCCAAGAACCAGAACCGCGGGTAATTGTGCCAGATGCATCAATATCTACCTCAACGTTCTTGCTTTCAATGCTGGTTAGGAAAGCGATATCCGAACGTTCAGCTGCAGCTAGGGCAAACTTTTCATCGTCTGTGTAATCACCATCGGTTTCGATCGTAACGCCGCCAACTGCTGCACCTACACCTGCAGATGCACTTAGGTTAATTGTGCCACCAGCAACAACATTTGAATCTTCATTATCAGTTGTGCTGGTTACTGGTTTCAGTAAGCCGGCACTAATTAGATTCATCAGTTCGTCTTCAGTCCAAACTTTAATGCTACCTTCAATCGCATCAATTTCATCAGCGGTCAGGGTATAGCTGTAATTCGCATCATAAGCGCCTGCACCATACTCGGAGTGCAAAGTGTGGTACTGAGATAATTTCTTCGCTTCAAGGGTGGCTATAGCCGCATCAATTTCCGCAGCTGTATTACCTTGCTCAGCATAGAATGTGCGGTAATAGGATTCCTCTTCTGAGGTCAGGCTAACGGCATCATTCGAATCATACACACCACCAAACTGCTCATTTCTAATCTGCCAGTAAGATTGGTACTCACTCTCTTTACCAGCCGCATAGACATCTTTAGCTTGTTGGATCTTATCGTATGCACCTGTGCCATCTGTCAGCTGCAATTCAGCCCAAACAGAGTTAATCAACTCTTCTCGTGTACGATCATCACGTTCCACGGAACTGTTAGCATCAAGCAGAGAACCAGCCAACACACTGATATAAACATCACCTGTTTCAGCCGTTACTTTAAACAGGTGCATATCACCGCTAGTTTCAGCTAAGTAGATATTTTGCTTGGCCCATACTTCAACCGCATCACGCAGTTCGGTGCCTGAATCAAGTTTTAGTTTGTTTGAAGAGCTATTACCTACAGAGCCACCTTCAGCCGTTAAGGTTACAGCCCCTGCTGTAATCAAACCAGAACCGCTTGCAGCCACAGTGATACTTTGCTGAGCTTGGATAATGACGTCAGAACGGTTACCCGCTGTAATCGTGTCGATTGCCAAACTACCAGTAAATTGATCCAGATAGATATCACCAGAAACAGTAGTAGCACTGAATGATGCAGAAGCATCATCAGTCTGGTTCAAGGCCATCATCAACACTGCACTTCCAATATCATCTCGGGCGTACATGTTGATGTTTTTGCCACCGACATAAGCTTCGCTTGAAAGCATGTAAATGCCACCCTGCGACGCCGTAACATTGGTTGTACCACTCGTGTTAGCCAACGGACCTTTTAGTAATAGATCAGAACCGCTACCGGAAGTACTTAAGTTAATTTGCCCCTCAGTGTAACCCTGGAACTTGATAGTAATATCATTATCAGCGCGGATATCATGAGTGTGGGTTTCGGCAACTTTCTCTTCCTGTACGTAGTGAGAGTAGTAAGTTTTCTTGCCGTACCAAGTACTTGTCGTCCAATGATCTTTCTCATATTCATTGGAAGATAAGGTCGTCTCTTTCTTATCGTAGTTATAGTTATTTAACTTATTAGCCGATGTATCCAAGAAGTAATAGATACCTTCATCAGCCAATACAGGCTGACTATCAATCCGCTCGTGATCCCAACTAATATCTGCTGGATCAGGCCATAGGAAGTCAATACCCCACAGAGAGGATGACGACAGAATAGTTTCACGATAGATCGACTTATCAACATCAATCGACCAACCAGCACGCCATACACCGTTTGCAGAGTTACCAACCTCATAAGCTAACTGGTTTGCGATAGCTGAGCTATTAACTGTAATGACATCACCAGACTGTGTAGTTATTGTCGCTCCATTTGCAGTCTTCGTATAAACAGCTTCGACAATGACGTCTACACCATTTTCTTGGATGACCGTTTGGTGTGTATAGCTTGATGGCTTATCGGCAAGGAACAATAAGGTTGTAACACCAATCTCATGACCTGCAGACTTCAGGTAATCAATTGCAGATTCATTACCTGTTGTTGTCGCATCCCCAAAGGCTGTTTTCTCATACATAGTCACCTGAGGGTCACTACTGCTGCCTTTAGCTTTGTCAGCCATGATCAAAGTACCTGCACCGCGTTGCGATACATCTAGGCCTAAGATCTCAATATCATAATTGGAAGAGTTAGCTACATTGATCGCACTGTAACCACTCAAGAGGCGTACTTCGCCTTTACCTGTATTCAACAGATGACCGCGAAGTTCAATATCACCACCACTAGCACGCACCTCATCAATCAAGATACGTTGGTTTTGAGTATCCCAGTACACACCGAAGAAGCGGTTAGAAAGATCAGTTAGTTTAACCAGACCTACAGAACTAGCAGTAACATTGCTACTGATTTTAGCCGCTTCAATGTTCGCTTGAGTCAGATTAAGGGTTATATCTTGCTGACCACTCTGAACAATACCGTTGAGGTTGATATATTCGGCATCGATATAAACTCGATCACCATAAATCATCGAGTTTTCATCAGGTGACTGGTTCAGAATCGCCGTAACATCACTGCTGCTTACTTCACCAACACCTTGGCCCTTACCGAAATCAACATTCTTAGTAACGGTACGTGTGCCTTCTAAAGTTATACCGAAGATTTCGTAGGTGTAAGTTTCCTCAACCTGCATGGTGATATTTTCACCTGGAGAGTACTCACTCCAGAGCGAATATGGCTCACCTCCAGTGCTGATATCTGTCAAACCAGTAATGAAGACACTGCCACCTGCAACAATGTTTAGATCCTTAGAACGGATCTCTGCAGTAATCTTAATATCACCGCCGCTAACATCATTTTGGATATTAACGAGGCCGTTTAGGTTCTCAATATCGCCAACGATCTGAATTTCTGGCGTTGGCGCAGAAATGCCTGGGCCTGGCTCATAATAGTTGATGATATTAATTTCAGGATCGCCAGAAGCTGCAACATTGATTAGCGTGTAGCCATCTGTTTTCGTCGCTTCTGTTACCTCAATACCATTGTGGAACAAGCCACCTGTTGATTCAGGAATTGTTGCACCATGAATTTTGAGGAAGGCTGGCGAATTATTGGTAATAGTGATGCTAGCATCGCCTGGAGCATCAAAAGTACCGCTGCCCAACAGGAAGTCGCTTCGAACATTGATAATTCCCGCTTCTGCCCAAACTGGCGCCACTTCAATTGTAATAACTGATTGGTCAATACGGTTTTTACTGATACTACCGTCAGAGTTAGTAACAACTTCCAACAGCCCCTTCGCCAACATCTCATTCTCGATGCGGGTAATTTCAGTTTCGTAATAAGCTTTCAGCTCAGCATTACTGTATTGATACTGCGCATAGGCTTTGCGTGCTTCAGCCAATTCTGCACTCAAAGTTGATTCAAGCGCCTGAGAAGTAACAGTGTACTCAATACCGTCAGAAATAGATGAAATGATTGGATTACCGAAGGCATCCATCCCAGAAACAATCAACTCTTGGTGACGGTTAATACCTGTTTCAATCTTACCGTTAACAGTTACCGTACCAGTCGCATCTGAGTGGATATAACCATCATACTGCTCAGCACCGCCGCCGCCAGTAACGCTATTGATTGCATCACCTACAGCACTTGCCCAGTTAACCGCTTTTGCTTTACCAGTCATATGCGCTAGACCGAAGTCCTCTGCATATAGGTTGGCATCACGAGCGGTCTTAAGATGAGCGCCTGTATCTACCGTAATTGAGTTTGTCTGTACTAATGTAGAGGACGCATTAACATCATCAATTGGGATTGCACTACCTGCAAAGCTATCTGTGCGTGCTTCGATAGTGTATTGGTCACGTGTTTTATCGGTGCCTATTCCCGCTAACAAGTTCAGATCGCCAGCCGCTTCGATTTGAACATTGGTACCAACATTCACTTGGTTAACCGGCTGAATATTTACAGTAGCGTCCGCGATACCTACAGTCGCTGCACCATATGTATCCATATTTACTTGTGCAGAAACAGTACCTTGACCACGTGCAGAGAAAGTCACATCACCAACACTGCTTAACTGAGCGCCACTACCAATGGATACTTGGCTTAAATCCTGACTGGTAGAGATATTTGCATTAGCACCAACACCCGATGCTAGTCCTGCAGACGTTAGGGTAATCTTGTCTTTAACATCCAGTTTATTTAGCGCCGCAATAGATAGATTCCCCGGATCAAACGCAGACCCAACTACATCCAACTTAGCGCCAGCGCCAACATCCACCGTAGTATTAATGCTCAGATCTATATCGCTATCTGCGCCAGCTCCCGCAAGAGCACCGCCCACAGTACCATCAATACCGGTCTGATTTTTACTCAAAGCGTTGGTAGCTGAGATATCCATGGAGCGAGCATCCATATCGGTATTCGCTCCAATAGAGACACTGACTGTGGCATTAACATCGTGATCTGCTTCAGCGCCGCTACCCGCTAGGGCACCACCGCCTACAGTGCTAATTTCACCATTAAACTTAGCTGTATGATCCGCTGTAATCATTACCGCGCCATTAGAGGCATCGTCCAGATCAATGCTACGACCAGACGTATGGCCGCCATCAATGATCGCTTGAGTATTGCTGGTGTTATTCGTTGTAACTGCTGCACCAGCCCCAGCTAGCACACCACCACTACCGGCATCCGCTACAGCTAAGTTATCATCATTACCTGTGGCAACTAGATTTAAGCTACCGCCATCGATATCAACATCAGACGCAATACGCGCTGTTGTTGTCGTGTTAGAAGAAACAGTCGCGGTACTCGCGCCCGCAGCCACAATACCGCCGGTATTGCTATCGGAGTTCGCTTTCTGACGAGTCTCTGTAACCGCCGCAATCGTTACGGCACCCGCTACAACCAAATTAGAGTTCGCACCGATAATGCTCTCAACAACACTCGTCGTTGAGACTTCACTTAGGGTTGCGTTCACACCAACTAGCGAACCTGAAGAGCCGGTAGATTCAGCACTAATGCCATTGCCGCCATCTTTTACATCTGTAGCAGCCATCACATTAAGGGCTGCTGCATCAAGATTGATACTACCCTCAGTACCGTCAGCAGATCCTAACGTTGCAGAAACATTAGCATTAACATCAACATCGGTCAGAGAGACACCAACGGTTAAACCACCAGCAGAGACACCAAGCATATCGGTTTCAATCTCTGGAGTAGCAACCGCAGAGACAGTAACAGTTCCTGTTACATCAATATCAGAGCCTTTACCTATACGAGCAGATACCGTTGGAGAGTATGAAATATTCGCATCATTACCAGCGCCTGCGCCTAAGCCTGCTGCAACTGCAGTAACGTCTAGATCCACATTCAGATTATTAACAGCCGTTACATTGACATCTGTAACCGTGAAGCCAGAAGTGCCGCTTTGCCCAACCTGAGCATAATCACCTAAATATGAGGTAGTGGAACCAGAAACAGACACATCACCAATCGCGGCCCCTGCCGCAGCAATACCTGCAGATACACCAACAATATCAATGTTGATATCACGATTCGCTGCCGCGTTAATATCTAGCGAACTCGCCTTAACAATTTGCGCGCCATTCGCATCACTCGTGCCATTTTCAATGTAAGCAGACTGATTGCTGCTATCGTTTAGCACTGCAACCTGAGCACCAAGACCAACAGTGCCTGCAGAACCACCGTAAACTTCAATATCAACGTCAGTCGTGTAATCGGCATCAACCGTGACCGCACCAGTTGTCTCAATAGATCCAGCATTGCCAATCCATGCGGTTGTGTTCCCGCCTAGAGATGTAACAGATACCGTTCCTCCTACACTAACGCTACCACCCACAGCAGCGCCGCCAGTTAGAACATCAACATTAATGTTCTCATCCGCTTTAACCGTCACTGATGCGGTAGACACCCGTACACTGCTACCATCTACTGGATTAACACCATCAACACCCTGAATGGTAACGGCGTCACCAATATAGGCACGTGTGCTATATGGATTACTATTATCAGCTTGAATATCTAAGGTTGAGAATGAGCCGCTACTTAGCGTGCTATCACCTTTCGCTTGTGCACTCTGTGCAGAGCCGTCACTGCCTAAACCACTAACAGTGCTACTGCCAAAGCCGGAAGCTACGCTAGATTGTGAAGCTGAGAGTTCATTATCATTATCACCATCTGGGCCAGTGCCTATTGAGATATATGACACCGCCCCGCTGATCCCAGCTGTTGCGCCACCAGCAAAAGCCAATACATTAGATTCAACATTCTTAGTCGCTGTCGCTTCTACACGGACAGCACCTACAGTTGTAAGAACTGATCCCGCACCAATATGTGCATCGACTGTGTTATTAATGGTGATTACGTCAACTGAAGCACCAATACCACCACCGCCAACAGATACAGAGCCTATTGCGCTCGCACTCTCTTTGTTTACATCAATAACATGATCTGCTGTAACCGTGACACCTTGCAGCGCTGTCACTGTCGTAGAGCTACCGAGATATGCGGAAGTTTGTGAAGTGCTACTCAATACTCCTACTGAAGCAGCTGCTGCACCAATACCCGCTCCACCTGCAGCGACAAGAGCATCAGAGCTTTCCTTAGCATTAGCAGTGACAGAAACAGTACCGCCTATTCCGCCAACACCATCTGATTCCGAGACTAGAGAACTACTGCCTGATGTATACGCCTTAGTAGTACCCTCAAATAGAGCAACGCTTACAGAAGCACCAGCACCAACAGAACCTAATGCCAGCGACACATCATCGAAGCTCATATCAACATCAGAATCAGCACTGATTGTGATATCACCGTAAGAATTAAGATCAGCTGCATTCACATAAGTTTCTGTAAGTGAACTGGACTTAAAGGCTGAAGCGGTGCCGGACGCGCCGACATAGAGGCCGCCACCAACACTGACCGCGACTGTACTCAGGTCTTCATCTGAAACTGCAGAAACACTTATGCCATCAGCTGCATAAATATCTTTACTGTTACTATTTCCATCAATGTAGGCGCGAGTAGTATTGTTGATAAAGTTAGTATCTACCGTCGCTGCGGCTCCACCTCCTGCAAGACCTACACCCGCAGCGCCACCACCACTGACAAAATCAGTTTCCTGATGAGCATTAACTTTTAGATGCTTACCACGATCCGTGGAGTTATTGATTGTGGAGTTTTTAACACGTGCTTCAGATGTATTTGCAACACGGTTAACCAGTACGTTAGCAGCGAGACCAACTGTTCCTGATATACCACCTGCACCAGCATAAGATTCTAAGTTAGTGGCAACATTTGAACGAACGGATACGCCATTGACCGTATCGGTAGAACCCGCATTTGCTGAAGGTTTAACCTCAACGCCATCACCCAGACCTTTAGCTACAACAGTCGCATTATCGATGAAAGCATAAGTACCATTATCCAACTGATTTACAGTTACGGCACCACCAATACCTGCCGTTCCAGACGCACCAATAGCGCCAACAATACCTTCGGATGTATCTTTAGATTCCGCATAAACAGAGATACTGCCATCTGTTGTTACAGTTGCTGTATCAATGAAAGCGTTCACTTGGCTTTCCAGTAGGTTCGCACCTGCTGAACCTGCAACACTCGCAGTACCTGAACCAGCTACGCTGGCTACTAAAGTTTTCACAGTAGAATCAGACAGGGATTCGATCACGATATCTCTGCTATTACCCGCGGTGATAGTAACCGTTGTTCCTGAACCTGAGATACCTGCAGAAATAGTGTTAGCTATTTCGTTATAAGCAACCGCACCACCTACAGCAGCAGTGCCTGAGCCTGCAATCACAACAGCGCCGGAACGAATAGTTGAACTATCTGAAGCACGAACAGTGATATCACTGGTTGTCGTTACTTTAGCGCCGTTGGTGATCAACGCTTCAACATTTTTCTTAATCCAGTTAAGCGATAAAGCGCCAGAGCCAGCAAAAGTACCTGCGCCTGATGCGCCGACTGCAAGCGAATTAATGTTGGCATTAGCAATAGCATTCATCGCCAAACTGCCAGCATTCACTGTGGCATTATCAATATAAACTTTCGCAAAATTCTTACGATCAGACGTTGGATCGTCAGGGTCACCGCCAATATAGTTATAAGCGACCGCAGCACCAACAGCGCCTGTACCAGCACCTGTTAGACCCGCTGATAGAGAATTTAAAGTTGCTTGATCAGATGCACGTAAACTGACACCTCCGGCATTGGCTGTAACTGTCTCGCTATCCGCAATGTATGCTTCGACCTCATTACGAATCCAGTTAAGGCTCAATGCTCCTGCGCCAGCTGCAGTACCTGCACCAGAGCCACTAACAGCAAAACTCCAAATCTGAGCATCTAAAATAGGATCTGGATTTTCGTCTGGGTCAGCAGCATTCGCTGCATAAGTATCAGCCTGATTAGAAGCATCACCTACTGTAGGTAACTGATTAGTATTTAGTACTTCTGCTGCAACATTCACATCACCCGTAGTCGCCGTTGCTGTTGTACCAGAGCCTTCGATACTTGCGCTAATGCTGCTACGCATATCATTCGTAGCAGAAGCAATAGAAGCAGCTGCAGTGCCCGCACCGGAGCCACCACCCGCAACAATAATCATAATAGGTGTAACAGTCGCACTAACATCAACATCAGTATGCGCGGATACATCAGCCCCACCTTTAATCTGGGCACTCACAATATTGCGCATAAAGTTGATGGAAACTGAACCTGCGACAGCAACAGTGCCTGCACCCGCTGCACCAATAGTTACATTAATAATGCTCGAATCAGCATGGGCTGCCACTTCGACGCCCGCAGCGGATGAATCAACTTGTGAATTATCGATGTACGCAAGTACCTGTCCGGCATCATCAGTCAGTCGGCTACTATCAACTGTGCGGCTAGGGTCCTCAGGCGTACCACCAATATAGTTATAAGCCAATGCAGCACCGATTGCTGTCGTACCTGCGCCTGCAGCTCCTACAGCAACACTGATCATATCTGCGTCATCACGGGCATTAACTTTAATATCGCCCATTGCATCTACATCAGCACCACCGCTGATATAGGCCTGAACACTGTTATGTAACCAATTTAAAGATATAGCGGCGCCTGCAGCAAAGGTATTTGCACCGGCACCAGCTACAGTGACATTGATGATTTGCGAACTGGTATCGGTTTCATCTGGAAGGTCAGCCGTATCAACACCCAGACTACCAAGATCAGCTGCCGTCGTAGGCGCAGCAAAACCTGCAGTAACAGAAACATTGCCAGCAGATGAATTAACCGTAGAACCATCGATAGAGGCCTTGATGGTATTGCCAACATCCGTTGTGGAAACTGCAGCACCAATTGCTGCAGTACCTGCACCGGCTCCCGCACCAGCAACAACAACCATTGTTGTGCTATCAGCAGCAGATACAGAGATATCACCTGTCGCATGAAGGCCTTTATTTGGCGTTCCAGATGAAGATGTATCCAAACTATTAGTTACTTTAGCTTCTACAGTATTAGTAACTTCATTAACCGAAACAGATCCACCTAGTGCAAAAGTATTTGCTCCTGCGCCACCAATAGCAACGCTGACCAAAACTTCTTCTGCTATCGCTGTAACATTGATATTGGAGTTCAAACCAGTCATGTGGATAAGTGAATCATCCACCTGTGACGTGATCGTATTACCAATCAAGTTAACACCAATACTTGCACCCAGAGCGACTTTCCCCGCTCCTGCACCTGCACCTGCAATACCTACACTAGTTGAAGAATCTTGCGCTATAACAGAGGACGAAGTGTTATCACCTCGACCTTCAATCGCACTATCAAGTACTTTTGCAGATACGGTGTTAGCGGTTTGATTTGCGGAAACAGATGCAGCAATAGCCAACTTGTTAGTGCCAGCACCACCAAGTGCGATACCAATTAATGAACTGCTTTCAAGCGCCTTAACCGTAACATTGCCATCAGTTCTGATCGTCGAACCTTCAACACGAGCTTTCACCGTATTGGTCATAAAGTTAAGTGCTAACGCAGCACCCAAACCAGCTTTACCACCCGCTGCAAAACCACCTGCAAACGAGAAAATTGAAGAGTCATCTAAAGCTGAAACAGTAACGTCGCCAGCAGAATCTGCTGTCGTGGTGGTATTTAAAATAGCCGCATCAACATCGGTATCAACCATGTTGATAGATAGGGTGCCCGCTAAACTAAGACCACCTGAACTGCTAGTCGATACACCTACAGTACCCGTTACTGCTACGAGAAGGCCATCTGCCTTAGCATTTACATCTAAACCTGATGTGTATTTCAGACTATCAACATTATCAATCTTCGAAGTAACAGAGTTTTCAATCTCAGAGAAAGCAACAGAAACACCTGCGCCGGACTTACCGCCAAAGCCAGCAGCACCCGCGACAAGAATAAGATTACTAGAATCATCTGCATGCATAGACAGATGACCGTTCACGACAACGGTAGGCGTGTTAGTAATACTTGTTTCAGTGGAATATGTAATACGTGTGACAGCTACGGAACCGCCGACGGCAGTGCCTTGTTGACCTGTTGCACCAGCAACACCGACATTGATGGAAACAACCCAGCCTGTACGGGTCGCATCCATATCTAAACGCGGCGTAGTAATAGTGCCAGCATTATCAATAAATGCCGCACTCTTACCGCCAATCAGGTTGATACCAATAGCACCAGCAATGCCGGTAGCGGACTTTCCTGCGCTAGCTGAGGAGATAGCAGCAGAACCTGCAAGAGAGCCTATCGCAGTCGAATCATCTGACTTAATCGTAATCGTGCTATCAATATCGGTTGTAGTGACGTCACCACTTGAGTCGATATAAGCCCAAACATCATCTTCAACATAATTGATGGTTACTGAGCCAGAAATACCAATGCCCGATTTGCCCGCATTTTCACTCGCTGTAGAACTACCTGAAGAACCGGACGAACTATCCGTTTCGCCAAAGCGTGCTTTCAGCTCTGCAATAACGTTGTCGTAATTTTTCTGGTTATTCGGCAGTTTACCCGGGTCATCTGTTTCGCTCTTTGAGCCATCCGAATTATTCTGACTGACACCTGTACCACCAGATTCGGGCGTAGAGCTACTGGATGTTTTCGCACCAGAGATCGCAAGAGAACCGATAAAGCCTTCGTGATCGGCTTCAACGGTTAGATCGCCAGCTACAGTTACAGAACCTTTCGTTGTCGCAACATCTTCGCCATCGCGAGCACCAATGAGTGCTTCAGTTTCACGATCGACAATGTTGCCAGATACAGCGGCACCTACACCTACATGTTCAGATGCAGCGATACCACCTGCAACAGTAATTAGATAGGCATCATCTTTAGCTTTAACTTGCAAAGATGGGCCGCTACCGCCGATATCACCACTGCCTACATTAATTGTCGCACCTTCAGCGATCTGCGCAATCGTGCTGTTATCAATTTCATTGATAATAACCGCGCCATTGAAGGCGATATTGTCAGACTGGCCACCGGACGCACCAAAGGTGACACCTACAGTTTCGTTATCAGCGACGACCTTCAGAGCATCTGCATCAAGCAGAACACCATCTTCAATCTTGGCAGTCGAATTACCCGTAAAGCCATGATAAAGAACGGTCAAACCTGCAGCACTTCCACCATCTGCAGAAGATGATCCAGCACCACCACTCTCCCAGGAAGGCTTCCACGTACGCTGTTTATTCTCACCTGAACCTGTTGTATTACCCGAAGAGATGCCTGGGGTTTTAAAGTTACCACCCAAGGCAGCTAAGTGGTTGATGCTATTTGCGGTAACAACGACATCACCCGGTGTACCCGATGAAGCTAAACGTTGATTGATCTCAGCACCAGATTTAATTCGCGCATCCGAATCCTGCTCGATAAACATCGCAGTACCGGCACCAGCCAACGACAGTTTCTGCCCTTCAGCAGTCGCGACTGACCAGCTATCGATCAGGTTGTTATCTAAACCTAAATTATCATCAAGGTAAGTTGTAAGCTGACCAATAAAGCCTGATGATTTTTCTGCAAATGGATTTACTTCCTTCCAATCACCGGAAGTGAAATTGACCTCAGAAAGGTCGAAGGTCTGCTCATGAGTGCCAGTATATTCATAGAAAGAACCAACATTACCACCAGCTGTGTGGCCCTGTTTAACCTCAACAACACCTTCAAGTTTGATCGGCTGATCATAGTCTTGCGTCGTATCATAATCTGCTTCAATGCTATCACCAGACACAAGTGGCGCTATTAGGTTTGCGCCCCATAAACCTAATGGATCGATCTGATTCAGTGCCTGCGCATCGACAGTTAGCGTACCTTCGGTATCAACCTTAGCGCCGCTATTAATCAGTGCATCAGCATCGTTCTCGAAAATACCAACGACCATCGCAACGGAACCGCCAGTATTTGCTTGAGGGCCTTTGGATGAGTCATCTTTATTCTCATCATCAGCACTAGATGATGCAGTTACATCAGGACGCGAAGAAACAACAGCTTTAACCGTAATATCACCAGAAGAGGTAATATCGCCACTGTCGGTATCACCATCTGAAGCGCCATCACCAATGCGAGCATCTGCTTTGTTTTTATCGATAACAACAGCAGTACTGAAACTAGCATCAAACTTCCAAGGATCGCCTGGAGGATCAGAACTTAGTTTACCCGCAATAGCTTTAGAAACCTTAGTAATGAAACCACCGGTCAGACTATCCACCCCTGCGGTCATTTTCTCTTTAGCTGTAGCTTCGGTATCTTCAAGCAAGTTGCCTTTAGAATCAGAGCCTGTTGCAGAAACGGCTTGTACACCATTGACGATGGTAGGCACAAAGATCATTTCTGACGCTTCAATGGCAGCTTTTTCCATTTCAGCCGTCACAGAAATGCTATTAGAACTATTTACGGTTCCGTCTAGGTAAGCATTGGTATTGCCATCTTCATAGCTAAATGCCAGTGCTACACCTAAGGCTCCTGTATCACCGGAGATTGAACGCGCCATCGTGCGGTTTTTATCAACCGTATTAGCATCAACCGTTAAATCACCACCAACATTTAGGATAGCGTTATCCTGCACATGCGCAGTAGATTCAGAGTTAGTTACACTTATAGCGACACTGGTCGCAATGGTGCCTGCCGCAGTTGGGTCGGCAAGTACGTTGGTGGTGTTATCCACATTCGTACGAACTATCAGATCATCGGTCGTTGTGATCTTACCGTCGATCTCTACTTTTGCAGTGTTTTCGATTACACCCGCTGCGCCAGCAAACGCCCAACCTGTTGGAGAGGCTGAAACGTTAACAATCGAAGTCGCATCAGCAATAAAGTCTTCAGCTTCGATCTCAGTTTCTTTACCAATTTTAACTTGAGCATTACCTTTCGCATAAGACACAGCAGCAAACAGAGCAAAACCTTCTGCAGCTTCAGCAATACCTTCTAAACCGAAAGCTAAGTAGTCATCTAGGGCAAAATCCCAGTGATCAGTATCTTTGATGTAGTGCTGGGCATTCGCACGAGCATAAACAACAACATCGCCACCTTTGATAATGGTATGTTCGCCACCAGCACCTTCGGTCTGCCCGATAGTTACAATCGACTCAATAAAGTCGATATTGGCGAAACCGGAAGTCCAGTCTAGACGGTCATCCAGACCATAGATCGTGATATCACCGGCAGTACCAGCATTATCGTCCTTAGCGATTAATTGGGCACCTTCATCAATTGTGATGTTGATACCTTCAAGATAAATATCACCTGACACTCCACCATTTACACTAGTATCGATGGTGAAGCCTTTGATTTCTATTGTGTCAGCTAAGAGTTTTAGGTTTGTTCCTGACAGCGTGATATTCTCGCTAACAACAAGCTTATTTTTGTTACCGTCGCTGTCATCATTGCCTTTAAGGGTTTGTGTACCCGCAGCTGTACCATCCCAAGTCACCCAGCCGAAGTCATCCTGAGTAACTAAACCATCGGTATCCAGAACAACAACTTCGTTAGCACTACCGCCACCTACATTGATGGTGACTGTATCAACTCCAGCCGTAAGACCTTCGACATCAAGAATAAAAATGTCGCTTTGCGAACCGCCTTTCAAGGTGTCGGCGCCGCCACCAGTAGCTAAGGTAACCGATGTCAAGCTATAGGCTGATGCATCTAAGGTATTTGCACTGGCCCCACCCGTCAGCGTGATTTTCTCAATATTTGTTAACTTATCCGCAGCATCTGCACCAATGACGAGCTCTGCGTCATGAGTTGCAGCCGTTGCATCGGAGAGAGTCATGTTCAGATCAAATGTCTCGGTAAGATGGTCTATACCACCCTGCCCATCAATTGCATCAGCACCGCTGCCGCCAATTAAAACATCAGCACCACCAGAGCCTACTAGCGTATCAGCACCAGCGCCGCCAGAAAGTGTGACACTGCCTGTACCTAAGGTATCCCCTAGTACTGTAGCCAAACTACCCGTGAAGGAAAGTCCTAAATCTTCAGCCGTTGTAGAGCTATTTAGAGAACTAATTTCCGTAATAGCAGCACCAGAACTGGTGATTTGAATCGCGATACCATCTAGTACAGCGGTAAGCGCGGCATCAGCAGCCGTGATTAGATCAAGCACGTCCTGAATAGTATTTGCCGTACTAAGATCTATCTCAATATCGGTGGAACCAAGCTTAACTAGGAGGTCATTGCCCTGGCCAGTACCTACGCCAAAGCCATTATTTAGGTAATAAAGCTGAGTCGTCGCATCAACATTGCTAAACCCTGACGCATCAATCGTATTAGCACTCGCGCCACCTGTCAGCTCTGCGCCTTCGATACCAGACAATGTATCGTCTTCTGTACTGGTCGCTGCATCTGCCGCATTTAGAAGCGCTGTAGAGGTAAGATAAAAGTTACGATCACCGGATTCCGACAAAATATCATTGCCTGTTCCACCATCAATCGTATCTTCACCTGCACCACCGGAAAGAATATCGCTACCGGAGCCGCCTTTAAGAATATCCGCAGCAGAACCGCCACGCAGAATATCGTCGCCTGAACCCGCGTCCAGTGTTACAGAACCAGAGAATCCAGAAGCATCCAGAATATTAGCGCCCTGTCCTGTAGTAAGTTCAGCTTCCTCAACGTTGGTGATCGTGTCGTCTTCAGTAAAATGCTGAGTCACTGCTACTGATGCAGATCCTCCAGTCAAATTAGTATCATCTAGGGTTAGATCTGCCACATTGCTATCAGCAAGATCGCCCGTAAATGAGATCGTCCACTCAGTTGTTCCATCTACAGGATCAGTAGAAGCATCCATGTCACCCAGTGCTACAGTGACATCTTGTTCACCAACATTAGATAAGCTACGAAGGGCCGCTTTAATTTCAGCAGCTGAGGCGTTATATGCAATAGCGGCGGTTGTCTGACCAGCAAAGGTCAGGGTAAAAGTACCTGAAGTTACACCAGTTAGAGTAATCAGCGCAGTTTCGTTTTTGCTAGACGTTAAAGTCGAGCTAGCAGCAGTACCAACCAATGCAAAATGGCCGTTGCTGCTTTCCACCAAGGTATCAACACCGCCAAGACCTTCGATACTATCGGCACCTAAACCACCTGTTAGAATATCTGCTTGCGCTGAGCCAGTGATATTATCGTCACCGGCACCACCATCAATGGTTACACTTCCAGCAAACCCACTTGCATCAATAGTATTTGCCGAATCACCGCCGGTAAGCTCCGCAGATTCAATGCTGTACAAGGTATCTTTATCATTCGGAGAGCTAATTTGCCCCCCTGCATTCATGGCACCGGCTTTAAACTCAGCATCACCAGGACCACCTGCAGCAATAAGCATATCTTGGTCAGTTGATGCAACATAAACATCTGCGCCCGCACCACCATAGATGGTATCATCACCTTCACCGCCAATAATGCGGTCCGCAACACCGGTACCTGTCAATGTATCAGCGCCTGCACCACCATCAATACTGACGCCATTAACGCCCGTAAATGCCGAAGCATCGATCGTGTTGTCGCCATCACCACCAGTTAGCGAAGCGGCTTCGAAGCCAGAGATAGAGTCTTCGCCAGAACCTGCCAGCTCGCCATCAAAGCGAACTTCCGTATCAGTTAATGTGATATTTGCATCACGATTAACAACCAACGTATCGTCTCCGCCTCCACCGATCAAAGTGTTGGCGTTGTCATTACCAGCAATAGTATCTGCGTGGCTTGAACCTGTAACGTTATCGAAACCAGCAACAGAGGCAAAACCGGTCGCATAGCCACCAGCTAAATCGACTGTTACACCAATACCATAAGAAGAATAATCTAAGGTATCACCAGCGGCACCGGTTAGATTTTCAACCCCCGTAAAACTGACACTATTCACAGAACCTGAGTATGTATCAGTCAATGACCAAGATGCTGTAGCAGAACCGTTGGCAACAGAATCATCACCGTCACCGCCTTCGATGTTCGCGACACCGGTAAAATTAAGATTTCCTTTATCTGCGCTACCGCTGCCAGAACCCGTTAAGCTCCATTGCGTATCAGCACTTGTGCCTACAACGGTGTCATTACCTGTACCACCATTAAAATTAACCACAAGTCCGGTAGTGTCATCTAGCAGACTATTCTCGAGGGTAAGAGATTCATCTGAGTCATCAACACCCTCAATTGTCAGGCTATCAAGAACTGTTGCACCTGTATCGTCAATCAGTGTGTATTCCTGAAGCACGGCAGAATCTTCAGAGTCGGCAGTATTATCAAGAATCTGAACAAGGGTAATGTCATCTTCTTGAAGTAAACGAACTGTTAGATCAGCATTAGCAGCTGCTGCAAAAACAGGATCGGCGGATAAGAGTAATCTAGGCTCTAACGATTCGAGCCTGAAGCGATCATTTCTCAATGCATGTTTGGCGGTAGAAGGTCTTTGCGACCCTTCGTTTGGCACTCCGAGATTGGCTCTATTAACTGCATTCCAAAGCCTACTTTTTGCCGTTTCATTCCTTTTAATCGCCATACAAATCACCCTCTAATCGGTCCTGCCGAAGACCATTCTATAAATGCTGAAAAACCGGATCGACGCTGCCACACCAATCCGGTTCTAAATACTTCTTATAAAACAACGGGGTAGTTCCCACCACCCCATTTAATTTAATGCGTTACTTCTTCTGTCGTCTCTTCATCTGCAGATACAGCCGCGCTACCAGAAACTTTTTCAAGCATCTTAGTAAAATTACGCATAGACTGCAGATGCACATAAATCAGTTCTAGCTCATCAGTTTGAGCTAGCTCAGCAAACGTTTCAGGAGCTAAACCTTTTAGTTTTTCACGATTAACTGCTTGGAAACCAGTCACAGTACGTTTCTCGCCAGCTGGCGTAGTAAACTGCGCTCCCATAGGCTCAAGCAAATCTAGTTCCTGGAGCTTTTTAGCAAAAGCCTTAGTGCGCTGATAATGCACTTGATACTCTTTTAGGAAATCCAATACAGAACTTAGATACTGAGTTTGCTCACCATCAGCATCAAATAGCTTTTCGCCACGCCCTTCCTGATTGCAACCTTCGAACCCCTCATCTACACAAAGCGTTAGGGTCGAACCATCATCAGCACTAGAAAAAACAAATGGGTAACGACGGATGAAAGCTGGGATATATTTAGCTTTCCAACTACCATCTTCATTTACGTAAAGATTTTCCTGCTCTCTAACACCCATTAGAACTACCGGTAGAAGATTTTCACCTTCGCCCGCAAACACTACACAATATTCTTCAGCCGCATTAGGAAACTCAACAGCCATTAACGGTACTGAGTTAACCGCTTGAGCAAAGCCATATTGACTACCCGCTTTTACTGACCAATCTGCATGACGCTGCTTATTGATTGGCTGAACATCTCCGTAAATCAGTAACTGTGTTGTCACGTTGTTTTCCTTAGCTATTTCTAATATTTATTGCAGTCTAAAGGATCCATCTTAGATAAGAAGACACCCCTTCTGCAACTTAACTATTGGCCTGTGGAGTAAGTATTTCTTCTTCCCAACCAAAATTCTTAATATATGCACTATTTAACCCTAGGCATTCCGTGGACTGACAGCTTTCTCGATGCTTACATTGATAAAAACCGTTTTTTTCAAATTCCCGCCAAAATACAGGATCAATAAAAAGTTGCGGCTGTCCATTTACCAATAAATGCTTAAATTCTCCCAACAAACATTGTGGGAAATTTTTAATTTCCACACGCCGACCTAGCGCCTGTGCTTTTATCACAGCCTCTTTCAAATAGGGCAACATTTCCAAATGAGGTGCAAGCAAAGTCTTTTCATCCTTGCCTGACATCGGCCAATAAAACCAAAATTCCATTTGCGCTAAGTTTTTTAAATGCGCTAATGCATCTACAACTTGCGGTAACTGCTTATAACTTTTTTTTGTTACGACTGTATTAGTAATACTGATCGTATGCTCCCAACGATCTATATTTTCCATTCCCTGAAGGGTTTTATTAAATGAACCTTGAACTTGGGTTATTGCATCATGCGACTGAGCATCTGCAGCAGCAACGCTAATGAAAAATTCGTCAACCCCAGAGTCAATGAGCTGGGCACAATAATCTAACTTGCCAAGATGCATACCATGACTCTGAATTCGAACATGCTGAAAGCCAGACTGCTTTGCGGCTTTAGCCAGTTCAGGCAAATTTCTGTGCAAGGTAATTTCTGAGCCGGTAAGAATTAGCCCAGACCACTTTTGGTGTTCTCGATTATAAGCAAGCAGCTCATCAAACTTTTGTCGACTCTGCGGTTCAAGATAATCCATAGTTCCTTCGATCATGCAGTGAACGCATTTTAAGTTACAGCGAAATTCCATTGTCATAGAGACGTAGACACTGTGATCGAAGCGCTGTTCTATAGAAAGCATCAAAAAATTCCGTAATAACTCGTCTTCAAAACTTCTATCTGGCCATCAGGCAACATTTTGTAATCTACGCCGACATCATAGAGCATATGATCTAATTCATTCATAGAAGCCTTTACATAACCCAGAATCGGCTCTGGATACCTCATGACTTCTAAGAACCAAATAAGCTGTTCTATTTTAATACGAGAGAAGTAGATCCCTTCATTTTGTTTTTTATTAGCAACTACGGTCGTTTCACAATCACGAAGTTCAGGAAAAAGAATTTTATTGAAATCTAACTTCCGCAGGTTCAAATGCGCAGAACTTGCTATCTTTGCCAAAATACCTTCTTTCTCTTTAACCGAGTTATAGAAGTAATAAAGATTGCTTAAGGAAAGACCGTCTTCAGACAAGAGATAACTAATTCCTGAAGACACATTACTACCGTCATTCCCAATATAGATATTCGCTTCGCTTAAATTTAAACGACATTCATTCAACTCTTCGACACCCAGATCTATCGAAAACATAAAGTAAGGTACATCATCCGATACATCCAAAGCAGTCGATAAATAATCAGGCATCAGTCGCTTTAAACGAGAAAAGGAGTTTATTCTCTCAAGGCGTTTATAGTCGTAAAAATACAGTTCCCAACTAATTTTTCCGTCAACAAGCTTTACCCCCCAAACTGTCTGTCCCTCTCCCATCAATTTCTGAATTTCGTTTATCAACTTAACGCCGTTAACTCCGACGCCCGCTACAGAAAAGCTATTTAATAGAAGGTTAACAGAATGCTGTTTACCATCAGTAGCTGCCAGAGGGGGGTACGGCCAAAGACAATAATCCGACAACTGCGCTTTGGGGCCACATTTTTTAAAAAACAGCTCTAGCTCATTCCTATTTTCCACAGCGTTCTTCCACTCCAAAATACAGCGTAACAAAAGGCTCTCCAGCTCGATTTATTCCGCCAGATACATGACCTAAAACACGACCCGCATTTTGTTCTAAAAATTGTTCCACAGAAGTAGACGAAATTGAAAAGCTTTTAAAAAGCCTTTTCAGTAAAGAAGGCAACTCACCTATTTGGAGAGAGAAATCATATAAATTGATATCAAAAGACCTACGCACACTCTCAGGCTCAGATACATCAAGCATCATTGGCAACTTTGATTTACAAACCTGCTCCAATAATGCTGTAACCCACAAAGACTGTCCCCGCCCAGAAGAGCCTAAGCATTGTTCAATAAATGAAAAATAATGCTCCTTGGATAAGGAGGGTAAACATCGATAGTTTGTGATTAAATGACGATTGCTATTTGGATTCCATTTAATTGCCTGATGCAGCAAAAACCCCTTCGAGTCATTTAGCTCGCCACCTTCGGCAACAGAATAAGGATACTCAAGATAAAGTTTAAACAGCGGCTCACCACGCTCATCCTCATACCCTAGATGAACAAGCTCAGCTTTATCAAGTCGATTCTGAATCCATCCCAAGCCTTCGTCAGGCATTTTAAGATCAACCGCTAACTCCAAAAGCGAAGCCAGCGGATCGGTCCCAAAACAGTTTTTGTGTTGAGTAAGTAGAAATCGGGTTTGATTGAGAGTTCCCGCCGTTAATTTACAAGAACGCTCATAACCAAATGGCACTGCCAAAGAGGAAAAGGCAGATAGCAATACAGCTTGCGGCTGCATTTGAGACCTAACGACGAGCCTGCTCAGAACTTCGATAAGTACGGCTATCCATTACCGATGCCGTAATCTCAAACGCTTGCTCTTCACCAGAAAGCATGGCGTTAACCTGCTCCAAATCAGTATCTCCTAAGAGGCCAACAGCACGCTTTAGGCGCAACGTATTTATAAGATAGTCATATCGAGCACTAGAAAACTCAGTTCTAGCAAAGAACAAATCACGCTCTGCATCCAATACACTTAAGCTCGATGTCAAACCAGACTCATAAGCGGTACGTTTTGCTTCTACACCAAGCTCATAAGCATCCACTGAACGCTGCAACGCTTCAACTTTAGCAATAGAGCCAACAACACCGTCAAATGCAGCATACGTCTCACGTTCTGTTGCACGCCACTCAACTTCTAATTCATCCTGAGCTTTATTATGCAGTTCAATAGACTCTCTGACTTTAGAAGACACTGCACCACCTGCGTAAATGGGCACAGTTAATTTAACCATCATGTCTTGAGTCTCAACTTCAGAGCCACCACCAAATAGTGACCCTTCTGTCTCTCTATTGTTCTGCGAAAAAACAAAATCTAATGTTGGATAATGTCCACCCTTTTGTCGGCGAACTTCCTGCCAAGCTACTGAAGTCGCATAACGCTTAGCGAGAACATTAGGATTGTTGTTTCGGCTTTTCTCAACCCACTCTTGAGGCATTGCTGGCGTTGGCTCAACCAAGTCCATATCAAGACCAAGAGAAACCAATGACTGGGGTAATTGCCCTGTCATCTCTTTCAAACTTTGAAGCGCATCCTTTAGTGTATTGCGAATTTCCACTTCACGCGCTTTAGCTTGCATATAACGCGCCTGAGCATCCAGTTCATCGGTAACACGTGCCAGACCATCTTCGCGCTGCTGACGTACCAGCTCATAGTGTTTTTCTAGGGAAGCAACTTCAGACTTAACAGAAGTGTAATTATCGTATTCTCGTAGCGCAGAAAAATAGTTTTCGGCGGTACGCATCATCAGATCTTGGCGAACATCCTCCAACTCAGACGCTACCCTCTTCACATCTTCTTTCGCTTGTTTAAAGTAAGCCCAATTACTGTAGCTATAGATAGATTGGGTAAGAGATAGAGTCATCTCAGTGGTTGGGTAAGAGGTGCTCCCGCTGGAAAAAACCTGATTATCAGAACTAACAATATCTTGCGTTGTTTCTGTCTGAGAATAATCAAATTTGATAGTAGGAAGTAACGCGGCTTTGGCTTGAGAATATATTTCTTTAGACGCTTCGTGCTCATGAAAACCCGCCTGATAGGTAGGGTCATTTTCCAACGCTAATTTGTAAACATCAATTAAATCTTCGGCATTAGCTGATAGGCTAATCATACACCCAGAAAGGCATGCAGCTGTTACAATCTTTCTTACACTTTTGTGCACAATAGACACCTTATTTAGCTCCTCTCTTTTTAAGCCCGCTCTGCAACAGGATCGGTTTCTATCAGGATGCAGATTTTTACATTTCAACGTGATGAGCAATATTACACTACACAAACCCAAAGCACTTAATTCAAGACAATTAATTTAGTAGTTATTAACATACATAGAATTAAAGCGTTATATTTTTTAGAGTATATTTGAAAAGAAATTAAGTTTTTATACATTTCCTATTATTAAATTACCCCAAACTCAATCAAAGTCATCCGCACAATAGCAAGCTAGCGAATTAAAAGTACATTTAGAATTACTTAAACCTGTTTATTGAAATACAATTCAACATCTATACTTATAAGATGATCATTTAACTCTGGAACAGCAGAACTGCAGTAGCTATCCATATGAGTAACAAAGCCATTAAACAGACTGATTTCGAAGCTCAGGTTGCACAATTGCAGCAGGAGATAGAACGCCTTAACGATTTTGCTGCGCTATCGTCCGATTGGTTTTGGGAGCAGGATAAAGAGTTTCGATTCATCAGCTTCTCAGGGACCGGGATCAGCCGAATGAGTCGCAACCAGATCGATTTTATTGGTCGTTGCCGCTGGGAAATGCCAATTAGCCCCGACTCTTATTCTGCAATGCAGGAACACAAAGCTCTATGTAAGCAACACGAGCCCTTCTATGATTTCCAGTACGATATTTTTAATGATGAAGGGCAATTACAGCGCTATACCGTCAGTGGTGCTCCAACCTTTGATATTGAGGGGAATTTTTCAGGTTATCGAGGCATAGCTTCCAATATCACCGATCTTTACTTAGCACGGAAAGCATTTAAAAAAACCCAGCAACAGCTGTCCCAGATGATTATTGGCAACCCCATTGCCAGCTTCGTTATCAATGAAGATCACGTTATCACACACTGGAATAAAGCCTGCGAAATACTCACAGGCATACCTGCTGCAGCAGTGATTGGCACAAAAGACTCTTGGCGTGGCTTTTATGGTCATCCGCGCCCAGTGATGGCCGATTTAGTTCTTAATGGCGCCATAGCCAAAGATATAGAAAAACACTACGGTCATAAATTCCAGCCATCAGAGCTCATCCCAGGTGCAGTAGAAGCCCAAGACTACTTTCCTAAAATGCATGATGGTCGCTGGTTATATTTCACAGCAGCTCCTCTTCAGGATGAAGATGGTCAAACCATTGGAGCGATAGAAACCCTGCAAGATATAACCAGCCAGAAAATCCAAGAAGAGAAAATCATTCATCAAGCACATTTCGATAACCTCACAGGATTACCAAATCGTTTCTTAGCTCTCGACCGGCTCAATTTGCTGATTCAAGAAGCTGAACGAAACAACAAAAAGCTTGCAGTCCTCTTTATCGATCTAGACGATTTTAAGAAAGTAAACGATACGCTTGGTCATGCACTAGGCGATGAATTACTCATTCAAGCAGCAGATAAATTACGCTCGATGATTCGCGCCAGCGATACCATAGGCCGTTTGGGCGGTGATGAATTTATCGTTCTCATTAACAACCTCGAAGATTCCCTTGAGGTACGCCCCATTGCAGAAAACCTACTCAAAAGCTTCCGCGATGTTTTTAAAGTCAAAAATAGAGAACTGCTTCTTACGACGAGTATTGGTATATCCCTTTATCCAGATGATGGCAGCCAACCGGATCAGCTGCTGCGAAATGCTGATTCCGCTATGTACCACTCCAAAAGCGAAGGTCGAAATGCCTACCACTTTTTCACCGAGGATATGAATGCCGGTATAGAACGCCGCTTACTGATAGAAGAGCAGATGCATGGCGCATTAGCACGTAACGAATTCTATCTAAACTACCAACCCGTATTTGACACTCAATCGGAACGTATTGTAGGTGCTGAAGCCCTACTTCGCTGGAGCAACCCAGTTCTAGGCCACGTACCTCCCGACGAATTTATACCGATTGCCGAACAAACAGGCTTAATCATTCCGATTGGTTACTTTGTATTAAAAGAAGCATTGAAAGCCACTAAAACTTGGACTGAACAACATAACTCCAATTTCAAAATTGCAGTCAACTTATCACCGCTGCAATTTAAAGCACCAACACTGCTCACCAAGATCAAAAAATACCTCAATACAAATCAGCTATCGGGCGACAGCTTACATTTGGAGATAACGGAAGGTGTGCTATTAGGCAATCAAACTTACATCATAAAAGCGTTTGAGGAATTCGCCCAATTAGGCATTCTTATCTCAATGGATGACTTTGGCACAGGCTACTCTTCTTTAAACTACCTTCGCCAATACCAGTTCAACACCCTAAAAATCGATCGTAGTTTTATGCAAAATTTTGAAGATGATAAAACAGCCCCAGCGCTAATAGATGCAACCATTGCTATGGCACATGCACTCGGAGTAAAAGTCATTGCAGAGGGGGTAGAAACACAGTCTCAGAGGGACTATTTAGCGGCAAAAGCATGTAACTATATTCAGGGATATTTTTACAGCAAGCCTTTACCGCAAGAAGAATTAACTAAATTAATCAGCCGCCATCAATAAACTACTTTTTAAGTTTCAAAATAGGACGTTTAGGCTTATCAGTTGCGTTAGGCCTTACTGCCCGAACTGTTGCTTTAGCGCCGTTTTTAGCTGCGTACTCCATCCCTTCTCGAATCATTAAAGCCAGTTCTGGCGCAGAAAAACCTTTGTCACCCCTGATGGACAGATCAAGCGGATTGCTGAAGCTACCGTCCAAAACTTCAATAGAAAGACCCGACTGATGCACAACCTGGCGCCCGTCTACAGACCACATACTAGCATTCCTAAAATTAATTAACGTTCGCTACACAATATACGTCAACACAGCTAGCGAACCAACGGAACTAAGTAGTAAAAGACGTCATTCATTAGTCGAGGAAATATCGGAACTTTGATAATCTTTGACCCAGAGCAAGAACTCCTCTGGCGCTAACGGCTTGCTAAAGTAATAGCCCTGAACGCGATCACAGTTCATATCCGCTAATATATTCAATTGTTGCTCTGTTTCAACACCCTCAGCAACAACGGGCAAACCCAAACCAGCACTCATGCTAATTGCGGCTGAAATAAGTGCGCAATCTTCGGGATCTGAAGCTATATCGCGCACAAAAGTCCTATCTATTTTCAAGATATCAAATGGATAATTCTTCAAATTACTGAGGGATGAGTAACCCGTGCCAAAATCATCCATCGCGATTCCAATACCAAGTTCCTTTAGCGCCTCTAGCGTTCGTTTAGCTTCCGTAGGATTCCTGATCAACAATCCTTCCGTTACCTCCAAGATTAAACTCTCCGGATTAAGATTCGCTGCCCCTAACGCTTGATCAATCACTGCCCCCAATCCATCCCCATGTAACTGTCGAGGAGAAACATTGATTGCTAAACTCAGGTCACGCAGGCCTTGAGTTCTCCAATCAGCAATCTGCATACACGCAGTTTGTATTACCCAATTTCCTATTGGCACAATCAAACCCGTTTGCTCAGCTATACCGATAAACTGATCTGGCGACACAGGACCTAACAATTCATTATTCCAGCGCAACAAAGCCTCGACCCCAACCAATTTTCTGGTCTGAGCTTCAACTATCGGTTGATAGGATAACGATAACTCTTGCTTCTCCAATGCAGACTTCAACTGGGTTTCCACCTGCATTCTCATCGTCAGGTTTTCATGTATCTGGTGATTGAAAAACCTATATGTATTGCGACCGGCCTCTTTAGCTTGATACATAGCCAAATCAGCATTGCGTAACAGAATAGCCCCATCCTCACCGTCTTCAGGAAAGATAGATAATCCAATGCTAGGGGTAACTGCTAAACTATGGCCTGCCAATTGAAACGTCTCCGAAAAGGCATGCTTAATCTTATCTAACACAGGGAAGCAATCGGATTGCTCTGAAATTGCGGGCATAATAATCAAGAACTCATCCCCACCTAAGCGCGCAACTACATCTGATTCTCGGACGGTATTCAGCAGCCGAGAAGCCGCCTTAATTAAAAGCTGATCACCAATATCATGACCCAATGAGTCATTAACATTCTTAAAGCCATCAAGATCGATAAACATAACCGCCAATTTATGCTGCAATCGCCGAGCATTAATTACCCCCTGTGCTAAACGCTCCATCCCAAGCGTTCTATTGGGCAATTCAGTCAGTGCGTCATAACTAGCCTGATAAAGTAGCTTCTGCTCCTGTTCACGTCGTTCGGTAATATCTTCCTTAATAATCAGATAATGGGTAATTTCTGATTCGGTGGTTGTCACCGGAGATAAGTGCACTGCTTCCCAACAACTCTGACCCGACCGTCGAGTAGCACATAGTTCGCCTGCCCACTCTTGGTCATTATTTAAAGCCTGAGTAAAATCAATAAATGAGGCTTTCTTTGTCTGTTGTTGATCAATTAAAGAGATGGCACTTTTGCCCAGCAGATCCTCTTCAACAAAGCCTGAGGCCTGAATAGCAGCATCATTCACATACTCGATCATTCCTCTAGCATCGGAAATGATGATACTGACAGGGGTTTGCGATACCGCAAGAGAAAGTACTTTTAGTTCTTGCTGTATTTTTGCTCGCTCAACAACCTCTTCACGAAGCTTGAGATTAGACTCTTTTAGCTCTTTTGTTCGCTCTTTAACCCGCTCTTCCAATAATAAGCGAGCTTGAGTTAGCGCAGTTTGTCGATCAGCTAGTTTCTCCTGCATAGCGTTAAAAGATCGCGCCAAAGCCGTTAACTCATCATGCCCAACAACATCAACTTTATGCTCAAGATCGCCATTGGCAATTCTAAAAAATGCCTGACGCATTCGGTTTAAACGCAAAACGAAATAGCGAGAAAACCAAATCATTAAGATGATCGCAATCAGCATTCCAACGAGGGAAATCAGCAAGAAACGTTGTTGTTGCGACTCTAATTCTGCAACCGCTTCGATTATAAATCCATCTGTTGAGATCTCGATCTGGGTTACAAGAATCTCTAAGTCCTTTGCGATGACATTAAATCGGGGTTGAGATTCAAATTGAGACAATCGAAAAGCTTCCGCTATCTGCCCATCAACGGCAGACTGAATAACTTTATTGAGACTAGATTTCAGTCGCTGCCAATTATCATCAATTGATCGAACCTGCCTATCATGCCCATCACCAAATTCGTCAATGAACGCGCGCCAACTATGTTCAAATAACTGGATATCTGCAGACAATTTTTCAGTTGCAGCTGTAAGAGCGAAGAAATCACTCTCAACATGTAAATTAACTTCAGTGACTCGGATACGATAAATTAAGGATTGAAGTGCATTGACCTGAACTAAAGGCCTGACGGCTTGGTTCTGTATTTCCGCCTGCTGCTGAGTAGATTGCTGAGCAATCTGCTGAGCTACAGACAACAAAACTCCGACAAATAGCGCCATAAGAATGGCACCAAACAGTAATTTACGCTGAATAGTTAGTTGATGCTTTTTACTATCAAAAAGAGCCAAAATAATCCTTAATGAACAGTTGGAAATAACGCTTTCATTTTAAGCCAATATTTAATCTGCTGTTCTCGACCATATTGTTCTGTAATCTGATCCCACTCTTTAGCTGTGGCACGCATAGCCTCTTGCGCCGACTGCTCCCCTTTTGCGGCAAGAAAAAGATTCTTATTAAGCGCAGCAATATATTCTCGATCTCCAGGTAGTCCCGTACCAGCAGGCACAGTCACAGAGACTTCTTTAAGAGCCACGTCTAATACATCTTTACCATACGTAGCCTGAATAGTTTCAGACTGAAAGTGACTAACTCGGTAAGGATCAGCAAATCCTCCTTTCTCCGATAGAGCAAGTTCAGATATATCGGGGTCAGTCAGCCACATTGCAAATAAAAATGCTAATTCTTTATTCTCAGCAGTACTAGGTATCACTAAGTTATTGCCATAGATAAGCGTAGTTCGACGGTTAACTATATTTCCAACTTGGGTTCCTGGCATTGATACAGCTATATATTTCCCTCTTACTTTAGAATGAGGAGAATTAAAAATTTTCGCCCCTGCTAAGGTAATAATGGTCGAATAGCCTTTGCCACTCATAAAAATTGGCAGGGTATAAGTGTAGTTGCTGGAGTGATTAAGAATATCAGGTGGGGAATAAGGTAAGGTCGCTAAATAACTATCTGTAGCAGCAATGCCAGCTTCACTATCGATCAATGGTTTCATAGTGTCATCAAATAAGTATTGATTTGGATACGCTTGCGAAACGTATCTAGGCATCCAGAACATCCACCCAGAAGCTTCATCACGCTGCTCTACAGAGCCATAAAAACCGGACTCTGATCGATGAAAGAAAGCCACCTGCTGCTGATACTCTAGCCATGTTTTAGGCGCTTGTAAGGGTTCATTAAACTGCGCTTGATAAGACCTTTGATTATCAGAGTTTTCCAACAGATCTTTGCGAAGATATAGCAAAGCGATATCCCCATCAGCAGGTATAGCAACAGGAATCCCAGCATAGAAAGCTTGCTTTTTCGGCATTAAAAAAGGACTTTTTTGCACATCAACCAAGTCAAAACCAAACCACTCAATAAAAGGAGAGAGATCAACAATCAAGTTATTGTGAAATAGATCAGCATATTCTCTATTTCGCGCAACGGTTAGATCTATATCTGTCTGATTCTGGATATAATCAATTGATGCTTGCTGAGGCATTGTTTTAGCATCAATTAGTATACCTGTAGCGTCCTCCCATCGATTTTTCAAATCGTGATTTTGACCTAAAAAATTGGCAATATTCCCCTGCTTTGCGACCAAACGAATGACTGAGTCAGGTGCTATACTTCCTTGTGCTACCAACGTTTTTACACTTTCAATCGCTTTGTCCGCTTGCTCTCCTGCAATTGAAACAACCGACACCAATGTAAGGGAAAAGATACATAAAAAGGACCTAAAAACGGATTTCAACTCTCATCCCTCTGGTTTAATTGCTACACACATAAAGTTATCATAGATAACCCATTAAGTTTGGCTGCATTAGTTAACAATGAGTTGGATACTGGAAAACAATGGCTTCATCATAGAGGCTATTATTATGGGAATAATTATTGTGTATGTTGGGCTTAAAATCTAATCCCAGACCTTATTTCCTCCGTTAGTTTCGAAACTTAAGCACATACGCTTTTATAGGATGTACTCGCATGATTGATGGCAAAATAACGAAACAATCAAAATATTTAATAAGTCCGGTTGTGCTTGCCACCACTTTAAATGTTTTCGCTCAAGATCAATCTGAGTTACCCGAATTCACCGAAGAAGATATTTTTATAGATATTCCCCAGGTAATTTCTGCGACACACTTTCCTCAGAAACTAACTGAAGCACCTGCTGCCATCACCATCATTGATCAAGATATGATCGAAGCTTCAGGTGCCATCAATATTCCAGACCTATTTCGCTTAGTGCCTGGAATGCAAGTATTCCACGTAAACACAAATAAAATGGGTGTTACTTATCACGGCATGTCAGATGATTTTCCATCACGCATGGAAGTGATGATTAATGGTCGATCGATCTATATACCTCTACTTTCCACTGTAGTTTGGGAAACCGTAGGCATTACTGTGGATGATATTGACCATATTGAAGTCGTACGAGGCTCCAACGTACCTACCCATGGTTCGAATGCGTTTCTGGGTGCCATCAATATTATTACTAAATCTCCAATTACCGAATCTGGTACGGCTGTTAGAACCACGACTGGCGCCCTTGGCACAAAAAATATTACTGCACGCCACTCAGACACCCTTTCAAATATCAGTTACACCCTATCTGCTGGTAGAGAAGAAAATGATGGTAGCGATTATTATAAGGATGGTGCGCAAAATAAGTTTATTACCCTATCTGGATCTATAACACCTAATCTATCCGACACTATCCATTTTGATATCGGCGCAACCAAGGGTTACGCCTATCGCGGGGATTCTGATAAAACTGATCTTGATAAAGCAGGCTTTACCCCTAGAGATCACCTATCCAGTTTCCAAGATATTCGTTGGAACCGAGTTTTAGAAGACCAGTCAGAACTCCAACTGCGTTACACACACAATTTTTTAAAGCTAGATACAGAAAATTGGACAGCAGAAGAGCTCGTAATTAACGAAGGAATTCCGACTGTAGAGTTAGCAGAAGCATTACTTGCTGATAATTTTGGAGGCGCTGCTGCTAAAGATACAGAACGTGGAACGGTACAAACCCATGAAATTGGCTTTTTATACACAACCAATCCTAATGAGCGGATAAAAGCGGTTCTAGGTAGCGACCTTATTCACGAACGAGTTAAAAGCAACGTATTACTTCAATACCCAGATAAAGATTGGATTCATGGGAATCGCTGGCAAATTTTCGGTAACCTTCAGTATAAAGCAACAGAAAAAGTAACTCTGAATGCCGGCGCTATGTTTGAAGAAAGCACTTATGTCGGCGGCGCAACTTCATACAGAACCGCACTAAACTATGCATTAAGTGACTTCTCCACAATAAGGACGGCATTTTCTCATGCTCACCGAATGCCATCATTACTAGAAACAAATCGCCGTGCCGTGATCGATTACAGTGTTTTATTTGGCCCTGGAACAATCGATTTACTTAACCTACCCGGACCTCTCGATTCTGAAGAGATCAACACCTTTGAATTAGGGTTCTTTCATACCTGGCCTGAACACGGTAGTCATTTTGATCTCAGACTTTTCTATGAAGATATAAGTAATGCGGCCGTCAGGAGTACAAGAATAGATTCTGATGTCGATGATGCAAATAATGATCATTATGATATTGGCCAGAATAACTCAGAGTGGATCAATCAAGGCGCTGAGGCCCAGTTCAAATACACATCGTTATCACCACATAAAAATACGGTGATATTTAACTATAGTTACAACCAAACTAGAGGCATTTGGAACCGCGGTGCATACCCAGAAGCCGATCCAAGGCTAGTCCCGCTTAATGCTGCTTCACCTTTGCACACTGCATCACTGTTGTTATCAACAAAACCTACTGATAGCAGCTTAATATCATTATCCCACTATTATATGGATCACGTAGAATGGATTGAGGGTTTCAGCGACAAAAACAGTGGACGTACGAATTACACTCGAACTGATATGAAAGTCTCGAATACTTTTCAATTAGATATGAATTCTGAACTGGAACTATCCCTGATCGTTCAGAATCTATTCGATAAAGAGTATGCAGAATTCTATTCAAACAATATATTTGAGCGTCGGACCTACCTGCAAATGGGGCTAACGTTCTAAACCAATAAACTGCAATGGATTGTAGATGTGTTGATTAAGAGCTCGACCACACTTCACAAAACAAAGTGGCGGATTTTTCCGCTGCTAAGTCCTTTGTTTGCTCTAATTTTATTAGCATCCCCTGTAGCGGCCGAAAATTTAGTTGTTTTAAGCCGCCAATCAGACTCATACCAAAAAGTTGCGGATAGCATTCAAGTCAATATTTCTTCACATACCAAAGTGGTTACCTTACAAGATTTGCAAGATAACAACTTTAATACCGAAGGTTTTGAACATATTGTTGCTGTAGGTTCACGAGCAGCGGATCGACTTTATAATCGGATAACACCATCACAAAAGCTTTACGCAAGCTTCTTGCCTCGCCTAACGTATCAAGCTTTATTGGCAAGAAAGAAAGACCAAACTCGGATTGAGAATGGAACTATAACTGCGATCTATCTAGATCAACCCTATGCACGGCAACTTCGATTGGCAAGACTAATCGCTCCGGATGCAAAGACTGTAGCAACAGCACTTGGTCCAAATTCGAAGAATGATCTACCGTTATTAGAGGCTGCGGCACAAAAGCAACAGCTGCAACTTAGCTCAACCGTTTTACAGGAGAGCGATAACCCAATCCATAAACTACAGCCACTTATTCGAAATGCTGATCTCTTTTTATCTCTTCCAGATAAATCAGTTTTCAACCGCACAACCGCCAAGTGGATTTTATACATTTCCTTTCGTCAGCGAATCCCTTTAATAGGTTTTTCACAAAAGTATGTAGAAGCTGGTGCATTAACCGCAGTTTATTCAACACCAGAGCAAATAGGTAAACAAACAGCGGAAATGATCCAAAAAGCGATCTCGGGTAGTCGATTACCAGATGCGCAGCACCCTAAATACTTTTCTGTAGTTACTAATAAAAAAGCAGCTAACTCCCTGAATATCAAAATACCTTCAGATGATGCTCTTACCCAACAATTAATGGAGTTAGAGCGATGAAACGTCAATTCACATTAGGTATTCGACAACGGGTCTTAATCATCACTTTGCTTCCACTGTGCATGATCACTTTGCTCTTAGGCGGCTATTTTATTAATACCCGGTTGGATGATGCTCGAGATGCACTGATCGAAAAAGGCCAGACAATGACACGCATGATGTCGACCTCAGCCGAATTCGGTCTATTGATTGGGAATAAAGAGATTCTTCAGGGCCTCATTAGATCCGCAACAAAAGCAGAAGAAGTAGACGACGTAATATTCTTATCACCGGCATTTGATGTAATTGCTCAAGGTAATCCTAATGCACCTCCACTAGATAAAGATGCGGGTTACCCTCTATATAAAAACAATCAGGTTTACTTCCTACATCCTGTCGTAGCGACGGGTGTAGATTTCTTAGATACTGATGAAACTGCAAGCAAGGAAACAGAACCAGAATTTATTGGCTGGGTAGTAATCGCTCTATCTGAAAAACCTACTCAGCTACGGCAATTTGAGATTTTAACGAAAGGGGTCATTCTTGCGATCATAGGTTTATTGACCACCTTACTAATCGCATCACGCTTTGGACAAAGAATTACCAACCCAATTCTAGGCCTTACTCATGTAATTGAGATGCTTCAACATGGCCATCTTGAAACTCGAGCTAGCCTTTCTAGTACAGGTGAACTCCGATCTCTGGCACAAGGGATTAACCGTCTAGCTCAACGGGTACAAGAATCAAACCAGACGCTTGAAAGCCGTGTAGACAAAGCAACTAAACGTTTAAGGTCAACGCTTGTACATCTAGAGAAACAGAACCAAGCACTCGATAAATCGCGTAAAAGAGCAGACAAAGCTAACGTAGCAAAAGATGAATTTCTTGCACGTATGAGCCATGAGCTACGTACGCCTTTAACATCAGTTTCAGGTTTTGCCCGCCTCTTAGATCAAACCGAACTGCAGATGGAACAGCAAGAATACACTAGGATTATTAATCTAACCTCTGACCTGCTGTTATCAATCATTGATGATATTTTGGATTATTCGAAACTTGAATCAAACGCCATAGAATTAGAAGAGATCTCTTTTGAATTTGAAAGCTGCGTTATAGATGTAATGGAGATGCAAGCAGCTTCTGCCAATGAGAAAGGCATAGAACTAATTCCAATAATCGAATCTGATACGCCGAAATTCATCATTGGAGACCCTATCAGGTTACGACAGATCCTATCAAACCTAATTAGTAATGCCGTAAAGTTCACATCAGCTGGTTATGTCTGTTTGCATGTTACAACCCACAAGAGTGATCCTGTACAGACCGAACTTGAAATCGTTATCAAAGACACCGGTATTGGTATACCAGAAGATAGAATCACTAATCTATTTCAGGCATTCAGCCAAGCAGATACATCTATCACAAGAAAGTTCGGGGGATCCGGCTTAGGGCTCGTTATTGCCAAACGTCTAACTGAACTTATGGCCGGCTCTATATCTTTAGCAAGTAGAGAAAACCAAGGTACTGAAGTAACACTTAAAATTCCATTTTCTGCACGACAGAGCCAAAGAGCTCAGCACACTTATAAGAGTAAAAATATTCTTTTATTTGACGTTAATCCACTATGTAGCCAAGGCTTAAAACATCAACTGAGCAACATGCAGACCAAAATCATTGAGGCTTCTTCGTATGCAGAACTGTTGTCGTTAAGTGCAGAATTACAAGAAAGCACTATCGTCTGGGGCCTACCCCCTAAATACACACAGAAAAACACCATAGATCAAATTAACCGAATCTTAGAAAATTCAAGCGGCAGGTTGATTATATTAAGTAGTACACCTGTATCTATTATCAATAACTATCGAGTTATCCAGCTACGTAAACCTGCACGGACACAATTACTGCTAAACGCATTATCCCCTGATTCTTACAAACTGCCTGAATATGAGACAGCGAACGTATTACAAATCCTTAACACACCAACCATATTGATTGCAGAAGACAATGACTTTAACCGTTTGTTAGTTAGAAAGATTCTTGTCCAAGCAGGCGCTAAAGTATTAGAGGCAAGAACCGGCAGCGAAGCACTGCAGCAAACACTTAAACATCAGCCAGATTTGGTATTGATGGATGTACACATGCCAGAAATGGATGGTATAGAAGCAACAAAACAGATCCGACTTACACAACCTAGCTTGCCAATCCTTGCTTTGACCGCAAACGTCATCGCCAGTGAACACCAGAAGTTGATTGAATCTGGCATCAGCCATGTTTTATTGAAACCTATCAATGATGGCGACCTTTGCCACTCTATAAACCAATTTCTTTCGTTCTCAAAAAATGATGAACCGCTAACACCGACTCCGCAAAATGAAGTAACCGATATAGAGAAATATGACTTAGGTAAACACGAGCTATCCGCGGAAGTTAAAAAACAACTACAAGGAATAATGAACGGTTTCGAAAGCAAAGATATTTCGATGATGAGAAATCATAGCCATCAATTATTAGGTTTAGCGGGGTTGTTCCAGATTCCTGAATTAGAAGTAAGTGGCAACAAATTACATGACGCCCTGATAGAGCAAAAGTACAAAACCATCTGGAAGGAGCTTTGGCAGCTCAAGAGAATAATTGAAAACGAACAGTACGATCTATCAGAAGAGCTTTGAACTAGGCTCAGATTTAATCAAATGATCTAATTTAACCGCTAACACTCTGATACGCTGAATCCCGTCACGATCATAAATAGCTCCACTTAGCCCTTCACCTGCAGGCGGATGCTCATTATCACCGAAAGCAACTACCAAACACCCCTTTCTAATATTTTCTAATTCAGGGTCGTGTAGGATGGGGAGAGATAAAAACATTTCCCATCGTGCAACCTCTAAACGCTTTTCCATCAGATCAACGAGTAGAGCCATTACCTCAGCTCTTGAAGGGCGGTAAGTAGGCGGTTTCCCTAAAGCAAATGCCAAGGCAACACCAACAAGAACTATGAAACTAATTACAAATACGAGTAAAAATTCCATACATTAATGGAGACTCTCATCAAAATCATAATTAGCCAATTTAGCAGCAGCTTGCTTTACTTTGTCACCCAGCTCAGAATCAATTTGTGACATCTCCTTCTGAAAAGACCACTTAGCTTGCTTAGATAACGCTTTCCACTGATCCTTAATTGGAATATGTTCCGTGCGTTTAAATACCTCATAGATTACAGAATAATCAGCATGCTGTAATAACTGAGGAGCGAGAGATTCAAGCAGTGTAGACAAGCGAATACACGCTTCTGTCGTAGTTAACTTCTCATCATTACCTACCGCTCTAGAGATAACTTGAACACTCTCAATTAAATAAGCCCTTCTCTCATTATAACGTTTACTGATTTTTTCAGCCTGTAATGCATGATCAGCCTTAACTTGTTTAATCTGTGTGTAATGACGCTTAATGAAGTAAATGGCTACAGCACAGACAACTAAACAGATAGCAATTAATGTATAAATTAGAGAGTCAGACATACAAACAACCTTAGAACCAATAACTATTGGACGCTATTAAACCAAAAAATACGAATGCGAAGTTTAGGGGAAATATACGCAAAATCCCATTAAAAGGATTAATAACTTAGAGAACAGCGAAGGACAGCTGTTCAGTTTAGTATTAGGATTAATTAAGACAACTCACCCTTACGGACTTATCTGCTTTTACTTGTTTTTATCCGCTCCAAGCAGCGCCTATCCGCTCTTAACCGTATTTTATTGCCCACCAACGAAAAAACCCCGATCACAGCGTGACCGGGGTTTTCTCTTAATTAAATGCTTGGCGATGACCTACTCTCACATGGGGAAGCCCCACACTACCATCGGCGATGTTGCGTTTCACGTCTGAGTTCGGGATGGATTCAGGTGGTTCCACAACTCTATGGTCGCCAAGCAAAACTGTTACAACTTAGATCTGATTCTTCTTTTATTTGATCTAGATAGTTTATCGACTGTAGCTTAACTACGCGCTAATTCGTTACTCTCTATCGTCTTACATATCTTACAAGTCACTTGCCAAACGCCTTGGGCGTTATATGGTCAAGCCTCACGGGCAATTAGTATTGGTTAGCTCAACGCCTCACAGCGCTTCCACACCCAACCTATCAACGTCGTAGTCTTCAACGGCCCTTTAGGGGAATCAAGTTCCCAGTGAGATCTCATCTTGAAGGAGGCTTCCCGCTTAGATGCTTTCAGCGGTTATCCCGTCCGAACGTAGCTACCCGGCAATGCAATTGGCATCACAACCGGTACACCAGAGGTTCGTTCACTCCGGTCCTCTCGTACTAGGAGCAACTCTTCTCAAATCTCAAACGCCCACGGCAGATAGGGACCGAACTGTCTCACGACGTTCTAAACCCAGCTCGCGTACCACTTTAAATGGCGAACAGCCATACCCTTGGGACCGGCTTCAGCCCCAGGATGTGATGAGCCGACATCGAGGTGCCAAACACCGCCGTCGATGTGAACTCTTGGGCGGTATCAGCCTGTTATCCCCGGAGTACCTTTTATCCGTTGAGCGATGGCCCTTCCATACAGAACCACCGGATCACTAGAACCTACTTTCGTACCTGCTCGACGTGTCTGTCTCGCAGTCAAGCACCCTTCTACTCTTGCGCTCATTGCATGATTTCCGACCATGCTGAGGGTACCTTCGTGCTCCTCCGTTACTCTTTGGGAGGAGACCGCCCCAGTCAAACTACCCACCACACAATGTCCCCGATCCCGCTTAGGGAACTGGGTTAGAACCTCAACATTACCAGGCTGGTATTTCAAAGGTGGCTCCACCTGAACTGGCGTCCAAGTTTCAAAGCCTCCCAGCTATTCTACACAAGTAATGTCAAAGTCCACTGTGAAGCTGTAGTAAAGGTTCACGGGGTCTTTCCGTCTAGCCGCGGGTAAACTGCATCTTAACAGCTATTTCAATTTCACTGAGTCTCGGGTGGAGACAGTGTGGCCATCGTTACGCCATTCGTGCAGGTCGGAACTTACCCGACAAGGAATTTCGCTACCTTAGGACCGTTATAGTTACGGCCGCCGTTTACCGGGGCTTCGATCAAGAGCTTCGCACAAGTGCTAACCCCATCAATTAACCTTCCGGCACCGGGCAGGCGTCACACCCTATACGTCCTCTTTCGAGTTTGCAGAGTGCTATGTTTTTAATAAACAGTCGCAGCCACCTGGTATCTTCGACCGGCCTCAGCTTAGGGAGCAAGTCCCATCACCAAAACCGGCGCACCTTCTCCCGAAGTTACGGTGCCATTTTGCCTAGTTCCTTCACCCGAGTTTTCTCATACGCCTTAGTATTCTCTACCTGACCACCTGTGTCGGTTTAGGGTACGGTTAGTCATAACCTGAAGCTTAGAGGATTTTCCTGGAAGCATGGCATCAACTACTTCAGTCCATAAAGGACCTCGTCATCGGTTCTCGGTCTTAAGGACCCGGATTTGCCTAAGTCCTCAACCTACTACCTTAAACGCGGACAACCAACGCCGCGCTAGCCTAGCCTTCTCCGTCCCCCCATCGCAGTTATGAGCAGTACAGGAATATTAACCTGTTTCCCATCGGATACGCTCTTCAGCCTCTCCTTAGGGGCCGACTCACCCTACCTCGAATAGCGTTGGATAGGAACCCTTGGTCTTCCGGCGGGGAGGGTTTTCACCTCCCTTATCGTTACTCATGTCAGCATTCGCACTTCTGATACCTCCACGGTGCCTTACAGCTTCCGCTTCAACAGCTTACAGAACGCTCCTCTACCATGCACAAAGTGCATCCGTAGCTTCGGTGTTATGCTTAGCCCCGTTATATCTTCCGCGCGGGCCGACTCGACTAGTGAGCTATTACGCTTTCTTTAAAGGGTGGCTGCTTCTAAGCCAACCTCCTAGCTGTCTAAGCCTTCCCACATCGTTTCCCACTTAGCATAAACTTTGGGACCTTAGCTGACGGTCTGGGTTGTTTCCCTTTCCACGACGGACGTTAGCACCCGCCGTGTGTCTCCCGTGATTGAACTCATGGGTATTCGGAGTTTGCATCGGGTTGGTAAGTCGGGATGACCCCTAGCCGAAACAGTGCTCTACCCCCATGGTTAGACACGAGGCACTACCTAAATAGTTTTCGAGGAGAACCAGCTATCTCCGAGTTTGATTAGCCTTTCACTCCTATCCACAAGTCATCCGCTGGCTTTTCAACGACAGTCGGTTCGGTCCTCCAATGCATGTTACTGCATCTTCAACCTGCCCATGGATAGATCACTCGGTTTCGGGTCTACTCCTAGCGACTGGACGCCCTATTAAGACTCGGTTTCCCTACGGCTCCGCAAATGCTTAACCTTGCCACTAAAAGTAAGTCGCTGACCCATTATACAAAAGGTACGCAGTCACCGTCCGAAAACGGCTCCCACTGCTTGTACGTACACGGTTTCAGGGTCTATTTCACTCCCCTCACAGGGGTTCTTTTCGCCTTTCCCTCACGGTACTGGTTCACTATCGGTCAGTCAGGAGTATTTAGCCTTGGAGGATGGTCCCCCCATATTCAGACAGCGTTTCACGTGTGCCGTCCTACTCGATTTCACTTTAAAAGACCTTTCACATACGGGGCTATCACCCACTATGGCCACACTTTCCAGAGTGTTCTGTTAAATCTAATAAAGCTTAAGGGCTGGTCCCCGTTCGCTCGCCGCTACTTAGGGAATCTCGGTTGATTTCTTTTCCTCTGGGTACTTAGATGTTTCAGTTCCCCAGGTTCGCCTCTAATAACCTATGTATTCAGTTAAAAGATACCTATAAATAGGTGGGTTTCCCCATTCGGAAATGTCCGGATCAAAGGTTGTTTACCACCTCCCCGAACCTTATCGCAGGTTACAACGTCCTTCATCGCCTCTGACTGCCAAGGCATCCACCGTGCACGCTTAGTCACTTGACCATATAACCCGAAGGCGTCTGGAATCACAGTAACTTGTATTGCTAGTAACGATAGATTTCGCCGAATTGGCGCATGCAGTAAAACTACATGTCTTAAATCTAAATCAAATGAATCAAATCCAAATTGTTAAAGAGCGTTTAAAGCAAAAAAGCTTTAAAAGATAATGTCTTAACCGACAATATGTTTTAAAACTCTTCCTTCTCATCCTTAGGATGATGGTGGAGCTATGCGGGATCGAACCGCAGACCTCCTGCGTGCAAAGCAGGCGCTCTCCCAGCTGAGCTATAGCCCCAAAGAAAACAGTAAGGCTATTATTGGTAGGCCTGAGTGGACTTGAACCACCGACCTCACCCTTATCAGGGGTGCGCTCTAACCAGCTGAGCTACAAGCCTACACCGTTGCTCTTAACTTCTCTGATCAGATAATTCGTGTGAACGCTTGCCGAGAATCGGCTTTCGTTTAAGGAGGTGATCCAGCCCCAGGTTCCCCTAGGGCTACCTTGTTACGACTTCACCCCAGTCATGAACCACACCGTGGTAACCGCCCTCCCGAAGGTTAAGCTAGCTACTTCTGGTGCAATCCACTCCCATGGTGTGACGGGCGGTGTGTACAAGGCCCGGGAACGTATTCACCGCGACATTCTGATTCGCGATTACTAGCGATTCCGACTTCATGGAGTCGAGTTGCAGACTCCAATCCGGACTACGACCGGTTTTCTGAGATTAGCTTACCCTCGCAGGTTCGCGGCCCTCTGTACCGGCCATTGTAGCACGTGTGTAGCCCAACTCGTAAGGGCCATGATGACTTGACGTCGTCCCCACCTTCCTCCGGTTTGTCACCGGCAGTCTCCTTAGAGTTCCCACCCGAAGTGCTGGCAAATAAGGACAAGGGTTGCGCTCGTTACGGGACTTAACCCAACATTTCACAACACGAGCTGACGACAGCCATGCAGCACCTGTCTCAGAGTTCCCGAAGGCACGAAACTATCTCTAGTAACTTCTCTGGATGTCAAGAGTTGGTAAGGTTCTTCGCGTTGCGTCGAATTAAACCACATGCTCCACCGCTTGTGCGGGCCCCCGTCAATTCATTTGAGTTTTAACCTTGCGGCCGTACTCCCCAGGCGGTCTACTTATCGCGTTAGCTGCGCCACTAAAAGATCAAGTCTCCCAACGGCTAGTAGACATCGTTTACGGCGTGGACTACCAGGGTATCTAATCCTGTTTGCTCCCCACGCTTTCGCACCTCAGTGTCAGTATCGGTCCAGGTAGTCGCCTTCGCCACTGGTGTTCCTTCCTATATCTACGCATTTCACCGCTACACAGGAAATTCCACTACCCTCTACCGTACTCTAGATTAGCAGTATCAGGTGCAGTTCCAAGGTTGAGCCCTGGGCTTTCACATCTGACTGACCAATCCACCTACGCGCGCTTTACGCCCAGTAATTCCGATTAACGCTCGCACCCTCCGTATTACCGCGGCTGCTGGCACGGAGTTAGCCGGTGCTTCTTCTGCAGTTAACGTCACAGCTAGCAGGTATTAACTACTAACCTTTCCTCACTGCTGAAAGTGCTTTACAACCCTAGGGCCTTCTTCACACACGCGGCATGGCTGCATCAGGCTTGCGCCCATTGTGCAATATTCCCCACTGCTGCCTCCCGTAGGAGTCTGGACCGTGTCTCAGTTCCAGTGTGGCTGATCATCCTCTCAGACCAGCTAGAGATCGTCGCCTTGGTGAGCCATTACCTCACCAACTAGCTAATCTCACGCAGGCTCATCCAATAGTGCAAGGTCCGAAGATCCCCTGCTTTCCCCCGTAGGGCGTATGCGGTATTAGACCAAATTTCTCTGGCTTATCCCCCGCTACTGGGTAGATTCCTACGCGTTACTCACCCGTCCGCCACTCGTCATCAACTAGCAAGCTAGTCATGTTACCGTTCGACTTGCATGTGTTAGGCCTGCCGCCAGCGTTCAATCTGAGCCATGATCAAACTCTTCAGTTTAAATCATTTGTGTTACCAGGAATGTGGTAACGGGCTCTAGTACTAAACAACCGGATAACATTCTTAAGAACGTTAAACCTTTGTAAATCGCTTTAAATGAATTCACTTGGTTGCTTGTCTAGAAAAAGTTTGCTTCTTCTCAACAAGCGCCCACACGAATTATCTGATCAAATTGTTAAAGAGCGTTGCTTTTTTGACTCTCCGCTGACTCAGCGTTTCGTCTCAAGCGAGGCGCATATTCTACTGTGCGCTCATTCAAAGTCAACCGTTTATTTTGCAATTTTGTAAAAAGCTTTTACTCAGCAACCGGACTTTGAATCCTGCTCCGTAAGAAATCTTAAAAACCAATGTTTTCAATCACTTACTAAGCACCTCACTCAGCTCTGCAGCCCCTTTAAAAGCGGCCTCCCTAAGCAAGGACGGCGAATTCTACAGACATCTGAAAAAGGGTCAACACCCAATCTTAAAAAAAGTGCAAAAAGTTGAAAAAACTTACAAATCACCGCAAATCGATCAAGCATTAATCAACGGAGTATAAATAGTAGTCAACAGATACAAAAAAGGCGCTGAGTTTTACCTCAACGCCTTCTTTATTTTCCCTCTTATGACTTATAGAGAGAATAGATGATGTTTCTTTTTGCCTAGCTTAACTAAGAAGTACTTGCCAAAACGCGCATTTGACTCGGCGAACACTTCTGTCGCTTTCATATTATCTTCAAAGCCGTGTGCGTTGCCGTTAACAATAACCGCATTTCGCTGTAGAGCATCTTTAACTTGCTTGCCGCCTGGCGCCATACCCGCTTCTGACAAGATAGTAGTTAAAGGTGTTTCAGCCACTTCTGCTGGGTTAATTACAGATGATGGCAAACCGTCTTGAGCTAGTTGCGCATAATCTTGTTCGCTTAATTCAGATGTTTCACCGGAGAACAACGCTTCTGTAATACGCTTAGCCGCAGCCAATCCTTCGTCACCATGGACAAGGCGCGTTACTTCTTCAGCAAGAACACGTTGACCTTCTGGACGACCTTGACGCTCTGCATCTTCTTTTTCTAGCGCTTCAATCTCTACTACAGGCAAGAACGTGAAATATTTTAGGAATCGGTATACATCTGCATCTGCTGTTTGTAGCCAGAACTGGTAGAAAGCATATGGAGATGTTTTGTTTGCATCTAGCCATATAGTGCCCGACTCAGTTTTACCAAATTTGGTACCGTCTGACTTAGTAATAAGCGGTAGCGTCAAACCAAATGCTTGATTGCCATTCATACGACGAGTCAGTTCAGTACCGCCTGTAATATTACCCCACTGATCAGAACCACCGATCTGTAGAGTACAACCATGAGTAGCATTTAACTGCTGGAAGTCATACGATTGCAAAATCATGTACGTGAATTCAGTGAAAGAGATGCCTTCACCTTCACGATCAATACGTTGCTTCACTGACTCTTTAGCTATCATCTGGTTAACAGAGAAGTGTTTACCAATATCACGCAAGAAAGTTAGTACATTTACGTTTTGCGTCCAATCTAGGTTATTCACAACTTCAGCACTATTAGCACCACAGTCGAAATCTACAAACGCACTAACCTGCGCTTTAAGCTTCTCAACCCAACCAGCTACTGTTGAATCATCATTTAACTTACGCTCTTGCGCTTTAAAGCTCGGGTCACCGATTAGGCCAGTCGCCCCACCCACAAGTGCAAGCGGTTTGTGACCAAACTCTTGGAAACGCTTTAATGTTAGTAGTGGTACTAGACTACCAATATGCAAGCTATCTGCTGTAGGGTCGAAGCCGCAATAAAGAGTCACACTGCCTTCAGCAAGATGCTTTGCCAAATCTTCTTCGCTTGTCATCTGCGCCACTAGCCCGCGCGCTTGTAGGTCGTTTAATAGTGCTTCACTCATTGCTTTTGCTTGCCCTTTAAATTACGGCTAAAAATTCGAAGCGGCTATTTTAGCCCTTGCTAAGCCTGCAAACAAATAAGTTCTCAGCAATTTTTCTGAGTTATCGTTAAGCAATCCTTAAGTTTTATTCAACTAAGCCGACTTTCTTTAATGACAGTGGCATAATGCAACGCTCAATTTTCAGCAACCCAATATAATAATGAAGGGGTATAGGGTGCTAAATCGCGTTAAACAGTTCCGTGGAAATTTTCCCACGGTTCACTTAGTGGCTGTCAGTGCCTGCGTTCTTATTTTAGGCCTGACTCTTTTACTGCTTCCATCACAAGAAGTTGAAGCGACTCGAGGCGACCTATCAACCACTCCACCTACTGCGCCGCTTATATCTCCTGAATCAACCACTTCTAGCGCAGAAACGACATCAGCCGAAACAGTTATCGAAACCAATCCAGTCCAAACAGCTGCTGCAACCCCTTCTATACCTGAAAATAACTGGGTCGAATACACTGTAGGCAATGGTGACAATTTAACGTCCATGTTTAAAAAGGCAGGACTAACACCACGCGATGTTTACCATGTAGCTGCTGCTGGTAAAGAAACCAAAGCATTCACCCGCCTATTCCCAGGTCAAACATTAAGCTTCGTCATTGAGAACGGTAAGTTAAGCAAGCTCAAACATATTGAATCCAAACTTAAATACACCCTGCTGCATACCGCCCCTAACGGCGCCTTCCAGATTAATTCTGTTATCAGAACGCCCGAAGTCAGACAGCAATTCACAGCCGGTACAATCAAAGACTCGCTTTTTTTAGCAGGCGAAGAAGCTGGACTTTCCAGCAAGAAGATAATGGAGCTCGCCAGCATTTTTGGCTGGGACGTAGACTTCGTCCTAGATATTCGTAAAAACGACGATTTCAGTCTTATTTATGAAGAACATTATCTAGATGGCGAGAAAATTGGCGAAGGCCCTATTATTGCCGCTCAATTTACTAACAGAGGCAATAAATTCACCGCTCTTCGTTATACAAATACCCAAGGCGATAGCAGCTACTACACACCTGAAGGCTATAGTATGCGCAAAGCCTTTCTTCGCTCACCGGTAGATTTCGCCCGTATCAGCTCTCGCTTTAGCCTAAACCGCAAACACCCTGTACTCAATCGCATTCGCGCTCACAAGGGTGTGGATTATGCTGCTCGAACAGGCACTCCAATTAAAGCTGCTGGCGAAGGAAAAATCACATTCCGTGGTAGAAAAGGCGGATTTGGCAATGTTGTAATCGTCCAACACGGTAGCAATATCACCACCCTTTATGCCCATATGAGCAATTTTAAACGTGGACAACGTGTCGGCACTCGCGTTAAGCAAGGCCAAGTGATTGGTTTTGTTGGTCAAACAGGCCTTGCGAGTGGCCCTCACCTTCATTACGAGTTTCGCGTCAATGGCGTTCACAAGAACCCTCTGACAGTTAAATTGCCACAAGCGTCTCCTATCGCCAAAGCTGAGCGAAGCACCTTCACGGAAACGGCGAGTAGCTTATTAGCCCAGCTTGAAACTCACCAAGCCACCACACTTGCACAGAGCAATCGTTAAGCATGAGTCAGAAGGATCTATTTATTGGTTTAATGTCAGGTACCAGTCTGGATGGTATCGACGCAGTTGCCGTTAGATTTAAGCCAAATTTTGAAATGGTAGCCACGCACGCTGAAGAGATTCCAGCAACTTTAAAGAATGATATTTTGATACTGACCCAGCCCGGCGATCATGAAATTGACTTAATGGGCAAGGTAGATAGATCTTTAGGCAAGCTCTTCGCCAAAACCGTAAATGATCTTTTAAGCAAAAACGGCTTATCTGCCGAGCAAGTTTCAGCAATCGGCAGCCACGGTCAAACCATCCGTCACCGTCCAGAATTCGGCTTCACTTTGCAAATAGGTGATGCAAACCAAATTGCTGAACTAACCGGTATCACCACTGTGGCAGATTTTCGACGTCGTGATATGGCGGCTAATGGTCAAGGCGCCCCTTTGGTTCCCGCGTTTCATCATGCAATGCTGCACTCTAATGAAAGTAATCGCATTCTGCTGAATATTGGTGGGATGGCTAACCTTACTTTCCTTCCAAAATCCGAAGAACACAGTATTCTTGGCTTTGATACAGGTCCGGGTAACGTTTTATTAGATGCATGGATCAAACACTGTCGAGACCTCCCCTTCGATCAAAATGGCGAATGGGCACTAACTGGCTCCATTAATGAGGACCTTTTAGATCAATTAAGCTCTATCGAGTATTTTTCCGAACCTCCACCTAAAAGCACTGGCAGGGAACAGTTCAATTTAGCCTGGCTAAAACAAACACTAGCCACGTTTCCAGAGATTAAAGCGGAAGATGTACAACGCACTCTGCTTGAATTGACCGCCACCAGCATAACCGATGCTATAAAAGCACACATTCCTAGCCAGGTATTTGAGCTATATATCTGTGGTGGTGGTAGTTTCAATCAGGCACTTACGCGACGTATATCTGATCTATTGCCAGCCATTAACGTCAGTAACAGTGACGATATCGGTATTGATGCAGATTGGATGGAAGCAGCAGCCTTTGCTTGGTTAGCTATGCGCTGCTTAGATGGAAAAGCCGGCAACAATCCAAATGTTACCGGCGCAAAAGGGGATCGGATTCTAGGCGCTATCTATCAAGCCTAAAAGTATAGATAGCCTTGTTGGCGAAGCCTAACCTGTTCTGCAGGACCTAGAGGGATCGTATCGATAAACGCAGGTAACTCTGAGCGCTCTACACCATTCGCTCGCATCCATGTTTCACATACACGAATATCGATCACATTATTTGAATCTAATCGTTCAGCAAGCTCTAACAAACTTTTGTACTGATTCATATTCTGATGCCGAAAAGCATGCGCTTCATCACCATGCAAAACAAACACGATCGGCTCGTAGGATGAAAGATTCTCCACCTCATCGACGAGCATACTCGCTCGTTGAAAAAGCATTTCAACTTCACTAGGCGTGTGTTTCTTAATCAACGCAAGATAACGATCATTAGCGACATCTGGAGAAATAGGCGACTGCAGTGGCTGGGCCATGAGCAAGCCAGAAAAAAGCATACAGAAAACAGAAAAAACCAACTGACGCATATTATTCCCCTAGAGGACTTAAATTAATAACCTACGACAGAGTAGAAGATATAGTAATAGGCCCCCTCATAACAAGAGATAACCTATTACTATCATATGTAAGCTTAGACTAAGCTGAACAGAAACAGCTAGATAGAGAAGGATGAACCACAACCACAAGTTGTCGTTGCGTTCGGGTTGTTAATCACAAACTGAGAACCTTGAAGACCTTCTTTAAAGTCCACTTCAGAACCAACTAAATATTGGAAGCTCATCGGATCTACCACCATGAACACACCATCACGCTCGATCACAGTGTCATCATCTGCAGCATTTTCATCAAAAGTGAAGCCGTAAGAGAAACCGGCACAGCCGCCACCTGTAATAAATACACGTAACTTCAGGCTATCATTCTCTTCCTCTTCCATAAGAGATTTTACTTTAGCAGCGGCAGAAGTAGTAAATACCATCTCCGGCTCTGCAATCGGATCAACTGTTTCTATCATAACGACCATACTCAATTAAGCTGAGCACAATTATCGCCTTAACCGACTAATTCAGTCAAGTATTAAGGCATTAAGCCAACAACATTCAGACCGGCAGTCTCTTCAAAACCAAACATAATGTTCATATTTTGAACCGCCTGACCCGCAGCACCTTTAACAAGGTTATCAATCACAGATAATACAACCACCGTGTCTTCACCTTGAGGACGATGAACGCTGATACGGCAAACGTTCGCACCTTTAACACTTCTTGTTTGTGGATGACTACCTGCAGGCATAACATCAACAAATGGCTCATTTGCGTAACGTTCTTCAAAGATCGCTTGTAGATCGTGATCAACAGGATCTTTTAACACGCCGTAGCAAGTAGAATGAATGCCACGAATCATCGGCGTTAGGTGCGGAACAAACGTCAGATGCACTGGACGTTCTGCTGCTAACGCAAGACCTTGCTTAATCTCAGGCAGGTGACGATGACCCGGCACGCCGTAAGCCATCATGCTTTCACTCGCTTCGCACAACAACATACCAACCTTCGCACCACGACCAGCACCACTTACACCCGATTTACAGTCAGCAATTAGACGACGGTGATCGATCAGTTTGTTTTCCAATAGAGGCAGATAAGCAAGCTGCGTCGCCGTTGGATAACAACCTGGGCAAGCAATCAACTGCGCATCTTTGATCTGTTCACGATTAACCTCTGGCAAACCATACACAGCCAATTCTGCCATCTCTGGTTGTGTATGCTCCATGCCATACCACTTAGACCAAAGCTCCAGATCCTTGATTCTGAAGTCGGCACCTAGATCAATGACTTTAACCCCCTTACCAACAAGCTCTGCTGCCATATTCATCGCAACTCCGTGAGGCGTCGCAAAGAAAACCACATCACAACCACTTAGAGTTTCCACGTCCGGTACGGTAAAGCGCAGATCGTGGTGTCCTCGAAGGTTGGGATACATGTCAGCCACACTGACGCCTTCCTCTGAGCGAGAAGTAATAACCTCTACTTTTGCCTGAGGATGATTTGCCAACAAACGAAGTAACTCTACACCGGTATAACCGGTACCACCTACAATACCTACCTTAATCACAGGAACCTCTCATAAGGGATGAAAAACTGGTAACGTATAATACAGAAACTAAGACCCTTATGACTATTAATAAATAATCTAGCTTATGCTGCGAAATACTTTTTCTCTTGACCATTTCCGCCATCGCCTTGCTCACAGTGAAGCATTGCCCCAAATGGTTATCCTAGGGTTAATCTGCGGATTGCTGTGCGGTCTTGTTTTAGGCAGCTTTCGGTTATTGCTTGAACTCCCGCTTTCTAGCTTTTTACCTGGAGGTGACAGTGATAACTTTGAAGGACTTTCCTCTTGGTATCATTTCTTCCTCCCTATTGTCGGCAGCTTATTATTGATAGCGGTTTTATCACGCGTCACCCCACTTAATCGCAAAGTAGGTGTTGCTCACTTATTGGAACGAATGGCTTACCATCAAAGCAATCTGCCTTTGGTGAACGCTGTCGTTCAACTTATCGCTGCTTCAATTGCTCTGCTGTGCGGTCACTCTGTCGGTAAAGAGGGCCCAGCTATTCACTTAGGTGCAGCATGTGGTAGCCAACTTGGGCAAAGATTAAAACTACCCAACAATACTTTAAGAATACTGGCAGGCTGCGGCGCTGCCGCAGGTATTGCCGCTACCTTTAACACCCCATTAGCAGGCGTCGTCTTTGCCATGGAGGTCATATTACTGGAATACACCGTCATCGGTTTTATGCCAGTCATGGTTGCTGCAGCAACAGGCACGCTAGTTGTCCAGATAATGCTAGGAAATCAGTTAGTACTTACTGTCCCTCAACTACATATAGTGTCTCTGCATGAAATTCCTTACGTGGCCTTTTTAGGCCTTATTATTGGGCTTTTAGCCGTTCTATTTATTGCGCTAATGCGTGCAACGATGAAGTGGTCCGATCATTCCGTCTTCACGTATAGATCCAAGTTAATATTGGCAGGTATTCTCACTGGCTCAATGGCTCTGTTTTATCCACAAATAATGGGATTGGGCTACGACACAGTGACCTCTGTTTTACATGGCGAAGTGGGTATTGGTTTACTAATAGGCATAGTGCTAGCCAAGTGCGTTCTGACACCGATTGTTCTTGGCCTTGGTGTTCCAGCAGGACTTATCGGGCCTACCTTTTTCATAGGCGCTATGGCGGGAGGAATTCTCGGTATCTTTGGTGCTAGTGCCGTTGACCAAGATGTAGCAAATTCTGGATTCTATGCCCTATTGGGTATGGGCAGTATGATGGGCGCTGTTGCCAACGCGCCTATGGCCGCGCTGGTAGCGATATTGGAGCTTTCATCCAATCCGAATATTATTTTTCCCGCAATGATTTCCATTGTAGTTTCAAATTTGATCGCCCGCTACGTTTTCAAAATGCCGTCGATCTTTGTTATCAGTATGCAGTTACAAGGGTTGGATTATCGATATAAACCTATTGCCCAGATACTTAATGGCTCAGCTGTACAAAGCATCATGACAACGAATTTTGTAAAAAGTACTGCAATCGTCTCCGAAAAAGGCGCTCAACATGCCTTAGAGACTAGCCCCGATTGGGTTCTGGTAGAAAAAGATAATGACTTCAGTTTCCTCTCCCCTGGAGATCTGCATCTTCACCTTAGAAATAACTTTGAACCACATAAGGATATTGATCTATTAGAGATACCGGCACTTCGTCTCGATGCTAGTAGTATCGATAGCAAAGCAACACTACAAGAAGCTCTGGATAGAATGAATAATAAAAGTACCGAAGCTTTATACGTTCTAGATAATCAGAAGAAAATTACGGGCCTACTAACCCGAAGCCAAATTGAAGACTTCTACCGCAAAGACTGATCTATGACATACAGTTTAAAAGGCCTATACGGCATTACTGATTCCGACCTAATGCCCGATACTGAAACAATGCTGCGCAAAGTTGAACAAAGCATACAGGGCGGCACGAAGATCATTCAGTATCGAGATAAATCATCCGATCTTAGAAAACGCGTTGAGCAAGCATCGGCTTTAAACCTTATTTGTAAAAAGAACAAAATCCCGCTCATCATCAATGATGATGCGGGCTTAGCTGCAGGTATTGGTGCCGCAGGTGTGCACTTGGGACAAAGCGATGGCGCAATAGAGGAAGCTCGCGAAATGCTAGGCGAAGACGCGATCATCGGTGTAACCTGCCATGATTCATTGGAGCTAGCCTTAAAAGCACAACAAGCCGGTGCTTCATATTTAGCATTCGGCGCATTCTTCCCATCGAAAACTAAACCCAATGCCAAGCCAGCTCCTCTTTCGTTGGTTAAAGATGTAAAAGACAAAGTTAACTTGCCAATAGTGGCGATTGGAGGCATTAGCGTGGATAATGCCGACCAGATTGTAACAGCAGGTGCCGATATGGTTGCCGTCATACATGCGCTATACGCGAACAAAAAAGTGACTGCAGCAGCAAAACAGTTCCACCAGCTCTTCACTAATTGATTTCAGAGAGAATAAAGATGTCCCGTTCAGAAGAACTTTTCCAAGCAGCTCAAGTTCACATTCCCGGTGGAGTTAACTCTCCTGTGCGTGCATTTAAAGGTGTAGGCGGCACCCCAATCTTCTTCAAACAAGGCGAAGGCGCTTACTTGTTTGATGAAGACGGTAACAAATACATCGACTACGTTGGCTCTTGGGGACCAATGATCTTAGGTCATTGCAACAGTGAAGTAATCGATGCTGTACGCGTTTCTTTAGATAACGGTCTAGGTTTTGGCGCGCCAACTGAGATCGAAATCGAGATGGCAAACAAGGTTTGCGAGATCATGCCATCTTTAGACATGGTCCGTATGGTTAGCTCTGGTACAGAAGCAACTATGAGTGCGATCCGTCTGGCACGTGGTTACACTAAGCGCGATAAAATCGTTAAGTTTGAAGGCTGCTACCACGGTCATTCCGACTCTCTATTGGTTAAAGCAGGCTCTGGCATGCTGACTTTAGGCGAGCCTAGCTCTCCTGGCGTTCCTGCCTCTCTTGCTGAACACACCATCACTTTGACTCACAACGATATCGACAGCGTTCGTAAAGCATTCGCCGAGATCGGTGATCAGATCGCGTGCATCATTGTTGAACCTGTAGCCGGCAACATGAACTGCATCCCTCCGATTCCTGGCTTCCTAGAAGGTCTTCGTGAAGTATGTGATGAATACGGCACGGTTCTGATCTTTGACGAAGTAATGACGGGCTTTCGTGTAGCACTGGGTGGCGCACAGTCTGTTTATAACGTAACACCTGACCTAACGACGCTAGGTAAAGTTATTGGCGGTGGACTACCAGTAGGCGCGTTTGGTGGTAAGAAAGAGATTATGGAGCATATCGCTCCGCTAGGCGCTGTTTACCAAGCGGGTACGCTTTCCGGTAACCCACTCGCAATGGCTGCAGGCCTAGCGATGCTGAACGCCGTTTCAAAACCAGGTTTCTACGAGCAACTAAGCGCAAAAGTAGAGCTACTAACCGAAGGTTTAGAAGCTGTAGCGATGGCAAATGGTATTCCATTTACCACTAGCCGTGTCGGTGGCATGTTCGGTCTATTCTTCACTGAGCAAGAGCAAGTGACTAGCTTCGCTGAAACTATGGCGTGCGACGCTGATCGTTTCTCTAAATTCTTCCATGGCATGCTTGAACAAGGTGTATATCTAGCACCTTCAGCATTTGAAGCAGGCTTTGTATCTGCTGCACATACACAGGAAGATATTGAGAAAACACTCGCAGCGGCTGACCACGTTTTTGCGAATCTAAAATGACCGTAGCTATCATAGCTGGCAATGCGCTTCTGATTGCCAGCGCTCTATTTTTAGCAGGGCGCAGTTATAGAGTAGGCGAGAAACATGATCATACTGCCAGTATGGTCATTAGCCTTGCTGCTGCATTTATCGCTTGCTCAGGTGCTGGCGCACTCCTGCTACAAGGAACAGATCAAGATTCAGTCACGTTCAGGCGCCTGCTTGATAACCTAGCTTACTTTGCGGCAATCCCTTTAATAGCAAGCGCCATGTTTGATTATGCTTGGAAGAAGGAGTGGTCACGTGCAGCATGGGGGCGCTGGTTGTTAGTATTATTCGCCCTATTTGAACTCTGCCGCCGAAGCGAGGTAGGGGTCACCTACAGCCAAGCATGTGCAGTACTATCTGCACTTGCTTTGCTAATCAGCTGTTTAAGAATGCAACCGCTAATCACTAAAGCAGCAGGTACTGCATCCGCAATTGCGATTGCAGTTTCGACCCTTGTTTATAGTCAAGCAAGTCTAATGCCTCATTTGGCCGACCCAGCTCTGTATCATTCAGTTCTTGCTGTTGCTCTGATACTTTTGAGCATAGCCCTTGGAAAAGAAAAGCTTCCTTAAACGATCTCGACCTGCCTATTTCACGCATAAAAAAGCAGCCATTTAGGCTGCTTTTTAGTGCTTATCCGATTAGTAATTCAGCGCTTTAGTTCGGGCTGCATTTGCACCTGAACGATCACCTGAACTTTGACGAATATCCGCAATTAGCAACCACAATCTTCGCAACATAACGACATCACCAATAGCCATATTTGTGCCTTTGAGGGCCATTTGCTCGGCTTGAGCCCACTGACCTTCTAGGCGACGTACATCAGCCCATTGATAATAGATCTCCGGATCCCTAGGAGCGATCCGTTGTGCACGTTCAAGATTACTTTCTGCTGCCTGCATCGCCCCTCTATTTTTCTGCTGATTGGCACTGTTTAACAAAGCAATGACAGCAGGGTTTTGAGCGCGAGCAGTCACAGGCGTCGGAACTGGAACGGCGACAGGGTTCTCAGTTCGCGATTCTCGAACAACCGTAGGTTTGATTTGAACACCTGTTGCAGATTCGGCTGACTGAATAACACCATCTTGTCCTGATCGATCCTCTACAGGGGGACGGTATACTCCTGTTCCACTCACGCACCCAGTCAAAGCCAATGCTGTTAAAAGTGCTCCAGCTGTTTTATATCTCTTAATTATCTGAACCATCGTTCAAACCAATCCATAGATTCTTGTTGCTGATTTCCGGCACATTCAGCGTAATCTTGCGGAGCTGTACCTTTTATGAACGGCAATTGTCGCACACCCTGACATTGTTCGGCAGAGATCAAACCTGTTTTTTCTTCAATCCAGTGATACTCAATCTCTTCAGGCTGAACCGCCATAAGTGACTGAGGTCGTTCTTTTACCATTAACTCGGTCCAAACGCGTAATGCACCTCCCGAACCGGTAAAAGGTAGCTTGCCATTGTCGTCCAGCCCTAACCAGACCACCGCCATGCGATCTCCTGCAAAACCAGCAAACCAACTATCGCGCTGACCATTACTAGTGCCGGTCTTACCAGCCACATTAATTGAACCTGGCAGACGGCTATAGATATAGCGCCCTGTACCTTCTCGGGTAACCGCTTGTAACGCGTATTGAATCAGATGCATATTCTCCGCAGTCACCACCTGTTTCACTTCAAATGGATAGCGAGAAAGCTCCTGCCCTTCTGAGTCCGTAACCAAACGAATAGCACGCATCGGCGTTCTAAAACCATTTGCAGCAATCGTCTGATAAACCGTCGCAATCTCAAATGGGCTCATCGACTCCGCGCCCAACAAAAGCGAGGGGTAAGGTTTGGGATCACGAGAGATACCTAAACGTTCTAAGGTATCGATCACTTTCGGCAAACCTATATCCATACCTAATTGGGCAGTACTCTGGTTATAGGATTTCGCTAAAGATAGATAAAGCGGCACTTTACCGTGGCTTTGACGATCAAAGTTCTGCGGCACCCAACTCTTACCACCAGGAAGCGGCACACTAATCGGCTGATCATCCAAAAGGGAAGCCAAGGTATAACCCTCTTCTAACCCCGCCAAAAAGACTGCTGGTTTCACCAAAGAACCGATTGGACGGCGCGCATCTAAAGCGCGGTTAAAGCCTTGATAGCGGGCGTTTTTACCACCCACCAGCGCCAATACTTCACCGGTTTGCGGATCAGTGACTACAATTCCGCCCTGCAATGCAGTGACCGGTTTGCCGAAGCGTTTCTTTAAATTGCCTATGGTTTTGGTCAGAGCCGCTGCAGTATTCGCTTGAACCATTGGATCTAAGCTAGTGAATACTCGCAAACCTTCTGAGCTAAGCACATCTTCAGGGTACTCTTCACGCAACTGACGTTTTACAAGATCGAGATAGGCAGGATAAGCACCTTTATGAAGGCTACGCTGTTTAACCACACCTAAGCCACGTTTCTCAGCATCTAGACGATCTTTCATACTGATCACGCCCTGTTCTTGCAGCACTTTCAACACAAGATCACGACGCGCTTTAGCACGTTCCGGATGACGTCTTGGGTCATAGTAAGATGGGCCCTTCACCATACCAGCCAATAGTGCGACCTGATGAAGTTTCAATTCATTAATAGGTTGGGCAAAGTAATACTGACTCGCCAGACCAAAACCATGCACTGCACGGGAGCCCGATTGTCCCAAGTAAACTTCGTTCAGATAGGCCTCTAAAATCTCATCCTTGCTGTAGCGAAGATCCAATAGCACCGCCATAGGGATCTCCATGAGCTTACGCGCCAAGGTTCGATCAGAGGTTAGATAGAAGTTTTTGATCAACTGCTGTGTCAGGGTACTACCGCCCTGAATAAAGCGTCGCGCCTTCAGGTTAACCCACATTGCACGCGCGATACCTTTTGGCGAGACACCGAAGTGGCTGTAATAATCGCGATCCTCTATCTGAATCAATGAGTCCAAAAGTAGTTGTGGTGCTTGATCCAAACGAATCAGGTCACGGTCTTCATTATCTCGAGGGTAAATACCACCGATAAGGATCGGCTCTAGACGACTTAACGGAACGATCGAACCACGACTATCTTTAATCGAAACTAACTGATTGCCACTGAAGCTCAGCAATAAACGTTGTGCGCTCTCATCACCATCAGGAAAACTAAACCCACGGGTATACACGCGAGCACGACTGGAAGCCCATTCCACCATCCCCGGTTTATCCGCACGATTTACAAATCGGTAGCCCAAGCCTTTCAATTCATCCTTTAACGCTTGGCGATCTAATACCTGTCCCGGATACAACTCGAGAGGCCGCGCATACACTTTGGCAGGCAATGCCCAGCGCTTACCCTCAAACTTACTTTTGACTTGGACATCCAGATAGATCAAACCGATTCCGCCAATCACCATGCCCAAAAGGGACAGCTTGAACAGAAAGATAAGAAACTTTTTCAGGAAACTGCGTGGTTTTTTAGTGCTTTTGCCACGACTTGACGATTTTGGTGCTCTCTTTTTTGCCATTGGCTCAGTATAATGCCTTCCCTTAGCAGGTATATCAGTACGTTTATGACCCTAATCGACTCTCTAAAACAAGCTTCGTTCTATCCGCATCCAGTCGACCAGATTGAGGTGATAGAAACCCACATTTCCTGGCTGATCTTAACAGGCGAATATGCCTATAAGATTAAAAAGCCAGTGGATTTCGGTTTTCTGGATTTTACCACGCTAGAGAAGCGTCAGCACTTCTGTGAGGAAGAGCTACGTCTAAATCAACGATTAGCGCCTGATATCTACCAGCAAGTCATCAGTATTGGCGGTAGTGCTGAGAAGCCGATTTTCAATCCAGAAGACGATGAAGAGATCATTGAATATGCTGTTCAAATGCAGCAATTTGATCATTCTCAACGCCTCGATCTCCTTTTAGCTAATCATCGTTTTGAAGCTAGCTGGATCGATACATTAGCCGAACAAATCGCGGATTTTCACCAGCGTATTCCGATGGTGGCGCAAGACAGCCCTTGGGGTGAAGCGGAAACGATTTGGGAAGTTGTCTCCGATAACTTCAGCCATATCACCGACGCTATCGACGAACTAGATGACTGGCACAAAGTACAAAAGCTATCCCATTATACTGCGCAACAGTTCCGCAAACTGACCCCTCTGATTGAACAACGTAAGCAATCCGGTCATATTCGCGAATGCCATGGCGATCTTCACTTAGCCAACATCACTCTTTTCCATGATGAGCTAAGACTGTTTGACTGTATCGAATTTAACTTACAGTTCCGCTGGATAGATAGTATTTGTGATCTTGCTTTTCTCCTTATGGATCTGGAAGCCAACGGTGAGTTCCGATGGGCCAATCGCTGCTTAAACCGCTATTTAGAAATCAGTGGTGATTACAATGCCCTACCACTGCTTAATTTCTATAAAGCTTACCGCTCCATGGTTCGCGCAAAGGTTGCAGTACTAGGCGAGCATCACGATCTACAAACCCTGCGCCGCTATCTGCGTCTAACCGATTACTATGCTCGCGCACCAAAACCAGCACTGTTTTTGATGCATGGCATTTCCGGCAGTGGCAAGAGCCATTTAAGCCAACAACTCGTTGATCAAACCGATACTATTCGTATCCGTTCTGATGTTGAGCGTAAACGCCTTTTCCGCGAGTTGAGTTTAAAAGGGGAAAAGATAGATCTATATGGGCCGCAAATGAACGCCCATACCTTCAATCACCTTTTTGATAACAGTGCAGAGCTACTGCGCAACGGTTATTCAGTGGTAGTTGATGCAACCTGCTTGCGCCAAAGAACACGTCAGAACTATATCGAACTAGCAGAGAAACTCGGCATCCCTGTTCGTATTATCAGCTGCGAATGCGAGCAAAAACTGATTGAAGCCCGTTTGAAGCGCCGTTCCAATGAGGGCTCTGATGCATCCGATGCTGACATTGCGGTTATGCTGGAACAACAACAGCTTGCACAGCCTCTAACAGAAGAGGAGCGAGCACTTACTCTTTCAATCGATACCGACGATGATGAAGCAATCGTACGTTTATTAGAGCAGCTGCGAATCCAAGAGGTAATTTTCTAATGACAGCCTTATGCCACATTGATGAGATTACCGAAGGTCAGGCTAAAGGGTTTGAGTGTGAAGGCAAAAAGCTTTTCGCGGTAAAATACCGTGGTGAGTTATACGTCTATGAGAATAGCTGCCCACATCGCAGCATCCCCCTAGAATGGCAGCCTGATCAGTTTCTAGATTACGACAAGACCTTCATCCAGTGTGCTACCCATGGCGCGCTCTTCAAAATTGACAGTGGCGAATGCATCTCAGGCCCCTGCGTAGAAGATAGCCTGACCGCCATCCCATTCACCTTAGATGACGGCCAAGTGATCCTCGGCTAAGTAATTACCGGAATCTCGCGCTGAATACTGATCTGTTCAGGCGAGATATCTGCAGCATAAGCAATTACTTCTACCCCAGCCTCTATTGCCTCACGCAGTAAGCGGCCATATTCTGGATCGATCTGATCGGCAGGGCGTACCTGTTGAATCCCTGTGTGAGGCACACAAAACAGCATCACAGCGCGGTTACCCTGCTCCACCATCGCCATTAATTCCTGCAAGTGTTTAGCGCCACGCTTAGTCACTGCATCTGGAAAGCTTCCCCAGTTATCAGATTCAAGCAAAGTCACATTCTTAACTTCAACCCATGCTCGACCTTTCTCTTCATCTTCCAACAAGAGATCAATACGGCTGTTTTCTCCATACTTAACCTCTTGACGAATATCAGAGTACCCTTGCAGCTGAGCAATCACCCCTTGCTCAATCCCTTCGCGAATCAGTTTATTGGCACGACCGGTATTAATACAGGCGAGATACTGCCCTTCAACTTCCACCAGCTCCCAACCCAATGGGTATTTACGTTTAGGATTGCCACTGTCGTGCACCCAAACACGGCTATCTGGATCAGCGCAGTTTTTCATGGAGCCGGTATTCGGGCAGTGGATCGTAACTTCTCGACCATCCGACAAAACAACATCTGCAAGGAAACGCTTATAACGCTTGACCAAACGCCCTTCGATTAGATCTTCGAATTGCATTATTTTTGAATCCTTTTACCTAAACGCTCCAGCATCAACTGAATGCGATCCAATCCTGTGGTGTAAGAGAATCGAATAAATTCCTGACTACGGTGCTGACCAAAATCCAACCCCGGCGTAGTCGCTATATGGTCCTCTTCCAACAATGACCAACAATAATCGAAGGTATTATCGGTAAGGTGTTGAGCACCTGCATACACATAGAATGCCCCCTCAGGGGTAACTGGCAAATCAAAGCCTAAATCTCTTAAACCAGACACCAAAAGATCACGACGTTTTTGGAACTCAAAACGTCTACGCTCCAATTCATAAATCGTTTCAGGCTTAAATGCAGCCAGTGCTGCATATTGCGAAACCGTGTTTGGCGAAATCATCAAATTCTGCGCTAATTTTTCTAATTCTGGGGCAGCCTCCTCAGGCGCCACCAGCCAACCTAAACGCCAACCTGTCATCCCAAAATATTTAGAAAAACTATTGATTACAAAAGCATTTTGATCAATTTCCAATACACTTGGCGCATCTATTCCGTAGGTAAGCCCATGATAGAGCTCATCAACAACCAGATGACCACCTAGTTTTTTAACTGTCGCAGCAATATCAGTTAACTCATCTCGATGGACGACCATACCGGTCGGATTAGCAGGAGAAGCTAACAGCACTCCCGCAGTAATAGCTTGCCAATGCTGTTCGATCAACTCAGCGTTTAACTGGAAATTATCTTCTGCATTGGTCGGCACTAACTGAGATTTAGCTTCTAAAAAGCGCAAGAATTGGCGATTACATGGGTAACCCGGGTCAGCCATCATAAACGACTGCCCAGCATCAGCGAGCAAAGAGAACGCCATCAGCAAAGCGCTGGAAGCGCCGGTGGTTACAACGATCCGATCAGGGGAGACATCTAAGCCATATTTCGTGGCATACCACTGACTGATCGCCTCGCGTAACTCAGGAATACCCGCGGCAGGCGTATACTGAGTCAGGCCGCTATCAATCGCCGCTTTGGCTGCTTCTGCAATCAATGGTGCTGTTGCAAAATCAGGCTCACCCACCTCCATATGGATAACGTCACATCCAGCATCATCAAGTTGCTTAGCCCGTTTCAGCAAGTCCATCACTTTAAAAGACTCAATTTCTGCAACACGTTGGGAAGGACGGAATACCATGCGAATACCTGATCAAACACTAAAAATGGCAGTATACCTCAGACCATTTACGAATATCCCGCCTAGAGCGCCTATTTACAAGCGCTTCAAGGTGAACTAAACCTAATGAGATGTCTTTTAGTATCAATAGAATACATTTAGGGCTAGCGAAACGGCGAGGCATCTGGTAATTTGCCTGCCTTCTATGCTAAATCAATGTATTTATTGCATAACTAAACACAGGCAAGTGAAGTCACCCTTAAGGTGGCTTACGAAAGAAAGAGAGTGAGGCAGCGCTTATGCCAAACAAGAGCGAATCTTTCACACATATTGATCCTTACCCACTAGTTGAGGGTGAGGAATACATGAATGAGAAGCAGAAGGATCATTTCCGTGCAATCCTAGGCGCTTGGAAACAAGAACTGATGGAAGAAGTGGATAGCACTATCCACCACTTGCGCGAAGAGCCTTCAAATTTTGCAGATCCAAGCGATCGAGCTAGCCAGGAAGAAGAATTCAGCCTTGAGCTACGTACTCGTGACCGCGAACGTAAATTGATCAAAAAGATCAATGAATCGCTTGAGCTGATCGACGAAGATGAATACGGTTATTGCGATGCCTGCGGTATCGAAATTGGCGTTCGACGTCTCGAAGCTCGACCTACAGCGTCTTTGTGTATCGATTGCAAAACGCTGGCGGAGATCAAAGAAAAGCAAGTCGGCGGCTAAATCTAAACTAAGCCAGTTAATATAACTGGCTTAGCTTTAAGCATTTATCGTGACCTATATCGGCCGATTTGCCCCATCCCCTACTGGGCCATTACATTTTGGTTCACTCCTTGCTGCACTCGCCAGTTTTTTGGATGCACGTGCCCATGAGGGTGAATGGCTTTTACGCATCGAAGATTTAGATCCTCCTCGCGAACAGCCAGACGTCAAAGAACAATTTCCACTGTTACTGGAAAGTTACGGTCTTTATTGGGATGGTGAACTCAGCCTTCAAAGCGAACGCCTTGAACTCTATGCCCCAGTACTACAGGAACTGCTAGAAGCGCATCACGCTTACCCCTGCTCCTGTTCACGCAAAGAGATCCTAAGCCGTTGCGATAATCTGGTGTATGACCAACATTGTTTAATGCACCCACCGGAGCAAGACGCCAACGTTGCCATTAGGATCAACAGCAACGGCACGCTCATTAGTTTTCGCGATATTATCCAAGGCCCCCATGCCTATAATTTAAGTAGTACTGGCGACTTTGTTGTATTCCGCCGTGATGGTTTTTATTCCTACCAACTCGCCGTGACTATCGACGATTATCTGCAAGGCATTACCCATATTGTACGCGGCTCAGACCTACTAGATGAAACGGCTAAACAGATTCATCTACAACAGCTGTTAGGCTATCCAACACCTGCTTATGCACATATTCCTGTCGCGGCCAACGCCGAAGGTCAAAAGCTGAGTAAGCAAACCTTTGCACCGGCACTAGAAACCACCGATCCAATTCCAGTTTTATTTAAAGCTTTGCAATTCTTAGATCAAGAACCACCACGAGAACTGCTATACGCAAGTAGAGATGAACTACTGGAGTGGGCGATTGCAAACTGGGATATACGCAAAATAAAACCAACACTCAGTAAGCCGCTACTAAACGAGTCGTAAGATGTATTTCCACCGAGTCCTACTTTTATTGATACCCGGTTTATACATGGTATTACCCCTCATTATTGATAGCTGGCAGAGCCTGACAACACCCTGGTATCTTCCTTACGTTGCTTGGTTTCTTATTATCTTATTAGCATTTCTGATCGAGCGGAGACCGAGAGATGTTTAGTCTTCCATTACTCATCCTGATCGGAGTTGCTTATCTGCTCTTTCTCTTTGGTACAGCCTACCTTACCGAGAGAGGACTATTACCCAAACAGTTGGTGCACCATCCATTTACCCATGTACTTTCTATCGGGGTATATGCCAGCGTATGGACGTTCTATGGTGCCTTTGGACTGGCGCAAGAATCGGGATATAGCTTTTTAGCTTCCTATTTAGGTGCTGTCGTCACCTTTATCTTAGGCCCGGTACTGCTGATCCCAATCCTCAGGATTTCGAGGACATACCAACTTAGCTCACTACCCGACCTACTCGCCTTTCGTTTTCGCAGCGGGGCGGTTGGTACTATTACAGCCCTACTCACCGTCATCGCCACTCTCCCGATGCTTTCAATTCAGATACAAGCGGTGACCGATGCCCTGTATCTGCTAAATGACCAATTTAGCGTTGACCAGATAGGCTTAGGCTTTTGCTTTGTTATCGCACTCTTTTCGATTTTATTCGGTGCACGTCACGCCTCTTTACGAACGACTCATCAAGGCCTGATGGTGGCCATGGCAGTTGAATCACTGATTAAATTGATCGCACTTCTGGTGATCGCTGGCTTTGCCATCTTTGGCGTCTTAGGTGGAGTAGAAGGCGTTAATGACTTTATCACCAGCCATCCTGAATCGATCAAGCGCTTAGAAGCGCCGGTAGACAGCGATGCTTGGCGAACCTTACTACTGGCATTTTTCACCGCAGCAATTGTGATGCCGCATATGTTCCATATGCTGTTTACCGAAAACTCCTCTGACGAAACACTCTATAAAGCCACATGGGCGATGCCGCTGTTTCTGTTTTTGCTTGCAGCTGCAGTTCCACCCATACTTTGGGCTGGCGAAGCACTTGGCGTAGGCGGTGAAGCGCAATTCATCCTTTTGAACATGGGTGTTTTCTTAGACTCTACTTGGCTAACGGTATTGGCATTTATCGGCGGTTTGTCAGCAGCCAGCGGTATTATGATTGTGGCAACTGTAGCTATGGCTTCGATGATTCAGAACCACGTTATTCTGCCGTTAGTCCCAAAACCGAAAACCCCTCGCTTCTATGCCTGGCTATTATGGCTTAGACGTAGTTTGATCATGGCGATGCTACTTGCCAGCTATCTTTTCTATCGCCAGATAGGTACGGACTTTGCCCTGCATCAGATGGGCGTGGTTGCTGTAGTGGCCTTCCTACAGTTCTTACCGGGATTACTATCCACCCTGTTCTGGTCCAGAGCTAACCGCTGGGGTCTACTCATAGGCTTATCCGCTGGCATGGGGATCTGGCTGCTAACCATGTTAGTCCCGCTTCTAGATAGCTCGGCCAGCGAATTGGTACCTTTCGATTTAGATACAGATAATTGGGACCATATTGCGATTCTGTCACTGATGTTGAACACTGCTCTTCTGACCGTAGTCTCTCTAATCTTCCCTCAATCAGAAGATGAGCGTAGGGCCGCACAATCCTGCTTGATGAACGCGTTGCAAAAGCCAAGTTCCAACCACCTACGCGTTTCCAGAATCGATGACTTTACCGATCTACTGTCTAGCCGATTGGGCCGCAAAACCGCAGAGCGCGAAGTTCAAAAAGCACTAGAGAGTCTGAATATACAATCGCAGACCGTGCGTCCGATCGATCTGTTACGCCTTCGAACAACGCTTGAAACCAACCTTTCAGGCTTACTTGGGCCTATAGAAGCCGCTGCTTTACTTGAGCCTTTGGATCAACCTTCCGATCCAATTACCTTCAAAGCCAGTAATACGCACCTGATTGAAAACCAGCTGGAAAACTATCAAGAACGTTTGACCGGTCTTGCTGCCGAACTTGATGAAATGCGCCGTTACCACCGTCTTACACTGCAAAAACTCCCCGTCGGTGTATGTACCCTCGATACCTCTGGACAAGTGCTGTTCTGGAATATTGAGATGGAGCGTCTGACCCAAATTAAAGCGGAAGAGATTATTGGTACGCCGCTACAAAGCCATACCGATACTTGGAGCACTATTTTAGAAGAATTTGCCCACGCGGATAGCGATCACAAGTTGAGCCAAAAACTGATCTTAAATGAACAAACTCATTGGTTCAGTTTGCACAAATCGATCCTTAAAGAGCGTCGCGATATCGGCATGGTATTGCTACTAGAAGACGAGACCGACACTAAAATCATGCAGGACAAGCTCGGCCATAACGAACGACTTGCATCGATCGGTCGCTTTGCTGCGGGTGTTGCCCACGAGATCGGCAACCCTGTAACGGGGATCGCTTGTCTAGCACAGAACCTGAAGTTAGAAACAGATAACGACTATATTCTTGAAACCGGCGATCATATCGTCGATCAAACCAAACGTATCAGCCGTATAGTGCAGTCCCTGGTCAGATTCGCCCATGCAGGTCGCCCCGAAGCGGAACGAGAGCAAGTGCCGGTATCTCTTGCCCAATGTGCTGAAGAAGCTATTCACCTCATGTCTTTGGATAGCCATGGCAAACAACAACAGTACATCAATCAGATACCCGATGAGCTTCGCGTGAGTGGTGATCCACAACAACTTCATCAAATCTTTGTAAACCTGATTCAAAATGCCAGCGATGCTTCACCTGAAGGCGGGCGCATCTGGCTCCATGCCAATGAAAATATTGAAACCGTAGAGCTTCGAGTAACCGATGAAGGCAGCGGTATATCAGCCGAATCCCAAGAACGTCTGTTTGAACCGTTCTTTACCACAAAAGACCCTGGTCAGGGTACAGGTTTAGGCCTATCTTTGGTTTACAATATTATTGAAGAACATTGTGGTAATATTGAAATTATAAGCCCAGCCAACAACAAGCAGAACAAAGGCACTCAAGTGGTAATAACGCTCCCGCGCTTAAAGTGGACAGAAGATCCCGACAGCGCAGGATAGTGGGATGAGAGGTAGAGAGCCGATGAGCCGAATTCTGATTGTAGAAGATGAAACAATAATCCGGTCTGCACTGCGCAGACTACTCGAGAAAAACCATTTCCAAGTCGACGACGCCGCTTCTGTAGATGAAGCCACCAGTCGTTTCAACCTTGGTGACTTCAACCTGATTATCAGCGACCTTCGTCTGCCGGGTGCACCTGGCACAGACATGATCTCGTTGGCAAAATCAGTTCCTGTACTGATCATGACCAGTTATGCGAGTTTACGCTCCGCTGTTGATGCGATGAAACTCGGTGCTGTCGACTACATTGCCAAGCCTTTTGATCACGATGAGATGATCAGCTCGGTACAGCATATTCTTTCCTCTCGTTCAGAAGCTGACAGTCCCATTACCGAACATGATGCCGCTGCTGCCGAGAACCGCACTAATATCATTGGCTCCTGCCAACCGATGCAGGAACTCGATAAGCGCATTAAGAAAGTTGCTCGCACCCAAGCGACTGTTTTGATTCAAGGCGAGTCTGGCACAGGTAAAGAACTTGCAGCTCGCGCGATTCACGAACAAAGCAATCGCGCCAATATCCCAATGATTTCAGTGAACTGCGCCGCGATCCCAGAGAGCCTGATTGAGTCAGAACTCTTTGGTCACGAAAAAGGCGCTTTTACCGGCGCTAGCAGCAGCCGCAGCGGTTTACTTGAAGCTGCAGATGGCGGCACACTATTTCTTGATGAGATCGGAGAACTTCCTCTCGAAGCTCAAGCACGTTTATTACGCTTCCTACAAGAAGGTGAGATCCGACGTGTAGGCTCTGTGCAATCAAAGAAAGTTGATGTTCGCCTGATTGCTGCAACCCATAGAAATCTAAAAGAGTTAGCGAAACAGAACGAGTTTCGTGAAGACCTCTACTACAGACTCTATGTGATGGAGCTTCGCATTCCACCATTAAGAGAACGCGGCGACGATATTATTGAGTTAGCTGAAAAAATGCTGGCTCGTGTTTGTCAGCGAATGGAAACAGCGCCTTTACGTTTCGCCAATGACGCGCTTGAAACTATGCGCAGATACAGCTGGCCGGGCAATGTTCGTGAATTAGAAAATGCTATCGAGCGAGCAACCATTCTTGCAGAAGGCCCATTCATTACCACAGACCTTTTAGGCTTAGATATCCCAGTAAGCTCGTTAGATGATATTGAAAGTCAGTTTGTTGCTATGAATCAGGCTACTCCTCAAGCAGTACAGACTGAAGACCAATCCAAACTATCTTTAGACGACTACTTCCAAAGATTCGTTCTAGAAAATCAGGACCAATTGAGCGAAACAGAACTGGCTAAGAAACTCGGCGTGAGCCGCAAGTGTTTATGGGAACGCAGACAAAAACTTGGCATTCCTCGCAAGTCGAAAAAATAGATTATACCAAGGTCTAAAGGGTAACATTTAAGTAACATTACGGTAACAATTCAGGTGTTACCGTACTACCCAGCAACTAGTACCAAAGCGTAACACCCAGTAACAAAACCGCTACAAAAGTAGATCAAAAAACAAACAACCAAAAATAAGCCATTGTTTTATAAGGATTAATAAAAACTGGCACATGCCGTGCAATATATTGCGCGACAACAAAAAGAAGCACACTTCTTAAACTAGACCGCCAATAAAAATAAAAACTGGAATAGATTAAAGAAGTACCTGTCTCGAATAAAAATAATAATGAGGCTTAAGAAAGCTGATCGTAGCGAAGCTGTAACGATCTTAATATTGCTCTTAGAACAAAAACAACAAGCTGAGAAATAGCCGTTGTTGCCTGAGATGCGATCAGCTACCCATCTCCTTCCCTTTTCTTCTATCTTTTAAATTTCCCAATCTGCTGTGTAACAGTGGTATGATTGCGCACCCATTTAATTCGGGCAGTAAGCACTGTTTAGATTTGATATAAGCCTGAACACCCGTACAATTACTACCCTTTCCGGCTAGATAAATCGCATAGGTAGGCACAACCTTGCTTAAAACCATCAGTAACGCATTGAGCAAAGTATTTGGCAGCAGTACAGAGTCCGTTAACGACTCTGCTGAAAACACGCAATTAATCACTGCTGTTGAAAAGAAGTTAATCTCTGAAGATGAGCATAAGATTCCACGCCGTCATTTAGATGATAATGCCCTGAAAGTTGCCTACCGCCTCCAAGATGCAGGCTTCGAAGGTTACTTAGTTGGCGGATGTATCCGTGATCTACTGCTTAAGAAAAGACCAAAAGATTTTGACGTAGCGACAGATGCACATCCAGAAGAAGCTGCAGATCTGTTTCGCCGTGCCCGCCTGATTGGCCGCCGCTTTAAATTGGTCCATGTACGATTTGGCCGTGACCTGATCGAAGTCGCAACCTTCCGCGCAAGCCACGATAACCAAGCTGAGAATGCTGAAGGCGAACAAGGAAAACAATGCGATAGCGGCATGATCCTACGCGACAATGTTTACGGCACAATTGAAGATGATGCGCTACGTCGTGATTTCACTGTAAACGCGCTTTACTACTGCCCGAAAGATCACTGCGTCTACGATTTTGCCAATGGTTATGAAGATCTGCAGAAGGGCATTCTGCGCATGATCGGTGACCCTGAAGCACGTTATAAAGAAGACCCTGTACGCATGCTTCGTGCAGCTCGCTTTGCCGCTAAACTTGATTTCTCGATTGAGCAGCAATCAGAAACACCGATTCGTACCTTAGCGCCAATGCTGAAACGCATTGCGCCAGCACGTCTATTTGATGAAGTGCTAAAACTGCTGCAATCAGGTCACGCTATTGAATCTTACAAACAGCTACAACGTTTAGATCTGTTTGAGCCGTTATTCCCGCAGGTTCAGAAACTGTTACAAAGTGACAACCTGAATGTACCGCTGGAACGCTTGATCGAGAACGCACTTAAAAATACTGACCGCCGTCTGGCACAGCGCAAGAGCGTTACACCGGCGTTCTTATTTGCAGCTATCTTGTGGTACCCAACTCAGCTGCGTATGCAACAGTTGATGAAAGAGAACAAGATGCCACCAGTACCGGCGCTACATGAAGCAGCGAATCAGGTACTTGCAGAGCAGGTTCGTTCAACCGCTATACCGCGCCGTTTCTCTACCCCAATCCGTGAGATTTGGGAGATGCAACTGCGTCTGCCACGCCGCCAAGGCAACCGTGCAGCACGCTTGATGGAACAGCCACGCTTTAGAGCGGCGTATGATCTACTTCTACTGCGTGAAAACAGCGGTGAAGATCTAGGTGGACTAAGCCAGTGGTGGACTGACTTCCAGAACGCCAATGAGCCAAGCAAAAACAGCATGGTAAAAAGCTTAGGTAAAGGTGATAAACCGCGTAAACCACGTCGTCGCCGTTCTAATTCAAATAAGTCCCGTCAAGAGTCATCGCAATGACCACTGCGGTTCGTTGTTACATAGGGTTGGGCAGTAATCTCGACAACCCTCTTCAGCATGTTGAACAAGCATTTTCTGAGCTGGCAGAACTGGAAAACTGCCGCTTAGTCAAAGCATCACCCATATACCGTTCTGCACCGGTTGGCCCTCAAGATCAGCCAGACTTTATCAATGCCGTTGCAGAGATAGAAACGACCCTAGAAGCCCATGCACTGTTGGATCAGCTTCAGGGGCTTGAGCAGAAGCACCAAAGAGTCCGCGAGCGACACTGGGGGCCGAGAACCCTCGACCTCGACCTGCTTCTATACGGTAATAGCCAAATCAACACCGAACGTCTCTGCGTACCACACGCATTTATGCACGAGCGCAGCTTTGTTCTATACCCTCTGGCCGATATCGCACCCGATTTAATCATGCCTAATGATGTAACTTTGTCTTCCCTATTAGTTGCATGCCCTATGGGCAGCCTGACAAAGATATAGGTATAATCGCGCCAACGCGTAATAACAGGAAGATCATTCCATGAGCAATATTACTCTGCACACGTTGTCATCAATGAAGAAAGCGGGCGAAAAATTCGCGGTACTTACCGCTTACGACGCTTGTTTCTCGCATGTTGTTAGCTCTGCTGGCACAGAAGTAATTCTGGTAGGCGATTCATTGGGCATGGTGCTTCAAGGCAATGACAGTACTCTACCCGTAACTGTTGAAGAGATGGCTTACCACACTCAAGCTGTCGCCAAAGGTAATCAGGGAAGCCTTATCATGGCCGACCTACCTTTCATGAGCTATTCCACTCCAGAACTTGCTATGGATAACTCCGCTGCGCTTATGCAGGCGGGTGCAAACATGGTGAAATTGGAAGGTGGTGCATGGCTTGCAGAAACTGTATCTATGCTAGCAGAGCGTGGTATCCCTGTTTGTGTTCACCTTGGCCTAACACCTCAAACTGTCAATAAGCTCGGCGGTTACCGAGTTCAAGGTCGCGATAAAGAAACGGCACAACAGATGATTAACGATGCCGTTATGCTGCAAGATGCTGGCGCTAGCGTAATCTTGCTTGAGTGTGTTCCATCTATCCTAGCCAAAGAGATCACACTGGCACTGGATGTACCTGTTATCGGTATTGGTGCAGGCTCTGACACAGACGCTCAGGTACTGGTTCTACATGACATGCTTGGCGTAACACCAGGCCGCAGCCCTAAGTTTGTGAAAAACTTTATGGCTGATGCTAACAGCATCGAAGAAGCGATCAGCCAATACGTAGCTGATGTAAAAAGCGGTACTTTCCCTGCTTCCGAGCATGAGTTTGAATAAACATGATCACACTACATACCATTGCTGATCTGCGTGCAGCCCTCAATAAAGAGCGAGCAGCAGGCAAGCGTATCGGCTTTGTACCAACGATGGGTAACCTACATGAAGGCCACCTACAACTGATCGATCAGGCAAAAGCGAATAGCGATGTTGTCGTCTCATCGATTTTTGTCAATCCTCTGCAATTTGGTGCAGGGGAAGATCTAGATAATTACCCACGCACTCTCGTTGCTGATCAAGAGAAACTGAATTCTCGCGGCTGTAACTACCTGTTTGCACCGACCGATGCCGAAGTTTACCCGAACGGACGCGAATCTCAGACACAGGTTGAAGTACCAGAGATTTCAGACCTTTATTGCGGCGCGACTCGCCCAGGCCACTTCCGTGGTGTTGCGACGGTCGTAGCTAAACTGTTTGGTATGGTTCAACCAGACGTAGCGATCTTTGGCGAAAAAGACTTCCAGCAGTTGATGGTTATTCGCCGAATGACCGAAGATCTTAGCCTACCAGTAGAGATCCAAGGTGCGCCTATTGCCCGCAATGAACAGGGCCTAGCCCTGAGCTCTCGCAATGGTTACCTATCAGAGCAGGAACTGGAAACAGCCACCGTGCTTAACGCTTCGTTACGCGAAATTGAAGCCGCTTTGATTGAAGGTAATAAAGACTTCGATTCGCTGATTGAAAGCGCTCAACAGCGCTTAGAAACCGCTGGCTTCAAACGCGATTACTTGGTTATCTGTCGCAGCCAGGATCTACAACCTGCAACGGCTGATGACTCCCAATTAGTCGTACTGGCAGCAGCCTACCTTGGCCCTGCCCGATTAATCGATAATTTACAGATTAATTTGTAACCCCTCCTCCGAGTAGGGTTACACCTACTCGGAACCCCCTGATATCCCTCATATTTTCAAATTAAACGTTCAAGTATTGCTGCAGCGCAATACTTGCTATTTCAATCGTAAGTCTTATACAACCCGCTACTTTCGTGGCTTGACAACCGGGGGCTCGGTCGCGCAGACTGCTAGGACGATGAGTTCTTGCACTGCAATAAAAACAATAAAGGTTGTATAAGTGCTCAGAAAAACGGATTTTGGCCGCCCCTAAATGAGTAGAGAGGGCACAACGGTCACTGAATAAACGCCGCTTTTCACTGAATACTATCGGCCAAAAATTTGGCCATACCATCATCGTGAAGAACGAACTTTGTACATAGCTAAGCTAAGAGGCATTTCGAATGCGTGACGTTGTAATTGTAGCTGCGGGCCGTACCGCAGTTGGTACTTTCGGTGGTTCCCTATCTAAAATTGCTGCATCTGACCTAGGTGCAACAGTTATCAAAGGTCTGATCGATAAGATCGATCTGGACCCTGCAAAAGTTGACGAAGTAATCATGGGTCAGGTTTTGACGGCTGGCTGTGGCCAGAACCCTGCCCGTCAGGCGACGCTTAATGGCGGCCTACCAATTCAAGTTCCTGCACTAACTATCAACAAAGTTTGTGGTTCAGGTCTTAAAGCTATTCAAATGGCTACACAAGCAATCCGTTGTGGCGATGCAGACATCATCATCGCTGGTGGCCAGGAAAACATGAGCTCTTCTCCTCACGTTGTTCCAAACTCTCGTAACGGTGCTCGCATGGGCGACTGGAAAATGGTCGACACAATGATCAAAGACGGTCTATGGGATGCATTCAACGATTACCACATGGGTATCACTACTGAGAACATCGTTGAAAAATACGGCTTCACACGTGAAGAGCAAGATGCATTTGCTGCTGCATCTCAGAACAAAGCAGAAGCTGCTGTAACAAGCGGTCGCTTTAAAGATGAGATCATCCCAGTAACAATTCCTCAGCGCAAAGGCGATCCAATCGTATTTGACACTGACGAGCAGCCACGTTTCGGTTGCACGGCAGAAGCGCTAGGTAAACTACGTCCAGCATTCAAAAAAGACGGTACTGTAACTGCAGGTAACGCTTCTACTATCAACGATGGTGCTGCTGCAGTAATCGTTTGTTCTGAAGAGAAAGCGAAAGAACTAGGCCTTCCAATACTAGCCCGCATCAAAGCGTACGCTAACTCTGGTATTGATCCATCTATCATGGGTACAGGCCCAATCACTGCGACTCAGAAAGCACTAGAAAAAGCTGGCTGGTCTGTAGATGATCTAGAACTAGTTGAAGCGAACGAAGCATTCGCTGCTCAAGCAATGTCTGTAAACAAAGATCTTGGCTGGAACACTGACATCGTTAACGTTAACGGTGGTGCGATCGCTCTAGGTCACCCAATCGGTGCTTCTGGTTGCCGCGTATTCGTAAGCCTAGTTCACGAAATGAACAAGCGTGACGCGAAGAAAGGCCTAGCGACACTATGTATTGGTGGTGGTATGGGTACTGCACTGGCAGTTGAGCGAGACTAAGCTAGACTTAAGTCTAGTTACACCGTCCTACTCTTTAAACCGCAGCTCCGGCTGCGGTTTTTTTCTGCCTAAAAGAAGTTAAAAAAGGGTGAGAAGTTAACGAAACTAAACCTTGGTTCTCGGCTTAGTATTCAGCGATAGCACCTTTACCTACACCTTCATAGGCACGCACCAACACCTTATCATTTGGATACGATTGCTTGATCTGCTTGGCGAGATGATCAGCGATCAATTCAACCGTGCTATCTGTATCGATTAAGTAACAAACCGATGTAGGCAGGCTTATTGCAAAGTCACCCTGCGGTGCTGTGTAAGCGTAGTGATGACGACTCTCACACTGTTCAATTAGGTGAGATTCCGAACCTATATAGATATCGGTGAAACGTTCAGCCCACTCTTTTTCAAGATTGAGTTCACGCTGATCATTGATATAGATTTCGATCTTAGAACGATGACCATGCGCAATACGCTGACAGTTACCATCATGCTTCTGCAAACCATGGCTGTAGTGATAGAAAGCACCGTCGATTTTCTCAGGAACAAAGGAGATCTTTAGCCCTTTTACTTCATTTGGGAAAAGTTCTAAAAGCTTATCCCGACACCACTCAGCCAAAGTTTTCTCTGTGATCTCAGGCATACCTACTAGGCAGATTGCAGGCTCAGGGGAACGGCAATAAAAACTTTCACCATCCGCATAAAGCCACTCGACCTCAGTGTAGCCGTCTTGAGTAGAATGACTAAGGCGTGGCATGCCCGTAGGAACCACCAGCGCATGATCTACCCATAGATCAAACCACTGCTTAACCTTCTTCTTCACAATCCCAAAATCACAGATCATGCCTTGGTCATTTAGGCTGCCATCCAGCTCTAACTGCACAAGCCACGACTCCCCCATCAACCCACGTTGAGGGTGTAAATAGGAAAAATCGACATTGGTCAGATTATCAACAAAAAGTTTCACGGTAGGGCTCCTGATTTGAAGGCGCTATAGTAGCTTAAAACCTTCAACTAAAAAACGGTGCAGGCTATAGGGACAATGCCAGTTCCGATATACTACGCACTTTAAAGCTTGTTATAGACTTACCTTATGCGCCTAGATAAATACTTAGCACAATCTTCCGGCTTTTCCCGTAAAGAAGTTCGCCGCTTTATGAAAGCGGGTGAAGTTGTTGTAAACGATATTGAAGTGACCGACCCATCTATGCATGTGGGTGAAGACGATGAGGTTTATCTAAGCGGCTATCCAGTAGATGCACCTGGTGATAAGTACATCATGTTGCATAAACCTTTGGGCTGCGTATGCTCCAATGATGACGGCACTCACCCAACGGTTTTGAGTTTGATAGATCTACCGCGAGCAGAAGAGCTAACAATCTGTGGCCGACTGGATGTGGACACCACCGGTTTAGTGCTTATCACCAGCAATGGTAAGTGGGCTCACAAAATCACCTCGCCAAAGCACAAAACAGGCAAGCTCTACCAAGTAACCACGGCTGATCCAATTCCAGAAGATGCCGTAGAAAAATTCAAGCAAGGTTTAATGCTGCACAATGATAAAGAGCGCACTAAACCCGCTGAGCTAACCTTAATTGCCAGCAATGAAGCCGAAGTCATTCTGACCGAAGGCCGCTATCACCAAGTTAAACGTATGTTCGCGGCTATAGGTAACAAAGTAGAAGAGCTTCACCGCGCACGTATCGGCAATATCGAGCTCGATGAATATCTAGAACCCGGCGAATACCGTTTTCTGACAGAAGAAGAGATTAATAGCATCTAATGAGTGATACAGCCTTTAATCTAATCGCCCCTTATATCCAACGCGCTTCAGGTCGTTCGCTTTGGCTCGCTGATGAAAACTTGCTCAGTGCCAATATCTCAGCCAATGAAGCCGTTATAGCCATTACCAACCGAATCGATCTGGAGCAGCATCTGTATCGTCAAGGTTGGAAGGTTTTCTTCTCCGATTATGATCTAAGCATCATCGAAGATAACAGTTTGGACTCTGTCATCTACCGAGTATCCAAAGAAAAGCCGGTGGTGCACCATCTAATCAATGAGGCTTTCCGCTGCTTAAAACCTGAGGGCAAACTTTATATTGCCGGTGAGAAAGGTGAAGGGATCAAAACCTACTTCAGCAAAGCTAAAAAGCTTTTTGGAGAGGGTGAAACCAGCAAGGCCGATAAAAACACTTGGTCCGCGACACTCACTAAACTAAACGCTTCGAGTGAAGACCTGTTGGATGCTAAAGATTTCCACCAGCTACGTGTCACCGCCAGTGATGAGACATTTGAGTATTACAGTAAACCCGGCGTGTTTGGTTGGGATAAAATTGATCGCGGTAGCGCCTACCTGATTGAGCATCTCGATAGCTTCTTAATGACGCTTCCAGAACCGCCGAGAAACGCCCTAGATCTAGGCTGCGGTTATGGCTACTTGTCCTTAAACCTAAGCCACTTAGATATCCCGGTAACAGCGACCGATAACAACGCTGCCGCTCTGAAAGCTTGTGAGCGAAACTTTAATCGCTATCCAATCAACGGCAAAGTCGTACCTGCGAGTTGTGCAGAGGGTATCACCGAGAAATTTGATCTTATCCTCTGTAACCCGCCTTTCCATGCTGGCTTTTCAGTCGACGGTGACCTGACAGATCGTTTTCTAAAAGCAGCTCATGACCGTTTGAATGGGCGCGGGGTCGCCTGCTTTGTTACCAATATGCATATCCCACTAGAGCGAAAAGCTAAGCAGTTCTTCCATCAGGCTGAATGTATTGCCTCTAACGGCAACTTTAAGCTGATCAGGCTTACTCATAAGACATAAAAATGGGGCTAAAAGCCCCATTCTCTTTTGATCAACTAATACACTTCATGCCCTTCAATTTTAGGATACCCCGACCAAATACGGCTGTAGTCCATTCCATTAGTTTTCTGCATCTGCTTTTTATCCGATGTAGAAACTTCCTTTTTCATCACTTTTTCGACTTTATTCATAGATGCCGATTCACTGAGTTCCATCCCATTACTGCTATAAATAAAATTAATGGCTTGTTCGTGATCCGTATCCGCAGCCATACCTAGGGTAGGAACAAACATTAACGCAAGTAGTGTAGATTTAACTTTAAGAGACATATTATTTACCTTTCTAATTTAAGAGCTCCCTATACCACTGGGAGTTATATCGATTAATTGATATGCCCTTATGACAGAAAAGTAGACAAGTCGGTTCACCTAATAATTAAGACTAAAAAATACACTTCTTATAACTAAAAGAAGCTAAAAATTTATATTTATATCTTTCTTGCTGCGCAAAACACACCAAGAGCGGCAACTACAATCCCTATCATTGCCAGCATCGATAACGATTCATCAAACAAGAACCACGCCTCTATCGCGGTTAAAGGGGGCACCAGATAAAAATAGCTAGCGACCTTACTCGCCTCCCCTTCGCGAATCATAATTAGCAGCAACAGTATTGCAGTGACGGATAAGCCCAATACCATCCAAGCTAATGCACCAATTAAGGTCCAGTTCCATTCCACCACACCGCTATCAAATGCATAGGCCAATATAGCCATCACAATTGCCATCGCCACGTATTGATAAAAAGCCCCCACCATCAGATCTACACCGACACCAAAACGTTTTTGGTACAAAGTGCCTAATGATATAGCGACTAACGCAATCACCGCAGCTGCCCATGCATCTCCACCAGCCAAATAGCTCCCCTGTGAATAACCTTGACTGACCACCATAACAACACCGATTAAACCCAGAACTAAACCTAACCATTGGGTTTTCAACAGCCGCTCTTGTAACCAGATGACAGCCAACAAGGCCGTTAATATGGGCTGTAACCCCATCACCAATGAGGTAATCCCAGCTGGAAGTGACCAGTCGATTGCTGCGAAGACGCCGCCTAAGTAACAGGCATGAACGAGAAACCCCACCACCATCTGATGACCTGCTTGCGGCAAGCTACACCATTGCGGTTTGCGCCATGCTAATAAGCCCGCAAAGACAACAATCGTCAGCAAACTACGTACTAGCAGGACGCTGAAAGGTTCCATATAAGGCACCGCATACTTGGCACCGATAAAACCGGTACTCCATATACCCACAAACGCCCAAGGAACTAAAGTTATCCACTGCTGTTTATTCAGCATGACTGACTCTCTACAAACTATCTAAATTAATTGCATCACTCTAGAGAGAACAGGCTAAACAAAAAAGGGACACAGGCAGGTCAGTTTCAAGGGTACAGAAAAGCGTTAAATTGCACTTGCCTGCAAATTTATACAAACTGTACCCATGAAAAAGTATTTACTGTTGGTACAGCAGCTTAGCTCTAGAATCGAAAATGGTGATTTATCGCCCGGCACCCGCTTGCCCTCTATCCGAGCCTTAAGCCTGCAATACCAATTAAGTAAAAATACCATCATCAAAGGCCTGACTGAGTTAGAGCAGTCACAACTGATTTACGCTAAACCAAGACTAGGATTCTTTGTCTCCTCCCCGAAAAACTCAGTTCCTGCCATCAAGCCGCGTAAAGTAAAACTGGGCTCGACTGCATTCAGCGTTTTGGGCGCTGCGAATCAACATGGGCACTTAGCTCTCGGTTCGGCTTACCCCGATTCCAGATGGCCAACGGTCGCTTGGTATTATCAGCAGCAAGCCAAACATACTCGTCATTGGGCACACACCAGTGAAAAACGCCGCAGCCATTACAGCACTCCGCCGGGCGATCCTAAACTTCTTTCCGTATTAGCTGATCACCTAAATGCCACCGCATTTAGCTGTAATAGTGAAGAGATTGTGATCACACATGGCGCTCAGGAAGCTTTATCACTCTGCTTACGCTCTATTGCCCAGATAGGGGATACTATTGCCGTTGAATCACCCTGCTACTACGGCACTTTACAGTGCATTGAAGCTTTGGGGCTTAAGGTATTGGAGCTGCCTTCAGATCCAATTTTAGGGACTAATTTAGATGCTCTAGAAACCGCCCTAACTCAATGGCCAATTAAAGCGGTACTGACCAACCCAAGCTTTAATAACCCGCTAGGTTTCAATCTAGATTTAGCAAGTCGGCAGCGTTTAATGGCCATTGCTAACAAGTGGGATATTGCGGTTATTGAAGATGATGTCTTTGCAGAACTGAGCTTCAACCAACAAAGACCGACAGCGCTTAAAGCGATGGATACCGATCAACGAGTACTGCATTGTGGCTCTTTTTCTAAGACCGTAGATGCCGATATAAGGCTGGGTTGGGTGCTACCCGGGCGCTACTACGAACAAGTTAACTTCCAAAAATTTGTTACCAGCATCGCCTGCTCTGCCATATCGCAACAAGGCATCAGTGAATTACTGATAGGCCGCCGTTATCGCCGTCATCTCTCACAAGTTAGTCGTGGCTACCAAGAGAGAGTCGAGATGCTCGATGAAGACATCCGTCAACATTGGCCCAGTAACACCTGCTTTATCAAACCAAGCGGCGGTATTTTGCAGTGGTTTACACTGCCTAAACAGGTCAATAGCGACCAACTATTTCAACAAGCGCTTGAGGCAGGTATTGGTATTTCACCCGGTAACCTCTTTTGTGCAGACCAGCGTTTTAATCACCATATCCGCTTATGTTTTGCCCATTACACTCGGCAAATAGAACAAGTCGACGCTATTGCACAGTTAGGCAAATTAATCGCTTCGTACTAATCTATTCCCTAAGTGTTACAAAGATGAGCAATTCTCTCCAACGTACGTAAATTAAGGCTTTCAGCAAGCAGCACTCAGACTATCAACGAACTTATCCACAGATTATTGGGATAAGTTATTACCTAGACGACTTGAGGAAAAAGCCATTATTCGGCACATTGGGATATAACAGACTCAAGCCAGCCATAAACAACATATAAGGTTGAATAAGATGAAATTCATTAAAATGTCACTGTTTATATTCTGCATCGCCAGCATTAATACTGTGCATGCCTCTAGTGAATTTATAAAACAAGCCGTTGCTGCAGAACACCGCAGCGAAAAGAATATAGCGCGTGATGTTTATCGACATCCTGTAGAGACACTCTCTTTTTTCGGCATAAAACCCGATATGACTGTCCTTGAAATATTACCTGGTGGCGGATGGTACACAGAGATCCTTGCGCCGATGTTGAAAGACAACGGACATCTCACCTTAGCGAGCTTCGGCGCCGATCACCCAAACAACTTTTTACAGGGCTTACACAACAAACTTGTGACAAAGCTACAAGCCAATCCATCAGTTTATGGAAAAGCCGATGTAGTGGTGTTTAGGAAGGGTGATACCTATTTATCTGAAGTTCCTGACAACTCCCAAGATATGGTGGTTACGTTCAGAAATACCCATAACTGGATACGCTTTGGGGGCATAGAAGAGGTCTATCCAGCCTTTCATCGCGTGCTGAAAAAGGGCGGTACACTTGGTGTAGTTCAACACCGTGCAAAAGAAGGCAGTGATTACAAAGAAAGCGCTGAAAATGGCTACGTTCCAGAAGCTTATCTAATTTCATTTATTGAAGGTTTAGGATTTGAACTCGTTGAAACATCTGAGATCAACGCCAATCCTAAAGATACTAAGGACCACAAAGCTGGCGTCTGGTCCCTACCACCGAGTTATCGTTTAAAAGAAGTTAATAAAGCGCATTACCGAGCAATCGGTGAAAGTGACCGTATGACTCTGAAATTCATCAAAAGGTAAGAGTTATCAAACGCTAGGAAAACGATAGACACATAACCCGCCCCGTTATTATTCAATAGCGGGGCAAACCTCTGACTTTAAATATCAGAATAAAGTACAACCTGATTTCGCCCTTGGGCTTTTGCCATATATAGCGCTTCATCTGCCGCACTAAGCATTTGATTGACTTGCTTAAACCTTCCTTGTTCCCAACTAGAGATACCAATACTGACAGTCACCGCAATATTATGTTCTTCTACTTCAATTGAGAGCAGTTCAACATTGTGACGGATACGTTCAGCAACCTTTCGCGCTGCATTTAAATCCGTCTCCGGCATCAGAATAGCAAACTCTTCGCCCCCCAGACGAGCGACAATATCGGTCTTACGTGCTGTATCTACACAGGTCTGATAGAACACTTTTAAAACCTCATCCCCAGCGGCGTGACCGTAAGTATCGTTCACTCTTTTGAAGAAATCGATATCGAGCATAAGCAACGAGAGCGGTCTGCGGTAACGTTGAACACGCCCTAGTTCATGTTCAGCCAACTTATTAAATTTACGGCGATTAACCGCACCGGTCAGAGAATCGGTTGAAGCTAAGCGACGATAGCGCTCATGCTCAATCGTCTTATGCTTAAGGTCCATTAACTGCCGTTGTTGATGAACCTTGTTCCTAATATCTGCCTGTAAAAGGCTACGACGGCAACTCTCATAGGCTTTAATCGTACGCCCTAACTCATCGTCAACAAATCGATCGGTAAAGACAAAACTTTGATCGCCTTTGGATAAACGCACCATCGCCCGATTCAACATAGCCACCGGCGAGATAATACTAATATTTAACATCCAACAGGCGAGCAACGTCAGGCCAGTTATTAACAACAAGATCAACGAGGTTAGATATAACTTGAGCCGTGCGTCAGCAGCATTTTGATCAGCCAACTCCGTGATATCCATCACCAACTTATCCGCTAACGCTTTCAGTAGGTCGATTTTTTCTGACAATGCTGAGAACCAAAGCGCTTCCGTTAACTGTATCTCTTCTGGATTTTTGGTCTGTAAAACCCGATAAAGCTGCAACTCTAGGCTCTCTACTTGTTGAAAGCTTTCGCTAGATTGCATCCTTTGATAAGCCTTCTGTTGGCTGATACTCGCCACCTGATTAAAGTATTGAATCAAACCTTGCTGTTGCCCCATTAACGAGATCAGCTTATGCAACTCAGATTGATTCATGCGGTCATCTGCCAGGATCAACGTACCTAATGCTCGCTCCTGACCAGCAACCTCTTTCAAGTTTACAACTGAGGTAAAACTAGACAGATGTGATTCCAACTCAGCATCTAACCCCATAAAGGTAAATGCTGCTGGTATCTTCAATAGATAATCAATTAAAGCGGTGTAATAGTGCTGCATTTCAATAATGGACAGCTCTTGTTGATCAACTTTTTCCCGTTGTTGATCGATTACATCCAACCAATTTGAAGACTCTTGCAACAAAGTCTGTATCTGAGGAGACAGTTCATTCTCGGAAAGCTGTTTTGCTCGAACTAAGAAGCCCTTAATTGCTTGATCTGTTTGCAAACGCGTTTTGGCTATATCAGGGGAAAAAACTTGGTATTGCGACGCTATCAACCCTGTAGTCAACCCCCGCTCTGCTTGTAAGCTATGACTTAAAGTATTTACTTCATGGGCAATCGCAGTAAGTTCGGATAGTTGCTCCATCGTTTGGTAACGGCTGACACTGCTACTTAACAGAACCAAACTTAAGAGCAACATCCCTAATGCCGGTATAAACGCCGTTAATAAGATTCTTTTACCTAAGGGTAATCTCGCACTGATAAATCGTCCGACTTTAGAAAAAAATCGCTGCGGCTTATTGGTAGAGTCGGTCGCTCCTTTATCACTCAAACATTGATGATAAGACATATCATCTACAGCAATATGGTTCAGTAACCAATCAACTAGAAATAGATAGACATCCCGTGCCACTTCAACAGAATCAGCATGTAACAACTGCTCTTTGAGTTCTGGGATTTTATTGATGAAGGATTGATGACCTTGAATGTGCTCTTCTAGATCAGGATAACCGCAGCGAGCAATCAGCGCTTCTTCTCGTTGAAAGTGCAAAGAGACATACTCTTCCAACTTCGTAAAAACTTGGCCTATGATCTCTTTTTCATGATTTTCTTCAATGGCGTTAGCGAGGTCAGAAATAATTGCCAACAACCGCTTATGGTCATTATCAATTTCTTCCACCCCTACACTTAAGCCCTGATTCCACTCGAAACCAGCCATACTGCACATCGCTCTATAGATAAGATAAGTCAGCCACAGCCCCAAGACATCCTCTGCCTTACCTATTTACCTTAAATGCGCATGCGCAGGCCGCTATATAAGTAATGATAATAAATTCACACCAGAAAACTATTACGCCTTGGCATTAATACCACCAGATAAATTATGGTTTAAGTAAAAAAACTCACCTGTGAATAAGCTTTAAACGCAACGTTTAAATCAAACTGTTAGATTGTGAGCAAATCCCCATACACCTTGTATTCATTGGCATACAGCCATCCACTCTCAACCTATTAACGTACTTATCCACATAAAACTTGGATAAAACTAATGTAGATATATTCACAGACATAAAAAAACCGCCGATAAACGGCGGTTTTTAATTCCTAGAAAGGAACGTTGATGTTATGCGTTTGCAGCGATGATATCGCGTAATACCATCGGCAAAATGCCTTTGTGGCGAATCTGATCCAGCTCAGAAGACGTATCAACACGAGAGGTCAGCTCTAACTGCTGTGATGAGCCGTCTGCTCGGTTAATAGTCAGGTCGACTGTACCGCGTGGTTCCAGAGTATCGATTCCATTCAGATCGAAGGTTTCTGTTCCATCCAGATTGAGTGATGCACGCGTCACACCTTCTGGAAGTTGCAGCGGTAATACACCCATACCCACCAGATTGGATTTATGAATACGCTCAAAGCTTTCAGCGATAATCGCTTTAACACCCAACAGCGCAGGACCTTTTGCAGCCCAGTCTCGTGATGAGCCTGTGCCATAAAGCTTGCCGCCAAATACAACTGTAGATGTACCTTCAGAACGGTAGCGCTCAGCCGCATCATAGATAGACATCTGTGCTGGAGCTGCATTAACCGAGTAATAGTTCGTTACAGCGCCAGTAGTTCCCGGTAGCAGCAAATTTCGTGCTTTTACGTTGCCGAAAATACTGCGCAACATAACATGGTGATTACCACGACGTGCGCCAAGAGATGTCATATCTTCGTCTGCAACGCCTTGTGAGCTTAAGTATTCACCTGGAGGTGAATCTGGACGAATTCGGCTTACTGGGGAAATATGATCGGTGGTTGTGTTGTCATCACACATCACCAACATGCGTGCACCAGCAATATTGTTTAACGCATCTTCAGGTGTTTCCAGTGAGAAACCATCGAAGAAAGAGATCTCTTGGATATACGTAGAGTCTGCAGCCCAGTCATACACAGGACCCGTTGGAGATTCGAGGTTCTGCCATGTAGCAGGGCCATCCAAAGAATTTTCGTAGGTTTCGCGGAACGCTTTCGGGTCCATGCATTCAAGCATGGTCTGGCTGATTTCAGCATTGCTCGGCCAGATATCCTTTAGGTAGACGTCGTTACCATTGGCATCCTGACTAATTGGCTGTGTCGTAACATCAATATTGACATTGCCAGCCATCGCCATAGCAACCACCAGCGGTGGAGACATCAGGAAGTTGGTATCAACATCTGGATGCACACGACCTTCAAAGTTACGGTTACCCGATAAAACAGACGCAGCGATGATATCGTGGTTCTGCAGCGCTTCTTCGATGCTTGGTGCTAGAGGGCCAGAGTTACCCACACAGGTAGTACAGCCGTAACCCGCAGTATTAAAGCCCAAAGCGTCCAAGTGCTGCTGTAGGCCAGCCTTGGTTAGGAAGTCGGTAGCAACCGGTGACCCTGGAGCCAAAGACGTTTTAACACCATCAGGTACTTTCATACCGAGTTCATTGGCTTTCTTAGCGAGCAGACCCGCTGCAATCAATAGACCTGGGTTAGAGGTGTTGGTACAGGCTGTAATCGCAGCAATCACAATATCACCGTCTTTTAACTCACGTTCAGGCAATGGTGCGAAAATACCCGCTTCGTCTGCTTTCATCGGCGTCACTTTAACGACTTCAGGATTACGCCCCCCTTCAGCAGCTGCTTTTTGGAACACCTTACCAATCTCAGCTAACGGTAATCTATCTTGCGGTCGTTTCGGGCCCGCTACAGACGGCTCAACGGTAGACAGATCAAGTTTCAGAAGATCGGTATAACGCGGCAATGCCTGACCTGGTTTCCAAGCCATATTCTGAGCTGTGTAGTATGCAAGTGGCAGATCACCATCCCTGCCTGTTGCTCTCATATACTCAGCAGATACTTCATCAAACGGGAAGAAGCCCATGGTTGCGCCATATTCTGGTGACATGTTTGCAATGGTTGCACGATCCGGAAGAGAAAGGTTGGCACAACCTTCACCTACGTATTCAACAAACTTACCCACCACACCCGCAGGGTATTTACGCAGCATCTCGGTGATGGTTAGTACTAGATCGGTTGCAGTAACACCTTCACGTAGTGCGCCTGTTAACTCAACGCCGACTACTTCGGGTGCCAGCATCTGCATAGGTTGACCCAGCATAGAAGCACCGGCTTCAATACCACCAACACCCCAACCAACAATACCTAGCGCGTTCGCCATTGGCGTGTGACTATCCATACCAATCAGCGTATCTGGTGCCATCAATCCGTTAATGTCTAGGTACCCCTGAGCCAGATACTCTAGATTAACCTGATGAACAATGCCGGTTTGTGGTGGAATAATTCGGATCGTGTCGAATGCTTGCGCTCCCCATTTCAAGAAGGCATAACGCTCTTTGTTGCGCTCCGCTTCTAGTTCACCATTAATTCTTAGTGAAGCCGGGCTGCCCGTATTGTCCATTGTTACCGTATGATCGATAACAAGATCTGCTCGTACAAGAGGCTCAATGATTGCCGGATCTAAGCCCATACGCTGAACCGCTGAACGCATCGCAGCAAAATCAACAATCGCTGGCGTACCACTTAAATCGTGCATGATGACACGACCCGCGGTGAAAGGAATTTCGATCGGCTTTGTACCTTGGTGTTCTGTCCAACTTCCAAGCGCCTCAACCTGCTCAGCAGTTACGCCGTTTTGACCAACGTTTCGAGCAATACCTTCCAAGATAGGACGCAGAGAAAAAGGTAATGCATCAAGGTCGATACCAAACTGTTCTGCAGTATCTGGAAGACTATGGTAGCTGTGCTCTGTTCCTGAGAGTGTTCTAACAGAGCTAGATGGATCGAAATGGGTCGGGCTTGTCATTTTTTATACCTCACGCAGATAGGACACAGCTGAAGCCATAACCTGTATTTTTACGAGTTCTCGTTCACTGGAACTGCTCGATTTCCTTGTTGGTTATATTTTCAGGCGTCACACGAACCGCTATTGCAGAACATCCTAGATTTATCGGCCGTCGTACCGATATTTTCTGCAACACAAATTATTACTTCATCAAGATTGTCGACAATATTAGACAATAACCGACTCAAAGCAAGTAATACGGGCATAAAATAGCATAAATTACATACAATCTAAGACTATTTGCTAGTAAAAACGGTTTTTTTTTGAACAGAAGCGAAGAAATTTGAATCAAGCTCGCTGCATTTCAGATAGAGCTCGGAACTGGATTATGGGATCGATAAGAAAGCGATGTTTAAGCTATAGATAGAGGGTGCGCTAAGAAAGCTAGAGGCGTTTATCACTATCAGTAACCTCGATTTAGAAACTAGGATTTAGCTTGGAAAAACATCCATCCTTGGTTAATTGGGGTTCGACAGTGGGTAAAAGCTCCCCGAAGAAACATCTAATAATTAAGCTAGCTTCTGTTTAGCTAATTTAGATAATAAAGGCTGTCATCAAATGGCATTAATAGAAGGAGAGCAAATTAATTCCACTTACCTCTCCAATAGAAGACTGTACCAACGAAACCACGGACTGGCGGACTATGCGTCAGCAACGAGCACAGAAACAAAGGCTAATTAAGCAATCCCTTGAAAAATGATTATTATTTTCAATTAAGAAAACAATTAAAACCAATTTTAAATGATTACTATTTTCAATAAAGGCAAAAACTGCCATTTTTTATAATAAAAATAGATACCTACAACCAATGTATACCCTCTTTAAAAGCCTTGATTTAAGTACTATTTTTTAAATTTATAGCGACTATTAGCCTCATTTAAATAGTTTTGATTGAGCTGTTTGCCTGTTTTTTTTTATAATCTGCGCACAAATCATAACTAGATTTAAGTGAGACGTTGGACGCCATGAGCTACTATTCTGACTACCTAGAAGAAATTGAGGTTCGTAAAAAGGACCTGGGTCTAAACCCAAAACCAATCGATAGCGCTGAATTGCTATCTGAAATCATTGCCCAGATCAAAGACACTGGTAATGCAGAGCGCGAAGCTTCTCTAAACTTCTTCATCTATAACACGCTACCTGGTACAACTCCAGCGGCTGGCGTTAAAGCGGCTTTCCTAAAAGACATCGCTCTAGGTAAAGAAACTGTTGCTGAGATCTCTCCAGAGTTCGCTCTTGAGCAACTGTCTCACATGAAAGGTGGTCCTTCTGTTGAAGCACTACTAGACATCGCTCTATCTGACGACGCACAAGCTGCTGCAGCGGGCGAAGTTCTTAAGTCTCAAGTATTCCTATACGACGCTGATACAGCTCGTCTAGCGGACGCTTTCAAAGCGGGCAACGCAATCGCTAAAGATATCCTAGAAAGCTACTCTAAAGCAGAGTTCTTCACTAAGCTTGACGATATCCCTGAGAAAATCAAAGTTATCACTTACATTGCTGCTGAAGGCGATATCTCTACTGACCTTCTTTCTCCTGGCAACCAGTCTCACTCACGTGCAGACCGTGAGTTGCACGGTAAGTGCATGATCTCTCCAGAAGCTCAGCAAGAAATTAAGAAGATGGGTGAAGACAACCCAGACGCTAAAGTGATGCTGATCGCTGAGAAAGGTACCATGGGTGTAGGTTCTTCCCGTATGTCTGGTGTAAACAACGTTGCACTTTGGGCAGGTGAGCCAACTTCTCCATACATCCCGTTCGTAAACAACAAACCGGTTGTTGCGGGTACTAACGGTATCGCGCCTATCTTCCTAACTACGGTTGGTGTAACTGGCGGTATTGGTCTTGACCTTAAGAACTGGGTTAAGAAAACTGACGCAAACGGCGAAGTTGTTCGTGACGAAAACGGCGATCCAGTACTAGAAGAAGCATACTCTGTAGCTACTGGTACTGTTCTAACTATCGATACTAAAGCTAAGAAGCTGTACAACGGCGACGAAGAACTAGCTGATATCTCAGACGCGTTCACACCACAAAAAGTTGAGTTCATGAAAGCGGGTGGTTCTTACGCGGTAACATTCGGTAAGAAACTTCAAACGTTCGCTGCTGAAACTCTAGGCGTTGAAGCTCCAGCTGTTTACGCTCCATCTAAAGAGATCTCTCACGAAGGCCAAGGTCTAACTGCTGTTGAAAAAATCTTCAACCGCAATGCAGTAGGCGTGACTTCTAAGACTCCTCTACACACTGGTTCTGACGTTCGCGTTAAAGTGAACATCGTAGGCTCTCAGGACACTACTGGTCCTATGACTTGTCAGGAACTAGAAGCAATGGCTGCTTCTAAAATCTCACCAAGCGTTGATGGTGCATTCCAGTCTGGTTGTCACACAGCGTCTGTATGGGATAACAAAGCTAAGGCTAACACGCCTAAGCTAATGGCATTCATGAACGCATTCGGCGTAATCACTGCACGTGATCCGAAAGGTGTTTACCACTCAATGACTGACGTAATCCACAAAGTATTGAACGACATCACTGTTGATGACCGTGCAATCATCATTGGTGGTGACTCTCACACGCGTATGTCTAAGGGTGTAGCATTCGGTGCTGACTCCGGTACTGTTGCGATCGCATTGGCTACTGGTGAAGCAGCAATGCCAATTCCAGAGTCTGTCAAAGTAACCTTCAAAGGTGCTATGAAGCCTCACATGGACTTCCGTGACATCGTACACGCTACTCAAGCGCAGATGCTTAAGAAGTTCGCTGGCGAAAACGTTTTCCAAGGTCGCGTAATCGAAGTACAGATCGGTACTCTACTAGCTGACCAAGCGTTCACGTTCACTGACTGGACTGCAGAAATGAAAGCGAAAGCTTCTATCTGCATCTCTACTGACGAAACACTAATTCAGTCTCTAGAACTAGCTAAGTCTCGTATCCAGATCATGATCGATAAAGGTATGGAAAACGAAGCAGGCATGCTTCAAGGCCTTATCGCTCTAGCTGACAAGCGTATCGCTGAAGTTAAATCTGGCGAAGCTCCAGCGCTTGCTCCAGACGACAACGCTAAGTACTACGCTGAGCTAGTAGTTGACCTAGACGCAATCGATGAGCCAATGATTGCTGACCCAGACGTTAACAACGAAGACGTTTCTAAGCGTTACACTCACGATGTTATCCGTCCAACTTCTTACTACAATGGCCGTGAAGTTAACCTAGGCTTCGTTGGTTCTTGTATGGTTCACAAAGGCGACATGCAGATCATTGCTGCAATGCTACGCAACTTAGAGAAGAACGGTCCTATCACGTTCAACGCACCTCTAGTTGTTGCTCCGCCAACTTACAACATCGTTGACGAGCTAAAAGCTGAAGGCGATTGGGACATCCTAGCGAAATACGCTGGCTTCACTTTCGATGATGAGAATCCGAAAGAAGAAGCGCGTACTAAGTACGAGAACATTCTGTACCTAGAACGCCCAGGCTGTAACCTATGTATGGGTAACCAAGAGAAAGCTGAAGCAGGTGACACTGTACTAGCAACTTCTACTCGTCTATTCCAAGGCCGTGTTGTAGAAGACTCTGCTGAGAAGAAAGGTGAATCTCTACTAGGTTCTACTCCAATGGTTGTTCTTTCTACTATCTTGGGCCGTTTCCCAACATTGGAAGAGTACAAAGCAGCTGTTGAAGGTATCAACCTAACGTCTTTCGCTCCACCAAGCGAAGACCTAAGCGTTGCACCACAAGCTATCCCAGCTGCACGTATCTAATCACTAGATAACGTCAGCAATAAAAAGCCCCGATAATTCGGGGCTTTTTTGTTTATACCAAGAGCTAAAATAGCTACGTCATTTAGAACGGAATATCGTCGTCAAAGTCAGCTGGCTGAGGTGCCGGCGCTGCATTGGAGTTAAAGTACTCTTGCTCAGAAGCTTCTGGAGATGACGCTGACTGAATCTTCCAGCCAACAAGGTTGTTGTAATAACGCCCATTATACTCTCGACCACGAATATCAAAGCTCACTGTAACTTCCTGTCCGACCTGCAACGATTCAAGCAAACTAACCTTATCTTGCACAAACTCTAAGTTGATCTCTTGAGGGTATTTACCGTCATCAACTGTCACGACCATTTCACGTTTAGTGAAGCCACTATTGAACGTTTGCGGATCTTGGATCAGTTTAATTTTGCCAGTTAGCTCGTAACTCATGAATGCTTTCCAAAGGTATCTAAAATTTCAAAATTGAGTTCATTAAATCAAAAATAAAAAAAGAAGTCTTCGTTAGAGTTAAAAGTTGCACTAGCATTCACCTTATTAGCGAGGTCTTAATACAACCTACGGTCAAATTAAGCCGCACTAACCCTAGAGTGGCTATGGACTAACTCCTAGCTTCTAGCAACTAGCTGCTTACGAACGTTTAGGCAACACCCAGTCAGGACGCGGAAAATGGCAGGTATATCCACCAGGATAGCGCTCAAGATAATCCTGATGCTCAGGCTCTGCCACCCAAAAATCGCTAGCAGCTTCGACTTCCGTTACCACCTTACCTGGCCACAAGCCGCTGGCTTCAACATCGGCGATTGTATCTAGCGCAGTTTGTTTTTGAGCATCATCTAGAAAGTAGATCGCAGAGCGGTAGGATGTACCACGGTCATTACCCTGCCTATTAGGTGTTGTAGGGTCATGAATCTGGAAGAAAAACTCCAATAAGGTTCGGTAAGAAATCAATTCTGAATTAAATAAGATCTCAATCCCCTCAGCATGCGTACCATGATTACGATAAGTAGCATTAAGCACATCACCACCGGTATAGCCTACACGAGTCGCTATAACGCCCGGTAATTTACGAATTAGATCCTGCATACCCCAGAAGCATCCACCAGCAAGTATTGCTCGTTGTTCACTCATTCAGGCATCCTCCAATTTAAAAGCTAGCAATAGACCAGTATATCTTTGTTATAGCGCTTACCAGAAAGTTCCCACAGCTAATGCCTTTCGGTCAATAAAGAACCTTATCTTGTACAGCCATCAACCGATTAAGGTTTATGCCACGCATAAAAAAAACCGCCGATAAATCGGCGGTTTTTTTCAGTCTTTAGCGACTAGTAGCGAAACACTTTCACCACTAACTGCTAAAAGAAACTTAGCTTACTGCATCATCAGCAAGTAGGTCTTTCATAGACAGTTTGATACGGCCACGCTGGTCTACGTCCAGTACTTTAACCTTAACCATCTGATCCATCTGGATGTAGTCAGTTACTTTCTCAACACGCTTGTTGTCGATCTGAGAAATGTGAACTAGACCATCTTTACCCGGCAGGATGTTAACGAATGCACCGAAGTCTTCGATACGTACAACCTTACCTTCGTAAACCTGACCAATCTCTGCTTCAGCAGTGATTTCGATGATCTTATCAGTAGCCGCTTTAGCTGCTGCTTTGTCTGCAGCGTATACGCGAACTGTACCATCGTCTTCGATGTCGATAGATGCGCCAGTCTCTTCAGTAAGTGCACGGATAGTTGCACCACCTTTACCGATAACGTCACGGATTTTCTCTGGGTTGATCTTCAATTGAGTCAACGCAGGAGCATTATCTGGAAGCTCTGGACGAGCGTAACCGATAACCTTAGCCATCTCTTTCAAGATGTGAACACGTGCTTCGTATGCTTGCTCAAGCGCAATATCCATGATCTCTTCAGTGATACCAGTGATTTTGATATCCATCTGAAGTGCAGTGATACCTGTTTCAGTACCCGCTACTTTAAAGTCCATGTCACCTAGGTGATCTTCGTCACCCAAGATGTCAGTTAGGACAGCAAAGCCGTTCTCTTCTTTAACAAGACCCATTGCGATACCCGCAACTGGTGCTTTAAGAGGAACACCTGCATCCATCATAGATAGAGACGCACCACATACAGAAGCCATGGAGCTAGAACCGTTAGATTCAGTAATCTCAGATACGATACGGATTGTGTATGGGAACTCTTCTTGAGTTGGAAGAACTGCCGCAACACCACGACGTGCTAGACGACCGTGACCAATTTCACGACGACCAGCACCCATCATACGACCACATTCACCTACAGAGTATGGAGGGAAGTTGTAGTGCAACATGAATGGATCTTTACGCTCACCTTCGATCGCATCGATGATCTGCTGATCACGTGCAGTACCTAGTGTACAAGTCGCGATAGACTGCGTTTCACCACGAGTGAATAGCGCAGAACCGTGAGTACCTTGTAGTACATCGATCTGAACATCGATACCACGAACAGTCTTGTTATCACGGCCATCGATACGAGGCTCACCTGCAACGATACGGCCACGAACGATCTCTTTCTCTAGGGAGCTAACGATGCCAGATACATCACCAGCAGAAGGCTGACCTTCTTCATCACCTGCAAGGTTTTCAACCGCTTGAGCGCGAAGCTCAGCCAGTGCGTTTTGACGCTGCATTTTATCAGCAACTTGGTAAGCAGCTGTGATGCCTTCGCCTACTTCAGCGCGTACTTTAGCGATTAGATCTTGATCTTTTTCAGGTGCAGTCCAAACCCAAGCTTCTTTACCCGCTTCAGCTTTAAGTTCGTTAACAGCGTTAACAACTGCTTGCATCTCTTGGTGAGCGAATAGAACCGCACCAAGCATTTCGTCTTCTGAAAGCTCTTGCGCTTCAGATTCAACCATTAGCACAGCGTCAGACGTACCAGCAACAACCATGTCCAGCTCAGATGTTTCAAGCTGCTCATAAGATGGGTTTAAGATGTAACCATCTTCTTCAGTGAAGCCAACACGTGCTGCACCGATTGGGCCTTGGAATGGGATACCAGAGATTGCTAGTGCAGCAGACGTACCGATCATCGCTGCGATATCTGGATCATTTACTTTGTCAGCAGACATTACTGTACAAACAACCTGAACTTCGTTCATGTAACCCTTAGGGAACAGTGGACGAATTGGACGGTCGATTAGACGAGAAGTAAGCGTCTCTTTCTCAGATGGACGTGCTTCACGCTTGAAGAAACCACCAGGGATACGGCCTACAGCGTAGTATTTCTCTTGGTAGTGAACAGAAAGAGGGAAGAAACCCTGACCTTCTTTTGCTTCTTTAGCGCCAACAACTGTACAAAGTACTTCGTTACCACCCATTTTAACCAGGACAGAACCTGTCGCCTGACGCGCAACGCGGCCAGTTTCGATAGTTACTTCCTGACCACCAAACTGGAATGTTTTAGTAGCTACTTGGAACACAATAATTTTCCTTTAAATAATTTGGCGGGGCAGCATGCTGATAACTTTCATGCCTTCTGTCTTGCCAGTACTCAAATAAGCTCTCGATAGTTCTGAAAGCGCATTTGAGTACGGGCGGGATGAAATAGTTACCTTTTCTTACCCCAGATAAAACCGGGGCCATACATTGTATGGCCCCAGAGAATTCACACTAACTTAGCGACGCAGACCTAGACGCTTGATCAGCTCAAGGTAACGATCAGCATCTTTACCTTTTAGGTAGTCCAGCAGCTTACGACGCTGGTTTACCATGCGGATCAGACCACGGCGAGAGTGGTGGTCGTGTTTGTTCGCTTTGAAGTGACCTTGTAGACCTTCGATGTTAGCAGATAGTAGAGCTACCTGAACTTCTGGGGAACCAGTGTCGCCTTCAGCGCGAGCGAAATCTGCAACGATTGCCGCTTTTTTCTCAGCAGTTAATGCCATTTTCATACTCCTAAAAAATATGCACACGATCTTAAGATCGCCGGATTAAAAAGAAACGATGCACCGAGCATATTTTCAGTACAACGCCACATCGGCCCTCTTACGAGAACCAAATAAAATCTTTATTGATCAGCCTCAGTGCAAATAAGGCGTTTAGGTTTTAGCTGTTGCTCGACTACTTCGGCAACGCCCAAGAAACGCTCTGCATCGCTATCCAGTGATGTACCAAACAAACGAACCAAGCTACCTTCTGCATAATCAGCATTAGGGACTGATTGGCCATGCATAATCAAACTGGTTTGCTGATCATCTAATCGAACTGCCGGTAGATCATCTACAGCAGCCCAGGCTGGCAATAATAGCTTATCCAGCTCGATTTGTATGCCTTTTTGCTCTTCTTCAGCACTGTTTTCGGGCACTAACTCACGTAGCTCATCCAAACTCATCATTCGGTCAGCCGTGAATGCACCCACATCCAGTCTATGGAGCATTTTGACATGCGCACCACAACCCAGGATATGGCCGAGATCTTCGACAATTGAACGGATATAAGTCCCTTTCGAACAAAAGACTTCTAGATCAATTTCATCATCTCGCAAAGCGGTTAATTTGATCTCATGGATCGTTACTTTACGCGGCTTTACTTCGACCTGAATACCCTTTCGAGCCAACTTATAAAGCGGCTGCCCTTGGTGTTTCAACGCTGAAAACATCGAAGGAACTTGTTCTATTTCACCGCTAAACTCTGACTGCAAAATAGTATCTATCTTGTCTTCAGTCAGATCTGTTGGAACAGGTTTTTCTTCGACGACAGCGCCATCAGCATCACTAGAATCTGTACGAATACCAAGCTTAGCTGTTGTGATATAGCGTTTATCAGAATCGAGCAGGTGCTGAGAGAACTTAGTCGCTTCACCTAAACAAATCGGTAGCATACCAGTGGCAAGTGGATCCAAGGCACCTGTATGACCGGCTTTGGCCGCATCATAAATGCGTCGAACTTGCTGTAGAGCGGAATTAGAAGAGATACCGGACGGTTTATTCAACAAGAATACACCGTCGACCGCCCGGCCTCGGGATTTTCTACGACGGCCCACGATTATTCCTCGTCAGCGTCTTTAGAAGCGCTCTGATTTTCCTGACGGATAGCCGCCTCAATCAGATGATGTAGATGTCTACCACGCTCGATCGTTTCATCGAAATGGAAACGCAGTTGCGGCATAACACGTAGCTGAACGTTACGACACAGTTCTCCACGAAGGAAACCTGCAGCATTGTTCAGTACTTTTAGTGAATCAATAATTGCTTCTGCTTCATCTTTACCATTAAGTGGTAAAACAGTGATGTAGACATCAGCAAAACCTAGATCCTTACTGACTTTGACATGGCTAACTGTAACCATACCTAAGCGTGGATCTTTTATTTCAAACTGGATCAGCTGCGCCAGCTCACGTTGGAGCTGGTCAGCAATCCTAGATGTACGACTATAATCGCGTGCCATAAAGGTTATTTATTACCTTGTATTTGCAACGTTAAAGTGTGCGCTGAATTTCAACTGTGTCGTAAACCTCAATTTGGTCTCCGACTTTAACGTCGTTGTAGTTCTTAACGCCGATACCACACTCCATACCCTGACGTACTTCGTTAACGTTATCTTTGAAGCGACGTAGAGATTCTAGTTCACCTTCATAGATTACAACGTTTTCACGTAGGACACGGATACGTTTGTTACGGAAGACAGTACCTTCTGTAACCATACAGCCGGCAACCGCACCGATCTTAGGCGCTTTAAATACATCACGTACTTCAGCAATGCCCACGATCTCTTCACGGTATTCAGGAGATAGCAGACCGCCCATCGCCTGTTTAACGTCATCGATGATGTCGTAGATTACGCTGTAGTAGCGTAGTTCAATACCTTCACGCTCTAGCACCTGACGCGCCTGAGCGTCAGCACGAACGTTAAAGCCAACCATCAATGCATCTGCTGTTACCGCAAGGTTAGCATCAGTTTCTGCGATACCACCTACACCACCAGATACGATGTTCACTTTAACTTCATCAGTAGATAGATCTTCTAGAGCATGCGTTAGCGCTTCCAAAGAACCACGTACGTCTGTCTTCAGTACGATGTTGAAAGTCTTAACATCACCCGCTTGCATGTTTGCAAACAAGTTCTCAAGTTTAGATTTCTGCTGACGAGCCAACTTAACATCACGGTATTTACCCTGACGGAATAGAGCAACTTCACGTGCTTTCTTCTCGTTAGATACCATAGTGAATTCGTCACCTGCGTTAGGCGTACCATCCAGACCTTGGATTTCTACAGGGATCGCAGGACCAGCGGAATCGATCGGCTTACCGTTCTCATCCAGCATCGCACGTACACGGCCGTAGTGAAGACCCGCAAGTACGATATCGCCTTTACGTAACGTACCGTTCTGTACAAGTACAGTAGCAACTGGACCACGACCTTTATCTAGACGAGATTCAACTACTACACCCTGAGCAGGCGCATTAGGCACGGCTTCAAGTTCTAATATTTCTGACTGCAGTAGTACTGCATCCAGAAGCTCTTCGATACCTTGACCTGATTTAGCAGATACGTTTACGAACTGGTTCTCACCACCCCATTCTTCTGGGATAACATCCAGTGCTGCCAATTCGTTTTTAACACGATCTGGATCAGCTTGTTCTTTATCGATCTTGTTCACAGCAACAACAAGAGGCACGCCAGCCGCTTTCGCGTGCTGAACCGCTTCTTCAGTCTGAGGCATTACGCCATCGTCTGCTGCAACTACTAGGATTACAATATCGGTTACAGAAGCACCACGTGCACGCATTGCGGTAAACGCTGCGTGGCCCGGAGTATCTAGGAATGTTACCATGCCGTTATCAGTATCTACGTGGTAGGCACCGATATGCTGGGTAATACCACCAGACTCACCAGACGCTACACGTGAAGAACGAATGTAATCAAGTAGAGACGTTTTACCGTGGTCTACGTGACCCATTACAGTTACAACCGGTGCACGTCCTTCTGAATCACCCTGTTGCGCCTGAATGCTCTCCATCAACGCTTCTTCAACCGCGTTTTCTTGCATTGGCTTAGGTGTGTGGCCCATCTCTTCTACAACAAGCGTTGCTGTATCCTGATCGATAACTTGGTTGATAGTCGCCATAGCGCCCATACCAAACATTACCTTGATCACTTCAGCAGCCTTAACGTTCATCTTCTTCGCAAGATCTGCAACCGTAATACTCTCAGGAATAGAGACTTCCATTACCTGTTGAGTTGTTGGCTCTTTAAAGCCATGTTCATTTGGCTTGTTCGAAAGCGGCTTGCCGTTCTTACCACGGTTACGGCTGATTTTGCCGCCACGACGATCCTGCTGACCACGGTTGTCGTTGCCTTTTTTCTTGCCTTTACCACGACGGTTATCTTCGTTCTTCTTAGCTTGCTCTTGAGCTTTGAAACGCTGTTCGGTTTCAGCCTTACGGCGCTTAGCCTCTTCTTCTTTCTTCTGCTTAGCTTTCTCAGCAGCTTCAGCTTCTTGCTTCTTCTGTTCAGCAGCTTTAGCTTCTTGCTCACGCTTCTGCTGTGCTTCAGCTTCGCGCTCTTTAGCGGCTTTCTCTTCAGCTTCACGTGCGGCTTGAGCTTCCGCTTCCTGCTGTTTGCGCTCTTCTTCTAAGCGCAACTCTTCAGCATTCTGTGCTTCCGCTTGCTGATCAGCTTCGCCTTCAACACCTTCCACTTCTGAACGTTTCACATAAGTACGTTTCTTGCGTACTTCAACGTTCACAGTCTTCTTCTTCCCAGAAGCACCAGAAACTTTTAGTGTCGATGTAGTTTTACGCTTAAGCGTAATTTTCTTAGGTTCTGCATCATCTGCATCTTCACCGTGGCTGCGCTTAAGATGATTTAGCAATGATTGACGCTCAGTTTCAGATACTTCTGCTTTTTCATTCTTGCCTGAAATGCCTGCTTCCTGCATTTGCTCTAGCAAACGCTCAACGGAAACACCAACCATTTCGGCAAGCTGCTTAACTGTTACTTCTGCCATGTTAGGAGGCTCCTCTTCCGTTAATCTTTACTCTTCAGCAAACCATGGAGCACGAGCAGTCATGATTAACGCTGCAGCTCGTTCTTCATCCAGGCCTTCAATACCTAGCAGGTCATCGATAGACTGTTCTGCTAGATCTTCCATAGTAATTACACCTTGCGCGGCCAGTAGGTAAGCTAGGTGCTTGTCCATACCGTCCATCTCCAACAGGTCTGCTGCTGGTTCTGCACTATCAAGTTTTTCCTCACTTGCGATAGCAAGGTTTAGAAGTGCATCTTTCGCACGCTTACGTAGTTCCTCTACGATAGCTTCGTCGAAACCATCGATTTCTAACATCTCATCAACAGGAACGTAAGCAACTTCTTCAAGTGTTGTGAAACCTTCTTCTACCAACACTTCAGCAACATCTTCATCAACGTCTAGGTGGTTGATGAATGTATCGATCACAGAACCAACTTCAGATTGATGCTTCTCTTGTGCATCTTCTTCAGTCATCACGTTTAGTTCCCAGCCTGTAAGCTCAGAAGCCAAACGTACGTTCTGGCCACTACGACCAATCGCCATCGCTAAGTTTTCTTCAGCAACTGCCACATCCATCGAATGTGTCTCTTCGTCCATTACGATAGATGCAACATCTGCAGGTGCCATTGCGTTGATAACCAACTGCGCTGGGTTGTCGTCCCAAAGCACGATATCAACACGCTCACCACCTAATTCGTTAGATACAGCCTGTACACGAGAACCACGCATACCTACACATGCACCAACTGGATCGATACGGCCATCATTCGTCTTAACGGCGATCTTCGCACGTGAACCTGGATCACGAGACGCCGCACGAATTTCAATCACTTCTTCAGAAATCTCTGGCACTTCGATACGGAACAGCTCAATCAACATTTCGTTGCAAGAACGGCTCAAGATCAACTGAGGACCACGGCCTTCAGAGCGAACTTCAAGAAGAACCGCACGTACACGATCACCCATGCGGAATGCTTCACGCTGGATTAGCTGATCGCGAGGCAGCAATGCTTCAGCATTGTTACCTAGATCTACAATAATGTTATCGCGCGTTACTTTTTTAACACTGCCCGAGATCAATTCACCTTGACGATCACGGTACAATTCAACAACTTTCGCACGCTCTGCTTCGCGAACTTTCTGAACGATAACCTGTTTAGCTGTTTGTGCCGCAATACGACCAAACTTAACAGATTCAACCTGTTCTTCATGTACGCTACCTGGCTCTAGAGAAGCATCAATCTCTTCAGCTTCTTCCATCGTCAGTTCAGTACCTAGTGCAGGTACTTCTTCGTTGCTCACAACCAACCAGCGACGGAAAGTTTCGTAATCGCCTGTAGCTCGATCAATAACTACGCGAATATCCGCTTCTTCGTCGTAACGCTTCTTAGTTGCCGTTGCTAGTGCAACTTCAATCGCTTCGAAAATCACTTCTTTCGGAACATCTTTCTCGTTAGAAACTGCTTCCGCAACCAACAGAATCTCTTTATTCATGCTTCTGCCTCGCCTAAGACCTCTAATCCACGTTTAGAACTGAGGGATAATGTTTGCACGATCGATGTACTCAATCGGCAGCATATATTCTTCATTGTCGACCACTACCAGAATGTCGTCGCCTTCAACACCATTCAGCACACCCTTAAATTTACGGCGGCCTTCAAACGCAATTCGTAAGCGAACCTGAATAACAGATCCTGCATAGGCTTCAAACTGCTCAAGTGTAAATAGAGGACGATCCATACCAGGAGAGGACACCTCAAGGGTGTAGTTACCTGCAATCGGATCTTCTACATCCATAATTCCGCTGACCTGATGGCTGACTTTAGCGCAATCATCTACGTTAATGCCGTTATCAGAATCGATATACACCCGTAGGGTGCTGTGTTTTCCCTGTGAGAGAAACTCAATACCCCAGAGTTCAAACCCCAGCGCTGTAACTGAAGGCTCAATCAACTCTTGTAATAGTTTCATTTTCGCTGACACGAATAACCCACCTGTTCTAACACTAAGATATCAAACACTTATAAAACAATAAGTTAGATTTAATATCGTAAATTTCAAAAACAAAAAATGGGTCTAATGACCCATTCCCGATATGCAACCCCTTAGATTAAAGGCTCTGCATTTTACCTACGAAAAAGCCCCTTAAAAGGGGCCTTACGTAAAAATAAGGTTGGTAGCGGGGGCTGGATTTGAACCAACGACCTTCGGGTTATGAGCCCGACGAGCTACCAAGCTGCTCCACCCCGCATCAAAAACCTAAATGATCCAACATTTCTGAGGATCTGAAGTCTGGATAGCTAACAAAATTTAGCTTTTTGACTTCAAAGAATAAGAGACTTACTGAATAAACAATTCACTTATCCAAAAACTGGTGCAAATTGTATATGTACTGAGGCTCTTAATCAAGAAATATGGTGCCCAAGGCCGGACTTGAACCGGCACGGCCTGACGGCCACTACCCCCTCAAGATAGCGTGTCTACCAATTCCACCACTTGGGCAACAAACTTTTAGAAACTATTAGTTATTTTGAGGAATGTCAGAATCTACAGGCGCTTTTGGCTTAGATTCATCAAAAACAGGTAGCGCTGGCTCTTCAGCAACAGCAGACTCTGCTGCTTTGCTTTCGATAAGCTCAGCAGAAGGAATACCTGCATCACCAACAGAATCAGCTTTCTCTTTAGCGTATACAGCTAAAACAAAGCTTGTAACAAAAATGCCCGCAGCAACAATACCTGTTACGCGAGAAAGGAAGTTACCGCTACCAGTACTACCAAAAACAGTCTGCGAAGCACCTGCACCAAAAGAAGCGCCAGCTTCAGCACCCTTGCCTTGCTGCAGCAAAATTAAGCCAATTACAGCGGCTGCCAACAATACATGAATAATTAAAACTACTGTTTCCATCTCAGAACCGTTAGTTATGCACCTGCCGCTTGGCAGATGGCAATAAAGTCGTTTGCTTTAAGGGATGCTCCACCAACAAGCCCCCCATCAACATCTTCATTCGCGAACAATTCAGCTGCATTGGCAGCATTAACACTGCCACCATACAAGATACGCATTTTGCTAGCTAGCTCAGCATCACATTCAGCAATCATATTACGAATTGCCGCATGCACTTCTTGCGCCTGTTCTGGCGTTGCAGTTTTACCTGTGCCTATAGCCCATACAGGCTCATAAGCGATTACAGCATCTACAAATTGTTCGATCCCTGCAGCATCTACAACAGCTTTTATCTGTCGCTCAACAACCGCAAGTGTATTACCTTCTTCACGCTCTTCAAGCGTTTCACCAACACATAGGATTGGTTTCAAGCCAGCTGCAACTGTTGCTTTAAATTTATCAGCAACCAGCTCGTCTGACTCAGCATACAAACTACGACGCTCGGAATGACCAAGAATAACGTATTCGCAGCTTAAATCTTGCAACATCTCTAAAGAGATCTCACCCGTAAAAGCACCGTTATTTTGCTCGCTTACATTCTGTGCACCCAGTGCAATAACAGAATCAGCAGTCAATGCTTGAACTTGAGATAGGTATATAGACGGCGGACAAACCAGCACATCAACAGCATTGGATTTAAGCTCAGCATTCAGGCCTTCCATCAACGTATTGATAGATGCTGAATTACCATTCATTTTCCAGTTACCGGCTACTAAGGCTGTACGCATTTATACCCCCATTTAAAGAGGCGCAAATATTAACTGGCTTACTCTGAACTTTCAAGCGCAAGCAGTGCTTTTTCAACCTCATCCGCCAACTGCTGACACAAGCTGTTAACTTCTTCTTCGTTTTCACCCTCGATCATAACGCGAACCACAGGTTCAGTGCCTGACGGACGAAGTAAAACACGGCCTCGATCACCTAATTGCGCTTCAGTTTTAGCAACGGCAACACTGATCTCTTCAACCTCAGCAATATTGTACTTTTGCGCCATACGCACATTGATCATTTTCTGCGGTAATTTGGTCATACCGTGACGAAGAGTATTCAACGTTTCACCGGTTTCAACGATCGCCTTAAGTACTTGCAATGCTGCAACCGTACCATCACCTGTAGTTGTTAGATGACGGCAAACGATATGACCCGAGCTCTCGCCACCGAGTAACCAATCATGTTTGTATAGCTGTTCCATTACATAACGATCGCCAACATTTGCACGAACAAATGGAATACCTTCACGCGCATAAGCTTGCTCTAGGCCGAAGTTAGTCATTAACGTCCCAACGACCCCACCATGGAATGATTCTTCACGACGCATTTGCGCAGCAATCATGTATAGAAGCTCATCGCCATCGACTTCTTCACCAAGGTGATCAACCATAATCACGCGATCGCCATCACCATCTAAAGCGATACCTAAATCTGCTTTTTCTGCCATAACGACCGTTTGCAAACGCTGCGTAGCAGTAGCACCGCATTTTTCATTGATATTTAGACCATCTGGCGCCGATGCTATCTCAACAACTTCTGCACCCAATTCTGAAAATACAGCAGGCGCAACGTGATAGGTCGCACCATTGGCACAGTCTAAGATTATCTTTAAGCCTTTCAGACTGATACCACCAGCAGTAGCCTTACAAAATTCAATGTAACGACCTGCAGCATCATCGATACGACGCGCTTTACCTAGCTCTGCAGAATCGACCGTCGTCATTGCGATATCCATCTGCGCTTCAATCGCCTGCTCAATTTCGTCAGGCAGCTTAGTACCTTCTGAAGAGAAGAATTTAATGCCGTTATCGTAGTAAGCATTGTGAGATGCACTAATGACGATACCAGCGTCAGCACGGAAAGTACGTGCTAGATAAGCCACTGCAGGGGTTGGCATAGGACCGGTGAGTAAGACATCCACACCAGCAGCAGACAAGCCCGCTTCTAAAGCAGATTCAAACATGTAACCTGAAATTCGAGTATCTTTACCAATCAGTATTTTACTGTGGCCTTCTCTCGAGAATACCTTACCTGCAGCCCAACCCAGCTTAAGAACAAAATCAGGAGTTACTGGAAATTGGCCAACTTTGCCACGAATACCATCAGTACCAAAATAACGCTTACTCATTAACTTATATTCCTTTTATACCGTCTCAGCCATAACCGCACGGGTCATCTTCACTACATCAACCGTTTCCGCAACGTCATGTACACGAATTATTTCTGCACCTTGCATTACAGCAAGCGCAACAGTGGCTAAGCTACCTGGTAGTCGTTGCTCAACTTCTCTATTGAGAACAGCGCCTATCATCGATTTTCTAGACGTCCCTATTAATAAGGGCAGGTCATGTTGCTTCAATCTATCTAAATTATTCATTAGACGTAGATTATGCTCTACGCTCTTACCAAACCCGAACCCTGGATCTAGTAGTAATCTATCTTTTGTAATCCCCGCCGCTTCGCACGCTTTCACTCGCTGCAGTAAGAAGTACTCAACATCATCTAGAACATCATCATACGAGGGAGCATTCTGCATTGTCGCCGGACTCCCCTGCATATGCATCAAACAAATAGGCAGATCTGTGTTAGCTGCAGCTTCTAAGGCACCTTCACGGCCTAAAGCCCTTACATCATTAATCAAACCCGCACCTAGTTTAACTGACTCAGTTATAACTTCAGGAGTACTGGTATCAACGGAGATAACTACATCTAGTTCTGATGCAATTTTCTCTACGACTGGAAGCACTCGACCTAGCTCTTCGTCTAGAGTCACTGCAGCAGCGCCTGGTCGGGTGGATTCGCCACCCACATCCAAGATAGTCGCACCGTCGGCCACCATCCCTTCAGCTTGTCGAATAACACTATCCAATCTTACTTGCTGATTGGAATACAACGTTCCGCCATCTGAGAACGAGTCGGGCGTAACATTCAAAATCCCCATAACATGGGTATCAGCTAAGTTTAGAGTTCGATTACCACAGACTAACTGGCGCATAGATCCTGTTCTTCATTACGTTATACAATGAAAAAAGGCTGACTTTCTACAAAGCCAGCCTTTTCATATTCACCTTGTATTTAGTGAATATTATTATCCGGTGAGCGCGGAATGTCCTGATCTGAATCATCATCTGATCGATCATCAGCCTTCGATTCAGCATCAGTATCAGCATTTACGTTTTCTCTGGCACCATGATCTGAACCGCTTTTGTCTTCTTCCACCCAACCTTCTGGAGCAGATACTTCTTCACGATTCATTAGCTGATCGATCTGCTTACTATCAATCGTTTCATACTTCATCAGAGCCTGACACATAGTCTCTAGAATATCGCGATTATCTTCCAGAATTTGCTCTGCCTTCTGGTAACACTCATCGATAATCTTGCGCGTTTCAGTGTCAATACGACGCTGCGTCTCTTCTGCTAGCGGTTTAGCACCTTGACCATAGCCACGGTTAAATGGATCTGACTCTTCCTCGTCGTATAGTAATGGCCCAAGCTCTTCACTCAAACCCCATTTCGCTACCATGCTACGAGCAAATGAAGTCGCACGCTGAATATCGTTAGATGCACCTGTGGTTACACCTTCTTTACCCAGTGTCATCTCTTCCGCAATTCGGCCACCGTAAAGTGAACAAATGTTAGACAAGATAGATTGACGGCTATGGCTATAACGATCTTCTTCAGGCAAGAACATAGTCACACCTAAGGCACGACCGCGCGGAATAATAGAAACTTTATACACAGGATCATGCTCTGGCATTAAACGACCAACAATCGCGTGACCAGCTTCATGGTATGCTGTATTCAAGCGCTCTTTTTCAGACATCACCATAGATTTACGCTCAGCGCCCATCATAATTTTGTCTTTCGCTTGCTCAAACTGAATCATACTCACGGTGCGTTTGTTAGCACGTGCCGCAAAGAGTGCTGCTTCGTTTACAAGGTTCGCTAGATCTGCACCAGAGAAACCCGGCGTACCACGTGCGATTAGATCAGGCTTAACATCTTCACCCAATGGCACTTTACGCATGTGAACCTTAAGAATCTTCTCACGACCAAGAATATCTGGCAGACCTACATGTACCTGACGGTCAAAACGACCTGGACGCAGAAGCGCAGGATCAAGTACGTCTGGACGGTTAGTCGCAGCAATTACGATAATGCCTTCACTACCTTCAAAGCCATCCATCTCTACCAACAGTTGGTTCAATGTCTGTTCACGCTCATCATTACCACCACCCATACCAACACCACGGTGACGGCCTACAGCATCGATCTCATCGATAAAGATGATACATGGCGCATTTTTCTTCGCTTGATCGAACATATCACGAACACGGGACGCACCCACACCCACGAACATTTCTACGAAGTCAGAACCAGAAATACTAAAGAAAGGTACTTTTGCTTCACCAGCAATCGCTTTCGCCAGCAATGTTTTACCGGTACCCGGATTACCCGCCATCAGAACGCCTCGCGGGATGTGACCGCCTAGGCGCTGGAATTTGCCCGGGTCACGAAGAAAATCTACAAGTTCACGAACATCTTCCTTCGCCTCTTCAACGCCAGCAACATCATCGAAAGTCGTTTTAATCTGATCTTCGCTCATCATGCGCGCTTTAGACTTACCGAAAGACATTGGACCGCCTTTCCCACCGCCACCTTGCATTTGACGCATAAAGAACATGAACACAGCGATAATTACAAGGATAGGGAAAGAAGCGACTAGCAATTGAGTCCAAATGCTCTGCTGTTCTGGCTGCTTACCTTCAATCACAACATTGTGATTGATTAGATCATCAACCAGCTTAGGATCTTGAAGTGCTGGGCGTACGGTTTCAAACATATCACCGTTAGAACGTTGGCCCTGAATAATATAGCCATCAATAATGACTTTAGTTACACGATCATCCTGAACTTCTTTGACGAAATCGGAGTAACTTAGTCGATTAGACTCAGCCTTCTCATTAAAATTATTAAAAACAGTCAGCAATACCGCTGCGATCACCAGCCATAGAACTAGATTTTTCGCCATATCATTCAATGGAATACCCTCAATTTGCTGATTTTGTTTGCGTTATTAGAAAACGCTAAACACTATACTATGCGGCCACAATTGACCACTAAAACACTAATTAACCTTTAAAACCTTTACCTAAAAGGTAGACTTCACGGGAACGAGCTCGAGAAGAATCAGGCTTACGCGTAACCACTTTGTCAAAACTTGTACGCATATCTTTTAAATATTGATCAAAACCCTCACCTTGGAATACTTTAGCGACAAACGTACCACCAGGCTTCAACACCTCGCGCGCCATATCCAAAGCAAGCTCAACCAAATACATTGCTGCCGGCTGATCAACAGCAGACATACCACTCATATTGGGGGCCATATCTGAAATTACAAGGTCTGCTGGCCCATCTCCTAATGCATTTAGGATTTTATGCAGCACTTCTTCCTCAGTAAAGTCACCTTGAACGAACTCCACACCCGCCATACTGTCCATCGGCAGAATATCTGATGCCACCACTCGACCATGATCACCAACGCGCTCCGCAGCCACTTGAGACCAACCGCCAGGGGCCGCACCTAAATCCACAACCGTCATTCCCTGCTTAAGCAGCTTATCTTTTTCATCTAATTCAATCAGCTTAAAACTAGCACGCGATCTATAACCGAGCTCTTTGGATTTTTTCACCCAATGATCATCAAAGTGTTCTTTTAACCAACGTTCACTACTTGATGCTTTCGCCACTTCGTTTCACTCTCTTGATTGAATGAGCCATGTGCTACTCAGAACCGCATAACTCAGGTAAAATATAATTAATTAAATATGCTGGACTAGGGTATTAAATAATATCCGCATTAAACGTCCAGCTAAACTTTGAGGCAACGTATTTTAATATGAGCTTGAGCACTGAGCAAAAGAAGCATTACCGCACTATAGGCCACAAACTTAATCCTCTAGTAACTGTAGCAGGAAAAGGCCTGACTGAAGCTATTCAACTTGAAGTCGATCGCGCTTTAGAAGATCACGAGTTGATCAAGGTAAAGTTTGCTGTTGGTGATCGCGACGTTAAAAAACAACTGATTCGCGAGCTATGCGAAATCGTTGAAGCTGAGATCGTGCAAGAGATTGGTCACATTGCGCTAATTTACCGTAGAGCGCTTGAACCAAACCCAAAACTATCTAACTTGTTACGTTAATATCTACTGAGCAAGCTATTAAAACAGCATAAATACAAAAAAGGGTGCCTAGGCACCCTTTTTTAGTCTGCTCAGATGTGAGCAACCTCATCAATCTCATATTCAGTAGCGCCACCCGGCGTCTGAATATTTACGATATCACCTTCCTCTTTGCCGACTAGGCCACGAGCGATCGGTGAATTCACTGAGATTTTATTCGCTTTAATATCAGCTTCATCATCACCTACGATCTGATAAGTCTTAGACTCATCTGTATCTAAGTTAATGATAGTTACTGTAGTACCGAAGATAACCTTACCAGAGTGTGGAATAGCTGTTACATCAATTACTTGACAGTTAGACAGCTTAGCTTCCAGCTCCTGAATACGGCCTTCGATGAAACCCTGCTGCTCACGAGCAGCATGGTATTCAGCGTTTTCCTTCAGGTCACCGTGTTCACGCGCTTCTGCAATATCAGCAATTACGCGTGGACGATCTACAGTTTTCAGTTGATCAAGCTCTTCACGAAGCGCTTTCTCACCTGCTGCAGTCATAGGTACACGATTCACAATTATGCTCCTATATCCTGAACGCGACGAACGTCTTTCTCTTCGCCGTACTGCAGAGCCATAGTAATCGCTTCAGCACCTGCCAATGTAGTGGTATATGGCACTTTATGCTGTAGAGCACTACGACGAATATCAGCTGAATCTTCGATCGCTTTACGGCCTTCAGTTGTATTCACAATGTAAGCAATCTCATCATTCTTGATCATATCAACAATGTTTGGACGACCTTCCATCACTTTGTTTACAACTTCAACCTCAAGACCCTGTTCAGCCATAAGCTTAGCAGTACCGCGAGTAGCCACTAGAGAGAAGCCTAGTTCAGCTAGATCTTTAGCAATCTGCATGGAAGCATCTTTATCAACTTCACGTACAGAGATGAACGCTTTACCCGCTTGCGGCATAGTTTCACCCGCACCGATCTGCGCCTTCATGAACGCTTCACCGAAGGTAGCGCCAACACCCATTACTTCACCAGTAGATTTCATCTCAGGGGATAGAATTGGGTCAACACCTTGGAACTTGTTGAACGGGAATACAGCTTCTTTCACGTTGAACAATGTTGGTACGATCTCTTTAGTGAAACCAAGTTCAGCTAGAGTCTTACCAGTCATTACCTGCGCACCGATTTTCGCTAGAGAAACACCGATACACTTAGAAACAAACGGTACAGTACGGGATGCACGAGGGTTAACCTCGATCACGTAAATTTCACCATCCTGATATGCAAGCTGAGTATTCATTAGGCCAACTACACCTAACTCCAACGCCATCTTACGTACCATCTCACGCATTTCATCTTGAACATCATCAGCAAGACTATACGGAGGGAATGAACATGCAGAGTCACCAGAGTGAACACCCGCTTGCTCGATGTGCTGCATGATTGCACCGATAACTACATCCTTACCGTCGCAAACTGCATCAATATCAACTTCAACCGCTGCATTTAGGAAGTGATCCAATAATACTGGCGCGTCGTTAGATACCTGTACCGCAGTATTCATGTAGCGGCGCAGCTCTTCCTCTTTGTACACGATCTCCATTGCACGACCACCTAGCACATAAGATGGACGAACAACTAGTGGGTAACCCAGCTTATCAGCTTCGATGATCGCTTCTTCTAGAGAACGTACAGTCGCGTTTTCTGGCTGCTTAAGACCAAGGCGCTTCAGCATTTGCTGGAACTGCTCACGGTCTTCTGCACGGTCAATCGCTTCTGGAGAAGTACCAATAATTGGTACGCCAGCCTGTTCAAGCGCAACAGCCAGTTTCAATGGCGTCTGACCACCGTACTGAACGATAACACCTTTTGGCTTCTCAACATTTACGATCTCAAGCACATCTTCCAGTGTGATTGGCTCGAAGAACAGACGATCAGAAGTATCGTAGTCAGTAGAAACAGTCTCAGGGTTACAGTTAACCATGATTGTTTCGAAACCGTCGTCACGCGCTGCAAGTGCTGCGTGTACACAGCAGTAGTCAAACTCGATACCTTGACCGATACGGTTTGGACCACCACCGATAACCATGATTTTGTCACGGTCAGAAGGATTCGCTTCACACTCTTCTTCATAAGAGGAGTACATGTAAGCAGTATCAGACGCGAATTCAGCCGCACATGTATCAACACGCTTATAAACTGGACGCACATCTAGGTTATGACGATGCTTACGGAACTGCTTCTCAGAAACACCAAGGAGAGTTGCCAAGCGCTCATCAGAGAAACCTTTACGCTTAAGACGGAACACAGCATCTTTATCAAGATCGGACATAGCCATCTCAGATACGCGCTGCTCATCTTTGATAATGTCTTCTACTTGAACCAAGAACCAAGGATCAATACCGCTGATCTCGTATAGTTCTTCAACGCTCATACCCATACGGAATGCATCGCCTAGGTACCAGATACGCTCTGCACCCGGCTCTTTCATCTCACGTACAATCGTAGAACGTGCATCTTCACTAGTAATGTCGATGATCGGGTCGAAACCAGTCGCACCAACTTCTAGACCGCGAAGCGCTTTCTGAAGAGATTCCTGCTGAGTACGGCCAATCGCCATAACCTCACCAACAGACTTCATCTGAGTTGTCAGACGATCATTTGCCTGCGGGAATTTCTCGAAAGTGAAACGAGGGATCTTAGTAACAACGTAGTCAATAGATGGCTCGAAAGACGCTGGCGTAGCACCGCCAGTGATATCGTTTTGCAGCTCATCTAATGTGTAACCAATTGCTAGCTTCGCAGCTACTTTTGCAATTGGGAAGCCAGTCGCTTTAGATGCCAAGGCAGAAGAACGAGATACACGAGGGTTCATCTCGATTACTACCATACGACCATCTTTCGGGTTTACACCAAACTGTACGTTAGAACCGCCAGTTTCTACGCCGATTTCACGCAGCACTGCCAAAGAGGCATTACGCATGATTTGATATTCTTTATCAGTAAGCGTTTGCGCTGGTGCAACAGTGATAGAATCACCTGTATGAACACCCATTGCATCGAAGTTCTCGATCGCACAAACGATGATGCAGTTGTCGTTTTTGTCACGAACAACTTCCATCTCGTACTCTTTCCAACCGATCAAAGATTCGTCGATCAACAACTCAGTCGTTGGAGAAAGATCCAGACCACGCTCACAGATCTCGATAAACTCTTCTTTGTTATACGCAATACCACCACCGGTACCACCCATAGTGAAAGAAGGGCGAATGATACATGGGAAGCCTAGCTGCGCTTGAACCTGCAACGCTTCTTCCATACTGTGAGCAATTGCAGCACGTGGGCATTCAAGGCCAATTGCTTTCATCGCCTTATCGAAACGATCACGGTCTTCCGCTTTATCGATAGTGTCAGCGTTGGCACCGATCATCTCAACGCCATGTTTTTCAAGAACGCCTTCACGCTCAAGATCCAAAGCACAGTTTAATGCAGTCTGACCACCCATTGTAGGTAGAAGTGCATCAGGCTTTTCTTTGGCGATAATCTTTTCTACTGTCTTCCAGTTGATTGGCTCAATGTAAGTTGAGTCAGCCATCGCTGGATCAGTCATAATGGTTGCAGGGTTAGAGTTAACCAGAATGACGCGGTAACCTTCTTCACGCAAAGCTTTACAAGCTTGTGCGCCAGAATAGTCGAATTCACATGCCTGACCGATAACAATCGGGCCAGCACCAAGAATCAAAATACTTTTTAAGTCCGTACGTTTTGGCATCGGTAATAAACCAGTCGTATCAGTTAATAACTGCGGCAGGCGGCTAATTCACACCTGCCTTGTATCGTTTCAAAAGCCTGTAAACTCAGGCCGAACTGCGATTAAGCTTTCGCAGCCTTCATATCTTCGATGAAGCGATCAAATAGAGGCGCTACATCGTGTGGGCCTGGGCTAGCTTCAGGGTGGCCCTGGAAACTAAATGCCGCACGATCTGTTCTCTCAATACCCTGCAAAGAGCCATCAAACAGAGACTTATGCGTAGCACGCACATTTTCTGGAAGCGCATCTTCGTCAACAGCAAAACCGTGGTTTTGAGAGGTAATCATCACTTGCTTGCCATCCAAATCTTGAACTGGGTGGTTAGCACCGTGGTGACCAAACTTCATTTTTACTGTCTTAGCACCAGAAGCCAACGCTAGTAGCTGATGGCCCAAGCAGATACCAAATACAGGTAGATCTGTTTTGCAGATCTCTTCAATTGCAGCAATTGCGTAATCACATGGTTCTGGATCACCAGGGCCATTAGATAGGAATACGCCATCTGGATTCATCGCAAGCACTTCTGCAGCTGGTGTTTTTGCAGGAACAACCGTTAGGCGGCAACCGCGTTCAACCAACATGCGCAAAATATTGCGTTTCACACCGTAGTCATATGCAACAACATGAAACTCTTGATCTGCTGCAGTTTTATCTTCATGGCCTTGGCCTAGCTTCCAAGTAGAAGAAGTCCACTCGTATGTCTCTTCAGTTGTAACAACTTGAGCAAGATCCATACCTTTTAGACCTGGGAACGATTTAGCTTCTGCTAGCGCTTTAGCTTCATCAATATCACCGGCCATGATGCAACCGTTAAGAGAACCCTTTTCACGCAAAATGCGTGTTAAACGTCGTGTATCAATATCAGCGATACCAACGATATTGTTATCCTTAAGATAATCATCAAGGTTCTTTTCATTACGGAAGTTACTCGCAACCAATGGAAGGTCACGAATGACTAAACCAGCAGCCCACGTGCGAGAAGATTCTTCATCTTCCGTATTGGTGCCAGTATTACCAATATGTGGATATGTCAGGGTAACAATCTGACGGCAGTATGATGGATCCGTTAGGATCTCCTGGTAACCCGTCATAGAGGTATTAAATACAACCTCGCCGCTAGACAGACCGTCTGCGCCAATGGCTACGCCCTTGAAAATGCTTCCGTCTTCAAGAGCAAGAATGGCTGGTCTCGCCAATTGAACCTCCCCGCGTAAATGCGCAACAACAAAAATCAGAAACGATACGTGCAAAAAAGCGAGGTAAAACCTGAAGTTAACCTCGCTTTTTTGTTTTAGAAACCTGTGTGTAAATTTTGCCTTAGGCAAAACGACTGCATTCTATGCCAAATTCGCCAATCTGTCCATCACACTCAATAAAAAGAGTTATGTAACAAACGGTCAATTAACACATCTGTCACATTATTGAAGTAAAAAGCACTGCAAGAAACTGTATCAAACACCGCTCTCATAAACATAAGGCCTCTTATGAAGATTTCGACAATTACACGCATTGCGAGCATAACATTAGCCCTAATCGTAATTTTATTGGCTACCGCTATTTTTTGGTCCTTAGAACGCCTAGATTCCGCCTTCAAAATGAAAGACAACTATCATGGCTACATTAATGAAATCTACATAAAGCTAGAACAGCCTGTCTCAAAGTATTTGATTACAGGGGACGCGACATTACTAACGACACTAGAAAAGAATCTTGAAGCCCTTTCAAAAAGCACACAAAGAAACTTACCAGAAGAGATACAAGCTGGCGTTCTAGGTCAATTAAAGAACATAAAGGATAAAACTCTCACCGAAATGCGCGCCGCCGGCAAACTTGCACGACCAGAAGTATTACTCATACATAATGAAAGAGAATTAAACGACGCCATACAATCCGTCAAAGAATATGCAGACAAAGCAAGTTACGATCAAAACCATATCAAGAATAGTTATGTAGATTTACTATTTAGCCTGCAAAAAAACACTGCTCTACTCAGCCACAGCCGCCAAAGCTACTTTGAAAAAAACAAAAACGAGAGTCTACAACAGATTCAATTTATCCTATCTGAACTTAAGAAAGACGCAGAAGCAATTAGTAAGCTTGATCGACTCGGCATATTCAAAGAAGCAGAAGATGAAGATGACCTCTCCTCTTTACTAGGCCTTGCAATTGAAATTGCGAGCGATAACGACAAAGAAGAGATTGGCGATGAACCTATAGCAAACATTAAAGATCTTGTTAATCGCTACCCCAAAGAACTTCAAAATGCGAAAAAGTTCAGTCAACAAAAAACTGAATCAAGCTCTGCTGCACAGAAAAATGTGGCTAATTTAGAACACTCAGTGGCAAGCATTTCAAGCAATATCGCAGATAGACATGAGGACATTCAGTTTTCGGTATATCTAATCATGACAATTTGCACCGTTCTGATTATTGCAACTGGCATATCCATGAACATATTACTTCGTAAATTAGGCAGCATCCTGATCGCAACAACGGAGTATATAGATCAACTGTCACATGGAAAATTTAGCAGCAACATTCAAATAGACTCAAGACTAACCGAAGCCGAAACGCTCAATAGCGCTATAGACAGACTGCAATGCTTCTTCAAAGAATTCCTTATGGATATCCAGCAGGAAACAAACAATTTAAGACAACTCCAAAACAGCGCCATAACAGAAGCAACACAGCTAGAAAACACAGTACAACAGCAACAAGCAGCCACTGAAAATGCTGTAGTACAAATTACACAGCTAAACAGCTCATTTACTGAAGTAGCAACAAGAGCAACACAGAGTAGCTCAGCAACACTAGAAGCCTCGCAACTGGCAAATAAAGGTTATGAACAAATTAAAGCTACGGGTGATCATATAGATAAGTTAAACAATGAAATTGCAGCAACATCAGAATCACTGAACGCGTTACAAGAAGATTCTATTGCCATACAAAATGTACTCGGTGTAATCCAAGGCTTCGCAGAACAAACCAACTTATTGGCCTTAAACGCAGCAATAGAAGCGGCTCGAGCAGGGGAAACAGGTCGCGGGTTTGCTGTAGTAGCAGACGAAGTGAGAAACCTTGCAGCAAACACCGCAAAATCAGCAGATGAAATTCAAAGAATCACAACCCGTTTAAATCAAACGACCGAGCAAACTGTTGAGAAGATGGGTATCCAACAAAGAGCTGCAACCGACACTGTAAATCTTGCAAAAGACGCTCAAGAAGCAATTAAAATCATTAGAAACTCAATCAGTGAAATTAACGATATGAGTGTTTTAATAGCATCGTCAACAGAAGAGCAAACCTCTGTAACCTCAGAAATAGCAGATACAATTGAGACAACCAATACATTAAGCCAACACACAAAATCTGCAGCTGAAACAAATAAACAACAAGCAGAGCAGCTATCATTTGCGAGCGAACAATTAACCGCAGTAATTTCAAAACTACATTAACAAATAAAAAGCCCGGCTAATGCCGGGCTTTTTACAATTAACCACACTACTTTGCAGAAAACTCATTCCAGTTTTTAAGACTTACTGTTAAAGCATTAGCCATAAAACCATCTATCTCCATATCCCTTATTGCTTTAGCTAACATCCCTCTTAAAGCACCTGTGTTGCATTTAGATTTATGTGAAACAGTAAGATACAAACCCTCACTACTAATAGCTGGGTCTAGCACTTCAAGATCTGATTTATAGCCAAGCAAGTCAGCATAAGCCAATCCTGGGTTCTGCTCATACAACGCGTAGTCAGCTCTTGACCGTTTAATCATCAGGAACGCCTGTTTAAGAGACGCAACATACTGCAAATTCAAATTAGCCTTGGCGTACTCATCAAACTCTTGACCAAAACTATTGTTTATTACAGTTACACCCGACCTTCCAATAAGGTCTTCTCGCTTATCGTATACAAGACCAGACCCTTTACGCCGCCAAACAACACTCTTTGTATTGAGGAAAGCTGGATAAACATAATCCATATACTGGTTTCGAGGGATCGTATAAAAAGCCCCAGCCATCAAATCAATCCTGCCGGAACGAAGCATATCCTGCGCTCTGGCCCATGAACCGACATCCTGAAGTTGAATCTCAACACCCAAGCGCTTACCTAGCTCATCCATAATCAAACGATTCGCACCTAACAGATCGGTACTGCCATCATCAGCACGCCAAAGATACGGTGGGTATTCTGAATTCCCTGTCGCCGTTAAAACCTTACACTCTTCTGCTTGCAAAGAAGCAGAGATAACAGCCATTAATGACATAACACAACAATTAAAATAGAACTTAACGCTCTTCATTACCAACACCTTTCGCCTCTATAAGACCGAATCCTCAGAAGCAGTATAGATACAAGGATGATTAAGCAGCAAGTTTCTTAGCTTCGATGGATGCAAAGGACAGCGAAGGACAGCGAAGGACAGCGAAGGACAGCTGTTCAGTTTAGTATTAGGATTAATTAAGACAACTCACCCTTACGGACTTATCTGCTTTTACTTGTTTTTATCCGCTCCAAGCAGCGCCTATCCGCTCTTAACCGTATTTTATTGCCCACAACGAAAAAACCCCGATCACAGCGTGACCGGGGTTTTCTCTTAATTAAATGCTTGGCGATGACCTACTCTCACATGGGGAAGCCCCACACTACCATCGGCGATGTTGCGTTTCACGTCTGAGTTCGGGATGGATTCAGGTGGTTCCACAACTCTATGGTCGCCAAGCAAAACTGTTACAACTTAGATCTGATTCTTCTTTTATTTGATCAAGATAGTTTATCGACTGTAGCTTAACTACGCGCTAATTCGTTACTCTCTATCGTCTTACATATCTTACAAGTCACTTGCCAAACGCCTTGGGCGTTATATGGTCAAGCCTCACGGGCAATTAGTATTGGTTAGCTCAACGCCTCACAGCGCTTCCACACCCAACCTATCAACGTCGTAGTCTTCAACGGCCCTTTAGGGGAATCAAGTTCCCAGTGAGATCTCATCTTGAAGGAGGCTTCCCGCTTAGATGCTTTCAGCGGTTATCCCGTCCGAACGTAGCTACCCGGCAATGCAATTGGCATCACAACCGGTACACCAGAGGTTCGTTCACTCCGGTCCTCTCGTACTAGGAGCAACTCTTCTCAAATCTCAAACGCCCACGGCAGATAGGGACCGAACTGTCTCACGACGTTCTAAACCCAGCTCGCGTACCACTTTAAATGGCGAACAGCCATACCCTTGGGACCGGCTTCAGCCCCAGGATGTGATGAGCCGACATCGAGGTGCCAAACACCGCCGTCGATGTGAACTCTTGGGCGGTATCAGCCTGTTATCCCCGGAGTACCTTTTATCCGTTGAGCGATGGCCCTTCCATACAGAACCACCGGATCACTAGAACCTACTTTCGTACCTGCTCGACGTGTCTGTCTCGCAGTCAAGCACCCTTCTACTCTTGCGCTCATTGCATGATTTCCGACCATGCTGAGGGTACCTTCGTGCTCCTCCGTTACTCTTTGGGAGGAGACCGCCCCAGTCAAACTACCCACCACACAATGTCCCCGATCCCGCTTAGGGAACTGGGTTAGAACCTCAACATTACCAGGCTGGTATTTCAAAGGTGGCTCCACCTGAACTGGCGTCCAAGTTTCAAAGCCTCCCAGCTATTCTACACAAGTAATGTCAAAGTCCACTGTGAAGCTGTAGTAAAGGTTCACGGGGTCTTTCCGTCTAGCCGCGGGTAAACTGCATCTTAACAGCTATTTCAATTTCACTGAGTCTCGGGTGGAGACAGTGTGGCCATCGTTACGCCATTCGTGCAGGTCGGAACTTACCCGACAAGGAATTTCGCTACCTTAGGACCGTTATAGTTACGGCCGCCGTTTACCGGGGCTTCGATCAAGAGCTTCGCACAAGTGCTAACCCCATCAATTAACCTTCCGGCACCGGGCAGGCGTCACACCCTATACGTCCTCTTTCGAGTTTGCAGAGTGCTATGTTTTTAATAAACAGTCGCAGCCACCTGGTATCTTCGACCGGCCTCAGCTTAGGGAGCAAGTCCCATCACCAAAACCGGCGCACCTTCTCCCGAAGTTACGGTGCCATTTTGCCTAGTTCCTTCACCCGAGTTTTCTCATACGCCTTAGTATTCTCTACCTGACCACCTGTGTCGGTTTAGGGTACGGTTAGTCATAACCTGAAGCTTAGAGGATTTTCCTGGAAGCATGGCATCAACTACTTCAGTCCATAAAGGACCTCGTCATCGGTTCTCGGTCTTAAGGACCCGGATTTGCCTAAGTCCTCAACCTACTACCTTAAACGCGGACAACCAACGCCGCGCTAGCCTAGCCTTCTCCGTCCCCCCATCGCAGTTATGAGCAGTACAGGAATATTAACCTGTTTCCCATCGGATACGCTCTTCAGCCTCTCCTTAGGGGCCGACTCACCCTACCTCGAATAGCGTTGGATAGGAACCCTTGGTCTTCCGGCGGGGAGGGTTTTCACCTCCCTTATCGTTACTCATGTCAGCATTCGCACTTCTGATACCTCCACGGTGCCTTACAGCTTCCGCTTCAACAGCTTACAGAACGCTCCTCTACCATGCACAAAGTGCATCCGTAGCTTCGGTGTTATGCTTAGCCCCGTTATATCTTCCGCGCGGGCCGACTCGACTAGTGAGCTATTACGCTTTCTTTAAAGGGTGGCTGCTTCTAAGCCAACCTCCTAGCTGTCTAAGCCTTCCCACATCGTTTCCCACTTAGCATAAACTTTGGGACCTTAGCTGACGGTCTGGGTTGTTTCCCTTTCCACGACGGACGTTAGCACCCGCCGTGTGTCTCCCGTGATTGAACTCATGGGTATTCGGAGTTTGCATCGGGTTGGTAAGTCGGGATGACCCCCTAGCCGAAACAGTGCTCTACCCCCCATGGTTAGACACGAGGCACTACCTAAATAGTTTTCGAGGAGAACCAGCTATCTCCGAGTTTGATTAGCCTTTCACTCCTATCCACAAGTCATCCGCTGGCTTTTCAACGACAGTCGGTTCGGTCCTCCAATGCATGTTACTGCATCTTCAACCTGCCCATGGATAGATCACTCGGTTTCGGGTCTACTCCTAGCGACTGGACGCCCTATTAAGACTCGGTTTCCCTACGGCTCCGCAAATGCTTAACCTTGCCACTAAAAGTAAGTCGCTGACCCATTATACAAAAGGTACGCAGTCACCGTCCGAAAACGGCTCCCACTGCTTGTACGTACACGGTTTCAGGGTCTATTTCACTCCCCTCACAGGGGTTCTTTTCGCCTTTCCCTCACGGTACTGGTTCACTATCGGTCAGTCAGGAGTATTTAGCCTTGGAGGATGGTCCCCCCATATTCAGACAGCGTTTCACGTGTGCCGTCCTACTCGATTTCACTTTAAAAGACCTTTCACATACGGGGCTATCACCCACTATGGCCACACTTTCCAGAGTGTTCTGTTAAATCTAATAAAGCTTAAGGGCTGGTCCCCGTTCGCTCGCCGCTACTTAGGGAATCTCGGTTGATTTCTTTTCCTCTGGGTACTTAGATGTTTCAGTTCCCCAGGTTCGCCTCTAATAACCTATGTATTCAGTTAAAAGATACCTATAAATAGGTGGGTTTCCCCATTCGGAAATGTCCGGATCAAAGGTTGTTTACCACCTCCCCGAACCTTATCGCAGGTTACAACGTCCTTCATCGCCTCTGACTGCCAAGGCATCCACCGTGCACGCTTAGTCACTTGACCATATAACCCGAAGGCGTCTGGAATCACAGTAACTTGTATTGCTAGTAACGATAGATTTCGCCGAATTGGCGCATGCAGTAAAACTACATGTCTTAAATCTAAATCAAATGAATCAAATCCAAATTGTTAAAGAGCGTTTAAAGCAAAAAAGCTTTAAAAGATAATGTCTTAACCGACAATATGTTTTAAAACTCTTCCTTCTCATCCTTAGGATGATGGTGGAGCTATGCGGGATCGAACCGCAGACCTCCTGCGTGCAAAGCAGGCGCTCTCCCAGCTGAGCTATAGCCCCAAAGAAAACAGTAAGGCTATTATTGGTAGGCCTGAGTGGACTTGAACCACCGACCTCACCCTTATCAGGGGTGCGCTCTAACCAGCTGAGCTACAAGCCTACACCGTTGCTCTTAACTTCTCTGATCAGATAATTCGTGTGAACGCTTGCCGAGAATCGGCTTTCGTTTAAGGAGGTGATCCAGCCCCAGGTTCCCCTAGGGCTACCTTGTTACGACTTCACCCCAGTCATGAACCACACCGTGGTAACCGCCCTCCCGAAGGTTAAGCTAGCTACTTCTGGTGCAATCCACTCCCATGGTGTGACGGGCGGTGTGTACAAGGCCCGGGAACGTATTCACCGCGACATTCTGATTCGCGATTACTAGCGATTCCGACTTCATGGAGTCGAGTTGCAGACTCCAATCCGGACTACGACCGGTTTTCTGAGATTAGCTTACCCTCGCAGGTTCGCGGCCCTCTGTACCGGCCATTGTAGCACGTGTGTAGCCCAACTCGTAAGGGCCATGATGACTTGACGTCGTCCCCACCTTCCTCCGGTTTGTCACCGGCAGTCTCCTTAGAGTTCCCACCCGAAGTGCTGGCAAATAAGGACAAGGGTTGCGCTCGTTACGGGACTTAACCCAACATTTCACAACACGAGCTGACGACAGCCATGCAGCACCTGTCTCAGAGTTCCCGAAGGCACGAAACTATCTCTAGTAACTTCTCTGGATGTCAAGAGTTGGTAAGGTTCTTCGCGTTGCGTCGAATTAAACCACATGCTCCACCGCTTGTGCGGGCCCCCGTCAATTCATTTGAGTTTTAACCTTGCGGCCGTACTCCCCAGGCGGTCTACTTATCGCGTTAGCTGCGCCACTAAAAGATCAAGTCTCCCAACGGCTAGTAGACATCGTTTACGGCGTGGACTACCAGGGTATCTAATCCTGTTTGCTCCCCACGCTTTCGCACCTCAGTGTCAGTATCGGTCCAGGTAGTCGCCTTCGCCACTGGTGTTCCTTCCTATATCTACGCATTTCACCGCTACACAGGAAATTCCACTACCCTCTACCGTACTCTAGATTAGCAGTATCAGGTGCAGTTCCAAGGTTGAGCCCTGGGCTTTCACATCTGACTGACCAATCCACCTACGCGCGCTTTACGCCCAGTAATTCCGATTAACGCTCGCACCCTCCGTATTACCGCGGCTGCTGGCACGGAGTTAGCCGGTGCTTCTTCTGCAGTTAACGTCACAGCTAGCAGGTATTAACTACTAACCTTTCCTCACTGCTGAAAGTGCTTTACAACCCTAGGGCCTTCTTCACACACGCGGCATGGCTGCATCAGGCTTGCGCCCATTGTGCAATATTCCCCACTGCTGCCTCCCGTAGGAGTCTGGACCGTGTCTCAGTTCCAGTGTGGCTGATCATCCTCTCAGACCAGCTAGAGATCGTCGCCTTGGTGAGCCATTACCTCACCAACTAGCTAATCTCACGCAGGCTCATCCAATAGTGCAAGGTCCGAAGATCCCCTGCTTTCCCCCGTAGGGCGTATGCGGTATTAGACCAAATTTCTCTGGCTTATCCCCCGCTACTGGGTAGATTCCTACGCGTTACTCACCCGTCCGCCACTCGTCATCAACTAGCAAGCTAGTCATGTTACCGTTCGACTTGCATGTGTTAGGCCTGCCGCCAGCGTTCAATCTGAGCCATGATCAAACTCTTCAGTTTAAATCATTTGTGTTACCAGGAATGTGGTAACGGGCTCTAGTACTAAACAACCGGATAACATTCTTAAGAACGTTAAACCTTTGTAAATCGCTTTAAATGAATTCACTTGGTTGCTTGTCTAGAAAAAGTTTGCTTCTTCTCAACAAGCGCCCACACGAATTATCTGATCAAATTGTTAAAGAGCGTTGCTTTTTTGACTCTCCGCTGACTCAGCGTTTCGTCTCAAGCGAGGCGCATATTCTACTGTGCGCTCATTCAAAGTCAACCGTTTATTTTGCAATTTTGTAAAAAGCTTTTACTCAGCAACCGGACTTTGAATCCTGCTCCGTAAGAAATCTTAAAAACCAATGTTTTCAATCACTTACTAAGCACCTCACTCAGCTCTGCAGCCCCTTTAAAAGCGGCCTCCCTAAGCAAGGACGGCGAATTCTACAGACATCTGAAAAAGGGTCAACACCCAATCTCAAAAAAAGTGAAAAAAGATGAAAAAAACTTACAAAACACCCAAAATCGATCAAGGACTAATCAGGCATGGTTATTACTTATACAACAAACAAGAAAGGCGCTTACTATTTTGCTTAAGCGCCTTCCATTCCGGACTTATTTATGGCCTATAAAGCCATTACACCGGAATATAATTTAGTGGAATCACCGTACCCCATAGAATTACAGAAGCAACGATAATACCCACTAGTGTACAGAGTCCCACTGTCAGGATAGAGGTCGAAAACAGAAAGGCTCTCTCTTCAGGTATTTTCATTATTACTGGCACACCTATATAGAGTAGGTAGACCGTGTAACAAATTGCGAATAAGCCAACTGTCACATTAAACCAGAGCAATGGATACAACGCAGATAAACCTGCTAAGAACATTGGAGTCGCCGTGTAAGTTGCTAGCGATAGGCAATCATCAAATGAAACATTGCCACCATAGTTCTTCTCCATCCAATGAATGGCCCATGTTATAAACCCAACTCCAACCCACATTGCAAAGTAAAATGCGATTGCAGCAGGCAAGGCGCTCATTGCATCTAGCTTCACATATTCAGAACCTGCAATACTCCAACCTATTTGGGTTGTCCCGATGAACATTGAGATTGCTGGTATGGCAGCCAGAATACTTATTTGTTGCATATATATATGCGACGCGCTGTAGTGCTCTTTTCTTATTTGACCCCACTCCTCTTTTGGGTGGTACATTATTCCCATCATATGCTGAATAAACATGATGCATCCCCTCGTTTAATTTAGGTGCAGCACCAATCCATTAGCGCTACATCAATTAACTTCTTGCTTCATTACTGATTTTCTCTCCGTTTCCACAGGTTTCAGGAACTTTAAGTCTTAAACAATGCTGTTTTTCATATCATGTAGTGATCTACAAGTAATGCTACAAATAACAGCATGATGTAATTGATACTGTATTTAAAAAGTAACATGGGTGACTGACTTGGCTCTGTCCACAAGCAAGCAACCCTGTATAAAAATTTAATATTTAGTACTAAAACCAAAATTAGATAGATCGCTCCACTCATTCCCGTCATAACTGGGAATAACGTTGTTGCCACCATCAACAAGCTATATAGCATGATCTGCAAACGGGTATACGAAACACCATGGGTAACAGGCAGCATTGGTATACCTGCTTTTGCATAATCTTCTTTACGAGCTATACACAGAGCCCAAAAGTGCGGAGGTGTCCAAGCAAAGATAATAAGCACAAGTAGCAACGCGTTCGGTTCTATCGAGCCTGTTATAGCGGTCCAGCCTAATAGCGGTGGTGCTGCACCGGCTATACCGCCTATTACAATATTCTGGGGTGTCGCTCTTTTCAGCCATACAGTATAGACCACCGCATAACCCATTAACGCCGCCACTGTTAACCATGCAGTCAGTGCATTAACCCAGAAGACCAAGATTGCAATTCCTGATACACCAAGAACAGCTGCGAATAACAGTGCTTGTAGCGGACTTAATTTACCTTGAGGTAAAGGCCGCCTTCTCGTCCGAGCCATTTTTTCATCGATCTTACGATCCATGATGTGATTGACCGCTGCTGCTGAACCTGCAGCCATACCAATACCAACGAGGCCTAATAACACATTACTGATCGGTGGAAATTCCTGCACTGCCAGAAACATACCCACAGCGGCAGTAACCAGCATAACGACGACAACCTTAGGCTTACATAAAACCAGATAATCGCGCCAAGAAACCTCTTCTGTACGAATGCTTACTAATTCTTGGTTATCCATGATTCACCTCTACAGTCCGTAGCCGCAGCTCATAAATTTTTAACAGAACCAACAATAATCCAACCGCCACTGCATGGTGCCCAATAGCTAACAATTCAGGCACTGCATAAATAGCGTTTAATCCACCCAGCAATATCTGGATCGATAACAAGGCTAACAACCCATATAGCCAACTTCGCATATATATCTGTCGATGCAGCTTAACCACTAGCCAAACACACACGATCAAAACCACCAGCGCACCGATTCTATGCCCCTGCTGAATCGCTACACGTGCATCTAATGGCAGCAAACCACCTTGATAATTTGGGCCAATAGTTTCCGTAAGATTAAAACCTCTCGTAAAATCGCTGTCGGCATTCTCGCCCATGCTACAACTTAGCCAATGACCACAAGCTGGCCCTGCATAGTTTGAGCTGGTCCAACCACCCAACACTATCTGCAGCAACAAAGCAGCCAAAGCATACTTGATCCACTTACTGCATTTAGTCTTTTGCTTTTTCACTCCAGCCATCAATGTTTTCACTTTGCTTCTGAGCACATAGATACCTGTTAACGTCAGCACTCCCCCTAACAGATGCAAAGTCACTACTGGCGGATAAAGCTTTAATGTGACCGTCCACATTCCAAATACAGCCTGTACTGTGACTAACAAGAGCAAGCCATAACTTAAATAGACCGGATATGTTTGCACTCGGCTCAACCTATAGGCACAAAAAGCCAAAGCAGCTATTACCAAGCCTAAAGATCCCGCTAAATAACGATGGCCCATTTCTAGTACTGTTTTACCAAGTTCTATCGGTGTATCAGGGTAAACATTCTGTGCTTCAGTCAAAGCTGTCTGGTCAGTAGGCATCACCATATAACCATAACACCCAGGCCAGTCAGGGCAGCTTAGTCCCGCATGGTTAATTCGAGTCCACGCTCCTAACAACACAACACAGAGCGCAAGCATTAGTGCCACATTACTTAACCGCCATATCAGCTTTAACATTAATCCCCCCGTGGCTTATCCAATCCGGGACATTTTCAACAGCTTGCGCAGATCTTTAAGAATCAGACTCGGCTCATCTGATAATGTATATCGCAGCACCATATTGCCTAACGGGTCGACTACCCATATTGCCGTTCCTAACTTTCCAAACTCATTTTTATCTAGCGAGGTTGCGCCCAGATCAACTTGTAACAACTTTACGCGATCTTGCTCCTTACCTAATGCTGTATGCAGATTGGTCAGCACCTTCGACCATTGCTCGCAACGCTCAACACAATCATCTTGCTTAGTTAACAACAATTGCCACTTACGCTGTTTCAGTTCACTCCCAACCAAATTCAGATCATTTATATGCTGATCGGAAAGTAAAGTACCTGAATGAACGCGTTGCTCTGGAATCATCACCCCCGTAAAAAACATGAAAGAAGCCACCAGCATGGGCACCAAGCCAACCGCCCAAACAAGCCAAAAACTAAACCTATTCATATACGGCCTCCTCTCTTATTTTTAGAGCACTCCAAATCAATAAACATAACAACGCAAATGCCATAGCGAACCATTGAAATGCATAACCCAAATGTTTCTCGGGCTTCATATTCACTACTGGCCAATTTAGATCTAAGCCAGAAATCAGCGGTTCCGTTAGCCTTATTTCCAACGACTCAATATCGGTAACCAACTGAGATGAAATTTTTTCCGCATCCAATTGTTGAATGACCTTAGGCCACCGTTCTTCCGCCAAATCATCACCTGATAAAGCAAAACCTTTCTCAATAACCCTGACACTGCCACTAATCGTTTGCTGACCTTCGGGCAAGACGAGTTCAGGTATTATTCCTCGATCCAGCGAAGCTAAAGCCCAACCAAGATTCACCAATACACTTCGACCGCTATCAGCAATAAATAGAGCAACGACTTCATAACCAGCGCGCCCTTTGCGGACACGATTGTCTAAAAGAAAGTACCGTTCTCGATCGAATACTCCCTTCAAGATAACCGCTTTATAACTCCCTCTTGTCATCTCTTGCTCCAACGGCAATACCTGACTTGGTATTGCTTGTTGCCAGCTATCCAATAGTTCTTGCTTCTGTTCCGCTCTTTCCAACTGCCAAAGTCCCAGTCCGATCAATAATGGCAACAATACAATTCCAGATATCCACAACATCCACTTGAAGGCTGAACTACTCTGAACTTTACTCATAGTTACCTACACAAAGAACAGCTATCAGGTACTGCACATGTCGTTAAAGTTGCTTTTACTACTTCTCTTTATTGCCGTTCTAATCAGTTTATTTTCCGGTCTTTACTTCTTAGTAAGAGATCAAGGCCAATCTCATCGAACCGTTAACTCACTTTTCTTTCGAGTCACCTTTAGCCTCATGATCATCGCGGTACTTATTTACGGCTTCTATACCGGTGAGATTGTTCCTCACGGGCTTTAATCGACTACAAGATATAAACAAATAGAAATAAACCGACCCATACCACATCAACAAAGTGCCAATACCAAGCCACCGCCTCAAAACCAAAATGCTTTTCTGAACTGAAATGTCCTTTGATTACCCGCAACCAAATAATGATCAACATCAGCGTGCCTAAAGTGACATGTAATCCATGAAAACCTGTAAGAATAAAAAAGGTCGCCCCGTATATACCGGCATTAAGCGTTAAGCCTAATTCGTTGTAAGCAAGTACATACTCATAAGCTTGAAAATATAGAAACACACTGCCCAGCAAGACAGTCACAGCTAACCAAAACACCACCCTAGAGCGTTGATCCAACTTAAGTGCTTTATGTGCAAGGGTGACTGTAAAACTCGATGCGATCAGTAAAATGGTATTGAAAAGTGGTATATGCCAAGGATCTATTACCTCTTTAGGACCCGGAAAAGCATTTTGATCTGGTGTAACCATCAAAGGCCACTGTGCCTCAAAGCCTTCCCACAGCATGTTAGAAACACCTTTATCACCTTCACCACCCAGCCAAGGCACTGCTAACGTCCTGACATAAAATAAAGTGCCAAAGAATGCAGCAAAGAACATAACCTCAGAGAAGATAAACCAGCTCATCCCCCAGCGGAATGAGCGATCCATTTGCGGGCTGTATAAGCCTTCACCACTTTCATGGATAACGTTGCTAAACCAGCCCAACAAAATAAGCCCCATTCCCAATGCACCGGCTAATAGAAGAATTAAACCGGCTCCACCAGCCTCTTCTGCGGTAAAGCTATTGATTAAGCTGCCTGCACCGTAAGCCATAAAGAACAAAGCGATCGACGCTAAAATAGGCCAACGACTTTGTTCTGGCACATAGTAAGTTTGAGTACTCATAGAGAGTTCCTCCTCGCAGACAAATTAACTTCCGCTTCTGGTGTGATATCAAATAGGGTGTATGAGAGTGTTACTGTTTTTATGTGCTTAGGAAGCTCTGGCGCGATAGAAACAACCAGCGGCATCGCCTTTAATTCTTTCCCCTTTAGCGGCTGCCGTTCGAAACAGAAACAATTAATTTTTTGCACATAAGGCGCAGCTTCTGAAGGTGAAACCGAAGGGACTGCTTGCGCAATCATGAAGTTATCGGTCAAATTGCGCGCCTTATAGGCTGTTTGATACATCTCCCCAGGCGACAAGATGATAGAAGTCTTTTCTGGTTTAAATCGCCAAGGCATAGATTCGTTGTTAATAGCCACCAGCTGCAATTTTACCTGCCGACTGTTATCCACAACCAAACTCGGCTCCGCTGCAACCAGATCCACTTTGCCGTTTAGCCCCGTGATATCACAAAACACGTCATATAGAGGTACCAACGCGAAGCCGAACCCAAACATAATCAGGGTTCCACTTAACAGTGATAGCACTGTTTTCTTATGTCGTTGCTCTGCCATAACAACCTCTCAAAAGTGCTGTTATTTCACCTCTGGCGGTGTACTAAAGCTGTGATAAGGCGCAGGGGATGGTAGGGTCCACTCTAGACCGTGAGACCCTTCCCATACTTCCGCACTGGCCTGCTTACCCTTACGAATACAGCTCACAATGTTATAAAGGAAAATAAGTTGCGATAGCCCGAAGATAAACGCACCCACTGAGGCGACCGCATTAAAATCGGCAAACTGAAGCGCATAGTCAGGTATACGACGTGGCATACCCGCTAAGCCGATAAAGTGCATAGGAAAGAAGGTGATATTTACCCCGATAAAACTACACCAGAAATGCACTTTACCCATGGTTTCGTTGTAATAATTACCGCACCACTTAGGTAACCAATAATAAGCCCCAGCCATAATGGCAAAGACAGCACCAGGTACTAGGACATAGTGGAAATGGGCAACAACAAAGTACGTGTCGTGGTATTGAAAATCGACCGGAGCGATCGCCAACATCAAGCCTGAAAAACCACCAATGGTGAAAAGCACCACAAATGCGAGTGCAAATAGCATCGGCGTTTCGAACGTCATAGAGCCACGAAACATCGTCGCAACCCAGTTAAAGACTTTAACCCCTGTAGGCACGGCAATCAGCATCGTTGTGAACATAAAGAACAATTCACCAGCCAAAGGTAGGCCGACTGTAAACATGTGATGCGCCCAAACGATGAAGGATAGAATGGCTATAGAAGCTGTGGCATAAACCATCGAGGTATAACCAAACAGCTTCTTCCTTGCGAAAGTCGGAATGATCTCACTGACAATACCGAAAGCAGGCAAGATCATGATGTATACCTCAGGGTGACCAAAGAACCAGAATACATGCTGGAATAACACTGGATCTCCACCCCCAGCAGCATCAAAAAAGCTGGTTCCGAAGTGAATATCCATCAACATCATTGTGACCACACCTGCCAATACCGGCATAACAGCAATCAATAAAAATGCCGTAATTAACCAAGTCCAAACGAAGAGTGGCAACTTCATCATGGTCATACCCGGCGCACGCATATTGAGTATGGTGGCAATAATATTAATAGCCCCCATAATCGAGCTAATCCCCATCATATGTACCGCAAAGATAAAGAAGGTCACGCTCGGCGGTGCATAGGTAGTTGATAACGGCGCATAGAATGTCCAACCAAAATTTGGCGCCCCCCCATCCATAAATAGAGTAGATAGCATCATCGCGAACGCGAAAGGTAAAGTCCAAAAGCTCCAGTTATTCATTCTTGGCAGCGCCATATCTGGAGCACCAACCATAATGGGGATCATCCAGTTGGCTAAGCCGACAAACGCTGGCATAACCGCACCAAAAACCATGATCAGACCATGCATGGTGGTCATCTGATTAAAGAAGTCAGGCTGAATGAGCTGTAAACCCGGCTGAAATAGCTCAGCTCGAATTAGCAATGCCATACATCCGCCAGTAAGGAACATTAAGAAGCTAAACCAGAGATAGAGAGTTCCAATATCTTTATGATTGGTTGTGAATAACCAACGCCCTATACCGGTAGCTGGACCATGATGATGAGAAGCTGCAACCGTATCCATGACCCCTCCTACTCTTTCAACTCAGCAATCTGCGCCGGTGTAACTAGATCACCCACCTTATTACCCCAAGCATTTCGCTCATAAGTAATTACAGCAGCCAGTTCCACAGCCGACAGTTGATCTCTATACGCCTGCATTGCCGTGCCTTTTTTACCATTAAGCACAATATCGATATGAGGCCCCGGCTCACCCAAAGCGATTGGACTGTTTTTCAAAGCGGGGAAAACACCCGGAATTCCCTCACCATTAGCTTGATGGCAGGCCAAACAAGCTTTGCTATAAACCGCCTCCCCTGTTTCCATAAGCTCTGCAAGCGACCAATCTTTTTGCCCTTCAGCTGCTTTTTCTTGATCTGCTTGCCTAACTTCAGCAAGCCAAGCTTCATATTCTTCTGGTGTCTTTACTTCGACCACAATTGGCATAAACCCATGGTCTTTACCGCACAATTCTGCACACTGCCCGCGATAAACACCGGGCTTATCCACAATAGTCCATGCTTCATTTATAAAACCGGGGATCGCATCCTTTTTCACTGCAAGATCAGGCACCCACCAGGAATGAATAACGTCATTGGCGGTCAGTAAAAAGCGTACCTTTTTACCTGCAGGAATCACCAAAGGGTTATCTACTTCAAGCAGATAATGCTCACCTTTAGCTTCTTTGTTGTTGATCTGCTCTCGCGAGGTAGAGAGACTTGAGAAGAAATCGATATCTTCCGCTAGGTACTGATATCGCCATTTCCACTGATAACCTGTAATCTGAATATCAACTTCTGATTCCGAGTTATCGTACATTTTAATTAAGGTTGCCGTTGCTGGAACAGCCATGGCAATCAGGATAACGAAGGGAATTAAGGTCCAAGCAATTTCGACAACAAGGCTTTCATGGAAGTTATGAGCTTTGGCTCCTTTAGACTTGCGATGATAGATCACCGACCAGAGCATCACGCCAAAAACAACGACACCAATAGCCACACAGATCCAGAAAATGATCATGTGCAGGTCATAGACCTCTCGACTGATTTCGGTAACACCTCGGGTGAGATTTACCTCCCAATCAGCCTGGAGGTTATTAGCAAACAATAACAGTGCAACATATCCCGATATTGTTTTTATCATTGCAGCCCCCTTTGCTATACACGCAAAAGAGCCTGTCAGAAACCTCTCACTAAGGGCGTTGTACTTCTATTTCAACGTCGGTAGCGACAGGGTTCGGGCAGGCTCTCTTTTCGCCTGGACTCCGTCCTATCATTTCCGACCAATCCACTTGGTTGTTAACTGCAAGTATAGCAGCGATGAAAATTTTGCAAGTAAGTCATAAGCAAATATGCTCTTTAGACCTTATCCACCAGCATGAATGCACCACTCATCATCACGATAATAAAGAGCAGAAAAATCACCGTATACACAAGAGTTTTAAGGGGACGGCAGTTACAGGGGAAGGGTTTCATAATAATCTCCTTCTATAGGGGCTATTATGAGGTATAGCAGAAAAACGGCCCCTTAAAGGAGCCGTTAAATAAATTCTGAAATGCTTCTATCTGACTCTTAGGCCACAGGCTTCTGCTTAGTTTTTCGCATGACCCACAATAAAGGCCCAGATACTGCGTAAGCCAGAAATAGAATCCATAAAAATGCTGGCGGGCTGATAGAGATAATACCAACAGCCAAGACAATACCCGCCAAGATCAAGAAAGGTACTTTCTCTTTTAGGCTTACGTCTTTAAAGCTGTAATAAAGCACATTGCTCACCATCAAAACACCGACCAAAGCAACAAACGCAGCAATCAAATAGACATAAGCTGATCCATCTATTTCGTATTCAGTCGCAGCCCATACTAAACCGGCTACTGCAGCCGCCGCTGCAGGGCTAGGCAAACCTATAAAGTAACGCTTATCTGTAGAACCTATTTGGGTATTGAAACGAGCCAATCTTAAAGCAGCTCCTGCGACATAGATAAACGCCGCAAACCAACCCAATTTGCCAATATCATCCAATACCCACGAGAACACCACGAGCGAAGGCGCTACACCAAAGGAAACCATATCCGCTAGTGAATCATATTCGGCACCAAATGCACTGGAGGTATTGGTCATACGTGCTACTCGACCATCAAGCCCATCCAACACCATCGAAACAAAGATCGCTATTGCGGCATTTTCAAAGTGCCCATTCATGCTCGCAACAATTGCATAGAACCCTGAAAACAATGCCCCTGTCGTAAATAAATTAGGCAGCAGGTAGATCCCACGGCTACGAGGCTTTATTGGTTCTTGATTATCTTGATTTTGCGGCTCATTCATCGCGATTTTTTATATTCCATAAAATAGAGAAACCCCATTCTACTGTGACCAGCGCTAGGATGCCATTTCTAGAGATCTAGATGATCCTGATCTAAAAGAATTCTATCCACAAACTTGGTTAACAATGCATTAGATTGAGGCGTTTCTTTAGCGGTCGCAAGTACCTGATCAAGATGATCATCTCCATCAGTGTATTTATCTTTGTAAAAGGTCAGTCGCTCAACCAAGATTCGTTTACCAACCTCAGGATGAAATTGAAAAGCCCAGAAAGGCTTATCTTTTACTCTAAATGCATGGATGCATTGCTCTGTGTAAGCAAGGGAAACACAGTTTTTCGGCAGTTCATTTGCGTACTGCTTGTGTACTGAAACTGCATAAAAATTGTCGGGGGTATCGCGAAATATTGGATCCTGCCAAACGCTATGATCAAGCGAGATAGGTATTGTACCCATCTCGAAATCTTTCTCTCGATGCAAGATCTCACCACCAAGCGCTAATACCGCTAACTGAAAACCAAAGCAGGAGGCAAACACTGGTTTGTCGGTTTCTGCACAACGTAAAATGAGCTGCTGACACTGATCTACAAATGGGTAAATGTCTGGAAAAAGTACATTCGCTTCACTGGCACCACCGACTAACAAAGCGTCATAGTTATCAGCAGCAGTATCTGGAAATGTCGGTGTATCAAAGACATTAAGTACATCAAACTGCTCGATATTAAGCCCGCAATATTCAGCAAAACTCTCTAGTTCTTCCCTGCGAACCTGATCTTCATCTCGGATCTGAAGCAGTAACAACTTCAGTTGATTCCGGCTTTTAACCATCTTACACATCCATACCAATTCATTACTCTTGTACTATAAAAACATCGCCTCAATGTCACAACTTGGCTGCTGCCCTATCGCACTGAAGTTTGATCCAACCCACTGTTCTGCAGCATTTCGCCCCTTTTCCTTGAGACCTAAAAGAAACTCCTGCCGAGTATCATATTTGCTGGCTTGTTCCAGACTAGATAACACTTCGCCCGATTCAATCAGATGAAAACGTAGCGCTTTGAACCGCCGCTCCAGACTACTGGAACTGAAAAACTTACCTTTTGCCTGCAGTCGGGTATAGCTGATCGCTCTCATCTCTCGTAAAAAAGTACTTTGAAAACCCAACTCAGTCACACGTTGGTTAATCGCATGAGAGGTCGTCGGGAGATCACGTCCCTGCATAGGCTGAAGCAAAACCATTAAGATATCCTCTTCCTGACAATCAAAGATCAGCGGATACACCGCAGGGTTGCCGGAGAAGCCTCCATCCCAGTAGTAACAATCATCAATTTCAATTGCTTGATGCAACGTTGGTAAACACGCCGAAGCCAAAGCATGCTCCGTGGTCAGTTCATTCTCTCTAAATAGACGAATTTTTCCTGTTGTAACATCGGTAGCAGCTATGAATAACTGTATTGATCCATCATTTCTCAGCATTTCAAAGTCGACAATATCATCCAGCAAACCACGCAATGGATTAATATCGAGCGGGTTAAGGTCGTAAGGCGATAGATAACGCAAGAGATCAAGCATAAACCCTGTCACCGCCGTCATCTGGGAATCGGGCAACTGAGAACCTACCAACTCCGAAGGAGAGTTAAGAGAAACCTTGTGCCAAAATTGGTCTAATAAATCCTTTGCTCCTAAAGCACCATTCAACTGCCAACCATGTGCAAGCAGAATCGCATTCATAGCACCTGCACTAGTTCCGCTGATCGCTTGAGGCTTGATATCTTCTTCAAGTAAACGATCTAAAACGCCCCAAGCAAATGCTCCATGAGCACCACCACCCTGTAATGCCAAATTCAATGACTTTGTCATACGTGCCTCCTGCTGCTTTTGTGCGCCGCACAATAACAACATAGAAAATAGCATAGAAATATGACAAAACTGAACAAAAAATAAGCAGAGACACTCCTATCAGATTAAAAATTGGCATAAAATAAGAGAAACATTCGAAAAAGCGCAACATTATGGATATCAAACAGCTCAAACAATTCGTTCACTTAGCCGAAACCTTACATTTTGGTCGAGCAAGCGAAGCTTCTTACATAAGCCCTTCGGCACTAAGCAGAAGCATCAAGCAGTTAGAAGAAGAAGTCGGCACAGATCTGTTTGAACGAGATAACCGCAGTGTAGCCCTAACGGCAGAAGGCAAAATCTTCTTAGACTATGCCCGTGATTCTCTAGGTCAATGGGATATGGTGCGCACTCAACTGATGGAAAGGTCGGGTGAACTTCAGGGCGAAATAAGCATGTATTGCTCGGTTACCGCCAGTTACAGCTTCCTATTCGATATCTTGAGTGAGTTCCGTACCGACTATCCCAAAATAGAGATCAAGTTACACACCGGGGATCATGAACACGCTATATCCCGGATACTATCAGGAGATGAAGACTTTGCTATTAGCGCCAAACCTGACACTTTACCGGCGGGGATTGCGTTTAAGACGATTGCGATCTCGCCATTACTCTTCATAGCGCCAAAACAGGGACTACAAGGTCAAGACAAACCACCGGTTCGGCCAGATAGCTCCACACCGATGATCCTATCCGAAGCGGGTTTGGCTCGTAAAAGGGTCGATCGCTGGTTTAAAGATCAAGATATAAAACCGATTATCTACGCGCAGGTATCGGGTAACGAAGCGATTGTTAGCATGGTAAGTCTAGGGTTTGGCATAGGGGTTGTACCTGAGATCGTTCTGCAAAACAGCCCACTAGCAAACAGTGTCGAAGTACTCGACATTACACCTAAACTCAAACCCTATGAAGTTGGGATAGTGACTTTAGAGAAAAAACTTAAGAACCCGTTGATCAATGCCTTCTGGTCACAGCTAACTCAAACTAAATAATCACTTTTTAAACGGTAACATCAACATACCACCCAAACGGCAGGAGGTGTTTGGATCATTAAACTCGTTTAATCCAATCTCTACACCTACTCGGCCTTTAGCGGGCTTCTCAATATAAGTCTTACATATTCGATCCCAACAGGATAACGCAAAGCCATAATTACTATCCGTCTCACTGGGAATTTTTGAATGATGCACTCGATGCATATCAGGGGTAACAAACAGCCAACGAATCCCCCCATCTAATAGTTTAGGCAATTGTATATTCGAGTGATTAAACATAGCTGAAGCGTTGAGTAACACTTCAAATAAGATCACCGCAACCACCGCTGGCCCCAGAAGAAACACCATCAACATTTTAATCAGCATCGACAGGACAATTTCAACTGGATGAAATCTAGCCCCCGTGGTCACATCAATATCTGGATCCGCATGATGCATGCGGTGAAAACGCCATAGCAAAGGAACTTTATGAAAGAGAACATGCTGTGCATAAATCAGAAAATCCAAAAGCACTACAGCTAATAAGACCTCCAACCAAATAGGCAAATCCAACCATACAAAAAGCCCAAACCCTTTGGCCTGCGCATATCCAGCAACACCAACAGCAGCTACCGGAAACATAACTCTCAGTAACAAACTATTAAGTACAACTAAACTGAGATTCGATCGCCAGCGAAGCCACTTTTCTTGCAGCAAGGGTCGAAAAGGATGGTTAAACTCCCAGCAGGCCATCAAGGTAAATACACCGAAGAAACAGCTTAAGCGCACGATCGGTTCATTTGCTAACAACCAAGCTGAAAAATTCACTGGGTACTGTCTCTTCCTACTCTTCCGGCATCAATGCGGCAATTTCTGGTAACACAAATGGACGGCCCCTTTCATTTAATGCCGTTCCAATGACTAACGCTTCAAGTGCTACCTTTTCATCTGACAATCGAACCACACGCTGACGGAAACCAAACTTAACTTTACTCACCCGTTCGACGCTTACTTCAACAACAAAGCGGTCACCACTGGTTAAGGAATTTTTATAATCCATTTCAGAGCGAACAACGACCAGATGAATTTTATCTTCGGTCAACTTAGCAAAGTCGATTCCCTTATCTAACAGGTACTCGTGACGCGCATGCTCCAAGTAATTGAAGTAAACACCATTATTAACGATGCCTTGCAGATCACACTCGTAATCACGCACTTTAAATTCCAATCGAAACGACATGCTTTATTCCTTTCTATTATCTGAGCTAACAGGAGATTAAACGTTCAAAATTATCAATAAATTAGCCAGCCTGCTGAGCTATATCATTTAAATACAGCTATAACTATTACTAAACTATGCAGATAAGACACATTGTACACATCTAATAATTAAGAACCGTTAGTTTTTCTTTTGTATGCGAAGAAGGGTGAACCATGAAAAAAATGCCAGTTACCAACCGTGAGGTAGTACTGCCCGAAGGTCAGCGCATTATTTCCACAACAGACCTCAAAGGACGGATTACCTACGTTAATCAGGTTTTTTGCGATATTTCAGGGTTCAGCGAAGAAGAACTTTTAGGTAAAGCCCACAATATTGTTCGTCACCCAGATGTACCACCTGCTGCTTTTGATAATCTTTGGACCTCATTAAAGGAAAATCAGGCATGGCGAGGCATCGTTAAAAATCGTTGTAAAAATGGTGATCATTATTGGGTGGATGCCTATGTAACCCCTCTATACGAAAAAGGCCAAAAGGTTGGCTACCAATCGGTGCGTTTTAAACCTTCTGCGGAGCAAGTATCGAAAGCCGAAGTTATTTATGCCGTTGCCAATGCTGGTAAAGCAGGAAAAGCGCTTAAGTTAAACTCCATTAGCAACCAAACGTTCGGTATCTTCGCTTTAATATCTTTAATTAGCTTAATTGCTGCTTGGTTTGCTGACGCATCCCTTGCTGTTTTGGGAATTATGGCACTGACCGAATTACTCCTAGGTGGCTGCTTATTGCGTCTCACCTCTCCAATTAAGGAGCTAGCGGATCGTGCACGTAAGCGTTTTAGTAATCCACTTATCCAATTAATGTATTGTCCACGACAAGATGAGTTTGGTGAAGTCGATCTCGCTTTGCAGATGAATGAAGCCAGAAACACCACCGTGCTTACACGATTGGGCGATGTGAGTCACACTATTGATAAAGCAATTGATGTTACTGATAACGCGATCCGACAAACTAATGAAGGAATCAGCCAACAAGATAAAGAAAGCGATATGGTCGCAGCGGCAGTTCACCAAATGGCCTGCGCATCTCAAGAAATTGCGTCTAACACTAGCGACATGTCGAATGCATCGCAAAATGCGCGCTCTACCACTGAGCAAGGTCGAACGGCTCTTTATAATACGGTAAATCACATTAAAGACCTTTCCAATGAAGTCGTGGAAGCGACTGAAGCAACGATGGAGCTTAAACAGCATACCGATGCCATAGGCAATGTAGTGACTGTGATTAACGATATTGCTGAACAAACCAATCTACTTGCACTTAACGCTGCAATCGAAGCAGCAAGAGCAGGGGAAACGGGACGTGGCTTTGCCGTGGTAGCTGATGAAGTCCGTACCTTAGCAACTCGTACTCAAAACTCGACGCAAGAAATTGAAACTTCAATCGAAAGTGTTCAGTCTGCAGTGGATAAAACCGTCAGCATCATGGAGCAAAGCCGCGACCACGCTAAACAAAGTGTGGATGTCGCTAATATTGCTGATGAAGCATTCCAAACAGTACAAAGTTCTATTGATGATATTTCAGATCGTTGCCTGCAAATCGCCAGCAGCTCTGAACAACAGTCTTCAGTTGTAGAAGAGATTCAACAAAATATTGTCGCGATAAGAGATCTAGCCCGCCGCAACAGTGAAGCCTCTGATGAAACCGCTTCCGCTAGCAGTGAACTGCATGAACTGGTAAAACAACTAGATTCAATGGTTACTGCGTTTGATCGCTAGGATATTGTAATGAGTGCTAAGGAGATTTACAGCGGCAGCTGTTTGTGTGGTGATGTTCAATATGAAATATCACCTCCCTTTTCTACTTTCCAATATTGTCACTGTTCGCGTTGCCGCAAAACCACAGGCAGCGCGCATGCCAGTAATATCATTATGCCGCCTGAGCAATTCCGATGGACAGCGGGCGAATCATCGGTAGGACGCTATGAACCGAGCGATGCCAAACATTTTGCGGTCTGTTTTTGTAAAAAGTGTGGATCTAACCTGCCGTGGTTAGCTCAAACAGGCAAAGCAATGATCATCCCTGCCGGCACACTTGATACCGACCTTGGGGTATCACCCGAACGTAATCTTTTTTGGGGAAGTCGAGCGAACTGGTATCAAACGGTTAACCAACTCGATGCTTTTGAAACACTCCCAGGCAAAAGCCCCGCTTGCAAGATTGAGACAGAATAACTGAACTCACCCAGCGCTCTGAAGTCTCACAGAAAATGGGAGGACAGAGCCATGAAACTATTCACCAACGCTTTAATCGCTGCCAGTCTTTATTTGTTACCTCAAAACTTAATGGCTGAGCAGATCTTTGAAAATCAGGGACCTGTACCTCAGTTAGTTGAGCTCTATACATCTGAAGGCTGCTCCAGCTGCCCACCCGCAGAACGCTATATCAACAGTTTTGTAAACTCCCCTGACCTTTGGAAAAAGGTCGTGCCTTTAGCCTTTCATGTAGATTATTGGGATTACATTGGCTGGAAAGATCGCTTTGCCCAACCTGAGTTTAAACAGCGCCAATATAATCATCGCCGCTTAGGAAATTTCAGAAGTGTATATACACCTGGCTGGATTAGCTCTGGTAAAGAATGGCGAGGTTTTTTCCAAGGTAAAACCCTACCTAATCAATCTTTCTCTGGAGGACTTCTTAAAGCAAGCCTCAACACCCAAACACTTAAAGTGAGTTATACACCTACAAAAGACCGAAAGGCGCTTATAGCTCATGTTGCTGTACTCGGCTTTGATCTCAGTAGCCAAGTCACTTCGGGCGAAAATGCAGGCCGCTTACTTCAACATCAATTTGTGGTGTTACATAAGCAACAAAAAGCCCAATCAGACTATAACTGGAGCTTTGAACTACCCCATCTTCAAACGTCTCAAAAGCATGCATTGGCCATTTGGGTTTCAGAACGAGATCAACAACCCATTCAAGTAGCTGCCGATTGGCTGAAATAAAAAAAGGCGACCTAAAAGGTCGCCTGAATACCCCAGTGGGGTTATCACAAGTGCATAGCTAATAAAGGGTTTAATGTCTTAATCTTCACCACCTAGGAAACCTAGGATATGCAATAAACTGGTAAACAAGTTATAGATGGATACATACAAGGACACTGTTGCCATGATGTAGTTTGTCTCACCGCCGTGCAGGATGTTGCTTGTTTCATAAAGAATAAAACCAGACATCAACAAAACGAACATTGCCGATACAGCGAGAGACAGTGCAGGAATCTGGAAAAAGATTGCACCTAAACCTGCAACAAACGCTAGCAACACACCAACCATTAAGAAGCCACCCATAAAGGTAAAGTTCTTACGTGTGGTTAGGACATAAGCTGACAGGCCTAAGAAAATAATCCCTGTCATACCCATTGCGTTCATTACGATGGAACCGCCACCCGGCATCGCCAAATAATGACCAACAATAGGGCCAAGGGTGTAACCCATAAAACCAGTCAGAGCAAAGACTGAAGGCAGCGCCCAGACACTATTGCGCAGCTTGTAGGTCAAGAAATACAGACCGAAAAAGCCGACTAAAGAGATGATGACGCCGGGGTGAGGTAGCTGTAGAGCAATAGAGACACCAGCAGTAATAGCACTGAATAGCAAAGTCATAGACAACAATGCATAGGTGTTGCGTAGTACCTTATTAGACTCTAACGCCGATGTTTGCGTTTGAGTTGCTGAAGATCTTATAGATGTATTCATACACCCCTCCTGATTTTTTCTAACCAAAAGCCTTTTGGCTTTCCGGCATCAACAGTTCAAAATTTAACCGCCTACCAAAAACAATAAAACTCGATTATTATTAACAAAAGCATCGATTTTACCGAGTTTTTAATGATTAATTACAAACACCTTCACTATTTCTGGATGGTCGCTAAAGAGGGAAGCATCGCCGCTGCTGCAGAGCGTCTAAGTGTTACTCCACATACAATAAGTGCTCAGTTAAGCTTGCTTGATGACTATCTTGGCTGCTCACTCTTCACAAAAGTGGGCCGACAATTAGAGCTAACAGAAACGGGTCATATGGTTTTAAGCTACGCCAGTGATATCTTTTCACTAGGTGGAGAGCTTGAAGAACGGGTCCGTAATTTAGATAAGATCCGCCCCTTAGTTTTCAAAGTAGGCGTGGTAGATGTAGTACCGAAATCGATCGCTTATCACTTACTCTCCCCGGCGATGGATGACATCAACAATGTCAGAATGATCTGCCATGAAGGTGATATTAACGAGCTACTCGCAGAGCTTGCCCTGCATAGATTAGACCTGGTGATTTCAGAATCACCGATCCCATCTGATGTCAGTATTAATGGTTTTAGCCATAGCTTAGGCACCTGTGGCAGTAGTTTTATGGCAAGCCCATCAGTGGTTGAGCAACTAAGCGGAGAATTTCCACATAACCTTAATGGCTCCCCTATGCTACTTCCGAGCGAAACAACCATTGTCCGCTCACAACTGCTACAGTGGTTTAGTAAGAACCGAATCCATCCTCGCGTGGTAGGGGAATTTGATGACAGCGCATTAATCAAAGCGTTCGCAAATGCCGGAAAAGGGATCATGGTGGTACCGACACCGATTAGAGATGAAGTATCTTCGCAGCTAGGTTTAGTAACCTTGGGAGAAACCAATGAAATTGTGAATAACTTCTACGCAATCTCGATCGAGCGTAAGATTTCACATACCGCTGTGGAAAAAATAACAACAGCTGCCAGAGACTGGCTAAAGAGCAGCAATTAGGAACTACCCTGAGCCGTTGCCCAATAAATGAGGGAGAACTTGTTATGCACACGCCCAGCCCAATAATTTTAAGATCGCCCTCTCCGAATCTTGATTCCGTTACATTCGACAATGCAGTACTGCAAGACAAGGATGATTACCTCAAAAAACTAAAAAAGTGGCAAAAGCGCATTCTCGAAGTACAACAAGCTTATTACCATCAAAATCGCCGGGCTATTATTGTCTTTGAGGGCTGGGATGCCAGCGGCAAAGGTGGCGCTATTAGACGCCTGACCGAAAAGTTAGACCCACGAGGTTTCACAGTTCACCCGATTAGTGCACCAACGTCAATCGAACAAAGCAAACATTACCTGCAACGTTTCCAAGAAAAATTGCCACCCGCAGGCTCTATCGCAATTTTTGATCGCTCTTGGTATGGCCGCGTATTAGTCGAACGGGTTGAGGAGTTTGCTTCACCACAGCAATGGCAGAGAGCCTACCAAGAGATAAATGAATTTGAACGCAGCTTGATTGATGATGGCGCTCGCATAATAAAAATCTTTATGCATATTACCCCTGATGAACAGCTGAGACGTTTTACCGAACGCCTCAACAATCCGGTAAAACGCTGGAAGCTAACCACCGAAGATATTCGTAATCGTGAGCGCTGGGAAGATTATACTCACGCGATCAATGACATGTTGCACTACACACATACAGAAACTGCAGCATGGAATGTCATTGCAGCCAACCATAAATGGTACACACGGATAGAAGCGCTCAAGTGTGTTGTAAAACAACTCTCCGCTGAAGTCGATATAACTCCGCCGCCGTTAGATCCAGACGTTACAGCAGCAGCCTATTCTTCGTTAGGTATCAAAGTCAAAGGCTGAGCGACTAGATTTCAAAAACACAAACCCTGAATGCCTACTATGCTGTTAATATCGAACCAAGCGAATCGCAGCACTCATGGATACTTCTCGCAAAGAAAACGTCATTCAAATTAGTATTCTGGATATTCAGAAACGTCTGCTCCCTCGCGCCTATGAGCTTCGAGACCGCTTACAAGCAGGCCAAGCAGCAGAAACATATGACTTAGAATTTTTAGATACCCTCCACAACGCGATCCAAAATTTACATATCCTTTCAACGGATTCACCTGAGCACCATCTATTTATTGGTAACTTAGTCCAGCTCTACAGCGCACTCATAAGCATGGCACTAAACAATTCCGAAGAGTAACGCCCCTCCCACTCCATTCAACAAAATCATCAATTGAATGACATATTTCTGTAATAAATCTAATGCATGATGAGTATTAAATTTAAAGAGGCTAAGAAAATGACAGAAACAACTTTAACAACTCAGCTGAAGCAGTTGCTGAAACGTGGCTATTCCGAAATGGACGTTCGCAACTTAGCAATGGCACCTAAAAACATCGTGGATCAAGCAATCGCAGAATTTCATGCGGAAGAACGTATTCATGAAAAAACCATTCAGATTCAACATAATCAGGCTAATTTTGCCATGCGTTTAGGTAACTAATCCCACCAACCGAACCAATCTTTCCTGTATCAAGCTATCCTTTAGCATTATTTCGTTCTTCTATTGACTTTGTTCAGATACAATTCACCCTACTTGGGTTACTAATAGATGCTACTAGGGGGTAGCGGGCTTGGTTGTGAGGGCGAAGTCTAATTAGTCCCAATGACAAATTTATGAGCACCTACAGGAAAATTACAATGAAAAAACTACTGATGGCGACTGCAGCTGCAGCAATGATGATTCCAGCAGCAGCTATGGCTGAGCGTGATGGAGCTACTGTTTATAACACTAAATGTGCAATGTGCCATGCATCTGGTGTTGCTAACGCACCTAAAGTAGGTGATGCTGCAGCATGGGGCCCACGTGCAGCACTAGGTATTGATGCACTTTACGCTACAGCTGACAAAGGTAAAGGCCAAATGCCACCACGTGGTCTTTGCATGGACTGCACAGATGGCGAGCTAAAAGCTGCGATCCAGTACATGGTTGATAACTCTAAGTAAGTTAGAGTTTCGGCAATAAAAAAACCGCCCTATGGCGGTTTTTTTATGTAAGTGATATTCACCGCTTAGAAAATATTATCCGGAGTCAGGTTGATTAATTCACCATCTGGATCGCCATCCTGACGAGCCTGAATTTTTTCTAAGGACTCTTTGTCCTTACCTTTCTGAACAATAATCTCTACACGACGGTTTTTCACACGATTAGCGCGAGTGTCATTAGGCACTAACGGTTTCGTATCTGCCAACCCGAGTACTTTAAAGCGAGATTGATCGATTCTCGGATCACCAAATAGTTCGTGCGCTACTGCTAAGGCACGTGCTACAGACAGATCCCAGTTAGATTCAAAGCGTCGACCTGCATAAGGAATATTGTCACTGTGCCCTTCAATCGCAACATTACCTTGAACATTTAAAAGCACATCTCGAATTTTAGCTAACACAGGAATCGACTCGAATTTGAGTTCAGCTGAACCGGAATCAAAAGAGCCTTTTTCTTTGATACGAATAATAATTTTCTTACCATCCGTCTCTACCTCAACGCTACCTTCACCGATCTCTTGAGCCAAGGCTGCAGCAAACTCAACAGCCTCCTCTTTAGCTTCCTGCTCTTGTTGCTTCTGTAGTTCTTGTGCTTCACCCGCCTCTTTATCAGGCGAATCACTATCACCCTCTTTCGATCGAATATCCAAAGTATTCATATCGTTGTTAACCGTCATCTGACGGACTTCGTTAAGAGGAGTAGGTTCTGGACGACCAGGGCTAAATTCCTGCGCGATAATAGAGGTACCCTTTGGAATATCCTCTACTTTAATCTGGTTTTGAACACCAAACGCTTCACGCATTGAACCTGCCAACTGCTTAAACTTCAGTACGTCCATCTCCGAGAAGGAAAGCAGAAGTACGAAGAAACACATCAGCAGCGACATCAAGTCGCCAAACGTTGCCAGCCAAGCCGGAAGCCCGGGGGGGCAGGGGGGGCATTCTTGTTCTTCGGTATCGTCACTCATCGCTCTAGTCCTTTACCGAATTAACCTTCAGCTGCCGCACGCTTGCCTTCTGGCAGATAGTTACGCAACATTTGCTCGATTACACGAGGGTTTTGACCCGCTTGAATAGCCAGTAGGCCGTCAATAATCAAAGCCGAGTTCAACGCCTCTTCATCTTTACGTACGTTCAGTTTATCTGCTAGTGGAATTGTGATCATGGTTGCAAGCATTGCACCATAAAGCGTCGTTAGAAGTGCGACCGCCATCGCAGGACCGATGGATTTCGGGTCACTCATATTTGATAGCATCTGTACCAGACCTACCAGTGTACCGATCATCCCCATCGCAGGGCCTACATCCCCCATCGCGGAGAATACAGTCGCACCAAATTCATGGCGGTCATGAGTCAACTTAGCTTCTTTATTCAGCAGACCTTTAACTACTTCAGGATCGTGACCATCCACGAGCAATTGGATACCACGCTGCATAAAGTCGCTACTTACTGTCTTATCTTCTAAAGACAGTAAGCCACCTTTACGCGCCGCATCAGCCAGATCTACCGTTTCAGCAATAATCTCTTCTGGATTTAACGACTTGAACATAAAAGCTTTCGCCGCAACTTTGCCGGCACCAAGGAACTGGGGCAGTGTGAATTTCATCAATACAACAAAGATGGAACCACCGACAACGATCAACAAAGACGGAGGGTTAATAAACACCCCAGCATCACCACCAGTGACGATCGCAGCTATTACAATACCAAAACTGCCTAATAATCCGACGAGCGTTGCTATATCCACTCATTACTCCTTAATTAAGCGCGCAAACTGTTCAAATCTAAGCTGCCTATCATAGCAAAAAAGCACGGGGTTTCACCCATCATACAATCGTTTAACTATAGAAATTGTATGTATATTTGCTTATAGCTGCTGGCTTCGGTAAGTTTAGCGCTTTCAATCTAAGATTCGCTCTTATGCCACGTAAGAAAAAAACAACTGACTTTGAACAATCCCTGCAAGCACTTGAAGCCCTAGTTACCAAAATGGAACAAGGGGATCTGTCCTTGGAAGAGTCACTTCAAGCCTTTGAAGAGGGTGTCAGCCTAACTCGAGAGTGCCAAGGTATTCTTACTCAAGCAGAGCAAAAAGTTCAGCTTTTGATAGAATCCGACGGTGAACTCTCAACCAAACCGTTTACTGCAGACGAGGACAGCTGATCTTGGAGATCCGCAATCTACTCAAGAGCTACCAAGAGCGGGTAGATCACCACCTTCAGAAATGTATCAATAAAGACAGTATAGATCCGGTCCTACAAGAATCTATGCAATATTCACTATTCAATGGTGGAAAACGCATTCGACCGGCTTTGATCTATATGGTCAATGCAATGCTAGGCAGCAGTCATGAAAAAGCAGACAGCGCTGCAGCCGCTATTGAGTGCATACATAGCTACTCTTTGGTTCATGATGATCTTCCGGCAATGGATGATGACGACCTGAGGCGAGGCAAACCAACCTGCCATATTGCTTTTGATGAAGCGACCGCAATCTTAGCAGGTGACGCTCTGCAATGTTTAGCATTTGAATTGATCTCATCCGACGACAATCTTTCGTCAGAGACTCGTTTAAACCTTATCCAGAAGTTGAGCCATGCGTCTGGGCATCAAGGTATGGTTGTCGGACAATCGTTTGATCTGCGTAATGTGGGCAACTCTCTTTCACTTGAGCAGCTTGAAGCTATGCACCAACATAAAACCGGTGCTCTGCTGACTTGCTCAGTACAAATGGGAGCGATCTGTGCAGGCTTAACCGATCAAAAACAGTTAGCAGCTCTTGCAGAATACTCCAACGCCATCGGCCTAGCCTTCCAAGTACAAGATGACATTCTCGATATAGAAGGCGATTCTGAAGTGATCGGAAAACCTCAAGGTTCTGATCTGGAACAGAATAAACCTACGTATCCTGCTCTATTGGGTTTGGAAGGTGCTAAGCTGAAATTACAGCAGCTTCATCAACAGGCCCTATCGGCATTAGATGTATTCGGCGAAGACGCATCAGAGCTTAAAGCCCTCGCTGATTTTATTGTGCATCGTGACCACTAATAACTGATCGAGCTTTATGTTCCATACAATCCCAAGTAAACGCCCTAGCACACCTCTGTTGGATAGCATTGATAGTCCAATCGCTCTGCGTTTACTCACGCCCGAACAACTGCCAGCGCTAGCTGAGCAATTAAGAGCTTATCTACTCTATAGCGTCGGGCAAAGTGGTGGCCATTTCGGTGCTGGGCTGGGCGTAGTCGAACTGACAGTGGCTCTGCATTATGTGCTTAACACACCGCAAGATCATTTAGTGTGGGATGTAGGTCACCAATGCTACCCTCATAAAATCTTAACCGGCCGTCGCGAACAGTTACCCAAAATCCGTCAGCAAGAGGGCCCCTCCCCCTTCCCTAAGCGGGACGAAAGCCCATATGATGACTTTGGTGTAGGTCATTCCAGCACCTCGATTAGTGCTGCTCTAGGCATGGCGATTGCCGATAAGATCCGTGGGATAGATAGTAAATCTGTCGCCGTAATTGGTGACGGTGCTATGACTGCTGGTATGGCTTTTGAGGCGCTGAACCATGCAGCACATACCAACACCAACCTGCTGGTAATCTTGAACGACAATGATATGTCGATCTCCCACAATGAAGGCGGGCTGGCGACTTATCTAGCAAAAAACTTTAAAGACAGAAATGACGGTGAGACCACCACAGCTCTGTTTGAAGCACTCGAGTTTGAATATACCGGCCCTGTTGATGGTCATGACTTTTCTAAACTCTTACCAGTATTACAAGACGTTCTTAACCGACCAGGACCACAATTCCTTCATTTAGTAACAAAGAAAGGCAAGGGGTTCAAACCTGCTGAAGACGATCCGGTTGGTTATCATGCAATTACTAAGATCGATCCAATTCACCAAAAGCCTACGAAGAAAATCAGTTACTCCAATATTTTTGGTCGTTGGATTTGCGATTTAGCCGAACAAGACCCACACCTGACAGCCATTACCCCGGCTATGCGTGAAGGCTCAGATTTAGTGGAGTTTTCTCAGCGCTTTCCTGATCGTTATTTTGATGTGGCTATCGCCGAACAACACGCATTGACCCTAGCAGCTGGTATGGCCTGCCAAAATATTAAGCCGGTAGTAGCCATCTACTCGACTTTTCTCCAGCGCGCTTATGACCAACTGATCCATGATGTGGCCATTCAAGACCTAGATCTATTGCTCGCCGTCGATAGAGCAGGCTTAGTTGGAGAAGATGGTTCAACCCATGCAGGTTGTTTTGATATTGGTATGCTGCGCGGCTTACCAAAAGCTGTATTGATGACGCCTTCAAGTGCTGAAGAGCTTCGCAATATGCTTTTCACCGGTTACCAATATCAAGGTTTAGCTGCGGTTCGCTATCCACGTGGCAGCGTTCCAACACAAATAGATACACCTATGCAGGCAATTGAGCTAGGGCAAAGCCGAACGCTCAATCAAGGCAGTAAAGTTGCGCTTCTAAATTTCGGACCTTTGCTAGAAACAGCTCTAGAGGTTGCAAACGACCAAGGTTATACCCTAATCGATATGCGCTTTGTTAAGCCTCTCGATCACAATGCCCTTAAAGATGCAGCAAAAAGTCATGACTTATTAGTAAGCATAGAAGATCACAGCATCATTAATGGCGCAGGCTCAAGTGTGAGTGAGTACCTACATAAAGAACAGATCAACATACCTTTACTGATGTTAGGTATACCTGATCGTTGGATTGGCCACGCATCTCGCGCACAGCAACTTCAACAGTGCGGTCTTGATGCTGCAGGTATGATTAAGGTAATCGAAGAGCGGCTAAAAACGATCGTTTAAAGCCAAAAGTAAGCAACCAACTGCAGAATTGCCGCGGCATAAACACCTGCCAGCAAGTCATCCAGCATAATACCCACACCACCAGAAACTTTCTGGTCAGCCCATTTGATCGGCCAAGGCTTCCAAATATCAAAAATACGGAATAGCACAAAACCAAGAGCGATCCATTCCCAGCCGGTTGGTGCAAGCGTCATGGTCAGCCAAAAGCCAACAAACTCATCCCAGACAATGCCGCCATGATCATGCACACCAATATCTTTTGAAGTGCGATCGCATAACCAAATGCCGATGATAGCCGTAACCACCAACATCAATAGATAAAACGGCAAACTCAAGTGTTGGAACCAAAGATAAGGAATGATCGCCGCCAAAGTGCCGATAGTACCAGGCATCCAAGGAGCAGCACCGCTACCTAGGCCAAACGCTAGAAAATGGATCGGATTTTTCCAAACAGTACTAGGTACTTTATTCACGGTTATTCCTTTACGGCTTAGTCTAACAATCGCGGCTAACAGCCTACTTGAACATCAGGATTGGTGGAAGTGATCATAACCTGAGCCTGCAATTTCACAAGGTTCCCCTCGAAGAAACAGACTGAGCTCTGACTCCTCTGTGACCTTACCAATAACGGCTACTGAGGTTGGTAAACTAGGAATTAACGCTAAATGTTCCGGCGGTAGGGTGAAACATAGCTCAAAATCTTCACCACCGGTCAACGCCCACTGCTGTGCCTGCTGTTCCCCATAAGTATCCACCAGCTGAGAAGAGATCGGCAAGGCTTCTATCTGCAAACGCGCACCAAGATTGCCACTCGCTTTTAATATATGTGCTAAATCGGATAACAAGCCATCAGAGATATCCACACAGCTACTGGCATAACCCACTAACGATTGACCAAGACCGATGCGCGGTACAGGCGAATAGAAACGCTCGAGTAAATACTCTGCATGAGTTTCATTAGCAAACCCATTAAGCAGCCCTTCAAGACCTCCACGGCTATCACCTAAGTTACCGCTAACGCAGATAATATCGCCCGGTTTAGCTCCATGACGACAAAGTCCCTTCCCTTGAGGTACAAAGCCATGCACTTGAGCAGAAAGCGTCAGAGGCCCGCGCGTGGTATCACCACCAATGAGCGCAATACTGTAGTCTTGGCAGCGTATGCCTAATTGTGAACTAAAGCGTTTCAGCCAATCTGCATCGGTTTGCGGCAAAGTAAGCGCAAGCGTCAGCCAAGCAGGCTTCGCACCCATAGCCGCTAGATCACTCACAGCCGAACCCATAAGGCGATCTGCCAGTTGCTCCGGCTGTATATCAGGTAGAAAATGAGTGCCTTCAACCAGCGTATCAATAGAAACGGCGAGTTGCTGACCCTCGGGCAAATTAAGCAGTGCGCAGTCGTCCCCTACCCCTAAAGCAACAGAAGCATCCGAAGATGCTTCTGAAACCTGTGCGAAGTAGCGCTGTATCAGCTCAAATTCACCCAGCGGCATAGCTTACGCTTTACCTTCTCGTTTAGCGCGAATTTCGGCCATACGCACACGTTGCGCTAGTTTATCTAGCACGCCGTTCACATAACGATGACTGTCGGTTGCACCGAACGTCTTCGCCAATTCAACACTTTCATTGATCGCGACGCGATATGGCACTTCCATGCGCTTAGAAAGCTCATAAGCACCGATACGTAGAACGTTCAATTCAACAGGATCCAACTCTTCGATCTGACGATCAAGGAAGTCAGTAAACAGACCATCAAGCTCTGTTTTAGTTGCCGCAACGTTCTGCAACAATTCAGAGAATAAACGTACATCCGTATCACGCATGTCGTTATCTACACGGAATTGCGCTTCTAGTTCATGCAGAGGCTGACCAGCTAATGACCAAGAATACAAAGCCTGCAGCGCATAGCTACGAGCATTACGACGCTGAGATGTTAGCGAAGGTTTCTTTTTAGCTGCAGATTTTTTTTCGTTGTCACTCATCTGGCTTTAAACCTCAAGCTGCTTAAGCAAGCTAACCATTTCCAGAGCGGAAAGCGCTGCTTCTGCACCTTTGTTACCCATTTTAGTACCTGAACGCTCAACAGCTTGTTCGATGCTGTTTACTGTAAGGATACCGTTCGCAATAGGAAGATCATAATCCAAAGATACCTGTGCAACGCCTTTAGAGCTCTCGCCAGATACATACTCAAAGTGTGGAGTACCGCCACGGATAACCGCACCTAGTGCGATAATCGCGTCATCTTTCTTCTGCGCTGCAACGCGTTTAACTGCCAACGGAATTTCGAAAGCACCAGGCACACGGATTACACGAATATTATCTTCGCTTACGCCATGACGCTTTAGAGTGTCGATTGCACCCTCTAGCAAGCTCTCAACAACGAATGCATTAAAACGGCCAACAACAATTGCATAGTTGCCGTCTGCGTTTACAAAATCACCTTCAAAGGTTTTAACAGTCATGATTTAAATACCGTTACAGTTATTCTTCACAAGGAATATATTCTTCAATCTCCAGATCAAAACCAGAGATCGCATTAAACTTCATTGGAGAGCTAAGTAGGTTCATTTTACCTACACCTAGGTCTCGCAAGATTTGTGATCCAGTACCTACTGTTAGGTAAGCACCTGATGCACTGACATTAATTTTGGATTTCTGACGACCGTTGATCATCAGATCCGTCGCATCGCTTAGATCGATACGGTCGCCCGTATCAAGTAGAAGCACAACACCTTGCCCCTCTTTAGCAACACGCTCCAATGCTTTACGCATAGTCCATTTCGGCTCATCGCCAGGTGCTACCGCACCAACTACATCACGTAGTACCTCTGTACGGCTATGAACACGTACATATGCAGGTTCATCAGCTTTCAGCTCACCTAGCGTCATCGCTAGATGCGTGCAGTTTTGGATTTCGTCACGGTAAGTGATGTAGTTAAAATCACCGTACTCAGTAGACATCACACCTTCGGATTCACGTGCAACTGTATGCTCATTAGCCGTACGGTAGTGAATTAGGTCCGCAATTGTACCGATCTTAAGATTGTGCTTTTCCGCAAACTCTTCCAGATCAGGACGACGTGCCATAGTGCCGTCATCATTCATAATCTCAACGATCGCAGCCGCTGGTGTAAAGCCTGCCAAACGAGCAAGATCACAACCCGCTTCAGTATGACCAGCACGGCTTAAAACACCACCCGGCTGAGCCATCAATGGGAAAATGTGGCCCGGCTGAACAATATCTTCTGCCTTGGCATCTGCTTTTACGGCTGTACGTACAGTCAATGCACGGTCAGCAGCAGAGATACCTGTCGTTACACCTTCCGCCGCTTCAATAGACATCGTAAAGTTGGTTGAGAACTGAGCACCATTGCTCTGTACCATTAGAGGTAGGTTCAACTGCTCACAACGCTCACGCGTCAACGTTAGGCAAATAAGGCCACGAGCGTGAGTCGCCATAAAGTTGATATCATCCGGGCGAACCATCTCTGCAGCAATTACAAGATCGCCTTCATTCTCGCGATCTTCATCATCCATCAGGATGACCATTTTTCCCTGACGAATATCTTCAATCAATTCTTGCGGGGTATTTAATTTCATTAACTTCGTACCGTCGTTAGCGGTTAAAACCGTGAGCGATTAAGGTGTCCATTGTTAGGCCCTGTTCGCTCTGTTCATTATTATCAGTTGTTTGACCATGACCAATTAGGCGCTCTAGATAGCGAGCGATGATATCCACTTCCAAATGAACCTGTCGTCCTGTGACATATTCAGTCATGATCGTTTCTTGTGCCGTGTGAGGCACAATATTCAATTCAAAGCAGTCACCGTCAAGGGCATTTACCGTCAAACTAATACCATCAACCGTCACCGAGCCTTTCGCTGCTAAATAGCGTTGAATCGCAGCAGGTGCTTTGACACTAAAGCGAATGGAACGGGCATCTTCACTACGCGATACTATTTCACCAATACCATCGACATGGCCAGTGACAATATGACCACCTAAGCGACTGGTCGGCATCAATGCCTTTTCCAGATTCACTCGCTCTCCAATCGCTAAAGTATGGAAACGCGTATGAGCCAATGTCTCTCGAGAAACATCAGCAATAAAGCCATCACCGGGAAATTCTACTGCGGTTAAGCAAACACCATTAGTGGCGATGCTATCACCCAGTTTAACGTCCGCCAGATCCAACTGACCTGTGCGAACATATAAGCGCATATCACCCGCTTGCTCTTCAATCGCTGCAATCGTACCTACAGCTTCAATAATACCGGTGAACATCTATGCATTTTCTCCATATTGAGGCTGTAAGATCAGTTTTAGATCATCACCCAACATGCGGCTATCTAACATCTGCAGTTCTACCTGCTCTGACATTTTAGTTAAGGGTAGCTCAAATAGTGGTTTAGCCTGACTTCCTAACAACTTCATCGCCATATAAACATGAAGTTCATCAGCAAGTTTCTGCTCTACAAACGCACCGGCCAACACTGAGCCGGTTTCAACAAGCAGATCGTTACACTGCTCTTCAGACGCGAGCCAACGTAACAAAGGCAATAAAGCCACACGGCCATTTTCAGCAGGCATCACTAGAACTTCTGCACCTGCGTCCTTAAGTTTGTTCTGCGCTATTGTATCATCAGAACAAGTAACAATAAGCGTTCGCCCCGGCTGCTTAAGAATGGAAGCAGTCAGCGGCATTTGTAGACTGCTATCCAAAACAACGCGTAATGGCTGTTTCTGCACGACATCCGCAACATTAGGCAGATTTAACTGCGCTTCGCGAACCGTCAGAGCTGAGTCATCTTGTAGAATGGAACCTATACCCGTCAGAATCACTGACGATTGAGCGCGCAATTTCTGTACATCACCACGTGCAGCAGGGCCAGTAATCCATTTGGATTCACCTGAAGCCATCGCTGTTCGACCATCAAGGCTGATCGCAGATTTAACCCTAACAAAAGGTAAACCCGTCTCCATACGCTTGATAAAACCGGGGTTCAACGCTCGAGCTGATTCTTCGAGTAAACCCGATGTAGCTTCAATACCCGCTTCACGGAGCATAGTCATACCACGACCAGCAACCTGAGGGTTTGGATCAACCATCGCGGCAACTACTCGCGTCACGCCTGCGTTGATTAATGCCTCAGAACAAGGCGGAGTACGACCATAATGGCTACAAGGCTCTAGGGTTACATACGCTGTCGCCCCTTTCGCTTCTTCACCCGCAACACGCAGTGCATTCACCTCGGCATGGCCTTCACCTGCGCGATAATGAAAACCTTCACCCACGATACTGCCCTGTTTGACTAACACACAGCCAACTCGTGGATTAGGTTGCGTGGTATATAGCCCCTCTTTCGCCAACTGAATGGCGCGGGCCATATATTCGCGATCCGAAACAGACCAAGTAGCACTCACTTAGCAGCACCCTCAGTGTCATGCTCTTCCGATAAGCGTTCGATCTCAGCTTTAAACTCATTAATGTCTTGAAAACTACGATACACAGAAGCAAAACGTACATAAGCAACTTCATCGAGTTTACGTAGTTCAGCCATCACTTCTTCACCAATCTGACGTGAAGGCAACTCGCGCTCACCAGTCGCACGTAGACGATGCTTAATACGGTTAATACAAGCTTCAAACTCTTCGATAGAGACGGGACGTTTTTCTAGCGCTCGATGAATACCTGCACGGAGTTTTTCATCATCAAATGGTTGGCGAGAGCCATCAGCCTTAATTAGGCGTGGCATCAGCAGCTCTGCTGCTTCGTAGGTGGTAAAGCGCTCATTACAGTTAATACACTCGCGACGTCGACGCACCTGCTGACCTTCGGCCACCAGTCGAGAATCAACCACTTTGGTTTCATTGGCATGACAAAAAGGACAATGCATCAACTTTTCCTGTGTAAAGAGCGTTTATCTTCTCTGAGCTTAGTCTGAGAACAAAAAAGGGCGACCTTTTGGGTCGCCCGAGGATTGTACATTTTTCCGACTATAACTTACAGCCGGAACCCTGTTTTACTTGTATACAGGGAAACGTGCGCAGATCTCTTTAACTTGAGATTTAACACGTGCGATCACATCATCGTTGTTGATGTCATCTAGAATGTCGCAGATCCAGTTTGTTAGCTCTGTAACTTCTGCTTCTTTGAAACCACGGCGCGTTACAGCTGGCGTACCGATACGTAGACCAGATGTTACAAACGGAGAACGTGGATCGTTTGGAACAGAGTTTTTGTTTACAGTGATGTTGGCACGACCTAGCGCTGCATCAGCATCTTTACCTGTAAATTCTTTGTCGATCATATCAACAAGGAATAGGTGATCATCAGTACCTTCAGAAACGATCTTAATACCGCGCTTCATGAAAGTTTCAGCCATCGCCTGAGCGTTTTTAACAACCTGAGCTTGGTACTCTTTCCACTCTGGGTCCATTGCTTCTTTGAAGCAAACCGCTTTACCAGCGATTACGTGCATCAATGGGCCGCCCTGAGATTCTGGGAATACAGCGAAGTTAAGTTTCTTCTGCAGATCTTCATCAGCATTTGCAGATAGGATCAAACCACCACGTGGGCCACCTAGTGTTTTGTGAGTTGTTGTTGTAACAACGTCAGCAACACCGATTGGAGATGGGTAAACGCCTGCAGCAACAAGACCTGCGATGTGAGCCATATCAACAAATAGGAACGCGCCTACTTTGTCTGCGATATCGCGGAAACGCTGCCAATCAACAACACGTGAGTATGCAGAGAAACCTGCAACGATCATTTTTGGTTTGTGCTCTTCAGCTAGACGCTCAACTTCAGCGTAATCAATTTCGCCCGTTTCTGGGTTTAGACCGTACTGAACCGCATTGTAGATACGACCAGAGAAAGAAACTGCAGCACCGTGAGTCAAGTGACCACCGTGAGCAAGGCTCATACCCAGAACAGTATCGCCTGGCTGACAAAGCGCCATGTAAACAGCAGCGTTAGCTTGAGAACCAGAATGAGGCTGAACGTTTGCGTAAGTTGCACCGAACAACTCTTTAGCACGATCAATCGCTAGCTGCTCTACAACATCTACGTGTTCACATCCACCGTAGTAACGCTTGTTAGGATAACCTTCAGCGTATTTGTTAGTCAGCGCAGAACCCTGAGCTTCCATAACGCGAGGGCTAGTGTAGTTTTCAGACGCAATCAGTTCGATGTGCTCTTCCTGACGTACAGTTTCAGCCTGCATTGCAGACCATAGATCCGCGTCGAAATCAGCGATAGTCATATCTTTGCTAAACATAGGAGTTTCTGTCCCCTGAATACAATGTGGACCCTGTTCAGCTGCAACAACAACGGCAAAGCCGCCAGAATATTCCAGCGTAGAACCATTTGGGAATTGGGAAAGCGCGTATTATAGCGAAACATTTCCGCGGATACACTTGAATCATCCGCAAAACTGCTTCAATTTTATTCAATAAAAAGAGCTCAGGGGCTCCCCCAAGCTCTTTTTTACAATCGGAATAGGATCATTCGACTTTTACATTCGCCGTTTTAGCAGCGCCCGGGTCTGGCTTGGGCAAATTGACTTCCAATACTCCATTATCAAATTTCGCTGTAATTTTATCTGGATCAACACTATCACCAACCGATAACCGTCTTACAAATTGTCCGAAATGACGCTCCTGACGAATTATTTTCCCTTCTTTTTCTTCCTTATCCTCTGTTTTAGTTTCAGCCTTAATCGTTAACAAACCATGCTCTAAACTTACCTGTACATCCTCTTTTTTCACTCCAGGTAAATCAGCCTTTATACAATACCCGGTATCAGATTCATGAATATCTATAGCAGGCACTTTATCATCGCCGCTTGTAGTCACTGGAACAAAGAAACGATTCAAGAAAGCATCATCAAAAAGGCTGTTAAATCTTGATAGTTCACCCATGATCACTCTCCTCTATTATGTGGTTACTTTCTATACAGCAGATTCGTAATCTCAGTTTAGAAAGCCCTTCGACTCTCGCCAGTACAAAAATTGATCAGGATCAAGATAGATATTAATTACCAATTTCCGGTAAAATCGGGAGCATTAATTATTTAACAAACAAGAGTTGAACCCTTCATGGCTCAATACGTTTATTCAATGAACCGCGTTGGCAAAATTGTTCCGCCAAAGCGTGAAATCCTGAAAGACATCTCTCTTTCTTTTTTCCCTGGCGCCAAAATTGGTGTATTGGGTCTGAACGGTGCGGGTAAATCTACCCTGCTAAAAATCATGGCTGGCTTAGATACCGACATCATCGGTGAAGCTCGCCCAATGCCTGGCATCAACGTAGGTTACCTACCTCAAGAACCAGAACTGGACGAAACAAAAACAGTTCGTGAGATCGTTGAAGAGTCAGTTGCTGATGTTAAAGAAGCGCTAGATGGTCTAGAAGCTGTTTATGCAGCTTACGCAGAACCAGATGCTGACTTTGATGAATTGGCTAAGAAACAAGCTGAATTTGAAAACCTGATCCAAGCTAAAGATGGTCACAACCTTGAAACAGCACTTGAACGTGCTGCTGATGCGATGCGCCTTCCTGCCTGGGATGCAGAAGTTAAGCACCTATCCGGCGGTGAACGTCGTCGTGTAGCGCTATGTCGCTTACTGTTAGACAAGCCAGACATGCTGCTTCTAGACGAACCAACCAACCACTTGGATGCAGAATCTGTTGCTTGGATCGAGCGCTTCCTTCAGGAATACCCAGGTACCGTTGTGGCAATTACCCACGACCGTTATTTCCTAGATAACGCTGCTGGCTGGATTTTGGAACTTGACCGTGGTCGCGGCATTCCATACGAAGGTAACTACTCTTCTTGGTTAGAACAGAAAGAAGCTCGTCTAGAACAAGAAGCGAAGCAGGAAGCAGCTCACCGTAAATCTGTTGCAGCTGAACTTGAATGGGTTCGTCAGGGCTCCAAAGGGCGTCAGTCTAAATCTAAAGCGCGTCTTAAGCAGTTCGAAGAGATGAACTCTAAAGAGTTCCAATCTCGTAATGAAACACAGGAAATCTATATTCCACCAGGGCCACGTCTTGGCGATAAAGTTATCGATGCGAATGGAATTTCTAAAGCTTACGGCGACAAGGTTCTGTTTGAAGACCTAAGCTTCTCGATCCCACAAGGCGCTATCGTTGGCATTATCGGTGGTAACGGCGCAGGTAAATCCACGCTGTTCCGCATGATCGCTGGCGAAGAGCAACCAGATTCTGGTGAGATCGAAATCGGTTCTACTGTGCAGTTAGCTTACGTTAACCAGTCTCGCGATCTAAACGGCGACAAAACAGTGTTTGAAGAACTATCTGATGGTCAGGACATGATCACAGTAGGCAACTACACGACGCCTTCACGCTCTTACTGTGGCCGCTTTAACTTCAAAGGCGGCGATCAGCAGAAGTTCGTTAAAGATCTTTCTGGTGGTGAGCGTAACCGTCTGCATATGGCGAAACTCCTTAAAGAAGGCGGCAACGTTCTGCTATTGGACGAACCAACCAACGACCTTGATATCGAAACACTACGTGCCCTTGAGGAAGCTCTTCTAGCCTTCCCAGGTTGTGCGGTAGTTATTTCCCACGACCGTTGGTTCCTTGACCGTATCTGTACTCACATGCTGGCTTACGAAGGCGACTCCCACGTAGAGTTCTTCGAAGGTAACTACACTGAGTACCAAGCTGATTACAAACGCCGTTACGGTAAAGAGCATCAGCCAGAGCGTATCAAGTACAAGCGTATTGCGGATCTATAATCCCTATACCAATAAAAAAGCCGGGCAGTGCCCGGCTTTTTGTTTATAAGACAATCAGTCGGCAATATTAACCTTATCTCGGCCTGTATCTTTAGCGCTGTACAGAGCATCATCAGAGCGTTGCAATAGCGAATCCACATCATCTTCAGCTTTCAAACTGGCAACACCTATACTCGTGGTAAAGCCAATTCTTTCTCCTGAAGGAGTCTTCACCTGCTCATCGTGGCAACCAACGCGGATCTGCTCAGCCACTTCAACCGCCTGATTCGTATCCAGGCCGGGAAGCACCATTAAGAACTCTTCACCACCGTATCGACAAACTAAATCCAATCGCTTGCGAGCAGATTTTCGCATCACTTTAGCAAAACGCTGTAGCACGATATCACCTGCGGCATGACCGTAGGTGTCGTTAAAGCTCTTGAATTTATCTAGATCAAACAACAGAACACTCAGCGGCTTACCCTGATCTCTCATCAGTTTGATATCGCCACTTAACTGCTCCATCGCCTGCCGTCTATTTGCCAAACCAGTAAGGGGATCTCGTGTTGCTTGACGATAAAGGCCCAGCAACATGTTCAGTTGATTCACAGCAGCCCAACACGCAATTAAGCCCAATACAGCCAACAACCAAAGACTGTTAATACCATCAATGGTACCGGCCAAGCCTCGGAACAATTGAGTTAGATACTCAACCAGCAAAAGAGCAACGGCATAACCCAGCGCCTCCAAAATAGACAATGGGAAAACAGCCATCATGGTCATGATCATAAAGGGAAAGAAATGATAACCCGCCACAGTGAACTCATAACCATGGGCGATTAACATGGAGCTTGAGGCACACTGAAAAGCAGACAAGATGACGACTAGCAAAGCGAGTCTTAACTTCGCTAAACGCATGCTATAGCGCTTATACCCCCACAGAGCCAAACCCACACAGGCAAGCGCCGTTAGACCACGAGCATATGCGATTGAGAGCAACATATCCTCGGGCAATAGCAAATAATCCACCAGCAACCAAGCAGGCTGAATCAAGGCAAGTAAGAGGGAGATAATCCGAATACGACGAAAAAGAAAATGACTGCGAGTCTGGTTGAAATATCGAGAATGCCTCCGACCGCTGGAGACATCCAAAAGCGCTTCTAACAACATATTGTTTATTACTACTTTATTTTTATTCTTGTTATATCACTCAGCATGTAAGACTTAGTTTAGTCCAAATGCACAAGCTGAGCTTTAGAGATCAAACTATGATAAAGCCCTTTTATTTTCAAGGGTTATATTCGTGATTACATCTTGACCACAGTTTTTTTTGCAGTAATGTCTATAATTATATGAGCTAAATACTCTTTTTCTTAGGAAGAAATGCTGTGACCACATCAGATACTGAACGCCGTCGTTTTACCCGTATCCACTTTGATGCTCAGACTGAATTGAAGCGAGATAATGAAACTTGGGATGTCGCCTTAGTGGATATTTCTTTCAATGGAATTCTTGTAAAAAGTAAGCAACCACTAGCGCTGCAAAAAGGAGATGAGGTTCAAGCAATCATCCATCTTCTCGGCGATGACATTGCCATTCGCACCCCTGCGACAATGGCTCATCAGCGTGACAATGAGTACGGTTTTCTCATCGAGAATTTGGACCTTGATTCACTAACACTGCTACGCCGCTTAGTCGAACTTAACTTAGGCGACGAAACATTGTTGGAGCGCGAATTAGATCATTTTTTTGAAGACTAACTAGAGAGCCTCCAAGGCCTCTGTCAGTTTAGTAACAGCTACAATATCCATGCCTTGAAGCTGCTCTTTAGGGACGTTTCCTTTAGGAACGATTGCACGTTTAAACCCATGTTTAGCAGCTTCTCGGATTCTTTCCTGCCCATTCGGTACAGGTCTTATCTCCCCCGACAAGCCGACTTCACCAAACACCATCAAATCATGCGGTAAAGATTGATCACGGAAACTGGATACAACCGCTAGCAGCAACGCCAAGTCAGCACTGGTTTCTAGTACCTTTACACCACCTACAACGTTAACAAAGACATCTTGGTCACCCGTCATAATGCCGCCATGACGATGCAGCACAGCGAGTAACATAGCCATTCTGTTTTGCTCTAAACCTACAGCAACACGACGTGGGTTATTCATATGGGATTGATCAACTAACGCCTGAATCTCTACTAACAAAGGGCGAGTACCTTCCCAAACCACCATCACAACACTGCCGGGGCTCGGCCCTTCTTCACGACTTAGGAAGATTGAACTTGGATTTTTAACTTCCTTTAGGCCGTTTTCGAGCATGGCGAAAACACCCAATTCATTCACCGCACCAAAACGGTTTTTATGCGAGCGCAAGGTTCTAAAACGAGAATCCGACGATCCCTCAAGCTGAAGGGAACAGTCAATCATATGCTCCAAAACTTTCGGTCCTGCCAAAGAACCATCTTTAGTGACATGACCTACAAGGAACAAAACTGTGCCTGTTTGTTTTGCATAGCGAGTTAGGTACGCAGCTGATTCCCTTACCTGAGATACGGAGCCCGGAGCTGATTGAACATCAGCCATGTGCATCACTTGGATAGAATCAATAACCATCACTTTCGGTTTTAACTGTTGAGCGGTGTTACAGATTTCTTCAACGCTAGTTTCAGAGAGCATCTTTAATTGCGCGGTTGGCAAACCTAAACGGCTAGCGCGCATCGCCACTTGCTGTAAAGATTCCTCACCCGTGACATAAAGTGCGGGCATCTGTTCAGCCAAAAAACACATTGTCTGTAATAACAAAGTACTTTTACCGGCACCTGGATGACCACCCATCAGAACTGCTGACCCAGGAACCAAACCACCACCAAGCACTCGATCCAACTCGCCTGCGCCAGAAGTAAAGCGCGGCATCTCCTCTAGCGCTACTTCAGAGAGATTAACCACCTTATCTTTACCCGCACCGCCAGCATAACCATCAAAACGCACATTACGCGCTTCATTCGTAGCGGTCTTCGCAGTCGCTAAACGTACCTCAGTTAAGGTATTCCAAGCATTACAGGCGGTACACTGCCCTTGCCACTTAGTGTAATCGGCTCCACAGTCATTACATACGTAGGCTGTTTTTTGGCGTGCCATCACTCTCTCCAAAGCGTTATCTATAAGTAAGAATTCTACCCAACACTCTGCTTATAACCTATAGATCTTTTCTTATTTTATGATTGCTCTACAATCAGACTCCTATATAAGAACAAGGGTAAACCCCTACATCACAGGAGATGTATATGAAGCTGGAAACAATTGCCGTTCACGGTGGCTACTCCCCAGACCCAACAACTAAAGCGGTTGCGGTTCCGATCTATCAAACTACATCTTATGCTTTTGATGATGCTCAACATGGTGCTGACCTTTTCGACCTCAAAGTCGAAGGTAATATTTATACCCGCATAATGAACCCAACGACTGACGTACTTGAAAAGCGCCTTGCAGAAATGGAAGGCGGTATCGCTGCTTTAGCTGTAGCATCAGGTATGGCAGCAATCACTTACGCGATTCAAACAATTGCGGCGACTGGAGATAACATTATCTCCACCAGTGAATTGTACGGTGGTACCTACAACCTGTTTGCTCACACTCTACCTCACCAAGGCATCGAAGTTCGTTTTGCTAACAAAGATGACGTTAGCGAAATAGAGAGCAAAATCGATGCAAACACTAAAGCGCTTTTCTGTGAATCTGTGGGTAACCCATCGGGCGGCATCGCTGATATTGAAAAGCTAGCGGATGTAGCACACCGAAATGGCATTCCACTGATTGTGGATAACACTGTACCAAGCCCAGCTATGTGGCGCCCAATCGAGCACGGTGCCGACATCGTTGTTCACTCAGTGACTAAGTATATTGGCGGTCACGGTAACTCTATTGGTGGCGTGGTTATCGATTCAGGTAAATTCCCGTGGGCGGATAATGCTGAACGCTTCCCTCTACTGAATACACCTGACGCGTCTTATCATGGCGTTGTTTATACCGAAGCTCTTGGTCCAGCCGCTTATATTGGTCGTTGTCGTGTAGTGCCACTTCGTAATACCGGTGCCGCAATTTCTCCTATGAATGCTTTCATGATCCTTCAAGGTCTAGAAACCCTAGCCCTACGTATGGAACGCATCAATGAAAACAGCGCCAAAATCGCTAACTTCCTAGAGCGACACGATCAGGTTAGCTGGGTTAAGTACGCAGGCCTTGAAAGCCACAAAGACTACGATCTTGCTCAGAAATATCTGAATGGGCAAGCATCCGGCATTATCAGTTTTGGTCTTAAAGCGGGCCGAGCTGCAACTGCACCGTTCTATGATGCTCTGCAGATTTTCACTCGACTGGTAAACATCGGTGACTGTAAATCTCTGGCAGCCATCCCAGCTGAAACTACACACCGCCAACTAAATGACGAAGAACTGGCATCAGCTGGTGTATCACCTGAGATGGTTCGTTTATCAGTAGGCATTGAACACGCTGATGATCTGATTGCAGATTTAGAGCAAGCACTCGCTTCTGTGAATAAATAACACCTTTATCGAACTAGAAAATTAGATATAAAAAAGGCCGCTAAAGATGCGGCCTTTTTCTTATGCAATGCAGGACTCAATTAAAAATCGATTTAACTTTATTCCACATGGTGCGTGCATTTTCTTCTGGTGCCTCAGGTGACTGAGCCAGCTCACGCAGTTTATGCATTTTGTTCATTGCCAGCTGATACTGTTCTCTGACATCGTCAGCACTAGATGCATTGAACTCAAGATCATTTACCAAGCCATCTCTTAAGCCATAGATCCAACCATGTACGGTTATCTCCTGATCATTAGCCCAAGCTTGCTGTAAAATTGTGGTTTCGCAGAGATTCATCGATTGCTCAATCACATTAAGTTCACACAGACGATCCAACTGCTGATGCGAGTCCTCCCATGTAGAGAGGAAGTCTTTATGTTTGTCATAAACACGACGAATATTACGTAGCCAATTATCAATCAGCCCATGCGGTTCATCTTCGATAGAAGCCGCTACACCACCACAACCATAGTGGCCAACAACCATGATGTGCTTAACTTTAAGCACCTCTACCGCGTATTGAACGACTGACAGACAATTCATATCTGTATGCACAACAACGTTTGCAACGTTACGGTGAACAAATAGCTCACCCGGCATCATGCCAACAATTTCGTTCGCAGGCACACGACTGTCAGAACAGCCAATCCACAGATACTCAGGTGATTGCTGTTGCGCTAGTGTTTCAAAAAACTGCGGGTCTTCCTGATTTATCTTTTCCGCCCATTCGCGGTTGCTTTCTAAAAGATGAGTAAGCTTGTTCATTAATCACTCTTATAAACAAAGAGGGGCTTAAGCCCCTCTGAAATCTAAATCAAATTAAGACTGGTGATACTTCGCACTGAGTTCATGCACCGCATCAACAAACGCTTTAGGTTGTGCTGGATCTACAAACTGGTGAATACCATGGCCCAGGTTAAATACGTGACCAGAACCGTTGCCATACTGGCCTAAGATGAACTCAACTTCTTGTTCAATACGGTTTGCTGGAGCATAAAGAACACTTGGATCCATGTTGCCCTGAAGGGCAACTTTGTCACCTACACGCGCACGCGCATTACCAATATCTGTTGTCCAATCCAAACCTAGCGCATCAGAGCCTGCTTCAGCCATTGCTTCTAGCCACTGACCGCCATTCTTAGTAAACATGATCACTGGCACTTTACGACCATCGTGTTCACGAATTAGGCCATCCACAATCTGTTTCATATATTTAAGCGAGAACTCTTGGTAGCAAGGACCACTTAGTGCACCACCCCAAGTATCGAAGATTTGTACAGCTTGAGCACCAGAACGAATCTGCTCGTTCAAGTACGTCGTTACAGACTGTGCAAGTTTATCTAGCAACGCATGCATAATCTCAGGCGTCGCATACATCATCTGCTTAACATGACGAAAGTCTTTACTTGAACCACCTTCAACCATGTAAGTTGCAAGCGTCCATGGACTACCAGAGAAGCCAATTAAAGGTACGCGACCGTTTAACTCACGACGGATCTCTTTAACCGCATTCATTACATAATCAAGATCTGTTGCAGCATCTGGTACAGGAAGGTCAGCTACGTCTTTTTCTGTACGGATTATCTTTTTAAAACGTGGACCTTCACCAACTTCAAAGTAAAGCCCAAGACCCATTGCATCCGGAATTGTCAGGATATCGGAAAATAGGATTGCAGCATCGAGGTCATAACGCTCTAAAGGCTGAATGGTAACTTCACAAGCCAACTCTTTATTTTTGCAAAGGCTTAGAAAATCACCTGCTTTCGCACGAGTCTCACGGTACTCTGGAAGGTAACGACCCGCCTGACGCATCATCCAAACTGGAGTTGCATCTACAGGTTCACGAAGTAATGCACGTAGGAAACGATCGTTTTTCAATTCAGCCATTTGTGTCAGCCACTTATATCTTGTAAATTCGAATTGGTCGCTATTTTAACGATTTTTAAGAGGAATTACCTGTGATTCCATCCCTCTTTAACTAACTTTGTGATCTAAGTTTGAAAAAATACTGTCTGTTACTGTTTTTAGTTATTTTGAGTGGTTGCCAATCCCAACCGACTAAGCCAATAAATCTCGCTCCGGCCAAGTTAGCAGTATTTCAAAAAGAGCAAGTTTGGTTAGATACTAACGCTACCAGCACACACAATGAGCAAACGTTTAATAACAAACTAAAAACAAGATTGGCCTTATATGGCGCTGAAGACATCCGAACATTAGGCTCATCACAATCACCTAAGACAGGGCAGGTTATTCAAAGCCGAGTAATTCCATTTAATGGACGACAACGATATCAGATGAGGATCAGTAGGAATCAACGAGAACTTATTTCTGCAGATTATCCCATCTCATCAACTAACAGTGATCAGTTAGCTATCAATGATTTCTTAAGCAGCATTCACCATAAAATCATCAATGCTGATCAGTATTTTTAGGCAAAAAAAATCCGGCCTTCTTAGAAGTTCCGGATTTTTCACAAGGATTAGTTAGAAATTAAACTTCTAGGTAATCCAGCATACCTTCAGCAGCTTTACGACCTTCAGCAATCGCAGTCACCACTAGATCAGAACCACGTACCATATCACCGCCAGCGAATACTTTTTCGTTAGTAGTCTGGAACGGGAATGCATTCTGCTCTGGCGCTTTAACACGACCATCTTCATGCAGATCAATACCAAAGTCAGCGAACCATGGCGCTGGGCTAGGACGGAAACCAAATGCCACAAGAATAGCATCCGCTTCTAGAACCTCTTCAGAACCAGGAACGACTTCAGCACGACGACGACCATTTTCGTCTGGCTCGCCCATCTGCGTGCTAACAACCTTGATACCAGTTACTTTGCCATTTTCGCCTACAACTTCAACAGGCTGACGGTTGAACTGGAACTGTACGCCTTCTTCACGCGCATTTTCCACTTCTTTCTTAGAACCAGGCATGTTCGCTTCATCACGACGGTAAGCACAGATAACAGACTCAGCGCCCTGACGGATAGATGTACGGTTACAGTCCATCGCAGTATCACCACCGCCAAGCACAACAACTTTCTTACCCTTCAGGTCAATGAAGCCGTTTTCATCTTGCTCGAAGCCAAGGCAGTTATTCACATTAGAGATCAAGAACGGAAGTGCATCATATACACCATCTAGATCTTCACCTGGGAAGCCACCTTTCATGTATGTGTATGTACCCATACCTAGGAATACTGCGTCGTATTGATCGATCAGATCCTGCATCTGAACATCTTTACCTACTTCAGTATTCAGACGGAACTCTACGCCCATCTCGGTAAAGATTTCACGACGGCGGGACATTACGTCTTTTTCCAGCTTAAATTCTGGAATACCGAACGTTAGAAGGCCGCCTATCTCTGGGTTACGATCAAATACAACAGGTTTAACGCCATTACGCACAAGAACGTCTGCAGCTGCAATACCTGCTGGGCCCGCACCAATCACTGCAACTTTCTTATCAGTCTTTGGCGCCTGAGACATATCAGGCTTCCAACCCATCGCGAATGCCGTATCTGTAATGTACTTTTCTACAGAACCGATTGTTACCGCACCAAAGCCATCATTCAGTGTACACGCACCTTCACATAGACGGTCTTGTGGGCAAACACGACCACAAACTTCCGGCAGAGAGTTAGTCTGGTGACTTAGCTCAACCGCTTCAATAATGTTCCCTTCAGAAATCAGCTTAAGCCAATTAGGGATATGGTTGTGTACAGGACACTTCCATGAACAATATGGGTTACCACACTCTAAACAACGGTGTGATTGTTCAGATGCTTCTTCTTTCGCAAACGGCTCGTAGATCTCACCAAAGCCTTCTTTACGTACATCTGCATCAATTTTCTGTGGACCTTTACGACCCACATCGAGGAACTGAAAATCGTTGTTCAAACGGTCAGCCATAATCCTCACCTCTTAAAAGCAGCCCTTAACAGCAGGGCTGCGGATTATTCTTCATCTACTTTTTAAATTTGCTTCTTATTCCGGACGTGTACGGATATTAGATAGCAAATCATTCAGGCTTGCAGCTTTTGGTTTAACCAACCAGAAGCGACCGATGTAATCATCAAGGTTATCGATGATCTCTTGGCCCCATGCACTGCCTGTCTCTTTAGTGAACTCAATGATCACAGAGCGCAGATGATTTTTGTAAGCTTCCATATTTTCAGTGTGGATACGCTGAATCTCTACTAGCTCGTGGTTATATTTATCCACGAAGCTATTATCCATATCCAGAACGTAAGCAAAGCCACCTGTCATACCAGCACCGAAGTTGTAGCCCGTAGAGCCCAACACAGTAACTAGACCACCTGTCATGTATTCACAACAGTGATCGCCAGCGCCTTCAACAACAGCATGTACACCAGAGTTACGTACACCGAAACGCTCGCCTGCTTGACCCGCCGCAAATAGCTTACCGCCAGTTGCACCGTACAAGCAGGTATTACCCATGATGGCAGTTTCATTTGACTTGAATGTTACTTCATCAAATGGGCGGATAACGATCTTACCGCCAGCCATACCTTTACCAACGTAGTCGTTAGCATCACCTTCTAGGTATAGGTTCTGACCACCAGCGTTCCAAACACCGAATGACTGGCCTGCATGACCTTTAAACTTGAAGGTTACAGGCTGATCGCTCATGCCTAGGTTGCCGTGTTGCTTAGCAATAGCACCAGAAGTACGAGCACCTACAGAACGGTCACAGTTAGTGATAACCAGTTCGTATTCACCGCCAGTCTTATCAGCAATTGCTTTCTCAGCAAGCTCTAGCATCTGAGTGTTCAGTTCAGCTAGGTCGTAAGGCTCGTTACGCTCTACCTGACAAGTGTTAGGGAACTCTTCACCAGCAGATGTCAGAATTGGAGATAGATCCAAGTTCTTCTGACGAGGTGTTTCACCGTCTAGGATCTCTAGAAGATCTACGCGACCTACTAGTTCTTCCATAGAACGAACACCTAGCTGTGCCATTAACTGGCGAGTTTCTTCAGCAACGAAACGGAAGAAGTTCTTAACCATCTCTACCGTACCGCGGAAGTGATCTTCACGCAGTTTATCGTTCTGAGTAGCAACACCGGTCGCACAGTTATTCAAGTGACAGATTCGTAGGTACTTACAACCCAATGCAACCATTGGCATTGTACCGAAACCAAAGCTTTCAGCACCTAGGATCGCGCCTTTAACAACGTCCAAACCAGTCTTCAAACCACCGTCCGTTTGTAGACGTACAGAACCACGTAGTTGGTTACCACGTAGAGACTGGTGCGCATCGGCAAGACCAAGTTCCCACGGAGAACCTGCATAATGGATCGATGTCATTGGTGATGCAGCTGTACCACCATCGTAACCAGAGATAGTGATCAAATCTGCGTATGCTTTTGCAACACCACATGCGATCGTACCTACACCTGGACGAGATACCAGCTTCACAGAAACTAGTGCTTCTGGGTTAACCTGCTTAAGGTCAAAGATTAGCTGCGCCAAGTCTTCGATAGAATAGATATCGTGGTGTGGCGGAGGCGAAATTAGCGTCACGCCTGGTACAGAGTAACGTAGACGTGCGATCAGGCTATTAACCTTACCACCAGGTAGCTGACCACCTTCACCCGGCTTAGCACCTTGAGCTACTTTGATCTGCATAACTTCAGCGTTAGATAGGTATTCCGGTGTTACACCGAAACGACCCGAAGCAACCTGCTTGATCTTAGAACGCTTCATCGTGCCGTGACGAGCAGCATCTTCACCACCCTCACCGGAGTTAGAACGACCACCAAGTTCGTTCATCGCAACAGCAAGTGCTTCGTGAGCTTCTGGAGACAATGCACCTAAGGACATTGCAGCAGAATCAAAACGCGGGAAGATATTGTCAGCAGACTCTACCTCATCAATTGAGATAGATTTAACATCTTTACGCAAGCCCAGCATATCACGCAGAGTTGCGTAACCGCGGTTATTAACCAGCTCAGCATAGCGTTGGTAAGCTTCAGGATTGCCTGTTTCTACCGCTTCGTGGATTGTCTTAACTACGTCTGGGTTATAAGCGTGGTATTCACCACCGTGCTTATACTTCAGCAAACCACCCGCTTGAATTGGCTTACGCGCTGTCCAAGCTTCTTTCGCTAGTAGGCCCTGTTCAAATTGGAAGTCCTCAAAACGAGCACCTTCAATACGGCTAGTAACACCTTTGAAGCAAAGATCAACGATTTCAGAGCTTAGGCCAATCGCTTCAAACAACTGTGCACCACGGTAAGAAGCAATTGTAGAGATACCCATCTTAGATAGGATCTTCATCAAGCCTTTGTTGATACCCTTACGGTAGTTCTCATGAGACTGAAGCGGCTCAATTTGAATTTCGCCTGCAGCACAAAGATCGTTAAGAACACGGTAAGCAAGGTATGGGTAAACAGCTGTCGCACCAAAACCAAATAGTACCGCGAAGTGATGAGGGTCACGAACCGTTCCACTTTCTACAACGATATTGGCATCACAACGTAAGCCTTTATCAACTAGACGGTGGTGTACTGCACCTGTCGCTAAAGCAGCGTGAACAGGTAGGCAACCACGAGCGATATTGGCATCACTTAGCACTAGAATGACTTTGCCATCACGCGCAGATTGTTCAGCTTGATCAGCAATAGACTTGATCGCATCCTCAAGAGAGATCTCTTCAGGGTTATAGTTCAGATCAATTTGTGCAACTTCAAAGCCTGGCTCTTGGTTATCACGCAGACGATTAAACTTGCTTGCGGATAATACAGGCGTAGTCAGAATTACACGGCGAGCATGTTCTGGTGTCTCTTCGAACACGTTCTGTTCAGCACCGATGCACGTTTCCAACGACATAACGATCGCTTCACGCAGAGGATCGATTGGCGGGTTAGTAACCTGAGCGAATTGCTGACGGAAATAGTCATATAAAGAACGTACACGGTCTGATAGGACAGCCATTGGCTTGTCATCACCCATAGAACCGATCGCCTCCATACCACTCTCACCAAGTGGACGAAGGATCTGGTCACGTTCTTCAAAAGTAACCTGGAACATTTTCATATGAGTTTTGATCTCGTCCGCTGACATAGCAGGGAAAGATTTAGACTCTTCTTCCAAGTCCATAGTCTGCTCTAGACGAAGAGCATTCTCTTTCAGCCACTTTTTGTATGGCTGAGCGGCTTTAAGACGGTTATCTACATCTTGAGTATGTAGAACATCACCTGTCTGCGTATCGATAGCCAAGATCTGACCTGGTCCTACACGACCCTGAGCGACAATATCTTCAGGCTGATAGCTAAATACGCCGATTTCAGATGCTGTACAGATATAACCTTGTTTAGTCATTACCCAACGAGATGGACGCAGACCGTTACGGTCAAGCATACATACAGCAAAACGACCATCGGTCATTACCATACCTGCAGGACCATCCCATGGTTCCATGTGCATAGAGTTGAAGTCATAGAATGCACGTAGATCTGCATCCATAGTTTCAACATTCTGCCATGCTGGCGGTACGATCATACGTACTGCACGGTAGATATCCATGCCACCAACCAATAGGAACTCAAGCATGTTATCCATACTTGAAGAGTCTGAACCTGTTGTATTAACAATCGGTTGCAGTTCATCTAGGTTAGGTAGTAGATCTGTAGCAAATTTGCTTGCACGTGCTTTAGCCCAGTTACGGTTACCGTCAACAGTATTGATCTCACCGTTATGTGCCAAGAAGCGGAAAGGCTGAGCTAAAGGCCAGCGCGGTGCAGTGTTAGTAGAGAAACGCTGATGATAAGTACATACAGCTGTTTCTAGACGCGGATCTGCCAAATCTTTAAAGAACACAGGTAGATCAACAGGCATAGTTAAACCCTTATAGGAGATAACTTTGTCTGAGAAACTACAAATGTAGAAATCTTCATCAGCTGACATTGCAATCTCAGCTTTACGGCGCGCTGTAAACAAGCTAATTGCTAGTTCACGTTCAGTTTTGCTTGCCGCAGTAATAAAGACCTGTTCGATGAGTGGCAGGGTATCTTTTGCGATAGGCCCTAAACAAGATTCATCGGTTGGAACTACACGCCATCCAGCAACTTCAAGACCTTGATCAGTAATCGCTGTATTTACTGCACTACGTGCTGCTTCTGCTTTCGCAGCATCACGTGGCAAAAATACCATACCAACCGCATAAAATTCGCCTAGATCGGTGTTAAATTCTTCCTGCGCAACGGTACGCAAAAAACCATCAGGTTTTTGCATCAACAGGCCACAACCGTCACCTGTTTTACCATCTGCCGCAATGCCACCACGGTGTGTCATGCACGCTAGTGCTTCGATCGCTTTTTCTAGCAGATCGTGACTCGCTTGGCCTTGCATGTGTGCCATAAGGCCAAAGCCGCAGTTATCTTTGAATTCACCGGGGCGATAAAGACCTTTGCTCATAAGCCATTCCCACTTAAAAATACTTAAAAATCAATATCTTAATAATTCTTTCTGCTGCAATATATACGCCACTCAGCAAAAAGGGACAGCTATTCTACACGCGAAGTGGGTTTGGGACAAATTTCAAACAGTTGCCCGAGGATATTGGGAAGGTAATGACCCACTCAACAAGCAAGCCATCTATTTGTTTTTAAACTATTTTTTGCTTTTAATATCTATTTTTACGCCTTGAATACTTCTTGCCCAAGGTTTCACGTTTTGTAGCTCTTTTGGCAATTTCCTGATGGCTGCATTCGCAATATCTCTATTAGCAAACTTCCCATGTACAACTACGTGCCACGGCAACCCTTTATATATTGTCGAGAAGTGGTAAAAGTCACTTGGTTTCTGCTGAGATTTGATAAAACCAAGGGCACTTTCTTCTGACCTAGCACCTAACATCTGCAAGGTATAACCTTTATCAGGCCAACCCATCAACGCTTGCTCACTTTGACTCAGCCCCTTCGATGCTACTGCTTCCTCCTTGGGTTTCTTCTCTTGAGATTTAACCTTTGAAATCGCAGGCGAAACAGAAGGCTGCGTTTCGCCACTTGCTTTAACAACCTCTCTAAGGTCTTTTTCCAACTGAGCCGTATCCACCTTGGATACTGCCGGAGCACTAACAGCAGGCACTGAAACAACCTCTGTTTGAGGAGGTTCAACCTTAACAGCTTGCCTAGGCTTGGCGTCAGCAATACTTGGCGGATCGGTTACTACCGGCGCGGGTTTAGCTACACTGTTTAGTTTATCTTCCTGCTCTTTTAAGCGAGCCGAGAGCTCTTCTCTTACTGAAGGATTTTTTTCTAGAAGCATGTCAGGCTGCACAGCCTTTTCTGTCCGGCCACTCTCAATTTTAATCGCTTCAGGTTGCTCTACAGCTGCTGGAACAACTAATGGCACGGTTACCCGTTCTTCGACTGCCACTTGCTGATCAATATCAGGCTCTTCTGGCATAAATTTCCACAGTGAAACCCCCACAATACCTAATAACACAACAGCTATACCCATCATATGAATGGGTGGCAGAGGGAATGCAGTTTTTTTCCGCGGGGGAACTGTAATTTTGCCACCAGCAAGCAGAGTTTCTATTCGCCCCGGCATACCACCAGACAGAGAGATCAAATCTGCTTTTTTCTTTTCAGGAAGCGATGTCAGCGCTGGATGACAAATCTGTAGATATTCAGCAGCTTCTTCATCCGACATACCCTCAATAGCAACATGGTGAACACGCCCTTCCATCGCTTTAACAAGGTCTGTATCTAAAACAGCTTCTGCGTATGATGGTTCAGACATCAAAAGTAACTGCGCACCTGCCGCATGCAGATTCATCAGCAATTCAAACGCCTCATTAGACAGATATTCCGCATCATCAATCAGTATCAGACATTTCTGACCCGCTGAACTCAGTGCTTTTAGCTGAAGGTGGAAAACTTTTAGTTGATCAGCAAACCCGGTCCCGGCCGCATCATGACTTGGTAATTGACTGATAAGGGATGCAAGCAATTTTTGCTGCGATAATTCCGCTTCAGGCGTTATAAAGCAGCTACAAAGTGTTGTATCGCCCTTTTCGGGATGGAGCTGATCCAATAAAGTACTTTTTCCTGCTCCTCGTTCCCCTGAAACTAATAGCAAGAAATCAGAAAACCTAACCAAATGCTTTAGTTTATCTAGTAGTTGAAGACGACTTGGCGGTTCAAAGTAAATATTTGACTTCATCAGAAAGGATCAACTCTTAAAGCATTAACTAACAGCAGCTACCTAACTTTTTACCCGCAGATAAGGTTCGGTCTAATAACTCCGCTGGAAAATCTGAAGTTACAATTGCTTTACCAATCTCTTGAAGCAGCACAAGACGAATACTTCCATCAATAACCTTTTTATCCACAAGCATCAAATCTTTAAAAGTATCAATTCCCATAGACTCGGGCGGATGCACAGGAAGATTAGCAGCCTCAAGTATATTCCTGATTCGATCAACATCAGAAGATGAGATCCAACCCAAGCGACAAGAAAGATCTGCCGCCATCATTGTTCCAGCACCAACAGCTTCACCATGAAGCCATTCACCATAGCCTTGGTTAGCCTCAATCGCATGACCAAATGTGTGCCCTAGGTTCAACCACGCTCGAATACCTGCCTCTTTCTCATCTTGCGCAACCACCTCTGCTTTAACAGCACAAGAACGATAAATTGCCTGTTCAAGAAGATCTGACTGCAACCCCATCAAGCCATCAATATGATCTTCTAAATAACATAGAAAAGCTTCATCGTAGATCAAGCCATACTTGATCACTTCTGCCATACCTGCTGACAACTCTTTTTCAGGCAGGGTATTTAAAACATCAGTATCAATCACAACACATTGAGGCTGATGAAACGCTCCAATCATGTTCTTACCTTGAGGATGGTTAACGCCGGTCTTCCCACCCACTGAAGAATCTACTTGAGAAAGCAGAGTTGTCGGAACCTGAACAAAGTTCACACCGCGTTGGTAACACGCGGCCGCAAATCCGGTCATATCCCCTACAACACCACCGCCGAGCGCGATAAGTGTTGTCGTTCTGTTATGGCGATTTTCTAATAAAGCATCAAAGATCGTGTTGATCTGACCCAGGTTTTTATACTGTTCACCATCTGGCAATACCACAGCATCTACTTGAAACTGTCCTACTAATGTTTTTTTTAGACGCTCAAGATATAAAGGCGCAATCGTTTCATTCGTTACTATCAGGACTTGCTTGCCCTTTATATACGGAGCCATAAGCCCCTGATCTAGTAAACCTTGCCCAATAAAAATAGGGTAACTTCGATCACCCAGATCAACTTTTAATGTTTGCATAGAAAATTGCTTACTCCGCATCAAGCGGTGACTTTGCCTTTAATTGTTTAATAATGTCACTAGCGACCGTTTTGGGATGGCGCTTATCAGTCCTAACAGTTATATCCGCACAATCAAGATATAAGGGATGACGTTCAGCCATAAGCGACTCTAACACAGCCCTAGGGTCTTCGGTTTGAAGTAGAGGTCTATTTTTGTCGCGAGAGGTTCTATCTAATTGTTGATCCACTGATGTTTCTAAATAAACCACTGTTCCATTCGACTGTAATGCTGCCCGATTAGCGGCCCTTAAAACAGCCCCACCTCCTGTCGAAAGGACAATAGAGCGGTCTTCTGCCAATTCCTTTATGACACTCTCCTCCCTATCTCTGAAACCTATTTCTCCTTCTACATCGAAGATCCAAGGTATATCAGCACCAGCACGATTTTCTATTTCACGATCAGAATCAACAAATTCTAATTTCAATTCTTGAGATAACAAACGGCCTATGGTGCTTTTTCCAGCTCCCATAGGCCCAACGAGAAAGATGTTCAATTCACACAACCATTCTTACAATTACTGTGATGTTAATGAATTTCTTACCAATTTAGGTGTAATGAAAATCAACAACTCAGTTTTTTCTGAAGTATTTTCTTTATTTCTGAACAAAGCCCCCATGATTGGAAGATCTCCTAATAAAGGGATTTTACCTGTGGTCTCGCTGTTTTCATTCCTAAAGACCCCACCAAGAACAATGGTTTGTCCATCAGGAACCACTACCGAAGTTCTGAGTTCGTTATTATCAATACTCAGCTCACCATTTGGTAATACCGACCCAATTGAATCTTGTTTAATTTCCAAATCCATGGCAATTCTATCCCCCGGATTTATACGTGGCGTAACATCTAATTTCAAAACTACATCTTTGAATTCAACACTAACTTCACCATCTTCTACCGTTTGGTAAGGGATTTCAGAACCAGACTCAATTGATGCTTGCGTACCATTTGTTGTCATAACTTTAGGTTGAGAAATCACTTCCGCCTTGCCATCAGTTTCTAACGCACTTAACTCTAGTGCCAACAAAGAACTTGAACCTGGTTTAAACCCAATAGCAATAGAACCAGCATTTGCCGCTGTTGCACCTAAGTCAACCTGCAACCCTGCTGCAGTAGGAGGCGAACCAAAATCAATAGATTCATATGTGTCATTAACAATCCATCCTTCTCCATTGCTATTCACATCGTTATAACCGAAGCCCCAACGAACGCCTAAATCTTTAGTCACACTAGATCGAGCATTCACTAAACGGGCTTCAACTAAAACTTGCTCCACTTCAACGTCAAAACGCCTTAACGTGCTCCGTATAGCCTCGATATCCTTCTCAGTTCCTTTAACCATTAAGATATTAGTTTCATCATCTGACATAACAAAACCGCGTTCTGAGATTAACTTTGCTTTTTCAATAGCATCAAGCATATCTGAAGCTTTACGGTACTCAACCTGAATATATTCAGTTCTCAAAGGCGCCAGTTGCTCTACTTTCTGAGAACTTTCTAATTCTTCCTGCTCCCGCTTTGCGATTTCTGTTGCTGGAGCTATCAGCAATACATTACCTACGGTTCGTTGATCTAAGCCTTTAGTTTTCAAAATTATATCTAGAGCTTGATCCCAAGGTACGTTTTTCAATCGCAGAGTAATGTTGCCGCTAACAGTATCGCTAACAACTAAGTTCAATTCAGCTACTTCAGCAATAATTTGCAATACAGAACGAAGTTCTACATTTTGAAAATTTAAATCTATTGCTTCGCCACTAAACGGGAATAGATCCTTATCCCTCTCTTGCTTTTCAGCTGCACTTAGAGGTTTGAAATCCAGTACCAACTTATTGTCAGTCTGATAAGCTAAATATTCATATGGCTCAGCGCTAGGCTTAACAAGAATGCTTGTATTGCCTCCATTAGCCATAGCATCAATAAACATTACAGGCGTAGCAAAATCCTGTACATCTACCCGCTGTTCTAGAGCACGCGAGAGATCGGCCCCAACCAGGTTTACAACAACATTGTTACCTTCTTCTTGTATATCGACACCCGCTTTATCATCTGAAAGGGTAATACTTACTCGCCCAATACCACCCTCTTCCCTTTCAAAGTCCATCCCAACAACACTTGTGCGATCGGAAACTAAACCAGAAGAACTTTCTGCACCAACTTGAGATTGGGAAATCATACTTTTAGAGGCAGCGGGCGCCATATTAGACACATATCCCCCAGATTGGACTATTACAAATAGGCTGTTACCTTCTGTAAAAGTTTTATATGAAGAAGGCTCAAAAAGACTGGTAACCACTCGCAGCCTACCATCAGTTTGTGCAAAACTGACTCCATCAACTTGCCCCGTTTTAATATCTAAGGAGCGTGTATCTAACCCATTTTTAACGCCCCATAGATCCATTACGAGTCTAGCCGGCTGATTTATCATGTAAGCCTGGGGCGATGGAGGCGTAGAATCAAAGTCAAATTTCAGTTCAACTTTCCCGCCAGGCAAAGCCACAAAATTCGCCTGTTTCAGTTGAATTTCAGCTGCCGCCCACTGCGACAAGAACACACTGATCAAAGCCACAGACAATAGGTACATTTTTTTATACAAATTGATTGTAGGTACAGTGTTCATGGGGACCCGAATTTTCACAATATTATCCCTTATTCCGGCTCATTCAAGGCAAGGCTACGGGTGCGTTTCATCCAACCACCGCGACCATTTTTGATTATTTCAATTATATTTATTTGCAACTCATCTAAAGAGATTATTTCACCATGATCTAACCCCATATAATCACCTACTGTGACTCTATGTATTTCGGAATTATTATCCTTAACTAAAGCCCAAAGGCGATCATCGTCTCTTTGATTGATTGTTCCAACCATATTGAGATTATCAATTGCAAACGATTCCAGATAACTCTTTTCTCTCTCTGAATCAGGCTTAAGCTCTCCAAATAAGCCATCCTCAGGCAAACTTTCCTTTTCAGGAGCGAGTTCGATTGCTCTGAAAGGCTCCCTTAATGAAGCACCTTCATAAACAAAACTATTATATGGCTGAAACTCTGGCAAAGGTTCAATTTTCCCGCCTTTAATTTGATTTGTTTTAGCCACATATTTTTGCAAATCAGTTGTATCATCAACCCAATCTACACATCCCGCCAAAAGAGAGGTGACCAAAGAGCAGAAAATAAACTTTATATTCTTAATCATTTTTTCCTCCCCTTTTTAGTTTTCTTTTTCTTGGATGCTGGTTCGTTGTCATCATACCTATAGGTTTTAGCTTCAATATTCATTGAAACACCCGCATTCAGTGGCTTAATAGAATAATTATGCATAGTAACAATTCTAGATAAACCAGCAACACCACTTACAAATTGACCTAACTGGTGATAAGACCCAGACACATTAATTTTTATTGGCAACTCTCTATAGAAATCAGCTCTTTTCTCAGAAGCTAATACAATTGATCCTATATTTAGCCCCGCCGCAGTACCTAAATTAGTTATATCATCCAACAAACCAGGCACCTCTTTTTTTGTAGGCAACTGCTTTAACAACTCCTTAAAGCGCCCCTCAACATCTTTCATCTGTAGTCGAAGTGCTTCTAAGTTAGCAACTTGTAGGGCCTTGCTTTTATATTGTGTTTTTAGGCCTTCTTCTTTTGCAATAACTCTCTCTAGGCCTTTTTGCTTCTCTGCAATATAAAAATGAGTACCTGCCACTAAAATAATTACTATAACCAAGAGGTATGAAATATATTTAACACCAATCGGCCAATTACCAGCACTAGAAAAATCCATATTCCCTGGATCAAAACCTTTGAATGCGTTCTTTAGCACCTCCATTATTTAACTCCCTTTCTTCTCTTTTGGCGTTACTACTGGTAAAGATAAAGAAAATGAATTCAATCCCTCTTTAGACAACTTAACTGTACTGAGAGTTGGCTCACCAAACCATATAGATGAATTAATATTTCGCATAAGATTTGAAACATCCAATTTATCTTCAGCGACTCCATTAATGCCGATACTATTTGCTTTACGACTCACTCGAGAATAATAAATACCATCGGGCAAAACTTTCACCAATTCATCAAAATTCCTCACGATTATTGGCCTAGATGCCTGCAGCTGCTGTATTGCATCCAATCGCGCTAGTAACCGCTGCTTCTTTTCCTTTAATTCTTTAATTTCTTTGAGCTTCTTATCTAGCTTTGCAGATTCGGCTTTAAGATAATCATTTCTGTCAACCTGCCGATCATGCATTAAATCAAAATAATACCCTATCCCTAGAACAACAGCTCCGGCAAACAAGGCGGCACCGCCCAAATTTATTAAGAAATGCTTCTGGCGTTCTTTGGACTTTTCTTCACGCCAAGGCCTTAAATTGATTGTAGCCATAATCTACACCTTGTCCTCAAATCCACGCATTGCCAACCCACATGCTTTTATCAAAGAAGGCGCATCACGCTCTAACCTTGAACGATTTACACGTGAACTAATTGACATATTTAAGAATGGGTTAGCCATATCGGCGTTTATACCCAGTTCTTCAGTTAGCTGATCAACAAGCCCCTTGATAGTTGCAGTCCCTCCAGACAAAAACAATGCGGAAAGTTCACTATGGGCACCAGATGAATAAAAGAATTGAAGGGATCGAGACACTTGTTGCGCCACAGTCCCCCTGAATGGTAAGACCACCATGTCATGAATTTCAGAAGATAATTCATTAAGCCTTAACGACTGTTCTACTTCTTCGACACTCATTCCATACTGTTGATGAATAGTATTTGTTAAATCATTACCCCCAAAAGCCTGCTCACGGCTATAAACAATCTCAGTACCTTTGAATACATTTAGAGTAAGCGTAGCAGCTCCAATATCAACAACACCAATCAAATTAGATTCATCTCTCTGCTCAGGAGAAATTAATGGAAAAGCCCTCTCGACGGCAAAGGTATCTACATCAACAATTGAACATTGCAGCCCTGAATTACTAATTACATCTTCACGCTGTTCGACATCTGTCTTTCTACAAGCCACAAGTAATACTTGTTGTAAGCTATCATTATTTTTGACTGGACCTAACACCTCAAAATCCAGCGCAACTTCATCTAATGGGTATGGAATAAACTGATCGGCCTCGACCTTGATTTGCTCTTCAAGCTCAAATTCTGTGAAGGCATTACTCATTTCAATACGTTTTGTAATAACGGCAGACGCTGGCACAGCAGCAATAGCAGACGACAATTTCCCTCCTGCCACTTTTACTGCTTTTTCTATTGTTTCAGCCACCTGACCAATATCTTGAATATTGCCATCAATAACAGCTGTCGTAGGTAACGAAACCACGGCATAAGATTCTAGAGTATAACCACCGCCATTTTTAGAAAGAGCCACTAACTTTACGGATGAAGATCCGACATCCAGCCCAACCAAACAACTTGACTTGTTTCCCAAAAAGCCCAACACAAATATATTCCCTAACTAGTCCTGCGTTAATGTGTATTAAGTACCCTTGGCTTACCCTAAGAGATATTAAAAACTAATTAATATTTAATATCTGCTAGAGGATCAATACCACCTATCTATATAATAGACCCAAATCAACTTTTCAACGTATCAGAGTAGCATGTCAGCTATGGTTTCGCTTTTCAAACTTTTGTTTAAAATCGGTATTTTTTGCTTGTTCTTAGGCACACTTACGTTTGCAGGCGTCTATTACCACTTCTCTCCAAAACTACCCAATACCGATTCACTTAAAGATGTTCAGTTTCAAACTCCTTTGCGAATTTTCTCTCAGGACGAAAAGCTCATTGCTGAATTTGGTGAAAAACGTCGCACACCGATCAACTTTGAAGAGATCCCACCTCAGTTCATTCATGCTCTTACCGCTGCTGAAGACAGTCGTTTTTTTGACCACTTCGGCATTGATATTAAAGGCCTATCTCGAGCTGCATTCCAATTAGCATCAACTGGTCATATCCAAAGTGGTGGTTCGACCATCACCATGCAGGTTGCTAAAAACTTCTTCCTTACTCGTGAGAAAACGTTTACACGAAAGTTCATGGAAATTTTGCTCGCACTTAGAATCGAGCAAGAACTAAGTAAAGAAGAAATCTTTGAGCTCTATATCAATAAAATCTATTTAGGCCACCGTTCATACGGTATACAAGCAGCAGCTAATGTCTATTACGGCAAGAATATCGAAAACTTAAGTCTTGCTCAGCATGCAATGATTGCCGGTCTGCCTAAAGCCCCTTCTGCTTTTAACCCGATCACCAACCCTAGCAGGGCGATAGAGCGACGAAATTGGATTCTTAAACGTATGCACTCGCTCAGTTTCATTAATGATCAACAGTTAGAAGAAGCTATTGCCGCTCCCGTTACAGCTAAATATCACACAAGCGATATTGAACTGCGCGCATATTATGTTGCAGAGATGGTTCGAAAAGAACTATACGAACAATTCGGTGAGAATCTGTATACCGATGGATATAAAGTCTACACGACTCTGGATAGCAAACTTCAATCGTCAGCAAACATCGCTGTATCAAACGGCTTGGTGGCTTACTCTGAGCGCCATGGCTACCTAGGAGCTGAGGACCAGTGGGATATCGCCAACACCTCTTCTGATGATCTACAGAAGAAATTGAACAAAGTAATTTCTTACTTCACCCTTCAACCAGCAGTTGTTCTATCAGTCGATGATAAATCTGCAGAATTACTCTTGAAAGAAGGAAAAAAAGCGACGCTAGAATGGGAAGGTATAGCATGGGCAAAACCATACAAATCGGTCAACTACACAGGCAAAGCCCCGAAGAAGGCTAGCGACGTATTAAAAATCGGGGATTTAATTCGAATTCGAGAGAAGGAAGGGAAATTCCATCTAACGCAAACTCCTAAAGTTCAAGGTTCCCTTGTTGCCTTGAACCCTAAAGATGGTGCTATTGTATCTCTCGTAGGCGGATTTAATTTCACTCACAATAAATTTAATCGCAGCACTCAAGCCGTTCGTCAGCCGGGTTCAAACTTCAAACCTTTTATTTATGCTGCTGCATTGGATAAAGGCTATTCTCCCGCCTCTTTAATTAACGATGCCCCAATTGTCATCCATGACCAACAATTGGAAGGCAATTGGCGCCCGGAAAATTCCAGCAAAAAATTCTACGGCCCTACACGCCTACGTGAAGCTCTCTATAAATCAAGAAACCTTGTTTCAATTAGACTTCTGCGAGCAATAGGTATAGACGCAGCCCAAACTTACCTAGATCTAGCAGGTTTCGACCGCACGAAACTACCCAACAATTTATCTTTATCTTTGGGTACAGCAGACGTAACACCGCTTCAACTAGCCACAGGTTATGCGGCTTTTGCCAATGGTGGCTTCAAAGTAGAACCTTATTTTATTCAGCGCATTGAAACTCAGTTTGGAGAGAACCTGTTCACCGCCCAACCCGCTACTGTATGTAATAACGATTGCGAGCAAAGCCAAGAACAAAAGCTTGCTCCACGAATATATAACGAGCAAGTGTCATTCCTGACCTATAACATCATGCAGGATACAATTCGCCGAGGCACTGCTCGCAAAGCTCTAATACTCAAACGTAAAGATATAGCGGGTAAAACCGGAACTACCAATGATCAGAAAGATGCGTGGTTCTCTGGTTTCAACCAAGACTTCGTTGCGACCGCCTGGGTTGGTTTCGATCAACCTAAAACCTTAGGCCGACGTGAGTTTGGCGGCACAGCTGCCCTACCGATCTGGATCGATTTCATGCGAGATGCACTTGAGGACAAACCTGAAAATGCACCCAAAGCTCCTCAAGGCATTGTTAGCGTAAAAATTGATCCTCGCAGTGGACAATTGGCTTACCCTGGGCAGGCTGACGCCATCTACGAATATTTCCGTAAGAAAAATATTCCAACCGGTTATGCTACACCTAGCAATTCTGCATCCACCAATACTGCGGAAGAGCTATTTTAAAGCTTTTCTAAGGCCATAAAAAACCGCCCTAAGGCGGTTTTTTTTATGGCTTAAACAGAAATCAATTTAAGCAATTTTTGGATCTAGTTCACCACTTTCGTATTTCTCGGCCATGTTTTCCAGAGAGATCGCAGTGATCTTCGACGCATTACCTGCTGTACCGAAAGCTTCGTAGCGATTTACACAGATATCTGTCATCGCTTCCATAGACTTCTTCAGGTATTTACGTGGGTCAAACTCAGCTGGGTTTTCAGCCAAGAAACGGCGGATCGCACCAGTAGATGCTAGACGAAGGTCTGTGTCGATGTTTACTTTACGCACACCGTACTTGATACCTTCAACGATCTGCTCAACAGGCACACCGTAAGTTTCTGGAATCTCGCCACCAAACTCATTAATTACAGCCAACCATTCCTGAGGAACAGAAGAGGAACCATGCATTACTAGGTGAGTCCCCGGAATGCGCTCATTGATCGCTTTGATGCGATCAATCGCTAGAATGTCACCGGTAGGTGGACGAGTAAACTTGTATGCACCGTGAGATGTACCACAAGCTATTGCCAAAGCGTCTACACCAGTCTTCTTCACGAAGTCTGCTGCTTCATCTGGATCTGTCAGCATCTGATCGTGAGACAATGTACCTTCAGCACCGATACCGTCTTCTTCGCCCGCTTGACCTGTTTCCAAAGAACCCAGACAACCCAGCTCACCCTCTACAGAAACACCACACGCATGTGCCATTTCAACCGTACGGCGAGTAACATCAACGTTGTATTCGTAGCTTGATGGCGTTTTACCATCAGACATCAGGGAACCGTCCATCATGACAGAGGAGAAGCCCATCGCGATAGTACGCTGACAAACCGCAGGAGACGTACCGTGGTCCTGGTGCATACATACCGGGATATGCGGGAATTCAGCAATCGCCGCTTCGATCATGTGACGCAGGAAGTTAGAGCCTGCATATTTACGCGCACCGGCAGACGCCTGAACAATTACTGGAGAGTTAGTTTTATCTGCCGCTTCCATAATAGCGCGCATCTGTTCCAGATTGTTCACGTTGAATGCTGGAATGCCATAGTCGTTTTCAGCAGCATGATCCAGCAGCTGACGCATGGAGATCAGAGCCATTTTGTCACCTTTAAATATCTGTTAACTTCGTCGAAAGACGGGGATGGGCAGAGTTTACCACCCATCCATTATTAAAATTAGTGCTTAAGCGTTTTTAGCTTCCAGAGCAGCCACTGCAGGTAGCTTCTTACCTTCAACAAACTCAAGGAACGCACCACCACCAGTAGAGATATAAGATACCTTATCTGCAATATCGTATTTATCCACAGCTGCTAAGGTGTCACCACCGCCCGCTATAGAGAAACCGTGGTTTTCAGCGATAGCTAGAGACAACGTCTTAGTACCTTCACCAAACTGGTCAAATTCAAATACACCAACTGGACCGTTCCAGATGATTGTTCCTGCATCTTTCAGCAGTTCAGCTAGGTTTTGTGCAGATTGAGGACCAATATCCAAAATCATGTCATCTTCAGCTACATCATCAACAGATTTAACCGTCGCTTCAGCTGTTTCAGCAAACTCTTTGGCAACCACAACATCAACCGGCATCGGGATGTTTACTTTCTTCATCAGATCCTGAGCTACCGGAATCAGGTCATGTTCGCACAGTGATTTACCCACTGGCTTACCTGCCGCAGCCAGGAAAGTGTTCGCAATGCCTCCACCGACGATCAACTGATCAACTTGGTCGGATAGCGCTGTTAGCACTTCAAGTTTCGTCGATACTTTAGATCCGCCAACGATCGCTGCGAGCGAACGTGCAGGCTTATCTAGCGCCTTACCCAAGGCATCTAGTTCACCTGCTAATAGAGGGCCAGCACATGCGACTTCAGCAAATTTCGCCACGCCGTGGGTCGACGCTTGAGCACGGTGTGCCGTACCGAATGCATCCATCACATAAACATCACACAATGCAGCCATCTTCTGAGATAACTCTTCATTGTCTTTCTTTTCGCCTACATTAAAGCGAACGTTTTCCAGCAATACCAGATCGCCTTCTGCAACCTCAAAGCCTCCGTCCAACCAATCTTTAATTAGTGGAACTTCGCGACCCAACAAACTGCCAATATGGTTAGCTACAGGCTGTAGAGAGAACTCTTCGTTGTATTCACCTTCCGTTGGTCGACCTAGGTGAGACATGACCATCACCTTAGCACCTGCTTTAAGTGCCAGCTCAATAGTCGGCAATGATGCGCGGATACGCGCATCAGAAGTTACTTCACCATTTTTCACTGGTACGTTTAGGTCTTCACGGATCAGAACGCGCTTGCCGCTCAGATCCAGTTCGCTCATTTTCAGTACGCTCATTGACGTGCCCTACTTAAGTTTTTAAATATTTAAATCAGGAATTCGTTTCTTTAGCAGCTTATGTTTCTTCACCGCCTAACGCTAACCAGTGCTGTGCAACATCTAACATACGGTTAGCAAAGCCCCATTCATTATCAAACCAACAAACAAGCTTGATCAGACGCCCTTCAGACACTTTTGTCTGGGTACCGTCTACTACCGCGGAACGGGAATCGCGGTTGAAGTCTACCGAAGCATGGGGCTCTTCGGTATAACCTAATAGTCCCTTTAACGGCCCTTCGATAGAGGCACGCTGCAGGATGTGATTCACCTCTTCGACATTGGTCGGCTGCGACACATTAATTGAGAGATCCATCATCGATACATTTATCGTGGGAACTCGAACATGCAGGCACTGAAACATACCCGCGAGATGCGGTAACAGACGATCAATACCCTTATCTAGACCTGTGTCTACAGGCACAATTGAATGCATAGCACTTCGAGTTAGACGTAAATCAGTTTGATGGTAACTATCGATAACCGGCTGATCATTCATCGCGGAATGAATCGTGGTCGTGACACCATTTTCAATCCCAAGCTGTTTATCTAGTAGATCTAGTACTGGGATAATACAGTTGGTGGTACAGGAAGCCGCTGAGACAACTTTATGCTCGGGACGTAGCAATTTCTCGTTCAAACCAAAGACGATAGTTGCATCTACCTCATCTGTAGCAGGCTGAGAAAACAACAAGCGCTGAGCACCGCTATGCAAATGTAACTCAGCTAGAGAGCGAGCTTTAAACGATCCTGAACACTCAAAGAGAAGATCAATACCCAAATCAGCCCAAGGCAGATCCTCAGCATCAGATTCACTCAGAATCTGAATAGTGTCTCCATTGACCAGAAGCTGCTTGCCATTGTGTTCAACAGACACCGGAAAACGACCATGAGTCGTGTCGTAGCGTGTCAGGTAGGTTACCGTTTCAAGATCGGACAGCTCATTGATAGCAACAACCCTAAATAGATTTTGCAATCCATTTTCATAAATCGCACGCAGGACACACTGGCCGATTCGACCATAGCCATTGATTGCAACGCGATAACTCAATCTAGAACCCTACCCTAAAAATAAAAAGACCCGGAACCCCGGGTCTTTTTACGTGTTCTATTACAGAACAGATTTAACCGTTTCAACTACGTTTTCAGTAGTGAAACCGAAGTGTTTGAACAATTCACCTGCAGGCGCAGATTCACCGAAGGTACGCATACCGACGATGGCACCGTTCAAACCAACGTATTTGTACCAGAAGTCTGCCTGCAGCGCTTCAACAGCAACACGTGCTGTCACGGCAGCAGGAAGAACGGACTCACGGTATTCAGAAGACTGCTGATCGAACACACCCGTTTCTGGCATAGAAACTACACGAACGTTCGTACCTTCAGCAGCAAGCGCTTCAGCAGCATCCATTGCAAGGCCTACTTCAGAACCTGTAGCAATCAGGATAGCATCTGGCTGTCCATCAGTGTCACGTAGGATGTAACCACCTTTCGCGATGTTTGCAATCTGCTCTTCTGAACGGACCTGATGCGGTAATCCCTGACGCGAAAAGATCATTGCCGTTGGGCCATCTGCACGCTCAAGCGCAGCCTTCCAAGCTACTGCAGACTCAACTGCATCACAGGGACGCCATGTACTCATGTTTGGCGTGTGACGTAGGTTAGCCACTTGCTCAACTGGCTGGTGAGTCGGACCATCTTCACCCAAACCAATAGAATCGTGCGTATAAACATGGATAGCACGTTGCTTCATCAGTGCAGCCATACGAACTGCATTACGTGCGTATTCCATAAATACAAGGAAGGTCGCACCATAAGGGATGAAACCACCGTGCAAAGCGATACCGTTCATGATCGCAGACATACCAAATTCACGTACACCGTAGAACAGGTAGTTACCAGAGGCATCGTTTTTCTCTACACCTTTGCAGCCAGACCATAGAGTCAAGTTAGAACCTGCTAGATCGGCAGAGCCACCTAGTAGCTCAGGTAGAAGAGGACCGTATGCATTCAACGCATTCTGAGATGCCTTACGAGAAGCGATTGTTTCACCTTTCTCAGCAATTTCTGCGATGTAAGCATCAGCTTTTTCTGAAAAATCAGCTGGCAGTTCTCCAGAGATACGACGTAGTAGCTCATCTGCTAGTTCTGGGAACTCAGCACGGTACGCAGCAAAACGTTCGTTCCACTCATTTTCAGCGTGAACACCCGCTTCCTGCGCATTCCAGTCTTCAGCAATTTCAGAAGGAACTTCAAAAGCAGGATGAGTCCAGCCCAGACGCTCACGTGTCAGAGCGATTTCATCATCACCCAGTGGTGCACCGTGACAGTCTTCTTTACCTTCTTTGTTCGGAGAACCAAAACCGATAACTGTTTTACAGCAGATCAGTGTTGGTTGTTCTGTATTTTCTTTCGCTTGCTCGATCGCCGCACGAATCTGGTCAGCATCGTGACCATCAACATTAGGGATAACCTGCCAACCGTAAGACTCAAAACGTTTAACGTTATCGTCCGTATACCAGCCTTCAACTTCACCATCAATTGAGATGCCGTTGTCATCCCAGAATGCAATCAGTTTCCCAAGACCCAGCGTACCCGCTAGAGAACAAGCCTCATGAGAAATACCTTCCATCAAGCAGCCATCACCCATGAACACATACGTGTTGTGATCAACAATATCGTGACCTGCACGGTTGAACTGAGCAGCTAGCGTTTTCTCTGCAACTGCAAAACCAACCGCGTTAGTAATGCCTTGACCCAAAGGACCTGTTGTCGTTTCTACACCTGGGCAGTAACCATATTCAGGGTGACCCGCTGTTTTAGAATGAAGCTGGCGGAAGTTTTTCAAATCTTCGATAGAGACATCGTAGCCAGTCAGGTGAAGCAAGCTGTAGATCAGCATAGAGCCATGACCATTGGACAGTACGAAACGGTCTCGATCGAACCACTGCGGGTTTGTTGGGTTGTGCTTCATAAAATCGTTCCAAAGCACTTCAGCGATATCCGCCATACCCATTGGGGCACCCGGGTGACCAGATTTAGCTTTCTGTACGGCATCCATGCTCAACGCACGAATCGCGTTGGCAAGTTCTCTACGAGAAGACATTAACTCAGCTCCTGGGCGTTTTGCCCAAAATAGAAGGTTCAGGAAAAAATTGGGCGCAATTTTCTCGCAGATAGAGGAAAGCTTCAAATAAGAATTGCACTTTCAGGGTAAAAATGAGCGTTTTTCATTCAAAAATCGATAATTCTCATCTTAGCAAACGGGAAAGATATGCATTTAACCTTAGTCGCGGGTAGAATATGCGCTAAATTTTCCGGATGGCTTGCCAACTGTTTAAGCATTTCTGTTTCTTTGCAGAGCAATCAGCCACCCATGAACATCTGTTGAAAGGTATTAATGACGATGAGCGAATACAGCTTATTTACTTCTGAATCCGTTTCCGAAGGTCACCCAGATAAGATTGCGGATCAGATCTCCGATGCCGTACTGGATGCCATCATTGCTGAAGACAAACATGCACGTGTAGCCTGCGAAACACTGGTTAAGACAGGTGTAGCAGTTGTATCTGGCGAAATCACAACGTCTGCTTGGGTAGATTTGGAAGATTTAGTTCGTAAAGTTATCAATGATATCGGCTACACATCTTCTGAAGTAGGTTACGATGGCGATACCTGTGGCGTAATCAACATCATCGGTAAACAATCCCCTGATATCAACCAAGGTGTTGACCGTGCGAAGCCTGAAGATCAAGGTGCAGGCGACCAAGGCCTAATGTTCGGTTATGCATCAAACGAAACTGATGTATTGATGCCGGCACCAATCACTTATTCTCACCGTCTAGTTGAGCGCCAAGCTGAAGTTCGTAAATCCGGCCTCCTGCCATGGTTACGCCCAGATGCGAAATCCCAGCTAACATTCCGCTATGAGAACGGTAAACCTGTAGGTGTTGACGCACTCGTTCTATCTACTCAGCACAACCCTGAAGTATCGCAGGCAGATCTTCGTGAAGCAGTAATGGAGCTAATTGTTAAGCACGTTATTCCTGCTGAATGGATCACAAAAGAGACTCAGTTCCACATCAACCCAACCGGCAACTTCGTAATCGGTGGTCCAGTAGGTGACTGTGGTCTGACAGGCCGTAAAATCATTGTTGATACTTATGGCGGCATGGCTCGTCATGGTGGTGGCGCATTCTCTGGTAAAGACCCATCAAAGGTAGACCGTTCTGCTGCTTACGCAGGTCGTTATGTCGCGAAGAACATTGTGGCTGCGGGCCTAGCAGACCGTTGTGAAATTCAGGTGTCTTACGCAATTGGTGTAGCAGAGCCAACGTCTGTATCGATCAATACATTCGGTACTGGCAAGATCTCTGATGATAAGATCATTCAATTAGTTCGTGAGCACTTTGACCTTCGCCCTTACGCGATCACTACAATGCTTGATCTACTTCACCCAATGTATCAGCCAACTGCTGCATACGGCCACTTTGGCCGTAACCCGTTCGAAATGGAGTACAAAGGTGAAACCTTTACTGCATTCACATGGGAACGCACTGATAAAGCAGACGCACTACGCGAAGCTGCAGGCCTATCTTAATTTAGTGATTTTTCTCCAAAAAAAGCGCCTTATGGCGCTTTTTTATTGCCTACAGTAAGTTATATGACAATAATGAGAAACTTACTTTTCGCGGCCTTTTGAAATTAATGCAACTTAGTAATTTTAGCATCCGGCAAAAGCTGATTGGACTCGTCATCATACTCGCGCTGGGTATACTGATGACTTCCAGTCTTGCCTTTTACTTTTCATACCAAGACACCTTGGCCGGAAAGAAAGATCAGATTCGCAGTGTTGTTCAAGCCTCTGCCAGTCAGGTTCTCCAGCTTCGCGCGCTAAAAAAGTCCCAACAGATATCTGAAACAGAATATTTACAGCGACTTCGTTCGCTAATCTATGGCACAAACTATTCAGATGGAAGCTATATCTTTTTAATGACCGACGAAGCACGTGTTTACCTTCATCCCAAACGACCTGAGCTTGAAGGGCTTTTAATCAATGAAGTACCCAACATAAAAAATGGCAAAGCCATTGCTGCCAGCTTCAAGCAAATTTTGGAAAACCCTGAAAAATCTCAATTCTGGAAACTCTACCTACCGAAACCAGACGGTGGCCCCTCCCTCGAAAAGCTTACTTACGCGCAGCTAATCCCTGATAGCGATCTGATTATCGGTACAGGCGTGTACCTTGATGATCTCATTCCGGTATATATCAATCGCGCCCTTAGCTATATCACGATCACCCTGGCTGTACTATTTGCATCATTCGCTACAGCAGTTCTGATATCAAGAAATATCGTTCAACCGATCATCATTCTTTCTGGTCAAATGAAACGCCTCTCCTCGGGCGATATTGATCAGGAGATACGCTTTACCCATCATAAAGATGAAATCGGACAAATAGCTCAGTCATTAGAAGAGTTTCGTGACCATTTAATTGAAAACAAGCGCTTACGCTATATGCAGGAACATGTTCAGTTTCTCGAGAACTTTGACCCTGTAACACGCCTCTATAATCGGCGAGCGATTGGTGAAGCCCTTGAACGAGAGATCATTCGTAATTTTGAAAGCCAAGAACAGGTTTCATTTTTATTTATCCGCTTAGATCTACTAAGAAACTTAACCATAGAATTAGGCGACGAGCAGCGCGACCAAATTCTGATTGAGACAGCTAATCGTTTAAGGCAAATGCTCTCAATCAACCATCGTTTAGCACGAATTGGCGAGGGCTGCTTTGGTCTGATGCTTATTAACAAACCAGCGCACATCAACCTTGAAGATGTAGCCGATTCGATTCTTAATACCATAGAAAAGCCAATCCAATTGGATAATCTACAGATTCAAATTGGGGCACGCATTGGCATAGCCTCCTATCCAGAGGATGGCGATCAACAGTTTGAATTGATAGGCCGCTCAGAAATCGCCGCTAAAACGGCCCGCAAACGAGAGCAAGGCTGGCTCTACTTCAGCCAGATTAAAGGACAAACAACAGAACAAAAAATCGCTCTGTGGCAAGATCTATCAACTGCAATGGACCAAGACCAATTTTATTTGGTATTCCAGCCGTTGTTTGATCTAGAAAGTAATGCTCCGCTGTCAGCTGAAACCTTATTACGCTGGACACATCCCACACTAGGCCCTATATCACCAGCAGTTTTTGTTCCTCTGGCGGAGCAAAGCGGCTTGATTTCACGCCTTGATCACTGGGTACTCAATGCCGTAGCCAAGCAATGCCGTAATTGGTTAGACAAAGACATTGCCTTTCCTCGCGTTGCCATCAACCTATCTGGCATCAGTTTTCTGCGAAACGATTTCGAGCTAAAACTACAAAGCATTTTTTCTCAATACAATGTATCGCTTGAACATATAGAGCTTGAACTTACCGAGGGTGTATTGATCGAAGATCTAGGCCGCATTCAGGAGAAACTAAAACGCGTACGTGATCTCGGTGTCAGCATTTCTATAGATGATTTCGGTACCGGTTACTCTTCGCTTAGCCGTATCAAAAACCTTCCTGTCGATCATATTAAAATTGACAAGTCGTTTATCGACGATATCGATACCAACCCACAGGATCTAAAAATAGTTCAGGCGATTATTCTAATGGCCCAAGGTTTACAACTACACGTTGTAGCAGAGGGTGTAGAAACTGAACGCCAGCTATCTATTCTCCGCGAAGAACAATGTGATGTTGTCCAAGGCTACTTGTTAAGCCGCCCTCTCGCCGTGGCAGACTATGAAGCACTGATAGATGAAGACCTAATCATTGAAGGCGACTGAACCTTAATTATGAGAATACCCCGTTTTTTTGAATCGCAGCCCTTGCAAACTGGCGCAGATATATCTTTAAGTGATTCTGTCGTTCAACACGTCAGTCGCTCTTTGAGAATGCGACCTCAGGATCAGATCATTCTGTTCAATGGTGATGGCTCTGAATATAAGGCAGAGTTAATCAACATTGAAAAACGCAGCGTGACGGCTCACATCATTGAAAGCACACTCTCATCCACTGAAAGCCCTTTACCTATTACTATTGGTCAAACGCTTTCTCGAGGGGAGAGAATGGATTATGCCATACAGAAAAGTACTGAAATGGGCGTAAAATCGATTACGCCTCTTTTTTCTGAACGCTGTGAAGTCAAACTACCCAAAGATCGCCAAGAAAAACGCGTGAAGCATTGGCATCAAATTGCCATTAGTGCGTGTGAACAATCGGGCCGTACTGTACCTCCGGAAATAGCATACCCAACCGATCTGGAAAAATGGCTAGCTGCCCAAGATGCAGAACTTAAACTTGTTCTACATCATCACAGCGAAAAGCCTTTGCAAGAGATGTCAGCTCCACGTTCTGTTGCATTGCTAATTGGACCGGAAGGCGGCCTTACCAGCGATGAAGTTGAACTTGCAACTCGATATGGGTTCAAACCTCTGACACTTGGACCACGCGTTATGCGCACAGAAACAGCTCCCGTAGCCGCATTAACATTACTCAATTATCTATGGGGCGACCTTGCTTAGGCATAAATTATGCTCTGTGCGCTTAAATGGTAAAGATTAAGGATCAAAAAATGACAATTAAGCTCGGCATTGTGATGGACCCTATTGATAACATCACATTCAAAAAAGACAGTTCACTCGCCATGCTATGGGCAGCCCAGCAGAAAGGCTGGGAGCTATGGTATATGGAGCAGCAGCATCTATTCTCACTAGACGGTAAAGCTCAAGCTAAGATGGCTCCTATTGAAGTAATGATGGACGAGCAAAAATGGTTTGAACGCGGCGAATACGAGACCCGTGACCTGTCCGATCTTAACGTGATTTTGATGCGTAAAGATCCACCATTCGATAACGAATTTATCTACACAACCTATCTATTGGAGCAGGCTGAAAAAGAAGGCTCTTTGATTGTTAACAAGCCCCAAAGCCTTCGCGATTTTAATGAGAAGCTGTTCGCGACTCATTTTCCACAATGCTGTCCTCCGGTATTGGTGAGCAAGCATGAATCAATGCTGCGCGAATTCCACAAAGAGCATGGTGACGTCATCTTTAAACCACTCGATGGCATGGGCGGTTCACAAATATTCCGTATCAAAGAAGATGGCCTAAATCTAGGCGTGATTATTGAAACACTTACAAATCACGGCCAACAAACCATCATGGCTCAAAAGTTTATTCCTGAAATCGTAGATGGCGATAAACGCATTTTATTAGTGGATGGTGAACCAGTGCCTTATGGCCTAGCTCGAATCCCGGCAAAAGGGGAAACTCGAGGTAACTTGGCCGCAGGCGGCCGAGGAGAAGGACGCGAACTCACCGAACGAGATTATTGGATCTGCAAACAGATTGCTCCTACCCTAAAAGAAAAAGGGTTATTATTTGTTGGTCTGGATGTCATTGGTGACTATCTCACCGAAATTAATGTAACCAGTCCAACCTGCATTCGCGAATTGAATAATCAGTACGGTCTGGATATTGGAATGCAGCTGATGGACGCAATCGAACAAAAATTGGCAAAGCAATAAAGAGATGCTGCTAACAAAGGACCCAACCAAGTGAGCACCGCTGTAGCTCAAACAGTAACCGCGGTTGAACGTTTCGGTTTTACGTTATTTTTCGCCACTGCACTACATGCAGTGGCGATTTTGGGGATCACGTTCACATTCAATAACGAACGCCCGCCCCAAAAAACAATTGAGATAACCTTAGCCCAATACCAGCAAGAAGCAGCCCCAAAGCAGGCCGATTTTATTGCTCAAGCTAACCAAGAAGGCAGCGGTACAAGCAAAGATAAACTGTTGCCATCCACTCCTCAAAAAGCAGAATTCAGGGATAACAAACCGAAGCAAGCTACTGCTATAGCGCAGGCGGTTGAACTAACCCCTCCAAAACCTGAACCAAGTGCCGTAGCGGTTAATGCGAAGACAAAAGCAGACAACAGCTCTACACAAAAAGCGAAACAAAAGGTGATCACGGTTACACAAAGCACAAAAAAGGTGTCCACAATAACTGCTAAGCAACAACAGGAAGCACCATCCGGCGGCTCACCCGGCACCTCTTTACTTGCGAGAAGCCTTGAGATGGCCAGCTTACAAGCGGAGATTGATGCCCATCGTGAACTGAGAGCCAAGCAACCTCGCATCAAACGCTTGACGTCAGCCTCAACCAAAAAGCGCGAAGACGCTCTCTATCTTCACAACTGGCGTAAGAAAATTGAAAACATCGGCAATCTTAACTATCCAGAAGAAGCTAGAAGAAACAAAATGTACGGCAGTTTACGCCTACTGGTTTCAATCAAGCCCGATGGTTCTGTAAAAACTATTGAGATCTTAGAATCATCTGGGAAACCAATACTAGATGACGCAGCCATTCAAATTGTTAGGCTTGCAGCGCCCTTCCAACCCTTCCCTGTAGAGATGAGAAAAAGTACAGATATCCTTGAAATAATTCGTACTTGGAAATTTGAGAAACGCGCCTATTTGGACTAATTCTTAAATAACGTAGATAAAAAATGGGCCAGTAATTATGACCTCATCGAGCTGTTCGTTACGCAACCATTTTCTTATATCCATGCCTCATCTAAACGACCAGAGCTTTACCCAAACAGTCACCTATATTTGTGACCATAGCGATTATGGCGCTATGGGCATTGTTATAAATCGCCCTGTAGGCATTACACTGGTTGAACTATGTGATCACCTTAATCTCCCTTGTTCTTCTGTCGCAAATCAGCAACAAGCTATTTTTAGTGGCGGCCCCGTCAGAAGTGATCGAGGCTATGTTCTTCACAAAGCATCCGACCCTTTCGAATGGAGTAACAGCCACTGTGTGGCAGATGATATTTACCTCACCACCTCTATTGATGCTATAGAAGCCGCGGCAGAAGGGCGTTTTGAGCACAATTACCTTGTCGCACTAGGCTGCGCTGGCTGGAGCCCAGGGCAGCTAGAACAGGAGATGAGCGACAATGTGTGGTTAAGCTGTCCGGCAAATTCAGATATACTCTTCAGCACTCCGGCTGGTGATCGTTTGCAGGCAGCCGCATCAATATTGGGCATTAACCTTGATCTACTAACCGCCCTACCCGGACACGCCTGATATAGACGTCAGGCATTATGTCCAATTGGGATATAAGGCTCTGACACAGGCATGAGTAATCAGATCAATCAAGTTGTGGCATTTGATTTTGGAACCTCCCGTATTGGGGTTGCAACGGGTCAAAGCATTACCGGAACAGCCACACCACTCCCCCCTTTTTCTGCACGCGATGGACAACCTAATTGGGATGATATATCCAAGTTAATGGAAGAATGGAAACCTGATGCTTTGGTTGTGGGCATACCGCTTAACTTTGACGGTACTATCAGCGATATGGCCCATAGAGCAAGGAAGTTTGCCAACCGATTGCATGAACGGTATAAAACGCCCTGTTTCTTAATGGACGAACGTTTATCAACGGCCGAAGCCAAAGAGATTCATTTTGCTGCGGGCGGCAGTGATAATTTTAAGAAAGAGTCAGTCGATGGCCTTGCGGCTCAGTTGATCTTAGAAAGCTGGTTAAATTGCGACATCAGAATTCCTAGCCATACCCGATTGGAGGAAGTTTATGACAACAAACGTACTTAATGCTGAAGCCCTGCTGGAAAAAATGCAGCAGGAGTTACAAGCATTACTGTCCAAAAATGATAAACCTGATCCACTGATGATCGGTATTCATACGGGTGGGGTATGGTTAGCAGAGCGCCTACACCAAGGATTAGAATTAGAAAGCCCTTTAGGTGTTCTAGATATTTCTTTTCATCGAGATGACTTTGAAACCAGCGGTTTAAACCCTAAAGTTCAACCTTCCAAGCTACCCTGCACAACAGAAGGACGCCATGTCATTCTTGTAGACGACGTCATCATGAGTGGACGAACGATTCGTGCTGCCATGAATGAACTGTTTGACTATGGCCGCCCAGCATCCATAACACTTGCGACACTGCTTGACCTGCAGCAACGTGAGTTACCTATACAAGCAGATATAATTGGCGGCACACTAGCTATAAGTGCCGACGAAACTGTAAAACTTACAGGTCCTGAGCCACTGGCTTTGGAAATCCGTAATCGTTCTGACGACTGAGTATTTATCATGTTTGAACAAAATGATCCGAATCAGATTCAACTCACAGATGAAGGCGAACTGAAGCACTTTATTACCACCGAAGGGCTATCTCGTGAGTTGCTAACTGAAATTTTAGATACTGCAGACTCTTTTGTAGACATGAGCGCTAAACAGGTAAAGAAGGTTCCTCTGTTAAGAGGAAAAACCGTCGTAAACCTATTTTTTGAAGCAAGTACCCGTACCCTGTCAACATTTGAGCTAGCAGCCAAACGTCTTTCAGCGGATGTCTTGAACCTAAATATCAGTACGTCATCCACCTCTAAAGGCGAGACGCTAAAAGACACGCTCATGACACTTCATGCCATGCATTCGGATATGTTTGTTGTTCGTCATTCGAGCAGTGGTGCAGCTCACTTTATTGCAGAGCACGTTACCCCAGATGTAGCCGTTATCAACGCTGGGGACGGTCGTCACGCTCACCCAACTCAAGCAATGCTGGACATGCTTACAATCCGTCAGGCTAAAGGTGATTTTGCGCCATTAACGGTGGCGATTGTTGGTGATATTTTACATTCGCGTGTTGCTCGCTCTCAGATCCACGCTTTACGTACGCTAGGTGTAAATGAGATTCGTGTTATTGCACCCAATACACTGCTGCCTCGCAATATTGAAGCTTTAGGCGTGAAGGTATTCACCAATATGCAAGAAGGCATCAAAGACGTTGATGTGGTGATGATGCTGCGCCTTCAGAAAGAGCGTATGAACAGTGCACTTCTGCCGAGTGAAAGCGAATTTTACAAGCTATACGGTCTTACTATGGACAAACTGCAGCTAGCCAAACCTGATGCAGTCGTGATGCACCCTGGCCCGATTAACCGCGGCGTAGAGATAGCCTCATCGGTAGCGGACGGAGACCGCTCCCTTATTTTAGATCAGGTAACAAACGGTATTGCTGTACGAATGGCTGTTATGTCTATGGCCATGAGTGGCCAAGCCAAAAGCCGCCCGAATCAGTTGGAAGCAGGAGAGTAACGACCATGAACATTCTTATTCAAGGCGGTCGTATCATTGACCCTGCAAACCAAACTGACAGAGTTGCTGATCTGTACTTAGTCGATGGTAAAATTGTTGCTTACGATTCTGCTCCAGAAGGCTTCGAAGCAGAGCAAACTATTAATGCTGAAAATCAGATTGTTTGCCCCGGCTTTATCGACCTATGCGCCCATGCTCGTGAACCGGGCCCAGCACAGAAAGGCTCGATAAAAACAGAAGCAGCCGCAGCCGTTGCAGGTGGTGTAACCACAATAGTGACACCACCTTCAACTAACCCTGTCATCGATACGCGTGCAGTTGCCCAACTCATTCAGGATCGCTGTGAAGAAGAAGGTAAAATGCAAATTTTACCTATGGGCGCGCTTACTAAAGGCCTTCAAGGCGAGCAGCTTGCGCCAATGGCAGCGTTGTCAGCAGCAGGCTGCATCGCATTTACCAACACTCGTAATCCGGTAGCCGATTCTTTAACCCTAACTCGCTGCCTAGAATATGCTGCTACCCATGATCTGCTCGTCATTTTCCAAGCTGAAGATAACGCCTTAGCTAAAGGCGGCTGCATGCATGAAGGTAGCACCTGCACTCGACTTGGCCTTAACGGCATTCCAGAGTCAGCTGAAACCATCGATGTATCTCGAAACTTACTGTTAGTAGAGCAGACGGGCGTGCGCGCGCACTTCGGTCAGCTATCCTGTGAACGCTCTGTACGCATGATTACTGAAGCGCGCGATAGAGGCCTTCCCGTTACTGCAGATGTATCGATCCAGAACCTACTACTGACCGATGAGAACGTGAACGGTTTCAACAATGACTTCCACCTGATCCCGCCTTTGCGTAGTCAACTAGACCGCGCAGGTTTAATACAAGGATTGTTAGGTGGAAGCATCCAGGCGATCTGTTCTGACCACCAGCCTCACGAACGTGCAGCAAAAGAGGCTCCATTTGCAGATACCGAGCCGGGCATGATCGGCTTGGAAACATTGTTGCCTTTAGGCCTATTGCTGGTTGAACAGAACATGCTGGATCTACCTCAACTGATTGAAAAACTAACCGCGGCTCCTGCTGAGATTTTAGGCTTACCTACAGGTAACCTTAATGTTGGCAGTGTTGCGAACATCTGTATTTTTAACCCTGAAACTGAATGGCAGCTCACGCCTGATACATGCCATTCAAGAGGAAAAAATACACCGTTCATGAACTATCCACTAAAAGGCAAAGTGTCCCATACACTGTTCCAAGGCCAAGTGGTTTATACTGCCTAAACGTAAAAAAGCCGCGATATCATATCGCGGCTTTTTCTTTCCAGCATAATTCTTTAAAGCAAAGCAATCCTTAGATTACATCCCTTTAACGTTAGCATCACCTTCGTTATGCAAGTAATCCTCTTCATCCTGTAGATGGAAAGATTGATTATCTTCATCTGGAGCCAATTCAGGATTCGTATCAGCACTCAGCTTAATCATTAGACGAAGATCGTTTGGCGAATCAGCATGGGCTAGTGCCACATCGTAAGTAATCACCCCGTCTTTGTAGAGATTAAACAAAGATTGGTCGAACGTCTGCATCCCTAAGTTAGTTGATTTTTTAACCACATCTTTAATCTCATGAACTTCACCTTTACGGATCAAATCCTGAATTAATGGCGTGTTAATCAATACTTCGATCGCTGCACGACGTCCCTTACCATCTTTCGTAGGTAACAGTTGTTGCGCAATAATCGCTTTAAGGTTTAATGAAAGATCCATCCACAACTGATCATGATGCTCAGGCGGGAAGAAGCTAATTACGCGGTCTAATGCTTGGTTGGCATTATTAGCGTGTAAAGTTGCTAGAGTTAAATGACCTGTTTCGGCAAATACGATACCATGTTGCATCGTTTCCCTAGTACGGATCTCACCCATCAAAATTACATCTGGTGCCTGACGGAGCGTATTTTTTAGTGCTACATCAAACGAGTCGGTATCGATACCTACTTCACGTTGAGTGATGATACTTTGCTTATGTTCGTGAACATACTCAATCGGATCTTCGATAGTAATAATATGACCCCGATGATTGGTATTACGGTAATCAATCATCGATGCTAAAGAGGTTGATTTACCTGTAGAGGTACCACCAACAAATAAGATTAATCCTCGTTTTGTCATAGACAAATCACGTAGGATTGGTGGCAGGTTCAACTCTTCTAAGCTTGGTATATAGTTATTAATCTTCCTTAAGACCATGCCTGCAGAGTTACGCTGAAAGAATGCAGATACACGAAAACGTCCCAAACCTGGCGCACTAATAGCAAAGTTACACTCATGACATCCCTCAAACTCCGCAAGCTGCTTGTCATTCATAGTACTGTAAACAAGAGCTCGAGCCTGTGATGGCTTAAGGGTGTCTTTTGTTAACGGTTTCAAAGTACCGTCAACCTTAATCGTCGGCCTTGCACCTGCCGTTACGAAAAGGTCAGAGGCATCCCTATCCACCATCACCTTTAGTAATTGCGTAAAATCCACGCTGTATATCTCCTAAGCCCAATTAAAACTGTTGTGGGTTTGCTGCACGCTCACGCGCTGTTTCGCGTGTTATAAATCCTTTTTGCATCAATTCTTGCAGAGATTGATCCAAAGTTTTCATACCAAATGATGCACCAGTCTGGATCGCCGAATACATCTGAGCAACTTTGTCCTCTCGGATAAGGTTACGAATAGCTGGGGTACCAATCATAATCTCATGAGCTGCAACCCGGCCGCCTTTCGGCTTTTTCAAAAGTGTCTGCGAGATCACACCCATCAGCGACTCTGAAAGCATGGATCTCACCATATCCTTCTCAGCGGCCGGAAATACGTCAATAACACGGTCAATTGTTTTAGCTGCTGAGGTGGTGTGTAAAGTACCAAATACTAAATGGCCGGTTTCAGCGGCAGTCAGCGCGAGACGGATAGTTTCCAAGTCTCGCATCTCACCGACAAGGATGATATCCGGGTCTTCACGTAGTGCCGAACGAAGTGCATTCGAAAAGCTATGTGTATCCCTATGCACTTCACGCTGGTTTACCAAGCACTTCTTACTTTCATGCACGAATTCAATTGGGTCTTCAATAGTCAAAATATGATCGGCACGCGTGTCATTAATGTAATCGATCATTGCAGCCAATGTTGTACTTTTACCAGAACCTGTAGGACCCGTAACCAGAACTAAGCCACGTGGCTTCTCAGAAAGGTCCTTAAACACCTTACCCATATCGAGATCATCTAACGTTAAAACCTTACTAGGGATAGTTCGGAAAACAGCACCCGCACCGCGATTCTGGTTAAATGCGTTCACACGAAAACGCGCTAAACCAGGCACCTCGAAAGAAAAGTCTGTCTCAAGTACATCTTCATACTCTTTACGTTGTTTATCATTCATAATGTCGTAAATGAGAGTATGAACCTGTTTATGGTCTAAAGAAGGCAGTTTTATGCGACGCACATCACCGTCAACACGAATAATAGGTGGCATCCCTGCTGATATATGCAAATCTGATGCACCTTGTTGTACGGTAAATGATAAAAGTTCGGTAATATCCATAACGTTCCTGTAACCCGGCACTGCGTTGTAAAGTTATAAGGTAGTTCTAGCAGAATCCCCGTTGCAATCCAATTGCTAAGGCCACAAATATATGTCAATCATAGCAAAGAATCTGAAGATGGTTCGATCTGAGGTAGCATCCTCTGCTACCAAAAATGGACGAAATACCTCAGACATCACCCTGTTAGCCGTCAGTAAAACACGCCCTGCAGACGATATTCGTATTGCGTCAAACGAAGGTCAGGTGCATTTTGGTGAAAACTACCTACAGGAAAGTCTAGAGAAGATTAACGAGTTAAAAGAACTAGAGCTAATCTGGCACTTTATTGGTCCCCTGCAATCCAATAAGACTCGCTCTGTCGCCGAAAACTTTGATTGGCTACATACCTTAGACCGCCTAAAGATCGCTAAAAGGCTCTCCGAACAACGTCCGACTGGGCTTAAACCACTGAATGTTTGCATTCAGGTCAATATCAGTAACGAAGAGAGCAAATCGGGCTGTCGACCTGAAGAACTACACACTCTGGTTGAGGAGATTAGTAAACTACCTAACATCTGTGTTCGTGGCCTTATGGCAATCCCTAAAGCGACTGAAGATCCAAAGGAACAACAAGCCGCTTTTGCAAAAATGAAAGCACTACAGCTTGAATTACAGGCCAAACACCCTCAATTAGATACACTATCAATGGGCATGTCTGGAGATATGGATGCTGCTATCGCAGAGGGCTCTACTATTGTCCGCATTGGCACAGCCATTTTTGGCCCTCGGGCACCTAAGTCCGCCTAATTTTTGTAAGGATCTATTGTGAATAATCAACCTATTCTCGCGTTTATCGGTGCTGGCAACATGGCACGCGCTATCATTGGCGGCCTAATCAGCAATGGCTACCCAGCAGAAAAAATCTGGGCCAGCGAACCTGAAGCTGAACGCCTTGCCGATTTAAAAGAACAAGGCCTAAAAACAACGACAGATAACAATGAAGCTGTTCAAGCTGCTGATGTTGTGGTCCTAGCAGTTAAACCTCAGATTTTAAAAACAGTAACGGCATCAATTGCTGATAGCGTACAAAGCTCACAACCACTGATTGTTTCAGTTGCAGCTGGCATTATGACGCCAAGCATCGACAAATGGTTAGGCGGCAATACTGCAATCGTTCGCTGTATGCCTAACACCCCAGCACTGGTACAGACTGGTGCCAGTGGACTGTACGCCAACGCTAAAGTTTCCGCCGAGCAACGCCAACAATCCGAAACTATTCTAGATGCTACAGGCATTACATTGTGGGTAGATGAAGAATCGCAACTTGATGCCGTAACCGCTGTATCAGGCTCAGGCCCGGCATATTATTTCCTTGTCATGGAATCCATGATTGCTGCTGGAGAAAAACTAGGCCTTTCAAAAGAAACTGCCACTCAACTAACGCTACAGACTGCTCTTGGAGCGGCTAAAATGGCGAAAGAGAGTGAGTTTGACCCAGCGGAACTTCGCCGACGAGTGACCTCTCCTAAGGGTACAACTGAGCAAGCGATCAAGCGTTTTATCGATGGCCAACTTCCTGAGCTTTTTGATGATGCAATGAAAGCATGTAATGATCGTTCCGTAGAACTTGCCGAAGAACTAGGCAAAGATTAACAGCAAGGTTCAACATCGCACAGCTACACTCTATACTGCGTGAAAGTTGAACCTAACTATACTTGTTTTACTAACAGATCAACGACATAGGAATTGATATGGCACAGGATCCAATCGTTTTGATAATCCGCATGCTAGGTGAAATGTATGCGTTCATTATTATCTTGCGTTTCCTTTTACAGTTGTCCCATGCCGACTATTACAACCCGATATCTCAAGCGATTGCCAAATTGACAAATGTACCTGTAGTCGCAATTAGCCGCGCTGTACCTCGCATTGGCAAATTTGATGCGTCGGCATTGCTCTATGCAACAGTAGTTAAAATCGCGACACTATTTTTGATCGTGATGGTATCGGGAATGGACATGCCCAACATTGTTCACCTTCTGGTACTGGCGCTTGTGGGTGTTGTTAATGGTATTCTAGAGATCTATTTCTGGGCAGTATTAGGCTCAGTTATTATCAGCTGGGTGGCGCCTGGTAGTTATCATCCTGGCCCACAATTGATTCAACAAGTCACACAGCCTCTATTTAAACTTGTGCAGAAGGTGGTCCCACCTATAGGTGGTTTAGATTTGTCACCTATATTTATTTTCCTTGCGATCACAATCATACAATCCCAGTTAGGCCGATTTGTTTACTAACTGATAAAGCAGAGCGTTTTCGTTCGCTCTGCTCTATTTAATTGTTTGATAGCGAGTTTTTGCATTGATCACTTGGACAAATACGAGCTTGTGACGTAAAAACTCGTTAAAATAGGTTAACTTGATTAACTTGTAAGATCATTTTACTGAGATACCTAAGGTGACAGATTCAACTTTCATTTCTCTTGGTCGCGTACTCATCTTCTATGAGATGTGAAGCTCGACTCCTCTAGCGCATCTAGCGCTCCGTTTCATTGTGTAATTTTAAAATTGCTGTTTTAGAGTCGAGATTAGAAATGCCTGCTGTTATTCCTGAAGATTCCGTTGGAATTGTTACACCTGAAATTATTGAATTTAATGAGCCCTTACAGCTTCAATGCGGCCGCACATTAGATAGATACCACCTTATCATCGAAACCTACGGTGAACTGAATAAAGATCGCTCAAATGCAATCCTGATTTGTCATGCCTTGTCGGGTAACCACCACGTTGCTGGTTATAACAGCATGGACGATAAAAAGCCGGGGTGGTGGGACAGCGCTATAGGCCCAGGTAAAGCGATCGACACCAATAAATTCTTTGTTATCGCGTTAAATAACCTAGGTGGTTGCCATGGTTCCAGCGGTCCTAACCAGATCAATCCTGAAACCGGCAAACCTTATGGCCCTGATTTCCCGATTGTAACGGTCAATGATTGGGTCGAAAGCCAAGCGCGTTTGGCTGACCGCTTCCGTATCGAACAGTTTGCAGCTGTTATTGGTGGAAGCTTAGGTGGAATGCAGGCATTGCAATGGTCGATCAATTATCCTGATCGCCTGCGTCACTGCATGGTTATCGCAGCCGCACCTAAGTTATCAGCGCAGAATATCGCATTTAACGAAGTAGCTCGCCAAGCGATCAGTAAGGATTCTCAGTTCCATAACGGTCACTACTACGAAAAAGATGAAGTACCTAAAGTTGGTCTAATGCTGGCGCGGATGTTAGGTCATATTACTTACCTATCTGACGACGGCATGCGCAGCAAGTTTGGCCGCGAGCTTCGTTCTGGGCAGATTAGCTACGATTTCACACCTCAGTTTGAAATCGAGTCTTACCTTCGCTATCAGGGCGAGCGTTTCTCGACAGCATTTGACGCTAATACATACTTGTTAATGACTAAAGCGCTGGATTACTTCGATCCAACAGTGGATAGCGGAAAAAGTCTTCCAGAAGTACTAGCACAAGCAAAAGCAAAGTTTATGGTGATCTCATTCACTACAGATTGGCGCTTCTCACCAGAGCGCTCTCGCGAGATTGTGGATGCGCTAGTAGAAGCTAATAAACAAGTAAGCTATGCAGAAATTGAAGCAGCTCAGGGCCATGACGCGTTCCTAATCCCTATTCCTCGTTACCTAGACATCTTCTCTGCTTATATGGAGCGAGTTGAACAGGATACTGTGGCATTAAAAGCAGAGGAGAAAAGCTAATGCGCGCTGATTTAGAACTAATCAAAGACTGGGTTGAACCTGGCAAGCGCGTGCTTGACCTTTGTTGTGGTGATGGCGAGTTACTGCACTATCTGCAAACAGAGAAGAACGCGACCGGCTACGGTTTAGAAATTGGCCAAGACAATATTACTGATTGCGTTCGCAAAGGGGTCAACGTAATAGAGAAAGATATTGAGGAAGGCCTAGCTTCGATCAAAGACAACACCTTTGATACCGTGATCATGACGCAGGCTATCCAAATCATGATGCGTCCGGATCAAATCGTTGATGAAATGCTGCGTATAGGCAAAGAGTGTATCGTCACCTTCCCTAATTTCGGGCACTGGCGCGCACGTGGATATTTGGCATTCAGAGGTAAAATGCCAGTATCCAAGTTCCTACCCTATACTTGGTATAACACACCCAACACACACTTCTGTACGTTTAATGATTTTGAACAACTCTGTGTTGAACGCAATATCTACATTATGGATCGTACAGTTGTGGATAACGAACACCAACACCGGTGGTGGATCCATCTCTGGCCTAACATGCTGGGTGAAATTGCCATCTACCGGATTACAAAATAAGTGAGGAAGACAATGAATCGCTTAAGCAAATGGGCATCAGCTTTATTGTTGTCATTAATCGCACTCATTAGCCAACCCGTTCTGGCTGAGCAGTTTGTGAAATATGACAACTACGAGATCCACTATAACGCTTTCTACAGCACCTTTATTCAACCTGATGTAGCTCAAGCTATTGGCATCCAACGTAGTAAACGTCGTGCTCTGGTCAATGTATCAGTTTTGAAAATTGAGGATGGCGAGAAAAAACCTGTATCAGCGTTTGTAAAAGGCCAAGCAACAAGCTTGATTCAACAATCGCAAAATCTTGACTTTAAAAAAGTCGATGAAGGCAATGCGATCTATTACATAGGTCAATTTGGTTTTACTGATGATCAAGTGATGCGCCTATCTCTAGAAGTACAGCCAGACCCAAACAAACCCGCTTACACTGTAAAATTTGAACAACGCTTTTACGAAGAGTAAGCCCTAACAACTCACAAAAAGGCGCATTATCATGCGTCTTTTTTATTTTTCAGTGCGGTGAAAGAATGATTAATAAAATTGTGCTCGCCAGTGGTAACAAAGGTAAGTTAAAAGAGTTTAATCAAGTTCTGGCAGATTTAGGTGTCGAAGTTGTACCTCAATCTGAATTCAACGTAAGCGATGCCGATGAGACCGGTTTAAGCTTTGTTGAAAATGCCATTCTAAAAGCACGCCACGCTGCTGAAGTTACTGGGCTACCCGCACTAGCCGATGATTCCGGGCTAGAGGTGGATGCACTTCAAGGCGCTCCTGGTATTTACTCAGCACGCTTTTCTGGCGAAGGCGCCACTGATGCTAAAAACAATGAGTTACTTCTAGAAAAGCTTGAAGGTATTCCTAGCGAACAACGCAGCGCCCGCTTCCGCTGTGTTTTAGTCTTTATGCGTCATGCAAACGACCCAACCCCATTAATTTGTCAGGGTAGCTGGGAAGGAACTATTCTAGAACGAGCAAGTGGAAGTAACGGCTTTGGGTACGACCCGCTGTTCTGGATTCCTGAACTGGAAAAAGCATCAGCTGAATTAGCACCTGAACAAAAGAATAAACTCAGCCACCGTGGCCAAGCAGTTCAATTGCTGAAACAAAGCATCGAACCTTACTTGAAGTAACCGTTTATGAGCCTACAGCTGCCACCATTATCTCTTTATGTACACATCCCGTGGTGTGTACGTAAATGTCCTTACTGCGATTTTAATTCTCATGCTCAGCGCGATGAACTGCCTGAAACAGAGTACATCCAGTGCTTATTGGATGACTTAGAGTCCGAGAAACACCTCGCACAAGGTCGTAGCATACAAACAATCTTTATTGGTGGCGGCACTCCAAGCCTGTTCTCCGCAGATAGCTTTAAAGCATTACTACAAGGGATTCATAATATTATCCCACTAGAAAAAGATGCCGAGATCACCCTAGAAGCGAACCCTGGTACTTTCGAGCAAGATAAATTTGTTGGCTATCGAGACGCGGGGATTAATCGACTCTCTATCGGTGTGCAAAGCTTTAACGATCAGCATCTCGCCAAGCTCGGGCGAATACATAGTTCTGAGAATGCAGTTAAAGCAGCCACATTAGCGCGTGAGCTTTTTCCTAAGTTAAATCTAGACTTGATGCATGGCCTTCCTGACCAAACACTTGAAGGCGCATTGAGTGATTTAGAACAAGCGATAGCATTACAGCCTGATCATCTATCTTGGTACCAGCTAACCATTGAGCCGAATACAGAATTTCACTCTCGCCCTCCACTACTTCCTATCGATGACACTCTGTGGGAGATCCAAGAACAAGGGCAAGCGCTTATCCGCTCCGCAGGATACAGCCAGTATGAAATTTCTGCCTATGCTAAATCGAAAGGCAACCGAGCCAAACACAATTTAAATTACTGGCAATTTGGTGACTATCTAGGCATAGGCGCAGGTGCTCACGGCAAGATCACACTTCCAGAACAAAACAAAATCATTCGCCGCTGGAAACAGAAACAACCTAAAGCCTATATGAACCCAGCAACAAGGCTAACAGGCGACACTGAAATAAGCCCAGAAGAGCTTCCTTTCGAATTTATGCTCAACGCTTTAAGACTCTACCATGGGGTTCCCTCGGACCTATTTACACAACGCACAGGCCTGCCCTTATCGACTATTGAGCCCCCCTTAACTACCGCAAGGCAACAAAAGCTACTAACAAAAGAGCTCAATTCGCTTTGCCCAACCGAGCAAGGCCGTTGTTTTTTAAACAATTTACTCGCTTTTTTTATGCACTAAGTAGTTTTACGGTTCGCAAACAAGATCATTTGTACTAACTTTAAGAATGAAATTGGATTTTTTGCCGACAGGGATAGGTCAGCTCTCAAATTTTATTCCTAGGCGCAGTTAAAATGACAATAAAATTTAAACTAACGGCATTGATCGCGTTCATTATTATTTCGATCGCATCGATGTATGGCATGCTTCATTTCGCAATCACTAACGTTTCCAGTTTAAAAGATGCTGAAACTGAAGTAAGTCATCTAGAAAGCAGTATGCTGACCCTCCGACGTCATGAAAAAGATTTTTTAGCACGTGACGATATTAAATACCTAAAACGCTTTGACGATACCGTTGCTGCATTCCAAGCCGAAATAACCACTCTTGAAGAGCACTTAGACCACGCCGGCATCCCGCACGAAAAAACTAAAGACCTGCATATAATCATTGATACTTATGCCGATAATTTCCATCAGTTAGTGAAATTGAAGCAGGAAATCGGCTTGTCTCATAATGAAGGCCTGCGCGGAGAGCTTCGCAAGGCAGTACACGGTGCTGAAAGCAAAGTAAAAGAGCTGGATAATTACCACTTGTTAGCCGATATTCTGCAATTACGCCGCAATGAAAAAGACTTTCTTATTCGCAAAGACCTTAAATACCGCAAAAAGTTTGAGACCAATTTTGAGAAGCTAAGTAATGATCTAGAAACTGAGTTATTCAACGAAAATGATATTACTGAAACTAAGCAACTGTTATCTGTTTATCGCACAAAATTCCTCACTCTAATCGATAATTACGAAAAGCTAGGCCTTAACAGTAAACAAGGTTTACTGGGCAATATGCGTAAATCAATCCACAAATCCGAAACGCTGTTAGAAGAACAAGCTGCCGAAATTACAGAACGCTTAAATGCTGAAATTGCTTCCATCAAACTACTCTCAAGTATTAAAGCGCTCGTCATAGCAGGTATTGTTTCTGCAATTGCCCTTTGGATTGCTAACAACATCATTTCGCGTTTACGCATCCTGCAACAAGTAATGGGTAATGCTAAAGAAAACAAAGACCTAACAGTACGCTATCAAGTTGTTGCCAATGATGAATTGAGCGATATGGGGCGTAGCTTTAATAGCATGATGTCCGAATTTCAGGCCCTGCTCGAGCGAGTAAACAACTCCTCATTACAGTTAAGCGCAGCAGCTGAGGAAGTATCAGCTATAGCCGTTGAGACCTCTCAAGGCTTAGAAAGTCAGAAAGCTCAAGTGATTCAGGTTTCCGCCGCTGTCCAAGAGATGGAAAGTGCTATGAGAGAGATCGCTCACAACACAGAGCTTACCGCCCAAACGGCAAATCACTCACAACAAAGCGCTGCTGAAGGGCAACGCATCATCAGCCATGCAATTGAAAACATTAATAATCTGGCAGAAGGTGCCAGTCAGAGCACCGAAGCTGTCGCTCTGTTAGAAGAGAACGGGACGAAGATAGGTACAGTACTAGATGTTATTAAAGGCATTGCCGAACAAACCAACCTACTTGCACTTAACGCTTCAATAGAGGCTGCTCGCGCAGGCGATCATGGCCGTGGTTTCTCAGTCGTTGCCGATGAGGTCCGAGGCTTGGCTGGCCGAAGTCAGGAATCAGCGACTGAGATCGATGTCATGATTAATGACCTACAGCAGCAAACAGGCCAAGTATCCAACCTAATGATGCGTAGCGTTGAAGTCAGTGCGCAAAGTGCTGAAGAAGCAGGGACTAGCATCAGCGCTCTGGATAAAATCATGAATGACGCTACAAATATTGTAGATATGACCTCTCAGGTGGCAGCGGCTGTAGAACAGCAAACTGCCGTAGCCGGTGATATCAACAACAATGCTGAACAGATCCAAACCATTGTCGCTGTAGCCAGCGAGCAAGTTGGTCAAAATGCTGAAGCGAGTGAAGAAGTAGCCAAACAGGCAGCTTACTTACAGCAGATCGTCGGTCAGTTTAAGGTTAAATAATTACCTTAGAGAGTTATACGGTTGCGGGCTTGCTGATTAATTTCAGCAACTCGCGCCGGTAACTCGCTTAAACAAGATACCTGAGCAGACGCAATGTGTGATTTATCACCCGATTGTAGATTAACCCAGATTGTCCACAACCCGACAGCTGCAGCGCCTTCAACATCATGTTCATGATTGTCACCCACATGAATAACCTGCTCCGGTCGTAAACCTGTGTTCGCTAACATCTGTTCAAACATTAATGGATGCGGCTTCATCTGCCCGACATCGTCTGCTTTGAATTGGAAATCGATCAGATCGGCTAGGCCCACTCGATGGATATCAGCATTACCATTACTCAACGCGCCCAACTGATAGCCTTGCTGCTTTAATTCCAATAAAACTTCACGTGCATGTTCAAAAAAGACCACTTCCTGACGCGCTTGAATAAACACTTCAAAAGCTTGAGCAGCCAAGGCTTCTACTTCATCCGCACTGTAACCCGCTTTTCGTAAACCATACTTCAACTGTTCCATACGAATCAGCGTTACACTATGCGCAATCTCTGGAGCATCTTCTAAAACGATCTGACGCAAAGCAGCAAGATCATGTAACTTGTAATGCTGTAAAAATGCCGATGCATGCTCAGATATCCAAGCAAACATCGTTTGGTTTGCATGCTGGATAACAGGGTCTACAGCCCAGAGAGTATCGTCTAAATCAAAGGTAATGCAGCGTATCATTTCTGGCTCTTTTTCCGTGCGCGAGGGTGAGCACCTTCGTACACTTTCATTAAATGTTGGAAATCTAAGTGAGTGTAGATTTGTGTTGTGGATATATCCTCATGTCCTAAGAGCTCTTGTACGGCACGTAGGTCACTACTGGATTCAAGTATATGACTAGCAAAACTATGACGGAGTCTATGCGGGTGAACTTTACCATTCACACCTAGATATTTACCCCAATAGTCCATCCGCTGCTGCACCGAGCGAACCGTAATACGGCTACCACGCTTACTCACAAAGAGCGCATTCTCATCATAGCTAGCCAATTCGTGACGCACATCTAGCCAGCGATCTAAGGCTTCAAGTGCCTTCCGCCCTATGGGCAACTCACGTTCTTTACGGCCTTTACCTACAACTCGCAGACTTCCCTCTGAGAGGTCTAAACTATATAGATCTATTGCCACCAGCTCTGAGACACGCAGTCCAGATGAATACATAAGTTCCATCATTGCGGCATCACGAGCAGATATATTATCGGTTACGGGTACATCGAGCAGCGTTCCCATCTGATCAACATCGAGTGTAGAGGGTAACTTACGCGGTGATTTAGGCGCTTGAACGGCTGCAGCAGGATTTTGTTCTACGACCGATTCTCGAGAGAGAAAATTATAGAAACTACGGATAGCTGACAGAGAGCGCTGAATGCTGCTACCGGCCAGATCTTTACGGTGTAGTTGCACGACGTACTGACGAATATGTTTAACCTCAACCGAAGACCATTCAGCCAGTGATTGTTGCTCAGTAAAATCGAGTAGTTTGTTGAGATCGCGACTGTAATTATCGAGGGTGTGAGGAGAGAGCTGGCGTTCAGTCGCTAGGTAATGAAGAAACTGCTCTAACAGCGCTTCTTTCAACTCTCTCCCCTATCTTTCTTTAGTGATCCTGCTGACGCAGAATACGAGAAGCTACGCGGCTTAATACTTCACCAACATAGCTTAGCAATACTGTGCCTTGGCTACTGGTAAAATAGTTTGCATCGAAGCTACCAATTGCCAATAAACCTAAAGTTTCGCCCTGTACTAAGGGTACAACTGCAGCGGATTGAACTTTGATAGCTTCATCACCAAAAATGAATTCATTTTCAGCATCAGACAGACGTCCACAGCTCGGCAGATTAGTCCCGACCAAACTATCAATCACTGCCGCATCTTCACGCAATGTCAGGCGCAGGTTATTCACATCTAGAGGTTTGCTCGTGAACAAGATCAACGCTGTGCTATCGCTAGCAAAGTCTTGGCATAAGCTTTCATCAATCGCGACAGCGATATCATCCAGCGTTTCAGCTTCCAGTAATGCCAATACCATACGTTTAGTCTTTTCGAACTGCAGATCATTATGTCGTGCAATGTCGATCAGATCAGAAAGGTGCGCTGTTAGGTTCTGGTTTTTTTCACGCAGAACCGTGGTCTGACGCTCAACCAAAGAGACAGCTCGACCTGTTTCATGAGGTACGTGTAATTTTTCCAGTAATTTTGCATTACCTGTGAAAAAGTCAGGGTGTTGCTGGAGGTATTCCGCTACCTGAGCTTCGCTAATCTGTCCTGTTTCTTCACTCATACGAAGATCTGTCCTTCATAAACCGTTGTTGCTGGCCCTGTCATAATAACGGGATGGCCTTCACCCTGCCACTCGATCTCAAGATCGCCACCAGGAAGATGAACTGTCACAGGCATATCGAGCAGGCCTCGCAATTTTCCTGCAACAACCGCGGCGCAAGCACCGGTACCACAAGCAATCGTTTCACCAACGCCACGCTCAAATACACGCAAATTAACTTCATTGCGCGCCAATACCTGCATAAAACCGATATTCGCTTTTGCAGGGAAGCAGGTATGAGGCTCTAGCACTGGGCCTAGTGTTTCTACTGGCGCTGTTTCGGTGTTATCCACAACCAAAACACCATGGGGGTTACCCATAGATACCGCACTTAATTCAACTGTTTCAGCTGCGCCTTGATGGTCAACCTCAACAGGGTAAGTAATTGCTTGCTGGTCGGCCGCAAAAGGGATCTCTGAAGGCTGTAATATAGGCTGACCCATATTGACCTCAACTCGCTTATCTTCGCGAATCTTCAGGCACATACGGCCATTAGCCGTCTGCACGACAACTTCAGACTTACCAGTTAAACGCTTATCGCGAACAAACTTGGCGAAGCAACGAGCACCATTACCGCAGTTTTCAACTTCTGAACCGTCTTGGTTGAAGATACGGTAACGGAAATCCACATCTGGATCTGAAGGTGGCTCAACGATTAATAGCTGATCGAATCCAACACCAAAGTTACGATCACCAAGCTTTTTTACCAGTTTAGGCGTAACTTTTACGCGCTGGGTCACTAGATCCAGCACCATAAAGTCATTACCCAAACCGTGCATTTTGGTAAAACGGACTAACATCAATAACCCCTAACGATCCTTAGGTAACAGCTGTTCACCCTTAACTAGATCAGCTAGCGTTTCACGCTGGCGAATCAGGTGGAATTGATTGTCATCTACCATTACTTCCGCAGGACGACCACGGCTGTTGTAGTTAGATGCCATCACAAAGCCATAAGCGCCTGCAGAACAAACAGCGAGTAAATCACCAGCTTCTAGTGTTAGCGCACGATCTTTACCTAAGAAGTCACCCGTTTCACAAACAGGACCTACAAGATCCCATTGTTTCTCTTCACCACCTTCGCGCAACATTACCGGAACAATCTCCTGATAAGCGCTGTATAAAGATGGACGGATCAAGTCATTCATTGCACCATCAATGATTGCGAAATTCTTCTCACCAGTGCACTTCAAAAACTCAACACGAGTCAGCATTACACCCGCATTGGCCGCGATAGAACGACCAGGCTCAAAAATCAGTTCAAGATCACGACCTTCAACTTTCTTAAGAACTTCAGAAATATACTCTTGAGGCGTTGGAGGCACTTCATCGGTGTAACAAACACCTAGACCACCGCCCAAATCCAAATGCTTAATTGTGATGCCTTGCTCAGCTAACTGATCAACTAGTACCAATACACGATCGAGTGCATCTAGAAATGGAGTAACTTCCGTTAGCTGACTGCCGATGTGGCAATCCATACCGACAACATCAACATTTTCCATCTGAGCCGCGCGGCCATAAATGCGTACAGCTTCATCAATATCGATACCAAACTTATTCTCTTTTAAACCTGTAGAGATATAAGGGTGCGTACCTGCATCTACGTCTGGGTTCACACGGAATGAGATCGCAGCTACTTTGCCTTCAGCGCCAGCGACTTCGTTTACACGCTCAAGCTCAGCTTCTGACTCAATGTTAAAGCAACGAATACCTACTTCCAGTGCTCGAGCGATCTCTGCTGGCTGTTTACCAACACCAGAGAAAACAACTTTGGAAGCATCGCCACCTGCACGTAGAACACGTTCTAGCTCACCGGCAGATACGATATCGAAACCTGCACCTAAACGCGCAAGTACATTTAGCACTGCAATGTTGGAGTTAGCTTTTACGGCATAACAAACTAATGAATCATGCCCTTCTAATGCATCTGCGTATGCTAGGTAAGCACGCTCAAGTGCATCTCGAGAATACACATAGGTTGGTGTACCAAACTCTTCGGCAACGCGTGTTAAAGCAATTTCTTCACAGCAGAGCTGCCCATTTTTATATTCGAATGAATCCATGAAAATTCTCTTACTTCTGCTGTGACTTTTTCTGATTTTCTGCATCAGGCAGATACAAAGGGCCTTTCTGGCCACATCCACCCAGTACTAACATACTAAGCAGGACAACTAATCCAATTCGTTTGGTCTGCGTTTTCACAGTGGGAATCCCATTAAACGGTCTAATTCTTCGATTATACCTAGTTCACAGCGATTTAATAAAAACGTTTTGCATATCCAGGTAGATATACAGAAAAAAACTCCCTTTTTATCGATAATTTTGAGAGTTAATGAGAACCATTCTTCGGCTTTTATCTATTGCTTGATATACTTCGCCTCTATAAACACGATTTCAAGGCAATAGCGCCGGAGTAAACATGACTGAAAGCGAATTTAACGATCTGGTTGATGAAACATTAGAACAGATTGAAGAAGTGCTAGATGATGCAGAAACCGATATTGATGTTCAGTTCGGCGGTGGAATCTTAACGATCATCTGTGAAAACCGCACTCAGCTTATTTTTACCCGTCAGGCTCCTGTTAAACAACTATGGTTGGCAACCAAGAGCGGTGGTTTCCACTTTGACTATGATGAAAGCCTTAACAGCTGGGTTTTGGATAGCGATGGTCAGAAGCTTGAAGACTTCTTCGGCAAAGCCTTTGCTGAACAAGCAGGCGAAACTCTGACGTTTGATCTAACTGGAGCTTAATATGTCATTTTCAAATGCGCTACAACGCCACTTTGACACCTTCAACCAGTTAGACAAAATTGCTGCTGATAGCCAGCTTCTGGCCGATCAAATTGAGCAATGTTTCGACCAAGACGGCAAATTGATCTTTATGGGTAACGGTGGCAGCGCAGCCGACAGCCAACACCTAGCAGCTGAGTTTGTTGTACGTTACAAGGCAGAACGTCGCCCACTAGCAGCGATAGCACTTACGGTTGACACATCGATTCTTACCGCTCACAGCAACGACTACAGTTATGATTCTGTGTTCACTCGTCAGCTACAAGCATTAGCCAAGCCTGAAGACCTTATCATCGGCATTTCGACTTCTGGCAACAGTGCTAACGTCATTGATGCGATTGAAGCGGCGAAAGAGATCGGTTGCACCACATGGGCCTGGACAGGCTCTCATGGCGGTAAGCTAAACGATATTGCCGACCACCTAATCCGCGTACCATCCGATGAAACAGCGCGCATCCAAGAAGCCCACATTTTTGTAGGGCACTGGTTGTGCGAAGAGATGGACAGACGAACCACTAGCAACGCCTAATGGTTCGTACGCATTAATTTCTATTAATGCAGACCCGCTCAGTCAAGGCGTATAAACGATCCAATGCGCCTTGATTTTCCCTCACAAATGCCTGACCTAACTCGCCAATTCTCTCTCTTTCAGCAGGCGCTTGTATCAATTTCTCGATCTGTTGCTGCAATGCAGTTTCATCTTCGACTACAACCAACCCGCCAGCTTCTCGTAACGAGTCGCAAATAATTTGGAAGTTAAAGAAGTGTGGCCCCATAACAACGGCTTTCTTTAAAACTGCTGGCTCCAATGGATTATGCCCACCACGCTCAATTAAACTACCGCCAACAAACGCAATATCAGCCGCTGCTAACAGTTTCATAAGTTCACCCATAGTGTCGCCAAGATACACTTGAGTTTTAGGGCTCGGCTGTTGACCTAAGCTACGACGCGCCAACTTAAAGCTTTGCTGTTTTATAAGCTCTGCAACCCCGTCAAATCGTTCCGGGTGGCGAGGAACAATGACCAGCAATAGCTCCGGAGTCCTCTCCAATAGCTTGTGATATACATTTAAGATCGCACTTTCTTCCCCTTCATGCGTACTGGCAGCAATAAAGACTGGTCGATCTAAACCCCACATTTCTCGCAGGGCTGCAGCCAAACGCTCACTCCCTTCTGGAGCTGAGACATCAAACTTAATGGAACCTGTTACCTCCAAAGCGCTCTTTGGAAGACCTAAATCCACGAAGCGCTGACCATCAACGCTATTTTGCGCAGCTATCTTACTGATCTGCTTTAGCATCTGATCAGCCATCTTGCTGAAACGAGCATAGCCCTTTGCAGATCTCGCTGATAAACGTGCATTTGCGACTAACACAGGCACATCGTGTTTGGCACAACCTGCAATCATGTTTGGCCATAATTCCGTTTCAACAACCACACAACTGCGCGGTTTCACATTGGAAAGAAAACGATTGATCGCACAAGGCGTATCATAAGGACAGTAATAGTGAGTCACACTATCACCGAAGGTGTCTATGATTCGCTCCGCGCCCGTTGGTGTCATAGTAGTCATCACAATGGGCAGCTGCGGATAGCGGGCTTGTATCAGTTTAACGAGAGGAATAATCGCCAGTGCCTCACCGACAGAAACAGCATGAATCCACAAAGGGCGATCGTCAAAAGCTGGCGATTGGAAAAACCCAAGTCGCTCTTGCCAACGCTGGCGATAAGCGGGCGCTTTACGTCCTCGCAACCATAACTTCAGTAAAATAAACGGTAGAGCGATATAAAACAGGCAAGTATAGAGAGTGCGATTCATAAAAAGTAAGCACATCAGTCGACAATAAAGTCGACTAGTATAACACGCATCGGCTAGCTCCTAAGCGCCCCCATGCTTATAATGCCGTCTATGAATACACTTAAACTTGATCTCGTAATCGTGGGCGGCGGCGTTGCTGGCCTTTGGCTTCTCAATAGAGCAGTAAAAGATGGCTTAAATGCCATTTTGCTGGAAAAAGACACCTTAGGAGGCGGACAGACCATCCGCGCACAAGGGATCATTCATGGCGGTACTAAGTATGCACTAAACGGCGTACTGACCCAAGCATCCAATACAATCAAAGAGATGCCACAACGCTGGCGTGATTGCCTAAATGGCAACGGCGAAGTAGACCTCACCTCGGTAGAAGTCTTATCTGAAGCTCACTATATGTGGTCTAAAGGCTCTTTAGGCTCTCGCATGACTACCTTCTTTGCGACCAAAGCCTTTCGCGGACGTGTTGAAGAGGTGTCGAAATCAGATCGCCCTAAAGTGTTTTCCAATTCCAAATTTAAAGGGTCTCTCTACCGTTTGAATGAACTGGTATTAAACGTACCAACCGTGATTGATGCACTGAGAGCACCTGTTGAAGATCGCATATTCAAAGCGGATCTAAACCAAGCTGAAATCCAGGTTCAGGATCAACAGGTTCAGAGTATCACCTTTAAGGAGCATGACCTAACACTGAAAACTGCTCAGTTAGTGCTGACCTCAGGTGAAGGCTACGAATCTATTGCTAGTCAATTATCGCTCGAGCAGCCTGAGATGCAAAAACGGCCTCTGCATATGGTAATGGTCAAGCACGATCATAATTTGCCTACGTTTGCCCACTGTATTGGTACTGGTAGTAAACCGGTGGCAACGATTACCACACACCCTTGCAGTGATGGCAAACAAGTTTGGTACCTTGGCGGCGATGTGGCAGAAACTGGTTTAGATCGCACTCCAACTGAACAGATTGAATTTGCTAAAAAGGCATTAACAGACCTGCTACCTTGGGTCGATCTTTCTAATGCTCAATGGAGTACATTCCATGTCAATCGTGCTGAACCAAAGCAATCATCTCTATCAAGGCCCGACTCTGCTTTTGCTCAGAAAGTCGGTAATTGCATCGTGGCTTGGCCAACTAAACTAGCGCTATCACCCGATCTCGCTGATCAGGTACTACCACTATGCGAGAAAGTATCGTCTGATACTGACCTTTCACCTCTAAAAGTACTTCCTAAGCCAGAAACAGCACAACCTCTATGGGAGAGTGAGTTTTGATTAAACGTGAGCTAGCTCAAACAGGTTTAAAAATCTCACCCATCGGCCTAGGCACAGTAAAGATCGGTCGAGATAAAGGCGTGAAGTATCCAACAGGGTTCACCATTCCTGATGACAAAGCAGTGCTTGATTTAATCGCACAAGCTCAAGATTTAGGCATCAACCTGATCGATACAGCCCCTGCTTATGGCAATAGCGAAGAGCGCTTGGGGCCTTTGCTTAAAGGGCAGCGTAACGACTGGGTTATCTGTTCAAAAGTTGGTGAAGAGTTTGACAATACGACTGGTGAATCCGGCTTCAATTTCACACCGGAGCATGTGCAATACAGCGTCGAGCGTAGTCTAAAACGCTTACACACTGATTATATTGATATGTTACTGGTGCACTCTGATGGAAATGATGTAGAGATCATCAGCAAATACGGCATTTTAGATGTTCTAGAGGAGTTAAAACAGTCAGGCAAGATCCGCGCGACTGGCATGTCGACTAAAACGGTTGAAGGCGGATTATTAGCTTTAGAGAAATCTGATTGCGCGATGGTGACCTACAATTTGAACCATCGAGATGAGGAAGCGGTACTGGACTATGCAGCCCAAAATAATAAAGGCATACTGCTTAAGAAGGCACTCGCTTCGGGTCATATCTGCCTAGATCAAAGCCAAGACCCTATTCAAGCAAGTTTTGATTTTATCTATGCCCATCCTGGCGTGACATCAGCCATTATTGGCACAATCAATCCCAAGCATCTAGCGAGTAATGTGAACGCGGCTAATACCGCGCTCAATAAACTTTCGATCTAAGCTAGCTTAACCAGATTGCGATAGCCGACTATTCGTCGCTATCGCCCTGAATTTTTTCAACAATGGCTGTAGTAGAGCAGTTATCAAGGAAAGAAAGCACTCTAACCTCACCACCATAGCTACGCACAAACTCACCGCCAACAACACCTTCAATGCCGTAGTCGCCGCCTTTAACTAAGACATCCGGTTTCACTTGTTCCAGCAAACGTTCAGGGGTATCTTCAGTAAAGTACAGCACCCAATCGACCGCTTCCAAACCAGATAATACAGCCATTCGACGCTCAACCGGATTAATAGGGCGGCCCGGTCCTTTTAAGCGACTAACGGATTCATCACTATTGATCGCTAAGACAAGACGATCGCCTTGGGCTCTTGCTTGCTCAAGATAACCAACATGACCCGCATGTAGAATATCGAAGCAACCATTAGTAAATACAATACTCTCGCCTGCAGCACGAGCATCAGCTAACGCAATTAGTAACTGCTCTTCGGTCACCACACCGCGCTCAGCACCTTGTTCTTTACTCACCGCACGTCGCAGTTCTGGAGCGCTGATAGCCGCAGTACCCAATTTACCAACAACAATACTCGCCGCAATATTCGATAAAGCCACTGCATTAGTGAGTTCTTCACCCGCTGCTAAAGCTGAAGCAAGTGTTGAGATAACTGTATCGCCAGCACCTGTTACATCGAACACTTCACGCGCACGCGCAGGGAAATGAACTTCATCACCTTCAGCAGGAATCAAAGTCATACCATGCTCACTGCGGGTCACTAGCAAAGCGTCTAGTTCAAGCTCTTTCGCTAACGCCTGTCCTTTAGAAACAAGTTCTTCATCAGATGCACAATGTCCAACAATTGCTTCAAACTCGGACAGGTTAGGCGTCAATAAGGTTGCACCGCGATACTTACTAAAGTCACTGCCTTTAGGGTCAACCAGCACAGGTACATTTCCTGCTTTTGCCGCATTAATTAAACCTTGGCAATCAGACAGAGTGCCTTTACCGTAATCAGACAGCACCAACACGCCAACATTACCTAATAAAGGTTCTAATTCTGATTGGATACTTTTGCTGTGTTCAGCAGAGAAAGCTTCTTCAAAATCTAAGCGAATCAACTGTTGGTGACGACTGATAATGCGCAACTTAGTGATCGTTGGCTCTTCTTCGGTAATCGAAAAAGCACAGTTCACTCGAGCTGAGGTTAGCTGCTTCTGAAGTGCTTCACCTGCTTCATCTTTACCCACTAAACCGACTAAAGAAACACCTGCCCCTAGAGCAGTTACATTCAATGCCACGTTAGCAGCGCCACCTGGGCGATCTTCATTCTGCTCAACTTTTACCACTGGCACCGGTGCTTCTGGCGAAATTCTTGAGGTCGGCCCATGCCAATAACGATCTAGCATTAGGTCCCCTACTACTAGAACCTGTGCTTTATCAAAACGTGGCATATTGATTTTCATTCAATTTCTCCGTGACTAAGATGCTCAGTCATTTTCAGTAAACTGCTTCTGGTAAAGATCCGCATACATTCCACCTTGCTCTAAAAGCTCCGCATGCGACCCTTTCTCCATAATTTGGCCTTGATCCATCACAACAATCTGGTCTGCTGACTCTATAGTTGAAAGCCGATGTGCGATTACCAAGGTTGTTCGCCCTTTCATGACGTTTTCTAAGGCCGCTTGGATATGACGTTCTGACTCAGTATCCAAGGCTGACGTTGCCTCATCAAGAATAAGGACTGGGGCATTTTTCAATATGGCACGTGCAATCGCTATACGTTGACGTTGACCACCCGATAGTTTGGTACCTTTTTCACCCACATGTGTATCTAATCCGTCAGGCATTCGCTCAACAAACTCCATCACATGGGCTGCACGAGCAGCGTCTACAATCTCTGACTCGCCGATATCCGAATCGGCACCATAGGCGATATTATCTCGAATGGTGCCATCAAATAGGAAAACGTTTTGGGTCACTAATGCGATTTGTGATCGTAAAGAGACCAACTCGTAGTCATCTAGTTTATGTCCGTTTAGCAGAATAGCTCCGCTCGTCGGTTCATAAAAACGAGGAATCAAACTTGCCAACGTTGATTTACCACTACCTGATCGACCTACGAGAGCCACTGTTTGCCCTGGTTTCACTTCAAGATTTAGACGATTAAGGACGGGTTTATTTGGCAGATAAGAGAAACAAAGATCTTTAAACTCAAGACGACTACTTCCTGTATCAGTCTTAGCAACCAGACTTCCAGTGTTTTCTTCTTCGGATTCATCTACTAATTCAAAGATACTTTTTGCAGCAGCAATACCCCGCTGAATAGCACTATTAACTTCGGTTAATGCACGAAGAGGCTTGGCAATCAGGCCCGCTGCAATAATAAACGCAATAAACTGTCCAGCAGTCATATCGTTATTCATCATTGGGTGCAGAGCTAAGAAAATCAGGAGGGCTAAGGCACTGGAAACAATAATCTGAACAATAGGAACACTTAAACCTTCAGTGAACGCCAGTTTCAGGCTTTGACGCAAATTCTGACCACTAGCTTGCGCAAAACGCTCTCGTTCGTTGTCGCAGCCTCCAAATGTACGGACAATCTGAACGCCTTGAACATTTTCAGAAGCGACGTGCGTTACATCCCCCATTGAATCTTGAATTCGATGGCCTAAACGGCGAAATCGCTTAGATGCGATCATTACAACCAAAGCAATTAAAGGAGATACCGCTACAAAAACAAGAGTCAGCTGCCAATTCAGATAAAGCAGATAACAAAACAGGCCTATAACTGTCATACCTTCTCGGACAGTCACTTTCAGAGAATCGGTAGCGGCCGTTGTTACTTGCTCAACATTGTATGAAATTTTGGAAAGAATATGGCCTGATGAGTTATTGTGGAAATAATCCAGCGGTATTTGTAGCAACTTATCAAACATCACAAGCCTAAGCTGATGTACTACATTACGCGCCACATATGCGGTAAAAAAATTACCCATAAAGGTACCAATTCCACGGGCAACGGCAATGCCAATCACAGCTAATGGACCATAAATATATGTCCCCTCTTTAGCCTCGCTGATGGCATCAATCAAATACTCCATCAATGCAGCAAAACCAGTTTGAGCACCGGCATAGAGAATAAATCCCAAGATTCCCAATAAAAAAGGTAGCCAATAAGGGCGAACATAGGTCAAAAGACGAAAATAAATTTTCATCCCCAAACCTTTTTCTTGGTCATTATTAGACATAGATGAGTATAAATCCTCAGAAATTAGGCCGGCATTATAACCTGACGATCTAACTTCCCCAACCTTCTCGCTGGCTGACGAACAAAGACACACGTATAATCAGCCGCTTATTGATCAAGATCTGATTGACTGTGAATAAAACTGAATCCTTTTTAACCCCCAAATACTGGCCAACTTGGCTAGGTGTTTTTCTACTTAGAATGCTTGCTTTACTGCCTTTTAAAATGGGTTTAGCTTTCGGCCGTCTTCTGGGTATTGCTCTTTACTATTTACTGCCAAAGCGCCGACACATCACGAATGTTAACTGCCAGCTATGTTTCCCAGAACTCAACGAGACGGAGCGTAACCAATTTGTTAGGGATGTGTTCAAAAATAACAGCATCGGTTTAGTAGAGACCGCTTGGTCATATTGGGGCAACAAAAAAGCTCTACAAGAGCGCACAGAATATCGCGGCTTTGAATTACTAGATGATGCATTGAGCCAAGGGCGGGGCGTCATCTTACTTGGCGCCCATTATTCTCACTTAGATTTAGGCGGCATGCTCTTTTCTGGACATGGCGCTCCACTAATCTCTATGTACCGCCAACACAATAATCCGTTAATGGAAAAAACAATCCACCAAGGGCGTGCTTCGTTTAGCCGCCCTATTGAGCGAAAACAGTTACGAGAAATTATTCGCTGTCTCAAGAAAAACCAGGTTGTTTGGTATGGACCTGATCAAGACATGGGTCATAAAACATCGGTATTTGTGCCTTTCTTTGGCCAAACAGCAGCTACCGTGACAGCTACAACTCGCATGGTCAAATTAAACAATTCCCCTCTTCTATCAATGCAACAACGCCGCAAAGAAGACGATTCCGGCTACATTGTAGAAATTGTCCCTGTTGATAACTTCCCTAGCGGGGATAAAACTGAAGACGCGACATTAGTGAATTTAGCCATCGAAGCAGGTGTAAGAAAAGCGCCAACACAATATATGTGGGTTCACAAACGATTTAAAACACAGTTAAATGGCAAGGAAAGCCCTTATCAGAAATCCTCAAAGTAGTAGGACTATAGATGAAATTGCCTTTAAAGATCATTCTAGTTAATCGACTTGCCAAACTTTTCGGGGCATTGGTGAAAGGGCTTTCTTTTATTTTTCATTTTTTATTTCCTAAGAAGCGCTTCACTATCCCAACTCAAAGCAATCCTTTAGTGAAAGCAAAGAAGGATACAAAGATTCCAAAAATAATCTGGCAGACTAACTACACAAACCGTGTAAGCTTACCTGTTTATTGTAATTACCTATTCAATCGTTTGATTTCACCTGATTTTGAATATCGTTATGTCAGCACAGAAGACCGCCTGACGTTTATCAAAGAAAATTCCTCAGCCGATATAGCAGAAGCTTATGAGAAGCTTACTGATGGCGCTGCTCAAGCCGACCTTTGGCGTATGATCACCCTAAACCATCACGGTGGTATATATATGGATATTGATGCTCATGCTGTTTGGCCAATATCTAAAATGATCAACGAGGAAGATGAGGAAGTGTTTCTTCTTAACAAAGAGCACTACACAAACTACTTCATTGCCAGCGCCCCTGAAAATCGTTTCTTAACCAAGACAATTGAAACTATTGTCAAAAACATTCAAGACAGAAACATTGGCCGTGGCGTCTATGATTTAACTGGCCCTGCTGCATTTAATAACGCAATCGGTGAAGAAAGCGTCAATCACAGGTATTACAAGATCACTTGTATTCAAGGCAGCTTTACCAATGAGCATTTCCAATATATCGATAAGCCGAGAGGAAAGTGGACTCATGCAAAGAAAGAAAACCTTCTTAAAGACTAACTTCGAACAAAAAAAAGCCAAAATCTAATACTTTCTCTGGAACAACTTCAATGAGCAAGCAAATTCTACAACTATGCCTATCACCCGATTTAGGAGGCCTTGAGCTTTATATGCAACGCTTAAGCAGCTATCTAAACAACGAAATAGGCATTCATGTGGCTGTTGCTCAAAATGGTAAGCTAGCTTCGTCTCTATCTGAAAATGTTGATCTGAAAATGTTGCAGCTACATAGACATGCATGGAAAAATATTTTCAAAAATGCAAAGCAATTAGCTACCTACATAGATACTAACAAGATAGATTTGATTCATTTACATTGGACGAAAGATCTCCCTGTAAGTGTGTTGGCTAAAAAGCTAAGTAAACGTAAGCCCAAGCTTGTACAAAGCCGTCATATGAATATGACGCGCTTCAAAAGTGACTTCTATCATCGCTGGCTCTACAAAAACCTTGATCTAATGATTGCTGTAACAAAGCAAGTTCAAGAACAAATTACTCAGTACATTCCTCAGGAGATAAGACCAGCAGTAAGAGTTTCTTATATCGGCGCTCCAACATACCAACCTCTGAATAAAACATCACAAGAGGCTCTAAAAGAGAAGTACCAGCTTACAGATAGTTTTGTCATAACCCTTGCAGGTCGTATTGAACCTGCTAAAGGCCAAGAACTGTTAATCGACGCATTACAAACGCTTAATAACCCCAATGTAAAAGTCATGTTTATTGGCAATCCAATGGATGATGGTTACCTGAAACAATTTAAAAAGCGGATTGCTGATAAAGAACTATCTTCACAAGTTGTTTTCACTGGTTTTGTAAGCAATGTTCAAGACCTCATGGCCATAAGCGACTGCGTTGTACTTGCAACTAATAAAGAAACATTTGGCATGGTCTTGGTAGAAGCAATGCATACTGGCACAGCTGTACTAGCCAGTAATAGTGGCGGACCTTTAGAAATAATCACCCCTGAACGAGATGGCTTATTGTTTGAAAGCCAGAATTCACATGATCTGTCGAATAAACTAGCTACTTATATCGAGGCTGAAGACCTTCGTAACAAATTTGCTGAATCAGGTCGACAGAAAGCATTATCCAAGTTTGACAGCCAACAACAATTTATAGAAGTTCTGAATTTACTAAACAACGTCACTAGATAAAAGTGATAGAGCTCTCAGACTAGACCTAAGCATGAGAAGAAATCGAAAATATGTCTACATCTCGACACCCTTTCATTTAAAATATACCTCATTGATATACCTGCTCATCGCTTTATAAGCTCTACTTTTGAGGCTTAAGAAATAAACCGCAGGTTAGTAGAAAGACTGTAATACCAATATAGAATCGAGAGTCAAATGGTAGCTAGCTTAAAAAACATGGACATTTTAGCCTTAGCTAGATATTACCTTACAGCTGCAACCTGCGGCTTGATTGTTTTTTCCGTCACCTTTCAGAATAGCTACAACATATTTTTCGCTCTAATTTTATTCTCATACATATTTTTTATCAGTCCAAAAGTGCGCCAAAATATACATCTAAGTTGTTTTGAGATAAGCCTTATCATCATCCTGAGCCTGTATATTGCAGCCTTCATTTTAGAGGTATTCTTATTTGGCGAAAAAGCTCGACTTCTCGATAAACCAGCAAAAGCTCTTTTACTCATACCGCTGATTCCTATTCTAAATGCCGTAAGATTAGAATATCGATATATAGTCACAGCATTCACTATAAGCTCTGTAGCACTTCTACTGATGGCTGGATACGAAATCTATATCCTTGACTACGACAGAGCTGGTCGTGACATTAACCCTATACAGTTTAGCGCTATTGCAATTAGCATTGCTTCCGTTGCTTTGGCTTTAGCCATTACAACAAGGAATACAAAAAAGGCCTTTCTAATTCCTCTGGTATGCCTAGCTGCAGGAGGTCTATGGGCAGGATTTCTGAGCCAAAGTAAAGGCAGCATCATCGCTATACCAATAATCCTATTTTTAATTGGCTGCCTATATTTATCCGAACTAAAGGTAAGCAAAATAAAAGCAGCCGTTTACGTTAGTTTATTAATAACACTTTCAACCACAGCACTTTATAACAGTTCCATTAAAGAACGTTTCCAAAAATCTATCGAAAACACATTAGCCTTTAATGAAGGTTCTAGAACAAATACATCTAGCGGCATTCGCTTAGGACAGTTGAAAATAGCATTAGAGGCGGGCCAACAGTCGCCGCTTTTAGGAATGGGGTATTCGGATTTTAATTCATATAAGGATCAACAAGTACTTGCTGGGCGATATGGACAAGAGTTACTTAAATTCGACAATTCCCATAATACTTACGTCAACTCATTTGCTCGCCGTGGATTGGTTGGATTACTTGCCGTAATTCTATTTTTAGGCTTCCCAATCTATTTAGGGATACAAACCTGGAAAAAAGCCCCTAAGGAAGTAGCCCCTTATGCTGTTGCTCTTTCTGCTTTTGGGTGCGTATTCTTTATTGCAAATATCACCCAAGAAGTAATCTTTCTAAATACAGGGATTATCATGTATACCGGATTATTGGTGATATTAACCAGTATGCTGGCAGAACGTATAAAAGCATGTGAATCGGATCCCTCCGGTGCACAGCTACCATCTAACCAATAATATAGATTGGACTGTCAGATATTCTGGCAGTTTCTTTATTCAATGTAGCAGCTGACTTATCCATTAAATACTTATTTTCAACGCTGATATTTTCTTGCTTTAGATACTCTAATAAAGGCAGCTCAACCTCGTTCCCCCAAAGCACAATCACATCTCTATTTGATTGAATGTTTTTACAAGCGAGCTTATATACCTCACCGTGTTTTTGGTATTGATGTACTTCTACATCCCCCAAAACGTCCAGCATGGTTTTGTAAACTAAAAAGGCTTCGCGCTTACGCAAACCTTCTCGGCTATCAACCAAACCATAACCAGGCGCGATAAGCTGATGCCAGTGGACAGATTCAACTCTCTGAGTAGCCATAGCCTGCAGATGGTAGCGAAGCAAAAAATTAGCATAATCGCTTTCACTTACACACTCAGTTTCACTGGTAGGTGCCCAAGGTGCCGTATTGGACAAAGGCCAATTTGCTTCTGTCAGCAGTAATTTACTGGACGTTTTAGGGCTTAATCTGGCGATACTGTGCAAGAGCGTAATTTTATTGAAGGTATCAAAAACCTTTATTTGCGGGTTCTCTGGTGCGCCACGTCTGTCTACATACAGAAGCGCTGCCACTTTATCGAACTTCAATCTAAAGCCATTAAACAGAGCTCTAATCAAGTAAGGATATTCAAAGTCGATAACTGAGGGGCCTAATAGCTTTAACCCCTGGAACTGCTGATCTCGGACCTTCTGCACCACCTGATAAAAATGTAGGTACTCTGCTACTGAGAAAAAGCCCCACTTGGAACGATTGATCGTGGTTCCGATTTGAAACTGCTTTACTAAAGGTGAGAAAACTTCAAAAACTCTGGCCATATCCTTAGCAAGTAGTTGATGATCACCAATATGCTGACGATCTTGCACTACCACTAAGAGAATTTCTTTCTCGCCAAACCCCGCCACAAACTGATAATACTCATCGATACGATCCATCTCCGACAGGAAAAATCGTACCTGTAAGCTTTTACAGCCCAGCTCCTCAACCAACGCATATTGCTCTTCCCCTTTGTCTAAATTGACACAAAGAGAAAAGAAATGCGCCGAAGACGGCTCCACTTTTCGATTAAAGAGCCAAGCGATCAGAGCTATAGGAAATACGATACAAGATGTCAAAAACGTAAGCAGGTAGTCTTTTAGGTGCTTACGCTTCATCCGCTTTTTATAAGCTCTGTCTGTGATGATTCGCGGTTGATCTGAATAGTGATCCCACGGATGTAGATCATCTTCAGAACCAGGTTTAGGCGCTGGCAAGACGCTCTCCTTCTAAACACATAGTTATGAAACCTGCCCAGTTAATTGAAGTAATTCTTCTTCAATTTCAGAGTACAGCTTGTCTGAATAATCTTGCGGGACAGTAAAGTTATGCTGGTTTTCCGGTTGATTGATCGAAGCCCATCGAGCCGGAGAAGCAACCTTTACATCACCGAAGAAGGATATGGTTTTAAGATTAGATCCAGCGGCTAAATGCATAGGGCCAGTTGAAGTACTGACAAACAAAGAGAAATTACTCAACAGCAGAGCAAAGTCATAAACGCTACCCTGCGATCGGTGCAAAACCGCCTGATCTCCAAGTGCAGCATCTGCTTCAGCAATTAAAGATTCATCATCAGGGCCGAAGGTAAACACGACCCTATGTTTGTTCTGCTTAATTACTGCTTGAGCTAGACGGATATAATCCTGCAGCGTTAGGTTTCCATCGGTACTCCCACCACTTCCCGGGTGAAAAGCAACGATGGGGCGGTCATTTTCTAACTGATATTGCGCATTAAATGCTTCCAAAGCCCGAATTGAATCAGCCTTAGCAAAACCAAACAAAGGCGCCTGTATACCTGTCTCGATTTGGTGATCGAAAGCTTTAAGAAGATCTAAGTTATAGGCAAACTCAGTTTTTTTCACCTGACTACGGCGCTGCTTAACTCGACAGTTAAACCAGATTTGAGCCAGTTTAGTCGCCGGTCCTATGCGCTTAGGAATGCCCGCTCGCCATAACAGAAAACCTAATTGTGAATCGATAAACGCAGAGATACTTACAGAGCACTTTGCTTTTTTTACCGCAGATAACGTAGCACCAAGATTATCAGACTGATACTCAATCACCTCATCAATATACGGTAACTGCTGCGCTAAACTGAGATTGATCTTAGACACTAAAGCAACCAAGCGCAGCTCTGGTCTAGCTGCCTTTAGGCATTGGAACATCGGCAGAGCAACAACAAAATCGCCAATCTTGTCGTGGCGAGTAATTAAGACACTAGTTGTCATTGGCGTTCTCTACCCTACCGCTATTGTCTTTAGCTGCTTTATTCAGCTCATACAGCTTCATATATTTATAAAAATTCGTCGCCATATGTGAAAAGGCGATAATCAATCCTGCAGACCCATCCATAAAACCACGCTTTAAAAAATAGGTTTTAAAGAAGGAGTAGATGCCATTCAAGCTAGCTTTAAGCGGTGAAGACTTCTTTATGCCTTGCTTATCTTCTGCAAAAAGAGAGGAGTACTTATCAAGCTTAACGATGAACTGAGAGATATTCTGATAAGGATAGTGACGAACGATACCTGCTAGATTTTCGACTTCGAAGCCATCGGTGACAACAAGCTCATGCACTTTACTACTATTAAAGTTGGTCTTGGTACGATCATACAGACGCACGATCACATCTTTGCCCCAACAATGCTTAACTTCACGCTCTTTGTAAAAGTTACTGCGTGTAATTGAATAGACCTTATCAGAGTCTAATGAGCGTTGTTCCAATGCGGAGATAAACTCATCTGCAAGCACTTCATCCGCATCCAATGACAATACCCAGTCATGCTTAGCATAACTAGCAGCACGCTGTTTCGTTTCACCAAAACCTAAAAATGGCCCTTCAACCAAATTCACATTCTCGAAGTTGGAAACTAGTGATTGTGTGCCATCATCCGATCCATTGTCATAGATCACCACATCGGTAAAACAGGCCAAAGCCTCCAAAACAGGAACAATAGTTTCTGCGCCATTTTTAACGATAATAACGCATGAGATATGGTCGATATTAGTCATTAACGGGCTTACCTTTTAAGCGCTTCTTGAAGTTCTTAAAGCGTTTATTCTTGTTAGAGAAGAGCTTTACCTGCTCTGCAAAATCCTCAGGAACAGTGCTATGTTGAGCGTACTCTTTTGCAATAACATCTAAATCTGCATCTCTCGCCCAGAGTTTTTCAAAACCCCGTGCTCGCATTTCGTCATCGAGCTCAAGTTGTAGCATGCGATTAACATCAACAATCTTAAACTCATAACCACCATCAGCGAGTTTTCGGATCAAGATATTACCCGGCGAATAATCTTTGTGGAAAAATCCAGCATCGTGCAGCGCTAAAGAGAACCTCGCAAATGCTTTAAACACTTCAGGTCGATCCGGAAAATCCAAGTCCAGTAAGGGCTCACGGATCGTAAAATCATACGCGTAATGCTCACTGATAAAATAACTATTAGAGATTAAGCCACCGTCAAAGTACTCAACATAGGCCACTGGTGTTGGCGTAAAGTCACCCAATAACAGAGAGTTCTGATAAGATTTTTCAGCTTTACTCGGTCTAAAGTAGGTATAGATACAGCGCCTTAATAAGTTAGGCACTTTGAAAGACTTCAAGACCAATGATTCATCTAAGCAATCAACTATCTTTAATTCATTCCGGGCTTTATGAATGGATGCATCACTGCTATCAAACAAAGCAGGCACATCTTTCAAAATAGAACTAAAGCGCTGACAATTTGGATTTACAACTGATTTCATAAGGTTAGATGTATCTCAATGGCCTAAACAGGATCAATACGCTACCGTTTAGGTTCAAAAGGCACAGAGCCTTTTCTACAATTTAAACAACGAATTTAGGCGCAGTTTAACATAAGCTGATTTATTCATATCATTGATTTACTCCTAAGATACATAGGGAGCCTGCGAACAAGCCCTATACAACTCAGGCTTACAGAGCAATTGAAGCACGAGGCAATGATTACAGGCATGCTGGTTGCTTGTCGAAAATCATTAACAAAGCGATTCAGTTGCTCCGTAAGCCCCGCAGGGTGGGATCTAAAACGACCATCTACTTTGTCAGCCAACTTGAAAAGGTCTAGACATTTCACTGCGCTGGCTTTCGCGTATCTGGTCGTTTTATAACCCACTGAGAAAGTATTAGGCTTATTCGTAGGCTCCCTAAGGAAAATGAAACTTTCCTATTTTATCTCTGTCCTAGAAGCTTCTGAATTTAAGTAGATATTATTGATGAAAAAGCTACCTCTACTCCTCGTTATCCTAAGTGCAATTGCGGCCTTCTTTATATTTGATCTGGCCCAATACTTAAATTTGGACTTTATCAAAAGTAATCAAACGAGCTTCGAACAGTATTACGCTGAGAATCCAATCAAGACAGTAGCGATTTTCTTTGGACTGTACGTGCTCGTTACAGGGCTTTCTTTGCCCGGTGCTGCAATTATGACGCTGATTGGCGGTGCACTATTTGGGCTCGTTACCGGCTTACTTATCATATCCTTTGCCAGTACCATCGGTGCAACCTTAGCTTTTCTATGTTCCCGCTTTCTATTTCGGGAAAGCATTCAAAACCGCTTTGGTAAGCAGTTACAGTCTTTCAATGCGGGTATGGAGAAAGAAGGTGCTTTCTACCTCTTTACCTTGAGATTAGTGCCGATCTTCCCCTTCTTTATGATCAATCTAGGTATGGGCCTAACCCCAATCAAGACCTGGACATTCTATTGGGTAAGCCAGGTAGGCATGCTGGCTGGGACTGCCGTTTATGTGAACGCAGGTACACAACTAGGTCAGTTAGAATCTCTCTCAGGCATTTTGTCTCCAGGGATCCTACTGTCATTTACTTTATTAGGTTTATTCCCACTGATTGCCAAGAAAGTGATCGATCTACTTAAAGCAAAGCAGGTTTATGCCGGTATTCAAAAGCCTTCTACATTCGACACTAATATCGTTGTTATAGGAGCTGGTTCTGCCGGACTAGTCACCTCTTACATTGCAGCAGCAGTAAAAGCCAAAGTCAGTTTGGTTGAAAAGCATAAGATGGGAGGCGACTGCCTAAATACCGGCTGTGTACCCTCAAAAGCTCTGATTCGTTCCGCTCGCTTTGTAGCGGATAGTAAACGTAGTCAGGAATACGGCATTGAGCACAGCGAGGTGAAGTTCAATTTCGCTGATGTTATGGAGCGAGTATCCAAAGTCGTTGAACAAGTGGAACCTCATGACTCGATTGAACGCTATACAGGATTAGGCGTCGATTGCGTAACTGGCAATGCAACCATTCTTAATCCCTATGAAGTGGTCGTAAATGGAGAGATCATTACGACCAAGAATATTGTCATTGCTACAGGCGCTAGACCACGTATCCCAGCGATCAAAAACATAGAAGCCATGCAGCCACTGACCTCAGATAACCTTTGGCAGATACGCGAATTACCGAAACGACTGTTAGTGCTCGGCGGCGGCCCAATAGGCTGCGAATTAAGTCAATGTTTTGCTCGTTTTGGTTCTGAAGTGAGCATCGTTTTACGTGGCGATCACATTATGCCCAAAGAGGACAAAGACATCTCTGACTGGGTTAGTCAGCGCTTTGATCAGGAAGGCATCAATGTATTAGGCAATCGCAAAATGTTGGAGTTTGTAGAACGAGAGGGAAGCAAGTACCTTGTTTGCGAATATAAAGGCCAGATGGAAGAGATCCCCTTCGATCAGCTATTGGTAGCGACAGGGCGACAAGCTAATGTGAACGGCTTTGGCTTAGAAAATTTAGACATACAAACCAAAGCTGACGGAACTCTAGAAGTAAACGAGTACTTACAAACAAAATACCCGAATATCTATGCTTGTGGTGATGTAGCAGGTCCGTACCAGTTCACGCACGCTGCAGCTCATCAAGCTTGGTATGCAGCAGTAAATGCTCTGTTCGGTCGGTTCAAGAAGTTTAAAGTGGACTACTCGGTAATCCCCGCTGCAACTTTCACCGATCCAGAAGTCGCACGTGTGGGTTTGAACGAGTTAGAAGCTAAAGAACAGAATATCGCTTACGAAGTCACCAGCTTTGATCTTGAAGAATTAGATAGAGCAATAGCAGACAGTGACAATCACGGTAAGGTTAAGGTACTAACGGTACCGGGCAAAGATAAAATTCTTGGGGCTACCATCGTGGGGCCTCATGCGGGCGAACTTATCACCGAATTTGTCACCGCCATGAAGCATGGCTTAGGCTTTAACAAAATCCTAGGTACCATTCATATTTATCCAACCATGAGCGAAGCTAACAAGTACGCTGCAGGTGAATGGAAGCGAGCCAACGCTCCGCAAAAATTACTGGACTGGGTAGCTAAATTCCACCGCTGGGAACGCGGTCAAAAGTAACGCTGTTTTACTAATTTGATAAACTCAGGCCAAGCCTGTTTTAACCATAACCTCTGATAAAGGCAGGTTATTTTAAACCAGCCTTTATCTTCATATTTTCGCGCACTGGTAGATAAAGGAACTGCACAACATTTCAGTTTTATGCCTTGCTGACGCACATACCAAACGAACAAGTGATCTTCGCCATAAGCGGCAGCCTCTGGATACCCTCCTACCTGTTCAAATAAGGGCTTTGAGATTAAAAACCCCTGATCGCCAAAGGGCACCCCTAAAAGCCGTGACCTTAGGTTTGCACCAAGCGCATTGATAGACATAGTAGAAGGCCCATCAGAAATAAAAGCCAGTGAACAATAATGCAGACGTTCAGGATAACGCTTTAGATTACCCAATAAGTTGGAAACTAAGCCGCTTTCGAATCGACTATCTAAGTGAAGAAACCAAAGATACTGCCCCCCAGCCTCTTTTGCTCCGCGGTTCATCTGTATGGCTCGACCAGGCTCAGTACAAAACCACTTTACCGAAAAATTTGATAGAGAAGTGCAACTCTGAGCTAATCCCAGTTGCTCTTGTTTACAAACAACAAAAATCAACTCAGCGCCGTCAGGAAGGTGTTGTAAGTCGTGCAACAATCCCTGCGGGACCTCTGTTTCTATAGGCCCCACAGGAATAATGACGGAGAGGAAAGGCTTAGGCACTCAGCAGTTCCAACAGCTCTTTCTGGGATTGGTTCAAGCTGTCGCGCGGCGTTAATACAGCAGATGCCAAACTGCTTCGACTAGCACACTCAAACGCTTCTTCTGGGCTATTAATAAAGGCGGCGAGAACTGCCTTTGCTTTTTCTAAACTTGCACCATAACGGGCAATCACCTGCTCCACACTGACATGATGCGCAGGATCATCCATCCAGCAATCATAATCGGTCGCTATAGCGATAGTGCAATAACTGATCTGCGCTTCTTTTGCTAAAAAAACCTCTGGCACATTGGTCATCCCAACTAAGTCACAACCCGCAGCGCCTCGCAAGAAGAAGCTTTCGGCTCTAGTACCTAATCGCGGCCCATCTACACAGCCATAAGTTTTATTTCGATGCAGGGAAATACCTACCGATTCACCCGCTTTTTCCAGCGCATCAGCTAGAGGTTTTGAGGTGGGCTCGGCAGTGGAAACATGGGCTGCTAAACCATTTCCAAAAAAGCTCTTCTCGCGATTACCTTTTACAAAATCAAAGTACTGATCCGGCAACGATAGATCACCCGGCTTTATCTCTTCTTGCAAACTGCCGACAGCAGATAAACCGATTACCTGCGTCACACCAAGCTTCTTTAGAGCCCAGATATTTGCACGATAATTTACTTCCGAGGGCAGTAACTCATGACGACGACCGTGACGTGGTAAAAAAAACAGATCTCTTTCACCCATCCGGCCTTGCAGAATAGGGGCCGAAGGGGAACCGAAAGGCGTCTCTATCTCATGCTCCCCCATAACTTCTAGCCCTTCTAACTGATATATACCTGTACCACCAATGATTCCTAACACACTCGCTCCTTATCCTTCACTACAAGACGCACCGTAAGCAAAACAGCTATAACAGCGATGATGCTTCATGCTTACTCGGTGCTCTAAACTTTCTCTTAAGCTACCGCCCAAATCGTACTCTTCGTCATCATCCACCAACGTACAAGCATAGACGCGCATCTGACCATTTTTCTTCACCACCATTTTGCTAAAAGCGCACATAAAATCTTTACGGCTCTCTTCCGTTTGGTAGGTGGTCATACATGCTGTAGTTACCTGAGGCACCTGAGGAAGGCTCCCCGGTGTGGCAAAGTCAGGGAATGCGACCAAGTTAAGATCGCGAGGTAAACCGTATTCAACAAAGAGTGTTTTAAATGCTTCATCAACCGACGCTTTATCTTCCTCTTTATCCATATGCCGAGCGACAGATATATGAAACCCTAGATCATATAGCTGCTTTAGGCCGTTAAGGGCGCTAACAAAATTACCCTCACCGCGCCCCGCATCATGTTCTGCTGCTGTAGGCTTATCTAGGCTTACCCGAAAACTCACGGGATAGTTCGACTCGTTTAATGTCGCAACTTCTGCCATCCGTTTTTGGATGGCTTCCGTACCATTGGTTAACACAAGGCAGGGTCTAAACTGGGAGGCGTACGCCAAAATTTTGATCAGTTGTTTAGCGAGAAATGGCTCGCCTCCGGTAAATGAAAACTGTTCAACACCGAGCTCCAGAGCTTCATCGATATAAGGCTTCACATCCTCAAACTTAACCAATTCCAAACGGTTATCGCCTGGAGCTGAACCTTCTAAGCAAAAGGGGCACTGCAAATTGCATGCGGTGCCAGTGTGAAACCATAATTCACGTAATGTAAAAGGATCGATATAGCCCCGCTCCTCACCTTGCGGGGTCTTATACCAATTTTCCGTATGGATACGCTGCATAAATGACCTGTTTATTCCTAACTTGTAACCATCCTGTTATTCACTATAGGCGTAATCAACTGCAGTAATGCTTGCCTTGCTATCCGCTGGTCCGATTTAAGATCCTCGATCAATCGCACCAGATCTGCTTCAAGATCAATATCATAAGTCGGTGCGATATAGCCCACTGACAGCCCGGCACCTAAACAACACTCTTCAAGCCCTTGCGCTAAATGCTCAGTACTCCAAGGCAGAGCTTCGATATCCGGCCATGCAACCCCTGAAGCCATCACTGTGACACCTCCGTCATCGGCCTTACTGCAAACAACATCATAATCAGCCATCTTATGGCAAACCTGCTGAAGAAGATCTAAGGTTAAAATCGGTGCATCAGTTCCGATAGTCACTATATTTTGATGACCTTGCTCTCTCAAACATTGATCAACTGTATTGATCCTTTCGCCAAGATTACCCGATGGCTGTGGAATCACTTGAACGTGCTCACGGTCCAGTAATCCCTCTGCCCACTCAACTTCATCAACAGACGCAGGTGATAGTACAACCCTACCCGACCACGCATCAGCATCCTCGATTGCACACTGCAACAAAGCCTTGGCAATCTCAAAAGTTGTTTCAGCACCTAATGAGGCCGCGATGCGTTGTTTACCCTGCCCAATACGAGGCTGCTTACAAAAGATTAATAGCGTGAAGGCTTTGCTCATATACAGGAGTAACCCTTATTTAAATTCCCTAACTGATTGATAGACCTAAGCTTAACGCGATAGTTCAAGGAAAACATATTCCAAACCATAGCTAAAGTTAATCCGCTACCGCCCTTCTGCTAAAACCAAGGCTGTGATACAACTCAAGCTTTAAGTTTTTATTAAAGGGCTGCTATGAATCAGGTTATCCAACTTCTTAACGCACATCGTTCTATTCGAAAGTTCACTGATAAACCGGTGAGCCAAGAACAGATCAACCGTTTTGTTCAAGCAGGTCAAGCAGCTGCAACTTCAAGCTTTATTCAGGCTTGCACCGTCATCCAAGTTAATGATCCAGACAAGCGTGCTTCACTAGCGGAATGGGCGGGCAATCAGACCTATGTAAAAGAAGCACCAACTTTCCTAGTTTTCTGTGCAGATATGAAACGTCATCAACTAAGTTGCGATATGCACGAAGCGGATATGCTATCTGGATTTACCGAACAGTTTATTACTGCCACAGTCGATTGCGGCTTATTTGCGCAAAATGTTGCCATTGCAGCAGAATCCGAAAATCTCGGCGTGGTTTATATTGGCGGTTTGCGGACTAAGATTGATCTAGTATCTGACGCATTAAACCTACCAGAACTGGTCTACCCTGTATTTGGCATGTGCATTGGTGACCCTGATCAAGACCCTGAAGTGAAACCTCGTTTACCATTGGATGTCGTGCTGAAACATGACCGATACGATGACAGCCAAGATCAAGAGCTTATTGCCGCATACGACCAAGATGTTCAAGCGTATTACAGGAGTCGTACTGGCGGTCAAAAGGATATGACTTGGAGCGAACAGATTTCAGGGATGCTACAAAAAGAGGCTCGCCCTCATATGCTTTCTTTTCTACAATCACGCGGATTCCTAATAAAATAAGCCTCAGAAACAACTCAGAGGTTCGGAGAGGACAATGAGCGGCGAAATCGATACTGAAGAGTCATTAGATCTATTACTAGCAAGACAACCTGTTTTTAATAAAAGCCAGGATGTTGTTGCGTATGCCCTACTATATAGAGGGGATGATGAAGCAACTGAACGCAAGTTTAGCGATCACTTAGCAACCTCTTCGGTCATTCTAAATACATACGCTAGCATATGTCAGGAAGGGGAAGTCAGATCTCTACCTTGCTATATTAAGCTAACAGACAAAACCATCATGTCTGAGCATTTTCCAGAACTTCCCAAGGAACACTTTGTACTTGAAGTGCTGAGCCATTCTGAGATTTCTCCAGAATTTATAGAAAGAGTAAGAGAACTTAATCAATTGGGTTACAGACTGGCTCTCTCAGATTACAAGCCAGACACTAAGTTTGATCCTCTTTTGAATTTAGTCCACATTCTTAAGATAGATATCCAATCTATTTCCACAGAATCTATTCCCGAACTAGTTAAGAAACTTCGCCCTTACCATTTAGAGCTCTTAGCGGATAAAGTTGAAACACAAGAAGAGTTCAGAAAATGCTATGAACTTGGCTTTTCTCTTTTCCAAGGATACTTCTTAAGCAAACCCGAACCAGTTAAAGGAAAAAAATTGGGTAGCAGTAAGATGCTCCTTTTACAGATGATGGTTGAGCTTCAAAGCCCAACAGCCACAGCTCAATCTGTAGAGCAGCTAGTCATTAATGACCCTTTACTGACCTATAGGATCTTAAGAGTTGTAAATTCAGCTGCCTTTAACCTTAATCGTGAAATAGAATCCCTCTCCCACGCAATTAGCCTACTTGGTTTTGAACAAATCCGTAAATGGGTTAGCTTGTTCCTCGTAACAGATACTCAAGAGAAACCTGTCGAATTAACTCGCAGTATGCTTATCCGCGGCCGAATGTGTGAACTCCTTGCAGAGATGCTTGGCCGAGACCAACCTATCAATAATTTTATAACAGGACTATTTTCAAAACTGGATGTTTTGTTGGATATGGAGTTGCCTGAATTACTAGAACAAGTGCCTTTACAGAATGACGTTAAAGCGGCACTAATTAGTTACGAAGGTCAACTTGGTCAGATTTTAGAACAGGTTAGCAAATACGAGGATGGCAATTTTGAGCAGATTGACCTCTTACTGGATCAACAATATTATGAAGTTGCCTACCGACACAGTTTGAATTGGTCACAACAAGTAATGCAATCGTTAAGTGATAAATAACTGGCTCATTCGTGCCTATTATTGAGAATATCGAACTCACCCTGCTGCTAATTTTTGCGGCAGCAGGGACTTCATTTATTACTGCTGCTATGGGGATCGGTGGCGGTGTTCTACTTCTAGTAATTCTTGCCTCTTTTCTACCCGCTTCAGCACTGATACCGGTTCATGGCCTTGTGCAGCTAGGCTCCAATGGTAATCGTGCAATTGTCACTCGACAGCATATCGACTGGGAGATGGTGATTTGCTTTAGTATGGGCGCTCTAATTGGCTCGGCACTCGCCTCACTCATCGTAGTACAGCTACCACTGACGTTTATCCAAATTTCCGTTGCCCTATTTATTCTTTTTCTAGTCTGGGGACCAAAACCCGGTCCGCATCAGATGAGCAGAAATGGCCTCGTCGTCGCTGGTGCAGGTACAACCTTCGCATCCATATTTGTCGGCGCAACAGGTCCTCTAGTAGCAGGCTTGGTACATAGGCAAAATTACGACAAGCACAGCAGCACAGCTAATTTCGCCACCTGCATGAGCATGCAGCATTTACTCAAGATATTTGTGTTTTCTTTTGTGGGATTTGCTTTCTGGCAGTGGTTACCATTGATCGTACTGATGATTTTAGGGGGAATGGTAGGCACTTGGCTCGGGCTAAAAATGCTCCATCGCATCCCAGAGAAGCAGTTTAAAATGCTTTTCAAAACCGTTATTACAATTCTAGCATTACGATTACTGTGGCAAGCAGGCACTAGCTTTCTCAACTAATTCTTTTTTAGCTAAGAACATTTATTACATCTAGTTAGACACAAAAAAGGCAGCCAAGGCTGCCTTTTTATAAATCTAGAAAAGCTACGCCTATTTAGAACAGCTCTTCCAGTTTAGATAGATCTCTAACAGCACCTTTATCAGCTGATGTTGCCAACATACCGAATGCTTTCAGTGCAGCAGAAACCTTACGCGGACGAGGTTCAACTGGCTTCCAGCCTAGCTTATCCTGCTCTGCACGGCGTTCTGCTAGCTCTTCATCGGAAAGCAACACATCGATTGTGCGGTTAGGGATATCGATACGGATAATATCGCCGTTACGAACTAGACCGATTGCACCACCCGCTGCAGCTTCTGGAGAAACGTGGCCTATCGACAGACCAGAAGTACCACCAGAGAAACGACCATCAGTCAGCAATGCACAGGCTTTACCTAGACCTTTAGACTTGATGTACGACGTTGGGTAAAGCATCTCTTGCATACCCGGACCGCCTTTAGGGCCTTCGTAACGTACGATAACAACTTCGCCCGCTACTACTTTATCATCAAGAATATTCTGAACCGCTTCATCTTGAGATTCTGTAATGTGTGCAGGGCCTTCGAATACAAGGATAGACTCATCTACACCAGCAGATTTAACCACACAGCCGTCTAGCGCGATGTTACCTTTCAATACAGCAAGACCACCTTCCAAAGAGAACGCATTCTCTAATGAACGGATACAACCATTCTCACGGTCACCATCTAGTGTTGGCCAGCGAGTAGATTGGCTAAATGCTGTCTGAGTTGGGATGCCCGCAGGACCAGCACGATAAAACTCCAATACTTCAGGAGTTGGGTTACGCATGATATCCCACTTATCCAGTGCATCTTTCATTGTCGGAGCATGAACCGTTGGAACGTCTGTGTGTAGCTTACCGGCACGATCAAGCTCACCCAAAATCCCCATAATGCCACCAGCACGGTGAACATCTTCAATGTGGTAATCAGGAGTATTTGGCGCCACTTTACATAGCTGAGGCACTACACGGGATAAACGATCAATATCATCCATGGTGAAATCGATCTCAGCTTCCTGAGCGATAGCCAACAAGTGAAGGATCGTATTTGTTGATCCGCCCATAGCGATATCAAGCGTGATGCAGTTTTCAAACGCTTTAAAGCCTACAGAGCGAGGTAGAACTGATTCATCGTCCTGCTCGTAGTAGCGTTTAGCCAAATCTACAATCGTACGACCTGCTTCTAGGAACAAGTTTTCACGATCAGCGTGAGTTGCAACTACAGTACCGTTACCAGGAAGTGCAAGGCCTAGAGCCTCTGCCAAGCAGTTCATAGAGTTCGCTGTGAACATGCCAGAACAAGAGCCACAAGTAGGACACGCAGAACGCTCTACTGCATCCACTTCTTCGTCAGATGCATTTGGATCTGCTGCAAGTACCATCGCGTCAACTAGATCTAGCTTGTGCTCAGCTAGTTTAGTTTTCCCCGCTTCCATTGGGCCGCCAGTAACGAAGATTACTGGGATATTCAGACGCATAGACGCCATCAACATGCCCGGTGTGATTTTGTCACAGTTAGAGATACAAACAATAGCATCTGCACAGTGTGCATTTACCATGTACTCAACAGAGTCAGCGATAATGTCACGCGATGGCAGAGAGTAAAGCATGCCGTCATGACCCATCGCGATACCATCATCGACTGCGATAGTATTGAATTCTTTAGCAACACCACCCGCCTTTTCAATTTCGCGAGCAACTAGCTGTCCCATGTCTTTCAGATGTACGTGACCTGGAACAAACTGAGTAAATGAGTTTGCCACAGCAATAATTGGCTTGTGGAAATCCTCATCCTTCATACCTGTTGCACGCCATAAAGCACGTGCACCCGCCATATTACGACCTGCCGTCGATGTCTTTGAGCGATATTGTGGCATTTCAATGACCCTTGTTTGTAATAATTTTGCTTAGCTATCGAGTATAACAGAACCGTTGCGAAAACCGTCGTTCCAATATTGCTTTGTTCGCAACAGCATATACCACGAAATGCGTTACCAAATGCACGAGGCTAATCCGACCAATAGATTAAAATTATGCATGTTCCAGCCCTTGCAGAGTCGAAGCCCGCACTCTAATCTTGGCAGCTTAGTTGTGTTAGAGGTTAATCATGTCCAACTTAGATAAAAAAGAGATTCGCTCTGACAAGTGGATGCAACTCTTCATCAAATCAGGCGTTCCGATCGCCATCATCAGCATTATCTGCTTGTGGGTGGGGTGGTTTTTCAAAATCCCTTCCCTAGGCCAAATATTTATTGTTACTGCTGCGATTGCGCTTGCGATCGGTATGGCTTACAACGTTCGCTTTGTCATTCTTTCGGTTAGACAATTAAAAGAAAAACAAAAGAAAGACTGATCTACTCCCAGTATCTCGATTTCTCTCTGGGAAAACTCTGTGGGGAGGCCCTCCTCACAGAATACCATTCACACTCGATACAGTTTCACGCCCGTAAGCTAGGCTATAAATTCTTTATATAAGTAATTTATCTGGTCACACGAACTATTTACTATCCATTCCATAGTACGGGATACTTAGAAATTAACGAAAAAACGGCCCATTCTGCATTCTTCCGAGAGTCAGATACTAAGGCTTAATATTCTATTGTTTGTGTAATCTGAATAGTGACCTGCACCAATGAGGTTTTCCCACATGCTCAAGCAGCAGATTCGATATGCTGTATTGTTACTAAGCCTAATGACTGGCCTAGCACCAGTGGCAATGGCAGACGATTCGCCATTAACACTCAAACAAGCCATGACCGCCGCGATTGAAGCAAGCGGTGGTGAAGTAATAAAAACAGAGACTACTGAATTTAAAGGACGTGCCGTTTTTAAAATACGCCTCGTTAAAGAGGGTCATGTTAAAGATATCTTGATTGACGCCAAAAGCGGCGCCGTGATTACCCCCAAATAAGGAGTTAAATACAATGAAGTTACTTGTTGTTGAAGACGATCCAGATCTACGCCGCCAATTGACGACTGCCTTAGAGGGTAACAACTATACAGTTGAAGAAACTGCTGATGGTGAAGAGGCACTATACATGGGCCAAGAATATCCATACGACCTCGCAATAGTCGATCTTGGTCTACCAAAGCTTTCTGGGATTGATGTCATCAAGAAATGGCGCGCAGAAGGTAAAGAGTTTCCGATTATCATTCTAACCGCCCGCGGCGACTGGCAAGACAAAGTAGAAGGTTTAGAAGCAGGTGCAGATGATTACCTAGTCAAACCTTTCCATATGGAAGAGCTACATGCACGCCTAAACGCTTTATTACGCAGAGCAGCAGGTCACGCGAAACCTGTGCTTGAGTTTGGCCCGCTCAAAATCGATACCACTGGCCGCGTTGTTTACCGCAACGGCGAACCGGTTAAGCTAACAAGCTATGAGTATCGCACCTTCGAATACTTGGTATTAAATACAGGCAAGACCATTTCAAAGAGCGAGTTAACTGAACACTTGTATCACCAGGACTTCGACCGCGACAGTAATGTACTGGAAGTATTTATCCGTCGTTTACGTCAGAAACTGGACCCTGATCAAGAGTTACAGCCGATCACTACCGTACGCGGGCTCGGCTACCGTTTCGCCCTCACAACTGATCAGCCAAACGACTAAGGATAGTTCGTGAATATTCGATCTCCCCTGCAGTCATTGCAGGGGCGACTGTTGATTGCATCAGCAGTCATTCTTCCAATCGTTCTTCTTATTGCAGGATTAGCCTTGAGCAAGGCTTACCACAGCAGTTTAGAAAACTCGGTGAAAGACCGCTTGCAGCTACAGGTCTATCTGCTTCTCGGTGCAGTGGAACTCAAAGAGGATCACATTCTCTTCCCTGAACGATTGCAAGAACCTCGCTACGAACAAATTAATTCTGGTCTATATGCCGCTATACATGATCAAGAGGGCAATATCCTCTGGCGCTCTCTTTCCTCAGTACTTCTTGATGACCCACAGCTGTCTCAAGTAATTAACCTCAGCGGCTTAACCACCGGAGAGCCTAGGTTTGAGCATTTGGAGGAAGCGCAACTCTACCGATTCCAACTTCGAATCATTTGGGAAACGGCAGGCAAAGAAAAGTCATTTCTGTTTACCGTAATGGAATCAGATGATCTCGTGATTCGCGATATCCAAGCTTATAACCAACAGTTAACGGCTTGGCTTGGCATCATTTTCCTCGTCGCGTTATTGGCGCAAACCTTCATCCTCAGTTGGGGCTTAACACCGTTAAGGCGACTCGCCAAGGATCTCAAGGCGATTGAAGCCGGCAAAGCTGAGAAACTAAAAGGTCTTTACCCTGATGAAGTTGAACCGGTAACCACTAACCTTAACGGCTTGATTGTGAGTGAGCGCAAACAGCGAGAACGCTATCGCAATACTTTGGGAGATCTTGCCCATAGTCTAAAAACACCTCTCGCAGTTATGCGTGGCGCGGAGCTAGAAGAACACGAACTGCACACCTATCAATCTCTGGTATCTGAGCAAGTAGAACGCATGGATCAGATTGTTCAGTATCAGTTGAGCCGTGCAGTGAAGAGCAAGAACAAGCCTCTCGGTAAAGCGGTCCCTGTTGAGCCCATCATAGAACGAATGCTCTCGGCTCTTGGCAAAGTCTATCGCAATAAAAATGTTGTTACTGAAACATCTTTATCAGAAAACCTGACCTTCTTTGGGGATGAACGCGATCTCATGGAAGTGTTGGGTATGATCATGGAAAACGCGTTTAAGTACGGTCATAGTCAGGTTGCTATCTCTGCATCACAATCTGATCGAGAGTTAAAAATAACCATCTGTGATGACGGCCCCGGAGTAACACCAGAGATGCGCCAAGTGATTTTGCAACGTGGCGCTCGCTTAGATACGTCAATTCAAGGACAAGGGATTGGCTTATCGGTAGCCACCGATATTATCAGTAGCTACCAAGGGCAGATCGAAGTTAAAGACTCTCCACTCGGTGGAGCCTGCTTTGTGATTCACTTCCCGAGTTAAAGATTACGCATAAACACTTTGGAGTTGCGCTGGAGATTAAACAGCGCTTTCTTCTCACCCGGTAGTTTATCCACAGGGGTTTCGATAAACCCGCGCTCAACAAACCAGTGGGCAGTCTTAGTTGTCAGAACAAAAACCTGCTTAAGTTTGCTCTGCTGCGCTTGCTGTTCAATGGCTTTAAGTAGTTTATCGCCGCGCTCAGCCCCTTTATATTCTGGCGAAACGACCACACAAGCCAATTCTGCCATCTGATCGTCTGGGAACGGATAGAGTGCAGCACAACCAATCACTACACCATCGCGTTCGATAAGCGTGAAACGTTCGATCTCATTTTCTAAGACTTCACGCGAGCGTCTTACCAACGTGCCATCCTGCTCTAAAGGTTGAATCAACTCTAACACCGCACCTACATCTTCAATCGTTGCAGAACGAAGCTGCTCGTAGGAATCCTGTAGCACCATAGTACCCGAACCATCACGGGTAAATAACTCGCCAAGCAGAGCACCGTCTTCTTTATAACTGATAAGATGACAACGACGCACACCCTTGCGGCAAGCAGCAACTGCGGCTTCTAAATTACGCGACATTTCCGTATGCGGTTGGTCTGTATCTTCCAATGACGATAGATACTGCCCTACCAAGCGTTCAGCCTTGCGGGTCAACAATTCGCTACGCAATTTGCCCGAGCTATCCAAAACGCCTTGATCAGCACCAAACAAAATCAACTTATCAGCATCTAAAGCACTAGCGGCAGCTGTCGCCACATCCTCCACAGATAAGTTAAAAACTTCACCTGTTGGCGAGTAACCTAAATGAGAAAGCAGAACGATATTGCCATCATCCAACTGCTGGGTAATAGCATCATGATCTAGACGACGCACTTCACCGGTATGAGCCATATCGACGCCGTCCAGCACACCAACGGGCTTGGCTGTCACAAAGTTGCCAGAAACAACCTTAATGCGCGCACCTGCCATCGGCGTATTAGGCAAACCCAAAGACAATCTCGCTTCAATTTCTGCCCGCACAATAGCGGAAGCTTGAATCACACAAGTAAGGGTTTCTTGATCGGTCACGCGAAGGTGATGATGCAAACGTGTCGTTAACTGCTTTTGTGCCAGCTGTTCTTCGACCTGTGGTCGCGACCCATAGACCAAAATCAAGCGCACACCTAAGCTATTCAGCAAGGCGATATCATGCACGATGTTGGCAAAATTAGGATCAGCAACGGCTTCCCCACTCAACATCAGCACAAAGGTGTTACCCCGATGCGCATTGATATAAGGAGAGGAGTGGCGGAACCAATTGACGTATTGTTTAGTGTCGTCGTTCACAGTCAGTCTACAAGCAGTTTTCAATGATTAGGTCTATTACGGCTACTGTAGGCTTAATCGGCACAAAAGCCAAATATTCATCCATCTGAACATTACACGGCAAGAGTGATTTAAAGCCCTATCTTAGTACGTTAGACTGCAAACTTAGATGGCAGCCTATAAAGAGAAAAAACAGAGATGGCATTAGAAGTAGAGCTAAAGCTAACTTTAAGCCCGCATCATGTGGAATCATTAAAACTACAACCACTGTTCCGCTCCTCTCAAGTTCGAGAATTGGGTAGTCACCAGTTAGGTAACATCTATTACGACACCCCCGATCAGCAACTGACGCAACATCGTGTAGCCCTACGCATTCGACGTAAAGGCGAACAGCTGATTCAAACACTAAAAAGCAGCGGTTCTTCTGAAGCAGGCATGCACTCTCGCAAAGAGTGGGAATGGCTGATCAAACAACCAGAATTAGATTACGAACTGCTTGAAAGTGCAGAATGGCCTAAAGCCCTTCAAGACCCAGATATCCATGCCCAAGTCGCTCCAATATTTAGCACCGACTTTAACCGCACAACGTGGATACTCGATACCCTTGATAGCAAAGGCAATGTGCTTAAAGCCGAGATCGCTTTAGACCAAGGCACTGTGAGTGCTCAAGGCCGAGAAGATCCATTATGCGAGCTGGAACTGGAACTGCTGGAGGGCGAGGCGACCGAGATGGTCAAATTCGCATTAGATCTAGCGAAACATGTCCCTCTCTATATCAGCGATATCAGTAAAGCTGAAAGAGGCTATCGTCTTCTCGATCCAGAGGCCTATGGCGTTCATCGCAAACTACCCGAATTCGATGAATCTACTACGCTAGAACAAAGCTTCAGCACTTTGTTGCAAAAAGAGCTCGGTCTGTGGCCACGCTATTTAGAAGCTTGGCAATTTACTCAAGATTGGAAATACATCCCTTTAGCGCTCGAGTCTCTGCGTAATATTGGCGCTCTCTATGAAACCTACAGCGATATTGTCCCTGCAGAACCTGATGGCAAGATCGACTTCCTTCTCAGCAAACTGATCCGTCAGTTACGAGATATCGATGCGTGGCGACGTACTGCGGTTATCTCTGGTCAAAAAAATAGCGACCTGATCAAGCAACAGCAGCAACGCTCGGAAGCACGCTTAAATGTGTTATTACAAACAGCAGAACCGGGCGTTTTAGCACTACTGATATCAGAACAGCTGATAGAAAAGTCTTGGCGCGAGCGCTGGCAGGGAAGCCACCAGCAACTTGCCCAAAGCTGTTTAACAAAAGCATGATAAGCATCACTCATTCAGTTGTTTTAGACTGTTAGAATGATTTTGGGGTCTTCATTTAGTACGCATCATATTCGGCCCTAAGTTTCACATTTCAGGAGACATAAGCCTTATGCTCAAACCGCACATGGATATACTGCCAGAAACACTTCAACCGGTACTCACCAAAAACTGGGAACCCCTTGAAGAAACTCTGACTACACTGAGCAATACCCCCGAGAGTTTTAGTCAGGACTTAAGCCGTGTTCTGACCGGCAGTAACTTCGTGGCAGAGCAACTCGAGCGTCGCCCAGAGATGTTGAGTTCGCTCCTTGAGAGCGGTGATCTATACAACACCTATTCAGAAGAGCAGTATCACAACACACTGAAAGAAACCTTTAGCTCTTTAGAAACGGAAGAACAGCTTCACAAAGCGATCCGTTGTTTCCGTCAGCGCGAACAAGTTCGATTAATCTGGCGTGACCTCACCCGTGCCAGCGATATGCGTACAACCACACGCGAGCTGTCTTGGTTGGCTGATGCCTGTGTCGAACAAACCATGAACTGGCTTTATGACCAAGCTTGCGAACGTTGGGGCACACCAACCGGCCGACACAGCCGTAAGCCGCAACGCATGGTTGTACTGGGTATGGGTAAGCTAGGTGCAAACGAGCTGAATTTATCCTCCGATATCGACCTAATCTACGTTTACCCAGAAAACGGTGAAACCGAAGGCAGCAAAAAATGTCTCGACAATCAGGACTTCTTTATCCGTCTAGGCAAAAAACTGATTCAGGCGCTGGATAACAGCACCATCGACGGCTTTGTATTCCGTGTCGATATGCGCCTACGTCCTTTCGGCTCAGCTGGCCCCTTGGCGATCAGTTTCGATGCTATGGAAGGCTATTACCAAGAGCATGGTCGTGAGTGGGAACGCTACGCCATGATCAAAGCCCGCGTAATGGCCGGTGATAAAGAAGCGGGAGATGAGCTAATGCAAATTCTCCGCCCATTCGTGTACCGTAAATATATCGACTTCAGTGCTTTTGACTCTCTTCGTGAGATGAAAGAGATGATCAGCCGCGAAGTTCGTCGCAAAGGACTTAATAACAACGTAAAACTTGGCTCTGGCGGTATCCGCGAAGTTGAGTTTATCGCTCAAGTGTTCCAACTGCTACGTGGCGGCCGTGATACACGTCTGCAACAACGCGAGCTGTGTAATATTTTACCGATTCTGCCAGACGTCGTCGGTATGCCGGAACAAGCCTCTCAGGAGCTGATGGCGGCTTATGAATTTCTCCGTAACGCAGAACACGCCATCCAAGCGGTAGCTGACAAACAAACTCAAGAACTGCCAATCGACGAAGTAGAACAATGCCGCTTAGCATTCAGCATGGGCTTTAACGATTGGGATAGTTTCGCAGCCGAACTAGAAAGTCACCGCGAGAAAGTACGGATCCACTTTGCCGATCTGATTGCACCGTGCGAAGAAGCTGAACCAGAAGAAGATTCAGCTTGCGATGATACTTGGCTTTCTTTATGGAAAGATGAACTTGAAGATCAACAGGCGATCGACCTGCTTGAAGAACAAGGTTTCGACGATCCCAAAGAGGCCTGGCACAAGATCAAAACCTTGCGTGAATCACGCACAGTGCAGATGCTGCAATTGATTGCTCAAGAGCGTTTATTAGCCGTACTGCCTATTTTGCTACGTGAAATCGCCGCGACCGAAAATGCGACAGAAACTTTAGGCCGAGTCCTAACGCTGATCCAAGCGATCTTAAGGCGTTCCGCTTATCTAGTATTATTGGCCGAAAACCCAACCGCGCTTCAACAGATGGTGAAACTCTGTTCAGCATCTAGCTGGTTCTCAGAAAAACTAGCGAAGCAGCCAATTCTATTGGATGAATTGATTGACCCTAGCAGCCTATATTCGCCACCGGATAAAGCTCAGCTAAACAGCGAACTGCGCCAACAACTGCTACGTATTCCAGAAGAGGATACGGAGCAATTAATGGATACTCTGCGTTACTTCAAGAACGCCCACTCGTTGAAAGTAGCGGCGTCTGAGATCACGGGTGCATTGCCGCTTATGAAAGTAAGTGATTACTTAACTTGGACAGCGGAAGTTATCTTAGAAGCAGTGGTCGATATCGCTTGGAAGTTGATGACCGAAAAGCACGGTGCGCCACAGAAATCCGCAGGCGTACCCTGCAACCCAGACTTTATCGTTTTAGGTTACGGTAAAATGGGCGGGATCGAGCTTTCCTACGGCTCGGATCTAGACCTAGTCTTTATTCACGATTCTGATGCGAACCTGTTTACTGATGGGGAGAAACAGATCGCTAACTCGGTCTTCTTTACTCGTCTAGGCCAGAAGATCATCCACATCCTAAATACATTCACCACCTCAGGTCAGTTGTACGAAGTAGACATGCGTCTGCGTCCATCTGGTAACTCTGGCTTATTGGTCAGTTCTCTCAAAGCCTTCTCCGACTATCAACATAAAGAAGCGTGGACTTGGGAGCATCAAGCCCTTGTTCGCGCACGCGTGGTTGCCGGTGATGCCGCTCTGAAAGAGAAGTTTGAAGAGGTTCGAGCCGAGATTCTGAAACTGCCTAGAGAGGATGAAAAGTTACTAGAAGAAGTAACAGAGATGCGCGAGAAGATGCGCGACCATCTGGGTAGCAAAGGCAACGATGAAGAGAACCCTGTATTCCACCTTAAACATGACCGCGGTGGCATTGTAGATATTGAATTTATCGTTCAATACTTGGTTTTATGCAATGCTGGTAAATGTCCATCGCTTTATGAGTTCACCGACAACATCCGTATTTTAGATGCTGCCGAACAGATCGAGTTAATCAGCCAAGATACAGCTGAAACTCTACGAGAAGCTTACAAGGCTTATCGCGCAGCAGGCCATCGTCAAACCTTGCAGGATCGCTCCAATACTATCTCTGGAGCTGAGATGACCGAGATGCGAAATGCAGTCGCAAGCATCTGGCAAGGGATCATGTCAGGGGAAAGTTAAGTTTTCTCCTGATAACGAAAAAGGGCAGCACCTGCGAAGGTACTGCCCTTTTTTATAAAACTGTCTAGGGAGGCTTTTAAACGTCGGTTAACCAACCGTGTTTATCTTCTGCCTTGCCCCATTGGATATCGTTTAGCGCCTTACGTAAACGTAGAGTTGTCTCGCCAATACCACCGTTACCAACGCTGTACTCTTTATCGTTATAAACCATAGTACCCACTGGCGCCAATACCGCAGCTGTACCAGAAAGAGCAGCTTCGCAACCTGGCTTAGCAATACGCTCAAGCATCTCTTCTACCGAGATACTGCGCTCTGATACTTTAAGACCTAAATCACGCGCAATGGTTAGAACAGAATCACGTGTTACACCGTGTAGGAAGCTTTCATCCAGATCACGTGTGATGACTTCGTCACCATCGATTAGCAAGAAGTTAGCTGCGCCAGTTTCCTGAATATCACCGTTTGGACAGAATAGAACTTGATCAACATTGTGTTCAGCTTTAGCTTTCATCGTTGGCAGTAATGCACTCGCGTAGTTACCACCACTCTTAATCATGCCATTGTGAGGCGCACAACGTAGGCCGTTATCTTCTACCAACAAGCGCAACGCGCGATCACCACCCGCAAAGTAATCACCTACAGGTGAAAGCAGTACGTAGAAGCAAGCTGTTTCAGATGGCGCAGCTGCTTTACCGATCGCAGGCTCAGTACCAAACAACGTTGGACGAATATACATAGAACCCGGAGGTGCAGGAACTTCATCAGCAAAGCGCTTCACTGTATCCAGAATCATCTGAGTTACAAATTCCTCATCCAATTCTGGCAGTGCCAAAAGGCGCGCACTTTGTGCCATACGAGATACGTTACGATCAATACGGAAAACTTTGATCGAACCATCTTCATGACGGAATGCTTTAAGACCTTCAAAACACGTCGAAGAGTAATGCAGCACATGCGCACCTGGGTGCAAGTTGATGCTGTCACTAGGGACCATTTCGACCGCACTCCAGCTGGAACCGTCAAACCAAGAGATTGACATTTCAGGCATAAAAACGGAGCCGAATGCAGTTGCCATGAGACCTTCCTTCTAATTATTTTGATGCGTTACTGTTTTGCCCTTCGATACACTCGATAGAGGGGCAAACAGAGATAATATGTACAAATTAAGGGCTGATATTCTAATCCTGATAACAGAAAATTGGAATTCCCTGAGCCCTTCTACAGCGCATCTTGCGGAATTAAAGTGCCAATAAACCCTATAAGAATTGAAATTGGGCGTTTTTCTCCAATTCTTGTATGATTCTCACCTTATCAAATACCGTTTTTATCGGGCTGTCTAAGCACGATAACGCGCTATTTTTGATCGTAATCTAAAAGCAACAGAGCAGAAGGTTCACTCTCCTATGTCGTTCACACAGCAAATGGATAACAGCCAATGAAAACGCTTATCATCGGCCCATCTTGGGTAGGCGACATGTTAATGAGCCAATCTCTGTACCAGCACCTAAAACAGAAGAACCCTGATATTGAGATCGACGTGTTAGCGCCGAACTGGTGTCGACCTGTTTTAGCGCGTATGCCCGAGGTCAATAAAGCGATTGAGATGCCGGTAGGACATGGCAGCCTGCAATGGGGTCTACGCAAACAGATTGGTCAGGAACTCGCTAAATACGGTTATGAGCAAGCTCTCGTGCTGCCCAACTCACTAAAATCTGCGTTAATCCCATGGTTTGCCAAAATTCCAAAAAGAACTGGCTGGCGTGGTGAGATGCGTTATGGCTTGCTGACCGACCTTAGACCACTGGATAAAGAAGCCTATCCATTGATGGTTCAGCGCTACCTTGGCCTAGCAGAAGCACCAGGGACACCAGCCATGCCGATGGAACAGATCCCTTATCCGCAACTGACAGTGGATAGCGCCGAGTATGAAGCTGCTTTAGCTCAGTTCAAACTAAACCCTGATAAAGCGATCGCGTTTTGCCCAGGTGCCGAGTTTGGTCCAGCTAAACGCTGGCCCGATTATCACTATGCAGCACTAGCGAAGCTATTAATTGCTGATGGCTACCAGATCTGGCTATTTGGCTCCGAAAAAGACAAGCCGGTATGCCAACAAATTCAAGACCAGCTTACGATTGAAGAACAACAGCGCTGCAGCAACTTAGCCGGTGTTACCACGCTTCCTCAAGCTATCGACCTGATCGCGCATTGCCAAGCGGCGGTGAGTAATGATTCTGGATTGATGCATATTGCGGCAGCCGTCAATGTGCCGCTGGTTGCACTATACGGCCCTACCAGCCCTGGATTTACACCACCGCTATCCGATAAAGCGGAGATCATTAGGCTGATCGAAGGCTACCAAAAAATCAGAAAAGGTGATGCTGACCAAGGCTATCATCAAAGTATGATCGATATCACACCTGAGCTTGCTTATAAGGCAACCATCAACGGATTAAACCGATGAAGAAGGTTCTTGTTGTTAAAACTTCATCCATGGGCGATATCATCCATACCTTGCCTGCACTCACAGACGCGGCTCGTGCAATCCCAGGTGTACAGTTTGATTGGGTTGTTGAAGAAAATTTTACCGAAGTACCTTCATGGCACCCTTCGGTTAATCAGGTTATCCCGGTTGCCATTCGTCGCTGGCGCAAGAATATCTGGAGCACACTAAAAAGCGGTGAGTGGTCCGATTACAAGCAGCGACTGCAAACAGAAAAGTACGACGCTGTTATTGATGCCCAAGGCTTACTCAAGAGTGCTGTACTGGTCACACGCTTAGCAAACGGGCCTTCATTCGGCTTAGATAAAGATTCTGCTAAAGAGCCACTAGCAGCACGTTTTTACGACACCTCTATTTCAGTTCCGAAACAGCAACATGCCGTAGAGCGCGTTCGCCAATTGTTTGCCCAAGCGCTTGGGTACAATCTCTCAGATGAGCGCGGTGATTTTAATATTCGTCAGCATTTCTTAAAGCAAACGCATCGTGAAGCGCCTTATCTAGTCTTTCAACACAGCACGACACGCTTTGATAAGCATTGGCCTGAAACCTACTGGCAAGCGCTGATCAAACTAGCAGGAGATGCGGGCTGGAAGATAAAACTGCCTTGGGGCTCAGAGCCTGAGCAGCAACGTGCACAAAGGCTTGCTAAAGCACACGAAAATGCTGAAGTATTACCACGCCTCCCTTTAGCTGAAATCGCTTCCATCCTGACGGGTGCGAATGCTTGTGTTTCTGTGGACACGGGTTTATCCCACTTAGCTGCAGCATTAGATACGCCTAACGTCATTCTATTTGGCCCAACTGATCCTGGATTAGTTGGTGGCTATGGTAAAGACCAAACCTGCCTACAAGCCAGTGTATGCCCTGCCAATCAAAACGATGTTGAACCTGCTATTTTTGCACCGCTTACGCCTGAAATTGTTTGGGATACATTATCCAGCCAAATCAGCTTAACTAGTTAATAAGTCGATAAAAAAGCATCTAACTATTTGCCTATCAGGTAAATAGTTCTAGGATAAAATGAAAGGTTTTTCCTAGAACTATTTATACGCCCTAATGTACAGGAGCGAACATTAGCTAGCACTGCAACGACTGCATAAACCTAATTTGTCGAACATTCGTTTTGTTCGGCTTTGTTGTATTAAGAAGGTTTACTTTGGCAACAGATCACTCTGAAAACGTTCACATCAATAAGCCCATCCGCGGCTTACTTGCGCTCGTTGTTTTACCACTATTTTTGATCGCGATAGGCGGCATTGGGATCTATTTAAATCTGGCAAGTAAAAGCGAAACCGAAGCGCGTAATCACAGTCAGAACATCACTAAGTTGTTAGCCAGTCAAGCGGATGCTTTCATCCGTAATAGAACACACGCAGTTGCGCTAATGGCAGGCGAGCAACAAATCACCCAATACATACTTAACCCCGATACAAATCACTCTCGAATCAAGAAGAAACTAAAACGTTACTGCCATACATTGCAGGCATCTATCTGTTACATCATGGATAAGAACGGCGTTACCCAAGCAGACAACCGCCCACCGGAGACGACCCTTGTAGGAAAAAACTATGCTTTTCGCCCGTATTTTCAACAAGCGATTCAAGGTATACCAATCGTTCACTTAGCTTTGGGCGTCACAACAAAAAAACGCGGTCTCTATTTCAGCCACCCTATTTATTCAGATGCTGAATCCCCTATTGGTGTAGCTATAATCAAATTTCTACCGGATCAAATTGAAGAGCGCTTCCATCGACTCCCAGGTAACGCTTCTTTGATTGATCCGAACGGTGTTGTCTTTGCTTCCAACAATGAAAACTGGCTATACAAGACCTTATTCCCTCTCTCTCCAATACAAGAAAAGCAGGTCGCAGCATCACGACAATTTGGCGATTCAATACCTGAACACTTAGGTTTCAGCCGCAAGTTAGATAGCTCAGTGATAGAAAAGGATGAACAACTGTTTATCTATGAAAACGCACCATTAGAAGAGCTGCCAGGTTGGCACATCTCATTTCTGTTAGAACCTGAACAATTTCAAACCGCAGAACAGATAACTCAGCATCAAATCGCGTTATCCTTGATTGGGGCGATGTTCTTTTTAACCTTAGTCGCCATCAAGCTCCTTTATAGACAACTAAGACAAAGCTTAGGCTCAACTCAACGCTATCAGCAGGAGCTTGAACAAAGTGAACAACGTTTACAACGTTTTGAAGAGGTCACTTCCGAAGCTATCTTTATCCACAATTCACAAGGCATTGTCGACCTCAATAAGAGAGCAGAAGAACTGTTTGGCTATAGCTATCAAGACTTTATTAAACTTGATCCAAAAACCCTTTTCACAGCTGATAGCTTACCTCTTGCTCTTGAACATACGCGAACTAAGTCCGAGCAACCCTATCAAGCTGCCATTATTACAAGCCAACAAGAGGAGATACCGGTAGTCATAACGGGTCGGACAGTACTTTGGCATGGTGAGAAAGCGAGAGTTTCTTCCTTCCGTGATATAAGACAAAGAGTTGCCACCCAGAAAAAGCTATCAGCAAGTGAGGATCGTTTTCGGCAGCTATCTGATTTGGTCGCCGAAGGTTTACTAATCTACAGTAACCACAAGATCATCGATGTAAATCAAGCCCTATGCCGCATTTTTGCAACAGACAAAGAAACACTAATTTCCTCTTCTTTAAACGCTTTATTTAACAAAGAGATATCCAAAGAGATTCTAGAGCTAGAGCAAAAGAATCAGTCTTCATTTGAAATCTCGCTACAACGTGGTGACGGCTCTACCTTTCCTGCTGAAATATCATCAGCCAGTATGCAGTTTGATGATGGCCTGTTTAACATCGTTGCGATACGCGACATTAGCCGCCAGAAAGAGCAAGAAGAGCATATTCTCTATCAAGCGCAGTATGACTTACTCACCAATATACCGAACCGAGTGTTGGCACGTGATCGTGCTGAACAAGCGATGAAGAAAATGCGTCGAGAAGGTCGCAAACTGGCTTTAATGTTTATCGATTTAGACGACTTTAAAAAGGTGAACGACAGCTTAGGTCACGATATTGGAGACCAACTACTACAACAAGCGGTTAAACGGCTGCAAAGCTGCTTAGCTGATAACCACACGTTAGCGCGCCACGGGGGAGATGAGTTCATCGTTATTCTCGAAGATCTAGATAAACCGGAACAAGCGGAACTCACAGCAGAGCTAATTTTAGAGAAATTCGTACAACCCTTCTTCATTCAAAGTAAGCAACTGATTGTGACTGCTAGTATTGGCATCGCCATTTTCCCAGATGATGCAGTCGATTTTAGAGCGCTATTGCGTGCTGCAGATATCGGCATGTATAAAGCTAAAAAAGATGGGCGTAACCGCTTCCACTATTACACCCAAGAGATGAATGATGTCGCGATTCGACAATTAGAACTCGATAACTGCCTACGTGAAGCGATTGCCAATGACGAACTGAGTTTGGCTTTTCAGCCATTAATATGCGGCTTAAACGACACACCTAAGATTGTAGGTGCAGAAGCATTATTACGGTGGCATTCATCTAAACTCGGCGATGTATCGCCGGTCGAATTTGTCCCACTAACCGAACAGACAGGCCTAATTATCCCTATAGGTCGCTGGGTACTAAAACAGGCCTGCAAACAAGCTCAACGTTGGATCGAGCAAGGACATGCTGATTTCACTATCTCTGTTAACGTGTCGCCGAGGCAGTTTAAGAGCAATGACTTTATTAAAGATATAAACCAAGCGCTTGAATACAGCGGTCTTAAACCTGAACACCTGAAACTGGAAGTAACAGAGGGACTAATTATTGAGGCATCCTCCAAACTGGATAATACCCTTCAGAGGATCTCAGATATGGGGATTCAGATCTCTATGGATGACTTCGGGACCGGCTATTCCTCTCTAAACTACCTACAACGATTCCCGTTCGATAACCTAAAAATCGATCGCTCATTTATTCGAGAGCTCGCAACCAACCCAGACTCTCAGATATTGGTTTCTGCAACTATAGCTATGGCCCACCAGCTAGGTCTAAGTGTTACAGCAGAAGGGATCGAGACGGAAGAACAAAAAGCCTATCTTCACGAACTACGCTGCGATTTTCTACAAGGCTATTTGCTTGGAAAGCCCGTAACATCAGAAATGTTTAGCGAAGCATTAAAACAGGGTAAACAGACAAATTCAGATTAAAATGTTGCTTAAGAAATAACTAGCAAAGGAGAGAAAGTGGTGCCGGCACCAAGAGTCGAACTCGGGACCTACTGATTACAAGTCAGTTGCTCTACCAACTGAGCTATACCGGCACATCTCAGAAGAGGACGCGAATAATATGCAGTTATCCGACGCGAATCAAGTCTATTTTTAAATTTATTTTCAAAGCGATTAATTATCATACAAAACAGAGGTTAAAACGGTTATCGTCCGCGTTAATCGTCTAAGTTATTCAACCAATCTTGTCCTTGCTCCTCATTGTCAAAGAACTCAAATTGTATCTCATGCTGAAAACAGATCGCTTTTAGCATCATCAAATCATCCTCATCTGAATCCACTAAATCGATATAAGCAATTTTCAAGTGGGTCCAATCATTATTAACAAACTGATCCACCACATCGTAAGCTTCCATCACTGGTATAGAACCACAAATATGCGAGAGGTAGAGCACCTTTTGCTGCCCCAAAGATTGTGCCGTTTCAGCTATTACTGCCCACACATCTAATGCTTCCCGCACTGCATGCTCAGGTTTGCGGCTACCAAAGATTTCCACTCGGATATATTTGCCAGTATTTTCTATCTGATACTGATAGGCCATATCACGCATTTGTAATTAGTTATTAACCTCTTAATTATAGACAGAGATATTCAGTGCTAAGGACGTAAAGCGTTTTAGATCAAATACTTTAAAATCGAACAAATACCAAACTATTTTCAACTAGAGGATTACCATTGAGATTCTTAGCTTACTTGATGATCTTAAGCACTTCAGGCGGCGCTCTAGCTGAATCTACCAGCTGCATCGAAAAATTTGAGCTCTATGCAAAAGCCCAAACCACATGGCAACATGCAAGCACCAAACGCGCCTTGGAGCTGTTACCTGAACATGCCGAGCGTATAAACCATTACCGAGACACACAGCTCCTTTCAATAGAACGACGTGTCCTTGCTGTGAAATTAGCGCTCAAGCATACCCCTGACAAAGTACAAACTTGGGGCAGTATCAACAACTGGATTGACCTCTCCCCGGAACTAGAAGCTGAACTCGCCCAGTACGATTCAAACCTAATAACTCTGTCACAAATGCACAAAAAGATGACAACGCAACCGGAAATAGAGGTAGATCATAATTTCCATCGCACGTTCCAAAAAGCTGCATTGAGCGATGAAACCTTCCGTCAGCTAATGGATAATTTCAACATCCGTTCTCGCGATATAAACAGCATGAGCTGCGTAAAATAGATTTTTCCTGCTGATTAGGGTAGCGGAACCACCAACCCTCTACCCTTCGTTGTCCCGATAGATTATTAAAAATTCACTACTTTAGAGCCATTTTTCATATTAGCAGTTGCCCCTTCCTTATCTCAGTGCCACTCTTTCCTACAACATTTAGTGGAGAACAGTTATGCGCGCGTACCAAGTAGATTCCGCCGAAGGCATTCAAGCGATTAAGCAAATCGAAATAGAAACGCCTAAACCCAATGGCAAAGAGATTCTGGTTAAGATGAAGGCCTGTTCTCTTAACTATAGAGATACGTTAATTACTTTAGGTGGCTATGTACGGAATGATGTACGCCCAATCATCCCTCTGTCTGACGGCGCTGGCGAAGTGGTTAGTGTGGGTGACGAGGTTACTCAATTTAAGGCAGGCGACAGAGTCATTGGTAACTTTTTCCAACACTGGGTAGATGGCGAGATCAATGATCAAGGTCTTAATTCAGCTCTGGGTGGCGCAATAGATGGCGTGCTAGCGGACTACTTTATTCTGCAAGAAGATTGCACGGTAAAAATCCCTGAACATCTATCTTACAGTGAAGCATCAACCCTCCCCTGCGCAGCAACAACCGCTTGGCACGCCCTAGTTAATGTTGGCAGCATTAAGCCAGGCGATACAGTTCTTCTGTTAGGTACGGGAGGGGTTTCTATTTTTGGCTTACAGCTAGCGAAAGCCAAAGGTGCAAAAGTGATCATAACTTCATCCAATGATGAGAAACTGGAGCGCGCAAGAGCACTAGGAGCCGACCACACAATCAACTACAAAACTTCACCAGATTGGGAAGAAGAAGTGCTTAAACTTACCAACGGCCAGGGCGTTGATAACGTTTTAGAAGTTGGGGGGGCAGGCACCTTCGAGAAGTCCGTTGCTTCTACAAAAGTTAATGGTACTGTGTCCGTAATTGGCATTCTAAGCGGCTTAGAAAACCCGACTATCAGCTTAATGACGATTTTTAACCTTTTGAGAATACAAGGTATCTATGTAGGTAGTACCGAAATGCTTACTCAGTTGACTGAGTTTATGACTGAGCAAAACCTAACCCCTGTTATAGATAAAACGTTCTCGTTCAGCGATGCCCAAGATGCATACGAATATATGGCAGGCGCTAAACACTTTGGCAAAGTTGTTATAGAAGCCTAACCGATTAAAACCACACGTTAATAAATGAAGCTGTGACACGTACAGCTTCATTTATTAGACCGCATAAAATTAGAAATAGAGGTGTTATTACGCTTAATGATGCTGCTTTTTCGGGCAAGCAGCACTTCTACTTTTTATCGGGCAACACCAATTAATACTCAAAGCCTACGATCTACCTGTAACTAAAGAGTTAATTCCTTATATAAGTAAAGCCTTTATAATGAGCAACCATTCATAATTGTGACCAAGATCAGATCACACGTAATAGAAGTCAGCTATTCTTAAGGGACTTAGTAGTAGCACAACCTTAAAAGTTGGTGTTTAGAGTGATTTTTAAGTCCCTATTCAAAAAAAAAGAAGCAAACTCACCTCAAGTTTCAGAGACAAAACGTAGAGCTCCGCAAGCAACTGCAGAGGAGATCTCTCAGCTTTTTATAAGCACGCTTCTAGAGCAAAATGTGAAAAATGAACATAATAGTATTGGCAATACAAACGAGTTAGATGACAAGCTCGTCGCTAAAGTAATGGCCGAACTTACTAATTTCAATCCCGATACTATTCCTAAGATCGCCAATGCTTCTCTAGAATTGATGGAAGCTTTAATTGATGAGAACGTGTGTTCCTCTAAAATTGTTGCAACCGTCAAAGAAGATCCTGTATTACTTGGAAAGTTACTCCATCTAGCAAATTCTGCCTTTTATCGCTGTAGTAAAACAGAAATTGAAAGCATTGATGATGCTGTAATCATGATGGGCAATGATGAAATAAGAAAGCTCGTAATCAGCACATTGATGGTCGACAACCTGAAAATCAATTCTGTCTATTTCCGGTTTTTTGGCGCTAACATATGGCAGCACTCCCATGATGTGGCAACAATGGCTGCTTTATACGCATCCTCTAAAGGGATGAATGAATTTCAGGCTTACCTCAACGGGTTACTTCATGATGTAGGCAAGTTAGTCATCTTTAAACTCCTCATTGATGTTCTTGAAACAGAAGCACCTGGCACATACCCGTCCAAATCCTTCTTCATTGACATCATGGATCGCTACAGTCACAAATTTACCTTAATGGCATTGAAAGAATGGGCACTAAATCCTGATTGGATCAGACCCATTCTTACATATCAGAGCAAGGTTAAATTGGAGAGTATGGACCTAAACAGTCAAGCTCTTTACATAGGCAATTATTGCTCCGAACTCACTCGTCTGCGCCAGTCAAAGCTAATCGACGATGAAGAGCTCTCTAGGCAGTTGTATAGCAAAGGGATCGAATTAAAAATTTATAAAGAACTTATACATAAACTCTGACAAGAACAGCATCTGTATTCATTATCATACGGAACCTATACCTCGGTCCCCTCGTTTCAGAAATCATGTTTAAGAATAATCACATCAATATGAAAAACCTAAAACCTTACAAAACGTATTGACATAAAAAGACAAAAAGTATCATACATGCTGCACTGCAACAAAAGAATTGAAAGGAATTGCATAGTATGGACAAGGAAGACGATACATTCTGCCCGCACTGCAGAACTCTTTTGGCGCATGAAAACGGCCATCCGTTACTCATCAAAATATCGAGACACAATTCTACAACTTCATATTACTGCGCAGTCTGCGGCAGTATATGGAATCATGGCATCATAGAGGGGTGGGACTTACTCTCACTGGGAAGTCAGACCGAGCAACCTCTCCGTCGCCAAGTATACTAAGGGGTAAGACACCCATGAGAAATTTCGGACTTATCTTTCTTGTGCTTTCATTATCGCTCAACGCACACGCAACAAAAAATTACAGTACCCTACACCAAAAAATTGAACTCAGATTCCAAAGCAAACTCGAGCCTATCGCTTTAGATGCCGCATGGATTAATGCAACAACATTTAAGATTGGTACTACACAACAATCTGAAAACCACGACAAGTTTGCCACTTATGTCTGTGAATCAATCAATAGCCACGGTCTTTACCATCCCGAATTAACCGTTCGCATTATTAACCTTCCAAGACTAATGGCGACAGGGCGCCAAGAAATCTTAGCTGAAAAAAACTGCAATAAGCTTACCCCCCCTGTCGATCATTGAACAATAGAGGGAGAATCGAGAGCCTTATCAAGAATTGAAAAGTTCCAAAAATGCTCTAATTTTTGCTCTTCCGGTTTTTTAATCGTTCCCGCAAATCCATAAAATTCTATATCAGCAGAAAATGCCGAAGTTCGACCACCATCGTTAGAGAAAGCTCCCTCAGCAACCATTTCCTGCACATATTGAAGTATTTTAATGTCTGCCACTTTCGGCAGTAATCCATAGTTATTACGCTGATCCACAATAAATGCAGGCTCTCGATTCATTCGATTCCAAACAAATAAAAGTTCTTCTACTAAAATACCCAGCTCTTTTGGATTAGCGCGGATAAAGGTTTCATTAGCAAACAACGCTTCATCTGTAGCATTAATTTTCTCGATTGGAAGAACTTTAAAAGGGGAATTAGGGCGAGCAATTAACTTGTTTTTGCGTTCTGTATCGACAACAGTCGCATGAACTCTTCCATTTACCATTGCATTTGCGCGCACACCAGAGCCAGAAAGATAGACCATCTTTCGGTACTTGATACCATGCTTTTTGGCCATCATTTTAACCATCGCTTCCGTACCTGAACCTTTACCATGAGAATACATATCCTCACCATCCAGCTCTTCCCAGCTGTTAAAATAACGGGAATCTACTACGGGATGAAAACGAAGTTTATTTATCTGAAAGAACATACGTAATGGCACATCGGTTTGCTGAACCTTCTGGTAAGGCACTCCCATACCGATATCTGCGCGATTATTCAAAATAGCGAGCAATGCCTTCTCTTCGGAAAGCATATAGTCAACTTTAATAGCCAAGCCTCTCTCTTTAGATCGCTCAATTGCGATTAAAGTTGGCAGCATATCCGGACCTGGAAAGTCATTTAAAGCGACACGTATCAGTCCAGCATTAGCATTAACACTAGATATAAATACCATGCTTAACAATAAGCTTTTTAACACTCGAAACATGGCTTTCCTCAACATTTAAGCTAATAATTGCTTAATCATATTACATAAAAAGTCGATACATAAAACGCTTCAAAACGGTATTCTTAGCCTCTATATCACCATATCCTAATCAGGTTAGTCGAGAGGTTAGGTCATGAGCGCGGCGCTCAAACGCAAACTTTTACTCCCAATCCTTACGGGAGTTTCGCTTTTAATCTTAGAGTATTTGATTAAGCCCGTTGTTTTCCAGCGTAAAAAACTGGCGCAATGAAGCACTATAAATTCCAATGTCCTTTTAGGTAGATTTGGCCCAAACTTTAGGTACTCCTCTTTAACGAGACGGAAAGCCATGTCTGATAGCCAAAACAAAATTACTGTTTTTTATGACGGCTCCTGCCCTCGCTGCGTCCAAGATCGCAAAAACTACGAGAGCAAAGATCCTAACGCTTCAGAAATGATCGAATGGTTGGATATCACTAACAAAGAAAAAGAACTGCTTGAACTAGGCATAGACCCACATAAAGCTTTAACGGAACTACATATTCGAGACACTGATGGGACCATCTACTCAGAGTTGGATGCCTATCGAATCCTGATGCAAAGAGTACCTAGCTATCGGCTCATTGGCTGGTTTATAAGCCTGCCACTAATAAGACCTCTAAGCAGCAAGTTGTACCATTGGCTGGTGACACGTCGTTTAAGGAAAGCTGGGCGCTTATAAAAATCCAACAACCTAACCCCATCTCTCCCTCCTTTTAGCATCAAATTGCTGCCCTATACTGTTTAACATGACCCTTAAACGTACTCGGTTCGAAGTTAGATAACTCGTCCTTGTTAAACGAAGCGTAAATTATGAATGATGCCCAACCTAATCCAGAGAGTTTGGACGCCCAATCCATTCTCAAGACTGCGTTAGCTTTAGCGCAACAGCAGGGAAACTGGTACGACCTCAATTTGGTCGATATCGCGGTGCATTGTGACACTTCAATCAGCGAGATTTATAAACACTTTGCCGATACCAATGCGATTGCCGATTTCTGGTTTTCACAGGCCCTAGAAACCATGCTCTCAGTAGATAGACATGAGATGACTAGCTTGTCCGCAGCAGCACGTTTGGATCATATTATTTGGAGCTGGTTTAAAGCACTCGCTCCCTATCATGCAGTTACCTCTCAGATGCTTAAAGCAAAGCTACATCCGCCGCATATTCATCACTGGGTCCCCATGATTTTTGACCTCTCACGCTTAGTCCAACTATGGCTTGATATGGCGGAGCTAAATGCTGGCGGCCGACGCCGTCAGATTCAGGAAATTGCACTTACAGGGATTTTTTTGGTGACGTTAAGCGCTTGGTGTCGAGATCAGTGTCCGCAACAAACCCAAGCACACAGCAAACTTTTAAGGATGCTGGAAAAAGCGGAGAGATCCGGGCAATTCTAATGATTAGACGAGATAAGGTTTGATCAAGGAGGCAATATCTACCTGCGCGCGCAAACGTGCACAAAGTAGGTAAGTACCCGCAAACTTCCGATGTAAAAACAGTACATCTGTCGACGGTAGATACAGATAGCGCTGACGCACACGTAAGGAGATCGCCTGATTTGCCACCCGCTTTGATAGATCTGAAAATCCAAAGTCGAAACAACCCTCTTGCCGTAGAGGTTCCGCAACCATACGAATCATTTCGCATAACCCTTGCCGATAAACCGGATCCTCATCTGTCCGGAGATAGCCCAACGCTATGGCATAAGTTTCGATAGCAGGAAGGTCATCATCCCGTGCAGCCGTCATCAATTGCCTTAGCTGTTCGATAAACTCAGTTGGGTAACGCCTTGTCGCACCAAAATCCAATAAGCCGATACACTCCTTATCGGCTTGGTATCTATAATTCGCAAAATTGGCATCGGTCTGAACCAATTGCCATTCAAAGACTTCTTTGAACATCAGAGACAACATGCGGGTGGCGATCTGATTGCGAACCAGACTCGATTCACCAGCCAGTGATTCTATAGGCACACCCGGCACAAATGACATTGAGAGAACTTCTGCACTACTGCGTGAACTATCCACTGTAGGCAATGTGAAGTTAGAATCACTTCCGAGACAACGACCATATTCGGTGATACTGGCAGCTTCAGCGTTATAATCAGCTTCTTGATGCAGCTGCCGTTTCGCCTCAGCTAAAAGTGGGGAAAGGTCATACCCTTTTGGTACCAACCGTAACAGTTTAAACAACGTAGAGACATTATTTACATCGCTATCGATACTATCGCGCACCCCGGGATACTGAATTTTTATCGCAAGGTGCTGGCCTTGTTTAGTTTTAGCCTCGTGAACTTGCCCGATAGAGGCCGCCGCTAGCGGTGTAAAAGAGAAGCGCTCGAACTCATCTTCCCAGCCTCTTCCCCATGTGTTCTCCAATACATCAGCCACTTGCCCTTGTGGCATGGTATAAGCGCTCTCGCGCAGGGTCGCTAAAACATCGGTAAGTTCAGGTGGAAGATAGTCGCCAGCCTCCATTGATAATAACTGGCCAACCTTCATGGCCGCGCCGCGCATCTCCGATAACTTATCCGTCAGTTGCCTAGCATTTTCAGGTGTTAGCAGCAGATCAATGGCTTTAACTCTCTTACCTGCTAGCAGTTGGCTCGCCCCTTCAGAGATCATCTCACCTGCAATTCCACCAGCAAGACGGCCCAACCTGAGTAAACGGCCTGCACGACTCGATGGAACCGGTTTATCTCTAGCCACAGTGACTTTCCTTTAGGTTATTGCCAGTAAGGTTGAACTCTGGATTCAGTATAGGAAAGAGATTAAATGCGGGTTATAGGAATGAATTGGAAGATAGGATGATCAACATTTTAAAAATGCTCAACCAGAGCGCTTCGAAGACTAGAACGCAGTCAGATTGATAGGAGAAACCTAGCTCGATGTCTCCTATCGATGAATATAGCGCTGTGAATCTTTTGGCATATGCTTGGAGGTCGAAGTAAGAGCTGAGAAATTAGACTCACTTACTCACAAGGGAAAGCACGTTGCAGACCCCACAATAAAACATACTCGAGATCGGTTTCCTTCCAGAAAGGGCTATTTCTAGAGCCATCCATCATACGGTATTGCAGTTCTTTCTCGAAAATAGAGACAGCATGTTCTGGGCCTAAATCCACTTTTTCTGGCTGACAATACAAAGGAGCCTGGTTCAAGCCTTCAAGGTTAACATTCGCTGCCGTATAAGCATTCAAGGAGGCAGCTAGGTAGATATCGGTCTTATCACTCTGTCTATAGTTATCCGCATTCTGCCAATCGGCTTTAGCTTGAAACGATGTAATTAGCGCAAGTCCCACAAGCAGCGTGGAGATCTGTTTCATGCTCATTTTTTTATTGTCCCTTTTATTGTTAAGCCCATTTTTACCTGCAAAAGGTATCAGTTTAAAAAGAGAGTAGCGAGTTTAACGTTTTGAAAGCAAAGTGCTATTTAGAATCTAAACATTAATGAACAGTGAAACCTATAAATGAGAAAACAGTTAACCCGCTCACTTTTGATTTAAACTAATCTTAATGATCTGATCTCTAAAAGCATGACGTACGAATTTTAATTATTCATGACCAACCAATAGCGTATTCAATGAGGCCATTTCGATGAGAGCGTTGAACTTATATAAACGACCTATTCTTGGAGTAGTTTTTATAGCTATAGCAGGACTGTCTTTATCACTGCCCGTCTCAGCAGCAACCAACCTAAATACAAAGGTCATAGCTCAAGGTATCGAATACCCTTGGGGCATGACATGGATAAGTGATCATGAATTGCTGATCACAGAAAAAGAGGTCGGTGGTTGGATTGTCGATACAAACACAGGCAAGAAACAGAAAGTGACCGGCTGGCCTGAGGATATTAACCCTGATGGTCAAGGCGGGCTGTTAGACGTGCTCAGTGATCCTCTTTTTACAAGCAACCGAAAGCTATATGTCAGTTTCAGCCACCAAGACAGATCGAAAGGATCGACTACTCGCGTGGCCTCTGCAGAACTCAGCCCAGACCTCGAATTAGTCAATTGGACAGTATTATTCACAGCCCTCCCATACAGCGGCAAAGTCCACCACTATGGTTCACGTCTCGCCTTAGCAGATGACAACTTATTTATCAGCGTGGGCGATAGAGGGCAACGCCATCGCTCTCAGGATCTGTCTGATCACGCGGGGAAAATCCATCGCATCAACAAAGATGGTAGCACCCCAAAAGACAATCCATTTATAGGCATGACAGACAACTCAGGCAAGCCTATCCCAGAAAGTATTTACAGCTATGGCCACAGAAATCCACAAGGGATGTTTATCGATTCTCAAAGCAATATCTGGATTCATGAACACGGCCCTAGGGGTGGAGACGAACTAAATCTAATCCAGAAAGGAAAAAACTATGGTTGGCCAATCATTACTTACGGCAAGGAGTACTGGGGGCCATCGATTGGTGAAGGAACACATAAACAAGGAATGCAGCAACCGGAATATTATTACGTACCCTCAATCGCTCCCTCAGGTTTGGTGCGCTATGAAGCAGACCTATTCACAGAGTGGCAAGGTGATTTTCTAATCGGCGCATTAAAGGGCAGTCATCTTAATCGACTTACCAAGGCCTCCGGTTCTTCAGAGACGAATCAAAAATTCGAAGAACATCGTTATTTGGAAGATTTAGACCTCCGCATCAGGGATATCGAAGTTGATAAAGAAGGGGCTATTTATCTTTTGACTGATGAGGGAAATGGGAAGTTGATTAGGGTTATGCCGCCCCTGCACTAAAAATGTAACGATCATCCAGTTATGATAGGTGAAAAATAATTTTTCTCATTTTGCAAAACAAAATGCATCTCATTTATATACTTCTTATTTAATTCAATAACGGATATGACCAGCAAAAGGTCCAACTATTTTTTATGTGATTTTACTAAAAACCTAGATCAATTCCCTTCAAGACTAGCTAGAAAAAAACAAACTTTAAGCACTTTTGGTGCAAGCATTTCTGTGCGACAGGCAAGTAATAAAAACAGAAAGCTAGAACAAAAATGTAGATAAAATTTTAATAAATCTTTTCTATTAATTTTTTCTAAAATAGATAAAATCTAGGCATGGTTAAATTCTATTAATATTTAACGATTTTGGTTTTTTTGGTGCGTTTATTGCTGCTTGAATATTCAATAGAGATTTTGAAATAAGAACTAATGAGGAACAATCATGCCTTCCCTCAATAAGATCAATACTCCAAAAGCACTTCTAGCATCGCTGTTGCTTTCATCCTCTCCCATGTACCTATACGCTGCGCCGACTGCAACGGGTACGGATCAGTTGATTGTTAAGTTTGACGATAAGTTTGCAAATGGTCGATTTGAAGCAGGTCGCCTCTCCCAAGCAGCCGGCATACCTATGAGTTTTCTTCGCGAAACAGCAAGTGGGCGTCTAATTTTTCAACTTGATGAACTAAAATCTCCCAACCAAGCCAAAGGTCTAGCAAAAGCATTATCTAAAATTGAAGGCATTTCCCATGCGGAGCCAGACATCCACATGGTTCCTTTCGCACTTCCTAACGATCCTCTGCTTCAAGATTACCAGTGGCATTACTTTGGGCCGAACTCCAGCCCAAGCGAACCGGGTGGGTTAAATGTGACACAAGCATGGGAAAACCTTGATGGCAGCTACCAAAAAGCGGTTGTAGCCATTCTTGACACCGGAAGTACTGATCACTCAGATTTAAACGCTAATACTATTCCTGGTTATGACATGATTAGTTATGCCGACATTGCGAATGATGGCAATGGACGAGATTCTGATCCTAGTGACCCTGGTGATAATATTGACCCTAATGCAGCAAAAGCAGACTACAGTAGTTGGCATGGCACTCACGTAGCAGGTACTGTCGGTGCCGTAACGAACAACAGTAATGGATTAGCGGGAGTGGGATATGACCGCGTTCAACTGATGCATGTTCGTGTGCTTGGTGTTGGCGGAGGAACTTACTCAGATATTGCAGATGCCATCCACTGGGCAACTGATAACGGTGCAAATGTTATTAACATGAGTTTGGGGGGAAGCAGTAGCTGTGATCCCAACTCTTCAATGCAAGCTGCTATTAATTATGCAGTCTCTAACAACGTAAGCGTTGTTGTCTCTGCTGGTAACAGCAACACCAATACAGCTAATTTCACCCCAGCAAGCTGTTCAAATGTTATCAATGTTGCAGCGGTTAACCGAAGCGGAGGCAAGGCAAATTATTCCAATTATGGCGACCTTGTTGATATAGCGGCCCCAGGCGGTGAGGGAAGTACCAGCACAAGCACATACGTAGTTTCGACACACAATGACGGTATAACAGGGCCTGGTAACGAAAGATATGTAGGCATGGCTGGCACTAGTATGGCCGCACCACATATTTCTGGATTGGCTGCACTGCTATATTCTGAAAATACGTCGATAACCCCTGCAGAGATCGAGCAGCTATTAAAAGAAAATGTTCGTCCATTCCCTGCTACATGTAACGGTTGCGGTACGGGCATCGTAGATGCACATTTAGCAATGCAAGCCTTACCTACTGGAACTCCTACAGACCCAGAACCAACACTTCAACCACCAAACGCACCTACATTCCTAAGTCCTTTTGTTGAAGCTGGAAACGTTTCTTTATCTTGGACTGATGTGGATACAGAAGAATGGTATGAGTTACAAGTTAGTAAAAAAGCACGTGGTAAAAAGTGGGGAGCATATTCTGACTTGCTAAATTCTGATAACAGCCAAATCTCCGCAGATACTACTGATTTTTCCCATAGCCCAAGCGACGGAACATACAAGTACCGTCTACGAGCGTCCAATAGTGCAGGCTCTTCTGAATGGGTCTTGAGTGAAGAAATCAGCGTCGATTCAAGTAGCAGCACTGACGATGATTCAGGCTCAGGTAGCACAAAGTGTCATCCTAAACGAGGTTGTTAGTAGCCCAAGCAAAGAATCAAAGCAATTTATTTGTTTCTGTTAGCCCTCATGTAGACCGTCTCCCTCGGAGACTGGTCTACAGAACGTTCTTCATGCAGCACAATAGCCACCGGTGAATACGCCCCGCAAACGGTTTTGGAGTTTTCCTTTGGATGAGAGGAACAGCCAAAGGCTGTGGACAAAGATCAAGTTAATCCTTTCGTGACTCCCTCTCATACTCAGCCTTATCTTTTCGCCGCTCTCTTTGCGCTTCTTCACGGTCTTTTTTCAATTCGCGTTCGTACTCTTCACGATCCTTTCGCGCTTCACGCTCCATCTTTTCACTTTCTTTACGTGCTTCCCTCTCACGTTCTTCCATCTCTTTCCGAAGCTTCGCGTTCATCCTCAAGATCCCGCTTACGCTGTTTTCTGAGAAGCTCTTCATCACGCTTCATACTTTCACGTTCATTTTTCCGTTGCTCTTTAGCTGCTTCCCGATCAGCCTTGTTTTTAGGGTCAGCATGAGCAACTGTCAGCGGTAATGACACTGAGAGAAATGTAATAACAATTCCTGTTATGAACTTTTTCATCTTTGATATTCCTGAAACAAAGTAGGGATGAGTCTATTGATAATAGATTACAGCTGACGCAGAGCTGAATGATTTTTCGCTTGTAGAACCCTTCCACCGGAAACAGATCTACAAACACTCCCTGCGACACTATGACCATCGGTACTTACTGCTCGCAAATACTCTTGGCATGCACCTGTAGCTGGGCTGGATGGGGTAGCAAAAATCGAATAGGAAAAAGCAAAAGGAAATAGATAAGAACGGGATTATTCGCTGCGCTCACCCTTCGGGCCATCGTCGTAAGCTCCGATGTTATGTCGCGCTGCTCGATTCACCCTCCAGATCGGTACATTAAATCAGCGAAGTGCGAGGAGAAAGATTACTACGATAGAAAAAGTGGCGCGCCTGGAGGGATTCGAACCCCCGACCAACAGGATCGGAACCTGCTACTCTATCCAGCTGAGCTACAGGCGCACTCAAGAAGGTTTGCGGGCAGTATTCTACCCATGCCTATATGATTCGCCAAGTATTATTCGAAAGTAACGTCTGTCGGCTCGGGTCGGTACAAGGTTTTGATTTCGGTTTCTAAATCACCTTGTAGGAGGACTTCCCACTCTTGGGTCTTTTCTGTGTAAGCAAGGAATGCATTGCAGTTACTGCAACGGTAAATACGTTGATTGGGGATAGCGCTCAGGAGGTTGAAGCTTTCCATCTCTTCCGGCTTTGCGTCTGCTTGGATGCAAGCGCATGTTTCAGACATTCCATTGCTGGACATTTCAGGTTTCCTAACCAAGAGTTTAGACCTTAGTATAAACAAGATTTCCTTAAATGCATGTTTTTAGGTTGATCTATCTCCTGTAGATGCCTGTTTTTCGCCCTTTTTATAGAGAATGATCAAAATATTTACTCAAATCGGGCCGATAAGTGCTTCCACTGCCAAAGCCCCATTTCAGTTGTGATTATTTATCGCTATAATCCGCAGCCGGTGAAACTTTGAGCAGTCGTGTCTGAATATCCGCCCCTGAGCACCTCTTGAGGCCGGGCATCCTGACAGGCCACGCTGCCCATATAACAATTTATGGTTGATTGAGAGGTCGTGACTGTGAAAAAAATCACTTCAGCTTTAGTTGCTTTAGGTCTAGGTGTTGCTCTTAGCGCATCTGTACAAGCTACTTCTAACGATGAAGCAGTAATTGAACGAATCAAGGCAGTTGGTTCTGTTTGTATCGAAGGCGATGACACTTGTGGTGGCGCGCCTGCAGCAGCACCTGCGGGTGGTGCAGCTCGTTCTGCTGAAGAAGTATACACAGCTAAATGTGCAGGTTGCCACGCAACTGGCGCAGCTGGTGCTCCAATGTACGGTTCTTCTGACTGGGCTGACCGTGCAGGCAAAGGCATGGAAACTCTTCTAGCGAACGCTATCAATGGTATCAACGCAATGCCACCACGTGGCCTATGTGCTGACTGTTCTGATGAAGAGATCCAAGGTGCGATTCAGCACATGCTAGACAGCGCTAAGTAATCACTTAGTTCTGAGCATAAAGAAGGCCGCGATTGCGGCCTTTTTTGTGTCTGCGGTTTTTAGTCGAATAGATTCTTAAGGCTATTCAACGTAGCTTGACCACGTTTCTGGTTTTGCACTTGGCACTTCTCGCCTGCCCCTTCGATCTCAAGATCTTCAGGTGGCAACTCATCCAAGAAACGACTCGGCATGCAGTCCATCACTTCGCCATATTGCTTACGCTGTTTAGCGAGCGTAATGGTGAGACATTGCTTAGCACGGGTGATCCCTACATAGGCAAGGCGACGCTCTTCTTCGACATTATCGGTTTCGATACTGTTTCGATGCGGCAGTAACTCCTCTTCCATGCCCATTAGGTAGACATGAGGGAACTCCAAACCTTTAGAGGCATGCAGAGTCATCAGCTGCACACGGTTTGAGTCGTCTTCTTCCTCTTGTCGATCCAGCATGTCGATAAGCATCAGGCGATTGATCGCTTCTTGGATACCTGCATCAGGATCCTCTTCTTGCAAGCGCTCCAATGTCGACTTTAAGGATTCGATCAGGAACCAGACGTTCTGCATCCGCTTTTCAGCCATCGCTTCGCTGGAGCTGTTTTGCACAATCCAGCCTTCGTAGTCGATATCACGGATCATCTCGTGGATAGCCGCTATCGGATCACCACTGTGACATTGGCGATAGATATGCTGCATCCAAGTACAGAAACGGCGTAAACGCTCAACGGCATTTGCAGGCATCACCTGTTCTAGGCCTAATTCATCACAAGCAGTGAACATACTGATCTGACGGTCTAAAGAGTACTGCCCTAGCTTTTGCAGTGTGCTCGGGCCGATCTCTCGGCGCGGTAAATTAATGATTCGCAGAAAGGCGTTATCATCATCTGGATTGACCAATACCTTGAGATAACTCATCAAGTCTTTGATCTCAGCACGGGAGAAGAAAGAGGTACCGCCATTCAACTTGTATGGGACTTGGTAGTGCTGAAGCTTCATCTCCAATAAACGCGCCTGAAAGTTACCACGATACAAGATCGCCATATCTTTAAACTGCACATTTCTACGCAGGTGTAGATCGGTAATTTCCATCGCTATACGATCACACTCGGCATCTTCGTTGCGCGTGTGGATAACTTTGATTGGATCACCCATACCCATCTCACTCCATAAGGTCTTCTCATAAACGTGAGGGTTGTTGGCGATCAACGTGTTGGCTGCTTTTAGGATCAAACTGGTGGAACGATAGTTCTGCTCCAATTTAACCACTTTAAGGCTTGGGTAATCATGTTCTAACTGGTTGAGGTTTTCTGGACGCGCACCACGCCACGCATAGATCGACTGGTCATCGTCCCCTACCACTGTTAATGCGCCCCTATGGCCAACCAATTGCCGTACCAAACGATACTGGGACAAGTTAGTGTCCTGATACTCATCCACCAGCAGGTAGCGCAGACGATTCTGCCATCGCTCCAACACTTCAGGTTGAGAAGCAAACAGACGTACAGGAATCAGGATAAGATCATCAAAATCTACGGCGTTATAGGCACGTAGGTGCTGTTCGTAACTTTCGTAAGCACGCGCAGCCAAAATATCTTGTGGAAGTTGCGCTTGAGCGAGTGCTTCATCGGGGGTGAGCATCTCGTTCTTCCAATTGGAGATACAGTTCTGCACCATATCCACTTGGTCGCTCTCTTCATTGTTTTGCAGCATCAGGTCTTTCAGCAGTGCCTTAGTATCCTGATCATCAAAAATCGAGAAGCCCGGCTTAAATCCTAGCGCCTTATATTCACGTTTAATAATGGTCAAACCAAGGTTATGAAAGGTCGCGACCGTCAGGCCTTTGGCATCCCCGCCTTGAAGCAGAGACATCACACGCTCTTTCATCTCTCGTGAAGCTTTGTTGGTAAATGTCACCGCCGCAATATTGCGCGCAGCAATACCACACTGGTTAATCAGGTAAGCTATCTTCCGGGTAATTACACTGGTTTTACCCGATCCAGCACCTGCGAGCACCAATAATGGGCCGCCTATGTATTCCACTGCTTCTTTCTGACGTGGATTTAATCGTGACATTTTTTAAAAAACCTTCAAAAAAACACTAAAGCTTCGCATTAAGAAGCCGATAAAACGAACCTGTGATACCGTGAAATCCGGTTAAAATTCACTACTAACATACTGAAATACAAGAATTAAAACATTTGTTTTAATATTTATTCCAGAATGTTAATCTGCCATTAAGCTAATAAGTAATTATGACACGAATCACTTTTAAGGGAGATACCCAGTAGCAAGATTTGTGTCGTGTAGTAGTTCTAAGTTGGGGAAGTAAACGATGCGCTCAGCGCTGAGACAGTTACCCGGTCAACATAAAAAGGTTTTACTGGTCGATAAATACCAGCAAAACCGCATGCAAATCCAATCGATACTGGAGCGCTTTCCATTGTATCAATTGATGTTTTGTGAAGACCAGGTCGAAGCCTTAGCACGTGCACATATTTCCGATATAGATTTTATCCTTCTCAGCGAAAACGTCAGCCCTCTACCTTGCAGCACAATCATTGCCGACATCTATAGCTCGGTTCCTCATATCCCGATTATTGTCTTAAACCAATACATCAGCGAGGAACAAGGCCTAGCCCTGATTGAAGCGAAAGCAACTGATTTCCTATCGACTAATACGCTTAATGCCGATCTATTGCTACGAACCCTGCGCCACGCAGAACAATCCGCCAAGCAGAATGCAGAGATCCAACAACTACGCCACTCAGATACCTTAACTACAGCAGGCAACCGTCAGTTTTTTTACCTATCGCTACTACGAAAACTGAATAACCTAGCCGAAAAACAGCACCACCTCGCACTGATTACCATAGATCTCGATGACTTCCGTAAGTTTAACACCCACTATGGATTTACAACCGGAGATCAGGTTGTTGCCGAGATGGGTGAACGGATTCAGAGCAGCCTCAAAAATGATGAACTCTTTGCCCGCTTAGGCAGTGATGAGTTTGCCATTATTATCGATATATCTATCGAGATTGATCTACAAGCAACCGTTCGTGAATACCTGAACAAGCTGATTATCTCGCTGCAACAACCTTATAAACATGATCAAATTGAGACCCAACTCAATTGCAGTATTGGTGTTGCACTGGCGCCCGAACATGCGGACGATGTCGACCTATTGAACCAACGTGCCAGCCTTGCTCGCCTTAATGCCAAACAGATCCATGGCTGTAGCTATGCTTGCTATCGCCCAAGTATGGACGTTGCCACCAAGAATACAGATGATCTCGAAGCTGAGCTGATGCCAGCACTTCGTTCTGAACAATTCAGACTATTTTTCCAGCCTAGAATTGATTTGCGCTCAGGTAAAATATCCGGTGCCGAAGCATTGATACGTTGGCAACATCCTAAGCGGGGCTTAATCATGCCTGCAGACTTCATTCCTCAGTGCGAAAGCAACGGTATGATTGTCGCGATTGGTTACTGGATTTTGTACCAAGCAGGCCAGCACCTTCAAGAACTCAAAAGTGCTGGGCTAACCATCGAAAAACTCGGTATAAACCTATCCTTCCGCCAGTTTAAAGACGACATGCTGGTCGATATGATTAAGCGTATTATCGAGCAGGAACAGATCGATACATCCGTACTGGAATTCGAACTAACTGAATCAGCTATTTTTAGTGACGAGGAACATGTTCGCGCCTGCCTGAATACCCTATCTGAAAAGGGAATCACCTTCTCCCTAGATGATTTTGGCACCGGCTATTCTTCGTTCTCTTTGCTGCACAAATTACCGATTAGCGCACTTAAAATTGACCGTTCCTTTGTCAGTCAGGTTCAGGATTCCAGTGAAGCCGCTGAGATTGTCCGCTCGATCATCAGCCTTGCACAAAACATGAATATCAAAGTCATTGCTGAAGGGGTAGAAACCCGCGAACAGCTAGACTTCCTCATCCAGCACGAATGCGATGAGATACAAGGCTATTATTACAGTCCACCGATTAGCTTTAGCGACTTCAAACAGATGTTGTTACAACGCCAGTAATTCAACCAATCAATTCAAACTACTTCTAGCCGCGACCCTATAACTTAACGCTTCCATCAGATGCGAACGCTCGACCTTCTCGGAGTCAGCTAAATCTGCAATAGTTCTCGCCACTCTTAATACACGATGATAAGCCCTCGCCGACAACTGCAACTTCTCTAATGCTTTAGCGAGCATCTCTTTGTCTTTTTGCTCTATCTGGCAGAGTATTTCTAACTGCGGCCCTGTTAATGCCTGATTAGGTACGCCTTGGCGGCTGAGTTGAACTTGGCGAGATTTCACCACTCTTTCACGCACTGACTGACTGGACTCTTGGGCTTGGGGAATTTCAATCATCTCCTGCTGTGACAGCGCCTGAACGCTCAACTGCAGATCAATACGATCTAACAACGGCCCAGACACCTTGCCTTGATAACGCCTTATCTGGTCAGGACTACAGCGACAGCGGTCCGTACCATCAGCGTAATAACCACAAGGGCATGGATTCATAGCTGTTACTAACTGGAATTGCGCTGGAAACGTCGATTGCCGTGCAGCCCGTGATATTAAAATCTCACCCGATTCCAACGGTTCTCGCAGTACTTCCAACACTTTGCGACTAAATTCAGGCAACTCATCCAAAAAGAGGATGCCTTGATGCGCTAATGAAATCTCACCTGGTTTCGGGTTTCCGCCACCACCAACCAGCGCGACAGACGAAGCTGTGTGATGGGGTGCGCGGAAAGGTCGCTTTCTGGGTAAACGAGTTTCACTACTACTTTGAGTAATAGAGTAAACCGCAGCCACCTCCAGCGCTTCCTGCTCAGTCATCTGCGGTAACAACCCTGGCAAACGGTTAGCCAACATGCTTTTACCACTCCCTGGCGGCCCCACCAGCAAAATATTATGACCACCCGCAGCTGCCACCTCTAAAGCGCGTTTTGCTTGCGCCTGACCTTTAACATCGCCCAGATCCGGCCCAAAAGCATCGGTGGATAAAGGCTGATCTTTTGCCTGCGCAACTGAAATTAACTCAGAACCTTGTAGATGCGCACAGACTTGCAGTAGGTGACTTGCGGGTAATACAGATAAGTCCGAGGCCATTAACGCTTCATTTTGGTTCATCTCGGGTAGCAACAGATGACGCTGCTCGGAGCGGCACGCGAGCGCAACCGGTAATACCCCAGTCACAGGTCGCAACTCACCCGAAAGGGCTAATTCGCCAATCAGTTCGACATCAGCTAATGATTTGGCTGGCAATTGATTAGTAGCCGCCAAGATACCTACAGCAATGGCTAAATCATAACGCCCACCCTCTTTTGGCAGGTCAGCTGGGGCTAAATTGACCGTAATACGACGTTGGGGAAATTCAAAACCTGAATTAATCAGAGCACTACGTACCCGTTCGCGACTTTCTTTTACCGCAGCCTCAGGCAACCCAACTATTGAAAAACTTGGAAGGCCACCAGATAGGTGAACTTCGACAGTAACCGCAGGTGCATCAATTCCTACCTGCGCGCGCGTATATGCTATCGCTAAAGACATAAGCTTCCATCCTTGGAAGAGTTAATTAAGACGCCAGAAGCAATTGCATCGCTCTGGCGTACTGTTTTGCAAAGCTACAGAGCATTTTCAAAACCCTGCAGCTGATTAATTATTTAATGTTCTACGGCCAAATGATCCAAGATCTGCTCCAAAGACAACGGCGTACCGAAGTAACGCCCTTGCATCAGCATACAACCCTGCCCCATCAGTTGACCGCGAGTACCCGCAGTAGCAACGCCATCGGCCAACACTTCGATCTCCAGCTGACCAGCCATATCTAAAACGGTATCAACGATCTTCTGACGACCTTCATCATTACCCATCGCCATAATCAGATCGGCATCCAGTTTAATCAGATCAGGTTGAATCTCTTGAAGCTGCTCCAAAATAGGGCTTTCACAAGCAAAGCCACTCACGGACAGTTGCGCTTCGCTGGTTAATAGATCAAACAGCTGACCTTCGTATTCAAGCGCCGTTTTAATATCAACATCAACCATATAACGGCCCTGCTGCTGATAGTGACTCAGCTGAGATACCCAGCGTTGCACCGCTTCCTTACTTTGCAATTGCTGGCTTTCGATACGGAACGAGATGAAACGAAGCTTAGGAAAACGCTCCCATACCACATCTAAACCACGCAGTTCCTGATCTAGCCACTGCTCATAACGTTGCAAGGATTCAGGGCTTTGTAATAGAGCAGAGAAATCAGCTAAGGGAATCTGCCCTAATTCTGGATGAGTCCAACTTGGTCGTGCATGAACAGCAACCACTTGGTGGCTATAGATGCTATAAACCGGCAGATAAGTCATCTGAATAGCACCACTAACGATCGCTTGGGTTAGATCTTCTTCTCGTAAAATTTGTGGTCCTTTACTACGTTCCATTAACTCACTGTAAACTCGGAACGTATTGCGTCCACCCTGCTTCGCTGCGTACATCGCAACATCAGCTTTTTTCACCAAATCTTTCGGGCGCTCAGCATGCTCCGGATAGACAGAGATACCCACACTACCACTGATAAATATCTCCCGATGCTCAACAAAAATACCATGACTGAGCTGATCAACTACCCGCTGCGCCACCTTAAGAGCCGATTCAACCCCATCAGCCAGCGGAATCATCATGACAAACTCATCGCTACTTAAGCGTGCCAAGGCATCATCACCGCGTACCACCCCTCCTAAACGGCGTGCCACTTCTTGAAGCAAGTTATCGCCAACACTGCGGCCTAGATTATCGTTGATCCATTTAAACCGGTCCAGATCCACCAGCATCACAGCTAACTGCTCGCCTTGCGCTTTACTCTGCTCTAAGCGTTTCGCCAAGATATCTTGGAACATATCCCAGTTCGGAAGATGAGTCAGTTCATCGAACTGAGCTGATTGCACGATGGCATTCATCTCTTTCTTAAGATGACTAATATTGAAGAACTGAGCCATATAACCTGTTACTAGGCCCTGATCGTTCTCCAAACGCATGATATTGAACCACGCAGGATAAACCGTGCCATCCTTATGCCTATTCCATAGCTCACCTTGCCAGCAACCATCGCTGCTGACGGTAAGCCATAAATCCTCATAAAATGGATCATTTAATTCCCGTGCCCCAAGAAAGCGCGGATTTTCGCCCTGCACCTCATCTAGGCTATAACCGGTAATTTCGGTAAATGCAGGATTAGCCTGCACTATATTATTGGCCTGATCCGTTACGAGCACTGCTTGAGGCGAACGAAGGAATAACTGCTGTTCAAAATGATCCATATTTAACCTACGTAGCTAGCGAAATTAAGAGGATGGTTACTTATCCTGTAATGCTTCTTCTAATGCCTGAACTTGCTTCTCTAAAGTTTCTACTTTTTCCCTAGTACGCAGCAATACGGCTTTCTGGGCATCAAACTCTTCACGACTAACAATATCCAGACGATCAAACGTGCCCTGCAAAACTGCTTTCACCTGCTGCTGTAACTCATCTTGCCCAGGAAGCTTATTTTCCCCAGACAGCAATTTCGAAAACTGTTCACTCAAGCCTTCTATTAGTTGTGGATTAATCATCCCACTTACCCCTAACAATTAAATATTGCCTGTCACTATAACAACAAACCTGCACCATTCAAGATCGCACCATATTGGTGCACCCTTATATTGCAGCGCACCTAAAGAAGCCCCACAAGAAGGCACGAAAACCTTACAAAAAACCTAGAACATAAATAACCTATTGAAATTAAAGAATAATTCAAACATGGCACAACCTTCGCTATAACCTTCGCAAACAGAATTTATGTTTGTTTAACGATAAACGCATACTGAACAGAATTTTTACCTACGGGGGATAGCAATATGAAAATGGTCTCTGCTGTCATCAAACCATTTAAATTGGATGATGTACGAGAAGCCCTTTCTGAAATTGGGGTACAAGGTATCACTGTGACTGAAGTTAAAGGTTTTGGTCGCCAGAAAGGACACACTGAACTATACCGCGGCGCTGAATATGTAGTCGACTTCCTACCAAAAGTACGCGTAGACGCTGCAGTGTCTGACGAAATTGTCGACCAAGTTGTAGAAGCGATTAGTGGCGCAGCTCAAACCGGCAAAATTGGCGACGGTAAGATCTTCGTAACGCCAGTAGAACAAGTTGTGCGTATTCGTACCGGTGAAACCGGTACGGAAGCCCTTTAATTTTTTGACTTATTGATTGCTTCTGGAGGAATAAACCAATGGAAGAACTACTGAATTCAACAGCGGGTGATGTTACCCAGCTTAAATACGCACTAGATACTTTCTACTTCCTAGTGTGCGGTGCTTTAGTAATGTGGATGGCAGCAGGCTTTGCCATGCTGGAAGCGGGTTTAGTTCGTGCGAAAAACACAACTGAAATCCTAACCAAGAACATCGCGCTATATGCGATCTCTTGTACTATGTACTTGGTTTGCGGTTACGCAATCATGTACGGCGGTGACTACATGCTTTCTGGCATCACTGGTGACGGTTTCACAGGTGCTGAAGAGCCAGCAACTTACGCACCATCTGCAGACTTCTTCTTCCAGGTAGTTTTCGTTGCAACAGCAATGTCTATCGTATCCGGTGCAGTTGCTGAGCGTATGAAGCTATGGGCTTTCCTAGCATTCGCTGTAGTAATGACAGGTGTTATCTACCCAATGGAAGGTTCTTGGACTTGGGGCGGTAACGATGTATTCGGTTTCTACAACCTAGGCGACCTTGGTTTCTCTGACTTTGCAGGTTCCGGTATCGTACACATGGCAGGTGCTGCTGCAGCCCTAGCAGGTGTTCTAGTACTAGGTGCTCGTAAAGGTAAATACTCAAAAAGCGGTGCTGTAAACGCTATTCCAGGTGCAAACCTACCTTTAGCTACACTAGGTACGTTCATTCTATGGATGGGTTGGTTCGGCTTCAACGGTGGTTCTGTACTAGCATCATCTGATGTAGAGAACTCTAACGCTGTTGCTGTTGTATTCATGAACACTAACGCTGCTGCTGCAGGTGGTGTGATCGCGGCACTGATCGTAGCTCGCCTACTATTCGGTAAAGCAGACCTAACAATGGCGCTTAACGGTGCACTAGCGGGTCTAGTTGCTATCACGGCTGAGCCATCTACTCCAACTGCACTGCAAGCGACTCTGTTCGGTGCACTAGGTGGTACGCTGGTTGTATTCAGCATCCTAACGCTAGATAAACTAAAAATTGATGATCCAGTAGGTGCTATCTCTGTTCACGGTGTTGTAGGTCTTCTAGGTCTGCTACTAGTACCAGTAACAAACGGCGATTCTACTTTCTCTGGTCAGATCATCGGCGCACTAACTATCTTCGCTTGGGTATTCGCTACAAGCCTAGGTGTTTGGTTAGCTCTTAAAGCAATCATGGGTGTACGCGTATCGGAAGAAGAAGAGTACGAAGGCGTGGATATCTCTGAGTGTGGTATGGAAGCTTACCCAGAGTTTACATCTGGCAAGTAAGATTGATCTAAAACAGTAAAAGGGCGCTAAGCGCCCTTTTTGCGTCACTAGTGCTCTGTAAGAGATTGATCTGATACGCTGTTCATATACCATCTTGCAATTATCTAGGTATACTAAGACGCATAATTCACTATAGTTACATTTGCTGCTTGGTCGTCAGGCCATAGAATGAGCAAGCCCAACTGAGGAATAGCATTATGAAACTGGTCACTGCGGTGATTAAACCGTTTAAACTGGATGATGTCCGTGAAGCGCTTTCTGAAATTGGTATCCAAGGCGTTACCGTTACTGAAGTAAAAGGCTTCGGTCGTCAGAAAGGCCATACTGAATTGTACCGCGGTGCAGAGTATGTGGTTGATTTCCTTCCAAAAGTGAAAATTGAAATTGCTGTAGACACAGACATGGTTGATCAAGTGATTGAAGCGATCAGCAAAACTGCGAATACTGGCAAAATCGGTGACGGTAAGATCTTTATCTCTCCTCTAGAGCAGGTAATCCGTATCCGTACAGGCGAAAGCGGTCCTGACGCGCTGTAAGCAAAAATATATTCCAAAAAGCGGCTATTAAGCCGCTTTTTTTATGCCTGTTCTATTACATGCAATATTTCTTTAATTGAAATTGAACTTCCGTTCAAATTAGAGCTCTTTATCTAAGTCATCAACATGTTGATCAACTAACAAAGAGCCATTTATGCTTACACAACCTATCTTGTTCAGCCCTATTTCACTGGGAAGTATTGAGCTATCCAATCGAATCTTGATGGCACCTCTCACCCGTGCCCGTGCAGACAAACATCATATTCCTAGCCCATTAATGGTCCAGCATTATGCCGATCGGGCAACTGCAGGTTTGATTATTACTGAAGCCACTATGGCGATGGAAAACTGCAGCGCCTTTATCAACGAACCCGGTATCTACTCAGAGGCACAAATAGCGGGCTGGAAAAAAGTCACCGATGCCGTACATCAGAAAGGCGGGAAGATTGTTGTACAGCTATGGCATGGCGGACGCGCCTGTCATCCAGATCTAAATAACGGCGTTCAACCGGTCGCGCCAAGCCCTATAGCGATCGAAGATGAAGTACATACGCCCGATGGTCTAAAACCCTACACAAGGCCCCGCGCACTGCAGATAAACGAGATTCCCAAGATTATTGCTGGTTTCAAACAGGCAGCAATCAACGCCAAAGAAGCTGGATTCGATGGCGTAGAGCTTCATGCAGCCAACGGCTATCTACTCGACTCGTTCTTACGCGATGGAACAAACCAGCGGGAAGATCAATACGGCGGCAGCTTAGAAAACCGATCTCGACTGATCTTCGAAGTTTTAGATGCGATTTGTGAGGTATGGGGTAACGACAAAGTGGGTATCCGCACTTCACCTTTAAACGGCTTTAACAGCATGAAAGATAGCGACCCTGTTGGAACAACCTTCTGGCTCGCCGAGAAGCTAAATCATTACCAACTGGCTTATTGGCACCTCATGCGCAGTGACTTCTTGGGTCAGCAACAAGGCGATGTTAATTCAATCGCCCGAGAACACTACCAAGGCAACCTTATTGGCAACATGGGCTACAGCTATGAAGAAGCGGATTCCGCGGTATTAGATAAACAGCTAGACGCTGTTGCCTTTGGTGTACCTTTTATCGCCAATCCTGATTTGGTCGCTCGTTTCCAGACGGAATCCGAACTCAATGAGCCTAACCCCGACACCTTTTATACACCTGGCCCTGAAGGCTATAACGACTATCCATTCTTAGACCAGACAGACTTAGTGAGCGCATAAATGAGCAATCCTAAAGATTACCCAAGCGTTGCTCAGTACCCAATATCTAAACGCTGGCCAGCGCAACATCCTGATATTCTGCAACTCTATTCGTTAGGAACACCAAATGGCGTCAAGATTTCCATTGCACTTGAAGAGTTACAAATCCCTTATGAGGCACATCGTGTTACGCTGGCAGCAAGCGATGTCAAAAGTGAGGAATATTTATCTCTCAACCCGAACAATAAAATCCCAGCAATCATTGACCCGCACGGCCCAGAAGGCACACCTATTGGCCTCTTTGAAAGTGGCGCCATTCTGGTCTATCTAGCCGAAAAGGCCGGCAAACTCATGGGTAACAACGCCACAGAAAAAGCCAAAGTTCTGCAATGGCTGATGTTTCAGGTGGGTGGCGTCGGCCCCATGTTTGGGCAACTGGGTTACTTTCACGCCTTTGCCGGTAGTGAAATTGAAGATCCACGGCCTAAACAGCGCTATATCAACGAAGCAAAACGCCTACTTAATGTGATCGAAAACCAGCTAGAAGGTCAGGATTGGATTGCCGGCGACTTTTCTATTGCTGATATTGCCATAGTGCCTTGGCTGGATACGATAGAGCGTGTTTACCGTGCCGGAGAAGAAACTGAAATAGCAAAATTAAAACAAGTTAGATCTTATATCGAGAGATTCAATCAGCGCCTATCTGTACATAAAGGGCGGGAAATTTTCTCAAAAATATAGTAGTTATTTCTGTATTAAGGGTAAAGGCTAATCCAACCTTCACCCTAAATACAGAAATAAATAAAAATCATCAAAACACCCAAAAACCACCGATAACTCGATGTAATATTAGATTTTTTTTATACCTTAGGCTAAAACATTCATAAAAAATTCACTTTGCTCATCGTTTAAAATTGACCCACATCAAACCAGTTACAACTTTATTAAACATCTAAACAATTCCAACTTCTTTTGGCGCAGAATACATAGATCAAATAGAGAAATTCAAACAAGATCTATGCAGCAAACAGAATTACAAACAAAAAATCACAGCACGATTCCAATGGATTGGTTTAAACAATCCTCGATTGGTGTGCTTGTGCTGGATGATCTGTTTAACTGTTTGCACTGCAATCCTTACGCTGCAACCTTAATCTGGGACAGAGTAGGCGAATCTCAGAACAACACACTACCAGAAGATTTTAAACTCGCGATACGCCCTCACGTCATGGGGTTACTTGCGCAGAATAGAGATTCTTACGACACCCATATAGTCCTCTCCTCACAAGGGGAAAGTATTCAGTTACGTGTCGAGTTCACTATCGTTAAGAAAGCTGAAAGTCGAAAAGTTTTTATAACACTGCGCAACTCAAGTCAGAGTGCACGCCAAGCAAGAGAGCTTAAGGTATTCCGGAATGCCGTAGAGAATACCGGAAGCGCAGTTGTGATCACTAACGCTCAAGGTGAAATCGAATACTCCAATAGCCGCTTTAGTGAAATTACAGGCTGGGACGGCCGTGAAATACTCGGTAAGCGTCCAAACTTTTTACGCTCTGAGCAAACCACAAACGACATATACAAACAATTGTGGGGCACTGTACTTAATCACCAGCAATGGCGTGGCACCTTACTAAATAAACGCAAAAATGGTTCGACATACTGGTCCTTACAAAATATTTCGCCTATTCATGATGAACTGGGAAATATCATTAATTTTGTTTCTGTTAGCGAAGATATCTCGCAAATCAAAGAGCATGATGAGCAACTAGAGAGAATGGCCTACTTCGATCCTCTGACCGAATTAGGTAATCGTCGAAACTTCCGCCGCACTCTAGATAAATATCTACAAAACCCTGTCAGTGACAAACTGCATGCGCTACTGCTACTCGATTTAGACCATTTTAAGCAGATTAACGACACGATGGGGCACGAAGCGGGGGATGCGCTTCTAACCACCATAGCAAGCCGTTTAAAATTCTGTACTCCCCACCAAACATCGGTTTTCCGCCTTGGCGGGGACGAATTCACAGTGATCTTACAAGACTGCAAAGATCGTGAAGAGATAATTAACCGCGTCAGCGACGTACTATCGTTACTGTCCCAACCAATGCAGATTGGCCCTCACGAGCTAAGCGTAACCGTCAGTATCGGAATTACTTTAATCGGCCATGATAGTGTTGATGCCAGCGACCTGCTCAGAAACGCTGATTTAGCTATGTATCATGCAAAAAGGCAGGGTAGGAACACGTATGCTTTCTTTGCTGACCAGATGAATGAAGATGCACAACGCATACTCACAATCGAACATGATCTAAGAAACGCCTTAACTGGCAATCAGTTATCTTTGGCTTATCAACCGCAGATATGCGCCTTAGATGGTCGTATCACGGCAGTTGAAGCCTTGCTTCGTTGGCAGCATCCTGTGAATGGCAATGTACCGCCTGATGAATTTATTCCACACGCTGAAGAAACTGGTTTAATCATTCCAATTGGCCGTTGGGTACTAGAAGAGGCTTGTCGAGCGGCTAAATCAATACAGGATCAAGGCTTACCTCCGATCAAAGTTTGCGTAAACTTATCTGTACGTCAATTTGATGACCCCTCTTTGATTACTCAAATATCTGAAGCTTTAGCCAAAGCCTCACTCGTCCCAGAATGGCTAGAGCTAGAGATAACAGAAAGCATGCTCATGCGCGATATGCCAACGGCTATCAATACCCTTAAACGCATCAAAAGCATGGGAATAAGTCTCGCTATAGATGACTTTGGCACTGGTTATTCATCTCTTAGCTATTTAACCAAGATGCCTGTCGATCTATTAAAGATAGATCGCTCCTTTTTACATCGAGTTCCCGAAGACCAAGACAACATGACGATAACGTCCACCATTATCGCCATGACCAAGCAACTGGGCTTGAATGTGGTTGCAGAAGGGGTCGAAAACCAATCGCAGATGGACTTCCTGCAGCAGCACAACTGCAATACCATGCAAGGGTTCCTAGTAAGTCACCCGCTGGATTTCGCTGACTTTAATGAAAAGTACCGCGAGTCTCAGTACTTTAATGGCATTAATGACACTCCTATTAAGAGTGATAACTAAAGACGCTACAAACGACCATTAAGGCAGCATTCCCCTAGTACTACCTCCCTTAACCTATTGCCTCGACAACGCTTTTTTTCCGTTAAGGTCTAAACTTAGACTTATCTATGCAGTAGAGGAGACAAGCTATGTCCTCCAATGTTGATAGGGAAACGTTCGATCAAATCATGGTGCCTAACTACGCACCACAACAGATGATTCCTGTAAAAGGGCTTGGTTCCCGAGTATGGGACCAGCAGGGTAATGAGTTCATCGACTTTGCTGGCGGTATTGCTGTAAATGCTTTAGGCCACTGCCATCCAGAATTGACAGCAGCACTTCATCAGCAAGCTGATCAGTTATGGCATCTAAGTAATGTATGGACCAATGAACCTGCTCTGCAATTAGCCCAAGCGCTCTGTAATAAAACCTTTGCCGAGAAGGTCTACTTCGCCAATTCAGGCGCTGAAGCAAACGAAGCTGCGTTTAAACTCGCACGAAAATACGCCTATGATAATTTTGGTGCGGATAAGCACGAAATCATCAGTTGCAATAACAGTTTCCATGGCCGCACCCTCTTTACCGTATCTGTAGGCGGGCAACCAAAGTATCGTGAAGGGTTTGAGCCGGTACCTGCTGGCATCTCTCATGTTCCTTTTAATGATATTGCGGCGTTAGAACAGCAGATCAGCGATCAAACCTGTGCGGTAGTCATCGAGCCCATTCAGGGCGAAGGAGGGATTAAACCTGCTGCAGCTGAGTATTTACAGGCTGCCAAAAGCCTATGTTCTGAACACAATGCTCTGCTCATTTTTGATGAGATACAAACCGGTGTCGGCCGAACCGGTAAGTTATACGCCTATCAACACAGCCAAGTTAAACCGGATATTTTAACCACTGCCAAAGCTTTAGGCGGCGGCTTTCCCATAGCGGCGATGCTGAGTACCGAAAAGGTCGCCAAATCTTTTAACGTCGGTAGTCATGGTAGTACTTATGGGGGCAACCCTCTTGGCTGCGCAGTAGCTCTCAAGCTGTTACAGATTGTGGATACGCCTGAGGTGCTCGATGGTGTGTTCCATAAACATCATCAGATCACTCAACAAATTGCGCAATTTAATCAGAAAACAGAGTTATTTAAGGATATTCGCGGCCAGGGCCTATTAATCGGCTGTGAGCTAAGCGATCAATTCCAAGGTAAAGCGCGGTTGTTTTTAGAGTTGGCGCAACAAACAGGGCTGATGGTGCTTGTTGCAGGCTTAAATGTCATTCGCCTGACACCCTCGCTGATTATTCCTGAAGACGATATTAAAGAGGGATTAGCACGCTTCAACCGCACAATGCAGTTATTTAACCAACAAGCTTGAGCTGAGAGTGCTAGAGATTATGCAGTTATCTGTCGAACCACTAGATCAGTTAGAACGTGATCTTCTCGATAAGATAAGCGTTCAACAGCACCTAAGAGAACAACAACTGATTGAGTTAGTTGAGATCAATAGCGGCTCACTTAATCCCGAAGGGGTCAATCAGGTCGGACTTAAATATCAAGAGCTGTTCGCCCCACTCTGCAGTAAAAGCGAAAGAGTTGAACTGCCCGAGTGGGAGCGGATCGATTACACAGGCAAAGCAGAATACCAAGCGCTCGGTTCCCTTTGGAAGTTCAGCCACAACCCAGACGCACCGAACCAGATCCTGTTTTGCGGCCATATCGATACTGTATTTCCTGTTGATAGTCCCTTCCAACATGCGATTCGCTTAGACCACACCCGATTGAACGCACCCGGTGCCGCAGATATGAAAGGCGGTATTCTGGTGATTCTGTCCGCACTTGAAGCCTTAGCGCAGCACCCGCTTGCTCATCAGATCGGTTGGAGTGTCATCCTTAATCCAGATGAAGAGATCGGCTCACCCGGTTCAGCCGATTATTTAGCCGAAGCTGCCAAAAAACATGACATTGGATTGATCTACGAGCCCGCTTTGCCTGATGGGAATCTTGCAGGGGAGCGAAAAGGCAGCGGCAACTTCACTTTGGTTGTCCATGGTCGTTCTGCCCATGCCGGCAGAGCTCCAGAAACAGGTAGGAATGCAATCAATAAAGCCGCTGAACTGATCCTGCAACTGGCATCGTTAAACAATCAAAAACCGGGTTTAACCCTCAATACAGGCATAATCAAAGCAGGCGAAACCACTAACAAAGTGCCCGATTTAGCCGTGTGTAAATTTAACGTACGTATTCAGAAAACCGAGGATGCCGAATGGTGCCTTGAGCGCATCGATGAATTTATTCAGCAGCATAATCAACAAGAAGGATTCCATATAGAGCTCCATGGGCATTTTGGACGCTATCCTAAGCAACTCGACCAACCCCATCTCGCACTCTATCAACTGGTACAGCAATGCTCAGAACAGCTGGGTACAACGTTAACCTGGAGTGCAACGGGAGGCTGCTGTGACGGTAATAACTTATCGACCGCGGGCTTGCCCAATATAGATACCTTGGGTGTGACCGGTAACTTTATCCACAGCCCCCATGAATTTATCAATTTACCTAGTCTGAGTTCACGCGCGCAGCTCAGCGCACTGTTACTCTTTCACATAGCTCGTGAAGGATTGCCATTTAAGCGACTGCGCCCTCAGGGGAGGCCACTATGACCAATGAAGAGCTAACCCAAATGCTAGATGAGATGTGGCAGGACTATTTAGAGCTCAATCCACAAGCCCGCCAGATCCACCAGCTATTCAGCGATCTTAACTATCAAGTACTCAATGATCATATTGCGTTACGTACTTTTGATCTGGAAGAAGTGAATATAGATAAGATGGCTACGCCGTTTCTCTATAGCGGCTATCGCGCAGCAGGTGAATATCATTTCCCAAACAAACACCTCTACGCCAAGCACTTTCAACATGATGATCCTGCCCTACCGAAAATCTTTATCAGCCAGCTAATGACCGAATCGCTCAGCACTGACAACCAACTGCTTGTGCATAACTTAGTAGCTGAACTCGATCCTATGCAGCAATCACCAGACACCTTGTGCTATTGCGGTCGTCCGTGGGAGGTCAGTTATGAGGAGTACCAAGCACTACTGGCACAAAGTGAGTATGCCGCTTGGCTGGCGGCCTTCGGTTTCAGACCTAACCATTTCACTATTTTCGTCAACGCACTCACTTCGCATACCAGTATCGAAGAGGTTAATCAGTTTTTAAAAAGCCATTCAATCGAACTCAATAGTGCAGGTGGTGAAGTCAAAGGTAGTCCCGAAGAGCGACTCGAACAGTCCTCAACCTTAGCCAGCAAAGTCGCGGTTGAATTTAGTGATGGCAGTGTAGAAATACCGGGCTGCTACTACGAATTTGCCCGTCGCTATCCCTTGGAAGATGGCTCTCTCTACCAAGGCTTTGTCGCGGCATCTGCTGACAAAATCTTCGAAAGTACCGATAGCCGTTAGGAACTTCAGGGAACAGGAGGTCGACTATGTATTACATTCGCCCGATTGAGATGAACGATTTAGAGACCTTACATCAGATCGCTATCGAATCTGGTCCTGGCTTTACCTCTCTCCCCGAAAACAGCGCTTTGCTCGCCGATAAAATCGAGCGCAGCTTAAACGCCCTCAAACAAGATATTCAGAAAGCCGCCAATGAAAGCTATCTGTTTGTCCTGATCGACAGTGAAACTGAAGAAGTCGTTGGGACCACAGGAATTGAAGCAGCCGTTGGTCTTCAAGAGCCTTGGTATCACTACAGAGTAGGTACCGTAGTGCACGCGTCTCGCGAGCTCAATATCCATAACCAGTTTAAAACCCTCTACCTATGTAACGATTACACCGGCTGCACAGAGGTTTGTACCCTCTATCTAAAACCTGAACACCGTCACTCGCAAAACGGTAGCCTGCTGTCTAAAAGTCGTTTTCTGTTTATGGCAGAACAGCCGCAACGTTTCTCGGAACGCGTCATCGCAGAGATGCGTGGTTTCTCTGATGACAACGGCCGCTCCCCCTTTTGGGAGGGTTTCGGACGTAAGTTTTTTGCGATGGACTACTCTGAAGCGGATTACCTCACAGGCTCTGGTAACAAAGTATTTATTGCCGAGTTGATGCCGAAATACAGCATCTACATCCACTTGCTCCCCGAAGAAGCGCAAGAAGTGATCGGACGGGTTCACGCCAATACTGAACCTGCCCGCCGCATGCTGGAAAACGAGGGTTTCCGCTTTGAAAATTATGTGGATATCTTCGATGCCGGTCCTACGATCACCGCACCATTGGCAAAAATACGTGCGATTAGAGATAGCCGCTACGCCAAAATTAGAATTTCACAACAAGCTGAAACCACTGATTCCGATTCAGCTTATCTACTCAGTAACACCCGTGCAGCAGGTTTTCGTTGCTGCCTTGCTAACTGCCAAACCAATCAAGGCATTGCTGAACTCACACCTGAAACAGCTGAAATGCTGCAACTGAAAGACAGTGACACTATCCGATTGGTCGAACTAAAAGGGAGACACCCATGAAACCACAAGCATCATTGTTTATTAATGGCGAATGGGTTCAGGGCAACGGCTCCGAACTTGAGTCGTTGAATCCAGGCAATAACGAGCGAATCTGGCAGGGTTATGCAGCTGACGAAGAGCAAGTAGATCAAGCTGTTTCAGCAGCGGCTGAAGCCTTCCCACACTGGTCTGAACTCACGCTAAAGCAGCGCGGAGCCTACCTTCTAAAATTTAATGAATTGGTAAAAGAACACGAAGACCTACTTGCCGACACCATCGGTCAAGAAACGGGTAAGCCTCTTTGGGAAGCCAAGACAGAAGTAACTGCTATTCTGGGCAAAGCGGCTTTGACCATCAAAGCCTATCAAGCACGTTGCCCAACCGAAGAGAGCACAGTACTGGGGGCGCGCTCCATTCTCAGCCACCGTCCCCACGGTATCGTAGCGATATTTGGCCCTTATAATTTCCCAGGGCATCTACCAAATGGCCATATTATGCCAGCGCTGTTGGCAGGCAATACCATCGTCTTTAAGCCCAGTGAATTTACCCCGCGAACAGCAGAACTGATGGTTCATCTCTGGCAAAAAGCTGAATTACCCGATGGCGTGCTTAACCTGGTCCAAGGTGAAAAAGAAACGGGGGCGCATTTAGCCCAGCATCCAGAGATTAATGGCCTCTATTTCACCGGTAGCGCAGCCACCGGCTGTTACTTGCATGAGCAGTTTGGCGGACAACCCGAAAAGATCTTAGCACTCGAGATGGGCGGTAATAACCCTCTATTGGTTGCCAAAACAACCAATGTTGCTGCGGCGGTCTATAACACTATTCAATCGGCCTATATCACTGCAGGCCAGCGCTGTACCTGCGCACGACGTTTATTGGTACCGGTCGGCACAGAAGGGGATGAATTTATTGCCGCTTTGCAGAAAGCGGTTAACAAAATTGAGGTAGGCACCTATAACCAGAACCCACCACCTTTTATGGGCGCTTTAATCAGCCAGTCAGCCATGACCTCTATGCTAACCGCTCAAGAAAAGCTGATCGAACAAGGCGCTGAAGCATTGGTTAGTATGCAACGCTTTGCCGAGAAAGGCGCCCTGCTAACACCAGGGTTAATCGACTGTACGGCAATAGAGAACCCCGATGATGAGGAGTTCTTTGGCCCTCTCCTTCAGATCTATCGTGTACAAGATATTCAGCAGGCAACAACCTTAGCCAATAACACCCGCTATGGCTTAGCGGCTGGCGTACTCAGTGACGATCCTAAAATATTCGAATACTTTCAGCGTCGTGTTAGAACGGGCTTGATCAACTGGAACAGGCCACTAACCGGCGCATCCAGTGCGCGCCCCTTTGGCGGTACCGGTATTAGTGGTAACCATCGCGCCAGTGCATGGTATGCCGCCGATTATTGCGCTTACCCAGTTGCCTCTATGCAGGCCGACAGCATGGATATCCCAGATAAACTCCCTCCGGGCCTACATATCGCCGATCATGTTTGGAGTCATGAATGAGTTTAACGCTTAACTTAGATGGTTTGGTCGCACCCAATCACCACTATGCGGGACTCGCACAGGGCAACCTTGCATCACAACAGCATCAAGGCGAGATATCTTCACCCAAAGACGCAGCATTACAGGGTTTGGAAAAGATGTGGATGCTGCATCAGCTTGGCATTCCACAAGGGATTATTCCCCCGCCAATGCGACCTGATCTAGCACTGCTCTATGCAGCAGGCTTTCGCGGCTCCGACGAACAACTCTTGGATCAAGCTTGGCACAAAGCCCCTCAGTTGCTGACCGCCTGTTATTCCGCTTCTGCTATGTGGGCAGCTAACAGCGCAACCTGCTCAGCATCTCAAGATACCAGAGATAGACACTTACACTTCACCCCTGCAAACTTAAATAGCAGTATCCATCGATCATTAGAAACCAAACATAACTATCAGTTCTTCCAAACCTGCTTTGATGATCACGACAGGTTTAGCATTCATGTACCGCTGCCTTCACAATCGATCTTTGCAGATGAAGGGGCGGCCAATCAGATCCGCTTAAACTCGCCCTGTGACCAAGATGCTCTGAATCTGTTTATCTATGGCAGAGAAGGCTCACTAAGCGCAAGTACACGCTTTCCAGCACGCCAAACTCGCCTCGCTAGCGAAAGTATTATCCGCCAACATCAACTGGAGCAAAACCGCAGCATACTGATTCAACAGAACCCCATCGCTATAGACCACGGTGCATTTCACAACGATGTTGTCGCGGTAGGACATCTGAACTTTTTATTTCTACATGAACAAGCTTTTAAAGAGCAAAATGAGGTTTTGAATAATTTAAGATTAAAAAGTTGTCATTGGCAGGATGCACTTAAGATATTTGAGGTCAGTTCCAGTAAGCTGAGTCTGCAAGAAGCCGTCAGTACTTATTTATTCAACAGTCAGCTAATTCAAAAAAGCGACGGTAGCCTTCTGCTTCTAGCACCCATGGAGAGTAAACTCAGTACCAACGCATCGGCAGTCTGCGAAGAGTTAATTGCTGCAGACAACCCTGTCAGCGAGGTGCAATTTGTCGATCTAACGCAAAGCATGCAGAACGGCGGAGGTCCAGCTTGTCTGCGTTTAGCGGTACCAATCACGGTTGAAGAGTTAAGCGCTATGCATCAGGGAATACTGCTAACCCCTGCACTATATGAATCGCTAAAACATTGGATAGAAACGCACTACCGGGATCGCCTAAGTCTAGAGGATCTTCGCGACCCCCGGCTGATTTCAGAGATACATAGTGCGCTATCCCACTTGGGAGATCTGTTAAAGCTTCCCAGTTTTTACAACTAAATTTTAGGCGCAAGGCAACAGAATGCGCGCTTCCAATCCGCCCTCTGGATGGTTTGATAGACTGAGTTCACCACCTAAACGTTGTACAGCCCGTTGCGCGATACTTAACCCTAAGCCATAACCCTCGGACTTACTATCACCCCGGAAGAACGGCTCGCAAAGCTTTTCTAACTGCTCTGCAGGCACACCTTCACCATGGTCACGAATACGAATTTCACAATGCTCACCTTTATGAACACTCAACTCGATCGGCGCTGATTGTGGGGTATGTTTACAGGCATTCCCCAAAATATTATTCAGCGCTCGTAGCAACAAAGGTGCATTCAATTCCACTTCACAATCGGATTCCATACGGAGTTCAAACTCACGTGATTGCTGACTAAAACGGGCATCATCGAGCAACTCTTGCAGCACATCACTCAGCTTAGTTTTTTCGCCTTTAACTTCCATCTGCTCCAAACGGGATAAGGATAAGATCTCGCCGATTAATTGATCTAATCGCTGACACTCATGAATGATCCGTTGTACTGTTTTGTCCCTTTCTCCCAAGCGTTGTTCAGCAATCCCTGCTGCGGCCTGCAATCGCGCTAGCGGCGCTCTTAACTCATGAGAGACATCGCACATCAGATGTTGATGAGAGGTCAGGGTTTGTTGCACATAATCTGCCATGCGGTCAAAGTCACGGGCAAGCTCACCCAGCTCATCACCGCGTTTGCGTAGTTTCTCATCCGTACGAGTATCCAACTCCCCACGGTAGATCGCCTGAGTGTGCTCGCGCAGCAAAATTAATGGCCGCGCAATAATCGCGGATACAATCAAAGCACCTAAAGAAGACACTAATAAAATCAGTACCATTTGTACCGATAAGATGCGATTCACTAGATCTGCGTAGGGAGAACGTTCCCAGCTCAGGTCGACTAATACTTCATACTGTCGCCCCTGCTCTGACTCTAGATTAAAGCGGTAGCTATCTTCAGGGGCCTGCTTGAAACTCGGAAGATCAACCACTTGCTTCTGCGTAGTCAGGTCGGTAATGTGGACACGCTTAGTTACACTACGCCAGATAAAACGTTTCCAATGTGGTGTACGTTCTTTGTGATGTTGCGGCGGCGGGAGACCTATCTCTTTATCCCGGTGCGAACTCTTCAGGTGCTTAAGCCGAAGCGGTGGAATCGTGGTATGCCCCATGCGTTCATAACGCTCGATCATCAGCTCTGCATAACCCTCAGCTTTTGCTGTGATCACCTCTTTGAAACGATCTTCTTCTGTAATAGTACTGACAACACAGATAGTCGCTAACAGTACCGAAAAGCTTACACACCAGATCGCGGCAAAAACTTTCCAAAAAAGTCGTTTATACCACTTCATACCAGATCCTTAATAAACTGATAGCCAACACCACGTACAGTTTTAATTAACTCTTTCTCTGGCAGTGCTTTCGCTAATTTCTGACGTACACGGCTAACATGAACGTCTATTGCACGATCAAATGCCGCCAATTTTCGATGCAAAACCAGCTCAGTTAATTGTTCTTTATCCAATACATTTCCAGCATTCGCGATCAGATAAGCAAGCACGTTAAACTCCGTCCCCGTAAGCTCCAATAACTCACCCTTGATCCTAACCTCACGCAAACCAGGATCAAGCTGGACACCGCCCATCTCAACATTCGTATCCGGAAAAAGAGTTGTTTGTGTTTTCGGTTCCGAACGACGTAAGACCGCACGAATTCGTGCAAGCAATTCGCGTGGGTTACAGGGTTTGCTTAGGTAGTCATCCGCCCCCATCTCTAGTCCCAGAATACGATCAATCTCTTCACCACGCCCCGTCAGCATAATCACGGGTAAGGTCACTACAGGTCGAATTTGCTGTAGCAGCTCCAAACCCGATTTACCCGGCATCATGATATCTAACACCATCAAGGCGTAACGATCCGCACGTTTTAATTGCGCGCAAGCTTCATCTGCATTGTGAGCAAACTCAACCTCAAAGCCTTCGTGCTCGAGATAATCGGATAACAACTCGCACAGTTCCACATCGTCATCCACCAGTAATAATCGCTGTTTATCTCTCATACTTTAATCCCGCACTCGGCCTTGATCGCCTAATTTCGCTACTTATCTACTAAAAATAATAATCCTTTTAGCGTCAAAATAGATCGCCCAATTGTTAGATTTACCCAACTTTACACAGCAGAAACCCATCTTTGCGCTTACAAAAGCCACACTTTGTTCCATCAACTAAACAGCCTAGGAGCAAAGAACATGAACCGTAAAATCATGACTGGAATCGCAGCCGCTGTGTTAACTGTTTCTAGTTTAGGCGTTGCACATGCTTACACTAAAGATGACGGCGCTAAGATGGAGAAACGCCTGCAGTATCTTTCTGAAGAACTAGGGTTAACCACCAGCCAACAGGCGGCACTGAAAGAAAATATGCAGCAGAAAAGAGCGGGCATGAAGGATCAACACCAAGCGAAACGAGATATTCGCCAACAACTGATGCAACTAGATCCAACATCCAAAGACTATCAGTTGCAGCTCAACAGCTTAGTGTTAAAAGCGCAGGAGCAAACTAAAGCGATGATTATGGCCAAAGCCAAACATCAGGAAGAACTGTATGAGATTCTGACCCCAGAACAGGAAGCCAAATTCGCACAGTTAAAGAGTGAAGCACCCAAAAAATGGATGAAACATAAATCGGAACATAGAAAAGGTAAGCAGTGCCACTAAGAGTGGAGCAAAAGTTAAGCTGTAATTGACAGTGTTACCCGTCAGCCTTCACTGCAGTAACTCTGTCAATTTTTTCACGTAAAGAGCCAGCGCTGAAAGGCTTAATGATATAGTCAGAAACGCCTTGAGAGATCGCTTGTTTCACCATCGATGTTTCATCCTCAGCCGTTACCATTATGAAAGGTAACTCGTCGGCATCAAACGATTCTCGCACTTTGTTGAGTACTTCAAGTCCCCCCATCCCTGGCATCTCCCAGTCACACAAAATCACGTCGTAGGCGTGAGTTTGAGTCAATTGGCAAGCCTCTTCACCACTGGCCGCTTGGGTAATATCTCGATAACCAAGCTCCCGCAATATAGCTACCAGTAGTGCCCGCATACTACCAATATCATCGACCAGAAGAATCTTCGCTTGTTCGTTAACGGAAACTTGTTCGACCATAGTGAATATCCATTTCAATTCAATACATTACTACTAAATCTAGCAGAGTTTTTTGAATAGAAAAGGGGGGTAATCAAATCAGCTTAGAAGCCACATCCTTCACATCTTCCATCACAACAAAGGTGCTGGTTTGCTTAACAAATGGCAGATTGGAAATCTTTTCACCGAGCACTTCTCTATAGCTTTCGATATCGGACGTACGCACTTTTAACAGGTAATCGAAATTAGCTGCAATCATATGGCACTGTTCAATTTCAGGGATGGCGCGTACCGCTTCATTAAAGGCTTGCAGCGCTTTGGTTTTGGTATCTAGCATCGTCACTTGAACAAAAGCGATATGTTTAGAACCAAGCTTCTTCTGATCGATCAGGGTGGTATAACCCATGATATAACCAAGCTCTTCCAAGCGTTTCATGCGCACTTGGCAAGGTGTTTTCGAAAGGCCAACACGCGAGGCTAATTCCGTAACCGTAATACGTGCATTCTTTTGCAGTTCGCGCAAAATCGCCATATCGAGTTTATCTAAATTTTCCATGACGGCGCTCCAGAAGCTTAAAGTCAAAACGTCCAAAATTGTGGCGAAAATATAGTGAATTCGACTCTCCATAACAAGTTGACTACTCTTTCTTATAGATTAAAAAGAGCTATACAGCGCGTTTATCTAGGCAAAAAACCATCAAATTAGAACAATCATCCGAATAAGCGAACAAATAAAGACCAATTGCCTAGAAAACAGCCAACTTTAGAGCATTTAACCAATGGAATACCGGTAAGCTTTCCGGTCGTTATACCCAAGCTTAACTACTGTCTTTTTCGCAACCAATGAAGGTAGAAAAGTCTGCAGCATAGCTAGCGCAGGAAGGTGTAACAGAGGATGGAACGATAATAAGCATAAACTATGACAAAGAGGTTTCTTAGATGGTAACCCTGACATTTATCCTATATCTGATGCTGATGCTGGCAATTGGTATTGTTGCCTATCGTCGCACTCAGGATCTGTCTGATTACGTGCTTGGTGGACGTAATCTAGGGCCGATCCCAAGTGCGTTGAGTGCAGGCGCATCAGATATGAGTGGCTGGCTGTTGATGGGCCTTCCTGGTTACGCAATGGCGGCTGGTTATGGCTCTTTCTGGTTGGCAGGCGGTCTACTAGTAGGCACTTGGCTAAACTGGCTGTTAGTAGCTCAGCGCCTACGTGTTTACTCACAACGTGCTGATGATGCACTAACACTACCTGCGTTTTTCGAAAAACGTTTTGAAGATCACAGCCACAGCTTACGCGTTATTTCTGCCGTATTTGTATTAGTTTTCTTCCTGTTCTACACCAGTTCTGGTCTAGTAGCCGGTGGTAAGCTATTTGAAACTGTATTCGGTTTTGATTACACCATTGCTGTTCTTGTTGGTGCTGCAGCTGTTATCTCTTACACCCTATTTGGCGGTTTCCTAGCGGTATCTTGGACAGACGTAGTTCAGGGCCTACTAATGGTTGGCGCTTTGATCTTAGTACCGTTGATCGCGATGGGTGAAATCGGTGGTTTGAGCGGCACGCTGGCAGCAGTCGAAGCGAAAAACCCTGAGCTCTTGAATATGTTTACCGATGCGGATGGTAAGAGCATCACGCTAATCGGTACGCTGTCCCTATTGGGCTGGGGTCTAGGTTACTTCGGTCAGCCGCATATTCTTGCGCGTTTCAAAGGCATCAAATCTAAAGAAGCGGTTCCAGCTGCACGTCGTATCGCAGTTATCTGGAGTGCGATCTCTATGGCGGGTGCCTGCCTAATTGGTTTGGCCGCTATCGGCTACCTACCAGACGGTTTGGGTGATAATGAAACTGTATTTATGGTGATGGTAGATGCACTATTCCACCCTGTAATCGCAGGTGTTCTACTGGCCGCTATCCTTGCCGCTGTAATGAGTACAGCCGATTCTCAGCTACTTGTGTCTTCTTCTGCTCTGGCTGAAGATTTCTACAAAGCGCTATTTAACAAAGATGCGACCCAAGAACAGTTGGTTCGCGTTGGTCGTATTGCGGTAATCGTTATCGCGCTGATCGCAACGTTCCTAGCGATGGATAAAGACTCTAAAGTTCTAGAGCTTGTATCTTATGCATGGGCTGGTTTCGGTGCAGCCTTTGGCCCAGCGCTAATCATGTCTCTGTACTGGAAGCAGATGACCAAAGGCGGTGCGCTTGCGGGCATCATCACTGGTGGTGTGACTGTGGTTGTGTGGAAGCAGCTATCTGGCGGTTGGTTTGATCTATACGAGATCATCCCAGGTATTATCTTTGCCTTCATCGCCATTATCGCGGTATCCAAAGTGACTCCAGCGCCATCAAAAGCTATCCAGCAACGCTTTGACGATGTAGAAGCAGAAATCAAAAGCTAACGAATAGAAAATAGATTTTTAAAAGCCCTAACTGCTTTGCAGTTGGGGCTTTTTTACACCCATCACAAAAAAGAACAAAAGCTCACAAAACAAACAAAATCCCACCAAGACACCCACTTAAAGCACAAAATAAAGAGAAATAAACCTCCACAACCACTTTTATAGATAAATCGACTATTTGAGCGCTTGTAAAATAACCCGATAGATTTAAGAGGTGGAAGATTATGAGCATCACAATCGAACAATGCCGTACAGCTATTCGTAATAACTATCTGGCAGACGAAGCAGCCGTTATCAACGGTTTGATTAATAACTCAGGTTTAAGCGAAACAGAGCGCAGCGCTATTTCAGCCAATGCTGCAGATCTGGTACGCAAAGTTCGATCTGAAAGCTCCCCTTCCATGATGGAAAAATTCCTTGCCGAATACGGCCTGACCACCAAAGAGGGTGTCGCGCTAATGTGTTTGGCAGAAGCACTGCTTCGTGTGCCAGACAGTCTGACTATCGACGCTCTGATCGAAGATAAAGTGGTGTCCGGTAACTGGAAAGGCCATTTAGGCCAATCCGCATCGTCATTAGTAAACAGCTCAACGTGGGCGCTACTCATCACGGGTAAGCTACTTAAAGAAGATGAAAAGAAGAGCATCGGCTCCACAGTCAAAGGCATGATCAAACGCCTTGGGGAACCGGTTGTGCGTACCGCCGTTGCCCAAGCGATGAAAGAGCTAGGCCGCCAGTTTGTACTTGGTCGCGACATCAACGAAGCCACCAAACGTGCAACAAAACTTGAGAAACAAGGCTATAGCTACTCCTACGATATGCTTGGTGAGGCTGCCCGAACTGATGCCGATGCAATCCGTTACCACCAAGCCTACTCACAAGCGATCAGTGAACTGACATCTGCTTGTGAAAGCAAAGATATCCGTCTTAACCCAGGTATTTCTGTAAAACTATCTGCTCTTCATGCCCGCTATGAAGTTGGCCAAAAAGCCCGTGTTATGCAGGAATTAGTAGAGCGTACCCTGACGCTAGCTTTGCAGGCGAAAGATGCCAATATGGGCTTCAATATTGATGCCGAAGAAGCTGATCGTCTCGACCTTTCACTTGATGTGATCGAAGCAGTTCTGGCAGATGAGCGCCTAGCAGGCTGGGATGGATTCGGTATTGTGGTACAAGCTTTTGGCCCTCGTGCCGCGCTTGTTCTGGACTGGCTGTATGCAACCGCTGAGCGTCTTGATCGTCGTATCATGGTGCGCTTAGTTAAAGGTGCTTACTGGGATGCAGAGATCAAACGCGCGCAAGTGCTAGGCCTAGATGGCTTCCCTGTATTTACCCGTAAAGTAAATTCCGACCTGTCTTACATGTGCTGTGCAGAAAAGTTGATGCAGATGACAGATCGCATCTATCCACAGTTCGCTACGCATAACGCCCATTCCGCTGCTGCGATTCTGTTCATGGCAAAAAAACATGATGTGGATAACTTTGAATTTCAGCGTCTACACGGCATGGGTGAATCACTGCACGATACAGTGTTGAAAGCAAACAATACTCGCTGCCGTATCTATGCACCTGTAGGTGCACACCGCGATCTGCTGGCTTACCTTGTTCGTCGTTTGCTAGAGAACGGCGCAAACAGCTCCTTTGTAAACCAGATTGTCGATAAGCGTATTACGCCTGAAGAGATCGCAACCGATCCATTTACCCAAGTATTGGAAAGCCATAACGCAATCAGCAACAACATGATTGCTAAACCTACCATGATTTTTGGTGACAAGCGTCTAAACGCCAAAGGCTGGGATATCACTGACCAAGTGACCTTAGAGCACCTAGAACCGGCTCGTGAGGCCTTCCAGAACACGCAATGGCACGCGAAGCCAATGATTGCAGGCGATGCAAGCAGCTCTGAAACGACTGAAATTCGTAACCCTGCCAACCCAGAAGATCTTGTAGGTCAAGTTACTGAAGCGAACGCTGAAGATATTGAAAGTGCGATCGTATCTGCAGAGCTAGGCTTCCAGCGTTGGTCAAAAACTGACGCTAGCGAGCGCGCCGCTTGCCTTCGCCGTGTAGCTGATCTATTTGAAGCCAATGCGCCTGAGCTGTTTGCTCTGGCGAGCCGTGAAGCGGGTAAAACACTACTTGATGCGGTAGGTGAGATTCGAGAAGCGGTCGACTTTGCCCGTTACTATGCAAATGAAGCGGAGAAACACGCAAACAGTGAAGCACGCGGCGTGATCACCTGTATCTCCCCGTGGAACTTCCCTTTAGCTATTTTTGCCGGTCAGGTTTTAGCAGGCATTGCATCAGGCAATAGCGTCATCGCTAAGCCTGCCGACCAAACACCTCTAATGGCTGCCCGCGCTGTTGCCTTGATGCATGAAGCCGGTATCCCAGAAGACGTTATCCAACTATTACCGGGCTCGGGCATCAATGTCGGCGCACCGCTGACCTCTGATCCACGCATCGCTGCAGTGTGCTTTACAGGTTCGACCTTAACTGCCCAGCGCATCAACAAAGTGATGGCGGAAAGCATGGCTCCGGATGCACCTCTAGTGGCTGAAACCGGTGGTATGAACGCGATGATCGTTGATTCCACAGCTCTTCCAGAACAGGTTGTACGCGATGTTCTGATGTCCTCATTCCAGAGCGCAGGTCAGCGCTGCTCTGCTTTACGAGTGCTTTATGTACAGGAAGATATTGCTGATAACCTACTAGAGATGCTGTTTGGCGCCATGGATGAACTACGCCTTGGCAACCCTTGGCTTCTAAGTACCGATGTGGGTCCAGTTATCGATGGTAACGCTAAAGCTAAGATTGATGAGCACTGCGCAAAATTTGCCGCAAAAGGCCAGATGCTTAAGAAACTCCATGCTCCAACAGACGGTACTTTTGTCGCGCCAGCAGTGCTGAAAGTTAATGGTATTGAAGAGATTGATGAAGAGATCTTCGGTCCTGTTCTACATGTCGCAACGTTTGCAGCAAAAGATCTAGATCAGGTAGTCGAATCGATCAACAGCAAAGGCTACGGTCTAACCTTTGGCCTACACACCCGTGTGGATAACCGTGTAGAGCGCATTATCAACCAAGTTAAAGTAGGCAACATTTACGTAAACCGTAACCAGATTGGTGCCATTGTCGGCTCTCAACCATTCGGCGGTGAAGGCCTATCAGGTACTGGCCCTAAAGCGGGTGGTCCACACTACGTTAAACGTTTCACTCGCTCAAATATTAGCAATAGCACAGAAGCACCAGCAGGCCAGGCAATTAACTCTGAAACACTGCACAAGATGATTCAACAACTGGGTCAAGCAGCCGCTAGTGAAGCGAAGGTTTCTGAGGAACAACTTGCTAACGTCTTTGCTGAACAGGCCTTTAAACTGCAAGGTCATTGTTCTGAAACTACAGAGATGCCAGGGCCAACAGGGGAGTTAAACCTTCTGTCCGAAACTGGGCGCGGTATTGTCCTTTGTCTAGGTCCCGATGCAGAAAGCGCTAAGAATCAGGCTGCAACGGCGCTCATGCAGGGCAATGCGGTAGTCATTATTGCTCAAGGTATCGCTGATCTGCTGAAACAGTGCACTGAGGCTGAACTGCCGGTGCAAGGTATGGTGGGGCAGTTATCGGCGGATGCCATGACTGACACTGATGGATTCGCTGCGATCTGCTGCAATGCCAGCACTGAAGCCCTAAAAGAGATTCGTCAGGCGCTCGCCGCTCGCGAAGGCGCGTTGCTGCCACTGATTACAGAACTGGATCAACCAGAACGTTTCGTCATGGAACGTCATCTGTGCATTGATACTACAGCTGCTGGCGGTAATGCCAGCCTAATCGCTACAGCCGGCTAAGACCGGCTTGAGCAAGTACCTTTCCACTTACTTCGATTTTTGATTCATGGGCAAAACTCGAAGACCTTTACCCCGGGGCTACCGCCATTCAGCCCCGGGGCCTTTTCATTCTAAATGAATAAATTCCTAAGCTTGGCTTCGATACCAATCGACAAATGTATCAGCGGGCATCGGCCTTGAGATGAGGTAACCCTGGATCTGGTTACAATTGAGCTCTCGCAGCAAACCAAACTGGGTCTCCGTCTCGATCCCTTCTGCAACCACTTCAAGTCCAATGGCCTGACTCATATCGATAATAGATGCCACTATGCTTAAATCGACCTCTGAGTCCTCAATATTAACCAAGAAACTACGATCTATTTTCAACACATCCAAAGACATATTACGGATATAGCTGAGACTGGAATAACCCGTACCAAAGTCATCAATAGCAATACGTACGCCTGCAGTTCTCAATATATTGATAGCTACGCGAGTCTCTTCTAAGCAATGCAAGAAACTGGTTTCCGTCAGCTCTACCGATAACAATCTAGATGGCAACTGGAACTCTTCTAGAACCTCTAAAATCTCTTCGGCTATATCTCGGCGCTGCATCTGCTTAGCAGACACATTGATTGCGACAGGAACCTCGTACCCCAGCTTCCACCAGCTAGAGCACTGACGAACCGCCTCTCTCAAAACGAAATAGCCGATTTGATCGATAACGCCTAAATCCTCAGCAAGTGGAATAAATTCATCAGGGGGAATAAAGCCTTGTTCAGGGTGATTCCAGCGAATTAACGCTTCGACACCAACGAGTTGGCGATCTGATGCTGTTACTTTGGGCTGGTAATACAGTTCAAACTGTTCTGCTTCGATAGCTCGGTGCAGATCATTTGCCATGCGATAACGTGATTTCACCAACTGGTGCTGTTCAGAGGAGAAGAATCGATAGCTATTGCGACCAAAATCTTTCGCCTGTTTAACGGCCACTTCGGCACACTGAAACAGATCTTCTGGTTCCGTTGCATCCGTAGGGAAGAAACTCACCCCGACGCTGACAGTCAGATTGATCTCCGTACCAGATACTAATATGGGCTGATTGATCGTAGATAGAAGACGATTTAAAAACTCGCTGACCGCTGTATTATCATCAACATCAGTGAGGATCATATTAAAGGAGTCACCACCAAAGCGGGCAACCGTATCGCCCTCCTCCAGAATAGACTCGACTCTACGGCCTACTTCACGCAATACCTGATCGCCTGCCTCAAGGCCGAAGCGATCATTTACCCTCTGAAAGAAATCTAAATCTAAAAAGGCTAAAGCAACTTGATGGTTGTGCTCTTGAGCATAGCCAAGCGATAAGTTCAGACGATCATTAAACAACTTACGATTAGGAAGGCGAGTAAGCTCATCAAAATAAGCCAAGCGCTTAATACGGGCTTCTGATTTCTTAATTTCTGTCAGATCGGAAAAAATAGACGCATATTGGCAAATTTCTCCCGCATCATTTTCCACCGCAGTGATAGTAAGCCACTCTGGATAAACTGTACCGTTTTTACGTTTATTCCAGATTTCACCCTGCCACTGTCCGTCACTCTGTAACGAAGCCCACATATCTTGATAGAAGGTTTTATCATGGCGACCCGAGCTTAAAATATTGGTATTTTTGCCCAGAACCTCCCACTCTTCATACCCTGTAATTTCCGTGAAGGCTGGGTTTACCCGCTGGATTTTTGCTTCCAGATCGGTCACTACAATCGCTTCCATAGAAGCGTTCATGACCTTATCTGCCAACTTGAGATTGTGTTGGGATAAAGCTAATGCCTGATCGCGCTCATTCAATAACTCTTTTAAGCGATAGACATAATCCATCTCAACATTGCGCAGAATGTCGCTATAAGAGATTAAACCAATAATCTCACCATCATGACGCTTAACACCGAGGTGATGAAAACTATGCTGACGAAATACTTTGCGGGCATTGTAGAGACTGAGGTCAGCTTCAACTGATACCAAATTGGCGGAAGCAAAATCTTTAAGCGGCAGATCCAAGTCACCCTCGGCCATACTCACCATCAAATCATTTTCGGTAAGAATGCCAACTATATCCTGACCATTACAGATTAAAGCAGCGCTATGACCTGTAGTTTCCAAACGCTCTACTGCTAAACGAACCGTCTCATGTTCAGGAATGATCAACGCATCTTTACTGATAATCTCAGAAACTGATCTTAAAAATAGATCATGCTCCACTCCCTGACTATTAACCACATCCGTCTCGGAAAGCATGCCGAAGATATCGTGGCTTTCATCTACAACCACTAAATGCCGAAAACCTTCTGCAATAAAACGTAAACCCGCTTCATCGATAGTAGCGGTCGTAGATACCGTACTCACAGGGGAAGACATGCAGGTAGAGACAGCAATCTGTTCTAAATCCTGCCCTGACACTGTGATCCGCATAATATCCCTGCGAGTAACAATGCCAACCGGCCGGTTTCCTTCGCAAATAACAACACAGCCGATGCAATGTTTAGCCATTAAACCTACGGCAGTAGATACCTTAGTATCTTCAGAACACACGACTAACTGTTGCTGCGCAACTTGACGCACCAAAAGGTGTTTCTGGGGATATGGCATGCTGGTCATTACGAACTTACTAACTCTACTTCATTTCAGATGAGCAATATTACTGAATAAAATTCGAACAATAAAACCACACAATTGATAAGGCTCTATGATATTGACCCGAGTCAAATAAACAGAAAAAACTCGAAGTAGAGCCTAAGGTTGGCCCCAGCATAAATGAGCATTTAGAGAGGCTAAAGCAGAGGGAGTTAAACAGGGAGGAAAGAGCATCCTCCCCGGGAAGCTAACAAATTCAGTCTAATCAGCTAAGCTTTTCAAACATAAGATCCCAAACACCATGACCTAAACGTTCGCCACGCTTTTGAAATTTAGTGACTGGACGCCACTTCGGCTGCGGCGAATATTCACCTTCACCAGCAACGTTTTGATAGCCCTCAGCGGCGCTCATAACTTCCATCATGTGCTCAGCATAATTTTCCCAATCGGTCGCCATGTGGAATACACCACCAACTTTCAATTTCTTGCGTAACGTCTGCGCAAATTCAGGCTGAACGATACGGCGCTTGTGGTGACGCTTTTTGTGCCATGGATCAGGGAAGAACAACTGAATGCAATCAAGGCTGCCATCTGGAATACACTGCGCCAATACTTCGATTGCATCATCACAGAATACGCGAATATTGCTTAAGCCTTCACGCTCTGCATTGCTTAAGATACGGCCTACACCTGGGCGATGTACTTCGATACCAATGTAGTTTTTCTCTGGCTGATCTTTTGCCATCTCAACCAGTGAGTCGCCCATACCAAAGCCGATCTCAAGTACAACCGGGGCATCGCGATTAAACACCTCAGTTAGATCTAACATCCCCTGTTTCAGCTCCAGACCCATTTGCGGCCATACATCTTCCATCGCTTTCTGCTGACCTTCGGTCATACGCCCAGCACGTAAGACAAAGCTTTTTACAGTACGCATATGCTTCTCTTCAGAAGCCTGCTCAGGGTTTTGCTGCTCGATGTTATTTTCTTCTGTCATCATCTGACCTAACTAAGTAAAACAAAACAGCCTGACATTGGGACGCCAGGCTGTATCGGAAAGTGTAGCCAAACCACCGTTAATTAGCGGCGATTATTTACCAACAATGGTTCCTTCCATTGGCGAAGAAGCACTCGCGTATTTCTTACGTGGCATACGGCCCGCCAAGAATGCTTCACGTCCAGCTTCAACCGCTTTACGCATAGCTGAAGCCATTAAAATAGGGTTTTGAGCACCGGCAATAGCCGAGTTCATCAATACCGCTTCACAACCCATTTCCATCGCTACCGCGGCTTCTGACGCAGTACCTACACCAGCATCAACCAATACCGGTACTTTGCAGTCTTCCATAATAACATTGATGTTATGTGGGTTAAGAATGCCCAAACCAGAACCGATCATAGAACCTAGTGGCATTATAGATACACAGCCTAGGTCTTCTAACTCTTTCGCTACGATTGGGTCATCACTGGTGTAAACCATTACTTTGAAACCATCACGTACCAGCACATCTGCGGCTTTGATTGTTTCAACAACATTTGGATATAAAGTTTTCTGGTCACCCAGTACTTCTAGCTTAACCAGATCATGACCATCCATCAGCTCACGTGCTAGCTTACAGGTACGGATCGCATCATCAGCATTAAAACAGCCTGCCGTGTTCGGAAGAATTGTGTATTTATCTGGAGAGATCACATCCAACAGATTTGGCTCATCTGGATTCTGACCAATATTAGTACGACGTACAGCCACGGTTACGATTTCAGCACCACTTGCTTCAATCGCCAAACGGGTTTCTTCCAGATCTTTATATTTACCTGTTCCGATTAGCAGACGAGAGTTAAAAGATTGGCCTGCGATTACTAGCGGATCATTTTCTAGGGACATGGTGTAATTCCAAATGCTCGTTATTATTTACTCTGGCTGTACTGCATCAAATGCTGAAATTAACCGCCACCAATGGCATGAACAATTTCAACACGATCTGATTCTTTTAAAACCGTCTCAGCATGCTGGCTGCGCGGAATAATTTCAAGATTAAGCTCAATCGCGATACGCTTTTCGCCTAACTCTAACTGCTCAACCAAACCTGTCAGGGTGATACCATCCTGCAACTGCAGCATCTCACCATTTACCTGAACCTGCATTGATCTATCTCCTACCTGAAGTCAGCGCTGCATACCCCAGCAACGCCCACCCGCAAAGGAACGCAACTCCACCTAGCGGTGTAACCATACCTAATGACCGCATCCCAGTTAACGCCATTAAGTACAAGCTGCCTGAAAACAACAGAATTCCAATCACAAATCCAATCGCCGCACGCTTAATCACTTTCATATCTAAACGCTCTGAAGCGAATGCCAAAACCAGCAACGCCAGCGCGTGATAAAAGTGATATTCCACACCGGTCTGGTACACAACATAGAGGGAAGGCTCGATCGAACCTTTAACTGCATGCGCACCAAATGCGCCTATAGCCACGGCTAAAAAGCCGAAAATGGACGCAATAAAAAGCAGTGGATGTGTATTCATGATGAACTCTGTTAAAACGAGTTCGGATTATACCGAATTTGCTACGGCCTTGCCGAATACTGCAGGCATAAAAAAACCGCTTAAAAGCGGCTTTTTTTACTCCAGAAAACGAATTACGCTTCCATGGAGACTCGAATCTTCTTCATCGCATTCTTTTCTAACTGACGAATACGCTCAGCGGATACTTCGTACTCTGCTGCTAGCTCGTGCAAGGTAGCTTTATCATCGGTTAACCAACGGCGCGCCAAGATATCTTTACTACGCTCGTCCAACTCAGACATCGCCGACATTAAACGACGCTGTGCATCCTGTTCCCAGTTCGCATCTTCCACCTGTAAAGATGGATCTGCACTTTTATCTTCTAGGTAGTGAGCAGGCGCCCAAGCAGCTTGCTCGTCATCTGCACCTTCCGGCGCATCAAACGCAGTATCAACAGAGGCCATACGACCTTCCATCTGACGTACTGTCTTAGCTTCTACACCTAGATCTTCTGCGATTAGATCAACCTCATCGTTGGTCATCCAACCAAGGCCTTTCTTCTTCGAACGCAGATTGAAGAACAACTTGCGCTGCGCTTTGGTCGTTGCAACTTTCACAATACGCCAGTTACGCAGAATAAATTCATGCATCTCAGCTTTTACCCAGTGCACGGCGAAAGAAACCAGACGTACACCCATCGTTGGGTCAAAGCGTTTAACAGCCTTCATCAGGCCAACGTTACCTTCCTGAATTAGATCGCCTAGAGGCAGACCATAACCAGAATACGTTTTAGCAACATGTACAACAAAACGAAGGTGAGACATAACCATCTGACGTGCAGCTTCTACGTCACCATCAAAGTGTAGGCGCTCAGCCAGAGAACGTTCCTCTTCAACGCTCAGCACAGGAATCGCCGTAACAGTCTGTACGTACGCATCCAGGTTCTGACCAGGAGAAAGGTTTTCAACAACTTGTAAGCTTGTGCCCATTAATGACCTCATATCATTCTGCTTTACACACCGCAGATATGACTTGTTTATAGTACAAAAGTTCCAACAAAATTCCGCTTCCTAAAAAGCGGGACCGAAAAATATAACGAGGAATAAGATAAAACGCAAATATGACGTTTAAATGACAGATTATTGCGGTTCAATGTCGCGAAGGTGACGGCTTACCGCGAGTTTAGCACCGACTAAACCAAGCAAGATTCCAGACGACAACAGAATTAGGCTATCTGAAAAACCTAAGCCCTGAAGCTCAAAATCACTTTGGTAAAGTGCTGCTAGCTGCCCAACAGGCTCATTCAGAAGTAGTAGACTGATCATTACAAACAACCATGCTAAGGCAGCCCCTAATAGACCAAACCAGAAACCAGTATAAATAAAGGGACGCTTAACCCAAGAGTCGGTCGCACCGACTAATTTTGCGACCTGAATTTCATCTTTGCGGTTTTCTATCGACAGGCGGATCGTGTTACCCACCACCAGCAAGACAGACAAGGCCAACAAAGCACCCAGAACCAGAACAACGCGGTTGGCGAGTTCAACAAACGAGGCTAAACGCTCAACCCAAACCATATCTAACACCACATCATCGACTTCAGGCATTTCCGATAAAGTCTGTTGCAGCTTTATTAGCGCTTGTTTCTGATTGTCTATGGGCTGTACCACAACAACCGCAGGCAGCGGATTGCTATCTAGAAAGCTTAAGATGTCAGCAAACTCCGACATCCGCTGAAACTCCAGCAAACCCTGCTCTTTAGTCACCAACTCGACAGCAGCTAGATCTGATCGCAGCAGCATGTTTTGGCTAAAGCGTTCGGCAGCCTCATCAGCAACCGAAGTTTTCAGATAGATAGAGATGCGCGGATCACCCTGCCACTGGCCGCTCAGATGATTAATATTCTTCAAACCAACGAACATAACGCCGGGCAACGCTAAGGCGATCGCCAATACCGCTAACGTCATTAAGCTCGGTAGAGGTGTCGCTTTTAAGCGCTTCAGCGAATCTTGCGCCGTCTTTTTATTATGACGTAGCCAGCTTTTTGCCTGAGCAACAAAGTCGATCTTATGACGAGCAGCACCTTTGGCTTGAGCAGGCGCCGGAGCTGCAGCTTCTACAGGCCGTTCTTGTCGAACTGCACCACGTCTTTTTGGTTCTCGATTAGCCATCGCGCAGCAACCTCCCCTGATCCAAAATCAAGGTGCGGTGACCCATGCGCGAGATCAAAGCCAAATCATGACTGGCGATCAAAACAGTCGTGCCATGGCGGTTAAACTCCATAAACAGACTCATAATCTCGGCAGATAACGTCGGGTCAAGGTTACCGGTCGGCTCATCGGCCAGCAGCAATTGCGGTTTGTGAACGATCGCACGGGCGATACCTATGCGCTGCTGTTCACCGGTAGATAAGGCAATCGGATTAAACTTCTCTTTATGTAGCAAGCCAACCTTATCCAAGGCAGCTCTTACACGCCGCCCCGTATCTTCCTCATCGTAACCGGAGATATGTAGTGGCAACGCGACATTTTCAAATACAGTGCGATCAAAGAGAAGCTGATGGTTCTGGAATACCACACCAATACGGCGGCGGTGGTAGGGAATATCTTCGCGGCTAAACTGTGCCAAGTCCTGTTGAGCAATAGAAACGCTGCCTCGCGTAGGGCGCTCCATCAACATGATCAGTTTGAGTAACGTACTTTTACCCGCGCCCGAATGACCGGTTAGAAACGCCATCTCGCCTCGTTGCAGCGTAAAGTTTACGTCTCTAAGCGCATCGTGCCCTTCGGGGTAACGTTTGCTTACATTCTCAAACTGAATCATGCGGAATTCCTTTCACGACTTAATCAAATAGCGCGTCTACAAATTCCTGAGATTTGAATGGACGAAGATCATCAATCTGCTCGCCAACACCAATAAAGCGGATCGGTAGGTCCATCTGTTTAGCGATAGCGAATATCACGCCACCTTTGGCAGTACCATCCAGCTTAGTTAGGGAGATGCCTGTCACGCCAACACTGTCTTTAAAGATCTTCGCTTGGCTCAAAGCATTTTGACCAGTACCGGCATCAAGAACCAACATCACTTCATGCGGCGCTTCTGGAGAGAGTTTCTGCGTTACACGGACAACTTTTTCCAGCTCTTGCATTAGGTTGTCTTTATTCTGCAGACGACCTGCTGTATCAGCGATCAATACATCAACGCCTTTAGCCTGAGCTGATTGCACCGCATCGTAAATAACAGATGCAGAATCAGCACCGGTGTGCTGTGCCACAACAGGAACATCGTTGCGCTCACCCCATACCTGCAACTGCTCAACAGCCGCCGCACGGAACGTATCACCTGCAGCTAACATCACTGACTTACCTTCGCTCTGGAAGCGTTTCGCCAACTTACCAATCGTAGTTGTTTTACCTACGCCGTTTACCCCTACCATCAGGATAACGTAAGGCTTGTTATTACATTCTACTTTTAACGGCTCTTCAGAGCGGTGTAGCAGGCTCGCAAGTTCCTCTTTAAGCGCCTCTTGTAATGCTTGCGCATCGCCTAGCTGTTTACGTTCTACCTTATCGGTTAGACGCTGGATAATGTCAGATGTCGCTTCAACACCAACATCAGCCATCAATAGAAGGGTTTCGATCTCTTCTAACAGATCATCATCGATCTCTTTCGCACCAAGGAAAAGGTTACCCAACTGCTCCGTTAGGTTCGCCTTGGTCTTGCTCAAACCAGATTTAATACGTGAGAAGAAACCTTTTTTCTCTTGTTTCTCTTCAACAGGCTTTTCTACAGGCGCTGGAACTGGTGCTTCCACTTCTGGCTCGACCTGAGGTTCGTCAGCCACTTCAGCTACAGGCTCTGCTGCTGGCGCTTCTTCCGCAGGTTGTAATTCTTGTGCAGGCTCAACGGCTTCTGAAGATTCAACCACAGTTTCAACGGCTGCTTCTCCAACTGGCTGCTCAACCGGAGCCTCTTCCTGAACTTCTTCTTTAACAGCTACAGGCGCTGATTCTTGAGCGGCCGCGGCAGGTTCAGCAACAGGCTGCTCAGGCGCAGGCGCTGCGGCCTCAACTTCAACCTTCTCAACATCCTGTTCTTGAGTCTGCAGATTCTTTTCTTCTTCCGCAGGCTTACCACCGAACATGGATTTCAATTTCTTAAACATTTAACTTCCTCATACAGCCGCCAAATGATTCGGCCACTGGTTGATATAATTCTGCACTTATTTATTCAGCTGAGTCGTCGCTACTCAAATAGCGATAGATTCCCGCAAGCACTAATGCGGTGATCACAACACCTGCGTAAGCGATGTAATCAGTATTCCAGCCTTCGGTAACAAACCATTTTTGTAAACTCAGCATGATTTTCCGTTCTCATACGGCATATTATTTGGGTGATAATGGCCAATAAAATCCAGCAGTCCACCCACAAAGTCTGGTATCTTATCACAGTGATTTGGTACAGAGACTACCCTTATGACAAATGAATACCGTCCCCTGTTTAATCGTAAATATTTGATCGGCCTCGTATGGTTCAGTTTGATCGCCATTATGATCCTTTCATCTATGGGACCAGGAGCAGTCAAATACCATGATATCGAGTCAAATGAGGCACGAACACTTAGCTGGATGGAGTTAGATGACCAGCCAATTACGTTGGTTTTACTGCTGCCTACGCGCCCTGCTTTTAACTCGACTCAGCGACAACTGCAGCAGCTTCAAAGTCAGATTTTACAACAGCGCTTAAATGCACTGGCTAACCCGACTTATAGCTATCATGTGTTACCTCGACAAGATCGCATCGAAGTTACGCTTCGCTGGTCTTCAACGCAAGAATTACCTGACCTGAAATCGATCTGGAGCGCGCTAAGTCAACCGGTCGAAAGTGCTCGTTGGCAGGATCAACTTAAAACCATTCAGGCGCGCCAATATCTAGATGGCCAAAACAGCGAACAGCAGATCATTAATCACTTTTATGAGCGCTTGCAGCCAAGCAATCGCATGACAGTGTTGGGCAACCTCAGTCGCAGCTTTAACATCATGTTCCAAAACCCACGCTTTGCATTGAGTGGTGAAGGGGCTGAAGATCTCGTTTCAGCAATTGAAGATAGCCTTCCGCAACAGCAAAGTGATCAAAACGCAGCGCTGATTTCAGCCAGCCCTCAGTTTATCCAGCACGGTGAAAGTACGGATCAACGCTTCCGCTTATTGGTTGGTACGCTCATTCCCGCTCGCGACTCGAAAGATTTCGTCCAAGAGAGGTTAAGCGCTCAAGTTCTTCAAGACCTGCTTAGTCAACAACAAACACAGTACAATCTTAATTTCCGAATGCTTTGGGCCGCTCTGAGTGATACCGGTTACCGTGCGCTGATTATTGATGGTGTGCAAAATCCAGGTCCAGTATTGCCCCAGCTTAGTCAGATGATTACCGAAGATCTGGTAGAAAAAAGCCAACAGAACTTAGCGTCTCAATGGCATGACAATATGCGCGATATCGCTAACCAAGTTCAAGCACTTAATCTGATTGCGTTCTACCGTTTGCCGGAAGACACATTGGAGACCTATGCGGAGCAGGTTTTAGATCAAGATACCGATCAAGTAATCGAACTCGCGCGCAAAGCCTTACAGGCAGATAAACAAATCAGTATCCTTCAATCTCCCTCGCTTTAAAGGAAAGACCATGGGCCGTCGCAACCCTCCTCGCAAACAGGCGAATAAGACAGATACCCCCCGTTCGCAACTACGTATTATCGGTGGCGAATGGCGTGGCCGAAAGATAGAGTTTTTTACCGTCGATGGTTTACGCCCTACACCGGACAGAGTAAGAGAAACCTTATTTAACTGGATTCAATCCTCGGTGCCGGGTGCGCAATGCTTAGACTTATTCAGCGGTAGTGGTGCACTTGGTCTGGAAGCTTTATCTCGGGGCGCTGGCAGTATGACCTTTATCGATCTAAACCCGACCACGTCCAGAAAGTTGAAAGACAATATCCAGTTTTTAAAGTGTCAGAATGCCGAAGTCGTTCAGGCCAATGTACTTGAGTGGCTACAAAGCAGAAAAACTGATTGCGAGCAGCGTTATGACTTGGTGTTCCTAGATCCGCCTTTCCGCCAGGATCTTATCGCGCCGTGCTGCGAATTACTGGAAGCGCACAACCTGTTATCAGAAAACGCTCTTATTTACGTTGAAAGCGAGTCAGAACTACATCACCCACAGATACCTAGTCACTGGCATGAGCATAGACAAAAAACGGCAGGCCAAGTGACCTACCGTTTGTATATGCGTAATAGTTAGCCAGTGAACTAATAAGCTGGCTGTACGTCGTCTAGGTAGAAGCTAGCTTCATATTTTTTCAGATCATTCACATGTAGATCTTTCGGGAATTCAAAGCGGGCAGCAAATACCTGCCCCGGTTTGATATAACCTTTAACGTGATCAACATAACGTTCAATCTTGCCATTACGTTTTAGGTACATCCCCATCACCATATCTTTTAGAACCGGCCCTTGCACTGCATAACGCCAACGAGTTTCTAGCACATGGTTACCGGCTTTACGTGAAGACTCTAACTTCAAACCATTCTGCACTGCTTTTACAAAACGCGCTTGATTCTGCTGGCGACGCTCCTCTACTTTAGCTTCCTGATGCTGAACATAAGCCCCGAGTGCTGTAGAGAGCAAAGCAGCAACGCCACCGCCGTCACCTGCGGCTACCTCATTGCTATTTTTGCGCCACAGCACATTATTATCCAACAACTGAGCTGAGCGAGGGTTAATATGGCCTTTGCGGTAATAAGGCATTACAGCCTTACCGACTTTATAAGCCTCTTTATAACGTTCAGCATTTACAGGGTGATCATGATGGAAAAGGGCTCGGGCATTACCTTCCGCAGCATACTTCCTTTGCCAAATACGGCTAGCCGCTAGAGGATCATAACCAGCCAATGCAGCGTACAAGATACCAATGCGATCAGCCTCACGTTCACTTTCATGGGTAAAAGCAGCTTTGTAACCACTACGACGCGCGGAATTCGAACCGGCTAATGCACTGATCTGAGCATGTGTCTGGCGTTCATAGACGTGGTTCGCCACTGTATGTGCGATCTCATGGGCAACAACTGCAGCCAATTCTGCGTCGTCTTTAAGATCAGTCATCAACATAGAGTGCACGACAATATAAGTGCCCCCAGTGGTGAATGCGTTAAAAGAATCGCGCTTGATCAGGATAGGTTCCCAGCGCTCATTTTTGAGATGAGAGATCTGATGAATACGGTCAAATATTCGCACCAAGCGTAGGTATTGGCTACGACTCACTGCAGCATTTACGGGTCTCTTATGCTTCTTCTCATTGGCAATGATTTTTTCAACATAGGCGTTACCCTGCTGAATTTGAGCAGAGCGATTCGCCATACTCAAACTGCGCTGTCCTGTGACTCTATCCTTTTCACTGACAGATTCAGCAACTTGATAAAGCCCTCTATCCACCTTTTGTAAGGTCTGACAGCCTGCTAGCCCAAGAACAAACGCGAATACAGCACAAATACGCAACCAAGACATCTTTGTAATACCCTTAAAACCTATATAGTTATTAGTAATAAAAAATAAATTTCTTATAACCGATACAAATCAAACCATTCCATTATAGTATTTGTACCGCCCGTGCAATTCAGATAATATGCCGCACTTGCTAAACTGCTATTTTATTAGGCCTGAACAATATAGGCACTAATTAGACATCAACTGCTGTGAACCAGATATGAATACAGCCGTATACCCAGGAACATTCGATCCAATCACCAATGGTCATTCGGATCTAATTGAGCGTGCATCTAAACTTTTCGATAAAGTTGTTGTTGCTATCGCCGAAAGCCCTAAGAAGCGACCACTGCTGGAATTAGAAACTCGAGTAGCTTTGGTAGCCGAGGTAACTGCACACCTCGACAATGTAGAAATTGTCGGCTTTGATTGTCTACTAGCAGAGTTACTAGAGCAACAGAACGCAAATATTATTCTACGTGGATTACGTGCTGTTTCGGATTTTGAGTACGAGTTTCAACTCGCAGCGATGAACCGACATCTAGCACCGAACGTAGAAAGTATATTTTTAACACCAGCGGAACATTTATCTTTCGTTTCCTCCACGCTGATCAGAGAGATCTCCAGCCTGGGCGGGGATGTAAGCAAATTTGTTCATCCGTCGGTGTCCAAGGCCCTGATTGAGCACCAGCGCCTGTAAATTTACTTTTATGACAGTGAGGTAGTCATCATGGCATTGATCATTACTGACGAATGTATCAACTGTGACGTATGTGAGCCGGAATGTCCGAACGAGGCCATCTCTCCGGGTGACGAAATTTATGAGATTGAACCATCTAAATGTACTGAGTGCGTAGGCCACTACGATACTCCTCAGTGTGTTGAAGTTTGCCCAGTTGACTGTATCCCTAAAGATCCAGATCACGAAGAAACTGAAGCAGAACTTATGGAAAAATATAAGGCTCTGACTGGTTCATAAGACCGGTATTCAGAATTAAAAAAAGCAGGCATTAGCCTGCTTTTTTATTGGATCATTTCCAGCTTCCCAGCATTATTGAAAACGTTCCTGCCAAAAGATCATTCGATCATTACCACGGGCACGGCCAAAAGTGATAATCGCATCAGGCACACTAATGTCGTTAGCATTACCATCCTGATCCCAATCGTATCGTAGCCAATCATCGATCGAGGTCAGACCTATAGGGAAGTAACCGGTATTGTCATTCCCGCCAGTGCCTGCACCTGGAGCCGTAAATATCAGGCTGAAATCCCCCGAGGCCGCATCACTATTTGTGCCATTGATGCTTAAATTGCCTACAGTGCTACCATCACCCACAGTCACAGTTCGATCTGCAGTGACACTGCTAATTGGATTTCCGTCATAGCTTATGTTCGCTAATGGAATAGTTGCACAACTATCATCAGTGTTACGTACAAATGTCGTGCCGTCCCAATACTGAACTTCAAATGGCACGGGAAGGTCTTGTGTTTCCGGGCCATGTACTGAGCTAATGCTAACCCGCCCATACAAAATCGTTAATGGATCACCCACCTCAATGGACTGACAACTGCCTGAACAATCCCCTGAACTATCAACCGACATGTTTTTTAAACTATCCAAAAAGTCACGACTATCTGGTTCTGATTCAAGACTAAGCCCCAGCTGCAAACCATAAAAGGGACCATCAGGCAGACCTGCATTTCCGCCATTGCGTGTAAAGATCACATTTTTTAATTCATTATCTGAAGCACTGGTTCGATCAATAACGCCTGACTCCCAACCGGAAAGCGACTCCGACACTACTATCCGATCACTCAAATCAATACCATCATCATTATTCTCAGCTTTAACCACTAAGGAACCGGTGCCTATGGTGTAAAGAACCAAATCGTAATTTTCAGTTATTTCTTCATTGAGCGCTCGAGCTTCCACCCTATATTCAAATGCGTTGAAAGGTTCCTGCATGTAAGTAAAACTGCCAACAGCAGAACAAGCCGCCGTTACACCATCATCACTCATCACAAAGTGATCTGGATAAAATCGACCTATTTTTGTCGCTACACTCTGAATATCATCAGCCTCAAGATAAGAGGATAAATTTGCCATCAGGTTCATGCTACCCACCTCATCATAGTTAAGCGTTGCGGTAACATCTGCCCCATTGCGATTACTAAAAGTATCCAACAAAGGAGTAACTGTTCCTGATAATATCCCTGGACTTCCATCAGCTGGGGTAAATGATTCGACACTGAGGCTTACTGTACCAGTGAAGTTTGGTGTAATGCCGTTATCAGTAACATCAGCATCACCGTCAGGGATACCATTTGTATCCGCATCATCCTCGGCTTGGTATAGGTAAGCATTGATATCGACAGTAAAATCGCTACCCGCCGAGGTAAATGCATCACCACCGGTTTCATCTCCCCCCGGATTGCTGAGTCCTGCTACTATAGACGGAAATCCAAAAGCAAAAGGCCTAACAACGAAAAGGGGAGACGAGCCTGTTAATACCGCACCGGTATCCGCCGTATAACTAGCATGCAATTGCATCTGACCTGCATCGTTATAGGTAAATGAGAAGGGAGCTTTCGCGTCTGAACCAAAGAGCATTTCAACTGAGGTATAGCTAGCAGGAGTAGTTGGTGAGGCCGAATGGGTCACAATATTGTTGGTTTCATTGCCCGTGAAACTAAAAGTTTGCCCCGCACACGTCGAAGGATTTTCACATTGCGCAGCAAAATTTATGTCCACCGCCTCTGAAGGGCTAAATAATGTCCCGCACGCTGTAGGATTTTCATCGTCTACAGTAATCGCCTGAAGATATAGAGTTTCATTATTGGGAGCTGTATTAGATCCCTTACCTGCTATTTGTGTTGGTATAATTTCATTACCATCACTGTCAATAAAACGAAATTCGGTTGTATCAAAAGTAATACTTGGATCATCCGCAGCATCTGCACTGCCGCTCTTTTCCGTAATACTGCCATCTGTAACATCAAATCCGAACGTACCAGTACCCGTAAAGCTGTAACTTAATACCACAGAAGCTTCATTAGAACCGAAGGTATAAGTCGCCTCACCATCATCCGAGCTTCCATTACTAAAACTGCCTGAGCCCGATTTAAGAGCCCAGTTACCAGCAACATTTGTAGCACTGACAGTTATTGAGGCACCATCGGCGGATATAGTTGCATGACTAGAATCATGAGCTGTTATCGCCACATCCTCGGCCACACAACCAATACCTGTTCCAGAGTGCGAGATTGAATAATGGTCTATATCCGATTCATCACCATCATTACTGGATCCTGGGGTAGGATCTCCTACTTCTTCGAAGTCCCCACTCCCATTAGGCTTACGTGCAAAAATAACCTTATTACTTCCACCACCTGACAATTCATTAGAACAGGAATCCGGCACATCCCAATATTGAGCTTTCTTACAGCTATCCTTACAGAAATGAACATAATCCAAAATAAGGCCATCTGCATCGACGAGTGCAACTTCCCATTCATTGGAGTTCAAGGTCTGTGCCGAACTAAGATATTCAACCGGATTATAAACAGTGATGCCATTATCAGCAGGAGAAGAAAACTTATCAAAGGAACCAATCAAAAAATTTCCAACGCCATATGATACACAGGAAGGTGTTTTCCCTCCCTCATTAGTACATAAGCGCCAACCAGCAACGTCAACAGGTTCAGAGCCTATCAAAATTGTTTCGACATATTTTATTGGCCCAGCAGTGCCTTGGGGCACAAGTTCGTTTATTCGTCCTGACGGATCGCTATGGCATACTGCGGCATGAAGAAGAACAGGCTGTAGCAGAGCAACTATTAGCAGGGATATTCTATAAACGAACGTCATTAGGATATTTACCTAAATTAATGCAGAATCAATTTTTGAATGTAATTCATACCGCTCATCCAAAATCCGCCCAATCGCACTACCCTGCGCTAAGTGATAAGCATACTGCATATGTAAGCAGCGGATTTTGTCCCATTGAGAGATACCACCAATCCCATACTTACTATACAGCGGTGTGAAACCTAATTCCTCGATACGCTGTTTCTGCTCTTCAGAAGCAGAAGCCCAACGAAGATCGACATAACGCTGCTGATCCGCTAAGTGCTCAGCACGAAGCGTTTCGTTATCGATCAGCTCTTGTTCCAGCTCTTTAACCGCACCTGCTGTTTCTATCTCAGCGATAGCTTGATAGATATCCTTACTGGCCATCCAATAAAGCGTTGGGAAAGGTTTATCATCAACCAAAAGATCCATCTGCAAAACCAATGGAATCTCTTGATCGTTTTGCACAGCAATACCCGCTAAACCACGAGGCTCACGGCCCAACTGCTGTCGAATAATTTCTAACTGCTTTTCACTGGGTGAAATCAACACTACTACTCTCTATCTGTGACAAGCGAATGAATAGATTAATCTGTTTATTATACATTACCGTAGTCTTCACCACGGCCTAGCCAACGTTCAACTAAGGAATCTGCAAAATCAGGCCACTCTTGCATCTGACCCGCCACCATCTTAACCCGGGTTAACAAATCTGAATCACGCTGCAGATCGGCCATCTTAAACTGCATCGTTCCGGTCTGCCTTGTCCCGAGTACTTCACCCGGACCACGCAGTTGTAGATCCTTCTCTGCAATTTTAAAACCATCGGTGGTTTCGCGCATGACAGTTAAACGCTCACGCCCCTGGTTGGATAAAGGCGCGTGATACATCAACACACAAAAGCTTTCGACAGAGCCACGGCCCACTCGACCACGCAACTGATGCAACTGCGCTAAACCTAAGCGCTCCGGGTTCTCTATAATCATCACACTGGCATTAGGAACGTCCACGCCTACTTCAATGACCGTTGTCGCGACCAAAAGGTCCAATTCAGCAGCTTTAAACTGCTGCATAATTTCAGCTTTTTCAGCTGGCTTCATACGGCCATGCACTAATCCTATGCTTAGTTCCGGTAGCGCTACTTTCAGATCCTCTGCAGTAACTTCTGCCGCTTGGCACTGCAACGCTTCTGACTCTTCAATCAGCGTACATACCCAGTAAACCTGACGCTTTTCAGCGCAGGCTTTTTGTACCCGCTGAATAACTTCGTCGCGGCGGCTATCGGCGATCACTACAGTACTCACAGGTGTTCTACCCGGTGGCAGCTCATCAATAATAGAGCAGTCCAGGTCAGCGTAAGCACTCATGGTCAAAGTTCGAGGAATCGGCGTAGCGGTCATAATCAACTGATGCGGCGCCAACTCACCATTGCGCCCTTTTTCACGCAGTGACAGCCGTTGATGCACACCAAAGCGGTGCTGCTCATCAATCACCACTAAACCTAGATCAGAGAAGACTACCTCCTCTTGGAAGAGCGCGTGCGTACCGACAACAACCCGTGCTTCGCCGGTTCTAATCGCTTCTAGTTGCGCCTGTCGTTGCTTTCCTTTGAGCTTACCTGCCAACCACGCAACTTTGATATCCAGCGACTCCAGCCAGTTACTGAAGTTGATAAAGTGCTGTTCGGCCAAAATCTCGGTCGGTGCCATAATCGCAGCTTGCAGACCACTTTCTACCGTTTGTAGAGCAGCCAAAGCCGCCACAACGGTTTTACCTGAGCCTACGTCTCCCTGCACTAAACGCAGCATCGGATAAGCTTGCGCCAGATCGTTGGCAATTTCGTCGCCTACACGCTGTTGCGCGCCTGTTAACGGGAACGGTAGCTGATCTAAAAAGGCCTGTTTAAGTTGCCCTGTGCCCGGCAGTTCGGGCGCGCCTTTTTGACGTGCTTTTTGGCGTAGTTTCAACAAAGAGAGGTGATGAGCAAGTAGCTCTTCAAACGCCAAACGACGCTGAGCAGGGTGCATACCGTCCAACAAAAGGTGTTGGTCTACATCAACCGGAGGGCGATGGAGGTAAGCGACGGCATCATTCAAACTTGGGAACTGCCAACCCTGACGCAACTGCTCAGGCACGAGTTCTTGCAAGCCTCCCTCTTTCAAATAGTTAAGCGCCTGATCCGTCAGAGCACGCAAGCGCCCCTGATGAAGGCCTTCGGTGGTTGGATAGATTGGTGTCAGGTTTTCTTCAACCGGGACCAAATCATCGTTATCCACCCGCTTATATTCTGGATGGACAATCTCCAAACCGTTTGCACCGGTACGCGCTTCACCAAAACAACGAATACGAGTACCAGGTTTTAAGTTATTTTTCTGGGCAGCAGTAAAATGAAAGAAACGTAGCGTCAGCGACCCGGTGCCATCTTGAATGCGGCACAACAAACTACGGCGACGACCTTTGCTGATATCCGCCAGTTTCACCTCGCCCTCAACCACGCACTCATCACCAGGACGTAGCGCCCCCATAGGCACAATACGCGTACGATCTTGGTAACGCAGAGGCAGATGAAACAACAGATCCTGTAGATTTTGAATACCAAGGTTATGCAGCTTCTGCTCTAACGCAGCACCAACACCCTTTAACTCTGTGACAGGAATCGCAGCAAGCAACAAACTTATTTACCGCCTGCAGGATCAAAAGAGGCAATAGCTTCAACCAACACATCGATCGCTTGCGGACGCGGGAAGCTAGCACGCCAAGCAACCCCAACCGTACGCTCAGGCACAGGCTCTTGGAACGGGCGCGTTACCACCAGCTCTGATTGACCCGTTCCATATACAGCGGATTGCGGTAACACAGAACAACCTAGGCCAGAACCGACCATCATACGGATAGTCTCTAAAGAGCTACCCTCGGTAATCGTATGTTGAGTATTAATCGCTTGATTCAACGTTGGGCAGGATTCTAAGACCTGATCCCTAAAGCAATGCCCTTCTCCCAATAGCAACAGTGGGGTATTAGGCAGATCTTCACTATTAATCGTTTTCTGCTGAGCCCAAGGGTGGCCCACAGGCATCAGCATTTCGAAATGTTCGTCGTAGAGAGGGCGCGTCAGAATATCTGGCTCTTGGAATGGCAGCGCCAAGATAATTGCATCCAGCTCACCATTACGAATCTTAACTCGCAGATTCTCGGTGAAGTTCTCCTCGATATACAGCGGCATATCAGGCGCAAGCTTTTGTACCTGAGAAACCAGATGAGGAAAAAGATAAGGTCCAATGGTGTAGATCGCACCTACGCGAAGTGGGCTTTTAAGTTGGTCTTTACCTTCCAGCGCTAGATCTTTGATGGTATCGGCTTGCTCAAGCACACGCTGCGCTTGCTGCACCACTTTATCGCCTACAGGTGTGACACGAACCGAGTTCTTACTGCGTTCAAACAGCGGCACACCCAACTCATCTTCGAGCTTTTTGACCGCAATAGACAAGGTAGGCTGACTGACAAAACACTTTTCAGCCGCATGACCAAAATGCTGTTCTCTCGCCAAGGTAACAATGTAACGCAATTCTGTAAGGGTCATCCGGCCTTATCCTTTGCTATGATAGGTCTGTGATTTTTGGAGGCTTAACCTGTATGCAACAAGCAACTATTTTAATCGTCGGCTGCGGCGATGTTGGCTCAACTCTTGGACAAATGTTATTAAATCAAGGGCATAAGGTATTTGGCCTACGTCGTAATATAAACCAGCTACCGCAAGGCATCCAAGGAATAAGCGCTGATCTCACAAATTTAGAGAGTTTAAAAGCGGCTCTGGCGGATTTAGACGAGTGTCACATCCTTGTCTATTCGGCAGCAGCAAGTAGTCACGACGAAGCGGGCTACGAAGCGGCCTATGTTACCGGTGTACAAAACACCCTAAAAGCACTATCCCCAAAACCACAACATCTTTTCTTCACTTCAAGCACTGGGGTGTACCATCAAAATAATAGTGATTGGGTGGATGAAAACAGCCCCTGCGAACCAAAGTCTTTCAGCGGCAAGATCATGCTCAAAGGTGAACAGCAGGTTTTAAGCTCTGAGATACCAGGTACTGTGGTTAGATTTAGCGGCATTTATGGCCCTGATAGAGGCTATCTAATTAGTCGTGTAAGAGGAGGTGATATTGCCCCCGCAGAGCCTCTGCATTTTAGTAACCGTATTCACCGCGATGATTGCGCAGGCGTCTTAAATTTTTTGATTGCCAAAGTGCTTAACGGAGAAGCTATAGACCCTTGCTATCTAGCCAGTGATAGCAATCCGGTAACTATGCATGAGATCACCACTTGGATCGCAAAAGAAACCAAGAGTCAGATAACATCTGAAACTGTTTCGCGTCGCGCAGGCAGTAAGCGCTGTTCAAATAAACGCATCATTGAAGCGGGTTATCGCTTCAAATATCCGTCATATGTAGATGGTTACAGTGAATTAATAGATCTTGATCAAGAATCAGGCGATAAATAAAACTTAAGCTCCTGCATACTGTAGTTTTTGATACAATTGCGCGCTCAATTCAGCAGTATTCTATAGTATGCAGCAGTATCGCAATCTTATTCTTGGTTTTGTCCTGATCATTACCTTAATGACAGGTTTAGGCGGATTTAGCCTATACCATCTCAACAACATCTCTAAAGATGTAGACAACATCTACAACCACCCATTTGCTGTGAGCAATGCTGGGCAGTCGATACAGACCCTCGTGTTCGCAATGCACCGCGATATGAAAGATGTGGTGTTGGTAAAAGATCCAGATCAACTCAAAGCCACCCTCGAGCAAGTTCACCGCCAGGAGCAGCAAGTACTCAAACAGTTCGACATCATCTTTGAGCGTTTTTTGGGTAACAAAGTCACTATTAAGCAGGCCTACCAGACCTTTATTGAGTGGAAACCTATTCGTGACGAAGTAGCCCAGTTAGCTTTAGCTGGTGATACCGAGAAAGCGGCTGAGATTACTCGCGCCAAAGGTGCCCAGCACGTAGATCAACTACTTTCAGAAGTGCATGAATTCGTTCTCTTTGCCCAGAACAAAGCTAATCAGTTTCATAAGCAATCATCAAAAAACAGAGATCACTCCCTATCCGTGGTTGCGACCATCGGCTTCTTAACTATTGTGATCTCGCTTTTAATTGCAATTAAAGTTACACGCCTCATTCTTAATTCAAATAAAGCACTATCGCAACGAGAACACCTAATTGATCAGAACATCATGCTCGCTAACCTCGATCAGCAAGGTGTCATTATTGACGCCAGTAATGCCCTTTGCCGCTTTTTAGACACAACTAAAGAAGAGCTGGTTGGCAAGCAGAGTAATTTCTTTGATAACTCGGATAGCCATAGCATGCTGTCGGAGCAGATCTGGAAGACCATCAAGACCGGAAAAACATGGCAGGGCGAGATCCGTCATATCAACGAAGACGGTCTAATGCATTGGGCCAACTCGCGGATTCTACCGAACATTAACGAACGCTATGAGATAACTGGCTTTACCAATCTGCTGCAGGATTCCACCAGCAAAAAGCTATCAATCACCGATAAGCTCACCACACTACCAAACCGTCGTAGTTTTGAAGATGTGTTAGAGCGTGAAATAAAGCTCAGCTACCGTCATGGTACTGCGATAGCTTTGGCGATTTTGGATGTAGATTTCTTCAAGCTTTACAACGATACCTATGGTCACCCGCAAGGTGATAAAGCCCTGCGTGATGTTGCCAACTGCATCATTGGCTGCCTACGCAGACCTTCCGATTTTGCATTCCGCATCGGCGGTGAAGAGTTTGCAATCATCATCACAGAGCAAGATGCAGCTAAAGCCCAAGCTTTCTTAGATCGTATTCGAGAAGAAGTGGAAGCGCTGCATATTCGTCACGAGAAGAGCACTGTCAGCGAATATGTCACTATATCTATAGGTGCCTATTGGAGTGCTGGCAATCAGATTTCTGATAAGAATGAACTCTACACAGAAGCGGATAAAGCGCTCTATCTAGCTAAGAACAACCGTAACGAACTGGTCGTTCATAACCATCAAAGCTATTTAAAGACAGCTTAACAGCCTTACTCCAAGAATAAGGCTGTTGAGCTAAAGGAGACTACTTAGCAAACTCTTCTAACAGTGTTTGCTGAGCAGAGAAGATCTCTTCTCCTTCTGCTGGTTGATTCTGAATATAACTGCCGTCCGCTTGCAATTCCCAGCTCTGGCAGTTGTCTTTCATATAGTAATCCAGCTCACGCTTTAATCTCTCACTATGCTTACCAAAAACTTGGAAGCCCGTTTCTACACGATTAAGCATGTTACGCTCCATCCAGTCGGCGCTGGCGCAGAACACTTCCGGTTTACCGTCATTACCAAAATAGTAAACGCGCGTATGCTCTAGGAATCGACCGATAATTGAGCGAACTTTGATATTTTCAGACAGCCCTTCAATGCCCGGACGTAAACGACACATACCACGAATAATCAGATCGATCTGAACACCCGCTGCAGCTGCTTCATATAGGGCACGGATCATCTTCGGCTCAGTCAGACCATTCACTTTCACCATGATATGACCCGGCTTACCCGACTTAGCTAAACGGGTTTCACGACGGATCAGTTCGATCATTTTAGAGTGCAACGTAAACGGTGCTGTGTATAACTTTTTCAGCTTCTGGATCTTACCCATACCCGTTAGTTGCTGGAAAACCTTGTGGACATCTTCGCCCACCTCTTGATCCGCAGTCAGATAGCTGTAATCAGAATACAGGCGCGCTGTACCCGAGTGATAGTTACCCGTACCTAAGTGAGAATAACGCACTAAGTGATTCTCCTCTTCTCGTACGATTAGCATCGCTTTAGCGTGGCACTTATAACCAACCACCCCATAAACAACCAAACAACCTGCCTCCTGCAAACGTGCCGCAAGGTGTAGGTTACTTTCTTCATCAAAACGAGCTCGAAGCTCGATAACAACAGTCACCTCTTTACCGCTACGCGCCGCTTCCACCAGCGCATTTACGATATCGGATTTAACCCCAGTTCGATAAAGGGTCTGTTTAATCGCTACAACATCCGGATCTTTCGCCGCCTGACGCAACAGATCCACAACTGGCGTAAATGACTGGAATGGATGCAACAGCAACTGGTCATTAGCTTTGAGCGCATCAAAAATATTGTCACCTTTTAGTTTACCGGGAATACCCGGTGAAAAAGGCTTCCAACGTAGATCGCTACGTTCGACCAGATCTCGAACTGCCATTAGACGAGTCAGGTTTACTGGGCCATTTACACGATACGTCTGAGACTCATCCAGTTTGTATTCTTTCTGCAAGAAGGCGATCAACTCTTCAGGGGTACGCTGGTCCACCTCTAGCCTTACCGCATCACCGTATTTACGGGAGTGCAGCTCACCACGCAGGGTATTCGCTAAGTCTTCAACCTCTTCAACATCGAAGGTCATATCGGCATTACGGGTGATACGGAACTGGTAACAACCTTTAACCGTCATTCCTGGGAATAGCTCATCCGCAAATTCGTGGATAATCGAGGACAAGAAGATCAGGTTATCGCCGCCATCACAGAGATTATCTGGAAGACGGATCAAACGTGGTAATGAGCGCGGCGCCGGAATAATCGCCATGCCGGTTTCACGACCAAAGGCATCTTTACCATCCAGTTCAACGATAAAGTTAAGACTCTTATTCACCAAACGAGGGAATGGGTGTGACGGATCCAAACCAACAGGACTGATGACCGGTACAACACGATCATAGAAGTAAGACTGCACCCACTCTCTCTGCTCCGGCGTCCATAGGTGACGACGAATAAAGTGAATCTCCTCCTTCTCTAATTCAGGGAAGATCGTTTCATTCAGGATCTTATATTGACGATCGACAGTCAGGTGACAAATTTCGCTGATACGCTGCAGTACCGTGCGCGGATGCATCGCATCGGGACCAACTGCCTCACGACCATATTTCAACTGAGTCATCTGCTCAGCAACACGGATCTCGAAAAATTCGTCCAAGTTACTGGAGAAGATCAACAGGAACATCAACCGTTCTAACAACGGGTGCTGCTCCTCTAAGGCTTGCTCGAGAACTCGGATATTAAACTGCAGATGGCTGAGTTCACGGTTGATATAGAGCTCGGGCACCTTCAGATCAACCGGTGTTTCCTCTACCTCTTGCTCTGTTGTTGCAACATTTTCACGGCTCTCTAATAACGCCGCTGCTGCTTCGCTCTGTTCCGCTGATTCAACCATCACGCTGTTTTATCTCCCTAATTCTTTAACGACTACAGAATAAAGTTTAGTCGTTTAATATCTGAGCGACGCGTTTCGCAAAATACGTCAGTACGCCATCAGCCCCTGCACGTTTAAACGCCAATAGGGATTCAAGCATTACGCTACGCTCGTCTAACCAACCATTTTGGAAAGCAGCCACATGCATCGCATATTCACCACTCACCTGATAAACATAGGTTGGTGCTTTTAATTCATCTTTAACTCGGCGAACGATATCCAGATAAGGCATACCCGGTTTTACCATCACCATATCTGCACCTTCCGCTAGATCCAGTGACACTTCGTGTAGCGCTTCATCACTGTTAGCAGGGTCCATCTGGTAACTAAACTTGTTACCTTTACCAATGTTCGCCGCAGAACCCACTGCATCACGGAAAGGACCATAGTAAGCACTTGCATACTTAGCGGAGTACGCCATGATCAATGTATTTACAAAACCATTACTTTCCAGCTCGTCACGGATACCACCGATACGGCCATCCATCATGTCACTTGGTGCAACAATATCAGCACCCGCTTCGGCGTGAGATACCGCCTGCTGGATCAAGGTATCAACCGTGCGATCATTCAGCACATAACCATTTTCATCGATAATGCCGTCCTGCCCGTGAGTCGTGAACGGGTCCAATGCAACATCGGTCATGATCCCCATCTCTGGGCACGCATCTTTGATTGCTTTCACTGCACGCTGAGCCAGACCATCTGGGTTGTAGGCTTCTTCTGCCAACTCAGATTTCGCATCCATCGGTGTTACAGGGAACAACGCCATCGCAGGTACACCTAAAGAAGCAAGCTCTTTAGCTTCTTTTACCAGCAGATCGATACTCATACGCTCGACGCCTGGCATAGACGCAACTTGTTCAGTTTGATTTTGACCTTCAATCACAAAGACTGGATAGATCAGATCATCTGGCGTTAAAACGCTCTCTCGCATTAGACGACGGGAAAAATCACTGGCACGCATACGACGCATACGTGTTTCTGGGTAAAAGCGCTGGCTGTTATTAAAGGACACGGCATCTTCCTTAGGTTACAAGATGAATATGACAGAAAACGATGACAAGCTCATGACAGCCTAGAGGTTAGGCTAAAAATTAAGTAACTTTTTGTCACCATAGTAATAAAACTGATCTTATCGTACTCTGCATACAAAAGGGTATGATCAAACTCATATCACTGTAGATAAAGGAGCCTGAAAGCATGAAGAAAATTGCAGTAATTCTATCTGGTTGCGGCGTATACGATGGCGCAGAAATTTACGAGTCGGTTCTGACTTTGCTACAGATCGCGGAACGCGGTGCTAGTTCACAGTGTATGGCACCGAATATCGAGCAGATGCACGTTATTAATCACCTCACTGGCGAAGAAGCCGATGAAACACGTAACGTTTTAGTTGAAGCAGCGCGTTTAGCACGTGGTGAAATTATCGATCTTGCAACAGCCAATGCCGAAGATTACGACGCTTTGATTATTCCAGGTGGTTTTGGTGCAGCAAAAAACCTGTCGGACTTTGCAGTAAAAGGCCCTGAGTGCTCAGTAAACCCTGATGTCATCAACTTTACTCAGGCGATGCATAAAGCAGGTAAGCCAGTTGGTCTAATCTGTATTGCCCCAGCAATGACACCCATTCTATTCGGCGAAGGTGCGATATGCACGATCGGTAATGATGCCGACACTGCATCCGCAATTGAAGCGATGGGTGGTAAACATCAAGATTGTGGTGTTAGCGAAATCGTAATCGATTCAGAGCGTAAAGTGGTGACAACTCCAGCTTACATGCTAGCGGGTTCAATTACCGAAGCAGCATCAGGTATCCGCAAGTTAGTAGATGAAGTGCTCGAACTAGCTTAAGTAAGAATCACTGACAGAAAAAAGCGGCGATGTTTATTCGCCGCTTTTTATGCTTCTTTCTTGGCATCCTTAAAGCTTAAATTCTGCCCCTAAACCTATAATCTATCCTATCCAATTAAGTACCCTGACGACGATGCGACCACTGCATAAAGATTCGGTACAGCATAGGAATCAGGAACAGAGTCAGTACGGTCGAGAACGCCAAACCACTCACAATCGCCGTTGCCACTGGCCCCCAAATTAGGGAGTGACCACCTAAGCCCGTTGCTAAAGAAAACAAGCCTGCAATCGTCGTTAGCGAAGTAATCAAAATTGGAATTACTCGTCGTCTAGCCGCGTACAGAGTGGCATGTTTTACCGACATCCCTTTATCTAATCGTTGGTTACCCGCTGAAATCAGCACTATCGCTGCATTTACCGCTATCCCTGCCAAAGCAACAACACCGTACATAGTGAACAGACTTAGTGGGTTTTGTGTCAGCAACAACCCTAGTACTACACCGGTAAACGCCATAGGGATGGTCATCAAGATCATCAGAGGCTGCATATAACTGGAGAACTGTGTACCCAAAATCAGGTACATCAGACCTATACCAAACAGAAAGAGAATACCGATCGCATCCAAACTCTCTTGGATATCATCCAATTCACCAGAGAAGTCTAAATCCAGATTTGGAAACTGTACTTGTAGCTCGTTATTCCAATGCTCCAAGACCATAGCGTTGGCAGTTACAGTGTCCATGCTATTAGGCAGGAGATCAGCTTCAACCGTGATCGCTCGGCGGAAGTTATAGTGTCGAATATTGCCAAGCGCCTTCTCTTTTTCAAAATGCACCAGATTAATCAGTGGTACACGACCGCCATCTGCTAATGGCAACTCAAACATGAGTAACTGTTCGATATCACTGTATTGCTGCGGCTTCGCACGTACCCGCACTTCCAGTTTTTCACCTTCGTGCTGCATATCAGCGACGATTTCACCATCTACCAATAACTGCGCTGTACGGATAACCTCTTGCGGATTGAGTCCCGCCTGAGTAATCGCATCATAGTCGGCTTTTAGCGTCAGCGTCATACGACCACCGCCAGCATCGTCGGTAATATCGGTTATCGCTTCCACCGAGCGCATATAGGTCTGCAATGCATCCGCGGCTGCACGAATCTCTGTGTATTCATCACCCCGGACTTTAATACTGATCGGCTTAGACACGGGAGGACCACCCGCCAAACGTAAGAAGGAGATATTCAAAGGCCCCGGCAGTGCCAAAGCATCCTCACGCACCGCAGCTAACAGCTCATCGACCGAGCGGTTATCTTCTGTCTTAGGCTTCAAACCAACTAAGACCTGACCGTAATGCTCACCAAACATTGGAGCCGTTTCAGTAAATTGCTGTCCGGCGTACCCAACAACAGCTCGTAGATCCTCATCTTTAAGATGTTTACGTACCACCTTCTCCATCTGTTTTACTTTGTCCAAGGTGGCATCAAGAGAGGTCTCGGGAGCCATCTCCATATTGACGTAAAACAAGCGCAACGGATCCGAGGCAAAGAAGTCCATCTTGATCAAACCGGCTCCGAGTGCGCCCATCGAACCAATAAACAGTGCACCGATCAAGCTAAAGGTCAGTACAGGGCGACGCATCGCTTTAATCAACGAGCGTACATAGGTGATCTGAATCTTATGGGTCATGCGGGTACGGAATCGCTGCATACGCCCAGGGTTAGCAAATGACACCCGTGCCACACTCACGTGTACTGGTAGCATCCAGAATGCTTCGACTAGAGAGATCGCCAATGCGATGGTGACCACCATGGGGATCACCCGCATAAAATCGCCTAAAATCCCGGGTAACAACATCAAAGGTAGGAAAGCCGCCATTGTGGTTAAAACAGCACTCACCACTGGGCGGCCCACCTCTTCGAGCGAGGCCATGGTCGCTTGATAGATCGGTTGCCCTAGCTGTAAACGATGATAGATCGCCTCCACTACGACCACTGCATCATCCACCAGCATACCGAGCACAATAACCACACCGAGGAGCACGGTAACATTTAAGGTTTCCCCCATGCCCCAGAGCACCCAGAAAGTACCCGCCAGAATAAAGGGGATACCAATCGCAGTTAAAAAGGCGATATGCGCACCCAAGAACAACCACGCCACTACCAATACCAAGATCAACCCGATCAAAGCATTGTTCTGCATAAGGCTGATCGCTTCACGGGTTGGCACGGTCTGATCATCTACCAGTACCAGCTTCACACCAGTTGCTTGGGCCAGCTCATTGCGCTGATCCATATAAGTTTTCACCCGCTCGACCAACTCTAAGGTATTGGCATTGGCTTTTTTCATCACCGCCAATACAACCGCTGGTTTGCCATCGATCACTGCATCTTGTTGCGCTTTTGCCCGGGTTTGCACAACCTCGGCAACTCGGCCAAGGGTGATCTCCTCCCCCTGTAGATTGATCAACGGGATATGCTTAACCTGATCAGGGTCGGCACTGCGTCCCACCAAACGTACAAGCCATGCCTGCTCGCCAACATTCACGCTACCGGCAGAGATATCCTGAAACCAAACAGATACGGTATTCGACAACTGAGTAGGTGAAAGCGATAGCGCCTGCAGCGCTTCAGGATCAAAATTCACCTGCAATTCAGGATCATCCAGACCAATCGGATCGACCCGATCTACTCCAATGATACGCTCCAGATCTTTTTCAATATTGCGCGCTTGCACCCTAAGGTTTTCGTCGTCATCTAGTGCGGTTACTGCCACTGTGACACTTGGGAAAGCGTTGGCGCTGGTGATCTCTAATATCACCGGATCAATCGCATTTTCCGGTAACTCGTCTTCTACATTTTGAATCTCTCGACGCAGATCATTGATACGTTTATCAAAGGTACGCTCATCAATATCAGAAAAACGTATCAGCAAACTCGACACTGCTTCGCGGCTATTAGAAGAAGCAAACTTAATGTCCGAGACATTGCGTATTGCGTCTTCTAGCGGGTCAGTTACACGCTTCTCAATATCGTCCGCGCTCGCGCCGGGAAGCACAGTGGTCACGACAACCCAGTTAAAGTTGATTGTGGGATCTTGCTGACGTGGCAATAGGTTGTAGCAGAGGAAACCTATTACCAATACCAAGAGAAAGGTGAGGTTAGCTAAAACATGGTTGTTAAAAAGGCGCATCAACATCTGATTTTTTACTCCTGCGCCATCACAGTCACATCACTACCCGACTCAACCCCGTGCTGACCTTCAACAATCACCAGCATATCTAATGGCAGATCAACAACGGCAGCCTGACCTTCAACCGCTTTAGGCAGTGCAATAAATTCCGCCTTGGAATCATTCAGCCCCATCACTCCCAACTGACCATCACGGGACACAATGTACTGAACCGGCAAGCGCCCTTGGGGCTCCTGCCATACCAATCGACCGCTGCTACCTGATAACGCTTTATCTGCGCTAAATTGCAGACGAACTTCTTGAGTACGGGCACGATTTTCAACAAAAGGCACAATTACCCGTAGCTCAAGCGGATAGCGCTGCTGTTGAATCTGGTATTCGATCTTTGTGGAATTAGGCAGGGAAACAAGCTGCTTACTACTTAGCAACGCTGATACTTCCTGACGATCTTCAGCCAGAAGTTTGAATAGAGGCGAGCCAGATGCAACTAGGCTACCTTCACCGACCAAACGTTCAGTCACAACACCTTTAAACGGCGCTACTGGGGTACAACGAGATACCGCTAGCTCTGCTTCATCTAAACGGGCTTTAGCACCGGCAGCTTGCGCTAATAAGCTATCCAGCTCAGCGCGACGCTGATCACGCAGTTCTTTTGAAGCATTACGCTGCTTTAACAATCGCTCAGCTCGGCTCAATTGCTGACGGGCCAAACGAGTTTGCGCTTGTAGCACGTTTAACTCACTTTTGACTTGGACTAAGCGCAGATCAAAATCACGACATTCGAGCTTTAGCAGTGGCGTGCCCTTATCTAGCTGATCACCAACATTAACAAGCACGTCTTCAACCGGTGCATTTAACCGACTACTGATAATCACATGATGATCGTTGATCACCTGCGCTGGTGCGCTTTGACTGGATGGGGTTAACAGCTCGGACAGAGGTTTAACTACCACACTTTCTGCAGCCTGAAGCTGAGTACTTAACACCAAAAGAGTAAGAGTGAAGAGCTGTCGCATAACTAAGTCCTAACTAAATCCCTGTGAGCCATTTTTTAGAAATGATTCTCAATCTTTTTTTGTGCCACAAAATGATGCATGACCTTGACCCTAATAGCCATACTAAAGTTCACAATGTGTCTAAATTACGCGCAATAAAAAGCCCCGCATTTGCGAGGCTTCATTATCAGGCTATCACTTCCGTTATAGACGGACTTCAATACCCTTGTCTCGCATATATTCCTTCGCTTGCGGAACTGTGTACTCATTAAAGTGGAAGATAGAAGCCGCAAGCACAGCATCTGCCTTCCCTTCGATACAGCCTTCCACTAAGTGATCTAGATTACCTACACCACCGGAAGCGATAACAGGTACGTTGACCGCATCACTAATGGCACGCGTGACCTCTAGGTCGTAACCGTTTTTAACGCCATCTTGGTCCATAGATGTCAGAAGGATTTCACCTGCACCTAACTCGACCATCTTCTGCGCCCATTCAACCGCATCGATACCGGTCGGTTTACGGCCACCGTGAGTAAAGATCTCCCAACGATTCTCTTCACCCTCTTGGGATACTTTCTTCGCATCAATGGCTACAACGATACATTGTGAACCAAAGCGCTCTGCCGCTTCTTTAACAAACTCAGGGTTAAATACCGCAGCAGAGTTGATGGATACTTTATCTGCACCCGCATTCAACATGGTACGGATATCCTCGCAAGTACGAATACCACCACCAACCGTCAGCGGGATAAATACCTGCGAAGCCATACGCTCAACCGTATGCACCATAGTGTCACGGCCTTCATGGGTTGCTGTAATATCTAGAAATGTAATTTCGTCTGCGCCCTGCTCGTCGTAGCGTTTTGCTACTTCAACAGGATCACCAGCGTCGCGAATATCGACAAATTTAACGCCTTTCACCACGCGACCGTTTTCTACATCGAGGCAAGGAATAATTCGTTTTGCCAAAGCCATGAGTAGCTACCTCTAAAATTTGATCTAATGGATTAAGGTTTAATCGTATTTTCAGTCATCGGTGCAGGTGCTGGCTTACCATCCCAGTTAAGGAAATTCTTAAGCAACTGCAGACCCGCCTTAGAGCTTTTCTCAGGGTGGAACTGCACAGCGAAAACATTGTCACGAGCAAGCGCGACATCAAACTGCTGACCGTAACGACAAACACCAGAAACCAGATCACGTTCTTCAGCTGTTACAAAGTAGCTGTGAACAAAGTAGAAACGACTACCGTCTTCGATCTCATTCCATAGAGGGTGATCATCCATCTGAGCAACTTCGTTCCAACCCATATGTGGAACTTTCAGGCGCTCGCCCTCTTCTGCTAGGTCATCGCCAAAGTAATTCACACTACCCTTAAAATGAGACAAGCAATCTACGCCTTCGTTCTCTTCAGAACGCTCAAGCAGAGCTTGCATACCAACGCAGATACCTAGGAATGGTTTACCCGAATTGATTGCATCTGTGACCTCTTTATCCACACCGGCACGTAGCATCTCTGCCATGCAATCACGCATTGCACCAACGCCCGGCAAGATAACGCGGTCAGCACTGGCAACTAGCGCAGGATCAGAAGTCACACGTACTTCAACACCCGGCTGTACAAATTCCAGTGCTTTGGCAACAGAGTGCAAGTTGCCCATGCCATAATCGATTACCGCTACACTCGACATAACTTACAAACACCCTTTTGTAGAAGGCATAACATCCGCAGCACGCGCATCAATCTCTAGTGAGTAACGCAGAGCACGACCAAACGCTTTAAAGATGGTTTCCGCTTGGTGGTGGGCATTGAAGCCCTTGATGTTATCGATATGCAAAGTAACGCCCGCGTGATTTACGAAGCCTTGGAAAAATTCCCAAAACAGCTGCGTATCAAAACGGCCGATATTGCCGCGGGTAAAGTCACACTTAAAATCTAGTCCTGGGCGACCAGAGAAATCGATAACAACACGGGACAAAGCTTCATCCAGCGGGCAGTAAGCGTGGCCGTAGCGCATGATCCCTTTACGATCACCTACCGCTTCTTTAAATGCTTGCCCTAGCGTGATGCCGATATCTTCAACCGTGTGGTGGTCATCGATATGTGTATCGCCATTAGCATGAATATCTAGATCAATAAGACCGTGGCGGGAGATCTGCTCCATCATGTGCTCTAAGAACGGCACACCTGTATCGGCCTTAAATTGGCCAGTTCCATCAATATTTACCGACACAGTGATCTGTGTCTCCAATGTATCTCGACTTACCTTGGCTGTACGGTCCGCCATGGTGATCTCCCACTATATTTGATCTGAGCCGCGATTATACAACCATCCCCCCATCCATGCACTTTTCAAAGCGGTTAATTACACGCAAATACAGAGACCTTGGGCTATCTTGTAGGTATCGCCTTTTATTAAGGACGGAATCAGCTGATGAATGATCCCGATCTACATCAACTCCTGCGCGGCAATCATCGTGCATTGCTGTTAGTGATCGACGCCCTGCCTTTCCCGATCTACTACAAAGATCACGAAGGTAAGTATCTCGGCTGTAACAAGGCCTATGCTGATTACGTTCAAGTTTCCAGAGAAGATCTAATTGGTAGGAACGTTTTTGACGTCTTTGATAAAACTCCCGCCTCTATTTTTGCGGCAGCCGATATGGAGTTGCTGAACAATCCCGGTATTCAGATCTACGAAACCCCTGTGCATCGAGAAGGCCATGAGCTCAACTATGTGAAGTTCCATAAAGCCACCTTTCATGACAGCGACGGTTCCGTTGCAGGGCTTATCGGCGCCATCATAGATATAACAGATCAGAAAACCCTAGAGAAAAAATTTAAGCGTTTAGCGACTTATGACGATCTCACCGGTATCTATAACCGCCGTGAAGGTCGAAAACAGCTCAAACTGCTGTGCAAAGAAGCAATTCGAAAAGAACGCCCTATCTCAGTCATTCTTTTAGATATCGACGATTTCAAAGACATTAATGACACATACGGTCATGACACCGGTGATATCGCCCTTAAACAGGCAGCACAGTGTCTAGATCGATATTCCAGAGCTCACGATTTTGTTTGCCGTTATGGGGGTGAAGAGTTCATGATCATCCTACCCGAAACAGACACACCTTCCGCCTTAAAAATTGGTGAGCGTTATCTAGAGGCCCTACGCAGCTTGGAAGTACAGATAACCACTAGCGAGGCAATACACCTCACCGCAAGTATTGGTGTAGGAGAGTTGGATAAAGAGTTTACCGATAGAGAACTGATGCTCAAACAGGCAGATTTAGCCCTCTATCGTGCTAAAGCCAGCGGGAAAAACCAAGTCTGTGGCTAAATTATTCATCCCTCCTTCAGCCTCCACCATTGAAACTTCATTATTTCCGTTTATCCTCATCCCTTCAGAACCCTTGCCAAGGAGAGAACAATGAAAGGTCTGCTGAAATTACTCGCTGGTCTAGCCGCACTGATTGTTGTGGTGATCGTCGCTGGCGGTGCCATTCTGGGTGCATTCTTTGATCCCAACGAATACAAACCCGAAATAGAGCAAGCAGCACTTGATAATGCTGGTATCGAACTAAAAATTAACGGTGATATCGGCTGGTCAGTTTTCCCTTGGTTAGGACTTGAGGTAAATAAGATTGATGCCAAATTCCCTGGCAAACAGGACTTAGCCAAACTAAACCAAGCTCAGATTTCTGTACGTCTACCGGCGCTGTTATCTGGCAATGTTGAGATGCAAAGCGTCGTTATAGATGGTTTAGAGCTAAACCTTGTCCAAGAAAAAGATGGCAGCAACAACTGGGCGGTAGCAGCGGCACCTGCCGATACTAAAAAAGATGCGACAACAACAGATGGAGCCCCAAAAGAAGAGGCGGCAACAAGCTCATCTGCGCCTATCGCGATCAACATCGACAGCATCCAAATCAGCAACGGTAACATCATCTATCAAGATAAAGCCGTTGATATGATCGCTAAGCTAACTGAGTTCAACATGTCCTCAGGTCAAGTGGTGACTAACGCTTTCTTCCCTGCAGAGTTAAGCTTTAATGCGTCACAAACCGTTAAGGGCGAAGAGCAGATCAAAGCCGCAGCGAAACTAGCTGCTGAGTTTTATCTGGATCTGAAACAGCAACAGTACAAGCTTAAAGGCTTAACTAGCGAGCTAAACCTGAGTGGTAAACCACTAGGCGGTAAATCACTGGCGCTGAAGACTGCTGCCGATATTGAAGCAGACCTACCAAAACAACAGCTAAGCCTTAACAACCTAAAACTATCGATTGCCAATCTAAATGCAGAGGGTGCGCTGGCCGTTAATAACTTCGCAGCACCAGCGATCAGTGGCAAGCTGAATGTGGCTGCCTTCGATCTAAATAAACTGCTGAGTGCTGTGGGTCAGGCTGAAGTTAAAACTAACGATCCGAACGTTCTAAAAGCGATCAGCTTATCTACAGAACTAGAAGGTCCTGCCAATACAATCACCGCAAAAGCGCTAACCGTTATGCTGGATGATACGACCTTCAACGGTTCTGCAGCATTTAACCTAGCGAACAGCAACATCACGCTGAACCTGCAAGGCGACAAGATCAATGCAGATCGCTACATGCCACCTGCAACGCAAAGTAAAAAAGCAGAGAGTTCTTCCAACACTGCAACTGCAAGCACTGCTAAAAAGGGCCAGAGCGGCCCTTACTCGAAAGATCCAATTCTGCCAGTTGAAACACTGCGTGGCTTAGAGCTAGATACTACGCTAGGCCTGAAATCACTGCATGTTTCCAATATGGATATCAGCAATGTTGCACTACAAGTAAGCGCTCATGGTGGCTTAATCAAGGCAACTAAACTTGATGCTGATCTATACAAAGGCAGCGTGCGTAATAACGTCACTGTTGATGTGCGTAAGAACACACCGGTTATCACCTCAAAGAAAACCATCACAGGTATTCAAGTGGGTGATCTGCTAAAAGATATGGCCAACGCCGATCAGCTAACCGGCAAACTTAACTCTACATCTAATCTAACGCTTCGCGGTAACTCTGTTCACGATTTTGTAAACAGCGTTACAGGTACTGCGAAAGTAAACATGAAAGATGGCGAGCTAAAAGGTTTAGACATGGCACAATCCGTTTGCCAAGGTCTAAACAATGTTAGCGCACTGGGCGGTGAAGCTGAGCAAGTGGACCGTTCAACACCATTTACCAGTATGGGCGCTTCTACCCGTATTAAAAACGGCGTAGTAAACAACCAAGATCTAAAAGCGGCACTGGATGCAATGACCCTAAGTGGTAAAGGCACCGTGAACCTACCAAAACAGCTTTTGGACTACCGTCTTGGCTTTATGGTTGAGAAGAATCTGTTTAAAGAAACCTGCTCTTTCCCCAATAAACTGGAAGGTGTAGAAGTGCCAATCGATTGTAAAGGCAGTTTTAACACAGAACCAACTAAGCTATGTAAGCCTGATTTCAGCTTTATCACTGACGCACTAAAACAAGACGTTAAGAAGAAAGTTGAAGAGAAAAAAGAAAAACTAAAAGCCAAAGCTGAAGAGAAAATCAAAGATAAGCTAGGCGACAAACTAAAAGGTTTATTTTAACCCCTAATGACACCTGATCTATTCGCTAACGCCGTGCTGGAATGGTTTGACCAGCACGGTCGTCACGACCTACCTTGGCAAGAGAAAAAGACCGCATATAACACTTGGATCTCTGAGATTATGCTGCAGCAGACTCAGGTCACCACCGTTATTCCTTACTATCAACGCTTTATCGGACGTTTCCCAACAGTAGAAGCGCTAGCAGCCGCAGAGCAGGATGAAGTGCTCCATCTATGGACAGGTTTGGGTTATTACGCCCGAGCCCGTAACCTGCATAAAACTGCGCAGATAGTTAGCAGGGAACATCAAGGTCAGTTTCCTGAAACAGTTGAAGGGTTGGAAGAGCTACCCGGCATTGGTCGCTCCACTGCAGGTGCCGTCTTATCGATCAGCACCGGTAAGTGGGCTCCGATTCTAGATGGCAATGTTAAACGAGTATTAGCACGTTTTTATGCGCTAGAGGGTTGGCCAGGCACAACAGCTAATCAAAAGCTGCTGTGGCAATATGCCGAACAGAATACACCGCAAGAACGCACGGGTGATTACACGCAAGCGATGATGGATCTGGGTGCTACCCTCTGCACTCGCAGTAAGCCTTCTTGTTTACTCTGTCCACTGCAACAAGGCTGCCAAGCATTCGAATTAGGCAAAACTGATCAACTTCCAGTACCTAAGCCGAAAAAGACGATTCCGGTAAAACAGACCTACATGCTGATTTTGCAGCAGGATAATCAATCTGAGGTTTTACTCTATCAACGTCCACCGAGTGGTTTATGGGGTGGATTGTGGAGCCTACCCCAAGTTGCAGACCTGCGTGACACCTTCAACGAAACAGGTTTGGAGCTAGATGAAGAAAGCATTCAGCTCATGGAACCTCTGCGTCACACCTTTAGTCATTTCCATCTAGACATCACCCCAGTGAAGGCGAGAGTGAATACCCCTACAGACTGTGTCATGGAAGGGAAGCCTCTGCTCTGGTATAACATAGAGCAACCAGAAAATGTTGGTTTAGCAGCACCGGTTAAGAAACTCTTGCAACAACTAACCAACGCGTAAATTGATTGGAGCAAAACATGAGTCGCACCGTCCTATGCCGTAAATATAAAGAGGAACTTGAAGGATTGGATCGTCCTCCTTATCCAGGCGCTAAAGGCCAGGAAATTTACGAAACAATATCCAAAAAGGCTTGGAAAGAGTGGACTGATCATCAAACCATGATCATCAACGAAAAACACCTGAGCATGATGGACCCATCCACCCGTGAATTCCTGCAAACAGAGATGCAAAAATTCATGGATGGAGAAGACTACGAGAAGGCTGAAGGCTACGTTCCACCTTCAAAATAGTTTTTTTGTAACAAGTGGTTGACAGTTTTCCGTGAAGACGGTTTAATACGCGCCACTTGAGTTGCCCAGATAGCTCAGTCGGTAGAGCAGGGGATTGAAAATCCCCGTGTCGGTGGTTCGATTCCGCCTCTGGGCACCACTTATTTCAAGCCTCGTTAACCTAGCGGGGCTTTTTAGTCAGCAAGTTATCGCTGCACCTGATTGCCCAGATAGCTCAGTCGGTAGAGCAGGGGATTGAAAATCCCCGTGTCGGTGGTTCGATTCCGCCTCTGGGCACCACTTCCTAGTTTGAAATCTCTCTTTTTTATTTAGATCTTCCAAGATTGATTATCTTTTGGCGTCATCGAACCTGGTTAGATTATTCGCTTCGCTCACCCTTCGAGCTATCGTCGTTGCACTCCGATGTGTGAATGCCTTCGGCATTGATCCGCCTCTGGGCACCACTTCCTAGTTTGAAATCTCTCTTTTTTATTTAGATCTTCCAAGATTGATTATCTTTGGGCGTCATCGGACCTGGTTAGATTATTCGCTTCGCTCACCCTTCGGGCTATCGTCGTTACACTCCGATGTGTGAATGCCTTCGGCATTGATCCGCCTCTGGGCACCACTTCCTAGTTTGAAATCTCTCTTTTTATTTAGATCTTCCAAGATTGATTATCTTTGGGCGTCATCGGACCTGGTTAGATTATTCGCTTCGCTCACCCTTCGGGCTATCGTCGTTACACTCCGATGTGTGAATGCCTTCGGCATTGATCCGCCTCTGGGCACCACTTCCTAGTTTGAAATCTCTCTTTTTTATTTAGATCTTCTAAGATTGATTATCTTTGGGAGTCATCGAACCTTGTTAGATTATTCGCTTCGCTCACCCTTCGGGCTATCGTCGTTGCACTCCGATGTGTGAATGCCTTCGGCATTGATTCGCCTCTGGGCACACTTCTTAGGTGAAACTTCCTTTACTTCGTTTTGTAGACTTCCCAAGATTAATTTTATTTGGCTGTCCTCACTCAAATTAGATTAGTTGCTTTGAAGACTCTAGCTGTTGCCGTAAGCCAACTAAGTGCTTTCTCCCTGATTATTTAAGGAAGTGCGCAATTTCCAACCCTTTCATTTAATGATATAGATACAGTCCCACTATAAAAAAATATAAATATCAGGGACTTTCTTCGTGTTAAGGCAGACATCACTACTCACCTATATCACGTCATTAATCTTATTAGCATTAAGCTTTGTTTCCCAAGCTAATGAGATACCTCTGACCCAAGAAGAGAAAACCTGGTTACTCAACCATCAGAAAATTCGCGTCCATAATGAGGTGAGCTGGGGCCCTTTTAACTATCACGAATTCGGCCGCCCTAAAGGCTATTCTATTGAATTTATGAACCTGCTGGCAGAAAAGCTCAGCATAGAAATTGATTACGTAACCGGCCCTACTTGGGGTGAGTTCCTAAATATGCTGGATCATAAAGAGCTTGATGTGATGCTTAACATCATCAAGACAGACGATCGCAGCAAATACATTCTCTTTACCGACCCCTATGTAAATAACCCATCAGGAATTGTGGTCCGAGACGACAATCGTACAGTACGGGATCTGAGAGATCTGAATGGCCGCGTTCTTGCCATCCCCAAAGGTTTTTTCTATCAAGAAATCATCGAAAAGCACTTCCCCGGCATTCAGTTATTACTCCTTAAAGACCAAGTAGATAGCCTCAAAGCCGTAGCTTTTGGTCGCGCCGATGCCACCATGGGTGGAATTGCCGTGCAAAACCACTTAATCCGTAAACACCTAATGAGTAACCTCAAGGTCGTCGGAGGTATTGATGATCCTCGTTTTGCCAACCTTTTACGCATCGGGGTACGCGATGATTGGCCTATTTTCCGCTCCATTATGCAGAAAGCGATTGAGTCCGTTACCAAAGAGGAGAGAGATCGGCTAAGCCGTCGCTGGCTAGAAGGCGGATTACAAAGAACACAGACTCTCCACCTGGATAAAGAGGAACAAGAATTCCTCGCTGCCCACCCAGTACTTCGGGTACATAATGAGATGGCCTGGCCTCCTTTCAATTACAACGAACAGGGCAAGCCCAAAGGTTTTTCTATTGATGTAATGAACCTAATCGCCAAGAAAACCGGTTTTAGGATCCAGTATGTCAGTGGTCCTAACTGGAATGACTTCTTGGCGATGACTCAAGAACGCGAATTAGACATGATGCTGAATATCGTCAATACAGCAGAGCGTCGTAAATATATTCGTTTCACCCGCCCTTACGCAGTAAATCCAAATGTCATTGTCAGCAAAAAATCCGCTAAATATGAATCGATTGAGAGCCTATTCGGTAAAACAGTGGCCATACCAAAAGGCTTTTTCTATGAAGAGATCCTCACCAACGAATACCCACAAATCAAACAACACCTAGTTACCGATGCCATCGAAAGCCTGAAAGCTATCTCTATTGGCAAAGCAGATGCGGCGCTCGGTGAAGCTGCTGTATTTAATCACCTTATTGCTAAAAATTTGATGAACGACCTTACTGTTTCAGGTGAGGTAGATGTAGGCAAACCCGACCTAGCCAATCTTCGCATAGGTGTTCGATCAGATTGGCCTATTTTGCAACGGATTATGGATCGTGCGATTAAATCCCTAACCCGGGATGAAGTCGCAGCAATTTCTCAGCGCTGGATGGGTAACGAGAACTATGTCGCGAGACCCGGCAGCGGCCTTAGCCTAACCTCCGCTGAAAAAGCCTATTTAGAAAAACAGCCTGGCATAACTTTTTGTGCCAATCCCGATTGGATGCCCTTGGAGCAAATAGGCCCTGGAGGAAGACATGAAGGGATGGTTGCCGACTACCTCAATTTAATGGCTGATCGAATTGGTATAGGCATGACAATGCTACCCACTGAAAGTAGCCAACAGTCACTGGAATACGCTCAGAACAGACGCTGCGACATCATGTCCGCAGCCTTCGAAACACCTGAAGCTAAACGACAATTAAACTTTACCAAGCCCTACCTGCGTTTACCTTTAGTAATAGCGATTCAGGAAGACTCTCTATTCGTGGACGGCCTAAAATCTCTCAAAGAGAAAACTATAGGCGTACCTAAGGGATACGGCTTACTTAAAAAGCTGCAACAGGACTATCCAAAGATAAATGTCATTGAAGTAGATAGTGTTGCTGACGGTCTTCGTATCGTTGAGGAAGGACGTATTTTCGGTCTAATCGGGGCGATAGCTCCCGTGGGTCATGCTATTCGTAAACATCGCTTCCTGAATTTAAAAATCGGCGGACGTTTAGATGAGGACTGGAAACTGGCAGTAGCCATACGTAACGATAGTCCTGAGCTGCTTTCCATGTTCAATAAGGCCACAGAATATATAACCGAAGAAGAACACTCAAAAGTATTCCAACGCTGGGTATCGGTTAAATTTGAACACGATGCCAATTATGAATTGATCTGGAAACTCGTCTTTGCCGCGTTGTTTATTATCACAATTATCACGCTATGGAATTGGAAACTATCTCGACTGAATAAACAGCTGAAATCAGAGATAAACCTGCGTGAAGCAGCGGAGCTGCAATTGAATCAGCTCAATGAAAAGCTCAATAGCAAAAACACTGAGCTATCCATCCTGTCTACAACCGATGCGCTTACTGGGCTAAACAACCGTTTGCACATTGAGTTGTTACTGGAAGAGGAGCTATATCGTCTCCAACGCTTCAAACACCCGCTGTCTATTTTGTTATTGGATGTCGACCTATTTAAAAAGATTAATGACCAATACGGCCACCTCTGTGGCGATGCTGTGCTGAAAAAATTTGCACAAATACTACGAGAAAACACTCGTAAAACAGACAAAATCGGTCGTTGGGGTGGTGAAGAGTTTATGATTCTTTTACCTGAAACAAACGCACAAATGGCCTACCGATTAGCAGAAAAGCTTCGCACCGCCATCGCAGCAGAAATGTTTGAAGAGGTTGATCAAGTGACTGCCAGCTTCGGCTTAGCTGAGGCAGCCATTGATCACTCTCCAAGGGAGTTAATTCAAATAGCTGATGCTGCACTGTATCAAGCCAAAGAGCTCGGGCGAAACCGCGTTATCAATGGTGGTAGCGTTGAAAGTGCCTGACTAACTACGGCAAGGTACTCAGGGTCGTAAAATAATACTGTACTTATTTTGCGGCCTTAATAACGTCTACTTTCATAAGAACGCTAAACCCAATCATTCTTTGACCAAGCTCAAAACTCGCGACCAATGTCCCCCTTGAGCCCTAATACAATTTTATCTAGTATGACCACTCAAATATGACATTTTTATTACAGAAAATTCTAATATTTGAAACTCAGCAAGATAAAGGTTTCTCTATTGCTCAAAAGTCAGAATAACCTATTATTGATACTAATATGCGTACTGTTGTTATCAACAGAAGTGCTTTCTGCCTTTTGTATTTGCCAAACCTCTACATCATACGAAAACTCATTCGCCGAACCACACCCTTGTCAGCTCAATCTTCATGAAAGCCACCCTATAAACGTGGCCATTGAAAATCATCTTGAAAACTTGCAACTCGATGATATTCCCAATTCAACATCGTTTTACCAACCTGTAGCCGTTGTCACTCATCACTTTTCACAAAGTTACAGTTACTCTAATTTCTTCCGAATAGATCGCCCTCCTCAGAGACAATCCTGAGCTCTTTCCAACATCGGATAGAGCTACCGAGATAAGACCTTGGACTGAACGGTTACCTGTTGATTGGTAATCCTATACACGCATATCTAAATGCAATAACAGTCCCTCTGCCCGCTAGTCGTTAGATCACGACCAGAAATACACCCTACAGATGTCAGGTGTTGATATGACTATCAAAAGAAAACTGTTACTAATTTCGCTGTTCTTTATCGTTGGTATGCTCCTAATTATGGGTAGCAACCATTACTCTCTGAACAACATTAGCCAACTGAAAAATTCAACGCTGGAGCTCAGCTATGTGCAGCAGGATTTACTGAATTTAAGACGTAACGAAAAGGATTTTTTCGAGCGTAAAGATCTAAAATATGTACAAAGATTTGACGCTGGAGTCACTGCACTAGAACAACGCTCACACGCATTAGAAGAGTTAAAAAAGGCGCTAGGACTCAGCGCTAACCATGACAAATTTCAACAATTACTCACAACCTACAACGAGCAATTTAAGAATTTTGTTAACACCCAAAAGGCACTTGGATTAAGCAAAAACGAAGGGGCCTTAGGCAAGCTTCGAAGCTCCGCACACAAAGTCTCTACTGCACTAGAGGAGCAACCAGTCTTCCAAAATACGCTGCTGTCTTTACGCCGCCACGAAAAAGATTTTATGCTGCGTAAAGAAGCAAAGTATGTCAGCAGTTTTAACGACACATACAACTCTCTGAAAATTCAACTAGAACAAAACAGTCATATATTTGGTGCGCAATTCACGCGACTGAAGTCAGACTTAGCCTTGTACTCTGCAACCTTTAATAAATACGTTCAGTTGACTGAAAAACTAGGCACCTCTCACCAGAAAGGCATCCGCAAGGATCTACGAAACACCGCACATGAACTCGAAAAAGAACTGGCTGACTTAGCAGCAATACAGATACCGGAAGTACAACAGCATACTCAAAGCCAGCAAAACATCATGCTGGTTATGGCCCTGTTGATTATCATCGTCGGTTTTACCGTCACAACTATGACAGCCATGAGTATCCAAAAACGCATCGCACTAGTCGCCTCTGCCATGAAGAAGTTAGGGCAAGGGGATGCTAACCTGAAGCAGAAAATCTCCGTGGATGGTAATGATGAGATCAGTGACGTAGCAACAAACTGTAACCAGTTTATTGAGAAAACCCGATGTGTTGTATCCCAGCTGTTACTCAATGTTGAACAACTGAAACATGTTGAGTCCCAGCTTAGTTCTGTAGTCACTCAGGTAGATACAGATAGCCGTAGTCAGCACATCAGTACCGAAGATATGGCTGCAGTGGTTTGCCAAACTCGCCAATCAATCTCAGAAGTGGCGCAAAGCGCTTCAACAACGGCTCATGCTACGTCGGAAGCACAGGAGCAAGCCAATTCAGGTCTGATTACCACCAGCCAATGCGAACAGAGCTTTAAAGCGTTCGCCAGAGATGTAGAAGACTCCTCAACCACGATTAATCGTTTGAGCGAGCAAACCAGTGACATATCAAAGGTACTTGTAGTCATTAGCGATATTGCCGATCAAACGAACTTACTGGCACTAAATGCTGCTATTGAAGCCGCACGCGCAGGCGAGACAGGACGTGGTTTTTCTGTAGTAGCGGATGAAGTAAGGGATCTCGCTAAACGAACCCAAAATTCTACCCAAGAGATACAGAGCATTATTCTTAAACTGCAGGATAGTGTTGCTGAAGCAGTGAAAAAGATGGCCAGTAGCCAAACAAATGCCATTAAAGGTGTCGAGCAGATTACAGAGCTCAACCACAAGCTAGTAGAGATTGATAATGCCGTAGCCAGCATCGCTACCATGAGCGAGCAAATGTCCTGCGCAACGCAGGAACAACAATCCTCAGCAGAACGACTGGGTAATAATATCGAACAAGTCAGCCATGCAGCGACACGTACAGTGGATGGAATGCTGGTCCTTAACCGCAGCCAAGATGAGCTGTCTGGGTTAGTGCAAGAGATACAACGAACCTGTGGGGCTTTCCGCTGCTAGGTTATATTCGAAGAGACAGGGCGAACAGCTACTGGCTATCGCCCCGTTTCAATAAAGCGGCTTTACACCATCGACGCAATTGAATCATCGATCATTGCGACCAAGTCATCTTCATCCGGTGAAACACGCGCATATACACGCAGGCCGATAAGCTGCATTTGGATATAGCGAGCAAGGCGGGCAGCGTCTTTTGAGGAATCGACCTCGCCTGCTGCTTGCGCTTGTTCAATCAGTTGCGTTAGGGCCTGTTCTACAGCCTTCAGAAGCCCCTTCGCCTCATCTAACAATTCACCGTTTTCCTCTGTCAGTTCAGCAATCGCTTTTACCAACATGCACATCTCACTAGGCGTATCCTCTCTGCAATTCAAAACCACGGTTTTGATAAATGCTTTGAGTGCTGCAAGTGGAGATTCAGACGTCTTAGTGCTCTCCGTTAATCGCGCCAAGCTAGTTTTTGCATAGTGATTTAGACTCTCTTTAAACAGCCCCTCTTTACTACCAAATGCGGCGTAGATACTGCCTGGACGCATATCAATATGGTCCTGCAAATTACGCATAGACGTAGCGTGAAAACCTTTTTCCCAGAAAAGATTCGTTGCCTTATCCAGCACCTCAGCACGGTCGTGTTTTAGAGTGTTAGCCATGATTAAAACTTCAGATTGAACATTTGTTCAAATTTTAGCTTGAACACCCGTTCAAGTCCAGTTAGGATAAAAATAGATGAACGTACGTTCAATTTTAGATCAGCTGATAAGGATAGAAGTCTTATGAACGCACAATACACCCCACCTAAAGTGTGGAAGCATGAAGAGGAAAACGGTGGCACGTGGGCAAGTATCAATCGCCCAGTATCAGGTGCGACTCATCAAGCTGAACTGCCGAAAGGTAAACACCCACTTCAACTGTATTCGATGGGAACGCCTAACGGCCAGAAAGTCACCATCATGCTTGAAGAGCTGCTAGCAGCAGGCGTTGAACAGGCAGAATACGATGCCCACATGATTCAGATAGGTGAAGGAGATCAGTTTTCATCAGGCTTTGTGGATATCAATCCCAACTCTAAGATTCCAGCCCTTGTTGATAACTCAGGGTCGACGCCAACTCGCGTATTTGAGTCGGGTGCTATCTTGCTTTATCTCGCCAAGAAGTTTGGTCACTTCCTCTCAGAAGACCCTAGCGAACAGTCAGAACAACTGAATTGGCTGTTTTGGCTACAGGGTTCTGCACCCTATCTAGGAGGTGGGTTTGGACACTTTTACGCGTATGCCCCGGAAAAGTTCGAGTACCCCATAGACCGCTTTACTATGGAGGTAAAACGTCAGTTAGACCTGCTGGATAAACAATTGGCGAACAATACCTTTATCGCAGGTGAAAACTACTCCATCGCAGATATTGCTATTTGGCCTTGGTACGGCGAGCTCGTCCGCGGCAACCAATACAATGCCGCCAGTTTCCTAGATGTCGATAGCTACACCAACCTTCAACGCTGGGCAGAGCAGATCTCGCAACGCCCGGCCGTACAGCGTGGCCGTATCGTCAATCGCACTTGGGGCGAAGCTTGGGAACAACTACGCGATAGGCATCAAGCTGCAGATATAGATCAAGTTCTAAAACTAAAACCCTGAACACTTACTACAAGCCATCTCAATTTACGTTAACTCAACAGGTTAAAAACACTTATGCTTAAATTCTATTTTCACCCAACCCCTAATCCAATGAAGGTCGCGCTTTTTCTTGAAGAAGCGGGACTAGAATATGAATTAGTCCCTGTGGATACTTTAAAAGGGGAACAACACAGTCCGGAATACGCGGCAATCAATCCGAATAAAAAAGTACCCGCCATCGATGATGAAGGCACAAAGGTCTTTGATTCCACAGCGATCCTTCTCTACCTCGCCGAAAAACATAATCTATTTCTGGGAGATGCCGAAGATAAGGCTAAATTACTCTCTTGGTTGATGTTTATCGCCTCAGGCCTTGGACCTTATTCGGGTCAGGCGGTGCATTTCCAGCGCGCTGCACCTGAGAACCTACCTTACGCGATCAATCGTTATCGCCGTGAAGCAGCCCGCCACTATCAAGTGCTGGACGATCAATTGGCGAACAACACTTATATCACGGGTGATAAGTACACCATTGCAGATATTGCTGCTTGGGGCTGGATTGACCGTGTGCTACCAGTTTTAGGCGAGAACGAGTTGGATAAATTCCCTAACCTATCACGCTGGTTTAAAACGGTAGATGCCCGTCCAGCGGTAGCAAAAGCCAGAAGCATCAGCGGTGATATCCAATTTAAATCAGAAATGGACGAAGAAGCGAAACGCGCTTTATTCCCGCAAAATTACTAAGTCCGATTGATTCTCCTTGGCTCAATTTGTATATGAGCCAAGGAACCTAATCCCGCAGAGTTCAAGCCATTTCGCTTACCCCTACCCCCTTTTCAACAGCAAAGAGCTCAGCCAAACTTTGCCAAAATACTTGACATAGATGCTGAGCTTTTAATAATGTATAAATAATACATTATATTGTAATAGGTTTAACGCCGCGCTCAAAAGGAATCGGCGTTTTTTTTGAGCATTAAAATGTATTTTTTATACATCTTAATGCTCGCTACACAGCATCATTGATGCTCTAGGGAAAGCATAAAGACTTAGGAAGGTTTCGATTACAGGTGAGAGTAAGAACAATGAAACTAAAAATGAAACTACCGCTATTGGTATTACCGCTGCTTCTGGGGGAAGCCGTGTATGCCGATAGCCAAGCTACCTACCAACAAAAGTGCATGGCATGTCATGACAATGGCGTAGCCGGTGCACCAAAAATGACTGATCGCGGCGCATGGACTGCCCGTTTGGCCGAGCGTGGTATTGAAGGACTGTACACCAGCGCTCTGAAAGGAAGAAAAGCTATGCCACCTAAAGGGGCCTGCTTTGACTGCAGCGATGAGCAGATTAAGCGGGTTGTTGATTTCATGGTTAAAGGCAACTAATAGCGAGTAATTTATGTTAGCGCAAAGTGTATGGATCTTAACCTTACTCTGCCTGGCGGTACTCGCCCCAGTGTTTGGTTATGTCATTTCCCGATCTACTGAAGAGTGCGATTACGCTGAAGTTCAGCGTAATTGGTACTCCATTAGAGCCAAGTGGTTTCTATTTCTTGTGGTGTTTGGCGTTGGTGTCACAGCGACGACGCTACTGCCATACCCACTGCCTCCACAGTTTTCAGCAACTGACGGCGCAAGCCCAGTAAATGTGGTTGGCCAGCAGTGGTATTGGACCATTGACGATACAGAGTATGACGTTGGTGAAACCATTGAGTTTCGCGTGACGTCAGCAGATTCCACCCATGGATTTGGTATCTATGACGAGAGTGGCACGCTTCTTACCCAAACCCAAGCGATGCCGAAATACACCAACCGACTGGTGTATACCTTCGACAAGCCTGGCACCTACAAGGTGCTGTGCCTTGAATACTGTGGTCTGGCTCACCATGCCATGACAGCACAACTAACAGTCAAATAAGGAGGCGTAGATGACTGAACAAATTAACTACAGTGAACAAGAGAATAAGCTTGCTTCACTGGGCATCAAAGCCTACTTAATAACAAGCATGCTGGTCTTCAGTTTGATGATGCTAGCCGGCGTAACGATGCGAGCAGCGCAAGGTACGTTCATCGAAATTGGCGCTGACCTTTTCTACCAGATCATGACAGTACACGGTGCTGGCATGGTAGGCACAGCTGGCTTAGGAGGAACGGCTGTACTGTGGTACTTCCTGCGTAAATACATCAACTTAAGCAGCAAAGTTTTGTGGGTTAATTTCGTTATTTTCCTCATTGGTGTTGTGCTGATCTTGGGCTCAATTTTTGTCGGTAAGTTTGCGGGCGCGTGGACCTTCCTCTATCCACTTCCAGCAAAATCGATGGGCGTTTGGTCGGTAGAATCTGCTGCCGTATTTATGCTCGGACTTTTGTTGATTGGTACCGGCTTCCTGATTCTTTACTTGGATATTGGTATCAAGCTGATTAAGAAGTACGGAAATCTAGGTAATGCACTAGGTTTACCGGTTGTATTTGGCATGAAGCCTGTCGATCCAGATCACCCGACAACCGTCGTTGCTGCGACCATGGTCCTGATCGTTAACTTTATTGGTATTGCTGCAGGTGCCGTTGTTCTGGTGCTGTGCTTATTCAATTTGTACCAACCAGACTACGAACTTGACCCGCTGCTGATCAAAAACCTGATCTACTTCTTCGGCCATGTATTCATTAACGCAACGATCTACTCCGCAGTCACTGCTGTTTATGAACTGCTACCGAAATATACAGGTCGTCCGTGGAAGGTTTCGAAACCGTTCTACTACGCTTGGGCTGCAGCATCACTGATGGTGATGGCGGTGTATCCACACCACTTATTGATGGACTTTGTGATGCCACCTTGGCTACTAGTAATCGGTCAGATCTTGTCTTACTGCAGTGGTATTCCAGTGCTCGCAGTAACAGCGTACGGCGCACTCATGATTGTTTATCGTTCTGGCATCAAGTGGGATCTATGTAGCTCTATGCTACTGCTTTCCATGTTCGGTTGGGCTGGCGGGGTTATTCCGGCAATCATCGACGCCACTGTAACAGTGAACAAAGTGATGCATAACACTATGTGGGTGCCTGGGCACTTCCACTTCTACTTAGTGCTTGGCTTACTGCCGATGATCATTGGTTTCTGCAGCTACCTAGCTGCTAATAGCCAACCATCTAAAGCAGGTGCTATCGGCAAGCTCGCGTTTGCTACCTACTTTGTTGGCGCTACGGGCTTAATCCTGACCTTCCTAGCAAGCGGTGCAGATAGTGTGCCTAGACGTTGGGCGGTTCACTTGCCGGAGTGGCAATACCTATCTCAGCTGGGTGCGATTGCAGGCAGTATGGTTCTGATCGGGTTCCTGATCTTTACCCTACAAAACCTAGCACGTTTACCAAAGGCGAAGATTTAAGATGTTCAAATCACTGATAAGTAGCGCAATTGTATTAGCGCTTGCTGGCGGCGTTTTCTACTACCAGACGCTTGGTTTTGAAGCTTACACAGCTGAAACCAAACGTCGAGTAGAGGTAGAGCGCAACCCTATACCGTCACCACAGGTGACTTTCCAGAACCAAGCGGGAGAGCTTGTATCTTGGGAAGCGTTTCAAGGCCAGTACATCATTGCTGACTTTGTTTACACCCGTTGTGAAACTGTCTGCCTAGGACTAGGTGTGGAGTTTGCTCGCTTGCAACGCCAAGCTGCGGATCTTATCAGTGATAGCCAGCTGCAATTGCTCACCATCAGTTTCGACCCTGAAAATGATGGGCCTGAGCAGCTGGCTGAATATCTTAATCGCTTTAAAGCAGATACTGCGTCTTGGAAAGCAGCACGCGTTGAAGACCAAGCGCAGTTGAAGCACCTAAAAGAGACATTTGGCGTCATTGCTATTAATGATGGCGAGGGGGGTTATATCCATAACTCTGCTCTCCACCTTATATCTCCAGAGGGCCAACTGATGAAAATTGTCGATTACAACCATGGCACTGAGTTACTTACGAGTATTCGTCAGAACCTGACCCATTCGGTAGGAGGCACCCATGCTGCAGGCAATGAAGTGGCTATTACTGCTTATTAATCTACTTTTGCTTACGGTCGGCCCACTGAGCGAACTACTCGAAGAGCAGATGGTTCTGCATCTACTGTTTCAATTGCCAGTATTGGTTATTTTGGGTTGGTTTGCGGGTGAGATGCTGCCGAAAAAGAGGCAAACCTCTGCGAATCAATACAACTGGCAAGGGATCACTGGTGTTGTCGTTATTACCGTAGTAGGGCTGTTCTGGATGTTGCCTAGCGCTTTAGATGCGGCTCTGGAGTCGAACATTTATGCCTTTGCAAAGGTAGCTTCGATGTTACTCCTTGGCTGCACATGGTCACTAACACGTCGTTGTATTCATCCACTCGTAAAAGGCGTTTTTCTACTGGAACTATGGGCAATGCTTGGACGATTTGGCTACCTATTCAAAGTATCACCTGATCGCTTGTGTAATAACTATCTATTGGGTGAGCAGCAGTTAGTGGGGCATATCCTACTGACGCTATCGATCGTGATCGGCGTTTTATGGGTCGCCAAAGTGCTATTTGGCAATAACCAAGCCAAAGACAATACAGATCTGCCATCACCCCCTGATGTTAAAGGCTACCTTCATGTATGTAAGTGAAATAACGAAGTTCAGCAATCAAGCTAAACAGCGATGGGAACTGATGACAACACGGCCAAGCAACCTGCTTGTAGGCGCTATGCTTGCCGGAGCTTATGTTGGTTTGGGTATCATTCTGATTATGACCCTTGGACAGGACCTACCTGAAGAATTTAGAAAGCTAGTAATGGGGGCATCATTTGGGATCGCACTTACCCTTGTGGTGTTTGCCGGGTCAGAGCTTTTCACTGGCTATACCATGTACGGCACGATTGCCTGTCTAGAGCGGCAGCTACCTGTCTGCGGGATGATCAAAATGTGCATGTGGATCTGGTTTGGCAATCTTTTAGGCGCGTTAGTTCTAGGTTTGATCTACAAACTCGCAGACGGCGGGCTGATTAAAAGCGCCGATACCACTCTACATACCATCGCTTACAAGAAGATGAATACAGATCTGGTTGCGCTGTTTTTCCGCGCTGTATTGTGTAACTGGTTGGTCTGCCTGGCTATCTGGGTCTCTGCACGTCTAAACAGTGAAGCAGCAAAATGCATTGTTATCTTCTGGTGTTTATTCGCCTTTATCGCATCGGGTTACGAACACAGTATCGCCAATATGACAGTCTTTGCCTTGGCTCTGCTATCTCCAGCCGTGGAAGGTATTTCATTCGCTGGTGCAGCCAACAATCTCTTCTGGGTAACCCTAGGTAACGCTGTAGGTGGCGCCCTCTTTGTAGCTCTCGGTTATTGGTATCAGAGCAATCCGATTACGCCTAGCAAACCCATTGATCAACCTAATCCAGAGCCAAGTCAAAGGTAAGCTTATGAATCTCTTTAAATGGCTAACTGCTGTTCTGATCGTAACGGTGGTCAGCGTGCTTGCGAGTACTGAATCCGAAAACAATAACCAAGTTGAACAGGATAAAGCCGTGCCAGCTATCGAACTAACAGATCTAATTACCGGCGAAGCGATTCAATTTGACCTGATCGAAGGTAGCTACATGCTCAACATTTGGGGCAGTTGGTGTGTCGCTTGCGCCCGAGAACATGATTTTTTACTTAAGCTACAAGAATCTGGCGTCCGCATTATTGGAATCTCCTATATGGATTCCGCTAACAGCGCCTTGGAGTGGCTAAACAAAAAAGGGAACCCATTCGCTCGTAGTTTAATCGATTCAGAAGGAAAGCTAGGCCAAGCTTTAGGGATAAAAGGCGCACCTGAAACTTATCTGATCGATAGTTCAGGCCGCATACGTTACAAACATGTTGGGATTTTAAACGAAGAAAACTGGCCAAGTATTGCGGAACAGTTCAAGCAACTGCAGTAGCGAGAAGCCAAGTAAATGAGCAGAGAGTACCTAAAGACTAGTGACTCTCTATCTCTATTTATCTCTATTCCTTTAGACTCGGAAAGCACTCACCGTTTGATTCAGCCCTTCCGCCATTCTGGCTAGATCTAAACTGGCCTGAGAGGTTTCTTCCACACTGGCAGCATTCTGATGACCTAGATCGTTAATATCGGTCACAGTTCGGGTGGAATCTTCACTTACCAGACTTTGCTCTTCAGCAGCGGTCGCTATTTGGCTCATCATATTGTTAATATGGCTTAACTGATCGACCACTTTCGATAGGGAATCCGTTGATTTTTCAGCCCCTTCAACCAATGAAATCGCTTTCTTTTGGGTTTGCTGCATAGAGTTCACTACGCGTGTTGACCCATCTTGCAGTCGTTTAATAATCTCAGAAATTTCAGCTGTAGAGTTTTGCGTACGAGAAGCCAGTTGCCTTACTTCGTCGGCCACTACCGCGAATCCTCGCCCTTGATCACCTGCCCTGGCCGCTTCAATAGCTGCATTTAGCGCCAATAGATTTGTTTGTTCTGCAATATCCGAAATCACCTGCAAGACAGTACTGATCTCTACGGTGCTGCTATCTAGATCTTTCACCGTATCCGCTGAGTTTTGCAGCTGATTCGATAACTCAGTAATACTCTCAACCGTACCAATTAAGATATGGTTACTCTCCTGCAGCTCGCCGTCGGCCCTGTTAACCGAATCATTTACCTCATTAATGTTATGCGCCATCTCATTTGATGTGGCGCTCATCTGCTGCATAGATGCAGATAGTGTATCGGTCTGCATTTGCTGGTTTTGCACATGACAACTGCTTTCCGACATCGCTGTAGCAACTTCCTCTGAGGTCGCGGAAAGCTGGCTACTGATTTCAACGATTTGACCAATCGATTTCTGTAGTTCTTGGCGGGTCACCTCCTGAGACTCCAACATTTGCGAGATCTCATCGACACCCGTGGCCTTAACATCATGGGTTAAATCCCCATCCGCTATATGCTTCATGCCTTCCACGGATAATTTAAGTCGACTGGTGATATTTCGTGTAATTAGAATACTCAGCGAGATACCGATGGCTAAAGCTGCGATCAGCGTTACCACAATGTTGGTCAGCGCTGATTTTTCATGAGCCAATGCTGTCTCCGAAGCCTCAAGAGTAAATTTTTCTATCTCCGCCAAAAGCTCTTCAAGGTGTTTAGTTAACTGATCTGCAGCCTCTTCAAGTTGAACAGCCAGTGCTTCTGAGCGATCAAACTCTCTGTTCTTAATCGCCTTCATAGCTGCCAAGCCATAGTGTTGAAACTCTTGGTGCTCTTTTTCAATCGCTTTTAACTGTTCAGCTAGCATTGCGAACTCATCTAGTTCACTGGCGTAGACTTTTGGAATCAGCCCACCACTCTTGCTCTGGGACAAGTCGATAATCGCCGAGAGCTGCTTTTTGGTAGATCCAATGTGTTTATCTACTTTGAGGCCAAATTCAATAAACTTGTCTTGTTCCTTTGAAAAGCTGTCCTGATAGCTACCACTGCTTTGACCATTCTCGTTCTTCAACAACCCAACCGTTCCGAAATGAACTGCACGTTCAAAATGAATAGTTTGCTCAAGCTGGTATTCCGTTATTTTGGTCATCTTCTCGATAAGCGGGATATCTTTGTGAGCAATACTATCGAGTTCTTTGCCTATCTGATCCATAGATACGATCGCTAGACCTGAGGTAATTAATAAAAGGGAGAGTAGAGATACAACGAGCAGAGCTATTTTTTTGGAAACCGACATTTGATTTAGCATGGCGACTAAAACCTCTTGATTCATCCTTGCAAGATTTCGCAACTCTATAACCGTCAAGGCCATTTACTCAAATGAGCCACACCTGACGGATCAATTTGGTCGTTCAAGAGGTTACAAAATCCATTTATTGGGTAAGTTCCTGAAGAAATCCTATTTAGGTATAGCACAGGAAATATAGAATACTAAGAATGAACAATCCTTTTTCGATCATACCGTATGAGGCGTATCCCAAAGCACACCGATAACCAGAAACTCACTTAAAATCAATAGGTTGCATAAAAAAGGCTAGAGCGGAGGTAGCTCTTACTTTTTATTACTGGAGAGATTAAGGCTTCAAAGCACGTGCGACTGAAGCTCTAATTTCAGGGCTATATCTATTGTAAGTCTTTGAGATCTTGCCGATCTGCCACTCTAATACAGTTACGTCCGCTCTCTTTTGCTCGATAGAGGGCATTATCTGCAGCTCGAGCAACTGAGTGAATATGAGCCAAACTATCTTGGCTTGTATGGTAAAGCCCTACACTGATAGTTAACTTGATCATTTGGCCTTCAAAATCAAAAACGTGTTCTTCTACCGACGTTCTTAATTGATCTAAAATTTTAATACTCTCATTTAAATTCACGCGATTGAGCACTAGAACAAACTCCTCTCCACCGGTTCGGTAGAGGTGATCATAATCACGTGTAACGCCCATCATGAGAGACGCAAGCCGTTTTAAAACATAATCACCTGCGGGGTGACCATAGGTGTCATTTATTTGCTTAAACCAGTCGATATCAACCATACAGAAAGCAAATGGGACATGATTTTTCTCACTTACCTCAATTAAACGTTCAACATCACTTTCCAACGTTAGTCTGTTTTTCAGCTCCGTCAAAGGATCTCGGGTGGCAAGCTCCTTTAGTTTCCGATTGGCCATTTCAAGCTTTAAGGTACGGAGTTCGACCATCTCTTCGAGGCGTGCCATTGTTTTCGCTTGTGCTTTCTGTGATGCCATCAACTGAGCAACCATAGGCCGGAATATAAATAAAACTTCTAAAATAAGCGCAATCAGAGTTGTGACTAACACAAGGAGCTCTAAATTAGAGATCGTTGCTAATCTATTCTCTCCTTCCAGCTGATACTGTTGTACGACTTTGTTTAGATCTATGAGGAGTTGCGGTGAAGTTTGATCGATTGACTCAAGATAAGCCAACCTCTCTTCTGCCTGGTTACTTTTATAAAGCTGTTCAGCAAGATCTAAGTATCGATTGACTCGATTATGAAGGTCCATTTGGCCAAAATACATTTCGCGCAGTTGTGGCGATAGATCAATAACTTGATCCTCAGATAAAACACCTGATGATAATTGCTTATTTGCCAGCCTCATATCGATGAGGTTCTGCAACATGAGAGTCGAGGGAGATTTGGGCTTTGTTTCTGTGGTAATGCTCTGATGGTGATAACGATGCACATCCAGCGCTATATGCTGACTGAGCATACGCTGGCGACCCGATAAATTCACCACATAAGCTGTCGCTTCAGAATCAGAAAGCGCTGAATGCAGAGTGTAGTACGCAGACGTAGCAAGTAACGCAATAATAACAACCGCCAACAAATAACGACGTGTCGCTATATTGTATAGATTGGCAGTGTCATTAAGCCTATTGGACATGCTAGATCTCGATCCATATAACTTTGAGTAGGATTTAATACTAGCAAAAGAAGAAATGTGAATTGGTCAATTTCTAGACTAACAATCCACACTATTGACTAATATTTGATCTGAATCGCAAAATTTCGCATTCCTCTGAGATTTACCTTTAGGTTTTATATAAGAGCTCCAAACCGTTTTGCTGTTCAGTAAGCCTATTTACACGGTTGTTCTCAGCCTCAACCTGTTTCAACAGTCCTTTACCATCCCATGAGCAGTTATCACTAGCAAAACAGCTACGATTGAGGAATTCGATCTCGTGTTTAAACTCTGGGCTGACAATATCGGATAGGTCATTCAGATGATTACAACCTGCATATCGATGGCGCGCCCAAGTGATCAGTTCTACCCGAGCTTCTTGTGCGTTGTTTGCTAAACAAGACGCTTTTAGCTTTTTAAAATTTGGCACCGAATTAACCGGTTTAAGTTCTTCCTTTTTCACCTTCTGCTGCGGCTGATATCTTCTCCATAGTAAAAATACCACTGTGGATAAGATAACCCCAATTAAGATACCCACAACTAACATTAACCAAGAAGAGATTTTGCTCTCGTTCACAACAACCTGTTGGCTATCTATATTATCCACAGGGCTAGTTTCCGTAATCTGGGGCGCTTGCGTTGGTAGCGTTGTGGATAACGACTGTTGTACCTGAGGCGGTGGGTTAGGAGTCAAAGCAGTTGCAGTTGCATCCGCTTCCACATCAAGATTGATAGCAGGGATGCTCGCAGCTTCCTGTTGCTTAGCCTCAGTATTCCACCAAGGAAGCTGTATTTCAGGTAACGTGACTTTGCCACCGCGTTCAGGAATCACAGTGACTTCAAGTTTAAGGCTTAGGGTAAGTTCGCCATCGACATAGTACTGCTCGATTTGCGGTTTGGTTGCGTATTGCTTTAGGCCAGGCACTTCCGGCAATACCAATTCAGGTAACTGCTCTTTTTTTACGCCTGTGGCCTCTAAGGTCAACGTTCGTGTGACCGGTTCTCCTTGTTTCCAACTGTCGATAGCTCGGTCAAAATCACTACCCAAATTGATCTCTTTCGCTGATAACCAATGCTCGCCAGTAAACTCTGCAGGAATCGGCTGAACCTCAACTTCATAATCTTCTGCAGGCACAAAAATTCTACGTACAGCCCTCGTATTAAAACCTCTAAAAGGATCTGGTCGACCATCTGGAACTTGGCCGCTCAATCGCGCCCCTTGGATTTTTAGGGTGCCGCTTTGTTGCGGCGTAATCAGCCATGCCTGCTCGATCACAAGCATACGACGGCCATTCAATTCTTGCTCGTACTGACGCTGTTCACCCAAAGCTTCAATTAAAGCCTTACCCTCGGTCACTTGGGGTTCTTGGATGCCAGCATCATAAATTTTCCGACCCAGAACCAAGCTAGATTGATAGATAATAGGCTGCTGAACGATAGGGGTTTTATCAGATAGGGTAGAAAGGAACTCTACGCCACCATCAACAGCTGAAGGCTGCTTAACTTCAACAACTTCAATGCTGTGTTCTTTACTCTTCTCTCCCTCAAGTTCCAAGGCAGGTATAGTTAACTGGCCCGCTCGCTTAGGAAATAGGGTTAAAACCAGTTTAGTGGTGCTTTTTAGCGAACCGTTTTGGAAAGTCGTACTGGACTGATGACTGCGCCCTAGAATCTGGAAGTCCTTGTGTAGGGGTTCTAGATCAACTTGGTTAGCTTCATTCGCTGTAATCTTGAGAATTAAGCGGAAGGACTCGCCCTGCTCGATACGATTGCGATCAATCTCGCTGCTAATAGCAGCCATCAGTAACTGACTAAAGAGTAAAAGTGTTGCTGCGGTAAATAACTTAATTCCATTTACCATAGTTTATCCTCCGCTGCTGGCTGCTCGGAACGCTGACGATATTGATAGATAAATTTGCGTCGCCACAGACCCGCTGGATCATCTTGAATTCGGTTTAACATCTGCTGATTAGATTGCTCAGTTTCATCCAGAGGTTGAGTTTGTTCGGTACTATCAAGCTTCTGTTCTTGCTGCTCAGCATCTTTTAGCTTTTCATCCAATTGCTCCTTGAGCTCTTCAGCCATCTGTTGCTGATCTTTTTGCTTGGATGAAGATGATTGATCCATCTGTTCTTGCTGCTGATCAGATGATTGCTCAGAAGCGTTACTCTGGTCATTTTGAGAATCTTGGCCTGACTGTTTATTGTCCTTTTTCTGCTGATCAGATTTGTCTTCTTTGTTCTGATCTCCGCCTTGTTGCTGCTGTTGCTCTTGCTGTTTTAACAACTCTTCAACCAACTTACGGTTATGCAGAGCATCGTCAAAATCAGGCCTTTCAGCTAACGCTTTATCGTAGGCTTCTAGTGCTTTCTCCAGCTGCCCGAGCTTGGCCAGTGAATTAGCATGGTTATAAAAATCATTCACAGTTTCAGGCTCTGGCAGGCTGTCTAAAGCCTGTTGATAATCTCCGCTCTCATAGTGCGAGAGCTGCTTCCAACGCGGATCTGTGAACAACTCCGCCGCAGCGCTTTTATCACCCTGTTGATAAATTTCAGCTGCTTGCTGATTTTGAGTTTTCCACAGCCCTTGCCACCAATCTGCATTAGCTGGCTGGGAAACGCCAGCAGAGGCTATTACGACAATAGGCAACGTCAGATTAAACAAACCGCGACGAAATAGAGGTAGTAAGAACGGTAATGCCAGCAAGATAAACCAGGGGCCTTCGGCAACCCAACGTTCAATATCTTTATCGACATTTACTGCGGCATTCTCGCCAGACTTAAGGCCAGCGATCAGATAATCGATATCCAGATCGTCCACACGAATTAACTGCGCCTGACCACCACCAAGACCAGCTGCTTCTGTCATCAACCCGATATTCATGGTCGCAATCACTTCATTGCCCTGTTGATCTTGTAAGAATCCATATTCGGTAGGTACAGGCCCACCTTCGGCCGTACCAACGGCCAGAATAGAGATCTTACGACCTTGATTGCGAATACGACTGGCATCGGCTGCAACTTGCGCAGGCGAGACTTCATCACTCACCAATAGGATATTACCGCCTTGAATATTGGCCTGCGCTAACATCTGATCAGCCAGCACTAAGGCGCGATCTGCGCGACTGCCTTGCACCGGCATAATATCAGGGGTCATCGCTGGTAAGGCAGCCAATATAGTATCGCTATCCTCGGTTAACGGTGTTACCGCAAAGGCATCTCCGGCATAAACAATTAGCGCAATTTCTGTATCTGGGAGCTTTTTGAGTAGATCTTTAATCTTAAAATTGGCCCGTTGCAGGCGGCTCGGTTTTAGATCGGTTGCATTCATCGACGCTGACAGATCCAAGGCAAGGACTAGCGCATCACTTTGCTTAAATACCGGTTGAGGTTGCTTCTGCCACACCGGTTGCGTAGCCGCGACTGCTAGGAGGATCACCGCAGCAAATAAACTCCACGGCAACCAATTACGTTTTAACTTTTTTGCTCCCTGCTGTTTTAACAGCGGCAGGAGTTCTGGATCACAAACCTCTGACCAATCTTGGGCATCAGCTCTGCGCTTTTGCAGCCACAAAATAAGCACAAACGCCGCAGGAATAATCAGCAACCAAAGCGGCTGTTGTAGCTGAAGATCAGAAAACATCAGTTACGCCCCCTTAAGCTGATCGCTAGGATCAACGCCAATACAAAAGCGCCATACAGCGGCCAGTGAAAAAGCGGATCTATAGGGCGGAAAAATTCGGAGTCTTGTTCAACCGGCTCTAATTCATCTAACTCAGCATAGATCTCTGCCAATTCGTCCAAATCATAAGCGCGGAAGAAACGACCTCCGGTTTGCTCCGCAATCGCCGTTAGCGTCTTCTCATCCAAATCAGAACCTTGAGCAAAGAACGAACCTAAAACTCCACCTTGGCTACCGCCGCCAACGCCGATAGTGTAAATCTTAAGCCCCTCTGATTTTGCTAACTCCACCGCCTGCAACGGCTTTAGCACCCCCGCAGTATTGCGACCATCAGTAAGCAGAATCAGAATGCGTTGTTCACTTTCCATCTGTTTAAAGCGTTTTACCGCCAAGCCAATGGCATCACCAATTGCTGTCGCTTTACCCGCCAAACCCACTTGAGCTTCGTCTAACAAAGTTTTAACCGTGTCGCGGTCATGGGTCAGAGGCGCCTGTTGATAAGCCTGTTCTGCAAAAAGAATCAGGCCCACACGATCCCCTTCGCGGCGCTTGATAAAATCACCGGCGACTAATCGGGTTGCCGCCAATCGGCTCACCCAACGGCCATTCACCTCAAAGTCCTGCTCCAACATACTTTCCGACAGATCCACCGCCATCATAAGATCACGGCCTTCCAGCTGCTGTGGAATCGGCTCGCCTAACCATTGTGGCTTCGCTACAGCCGCTATCAATAGCCCCCAGATAAGGTAAAGCAGCACTAGTCGCCATGGAGAGGATTGCTGGGTTGATACGCCTTGTTGCGGCCCTACCGCTTGTTCCATCTGGTCAAGAAATGGTACATGCAGTGAAGCCCCACCCTGATCCGCTGAAGGCTTAGAAAAGCGTCTTACTAACCAAGGCAGAGGTAAAAGTAACCAGAGCCACCACCAAGCAAACTCAAACATCGGCAGGTCCTCTAGCATTCGTTAGCCATGCTTTACAGGCACCCAACAGCGCTTCGGCATCATACTCAGGTGATTCTTGATAAGGCGCTACTGCCAATACAGTTAAAGTATCCGAACTGCTTTGCTTAGCTAAAAAATCGGTCCAAGCGGTTCCATTTAGCGCGGCGACATCTTGGCGAGCATACAGGGTCAGCGCCAGGCGTTTTAACAGTGCATTACACTCTTCTGCCAAAAGCCGTTTATTTTGATGTTGCTGGTAGTTTGCTTGAATGGCGTTAAGCTCTTGTAGCGCCCAACGATTTGGGTTGTTCCGCATTTTCTTCAGGTAGAGATAGCCAAACCACACCACTGCAATAAATAACCCGATGCTGAGCAAAATTAACAACCACCAGCCCGGCGCTAAAGGCCACCAGCCAATCATCTCTGGCTGTTGCATGGGACGCAGAGGAAGCTGGGAAAAGTCCACTAGCTCACCTCCTGAGAATTAAACTGAAATAACGGATGTTGATCCGTTTGCCAATGGGCAAACTCAACGCCACGTAGGTTGTGCAGATTTTGTAATAATTGTAATCGCTGCTGAAACTGGCCACGATATTTAAGCTGCTGCGCCTGATTGGCAGAGACCAGCAATTCGCGCCCTAAGCCACTAAAACGATACGATTTTCCGCTGCTTGGCAGTTGTTGTTCCAGCGGATCGGAGATCAGTACCAGTTTCAACTCGCACCGTTGTGCCAGACGCATCAGATGCAGTTCGGTTTCTTCATCAACATCGTGAAAATCGCTAAAAATATAAAGGATACTGCCACTGCTTAAGATCGACTCTAAGCGCGCTAGTGACTGTGCCAAGGATCGTTCAGTGGTCTGCTCAGTAGGCTCAACACCCTGAGATAGTGCGGTAATCATCTGCATCAATTGCTGACGACTATTGCTCGGTTTAAATAACTGCTCTTGTTGCTCGCTTAACAACATGCCACCTACACGGTCTCCATTCGCCAAGGTAGTCCAGAGCGCCTTCGCACTAGCATAAGCAGCCAACACCGATTTAAAGTGCCCACGAGTCGCAAACTGCATACTATGGCGAAGATCACAGAGCAGGAAAACTGGGCGTTCGCGTTCTTCTCGATAAAGCTTGGTATGCGCTTCACCAGTGCGTGCCATCAAACGCCAATCCAAATGACGAATGTCATCACCCGGCTGATATTCACGCACATCATCGTATTCCATACCGCGACCGCGAATATGGCTGAGATGATGGCCTTCACGAATGGCCATACGCTCACAGCTATTCTGTCGCGCAGGCGGCCAGAACCGTAAGCTAATAAGTTCATCCACACTGATTAGGTGTCGTGCGGATGGCACAGGTCTTGGGCTTGCTTCCCCTAAGAACATAGATTGATCCCTAAGGTACCGCCACGCGGTTGATCAGTTCGGCGATCAATTTATCTTTATCTAAACCTCGCGCTTCAGCCACATAGCTCAAGCCGATACGATGCCTTAGCACGCTAGGTGCAATCTCTTGGATATCATCTGGCGTCACAAAATCACGTCCAGCCAACCAAGCTTTAGCACGCACAGCGCGATCCAATGCGATACTCGCACGCGGGCTTGCGCCAAAGACTAAACTATCTTTCAGATCTTCTCCGTAGACTTCTGGATTCCGAGTCGCCATCACTAGCGCGATCATATAATCCTCAAGGTTATCCGCCATATAGACCTGCATAATGCTGGAGCGAGCTGCGAATAACTCCTGCTCGGTCAGCGCAACATCAATATGAGCGGCTTCACCAGCCAACTCGGAGTTATGCTCGTCACGTACTAAACGCAGGATCTCTTTCTCTTGATTATGATCTGGGTAGTCAACGCGGATATGTAGCATAAAACGGTCTAGCTGAGCTTCGGGTAGTGGATAAGTTCCCTCTTGCTCCAGCGGGTTTTGCGTCGCCATCACCATAAAGAATTTAGACAGTGGATAAGTTTTACCTGCAACCGTGACTTGTCGCTCCGCCATCGCTTCTAGCAAGGCAGACTGTACTTTGGCTGGCGCACGGTTGATCTCATCCGCTAATAATAAGTTACAAAACAGTGGTCCCTGACGGAAACTAAACTCGCCTTTTTGCGTGTTGTAGATCTCAGTACCGGTAATATCGCTTGGCAGTAGATCCGGCGTAAATTGAGCACGATGGAACACGCCTTCTAACAGATCACTTAAGGCATGTACTGTACGCGTCTTCGCCAAACCTGGAGGGCCTTCCAGTAAAACATGGCCATCCGTAAGCAATGCAATCAACAGATGCTCAACTAAGGCTTCCTGCCCAATGACTTTCTGCTTTAAAGCCTCTGATAACCCGATCAGTTTACTCTGCAAGGTTTGACTCGATGCCGTATTTGCAGTGGCTTCTACTGTCATTCTAAGCTCCTGTTTTTATTAATTTTGCACAATGACGTTACGAATGAGATGCCTATTTATATGCGGTTAGCATCCTTGTTTTCAACTCTGCCACTCGATCTAATTTTACCCGTCTAAAGGCGGAGATCGTTGGTCACTTAAGTTGAGGAATAGTTCCTAATCCAACTCAACCGCCAATCGTAATCCCCCCTGGTTCCAACAAACCTGCGGAAAAAGTAACAAACGTATCATTCGTTTAAAACTTATAAATGATACGTATTATCAATTGATCCGTATCTTCCTACTCTACATTTACGGCCACAATTCAGGACTCGATAGTCCTGCGGCAGACAATCAAAAAATCGACACATTTATGAATCAAAAATTAGATATAACCAGCCCAAAATCAGTGGCCAAACCAAAACAGAAAAGGAAGCTCTCTGGCCAATATATTGCCTTTTTGATCCATAGTTTTTTTGGTTTAAAAATCACCCTAATTCTGACCTTAGTGTTGGCGTCTGGAACACTGGCGGTGATTGCTCAAGAGATTGATTGGTTGCTAATGCCAGAGATGCGAGTAACGCCGATGGATACCCGACTGAATGAAGGTATCTTGTTAGATAAACTCCAAGCAGCTTATCCAGAAAATGGCCTGAGTAACTTTCAACCCAATGCTAATTTCCCATTTACCGCTGCCAGCGCCATGTTTAATGACAGCAATGGCGGTTTCAGAAACGCTTGGATTAATCCTTACACAGGGGAAGTTTTAGGTGACACACCACTACTGACTGTAGGTAACTTCCTAAATTTCCTACATACCACTCTATTTCTACCGGTTGTTGGCCGCAGTGTCGTTAACGCATTCGGAATTTTCACTATTATCTCCTTAGTCGCCGGATTGATCGCAGCACCTAGCTTCTGGCGTTACTTTTTCCGCAAACCGCGCATGAACAATATGCGCGCATTTTTAGGCGACTTTCATAAGATCGTTGGTGTTTGGAGCATCTGGTTTTTAGTGATAATCGGCGTATCAGGGACTTGGTGGTTCTATCAGGTGCCGTTAGTTTTATACGCCGATGCACCAAAACTGCATGAACCTTATGATCGCAAACCACTGCTCGATTACGCTGAGTTAGATAAGTTTGGTAGCCAAGCACCTACGGCCCTGAGTAGCTATCAAATTGTCGATATCGTTAAGAAAAAATATCCAAATTTTGAGATCACACGCATGGTGCCACCTGAACACAATGCAGATCCTTATGAGATTGGAGGTTCTCAAGGAGAGTGGCTGATACGAGGTGGAGGAAGCCGCATCTGGATCAACCCTTATGATGGCACCATCATTAATCAATCCATGGCTGACTCACTGACCTTTATGCAACGTTTTGATCTAGCGATGCACCCTCTTCATTACGGTACATGGGCTAAATCTGGCGCAGCTGACTTGATCGTAAAATTCATCTGGTTTGTCTTTGGTGCGTTAATGACCGCCCTCTGTGTGACCGGCCTAATTATCTATTACAAACGTACCAAACGGGCTTCGCGTATAGTCTCCAATCGCAGCCCAGGAATTAAAAGGCTAATCAAAGGCTGGCGTATTGTTCGCCCATGGGGCGGCCCTATGGGTGTTTTCAAATATCTGAATATCTTAATGCTGGTTGGTGTTGGTTTTGGTACCAGCGTTGTATTAACACTAGCAGTGCAGGGCGTATCCAATGCAGGTTTTGAATACACTCAAAAACCTTTAGGCCCTTGGGAAGTTAAAGTAAACGCGTTTGCCGGTTTCCTTGAAAAAGATCTACCGCCAATTAGAGAAGGAGGGCGTACCAACTTCTCGGTCAAAATTCCGAAAGATTCTTTGAGTGAGATTAAATTTATCTACGCCCGCGTAGGTAAACCGAGAACATTAAGAGCTCCCGGCACGCTGATCCATGGCCCTCTTGGCGCTAAGCATGTTCATTATCAACTGCCGAAAAAGATTCGCGATAACGCTGAACTCTGGGTTACCGCTATCACTTGGAGTGGTGATGTTTACCAAGCTAATTGGCCATTAATGCCTGATGGTAAGGAGACTATCGATGTTCGCTAAACAAGCAATCGTATTTGCGTCATTAGCTCTGCTATCTGCGCCTTCGTTCGCCCATAGCATCTTCCTTAACTGCTCTACAGCAAATGAGCTGATTGAGTGCGAAGGCAGTTTTTCAGACGGCTCTGCGGCGAGTGACTTCCCTTTTGAAGTCATCTCCTATGAGGATGAGTTACTAGTCAAAGGCCAAACGGATAAAGACTCTGCATTTAGTTTTCCAACACCCGATCAGGACTACTACATCTTATTAGATGCAGGTCCGGGACATGTTGTTGAGCTCGATATGCAGGATGTACAGTAAATTTTTATCTCCTACCACATTGGCTGGTTTATAAAAACTTAATCCAGCCAATTGTGACTTCACTGTACTCAAATACCTTCGAAATATTCCTCTCATAAAAACTTCTTCAACCTGTCATCTAAACGTCACCCGGCATAGATAGTTTTGGCGACATAAATTTATAAGACTTTCCATAAAGGTATTTTCAATGTCTATGCTGCACGGTTCTCACCCTCTTAAAGCGCTAGCCTTAGCGGTTGGCGCAACTTTGCTTACAACAACAGCTTACGCTGCCCCTATTCAAGTAACTAATGGTAATGACAGCGGCGAAGGTTCCATGCGTGCAGCACTGATCGCTGTTGCTGAAGGTAAAGCAGATAGCGTCATTGTTACTAGCAAAGACGATATCATGATCAACTCCACTCTGACTTATACTGGTCAGGCACCTATCGCGATCTACGGCAACGGCCAGATCATCAAAACTGCAAAAAACACCGATTTGCTGGCTATCTCTCAAGGCGCGGACCTAAATATCAGCGGTCTTAAATTTGAAGGACCTGGCGGTTTTAGCATCCAAAACCGCGGTGACCTAAAAGGCGAAGCTGGTAAAGGTATCTTCGTTAACCTACGAGATAACCAAACCGGAACCCTAACCGTGACACTCAATGACGTTGAGGTTAGCGGTGTTGCTTATCACGGTATCCACATCTCTGATTGTGATATTGCCAAAGATTGTGGCGCTGGCGCAGGTGGCGAAGGCGGTGGTTCTCCAGCGTCTATCGCAGTAAATGCGTACAACCTAAACATCCACAATGTCGGCTATGGCCGCGTAGATGGCGATGGCCTTCGAGTCGATGAACGTAACGAAGGCAACATACTATTTACCTCTCATAACTCTCGCTTCAACAAAGTAGGCGCTGACGGTGTTGAGCTAGATGAAGGTCAGAATGGCGACGTAATTGTTAACGTGAGCAACGTCGATTTCTCTAACAATGGTGGTTACTGCCAAAAAGACCTTCTACAACCTCTTCTACCATCTCCAGTAAAAGCTGAGTTTAAAGATGGCGAGATGTCTTCTGACAAAGTACCTGCTGAGATTACCGGTTCCGCTGATGACAAATGCTTTGAGCGCGAAGTAGATCTGTATGCTTCCGGCTCGGTTGAAGCTTACGAGTTTGGTATCGATTTTGATGATGGTTTTGATATCGACGAAGCAGGTAACGGTAGCATCAAGACTGTCCTTTACTCTTCGACTATCCACAATAACCTAGATGAAGGTCTAGACTTTGACGAAGAAGGCGAAGGCGATATCGAGATCACAGTGATTGACTCTGCTGCATCAGGTAACACAGATGATGGCTTCAAAATGACGGAAGAGGAAAACGGTAACCTAACCGCTCTGATCTCTTCTGGTCATGCCGACAAAAACGGCGGTAAAGGCATTGTGCTAGAAGCTAAAGATGCGGGTAAAGTTGCAGCTCTCATCGAAAACAGCACAACCGCAAATAACGACAGTGGTAAGAAATCCGGCCTTAAGATCAAAGGCAAAGGCGTAATTACACTGAAAGGTTCTGAAATCACTGACGGTTTCAAATCAAAAAAAGCTGAGATCGTAAAAATCTAAGCCCAAACAGCCAAATAACAAGGGGGAGCACTATGCTCCCCTTTTCGTCGCAATTAATGCGACCTTTATAGTCTAGGTAGGAACCCGTGGTCAGTGGATCATTATCAGGCTGATCTTTGTCGTAATGTTGGCGAGGCTTTAAATAGCTTTGACTTAACTGATTAAATTATATACAGTGCAGTCCAGCTTGATGCTTTACTTGTTATTTATGTTCCTCACTTCGAAGTCTTTTCTGAATTCCTCGTCCTGTTTTCCGTAAGTAAAAATTAAAAACTCCTGCGTTAACTGCCCCCAACTTTTTGGGCGGCCCACTTATTTCCGAAAAATAGGAAAATTGATTATGTCTAATACAACTACTGGCACTGTAAAATGGTTCAACGATGAGAAAGGTTTTGGTTTCATCGAACAACAATCAGGTCCAGATGTTTTTGCACACTTCAGCGCTATCGCTGGTGATGGTTTCAAAAGCCTTCAAGAAGGTCAGCAAGTTGAGTTCTCTGTAACTCAAGGTCAAAAAGGTCCTCAGGCTGAGAACATCCGCCCTCTATAAGACCTAATTAATGCAGCCGCATTGATTGAATAGAGCATGGCATATGTCATGCTCTTTTAAAGCACTTCCCCCTCCTTACTCTGAACTGTATCTCCTGCTCCAGCTAGCGAACAATCAAGGCTTCTCTATTAACAGCTTCTTGGTTCCTCTACTCTCTACTATGTGCACCTATACTCTTTAGCTAAAGGTAATTTTTTAAAAATACGGTACCTACGAGCATGTTAGAAAATTTAAACGGACAAATTTGCGTATCCCGCCATATAGGAAAAGACCAAGATCTATGGGCATGTTACGAACCACTCACAGCCGTTTCTCCATCCAGACGCCAAATGTGGAAACGTTTAACAGGCCTTTTATCAAAAACGGAGATGGCTCACTACCTTCAAAAGCAATACGACTCCCCTGAGATTTCAAATAACTTTTCTACAGTTTCAAATTAAAACGATATAAAGCATTTCCTAATTACAATTGCATATATCGCCTATCCCCGCTCTGTATTTACTCCATAGATACGAGCAGTTATCCACATTTTTTGATAGACTTTTGCGCAAGGTTTTTGCCCTGTAGTTGTTAGAAACGGGCAATATTGTCAGATCAAGAATTGAACTACTTCGCGAGTACGACTCCTCTATTACTAGCTTTGGTGGTATGATGTCGCCCCTTGGGCGCAGTACTCGGTACAGCCACCACTGTTTTATTGGGTTTATCCTCTGGTGGTACCATTCTACTGGCAGCATTAGGGGTCGGTGTTTCTTCTTTATCGCGGTACCTGCAGCGATATCCGTAACACCTCCAAGCGCTAACCAAAGCCTATCAATGATTGCTAAATCACATAGCATCACGTTTTATAACGTGTTGATACGGCTTCTATTTTTCAGCGCACTGATTATTGAATTTTTGGCATTAAGCCAAGAGGAAACAGGTAAACAAAAATGAGTAAAGTCTCCGTCAGTATCATCATGGGCTCTCGCTCAGACTGGCCAACCATGCAAGAGGCTACTAAGCCACTGGAAGAACTAGGTGTAGAGTTTGAAACTAAAGTAGTTTCTGCACACCGTACGCCTGAGCGTCTTTTCCAGTTTGCCTCCGAAGCGCACACACGTGGCGTTGAGGTAATTATTGCAGGTGCTGGCGGCGCAGCTCACTTGGCTGGTATGGCAGCATCTATGACTCATCTGCCAGTTATCGCAGTACCTGTTGCCAGCAAAAACATTAAAGGCCTAGATAGCCTACTATCTATGGTTCAGATGCCACGCGGCGTAGCAGTTGCTTGTCAGGCAATTGGCGGTGCGGGTGCATACAATGCAGGTCTAATGGCAGCACAGATGCTAGCCCTTAAAGATGCAGAATTGAGCCAACGTCTACAAGAGTGGCGCAAAGCTCAGACTGACAGCGTTCCTGTTGAGGTAGAATAATGCACGTTGCTATTGTTGGATGCGGCCAGTTGGCACGCATGATGGCTTTGGCTGGTTGGCCTCAAGGTCACCGTTTTACTTTTCTGGCTGAGCCAGGTGAAGGTACTGATTGCGTTAAAGGCTTAGGTGAAATTGTTGAGCGCACTCCAGAGATGGAAGGCGAGTCTCTTTTTACTGCACTAGGCAATCCTGATGTGGTAACCGTTGAGCGTGAGCATGTTGATGTGTCTCTTTTGAGCACACTAAAGCCGCACTGCTCTGTTTATCCTTCTCCAGAAGCGATTAGCTATTGCCAACACCGCGGACGTGAGAAAACTTTCCTAAATTCTCTAGGTATTCAGACGGCTCCTTTCCACCTTGCTAACAATGCAGAAGAATTGAGCGCGAGCGTTAAAACGCTAGGTTACCCAGTATTCGTTAAGACCTGCGAAGAGGGTTACGACGGTTACGGTCAATGGGTCCTAAAAACCGATGAAGATTTAGCAAATCTTGTAGCTGAAGCAGATTCGCTACCAGAAGTTGTAATTGAAGGCCGCGTCGATTTTGACCGTGAAGTATCTTTGATTGCGGCACGTGACGCGTCTGGCGCTTGTGTATTCTATCCGCTAACAGAAAACTTTCACCGTAACGGTATTTTGTGGAGCTCGATTGCTCCGGCTGATGCTCCTGAAGCCTTGCATGCTAAAGCTAAAGATATCGCAGATAAAGTACTCAATGCTTTGGACTACGTTGGCGTAATCGCTATCGAAATGTTCCAAGCGGGCGATGATTTGCTGGTTAACGAACTAGCACCACGTGTTCATAACAGTGGTCACTGGACTCAAGGCGCAGGCATCTCTTCCCAGTTTGAAAACCATATCCGCGCGATCTGCGGTTTAGGTTTAGGTCACACCATCAACAGCCAACACGCTGGTATGGTTAACCTACTAGGTATCGCAGCACCTAAAGAGATTATCAGCGAAAGCAATGTACAGCACCATGTGTACAACAAGTCGCTGCGTCCAGGCCGTAAGGTTGGGCACCTTAACCTAGTAAGTGATGACCGTCACACACTAGAAGTTAAGCTAAAACGCATTCGCGATAGCCTTTACGAAGACTAATCGTCTTTAGTTAAGACTAAGCATTAAAAAACCCGGCTACTTTGCAGTACCGGGTTTTTTATTAGCTGCTCTTAGACAATCAAGGCTGAGTCATCAAGTAATGAGCTATAGCCTCTCGATCTGACTTCTTCAGATACTTAGCGCCATCACGCACCACTTCACCCATACTACCGCCAAAGACATCACCATCCTGCTTCACTCCAGACTTCAGTGAGTAAGCTAGATCCGCTTCGCTCCAACCCTGTTTAGCTAATGCGCTTGCAGTAATTGCAGGAATAACACCATCATCTTCAACAAAGCCCTGATGACCACTTAAAGCTGCCGCAGTATCTAATCCACCCAGAAGGTTTCTAGGGGTATGACACGCGCCACAATGCGTCGGCCCTTGAACAAGGTAAGCACCACGATTGTAATGTTCACTGCTCTTTGCATCGGGGATAAACCTTTGTTCATCAAAGAACAGTAACTGCCACACATCTAGGCCCCAATTGATGTTATACGGGAAGCTCACTTGATGCGCTGTCGAAGGTTTAGATACTGCGGGGACAGTTTTAAACGCCGCCCACAAATCAGCTATATCCTGATCAGATAAGTGTGTATAAAAACTATAAGGAAAGGCTGGGTAGTAACTCTGACCGCTAGGTGACTTTCCCGCGCGCAATGCACGCTCAAAATCATCTATACTCCACTTCCCTATGCCGTGTTCCTTATCCGTCGTAAGATTCGGCGCATAGAAGGTGCCGAACGGTGTTTCCGTACCCTTTCCACCCGCTAACGGCTTTCCTTTAGCTTCACTATCGGTGTGACAAGCGATACAGCTTGAAACACGCGCAAGATAAGCTCCTCTGGCAACATTCCCCTTCCGCTCGGATAGCGAGGCTCTAGGCTCATCTACCGAACTCAAGTAGCTGACTCCTAACGCAGCACCTAAAACCAAGCAGATTAGGAGAGATGAAAACCAGAGGAGTTTTCTCATTTATCTTTCTCTACTCTATAGTCAGTATGACAAGCTGAGCAGTTATCGCTTAAGCGCTCAAATACTACCTCTACCGGCATAGTCGCAAAGGATTCCGCACCCTCTTGCACTTCAGGTTCTGCAGCCATACCCATCATGCTTGATGAAGAACCTTCCTCATTTTCAGAGCCAACATTGTCAGCGGCGTCGTACAAGCCTTGGCTGATTCGCTCTAACTCTTTAGAAAGGTGCTGAAAGCGATCCCACTCCTGCCATATTTCCGCTTTGGCTTCGGTTGGGTGATGCAGACTACCTTTAGGGAACAATTTAGTGAGGTTGTTACCCGCATGCATATTGATCGTTTCAGCGGCTACACGAACCTGAATAGGCTCATAAGGAATTTTGCCTTTAAACATATCAGAGACGGTTTTCATCGCCCCTTTCATATCTTCCATCGCATCCATACGTTCTTTAACAATACCCGTCGCACCACCATGGGCCAGCGCTGATAATGGTTGGCTCAACATGAATATAGCAACAAACGCAGGGATGATCTTTTTATACATATCTAATAACTCTCGTCTCAAAAACTACCGATTAAACCCAGTGGAACGGGTAATACAGTAATGATACACGCAGATACCAGAATCAATAAGTGCCGTTAAGCTTGTTGTAACTGTGCTTGCAGTAATTCAGTAAAATGCTCTGCTGGTAGGGGCTTCGAGAACAGATAACCCTGAAAATAATCACAAGATTTTTGCTGCAAGAAATCTCGTTGCTCAGCCAGTTCCACACCCTCGCCGACGACTTTCAGCCCTAAGGCATGAGCCATCTGAATAATACCGGAGATCAGCGCAGGACTTTCGGGTGTGACACTCAGTTCAGCTGTAAAACTGCGATCAATTTTTAAGGTATCCACAGGGAATTTTTGCAGGTAATTAAGGGCTGAATAGCCTGTGCCGAAATCATCAATCGAGAGCTGAACCCCCATTTCACTAAGATGCTTCAACGCCTCACCACAACCACGTTCATCCTCCATGAGAAGGCGTTCGGTGAGCTCAAGCTCGAGAGCCTCAGGCTGCAAACCTGTTTCACGGAGTACACGCTTAACCGTGTATTCCAAATGACCATCACGGAACTGCGGGAATGCCACGTTCACGGCTATTTTGAACGGTTCTCCCATAAGCTCTGCCCATCGAGCCGCTTGCTTACAGGCTTGTTCAAGCACCCAATCACCAATAGGTACAATCAAACCCGACTCTTCAGCTAAAGGGATAAATTGATCAGGAGAGACCTGACCATACTCTGGACATGACCAACGCAATAGGGCTTCTGCACCTATGATTTTACCGCTGGCCGCATCGATGATGCTTTGATAGCTCAAGCTGAGCTGATTTTGAGAAAGAGCACGACGGAGATAGGATTCCATGGTGAATTTAAACACCGTTTCATGCTCCATCTCCCTCGTATAGAAACGGAAGGCATCTTTGCCCACTGCTTTGGCTTTATACATTGCAGCATCAGCATTACGCAGTAGGGCAACAGGATCTTGGCCATCTTTAGGCGCAACCGTAATACCGATACTCGCCGATGTGGATAACTCATAGCCATTGATCAACACCGGCTGCACTGCCGTTCTTAAAATCCGCTCACATATATCCGAGATTTCATCGTGGGCTTTACGATCTGGCAATATGACTAAAAACTCATCACCGCCCAAACGCGCAATAGTGTCGTCGCCATGCACACAGTAGCCCAAGCGTCGACTGATCTCTTGAAGGTGCTGATCACCCACTTCATGCCCTAAGGTATCGTTAATCTTTTTAAAGTTATCTAGATCAACGAATAGGATTCCGACCGAGGTTTGATTCTTATTGGCGCGTGTTAAAGCTTGTGAGAGCCGATCCATCGCCAATACACGGTTAGGCAAACCGGTGAGGTGATCATAAGTGGCTTGGTGGAGAAGTTTTGATTCGTAGTTCTTACGCTCGGTGATATCGCCAATAGAGCCCACCATCCGGTAAGCAACATTGTTCTCATTTCTCAGTGCCAAGCCATGAGCAAGGACCCAGAAATAGCCACCGTTATTATTTTTTACTCGGTACTCGCAACGGAAAAATTCGGTTTCACCTTTAAGGTGCCGACAAAGGACTTTTTGGTAACGTTCACGATCATCCTCATGGACCCATTGTAGCCACTCACTTGAAGTGGTCTTAATAGTGTCTTTGCCCATGCCGATGGTGCTTAATAAGCGGGCAGAAAGGTAGAGTTCTTTACTGACAGGATCCCAATCCCATAGCCCCTCATTCGCACCTTTCATCGCCAAAGCATAGCGCGTTTCAGTTTCCCTAAGAGACTGCTCGACTTTCTCAAGATACTGAATACGCTGACGCAGCTGCGTATTTTCCCTGACCAGATCTGATACACCTTCGGACAACTGCGTTACCTCAATACTTCCAATGTTAACTTTGAGCGCTATCCGAGCTTAACATACTTCAGTTCCACGACCACATTTTGTTGTAGTGGATTGAGCAGGTCTTAGAACAACACTATTGATGTGAATTCTTCCATGGCATCTAATCCAAGTCTTCCTATACTCAATAAACAGAGTATTTAATTTAGAGATATAAAATATTGATGCGTGTCACTTATCAGATGCTATTTGCTGGAATGCTCTTTCTTTTCTCCCAGCTATCTATTGCGCAAATCACCTTTGGACCTGACAGCGAACAACCCACCATTCGCTTTGTTGGAGATAAAGATTACCCACCGATTGAGTGGTTAGAAGATGGCAAACCAAGGGGAATTTTTGCGTCTTTTCTTGAAGAATATTCGAAAGCGCTAAACCGCAAAGTTGAATACAACCTGATGAATTGGAAGCAGGCGCAGCAAGCCGTGTTAGAAGGTAGAGCCGATGTTCTGACCGTTTTCAGTCCTAACCCTGACCGGGTTAAAGATTACGCCTTTGTTGATAGTTTTTTACAGTTTGAAATTAGTCTCTTCCTTCGCAGTGATAACCTCACAATCCATGGTTTAGAAGATCTCAAAGGGATCAAAACCGGCGTATCTAAAGGCGGCTTTCCTCGCAAAATAATAGAGACCCAAAGCCAAGCAGAGCTAGTCACAATCAATGATCATCTAGATGGTTTCCAAAAACTTTTGAAAGGTGAGATTGATGCCTTAGCTACCACTAAATGGGTCGGTTCTTATGTGGTTCAAAAAAATAAACTAAAAGGGATTAAGTTTGCACCCACCCCAATCGCTACCAAAGCGACCCATATGGGAGTCAGAAAAAACGATACTGAACTGGTCCAACAGCTCCAAAAAGGCATAGAACTGATGGAAAAAGAGGGTACCCTAGCAAGCCTTAATCAGCAGTGGTCTGGATATAACATGGTCTATCTCACAGAAGATAAACTTAACCAGATCTACTATCAGTTCGGTTTTGGAGCCGCGTTCGTTTTAGCCTGCTTAGCATTAGCGTCCATTATTACGTTAAAGCGCCAAGTCAGAGAACGCACTCAATCTCTATCCAGCGCCAAAGCCTCTCTCGAAGAAACGGTTGATCGCCTCACCCGTACTCAAAAACAGCTCGTACAAACTGAAAAAATGGCCGCGCTTAACTCCATAGTGAGCGGCGTCGCTCATGAGATAAACACACCTTTGGGTATGGCTATTACCCTGAGTAGCACTCTAAAAGAACAGATTGATCAACTCGAAAAGCTGGTCGGTAATGACGCCTTAACCAAACAAGCGTTACTCGATTTCCTAAGTGACAGCCAAGGATCCTTAGAGCTAGAAGCAGACGCACTGCGACGGGCCGTTACCCTACTGCGTAACTTCAAACAGATATCAGTTCACCAAAGCCAAGAGCACCGGCAACTGATCAATATTGCGGAAGTCATTGAAGACTCAACCGTGATCGCTACCAACGATATTGAAGAGGACAAGATCAATGTATCTGTAAATGGCGATTCCACATTGACGATGGACACTTACCCAGCTCCGCTGGCACAAGCATTAGTCCACCTAATCAACAACGCGGTTATCCATGGATCTAACCAAGCAGAACCTGTTGATGTATCTATAAGCTATGCAAAAAGTGATGAGAATATCATCCTTAAAGTGGCAGATAACGGCTGCGGCATCCCATCAAAATATCTAGCACAGGTGTTTGATCCGTTCTTCACAACCTCCCTTGGGCAAGGAAACTCCGGTTTAGGTTTGAGCATTGTTTATTCGATCGTGAATCACGTTTTAGGTGGCACGATCCGAGTCAACAGTAGCTTCGATACCGGCACTACCTTTATTTTAGAACTACCGCTAACAGCACCTGAAATTCACGATGGTATAGAACCACAGGCATAAAAAAGCCGGTACCAACGGTACCGGCAAACGTAGAGTGAAAAAGAGGTAATTCACACGTAGAAGACTATTTATCCTAACTAGATAACTTTTGCTCTAGCTCAGGAACGGCATCAAATAGATCTGCCACTAAACCGTAATCGGCGACCGAGAAGATTGGCGCTTCTTCATCTTTGTTGATTGCGACAATAATTTTCGAATCTTTCATACCCGCCAAGTGCTGGATCGCACCGGAGATGCCTACAGCAATATACAGCTCTGGCGCAACGATCTTACCGGTTTGACCCACCTGCATATCGTTCGGTACAAAGCCTGCATCTACTGCTGCACGGGATGCACCGACTGCTGCACCCAGCTTATCTGCGACTTTTTCCAGCATGGCAAAGTTTTCACCGTTACCCATACCACGACCACCAGAGATGATTACCTCTGCAGCTGTAAGTTCTGGACGATCAGACTGCGCCATCTCTTCGCCAACAAAGCTAGAGATACCACTGTCGTGTACTGCTGAAATACTCTCAGTAGAAGCACTTCCCCCCTCAGATGCCGCAGCATCAAATGCAGTACCACGGACAGTGATAACTTTTACCGAGTCGCAAGATTCAAACGTTGCGATCGCATTGCCGGCATAGATTGGACGCTGGAAGGTATTATCCGATTCCACCGCAGTAATATCAGAGATCTGCGCTACGTCTAAAAGCGCAGCCACACGCGGCATAAAGTTTTTACCTGTAGTCGTCGCGGGCGCTACGATATGGCTGTAATCCTTACCTATTTCAGCCACCAACTTACCCATATTTTCAGCAAGTTGATGTTCGTAAGCAGCATTGTCTGCCAGCAAAACTTTCTCAACACCTGCTACTTGTGAAGCAGCCTCTGCTACAGCGCTACAGTTTGCACCAGCAACCAGCAGGTGAAGATCACTACCCATCTGAGATGCAGCTGTCACTGCATTTAACGTCGCTCCCTTTAGAGCGCTATTGTCATGTTCTGCAATAATTAAAATCGCCATGTCTTCGCCCCTTAAAGTACTTTCGCTTCGTTTTTAAGTTTTTCCACCAGCTCATCAACACTGGAGACTTTAATCCCGGCCTGACGTTCAGCAGGCGGCGTCACTTTTAGCAACTTGGTATGTGCTTTCAGCTCAACACCTAGATCAGCCGGAGTTTTAATATCTAAAGGCTTACGTTTAGCCTTCATGATATTTGGCAGAGAAGCATAGCGAGGCTCATTCAAGCGTAGATCGGTGGTCACGATTGCCGGCATGTTCAGTGCAACCGTCTGTAAACCGCCATCAACTTCACGAGTCACATTAACCTTGTCACCTTCAATCTTAACTTCAGAGGCGAAAGTACCTTGTGGCATATCAGTTAGCGCAGCCAACATCTGGCCGGTCTGATTGTTATCAGAATCGATCGCCTGTTTACCCATAATCACAAGACCAGGCTGCTCTTCATCGATCACTTTCGCCAGTAACTTCGCCACGTTAAGTGACTCAGGCATATCTTCAGTTTCGATCTGGATACCACGGTCTGCACCGAGGGCTAGCGCCGTACGGATCTGCTCCTGGCAGGCTTTAGGGCCAATAGACACCACAACAATTTCTGAAGCTGTGCCCGCTTCTTTTAAGCGCACGGCTTCTTCGACAGCAATTTCACAAAATGGATTCAAAGCCATTTTTACGTTGGCCAAATCAACATCTGTATTGTCCGACTTAACACGTACTTTGACGTTGTAGTCGATAACACGTTTAACGGTTACAAGTACCTTCATCAGCAAAGACCTTTTAGTTTTAGTTGTAAGAGCGCTTCACACACTCTGTTTTGCTTATCTCTAAATATGCGCTCATTTCGGCGACGTAGGCAATTCGCCTCAAGCATAATAAGTGTTTTCCCTAATCATACTCATTTAAAAATAATAAGCAAACACCCCTAAAATTTATAAAACCCTCCTATAGGCTAATAATCAGGCTATTTATTTATTAGGGAAAACACCTATATAATACTCCTCTATAAACGAGTCCTCTTTTATAGAGCAGTCTCACATAACTAAGTGGAATCACTAGAGAGCGGCAGAATAACGCAGATTCCTCAACCAACTATGAGGGGAGATCGACATGACAAGAGAGTCGATGGAATTTGATGTAGTCATCGTAGGTGCAGGCCCTGCAGGCTTATCAACTGCTTGCAGATTGATGCAATTAGCACAAGATAAAGAACAAGAGCTAACCGTATGCGTAGTCGAAAAGGGCTCTGAAGTAGGCGCCCATATTCTGTCCGGCGCCATTATGGAAACCCGTGCCCTAGATGAGCTGTTCCCTAATTGGAAAGAGCAAGATGCTCCGCTAACGACGGCAGTTACGGAAGATGAGGTTTACCTGCTTAAAGATGGCGACAACGGTAACAAAATCCCTAATGCCTTTGTGCCAAAAACGATGCACAACCAAGGCAACTACATTGTTAGTTTAGGTAATGTCTGCCGTTGGTTAGCCGAACGCGCTGAAGAACTAGGCGTAGAAATTTTCCCGGGCTTCGCAGCTTCTGAGATTCTTTACAATGCCGATGGCAGCGTACGCGGTATTGCCACAGGTGATATGGGCCTAACTGAAACAGGCGAGCAGAAAGACAGCTACATGCCAGGTATGGAGCTACACGCTAAATACACCGTCTTTTCCGAAGGCTGTCGTGGTCACTTAGGCAAAGAGCTGATCAACAAGTTTGATCTGAACCAAGAAGCAGATGCACAACACTACGGCATTGGTATCAAAGAGCTATGGGATATCCCAGCCGAACAGCACCAACCAGGCTTGGTCGTGCATGGTTCGGGCTGGCCTCTAGATAAAGATACCAGTGGCGGTTTCTTCCTTTATCACACGGATAACAACCAAGTGGTTGCCGGCTTGATCGTAGACCTTAACTACGCCAACCCGCATATCAGTCCATTTGATGAGTTCCAGCGTCTGAAACATCACCCTGTATTAAAGAAACATTTAGACGGCGGTACCCGTGTATCTTATGGTGCCCGTGCGATCACTAAAGGCGGCTTCAACTCTCTGCCAAAAATGAACTTCCCAGGTGGTTTATTGGTTGGCTGTAATGCCGGCACACTGAACTTCAGCAAGATCAAGGGCACTCACACGGCGATGAAATCCGGCATGCTCGGTGCTGAAGCGATCTTTGAAGCGGTAGCGTCTGGTTGTTCTGGTGGTACAGACCTTGAGCGTTATCAGGATCTATTCGAGCAATCTTGGCTATACGATGAGCTGTTCCGCTCCCGTAACTTTGGTCCTGCGATGCATAAGTTTGGTGCCATTATGGGCGGTGCATTCAACTATGTAGATCAGAATATCTTCGCCGGTAAGCTGCCGATTACCCTGCATGATGACCACGAAGACCACGCTCAGTTACAACCAGCGAGTAACTTTACGCCGATCGAATATCCTAAGCCTGATGGCAAACTGAGCTTCGACAAGCTCTCCTCGGTTTTCCTTTCCAATACCAACCACGAGGAAGACCAACCTTGCCATCTGCAATTAATGGATAGCAGCATCCCACTAGGGACAAACTTGTTAACCTTTGCAGAACCAGCACAACGTTACTGCCCTGCAGGGGTATATGAAGTGGTGGATGATGAAGAAAATGGTGGTCAACGCTTCCAGATCAACTCGCAAAACTGCTTACACTGTAAGACCTGCGATATTAAAGATCCGGCGCAAAATATCAGATGGGTTACACCAGAAGGCATGGGTGGGCCAAACTATCCAAACATGTAACCTCCCGACTTTCTTATAAAGTTGTGGAAATCTGGGGCTTCATCCATCGAAGCCTCGGATTTTTTTAGCTCAAGATAATTCCCAGATTGTTTATATTAGGTGATACTAAACCTAGGATTTCACAACCTGAGAAGCCACATGCTTAAGCTAGAACTGAAAATTCCACCTGTCGCACTGGTATTAATCTTTGCAGGCTTGATGTGGCTTTGCGCCAAATTACTGCCTTTCCTTTCGATACAAACTGAACTTCGCATTCCCATTGCAGTAGCCATTATTCTGATCGGTTTAGTGTTTGGTTTAGCCGGTGTTATTTCATTTCGTAAAGTTCAAACAACCGTGAATCCAACCACACCAGAAGCAAGCTCTGCATTAGTCACCACAGGCATATTCCAATACACACGCAACCCTATGTATGTAGGTTTGATGTGCCTACTTTTAAGCTGGGCAGTTTACCTTGCCAACCCCGCTTCATTGCTCTGTTCAGTTGGCTTTATCCTGTATATGAACAAGTTTCAGATCCAACCCGAAGAGCAAGCGCTCACCGCACTATTTGGTGATAGCTACAAGACCTACACTCAGCAAGTTCGACGCTGGCTGTAAGCTGGCGTCTTCTGGAAATACTGCTACATTTACAAGAGGTTAGCCCGCTAGGTTAAACCTGCCTGAACATTACTGCTGTTTAAATTTCGTACACAAAGCCAGAGAAAGATTTTATGACCCTGCGTTGCCATAAATGGATTGCTGCGCTTTTGATACTTATCTTTGCGCCCCTGACATCAGCTAACCAGCCTGCTGTGCCGGAATCAGACAAACCTATTCAAGTTTTACTGAACGACTGGACCAGCCAGTTAGTGCTGGCTCGAGTTACGGGTCAGGTACTGCAATCGATGGGCTATAACGTCGGTTACGTAAACAAAACCAGTAATGCCCAGTGGGGTTCACTCAAACTAGGCTTGAGCCATGTTCAAGTCGAAGTCTGGGAAGGCACTATGTCCAAGATGTTCCAACGTATGATCGATGCCGGAGCTATAGTGGATGCCGGCACCCACGATGCCATCACCCGAGAAGAGTGGTGGTATCCACTGTATGTCGAAGAGTTATGCCCAGGCTTACCAGATTGGCAGGCGCTAAAAAAATGCTCCGACCTTTTTGTTGATCCCCGCACTGCCCCGCAAGGGATGTACCTAGGCGGACCATGGGAGAAACCTGATGCCGCTCGCATCCGCGCACTCGGCATGGACTTTAAAGCGATCACCGTTGAGCAAGGCGATGATCTTTGGGTCGAGCTAAAACGTGCGGCTATCGAACAACGACCTATCGTTTTATTTAACTGGACACCCAACTGGGTGGAAGCCAAATACCCGGGCCGCTTTATTGAATTTCCAGACTATCACCCCGACTGCGAGACTAAACCCAGTTGGGGGACCAACCCGCGCTTCCTGCACGATTGCGGCAACCCGAAAAAGGGTTGGCTCAAAAAAGTCGCTTGGAAAGGCATGCCCGACACTTGGCCTTGCGCTTATGAAACCTTACAAAACATCAACTTCAGCAACGCCATGATTGCCCAGCTGGCCTCAATGGTTGATGTAGATGGTCTGAGTTACGAAGCTGCAGCTGATAAATGGATGGCCGACAACCAGACGGTCTGGTCCGAATGGATTCCTCCTCACTGTCAGATATAAAAGGATCAATGATGAAGGGTGATAGCACCATACCAATCAAGGATTCAATCGGCTTCAATCTGATCAAGCTAGTTTTTTCGATCTACATCATTATCGCCGCCATAGTAACCTTGGCTCACATGGCAATCGAATACTTCAACGTAAAGTCTTCGATGCTGCAGGATCTGCAGCTTTACCAAAGCTCGTTTGAAGAGCCTCTAGCCGATTCCCTTTGGGATTTAGATCTGGAACGCACCAAAACGATTACACCAGGTATAGTGAAACTCCCTTCTATCGTTGGCTTACAGATTTATGATTTAGGCGATTCGCTTATCTCTGCGGAAGGTTTAACCCACGACAATTTAGCTGAGCACTCTGGCGGAATTTTACCCACACAATTATTGGAACACGAGTTCTCCATTGTTTACACCAAGGAAAATGAAGAGGCTGCTGTAGGTCGAGCGGTATTTTACTCCAGCTCCGACGTTGTACTTACCAAGGTACAAGCGGGCTTCGCGCTAATCATTATTAATGCCATCATCAAAACAACCGCATTGTGGGCTATTTTCCTCTATATCGTGCGTCCTACGCTGATACGTCCCATTGAGCATCTTAGTAGTGCCTTGCAGAATTTAACTTTTGATAAGCTCAGCAAATCTGACATCACCATTCCAAGAAAACGTCATGATGAGTTGAAGGTGCTCGAGCAAAGTATCAACGCCATGACTACCCGTTTAGCGGAATCCTCAGACCAACTTAACGAGCTAAACAAAAACCTCGATAGATCTCACAAGCTAGCACTTTTGCTGCTCCGCAGCGTAACGGAAATGAAAGAGAGCAAAGAGAAACAGGACTCTTTCTCTGCGGTATCTAATGTGATCTCTGAAGCGATTCCCTGTTTATCTTCATCGGCGTTGTATATCTCTTACTACCATCAAAATACCAACCGCATTCCTAACTTAGACGCGTCAGACACGCCAATAATTGAGGAATCGTACCGCCAGGATGGAAAAATTGAGATCTTGGTTCGGGATGCTCAGATACATAGCAAGACCTCGCATTCCGAGGAAAAACTGCAAGGTAATCTGATCAACATCCCACTTCGACACGGTAAAGAGCTCGTAGGCTCCATCGAAATACTGTCAAAAACCCCCGTCAGTATCAGCATCGAAGAGCAACAATTTATCAGTACGCTGATCCCCTCTCTGATTATTTCGCTAGAAGATCTCAGCATCCGCTCCAACTTGGAGACGGCTGTTAGAGAAAGAACATCAGACCTGCAGAGATCAAATCACGAAATTGCGATTAAGGCGCAAGAACTGGCTCAGATCAGTCAATCTAAGTCGCAATTCCTGTCGAACATCAGTCATGAAATCCATACACCGTTAAATGCGATCATCACCCTAACCGAGCAGAACGCTCAGAACAGCCAGATCCAAGATCCTGTAGCAGTGCTTAGCGTGATTCATCACTCAGCTGAAAACCTACTCAAAGTGATCGAAAACCTTGTCGATTACTCCGAAATAGAATCCGGCAAAGCACACCTAAACCCGATTCGATTTAACCTTGAATCACTGGTCAGCGAAGCGATCGACCACAACAAACCCGCAGCCCAAGGTAAAGGTTTACAGCTCAAACTGAAAACAAAAGTGATCAACACATCCCTGTTTGGTGATTCCAAGCGCCTGTTGCAGATTTTGAATATTTTCCTCGATAACGCCCTGAAATTTACCACCCAAGGCTCCGTGATCTTGAGCGTTTCGCAACAAGCTAGCAGCAACGCACTGTCACAATTTGAGTTTTCTATTCGTGATACCGGCCTAGGCATGGATAAAGACAAGATAAAAACCCTGTTTAACATCACCGGTAACGATAGCGCACCTGCCTTTAGCACACAGACCGGACACGGACTGAATCTATCTATCAGCAAGCAATTAATCGAGATGATGGATGGAGAGCTAGAGATCGACAGCACACCAGATGAAGGTAGTAGCTTTAGCTTTACCTTGAGTTTCAAAAACGCCTGCGAAAGTGAACCGATCGAAGACGAGTGATGAGGCTGATTTAAGTCTCATCACTCCTACGGATTAGATACGTAGACCGCCGTCCATCTCAACGATACGACCCGTAAAGAACTCGTTCTCAATAATATACTGCAGTGTATGCGCCATCTCTTCCACTTCACCTAAGCGGCGAACAGGTACAGCTGCGACCATACGCTCGATCGCTTCTGGCTTCATTTGTGCCGTCATCTCTGTCGCAATCACACCCGGTGCAATACCACCAACACGGATCTTATGGCGCGCTAGTTCACCCGCCCAACTCGTTACCATAGTTGCGACAGCAGCCTTAGTTGCAGAGTAGTTGGTCTGGCCCATATTACCAGCACGGGACACCGAGGAGATATTTACAATAACGCCACCTGTCCCTTGAGTTGCCATCGCAGCCGCTGCTTCTCGACCACAGAGAAAGGTACCGGTCATATTAACCTCGACCACCGACTGGAACTGCTCAAGACTCATCTTCGCTTGCAGCTCACCATCCTTCACTTTGATCAGCATGCCGTCGCGCATCAGACCGGCGTTATTGACCAAGCCATTAATCTCGCCAAAGTCAGCTACGATCTGTTTGAAGGTTTGCTCAACCGCAGACTCATCGGTGATATTGCACACATAACCGCGGGACTCTCCGCCGAACTCAGAACATGCAGCAACCGCTTCATCCAAATTGCCTTGATCCAAATCGATCAGTGCCAACTTACCACCCTGCTTTGCTAGGTTCTCCGCCATTGCGCGTCCTAAACCACGACCACCACCGGTGATAACAAAAACACTGTTTTTAACCTGCATACCCGAATCTCCAAAAATATGGCCATACCTGATTCAATATAGGTAATACCATCTACTTCTGTTGTTTTTATAACCTCATTTATAGCCTGTTTCGGGCGATATTACGAGAATTTTATTAGGGAAAACCCTAACAAAATGTAATTCCGGATAGAGGCGGCTGGTAACGGGGAAAGGCTGGAAAAAGCGGTCAATAGCTGGACGCGTTGCTTGCTAGAACATGACTTTATGGCTGTAATGAGAAATTAAAGCACTGTAGATACTTACTTATCGGTGATGCACTTCTTAACTTTGATAAAACATTACCCTCTACTGATACAACAAAATAGCCAATACTATGAAGGCAGTGATACCAGAACCAAAAATCAAAATATCGACATTCTGCTTCTTTCGTCTTCGAATCCATAAATACAGACCCGAAATAACCCATATCCATATGGAAATAGCGACAAAATCGACAATTATCGCCCATATATCCGAAGCAACCTGCTTCCTTTCAAATCCAGATTTAAAATGCAGATGGTGTAAAAAGCCGTACATTGATGATGGCACATACCGCTCAACTACAGCTTTGCCCTGCGCACTCTGCCAAGTAATACGGTAGTTACCGGCACCAGAATAACGCAAGATGACCAATTGACGGTTATTGGACTCTGCCAGTAGTTGGTAATCGCCTTTTAGATCGAGTCTGGTCAGCAGATTTTGCGCTGTGAGTTGCGGCGTACTGGAAGAGATCTCAGAGGGTTTGAAATCCTGCTCCTGAACGATCGCCCATCCGGGAGGAATGACATGGAATAGGTCTCGAAACCAATCATTGTGGTTCAGAAAAAACGCACTGGTCGCGTACATTAACAACCAAGGCGCCAAAAATAATGCGATATACAGATGAATCCACCGCATTATCTTGTCAAACCGAGCCCAACCCTTCTTAGTCACTCAACTCTGGCCTCTAATATTGTTAAAGCGCATATAGTAATAGAGCCCGATCGTTGTATCTATCAAGAGAGTCCAGTAACAGAAGCACCCTAAGCTAATCCAAGTGGATAATTTATTTACTTAAGCAACTTCGATAGAATCGAGATAATTCAATATCACCAGTGTTTGAACCGTCAATGATACGCCAAGGCCTGACATCTAACGTAACACGCGTAGCAGTAATCGCTTTACTGCTCGTGGCGACGTTGTGCCGCGCGAGTTGGGCCGTTCAAATATCTCAGCACGATAGCGCTCCTGAGGCTGACCCTTGGCAAGTCGCTTTAGAACATGGGCACTACCATCCACCCGAACTCGACCATATGCACGATGAATCGTCTGGTATTTCCGAAGACGATCATCCCTTTATCCATACGGTCATGGCGCTCGATCACCAAGTATTTATCATCGCATACCCTGAGCGCCCTCAGGTTGATGCTCAAAGTACTTACCCAACGCTTACTTTAAATACCTTACCTCCCTATCAAAGAGATCTATATCGCCCTCCGCGGCGCAATTTAGGTTAGATATCGATCGCGCATAGCGCTTTAAAATCTGTATTAACTTTGAATGGAGTACTGGTATGAATCCAGGCTTTTCATCTGCCCTACATTCCTTCTGGAAAGGTAGCCTTATCTCTGTGGCTACGGTTCTAGTGGTGCTTGTTAGTATGGGGCTATCTACACAAGCTTTTGCTCATGGTGTCGCCGAAGGTGATGCTGTGTTTATCGAAAGCGCCAGTGGCATGCAGTTATTACCCTTTATTTATTTGGGTGCCAAACACATGGTCACGGGCTACGATCACTTACTGTTCCTATTTGGTGTCATCTTCTTTCTATTTAGAATGAAGGATGTTGCCATCTACGTAACATTATTCGCTGTAGGACACAGCGTAACCCTGCTTTACGGGGTGCTCAGCGAAACTCACGTAAACCCCTATATCGTTGATGCGATTATTGGTTTGTCCGTTGTGTACAAGGCACTTGATAACCTTGGCGCATTTCGAAGATGGTTCGGTTTTCAGCCAAATACTAAGGCTGCCGTTCTAATTTTCGGCTTCTTCCACGGCTTTGGTCTGGCAACAAAACTGCAAGACTTCACTCTGTCGGAAGATGGTTTAGTGGCAAACATATTAGCTTTCAATGTCGGTGTGGAAATCGGCCAAATGTTAGCTTTGGCAGGTATTCTGATTGCCATGAACTTCTGGCGAAAATCACCTTCGTTTAATCAACACGCATTCTTTACCAATGCAGTCCTAATGACACTGGGCTTTATGCTCATTGGTTTTCAATTAACGGGCTATTGGGTTACTGCATAGGAATTTCATCATGAACGATATTTCAAACATCAATAACGACGGTTTACCGTCAACAAAGAGCCTTATCAAAGCGACTATTGCAGCGTTCGTAGCGGGCACCGTCATTTTAGTCACCACAATCCTTCCTGCTGAATATGGCGTAGACCCAACAAGTATGGGCAAGGTTTTGGGTTTGAATGTACTAAGCCAAGCGCATGCTACCGAGCCAGAAGTACCCGAGGAAGCATCACAGGCTAACAATGCTGTAAGCATTGAAAATCCGCTCTGGAAAGGCGACACAGAACCTCGTAGTGATACGATGAAGATAACGCTGATGCCTCGACAAGGAGCCGAAATAAAATCCCCAATGAACACGGGTGATAACTTTGTGTTTACCTGGACTGCAGAAGGCGGATCGGTTTACTTCGATATGCATGGGGAAGTACCCAATGCAGGTAAAGATGAATTTACTAGCTATTGGATTGGTAAAAACCAACAGCAAGCAAGTGGTAATTTCACCGCGCCATTCAAAGGAACCCATGGCTGGTATTGGCAAAATACCAGTGACGCTCCGGTCACGATTACGCTGAATACCCATGGTTTCTATGGCGAGCTTTATATGCCTTAAATGTAAGTAGATTTAACTGATCTCTACATGGAAAGAGGGCCTTATATAGGCCCTCTTTTTGGTTAATCCCATTGCATTTTAATGAGCCTTTTAGGAAATAGACTCCGCTTCTGATAACTGAACCAGCTTGGGTTTTCCATAAAAATAACCTTGTGCTGCTTCGCATCCAAGCTCAGCTAACACTTGCGCCTGCTCCTCAGTTTCTACGCCTTCCGCGATAACAGTCAGACCAAAGGCATCAGAGAGAGAAATAACTGATTTGATAAGAGAGTAATCTGCCCCTGTCTGTTGCAAATTCGCTACAAAGCCACGATCAATTTTAAGGAAATCAACGGTGAAACGTTTCAGGTAAGCTAATGAAGAATATCCTGTTCCAAAATCGTCCAGTGAAATACGAATTCCCATCTCTCGTGCACGCTTTAACCATCTTAGATTCTCAGGCGAGTCCGAGAGGAAAACACCTTCTGTTAACTCTATGATCAAATGCTGAGGCGATAATCCATAATCGGCCAATCGTTAACAACCCAATCAAGCGATAAACGATCTGGGATTTGATGTGACGACACATTAACCGTGAAATACAGATCAGCAGAAGCCGAGTCTTTAAGCAATTGGCTAAAGCCTTGAGCCGCTTTATTAAATACAACTTCAAAGAGAGGCTGAATCAATCCGAACTCTTCAGCGTTACGAATCGACTGCTCTACAGATACTTTCTGATTGGTTTGCTCGGGCCACCTCATCAGCGCTTCGTAGCCGCGGATGGAATGATCGGAAATATTGACGATTGGCTGGAGAGCAACACACAGTTCTGCATTTTCTATTACGTTGCTGAGTTCTAACTCTATAGATCTAGAAGATCAGATCTCTTTTGCCATCTCAGTATTGAAGAATCGATACTGACCTCGTCCTGACTCTTTAGCTTTATACATCGCCATATCAGCATGACTAAGCAGCTCGTCCTCATCACGGCCATCATCAGGGAATACCGCTATGCCAATACTCGTACAGGTACGAATTTCGTGCTCATGGATGTGAATAGGTCTGCCCAAAGAGGTAACTATTTTTTCTGCGACAGTGCTTATATCTGTCACATTATCCACATCAGATAAGATTACGATAAATTCATCACCACCCAAACGCGCAACTACATCTGAATCCCGAATAGTGGTTTGCAACAGTTCAGATACTTTCTGCAACAACAGGTCGCCAATCGCATGACCAAGCGTATCGTTAATCCTTTTGAAGTGATCTAAATCTAGAAACATCACCGCACTCTTTCTTAATTCTCTGCGACTGCGCTGTAGTTCTTGCTTTAAAAGTTCATTGAGTAAGGTTCGATTAGGCAGTCCTGTTAATTGATCATAGTTAGCCCGATATTTAATCTCATCTTCAGCTGCTTTCTTCTGGGTAATGTCACTGAAAATAGCCAAATACTCTTCAACCTGACCATGATCGCCCTTTAAAGCAACAATCGTTTGCCACTGGACATAGAGCTCGCCGTTTTTCTTACGATTATGAATTTCACCCTGCCAGGAACCTTCGGTTTCCAAGGCCGCGTACATGATTTGATAAAACGCTTTATCATGCTTCCCAGAACTGAGTATCGATGCGTTCTGTCCTAAAATTTCATCTTCTTCATACCCTGTAATTTGCGTGAAAGCAGGGTTAATCATTTTTACATTGGCGTATGCGTCCGCAAGAAGTATCGCTTCTGAGGCGGAGTTAAAAATAGCTTCTGCTTTACGTTGCCGCTCAGCTGCTTCCTTTCTTTCCGAGACATCACGCGCGAAACCAACCGTTCCTATGACTTTATCGTGATGAACTACAGGCGATTTAAACGTTTCTATCCAGATTCTTTGGCCTTCAGATTCAACTTTCTCTTCAACCATTTTGCCTTTGGCTGAATTAATAACTTTTAGATCATCTATTCGATATTGATTGGCCAGATCTGTAGGCCAAACATCAAAGTCTGTTAGCCCTTCAACTGACTCTGGATCGTGCTTTCCACACGCATCGGCAAAGGCTTTATTAACCGATAAAAATTGACCATCATTATTTTTCAACCAAATAAGAAAAGGGAAATTATCCAATAAAGAGCGCATCCTCTGATGAGCGATTTCTAGTTTCTCTTTTTCCTGTAAACGCTCAATCTCAAGCCGCTTCAAAGTAGTGGACATAGTGTTGAAGGCTTGAACAGTTTCAGACAACTCATCGTTGCCACGCACGGGCAGTTTGAATCCAAGATTACCTTCTCTGATTTTGTTCGACGCTAGAGTCAGCCCCGTTAACTGATTAGTTAAATAGACCCCTAGTAAGGCAGAAAATGCTGCAACGAGAACAATCTCAAATACAGCAAGGGAGACAGTCTGATTGATCGCACTATTAAGGAGGTTAGCCATGTAGCCTTGGTCAATACCAAACTGGACGTAACCCGAAATTTGTCCGGAAACTCTAATAGGTAGGGTTCTATGCAAAGTTTCAGATGAAATAAAAAAGTCGCTTGCTGTTTGCTCATCTAGCAGCCAGCTTTCAACGAGAATGTTGTAGTCATTATCCCAAAAACGAACATACGCTAGCTCTTGAGTCTTTATGATGTTATCCGCCAAAGATTGCAAGGTAGCTATATCATAAGAAATGATAGCATCCTCGCTGGCCGCCAACATCAGTGACTCAGTGAGTTTAACTTTGCGTTGTGCTTCTTCTTGGTTGGAATCTCGAAGTATAGAGATAACATTGAGCGTCAGAATCCCCAGGAGGACAAGCTCTATAATTGCTACCCCAAGGATGGTTTTAGTACGAAACTTCATTTATCCCTACTAAACAGAAAAACTAAAGTAACCATGCTAATACATGGCAACGATAGAAATCATTAACCTCGGTCAGTATGTAGGTGCAACTGTTCAATTCAGCTTTTCCTCTAGCGTTAGCGTCCAAAAAGGCAAAGCCGGTCTCTAGCCCCGCTGGGATATCTTGCCTTAGCTGAATGATTATTAAACAATTGGAAACTTTTGCTTTTGGTGTAGGACTCGCATAACGCGAACAGAACCACCATCTACCCAATAGGATATGATCATGGAGATTTCGGGGATGATTAGTAGCCGGCCACGTATTCCTTCACGTTTAACGCCCATTAGCGGTTGTTCTAAGAGGTTTTCTACTTTGGCTTCGATTAGCTCATCGGTTTTTTCAGCAGCGTTTGGGTTAAAGTCGTAAAGATATTCAAAGATCTTTTCTCGGTCGTTCAGTGATTCTTCTTCCCATAGAATCATCGCTTGTCCCTGTTACGAATTTTGGCTTTTCGTGCTTCCATACGTGCTTTCGCAGAGTCATGATCTACAAAAACAGCCTCACCAGCATCTAGCTTATCAAATGCTTGGTTTACCTCTTCGGTTAACCATGCATCATGAGATTGCACCTTACGTTGTTGCTCAGCTAGCTGTTCGGTTAACTCACGGCAAGCATCACTCAGCGTTCGCCCTTGGCTCTCAGCCATCTGCTGCGCCAGGCGTTTTATTTCTTCATCGACGCGAAATTGAATTCGAGTGTCCATAATAGACTCCTACAATAACGTACACACAAATGTTAGCACTAGACTAAAAATTGAGCAATTCATGAAGAACATGGGTGAATAACTAGACGCTATAACAGCTAGAACGCAACTATTAACTACTTAGTTTTTTCTCTAGTCACTAGCTACTCAAAGCCTTTCCCTCTAGGCGCAGCCGTCCTCTAGCCACGCAGTGGCGTCCTGATTTTTCTCTAGCCGCGAAGCGGCGTCCTGCCCCTAAACAAAAAAACCGGCACATGCGCTAAGTACATGGCCGGTAAGAGAGCAGAATCTGAAAAATAGGTGGGATAGCTCCTAGTGGAAGAAACTATCCCTGTGGGTAATTTTTCTTGGGGGTTAAATGGCGCCTCGCGCTTCGATTAATGCTTCTATCTCAGGAAGAATTGAGGCGTCATCGATGGTTGAGGGCATTTTATACTGCTCTTTAGCTGCAATCTTACGCAGTATCGCGCGCAGGATTTTGCCTGATCGTGTTTTAGGCAAACGTTGCACTACGATTGCGCTTCTAAAGCAAGCAAGGGCACCTACTTGTTCACGGACCATCTGTACCAGCTCCGTTTGTAGTTGCTCTTCTTCGATCTGTTCACCGGCTTTTAGCACGATCAAACCAACAGGCAGTTGGCCTTTGAGCTCGTCGTTTACGCCGATCACAGCGCACTCGGCTACTGCAGGGTGAGCAGAAACAACCTCTTCCATTTCACCTGTGGATAAACGGTGACCGGATACGTTGATCACATCGTCGGTACGGCCGGTGATGTAGATATAGCCATCGTCATCTTTAAAGCCGCCATCGCCGGTGTGGTAGTAACCCGGGAAGGCTTCTAGGTATGAGCTAACGTAACGGTCGTTATTATTCCAGATGCTCCAAGCAACGCCCGGTGGCATCGGCAATTTCACGCAAATATTGCCCGCTTCGCCGTCTTCGACTTCGTTACCATCGCCATCCAATACACGGATGTCGTAGCCTGGAATTGGTTTATTGGTAGAACCTAAGCGCGCTTCAGATGGATTGTCCCAACCCATCATCGGAGCCGTCATCGGCCAACCGGTTTCGGTCTGCCACCAGTGATCGATCACTGGCACTTTCAACAGGTCAGACAACCAGTGGAAAGTTGAGGAATCTAGCTTTTCACCTGCAACAAACACCCACTTCAGGCTGTTTAGATCGTATTTGTGAGACAACGCACCTTCTGGGTCTTCTTTACGAATCGCTCGGAAAGCGGTTGGCGCACAGAACATAGAGTTAACTTTGTACTCTTCGATTACGCGCCAGAACGTGCCTGCATCCGGTGTTTTGATCGGCTTACCTTCAAAGAAGATCGCACTACAACCGCCCATAAGCGGGCCGTAAACGATGAAGGAGTGACCCACAACCCAACCGATATCGGACGCGCCCCACCAAACATCACCCGGGTGCATGCCGTAAACGTTATTCAGGGCATAGCTTAGCGCCACCGCATGACCGCCATTATCACGGACGATCCCTTTGGGCTGGCCGGTAGTGCCGGAGGTGTAAAGGATATAAAGCGGGTCAGAACCTTTAACCGGTGTGCATGGCGCAGGCTCGACACCTTCCTGAACTTCAATCCAGTCCAGATCGCCATCACGATCCATATCGGCTTTAACCATCGCTCGCTGGAACACAATAGTGTGCTCTGGCTTGTGCTCGGCCAGATCGATCGCTTTATCCACCAGCGGTTTATAGGCAATGGTTTTATCAAACTCGATACCGCAAGACGCGGTAAGGATCATCTTCGGATTAGCGTCATCGATACGAATCGCCATCTCTGCAGGAGCAAAGCCACCGAATACCACCGAGTGAATCGCACCCAAGCGAGCGCAGGCCAGCATAGCCACGGCTGCTTCAGGAATCATCGGCATGTAGATTAGAACCGTATCGCCTTTCTCGATGCCTTGAGCTTTTAGGGCTCCGGCAAAACGGGCAACACGATCGAGAAGCTGGTTGTAAGTAATAGCCTCTTTTTTACCGGCAGCAGGGGAATCGTAATACAGCGCAACCTGCTCACCACGGCCATTTTCCACATGGTAATCCAGCGCTAAATAAGCGCTGTTCAGCTCACCATCGGCGTACCAGCTGTAGGTACCAAAATCTGTTTTTGTAAGGGTCTTTGTCGGCTTTTTGAACCAAGAAATACGGTCAGCCTGATCCGCCCAGTAAGCTTCGGTGTTCGCCAAAGCCAACTGATACTCATGATTGTATCCCATCGAATCAACCTCAATTATTTTTGTTTTAGGTTGGAAAGTCCTGCCAGCACGCATCAACTGGCAGGTTTCGCTTATCTGTGGATAAGTTTTTTACTGGTCTTGGTAAAGACGAAGAACGCTGGAGAAGTCCAACCCGCCGTTACCGTTGGCTTTGTGCAGATTGAACAGTGCACGTGCCTGCGAACCCATTGGAGTTGGGGACGCACTTTGTTGGCTTAGCTCCATCGCCAAACCTAAATCTTTGAACATTAGATCGACTTGGAAACCGCCTTGATAATCGTTAGAAGAAGGTACGCCTTCCATCACACCTGGGAACGGGTTGTAAACCTGTAGTGACCAGTTGTTACCGGAGCTCTGCTTCATAATTTCAGATAGCACTGCTGGGTCTAGGCCGTTCTTCACACCCATGTTTAGGGCTTCAGATGTACCTGTCATTAGGATCGCTAGCAGCATGTTGTTACACGCTTTAGCGACCTGGCCTGCGCCGTTGCTACCAGCGTGGAAGATGTTTTTACCCATGCACTCAAGCACAGGTTTTGCTTTAGCGAACTGCTCGTCAGATGCGCCCACCATGAATGCTAGCGTGCCTGCTACCGCACCACCTACACCGCCAGATACCGGCGCATCGATAAAGTTGATACCGCGCTCGGCACCAACTGCTGCAACCTGCTTAGCAGTTTCGGCATCGATCGTAGATGAGTCGATAATTAGTGCACCGTCAGCAACCACATCAAACAGTGGCGCATCACCAGACACCATCAAACCTTCAACATGCTTACCCGCTGGCAGCATTGTGATAACAAACTCAGCATCTGTTGCTGCATCTACGGCTGTCGCAGCAGCTTGGCCACCTTCAGCCACTACTTTGGCAATTGCATCTTGAGACAGGTCGAATGCTTTTACTGAATGACCCGCTTTAACAAGGTTGATCGCCATTGGACCACCCATGTTACCTAAACCTATAAAACCGATAGTCGCCATTTCTCTAGTCCTGTTATTGTTATAACTAGTTGTTATACATCGTTGTTTTATCTGGATGCTTAACGCTGCATCCCATCTTCATTGCCCACGCCTTACAAATTGGCGAGTGGGTTCTCCTGTCCGTCGCCTTTCCAAGGTGACTCAAAAAACTCAGCTACTTTTGCCTGATCGACCTCTGCCAGTGTTGGATAGGTCCACTGCGGCTTGCCATCTTTATCCACAAGCAGCGCTCGCACGCCTTCTGGGAATTCACGATGACTGCAGCACTGCACAGACAGAATAATCTCGGCACAGAACACCTCTTTCAGGGACATCTGATCGGTGCGTTCTAGTTGCTGTTTGATCAGGTTGATCGCCAGAGGACTGCCATGGCCGATCGCTTTCTGGGAGCGATTGATCCACTTGTCGTCGCTTTCAACCGCCAACAGTGCAGAGACAATCTCTTCAACGCTGTCGTGATCGGTAATCTTCTGGATAAAGTCGTAATGCTGTTGAATCGGGGACTCCGATTTGAACTGCGGTTGCGACTGTTCTTCTACAACCCGTAACACGCGGTTTACGGCAGCTGTTGCACAGCCATCCCAGTTTTCCGCTTGTAGCCCTTCAACCATGTTCTGGCGTAGTTCATTCGCAACAAAGCGATCTGCCAAGCCAAGGAACAACGCATCAGCAGCGAACATTGGGTTACCCGTCAGACCTAGGAACAGACCTGTACGACCCGGCATGTGATTCAAGAACCAGCTACCACCTACATCTGGGTAAAGGCCGATCGTTACTTCTGGCATCGCCAAATGAGAGCTTTCAGTCACGATACGGTGGCTACAGCCGTTCATTAGGCCCATGCCGCCGCCCATCACAATGCCCGCACCCCAACAGATAATTGGTTTTGGATAAGTGTGGATGGTGTAATCCAGCGTGTACTCCCGGGTGAAGAAATCTTCTGGAAAGGAAGCATCGCCCTCACCGGTCATCGCCTTGTAAAGATTGACGACATCGCCACCGGCACAAAACGCTTTCTCACCGGCGCTATCCAGCAGGATCGCCACGACAGAATCGTCTGTTTTGCACTCATCCAGTTTTGGCTGGATCAGGTCGATCATCTCCAAGGTCAGCGCATTCAAAGAGCGCTCGGCATTCAGACTGATCTCTACAATCTTCTTGCCGTCTTGGGTTGGGTATTCGTTAAACAGTACGCAGCTCATCAATCAGTCCCTTATTGGTTTTTCCACTCAGGTGCACGCTTATCTAGGAATGCGTTCACACCCTCTTTCTGATCTTCGGTGTGGAATAGATCAACAAACAGTTCGCGTTCTAGACGGTAACCGGCATCCCAGTGATGAGTGCGGTTGTTCTGAATCAGTTGCTTACACGCCGCGATCGCCGTTGGACTTTGTTTTTCTACCGCTTTTGCCAACTCCATCGCCTTGTCGTAAGCCTGACCTTGTGGAACTAGCTCTTCAACTAAACCGATACCTTTAGCTTGTGGCGCTTTGATACGCTCGCCACAAAGGATCATGCGCTTAGCCCAGCCTTCACCCACCAGCATGGTTAGGTTCTGCGTACCGCCAGCACATGGCAGTAGACCAACGGTCGCTTCTGGCAGAGCCATCTGTGCTTGCTCTTCGGCAACGCGAATATCACAGGCTAACGCGACTTCTAAACCGCCACCCATGGCAAAACCGTTGATCGCTGCTATAGATACACCGCGGAATTTAGATAAGCTTTCAAAAGCACGTCCAAACTGGCTCGCCATTTCTCGTGCCATCGCACGATCACCATCGGCAAACAGGTTTAGATCGGCACCGGCTGAGAAGAACTTCTCGCTCGTAGAGCGCAGTACCAAAGCATAGATCTGTTTGTCTTGGTTTAGCTCGTCAACAATAGTGACTAAACCCGACAGACTCTCTTCGGTCCAAGTGTTGGCCGGAGGATTATTCATGGTGATAACGGCGGTATGACCGTGTTTTTCTACAATCAATTTATCTGTCATAGCTTTCTCCAATTCTGTCCTACCGGATCACACAAGATCCGCTGCATCTTCCATTAATACTCGACGAGCAATAATGACACGCATAATTTCGTTAGTACCCTCAAGGATGCGGTGCACGCGGTTATCACGTAGGTAGCGCTCCAATGGGTACTCTTTGATATAGCCGTTGCCGCCAAAGATCTGCAGAGCTTCGTCAGCAATGTTAAAACCAACATCAGTGGCAAAGCGTTTTGCCATCGCGCAGTACGCCGTTTTATCGGCATGGCCTGCATCCAGTTTCGATGCTGCCAAACGTACTAGCTGTCTTGCTGCCACAAGCTCAGTCGCCATATCTGCCAACTTGAACTGCAACGCTTGGAAGTGCGCTAGCTCTTTACCAAACTGCTTACGCTCATGCAGATAGTCACGCGCTTTGTTCAACGCCGCTTGTGCAGTACCAATCGAGCAAGTCGCGATATTGATACGACCACCATCAAGGCCTTTCATCGCAATTTTGAAGCCGTCACCTTCATTGCCCAGTAGAGCAGATGCCGGTACTACCACGTCCTCAAAGGTAATCATTCGTGTCGGCTGACTGTTCCAGCCCATCTTTTCTTCTTTACGGCCGTAAACGATGCCTTCGCTCTTAGCATCCACCGCAAAAGCAGAGATCCCTTTTGGTCCCTCTTCACCGGTACGTGCCATCACCACAAGCACATCGGTACTACCGGCACCGGAGATAAAGATCTTGCTGCCATTTAGGATGTAGTTATCACCCTCACGACGTGCCGTAGATTTAAGCGATGCGGCATCGGAACCGGCATTTGGCTCGGTTAAGCAGTAAGACGCTAATTTCAGACCGGCGGTTAGATCTGGGCACCAGTGCTCACGGGTTTCCTGATTACCAAAATCGGCAATCATCCACGCGGCCATGTTGTGAATCGTGATAAACGCAGTGGTCGAGGTACAACCCATCGCCAACTGCTCAAAGATAATGCTGGCATCTAAGCGGCTCAGGCCTAGACCACCAACATCTTCCGGTGAATACAGGCCACAAAAGCCCATCTCACCTGCTCGACGCAGCACATCAACAGGAAAAATCTGTTTTTCATCCCACTCAGCTGCATGGGGCTCAAACTCATTTTGCGCAAAGGCACGGGCCATATCGGCGAATGCAATCTGATCTTCATTCAGCTCGAAATCCATTGCTCTCTCCTTAGGTGGAAAGAGGTCACGCAACCGTGCCTCTTTCTCGTTATTGTTCTGTTCGTAACAACTGATTACTTCAACTGGATCGTTGTGTTCACGCCAGTATCGATATCATCTTCAAACCAACGTGCTGTCACAGTCTTAGTCTCGGTGTAGAACTTAACCGCTTGCTTACCGTAAGCGTGCTGGTCACCGTAGAAAGACTTTCTCCAACCAGTGAAAGAGAACATTGGTAGAGGCACTGGTACTGGTACGTTGATACCAACCTGACCTACTTTGATCTCGTGCTGGTACTTACGTGCTGCTGCACCAGAAGAGGTGAACATGGAAGTACCGTTACCGTATGGGTTCTCGTTGATCAGCTCGATCGCTTCTTCCAAGGTATCTACTTCAAGTGCGATCAGCACAGGACCGAAGATCTCTTCTTGGTAGATAGACATATCACGCGTTACACCGCGGAACATTGTTGGGCCAACCCAGTTACCGTCTGGGTAACCATCAACTACACATTCGCTACCATCGAGAATACATTCTGCACCAGCGTCTTTACCTTCTTGGATGAAGTTAAGAACACGCTCACGCGCCTGTGGATTAATTAGTGGGCCGTAACCTGCTTTTGGATCATCCCACGCACCAGGCTGTACTTTGGCTAGGGCATCGCGTACTTCTGGGATCCACTCGCGTGCTTCACCAACGAATACCGCAACAGAGATCGCCATGCAGCGCTGACCTGCCGCACCAACAGAGGCACCGGCAATGCTGTTAACAACTTGGTTTTTAGACGCATCCGGCATAACCACCATGTGGTTCTTCGCACCAGCGAATGCCTGTACACGTTTCATTTTGTCAGTACCTGTACGGTAGATGTGCTCACCTACAGCCACAGAACCTACGAAGGAGATTGCTGGCGTATCTTTGTGAGTAAGCAGCTGGTTTACCGCATCTTTTGTACCGTGAACAACTTGTAATAGACCGTCTGGCGCACCCGCTTCTTTGAATAACTCAGCTAAACGCATTGGCGTTAGTGGATCTTGCTCAGATGGCTTAAGTACGAAGGTGTTACCGCAAGCAATCGCCATTGGGAACATCCATAGAGGGATCATTGCTGGGAAGTTGAATGGTGTAATACCAACACATACACCTAGTGGCTGAGTGATGCTGTAGCAATCGATCTTACGCGCTACGTTTTCAACTGTTTCACCCATAGATAGAGAAGCGATGTTACAAGCGTGTTCTACAACTTCGATACCACGCCAAACGTCACCTTTCGCATCTTCAAATGTTTTACCTGTTTCCTGAGCAAGAAGTGTAGCTAACTCATCGTGGTTCTCTTTTAGCAGATGCTGGTAACGCAGCATCAGACGAGCACGCTCGCCTACAGGTGTTTCTTTCCAATCTTCAAACGCAGCTTTGGCAGCTTCTACTGCTTGATCAACTTCTGCAGCTGTTGCGCAAGGAACCTGTGCAATCACTTCCTGCGTAGCAGGGTTAGTTACTGGAAGCAGGGTCTGTGATTCACTCTGAATAAATTCGCCGTTGATAAGTAAAGGTACTTGCTGTGTCATTCTCTGATACCTGTATTTCTTGTTGTAGTTGTATTGTTTTACGTCGCGTTCAAACTCAATAACTCTGTTTTATCATGCAGCCTAGCAATTCAAGATTGATAATCTTGTCCAATTGATGGACTATATTGTTATCGTATAAGTAATTACCCTAATACATAGGTCGTAGCTATGAGTAGCCCATCCAACTGGCCCCTACCCCCTGAGAGCATTCGCTTTGTCACCCCAAGGCGCGTGGTAGCTGAATTAGCGCAGAATCCGCTAAGCCAGGGCCTGTATCCTCTAGGTATGGGCTACTATCGCGAAGCCAGCGGGCATCACATGGAAAGGATGGAACATGACGATTATCTAATGATCTATTGTTTGGACGGTGAAGGTGAAGCAGTACTTAATGATAAGAAGGTTAGAGTCAAAGCCGGTGATATATTGCTGATTCCTAAAGGAATAGCCCACACCTATAAAGCGCGACAAAAACGCCCCTGGACTATCTATTGGGTGCACTTTCATGGCCACCAAGCCGCTGATTTTGTGGCACATTTGGAGCAACGCGAGTCCCCGCAAAGGCAGTTTATTATTCCCATCGGTATTCACTCGCGCCTTGCCAGCGATTTTGAAGCGCTCTTAGAAGCCCGCGAATCCACCTACAACCTCAATGCCTATATCTGTGCAGCAAACCAACTTCGGCAAATACTCAGCCATATCGCCCTGCTACAACCACTGGCACGGCAAAAGCTATCAAGAGCAGGCTTGGATATAGAACGCGTTCACAGCTTGATGCAGACCCATGTTCACGAGCAACTGGACTTAGATACGCTTGCCGAAAGCGTTAACCTGTCGAAATTTCACTTTGTGAAAAAATACAAAGAGATCACCGGCACCACCCCTATCAACCACTTTATCCAGCTCAAGATAGAGCGCGCCTGTCATCTTCTAGATACCACCACCAACAGCATCAACGAGATCTCTTTTGCCGTGGGTTATGACGATGCTTACTACTTCTCTAGGATCTTTAAGAAACTAATGGGGTTATCGCCGAGTCAGTATCGGAAGATGCGGACAGGGGCTTTTCCTTATCGTAGTTAAAAGGCAGGACGCCTGATACAGACCTCATTGTTGATTTAATTCTATGGGATGCTTTGCTAAAGCGCGTTTTAGCACTATACCTATAAAAAGGAGACCTTTTCACGCTATTAGCTGGTTAGGGCATTCAGATGGAAATGCTAATTAAAGATTATATTGAAGATAGAATTGTGTTCTATTGGCAAAATAAGAAGGCACAGCGTATCAGTCCAATATTTCCTTGTCTTCAACATGCCAAAGAATGGCTAATTGATCATTACGTTTGTAGGTATAAAGGAACGGAAAGGCGATGTTCAAAAATCGACAGACGTAGTTTTCATAAACAAAGTGCATATTTGGAATTACAACGTAATCCATACACTCAAGGAAGAAGGATAACTGACAGAGAACTAAAAGCTGAGATTGACCTAGCTAATCAGAAAATTTCATTATTGATACTGGACAGTTTAAGCCTTTCAGAGAAAGGATAGCCTTTGACAGCATTTACAAGATAAATCGTAGGTATGAAAATCATTTCTTCGAAATAATTACTTAAACTGTTTTATCTTCTCTACAAATAGATCAATTTCTACAGATACGGGCTTATCTGATGCTCTCCGCCCCTGAGGGTTGTGCCTAGAGAAATTGTGCTTATCCATTTTATTTCTTTTTTCATGATTTGAACGCCTATCTATCGTCGTCTTACGACGTTCTTCACCTTCATACAATGAATACAAGTGTTGTTTCCACCATTCCTCAGCATGTTGGATACTATGAAAGATAGGACTTACAGGCGTTATATTTTTATCGGCCCAATAAAATACGATTTCATACTCGACAAAATCTTTTACTAATTTCATGAAGTTATATATCTAGCTTTAAGAATTTACATGGAGATGAGGGAGAGCAGGCATTAACGCACTATTTACCACATACATTTCGGGCTATGTTATGGGCTCTTAGCACAACAGTCCATTTGGTCGGTTTAAATCGCTGACCCAGATCAAATCATAAAGTAATAATAGAAGAGAATTTCAAAAACCGTTAAAGCAAGTAAGGTGTAATAGCGGAGCATATTACACAAACTCATAATATCGATGGTGTAATAAGCTGCGCGGCTAGAGGACGGGTTCGCTCAGAGGCAAATCATTGTTACAGGGCTGGCTTCTGATTTGTGCCAAGAGCGAATATAAAGGTATTTATGGGTAGCGTTCTTAACAGCTATTTACCACCGGCAATATCAATGAAAGACCCTGTTACATAAGAAGCCTCGTCTGATAGCAACCAAGCTATCGAATTCGCCACTTCTTCTGCGGTGCCTCCTCGTTGCAATGGAATTTGGGAGCTTAGTCTTTGAACACGATTTGGCTCGCCACCATCGCTGTGCATATCGGTATAAATAAAACCTGGGCGAACAGCATTCACTCGAATACCTTGCGATGCAACCTCCAGCGACAAGCCTTTTGTTAAGCTATCCATTGCACCTTTTGATGCTGCGTAATCAACGTATTCATTAGGGGAACCTGTTTTTGAAGCTATGGAGGACACATTGACAATAGCTCCGCCGTTTTTCATGCGCCTGACTGCTTCACGACAGCACAGAAAGCAACTCGTGACATTGGTCGAAAGGATCTTTTCAAAACGTTCCACGCTCAAATCAGCCAAGCGAGATTGAGTAAACAAAATTCCAGCATTGTTAACCAGATGAGTAACCGCTCCTAGCTCTGTTTCCGTTGCGTCGAATAAGCGAATGACTTCACTTTCCATTGAAACATCTGCGACAAACGCAAATGCTCGGCCACCGTTTGAGTTTATTTCAGTAACCACCGCTTCAGCTTCCTCTGAACGGCTCCGATAATTAACACAAACCAAGTAGCCTTGGGACGCTAATAGCTTGGATGTAGCGGCACCAATACCTCGACTACCACCCGTTACGATTGCGACATTATCCATAGAGCACCTTTCCTACATAACAATTTAATATCGAGGAAAATTAAACAAATCTTGCATTCAAGTTTACTGGCAAGACAGCCCTTATGCCTCATCACTTTCCGTTTTAAAAACACTTAGGGTGGATTTAGATCTTTCCTCTAGCCGCGAAGCGGCGCCCTCTAGCGAAGCGTCCTGAATTGTATTTAAGCTGATCTCTTTCAAACTCAGCGCCGTACATTTTTTAAACAACAATAAAAAACATAGGTGGACGCTATGAACACATTTGAATTAGAAGGTTGGCATAAATCACAGGGCCAGAACAAATCTGAACCTATTGGCCTTATTAGATTTCGAGTGAGTGAGAATGCTCACCTTAAGCTTGAACGGCTGGAAGAAACCCTTTTACATGAGGGCAAATCTGAAGCCTACATTCCTGTTGAGAACGATATTGAGATTGAGACACCTGCAGAGGTTGATCATGTTAACCAATGGAAAGTCAGAGTATTTTTAAGCCGAAATGAGGACCCAAGAGGTATGTTTCATCTTGTAGGTGAACAAGCTAAAGATGGCAGCTTGGTTTACTCAAACTCAGTAATGGTAGATCAACTCGGATAATCCCTTACGGCAGGCTCAATCTGCTCCTAGTTTGTTGATTTAGTTACAGCTCGGATGGTTTAAGTTAGCGATTACAAACGACGCGCCTTCTGAGGTGAGTGGGTTATCAGGGTTATATAAAAATTCCACTCGCCCTGTTTCTAGAAAGGTCGAGAAAACAGCATTGTTCACATGCCCTTGTCTGTATCACCATATCTCAATTTATCGTAAGCCTGAAATGGGAAATCAGAATAGGTCAGGTTTTCTTGTTTAGTCTCTGGCATTTCACTTACCTCTTAGTACTTCGACAACTCTACTAGCAGACGGTAGGACGGGTCTAACAGCTTAACGTAATACTCCTTACATATTGAACCTTTTCCCCAAGCAAACCGTAAGCATCCTCATATCAGGAGAGGATAATGAAAACAGCTGTTATTTGGTTTACCCAAGATCTACGTATTGCCGACAACCCAACTCTGCAAGCTGCAAGTTCTGCCGATCAGCTTGTTTGTATCTATTGTGTCGACCCAAGTTGGTTCAGACCAAGCGCACAGCAGGCTAAACCAGTGGGGAAAATGCGTTGGCGCTTTATTTGGGAATCCATTACCGCACTAGGAAAGTCACTCGCATTGCAGGGTCACAAGCTGCACGTCCTATCAGGCCCGCCTCAGCAAATAGTTTCGGAGGTATTAGCCGAAACTGCCGTTTCTGATCTGTACCTGTCCCGACGATTTGGCTTGTACGAGAATCGCCAACTAGAACAGATTAAACAACAACATAGCAATCTGAATATCCATGAGATTGATAGTTACACACTATTTGATCAGCAGAGTATTATGCCGCTGCTGAATACCCTACCTTCCAGCTTTTCAGCTTTTCGCCGTCAGGCTGAGAAGATAAAGATAAGCACACCTTGTGACTTTAGCGCCTTACCCCCCTCCCTTGCTTATCAACACAGATCGCCTTTTAAATTAGAAAAGTTGATAAATACCAAGCACTTGGATTTCAAGGGCGGTGAAACCAAAGCAGATCAGCACTTGAGTAACTATTTTTCATCTACCTTGCCTAAACACTATAAGGACAGTCGAAACCATATTGATGACTGGCAAAGCTCCACGAAGTTTTCTGCTTGGTTAAATCAGGGCTGCATATCACCCAGACAGATCGTCATAGCTTTAAAGGATTATGAAACTAAACATGGCAAAAACCCTGGTACAGACTGGATTTTCGTAGAACTTCTATGGCGAGAGTTCTTTCAATGGCTAGCTCTGCAAATAGGAAAAGATCTTTATACGTTTAAAGGGCTAAGCACTTCTCAACCGCTTACCAGCTTTTATCCCGAACTGTTTAAAGCATGGACAGAGGGCAAAACACCATGGCCTTTAGTCAATGCCTGTATGCGGCAGCTAAAAGAAACTGGCTATTTATCTAATAGGGGTAGGCAGATAGCTGCCAGCGCTTTAGTCAATGAGCTCTGCGTGGACTGGCGCTATGGCGCAGCATGGTTTGAAGAGCAACTGATTGATTATGATGTCGCTAGTAACTGGGGTAATTGGCAATACATCGCAGGCGTGGGAGTGGATAGCCGTGGAGGCAGACACTTCAATATCGAAAAACAAACTGAGATCTATGACCCCGATGGCTCGTTTCAAAAGCGTTGGGCAGGATCAGAAGCATACACACAGATCGACCATCAAGATCCGACTGGTTGGCCTATAAGTATCAGTTAGCTATCTGCCTGTTGAACCCTATTACGGCCATCGCTTTTCGCTTGGTATAGCGCTTTATCAGCTCTCTTCAAAAGGGAGGTTATCGTGTCACCTCCTCTAGGGATAGCAAGCCCAAGACTAGCTGTACCTTGGCCTACCGTTTCAAAGTCATGTGTCGCAATTTTCTGACACAATTTTTGGGCAATGGCATGCACGCCATCTACATCAGTTTCTGGGCAGATCACAATAAATTCATCCCCACCCCAACGCCCAACATGATCTGTTTTTCTAATGCCATCACGCAGAGTCGCAGCGTACTCTTTTAAAACATCATCACCCACATGATGACCAAATGTGTCGTTAACTTGTTTGAAGTTGTCGACATCAATCATGATTACACCAAAATCATGCTGATAACGCTCCGATCGATAGATTTCGTTTTGTAGAATTTCATCTATCTTTGCGCGGTTATAAAGGCCAGTGAGCTTATCGGTTGTTGCAAGCTCCTCGAGTTTAATTTGCGCTTTTATCAGCTCTTCTAGGGCTATCTGAGCATGTTTATTGGCCTTACTCAGCCTCCAATATAGATAAGAAAATACAGCGATCAAAATTAAAACTGCGAATAAGATTAGTGCAAGTAGCGCGTAATCTATTTCCGTTTTCACATCCACGGCAAGCCACTTTTTATTGATCCGTTCCTGATCATCGGGCGATAGGCTACGTGTGAGCTTTTCAAAAATACTGAGTAGTTCTGGCTCATCGTTACGGGTCGCAGCACCTAGCCCGCCATAAGATGGAAGCTCCCCGCCAATCTTTAATCCAGTGACGCCTTCAGTTTTAAGGGCGTATGCAATGATGGGCCAACTATCAATGTAACCGTATGCCTCGCCTTTATTCACTTTCTCGAATCCTTCCTTACGGTTTTTAACGACCAATATTTTCACTTTGGGAAAGGCTTCCGGTAGGTTTTCAATCGCGGCATAACCTTTGGGTAGCGCGAAGGTTTTATGCATCTCCTGAGTAAAATCGGGATTCGGCGTCACTGTATCTTTAACCGCTACAGCCAAGGGAAAGTTAAGATAAGGCGGCGTAAAATTTAGATACACCTCTCGCTGTTTAGTCTTTTTAGCTGCCGAAATCAGATCGCATTTCCGTGTCCGGACGGCTTCGAGTGTTTCATTCCAAGTAGAGGTCGGATACAAAAAAATAGGAATCCCAATCCTTTTTTGAAATATATTGAAATAGTCTGAAGTGATACCAAAATGTTGCCCTCGGTCCGATATTTTCTCATAAGGCATCCAGTTTGGATCAATACATAGCTTTAGCTGCTTTTTGGTTTCGAGATAAGCTTTCTCTTGCTCTGTAAATTCAAGCTGATGAGTGGCAGCAACTGCCCCATTGAACATCGCAAGTGATATGAGAAAGACTGTGATGATGAATTTGATCACTTCCACACTAACTGTTTTCCCAATAAAAATAGACAACTTTATTTTCGAACATTCATACAAGAATAGTCCTGGTTAGTCAGTTTTAAAAGCAAGCATAATTCAATTAAAAATCAAGCTAACCTCAAGGATAATAAGGCCTTTCTGTTTATCTCTTTTCATAAATTTAGGTAGTAATTAGAGGTCGTTTCAAACACTCACTCTTCGTGAGCACTTTTGACTCCTGCCCCGGCATCAGATGCCGATTCCACTGCCTTCCAGCTTGTATATAGATCTGCGACCCGAATTATTGTAATGCTAATCACTATCATTTATATTGCGCCTCTCGTTAGCATTGAATAGCACCGCGATGTTTAACCTTCTGATTAACTGAGTGCTGGAGAATCACAATGAAAAAACTAGCAGGACTATTTTTTGCTCTTGTATTTGCCGCTTCCGCTCAAGCAAGTGGCGTGTCTGATGGTAAACCTGTGCAGCACCTTAAAATCGCTGATATTTCCTCATTGAGCGATGCAAAAACCGTTTTCATTGAGAAAACGTTGGAGATGAAAGGTAAGCAGAAGCTGGATGCAGAAGAATTGCATGAAATTCACATCATCACTTACTCACTAGAGAAAAGCGTTGCCTACTTTGCTGAGCAATCTACAGGTAGTGACAAAGAGTTGATGGAAAAAATTGCTGTAGTTGTTGAAGAAGTTCACCTGAACTCAGAAAACAACCGCAAGGACGAAACAAAGAAAGAGCTAGATACATACTTCAAACTAGCAAGCGAGTTTATCTATAACTCTTGGGATAACAGCATCGCGCAGAAAGCAGCTAAGTAAGTTAGACCTAGTTGCAATGGAAGGCGCGTATTGACGATGAGCTAGCACTCACAATACGCGCCTCTAATAAACTCTACATATCTTCCTGTTCTCTAGCTGCTCAGCTAGTTCATATTAAAACAGCTCAACATCTCCAGCCGTCGTAGCCATTTGGCCCTTGCTTTCCCCACCTTTAAAGCTATTCAATAGTTGCTTAAGGTGCACCGACATCTGCGCCAGATCACCATTACTCGATGTACTTTGCATTGCTGAATCCATCACATGAGATACCGCATTTTTAGTACTGCATATATTGCTTTGGATCTGCTGAGTGACCTCATTTTGATGATTCGCCGAATCGGCAATGGTGTGGTTGATATGGTTCATATCTTCGATGCGTTCCTGCATCTGGAAGATATGGGTATTCGCTTTTTCCGTTAACGCTACAATCCCCATTACCTGCTTTTGGCTGTATTGGATCTCGTTGGATACCTGGGTCGCAGCTGAATTGATCTGGTTGGTTGATAGTCTAATCGATTCGGTTGCTTCAGCGGTGCGCTGTGCCAGATGACGGACTTCGCTCGCTACGACAGAGAAGCCTTTACCATGTTCGCCCGCACGTGCTGCTTCGATAGCTGCATTCAATGCCAATAGCGTAGTCTGATCGCTGACTTCGGTGACAAATTCCAAAATATTATTGATGCCGGTAATCTGCTTTTGCAGTTGTTGCATCTCTTGATCGTTGCGCTGACTGCTGTGGTGTAGCTCGGTCACTGTGCCGTCGATCTCAGCCATGATCTCAGACGTAGCAACCGTCGCTTGTTGCGCATTCTCTGCCGATTTGAGGGCTTCGGTGGCTTTTAGAGCGATCTCACGCGCTGATTGCGCTAGCTGATCGATCGAGCTGCTAATTCGTAAAATCTCTTCCTGCTGTTTACCCACCAACGTTTTCACTTCACTGGTGTTTTGCGTAGATGCCAAGGTATTTTCTGACAGCAGATCCGCTGCTTGATCGATTTCGTGGGTAATTGCAGTGAGGTTATCAATAAACTGATTGAACCACGTTGCCATCTCACCCAGTTCGTTTTGTTGTTTATATTCCAAACGCTTACTGATATCCGCTTCACCGGAAGCAAGCTGCTCCAACATACCAGAGCACTGTTTTATCGGGGTGATAACAGTACGCAGCAGGATATAGGTAAAGGCGATAAGAATAGAGAAACCTGCAAGGCTACCGAGAATAATGATCCACTGCTCTTGTTGTTTCAGCACCTGTTCGGCCTGAGCAAACGCCTCCTGCTTTTTCGCTCTCACCAACATTGCCACATTCGCCATCTGTTGCTCTGGCACCGTAAACGCGCCATCCAGATATTGATCCGCAGTACGAGCAGGCTCCCGATCAGCTAACTGATAAACCGGTAGGGCAGTACGGTATTTTTGGCCTAACTGGACATGACTTGCAGCAAGCTTATTGAGTGACTCTGTCACTTTAGGAAAGCTAGCACCTTGCTCGCCTACGGCTTTTATCTTCTTTTGAAAATCTCTTTCAAAGGTGGTGAAGCGATCCAGATAGAGGTTGTACTTCTGTTTGTTTTTGCCACGAATAAGCAGGTTCTTCCAAGCTTCATTTTGCTGTAGGAGCACCATCTGTAGTTGCTCGGTATCTTCCAGCATAGTTTGGTAAAAGTTGTTCAGTTGCTCTTGTTTGCTGATATATGACCGATAGTTAAGCGACATCGACAAGCCAATGGCAAACATACAGATCATCGCGATGGAAAACAGGCAAAGCATTTTCAGCTTTAGGCTCATGACTACTTCCAGACTATTGTTAACTGAGCCGCTGATGCTATTGAGAAGGTGTTACCCTTATATTTCTATTCGATTGCATTTTTGTGTAGAAAGAACCTGCTTATGATAGGGGTTTAAGGCTAGAGCAAAGTCATAGCTATAGGAAATATGGCATTTTGCTCTGCCCTAACCGATTCTGATTTGTCTAATCCACTTTAAAGTGACTTACACTCTGGCGTAGCTGTTGTGCTAGGCCGGATAGCTCTTGGCATACCTGCTGATTACGTTCGGATTCAGCCGAAGTTTCTTCAGATTTAATCTGGATAAAAGAAACATGCTCACTGATATCGTTAGCTACTGCACCTTGTTGCTCTACGGCCGCTGCTATTTGAGAATTAACGAACGATAGATTACTCACTGCTTGAGTTATCTGTTCTAGCGATTCTCCTGCCTGACTCGCATTATCAACACTATTTTGTGCGTAATCTTGTCCTGCTTGCATAGCCTCTACTGCATTAGAAGCTCCTGTTTGCAAGCGATGGATCATGTCCTGTATTTCATGGGTACTATTTTGGGTTCGACCAGCTAGATTACGGACCTCATCTGCCACAACAGCAAAACCACGCCCTTGTTCACCAGCACGGGCAGCCTCAATCGAAGCATTTAGAGCCAATAGGTTGGTTTGATCTGCTATATCTCTAATAACATCAAGTACTTTGCCGATCTCTTCACTATCCTGACGCAAGGTATCAATAACTGATGCTGTTTCCTTAACCTGAGCTGATAATTGATTTATCGCATTCACCGATGCTGTAACAACACTTTTCCCGGTATCAGCAACCTGATTGGTTTCTTTGGCTGTATCATCCGCAGTCGCCGCATTCGTTGCGACTTCATGAATCGCTCCACTCATCTGTTCCACAGACGCAGCCACCTGTGTCGTTCTTTGCTGTTGATCCTCGGTATGCTCCGCTGTGTTTTTTATATCAATAAGCAAACCATCCGTTTTATCTGCTAATTCGAACGAGACTCGGGTTAACTGACGGACCATATCCTGCTGTTGGGATAACATCCTATCCACTGTATTCCCAAGCTCGGTTAGTTCGTCTGCTCCAGCTTCATTTAAACGTTGCGTAAGATCTCCCTCACCATCAGCAATAATACCAATCGCGTTAGATATATTAGCGATTCTTTTACTGATCACTCGCTTAAAGGAGAGAAAAATAGTCGTCAAAATGACTAAAAGCATTATTAAGAGAAAGCCGATCACTGTCACACTGGTCACTTGACTCGACGCTAGCTGTTCAGTTACATCGGAATCAATTTCAAGTACCCCACGGACATCACCTAATTTCCAGTCAGTTTTAGGCGAATCTGGGTGACTATTATGGCAAGCGACACACCCCGGGGCCGACATAGTATCGGCAATCGCAACACGGACAACACTCTTATCGCCATGACTACTAACCTGTTTGTATATGCCTTCAGGGTTAGCTACTAGGTAATCCCATGCATCGGAAGCAAATTGATCAAGGTTTCGATTAGCGCGGTTAGGAAAAGGGAAGTCGCTATATAGCTTGACGTTAACACCATTGTTTTCGAGCAGTTTGCTCAAATCATGGATCATCGTGGCAGGCAAAGGAATCGCCTTAGGATTGTCTTTATGATTGATTGCCGGTTTCACATCCGAGCCTTTACTGACAACAGAGGCGATATTCTGCACATAGTATTTTCGTAAGGTTTTAAACTGAATAGCCGTTTGTTCAGCTGCAAATACCGTGTCTTCCAATACCTGATCTTCCATCCTCGATGGTATCAGCCAAGCCATTACTGCCAAAGCAACGAAAAACACACTCAGAATTGGAAGTGCCATTTTAATGAAAATACCCTGAGTAATACCTATTTTGGCCATTGGACATTCCTCCAAATTCGGTATTTTTAGTGTAGCAGGCAAACGGATTTTAGCTTGGGGGGAAATTACTCGTTGAGGCAAAACTTAATAACAGGAGGAGGGAAAGATGTAGGGTGAATAAGCAGAATTATTGCACCCTAAAGAAACAAAATAACTTAGTGGTTTTCAGCCGCAGCTTTCTCTTTTTCCGCTGCAATGTGCTCGATATGCTGGTCGAAGTTTTCGTTTAGCATTTCGTTGAAGTGGCCGGTGTACCAATCGACTGCATCTTTCTTTTCAGCCGCTAGATCGCTTGAGCGATAAGCTACTTCGTGGGAGCTAAAACGCGCTGCAGCGTAACGAATGGCTGCACCTACATCTTCAAGTTCTTTACCTTCGGCAGTCAACATACGGTTAGCAAGATCGATAAACTCGTCTGCCATTTTATACGTATCCATCGCCTTTTCTTTTTGACTCATACAGCACCACCCTATTCAAAAACTGTTAGGGCAATAACCCGCCCCATTACAAAAGAGCTCAACTGTACAATAGGTAAGGTGCAATAGCGAAGCGTATTGCACCAATGGCTAAGATGTTAAGCAGTGATTAAAGCATCTCAACCGCGACCGCTGTCGCTTCGCCACCACCAATACAAAGCGAGGCGATACCGCGCTTCAGGCCTTTCTGTTTCAGCGCATGCAGCAATGTCACCATAATGCGGGAGCCACTTGAGCCGATCGGGTGACCCAGTGCACACGCACCACCACGAACATTCACTTTGTCAGCATCGAGACCGAGTTCGGTGATCGCCAGCATAGAGACCACAGCAAAGGCTTCGTTGATCTCAAATAGATCTACGTCCTCTTTCGACCAGCCCGCTTTATCCAACGCTTTCTGGATCGAACCGATCGGTGCAATGGTAAATTCAGCAGGCAGCTGTGCATGTGTGGAGTGAGACACGATTTTAGCTAGCGGAGATAGACCACGGGCTTTTGCCTCAGACTCTTTCATTAGCAACAGCGCTGAACCGCCATCGGAGATCGAGCTGGAGTTGGCCGCAGTCACCGTGCCATCTTTTTTGAAGGCCGGTTTTAGGCTACGGATTTTATCGATCCGAGCATTGCCTGGCTGTTCATCTGTATCGACAAGCACTTCGCCTTTACGGGTTTTAATCGTCACCGGCGCGATCTCTTCGACAAACTCACCGGCTTCAATTGCAGCAATCGCTTTTTCTAAAGAACCGATCGCAAAGTCGTCCATCTCTTCACGAGTGACGTTGAAGTCGTCTGCACTCTTTTGTGCAAACGAGCCCATTAAGCCGCCTTCATAAGCATCCTCTAAGCCGTCAAAGAACATATGATCGATCACCTTACCGTGGCCCATACGCATGCCTTCACGGGCTTTTGGCAATAGATACGGTGACTGACTCATATTCTCCATACCACCAGCGACCATGATAGAAGCCGAGCCAGCTAAAATCTGATCATGAGCCAACATCACCGCCTTCATACCGGAGCCACACATCTTGTTGATCGTGGTACAACCGGCAGCATCAGGAATACCTGCAGCACGTGATGCTTGTCGAGCAGGCGCCTGACCTAAACCAGCAGGCAAAACACAGCCCATCACCACTTCATCGACTTCATCCGCAGCAACCCCCGCACGCTCAATTGCAGCTTTAATCGCAGTAGCACATAGATCGGGAGCGCGAACATCGCTTAACGATCCCATCATGCCACCCATCGGGGTACGCGCGGCACTTACAATAACGACTGCATCCTGACTCATATTTCCACCTTCATAACTTTCTAATATTGACGTTAACGTCAACTTGTAGAGACAAAAAAGGGGATCGTATAAATCCCCTTTGGTTTAAGTTTAGCTAAAGTTCTTTTTCATGAATTTCTGCACTTCACCAACAATACCGCTACGGAACGCTAGTACGCAGATCACGAAGATAAAGCCCATGATGATGTGGATGTAGTTACCCAACTCACCACCGGACAAGTAGTTCTGAATAGTTACAACCGCACCAGCACCTACGATTGGACCAAAGATCGTGCCCATACCGCCTAGCAAGGTCATCAACACCACCTCACCCGACATATGCCAATGAGCATCGGTCAGCGAAGCCAGCTGGAACACCAAGGTTTTCGTCGAACCGGCGAGACCTGCTAGTGCAGCCGAGATCACAAATGCTGCCCATTTGTAGTCATTAACGTTGTAACCAAGGGATACCGCACGCGCTTCGTTTTCACGGATCGCTTTAAGGATTTGACCAAACGGAGAGTGGATCGTGCGATTTACCAACCAGAAACCAAACAGGAAGATGGCAAACACGAAGTAATACATACTCATGTTATCGCTCAGGTCGATAAACCCGAACAGATGTCCGCGCGGAACGCCCTGCATGCCATCTTCACCACCGGTAAACGGTGCTTGGAGGTAAACGAAGAAGGCTAATTGCGCTAACGCCAGTGTAACCATGGCAAAGTAAATACCTTCACGTTTCACCGCCAACTTGCCATACACCGCACCCAGTAAAGCAGCGGCTATGGTTCCACCCAACACCCCTAGCTCGGGTGTAACACCGGTTTCCATCATCAAATATCCGGTAATGTAGCCACCGGTTCCTAAGAACGCTGCGTGGCCGAAAGAGAGCAAACCCACATAACCCAACAATAGGTTAAATGCGCAAGCGAACAGTGCGAAACAAAGCACTTTCATAACAAACACAGGGTAAAGCACGTAAGGAGCAATCAATCCAAGGACGACCAGTGCAATCATTGTTTTACTTATTTTCATCGTCACGTCTCCTAGGCTTCTTTACCAAATAAGCCCGCAGGCTTGGTTAGCAATACAATCACCATCACCGCAAAAATAACGGTGGTCGAGGCTTCGGGGTAAAAGTACTTAGTCAGGCCTTCGACAACCCCCATACCTAAACCGGTCAGGATTGCGCCACCGATCGATCCCATACCGCCAATTACCACGATGGCGAATACCACAATCAGCATGTTGGAACCCATATCGGGTGAAACCGAATACACAGGCGCAGCCATGACACCGGCAAAGCCAGCTAAGCCGACACCAAAACCAAAGGTCAGAGTGACAATCAAAGGTACGTTGATACCAAATGCCTGCATCAACTGCGGGTTCTCAGTACCTGCACGCAGGTAAGCACCCAGCTTTGTTTTCTCGATCATGTACCAAGTACCGGCGCAGACAATGATCGACGCGATAATGATCCAAGCACGATAATTTGGCAGATACATAAATGGCAGACGGTTACCGCCTTTCAGCTCTTCTGGAATCGCGTAGGACATGCCCGAGGAACCGAACAGGTGAGTAAACGCCCCCTGAAGAATTAGCGCTAAACCAAAGGTCAGCAGCAAACTGTAGAGGTGATCCTCATTGGCAATTGGACGCAGCAGAAAACGCTCCATCAAAATGCCGATAAAGCCCACGGCGATCGGGACGAGAATTAGCGCGACCCAATAGTTAATGCCCATATAGTTGAGGGCCATCCACGCAAAGAAAGCACCCAGCATGTAGAGCGCGCCCTGCGCGAAGTTAATGATTTTTAACAGTCCGAAAATAATTGCTAAACCCAGACTGAGTAATGCATAGAATGAGCCGTTAATCAGGCCCACCAGCAATTGACCAAACAGGCCAAAGAGATTTATATCGAGGAATGTTGCCATAACTCTCCACCCCTAACCGGCAACTGCGCTACAGATACATTTGTAGCTAACCGGTACTTACAATCCGCTAAGAGAGCTATATAGAACTACGAATAGCTCAAAACTCTGACTTACTGTGAGAGAGGCGAAAGCCGCCTCTCTCGTCATACAAGCGCCTTATTTGGCAGCCAGGAAGTTACATTGATCCAACATCGGACCAAATGCTTCTTCACCTGGGATAACCTGCTCAATTGCGAAGATATCGTCTTCGTTTTTACGCTCTTCGGATGTCTTGATACGCACCTGATACATGTCATGCACCATACGACCATCCGCACGTAGATGAGCATTACGCGCGAAGAAATCGTTCGGCTTGTTCGCCTTCATCTTCGCCATTACCGCATCAGCATCATCCGTACCCGCTTCTTTGATCGCGTTTAGGTAGTGCATCGTCATAGAGTAAGCACCTGCCTGACCCATTGCTGGGATAGAGCCGTGACGCTCTTTAAAGCGTTTAGACCAAGCACGTGTTTCATCATCCATATCCCAGTAGAAACCTGTTGTTAGTTTCATACCGCCAGAGATTTCTGGATCTAGCGCTTTCGCGTTGTGAGTAAATACCAACAAACCTGCAACATCAGTTGTTTCAGTTAGACCGAACTCAGCTGCTGTTTTTAGGGAGTTAACGAAATCAGCACCAGCATTGGCTAGCGCCACTACGTCTGCGCCAGAAGATTGCGCCTGAAGAACGTAAGAGGAGAAGTCGGTTGTACCTAGTGGAGCACGCACGGCGCCTACCACTTCACCGCCGTTAGAGTTAATTACGCCAGTTGCTACTTTCTCTAGGGCATGACCGAAAGCGTAATCCGCGGTGATGAAGAACCACTTCTTCTTACCTGCAGCTACCATCGGTTTTACCGTACCGTTAGCTAGCGCAACTACGTTGTAAGTCCAGTGAGCGTTGTAAGGTGAGCACGCCTTAGTGGTGAACGCATGAGATGCAGAAGTAGCGATCAGTGCAACTTTTTTGTTGTCTGTTAGCACTTTAGTTACCGCACCCGTTACTGAAGAAGCTACCAGACCTGTAACCGCATCAACGCCTTGGCTTTCTACCCATTCACGCGCTTTTGCAGAACCGATATCTGGTTTGTTCTGGTCGTCGGCACTTACCACTTCAATTGGTTTACCTAGTACCGTACCGCCAAAATCTTCAACCGCCATCTCTACTGCTGTAACACAGCCTGCACCACAGATATCAGCATAAACACCGCCCATATCGGCTAGTACACCGATTTTGACTTTGTCGTCTGATACACCTGCCGCTTGCACCCCTGTTACTGCGAATGTAGAGGCAATTGCCGCTGTCAGCAGAGATTTCTTCATTGATTTCATCGCATTTTCTCCCGATAGAGTTTTTTATTTTTATTCAAAGTTTGATGCTTTGTGGTTTAACCCAGCACATCTTCGGGTCATTCACTTAGCCTCTGGACATTCAGGAACCTAAGCGCAGGCCTGTAAAAGGCTTATTCATAGGCTCCTCAAGGCTGTTAAACACCCAAATAGGTGTTTAGTAATTCTGTTTTTTCAGTCAGCTCGTGTTTGTGAACTTCTTCCACGATATGACCGTGTTCCATCACGTAATGACGATCCGCAATCGGTGCCGCAAAACGGAAGTTCTGCTCTACCAACAAGATGGTCAATCCGCGTTCTTTTAACTTGGTTAGAACCTCACCCAACTTCTGCACAATCACCGGTGCCAGACCTTCGGTGATCTCGTCTAGCAACAAGATATTTGCGCCCGAACGCAAGATACGCGCTAAGGCCAGCATCTGCTGTTCACCCCCGGATAGGCGTGTGCCTTGGCTGGTTCGGCGTTCGTAAAGGTTGGGGAAGATTTCATAGATCTCTTCTACACTCATGCCGTCACTGCGCACAGTCGGCGGCAGCATCAGGTTTTCTTCCACGTTTAAACTGGAAAAAATACCGCGCTCTTCCGGACAGAAACCCATGCCTAAATGGGCGATTTTGTGCGCCGGCATATCGATGGTTTCGCGACCATTGACGTTGATGCTGCCACTACGACGGCCCACCATATTCATGATCGAACGCAACGTAGTTGAACGGCCTGAACCATTGCGTCCCAATAGGGTGACTAGCTCACCCTGCATCACATGCATATCGATGCCGTGCAGAATATGAGATTCACCGTAGAAAGAGTGCAGGTCACTGATACGGAGTTTTTCATTGCCACCTAAGCTCATGCCACAACCTCCTCTTTTTCAGGGGATGTTTCAGCAGGCTTAGCAGCTTCAGTCTCTTCATCCGCAGCAACACCAAGGTAAGCTTCCTTAACACGTGGATCGGCTGATACCGTGGCGTAATCACCTTCGGTAAGAATCGCGCCACGCTGCAGAACAGAGATACGGTCCGCCAGTTTGGAAACTACATGCAGGTTGTGCTCAACCATCAAAATGGTGCGATCTTTGGAAACCTGTTTGATCAGGTCCGACACCACTTCAACATCTTCATGGCCCATACCCTGAGTTGGTTCATCCAATAACATCAGTTCTGGATCTAGGGCTAATGTGGTTGCGATCTCCAAAGCACGTTTACGACCATAAGGCTGATCGACGGTCACGGAGTTCGCATGGTCTTGAAGACCTACCGACTCCAGCAACTCCATCGCACGGCCATTAAGCTTGTCTAAGACTTTGTCAGACTTCCAAAAATGAAAGCTGTTGCCCTCTTTGCGTTGAAGGGCAATACGGACGTTCTCCAACACCGTTAGATGTGGAAACACCGCAGAGATCTGGAAAGAACGGATCACCCCTTTACGTGCGATCTCGGCGGAACGCATCTGGGTGATATCTTCGCCATTAAAAAGAATTTGACCGGACGTTGGGATTAAAAATTTGGTCAACAAATTAAACACGGTCGTCTTACCGGCTCCATTAGGCCCGATCAAGGCGTGAATGCTGCCACGCTCGACGTTCAAGTTGACCTTATCTACCGCAGTAAAGCCTTTAAACTCTTTAATCAAATCTGAGGTTTGCAGTACATAATCGACACTCATGCAGACTCTGATCCTCGCTGTTTTTTATTTTTATTTAACCAGCGCAACAACCTAAAAATACGGCTAAATGCTGATAAGCTGTCGCCCAAACTAGCAATTACCCCTACATAAAATCCAGTACAACTTTAGTCGTAGTCGCACTGCAAAAAACGATATATTTACGATTTAGTTTATATTTTTCAGCAACTTACAAAAGCGGTTAAAATATTTACAAAAATACAGGAATTCCTTTATTGACCTTTACGTGAACGTAAACTTTGCTTAACCTGTAAAGAGTTAAAAACAGCGGATTTTTATGAATAGCAAACAGACTTATTCCATCAGCGAGCTAGCGAAAGAGTTCGCGTTAACCACGCGAAGCATCCGTTTCTATGAGGATCAGCAGCTGCTCTTTCCGACACGACGCGGGCAAACACGTATCTACAGCACACAAGATCGCGTGCGTTTAAAGCTGATACTGCGCGGTAAACGTCTCGGGTTCTCACTAGCGGAAACCCGGGAGCTTTTTGCGCTGTGGGATGAAACGCTGACAGGAAGTGAAAAGCAGCTAACTCTGCTGTTGGAAAAAATTAATGAAAAACGCTCGGAGCTGGAACAGCAGCTTCAAGATATCGCGATTTTGCAGCAGGAGTTAGATAACGCAGAACTCCGCTGCCATGAAACATTGCTCGAACTAAAACAAAAACAACAAAGAGCCGGTTAATCGATTAAGCCTTTACTTGATCCTTAAGTGATCTGTGGATAAATCGACACGCCGGTAACAAGGGTACGACTATGATCTCACAGTATTCCAGCCTGAATTTTGGCCTTGGTGAAACATTAGATATGTTGCGTGAGCAAATAAACCATTTTGCTGCACAAGAGATAGCGCCAAGAGCAGAACAGATCGACAAGGATAATGAGTTTCCTCAGGATCTATGGCGCAAGTTCGGTGATATGGGGCTACTCGGTATCACGGCTAAAGAGGAATATGGCGGTGTCGATATGGGCTATTTAGCTCATGTGATCGCCATGGAAGAGATCAGCCGTGCCTCCGCGTCCGTTGCCCTGTCTTACGGTGCTCACTCCAATTTGTGTGTTAACCAGATTCATCGCAACGGTACCGAAGAGCAAAAGCAAAAATATCTGCCGAAATTGATCAGCGGTGAACATGTCGGTGCATTGGCTATGTCCGAGCCCAATGCGGGTTCTGATGTGGTCTCCATGAAACTGCATGCCCGCGACAATGGCGATCACTACCTGCTGAACGGCAACAAGATGTGGATCACCAATGGTCCCGACGCCAACACCTATGTAATCTACGCCAAGACCGAACCAAACGCAGGCGCTAAAGGGATTACCGCATTTATTGTCGAACGAGATTACCCAGGTTTCTCCCGTCACCAGAAGCTCGACAAGCTCGGGATGCGGGGTTCAAACACCTGTGAACTGGTCTTCGAAGATTGCCCAGTACCGAAAGAGAACATTTTAGGTGAACTCAACGGTGGTACCCGCGTATTGATGAGCGGTTTGGATTACGAGCGCTTAGTGTTAGCCGGTGGTCCTTTGGGGATTATGGCTGCGGCGATGGATATCGCAGTCCCTTACATTCGTGATCGAAATCAGTTTGGCCAAGCGATCGGCGAGTTCGAACTCGTACAAGGCAAGATCGCCGATATGTACACCCTAATGAATACCAGCAAGGCCTACACCTACAGCGTTGCCCAAGCAGCGATGCGCGGAGAACCCAGCCGAAAAGATTGCGCGGGGGTGATCCTCTATACCGCCGAAACCGCAACCAAAATGGCACTGGATGCGATCCAGCTCTTGGGCGGTAACGGTTATATCAATGAATTTCCAACCGGTCGTTTACTCCGTGATGCCAAGCTCTACGAGATAGGAGCAGGTACCTCAGAGATACGCCGAATGCTTATCGGTCGTGAGCTGTTTATGAATAAGTAAGCCATCAACAGGCGACTAGGAGACTATCTATGGCTGTTCTGCACACAACAATAAATACACAGGCAGAGTCATTTAAAACCAACCAACGCGAAATGCGCGCGGCGGTGGCTGATCTAAAAGATAAAATTGCAGTAATCGCACAAGGCGGTGGCCCTGAGTATCAGGAGCGCCACAGAGCACGCGGTAAGTTACTGGCGCGTGAGCGTATCGATCAACTGTTAGACCCAGGTTCGGCCTTTTTAGAGATAGGCCAACTCGCGGCTTATCAGGTATACGAAGATAACATTCCTGCAGCAGGTGCCGTCGCCGGTATCGGCCAAGTGTGCGGCCAAGACTGCATGATTGTAGCCAATGATGCCACGGTCAAAGGCGGTACTTACTTCCCACTGACGGTAAAAAAACATCTGCGTGCGCAAGAGATCGCAGAGATGAACAATCTGCCCTGCATCTACTTGGTTGATTCTGGTGGCGCTAACCTGCCTCAACAGGATGAAGTGTTTCCCGATCGCGATCATTTCGGCCGCATCTTCTACAACCAAGCGCGGATGTCTGCCAAAGGTATCCCTCAAATTGCCGTCGTCATGGGGTTATGCACCGCTGGGGGCGCTTATGTGCCAGCCATGGCCGATGAATCCATCATCGTCCGTGATCAAGGTACGATATTCCTAGCAGGTCCACCCTTGGTTAAAGCTGCCACAGGTGAAGTCGTAACCGCAGAAGCACTAGGTGGTGCAGACGTGCACTGTAAAGTCTCTGGGGTAGCCGATTACTACGCCGACAACGATGCCCATGCACTGCAACTCGCCAGACGCTGCATCGCCAATAGCAATCGCGTTAAGCAAACCAACATGCAATTACAAGCACCGCAGCCTCCGCTTTATAACGAAGAGGAGATCTATGGTGTTGTCGGTACCGATCTGAAAAAACCGTTTGATGTCCGCGAGGTGATTGCCCGGATCGTGGATGGCTCTAATTTCGATGAATTCAAGCAACAGTTTGGCACAACCTTAGTAACAGGTTTTGCGCATATATGCGGCTATCCTGTCGGCATCATCGGCAATAACGGGATCTTATTCAGCGATTCAGCTCAAAAAGGCGCGCACTTTATCGAACTCTGCTGCCAGCGAAAGATTCCACTGCTGTTCTTGCAGAATGTCACCGGTTTTATGGTGGGCGAGAAAGCCGAATCCGAAGGGATCGCCAAACACGGTGCCAAAATGGTGACCGCTGTGGCTTGTGCCAACGTACCTAAAATCACGGTGTTGATTGGTGGCTCTTTTGGGGCAGGCAACTACGGAATGTGTGGTCGCGGTTACAGCCCTAACTTCCTGTGGATGTGGCCTAACGCCCGAATCTCAGTGATGGGTGGCGAGCAAGCCGCTGGGGTTTTATCCACAGTTAAACGCGACCAACTTGAGCGCAACAACCAAACTTGGAGCGCCGAAGAAGAGGCCACTTTTAAGCAACCGATTATCGAGAAATATGAGCAACAAGGTCACCCCTATTACGCCAGTGCACGACTCTGGGATGACGGTGTGATCGATCCGGCTCAAACCCGTGAAGTGGTTGCAATGAGTCTATCAGCGGCCCTCAATCAGCCAATTGAAGATAGTAAATTTGGCATCTTCCGGATGTAAGGAGGCGACTATGACTAAGCCAGTAGTGTTATTAAATAAAGCCCAAGGCGTAGCGCATCTCGTGATTAACAAACCTGAAGTGCATAACGCTTTTGACGATCAGATCATCTCGCAATTGTTAGGTCATTTAGAGGCCTGCGATAAAGACCCCGATGTACGCGTTTTGGTGCTGCGTTCTGAAGGTAAGAATTTTTCATCCGGTGCCGATCTTGGCTGGATGAAGCGTATGGCCAAAAACAGCTATGACGACAACTTTGATGACGCTAAGCAGTTAGCCGCTTTGATGCATCAACTGGATATCCTCAGCAAACCTACGATCTGTTTAGTACAAGGCGCAGCTTACGGTGGTGCTGTAGGTTTGGCCGCATGCTGTGATTTTGTTATCGCCACCGAACAGAGTCAGTTCTGCCTGAGTGAGGTCAAAATTGGTCTGATTCCCGCAGTGATCTCGCCTTATGTGATCCGTGCAATGGGCTCAAGGCAGGCTCGACGCTATATGATCAGCGCCGAATCCTTTTCTGCCTGCAAAGCCCATCATTACGGTCTAGTTCACCAAGTCGTGGCCACAACCGAGCTACTCGATGAGAGCTGCCACCAATTGATCAATCAGTTGCTGAAAAACAGCCCTTTGGCGATGGCCGCTGCCAAACATTTAGTCGCTGCAGTCAGTGATAGTCATATAGATATTCATCTGATCACCGACACAGCCAGACGGATCGCCGAGATAAGAGTCAGCCCCGAAGGCCAAGAGGGTCTGAGCGCCTTTTTAGAAAAACGAAAGCCAGAGTGGGTAGAGTCATGAGCGAAACACAATCGACGGCACTACCGCGTAAAATCTTAATCGCTAACCGCGGTGAGATTGCTTGTCGTGTAATCAAAACGGCACAGCGTTTAGGTATTCGCTGTGTTGCGGTTTACTCCGAAGTAGACGCCAAGGCTAAGCATGTTCAGATGGCTGATGAAGCCTATCTACTCGGCCCCGCACCTAGTGCTGAGAGTTATCTGCGTACAGATAAGATCCTAGAGATCTGCCGTACAGCCGGAATTGAAGCGGTACACCCAGGCTATGGTTTTCTATCTGAGAATGCTGAGTTTGCGACTGAGTTGGAACGCCACGGCATTACCTTTATCGGTCCACCAGCCAGCGCAATCACGTCTATGGGCTCGAAGTCCGCGGCCAAAGCGATTATGTCTAAAGCAGATGTGCCTTTGGTTCCGGGTTACCATGAAGACGATCAAGATCCACAGCGCCTAAAACAAGCGTCGATAGACTGCGGTTATCCACAGCTGCTAAAAGCGGTGGCTGGCGGTGGTGGTAAAGGGATGCGTGTGGTTCGCTCTGTGGATGAATTCGATAGCGCCTTACAAGCCGCGCAGCGAGAAGCGCAAAACTCTTTTGCTAACCCCGATATGCTGATTGAGCGCTATTTGGAGCAACCGCGTCATATCGAAGTGCAGGTCTTTTGTGATCAACATTGTAATGGTGTTTATCTCGCCGATCGCGATTGCTCTATCCAGCGTCGTCACCAGAAGATCATAGAGGAAGCACCCGCCCCTAATTTAGCGGACGAAACCCGCAAAGCTATGGGTGAAGCGGCTGTCCGCGCCGCCCAAGCCATCGACTATGTCGGTGCAGGTACGGTCGAGTTTTTATACGACACCGACGGTTCATTCTACTTTATGGAGATGAACACCCGTCTTCAGGTGGAGCACCCGGTGACCGAGTACGTCACCGGCGTCGACCTCGTAGAGTGGCAATTGGCGATCGCAGCAGGTGCCAAGCTTCCGCTGACTCAAGATCAGATCAAAGCCAAGGGGCATGCGATCGAAACCCGTATCTACGCCGAAGACCCTGCGCAAGATTTTCTACCGGCGACAGGCACTTTAAAATACTTATCCACACCCGAAGAATCCGACTGTGTCCGTATCGACAGTGGTGTCCGCGAAGGTGATGAGGTTAGCCCTTATTATGACCCAATGATCGCGAAGCTGATTGTTTGGGGTGAAGATCGCAATGCCGCAATTTTGCGTCTGAATCGAGCCTTATCGGAATACCGTATTGCCGGTTTAAAAACCAATCTGAAGTTCTTAAGAGATCTAGCATCTGCACAACCTTTTGCAAATCTCGACTTAGATACTGGTTTTATCGAACGCCACTACGATCTGCTCTTTGCCGAGCCAGTCATAGACAAGCCACTCTATCTCGCCATCTCGGCGAGTCTGTTTGGGCAGTTAGAAACTCAAGCTCAATCTGAGAGTCATGCTCACCCTTCCCCGTTTAACGCTCTACGTAACTGGCGCTTGAATATCCCTTCTGTTCGAACCCTTCAGCTACAGCAGGGTGAAGCAATCCATGACATAAATATCGAACAGCGGGCAGAGACTGAGCTCGTTACTGTTGATGAGCAGCAATATGCCATCAGCCTGACGCAGCAGGATGATCAACTTCAGGTTCAAGTTGATGATCAACAGCTACAGATGCATTTTTTCCGCGATGGTAATGAGCTTCACCTGTTTCATCACGACCTCAGCTCCCGATGCAGTTTGCATCAAACCACTCACGTTTCTGAGCAAGGGAAAGCCGATCATTCTCTCACCGCACCCATGAACGGTGTCGTCGTCGAGGTTTTAGTTGAGCAAGGGCAATCGGTACAAGCCGGCGAAGCCTTAGTGATCATGGAAGCGATGAAGATGGAGCACAGTATTTCAGCTCCTCATGCAGGCACAGTCAGTGAAGTCTTCTTTGCCGCAGGGGATCTAGTCGAAGAAGGTGCGGAACTTCTGGAGCTGGAATTTTCCGAAGAGGAAGCCGCATCATGACATTGCCGAAGCAGGTCAAGTTGGTCGAGGTAGGACCTCGGGATGGCTTACAAAATGAGCCCGGCGATATTATTCCGACTGATATTAAGATCGATCTGATCAATGCGCTGTCCAATGCAGGTTTAAGTCATATTGAGGCCACGAGTTTTGTTTCTCCTAAGTGGGTTCCACAAATGGCTGACGCCAGTGCAGTGATGATGGGTATTCAGCGTCATCCAAACACCACTTATGCCGCACTCACCCCCAACCTAACTGGCTTGAATAAAGCACTCAACACAGAGGTTGATGAAGTTGCGGTATTTACCGCCGCTTCTGAAGCGTTTACTCAAAAGAACATTAACTGTTCGATTGCCGAAAGCTTGGAGCGGTTTGCGCCGCTGATCGAAAAAGCTAACGCCAACAATATCCCTGTTAGAGGGTATGTTTCCACGGTGATGGGATGTCCTTATGCCGGCGAAATATCCGTTGAACAGGTCGCGATTGTCTGTAAAGAGATGATCGAAATGGGCTGCTATGAGATCTCTCTAGGCGACACAATCGGCACCGGTACACCATTGAAGGCTAAAAGGCTGATAGAAGCCGTAACCAAAGAAATACCCGTTTCAAAATTAGCCGCACACTTTCACGACACCTACGGCCAAGCTCTCGCCAATATCTATGCAGTGCTTGAAGAGGGGATCAGTGTCATCGATACCTCTGTCGCTGGCTTAGGAGGCTGTCCTTATGCCCAAGGCGCATCAGGCAATGTCGCCACCGAAGATGTGCTCTATATGCTCAATGGTCTCGGCATTGAAACCGGCGTGCAACTAGACGAACTCATCAAAGTGAGCCACTGGATCAGCCAGCAGCTGCAACGCAGTAACGGCTCTAAAGTAGCCCTAGCCCTCACTCCTAAATCATCTATTTGAGAAACAACATGAATCCACAACCGTCTCATCTTACGGCGTTAGATCTACCTGTACCCTCACAAGATCAACTTCCAGAAGTGTTCCAGAAGTACTTCGCTTTATGCGAAGAAAAGTTGGGCTTAATCCCTAACGTGCTGAAAGCTTACAGCCACAACATCGCTCAGTTAGAAGCATTTTCCAGCTTGTATAACGAGTTAATGCTAGGCAAAAGCGGCCTCAGCAATTTGGAAAAAGAGATGATCGCGGTAGCCGTTTCTGCCAGTAACGCCTGCTACTACTGTCAGGTTGCTCATGGCGCTGCTGTGCGTGAATACTCACAAGAACCAACTCTCGGTGAACTGCTGGTGATGAACTACCGTGTTGCCGAACTCTCAGAACGACACATCGCTATGCTCGATTTCTCGGTCAAGCTGACCGAATCACCCCACCGCATGAATGAAGATGACCGCCAACAGCTAAGAGATGCCGGTTTTAGTGATCAAGATATCTGGGATATCGCCAACATCGCAGGTTTCTACAACATGACCAATCGAGTCGCGAGCGCTGTGGATATGCAACCCAATCTGGAATACCACAGCCAGCATCGTTAATACTCAGCTTGAAATACACATAGACCTAACAACAAAAATAGAAAAGGTTTATCCAACATGTCCGATCTACACAGTTACACTCAAGGCTCTAAAACCGAGCCCTTATTGGATATCACCATTGGTGATCAATTTGATTTAACGGCAGAAAAATTTCCAGATAACGATGCACTGATCGTTCGTCATCAGAATATTCGCCTGACCTACACGCAGTTACAGCAACAGGTAGATCAGGCTGCACGAGCATTTCTGGCGATAGGCGTTTCGAAAGGTGATCGTGTTGGTATCTGGTCCCCTAACTGTGCGGCATGGACAATTACTCAGTTAGCGACGGCAAAGATCGGTGCGATTCTAGTAAACATCAATCCGGCCTACCGCACCCATGAATTGGAGTACGCGCTTAACCAATCTGGCACCAAGTATCTGGTCTCTGCGGTTTGCTTTAAGTCATCTAACTATATGGAGATGCTTTACGCGCTTGCGCCGGAGCTCAAAACAGCGCAAGCCGGCCAATTAACCTCTACTACGCTACCCAACCTCAAGGGCGTGATCAGCCTCTCCTCGCAGGCATTTGCAGGTAGTTGGTGCTGGCAGGAATTTCTAGATCAATCAGATCAGATCAGTGCCGAGCAACTGAGTACTGTGCAGGCGAGCTTAGATATTCATGACCCGATCAATATCCAGTACACATCCGGCACAACCGGTTTCCCGAAAGGGGCAGCGCTTTCTCACCACAATATTTTGAATAACGGCTTCTTTGTTGCCGAGAGTATGAAGTTCACCGATCAGGATCGCTTAGTTATTCCTGTGCCGCTCTACCATTGTTTTGGCATGGTGATGGGCAACTTAGGCTGTGTCACCCACGGTGCGGCGATGATCTACCCTGACGAAGGTTTCGAGCCGCAATCCGTCCTCACCGCCGTTGCCGAAGAGCGTGCGACCGCCTTGTTTGGTGTCCCTACAATGTTTATCGCAGAGATGGAGCACCCTAAGTTTGAGCAATATGACTTGAGTAGCCTGCGCACCGGCATTATGGCGGGTTCAATCTGTCCTGCTGAGGTGATGAAAGCGGTCAATACCAAAATGCATATGCGCGAGGTACAGATCGCCTACGGCATGACCGAAACCAGCCCGGTATCCACCCAGACGGCTGCCGATGATCCGTTTGATAAACGCGTCTCTACCGTAGGCCGTACCCAACCGCATATTGAAAGCCAGATTATCGATCCAGCTACAGGTGAAGTGCAGCCCAGAGGCGAAGTAGGTGAGTTATGTACCCGTGGCTACAGCGTGATGCTGAAATATTGGAACAATCCAGAGGCCACGCAAAATGCGATCGATCCACAAGGTTGGATGCATACCGGCGATCTCGCCATTATGGATGCTGAAGGCTACGTGCAGATTGTCGGCCGTATTAAAGATATGGTGATCCGCGGTGGCGAAAATATCTATCCGAAAGAGATCGAAGAGTTTCTCTACACCCACCCTGCGATCTCCGATGTTCAAGTCACCGGTGTACCCGATCCACAATTTGGCGAAGAACTGGTCGCTTGGATCAAACTGACACCTCAAGCAGACAACGTGTCTGAAGAAGAGCTGAAAAGCTTCTGCCAAGGAGCGATCAGTCACTTTAAGATCCCGCGCTATTTCAAATTTGTCGAAAACTTCCCGATGACCGTCACCGGCAAGATCCAGAAATTTAAGATGCGAGAGATCTCTATCGAAGAGCTGGGGCTCGATGAGAATTAGATTAGATACAGGAATAGGCCGTGACTGAGGTTAATAAACATTATTCACAAGCATTCGATGGCGACCAGATCATCCGCCAACTGCACTTATCTTATCCACAGGGGCCAACTGCGTTTCAATTGGCCCCTATCGATCAGTTACATATTGGCGGCATCAAAGCCTCTATGAAGCTACTGCAACAAATAAAATTGTGCAGGCCGAATCGAGTATTAGATATTGGCTCTGGGTTGGGCGGTTTGATGCGTTTAATCGAGTCAGAACTGCGTATTAATGTGATTGGGCTGGATATAACCCACAAATTTAACCAAACCCACCAGCAAATATCACAATTATTACCCTCTTTTGATACTCCTAAACTGGTCACTTCCGATGCGCAGCAATTACCCTTTTGCAGCGATAGCTTTGACCTGATTATCTTCCAGCATAGCCTGCTCAATATCCCCAATAGCCAGCAAGCATTGGCTGAATGTCGACGTGTTTTAAAGCCACAAGGTCGATTACTGCTACACGAAGTCATCCAAGGGCCCAATACAGAAGCGATGCAGTTTCCTGTGCCTTGGGCGCGAGAACCGAGCAACTCCCACCTAATTACACAATCAGAATTAGTAAGCCTACTCGAACAAGCGGGCTTTAAAATCCAAAGTTACGATGACTGGAGCCAAGAGGCACTCGCCTGGCGACAAAAACAACTCAGTAAAGAGCAACAATCCAAAAGCCAGACTGCAGCGGTATCTCCCGCCATGATCCTTGGCCCCGAGTTTAAGAAGATGGGCAGCAATGTGGTTAAAAACCTTGAGCTAGATGCAATCCGGATCATCGAACTGGTCGCGCAAGCCGACTGCAGCTAATAATCTACCGCTCCTAAGCCAGCTTCAGGAATATATGTTGATAAGCAATATCTAACGCCACATACACCAACAGTAACGACATCGCCCAGTTTAAGCAGCGAAAGTAGCGCGGATTGTGAATAAGCTTACCTAATCGCGCGCCCATCAACAGATAACTACTCGGCGCGGCAAACGCCATTGTGGATAGCAGTAATGACCAGACAAAAATAGCGTATCCCGATATCTCTGCTGCCGGAAACTGCACCGAAACTATCGGCAAGATCGCTATAAACGCTTTAGGGTTAAGTAGTTGCAGGATCAATCCCTCTTTAAAGCTCATCGGGTTCTGATTAGCCTTCACTTCCGTCGCGGCCATGGCTGACAAAGCCACTTTGTAGGCTAAGTAGAGAATATAAAGACTGCCTGCAGCACTAAGAAACAGCTCGTAACCCGCGGTAATAAACCAAGCGCCGACATAGCCAAACAGTAGAAACAGCACCAGCATCGCACTGCCTACACCAAGGCTAAACGCCAATGCCGAACGGATCTGCCCATGTATACCGGCATTTAAGCTGAGTAGATTGCAGGGACCAGGGGTGTACATCACGCCAAAGGCGTACAGGAGTATTTCAACCATAGTGATCAACTCGGATTTAAAAGAGAGATTTAAGGGGCTCGGAGGAACCTTGAATTTAAGCGTTCAGAAAGTGCTTCTGATACTGCTTGGGCGTCATGCCAAAGATCGGTTTAAAGCGCCGGTTGAAGTGACTTAGGTCGCTGAAGCCATAATCAAACACCACATCATCCAGAGCTTTACCCTTTTCCAGATCTTCACGGGCGCGATTGATCCGGCAGTTCAAAATATATTGGTGCGGCGTGAGACCAAATTGCTGCCGAAACATCCGCAGGAAGTGATACTTCGAGAGGTTGGCTTGCTGACTCAGCTCTTCAAGGGAGACATCAGTTTGCAGATTGTGATTAATAAAATCCCGTGCTCGCAGAAGTAAGCTATCGACACGACGCGCCTTTTGATCCGCCTGACATTCGCCATACAGCTGCGCGATCCGCGTTGCCATCTGATAAAGCTCACACTCTTGGCGCAGCTTATCTTCGGAACGATTCTCGATCAGCTGAACTAAGTGCAGAATATGCTGACAGAGTTGGGGATCATCCAACAGGGTATCTGCCACACGAAAACCTTGGCTTTTGATACCGGCGGCTTGGAAGGCAGGTGCTAGCTGATCAGGGTGCACATAGAGCATGCGGTACTGCAATTTATCATCGACACCAGAATGGCCATCGTGCACTTCATCTGGGTTAAAGACGATAATATTGCCTGGATGACTGCGGTGAAATTGACCACTGGAGAAGAAGTCCTGACGACCACTCAGCGTAACCCCGAACGAATACTCCTCATGGGCATGGCGTCCATAAGAGAAATCGCTGATCGCGGCATTTAGAACGGTAACTTGCTCTAAGTGCTCACTTTTACTGTATTGAAACTGGTTATCCTGATTCATCACTCTTCACCGCTCTTGCTAGTATAAATCGCCTGCAGCTTAAAGGAACCTTCGAACAAGTCCTATACGACTCAGGCTTACAGAGCAATTGAAGCGCGAGGCAATGATTGCAGGCATGCTGGTTGCCTGTCGAAAATCATTAACAAAGCGATTCAGTTGCTCTATAAGCCCCGTAGGGTGGGCTCTAAAACGACCATCTACTTTGTCAGTCAGCTTGCAAAGGTATCGACATTTAACTGCACTGACTTTCGCGTATCTGGTCCCTTTATAGCCCACTGAGAAAGTATGAGGCTTATTCGCAGGTTCCTTAACTACAGTGTAGAGGGATGAGCAAAACTAATACTTGGATAAAATTGCGCACTTTAAGAAAAAGTGCGCAAAGAGATACAGCACTTATTCTTCTGCTTCGGCGCGTTGGCGTAAAACAAACTTCTGGATCTTGCCTGTCGATGTTTTAGGTAGTTCACCAAAGACCACCACTTTCGGCGCTTTAAAACGCGCCATATTGGAGCGGCAAAACTCGATAACTTCGGTCTCGGTTAAACTCGCACCCGGCTTAGGTTTGATAAAGGCACAAGGTACCTCACCCCACTTATCGTCGAGCTTAGCTACCACTGCTGCTTCCAACACGTCAGGGTGACGATAAAGCACGCCTTCGACCTCAATCGAGGAGATATTTTCACCGCCAGAGATAATAATATCTTTAGAGCGATCCTTGATCTCGATATAACCATCTTCATGCCACACCGCAAGGTCACCTGAGTGGAACCAGCCACCTGCAAAGGACGCATCCGTAGTCGGTTTGTTCTTTAGATAACCTTTCATGACTAGATTACCGCGCATAAAGATCTCGCCGATGGTTTCGCCATCTTGCGGTACAGGTTCTAGAGTATCTGGATCAGCCACCATCAAGTCTTCAAGCATAGGCGCTTTCACCCCTTGACGAGCTTTGAGACGGGCTTTCTCTTCGATGCTGTTGTCATCCCACTTATCGTGCCATGCACACAGCACAGAAGGGCCGTAGGTCTCTGTCAGACCATAGACATGGGTGACATCAATCCCCATCTCCTCCATCCCTTGGATAACTGCAGCAGGCGGTGCAGCACCAGCGGTCATGACCTTAACTTTGTGCTCAATCCCCTGCTTGATCTCATCAGGCGCGTTATTCAGCATATTTAGAACAATCGGGGCACCGCAGAAATGATCGATCTTTTCTTCACGAATTAGATCGTAAATTTTCTCTTCGCGAACATGGCGCAGGGACACACTGGTACCAACAGACGCAGCCAAAGACCAAGGGAAACACCAGCCATTGCAATGAAACATCGGCAGGGTCCAAAGATACTTGGGATGACGCCCCATATCCCAAGAGACCACATTGCTCATTGCATTCAGGTAAGCGCCTCGATGATGGTACACCACCCCTTTGGGGTCGCCGGTCGTACCGGAGGTGTAGTTCAGCGTGATCGCATCCCATTCATCCTCGGGCGGCTGCCAAGCAAACTCAGGATCACCTTCTAACAGCAGTTCATCGTAAGTGATACTACCGATCTGCTCACCCTCGGTGAAACTATAATCTTCAATCGCAATCACTAAGGGATCTATATCTGCCATCTCCAGTGCTTGTTTAACCAAAGCACCAAATTCACGCTCCACCAGTACCACTTTGCATTCGGCATGCTGCAAGATAAACGCGATCGCCTCGGCATCTAGTCGCACGTTGATCGCATTCAGAACCGCGCCAGACATAGGCACGCTGAAATGCGCTTCAAATACTTCGGGAAGATTTGGCGCGATAACGGATACGGTATCGCCCTTGCCAATACCGCGTTGTTGCAGAGCACTAGCAAAGCGACGACAACGAGTATAGGTCTCGGACCAGCTGCGGCGTGCGTCGCCATGCACGGTAGCAGTATGGTCGGGGTAAACAAATGCAGCTCGCTCTAGAAAGCTGAGCGGAGTTAACGCAGCGTAATTGGCTTGATTCTTATCCAGCCCAATCTCGTAAGGGTTTTGGCTTGTTATCATTGTTATTATTCCTTTAATTGCCCACGCCAAAACTAGCATCAACTGATCAAAAAAACACCTTTCAGATCATCTGCTTAGCAGACCTAAAACTACAATTAACCATATATAAGTATCTTCCCTTATCCTTAAAGCTGCTTTAAAGTCTAAGTATAAAAATAACAGGTTTTAAGATCGGGATTTCCCGCAGGTTTAAATATGAGTGATGACCAGAGTTTAGAACTCGCCCGTTGTAAGGCTGATGCTGATCGTTATCGACTTTTAGCAGAACAGTCGACCGATATGATCTCCCGACACACACCCACTAAAGAGTGGACCTACATAGATGCCAGCCCTGCGGTTGAAACTGTACTCGGTTACACCCCCGAAGAGATTATCGGCATGGCGGGGTATGAGCAGTTCCACCCTGAAGATGCAGACAATCTATCCAAGCGCGATGACAGCGTCCGTTATCGCAGCGGCGTCTACACCAATGTGTACCGATATCGTCACAAAAAAGGTCACTATATCTGGCTAGAAACCACCAGCCGTGTGATCCGTGATGACAGCGGAAATCCACAAGAGATAATCTGTGTATCGCGTGATGTTACCGAGCGTGAAGAAGCACAACGAGATATGCGTCGACTCGCGCGCGTGGTTGAAGCCTCATCCGATATGATCATGTTTTGTAACCACAAAACTCATAAGCTGACCTATCTGAATGAGTCGGCTTACCACACCCTTGGAGCAGAGAAAGATAAACCGGTGGTCTACTATCTATCGCAGCTTTTCTCTGAAGAAATCTTAGACACTCTGATCAAAGATGCCTTGGAACACGCCTCCATTCATGGGGTTTGGTACGGCAGTATCCCAATGCAATTGGCCCCTGAACTCAACCGTGTGGCGGAGATTCGCGAAATCATTGCCCACCGCAACCGCCGTGAGAATGATCAGGTTGAATACTACTCGCTGATCGGACGCGATATTACCCTACGCCTTCAAGCGGAAGAGGAAGCTAAGCGTCATCAACTCGAGTTAGCACACATGTCTCGTTTGCTCTCGGTAGGTGAGATGGCCACTGGGCTTGCCCACGAGGTAAACCAGCCTTTAGCTGCGATCTTGAATTACTGCCATGGCACGCAGAGGCGTTTGGAAGAGGGTGATGCTGATCCGGTGAAAACCGTATCCGGCTCGATGAAGTTAATTATGAAGCAGGCCAAGCGTGCTTCGGAGATCATCAAACGGATGCGCTCCTTTGTGCGCAAGACCGATTATCAGTGTTTTGCTTTTCCAATTAATGACAGTTGTAAGGAAGTCAGCGCCTTTCTCTGTCAGGAAGCACAAGACCACAACATCACCTTTGATTTTCAATTTGGGGATAACTTACCCCCTCTGGTAGCCGACAAAGTACAGATCGAACAGGTACTCCTTAACCTGATGCGGAACGCAATTGAGGCCTACAACGATTGTAACAAGGCCTACAGACCCGTTATTATCACTACTAAAGCTGCCGAAGGTTATATTCATGTTTCGGTAGAGGACAAAGCAAAAGGGATTAGCAGCGAAGGTTTAGCCAAGCTGTTTGAACCGTTTTACACCTCCAAAACAACTGGCTTAGGTATGGGCCTTTCTATCTCCCGTACCATTATCGAAACCCACGGGGGCCAGATGTGGGCAGAGAGTGACGGTAAAACCGGTACGCACTTTTATCTGAAACTGCCGTTAAGAGAGCAATGATGCAAACAAACCCGACAGGCACTATCTATATTGTTGACGATGACGAAGATTTTCGTGATTCCATGCAATGGCTTTTAGAATCTGCCAATCACAACGTTGTTACCTTCCCTTCTGCACGGGAGTTTCTGGATAACTTTAATGGCGAAATCGGTTGTATGTTACTGGACGTACGTATGCCGGAGATTAACGGCCTAGCCCTGCAACAAATCATGCAGGAGCGTAATATCCAGATGCCGATTATTGTGATCTCCGGCCACGGTGATATCCCAATGGCAGTGAGCGCGATGAAACAGGGCGCGATGGATTTCTTAGAGAAACCGTTCGATGGCGATGTGCTACTACGCTTAGTTGGCCGTGCGTTAAGCAAAGCGCAAAAAGCACGCGACGAACAAGGTGCGCAGCTAGAGATTCAAGAAAACTACGCTAGCTTAAGCCGTCGTGAGAAAGAGGTAATGGCGCTGGTTGTTGCTGGTAATGCCAATCGCCAGATCGCTGAAGAGCTAGATATCAGCCCTAAAACGGTTGAAGTACATCGCTCACGAGTTATGAGTAAGATGCGCGCGGGTAGCCTTGCTTCTCTGGTAAAACAAGCGTCTCAACTAAACGAACAAGCTTGATCTAACCGCACCTGAGCAAGCTCAGGTGCGATCAGTTCACGATCAACGTTTATCAGGATCAGGAATTGAGTAGGTCATGGTCGCATGAGCCATCGGTTCCTCATCTCCTTCCGATAAGATATACACTTCACCCACCGCCAAACGCTTTCCGACTTTGAGCATCTGCGCCGTAGCGAAGATATCGCGATCGGCAGAAGGCTTGCGTAAGAAGTTGATATTTAACTGAGTCGTCACCGCCAAAGGCACGGGGCCGATACGGCTTAATAGCGCCGCATAGACCGTCACGTCAGCTAGACCCATCATCGCAGGGCCAGAGACTGTACCGCCCGGTCTCAGATGTTGATCGTCCACCGGCAAACGCATAGTGGCAGTACCATCACCTAACTCCACCAATTCCCCATACTGCTCACCTTGGGGAAAGTGCTCTGCAAGAAAGCTTTGCAACTGCTCAATATCCAACTTCATACACAACTCCAATCTGCCTTACTACAGCCTAAGCAACTGCCTCATGCTCATCCCGCGCTTTATTCCGCAGGATGAAGCGCTGAATCTTGCCGCTCGGCGTTTTTGGTAGTTCTGGCATAAACTCGATCTCGCGAGGGAAAGCATGAGTTGAAAGACGTGTACGTACCAGTTGCTTTAACTCTTCAGCCAGCTCTTCTGTCGGATCAAACTCACGCTTAATCACTACATAAGCTTTAATAATAGCCCCGCGTTTAACATCCGGTTTGCCAATAACTCCCGACTCCGCTACTGCATCGTGCTCTAACAATGTGCTCTCTACATCAGCTGGCCCTACGCGGTAACCCGCCGTAGTAATGATGTCATCATCACGACCTGTGAATGAATAACTGCCATCACCATGACTCATCACGACATCACCGGTGAGGTAGTACTGACCATGGAATGGGTGCTTCTCTTGCCATGTATAACCTTGGAAGAAAAACAGTGGCGAGTTATCCACATCCACTGCTAGCTGCCCGGTTTCACCTTCAGGGATCTCATTAAAGTCTGCATCTAGGGCAACGACGCGATGACCTGGCATTGAGAAACCCATAGAACCCACACGCACTACATCTTGCTTAAGATCATGATGGTTACATGCAGTCATACCGGTTTCCGTTTGACCGTAATGATCCATTACAGGGCAACCTAAGCGCTTATCGACCCAACTGATTACTTCTGGGTTCAACGGCTCACCTGCACTGCTCGCTACGCGTAGCGAGAAGGTTTCATCCGCAGCCAAGACATCATCGTTTGCCATCAACATACGGTAAGCCGTTGGTGCTGCCGCAAGGTTGGTAATCTTATATTTGCGCAGCATGTCGTAGGTACTTTCTGGTGTAAACGCCGCCTCACAAAAGTGCGTGGTATTACCCAACAGCAGAGGACCAACCACCGCGTAGTAAAGGCCGTAAGCCCAACCTGGATCGGCAACATTCCAATAGGTATCTTCTGGACGCAAACCAATGGCAAAGCGCATATACACGTAGAACGAGAGTAGCGCTCGGCTTGGTACCGCAACGCCTTTAGATTTTCCGACTGTACCTGAGGTAAACATCTGTAAAAATGGATCATCTTTGCCAATTTTTACCGGTGTAAACTCTGTAGATTGCTGCTCAATCTCAGCGGCAAAATCGAGATCACTTGAGGCATCAGTTGCCTGATCACGATTGAAAGTCAGGATGGCCGGGCAATCCGTTACATCATTCAGTTTTGGACGGTTGCTTGGGTCGGTCACCACCAACTTAGTACCCGCTTGCTGTACTCGGTACTCGATCGCACCGGAACCGAACGCCGTGAACAGCGGCTGGTATACAGCGCCTGCGCGCAGGGTACCCATAATCACCACCATCAGTTCTGGAGTGCGCGGTAGCAAAGCCGCAACGCGATCGCCTTTACCTATGCCTTGAGCGGTAAGGAAATTCGCAAACTGGGCAGACTTTTCTTTCAATTCCACGAAGGTCATTTGCGAAGCAGGTCGCTCAGCGCCTTCGTAATTCAGAGCGATTCGATCGCCTTCCGCCCATTTATCTACAATCTCCTCACAGACATTAAATCCATCTTTGAGGTTACCGATCATGAGCTCTTCAATCATGGCCGGATCAAACTTATCGTAATAATCCTGATAGGTTTCGGTTGTCATTAGTTTCCCATCCATCATTTTTTATTTTTGTATTCTTATACGCATGAGCAATCTTTAATTACTGGTGCTCAGCCAGTATTTCTCGCGCAATAATGAGTCTCTGAATTTCGCTCGTGCCTTCGTAAATTGAAGTAATTCGCACATCGCGGGCATAACGTTCCAGTGGGTACTCCTGCATGTAGCCGTAGCCACCTAAAAGCTGCAGCGCGCTGTAGCAAGCTTGATTGGCTTTTTCACTGGCAAAGAGTTTTGCCATGGAGGCTTCTTTAGCGAAGGTAAGTCCACGCTGTTTACGATCAGCGGCGTTTAAAAGGAGTAATCGGGCGGCTTCCAACTCGGTAGAACGATCCGCAATCATCCACTGCAGGCCCTGAAAATCAGCTATCGCTTTACCAAACTGCTTACGCTCTTTGGTGTAGGTGATGGCATAATCCATCGCGGCTAAACCAACACCCAACGCGAGAGAGCCTATGCCGATGCGTCCACCGGCAAGTTCTGCCACAGCAAGACGGAAACCATCATTTAGCTCACCTAGAATCGCCGATTCAGGTACAAGCACACGATCAAAGTGCACTTCATTGGTCGCTGAGCCATGTTGACCCATCTTCTTTTCTGCCGGGCCGACTGTGATTCCGTCGCTACCTGCTTCAACTAAAAAGCAGGTAATCCCCTTGCCTTTTTTCGCTTGCGGATCGGTCACCGCCCACACCACAAAGACGCCTGCAAACTCAGCGCTGGTGATCCACTGCTTAGTGCCGCTGATCTCATAACCTTGATCGGTTTTCACAGCTTGTGTTCGCATCGATGCTGGATCGGACCCCGCACCCGCTTCGGTTAAGCAGAAGCTACCTGCTCGATATTCGCCGCTGCAGATCAATGGCAAGTATTTAGATTTTTGTTCTTCAGTACCCATCGCCTGAATGACTTCCGCCACCATGTTGGTCACTGACATAGTCACTGCAGTTGATGCACAGGCACGGGCGATTTCGGTAATCGCTAAACTGAAGGCGACAGCTCCCGCTTCAGTACCACCATGGTCTACAGAGATGTTTAGCCCCATAAAACCCAATTCGGCGAGTTGCTGACAATTGGCCAGCAGAATGCTCTTGTCTTTTGTCTGATCCAGCTCCGCCGCTACCGGTGCTAATTCACTTTCAGCAAAGCGCTTGGCGGTATCCTGAATCAGTTGTTGTTCTTCTGTTAATGTGAAATCCATAAGGAATACCTTATTAGGGTTTACCCCAATCTATACCTTATATATTTCATTTGGTAAAGATAAAAATGACAGGCATAAAACAGACAAAATCTGAAGAATTCAGTATAAGCCTAGGAAAACAACAGATAAGTAGTAACCCCTATTAATTTTATTAACTTAAGAATTACTACAGGAGATGAGGATAAAAGGAAGTGTAAATTAGGCGATAAGGATCGAAGAAAGTTCGAGCATTTGCCCACGCATTGCGCGCTCTGATTCAGGCAAAACATCTTCGCTAGGCCAAAAGCCTGTCCGTAAACATTCAGCGTAAGGCGCTGCCAAATTCGCTTGCTGCATATTCTCGCTAGCCTGATCCGCAGGATAATCCAAGCGATGCCAGCTGACCTCAATGCCCTGCGCATTTGGCGTCAAAAGCATGTACCAGACAGAAGCCGTGCCATCATTCGCCGGCATGCCGATCACACCGCTATTCAGCCAATACCCCTGCTCCAATTGAGTTCCAAAAGGGATACCACAGTGGCCGCCAATCACAACATCAGTACCCGCTAGATCTAGCTGAGCCTGCTTATGTTCCGCTGAACTGCTGGCAAAGATAAATTCGTTTATCCGGTCGACACTGCCGTGCACAACTTGAAATCGTTTACCCGCCAGCTCAAAGCTGATTTGCCGAGGTAGTTGCCCCATCCAGAGCTTATCGCCTGGAGAAACCTGTTGACTAGCGAATCGGTACCATTCGACTGAGAGCAGGGAACAAGCCGAATCTTCCGAAAAGCCACAGCCACAATCAGGCGCATCCGCTGCTAAGGACTCTTCGCAGTTACCCATTACCACGGGAATACCCCAGTCACGGATTAACGCTAATGTCTCGACGGGTTCCGCGCAGTAGGCCACCAGATCCCCTGTGCAGATAACTTGCTGCAAAGACAAGCCTAAACTGTCGGCTTCCTGTTTAAGCGCTCTGGTGGCTGCTAAATTGCTGTAAGGGCCGCCAAATATCAGCAGCGGCCCCGTTAGTGTTCCAAGATCCATATTGCCTAAACTCACATTTCTTAGAGCTACATTCCTTAAATCTAGGGTTATCTAACCCATTACGCTGGCTGCAATTGCTTTTGGCTGGCTCCACCGACCAAGAACAGAACACAACCACCAATCATCACAACCATACAGATCCAAAGTAACTTAGTGTATTTATGCGCTTCGCCCAACATCGCCGTGTAACCCGAAGACTCCGTGAAGTAGAGCAATGCGCCAGCCATCGCGAGGATAAAACTGCCTAGGTAGCTCCAAACTGGAATATCACGGCGATTAGCCCACAAGCTGAAGAAGATAACTGGCACTAGATACATCGAAGCCGTACCGCTGACAGCTACCGCACTAAACAGATCTTTGTTGCCGATAAATACCATCACTAGGCCCATCAACATAAACAACGCCATCACCATACGGCCATTACGCAAATTCACAGGCAGAAGCTTCATATCTACAACCATCATCTTCGCCGAGCTGGTCAGTGTACTGTCCAAAGTAGACATGGCGGAGATGATTAAAGAAGCACTAAACAGGAACATCGGCAATTCACCCAACAGACGCGTCAACGCCTGATTCATATCTTCCCCTGAGATCGCATTCGCTCCCGCTATCACTCCTAATGAGCCAAACGCGATAATGCAGATACTGCTAATCCAAGCCGCATGGATGAAACTACGTCTTGTCGTTTCACGATCCGCCAAGAAACCTCGGTCCATCATCACTGGGTCGTGCATTGGGTAGCTCCACACTTGCAATAGGGCTACGATCAATAGGATTGGACCCGGATCACTAATTTCGAACGGTTTAAACGCGATCAGATCAGCATTGAAGTGGCCGCCACCAGCCACCAGTGCTAACAACACGGCCAAGACAGCAATAAACACCATCATCTGGAAAAAATCAGTGCGCAGGGACGCTTGTAAACCGCCCAACATGGAGTAGATCAAGGTAACAACCGCTAAGCCGACAACCGCCAATGTATAAGATTGCGTGCCTGCCGCACCAAACAAGATGCCGATAACCAGAAGGTTGGCAAATACCTCGCTGACCAAACGCACACCGATGACAAAGTTGTAACAGCGACTGCCCCATTGACCAAAACGATCAATTAGAAACGCTTGAACGCTCTCGTAACCTTCCTCAAATCGGAGGTGATCGACAATCTTCCCACCAGTCAAGAACGACAGATAATAAGCCGCGTAAGCTAATGTGCCCCATATCCCATAATAAAAACCCAAAATGGCTGCATTCAGTAATGAGCGCGCAAAGATCCAAGTCGTTACCTGCGAGAAAATCAGCGTTAATAGGCCCGGCGCCAGACCTTCTGCGGTGCGGCCTTTAAAAAAACTATTCTCATGAGTAACTTTGCGTGAAAGAAATACTGAAACCAGCGCCAAAGCAGACACCAGAGCTATCAGCCAAATATCCATAGGTAACTCCATTTATAAACGGGAAGGATGCTTGCTCAGACAGCAGTGCTGTTTAGCAGTTCCCCGTGTTTGCTAACAATCTATAAAAGACCACAACTTTATTTGATTAATCAATCAAATAAAGGAATCAAACTGGCGATAATGCCATACCTCGTTTATAACTATTAAGGTTCAATAAATTGATAATCAAGGAAGATATTTAATGATCTCTGCATATACTTAGTAGTAATTCCATCGTATGAGGAAAGTCTATGTCTGATGAACTCATTGTTTTTGCCGAAGAGGAAAAAAACGATTCCACACTAGCGGCAACAAACAACAGTTCACGACCCTGGAAGGTTTTAGTCGTTGATGATGACAAAGACGTTCACGAGGTAACGAAATTCGGCTTAAAAGGGTTGGTTTTTCTGGGCCAGCCACTCGAGCTCCTGCACGCCTATTCAGCTAAAGAAGCGCAAGAAACTCTCTCAAACAATGATGATATCGCGGTCATACTACTTGATGTCGTAATGGAGACAGAGAGCGCCGGCCTAGATCTGGTCAAGACGATTCGTGAAGAGCTAGCGCTGACCAATACTCGAATTATTTTACGAACGGGTCAGCCAGGTTATGCACCTGAAATTGAAGTTATCCTCAAATACGATATTAACGACTACAAAAACAAAGCCGATCTAACCCGAACTCGCCTTTACACCAGCGTTACCGCTGCCATCCGTTCCTATTCTGAAATCACCGCTATCGATTCCAGCCGTAAAGGCTTGGAAAGAATCGTACACGCCTCAAGTGAATTGATGTCACTACACGGTATTCGAGAGTTAGCCAACGGTATTATCTGCCAATTAGCAGCGTTACTAGGTATTTCAGAAGAAGGCATGATCTGTTTTAAGAAAAACAGTGACGACGAAGTTAATGCAAACGGATCCGAATTTACGATTGTGGCCGCGTCCGCTCAGCCTAGCAATCAAAAGGAATTCCCCGAAGTCATCGAAGATGCCAATATCAATGCCATGCTACTGGAAGCTAGCAGCAAGCGCCGCAGCATCGAAAATGACTATGCTTGCGTACTCTACTTTCCCAGTGAATTCCGCAACGACATGCTGTTGTACTTGGATATTCAACGCCCTCTGGAAGGTACCGAACACCAGCTGCTCGAAGTTTTCTGCAGCAATATTTCTGTTTGCTTAGATAATGCGACTATTCTGGACCGCTTACACAATTACGCATATTTCGATTCCTTGCTGAATATTCCTAATCGTGTTTCCTTTGCAAATCAGATCGACAAAATCATGCTCAGGCAGCTACATCCACAGCTTATTACACTAATCGATATTGATCATTTCAGTGGCATGAATGACACCTTAGGTTCAGAGTCCGGGGATGAACTGCTTAAATTGGTTGCAAACCGCCTAGCAGCTAACCTTCCAAAGGACTCGTTTATATGCCGTATATCAGGCGACACTTTTGGTGTTATGGGGCCTGAAGACAGCTTTACTGTTGAACAGATCAACGCAATGCTTACAAAGCCTTTTGAGCTTTTCGGAGACGACCTGACCATATCTATAACTCAGGGCTGCTACATTCTCAAAGATGCCAATATCAGCGGTAATAATGCAATTAAACGTGCGAACATCGCTCTAAAACGTGCCAAAGATATTGCCCGCGGCGAACACGTAGAATATACCCATGAGATAGAGCGCGAAACGCAACAACGTATGCTTTTACTACAAGGTTTACGTAAGGCATATAGTGAAGGCGAACTGTTCCTAGCGTATCAACCACAAATTGATCTACGCACCGGAAGAATCACCGGTTTTGAAGCGCTTATTCGCTGGCGAACAAAGAGCGGCGCATTAATATCCCCAGTTGAGTTTATTCCGGTTGCCGAAAGCTCAGGACTCATTGTACCTATAGGTGAATGGGTCATGGATACCGCCATGAGAGATCTTGAAACTGTCGAACAGAAGTATGGTTTGGGTCTTCAGGTGGGTATAAATATTTCTCCCGCCCAGTTCCGTCACCCCGATTTTTTAAAGTTAATTCAAAATAAATTGGATAACTTCTCGTTAAAGCCACAGCAAGTTGAGTTCGAAGTCACTGAATCTGTCGCCATGATAGATACCGATAGTGTGCGAGACATTTTACAGGTGATCCATGATCTCGGCGCTAAAGTTGCGATTGATGACTTTGGCACAGGCTTCTCCTGTCTAAGCTATTTAGAAACGCTAAACTTTGATCGTCTAAAAATTGATAAGTCCTTTATCGATAAGATGCTAGATAAACAAAAAGGGACTCATATTCCAGAGATGATCATCAACCTAGGTAGCGATCTAGATATGGCAGTTATCGCGGAGGGGGTAGAAACTGTCGAGCAAGTAGAGCGTCTCAAAGAGCTTAAGTGCTTTGAAGTCCAAGGCTATCACTATGCGAAGCCAATGGAATTGGAACAGTTATATGTTTGGTTAGATGAGCATTTGAGCCAGTAGGAAGAAGGTTAGCTAAAATCGATGGTAAGTTATTCGCTGATAACGCGATTGCGTCCTTCATCTTTGGCTTTATAGAGCGCTTTATCTGCGCGATCTAGCAACTGCTCGATGCTCTCGCCTGAATAAAACTGCACAACACCAATACTGACAGTGATATCCAACCCCTCAGGCTTTAATTGCTCCACTTTTTCACGAATCTCTTCAGCCTTTTCAGCACCGGACTCTAGATCACAATGCCCAAGTAAGATGACAAATTCTTCACCGCCAAAACGGGCAGGAATATCATCTTTACGGCAGGTACGGCCTAAGAGTTCACCCAATTCGCGCAGGACCTTATCACCAACCAGATGGCCATGAGTGTCATTCACCTGTTTAAAGTAATCAAGATCTAGCAACATGACGCTGAGCGGATCACTATGGCGTTCGGTATGCGCTAAACGCTGTTCAGCGGTCTCTAGAAGATAATAACGGTTGTAGAGACCTGTGAGCTGGTCTTTCAATGCGATCTCTTTAAGCAGATCTCGCTGCTGCTTAAGCGTGACATGAGTATTTACCCGCGCCAACACTATAGAGGGACGCACAGGTTTAGCAATGTAATCGACCGCACCTAGTTGCAAACCGAGCTCTTCGTTACGGTCGGCGTCTCGGGCGGTAACAAAAATGATAGGTATATCTTGGGTGTGAGGCTGTCCCTGAAGCTTCTGACAAACTTCATAGCCGCCCATATCTGGCATTTCGATATCTAACAGGATGAGATCAGGCACAGGATCAGCGACTGCTAACTTCAGACAGTCGTTACCACCGGTAGCAACTTTAATCCGGTAATGGTCCTTTAGACAGTTCGCTAAGACTTTAATATTGGAAGGTACATCGTCTACGATTAAAACGACAGGCTTGCTCATGTACCGTCGACTCCGTCCGAAAGCTCTGGTTGAATGCCGAGCGCTTGTTCCATTATAGTCAAACTATCCTCAGCTGCTTCAAAATCAAACGCTGATAATTTAGCCTGAAGCTGTTGTAATGGCTCCTCAAATTCAGAGCCTTTTGCGCTCTTCCATAAGTCATCATACTCTGTGGTATCTATATAGCTACCTAAATTAACAGCTTCGCGGATTGATAGAAGTTTTTCTTTTACTTCGCTATCCGTAAGCCCGATTTCATGGGTCTCTACTTTTTGTGAAACATACTCTGCAAAGCAGGCTTTCACCTCTTCATATGCCTGGAGAAATTCCGGGAAAACGAGTAAAGCACCATCTCCGTCATCTGCTTTAGCTAACTTTTCCAACTTAGCTGCCTGTTCCTGCAAGGCTATCGCTGATAAGTTAGCGGCCATGCCTTTTACAGCATGCGCCGATTTACCTGCCGAAGCCCAGTCAGAATTTTGTAAGTAAGTTTTAATATTTTCTACTATGGGATCAGCATCAATTGCAAAGATATCCAATAAGGGGGCAATAAGCTCTTCTTTACCCATCATACGGGCGATAGCATCCTGTTTATCCCAAACAACAGCTGTCATTTTTTCTGCTTCAATCGGTTCCTCTGGTGCGGTCAACGTTTCAGCAATCCCTAAGAATCGCTGTAACGCTTGATTAAGCGCAATAGGTGATACAGGTTTACTCAAGTAATCGTCCATACCTGCTGCAAGGCATTTCTCTCTGTCACCTGCCATCGCATTCGCTGTCATCGCGATAATTGGGATAGTGATATTTTTCTGTTGTGCTTTACCTGCCCTAATCTGCTGAGTCGCTTCATAGCCATCCATCTCAGGCATCTGGCAATCCATCAACACTAGATCGTAAGGGCAATTATTTTCTAAAGCCGTATTGAGGCTCTGCAATGCCTCGACACCATTACCGGCCATATCTGCTGTAAGCCCGAGTTCTTGCAGGATCCCTTGCACCACTAGTTGGTTAATTTGATTATCTTCAACAACTAAAATGCGCTTTTCACCCAGAGTTGGGTGACCTTCAATGGAGAGATCTTTCAAATAATGACTGGTCACCAACGGCGAGGCGTTATGCAATGCATCACCGCCATTAGCAACCACCTGAAGAGCATCGAAGATATCTGAGGTCGTTGCCGGTTTAGGGAAATAACCGCTAAAGCCTATATCGGCAAAACGTTTAGCATCACCACGATGCGCCATAGAGGTCATTAAGATGAGTTTAGATGCACTGAATCTATCATCAGCTTTCAGAGCCCTACCCAACTCTGCACCATCCATGCCTGGCATCTGCATATCCATAAAAACGACATCAAAGTGCGCTTCTGATGATTCGTAGAGTGATTCACAGCGGGCAATCGCATCATTACCATCTTCCGCTTCCACAACCTTCGCGCCCCAATGAAGCAACTGGGTAGACAGCACTTCGCGATTGGTTCTGTTGTCATCTACAACCAGAATATTTAGGTTTTCGATACCCATGAAAGGAACTACCGCTTCCGCTTGTTCACTCGCTTCTAGATAAACACTAAAGGTAAACACACTACCTTCACCCATTGTGCTTTGGACCGATATTTGTCCGCCCATCAGCTCACACAATTTTTTACAAATGGCGAGTCCCAATCCAGAACCACCATATTCACGGGTAGTAGATGCATCAACCTGACTAAAGGATTCAAACAATTCAGGTAGTTTTTCAGGTGGGATCCCTATACCTGTATCTTTAATTTCACAATCCAAACGTAATCTATCACCCACATGTTGCAGCTGTGAGCGAATTACAACTTCTCCATCACTGGTGAATTTAATGGCATTACCTACCAAATTAATCAACACCTGACGCAAACGACCTGGATCTCCTCTGACCATAGTGGTTTCAACAGCGGTGAGATCAAGAATAAGTTCCAAGCCTTTATCTTGCGCTTGCAGAGCCATCGCTTCCGCGAACTCGCCAAACATACCTCGCAAGTTAAAGTCGATACATTCGAGCTCTAACTTGCCTGCATCCACTTTAGAGAAATCGAGAATATCGTTAATCAGCGTAAGTAGAGAATGAGCACTGGTTTGAGCAACAACCGCACGATGGCGTTGGTCATCAGTTAGCGGCGTATTCAACAATAATCCCAACATGCCAAGGACGCCATTCATTGGTGTACGAATCTCGTGACTCATATTCGCTAAGAACTCACTCTTAGCAATATTCGCTTGTTCCGCTTCATCTTTGAGCGCGATGAGACTCTGCTCCATTTCACGCTCTACTGTCACATCCAGATTGGTACCAATCATTTTCAAAGAACGACCTTGATCATCGACCATATGAGCCGCTGTCGCTTTGACATAACGAACCGACCCATCAGGGAAGTTAAGCCTGAATTCACAGTGCCAATCATGTCGCCCTCGCACCGCCTCTTTTAAGGAACCTTCAGCCATTTCAAGGTCTTCTGGACAGACCCTTTCTCGCCAATAATCAAAATAGAGATGGTTATTAATCACCTCTTCCGGGACTTGGTAGATCTTGAGCATCTGATCATCCCACTGCAGTTCATTAGTGATCAGATCCCACTCCCAAATACCTAGCCCTGAGGATTCCACTGCAACATCCACACGACTCAAAGCATCTTCAAGCTTACCCTGCATATCTTCAGCTAGATCTAACGCTTTGATTAATCCCTGCTCTGCATCTACTCGAGTTGAGACATCACGGAAAGACCACACTCGACCAACAGCATGGTCTTCAACATACATAGGAATAGATGACTGCTCGTATGTTCGGCCATCTTTCAGACTTAAGCTGGTAAAATGGGAACGACTTTCACTATTGATCAAACCCTTAACATTTCGTGCAGCTTCATCCGCATTGTTCAGTTGTCTTAAAATAGGGCCCAGCACGCGAGAGCGATCATTAAATTCTTCTGGCAAACCCCAAAGTTCAGCAAAGCGCTTGTTGTAACGGATTACACTACCATCGTTCTTAGTTACCAGAATGCCGTTATCTGTAGATTCCAAAATCGAAGCCTGCATCGTTAATGCTTCGGTAATCTCAAGCTCCATCTGCTTGCGTTTGGTGATATCACTGCGGATCGCGACATAGCTAAGAGGGTTCCCCGTATCATCCTTAAAGGGAACAATGGTGGTATCGACCCAATAGATACCGCCTTGTTTATTACGGTTACGTATTTCACCTTTCCACACTTCACCTGAAGCGATAGTGCGATAAAGCTCAATGAAAAATTCCCTAGAGTGATAGCCTGAGTTGAGAATACGATGGTTTTGGCCAATTAACTCTTCTCGGCTGTAACCACTTATCTGAGAAAAACGTTCATTGGCATAAGTGATTGTCCCCTTTAAATCGGTAACCGCCACTATAGAATGCTGATCCAACGCAAACTTCTGCTCACCCAACTCTAACAGCGCCTGATTAGCTCGCTCAGCGCTACGTCGCAACTCGGCTTCATGCAGTTTTCGAGTCTCTAACATAATGTTAAAGGCATCAGCGAGCTGAGCCGTTTCGATATTATTGGCATTCACCTCGACTTGCTCAGCATTACCAACAGAAGCTTCTCGACTGGCATAAGCTAATGTTATTAGAGGTTTACTTATTCGCCCTGCGATCCCAAATCCCATCAATAAGACAACACATGCAGTAACAAGGCACAAAGCCAACGTTATTTGCCCAAGCCAGCGTGAAGGCTTTAACGCAATATCTAAATCGACTTCACTAACTAGAATCCAACGGATATTTTCCAACACAATGACATCATGCATACCGATTACAGGGACACCATTTGGACCAATATAGTTGAGAGCATGCTGAAGAGAGTTTGTATCAGTATTAGCCACCGCATGTAGATACATCTCAGTTTCTACTTTGCGCTTGAGCACTTCATCCCGATTATTACCAATAGGCGTAATCAAAGTGCCATCAATATTCATTAAATAATGAAGATGTTGCTGCTTTTCATCTACTGCTACATCCAGCAGATCAAAGACTCGGTCAAAGCGCAATTGGATCGCAAATGCACCGATAGTTTTACCTTCTTTATCATTAATTGGCGCAGTCAAAAAACCTGCAAAGGCATCATTGGAAGGCGCATAAAGCTCCATACCAGAGAATGAGACATTGCCACTACGGAGGGTATTTTTAACGCTGTAAGCAAACTTTGTGCGGCTGAAAGGCCCACGTTGTAGGCTTGTTCCAAAATCCTTTTCTTGAGCAACCGAAAAAAGGATATTGCCGCGGCTATCCACCAAAAATATATCGTAGATATAATCATAACGACGACTAAAGCTAATCAGGTCAGCTTTGTGTTTATCTGCTCGTTGGGACCAATCTTCGGTAAGCACATAGTCTTGAGCTTTTAATCCACTTAGCTGTAAACCACTTGAGAGAGAGGACAGCATAGAGGTGGTATCGTTAGATTCAGCTTTGAAACGCAGATCGACTACACGATAGTCAAACCAGTTTCTGATAGAACGGACGGTTACGAGGGAGGACTGACGAAGCTTTTCCTCTGCTGCCACCAGCAAACTTTCCTTAGCTTGTTGATAACTCAACCAAGAGACAAAGGCTAAAGGAATTAGCGCCAACAAGGTCATCCAGACCATAAGCTTTACACGCAGTGAAACCTTACGACCAGTATCAGGATTCGGTACGGAAGCCTCAGCTACCTCTTCCCTCTTCATACAGAGTACGTCCTTTGTCTAATTAAAGCAGATCAATTGCCGAAGGAATTATAAAACTGATCAATATCAAAGACCTGCTTAAGAATTCCATTCCTTTAAGCATAGCCTAATTTAGCTTTACGACAGGATAATTTCTCCACTTTATCGACCAATGATTCTGTTTGAGATGAACGTACTCACAAAAGTTGGGTAGCTCAGGCTTAATGTAAATTTTGCAGCGCAGTCTTTTCTCGCAGCAACTGCATTTCCATACGAAAAAGCTCCGCTTTTAAGTTAGGTAAACGCATTTCCATATCCTTAAGGTCATTTAGTAGATGCTGCCGCTCACTGCGACTTTTTCCATCTGCCACCAGCTTAGCTTCTGTTTTAATAATCTGATCTTTTAGCTTGGTTTGTTCAGCCTTGTTTTTTCGAATATCCGATTCAAGGTTTTTGACCACTTTTTCTTGCTGGTAAAGCTCTAGCCCTTGATTATATTTAGCCAAGAAAGCCCGATCTAAATCAGTCGGGCAAACATACGCATATTCATTACCTTGGCGACCCAAGCGATAGCCATTGTCTGGTTGGCAGTAACTTTTCAGCCCCTCTTTTCGCCCTTGCAGATAATCCTCAAGATTAAGGCTCACTTTATATTCTGCACAAGCCGACTGATGTTCAGCCAGATAGGCTTCTGTTTTCCCCTGCAAACCATCCCGATAACCGATGCCTTGCCAGTCTCCCGTTAAACACTCTTCTTGGCTTAAACTGGCACAGCCTGACAAAACAACAAACAACGATGCCAAAATCAATGAACGCATAGCAGAGAAACCTTCGATCAAATAAATAAACTTAACTGACTCAAGCTGAACACAAAACGACTGACGCTAAGCTAAAAGACCGGTACTAATTTGTAGCCTTGTGTCTGCCAACCGATCAGTGAGATAAAGCCGTCAGCGACGACATCGAGCTCTTGAGGGAGTTTGTCATTATCAACGTTAAAAACATCTGTGGCGATGGCGCAGATTTCGATGCGGACATTTCGTGCTGCCAGAGCCTTGATACTCTGCTGAATCGAATCGAATGACTCTTCATATTCAAATGCTAATTCCGGCTTGGCCTCTTTACTTAAAAACTGCACGGTTGGACCAATGACCACGACCACAATCTCAGGCTCAACGCCCTGACGTTTAAAACCATCATAAGTGCCCACAATTAAATCCATGTAGAACGCGGTGGTTTTGGCCGTTTTAAAGTCAATTAAAAACACGCCTTTGGCTTGTTCGATACCATTAAGCGCCGCTGCATCATTATATTTTTGCTCCGCATTGATATTGGTGATCGTAAAGAGCAATAAAAAGCTAACTAACTTTATTCCTTGTAAGCACTTATGCATAAGACCCTCTTTATTCCATCAATTCATGCGAAACCGTCTGCAAACAGTAACAAAAAAACCGGTGGTATCTCACCTCCGGTTTTCAATAAAAAAGAACTCTGATTTACGCGCCAACAGCTATTAACGGATAATCAGATCGGGCAACCAACGCTTAGTGCGGTCAATCTCATCACGCTCACCTTCATTCATAGGCGGTACGTTAAGGTCATCCGGCGGTGAAGCCAGCACATTCAAATCTACAGCTTGCGCCTCACCTCGAATTTCATCGCCTTCAACTTTCATGTGATAGTAGATGCCGTTCCAGAAGTTCGCGCCAAACTCCTCCTTTTTCTTAAACATAAACAGCAAATCATGTGACAACCAACTTAAATCGTCTTGAGTGACCCTATTTGGTTGTTTATACGGGTATGCAAGATGGCACCATAATTCTGGGCCTTCTAGGCATTTCATCTCTTTCATAGAGAGGAAATAGTCACGAAATTTATCGTGATCCATATGGAGCTTGTAGTGGCTACCGGACTCATCTGGCTTAAAGTGCACAGTCCCTACAGCAATGGACTGACCTTTTTTATCCACTAATAAGATATCTTTTTTGCCATCTAGTGGCGCAGCCTGCAAGCCCCCCGACATAAGCAATAAACCAGCTGATAGCGTTACTAATCCTTTCCGAACTCGACCCAACATACTTACCTCCCCACCGGTAATGTTGATAAGCCTACGAATAATATCTGTACGCATTTGATGCCAGTTTTACTCGGAGGTTCCTTTTAATCTCAGTTTATTCAGCATCTACTAATTAACCATGGTACTTGGGTACTGATTTAACCCGCGTATATAAATATTTAATAAATTAACTCTGGTGTCTGCCAAAACGAGCTGATGATTTTTTGTTCACAATTCAGTATGGATAAGGGTAGTATGCAAGGAAAGGTAAATTCGTCCGACATAGCAACCGAGCCTATCCTATTGTTAGGTATGGGCTACACTTACTCAGGGTAAGTCACACCCTCTTAGTAGTAGCAGGAAGATGCGATGACCAACACTTTACTTTTCGCCGCTGAAGAATCATCAGTTCCAGATAAGGGAATATCGCCTTGGAAAGTACTGATCGTAGATGATGAGGAGGGCGTTCATCGCGTTACTCGCCTCGTTCTAAAAAACGTTACCTTCGATAACCGCCCAATCGAATTACTCGAAGCTCAATCTGCAACGGAAGCCCGTGACCTCTGCGAAAAGCATGGCACCGATATCGCCCTTGCATTAGTCGATGTTGTGATGGAAACCGATGATGCAGGCTTAAAGCTGGTTCGGACCATACGAGATGAGTTTGCAAACCATATGACACGTATCGTTTTGCGTACAGGTCAGCCAGGGCAAGCACCCGAAGAGCAGGTTATTCAAGAATATGATATCAATGACTACAAAGATAAAACTGAGTTAACAGGTACTAAGCTTAAAACCCTACTCTACTCTTCTTTGCGTTCTTATCGTGATATCAAAACCATAGACCGCCAACGCAAATCACTTGAAACCGTGATTCATGCCATGGGCCAAATTAACCAAGTTAACTCTCTCAGTAGATTAGCTTCAGCAATTCTAAATCAACTGATTTCACTACTGAATTTTGAACCCGATTCAATTTATTGTTGTACTCGACGCATTTATCGAGATACCACCCAATTTACTGTACTAGCCGCCACGGGGGCATTAGAACCCTTAATGCATGAAGCTTCTGTCGAGAAAAATATTGAGTCTGCAATGACCCAATATCATGAAGATGAACTGCCAGAAGACTTACAAAAAGTTTTTAGCCAGGCCCTAAGAGAGAAAAGTTCTATTCATACCCTCGACGGCTATATCGCTTATCATTCAGGCAGTTCTGGCACCGAGAGCCTTCTCTATATCAAACACCACAATGATATTGATGAACACGCCAAACACTTGCTAGAAATATTCAGTGCAGATGTGATCGCGACTTACCACACCCTACTCCTGAAAGAAGAAATTCAGGATACCCAAGCGGAACTGATCTACATCTTAGGGGAGGCGGTTGAGAAACGCTCTAAAGAAACGGGCGGGCATGTTAAGCGCGTCGCAGAAATATCAGCCCTACTTGCGGAAGCTTACGGCACCAATCAGATGTTTGTGGAAAATATACGCTTGGCCTCACCTCTGCATGATCTTGGCAAGATAGCTATTCCAGATGCAATTCTAAACAAACCAGCTAAGCTCGATCCGGATGAATGGAAAGTAATGCAGACTCATGCTGAGATTGGCGAAACTATGCTAAGTCATTCAGAAAGGCCTATATTTCAATTAGCTGCTCGCATTGCTGGCGCACATCATGAAAAATGGGATGGTACAGGCTATCCGAGAGGGCTGTCTGGAGATGAGATTCCACTCTCGGGCAGAATCACCGCTGTCGCGGATGTTTTCGACGCACTCAATAGCAAACGCTGTTACAAAGAGGATTGGCCTTTAGAAGAAACGCTCGCCCTGCTGGAGGAGCAAAGCGGCAAACAGTTCGATCCTCAGCTGATTACATTATTCCAAAAAAACTTGGATGCGATTTTACAAATATGTGAACGCTTCCCTGATTAACGGATGCTACCGAAGCTATGTTTGAAACCTCACCAAAGAAAGTTTCATCCAAGATAATCTCAGGTCGGCTGGGTAAGCGTTTTGCGGTTCTGATCATTGTATTTAGCTCATTTTTTACCCTTTTTAGCACCAGTTTGCAGCTTGCTCTGGACTACCATGCTGATATCAGTCGAATCGAGCAGCAGTTCAACAATATACAAACATCCTACTTACAGGCGATCACTCTAAGTGTGTGGTCTTTGGATGATTCCCAGATTGAAACCCAGTTAGTCGGGCTAAGCCAACTTCCTGATATTGAATATGTTTCTATTTTGGTAGATGGTGAAACAAGCTGGGAGCAAGGCAAACCTATTTCACGTGCAAATCGCACAATCGATCTTCCGCTTGAATACAGTGCTCCCGGTATCAATACACAAAATATTGGACAGCTTCGAGTCACCGCCAGCATCGATAACGTTTACAACCGTTTGATCAGTAAAGCGGGGGTCATCCTGATCAGTAACGCTATCAAAACGTTTTTAGTGGCAGGTTTTATTTTGCTGGTAGTCTGGCTGCATATCACCCGTCACCTACAAGCGATTTCTAGCTATCTTCGCGATATGGATGTGTTCACCCTATCCAAACCGCTATCGCTAAATAAACGAAACCCACCCGAAAAATACGATGAGATCGATACGGTAGCAGTCAGCATTAACGAGATGAGGGATAGCATCTACAACTCCTACCAAGAGCTCAACGAAAACAAGCTCCACTTGCAGGAGTTAGTAGAACAGAGGGATGCGTTGCTAGAAACTGAACGCGAATACAAAGAGACACTGGAAGATAAAGTTAAAGAACGTACACAGCAGCTAGAAGATTCAATGACCGAACTTCGTTCCGCTCAAGATTTATTGGTAGAAACCGAGAAAATGGCTGCTTTGGGTAATATGGTGGCAGGCGTAGCTCATGAGATTAATACACCTATAGGCGTTTGCCGAACAGCAGCTAGTTTTCAGGGCGAACACAGTAAAGATATTCGAAAAAAACTCACTGAAGGCAAACTAACGCAGTCAGATTTAACCGATTTCTTAGATGGTATAGATGAGTCCAGTGCGCTCTTTGAAGCGAATATCATTAAAGCCAGCAAGCTTATCTCTAGCTTTAAATTGATCGCGACCGACCAGAGTTTCGATGCCAAACAGCAATTCAATCTCAAAACCTATCTTGAATCATCCATTCAAACCATCTATCCACAATACAAACATCAGAATGTGAACTTCCATATAGATATGCCTGAGGACATAAACTTAAACAGCTATCCTGGCGCGCTTCACCATATATTGAGCAATCTAATCAATAACTCGACCATACATGGGTTTGAAGGCAAAGAGGGTGGCAACATAAAAGTTCGCGCTTATGCAGATGAACATAATGCCATGCTGGAATACCACGATGATGGTCGTGGCTTATCGTTAGAAGAGAGCAAAAAGCTATTCGAGCCATTTTTCACCACTAAAAGAGGTAAAGGTGGCAGCGGTTTAGGCATGTCTATTGTGTTTAATATTGTCTCACAGCAATTAGGCGGTAGGATCGAACTGATTAATGCCGATCAACCGGGCTTCCACATTCGCGTAACCATGCCTCTAGAAGCTAAGGAGCACAGCTCCCCTGAACAGCTAGCCTAAGCAGAAGTAGGACTGAGCTAACTAAGTTCTTGCAGAAGATCAGAACTCCAGGTAACCGATTTGGTATAACAATCGGCCACAAAATGAAACTCTTCTCCTTTAGGTAACAGGTCCCAGTCTGCCTTGATATAGGCTTCAGTTTGAGCGAGCAGTTTACCCAACGGGTTATTTCCACCCTGTACCGCTCGCTTAACTTCAACTTGAACGGGTAACTGCTCCAGCAACTCAGGTAAAGGGATACCTAGAACAGCATCTATCCCTGAGAGAAGTCCCGTCATAAAAGCGGTGCCGGAGTCCACATGGTTATGCTTTTCCGTCATCAACTGGCACATCTTCGCTTTGATCAATAACAGTCCGACCAACTCGCTTGGTACCTGTTTGTTATGGCAAAGCGCAAACAGCAGCACCCATTTTTTCAGCTCGGTTAGGCCAATATTGATAACAGCTTCGGAAATACTCGAAATAGTTCTACGACCTCCGAGGGCCGCGGAGTTTACTAGCTTTAACAAACTAGCAACCAGCTCCGGATCTCGCTGTAAAATCTGTTCAATAGAATCGACTGTTGCTTCAGAGCTGTTCACTTCTCCGATCAACTGGAACATAACCAATTCGTTGCGTGCTAATTTGCGTCCGCTCACCAACTGCGGTTCAGCAAAAAACCAACCCATAAACAGATCGAAGCCCGCAGTTTTACAATGATTATATTGCTCAAAGCTTGCGATATTGTCTGCTAGCAATTTAACACTAGGTTGCTGTTTGAGTTTTTGTGCAAGCTCGACCAGTGCATCTGCGCTGTATGCTTGGCAATCGAGTCTGATAATGTGAGCAAACTGCTGCAGCTCAGAATCAAAATCGGCAGGCATACAGATACGGTAACCTTGAACAGACAGATCTTTAAGAATCTCTTCCAAATGGGGAACAGACAAAGCAGCTAAGGTTAAATCGAACACCACAGAATCAACAGGAAGCTCTGGGAATTGAGCATCGTACAACCAGGAGGCATCTACTTTGACCCAAGCTGGCAGGCACTTTACATGGCCATTATCTAACAGATTACTGAAGGCATTAACAACTACATCTGCAGTATTAGAGCTATGATGATCTTCATCAGAATGCTCAGAAGCAGAAACCAGTTGGTATGCATAAGTGTTTAAATGCACATCAAAAATCGGCTGCCTAGAAAAAAGTACCGGCTGATTCATTTCATTCCTTTATTCAAAACGTATCTACCCCATTCTAATCCCATGCCAGACTAAGCTAAATACCCAAAGCCATTGATCCTAAGCAATAGCTTTTACAATTTCCCTACAATTAATAGTGAAAATAGCCATAGAACCTTGCGCTCTTACATTTCTGAGCAAATACTAAACATTAGTTAATTAAAACAATCTTCAATCACCACTGTATTCAGTGTTTTGAGGCCAACATGAATGGATTCATCAAGGCGGGTATCGCCTTTACCATCGCAGTTGTTGCTATCTTATTCTTCCGGTACCAATTAACTGACAGCAAAATCATAACCAATACAGAACTTCCTGCAGTAAAGATTGCAGTTTCAACGACCCCACTATCTGCTCCATTTTATATTGCGGAGAAGCAGGGGTTCTTTAAAGAAGAAGGGGTCAAAGCCGATCTCATCCCTCTCGCTGGGGGAACTAAGTGCTTTTCGGCACTGCTAAAGAAGGAAGTCGATCTAGCCACTGCTTCTAACTCAGTCGTTATGTTTAATGGTTTTAAATATGATCACTTTACTGTGCTCAGCAGCTTTGTGGAGTCCGATAATGACATCAAGCTAATGAGCCTGTCGGGTAGCGGTATCACTAAAGCTCAAGACCTAATAGGTAAATCCGTCGGTATTGTTGAAGGCAGCGCCAGTGAATACTTCCTACATACATGGTTAACCCTATCTGGCGTTGATCCAAGTAAAGTGCTAACTAAAGCCTATAGCGTTGTCGACCTCCCTAAGGTACTGAGTTTAGGAGAAGTTTCAGCCATATCTGTTTGGGAACCTTTTGCGTTTACCGCAGCATCCAATAGAAACAACCCTGCTCGCCCATTAGATACCAAAGGGCTTTATAACCTCAGTTTTAATTTGGTGGGACTAAAGGGAGCAGCACGTAACATAGAAAGTGAGCAGAAGGTATTAGCAGCTTTAAACAAAGCTGTGCATTACATCGCAGAGTATCCTCAAGAATCTCAGATAATTATTAGGGAAAAGCTACAACTGAGTCAGGCCTTTATTGATTGGATCTGGCAGGACTACCTATTCAAGCTGTCATTGAATCAATCGCAAGTAAGCTCGATTGAACAGCAGGCACGTTGGGCCATCGAATCGCAGTTAGTCATTAATGAGACCACTCCTGACTTTATCCAATTTTTTGACGCCTCTGCGTTACAAAAAATAGATCCACACGCATCTTCGCTGTAAGTCAGAGGATAATGCTCTAACTATGACCATAAGAATTCGGCTGATTATCTTAACACTCCTTACCGTCCTACTCTGCTTGAGTATGTTGCTTGGTTTAGGCTGGATGGATGCATACAGAGCAGATCTGTTTAAGCGGGTAGATGCCATTTCGCGCATCCAAGTTGAAACAAATGCCCTTCGCAGCCAATTCCGACTACATGAGCGTTACAAAGATCTCGAATCTATTGAACGTGGGTTTCGTATTCAAAAACAACTTCAAACCTATTTAGATGAGTTAAAGCCTTTTGGGCCGGATGAACAAACCTATATTCAAAGCTTACGCCATCAAAACGAGAGTATTAGTTCGCTTTACAAGCGCATGACTCATGTACATAGGTCTCCGCAACTATCGGTCAACCAATTAAACAGCCATAACTACCTATTAGATCGCTTAGACACTACGTTACTGAGTATGAGTGAAGAGAGCTTTCGTTTAGAGCATCGCGCTTTAGCTAACTCACAACAGTACATACAACAAAAAGCGGCAATTATTCAGTCCATGCTACTCAGCTTAGCCATATTGATTGCAATTTCGACGTTCCTCACCCTACGTCTTTTCCGTCGTCGCTTAGAGCAAATCGAAACGGGTATTCAAGAACTCGCTCAAGGCAATACAAGTTGCCGGATTGAAGCTGAGCTAAGCGATGAAATCGGGAATTTAGCGGCTCACTTTAACGAAATGACCGAACAGCTTGAACACAGCACCGTTTCTATCGATCAATTGCAGACTGAGGTATCTAAGCGCACATCAGAATTAGAAAAACAAAAGCACACCTTAAAACGTTTAGCGGAGCAGGATAGTCTTACCGGCCTTTCTAACCGTTCGTTATTTATGCGTAACTTAGACCTCACCATACAACGTTGTCGGGATCATCAAACCTTAGCCGCTATCTTTTTTATCGATCTGGATAAGTTCAAACAGATAAACGACTCCTTAGGTCACAGTACCGGGGACGCGGTTTTAGTTGAAATGGCTAATCGCTTTATTAAATCCCTACGTCGCTCCGATCTGTTAGCTCGTATTGGCGGGGATGAATTTACCGTTATTATTGACCAGCTTTATCAACAGGATGATGCAGCAGAGCTGGCCCGTAAATTAATCGCCAGTTTGGAAGCTCCTTATGAATATGATGGCCACACCTTATATCTAAACGCCAGTATTGGTATCAGCATCTATCCTAACGATGGTACTGAAGCTATTGAGTTGATGAAAAATGCCGATACTGCCATGTATCAAGCAAAAAAGGCTGGGGGAAACTGCTTCAATTTTTACAATAAAGGCATGAACCAGCATGCACTGACTTGGTTGGAGCTCGAAGGCGATCTTCGAGAGGCGTTAAAACATAAACAGTTATCCGTCTACTACCAACCTCAATTTGATATCACCTCTAATAAATTGGTAGGTGTAGAAGCTTTAGCACGATGGCATCACCCGCAAAAAGGGTTAATCACACCAGATAAGTTTATTCCGTTAGCTGAAGAGAAAGGGCTAATTCAACAGTTAGGAACTCAGGTGCTCGAGCAAGCTTGCCAACAGGTAAAATCTTGGTTGGATCAAGGCGCTGCAGATCTACTGCTAGCCGTTAATATTTCTGCAAAACAATTAGAACACCAGCAACTGCCGCAACAGGTACAAAGTGTCCTCAACAAAACAGATTTCCCACCTCGGCTACTCGAGTTAGAAATCACCGAAAGTTGCATCCTAAATGATCCAGAAGAGGCAATTCGCCAGCTAAATCAACTGAAACACCATGGCTTACGCTTAGCATTGGACGATTTCGGAACCGGGTATTCATCACTCTCCTATCTGAAACGTCTACCGCTAACTAAGTTAAAAATTGATAAGTCATTTGTTGATGGCTTAGATGAAGAGTCTGATGATTACGCTATCTGCCAGGCAATTATTGCCCTCGGCAATAGCTTGAAATTGACGGTTATAGCCGAAGGCGTTGAACAGCAAGATCAAAGTGAGATATTAAGAGCAGAAGGCTGCAACCAGGTACAAGGTTATCTATTTGGCAAACCAATGACCGCAAACGAATTCGCAAAACGCTATTTAGGCTTAAACCAGAAATACATGATGGAAGAACATTAGGCTAAATTGATTCACATTAAACAGAATCAAAAAAATCACTTTTAAATATTATTGACGGTTGGGCCTAACCTAAAAGCCAAGTATTATCAGTAAGATATATACCTCTAGGCTTTATCGCAGACCTTTGAATGATGACTCGTAAAAAACGCCAAATAACTGTACCGCCAGAAAAAGCCGTAGTTTTGATCGTCGATGACATGCAATCAATGCGCATGATTACTCGAACCACACTTAAAGAGATGGGGTTTCGTAAGTTTGTTGAAAGCCCAAACGGACAAGAAGCGTTAAAACGCTTAAAACTGATGAATATTGATCTGGTGATTTGTGACTGGGATATGCCAGAGATGAACGGCATAGAGTTACTGCGCCAAATCAGAGCAGATCAGCGTCTTAGGAAAGTATCTTTTGTAATGCTGACCGCCCATGCCGAAGCCGATTTAATCCATGAAAGTATTACGGTCGGGGTTGATGGGTATTTGGTTAAACCCTATCAACCCTCGACGCTGTGTGCCCGTATTAACGATCTACTCGAGCACCCTGTAGACATCTCTTACGCTTAACGCAGACAGGTTTCCATATTGTTCGCAAGCTGCTTCAGGAAGCCTGTATATCCCTGTTCAGAAGTAATATCGATCGCAAGAGGATCTAGCTTACCCAGTTTCACTGGCTGCTTAGCCACAATTCGCTGAATTACCTTCGCTTCGAACTGCGGCTCAGTGAAGATACAGCCTACTTGATCTTCCTTAAGCATGGTTTGAATCGCTTGTAACTTTTTCGCACCCGGCGCACGAGCAGGATCAACCGTGAAGTAGCCACGCTGATTCATATCATAATGTTCAACAAAGGGAGCAAAGGCATCATGGAATACGATAAAACCTTTCTCTCTGACAGTCGCTAACTGAGCCTGAATCGCACGATCCGTAGCCAAAATATCTGCCGCAAATTGTTGGTAATTGCTGTTTAATTGCTCCGCCTGTTCTGGGTGAAGCTTCACGAGGGCTTTTTTAATCTCTGCCGCAGCCTTCAGCATTTTTACCGGGTCCATCCAAACGTGAGGATCGACAGCATGGTTGTGATGATCATGTTCATCATGACCGTGGAGCTCATGATGATCGTGATGCCCCTCTCCTGAACCCTCTAAAAGCTGCACGGTTGGAACTTTGGAACGTTCTAGTGCTTTGCTTAAAAACTGCTCCATATCGGGGCCAACCCAAACCGCTAGATCAGCAGTGTTTAGCTTGCGTAAATCAGAGGGTTTTAGAGAGTAATGATGTGGTGAGCTGCCCGCAGGGATCAGGGAATCAACCTCCCCTAATTCACCTACCACACCTTCAACAACTAGCTGCAATGGCTTAACGCTCGCTACCACCTGAATCGGTTGATCAGCAGTCGCTGTACTCGCAGCAAAAAGTGTTAAAAAAAGTAGAGTAATATTTTTCATCTTTCGCAATACATCTCTGAAGATTAAGGGTTACAATATAACACAAACTTATAGGGTAAGAATGCTATGGCACATACTGATCTAGCCTTTCATCCTGAACATGATCACCACGGATGTATAGAACAAGCATTGGAAGATGCACGCTCACTTTGTAACGAGCGTAACCTGCGTTTTACGCCTATTCGCGAGCTGGTTTTAAAAACTATCTGGCAGAGTCATAAACCGCTTGGTGCCTACGAACTTCTACCCGAACTAGCCGCTGGTGGCTTTAATTCAGCGCCTCCTACAGTTTATCGAGCGCTAGAGTTCTTACAGGAACAAGGCTTAGTCCACCGTATCGCTTTACTGAACGCTTATATCGGTTGTCCTCACCCAAGTGATCATCATGAAGGCTCCTTTCTGATCTGTCGTGTATGCAATAACGCAGTAGAGATTGATACGCGAAAGGTGAGCCAAGATATCCAGAAACAAGCGGATAGCTTAGGCTTCAAACCGGAAAAACAATCGATTGAAGTACTGGGCATTTGCCCAAGCTGCCAACAGAGTGCCGCCTAGTGAGCCCATCGCCACATACCCATGAACCACTGATCAAACTTGAAAATATCAACCTTTCCTTTGGTCAAAAGCACGTTTTGCAAGATATCAATGCAGAACTGCATCGTGGCTGTATTACCACACTGATCGGCCCCAATGGCGCAGGTAAGACGACTTTAGTTCGTGTAGTGCTAGGCTTACTCAAAGCTGATAGTGGCAGCTTATGGCAAGAAGATAGCTTACGCATCGGCTACATGCCGCAAAAGTTACAGATCGATAATACGTTCCCTTTAACAGTTGATCGCTTCCTGCGAACAACTCAATGTAAAGACCCAGCTAAAATTTTGGCAGCATTGACCGATGTCGGCGCTGATAAGTTACTCAAGCAAGCAGTACATAACCTGTCTGGCGGTGAGATGCAGCGTGTCCTGCTTGCCCGCGCCCTACTTCGTGATCCTCATCTACTAGTATTAGATGAACCTGTGCAAGGGGTTGATATTAACGGTCAGCTTGAACTTTATAACCTGATTGCACGTATTCGGGATGAACGTGGTTGTGGTGTTTTAATGGTTAGTCACGACCTTCATCTTGTGATGGCAGCAACAGATCATGTGGTTTGTATTAATCATCATGTTTGCTGCTCTGGCCACCCTGAACAAGTCACCAATGACCCATCATTTACCGAGCTATTTGGCATTCAAGGCAGCGAGCAGTTAGCTGTTTATAGCCACCATCATAACCATCGCCACGATGATCATGGCGATATTATTCCTGATCATAATTGTAAGGGCGGTTGTTAATGCCTGATTTTCTTTTATATGCCTTGCTAGGCGGCATTGGTGTTGCGGTTATTGCCGGCCCACTTGGCTCATTTGTGGTGTGGCGCCGCATGGCATATTTTGGTGACACACTCGCTCACTCTGCTCTTCTTGGGGTTTCTGTCGGCTTTATGCTGCAAGTAAACCTCAACCTAGCCGTGATCTTCTGCTGCGTGGCCCTCGCCCTTATTTTGGTCGCGATGCAAAGGCAGCGGATGGTAGCTACAGATACTCTATTGGGCATCATGGCTCATAGTTCGCTCTCTTTAGGCTTAGTTGCCGTCTCTCTACTAGAGATTCGGGTAGATCTGATGTCCTATCTGTTTGGTGATCTACTCGCTGTCGGCGTCGAAGATCTCTATTGGATCTACGGGGGCGGCATCCTCGCTCTGGTGCTGTTAAAACTCCTCTGGCAACCTCTCTTAGCGATCACCATCAATGAAGAGCTCGCTCATGTCGAAGGGGTGAATGTTGCCTGGACACGATTAGCTTTGATGCTTTTGATCGCTGTCATTATCGCCGTAGCAATGAAGATTGTAGGCTTACTACTAATAACGTCTCTGCTAATTATTCCTGCAGCTGCCGCAAGGCGTTTAGCCCAAAGCCCTGAGCAGATGGCCATCGGTGCCGCTATCGTCGGTAGTTTGTCAGTAGGTGGTGGTTTATGGCTATCATGGCATTTCGATACACCCGCCGGCCCATCGGTTGTGGTGGTATCCCTGCTGATTTTTGTTCTGCTTTACACGTTGCCTTTACGCCGAGCGATTTAGCACAACATTCCAGATATGTTAATCAGCGCTTCCATAAGGCGTTGATTAACGCACCTGCCAGAATCAAGCACCCGCCGATGATGGTCCACAAAGTAGGAATCTCTTCAAAAAAGATCACACCCAGAATTGCAGAAAAGATAACCTGAACATAAGCATAAGCACTCGCCTTGCCTGCCTCTTCTGCTGCCATCGCTTTAGTTAATCCAATCTGCCCAACTTGAGTAAATACACCCACTAACAGCAGAAGTAACAGCGCTTCCATTCCAGGCACAACAAAGTCACCGCCCAACAGCAATAACGAGGTTGGTAACGCCACCAGCGGGAAATAAAAGATAATGACAGAGCTATCTTCCGTTTGACTCAGTTTACGTACGATCACATAAGCGATGGCACTCCCTAAAGCCCCCGCTAACGCAGCGAACAGGCTTAACATCGGTAAACCAATTAATCCCGCTTCACCCGGTCGCATCATCACAATCACCCCGACAAAACTGAGCAACATACAAAGCATCGTCGCTAGCTTGATCCGCTCTCCCAGAAACAGCAACGCTAAGACCGCAGTAAATGCCGGATAGGTATACTGCAATACCGTTGCATCAGCTAATGAGAGGGTCGTGACAGAGTAATAAACGCAAACTAGAGCCAAAGCACCCACAACACCTCGCGCCAGCAGGAGCGGCTTATGCTGCCCCCAGATAGAGATGCGTTTACGTTTAACATCTAAGTAACTTAAACCTAAGGACACCAGAGCCCTAGCAGCCACTATTTCCAAAACCGGAATGCCATAACCCGACACCGCTTTAACGCAGGCGGCCATCAAGGCAAAACCAAGCGCGGATAGCAGCATATAGCGAATAGCGATGGGCACGGCAGTTATAAACATGGCTTTAGACTTTGAAACGTAGATTGAGAAAGCGGGATCATACCAGATAAGCCTCAGTAAACGAGGTGATCATCGATCAGGAAATTGGTTTACCGGTAAACGATTACCAAATAGGTATGATCTAATAAGTTACAAAAAAATAGGGGCTTAAAAGCCCCTATTTTATATTAGTGATCTTTCCGCTTAGCGCCGGGGTTCGCCGTAAACATCAGAGGCTGTGCGCCTTCCTCTATTTCAGGCTTATTCTCACGATTGACGCGTGTTTCCAGCTCTTCCACAGCGGTATCTGGTTCACCATCCAAACGCATGGAATCTGCATAATCACAACGTACGCACTCTTTGTACTCACGCTCTTCATCACGGTAAGTACGAATACAATCCATCTCGCCGCATCGTGGGCAAACAGCACCCGCTATAAATCGTTTAATAACTGTCATGTTAATTACTCGGTAATTCCACTGTGGCGAAGTAGTGCATCAACTTGCGGTTCACGACCGCGGAACGCTACAAACAGCTCCATCGGTTCGCGAGAACCGCCCATTTCTAGAATGTTCTTACGGAAATCTGCACCAGTATCCGTATTAAAGATGCCATCTTCTTCAAAACGTGAGAATGCATCTGCCGATAGCACCTCTGCCCATTTATAACTGTAGTAACCCGCAGAATAACCACCCGCAAAAATATGGCTAAAGCTATGCTGGAAGCGGTTAAACGCAGGCGGGGTAATCACTGCCACCTGACTACGTACTTTATTCAACACCTCTTGAACAACCGTTTCTCCCGGCTGGTAGTCACGGTGTAAAAGGAAATCGAATAGAGAGAACTCCAACTGGCGTACCATCATCATGCCTGACTGGAAGTTACGTGCCGCCAGCATCTTATCCAACAACTCTTGCGGTAGGGTTTCGCCTGTCTGGTAGTGACCTGAGATTAACGCCAGCGCTTCTGGCTCATAGCACCAGTTCTCTAGGAACTGACTTGGCAGCTCAACCGCATCCCAAGCTACACCATTAATACCACTTACGTCAGCCGTTTCAATTTGGGTCAGCATGTGATGCAGACCATGGCCAAACTCATGGAATAGGGTGGTTACTTCATTGTGATTCAGAAGGGCAGGATCATCACCTACTGGAGAGCTGAAGTTACATACCAAATAAGCCACTGGTAGCTGCAGAGAACCATCATCTAGACGACGACGCACACGGCAATCATCCATCCAAGCGCCGCCACGTTTCTTTTCACGGGCATACAGATCCATAAAGAAGCGAGCGATCACTTCACCATTGCGGCTAATTTCAAATAGGCGCGCATCATCATGCCAACGGTCGAACTCTTCGACTTCACGCATTTCGATATCAAACAGTTTACCGGTAACCGCAAATAGACCTTCCAATACTTTTGGAAGAGGGAAGTAGGGGCGGATCTGCTCTTCAGAAATAGAGTATTTCGCCTGCTTCAGTTTCTCGCCGTAGTAAGCTAGATCCCAAGCTTGCAGGTCTTCTGCGCCAAATTCAGCTTTCGCAAACTCGCACAGTTGCTCAAAATCCTGTTTAGCTACGGGTAGGCTTTTCTCAGCAAGATCCTTTAAGAACTGCACAACCTGATCGGTATTTTCAGCCATCTTGGTCGCTAACGAATAATCAGCGTAGTTACCAAAGCCGAGCAACTGTGCCAGCTCTAAACGTAGCTCTAATAACTGAGAGATAACCTCTGTATTATCCCATTTACCTTCGCCCGGTCCCTGATCAGATGCGCGGGTAGAGAAGGCTGTGTATATCTCTTTACGCAGTTCACGATCATCCGCATAGGTGATCGTTGCGAGGTAAGAAGGGAAGTCCAGTGTCACCAACCAACCCTCTTGCTCTTTCGCTGCAGCCATCTGCTTCGCTGCCGCTAACGCCATAGGCGGAAGGCCCGCAAGATCAGACTCTGAGGTCAGTAGTTTGCTCCAGTCATCGCTGGCATCCATGACGTTTTCAGAAAACTTAGTCGTCAGCTCAGACAGCTTCTGTTGCAGCTCAGCGTAACGCTGCTGTTCTTCTGGATTCAGAGCGATACCAGATAGACGGAAATCACGTAGAGTATTGTTGACTACTTTCTGCTGCGCTTCACTTAACTGAGTAAATTGCTCACTTTCAGCAAGCTGATTAAATGCTTGGTAGAGACCTTGATGCTGACCCATCTCTGTCCAGTATTGGGACAGTTTAGGCAAGCACGCATTGTAGGCATCACGTAGCTCATCACTGTTCACCACCGAATTCATGTGCGAAACAGGCGACCAGGCTTTAGCTAAACGGTCATTCATCTCTTCAAGAGGGGCAACTAGAGAATCCCAGCTAGGTACAGACAGTTCTTGTAGAATACGTTCAACCGTTGCTCTGCTGTCTGCCAGCAATTGATCGATTGCGGCTTCGATTTGATCAGGTTTGATCTGACTAAATGCTGGTAACAACTGTGGTTCAAGCATTGGGTTACTCATATAAAGCTAGCTCCATCGGCGAGATATCGTTCCTAATACATGGGACTAAATCTTAATTTTTCAATTCCCCTAAGCTATTTCATAATAGATACTTCCCAATTTCTAGCGAGCAATAATTATGAATGTACGTACTTATCAAGGCTTCACTCCCAAACTAGGAGAGCGAGTTTTTGTTGATCCTAGCGCGGTTGTAATTGGAGATGTCGAGATTGGTGACGATTGCTCGATCTGGCCACTCACCGTAATCCGTGGTGATATGCACCGTATTCGTATTGGCGCACGCACCAGCGTGCAAGACGGTTCAGTCCTACATATCACCCATGCAGGCCCCTATAACCCAGATGGTTTCCCATTGATCATTGGCGATGACGTCACCATTGGCCATCAAGCGATGCTACATGGCTGCACCATTGGTAGCCGAGTTTTAGTGGGCATGGGTGCAATGGTTATGGATGGCGCGGTAGTTGAAGATGAAGTGATTATCGGCGCGGGCTCCCTAGTGCCACCAGGTAAAAAACTAGAAAGCGGCTACCTTTACGTTGGCCGTCCTGCAAAACAACAGCGAGAACTCACAGAAAAAGAGCGCTCTTTCTTCAGTTATACTGCTGGAAACTATGTGAAACTTAAGGATAAGCACCTTGAAGAAGATTTCGCAGGCTAACAGTCTGATCCTGGCCACGCTGCTTGTAAGCGGTTGTGGCTATAATATCCAGAGTTCCCCTACTACTTGGGTTAACTCCTATGAGGTAGAGGTCTCTGATACGGAGGAGGGGAAACGCTATTCCCTTTGTAAAAGTTTTGGTTGCGATCGAAGATCTTCAATACAGTTTTATACTGATGAGCTAGACCAAGTTCGTCAGCACTTCTCACCACCAGCAGTTACAGCAGAGGAAGAGCGCTTAAGGATCGCTACAGGTATCGGTCTGTTTGAAAGAATCACCGGCCCCAAACTACGCACTTTTGGTGATCAAGCAGCTAATAACACCTCCTTTATCAGTCGTTCAAATCAATTGGATTGTGTTGCTGAGAGCCTCAATACAACGCGTTACCTTTTAATCTTACAGCAGATGAACCTCTTACATTTCCACCGACCAGGCGGAAATGTTCACCGTGGCCCCTTCACGTTAAATGCGCCCCATAACAGCGCTACTATCGTTCAACTAGATACTCAGCAAGCCTTTGCTGTGGACTCTTGGTTTGGCGCTAACGCTGAACCCGCTTGGATTACGCCTGTGGATAACTGGTTAACCGGCGCTGATCCTGAAGACTAGCTGCTGGTTATAATTCAAACACCAGTTGATAATAATTATCAATAACTTTAGTATCGCCCACCAACATCTTACTTTCATAATACTTTGAGCCTTATTTTCAGCAAGTTAAGCGCTATTTCCGTTACTCGGACAAGCGCCTGTGGGTATCTATTTAGCTCGAAAAGTAAGCAGCCTTAATGCTTAAACGACTAAGAACATTTTAAAACTACGATGTCTTGTTGGTTGTGAATAATCTCATTCAGTTAACCAGGGTAAGTACCAGATTAAATCGCTTTTTAAAAAGAAGGGAACAACATGAAAAAGACCACTATCGCCACGCTAGTTGCTGCGGCAATGACATCAGCAACACCAGCCTTTGCAACCGATGTTGCTAAAGAGTTAGCGGCAATGAAAGCACGTATTGCACAACTGGAAGCACAGCTAGCTGCTCAGCAAGCAACAACGGAAAAGCTAGAGCAAGAAACTGAAGCTCAAGCTTCAGCTGCTCCAGCAAACGGTGGCTTCGCAGATAACGTCAGCGTAGGCGGCGAAGTAACCTTGCTAGCACAGCAAGTTGAGACTGATGGCGAAAACAGCGTTGGTGATGTTTTAGTTGATACTTTCGAACTTGAAATCGCTGCTGATATTAACGAAAACGTTAAAGTTTCTACGCTAATCGAATACCTATCTGCAGACGAGAAACTGGACCTTGCTGAAGCATACGTAGTGATTGGCTCTGAAGATGACCCTCTAAGCTTCACGCTGGGTAAAGCTGCTCACCCTTTACTAGTAGGTGATTCTGCAGCCTTCACTGACCCAATTGCATTCGACATCTTCGATGCGAAAGAAGGTCTAGCTATGTTGAGCTACCAAAATGAGATGATTCAGCTAGATACCTATGTGCTTAACAACTCTGCAGAAGGTAACGAAGGTTTAGATACGTTCGGTCTTAACTTAGGCACTACATTCAGTAATAGTGTTTCTCTTGGAGCAGGCTATGTGACGGATGTTGCCAATACCGCAGGTCCTTTTTCTGAGCTAGGCGGTCTAACTGAGAAAATCGATGCATGGCGCGTAAATGCATTGGTAGAAGCGAATGACTTGGCGTTGTTTGCTGAGTATATCCAGCTAGGTAAATCTAACTTGGCGGGCGAGCCAAGCTTCCTTCATTTAGGTGCAGGCTACGGAACACAGATCCTAGGTGCGGACGGTACGCTTTTCCTAGGTTACAGCGAATCTGATGAAGCTGAAGATATCGATGATGTAGCAGGTATCGACTACGAACTACCTGAAAAGCGTGTAGCGCTGGGTGTATCGCGTTCTCTAGGTGAAAATGCTGAAGTGACTGCGGAATATGTTCGCGAAGAAGCTTACAGCGACACAGATAGCGATATCCTAAATGTTGCGGTAACAACTACTTTCTAAGCAGGGCTTAGCGAGTTGTTAAAATGTGACTGACCAACGCTGAATCCCCCTTCAATCATCAGCGCTGGTCGTCACAATACTCTGTACAGACAGATATTCTGTAAACATTACTGTTAATGATATCTGTTATCACTTTGGCAGGGAACGCTCCTAAGGAATTAAATCCTTTAGAAGGAACTTTTCCAAACCTTATTTGTTCGACTTAACCTCTAGCTTAGCCGAAGAAATTTCCCGTAAACGCTTAACCACTTGAGCATTAATACTACGTTGCGTAAACGTACCATCGGCCTTGCGTTTACCCGGCTTCTTACCCATTAAAATCTCTAAGCAATCATCCACATGACCAACCGCATGGACAGAGAATAACCCCTCCTTAACAGCCTCGACAACCTCTTCTTTGAGCATAAGATTGCGCACATTGGCTTTAGGAATAATGACCCCTTGTTCGCCGGTAAGTCCGCGGGTTTTACAGAGATTAAAGAACCCCTCTATTTTCTCGTTTACACCACCAATCGCCTGTACTTCGCCATACTGGTTGATAGATCCTGTAGTTGCGAAGCTCTGACTAATCGGTATATGTGTCAACGCTGATAAAAGGGTGCAGACCTCTGCTAAAGATGCACTATCACCATCAACATAACCGTACGATTGCTCCAAAGCGATGCTGGCAGAGATCGCCAAAGGGAAGTCTTGGGCATATTGATGACCTAAGAAGCCCGATAGGATCAAAACGCCTTTTGAGTGGATCGGCTGGCCTAAGGCAACCTCACGCTCAATATCCACGATACCGCGATTACCCGGATGAACCGTTGCCGTGATCCGTGCAGGTGTACCGAAAGCGACATCACCCACTTGCAGTACCGTTAGACCGTTGGTTTTACCAACGGCTTCACCTTGGGTATCGATCAAAACCGTTTGGTTAAGAATGCCTTCTTCGATCTTTTCAGACATCCGAGAAGTCCGGCGTTCTTTCGCATTCAGCGCCATCTCTACATGATCGGCATTAATCAGCTCATCTTCCTCTTTGACCCGCTTGAAATCAGCTTCACAAAGCAGATCAACCAACTCGCCAATATGAGCTGATAATAACTCCTGATCTTCGGCCTGACGCGAACTATGCTCGACCAAACGCGCCACTGCTCGACGAGTCAGCGGAGCTAAGCCTTCTTCATCGGCTAACGTTTTCATCAAGCGTGCATAATGCCTAATAGACTGAGGAGTTCGCTTTACATCCTCATCAAAATCCACCACGACTCTGAACATCTTCTCAAAGTCATGATCAAGCTCTTGTAGGAGGTAGTAGATATTGCGTGCACCGATCAGCACAATTTTCACTGAAAGCGGTACCGCCTGCGGCGTTAGGGTGATTGTGCTAATACCCGCGTATTCACTGGCGGGGCTTTCAATTCTGATTTCATGGGATTTCAGCGCACGTTTAAGTGCACCATAAACAAAAGGCTGTTCCAGTAGCTTCTCAGCTTCTAGTACCAGATAACCACCATTCGCTCTGTGCAAAGCACCAGGGCGAATAAGTTTGTAGGTCGTAGAAAGAGCACCCATTTCAGATGTGTACTCTACACGTCCAAACAAATTCTCATAGCTAGGGTGCGCTTCGTAAACAACAGGAGCACCCTTAACCTTATCGTTATCCACAAGCAGATTAACGCCGTAATTGCTTTCTAGATAAGCACGACGGCTGGCATCAGTAAGCGGCTCGATCAGCTTTTCATCACCGACAATTTCAGCGCAGTTTTTAACTAACGACGTTTCCATCTCTGACAGATAGTCTGTCGCCGCAGCAATATTGGCGTACTTATCTTTCAGCGGTTGGAAAAGTGGGGCGATTGACTGTCGTGTGGTATCACGATCGAGGTTCTTCAGCTTTTCTGCTGCCTCGCGTCGCCACTGCGGTAGGCCTGTTAACGCTTCGTTTAGCTTATCTTCCAGATCAGATATCGCCTTGGTAAAACCATCACGAATCTCTTCAGGTAACTGCGAGAAAACCGCTTCGTCCATCGCTTGCCCTTCGGCAACCGGAGTAAAACCGATACTACCTGCATCGCGGTATACCGCAATGCTATGCTCACGCGCTTCGCGCTCAACACCTTCTATCGCCTGATCATAATAGCGGTTGAGTTCACGCTCGATCTTACTCTTCTTACGTTGATAAGAAGGGCTTTCAAAGGCCGCTGGCATCTCTGACAACACCGCTTCGATAATGTTTTTAATATCACGCTTAAACTGCTGAGCCTTGCCAGCAGGGAAGGGGATAGCTAAAGGATTACGATTATCTTTTAGGTTATTCAGATAAACCCAATCCCCCGGCTTTTTCTCTTTTTTCGCCGTGGTTTTGAGGTTCTCCATCGCAAAGGAGAAACGCCCCGTATGCGGATTACCCATCACAAACAAGTTATAGCCTGGACGGCGCATGCCGATACCAAAATCCATCGCCTCAATGGCACGGGTTTGGCCAAAGAATCCAGTGAACGGTTCAAGCGTAGACGTGTTTTTGAAAGGTAGTAATTCAGGATCGCAGCGAAAATAAAGCTGCTCAGTAGATAGTCGGGTTTCCGTTACCATAAGGTACTCCCGCAGCAGACTGAAAAGTTAACACTATGCAGTGTTCTTATTTCAGTTATACGCCGCGAGAGAGCCCCATGCAAGTCTGCTTTGATAAAATTTATAAAGCGACTGTTGTATTAAAATCAAACAGTTATTGCTTCACGGATATCAGAGATAACGGTTTTAGAGTCAGGGTCCAAGCCACGCCAGATTCTAAAAGATTCCGCAGCCTGCTCTACTAACATACCTAGGCCATCAATGGACTTTGCCGCACCTTGTTCAGTCGCCCAAACACAAAAAGCGGTTGGTTCTGCGGCATACATCATGTCGTAGCACCAAGCACCTTGTGCCAATACATGTTCCGGAAGAGGGGGGATCTCACCCTGTAAGCTAGCAGCAGTACCATTGATGATCAGATCAAAGCTTTGACCTGCAAGCTCATCATAACCACCGCCCGATACGTTACCAAGATCTGCAACCAACCCAGCAAGCTCTTCGGCTTTAGAAGCGGTACGGTTTGCGATAACTAACAGCTCAGGCTTTTGCTCCAAAACCGGCTGTAAAACGCCACGAACAGCACCTCCAGCACCTAGGATAAGCACCTTTTTACCTTCAATCGTGCCACCATTGTTACGCACAATATCGCGCACCATGCCAACACCATCGGTGTTATCACCACACAAGCGACCTTGATCATCGCGGTACAAAGTATTTACCGCACCCGCCAATTCAGCACGCGGACTTCTAACTTCAGCTAAAGACCAAGCTTCCTGTTTAAACGGAATAGTGATATTCAGACCACGGCCATCACCCGATAAGAAGTCAGAAACGTAACCTTCGAAGTTATCTTCAGGTACGCAGATCGCTTCATAGGTCAGATCCTGATCTGTACTCGATGCAAATGCAGCGTGGATTTGTGGCGATTTAGAGTGCTTAATCGGATTACCGAATACCGCGTAACGATCAGTCATAATCCGCCCTTACACTTCCAGCCAGTTACGAGGCTTCAAATAACGCTCGTACAGCACCGCTTCTTCAGTGCCTTCATCAGGTTTCCAGTCGTAACCCCAACGTACTTCTGGTGGCAGCGACATCAAGATAGACTCAGTACGTCCACCAGATTGCAGGCCAAACAGGGTGCCACGGTCAAACACTAGATTGAACTCGACATAACGGCCACGGCGGTGCAATTGGAAGTCACGCTGACGCTCACCGTATTCACGGTCTTTGTTTTTCTCGATAATTGGCACATAAGCTTTAGTGTAAGCATTACCAATCGACTGCATCAGCCCGAAGCTCTTATCGAAACCAAGCTCATTAAGATCATCGAAGAAAAGCCCGCCTACACCACGAGGCTCATCACGATGCTTCAAGTAGAAGTATTCATCACACCACTCTTTGAAACGTGGGTAGATATCATCACCAAATGGATCACAGGCTTCTTTAGCTGTCTGGTGCCAGAACTTACAATCTTCATCGTTACCGTAATAAGGCGTTAGGTCAAAACCACCACCAAACCACCATACGGGTTCTTCACCTTCTTTTTCTGCGATGAAGAAACGAACGTTGGCATGAGAAGTGGGGATATAAGGGTTATGTGGATGAATAACCAAAGACACACCCATCGCCTGAAAACTACGACCCGCTAATTCAGGTCGATGCGCTGTAGCAGAGCCTGGCAACTTATCGCCGAAAACGTGAGAGAAGTTCACACCACCTTTTTCGATAATTGCGCCCTTATCTAGGACGCGAGTACGACCTCCGCCGCCTTCTTCTCGCTGCCACTCATCCTGATAAAATTTTCCTTCGCCATCAGCCTGCTCTAGGGCATCACAAATAGCATCTTGCAGCCCCAAAAGGTATTCTTTTACAGCGTCAATATTAGGTGCGGACATAGTACTCACTCACATATTCATTTAAGCGCGAATTAATTGATCAGATTTTAGATCTCGAATTTGAGTAGGCTGATCTAAACCACCTAACTCACCTGGCAAAACATAAGCAAGTTTTTCACCGAAGTAAGTCTTCACTCTCAATATATCTCTTGCAGGTTCATGCGCTGCAGGATTTGCCGAAGTCGATACAAGAAAAGATCCGTAGGATTCAGTCAATTCTTTTACTTGTAAGTGATTACTCACTCTAACAGCTACAGCGCTATGATTACCTTTAATCCAAGTAGGAATTCTGTTCTTTTTATCTGGCAAAATCCACGTATATGGACCCGGCCAGTTAGCAGTTACTTTGACATACTCATCATCAGTCAGATCTTCGAGCAAAAAATCGATCTGAGAGAGATTTCCAGCGATTAAAACCAGACCTTTATGCATAGGTCGACGCTTAATTTCTAGAAGTTCTAAGACGGCCTGTTCGTCAAACGGGTCACAACCTAAACCCCAAACCGCTTCAGTAGGATATGCGATCACACCGCCTTGACGGATCGCTCGAACAGATTGCTGAATATGCCACCAATCAGGTTTTAAATTACTACTCACCATTTACTCCTCAATGCCATATAACAAATCAACAGTGCATCACTATTCTTTACTAGAGGTATCAATAAATAGTGACGAGAGGTAGATAGAAAGAGCCCCATACAGATAACTAAGCGGGGTAACTCCCTTTCATCTTGAAGGCATTTAACTTTGAGGGCTGAACACTAAATGTTCGACGCGGTCTTTGCAACTCTACCGAATTGTCTTTTAGCATCGGATATAACCCTGCCCATCTTGGCTAATGATGCCTAAAAGTTCCAACTCCACCAACATAGGGCCTATTTCTGCGATATCCATTCCAGTGAGATAGCTCAGTTGGTCGATTGAGTTATATTCGTACCCGAGGTGTTTTAACAATTGCTGCGTGTCGGGAGAAAGATTGGAGATGCCCTCTTCAACCTTGTCTTCAATATGCTCAACATGCTGTTCGGCTAGATAACCCAGTAAAGGGGCAAGCTGCGAGGTAATATCTTCCGCTGACTCGACCAAGCAAGCACCTTCACGGATTAGCTGATGACAGCCTTTACTCAAGGGATTATTAATCGCCCCAGGAATAGCAAAAACTTCACGACCTTGCTCCATCGCCATCCTAGCGGTGATTAACGACCCACTTTTCGGGGCCGCCTCAACCACCAAAATTCCTGCGCTCATGCCACTAATAATGCGATTACGACGCGGAAAATGTGGCGCCATCGGCGGCGCCCCAGGAAACAGTTCGCTCAACCATACCCCTTGTTGCTCTATTATTTGCTGAGCCAAAATACGATTTCGAGCGGGATAGGGCCGATCCAAGCCGGTACCAAATACCGCAACCGTTGGACATTGGGCATTAACACTCGCCTGATGAGCTGCAGCATCAATACCCAAGGCTAAGCCTGAGTTCACTATCAAGCCGTTTTGAGCCAAATAGTTAGCAAATTGATAAGCATGTTTTAAACCACCGTGAGAAGCGCTACGGCTGCCTACAATCCCGACCTGAGGAAGATTCAGAGCCGCTAGATTACCACGAGCAAATAGAATGGGAGGGGGATCATAAATTTCACGTAGCAATGCAGGGTAGTCTGCATCAGTGATAGCTATGACATAACAATCCTTAGCTGAAGCTTGCCATGCCAATGCCGATTCCAACTTCTGTTGTACCAGAGAGGTACGCCCTTGCTGGAAATCACTTAAAGCGGTAATTGTTTTTTTCTTGAGGTTAAGCCGATGCCAATCAGCTTCAGAGGAGCGGAGGAGTTTTTCAGGGGTCCATCCCTGATCCCAAAGCTTTTTAACTGAAGCGGCCCCTAAGTCTGGTAGGGCGGCAACGGCGATCCAGTCCCTTAGATCAGCCGTCATCTTTTATCCTTTATGGTTCTCGGATCTCATCTCCGATAGAAACAACATCTGTGCTGCGCATGATTAAGCCATAACTGACTTTCTCAAACACTTTGAAGACCATCAACTCACCCGAGCGTTCCTGTGGCAATGTCACCATCTCTTTAGTCACAGGGTCCTTAATCAACTCACCTCGACGATAGATAGCAAATACATGTCCTGATTCAACCCCTTCTCGCATACCACGGTTGATTGCGACAACATTAAATTGCCCAGCATCACGCACACCTTGCAGCACCGATAGGATCTTGCCATCCAAACCTGATGGGGCAGGGGCTGGGTGGAAGACAGACTGAATACGCACTTCTTCAGTTGGAACTACACGGTCCAAGATACGCACTTCTTTGTGGGATTTAATGATATCCAGTGTTAGCACGTCTTCATTACGTGCAGAAACATCAGCATCTGCAATCTTCAACGTTTCGTAACCAAGAAACTCTTCTGTATCTGGGTCTACGTATTCATTAGCCGGGCGGTAGATACCTTGTCGACGCTGCTCAGCCACTAACTGACCACGTGCGTAAATACGATCACCGGCACCAGCAATAATCCGCTCTTTTTGGCCGCCTAATACATAAGGGGCTTCTTTCAGAATATCTTCTGAAAGCACACGGTTATCGTTTAAGAAACTATTTATATCGCGTAGTGGAATTGCAGGAATTGGTTTAACCAACGGAGACACACGTGCACGAGGATAGATTCCACTATCACGTCTAACCCCTAAACGCGGCTTTCCATTCACCCACGTAAGATAAATTACATCTCCAGGATAGATTAGATGAGGGTTATCAACCTGCGGGTTTACCCCCCAGACCTCTGGCCATTTCCAAGGGCTTTGTAAAAAACGACCTGAGATGTGCCACAACGTATCCCCTTTCACCACCACATATTCTTGTGGATGGTCATTACGAAGCAGCAGAGAGTCCTTACGGGTTTCAGCATGAACTGTAGTCAGTGAAACCAATACCAGAGCGAACAAACCGCATAACAATTTTTTCATGTCCAGTTCCCTTATTACCTATCTCCTTAATTCCTATAAATAAGAAGATAAAGTAACGACAATACATTGAGCGTTCTAATCAGTATAATAGGCAGCTTAATATTTTTCGCTATTGATCTCGATATTATCTTTCGGTTAATACCTGAATAATCGAGTTAAAATTTAAGATACCTGTAAATTAGGCTCTAACTTAGCATGACTTACAGAAGTATTCACACCAATAGCACCCGATAACTTGTTGATACAGACGTAAATCATGGCAAAACTAACCATCCTTGAATACCCAGATCCGCGCTTGCGCACTATTGCTGAGCCCGTTGAGACTGTTGATGACGAAGTACGTGCTCAAATCGATGACATGTTCGAAACAATGTACGCGGCTCCAGGTATTGGTTTGGCAGCGACACAGGTGAATATCCATAAACGCATCGTAACTATGGATATCTCTGATGATCAAAACGAGCCATTGGTTATGATCAACCCTGAATTTGAAGTAATCGATGAAGAATTACACAAATATCAGGAAGGTTGCCTATCTGTTCCTGGCTTCTACGAAAACGTTAAGCGCCCTCAAAAAGTTAAGCTAAAAGCGCTCGACTACAACGGCGAACCTTATGAGATGGAAGCTGAAGGCCTACTTGCGGTATGTATTCAGCACGAACTTGACCACCTGAATGGCAAGCTGTTTGTGGATTACATCTCTATGCTCAAACGTAACCGCATCAAATCTAAGCTAGAAAAACTGCATAAATTGCAGGAAAAGCACGCCTGATCATCACTGAAAAGCAACTCGCAGGCTTGCTGGTTTGACTAGCAGGCCTGTTTTTATTTTGGAGCCTAGACCATGCCAGCGTCGCCACTAAAAATAGTTTTTGCCGGCACACCTGATTTTGCCGCATCCAGCTTACAAGCCCTGCTTAACTCAGAGCATGAAGTGATCGCAGTTTATACCCAGCCTGATAAGAAAGGGAAGCGTAAAAATCAGATGGCTCCGCGCCCAGTCAAAGATCTTGCAATGGAGCATAACATCCCGGTGTTTCAGCCAACCACGCTAAAAACAGAAGAAGAACAGTTAGCACTTACAAACCTCAAAGCCGATATTATGGTTGTAGTTGCTTACGGTATGCTACTGCCAAAAGCGATTCTTGAGACGCCTCGCCTAGGTTGCATCAATGTTCACGGATCTCTACTTCCTCGCTGGCGCGGCGCGGCTCCTGTCGAACGCTCAATGCTTGCAGGGGATGCTGAAACTGGCGTCACTATCATGCAGATGGATGAAGGCTTAGACACTGGCGATATGCTCTACAAAGTCACTACGCCGATCGGAAGCAACGACACGGCAGCAAGTGTATTCGACCGCTTGACCGCTATTGGTTCTGAGGCCCTGATTGAAACGCTTACACAGTTCCAACAGGAAACTGTGTCTCCAGAACCACAGGATGACAACTTAGCGACGTACGCGAAGAAGCTACAAAAAACCGAAGGTGTTATCGATTGGAACGCTTCCGCTACAGATATCGACCTTAAAATTCGCACCCTAAGCCCGCGTGTTGCAGTGACGTTCAAGCTTGGCGAAGAAGTAGTGAAGCTATTAGATTGCGAATTAGTGGAGCAAAATGGCAACCCGGGTGAGATTCTACCTTCTGACAAAAAGAGCATTGTTATCGCATGCGGAGAAGGCGCTATTAAAATCAAACAGCTTCAGCTTCCGGGTAAAAAGCCAATGGACAGCGCCGCTGTTCTAAACTCTAAACGAGAGCAGTTTAGTGCTGGCGTAGTTTTAGGTTAGACGTTTTAGGACAATTACCATGACCACCAATGTTCGGGCACTTGCAGCACAAATCCTAACCCCTTTGCTTAAAAATAAGGGCTCTCTGAATACGCAGTTTGCGGCAATTGAACGTCGTTGCCCAGAGAAGGATCGCGGCCTTCTACGCGAACTTTGCTACGGCACTATGCGTTACCATCCGCAGTTAAACGCCATCATTAAGCTGCTGCAAAACCGACCATTTAAGTTTCGAGATATCGATATTAAAGCCATCGTTTTGGTCGGTCTGTATCAACTAAAACACACTCGCATTCCAGCTCATGCCGCGATTAGCGAAAGCGTCGAGGCTTGCAAAGAGCTTGATAAAGCTTGGGCTGGAAAAGTAGTGAATGCTCTTTTACGCCGTTTTCAACGCGAACAAGAAGAAATCGAAGACTACCTAAAGGATGACGATTCATACCAGTTCAACCACCCTGAATGGATGATCGCCAAGCTGAAGAATAACTGGCCTGATCACTGGCAAGAGATACTCACCGTCAACAACGAGCAAGCACCGCTGACGCTTCGCGTGAATCAACGCTCAACAAACCGTGAGGAATACCTACAGCAACTGACCCCAATTATTGCTGCAGAAGCAACTCAATTCAGTGATCAGGGGATAAAACTAGCGGAATCCGTCAATATTGAAACCCTTCCGGGTTATAGCGTCGGCGCATTTAGCGTACAGGATGAAGCCGCACAGTTATCTGCGGACCTCCTCGATCTACAACCAGAACAACGCGTGCTGGATGCCTGCGCAGCACCCGGCGGTAAACTATGCCATATCCTAGAACACGAGCCTAAGCTTGCTCAGGTCGACGCTGTAGAGCTCGAGCAAAAGCGAATCAGCCGCGTAGAAGAGAACCTAGAACGCCTGCGCTTAAAAGCCAACTTAAAAGTAGCGGACGCAGCCACACAAACTTGGTGGGACGGAACAGATTACGATCGTATTCTCTTGGATGCCCCTTGTTCTTCTACGGGTGTTATTCGCCGCAATCCGGATATAAAATACCTGCGCCAAGGCGAAGATATTCACGAAACAGCCAAACTTCAGCGCGCTATTTTGGATAATTGCTGGTCCATGCTGAAACCCGGCGGTAAGTTGCTTTATGCAACTTGTTCCATCTTTCCGCAGGAAAATGGGCGATTGATTAAGCAGTTTGTAACCCAAACTGAGAATGCCAAACATCTGCCAATTGAGGCAGAGTGGGGTATTGAACAAGAGTATGGTCGACAGCTGTTTCCACAGTCTAACGGCCATGATGGTTTCTATTATGCACTGCTGGAAAAAACGGAGTAAGCTCAAGTAGCTATGTGTATTTCTGTCATTTCTGCAGCAGTTAAAGGCTGATCATGAAGATCATTATTCTAGGTGCCGGACAAGTAGGCGGCACTTTGGCTGAAAACTTAGCCAGTGAAGACAACGACATCACTATCGTTGATACAGACACTGGCCGCCTCAGAGAACTACAAGATCGTCTCGACATCCGTACGATCGAGGGTAAAGCATCCTACCCATCTGTACTCGATAGTGCCGGCGCCCAAGATGCCGATATGCTGATCGCCGTAACAAACTCTGATGAAGTCAACATGATCGCCTGTCAGGTAGGCCAAACCCTATTCAACACGCCGACTAAAATCGCCCGTGTGCGTGAGCATGACTATCTGAATAAAAACCAGAAGATCTTTGGCGAAAAAGGCATCCCTATCGATGTACGTATCAGCCCGGAACTACTGGTAACGAAACACATCAAACGCTTAATCCAGCACCCAGGCGCTTTACAGGTACTGGATTTTGCCGACGCTAAAGCCCAGCTTGTAGCCGTAAAAGCATATTATGGCGGCCCACTGGTGGGTCGCGAGATCTCATACCTTCGCGCCCACATGCCATCGGTCGATACCCGCGTAGCGGCGATCTTCCGCAGCGGAAGCCCCATTATCCCGGAAGGCAACACAGTTATCGAAGCGGACGATGAAGTGTTCTTTATCGCTGCACGCAAAGATATTCGTGCCGTAATGAGCGAACTGCGTCGTCTAGATCGCCCTTATAAGCGCATTATTATCGCAGGTGGCGGTAATATCGGCGCGCGATTAGCTGAATCGATTGAAGACGAGTTCCAAGTCAAAATCATCGAGCGAAACATTCGTCGCTGTAACCAGCTGGCGCGCTCGTTAGATAACACCATCGTCCTTCAAGGTAGTGCTTCCGACCGTGATCTACTGATCGAAGAGAATATCGAAGATACCGACGTATTCTGCGCCCTGACCAACGATGACGAGGCGAACATCATGGCGTCTATGCTTGCGAAGCGCCTTGGCGCACGTACGGTAATGACCCTGATTAACAACCCTGCCTATGTAGATCTAGTACAAGGTGGTGCGATCGATATTGCGATATCCCCTCAGCAAACCACTATCGGTGCGCTACTTACCCATGTACGTCGAGGTGATGTAGTAGCAGTACACTCTCTGCGTCGAGGCGCGGCAGAAGCACTCGAAGCGGTAGCTCATGGTGATAAGTCATCATCTAAAGTGGTCGGCAAAACCATTGAAGAGATCAATCTACCTCCGGGTACAACCATCGGTGCCATCGTGCGTAACGACGAGGTATTGATCGCGCACGATGATGTTGTCGTTGAAAGTGGTGACCACGTGATCTTGTTCTTGGTTGATAAACGCCGAATCAACGAAGTGGAACGCCTGTTCCAAGTTGGTCTTACATTCTTCTAAGCGGAAGCAGCGCAGATGCATTACAAAGTTATCTTACGCATATTAGGCATACTGCTGATGATATTCAGCATCTCTATGCTGCCGCCGTTAGGTATCTCCTATCTCTATGACGATGGGGCAGAGCTGGCTTTTATCGCCGGATTCTTGATTACCCTGCTTACCGGTTTTTTCATCTGGATTCCGGTATATCGTGTCCGACAGGATTTACGCACCCGTGATGGTTTCTTAATTACCGTCCTGTTTTGGTCAGTACTGGGGCTGTTTGGGGCTTTCCCATTTATGCTCACGGACAATCCACATCTCACCTTTATTGATGCGCTATTTGAGTCCCTATCTGGCCTAACAACCACTGGGGCCACGGTAATTACTGGCATTGATGACCTGCCAAAATCGATTCTGTTTTATCGCCAGCAACTGCAATGGCTTGGTGGTATGGGTATCATCGTATTAGCCGTAGCAATTCTACCTATGTTAGGGATCGGTGGTATGCAGTTGTATCGTGCTGAAACACCGGGCCCAGTTAAAGACTCCAAGCTTACACCACGTATTACAGAGACTGCCAAAGCGCTATGGTATATCTATCTATCCCTAACCATCGCTTGTGCAGCGGGTTACTGGTTAGCAGGAATGGATCTTTTCAATGCTATTGGACATAGTTTCTCTACCGTTGCAATCGGTGGTTTTTCCACCCACGACGCCAGTATTGGTTACTACGATTCAGTTGCCATAGAGATGATCTGTATCTTCTTTATGACCATCTCTGCAGTAAATTTCGGCCTACACTTTTTTGCTTGGCGACAACGCACCATTTCACACTACATTCTGGACCCAGAATTTAAATTCTATTTAATTACACTCCTAGCAATAACCGTAATCGCGATTGTTGCCTTGGTTGTAACCGAAACATATGCGCCTGGCGAATCGATGCGTAAAGCACTGTTTATGGTGGTATCGATCGCAACCACGACCGGCTTTGCCACAGCAGACTTTGCCCACTGGCCAGTGATGCTACCGTTCCTGCTATTCGTAGCGGCCTTTGCCGGCGGCTGTGCAGGCTCTACCGGTGGTGGCATGAAGGTCATTCGCGTGCTTCTGATCCTTAAGCAGGGTTATCGTGAGATCCAACGTCTGGTTCATCCAAACGCGATTATTCCGGTAAAACTAGGCAAAAAGCCGATCTCCGATAAAGTACTAGAAGCAGTGTGGGGCTTCTTCTCAGTCTATATGATCGTCTTTGTAGCCATGCTCATCGTATTGTTAGCGACTGGGCTTGATCAGGTAACTGCATGGTCAGCGGTAGGCGCAACATTGAACAACCTAGGCCCAGGCCTTGGCGACGTATCTGCTCACTACGGCGACCTTAACGATCCAGCTAAATGGGTACTTTGCTTTGCCATGCTGCTCGGTCGTCTAGAGGTATTTACCTTGCTAGTACTATTCACACCTATTTTCTGGAAACGATAAAGCAGACATCAGATCTGCGACGAACCTAATTTCGAGAGCCTAATCATGCGATATACAGTTTACCTATCCGGTGAGATTCACACCGACTGGCGCAACAAAATCAAAAAAGCCATCAACCAAAATGGCCTACCAATCGATGTACTTACGCCAAACACAGATCACGATTCCAGTGATGGCTGTGCTACAGAGATCCTAGGCCCAGAAGAGAAGAACTTCTGGACCGATCACAAATCAGCAAAGATGAACACTATGCGTCACATGACTGCAATCAAACGTGCTGACATCGTGATCGTTCGTTTCGGTGATAAATACCGCCAGTGGAACGCTGCATTTGATGCCGGTTTTGCCATCGCCAATGGCAAGTCCTTGATCGTTGAACACGCACCAGAATTGACGCATCCACTAAAAGAAATCGACGCTTGCGCGCATGCTGTAGCCGAGAATACAGAGCAGGTAATCGAAACGCTTAAATACCTTTGCTTGGATTACTAAGCGATACCACGCCGGGGTAGAACCTATTTCTACCCCTTTTTCTCCAAAAATCCCCTTTATCCCCTTTTACAGCCACCGACTGGCTATTTTTTGTTGTATAATTGCCGGCTAATTTTTCGGGCTAATCTGGTGCTGTGCAGCTGCCATGAAGGCAGAAACTCAACGGCACTTATGTAAAAGGTGAAACGCTGTGACTGACAAGGCGACCCCAGACGTAAGCACATTTCAGGGGCTGATCCTTGCTCTACAGGAATACTGGGCAGAGCAGGGCTGTGTAATCGTACAACCACTGGACATGGAGGTAGGTGCCGGCACCTTCCATCCTGCGACTTTCCTACGCGCAATTGGACCTGAGACCTGGCGTTCTGCATACGTGCAGCCTAGCCGTCGTCCAACTGATGGCCGTTACGGTGAAAACCCTAACCGTCTGCAGCACTACTACCAGTTCCAGGTTGTTCTTAAACCATCCCCTGACAACATTCAGGAGCTATACCTAGGCTCTCTAGAGCGTATGGGTATCGATCTTGGCATTCACGACGTTCGCTTCGTAGAAGACAACTGGGAGTCTCCAACGCTAGGTGCTTGGGGTCTTGGTTGGGAAGTATGGCTAAACGGCATGGAAGTAACTCAGTTTACTTACTTCCAGCAAGCAGGCGGCCTTGAGTGTTACCCAGTGACAGGCGAGATCACTTACGGCCTTGAACGTATTGCGATGTACCTACAAGGCGTAGACAGCGTTTACGACCTGACATGGTCAGTAAACCCTGACGGTTCTAAAGTAACTTACGGCGACGTATTCCACCAAAACGAAGTTGAGCAATCTACTTTCAACTTCGAGCACGCAAACGTTGAAGAACTATTCAAAACGTTCGACAACTGCGAAGCCGAGTGCAACAAGCTACTAAGCCTAGAGACTCCGTTACCGCTTCCTGCATACGAGCAGGTGCTTAAAGCGTCTCATACGTTCAACCTTTTGGATGCGCGTCATGCGATCTCTGTAACAGAGCGTCAGCGCTTTATCCTTCGTGTTCGCACACTAGCCCGTGAAGTCGCACACGCATACTTTAATGCCCGTAAAGAACTAGGTTTCCCACTGGCACCTGAAGCCCTACGCCAAGAAGTTCTGGCTAACTGCGAGGAGAGCAAATAATGGCACAACATGATTTTCTCGTTGAGCTAGGTACCGAAGAGTTACCTCCAAAAGCACTTAAGACCCTTTCTGATGCTTTCACATCTGGCATCACAACTGGCTTGAAAGAAGCAGGCGTTAACTTCGTCGATGTAAAAAGCTACGCATCTCCACGTCGCCTAGCTGTTTTGATCAGCGCGCTAGACGACAAACAGGCTGACCGCGAAATCGAAAAACGTGGCCCTTCAGTAAAAGCGCCAGAAAAAGCGGTAGAAGGTTTTGCTCGTTCTTGTGGCGTGACTATCGATCAGCTTGAAAAGATCGATACCAACAAAGGTGAGTACTACAACTTCAAGAACACAGAAGAGGGCAAAGCGACATCTTCTCTGCTCCCTCAACTTGTAGAAACATCACTAAATAAATTACCGATCCCTAAGCGCATGCGCTGGGGTGCATCTCGTGTTGAATTCGTTCGCCCGGTTCACTGGCTAGTCATGCTATTCGGCGACGAAGTTGTAGATTGTGAAATTCTTGGTCTGACATCGGGTCGTAAGACTCGCGGTCACCGTTTCCACTACAATCAAGAAATCGAACTGATCGCACCATCTGAGTACGCTGATCGTCTAGAAAACCCAGGTATGGTAATCGCTGATTACGACATCCGTAAGACGATGATCAACGAGCAAGTGAAAGCAGAAGGCGAGAAGCTAAATGCGGTTGCTCAAATCGACGAAGATCTTCTTGATGAAGTTACAGCACTTAACGAATGGCCAGTTGCACTAACAGGCCGCTTCGAAGAGCGTTTCCTAGAAGTACCTGCGCAAGCGCTAATTTCTTCTATGAAAGAACACCAGAAGTACTTCCACCACTTAGATGCTGATGGCAACCTTCTGCCTAACTTCACTACGATCTGCAACATCGTTTCTAAAGACCCTCAGCAGGTAATTGAAGGTAACGAAAAAGTAATTCGCCCACGTCTATCTGACGCTGCGTTCTTCTTCGAAACTGACAAAAAGACTACGCTGGAATCTCGTATCGAGAAACTAAAAACCATCGTATTCCAGAAAGACCTTGGCACTGTTTACGATAAAGCAGCTCGCATTAGCGCGCTGTCTGGCAAGATCGCTTCAACCCTTAATCAAGATCAGGCTAAAGCGGAACGTGCAGGTCTACTATGTAAAACAGACCTTCTTACGGACATGGTTTACGAATTCACAGACCTACAAGGTTTGATGGGTTATCACTATGCGCTTAATGATGGCGAAGACCAGGACGTAGCACTAGCTCAAAACGAGCAGTACATGCCTCGCTTCGCTGGCGATGAACTACCTCAGACTGCCCCTGGTATCGCTGTAGCAATTGCTGACCGTCTAGACACCCTGACAGGTCTATTCGGTATCAACCAGCCTCCTACAGGCTCTAAGGACCCGTTCGCACTGCGTCGTGCAGCGCTAGGCGTACTGCGCATTATCGTAGAGCGTGAGCTAGATCTAGACCTACGTGAACTACTAACTATTGCGGCTAACAACCACAACGATCTACCAGCACGCGAAGGCCTAGAAGATAAAGTTCTAGACTTCATGCTAGAGCGTTTCCGCGCATGGTATGAAGACGCAGATATCAATGCTGAAGTATTCCTATCAGTATTGGCGCTAAAACCAAGTCGTCCTTTAGACTTCGATCGTCGCGTTAAAGCGGTTAATTACTTCCGTTCTTTAGCCGAAGCTGAAGCTCTTGCGGCTGCTAACAAGCGTGTATCTAACATTCTGAGTAAGCAGGGTGTAACTGGTACTACGGACGTTAATAATTCGCTACTGACTGAAGCAGCAGAGAAAGCTCTAGCGGCAGATATCGAAGCTCAGAAAGCTGCGTTAGCTCCACTATTTGCAGAAGGCAAATACCAAGAAGCGCTTGAGTCACTCGCTGGCCTTCGCGAATCAACTGATGCTTTCTTCGAAGATGTAATGGTTATGGCGGATGACGAAGCCGTTAAGAACAACCGCCTGGCTCTTCTTAGCCAGTTACGTGCATTATTCTTAGGCGTAGCTGATATTTCTGTACTTGGCTAATCGTCTCATCTATATATCCAAAGCCGGCCTTGTGCCGGCTTTTTTGTTTCACGTGAAACATTCACAAAGCCATATAACAAAAAAACCATGCGCAGGGACTACGCATGGCAAAGAGTGTTTGTAAGTATAAGGAAGGGGGACTTACATAATGCTTAGAAGTAATAGCTTAGTGAAACATTAAAGTTATCGTACTCAGCTTCATTAGGATTGAACTGATTCAGCACAACCTCTTTAGGTGCGTCAAAGTCGACATCGTTAACGCGTGTATATTCAGCTTTTACAGACCAGTTGTTATTTACCGCGTATTCAGCACCAACACCTAGACTAAGTGCCACTTCATCTTCAGAACCATACTTCACTGGAGAAGCAAATACGTAGCTGTTGCGCACATCCAGATCAAGCCAAGTAGCACCTGCAATACCGTAAACAGATAGCTTATCCGTGACTTCAACACCGGCTTTAAAATTGACACCGTAAGATGCCTCAAGCTCAAGGTCAGAGCGAAGAACACCATTTAGATTAGTCGTGTCTGCAGATTCATTGTTGTAGAAAAGTTCAGCTGCTAAGAAAGCGTCTTTAGTTACCATTTTTTTGTAACCAAGATGGACACCAACAGAAACATCAGACTCTTCAGAAAAGGTTGAAATACTTGCAGCCGGAGGTGCCGCACCCTGATTACGCTCAATACTATGACCAAGTGTCGTACTACCAATCTGACCACCAACGTAAAAGCCTTCCCCAGCTGAAACCTGCGAGCTCAAACCAATAACAACAAGACCCGCAGCAGCACCTAAACCTTTAACAAATTTACTCATTTCCTATTCCTTAAAAATCGTTAAACCAATGCATAGATAAAAGACAGACAAAGCATAAGGAACGACAGACAAAGAGATATCCCGAGCAAATAACAAAAACTTAAAACTTAAATCACAGAAATTAAGCAAATATCACAGCCTGTGATAACTAATCTAAACGCCGTGATATTTGAGTGATAAATAAAAAATAGAATTAATTGAGAAGGGCGAGGTCATAACTACTCAATCTAAGCTCACGGCAAGAAAAATGGAAAATAAACGAATTCTGATCATTGAGGATCAAGAGGAAATAGCACTACTCCTCAAGCTTCATCTAACGGATCTCGGGGCACAGGTAACGCACTCAGCTAGCGGAACGGAAGGAATAAAACTCGCCTTGCATGAAGAATGGGATCTTATGATTTTGGATATACAACTCCCCGGTCCTTCAGGCTTAGAGATCTGTCGCGAGGTCAGAAAGAACTGCGCCTATGTCCCTATACTGTTGCTGACGTCAAGATCAACAGAACTTGATAGGGTGCTCGGTCTAGACCTAGGCGCCGATGATTACATAACAAAGCCATTCAGTATCATGGAGCTAATAGCCCGAATAAAAGCGACATTTAGACGGGACAGTGCTCTGCGCACAAAAGCAGAAACCGACCCAGAGAGGCTGAACATAGGCCTGCTCGAGATAGACAACAAACGACACAAAGCCGCATTAGCAGGAAAGTCGCTCGAACTCACTGCACGCGAGTATCAACTACTCACTTTTTTTGCCCAACATCCTGGCCGAGTTTTCAAACGATCAGAGCTTCTAGATAATGTCTGGGGCTATGGCCACGACGGATATGAGCACACAGTCAATTCTCATATCAACCGACTAAGAGCCAAAATAGAATCCGACCCAAACAACCCAGAAATCATCGCCACCGTTTGGGGTGTAGGTTACAAATTAGAGAAAGAGGCTCTAAGCGTATGAGAGCCGCTCTAAGCACGCTCAACCTCTTCAACCAATCTTCATTCACATTAAGCAAGAAGATCGCTTCAGGACTAATTACAGTGGTTATATGCTCTGCTATAGCCATCCTACTAGCAACAGAATACTGGATGCAGCGTTACAATGAAGAGGTGACACAAAAACTTAACGCTAGCATAGCTATGTACATTCAGGATGAATACCAACTAATTACTGATGAAGAGAAGGGGGTAAACATAGAAGCATTTGAAACACTCGCACTTCAGGCGATGATTGTTAACCCTATTGCCCAAGTGTATCTCCTAGACTACGCCGGCAATATTATTGCCCACTCAATGCCAGAAGCCGACAAAGAGTTAACTCAAAAGATTGACCTACAGCCTATTGAAGCATTCTTAACGCCTGATTCTAGCTTACCTATTTACGGTGAGGATCCTCTTAACCAGAACACCAAAAAGATATTCTCTGCAGCTAAGCTGACAGACAAGAATGACCAGCATATTGGTTATCTCTATGTCGTATTAGGAAGCAACCTATACAGCGACCTAGGAACAATGATCAAGCAAAGCTACAGCGCCGGCATGATTATCATAAGCATTCTATTCATCAGTTTTATCGCCATCACTATAGGGATTTTAATTTTCAGCTTAACCTTAAAGCGCTTAAACAAACTCAGCCAAGAGTTGTGTCAGTTCACGCATAAACACGGCCCTAGTGATATAAAGTGCGACAATCTAACACCAACTCATAATCATGGGGATGAGATAGAGATACTTAGCAATACATTTACCCAGATGTCAGAAAAGATCGACCGACAGATAAACTTACTGACCGAATCAGACAATCAACGCAGAGAGCTTATCAGCAACGTCTCCCATGATTTGAGAACACCGCTAGCCTCTATACAAGGCTATCTTGAAACACTGATCATCAAGAATGATCTAACAGAAGAGGAGAAGAGCAATTACATAAAACAAGCTTCCTTAAGTGCTAACAGACTCGCACAGTTGATCTCTGAATTGTTCGAACTAGCTAAGCTCGAATCACCAACCACGCGCCTTAATACTGAGTCATTTTCGCTAACGGAATTGGTCTATGACACTGTCCAGGAATTTGCATTAGAACTGGATCAGAAAGAGATCAAATGGCAGATCAACACCCACACTAATATTTTGGTACAGGCGGATATCAGCTTGATGCAAAGAGTGTTCGAAAACCTTATTCGCAACGCCATAGCTTACACACCCCAGAAAGGGAAAATTGCATTCGAGTTTGAATCATCAGAAGAAAACACAAACAGCGTAAAAGTAAAAATCGTAGATAGCGGGGTAGGAATATCTAAAGCCGATATGCCATATATCTTTGAACGTTTCTACGCAAACCCAGATCGAAGCAGAAAAGGAACAGAATCAGCGGGTATTGGGCTAGCAATAGTGAAGCGAATATTAGACCTTCACCAAACTGAAATTAGTGTAAAGAGCAAAAGGAATCAGGGCACCCAATTCGAATTTAAACTTCCTATTGCCTACTAATCACACTCGGTTATTTTGCTCTATTTCGTTAGAATACAACAAACCAATCTAGCTAATGGGCAGCAGTGTGAACCAAATCGATCCACGTAAATTAATCATCTTAGACCGTGATGGTGTTATCAATCAGGATTCAGATGCCTATGTAAAAACGCTAGATGAATGGATACCTATTCCAGGAAGCATCAAAGCAATAGCTAAGCTGCATAAAGCAGGATTCACAATTTGCATTGCAACCAACCAATCAGGTTTGGCCAGAGAATACTTCACACTGGATACACTTCACTCTATGCACCAAAAACTAACTGATTTAGTTGAAGCAGAAGGTGGACAAATACATAGCATTGAGTACTGTCCACACGGGCCTGATGATGATTGTGATTGTCGTAAACCACTGCCTGGCATGTTCCGCACTATCGCCGGTAGGTTTGATCTTAATGATTTAACAGGTACACATACTGTGGGTGACAGCTTACGTGATTTAGAAGCTGGCTCGAAACTCTACAGCCAACCTGTTCTGGTCAAAACGGGAAAGGGGCAACGCACTTTAGACAGCAACAAAGAGCTACCTACTGGTACTCAAATCTTTGAGGATTTAAGCTCTTTCGCAGATTATCTAATCAATAAATAAAATAGATGTTTCACGTGAAACACTCATATAGACAATTCCAATATGGGAAGGGCTTGTCAGTTAAATAGGGAACTTAACAGTAAAGCAAGCTCCACCTAGTTCACAATTATGAACGGATATAGATCCCTTCAAAACTTCGTGGACCATATTGAAAGCAATGTGTAACCCTAGCCCAATGGAGCCAAGACCTCTTGCAGTGGTAAAGAAAGGGTTAAAAATTTGGTCAATATGTTCCTGCTGAATACCGACGCCATTATCTGAGCAGGATATATACAAGAAGCCATCACTCGATGAGATATCAATTTGTACAAGCTTATTGGATTGATTAGTAAGGCCGTGCAATATCGAGTTATTAATGAAATGGGTGAATACTTGAACAAGAGCGGTAACATCAACACGGCAACTTAAATTTTGAGGATCTGAACAAACCTCGAAAGCAACGTCAGGGCAACCCAATTCAGCAGACAAACTCGTACACAACTCTCGAAACAGTTCTGGCAAAATCACAGACTCACGAATAGACCCGGTACTAGCAACAGATATAGTTTGGAAATGAGCAACTAACTCCTTGAGCTTTTCTGAACTACTCAAAGCAAGATTCGTGGACTCAGCCATATCAGAAAGGAAGCTATTAAGGTAACTAGCCGTCAACTGTTTGTTATCAACCTTATCTTTTAAATCATCACAATGATCCCTGATGAAAGACGTAGTTGTTACGACAACACCCAGTGGCGTATTGAGCTCATGTCCTATACCCATTACAAGATTTGCCAAGGCCGCCATTTTCTCAGACTGGATTAGTTTCTCTTGGGTTTCACGTAACTGGCTTAGAGATGCATCCAGCTCTTCGTTGGTATTGGCAAGGTGGTCCAAAGCACGCTTTAACTCAACGGTTCTACTGCGAACCTTTTCCTCTAGGGTGATTGTGGTTTGGAATAAAGAAAAGTCACTCGACTCACTATTAATACCTTGCTCAGCACGCTCCACCAGCACACGTATAATTTTATTAAGGCGCTCTATTTCAGATTGATAGAAGGCTTCCTTGTCACTATTCATTCACACCACCAAAGGCTATGCCAGTACAAGTTTGGTTGATATGCAAACCATTATGCTGCTCACCGTAAGTGCTAAAGCCTATGACATCCTTAGCACATAACAGCTTTTCCATAGGAGTGATTTCACCCTCTTGAGAGAGTTGAAGTTTTCTTAAAATACAATCAAACGCTAACAGGCTATGAATACCTCCAAGTTCAGCATCTACTTTATCTAATGTGTTTTTCATATTACCGACAAGACCTAATCCATTGCATTCGGCTGTACGCATAACGATGCCAACATCAATTGCACAATAGAACGTAAGACTCTTATCTGGATTAACCTTCATTACCGAACGCACGTATTGCTCTTTACCAATTACGACAATGGAAGGGTGCTCTGCAAATATATTTTCATTAAGTTCAATAGAGGGATCTAACCCAGAAAGGCGGGCATATTCTTCGGCAGCTGGGAAACCATTTATCTCGGTGATAATTCTTTTTTCCGGTATTGCTCCGGTTACCACCATAAAGTTTTTACCGGCAACCACATGCTGGCACTTGTAGGGTTTGAAAGCCAAGCGGCTAGTTATCATTAGAAGAACAGCGCCATCGGAAAATATTTCCCCACCAGCGTAGATAATCGATTTTTCATAATTGAGATCATCCCCTGCAGACCCACCAACAAGAGGGATGCCTGATATGGCATTCGATACTACACGGGTGAAGGGCTCTTCTTTTGAAGACAAGCCATCAATCAGAAGGACAGCAAAGGTATTTACATCTGAACTAATATCGTAATTTAGTTGATGTTCACTATGAAGTTTCACCGTATCGTCATGCCACTCTTTAACCGATAGCTTATTCAAATCGTAAAAAGGGCAAAGGCTGACATCAAACATCTCAGAGGAAAATGCCATAGCAACAATACTGTTTGAGGTGTAGCCCCTAGGGCCAATTTCACCAGCCGTAGAACAGCCAACAATGGGCGTATGGGGAAAAGCTCTACCAAAATGCGTGCAAAGAGACTGCGGCTCATAACTCACCGAGAAGAAGATCATGATCAGGGCACAATCATCCATCGCAATCTGTTCATGCAGTTCGGCAATTGCCGCAGTGAGATCTGGATTTAGTGATGTACCCAATCGAATATGCTGATGCATAACTACCTCGAATAGTTGCACACATCAAAGCATAGTCGAGTAAACGGTTGAGCGCCTGAAAGTTAACAAAATAATCAATCTCTTAGTGAACAAATCAACACATCAGTAGCTGATACAAATAGCTCCAGAGCCAACCAAGAAGAATTAGTAATTCTATTCATCTACTGCCCAATATTTTTCATTAGGCTAAACCTCAGCATTGATGAAGAATAAAGACTCATTTTCATTAAGCGATTTGCGCTGAATACGGATTAAAAATGATTGAAAGGGCACATTTAAAAATACTCAGAGAGATCAACCGTGAGGGCTCAGTAACGGCTGCAGCGGACAAACTGTGTCTAACTCAATCAGCACTAAGTCACACCATCCGTAAATTGGAAGGCTTAGTTGGTTGCGAGCTATGGGAGAAGAAGGGCAGAAATATCCATCTAACCCAATCAGGAAAATTCTTGCTTAAAGAAGCAGAACGACTACTTCCTCAACTAGAGCGAATCGACACAAAGCTCAAAGAATTTGCAAATAATGAGATTGGTACGCTGAATATAGGTATGGAATGCCACCCATGCTATCAGTGGCTAACACGAGTATCAGCCGCTTACCTAAAAGAACGTGACGGCATCGACCTCGATGTTAAACAACGTTTCCAATTTGGTGGCATGGCTGCTCTGTTTAACCACGATATAGATATTCTGGTAACACCCGATCCAATAGAAATGAAAGCGATCCACTTTGAACCGGTGTTCCCATACGAATTAGTACTTATCGTTAACAACGAAAATCCGTTAGCAAAACAATCGAATATCCAACCACAGGATCTAGCCGATCAAACCCTAATTACTTATCCGGTTGAGCCAGAACGATTGGATATCTTTCAGCAATTTCTTTTGCCAGCTAACTGCCGTCCGAAGAAACATAAAACCATGGAAGCAACCGAGATCATTCTACAGATGGTTTCAGCTAACCGTGGCGTTACTGTCCTACCAAACTGGTTAGCTAATGAGTACACCAAGAAGCTGCCAGTACAAGGAATTCGGCTAGGGGAAGAAGGGGTCCATAAACAGATTCACCTCGGCATCCGTATCGAAGATAACCAAAGCGAACATATCCAATCATTTATTACATTGGCAAAAGAACATAAGAGCTAGGTTAAACCGAATAAACCTCTATACTTGGATTTAGCATATTGTTCCAAATGATACGAAGCCAAGATGAGAAGAATAATAACAAACAACGGTCAAATTGGAGTGACCCTCGCTGTCACCATTGTATCTATTCTATTGTCCGTCATTATTACGTTCTCTATCTTAACCTTAGCTGGAGTGGGCGAAGAGCTATACCGGATATCACTGATCATCTCCGTTGTTGCACCCGCGACCATAGCCCCCTTAGTCACCTGGTACTTAGTAAAGTTACTGGTAAAAGTTCATGATCTGGAACAGCAACAAAGAAGGTTAGCTACATACGACGGTCTTACAGGAGCATTAAATCGTCGTGCCTTTTTTGAAAGCTTTGAAACCATCAAACAGCAAATAGAAAAAGAACAAACCGATTTAACTTTGGCTTATATGGACCTTGATGACTTTAAACCTATTAATGACCTCTATGGTCATGTGGTAGGAGATAAAGTACTTAAATCGTTCGTTGCCACCTTACGAAACGAACTCAGATCAAGCGATCTCATAGCCAGAGTAGGAGGCGAAGAGTTTGTCATCGTCCTTCCCAATACCGATATAAATAATGCTCAAACCATCCTCGATCGAATCAGAAGCAAAGTTGCGGACGACCCACTCACTATTGAAGGTCACTGCATTAACTTAAGCGTTAGCATCGGTTTGTCTCAGAATAAGAAACACCATTCACTGATTATCGATCAGCTTATCCAAGAAGCAGACAAAGCGCTTTATAAAGCTAAAGAGGCAGGGAAAAACTGCATTGTTCAGTATGCTTAGAGCTAACCGATAGCAAGAATCAGATCATAAAAATTGCCCAAGCAACCAATCCTTAAACAGGTTTGCAGCCGGACTTAATGTTCGGTTGTTGGGGTAAACCAAGTAATAGCTTTTCTCCACTGATAACCTGTAGTTGAAAGGCTCTATCAGCTCACCGCGTTTAAGCTCCTCTTGAACCAATAAAGCGTTACTGAGTACAACACCTTGGTCTCTTTTCGCTGCATCGATGGCAAGCAAGGTTTGATCAAAGTGCAGAGCGGGGATCTTTGCTCTTTCGTCAGATCTTAAATCGGTAAACTCAGATAACCAGCGATCCCACATTGGCAGTAGCGTAGTGATAATCAGGGTCGTTTTATCTAAGTCATTTACCGAATCTAAACCTTTAGCTTGTTTGTAGGACTGTGTGCAATAAAGGCGCACCTCATCGTCGAAAACAAGGTGCGAGGTAAGATCCTGCGATTGACCATCAAAGTGACGTATAGCCAGATCAATATCATTACTCTGGAAGTCCACTGGGCGATTGGAAGCATTTATATGCAACTCTACCTCTGGGTACTGGCTAACAAAGTTTTCTAGGCGTGGCCCCAACCACTTAGACGCCAAAGCCTGAGTCAGAGATAAACGTACTTTGTTGTGATCTTTGTTCCGGACTAAATCACTGGCTTTGCTAATCTGCTCAAGCGCAGGCGCAATCAGGCTAAAGTAACTCATGCCTTTTTCTGTCACAGTGAGCTTACGAATCTCACGCACAAACAGGGGATAGCCTAGCCACTCTTCCAATTTACGAACCTGCTGTGAAACTGCTCCCGGCGTTATATGAAGCTCTTCTGCAGCTTCTTTAAAGCTACCGTGTCGCACAGCAGCTTCAAACGCTATAACGGCACGAAGGGGTGGAAGAGCATTACGCATAATTATTTCCGCAGGATTTATGAAATAGAAAAACTAATTCATAACAGAAAAATTAATCGTTTGTCACTATCCCTTTAATGGCAAAGAATAAGCCCCTCTAAGCTATAGTTGAGAACACTATGGCCCAATGAAACCTTTTTTGCACCAGATAGCGAACACCCCATGAGCACTTTAGCTAACCAAAATACACAGAGCCCTTCATTACTTACACCAGTCTTAATGGCTGGATGTATTATTATTTTGGTCAGCTTCGCCATTCGATCCTCATTTGGTATTTTTCAGATACCCATTGCAGAAGAGTTTAATTGGCTAAGAGCTGAATTCTCTTTTGCTATCGCTATACAGAACCTCTTTTGGGGAATAGGTCAGCCAATCTTGGGAGCGTTGGCAGAAAAATACGGCGATAAAAAAGCGATTATCGCAGGCGCTATCACTTATGCTGCTGGCCTGATGCTGTCCTCATACGCAATTACACCAGGCCAACATCAGATGCTGGAAATCCTCGTAGGCTTCGGTATTGCAGGTACCGGCTTTGGTGTGATCTTAGCAGTGGTGGGTAGAGCTGCATCGGATAAGCACCGCTCTTTAGCTTTAGGGATCGCTACAGCGGCAGGGTCTGCAGGTCAAATCGTAGGGCCACCATTAGCGCAGTTCCTGCTACAAGGTATGGCTTGGCAATCGGTCTTTGTAACCTTTGCTATGTTGATACTGCTGACATTGATTACGCTGTTTTTTATCCGCATCCCGGCACCACCTCAAGCTCAACCACATGATGAAAAGCTAGGTGAAGTCGTTTTAAAAGCCGTTAAAGACCCATCGTTTGTGTTTATATTTTTGGGTTTCTTCTCCTGCGGCTATCAACTGGCCTTTATCACGGCGCACTTCCCAGCCTTTATTACCGAGATGTGCAGTACCGTAGCACCTGGCAGTATCATCCAATCATTGGGTATCAACTCCACCTCAACCTTAGGTGCTGTGGCCATTGCATTGATTGGTGTCGCTAATATCGGTGGGACTTTACTCGCCGGATGGCTAGGGAATAGGTACTCACGCAAATACCTACTAGCCAGTATCTATTTGCTACGTACCTTGGTTGCTGGCGCGTTTATACTGAATCCGATTACCCCAGAGTCAGTAGTACTGTTCTCGATTCTAATGGGCGCGCTATGGTTAGCCACTGTTCCTTTAACCGCAGGGTTGATTGCGCAGATCTACGGCCTGCGTTACATGGGCACACTTTATGGTATTGTGTTCTTCTCCCACCAGCTAGGCGGATTCCTAGGCGTATGGCTGGGCGGTTCGATGTACGATCTATACGGCAGCTACACCCTTGTTTGGTGGGTTGGTATTGGCGTAGGTGCATTTTCAGCCCTCATTCACTTGCCCGTTAAAGAACGCCCATGGCAAGAAAGGGCGATGACACCAGCATCTTAAACTCAATACACATGAGTGAATCCATTTTTAAAATGCCCTGTAGTGAGTGTTTCAGAATATAATCTGGTTCAAATAAGGTACAAGGAAAGGAATACCACCATTTGAAGTAAACGAGGTATCAATAAATGACACTAGAAATCTGGTTCTATTACGTAATTGCAGTGCTCGTTTTAACGGCCTCTCCAGGCCCCAGCTCGCTACTTTGCATGACCAAAGGTGTGCAGTTCGGCCTTAAAAAAGGCGTGTATACCGCTTTAGGTAGCCTCACAGCTATTACGATTATCCTCTCACTTTCCTTTACCGGTTTAGGCGTGATCATCGCATCCTCAGAACTGGTGTTCTCTATCATCAAATGGGCAGGGGCCTGTTACTTAATTTACTTAGGCATAAAAGCGTTTACTTCGAAGCAGAGCAGTTACGAAACCAGCCCGTCTAATGACGAAGGCAACGCTAACTGGAGATCACATTATCTAAGTGGCTTTATCGTAGGTGCGAGCAATCCCAAAGCAATCGTCTTTTTCACCGCGTTATTCCCACAGTTTATAAACCCGGCGGATAATCTATTTAGCCAATATCTAATCTTTGCCTCTACCTTTGTGGTTTTGGAGTTATCTTGGCTGCTGTTTTACACCTACCTCGGCTCAAAGTCCTCAGGCTGGTTGCTCGCAGAAGGGCGTGCAAAGCTATTTAACCGTCTAACCGGTGGCGTGTTTGTAGGTGCCGGGGCATTACTCTCGACTGCAACTAAAAGCTAAACAAGCGGTCATAACCTTCTTAACGCCTCAGCGTCACAATCTACAAGGTGCTGAAGACTGAGCCTGTGGAAAAAGCTGGGCCTAAAGCGCGGGCTATGTAGAGTTTATGAGTTAATCGATCAAAAGAAGGAACTACCCAATGAAAATGAATTACTTTGTTTTTGGTACCAACAATATGCAACAGGGTGTGAACTTTTATGATCAACTCTTTGCCGGACAAGGTATCAACAAAGTACATGATGAAGGTCGAATGACCTTATGGGTGGGTGACGGCTTTATGTTCGCACTGGCAGAGCCTTTTGATGGCAATGAAGCTACTGTAGGTAACGGTACGATGTTGGGGGTTAACCTCAAGTCTGCAGCCGAAGTGGATGAGATCCACGCTAAAGCTATAAGCTTGGGTGGTGTCAGTGAAGGCGAACCAGAAGTTAGATCTGGCCGTTACTCTGCCTATTTTCGAGATCTAGACGGCAATAAAATTTGCATCTATGAATAATGAGTATTGCTTGCTTAATAACTCTGGCACCCATGTAACGACATGCGATTCAAAGTAAGTAAGCATTTACACCAAAGATACAATACCTCAACTTTAATTCTCCTTAGAAACCGCCTAAGGCTACCTAAACAGTCTAAAAGTCGCGATGTTTCATACTAGCCTTTGCAATAAGTTATCCATCGGGTAATGTCTTTGTAAGAGGCTAGTCGCAAAGCAATATCTAGAGCCTCCCAGAAATACAGAATTCATAAGTGAGTGGCATGCTTTAATGACAGAGCTAGCGCTTGCTCCATCACGTAAGAAAAGAATTAAAAGAACTATATGACTGATTCAATCAAACAAGTCGCAATTACAGGCGGAACACACGGCAATGAATTAACCGGTGTTCACCTAGTTAAACACTGGTCCAAATGCCCTGAAGAGGTTAACCGTGACAGCTTTGAAACCGAGCTGCACATAACAAACCCAGAAGCTAACGCTGAAGTTCGTCGTTATATCGACCAAGACCTAAATCGTCAGTTTAGTGAAAAAGATCTAAACAACCCGGATCTAAATGGCTGCGAGCAGAAACGCGCAAAAGTACTGAATGAACTATTAGGCCCCAAAGAGGACCCAAGAGTCGACTTTGTTATCGATCTACACACAACAACGGCCAATATGGGCATGTCCTTAATCTTCAACACGGACGACCCTCTTGTCGTTGGGATGGCCTTCTATATAAAGCAGAAAATGCCAGAAGCGACACTGTTCTTTAACCCTAGCGATCGTATGAAGGATAACTTCCTCACCTCCATCGGCCGATTGAATGGCTTTTTGATTGAAGTAGGGCCAATCGCTCAAGGGCTGCTGAATTACCAAGTTTATAAAGACACTCACACTGCCGTTATGCATGCTTTAGATTATCTAGAACTTCGCAATACAGGGCAGGCGATTGATCTACCAACGCAGCTCGAAGGCTACCGCTTTGTAGAAAAAATATCGCTACCAGAAGATAGCGACGGCGAGATCACCGCTATGATCCACCCGAACCTGCAAAATAAAGATTATCAGGAGATAAACCCTGGCGACCCTTTGTTTATGACCCTAGGCGGTGAAACAATCCCTTATGAAGGCGATAAGACCGTATACGGCGCATTTATCAACGAAGCTGCTTACTACGATCAGCACGTAGGCCTGAGCTATATGGAAAAAGTTAGCATCGACCTAAAGAACAGCTAACCATTAAGCATCAATAAGAGGAAGGGGGCAAAGCACTGTAAAATGCTTCCCCCTTCACTTTCATCTCCTTTAGATCCCATCTTTATACATCTGAACTGAATATCTACTGCAGTCGTAAAAAAGGCAGATCTTTAACTGCGAGTAGTCAGATGAAATTGTCCGAAGAATGTGAATCCAGAATCATTGAAATGGCATGGGAAGATAGAACCCCATTTGAAGCCATAGAGTTACAATTCGGCCTAAAAGAGGCTGAAGTCATTCGATTTATGCGTAAACACCTCAAAGCTGGCAGCTTCAAACTATGGCGTTCACGTGTGCCAGGGCGCACAACTAAACACTTAAAACTACGCAGCCCTGATGTAATGAGGGGGTACTGTTCTAGGCAGTATAAACATCGATAATTTAACTTGCTTAGCACTTAAACAGCATCAAATTTTTTGCGCAAATAAGCCTAGAAAATCTGTCAGAGCAGACTGATTTAAGGTGTTGTATCTAACCAGAAAGAAGTGCTACTAATCGGCTGATAGAGAAGATCTAGGTAATAACTTAGAATAACTGCCTCAAAAAAAGCGATGTCAAACTTGCTCAACATTTAATTGCCTTCGCCTAAGTCATCATTATTAAAAGGATAGATAATGAATAAAGTAGTACTAGCAACCGTTATCGCTACGGCATCTTTAGCTGGTTGTTCTTCTGTACCCATGGAATCGCGCGCTGTAGAAATGCAGGCAAAAGAGTTTAACCCACCATCTGAAGACACAGCCGGTATTTATGTATTCCGCAAAGATACTTTTGTAGGTGCGGCGCTAAAGAAAGATGTCTGGATTGAAAAAGAGTGCGTAGGTCAAACCGCTAAGGGCGTGTTTTTTTACAAAGAAGTGCCAGGGAATGAAAGATTAGAAATTTCTACAGAATCTGAATTTTCTCCTAATACCCTAACCATTGATGCTAAAAATGGAAAACTATACTTTGTTGAGCAGTTCATAAAAATGGGCGCCTTTGTTGGTGGAGCCGATTTACAACTAGCACATGCTGAAACTGGCAAATCAGAAGTTCTAAGACTGGGTATGGCAAAAGGTGGAGATTGCGACTCCACAATTCAATAACATTAAATAACAAAAAAGCCCCTGCATCTCTGCAGGGGCTTTTTTAATGAATCGAGCTTTATCGAAAAATTAAACGTCTAGGTTAGCAACCTGTAGAGCGTTGGATTCGATAAAGTTACGACGCGGCTCTACTTCGTCACCCATTAGGGTTGTGAATAGCTGGTCCGCTGCGATCGCATCTTCAATTGTTACTTGAAGCATACGGCGAGAGTCTGGGTCCATTGTGGTTTCCCAAAGCTGCTCTGGGTTCATCTCACCCAATCCTTTGTATCGCTGGATGTAGTGACCGCGACGGGATAGATCAAGCAACCAGTTTAGGCCTTCTTCGAAGTCTGTTACTTCCTTCTGACGTTCGCCACGCTGCAAGTAAGCACCAACTTCCAGTAGACCAGACAACGTATCAGCCATCTTCGCCATCTCTGCGTATTCACGTGAAGCGAAGAACTCTTCGTTGAGTACGTAATCGTGAGCAACACCATGCTGCTGCATAACCACTTTAGCAACGAAGTTACTGTGCTCTTTATCTTCTTCAACTAGGCACTGGTAGCTAACTGCTTTGTCAGAATAGCCCGCAAGCGCATCATCGAAGCTATCGCACCAATCTGCTACGGCAGCTTGATCTGTCATGTTGTCACGTGGGAACGCTGCAACGTCTAGTAGAGACTTAAGCATCGCGTAAGGGTAAACACGCGACATACGGTTGATCGTGCGGATCACTGCACGGTATTGGTAAACAAGCTCTTCTAGCTTCTCACCACCGATACCTGGCGCATCAGCATTTACATGCAATGTAGTGCCATCTAGTGCACCTTGAAGCAGGTAAGAATCCAGTGCTTCATCGTCTTTTAGGTACTGTTCCTGCTTACCTTTTTTGATCTTATATAGCGGTGGCTGAGCGATATACACATAACCACGTTCGATCAATTCTGGCATTTGACGGAAGAAGAAGGTCAAAAGCAGGGTACGGATGTGCGATCCATCCACGTCGGCATCGGTCATGATGATGATGTGGTGGTAACGCAGTTTATCTGGGTTGTATTCTTCGCGACCGATACCACAACCTAGTGCAGTGATCAGTGTGCCAACCTCCGCAGAGCTAAGCATCTTATCGAAGCGTGCTTTCTCTACGTTTAGGATCTTACCTTTCAGCGGTAGGATTGCCTGAGTCTTACGAGCACGGCCCTGTTTAGCCGATCCGCCCGCAGAGTCACCCTCCACTAGGTAGATTTCAGAAAGCGCTGGGTCTTTCTCTTGGCAGTCCGCCAGCTTACCCGGCAAGCCTGCGATATCTAGTGCACCTTTACGGCGTGTCATCTCACGTGCTTTACGTGCAGCTTCACGAGCGCGCGCAGCATCGATCATTTTTGAAACAACCGCTTTGGCTTCCTGCGGGTTTTCCTGCAGGTATTCAGCTAGACGTTCGCCCATGGTCTGCTCAACGGCAGACTTCACCTCAGAGGATACCAACTTATCTTTGGTCTGAGAGGAGAACTTAGGATCTGGCACTTTAACCGAGATGATTGCTGTCAGACCTTCACGGCTATCATCACCTGTGGTGCTGATCTTACCGCCTTTGTTCAGGCTTTCACTCTCAATGTAGTTATTAAGAGAACGCGTTAGCGCTGCACGGAAACCCGAAAGGTGAGTACCACCATCACGCTGTGGAATATTGTTGGTGAAGGAGTGGATGCTTTCCTGGAAACTGTCGTTCCACTGCATCGCAACTTCTACCGCAACGCCAGAAGCTTCATGCTCAGCCGTGAAGTGGAAAAGTTTGTTAACGGTTGTCTTGTTGGTGTTCAGGTACTCAACAAATGCGCCTAGACCGCCTTCATATTCGAAAACTTCTTCGACTGCAGTACGCTCATCTTTCAGAACAATACGTACACCGGAGTTAAGGAAAGAAAGCTCACGTAGACGTTTAGCCAAAATATCGAACTTGAAAGAAACGTTTGAGAACGTCTCTTCAGATGGCCAGAAACGAACCATAGTACCGCTGGTTTCTGTTTCACCGACAACGGATAGCGGTGCTTCAGGTTCACCGTGCTTGTATACCTGCTCGTGCACCTGACCATTACGACGAATGGTCATCTTCAACTTAACGGAAAGGGCGTTTACTACCGATACACCTACACCGTGCAGACCACCAGATACCTTATAGCTGTTATCGTCGAACTTACCACCGGCGTGCAGTACAGTCATGATAACTTCGGCAGCTGATACACCTTCTTCCGGGTGAATATCAGTTGGGATACCACGGCCATTGTCCGAAACCGTAATACTCTCATCCGGATGGATAATCACTTTGATTTCACTACAGTGACCCGCCAAGGCTTCGTCGATAGAGTTATCCACGACCTCAAACACCATGTGGTGCAGACCGGTACCGTCGTCTGTGTCACCAATGTACATGCCCGGGCGTTTCCTTACCGCATCAAGGCCTTTTAGTACCTTAATACTCGAGGAATCATAATCTTGATTATCTTCGCCGCTCATCCAAGTCTCCTAACTTTTTCGCTACGTGGCATCATCTATGTGGCCATCTGCTATGCGAAAAGTGGCTAATTCCGTTTGTGGATGCCAGAACGCTTTAAGCGAATTGTCATCAACACAGGTTATAAAACACTGGTTAGAGCTCTGCTCTAACACTTTACAAAACTGCTCTCCGTGCACGCTATCTAACTCTGACGGTAAATCATCGATCAGATAGATGCAGGGACGGCCATTCATTCGTTGAAACAACGCTCCTTGAGCAAGCTTCAACGCACTGACCACTAATTTCTTTTGTCCACGTGACAAACGCTCTGCAGCGTTATGCCCATCGACCTTAAGTTTGATGTCCGCACGTTGCGGACCACTGCCAGTAAAACCTTGGCGAAGATCGCGTTCAAAATTACTTGCGAGTACTTCGTCTAAAGCACGCTTTTTATCCCAGCCGTAGCTAAAGCCGAGTTGAATATCCATACCTTCAAGAAGCTGTGAAACCACAGTTTCAAATTCGGGCTTCAACAGTTTTAGATATTCAATTCGTAAACGATTTAGCTGCTCGGAAAATGAGATAAATTCACGATCCCAAACCTGGCGTAACTGATTGTCAATCTTACCACATTTCAGCAGGGTATTACGCTGTTTTAATACTCTTCTGAAGCCTCTCCATAATTGAATAAAGGCTTTATCCGCATGGAAGACACCCCAGTCCAAAAATTGCCGTCTTACCGCAGGTGATCCCTCCAATAACATGAAGGTATCTGAGTTAATGACTTGCAGTGGAATCAGCTCTGCCAAGGTCGACAGATCTATATCAGAGCCTTCATAACGGATCCGTGCATCGCCCTCCGCAGGGCGTTCAACACCTATAGATTGCTTATATCCCTGAGCCATAGGATCAACCGAGGCAAAGACCACAGTAGAACTTTGATCGGTTTGGACAAGATGACGAGCTTTGTTAGTTCTAAATGAGCGGGTGAGGCCTAAAACATTGATCCCCTCGAGGATACTGGTTTTACCACTGCCGTTTTCACCACAAATAATATTTATAGAGGGAGAGGGCTCAATCGTAATTGAGCTGATATTGCGGAGGTTTTTAATCTGGAGATTGGAGATCGACATTCAGGGCCCTTGGCCTATATACAAAACAGGGGGCTCAGTAAGCCCCCTGTTTCCGAAATACCTTTCGATTACATACGCATCGGCATAACAACGTATAGGCTGCCTTCTTCGTCGAAACCTTCAACCAGCGCACTGGAGTTAGAATCAGACAAGGTCAGACGCACAACGTCGGAGTTTAGAATAGATAGGCAATCCAACAGGTAGTTAACGTTGAAGCCAACTTCTAGGCTATCGCCTTCGTAATCTACGGCTAGCGTCTCTTCCGCTTCTTCCTGCTCTGGGTTATTTGCCATAACTTGCAGATAACCGTTCGATAGCGCCAAGCGAACACCGCGGTATTTTTCGTTAGAAAGGATCGCGATACGGCTAAGTACCTGACGAAGCTCCATACGATCACTTAGTAGGATCTTGTCGCCATTTTTCGGAATAACGCGCTCATAATCTGGGAATTTTCCATCAACTAGCTTAGAGGTGAAGGTAAAATCACCCACGTGAGCACGGATGTGGCTCGCTCCAATCACTAGGCGTAGTTCGTCATCACCATTCTGAAGAAGACGAGCAAGTTCAAGAATGCCTTTACGCGGCACGATGATCTGGTGCTGCATGCCTTCTTGCGCTTCTACTTCTGTCACGCTTGTCGCTAGGCGGTGGCCGTCTGTAGATACAGAGCGAAGTTTGCCTTCAGCGATCTCCAGAAGCATACCGTTTAGGTAGTAACGAACATCCTGCTGCGCCATAGAGAAACCTGTTTTATCGATCAGGTTACGCAACTGGTGCTGTAGCATAGACAGTTCTAGGGTTTCTGGGCTGTCTTCTACATTTGGAAATTCTGCAGCGGGTAGGGTAGATAGGCTAAAACGGCTTCGACCCGCTTTAATCACCATCTTCTGACCTGTCAGCGTCAATTCGATACGCGCTGAATCTGGCAGAGATTTACAGATGTCCATCAACTTACGAGCAGGCACAGTGACAGAACCGGCTTCTGCAGGTTCATCCAGTGTCACACGACCAACCAGCTCAACCTCAAGGTCAGTACCGGTCATCGATAGTTGATCCCCTTCAGCTACCAATAGAATATTGGATAGCACTGGCAATGTCTGGCGACGCTCAACCACACCTGCAACTAACTGCAGAGGTTTGATCAGCGCTTCACGTGAGATGACAAATTTCATCGTTTCCCCACCTACCTTATATTTAATCCGACTTTTTAGCCGCTAAATTTACGCCGTTAAGTGACGTAATAAATTCTGATAGTCTTCTCTGATATCCGTATCACTTTCACGTAACTCCTTTATCTTACGACAAGCATGGAGCACTGTAGTGTGATCTCGACCACCAAATGCATCGCCGATTTCTGGCAAGCTGTGGTTAGTCAGTTCCTTAGATAGACTCATCGCTACTTGGCGAGGTCTAGCTACTGAGCGGCTGCGTCGTTTCGACAGCAGATCAGAGACCTTAATTTTATAATAATCAGCTACAACTCTTTGAATATTATCAATACTAACCTGTTTATCCTGCAAAGCCAGCAGGTCTTTAAGAGATTCTTTAATAAAAGGTGTAGTAATAGCACTGCCAGTAAAATGAGCGTTGGCAATGACTCGTTTTAATGCCCCTTCAAGCTCACGAACATTAGAACGGATTTTCTGAGCTAAGAAGAAAGCAGCATCATCAGGTAAACGTACCCGTGCTTCATCTGCCTTCTTCATAAGTATAGCTACTCGCGTTTCAAGTTCAGGCGGCTCAATCGCAACTGTTAGGCCCCAACCGAAACGGGATTTAAGACGTTCTTCCACGCCGTTAATCTCTTTAGGATAACGGTCACTGGTCAGAATCATCTGCTGACCACCTTCAAGCAAAGCATTAAAGGTATGGAAAAACTCTTCTTGTGAACGCTCTTTGCCTGCGAAGAATTGAATATCATCGATCAGCAAGGCATCAACCGAGCGGTAGTACCGCTTAAAATCGTTAATAGCGTTTAGCTGCAGGGCCTTAACCATGTCAGCAACAAAGCGCTCAGAATGCAGATAAACAATCTTCGCATTCGGATTACGCTTCAGCATCTCGTTACCCACAGCGTGCATTAAGTGGGTTTTACCCAAACCAACACCACCGTAGATAAAGAGTGGGTTGTAAGATACACCTGGGTTATCGCCAACCTGTCGTGCTGCAGCCAGTGCCAGTTGGTTAGATTTACCTTGGACAAAACTTTCAAAGGTAAAGGACTGGTTTAGGCTAGATTGATGGTTACGCAAACCACCCTCAACATTTACCTGACGCTCAATCGGTTCAGGAATCGGTGCCGGAGGAGGGGTAGCAATAATGTCAGATGCTGGAATATGCATAGGCATCTGCAT